>CBDBDZ010000014.1:0-1428071 GCA_965204215.1 Pseudomonadales bacterium | reverse complement strand
CACTGCCCACTGTGAAAGAGGGCTCATCATTTACCTCATTGACTGTTACGCTCACTATCACTGAGGTTGCCTCTGCATTAGCCGACAAGGTAACAGTAATGGTGGCTGTACCTGAAAAATTGGAGTCAGGTGTAAAATTCACAGGAATATCGCCTGATAACCCTGCCACACTAAGCGTGGGGGTGCCCAGACTAACACTGCCATCGTCGCTACTTGCACTCCAGCTTAAGCTATCGCCATCCAGGTCAGCTCCTGAGAGGGTAATAACCGTTATTTGCCCGCTGTCTTCATTAACGCTGCTACTGGCAACAATACTACTTAACGCAGTACCTGCACCCTGGAACTCATAGATTGCACCATGATTACTAATCGAAGCCACATCTCCCCAATTAGAAGCATTAAAATAAATCCCCACAAAAGGTCCATCATCTCGATCAGGAGCAGAAACAGTGCTATCACTTTCATCGAAACTACCACCGGGAAAATAAAACCCAGGTGCCACATCAGATGCACTAAAGATAGTATTCCCTCTAGCGTATAGTTCGCTACCTTCAGACAGCCAATACCACTGTGCATCCGCATCGTTTCTACTTGCACCATTAATACCTTCAGTGGCACCAATAAAAAATGTAGGGGCATAATTATTCGCTACAAAATCATTTTCTTCCTCGCTATAAATGGTCACCATATCACCATTGACACCGGCAATGGCAGTCACCTGATTTCTATGAGCAAACCAACCCTGTGCTGTGGTATTAACACCGTAAATGTTACCACCAAAAACTCTCGGGTTGGTGACAACGCCAGCAAACGGGAAAGACGCAACAATAACCGGTGCATTGGCTGCCTGCGTGACATTGACTGTGACATCTTGTTGTGTTTGCAGCGCACCTTGCGTTAAGGTTATGGTCAAAACACCGCTACCGAAAGTATCTGGCTTGACAGTAAAATATAATGTGGCTGTTTGCGCTGTGGATAAGTCTCTCGAAGTGATAACTTCAACATTATCAAAAGACACTTCGGGTTCTGTATGCGTCGTTGCGAAAATAGAACCTGAGGCAATTGCCACCGAAAACGTACCTGTCTCGCCCAATCCGCTACTGACATTGGTAATAGCTATGCTAAAACGATCAATAGCATCTTCATCCTCTGTTAAATTAACCATCGTCTGTGCAAGCGTAAAAGCAGGCGGCGACGCAGCAGTAATCACAAAGCTTTGCGTATCTGATAAATCATCGCCACCATTAGCCGTACCGCCATTATCCATCAAAACTACTGAAACCGTTGCGCTGCCTGCTGCATTGCTGGCAAACGTAAAGCTCAATGTGCCATTGGCATCAATTGCCGGTTGGCTCGAAAAAAGACTGTTATTATTGTTGCTGACAATGAATGCCAGAGTCTGACCTGCTTCCACAGGCGTTGCATCGCTAATAAAAGCCGTTACTGTTTGAGGGTTGGTATCCGCACTTCGTGTAATGGCACTGCCCACTGTGAAAGAGGGCTCATCATTTACCTCATTGACTGTTACGCTCACTGTCACTGAGGTTGCCTCTGCATTAGCCGACAAGGTAACAGTAATGGTGGCTGTACCTGAAAAATTGGAGTCAGGTGTAAAATTCACAGGAATATCGCCTGATAACCCTGCCACACTAAGCGTGGGGGTGCCCAGACTAACACTGCCATCGTCGCTACTTGCACTCCAGCTTAAGCTATCGCCATCCAGGTCAGCTCCTGAGAGGGTAATAACCGTTATTTGCCCGCTGTCTTCATTAACGCTGCTACTGGCAACAATACTACTTAACGCAGTACCTGCACCCTGGAACTCATAGATTGCACCATGATTACTAATCGAAGCCACATCTCCCCAATTAGAAGCATTAAAATAAATCCCCACAAAAGGTCCATCATCTCGATCAGGAGCAGAAACAGTGCTATCACTTTCATCGAAACTACCACCGGGAAAATAAAACCCGGGTGCCACATCAGATGCACTAAAGATAGTATTCCCTCTAGCGTATAGTTCGCTACCTTCAGACAGCCAATACCACTGTGCATCCGCATCGTTTCTGCTTGCACCATTAATACCTTCAGTGGCACCAATAAAAAATGTAGGGGCATAATTATTCGCTACAAAATCATTTTCTTCCTCGCTATAAATGGTCACCATATCACCATTGACACCGGCAATGGCAGTCACCTGATTTCTATGAGCAAACCAACCCTGTGCTGTGGTATTAACACCGTAAATGTTACCACCAAAAACTCTCGGGTTGGTGACAACGCCAGCAAACGGGAAAGACGCAACAATAACCGGTGCATTGGCTGCCTGCGTGACATTGACTGTGACATCTTGTTGTATTTGCTGCGCACCTTGCGTTAAGGTGACTCTCAAAACACCAGTGCCGAAAGTATCTGGCTTGACAGTAAAATATAATGTGGCTGTTTGCGCTGTAAATAAGTCTCTCGAAGTGATAACTTCAACATTATCAAAAGACACTTCGGGTTCTGTATTCGTCGTTGCGAAAATAGAACCTGAGGCAATTGCCACCGAAAACGTACCTGTCTCGCCCAATCCGCTACTGACATTGGTAATAGCTATGCTAAAACGATCAATAGCATCTTCATCCTCTGTTAAATTAACCGTCGTCTGTGCAAGCGTAAAAGCAGGCGGCGACGCAGCAGTAATCACAAAGCTTTGCGTATCTGATAAATCATCGCCACCATTAGCCGTACCGCCATTATCCATCAAAACTACTGAAACCGTTGCGCTGCCTGCTGCATTGCTGGCAAACGTAAAGCTCAATGTGCCATTGGCATCAATTGCCGGTTGGCTCGAAAAAAGACTGTTATTATTGTTGCTGACAATGAATGCCAGAGTCTGACCTGCTTCCACAGGCGTTGCATCGCTAATAAAAGCCGTTACTGTTTGAGGGTTGGTATCCGCACTTCGTGTAATGGCACTGCCCACTGTGAAAGAGGGCTCATCATTTACCTCATTGACTGTTACGCTCACTGTCACTGAGGTTGCCTCTGCATTAGCCGACAAGGTAACAGTAATGGTGGCTGTACCTGAAAAATTGGAGTCAGGTGTAAAATTCACAGGAATATCGCCTGATAACCCTGCCACACTAAGCGTGGGGGTGCCCAGACTAACACTGCCATCGTCGCTACTTGCACTCCAGCTTAAGCTATCGCCATCCAGGTCAGCTCCTGAGAGGGTAATAACCGTTATTTGCCCGCTGTCTTCATTAACGCTGCTACTGGCAACAATACTACTTAACGCAGTACCTGCACCCTGGAACTCATAGATTGCACCATGATTACTAATCGAAGCCACATCTCCCCAATTAGAAGCATTAAAATAAATCCCCACAAAAGGTCCATCATCTCGATCAGGAGCAGAAACAGTGCTATCACTTTCATCGAAACTACCACCGGGAAAATAAAACCCGGGTGCCACATCAGATGCACTAAAGATAGTATTCCCTCTAGCGTATAGTTCGCTACCTTCAGACAGCCAATACCACTGTGCATCCGCATCGTTTCTGCTTGCACCATTAATACCTTCAGTGGCACCAATAAAAAATGTAGGGGCATAATTATTCGCTACAAAATCATTTTCTTCCTCGCTATAAATGGTCACCATATCACCATTGACACCGGCAATGGCAGTCACCTGATTTCTATGAGCAAACCAACCCTGTGCTGTGGTATTAACACCGTAAATGTTACCACCAAAAACTCTCGGGTTGGTGACAACGCCAGCAAACGGGAAAGACGCAACAATAACCGGTGCATTGGCTGCCTGCGTGACATTGACTGTGACATCTTGTTGTATTTGCTGCGCACCTTGCGTTAAGGTGACTCTCAAAACACCAGTGCCGAAAGTATCTGGCTTGACAGTAAAATATAATGTGGCTGTTTGCGCTGTAAATAAGTCTCTCGAAGTGATAACTTCAACATTATCAAAAGACACTTCGGGTTCTGTATTCGTCGTTGCGAAAATAGAACCTGAGGCAATTGCCACCGAAAACGTACCTGTCTCGCCCAATCCGCTACTGACATTGGTAATAGCTATGCTAAAACGATCAATAGCATCTTCATCCTCTGTTAAATTAACCGTCGTCTGTGCAAGCGTAAAAGCAGGCGGCGACGCAGCAGTAATCACAAAGCTTTGCGTATCTGATAAATCATCGCCACCATTAGCCGTACCGCCATTATCCATCAAAACTACTGAAACCGTTGCGCTGCCTGCTGCATTGCTGGCAAACGTAAAGCTCAATGTGCCATTGGCATCAATTGCCGGTTGGCTCGAAAAAAGACTGTTATTATTGTTGCTGACAATGAATGCCAGAGTCTGACCTGCTTCCACAGGCGTTGCATCGCTAATAAAAGCCGTTACTGTTTGAGGGTTGGTATCCGCACTTCGTGTAATGGCACTGCCCACTGTGAAAGAGGGCTCATCATTTACCTCATTGACTGTTACGCTCACTATCACTGAGGTTGCCTCTGCATTAGCCGACAAGGTAACAGTAATGGTGGCTGTACCTGAAAAATTGGAGTCAGGTGTAAAATTCACAGGAATATCGCCTGATAACCCTGCCACACTAAGCGTGGGGGTGCCCAGACTAACACTGCCATCGTCGCTACTTGCACTCCAGCTTAAGCTATCGCCATCCAGGTCAGCTCCTGAGAGGGTAATAACCGTTATTTGCCCGCTGTCTTCATTAACGCTGCTACTGGCAACAATACTACTTAACGCAGTACCTGCACCCTGGAACTCATAGATTGCACCATGATTACTAATCGAAGCCACATCTCCCCAATTAGAAGCATTAAAATAAATCCCCACAAAAGGTCCATCATCTCGATCAGGAGCAGAAACAGTGCTATCACTTTCATCGAAACTACCACCGGGAAAATAAAACCCGGGTGCCACATCAGATGCACTAAAGATAGTATTCCCTCTAGCGTATAGTTCGCTACCTTCAGACAGCCAATACCACTGTGCATCCGCATCGTTTCTGCTTGCACCATTAATACCTTCAGTGGCACCAATAAAAAATGTAGGGGCATAATTATTCGCTACAAAATCATTTTCTTCCTCGCTATAAATGGTCACCATATCACCATTGACACCGGCAATGGCAGTCACCTGATTTCTATGAGCAAACCAACCCTGTGCTGTGGTATTAACACCGTAAATGTTACCACCAAAAACTCTCGGGTTGGTGACAACGCCAGCAAACGGGAAAGACGCAACAATAACCGGTGCATTGGCTGCCTGCGTGACATTGACTGTGACATCTTGTTGTATTTGCTGCGCACCTTGCGTTAAGGTGACTCTCAAAACACCAGTGCCGAAAGTATCTGGCTTGACAGTAAAATATAATGTGGCTGTTTGCGCTGTAAATAAGTCTCTCGAAGTGATAACTTCAACATTATCAAAAGACACTTCGGGTTCTGTATTCGTCGTTGCGAAAATAGAACCTGAGGCAATTGCCACCGAAAACGTACCTGTCTCGCCCAATCCGCTACTGACATTGGTAATAGCTATGCTAAAACGATCAATAGCATCTTCATCCTCTGTTAAATTAACCGTCGTCTGTGCAAGCGTAAAAGCAGGCGGCGACGCAGCAGTAATCACAAAGCTTTGCGTATCTGATAAATCATCGCCACCATTAGCCGTACCGCCATTATCCATCAAAACTACTGAAACCGTTGCGCTGCCTGCTGCATTGCTGGCAAACGTAAAGCTCAATGTGCCATTGGCATCAATTGCCGGTTGGCTCGAAAAAAGACTGTTATTATTGTTGCTGACAATGAATGCCAGAGTCTGACCTGCTTCCACAGGCGTTGCATCGCTAATAAAAGCCGTTACTGTTTGAGGGTTGGTATCCGCACTTCGTGTAATGGCACTGCCCACTGTGAAAGAGGGCTCATCATTTACCTCATTGACTGTTACGCTCACTATCACTGAGGTTGCCTCTGCATTAGCCGACAAGGTAACAGTAATGGTGGCTGTACCTGAAAAATTGGAGTCAGGTGTAAAATTCACAGGAATATCGCCTGATAACCCTGCCACACTAAGCGTGGGGGTGCCCAGACTAACACTGCCATCGTCGCTACTTGCACTCCAGCTTAAGCTATCGCCATCCAGGTCAGCTCCTGAGAGGGTAATAACCGTTATTTGCCCGCTGTCTTCATTAACGCTGCTACTGGCAACAATACTACTTAACGCAGTACCTGCACCCTGGAACTCATAGATTGCACCATGATTACTAATCGAAGCCACATCTCCCCAATTAGAAGCATTAAAATAAATCCCCACAAAAGGTCCATCATCTCGATCAGGAGCAGAAACAGTGCTATCACTTTCATCGAAACTACCACCGGGAAAATAAAACCCAGGTGCCACATCAGATGCACTAAAGATAGTATTCCCTCTAGCGTATAGTTCGCTACCTTCAGACAGCCAATACCACTGTGCATCCGCATCGTTTCTACTTGCACCATTAATACCTTCAGTGGCACCAATAAAAAATGTAGGGGCATAATTATTCGCTACAAAATCATTTTCTTCCTCGCTATAAATGGTCACCATATCACCATTGACACCGGCAATGGCAGTCACCTGATTTCTATGAGCAAACCAACCCTGTGCTGTGGTATTAACACCGTAAATGTTACCACCAAAAACTCTCGGGTTGGTGACAACGCCAGCAAACGGGAAAGACGCAACAATAACCGGTGCATTGGCTGCCTGCGTGACATTGACTGTGACATCTTGTTGTGTTTGCAGCGCACCTTGCGTTAAGGTTATGGTCAAAACACCGCTACCGAAAGTATCTGGCTTGACAGTAAAATATAATGTGGCTGTTTGCGCTGTGGATAAGTCTCTCGAAGTGATAACTTCAACATTATCAAAAGACACTTCGGGTTCTGTGTTATTCGTTGCGAAAATAGAACCCGAAGCAATTGCCACCGAAAACGTACCTGTCTCGCCCAATCCGCTACTGACATTGGTAATAGCTATGCTAAAACGATCAATAGCATCGTCATCCTCTGTTAAATTAACCGTCGTCTGTGCAAGCGTAAAAGCAGGCGGCGACGCAGCAGTAATCACAAAGCTTTGCGTATCTGATAAATCATCGCCACCATTAGCCGTACCGCCATTATCCATCAAAACTACTGAAACCGTTGCGCTGCCTGCTGCATTGCTGGCAAACGTAAAGCTCAATGTGCCATTGGCATCAATTGCCGGTTGGCTCGAAAAAAGACTGTTATTATTGTTGCTGACAATGAATGCCAGAGTCTGACCTGCTTCCACAGGCGTTGCATCGCTAATAAAAGCCGTTACTGTTTGAGGGTTGGTATCCGCACTTCGTGTAATGGCACTGCCCACTGTGAAAGAGGGCTCATCATTTACCTCATTGACTGTTACGCTCACTGTCACTGAGGTTGCCTCTGCATTACCCGACAAGGTAACAGTAATGGTGGCTGTACCTGAAAAATTGGAGTCAGGTGTAAAATTCACAGGAATATCACCTGATAACCCTGCCACACTAAGCGTGGGGGTGCCCAGACTGACACTGCCATCGTCGCTACTTGCACTCCAGCTTAAGCTATCGCCATCCAGGTCAGCTCCTGAGAGGGTAATAACCGTTATTTGCCCGCTGTCTTCATTAACGCTGGTACCAGCAACAATACTGCTTAACGCAGTACCTGGCGCCTGAAACTCATAAATTGCATCTCGTCCGTCATCCGCAAATACATCTACCCATAAAATAGGGGAAAAAAAAATCACCGCAAAAGTCCCATCAGTATTGCTAAAAGAAAGAGGGAAAATGCCATTACTATCAATAATAACACCACCAGGGAAATAAAATCCGGGTGCGACATCAGATGGACTTCTAACATCATCACCTTTAGCGAATAGTTCGCTACCTTCAGACAGCCAATACCACTCTGCATCTGCATCGTTTCTACTGGCACCATTAATACCTTCAGTGATGCCAATAAAAAACCCAGAGGCATAATTATTCGCTATAAAATCATTCTCTTCCTCGCTATAAATGGTCACCATATCACCATTGACACCGGCAATGGCAGTCACCTGATTTCTATGAGCAAACCAACCCTGTGCTGTGGTATTAACACCGTAAATGTTACCACCAAAAACTCTCGGATTGGTGACAACGCCAGCAAACGGGAAAGACGCAACAATAACCGGTGCATTGGCTGCCTGCGTGACATTGACTGTGACATCTTGTTGTGTTTGCAGCGCACCTTGCGTTAAGGTGACTCTCAAAACACCAGTGCCGAAAGTATCTGGCTTGACAGTAAAATATAATGTGGCTGTTTGCGCTGTGGATAAGTCTCTCGAAGTTATAACTTCAACATTATCAAAAGACACTTCGGGTTCTGTATTCGTCGTTGCGAAAATAGAACCTGAGGCAATTGCCACCGAAAACGTACCTGCCCCACCCGATACGCTACTGACATTGGTAATATCTATGGTGAAACGATCAATAGCATCTTCATCCTCTGTTAAATTAACCGTCGTCTGCGCAAGCGTAAAAGCGATATCCTCAAAACTAAACGTACCTGTATCCAGCACAGTAGACTCAAACGACGCCGTTACACCGAAGGTACCCGCTACCGAAGAAGTCACGATAACACTGCACATACCGCTACTGTCAGTAACACAGGATGCACTGCTGCCTGCCGATGACGTCGCTGGTTCAAAGTCAAATGTAATAGTGACACCATTACCAGCGGGATTGGCCAAACCGGTAACAGCAGCCGTGACAAGCACCGTATCGGCATTATTGGCAACCGCTGGAGAACTCTCGACGCTAACTGTATTGGTCGCCGCCAAGCAGATATCGGCCTGAGCTGCCGTCAGTATCAATTCATCCAGCCCGATATCATTACCACCGCCAATCGCACTTTGGTTTTGCACAATTTGTAACACCACTGGAAACGTTGGATCACCTGAATTAGGGGACGTAAAGGTTACTGCTTGTGTAATGTACTCATCAGGCTCAATTACATTGCCTCCATTGTTATTAGCCGTGTAGGGAATATCCTCCCCTCCTACAGTGGCAATTAAATTACCTGTTGTGCTGTTAAGGGCATCTCCGGGATTTAAAAGACGGATATTGAAGATAAGATTAGCAGGAAGATTAGGAGACAAAGAAACAACCTGGGAGCTGGCAGTATATGTAGTGTTAGCACACATAGCATCAAATGATTGGGCAAGTATTATCTGATTGGCGGTAGCGGCTGTGTCCGGATTGATAAATACCATGCGTCCATTCACATCTCCAGGGGTAAAATCCTCCAAAATCACGCTTGAGCTAAAAAAAGTGAGGCTATCGCGTATCGAATAGCTTCCATTATCTCTACCATTACCTGCTTCATCTGTAACATCTTCTCCTTCGGGAGAAAACTCCACTATAAATGCCTCCAAGCCAGAAAATGCAGACACATCAACGGCAGTGGTACCCTCACCAAAGTCCTGACGGAACACCTCAGTCGTCTGAGCATAAGCCTGAGTCATTTCCAGAAGATACAAAAGGCAGAGTTTCGCAACCCAGGTGAATAGAAATACCAGCTTGTTCATACAGAGAATTATTCCTTTTAACCTGACAGGATTTAAAAATTTCACGGCATCTCAATCATAATTGATTTACCAATAATATTTAGAGTGCCACCTGTAGGCTGTACAATCTCAGTGACAGCATCGGGAAAAATAACAGCTGTAGCAGAGTTACTCTGCGAATGAACCTGCATGGAAAACAAAAAATAAAGCAACCAATAACAGACCTTATTGCCAGCCTATACAAAAGGTAGAGTTTCACAACCCAAGTGAATGGAAATATCAGCTTATTCATATATAACGAAAGCTTTGCATAAGTAGACCATAGATTGATATAGTGACATAGGAAAACCTCTATTTCTTTGAGAGGCCTCTATAGCTATTTTGGTTTAAATAATCGATCTCAATAGCGTTAATCAAGCATTTTGTGTTAAAAAAGCGTTGAATTCTGTTGTTTTCTATACTTTTTATACTAATTAGTAAGCGGTCAGTAAACCCCATAGATTGTTCATCAAGTCCATGATCATAGCAAAAGGCGCGAATAGTTTGGTTATTTACTTATGCTCTTCTATTAAGCTTACCCTCTCTTCACAGCTTCGTTGCTGCCCTTTAACCTAGATTCCGCAGTTGAACGCTAATTTCACTTCTAAGAGTTTGAATGTTATTGATAAACGCTTATTCTTCGATTCACTTCATAAGTGAATTACAAACCGCTACCTGGCTTTACAGCCCTTTTCAGTTCACGCTGCTGCGTTATGGCTTTTGGTAAGGGCTACAACCATTACCTGCAAGCCATGCCTTGCATTATTTCCTGAAAATAACTGTAAATTCCAGGTTCAACTACGGAATCTAGGTTTAAAGGTTGACATTGGTCTCATAGAAATACTCTTTGAAAGCATCGTCATCACAGGCGTGTTCCGCCTCATCGAATAAGGATAACTGGTGAGGATTCAACTGCTCCGAAGAACGCCCAAAACGCTGTTAGCGCGCTTGCGCCAGTTGCTCTAACAATTGTTGAATACGTTGTCTTTGGGTGTTCACTGTAGATTCCTTGCGTTGCAATTCAGTGTCTTTATCTTGTAGCCTTTTACCCTTGTTATGAATCAGTTTTAAATGCGTTGCCTGTTGCGCTTTAAGGTGTCGATTCTCCGAGGCTTTATGACCTTGCATCCTGGTCACATCCAAACCTCGCAGTAACCACTCCAATACTTCTGATTCCAAGCGCTTAGACCACTTGAACCCAAATTATGCATTAGAAATCTATTACACACAATAATGACTTCAAAAATACGGCTAATGCAGGCGCTTGCTCGAAAAATAATACTCACCATAGGGTGGCTATGCCTGCGTTTATTGTTCTTGCGCGAGCACCTGTTTTCATTGCCATTTTTGTGTTCATTACGAAGTCTAATGCATAATCTGGGTTGAAACGATGCCGTTCAGTGCTTGCTACAAATACTTTGAGAGAGGCACCAGGACTTTATGCTTTGTCCACTCAAGACTTGGGCTTCAAAAAGAGCAAACCAGTCTTCTGGGTTGCGCTTCATAAGTAATCTCCAAATAATTAAACGGAGATGCAGTATCTAGACCATTGAAAAAAATTTAAAGGGTGCGCTTAATTGAGCGCTTACATTTAAACTACTAATTTATGGGTTAAATTGAATGCGTTCCAGCAGCTCTCTTCGATTACGAAATAATCGGTGGTTTTCCAGGTATGCTTTAATCACTTCTTCCATTAAGGACATACGCTCATCTTCAGCTTCCATGATTTTTAATTCGTAACCTGAGTAGTTAGATTTCGCGATATTTTCAGCTACTTTATCCAGCAAGTTGAGGCCCTTATTGGTTAATAAAGGTATTGCATCATTGTTAAACAATACTCTGGCATTTAACGCAATACTGACATCTCTTTCATCCAGTTGTTGTTGATAAGGTTCCGCTGTGACATACTCATCAAATGTCGCAGATATTTCCACCCATTGCTTAGAGGCATTCAAAGTATAGCTGGCTACTTTAGGGTTGTATTTGTTAATTAATGGCTCTACTGCAAAGCTGAACCCAACATCAAATTTTGCTTCGGTCACGGCGTCTATACTATCAAACAGCCCAACAATGACACGGTATAGAGGCTTATCGGCTAACTGAACGGTTTCTAATGTTGCCTGGTAGCCCTTATCTTTGATAGCCTTTAACATTAATTGCGCATTGCGTTGCTCCGTGTAATCACCTACTTGCAGTGTCCAGCCCCCTGATGCAGACTGGCTACTTGTTGCTGGCAAGCGGTAATCGCCATCATTGTATTTAGCAACGGCATCAATATTATCTGAACCAATAGATAGTTTTTGATTTAACCAACGCCCTATTGACTGCGCACGATTTAAGGCTAAGTTGTAATTATTTTCTAATTCATCGACCAGTCCAACAACTTTGATGCGTACATTGTCTTTGTCACTCAGCATTGACAGCACATTGTGTAATGATTTCAGGGGAGCTTCATCTAATGATGAATCGCCTTGAACAAATTCAATAGGTTCAATAAAGCCATCTAATTCTCTGGTTATTTTAATCCGTTCAACGCTGCTCTGTTCATTAGCTTGAATACTGGTTGAAGGCGTGGGTTTTTCTGGCAGGTCTTCTTTCAATGCGACACCAAAATTCAACTGGAATAAACCGCCTTCGGTAACTCTGACAACACCTGGGTTCTCAGTTGTAAGTTCTGCACCTTCTGGCAATGTGCTAGCATCGAGTTTCAAGATAAAGTTAATGCCGCGAGCATTATTACCCACCCTAATACCCGCATAGTTATAACGACCATATTCGTCAACAGTAATCCATTCACCAGATAATGTTGCCAAGCGTGCACCCACTATACCTTCTTCGCCCTGGTCTTGATAACCATTGCCATTTTTATCTCTAAAGACTTTACCAATCAACGTGCTCTGCTCAAAAATAGGGTCGGGAACCAACTCTATTTTCGCAGTAGCACCCTGGCTAATTACCAGATTACCAGCATTGAGCGCCGCTGCCAAGTTCACCTTGGTACCTTCGCGAGCACCACTGCCTACTAACGTAGCGTATAAGACCGTTGCCTCAGCACCGGCAGGTAATGCAACATTATCAAAATCGAGAATAAATGAAGGCACTAGGGACTCGCCATCAATAGCAATATTGGGTAGTAAATCCTGTTCCTCAGGAACATCGCCCAAAATTCTTAAGGGATCATCCTCAATGGGTATCTCAATAACTTCGCTGCCACTGCTCATGATTAACTGAACAGAGCCGGGTATCAACTTGAAGCCTGGTGGCAATTTATCGGCTACTCTAATTCTAGGTAACGGTGCTGGCAAGTTATTGGTAACCGTCACTCTGTATTGAGCAATACCGCCAATTGAAACTTCGGATTTATTCACCGACTTGGTGACCAGTGCGCTACCGATACCAGGTAACGCCAAGCCAATTGGGTCGCGAATAATACCAGGTTCAAAATCATCATCGCCAATTTGATTATCCGTTAGTACAATAGTGAGTTTTGCTACCGTGGTAGGATTATTGTCGACATCAAGTAAGTCATCAATCAGTTCCACATTGACAACTTCAATGCCTTCTTCTTCTGGTGTGTAGTAAACGCGATCGTTACCTTCACTCAATCGTCCAAATTTACGAATCACATAATCATCAAGCAATATACCTGCATCCGCTAAACGCCCATGCCCATAAAAGAATATGTCGATAAGCACAGTTTCATTGGAATTTTGACAATTGACTTCATAATCGACAAGCCCATACGGATAATCAAAGGTTGCATCGACACCGATGTCATCACTCTGGTCAATAGTACCCTCTTCTTGTTCGACAGGAACAGTTTCAATGCGAATACAGCTATTCGTTTCTGTACTTTGTTCAGGAATCGATACCGATAGATAGCTTCTATCTTCTTCCAGACCAGTCGATGGATTATCAAGCATGGTCGCCACATTGGCTTGTTGTGCATCAAAAATCCCATCATTGTTCGCATCTGAGCCAGTCACCCCATTGATGGTTATCTGGTTAGGGCCTGCCATTTCTTCTTCATTGCTGACACCGTCTCCATCATCCCCTGATATGGTAATGCTAATGGATGCAGAGTTGCCAGCCGCATCAATGACTGTTACTGTCAATACATCACCCGGTTCAGCCTGTGGTTCCATCGGCCCACAAATAAACAAGCCCGATTCAGCTGCCACAACTTCGCAGCGAATCTCACCTTGCACATCTGACACCAAAACATTTGCCCCGGCTTCTGCGACACCGTTAACAAACAGACCCGCTGATGGTGCTACAACAGGAGCATCAATCATACTATCAACCACAACAGAAGTTATATCGCTAACATTTTGAGCAGCATCGGTTGCCGTCACATTTAATAATGTACCATCGCCTTGAGTTGGCTCTAGTGAACAACTGTAGCTGCCTTCAGCTGTAGTGACTACTGTGCAGATGACAGCTGTGGGTGATACCGAACTCACAGTAATGGTACTGAGAGGTTCAGCCGTACCTGTAATAACATCACCCTGGGTTGCATTAACTGCCGGGGCATCAGGGGGAATGGCATCCACAATAACCTGTGTCGGCTCAGATTGATTGCTTGCTGCATCTGTTGCAGTCACAACTAATTCGGATGCATTAACTTGAACTGGATTGATATCACAGCTAAAGATACCATCGACATTCGCCAGCGTTGTACACAAAATAACATCAGGCTGGACACTATTGACGATATTAATCGTACTGCCAGGTTCGGCGTTACCTGTAACGAATTGACCATTGGTTGGGTTAACAATTGGTGCATCAGGCGCTGTTGTATCAATAATCGTGGTCGATACTTCGGAAACATTAAAGACCTGGTCAGTTGCTGTTACAAACAACTGTTGACCTTCAGCAAGTGTTGTATCAAATTCACAAGTAAACTGAGTATCAGTTGGTACTAATACGCTGCATATTAATGTATTCAGTCCTTCATCGGAATAGATACGAACCGTTGAACCTGGTTCAGCACTGCCTGTTAACATCACACCATTGGATGGGAATATTTCTGGTGGTTCCGGTGGTGCCAAATCGTTGGGGTCTTCTAAAACCAAGATATCAATATGATTTTGAGGTATAACAATATTGACACTATCTGGCTCATTCTCAACATTATTGAGAATAAATCTGATGGTCTCAGGTAATTCTTCAAGCTCATCGTCAATCAAGAGTACAGGGAAATTAATAGACAGCTGTCCGGCAGGCAAGGTCGCACTGGTTGCAAGCGGTTGATAGTCTACACCATTGGTAGCAGTACCAGTCAAGCTGAAATTGATGATTAAATCCGATACAAAGACACGGCTAACCGATAGTACAAAGGCACTTTGGTCATTGCCTGGCGCAGCTTCCATGATGGTGGCATCCGATACTGCCAGATTCAGTTGTGGTGTTAAATCTGACACATCATCAATAATGCTCACTTCAGCTTGCTGATTGTCAGCGTTATTAATCACCACACCTTCAACGCCCATAATCGCTGTAATGATACTGAGCACAACGGTTTCAATGCCTTCTACCAATGAGTCATCAACAGGTGTGACATGGATACTGACATTCGTTGTACCTGATGGAATGGCAATTTGTGATGGAAGACTCGCATAATCCACAGTGTCCTCTGCACTGCCTGTTACCTCAAAGATAACATTGGTATCGACTATTTGTCGACTGCTTAATACCAATTGAAAGGTGCCTATGTCAGAATTATCAGCAGTCTCGGTAGCGTTACTGTCTATGGCAATAATTTCTAATGAAGGCTTACTATTAGCATCAATTAATTCAATAGTTGCCAAACTTTGATCCACGCTGATATTTAAACCGGGTTGGGCTAATAAATGCTCCGTTAAACCAATACTCACAGTCTCTGTACCTTCACTTAAACCATCATCAAAAGGTATGATAGAAACATCGGTAAAGGTCGTCCCTGCAAGGATTGTGATTAGCGTTGTCGCAATAGCCGCATAGTCATCAACCTCACTAGCAGAACCTGAAATACTGTATTGAACGGGCAAATCAAAGACAAGAGGCAGCTCAATACCAACTCTGAATACACCAGGCTGGCTGTTCGTTTCTTCTGCTAATGCATCAACAGCACTAACCCTGACAAGCTGAAGCGCGAACGCTCGGTTATCAATAATAGTAATGGAATTTAATTGGTTAGATGCCACAACTTCCAAACCTTCGGGTTCTCCGGTCACATCCGTTATGACGGAATTTATCACTTCATTACCCTCACCAAGGGCATCGCCAAGGGCAACCACTTCCGTTTGAACCTGAGTGTTGCCACGAGGTATGATCAAACTGTTGTCGGGTGTAACATAGTCAATACCATTTAATGCAGAACCTCCAAGTGAATAAAATAAGGTAATGTCTGAATTAACAACCGGATTACTAACCTGAATCACATAATTGGTTGTATTACCTTCCCCAGACTCATTAATTTGTCTGGATAGTGACACTATCGAAGCGATCACTTCTGTATTATCAGCGATAATAGCACTACTGACCGCTTGATCAGGTGAAATAGTAATTCTCACACCTGTTTGACTCAACGAGGAGGTAAACGCCTGTAATTCCAGCTGGACACTTTCTGTTCCCTCGCCAAAGTTATCAGCAATTGCAATAATATTAATAACAGACTGAAAATCATTTGCAGGAATCACAGTAGTGCCACTTAACGCCTCATAATCAACACCATTAACCGCGGTCCCAACGAGCGTATAAGTAATAATCGTAGGCTGTGATAACATTATTTGATCACTAAATTCAATAGAGAATGACAGTGGGTCTCCACTTTCATTTCCTGTGGGATCAATGGCATTGACTAACAATTCCAGCTCGATATCATCATCAATGATAATTATCTGATCATTCGTCTCAAAAAAAGTTAAGCTAACACCCAATGGTACTCCGGAAACAGTTTGAATTGCCAACTGTAAATTCTCCTCACCTTCACCTAAACTATCATTTATTGGCACAACGATAACATCGACACTATTGGCATTAGGAGGAATGACTGCGCTCAAACTGAGCCTCTCGTAATCCGAACCATTTTCTGTATTGCCCACGATACTGTAACCAATGGTTAAAGGATTTTCCAACAAAGCGCTGATGATAAAACGATAGGTTGCAGGTTCATTGTCTGCCTCTGATGCGATATCATCGAGCACTGATGAGGATACCGTCAACCCAGTTAATTGAATACCTACGGTGATATAGCTATCGACCGGAAAGATAATATTTTCAAATTCACCATTGACACTATTGGCAACAACCACTGAACCTGTAGAGAAATCGTTGTCAGTATCAATTAACAATACATACTGTTGACTTGCTGCCAGTAATGGTAAGCCGTCAATTTTTATCGAAACAGCGCCCACATTATTGGTATTCACTACTTTCCAGTTTCTGGGAACAATGGATTGAACAAAGGAGGGGATATTGTTAGTTGTGGTTAAATCAATGCGCTGACCATTATTTCCCCAAATCAGAAAAGATTGTTCGCTCAAAAGATGAGTTCTCATTGTATTTAAGGTAGTAAAATCGTTGTCAGTAGATACCGTTAAGTCTTGAGAATTACTGTTTTGACCAATCGATTGGGTGAAGTTTAATTGCGTATCAAGCCCAATAGCACCTATATTGTTTTGGTACTGGTTATCCGCTTGCCAGATCACATCGTTACTGCTATTAACATAGTCTACAGGATTATTTGTATTGCCTAATGTGATACCGTACTTCATCGCTAAATAACTTTGTATTCTGCTGCTCACAATAGCATTCTGCGCCTGATTAATGAGGATAAATTCCGCAATATCTCCCTGGTATCGCAATGAGCTGGAGCCGCCAATAAAATTCGCATCACGTTGCACATTCGATATCGATGCTGTACTGCCTGGCACTCCTAATTGCAGTGCATTTCTTTGCGCTACAACGGAGTTACCACTTTGCACAACACTGATTAATTGAGCAGTATCCGTGGTAATATTAGCAGGCACATTCACATCATTATAAGTTAATCGATTAGCGCTTCTACCTAAGGCAATCACATCATTACTGTTAATCGAATTGCCTAATTCTACGAAGTTTTCAACACCTCCATTAATCATGGGTCTAATAGCGATATAAGCACTAAGTCCATCATTAAAACTATTAAACCCGGGAGCTAGTGTGAAGTACGCATTGGAGTCAACCGCAAAATTCACAAAAGGATTAAAGTTTAAATTATCCTCCAGTGTTGGGCTGTTGACCGCAGTGGCATTATTATTGTTACCTGAAGAGTCATTCCAACGCTCGATATTACCCACCACACCGTTATCACCTTGCAGCCATAATATAATACCTCGACCCAATGCCGTAGGCGTAAATACAATCGTAGCCCTTTCAGCAATTAATGCATTTTCAACAGTAGCACTTAAGGTGACAACTTCAGGTACGGTATTGCGAATTTCCGCCTGATATGAACCATTATTTAAATCAATCACTTCAGAGACAATGGCACCACCTGTTGCAAAAATCTCAACACTTGAACCACCGACTCCTATCGGTAAATTATCTTCTGTCATCAAGGTAACTGTCACGACATCTTCATCAACATTATTGGCAGCAACTCTACCGAAATTGACACTAACTTGACTGGTGTTGACACTGGGGTGCCTATCATCAATAACCAAGGATGCTTGAGCGTTCACTCCCACTGACAGGTTGACATCTGATGGCGCGCCACTAACGCTTAGCACAACGACACTTACCGTTTCATCAAGTTCTTCAATACCATCAAATAATGGATTAATTTGCAGCACGCTTGAGGTAGAGCCTGCAGCAATAACAATATTGCTTGCAACACTCAAATAATCCACGCCGAACGTGGCAGCACCACTTAAGGTGTAATCAATGGTAATATCGGTCACAATGGGATTGCTGACAAAGAACTGGAAGCTGCCGGCTTCATTCGACTCAGAAGCGCTTGCATCTACTGCAATCACATTAACAGGTCTGGACAAATCATCGGCATCATCATTCACAGTGACAATCGCTGAATCGTTATTAGAAATAAGCACCGTCACACCCTCTGCCACACCGATGAAACTGGTAATGGTCAATGCGATACTTTCACTACCCTCTGCCAAATCGTCATCAATAGCAGTTACGACAATATCAGTAAAAAGATTATTGCTATTAATCGTAATAGTACTAGGCAAGGTATTGACATCGGTATCAGCATCGGCCGTACCCTGAACATCCAGTAGCACCAGCAGATTGTTTGATAGTGCCGCGCCATTTAAACTGACTCTAAATACACCATCAGCACCGCCTTCAGTAGCATCGGGAACAAGTGCGGAAATTGCAAGCAAAATACTTAATCCTAAATCTTGAATCAATACAGTACCTGAACCACTAACAGTTGTATTGACACCAGGCGGTTCATTAAAAACGTCAGTCAAGTTGGCGATAACATCTTCAACGGGTTCACTGACAGCATCCACTTGAGGTGTTATAAATAAGACAGTGCTGGTATTTAGTGCCGGTAATAAAATGGAGGTTCCAACAAATTCATAGTCTGCACTGGTGGCAACACCAGTAAGATTGAAGCCTACAAAAACATCGTTGCTAAATACCAGACCCTTATCGACTTCAATTAAAAACGCTCCAGCCACAGGACCGTCTTCATTGGCCGATGCAGAACGCGTATTTAATGTGACATTAACATTGAGATCTTCATCTGCAATGCTAACCATGGAATCCGCATTGGTAAAATTAACATTGACAAAGTCAGGTGTGTTTAGTGGCAAAATCAGTTCAACAATACTAATCGCTACCGTCTCATCACCTTCAATCACATTATCACCTATAGGTTCAATGATAATATTGCTCTCAGTCGCCCCCGCCACTATTAAAACGCTACTGCCAATATCAGTGTAATCAAGTCCATTGACAGCAGTGCCTGAGATAGTAAATGCAGCTATCAAATCAACTGACAGTACACTACCGGTAGTAAATGCTAATTGATATGCAGCATTATTTGTAGCTATTTCCGATGCCTCATCATCAATAGTTTCTAATTGCAGTATCAAACTGGTGTCATTATCGACAATCGTAATCAGATGACTATCCGTACCTGTTATGTTGATGGATATTCCAGGCGCAATACCCTCGAAACCTGTCAATTGAATTAATACTGTTTCAGCTCCTTCAAAAGCAACGACATCATCAATAGGTGAAATAACAATACTTAATTCTGTTTCACCAGATGCCAGCAAGACAGTTTGAGGAATACCAACATAATCGAGCGCATTATCTGCTGTACCGCTGATTGTCAGCGCTACAATAACATCATCTTCAAAGCTGACTGACTCAAGGATATCAAGTACAAGGGTACTGATATCGTTATTGCCTTCACCTATGAGCACATCATCGGCTAGTGCCTCAAAGGTTACATTAACCGTGCTGTTAGCATCCTCGATAATGATGGTTGCCGTTGGAGAACTAAAGGCAATACCTAAAGAATCAGGCACTCCAGTGATCGTACTTAATGTCACCTCAATCGTTTCATTACCTTCTACTAAACTATCGGTTACGACAATAACTGGAATCGATGTTGATGTGGTGCCAGCAGACACTATGACATTGGCAGGAAGCTGTAGGTAATCCAAATTAACCGTAGCACTGCTTTCAACAGCCAGTGACAGCATTATATCAACGCTCAATGGCTGTGATAGTCTAACGCTAAACACACCTGCAGTACCGCTGTCTTCAATAATCGGTGCATCCGTTTCAGCAAATAATTGCAGTGAGTTATCCGCATCCAGAATATCGATAACAGCTGCAACATTGTTCAATGTGACATTGGCATTATCAGGTTGCCCCATAAGCGAAACCAGTGCCAAACTTACTGTTTCAGTAAACTCAATCAATTCGTCACTCAGTGGAACGACATGTATCACAGCTGCAGTAGAGCCAGATGGAATCACTACCTGGGAACCGATAGCAACGTAATCAATGGCTGATACTGCTGTGCCTGATACTGTATAAACGGCTATGACATCCATGTCTTGAGGCACATTTAATGCTACCAATATGGTTGCAGTTTGTGAGTCTTCAATCGCCGTACCAGTATTTTGTGCAAAAAACACATCAATCATTAGGTCGTTGGGATCATCAGCTATGGTTACGGATTCGTTGCCTGGCGCAACGCTAAGCGCAACAGTATTGACAAAGCCTTGAATAGTGGACACGTTGAGCATGAGCGTTTCAAAACCCTCTGAAAGGTCATCGCTTAATGGTGTGATGGTAACTAAAACTGTAGTGGAACCTTCTGGAATCAAACGAGTAACGCCAGAAAACTCATAATCATTTACACTGCTCGCCGTACCTTCAAAACTGTAATTTACCGTCACATCCCTGGCTACTGGTTGGTTCAGGACAATCTCAAATTGACCAGAGTCAACCAATATGCCACTACCTGGTTCTGAGGCACTAGCATCAAAATTCTGTGAAACGATGGTTAGCGCAAAATCATTATCGGTAATGACAAGGGTTGCAGTGTTGCGGCCAGAGTCAATGCTGCCGGTAATCCCCGAGGGAATATCCCCATTAAATGCGGTAAACAATAGAGTTACATCCTCTACACTTTCATCAATGATATTATCATCGATAGCTCTAATTGACAGCACTGTCGATGTGGTGTTGGCTGGAAGTAATATGGTCGAAGCCAATACCGGGTAGTCCAGCCCCTGAACGGCTGTTCCACTTAAATTATAACTTAGCGTCAAGTCACGGTTTAATGTATGCCCTGCCGGAACCAGTTCAAAAAGGAAACTGGCGGCATCGTCTGAACCTTCTGTTGTTGAAGGAATCAATGTGCTGACAACATTTTCAAAGACTGTATCATCGTCAACAATAACAGCGCTGGAACGAGCTATGTTGAGACTATACATCACACCATTGCTGGTGGTTGCCGGCGTTACCAGATTCAGCACTACGGATTCAATCCCCTCTATGATGGTATCGGACAGGGGTGTAATAAACACATCAACAAAGCTGCTATTTGCTGGAATTAAAGCAGTTTGTGACAATGACAGGTAGTCGCTGGAACTGGCAGTGCCCGAATAATTAAAACCAATTTCCATTGGGTTCATCAGCACATTCGTTTCCACAAATATTCGGTAACCCAGGGCAGTGTTACTATCCTCGTTACTTGAATTAAACCCGGATAAAGTCGCAACAGATAAGACCACACTCGTATCATTATCGGTTATGAATAAATTGGCAGATGCCGCAATAGGATTGGGTGTCACCAATCCATTACCCGGTTGACCACTAATTTGCGTCAGTAAAAGGCTTAAAGACTCTGTTCCTTCAATAAGCTCATCATCAAATGGCGTGACAACAAAAGTAGTTGAGTGGTTTAATGCCGGCAAAATAAAGGGATTATTTAACGCTTCTAAATCCTCTATGCTTGCACTTGCACCGACAATTGTGTAGTTAACGATAAGATCCGTTGTCGATACCACTTCCACCAAACCGGATCGATTATTAAAGATAGAAACAGCAAATGTGGCTGGTGTACCTAAGGGTGCGTTTTCCGCACTTACTGGCGAAATATCACTAATGGAGGCAATAATTCCTGTATCTTCATCATTGAGAATCACCTGAGGTGACCGATTGGAGGTAGTTGCACTGACACCAACAGGTAAGTTGCGCAGCGTGATACCAATCAAGCTGATAGTCTCGTTACCTTCAATAATATTATCAGGAATAGGTATAAAAGTTATCGCTCTGATCTGTTCACCAATGGGCAAAGTATCCGTACCACTCAGTAATTGATAATCAATACCATTGAGCGCACTGCCAATAAGCGTGTATTCAAATTCGACAGGAACGGCAAATTCTTTGTCTGAACGATATTGAATTGCCCCAGCACCTACGGTACCTAAACTGCCATCAAATTCACTGGCATTCATGTCACTGGTATTGCCACTGGATTCAATGCTCACTACCACACTGATATCTTCGTCCTGAATAAGAACCTCCGCAGGGTTAGATGGCAATGTAATACTTGAAGCGCTTTCAGCATTTGTTACTGAAATAACAGCTAATGCGAGTGTTTCATCACCTTCTGCGACATTATCTGACAACGGGATAATTGGGATAGATACCAATGTACTACCAGCGGGTAAGGTTATGTTGGTTGGTCGAGAGGCATAATCAACGCCATTAACTGCCACACCTGTAAAATCCAGCGTTAGGCCTAAATTGGTATCAAATGCAATATTCGTCACTACCTCTATAAGGCCTGTATTGCTGGTGTCTTCAATTGCAATGGTGTCAGGTACGCGCAAAGTCACATCCAGCATCGTATCATCGGGATCATCAATAATTGTAACAATAGCGCTATCGGGATCATTGTTAACGGTTATCCCATCTGGAAGCCCGGTAATAGTAAATAACTGTAATTCAACCGTTTCATCACCTTCACCAATATCATCGGCAAAAGGTGATATCGTAATGCTCAGCATGGTTGTACCCGCAGGGATAACCTCAAGACTATCAATCGTGTCATAATCCACACCATTGCCAGCCTCTCCATTTAAAATAAATTGCGCGGTTACATCCTGATCTATGGGCTCAATTGACAGGGTAAACACCCCAACGCCAAAGCCCGAAACAGAAGACTCTGATGCCGTTCTATCAGTAGCAATGACCCTGGCTTCAACTTCAGTATCATTATCCAATATTTCAATAGTAACTATTGATGTGCTATTAGTCACTGTCACCCCATCAGGTTCACCTACTGAGTCTGCAATCATAAATATCACGGCTTCAGAACCTTCTGCAACACTATCGTCTATGGGGTCAACCACTACGTGAAACGTTGTGCTAAGTGCTGTGATAACCGCTGACGTTGCCAACCTCTGATAATCACTGGCATCCGAATCACTTGTGAGCAAGTTATAATCAATGGTTAAGTCGCTTGAAAGTGGTAGCGACAATCTGAACTGAACAATGCCGTCTTCACTATTTTGCTCAGCTGCAGGATTTTTGAAGCTTTCTATAAATAAATCAATGTCCGTGTCAGCATCAGCAATTTCAACAATGGCGGACGATTGAGTGCTAACACTCACACTGATAAAGCTCAGACCTGTTGGCGTCATCAATGTAAGTTCAACAGTCTCCAAACCTTCGCCAAGATTATCAGCAATTGGCGTGATGCTAACAATAGCAAAATTAACGCCAGGTGGAATAATGACACTATTGGTAAGCGTGGCATAATCTTCACCTGCCAATGTAGAAGCAGTTCCCGCAAGGCTATAAGCTATTGCCAAACCTTGATTCATCAAAACCAAATCATCATCAATAAAGATTCTGAATGCTCCCGCAAGACCTCCCAGCTCATTGGCTAAAGCTGTTTGAGACACAACCGATATACTGATATCACTATCGTCATCAATAATATTAACCACAGCCGGGTTTGAATCCAGGGTAACCGTGATACCTGTGAATACCGGACTTGTTGCTATCAAGGCAATAGACACCGATTCCAGACCTTCAGCAGCTACATTGTCATCCACTGGTACTAATGGCAAAATCACATTGTTGCTATTGGCAGCAAGTTCAATACTGGTGCCAATGCCTTCGTAATCTGTAGCCTGTGCTGTTCCTCCAATGCTATAAATGATAGTGACAGTATTAGCCAAGACTTCATTAGCGTCCAGTGCAAACGTGAACCCGGCATTGACAATACCTGCCTCCATTGCGGTGACTGCTGAGGCAATAACGCTTAAATTAACAGGCGCATCATCATCTAGCAGTAATATCTCAGCACTGGCAGCAGCAGCATTGATTGAAGCATTCACCCCTGCTGGCAAGTTATTGACCGGCAATTGTAAAGCCAGGCTAACAGATTCTGTAGCTTCGCCAATCAAATCATCAACAGGTGAAACGCTTATCGTAATACTGTTAACTCCCTGGGGGATAATCTGTGTGGTTGGAAGAGCTATATAGTCTGTAGCATTTAAAGCACTTCCCGCTAACAAATAATTGACGGTAACATCTTGAGAAACAATCAAAGCGCCGCTAAAGCCTATTTCAAATTCACCTTGATCAGAGCCTTCTAACGCAGTGCTGTCACTTACCAGCACATTCAATTCCAGATTGGTATCATTATCTTCAATAATAATAAAGTTAGTGTTATCAGTGTTGACACTGACACCAGATGGAACATTTGTCACATTGCCATTTAAGATGAAGAGAACACTTTCATCACCTTCTGCCAACAAGTCATCTATCAGACTGATGAGTACGTCCACACTGCTTTGCCCTGCAGGTAATAAGACAGGTGATATAGCTGCATTAAAGTCGGTAGCATTTTGTGCAGAACCACCTAAACTGTACCCAATGGTTACAGTTTGAGCAAAAGTTCTTAAACTCAAACTATCAAGTGCATCAGACACTGTAATGCTAAAGTTTTCACTAGCGCCAGATTCACTGCTATTAGCTGCACTTCTTAATACATTGAAACTTAAATTCGTATCGTCATCAATGATAACCGTCTGAGCCCTGCTATTGCTTAACGCAACTTCAGCATTGGTAGGCAAGCCCAATACAGTTACCAATTGAATCACAATACTTTCGTTGCCTTCGGCAATCGTATCTTGTATGGATGTAATACTAAATGCAGTGGTGTTACCATCACCTGGAATGGTAACGCTGTTGCTTATTGACAAATAATCAGCTGTTGTAGCCGTGCCTAAAACTGAGTAGAGAACAACAGCATCGCTACCCGATGGAACCGTTAACCCTAGTCCGATGCTGATCTCGAAGGAAACTGTCGTCCCTGCCTCGGCGATGCTATTCTGACTTGTTGTAACATTAAATTCCAGGTCGCTGTCATTATCAATTATTGTCACTGTCGCTATTGAATTATTGAAAGCTACCTCTGTATTAGCGGGCTGACCCTGCAGCGATACAAAAATCAGAGCGATTGTTTCATCTGGCTCTAAGGTGACAATATCATCGATTGGCAAGACAGACACGATGGTTTGGTTACCTCCAGCGCTAATTAAGCGTGTCAGCCCTCCTGTCGTATAATCTGATAAAAATTCAGCACTGCCTTCAAAACTGTATTGGACAATGACATCGGTGCTAAATGTTGTTAGCCCATCGAAGTTAATTAAAAATTCACCTGTAGTGGTTAATTCTTCCTCAGCCGTTGCATCGATGACTGAAACAGATAACGTAATACTGTCGTTATCAGTAATAACCACAGAGGCTGAACTGGCATTCACGTTTAATACAACACCATCAGGTTCTCCTGCAGCATCACTGAGAACAATAACAGCGCTTTCTGGAAACTCAATAATAGTGTCATCAATCGTTTGCAGTTCAAGGGCAACGCTATTAGAGCCAGCAGTAAGGGTGACCCTATTATTTTGAGTAATATCTCCAGTTGCTATTGTGCCTGTTATGGCGTAAGTGATAACTACATCTGTCGCAATGACGGTGTCCGTATTAGGCCCTAATGTAATGACCCAGATAGCGCTTTCGCTCGCTTCACTCACACTCGCTGTTTGTGCTGCAATGGATGCACTCAGATTTAAATCATCATCAACGATAGTTGCAGGCGCATCGTTCAAGTTTATCGCTACCGCCAGTGTTGCCCCTCCTTGCATGGCTGAAGCATCTAAAACGGTTAATATCACGGATTCGTTACCTTCACCGATATTATCTTGTAAAATGGGAACGGTGACAATGGTCATGGATTGACCAGACAAAATAGCAGTGGTTAACGGTATATTGCTGTAGTCTGAACCAAATGTTGCTGCGCCACCAAAGGTATAAGCTACAATTAGCGATGGCGTACCCATGATCGTTCCCTCCAAAAATAGCTGATACCTGATAACGCCACTGCTTTCAGATCCTGTCGCATTTTGAGTCGTTGCTGACAGTATCAAATCCGTATCATCATCAATAATCACTATCTGGGTTGCGCTTTCCCCTCCAACACTTGCTGTCACCGAATCAGGCTGACCCGATATCGCCAATAGACCCAAAATAATATTTTCCTCACCTTCGCCCACCACCAGATCGTCAATCAGGCTAATGCCAATACTGATTGACGTGCTACCAGGCGCAATAATAACCTGCGAGACAGGATTAGTATTGTAATCCACGCCAATCACCGCACTGCCAGCCAATGTATAGTCGACGGTTACTGCCACACTGACAGGGTTAGACAATACGATATCAAAGCTCGCCGCGTTACTGGCATCTTCACTGATCGTTGCATCGACAGTAAAGACTTCAACATTCAGGTTCGTATCATCATCTTCGATAATAATGACTTCTGGTGAACTATCAATCAACAGTTCCAGATTGGCATTACTACTTGACTCGGCTGTATTAATCCGAATTACTACAGATTCATTACCTTCGCTAACCATATCCTGTAGTGGTGAGATAATGACCAAGCTCGAATGATTGTTTTGATTAATAACCAAACTGGAATTGATTGCCAAATAGTCTAGATTAAAACTTGCACTACCAGCAATACTAATACCTACCGTGATAGTATTAGCAGCAATAAGTCCACTATCTAAACTTATTTCAAATGCAGCCGTTGTACTGTTTTCTATAGCCGGGCCAGTATTGACATCAAGCTGCACAGTTGCCGAAATGTCATTATCTGCAATAGTCACTACCGATGCATTGCTGCTCAGTATGACCTCGACACCTGTAGTAATGCCTCGTATTGAAGTCAGGGTAATAACAATTGTCTCAGGTCCTTCTCCTGCGACATTATCATCAATGGGCATAATGCTCAGCTCAACATTATTCTGCAACGCTGCCAGCAACACTGACCCTGTGAGTGTATCAAAATCGCTGCCATTAACAGCAGTTCCTGTTACCGAGTAATCAATAATCACATCCTCATCAAGGAACACCCCTGTGGAAAAGGCAAAGGTCAGTGTTGTACTTTGAGTATTTAACTCACTAATGTCAGCAATTACTGGCAATAACTCCAGGACAATATCGACATCATTATCAACCAAATCAATCGAAGCAATATTGCTGGATGAGGGGTTAATTACAACACCAGCAGGTTGACCAACCACATTATCCAAACGAATGCTAATTGATTCATTGCCTTCCGGGTTAAAGTCGTCAATAAGGCTAATCACAATATCATTATTGGTGCTGCCTTGCACAATTAACAAGGTACCACCAAGGTTGGCAAAGTCGTCAGCATTTAATGCATCACCAATAACCGTATAACCAACGGTGATATCCGAATTGATGAAAACAGCGTCATCAATAGCAACATTGAAACTGGTTGTCATGGTAGTGTTTTCGATAATTGATGCATCATTTGCAACAATAGAAACATTGAGATTCGCGTTAGCATCATCAACGATAATTTCCCGGATGCTGCTATCGATACTCATACCTATCATTGATGGCAGTCCAACCACAGTTGTAAGTGCCAAAATTACCGATTCATTACCTTCAGCCAGGTTATCATCAAAAGCGCTCACTAATATATTAACCCGTGTGACACTGGCTGCGAATAATCGGCTATTTCCAATGGCTGTATAATCGATGCCACTGGTGGCACTTCCACCGACTGAGTAAAACACTATAAATGGGGTTTCTACCACAGCCGCACCTATGTCAATATCGAAGATACCTGCGGCACCATTTTCAACCGATGTCACAATATTAACACTTGATGTGATGGTTAACGCATTGTCGTTATCAGCAATTTGTACGCTACCTAACCCATTACTGGTACTAAGGGCTACCTGGATAAATGCTGAATTGGTTCCTGGCAACAATTCAATATTATTGCCACTAACATTAGCCAATCTTAAGGTCACATTTTCCAAACCCTCGGCAATGACCCCATCATCTATCGCAGTAAGGGTTAAAATTGTCGATGTGCTTAGTGCAGGCAACACGATACTGTCACCAATGACTGCAAAATCAGTCCCTTCATTGGCCGTCGTACTTTCACTAACTATTGCAAAGTTGATGGTCAGCGTATTGGCAATATTTAAACCAGAGCCCAGTGAGAAAATAAATGAAGTGGTTGCGCCGTCTTCACTGGCAATGGCTGGGCTAGCCGTTAAATTGACAACAGGCGAATCATTGTCAACAATTACCATTTCCGCACTGCCATTACTTGTTGAAATAGCAGAAGAGACTCCTGCGGGTAAATTACCGATACCCACTAAATTCAATTCTAACGATTCATCAACTTCAGCTGTAAAATCTTCAATCGGTGAAATAAATACCAGTGTTTGTGTTTGATTCGCAGCAAATAATACTGTACCTGGAAGTATCCCATAATCCTCAGCAACAGTAGCCAGTCCATTTAAGGTATAGCCGATTATCGTATCCTGACTGATACGTAAATCGTTCTCCAGGCTGATGCTAAAGCTGCCTCTATTGCCGCCTTCCAAAGCATTTTGATTGAAATTGGCCTGCAAGGTAACAACAGCATCTTCATCGGTGAATACAAAAATTTCGGTGTTGGAATCCAAGGCAATTGTTAACCCTGCAAATACACCAGAGAAGGTTGTCAATTCAACAATTAATGTCTCATCACCTTCGGCAATCAAATCGCTGTTACCCGTAATGACAATAACGGTTTGTGTTGTAGCTGCATTAAATACCGATGACAAGGATGGTACCTCATAGTCTGTTCCCGCTATAGCTGTACCAGGTAGCGAGTAACCAACCGTTAATGTCAGTGTACTACTACTTGCTATGTTGCCAATATTCAAATCAAATACTAATTGACCACCATCTTCACTAGCGGTTGTTATTAATGGGCTTAAGCTTACCTGAATGTTAGTATCATTATCTAACACATCAATGCTTGCATTGCTGGCTACAGTGGTAACCCCCACTCCTGTGGGTTCGCCATTGGTATTGATTAATTCAAGTTCGATAAATTCCACTCCTTCATTTGCTGCATCATCAATACCCGTAATAACAATCTCAACCACACTACTATTAGCCGGTATCAATGCTGTTAGCGTCAATGTTTCATAATCAACTCCATTAATAGCACTGCCTCTTAAACTGTAGCTAACTATGACATCTGTCGCAATGGTCCGCGCATTATTACTACCTGCTTCCGTGACAAACAGCTCAAATGCACCAGTATCAGCTATATTTTCAGACACATCTCTTAATGCCCTTGCCACTATTTCAATAGCATCATCTGAATCAATAATAGTAATAATTGCTGTGCTACTACTGATAGTTAAAGTGGTGCCAGCAACCGTAGCTGACGCACTGCTTAACTGAATACCTATCGTCTCCAGACCTTCTGCAATAGTGTCATCAATGATAGCGTTAATCGGTAGCGTTACCGAATTTTGCGTGGCATTGATCGTCGCAGTATAGCTACTTAATATGTAATCAACATTGTTTTCAGCACTGCCTGACAATGTGAAAGTTATATTGGTATCAACGAGGGATGTCAATGAATTAGCAAACCTGATTTCAAAACTCGATGCGCTGTTATTTTCATCTAATGAAGGATGATTAATATTCACTTCCAGCGTTGGCATAATATCGTCATCAATTAAATTAACTACGCTGACATCACTGGAAATTTCAATAATTAACATATTATTTACCGCGCCATTATCGTCAGTGGCTTCCATTATCGTAACGCCCAGGGTTTCAACACCTTCAATGATAAAGTCATTAATGGTATTTAGCGTTACATCAACAAAAGTAGAACCTCCTGCAATAGTATTATTAAGCGTTGGTGCATTATAATCAACACCTTGAATGGCACTGCCTGACAAACTATAAACAAAACTGATGGGGTTGCCATTCTGAACGCTATTCAGGGAAAAACGAATGGTTCCAGCCATGCCATTCTCAACAGGACTTACCAGACTTTGAGCCATTAAGGATACCGAAGGACCATCTTCTATAGTAATAATTACTGGTGCAACAGGTAAGGTCACGCTTAGACCGGTATTTAAGCCGACAACACTCGTAATGAACAGCGATACCGTTTCCAAACCATCCTGAACCCTGTCAGACAAGGGTGTAATCACAATATCTATACTGGTTTCGCTGGCAGATAAAATGACGCTCTGCGTTATCGTTGCATAATCAATACCATTGCTTGCACTACCACCCAGGCTAAAGTTTACTGTCAGCGTCTGTGCTGGTATTTGCGTGACAGGAACACTAATGGTAAAAACGCCTGTCACATTATTTTCTTCAGACGCACTGGCATCAGTAGCGATAACGCTAAACACTAATGGCGTGTCAAGATCATTAATAATCATACTGGCAACGCTGCTTATGAGTATGGTTGCTGTTGTGCCTGTTTGACTATTTGCGTTTGTCAAAGCAAGGGAGATTGATTCAAACCCTTCTGCAAAATTATCATTGAGTGCAGCTATACTCACTGTTGAATTCACAGTATCAGAGGCAATAATAAGCGGGTTGCTGCCAAGCACTCCCGGGATAAAGTCCACAGCAGGCTGTGCGGTACCTGACAATGAATAAAACAATGTGAGTGGCTGCGATAACGCATTGTCAAGGCTTATCAAAAATCCGCCAGGATCGGAAATTTCACCTTCCGTTGCATCCCTTTGGCTGACAAGACTAACCGTCACATTGCTATCATCATTATCATCAATAATAGCAAGTGGTTGCACTATGCTGATCAAGCTAATGCTTAATCCTGAGGTATCACCACTGACCGAAGTTAATACTAATTCAACGGTTTCAATCCCTTCACCTATGACATCGGCCAGTGGTGTGATAATTATGGTATTGGATGTACTGCCATTGGGAATAATAACAGTAAAGGTTGGCGACTGATAATCAATACCGCTTTGTGGCACACCCTGAAGTGTGTAAGATACGGTCAAGGTTCTATTGGTTTGAGTGCTGGTTGCAATACGATATGCACCTGATATTAATCCATTTTCGTTGGCATTATTGACAGTGCTTGCTTCAATTTGAGTAAATGAATCTGCAGGATCATCGATAATGGTCAGTGTCGCACTATTACCGGCTGCAACAATTGCAGTGTTAATAGCTGGCAAATTACCGCTGATAGCAGCTAGTTGAAGGGTTACAGTTTCATTGGGAACTTCTTGCTCAATATCACTGGTTGGTGTAATAAGTATACTGGTATTCGTTGTCAGAGCAGGCAATAGCACCGAGTTAGTGATGGCAACGTAATCAACACCATTATCCGCAGAGCCTAAAATACTATAAGTAATGGTCAATGGGGTGGTCGAGAGTCTGTCAATACTCACAATAAAGCTACCTGGATTTGCCGGGCTTATATCCGTAGCCTCTTGCACATTGATGTCATCAGCTACAATCGAAACCGCTATCGTAGTATCTGCCGGGTTATCGACAATGGTAATCAATGCTGTATTAACACCAATAGTAAGGTCCAGATTCGATGGAGGATTTAACACAGTATCCAGTGTCAACACTACGGTTTCATTACCCTCAGCAATACTGTCATCAACTGGCGAAACCACAATCATAATCACGGTACTGCCTACAGGTAAAACTGCACTGCTACCTATATCTTCATAATCTTGTGGGCTAGTAGCCGTTGCGTTGACAGTGTAGATAATGGTTAAGGTATCAGAAATAGCAACCCCATTAAATTCAATAGTAAATACACCGGCAATATTATTTTGCTCCATCGCCGAAGGCACAGAAGCCACAACAGAAATGGTGACAGCAGGCACATCATTATCGGCAATGGCAATGGCTGCAGAGGCTGAGCTTAAATCAATGCTGACACCGCTATTCAACCCAATCACACTACTGACATTTAAGTGGATTGTCTCAACACCTTCAACCAGCATATCATCAACGGGATTCACCTCAATTTCAATTTGAGTGGTACCAGAGACCACCAGCAAATAATTCGCTATTGCATCAAAATCGATGCCATTGGTCAATGTCTCGCTGGTAGATGTTCCTGTGATATTAAGCGTCAAAGTGACATTAGGTTCAAGTGCTAAACCAGAAGAATTTAAGTCAATAACAAATGCTGCGGTTTCACCTGATTCCGATGCGCTAACACCAATAACGCTTATCGCTACATCCAGCAGATTATCTGCATCAATAATAGTTACCCTATCAGATACAGCATTCACTTGGACAATATTGACCTGTAAAGGCACTGGACTTGCACTAATATTAGTAAAACTCAATGTTTCAAATCCTTCAATCAGATCATCATCCAAAGGCGTAATGGCAATTCTGACTTGAGTACTTCCCACTGCAATCACACTGCTGAGCGCTATGGGTTGATAGTCTGCAACCGAAGCACTACCCACAGCACTAAATTCAATAGCAAGTGGGGCATCAAACGTTCTATTGATTGTAAACGCCAGAACACCAGCACTGCTGCCTGCTTCTGAGGCATCGCCAAGTGCGCTTAGCGTTAGAGTGACACTTAAATCGCCTGGTGCATCCGTTAATGTAAACTCAACCAGGTCTGCATCACTGTCAATCGTAATAATTGCTGATGCAGAACCCCTTGCACTTTGCAATACAATTTGAATGGTCTCATCACCCTCTGCTCGATTGTCATTACTCACAGGGATGATAGTAGATGAAATGGCAGTAGTTCCTGCCGGCAATTCAATAGTGCTCGCAATCAATTGATAATCCTGGGCATTGTCAGCACTACCTAAAATACTCAAGGTTATCGTTAAGGTTTGAGTGGGCGCAAAATCACTGCTAATAGTAAATGCTGCAGTATCCGCTCCCACTTCTGCCAGAGAAGTATCAGTAGCAGTTAAAGACAGTGTAATTCTACCTACGCTATCGATTAGATCAATACTTGCACTTGGCGATGTTACAGAGACTTGCAGGTCAACACCAGCCGGCCCACCAGTGACAGTATCCAGAGTGATAACAATTGTCTCTGTACTCTCAGGAATAATTTCTGCAATAGGTGTGATAATTATGGGTAGGTTATTTTGCCCCGCTGCTATCAACAAACTATTGGTAATGGCTACATAATCAATACCATTGGTAGCGCTTCCAGCAATACGATACTCAGCAACAATAGGCGTTGCTGATACCAAATTATTTTCAAAGTACACAGTAAATTGGGTATTCGTATCAAGTTCACTGACTGTAGCATCCACTGTATCTATCGCAACTCTTAATGTGCTATCATCATCAGCAATCGTTGCGCTACCAGTACTGTTTATGACATTGACCACTGGAATAGCTGGTAGACCGACAATGGTATCAATACTGATCATTAGTGTTTCATTGCCTTCTGCAATCGTATCTGCAACACCTGTGATAACAATATCAACTCTACTGCCCAGTGCTGGTATCAATGCGGTAGTATTGATACTTTCATAATCAATATTAAGCTCAGCACTGCCAGTAATCAAATGATTCAAGGTTATGGCGCTTTCCACAACTCGATCCATAGTAATCCTGAATAAACCTGTATCGCCATTGCTTTCAGAAACACTGGCATCAGCAGTGATTAATTGGACATTCAAGGTGGTATCGTTATCTGTAATATCAACACTCTGGACCGTTACGGCGCCAAAGATTACAACGCTACCAGCATTAGAGCCACTTGCTGTCACCAAAGTCAGTATGACATTTTCTCGACCTTCACCTGCAACCAAATCATCAATTGGCGTAATAACAAACATGGTTGATGTGAAACTGCTATTAAATGTGATATTGGTTATTGGAATAGCAATATAGTCGCTATCAGGAGTCGCACTACCCGATAGGCTAAAGCTGACAAAAACAGTATCGGTATTGGATGGTGTTTGCGTTAGCGATATTTCAAATGACCCAGCATTGTTAGTCTCAGAGGCATTTTCATCAACCGCATCAATTAACACCATGATCACTGCATCGTCATCAATTATAGTAATTGAATCAAAAGTTGTTGGTGGCAGTAAGGTAACCCCTGAAGGTTGCCCACTGAATGCATCTATTGAAAGCGATAAGGTTTCATTACCCTCAGGGCCTACTGTATCATCAACAGGCGTCACAATAAGGCTGGTAGTGGTTAACCCGGCTGGTAGTATTACCCGGGATGGCAAGGCTTCAAAATCAGATGCTGTCAGACCTGTTGAACCTATCACACTAACATCCAGTGTGACATCCCTTGACACAGGACGTGCTAAACCGATCTGGAGTTCGCCTGTATCAAGAGTAGCCTCCGCCGCACTATTATCAATCGCAACAATGGATAATTGAACACTAGTGTCTGAGGTTGAGTCGACAATGATAGCTTCATTATTTAGTGAAACGGCGATGATCGAGCGCACACCGGCTGGTTCACCTGAAGTGGTGATAACACTCAGTGCTACCGATTCATCACCTTCTGCAACATCATCCACAAAGGGCGTAATAACAACCCTGGCAAGGGTTGAACCTGTGGGTATGAGCACCTGTGTAGCAATATGATTAAAATCAACACCCAAACCCATGGCAGTTCCGCCAAAGGTGTATTCCAGAATTAAATTGGTACGACTCGGATTGTCAAGTAACAGATTAAATGAGACCGTATTGTTAGCATCTTCAGAGCCACTGGCGTCATCAACAACTACACTGACAATGATTTCTGCATCGTTGGGATTATCATTAATTGTCAATAAATTGGGTAAAACGGGAACAGTAACCGTAGTACCAATTGGGGCGCCTGTGGCCGAGGTTACCAGTAGTTCTACTTGCTCGTCACCTTCGGCAAGGTTATCTGGAGCAATGGGAGTGATGGTGATAACTGTCAATGTACTGCCGGCAGCAATGATTTGACTCCGTGGCACATCAATATAGTCAATACCAGCAGTAGCCCGCGCTATTTGCGGCAAGTTATAAAATACCGTGACAGGATTAACCGTAGGCAAGTTTAATGCGATGCTGAATGCACCCGCATCGGGTCCTAATTCAGAGGCAATGCCATCAGATACGTTTTGTGTCACATCTAAAATAGTATCAGCATCAAAAATATCAATAGCTGCTGTTTGCAAACCACTATTGATATTAAACATCGTTGAGCCGGTACTTCTTACCGTATTTAATGTCACATTAATGGTTTCAAGCCCTTCAATCAAATCATCGGCAATCGGTACAATCAATAAATCCAGTTGCGTTACTGAAGGATTAAGAATCACACTATTCGAAAGGCTTACATAGTCATCAGCGTCAGTAGCTGTTGCGATTATCGAGTAGAAAATGGTAACTGGTTGTGTTTGACTGACATCAAGTGTAAATCGCAAAGTGGCAGAATCACCATCAGCATCAATGCCATTGGGCTCCGTTGCAGTCGTATCCAGACCAATTAATGAAACACCGCTGATATTATCAGCATCAAATATTAATATTTGTTCACTAGCGTCATTAGGCAATATTGTTATTGCCGATTGTTCTCCACGGAAACTATCGACTGACAACACAACATTTTCCGTACCTTCTGAACCTCCTTCATCAGTAGAAGGGCTGATAGTCAAGTCTCTGAATGTGGTATTTGCAGCGATAATAATTTCATTATTCACTGTCAGGATATTATCAATTAAAATCCTATAGTCAACGTCCCGTATGGCGGTAGAAATAGATTCGACACTATACACAACCGTCAGGTTTGTCAGCATGGGATTGGATAGATTAAACCGGAATGTTGCTGGCTCTGCAATAACAACAGGGGCTATACTGCGCCCTTCTGCTGCTGTTGCATCTTCGATACTGATAAATAGTGCAACTTCATCGTCATTGTCAAGAATATCAATACTTGCAGACGCGCTCGTCAAATTCACAGTGACAGCAGATGCCTGACCTGTCACAGTAGTTAGCATAACCACCGTGCTTTCAGCGCCTTCGGCAAGAATGTCGTCAATGGGTGAAATAAACAACAACCGATTTGATGTTTGTGCAGGTAACAATGTTGTTGTACCAATCATATTATAGTCGGTTCCTTCAATGGCATCGCCTCCCGTAGTAAATGCAATAACCACATCGTCGGCAAAAACAGTATTATTATCGACAAATATTTGGTATGAACCAGAATTGACAACAGTATTTTCACTAGCGGTAGCATCAAATCTTCTGATACCAACATTAACGGATAATTCGTTGGAATCATCCTGAATAAGTACATCTGCCTGATGGCTCGTGCTACTGCGATTAACAGTAATTTCAGGCGCTTGACCACTCACTCCTGTGTTAGCCGTGGTTAACAATGTAATGCGAACACTTTCGCTACCTTCGGCAATATTATCATCCAGAGGACTGATACTGATGGTAATGCTATTATTGCCTTCACTCAACACGACATTGCTGGTAATCGTACTGTAGTCAATGCCATCAATTGCGCTACCGCTGAGAAGGTAAGCAATATTCACATCAGTAGCGAATGATAAGGGCCCTGTGTCAATAGTAAATTCACCTGCTTCATTCGGTTCTACAGCACTCGCAATATTGCTGGAGACAGATAATTCGACATTGACATCTTCATCTTCAATAATGATAACACTACTCGATGTCGGTACATTAAGGGTTATGCCGAATGGAACATTGGTAAAGTTACCAGAATCCAGCGAAGATAATAAAACCTGTTCATTGCCTTCAGCAATTGTATCGCTTAAAGGTGCAAGCGTTAATGTGATTGAGTTAGCATTTGCAGGAAGCTCTATGGTGGTTGCTATTTGAACATAGTCAACACCAACTTTTGCACTACCGCCTAACGTATAAGCTAAAGTGATGGGCTGTACAATCACCGCATTACTAGCCAACGAAAATTGATAAGCGCCTGAATTAGTAGCAATTTCACTGGCAGTAGCATCAATTGCTTCGATCATTAAATTCAATACCGTATCGTTATCGAACAAATCGATTGTATCAAATTGTTGAGAACTGCTAATGTCAATACTCACGCCAGTGGGCGCTCCGTTTGTGCTTTGCAGTATAATCACAACAGTTTCCAGACCTTCAGTCACTGTATCGTCAACAGGCTCTATGGTAATAGTTGCGTTATTCGTATTTTGGTTAATAACCACAAAATTGTTAATACTTGTATAATCTGAAATATTATCAGCCGTACCAGCAATACTGTAAAAAACAGTCAGGTCACTGGTTAAAACATTACCGCCACTGACTGCTATGTTGTATTGACCCGTCTGTATCGATGGCGTCGCCTCTGTTGCACTGTTATCTGTCGCTATAATACTAATGCCCAGATTGATGTCATCATCTATCAAGCTGACAATAGCACTGTTACTTGAAGCTACTATGCCAAAATTAACGCCGGCTGGAGCACCATTGACAGCATTACTCAAAGTTAAAGCCAGCTGCTCATTCCCTTCGCCAATATTGTCGTCCAAAGCAGTGATATTTAACACCGCTGCTGTCGTATTAGCCGGAATAACAATAGTAGTGCCTATACTTTCATAGTCATCACCATTGCTCGCAGTACCACCAATTTGATAATTAAGCGTAATGTCTGTTGCCACTACCAGGCCAGAATCAATCCCGAATACAAAAGCGGCAACGCTATCAGAACCTGAAAGACTGCTTTCACTGGCGCTGTTATCTATTGCATTAATAAAAATATTTACAGAGGTATCATCATCATTAATCGTAATGGTGGATGTTTGCTGATTAAAACTTACCGAGAAGTCACTTGATGAATTGAGAACCCTGCTCAGACCCAAAATAACGGACTCAGTGCCTTCTGCAATAAAGTCATCAGTGACTGTAATCGTTTCAGTAACCGACCCATTGCCAGGTTGAATAACCAATGGGTTGACAAGAGAAACATAGTCATTACCATCTATTGCCGTACCTTCAATGGAATAAAAAATGGTCAAAGGCACCTGCAATTGCAGGTCACTATCAATTGCAATTTCAAATGGAGCCTCATTAAGCGGTGAAACTGCATTTTCCTGTGCCTGGTTATCCGCATCCAAAATATTAAGAGTAATGGTAATCGTACTGTCATTATCCAAAATAGATACTGTAGGCGGTGCACTACTATCCGTAACCAGATTGATATTAATTCCAGAAGGCACTCCTGTTACTGTTGCAATGGTCAATTCTACTGTTTCAACACTTTCTCCAACCACATTATCGTCTATCACTACAAGGGGAACATCCAGGAATGTAGGACTATTGACAGGTAGCGCCAATAAAGTCTGATTCAAATTGATGCCATTAAAATCGAGATTATTCAGCGCTGAATTAGATGGGTTGAGCTGCAATTGCAATTGCGCATCAAACTTTAAGGTGTAATTGGCCAAACCAACAGGACCAATGAGTTCAAATTGATAGAGACCTTGGTCTGAATCTGACTCGGAGGCTGTCGCATCAAGGGTTCTTGCAATAATGCTGAGCTCTGTATCGTCTTCAATAATGAATACATTTACGCTTACATTACTAAACGACACAGCGACACCAGAAGGAGCCCCGCTTTGAGTATTCAAATTCAGTTGCAATGTTTCATTCCCTTCAAAAATGAAATCGTTAAAGGTAGTAATAGTGAGAGTACTCCCATTACTATTGGCAGGTATCACTATTTGCGTACCTAAATTCGTAAAATCCGTGCTATCGGCAAACACAAGATTATCACCAGGAGTATAGGAAACGGTATAGGCTGTACTCAAAACACTGTTATCGATAAAGCGATACAAAATGGCTATCTGCCCATCACGGCCAATGCCACCTTCAATCGCTGTACTATCGGATACAATTAGCTCTAGTGCAATGGCTGTGTCCTCATCCAGTATCCTTATACTTTCACTGTTTGTGCCTAAAGTGACAGTAGTGCCTGCAGGCGGAGTCGCAATTGAAGTCAGCTGGAGTACCACCGTTTCATCACCTTCACCAATAGTATCACTGATTGGTACAATGCTAATGTCTGTAAAAGTGGTTTTAGCAGGGAATAACAACCTGCCAATTAATGCAGAATAATCAAAACTATTGCTCGCACTTCCAGATAATGTATAAGTTAGCAAAATAGGATCATCAAATGCTATAGACCCATCAGTAGCTATACGATACACCGCATTGTCAATTAAATCTTCGGTTGCTGTCGCATCGACAACACTCAAATTTAATGCGACACTCGTTTCATTACTCATAATATTAAGAGTCTGATCCGTATCAAAAGAGACAACCGTTCCAACAGGAGTCCCCACTACTGTATCAAGACTAATGATTAACTGCTCTTGAATGTTTTCAATAAGATTGTCATCAATGCTTGTAATGATTAAAAACTGTGAAGTACTACCTGCCGGGAACACAACAGTAGTAGGTATAAGCTCGTAATCCAGTCCATTATCAGCGTTTCCTTGTAACGAATAATACAATGTCAATGTCGTACTGAAGATTGAGCTTATGGAAAAGGTCACCGAAGTACTATCAGGCGAACCAACCTCATTAATTTGAGTGTCTTGAATATCAACATCAAAAACAAGTTGCGAGTCTGCAGGGTCATCCAGAATATTGATAGCATCATCATTATTTACTATAGTAATAATGGCCTCATCAGGAGCATTGGTCACAGTAACAATATCAATAGTGATACTTTCCCCATTAATTTCATTGACCACATCATCCAAGGCATTAATAGTCAATGTCAAAATTTGAGTTCGCTGCGGTATCACCAATGTAGTAGGCAATGCCACATAGTCCGTACCATTTTGAGCGCTGCCGCCTATACTCAGAGATACCGTAACGGGATTAACGATATTTCTATTCAGGGATAGGGTAAACGATGCAGTGTCATTTGCTAAAGCCGGTTCGGATGCAGTGAAATCATTAACTGTCGTGTTAATTGTTACATTGAGGTCGGCATCAATGATAGTTAATAAAGTTTCAGTAACAGCAGCCGTCAATGATACTCCTGTGGGTTCCCCTGTAAACGCTGTCAGTACTACAACAATGCTTTCTGTACCTTCCGTCAGCAAATCATTAATAACCGGAACAAAAAGCAAATCGATGGAAGTGTTGCCGCTGGGAATAGCGCCAGTGCCTGATAACGCTTGATAGTCAACCCCTGCTGTAGCAGTTCCTCGCAAGGTGTAACTAAATAATATGTCGGTTGCAACAGGGTTGTCGAGCACGACTTGAACATTGCCAGAATTAACCACACTCGTTTCATTGAGACTTGGTACCGTTGTATTCAGTCCAATCGATAACGCTTGCTGGCCATCTTCAATAATCATTGTAGCCGTATTAGTTGCTCCAATTAAAACTGGCACTGCGTTGGAGAGTTCAGCACTTACCAAATCAATACGTACAAATTCAACACCCTCTGATAAAGTATCATTAATCGGTGTAATAATAACATTAACTGAAGTCGTGCCTGCCAAAATGATAGCTGTATTGGCAATAGACACATAATCACCTGGGCTGGCTGAACCTGTAATGCTATAGGTCACAAGCGTATTGAAATCTGTGATCAACCCATTTTCGATAGCTAAAACAAACCTGCCGTTTTGGACAGGTAGCTCAGAAGCTGTCGCATCAAAACTGTCAATAGAGACGATTAATTCAAGGTCGTTAATAATGACCATTTGAGCTGATTGTTGTACCTGCGAGTAGGTAACGCCATCTGGCTGCCCTGATACAGCACCAATGGAAACCTGTATAGTCTCATCATCTTCCACATTAAAATCGCTTATCGCCGTCACAACAATGAAAGCCTGTGTGCTGTTAGCCGGTATCACAACGGGACCTGTATCAATCAAATAGTCAGCATTTAAAGTCGCTCCACCTGCAATTCCATTAGCAGTGTATACAACCGTTAGCGGTAGTACACTTATTTTACCTGCTCTGATTTCAAATGTAGCTGTACCATTATCTTCGTCAATAGTGGCCGAGTTAGCAATAATCGTCAACGTTTCATTAACATCCTCATCTGCAATGACTATTTCAGTTGACGTTATACTGAAATCAATTTGCACACCAGAGGGTTGTGGCGAAGATGTCGACAAGATGGTAATCACTACCGACTCTGCTCCTTCAATAATGTCATCAGATAAAGGCAGTATTGAAACCTCTGCTGATTGCAGTGCACTATTACCAATAACAATGGTATAAGGTATCTGTCTATAATCAATGCCATTTAACGCACTGCCAGTGATGCTGTAAGTCACAATTAAATTATTGTCCAAAGCGCCGCTCAATTCAAAAAAGAACGTATTTGCTCTCGGAGACTCAGAGGCTTGTGTAGTACCACCGGTTCTGAAAACGGATAGTGCCACGGGAGCATCAAACAAATCTACCACCGCTGAATCGGAACCAGTGCTAATCGCAGCACTAACTCCCAAAGGTACTGAGGCCAGCGTTAAATCACTGATAGTAATACTCTCAGTACCTTCAACCAGGTCATCAACAATAGGATTAACAGTAATAACGGCTGAGCGTTCATTTTCCAAAATAGTGACTCTATCATCCAGTAACTCATAGTCAACACCATTACTGGCTGTGCCTCTAACAGTATAGATAACCACCAATTCTGATGGTATCGCCTCGTCAACCTGAATACTAAACTGCCCTTCCTCGCTCAGTGAATTTTCAGAAGCACTATTGTCGGTAGCTACTACTGACAATTCTATCATCGTACTGTCAATAATGGTGATAATTGCCACTGTAGTGCTAATATTAATGTTGGAACCGTCTGGGGCACCAATCAAACTGCTCAATTGCAAACCAATTGTCTCGTTGCCTTCATTAAGGTTGTCAGTGATGGGTCTAATTTCCAGAGAAGTTGCATTTGCACTTTGCCTCAATAGTAGAGTAGTGCCAATCAAATTATAGTCAACACCATTTTGTGCAGTTCCAATCAGCGAGTATACAACCGTCAAATCCGATGGTGCCAGACGAGACTGATCAATTTGTATATTGAAAATACCCGGATTATTATTAATTTCAGCGGCAAGTTCATCGTCTGCAACAGCGTTCAATGTCAGTACTGTTGTATCAAGTAGCGTTAGTAATTCAAAAGTGCTATCAAGCTGAATATTGGCTCCTTGGGATGCTCCATTATGGGAGGTGATCATTAAACCAATTGTCTCAGTGCCTTCAATATCATTATCGCCTATACCTGCAATGATTAAATCAACTTGAGTACTTGATGGGGGAATCGCAATAGTACCAGGCAATAACGTGTAATCGGTACCATTTACAGCTGTGCCTGTAATCGTGTAAGACACAATGAGATTGACACTCGATAAGGATTGATCCAATATAAATGATACCAGCGCCGTATTATCCGCAAGCTCCGATACAAGGTTATCAATAGTGACCGATCTCAATGAAATTAAACTGTCAAGTATGGTTATTTGCTCGGAACTGGTGTCCAGACCAAGGGATATATCAGAGCTGATTCCTGTGACCGATGTAAGATTAATACTCACATTTTCCATACCATCACCCAAGGCATCGGCAAGGGGATCTATTACAATTAATTCCATTGTAGTGCTCGAAGGAATGACTAACGTATTGCCAATAGGCTGATAGTCAACACCTTCAAGTGCAGTGCCTGCGATACTGTAGTATATGGTAACATCATTGTTGACAGGGTTGCTTAACGATATTGCAAAACTGGCAGTATCTCCCGATTCACTAGCCGTTATATCATTAACACTAAACGTAATAGTCAACGCTTGGTCGTCATCAATAATAATCAGTTGAGGGTTGACACTGGAAATAGTGACAGTGACATCAGATGCTACTCCCGATACGCTAACTAAATCCAATATCACATTTTCATCTGCTTCGATAAGGTTATCATCCAAAGGTGCTATTGGTAGCTGTACATTCGTCAATCCCGCACTGACTAATACAGTGGTAGCGTTAACATTGAAATCCTGATTAGCTGTAGCAGCACCTGCAAAAGTGTATTCAACTGTAATGTCTTTTGATAAACCGGAATTGAGAGTAATTGCAAAATTACCAGCAATAGCACCTGCTTCACTAATGGTTGAATCCAGTGATAATGATGTAACCGCTAACAGATCATCATTATCTGCAATACTTGACAATAAGCCCGATGAAGTGAAAAATGCAGTAACACCTCTGGGTATTCCGCTATAGGTTACGTTTTGTATCACAATGGTTTCGTCCACCTCAATCAGATTATCCTCAACAGGCGTTACTACCAGAATAAAACGGCTGGTTTCCATTGGTACAATAATAGGTCTGTCAAAACTTTGGTAGTCAATACCACTTGCAGCACTACCTGCCAATGAGTAATCAACACTCAACTCAGTGCTCAGCAATCGATTCATCGTAATACTATAAGTAGCGGTCGTTAAATTAGCTTCTGAAGCATTGGGGTTACTGACAGAAAAATCGATAGTGATATTCAAATCATCCGGGTCATCATTAATGGCAACAACTTCTGTCTGAGAATCAAAGCTAATCATAATACCCTCTGCAGCACCTGTCACCGTAACTAAAGTGATGGATATCGACTCAACACCTTCACTCACGTTATCAGATAACGGCTGTATATTAATATTAACAAAACTGCTACCAGATGGATACAATACTGTTGTTCCTATCCTGCTATAATCATCTGCGTTCCTGGCGCTGCCACCAATGATATAACTAAATATCAGGTTGTCCTGAGGAATAGCGGACCCCCTAATAGCAATTTGGAAAATGCCAAAATCACCACCAACTTCTGATGCGACATTATCTGTAGCGGCAAACCCAAAATCCAAAATATTGTCGTTATCGTCAATAAAAATGTTAACGGTTGAACTGTTGGCATTGAGAGCAGCAACCACGCCAGCTGGCACCCCAATGACAGTACCTATGCTGATGATTATGTTCTCCTGTCCTTCGGCTGAAACATCGTCAATCGTGGCAATAGCCACATTCACAGAAGACGATTCCAATGGCAACACTACAGTTGTAGCTAATGTATTGTAATCAGCTCCATTAGTAGCTGAACCACTTAAACTGATAGTCACTGTAATGGTTGTACCAATTAACCTGCCGCTGTCAAGGGCGATTGTAAACTCAGCATCGTTTCCTGGCGTTTCACTTGCCAGATCATCAACCGCTTCAATAATCACCGATACAGGACTATCATTCGGATCATCAATAATAGCAATCGTACCCAGACTTGAAGTAGCAGGAATGGTAATACTGATGCCTTTGGGTACTCCTACCAGAGTCGTCAGAGACAATTGTACAGATTCTGTGCCCTCTGCAATGATATCCGCAACAGGACTAATAATAAGCTCGATCTGAGTTGTAGCTGCATTAATTAATTGTGTAATTGCAAGCGTGGCATAGTCATCACTAACACGGGCAGTACCCAGCAATGAAAAACGACTAACCACATCCACTTCAAATGGATTACTTAAAACCAGATTAAATTGCCCTGCACTATTGGGTTGTTCAAAAGCAGGATTGTTAGCAACCGTGACAAAATGGTTGACAGTAAGATCATTATCAATAATAGTAATCAATGCGGTTTGCGTAGTGACAAAAACCGTGACACCCTCGGGCGTGCCATTAATTGAGGTTAGCTGTATTTGCAAGGTCTCGATGCCTTCAGAAACACTGTCATCCACTGCTGTTACCACTATATCTACAAAATTGGTATTCGCGGGAATTAATTGTTGTAAAGTAAGATTGTTAGTATCCAGAGCATTTGTCACAGAGCCCATTAACGAATAGGAAATAGTTACAGGATCACTCACTGTATTGTCAACGCCTAATGTGATTCTGAAGGTAGCTGTAGTATTTCCTGATTCCTCTGCAATGGCATCAGGCGCAGTAATAAAAGCCTGGAGATTATCGTCATCGTCATTAATAATAACGCTGGCTGTTGCGGTAGTAGCGCTGATTAAACCATTAACACCACTTGCTATATCACTAACTGTAACCAGGGTTAAAACAACACTCTCTACACCTTCGGCTTCATTATCATTAATCGGCAGAATACTTATCAAAGCGTTATTGCTGTTGGCATTAATAACGACGCTCGTTCCAATCAATTCATAATCAATGATATTATCAGCGCTACCTGAAATTCTATATTCCAGCAGGGTTGCTTCATCAACCACCAAGCTATCGGCAATAAAAACCGTAAACTGGGGAATATTAATACCCAATGAATTTTCATCGCCTTGTACGATGGATGCAACAATAGAAAAGGTAACAGTTGCATCACTATCTATGATATTAACGGTAGCAGAATTAGCGCTGCTTATGGATGCATTAATGTTGGGGGCGAAACCACTGAATGTCGTCAGTATTAAGCTGACTGTTTCCAGACCTTCTGCGCTAAAATCAGCTATGGCGTCTATCGATACTTGCACAAAAGCTTCTTCCGAACCCAGTACAATCGTATTGCCTATTGGATTATAATCACTACCATTAACGGCCTCGCCGACCAGACTGTAAGCTATTATTAACGGTGCTTGAGAGACTAAATCATCGTCTAGTGCAATAGTGAAAATACCATTGGAGCCTTCACCTTCTATTGCATCAGCCTGTAATGTATTGACACCCAGACTAATAGTATCGTCTTGATCCTCTATCACAATTTCGGAAGATTCAGAATCAATTTCAATAACAACAGCAGCGGTTGTAACAATGGTGTTAAGCATTAGAGCAACGGTTTCGTCACCTTCAACCGTACTATCGCCACTGATAACTTCAATAGCAAGAACAATAGATGTCGAGTTTCGAGGCAATACAACGCTGTTGCCTATCTGTATATAATCGCTTCCATTATCAGCACTGCCTGCTACCGAATAGAAAATGATAACGGAATCATCAACCAGGCTTTGACCATTATTAGTCTGGAATATAAATGAACCATTGTTAGGTCCTGACTCCGAAACACTGCCATCTAATACATCCAAAAGAATTATCACATTAGTATCATTTTCTGTAATGGCTATAGATTGTGGGGCGCTACTCTCAATAATCGATACCCCTACAGGTTGTCCAGCTGACGACACCAATCGCAACACTACAGTTTCATTACCTTCAACCAGACGAACATCATCAACAGGCGTAAAGACTACCAATATATCATTGTTACCAGCGGGGATTACCACAGGGCCAAAGTCTATGACATAATCATCCTCTGCAGGGTCAGCCTGATTAATTTCAGCGCTGCCAAATACGCTATAAGCGACGGTTAAGCTACTCGCCAGAGTTGTATTATCATTGTTACCTATGCGTATTCTAAAAGAGCCGGAGTTCTCATTTTCTTCCTGAGCATCTATGTCAAATGTTAATAACTGAAGAGGGAGAATGGTATCGTTATCCAGTATCTCGATAGCAGGAATTAAAGTCGATGAACCAATACCCAATACAATCTCCGCTGGCAGGTTTGATGAGCTGACATTCAGTAAAGTGACGACAACATTTTCAGTGCCTTCGCCTACAAAATCATCAATCACGGTAACAGGAAATATCAATTGATTCGTAAATGCTGGTATCACTGTTGTTCCAGACACTGCTACATAATCAGAGCCATTGGCTGCTGAACCACTTAATGTGTAGCTTACCATCACATCGGAAACTGTAACCAAATCACCATCAAAACCAATAGCATAGGCTGCTGTCACATTATCCTCACTGCCTGTACCGATTGCCGGTTGCAAACTCACGTTTAAATTTAAGTCTGCATCACTAATGACGACAGTATCTCCAACCGTTGAAATTAAAACGCTAACACCATTAATAACACCAATAACGGTTGTCAGGTTCAAACCAATCGTTTCATCACCCTCTGCAATGAAATCATCTTGCGGATCAATCACAATAGTGCTGTTAACCTGACCCACGCTGACGATGACTGAGTTCGTCAGCGTTGCGTAATCCATTATATTCAAAGCGCTACCTGATAATGAATAGAAAATGGTGTAGTCAAAATCCGCCGGGTTTGACGCTACAATAATAAAATTACCATTTTCAATGGTACCTATTTCAGATGCGCTGGCATCATTACCCGCCAAATTGAGTGAAACCGTCAAAGTGGTATCATTATCTTCAATAACAATGACCGAATTGTCAGTAGATACTGTACGGGTAACAGAGGCAGGTGAACCCGTTACCGTACTTAAAATTAACTCGATGGATTCATCAAATTCAATCAGGTTATCATCAACCAATGTTAGTGTAAGGACTTGAGTGTTGACTCTGGGAGGAAAAAGAAGCGAGAGTGGCACTGAGTTATAGTCATCTGGTGATTGCGCAGTACCTCCCAATGAATAAGTAACTGTGATTGTTTGATTAAGGGCGCTACTCAATTGCACGCCAAACGCGACATTGGTTACGGCTTCATTGACTGTAGCTGCCAAGGCATTGGATGTGACGATAAGCTCCGATTCAACAGGGTTATCAATAATATCGAATTGTTGTGAAATGGGTAAATTAAACTGTATGAAAACAGAAGATGGAGCACCCGTTAAAGTATCTAAAGTTAAAATCAGATTTTCTAAACCTTCACCAATACCATCACTAAAGGGTTCAAAATTGAGGGCTATAACTGAACTGCCTGCTAGAATAGTAAAAGGATTAGCTGCAGATGATGTAAAATCGGTTAAATCTGCTGTACCTGAAAGCACATAACTCAGACTGACATCTTGTGCAAACTCTCTATCCAGAGAAAAGCCAAAACTGGCAGGGTCGCCTACCGAAGGGTTGAGTGTACTGGCTTCTGCCGCGCTGCCATCAACTAACGTCAGTGTGCCTATCACATTAATATCGGAATCAATAATTCCCACTGTATCACTGCCAGCATCAGTATTGATGGTCACTCCTGCTGGAAGTCCGCTAACCGTTGTAATGGTGATATTGACACTTTCAGTCTCCTCTCCAGCAACATTATCAGAAAGTGCAGTAATTGCTATCGTTAAAGAGTTACTAAGCGCAGGCAGAACAATAGAGTTAGTTTGAGCAATAAGAAAGTCATTATTCAATAAGCTGGCACCTCCCAGTAATGAATAAAAAATGGTTAAATCACTGGCAGATGATTCACCATCATTTAACGTAAAATTAAATTCACTATTCCCATTATCCTCAATAATCGTTGCATCCTGAGCTATAACTGCAATCGCCAAATCAGTGTCATTATCTTCAATATTAACCAAAGCGCTATCGGTGCTAAGAGTTAAGCTAATTCCAGTGGCTGGCTCACTGGTACTGGCTAAACTTACCACTATTGATTCAAGACCTTCTGCTATCATATCATCTACAGGGGTTATCACCAACAAAGTCTCTGTGCTACCCATAGCGCCTGATATCACAATATTATCAGATAAAGACACATAATCTTGTGATTCTATTGCAGTATTGAAACCACTTAACGAATAAAATACCGTTAAGTCATTCGATAACAGCCTATTAGTTGAAAAACGTATAATCCCTGTCTCTGAATTACTTAAGTTTTCCATAGCCGAATCATCAATGGCTTCAATAGTTAACATGACATTAGCATCCAGTGGATTATCAATAATATTGACTAAAATTGCAGGATTTGAACTGATAATGGTGACGCCATTGGCAACTCCAGCAAATGATTCAAAAGTCAGACTGACCGTTTCTACACCTTCTGCAAGATTATCACCTTCAATAGGAGTAATAACCACAAATACATTATTTGATAATGCAGGTAACAGAATTGTGCCTGTAATGTTGTCATAATCAATGCCATTTTGAGCACTGCCGCTCAAAGTAAAGGCAATAGTCAGGCTATTAGCCAGTGGATTATCCAGGCTAATTAAGAAGGTGCCCGTGTTGCTATCTGCCTCTGCTGCAGTTGCATCACCCATTTGTAAAGACACAAGCACCAAAGCATCGTCTGGATCGTCCATTATCACTATGGTTGATGGTGTCGATTGAAGTGTAAGATTAACCATAGCTGGTATATTATCAGTGGATGTCAATTGCAGCACCACCGTTTCAAAGCCTTCGCCAATACCATCACTGAATGCATTGATAACGATAATTTGTTCTGTTGTATTACCAGCAATTACTACAGAGTTAGATATGGTGGTGTAATCAAGCGTATTTTTTGCGCTACCTCCAATGCTATAGAAAATGGTTATTGGTTCATTAAATCTCGAACTGGAATTAATAGTAAATATACCTTGCGCTCCGTTTTCATTAGCAGTGGCTATTGTATTATTAATTTCTATACTAACATCTCTGTCGGCATCTTCTATGATGACAAAGTCGCTGGAACTACTTGCACTAACCTGTGCAGTAACACCCACAGGCGCACCACTTATGGTAGCTAAACTTAATGTGACTGTTTCATCACCCTCTGCTATGCCATCGATTAGTGGTGTAATAGTAATTTCAGTAAAGGTACTAGGTGGGATGATAATCACATTATCCGCAATATCTGCATAATCTTCGCCTTCGATAGCAAAATTTGACGATGGTATTACCGCCACGGTCAAATTTTGTGATAACAATACATCTTCTACAATAGCTATCAAAAAGCTTCCTGTGTTTTGGCCTCTTTCAGATACCGATGTATCTGTAGCCTCTATAAATAAAGTAATTTCATCATCATCATCAATAATATCAATAGACGATGTGCCCCGTTCCAAAGTGACGGTTAACACTGAAGCCGAAGGCGCACCTGTAACAGTTGATAATTCTAAAATGACATTTTGGACGCCATCAATTCTATTATCGTCTATTGGCGTAATTACAATATTAGCCGTTGCGTCGCCCGCCAAAACGACAATGTTATCATTAGCTAAATTGGCAGTATTGGTTAACGTATTATAACGCTGTCCCTGAAGAGCACTACCACTAACGCTAAATTCAACCGTAAGGTTTTGCTCTAACAGCCTATCCAGTTGAATCTGGAAAATACCTGTCTGAAATTCTGGATCGCCAACAGGGGCTTCTTGTGCTGGTGACAGTGCAATATTAAGATCGACTCTAAGTTCAGTATCATTATCCTCAATATTAACCACCAAACTATCAGTGCTTAAAATTACCAGTAAGTCTTCTGGCGCCCCCATGTGCGAAGTCAAGCTCAATTGAACGCTTTCATTACCCTCTCCTGCTATATTGTCATCCACAGGTATTAAGGTTAAGAAAGTATTCGTTTGCCCCGCATTGATAATTGCTGTAACAGGTACAATATTATAGTCACTAAAGTTATTAGCGCTACTTCCTCCCGTACTATAAATAATAGTCAATGGGTCTACCAGAAATGTGCCTTCCTGAATTGAAATTTCAAAAACTGCTGTATCGCCATTTTCGTCTGCCGTTGAATCATCAGAAACCAAACGCAATGTAATTTCTATATCATTGTCAACTACATTCATTACCGCTGCATCTGTACTAACAATCACATCAAATAAAGGATTGGGGAAAGTAGCAGTGGTGAGTTCAAGCCCCACAGTTTCATCGCCCTCGCCTGCTATCAAATCATCTATCGCTGTAATGATGACATCAACGAAAGTCGAGCTAGCGTTACCTGCTATGGTTGCAGAAGTACCAAGGGCATCAAAGTCCTCGCCTAAAGACGCATTACCTGTATAAGTATAAAATACCACCAAATCGTTAGTGAGTGGATTGGCAATACTTATTCTGAAGTTACCAGAAGTAGTACCCTGTTCAAAAATGGATGCATCTATCGCATCGACTTCAACATTAATTTGTAAATCGCGAGGGTCATCAACAATATCTAAAACTGCCGATTGACTTGAAGCATTAATTTGTAAAGTCACTCCTGATATCATTGTAGTGGGAGCAGTAGTTAAGATCAGTCCCACTGATTCAGTGCCTTCACCTAAATCATCATCCAATGGCGTGATAACAATATCAATAAAATCGCTAAATGCAGGGATAAATGCCGACAAGGTAAGTTCTGAATAATCTAATGCATTGAGTGCACTTGAGTCGGAATTTATCTGATAACTAACCGTAATTATTTCATCTGCAGGATTATCCAGGGACACTCTGAAACTACCTGTGTTCGCTGTTTCATCATCAGCAACGGCTTCACCAGCACTGTTATCTGAAACCGTCAAACTTGCAATGATCTGGGAATCATCAGGATTATCTACAATCACAGTATTACCTGAATTGGTATCACGAACAATACTGACTTGCGAAGGTTGCCCACTAAAGGTTTCTAATGTCAATACTATCGTTTCATTGCCTTCTGCCAGATTATCATTAACCACAGGTACAATAACCAATTCAACCTCTGTATTACCACTTGCCAGCAATTTGCTGGTACCTATATCAGTATAATCAATTCCCGACTCTGCAGTACCAGCAGTTGTATATGTCACCACGACATCGGTTGCTATGGGTCTATCAAACTCGATGCGATACAAGGCGGTTGCGCCGTTACTTTCCTGCGCAGTAGCACTGACAACAGTCAATGTGGTATTAACAGTGGTATCATCGTCTCCAATGATTAAGCTTATATTAGATGGGTCAATAAAGAAAGCGTTAACACCATTAGGTAAGCCCGTAATGCTTTGCAAACTGATGACAACACTCTCATCACCTTCGGCAATAATATCGTTGATAGGCGTTAACACAAAGTCTAACTCAGTGCTCCCCGCAGTGATTAAACTGCTTGTAGGTAACGACACATAATCAAAACCTGATCCACCAATAGCAGTACCCAAAATGCTGTATGTCAATTGCGTATCTGTAGCTATTTCCAGGATAGCATCAACATTGTTTGGATCTCGAAAGCTGATGTTGTATGTCGCTACATCCAGCGGGCTTTCCAGGGCGCTGCTATCATTTGAAATCAGACTCACTGCAACGGAAGTATCAGCATCATCAATAGCAATCATCGCAACAAAAGTGGAAAGTACAACATTTACGCCTGAAGGGGCGCCAGTCAAAGTATTTAAGCGTATTATCAGCGTTTCCACACCCTCGGCAATATTATCATCCAGCGGTGTAATAGTAACCGAGAAATCTGTCGTACCCGCTTCAATCATATTTTGCAACGCAATAGTCTGGTAGTCATTTCCGGCGCTGGGAAGCCCTTCCAAAGAATAGAATAGTGTCAAGTCAGTTGCTACTATGGAACCACTCTCTGTAAAGACTCTGAATTGACCCGTATCATTTCTCAATGCTGGTTCAGCACTACTTCCATCCGTCACCTCAATATTAATGGTTAAGGTGTTATCATCATCGAACAAGGTCGCTTCAACCGTATTGGCCGCAGAGGCAATGAGAGTTACGCCTTGTGGCTGTCCACTAATATTACCCAGCTGTAATTGAATGGATTCACTACCTTCAATGGCAGCATCATCAACAGGACTGATTTCAATATCAATAAATGTTGAACCTTCAGAGATAATTCGCGAAGTTCCAATAGAAACATAGTCAACGCCATTGTCAGCAAATCCCAGCAAGCCATTAATAAGTGCATATTCTATGAGAATATCCCGACTCAATGTCCTGTCGATACCTCCAACCTGATCAATTCGCAATCGTATCGTGGCACTCTCTGCCAGTGAAGCATCTCCTTCCATTGCAGTGGGATCAAGCAGTAACACCGATATTCTTAAATCGGTATCAAGAGGATCATCGACAAGAATATTTTCCTGAGTGTCTTGAGTCGTACTAATCAGGACGCTAACGCCAACGGGTGCGCCGCTCAAAGAAGTTAATCTTATAACAATGGACTCATTGCCCTCGCCGATGTCATCGGGTATCGGTGTAACCGTCAAATTGATTGCCGTTGACAACGCCGGGAATATACCATTATCGGCAAGAGCATTATAGTCTGTATTGTTGACTGCTTCACCCAGTATTAAATACTCAATGGATAGCGCAGTTGCCAATTGTCTATCAAGTGCAATATTGAAAACTGCTGTATCATTATCCTCCATAGCCGTGGGATCATCAGATTGGATAAACAGAATAACCAATCTGTCTTCATCTTCAATTTCTATAACCGCATTGCTCGTGGATGGGGTGATGGTTACACCATCAGGTATGCCTGCTATACCATTGGGTTCCAGTAATAAATCAACCATTTCCAAACCTTCGCCAATATTATCATCTTCTGGCGTAATAATAATAGCAATACTGTTTTGATTAGCGGGCAAAGCAACTTGTGAACTGATAATCTCATAGTCACTGCCATTAGTAGCTGTCCCGCGTATCGAATAATCTATCGTCAAAGTGGTTGATGAGACGTTTTGGTCACGTACTCCAAGGAATATAACAAATACACCTGTATTTGCACCAGTTCCATTGTTCATATCTTCCCCCGCTGAAGCATCATCAGCTACCAATGACAGAATCAGATCATTATCATTGTCCATAATTTCTACCACAGCTGTGCTGTTGGTGGAATTAAAAACAGAAACCCCTGCTGGAGCGCCTGCATTAGTTGACAAAGTCAATTCAACACTTTCAGGCGATTCGGTTAGGAAATCATCAACCGGGCTAATAACTATGGTGGTGCTGTTATCAAAAGCACTAATCACCGCCAAACCGGCAATAGCATCGTAATCTTCCCCATTAATGGCAGTACCGCCAATTGAATAAGATACGGATAAATCCTGTGTGATAACAATATTGTTATCAAAACCAATGCTGAATACAGCCTCTCTGCTTTCAACATCTGTATCTTCTGTCGCCGTAGCGTCTATCGAACTGATAGATAAATCCAAATCAACATCTTCATCAAAAATACTTATAGTGTCAGCATTAGTTGATATGCTTTGAGTAATACCTGTCGGAACTCCAGTTATTGTATCAAGGCGCAAACGCAAGATTTCTGTACCTTCACCAATATCATCGGCTAATGCGGTGATTACCACTGTTGTAGTCAGACTCATTGCCGGAATGGTAGCTGTAAAGGTCAAAGTGGCATAATCCAGCCCGTTGGATGCACTACTAATGCTTAGTGCTGTATACTCAAAATTAGTGACATTTACACTGGGTGCTTCTAACCCTATTTCAAAAATGGCTGTCTCTATACCAGCATTGACCTCTGACGCTGTCGTATCAACAGCTTCAATACTGGCGACTAATTCGTCATTATCAATAATCAGCAATGACGCTACATCAGCACTACTACTGATACTGATAACATCCAATGGCCCTTGAATCGCCGTATTTAAACGCAATTGCACTGTCTCATTACCTTCTACAAGGTTGTCATCAACAGGCGTTATAGTAATTATCTGATTAAAAGCGTTAGCAGCAAATTCAATAGTCATGCCAATTTCCTGATAATCAGTAATATTTTGCGCTACTCCTTCGATTGAATAGCCAATCACGATAACCTGATCAGAAGCATTGGATAGCGATACATTAAAACTACTGGTTTGGGTATTCGATTCTGCGGCATCACCGTTTGAGCTGATCGACACTGTAATCATGTCATCATTTACAATAACAATAGTTCCCGTATTGCTGCTAAAAAACGCTGGTGAAGCTTCAGCCGGGTTAATGGAAACCAGGCTAATAAGCAAAGACTCATCGGCCTCAACAAGAGTATCACCCAAAATAACCAGTGCCAGGGTATCATCAGTAGTACTAGTATCCGCATAAAAAACAGTTTGAGTAAATGCGACAAAGTCATCAGATTCTGTATCGACACCAATGGTTTGGTAAGTCGCGCTCACCCCGCCTTCAACAGGGGCGCTTAATTCTACTATCACACTTATTGTAGCTGTATTATCTCCTTCAACCGGGCTAATATCGACAACAGTAAAACTTGCAGCATCATCATTGATTATAGTAATCGTTCCAGTGTCGTTACTATTAAAAAAGCCAGAAGCTATCTCAAATGTGGGTGTGACCGCTAATATTCGAATTTCTGCCCTTTCATCAGCTTCAACCACATTTTCGTCATTAAGCATAATATTAATCAGTTGTGTAGCGGTACTATCATCCGAAAAGAAAACAATCACAGTAGAAGTCACAAAGTCATTAGCTGATGCATCGTTAGCAATAAACATGGTAGCCACTGTAACACTGGCACCTCCATCAATTGGGTTATCCAATGTGACACTGACAGTTATCGAGCCTGCACTCTCCGCTTCAGAGGCATCATTTACCATAAATGTAGCCGTATCATTATTATTAATGGTAATTTCAGCCGTATCCGTTGTAAAGTCGCTAACCAACGCAATTCCAGAGTCTGATATATCAATACTTATCAGTAGTGTTTCATTACGTTCAACGATATTATCTTCCACAGGGATTATAACAAAAGTTTGAGTTTCATTGGCACTACCGGCAAAAGCAACTTGCTGTGAATCAACAGAGCTAAAGTCGACGCCTTCTATCGCACTGCCACTATCGCTCTGTACTGTCAGGGTAAAACCACCGGCAACCGCCAAATTCACACTCAAGCCAATACTGATAGTCCCAGACTCACTGCCACTGACATCATCAATGGTGATGGCAGCAAAATCATCATTTTCAATAGTAAAGGTGCCAGTTTGTCTGAGTATCTGGCTGTTCGAGGCCTCGGCTGCGGCAACACTGGCAACAAACAGTTGCAAGGTCTCATCTGCTTCAATAATTGCATCACCTAAAACAGTTAACTGCACACTGCTACTGGCAGTGCTGCTATCGGCAAAACTGATAACCTGACTCAGTGCTAAAAAGTCATCGCCACTGAGAGCCGAGTTTTCACTGCTGGCAATGGTGGCAGTCAGTCCGCCCTCAACCGGGTTACTCAGGCTAATGGTGACCGTCACATTGTTAGACCCATCACCTTCTGCTGCACTCACATCTGCTACGGTGATGGTAGTGGTATCATTATCGGTAATGGATACCGTCGCCGTATCACCCAGATTAAATGCACTTGCTGCAATAGCTTCAACCGGGTTAACCGCAGTGATATCAATGCGAAACTGCTCAGTGCCCTCAACCAGATTTTCAACCAGGGTATCGTCAATAATACCAACACTGAAACTTTGAGCTGTGGTGCTGTTACTGGCAAAAAACAGCGTTGCTGTGGTTGCGCTGTAATCACTTCCGGCAGCAGCATCAACCGGAGCAAAGTCTGCACTCATCAAGGTAAGCGTAGCCCCACCTTCAATCGGCAGATTTAAGGAAACAGTGATATTGGCATTGCCAGCTGTCTCTGACACCGTCACATCAGCTACGCTAAAGGTAGCGGTATCATCGTTTATTATCGTCAGCGTTGCGGTGTCGCTAATATTAAAATCGCCAGCCTGTGCAACACCAGGGTCGACTGCACTGATACGAATACGCAAGGTTTCATTGGCTTCAATAATCGTATCGTTAGTAAGTGTCAATACCAGGGTCTGGGTTTCATTGGCACTACCGACAAAAGCAACTTGCTGTGAATCAACAGAGCTAAAGTCGTCGCCTTCTATCGCACTGCCACTATCGCTCTGTACTGTCAGGGTAAAACCACCGGCAACAGCTAAATCCACACTCAAGCCAATATTGATAGTGCCAGACTCACTGCCACTGGCATCAGCAATGGTGATGGCAGCAAAATCATCATTTTCAATAGTAAAGGTGCCAGTTTGTCTGAGTATCTGGCTGTTCGAGGCCTCGGCTGCGGCAACATTGGCAACAAACAGTTGCAAGGTCTCATCTGCTTCAATAATTGCATCACCTAAAACAGTTAACTGCACACTGCTACTGGCAGTGCTGCTATCGGCAAAACTGATAACCTGACTCAGTGCTGAAAAATCACTGCCACTGAGAGCTGAATTGCCACTGCTGGCAATGGTGGCAGTCAGTCCGCCCTCAACCGGGTTACTCAAGCTAATGGTGACCGTCACATTGTTAGACACATTGCCTTCTGCTGCACTTACATCTGCTATGGTGATGGTAGTGGTGTCATTATCGGTAATGGATACCGTCGCCGTATCACCCAGATTAAATGCACTTGCTGCAATAGCTTCAACCGGGTTAACCGCAGTGATATCAATGCGAAACTGCTCAGTGCCCTCAACCAGATTTTCAACCAGGGTATCGTCAATAATGCCAACACTGAAACTTTGAGCTGTGGTGCTGTTACTGGCAAAAAACAGCGTTGCTGTGGTTGCGCTGTAATCACTTCCGGCAGCAGCATCAACCGGAGCAAAGTCTGCACTCATCAAGGTAAGCGTAGCACCGCCTTCAATCGGCAAGTCCAGAGTAACAGAAATAGTGGCATTGCCAGCTGTCTCTGACACCGTCACATCAGCTACGCTAAAGGTAGCGGTATCATCGTTAATGATGGTGACCGTAGCGCTATCAGCAATATTAAAATCGTCAGCCTGTGCAACACCAGGGTCGACTGCACTGATACGAATACGCAAGGTTTCATTGGCCTCAATAATCGTATCGTTAGTAACTGTCAATACCAGGGTCTGGGTTTCATTGGCACTACCGGCAAAAGCAACCTGCTGCGAGTCAGCAGAGCTAAAGTCGACGCCCTCTACTGCACTGCCACTATCGCTCTGTACTGTCAGGGTAAAACCACCGGCAACCGCCAAATCCACACTAAACTGAATACTGATAGTAGCCGATTCACTGCCACTGGCATCGGCAATGCTAATGTTGGCAAAATCATCATTTACAATGCTAAAGGTACCAGTTTGTCTGAGTATCTGGCTATTCGAGGCCTCGGCTGCGGCAACACTGGCAACAAACAGTTGCAAGGTCTCATCTGCTTCAATGATTGCATCACCTAAAACAGTTAACTGCACACTGCTACTGGCGGTGCTGCTATCGGCAAAACTGATAACCTGACTCAGTGCTGAAAAATCACTGCCACTGAGAGCTGAATTGCCACTGCTGGCAATGGTCGCAGTCAGTCCGCCCTCAACCGGGTTACTCAAGCTAATGGTGACCGTCACATTGTTAGACACATTGCCTTCTGCTGCACTCACATCTGCTACGGTGATGGTAGTGGTATCATTATCGGTAATGAATACCGTCGCCGTATCACCCAGATTAAACGCACTTGCTGCAATAGCTTCAACCGGGTTAACCGCGCTGATATCAATACGAAATTGCTCAGTGCCCTCAACCAGGTTTTCAACCAGGGTATCGTCAATAATGCCAACACTGAAACTTTGAGCTGTGGTGCTGTTACTGGCAAAAAACAGCGTTGCGGTGGTTGCGCTATAATCGCTGCCAGCAGCGGCATCAACCGGAGCAAAGTCTGCACTCATCAAGGTAAGCGTAGCCCCTCCTTCAATCGGCAAGTCCAGAGTAACAGAAATAGTGGCAGCGCCAGCTGTCTCTGACACCGTCACATCAGCTACGCTAAATGTGGCGCTATCATCGTTTATTATCGTCAGCGTTGCGGTGTCGCTAATATTAAAATCGCCAGCCTGTGCAACACCAGGCTCGACTGCACTGATACGAATACGCAAGGTTTCATTGGCCTCAATAGTCGTATCGTTAGTAACTGTCAATACCAGGGTCTGGGTTTCATTGGCACTACCGGCAAAAGCAACTTGCTGTGAATCAACAGAGCTAAAGTCGTCGCCTTCTATCGCGCTACCACTATCGCTCTGCACTGTCAGGGTAAACCCACCGGCAACCGCCAAATTCACACTCAAGCCAATACTGATAGTCCCAGACTCACTGCCACTGACATCAGCAATGGTGATGGCAGCAAAATCATCATTTTCAATAGTAAAGGTGCCAGTTTGTCTGAGTATCTGGCTATTCGAGGCCTCGGCTGCAGCAACACTGGCAACAAACAGTTGCAAGGTCTCATCTGCTTCAATGATTGCATCACCTAAAATAGTTAACTGCACACTGCTACTGGCGGTGCTGCTATCGGCAAAACTGATAACCTGACTCAGTGCTGAAAAGTCACTGCCACTGAGAGCCGAGTTTTCACTGCTGGCAATGGTCGCAGTCAGTCCGCCCTCAACCGGGTTACTCAAGCTAATGGTGACCGTCACATTGTTAGACACATTGCCTTCTGCTGCACTCACATCTGCTACGGTGATGGTAGTGGTATCATTATCGGTAATGAATACCGTCGCCGTACCACCCAGATTAAACGCACTTGCTGCAATAGCTTCAACCGGGTTAACCGCAGTGATATCAATACGAAATTGCTCAGTGCCCTCAACCAGGTTTTCAACCAGGGTATCGTCAATAATGCCAACACTGAAACTTTGAGCTGTGGTGCTGTTACTGGCAAAAAACAGCGTTGCTGTGGTTGCGCTGTAATCGCTGCCAGCAGCGGCATCAACCGGAGCAAAGTCTGCACTCATCAAGGTAAGTGTAGCCCCTCCTTCAATCGGCAAGTCCAGCGCAACAGTGACAGTCGCAGCGCCTGCTGTCTCTGACACCGTCACATCAGCTACGCTAAAGGTAGCGGTATCATCGTTTATTATCGTCAGCGTTGCGGTGTCGCTAATATTAAAATCGCCAGCCAGTGCAACACCAGGGTCGACTGCACTGATACGAATACGCAAGGTTTCATTGGCTTCAATAGTCGTATCGTTAGTAACTGTCAATACCAGGGTCTGGGTTTCATTGGCACTACCGGCAAAAGCAACTTGCTGTGAATCAACAGAGCTAAAGTCGTCGCCTTCTATCGCACTGCCACTATCGCTCTGTACTGTCAGGGTAAACCCACCGGCAACCGCCAAATCCACACTAAACTGAATACTGATAGTGCCAGACGACTCACTCGCACTGACATCAGCAATACTAATAGTAGCAAAATCATCATTTACAATGCTAAAGGTACCAGTTTGTCTGAGTATCTGGCTGTTCGAGGCCTCGGCTGCGGCAACACTGGCAACAAACAGTTGCAAGGTCTCATCTGCTTCAATAATTGCATCACCTAAAACAGTTAACTGCACACTGCTACTGGCAGTGCTGCTATCGGCAAAACTGATAACCTGACTCAGTGCTGAAAAATCACTGCCACTGAGAGCTGAATTGCCGCTGCTGGCAATGGTCGCAGTCAGTCCGCCCTCAACCGGGTTACTCAGGCTAATGGTGACCGTCACATTGTTAGGCCCATCACCTTCTGCTGCACTTACATCTGCTATGGTGATGGTAGTGGTGTCATTATCGGTAATGGATACCGTCGCCGTATCACCCAGATTAAATGCACTTGCTGCAATAGCTTCAACCGGGTTAACCGCAGTGATATCAATGCGAAACTGCTCAGTGCCCTCAACCAGATTTTCAACCAGGGTATCGTCAATAATGCCAACACTGAAACTTTGAGCTGTGGTGCTGTTACTGGCAAAAAACAGCGTTGCTGTGGTTGCGCTGTAATCACTTCCGGCAGCAGCATCAACCGGAGCAAAGTCTGCACTCATCAAGGTAAGCGTAGCCCCACCTTCAATCGGCAGATTTAAGGAAACAGTGATATTGGTATTGCCAGCTGTCTCTGACACCGTCACATCAGCTACGCTAAATGTGGCGCTATCATCGTTTATTATCGTCAGCGTTGCGGTGTCGCTAATATTAAAATCGCCAGCCTGTGCAACACCAGGGTCGACTGCACTGATACGAATACGCAAGGTTTCATTGGCCTCAATAATCGTATCGTTAGTAACTGTCAATACCAGGGTCTGGGTTTCATTGGCACTACCGGCAAAAGCAACTTGCTGTGAATCAACAGAGCTAAAGTCGTCGCCTTCTATCGCACTGCCACTATCGCTCTGTACTGTCAGGGTAAAACCACCGGCAACCGCCAAATTCACATTAAAGCGGACACTGATAGTGCCTGACGACTCACTGCCACTGGCATCAGCAATGGTGATGGCAGCAAAATCATCATTTTCAATAGTAAAGGTGCCAGTTTGTCTGAGTATCTGGCTGTTCGAGGCCTCGGCTGCGGCAACACTGGCAACAAACAGTTGCAAGGTCTCATCTGCTTCAATAATTGCATCACCTAAAACAGTTAACTGCACACTGCTACTGGCGGTGCTGCTATCGGCAAAACTGATAACCTGACTCAGTGCTGAAAAATCACTGCCACTGAGAGCTGAATTGCCACTGCTGGCAATGGTCGCAGTCAGTCCGCCCTCAACCGGGTTACTCAAGCTAATGGTGACCGTCACATTGTTAGGCCCATCACCTTCTGCTGCACTTACATCTGCTATGGTGATGGTAGTGGTGTCATTATCGGTAATGGATACCGTCGCCGTATCACCCAGATTAAACGCACTTGCTGCAATAGCTTCAACCGGGTTAACCGCGCTGATATCAATACGAAATTGCTCAGTGCCCTCAACCAGATTTTCAACCAGGGTATCGTCAATAATGCCAACACTGAAACTTTGAGCTGTGGTGCTGTTACTGGCAAAAAACAGCGTTGCTGTGGTTGCGCTGTAATCACTTCCGGCAGCGGCATCAACCGGAGCAAAGTCTGCACTCATCAAGGTAAGCGTAGCCCCACCTTCAATCGGCAAGTCCAGAGTAACAGAAATAGTGGCAGCGCCAGCTGTCTCTGACACCGCCACATCAGCTACGCTAAATGTGGCGCTATCATCGTTTATTATCGTCAGCGTTGCGGTGTCGCTAATATTAAAATCACTAGCCAGTGCAACACCAGGGTTTACTGCACTGATACGAATACGCAAGGTTTCATTGGCTTCAATAATCGTATCGTTAGTAACTGTCAATACCAGGGTCTGGGTTTCATTGGCACTACCGGCAAAAGCAACTTGCTGTGAATCAACAGAGCTAAAGTCGACGCCCTCTACTGCACTGCCACTATCGCTCTGTACTGTCAGGGTAAAACCACCGGCAACCGCCAAATTCACATTAAAGCGGACACTGATAGTGCCTGACGACTCACTGCCACTGGCATCAGCAATGGTGATGGCAGCAAAATCATCATTTTCAATAGTAAAGGTGCCAGTTTGTCTGAGTATCTGGCTGTTCGAGGCCTCGGCTGCGGCAACACTGGCAACAAACAGTTGCAAGGTCTCATCTGCTTCAATAATTGCATCACCTAAAACAGTTAACTGCACACTGCTACTGGCGGTGCTGCTATCGGCAAAACTGATAACCTGACTCAGTGCTGAAAAATCACTGCCACTGAGAGCTGAATTGCCACTGCTGGCAATGGTCGCAGTCAGTCCGCCCTCAACCGGGTTACTCAAGCTAATGGTGACCGTCACATTGTTAGACACATTGCCTTCTGCTGCACTCACATCTGCTACGGTGATGGTAGTGGTATCATTATCGGTAATGAATACCGTCGCCGTATCACCCAGATTAAACGCACTTGCTGCAATAGCTTCAACCGGGTTAACCGCGCTGATATCAATACGAAATTGCTCAGTGCCCTCAACCAGGTTTTCAACCAGGGTATCGTCAATAATGCCAACACTGAAACTTTGAGCTGTGGTGCTGTTACTGGCAAAAAACAGCGTTGCGGTGGTTGCGCTATAATCGCTGCCAGCAGCGGCATCAACCGGAGCAAAGTCTGCACTCATCAAGGTAAGCGTAGCCCCTCCTTCAATCGGCAAGTCCAGAGTAACAGAAATAGTGGCAGCGCCAGCTGTCTCTGACACCGTCACATCAGCTACGCTAAATGTGGCGCTATCATCGTTTATTATCGTCAGCGTTGCGGTGTCGCTAATATTAAAATCGCCAGCCTGTGCAACACCAGGCTCGACTGCACTGATACGAATACGCAAGGTTTCATTGGCCTCAATAGTCGTATCGTTAGTAACTGTCAATACCAGGGTCTGGGTTTCATTGGCACTACCGGCAAAAGCAACTTGCTGTGAATCAACAGAGCTAAAGTCGTCGCCTTCTATCGCGCTACCACTATCGCTCTGCACTGTCAGGGTAAACCCACCGGCAACCGCCAAATTCACACTCAAGCCAATACTGATAGTCCCAGACTCACTGCCACTGACATCAGCAATGGTGATGGCAGCAAAATCATCATTTTCAATAGTAAAGGTGCCAGTTTGTCTGAGTATCTGGCTATTCGAGGCCTCGGCTGCAGCAACACTGGCAACAAACAGTTGCAAGGTCTCATCTGCTTCAATGATTGCATCACCTAAAATAGTTAACTGCACACTGCTACTGGCGGTGCTGCTATCGGCAAAACTGATAACCTGACTCAGTGCTGAAAAGTCACTGCCACTGAGAGCCGAGTTTTCACTGCTGGCAATGGTCGCAGTCAGTCCGCCCTCAACCGGGTTACTCAAGCTAATGGTGACCGTCACATTGTTAGGCCCATCACCTTCTGCTGCACTTACATCTGCTATGGTGATGGTAGTGGTATCATTATCGGTAATGAATACCGTCGCCGTATCACCCAGATTAAACGCACTTGCTGCAATAGCTTCAACCGGGTTAACCGCGCTGATATCAATACGAAATTGCTCAGTGCCCTCAACCAGGTTTTCAACCAGGGTATCGTCAATAATGCCAACACTGAAACTTTGAGCTGTGGTGCTGTTACTGGCAAAAAACAGCGTTGCGGTGGTTGCGCTATAATCGCTGCCAGCAGCGGCATCAACCGGAGCAAAGTCTGCACTCATCAAGGTAAGCGTAGCCCCTCCTTCAATCGGCAAGTCCAGAGTAACAGAAATAGTGGCAGCGCCAGCTGTCTCTGACACCGTCACATCAGCTACGCTAAATGTGGCGCTATCATCGTTTATTATCGTCAGCGTTGCGGTGTCGCTAATATTAAAATCGCCAGCCTGTGCAACACCAGGCTCGACTGCACTGATACGAATACGCAAGGTTTCATTGGCCTCAATAACCGTATCGTTAGTAAGTGTCAATACCAGGGTCTGGGTTTCATTGGCACTACCGGCAAAAGCAACCTGCTGCGAGTCAGCAGAGCTAAAGTCGACGCCCTCTACTGCACTGCCACTATCGCTCTGTACTGTCAGGGTAAAACCACCGGCAACCGCCAAATTCACACTCAAGCCAATACTGATAGTCCCAGACTCACTGCCACTGACATCAGCAATGGTGATGGCAGCAAAATCATCATTTTCAATGCTAAAAGTCCCAGTCTGTCTGAGTATCTGGCTATTCGAGGCCTCGGCTGCGGCAACACTGGCAACAAACAGTTGCAAGGTCTCATCTGCTTCAATAATTGCATCACCTAAAACAGTTAACTGCACACTGCTACTGGCGGTGCTGCTATCGGCAAAACTGATAACCTGACTCAGTGCTGAAAAATCACTGCCACTGAGAGCTGAATTGCCGCTGCTGGCAATGGTCGCAGTCAGTCCGCCCTCAACCGGGTTACTCAGGCTAATGGTGACCGTCACATTGTTAGGCCCATCACCTTCTGCTGCACTTACATCTGCTATGGTGATGGTAGTGGTGTCATTATCGGTAATGGATACCGTCGCCGTATCACCCAGATTAAACGCACTTGCTGCAATAGCTTCAACCGGGTTAACCGCAGTGATATCAATGCGAAACTGCTCAGTGCCCTCAACCAGGTTTTCAACCAGGGTATCGTCAATAATGCCAACACTGAAACTTTGAGCTGTGGTGCTGTTACTGGCAAAAAACAGCGTTGCTGTGGTTGCGCTGTAATCACTTCCGGCAGCAGCATCAACCGGAGCAAAGTCTGCACTCATCAAGGTAAGTGTAGCACCGCCTTCAATCGGCAAATCCAGCGCAACAGTGACAGTCGCAGCGCCAGCTGTCTCTGACACCGTCACATCAGCTACGCTAAATGTGGCGCTATCATCGTTTATTATCGTCAGCGTTGCGGTGTCGCTAATATTAAAATCGCCAGCCTGTGCAACACCAGGGTCGACTGCACTGATACGAATACGCAAGGTTTCATTGGCTTCAATAATCGTATCGTTAGTAACTGTCAATACCAGGGTCTGGGTTTCATTGGCACTACCGGCAAAAGCAACTTGCTGTGAATCAACAGAGCTAAAGTCGACGCCTTCTATCGCACTGCCACTATCGCTCTGTACTGTCAGGGTAAAACCACCGGCAACCGCCAAATTCACACTCAAGCCAATACTGATAGTCCCAGACTCACTGCCACTGACATCATCAATGGTGATGGCAGCAAAATCATCATTTTCAATAGTAAAGGTGCCAGTTTGTCTGAGTATCTGGCTGTTCGAGGCCTCGGCTGCGGCAACACTGGCAACAAACAGTTGCAAGGTCTCATCTGCTTCAATAATTGCATCACCTAAAACAGTTAACTGCACACTGCTACTGGCGGTGCTGCTATCGGCAAAACTGATAACCTGACTCAGTGCTGAAAAATCACTGCCACTGAGAGCTGAATTGCCACTGCTGGCAATGGTTGCTGTCAGTCCGCCCTCAACCGGGTTACTCAAGCTAATGGTGACCGTCACATTGTTAGGCCCATTGCCTTCTGCTGCACTTACATCTGCTATGGTGATGGTAGTGGTGTCATTATCGGTAATGGATACCGTCGCCGTATCACCCAGATTAAATGCACTTGCTGCAATAGCTTCAACCGGGTTAACCGCAGTGATATCAATGCGAAACTGCTCAGTGCCCTCAACCAGATTTTCAACCAGGGTATCGTCAATAATGCCAACACTGAAACTTTGAGCTGTGGTGCTGTTACTGGCAAAAAACAGCGTTGCGGTGGTTGCGCTGTAATCGCTGCCAGCAGCAGCATCAACCGGAGCAAAGTCTGCACTCATCAAGGTAAGTGTAGCACCGCCTTCAATCGGCAAATCCAGCGCAACAGTGACAGTCGCAGCGCCAGCTGTCTCTGACACCGTCACATCAGCTACGCTAAAGGTAGCGGTATCATCGTTTATTATCGTCAGCGTTGCGGTGTCGCTAATATTAAAATCGCCAGCCTGTGCAACACCAGGGTCGACTGCACTGATACGAATACGCAAGGTTTCATTGGCCTCAATAATCGTATCGTTAGTAACTGTCAATACCAGGGTCTGGGTTTCATTGGCACTACCGGCAAAAGCAACCTGCTGAGAGTCAGCAGAGCTAAAGTCGACGCCCTCTACTGCACTGCCACTATCGCTCTGTACTGTCAGGGTAAAACCACCGGCAACCGCCAAATTCACACTCAAGCCAATACTGATAGTCCCAGACTCACTGCCACTGACATCATCAATGGTGATGGCAGCAAAATCATCATTTACAATGCTAAAGGTACCAGTTTGTCTGAGTATCTGGCTATTCGAGGCCTCGGCTGCGGCAACACTGGCAACAAACAGTTGCAAGGTCTCATCTGCTTCAATAATTGCATCACCTAAAACAGTCAACTGCACACTGCTACTGGCAGTGCTGCTATCGGCAAAACTGATAACCTGACTCAGTGCTGAAAAGTCATCGCCACTGAGAGCCGAGTTTTCACTGCTGGCAATGGTCGCAGTCAGTCCGCCCTCAACCGGGTTACTCAGGCTAATGGTGACCGTCACATTGTTAGACACATTGCCTTCTGCTGCACTCACATCTGCTACGGTGATGGTAGTGGTATCATTATCGGTAATGAATACCGTCGCCGTATCACCCAGATTAAACGCACTTGCTGCAATAGCTTCAACCGGGTTAACCGCGCTGATATCAATACGAAATTGCTCAGTGCCCTCAACCAGGTTTTCAACCAGGGTATCGTCAATAATGCCAACACTGAAACTTTGAGCTGTGGTGCTGTTACTGGCAAAAAACAGCGTTGCGGTGGTTGCGCTATAATCGCTGCCAGCAGCGGCATCAACCGGAGCAAAGTCTGCACTCATCAAGGTAAGCGTAGCCCCTCCTTCAATCGGCAAGTCCAGAGTAACAGAAATAGTGGCAGCGCCAGCTGTCTCTGACACCGTCACATCAGCTACGCTAAATGTGGCGGTATCATCGTTTATTATCGTCAGCGTTGCGGTGTCGCTAATATTAAAATCGCCAGCCAGTGCAACACCAGGGTCGACTGCACTGATACGAATACGCAAGGTTTCATTGGCTTCAATAATCGTATCGTTAGTAACTGTCAATACCAGGGTCTGGGTTTCATTGGCACTACCGGCAAAAGCAACTTGCTGTGAATCAACAGAGCTAAAGTCGTCGCCTTCTATCGCGCTACCACTATCGCTCTGCACTGTCAGGGTAAACCCACCGGCAACCGCCAAATTCACACTCAAGCCAATACTGATAGTCCCAGACTCACTGCCACTGACATCAGCAATGGTGATGGCAGCAAAATCATCATTTTCAATAGTAAAGGTGCCAGTTTGTCTGAGTATCTGGCTATTCGAGGCCTCGGCTGCAGCAACACTGGCAACAAACAGTTGCAAGGTCTCATCTGCTTCAATGATTGCATCACCTAAAATAGTTAACTGCACACTGCTACTGGCGGTGCTGCTATCGGCAAAACTGATAACCTGACTCAGTGTTGAAAAGTCACTGCCACTGAGAGCCGAGTTTTCACTGCTGGCAATGGTCGCAGTCAGTCCGCCCTCAACCGGGTTACTCAAGCTAATGGTGACCGTCACATTGTTAGGCCCATTGCCTTCTGCTGCACTTACATCTGCTATGGTGATGGTAGTGGTGTCATTATCGGTAATGGATACCGTCGCCGTATCACCCAGATTAAACGCACTTGCTGCAATAGCTTCAACCGGGTTAACCGCGCTGATATCAATACGAAATTGCTCAGTGCCCTCAACCAGATTTTCAACCAGGGTATCGTCAATAATGCCAACACTGAAACTTTGAGCTGTGGTGCTGTTACTGGCAAAAAACAGCGTTGCGGTGGTTGCGCTGTAATCGCTGCCAGCAGCAGCATCAACCGGAGCAAAGTCTGCACTCATCAAGGTAAGTGTAGCACCGCCTTCAATCGGCAAATCCAGCGCAACAGTGACAGTCGCAGCGCCAGCTGTCTCTGACACCGTCACATCAGCTACGCTAAAGGTAGCGGTATCATCGTTTATTATCGTCAGCGTTGCGGTGTCGCTAATATTAAAATCGCTAGCCAGTGCAACACCAGGGTTTACTGCACTGATACGAATACGCAAGGTTTCATTGGCTTCAATAATCGTATCGTTAGTAACTGTCAATACCAGGGTCTGGGTTTCATTGGCACTACCGGCAAAAGCAACTTGCTGTGAATCAACAGAGCTAAAGTCGTCGCCTTCTATCGCACTGCCACTATCGCTCTGCACTGTCAGGGTAAAACCACCGGCAACCGCCAAATTCACATTAAAGCGGACACTGATAGTGCCTGACGACTCACTGCCACTGGCATCAGCAATGGTGATGGCAGCAAAATCATCATTTTCAATAGTAAAGGTGCCAGTTTGTCTGAGTATCTGGCTGTTCGAGGCCTCGGCTGCGGCAACACTGGCAACAAACAGTTGCAAGGTCTCATCTGCTTCAATGATTGCATCACCTAAAACAGTCAACTGCACACTGCTACTGGCGGTGCTGCTATCGGCAAAACTGATAACCTGACTCAGTGCTGAAAAATCACTGCCACTGAGAGCTGAATTGCCGCTGCTGGCAATGGTGGCAGTCAGTCCGCCCTCAACCGGGTTACTCAGGCTAATGGTGACCGTCACATTGTTAGGCCCATCACCTTCTGCTGCACTTACATCTGCTATGGTGATGGTAGTGGTGTCATTATCGGTAATGGATACCGTCGCCGTATCACCCAGATTAAATGCACTTGCTGCAATAGCTTCAACCGGGTTAACCGCAGTGATATCAATGCGAAACTGCTCAGTGCCCTCAACCAGATTTTCAACCAGGGTATCGTCAATAATGCCAACACTGAAACTTTGAGCTGTGGTGCTGTTACTGGCAAAAAACAGCGTTGCGGTGGTTGCGCTGTAATCGCTGCCAGCAGCAGCATCAACCGGAGCAAAGTCTGCACTCATCAAGGTAAGTGTAGCACCGCCTTCAATCGGCAAATCCAGCGCAACAGTGACAGTCGCAGCGCCAGCTGTCTCTGACACCGTCACATCAGCTACGCTAAATGTGGCGGTATCATCGTTTATTATCGTCAGCGTTGCGGTGTCGCTAATATTAAAATCACTAGCCTGTGCAACACCAGGGTCGACTGCACTGATACGAATACGCAAGGTTTCATTGGCTTCAATAATCGTATCGTTAGTAACTGTCAATACCAGGGTCTGGGTTTCATTGGCACTACCGGCAAAAGCAACTTGCTGTGAATCAACAGAGCTAAAGTCGTCGCCTTCTATCGCACTGCCACTATCGCTCTGCACTGTCAGGGTAAAACCACCGGCAACCGCCAAATTCACATTAAAGCGGACACTGATAGTGCCTGACGACTCACTGCCACTGGCATCAGCAATGGTGATGGCAGCAAAATCATCATTTTCAATAGTAAAGGTGCCAGTTTGTCTGAGTATCTGGCTGTTCGAGGCCTCGGCTGCGGCAACACTGGCAACAAACAGTTGCAAGGTCTCATCTGCTTCAATGATTGCATCACCTAAAATAGTTAACTGCACACTGCTACTGGCAGTGCTGCTATCGGCAAAACTAATAACCTGACTCAATGCTGAAAAATCACTGCCACTGAGAGCTGAATTGCCACTGCTGGCAATGGTGGCAGTCAGTCCGCCCTCAACCGGGTTACTCAAGCTAATGGTGACCGTCACATTGTTAGGCCCATCACCTTCTGCTGCACTTACATCTGCTATGGTGATGGTAGTGGTATCATTATCGGTAATGAATAGCGTCGCCGTATCACCCAGATTAAATGCACTTGCTGCAATAGCTTCAACCGGGTTAACCGCAGTGATATCAATGCGAAACTGCTCAGTGCCCTCAACCAGGTTTTCAACCAGGGTATCGTCAATAATGCCAACACTGAAACTTTGAGCTGTGGTGCTGTTACTGGCAAAAAACAGCGTTGCGGTGGTTGCGCTATAATCGCTGCCAGCAGCAGCATCAACCGGAGCAAAGTCTGCACTCATCAAGGTAAGTGTAGCACCGCCTTCAATCGGCAAATCCAGCGCAACAGTGACAGTCGCAGCGCCAGCTGTCTCTGACACCGTCACATCAGCTACGCTAAATGTGGCGGTATCATCGTTTATTATCGTCAGCGTTGCGGTGTCGCTAATATTAAAATCGCCAGCCAGTGCAACACCAGGGTCGACTGCACTGATACGAATACGCAAGGTTTCATTGGCTTCAATAATCGTATCGTTAGTAACTGTCAATACCAGGGTCTGGGTTTCATTGGCACTACCGGCAAAAGCAACTTGCTGTGAATCAACAGAGCTAAAGTCGTCGCCTTCTATCGCACTGCCACTATCGCTCTGTACTGTCAGGGTAAAACCACCGGCAACCGCCAAATCCACACTCAAGCCAATACTGATAGTGCCAGACGACTCACTCGCACTGACATCAGCAATACTAATAGTAGCAAAATCATCATTTTCAATAGTAAAGGTGCCGGTTTGTCTGAGTATCTGGCTATTCGAGGCCTCGGCTGCAGCAACACTGGCAACAAACAGTTGCAAGGTCTCATCTGCTTCAATGATTGCATCACCTAAAACAGTTAACTGCACACTGCTACTGGCGGTGCTGCTATCGGCAAAACTGATAACCTGACTCAGTGCTGAAAAATCACTGCCACTGAGAGCTGAATTGCCACTGCTGGCAATGGTGGCAGTCAGTCCGCCCTCAACCGGGTTACTCAGGCTAATGGTGACCGTCACATTGTTAGGCCCATCACCTTCTGCTGCACTTACATCTGCTATGGTGATGGTAGTGGTGTCATTATCGGTAATGGATACCGTCGCCGTATCACCCAGATTAAATGCACTTGCTGCAATAGCTTCAACCGGGTTAACCGCAGTGATATCAATGCGAAACTGCTCAGTGCCCTCAACCAGATTTTCAACCAGGGTATCGTCAATAATGCCAACACTGAAACTTTGAGCTGTGGTGCTGTTACTGGCAAAAAACAGCGTTGCTGTGGTTGCGCTGTAATCGCTGCCAGCAGCGGCATCAACCGGAGCAAAGTCTGCACTCATCAAGGTAAGCGTAGCACCGCCTTCAATCGGCAAATCCAGCGCAACAGTGACAGTCGCAGCGCCAGCTGTCTCTGACACCGTCACATCGGCTACGCTAAATGTGGCGGTATCATCGTTTATTATCGTCAGCGTTGCGGTGTCGCTAATATTAAAATCGCCAGCCTGTGCAACACCAGGGTTTACTGCACTGATACGAATACGCAAGGTTTCATTAGCCTCAATAATCGTATCGTTAGTAACTGTCAATACCAGGGTCTGGGTTTCATTGGCACTACCGGCAAAAGCAACTTGCTGTGAATCAACAGAGCTAAAGTCGACGCCTTCTATCGCACTGCCACTATCGCTCTGCACTGTCAGGGTAAAACCACCGGCAACCGCCAAATTCACATTAAAGCGGACACTGATAGTGCCTGACGACTCACTGCCACTGGCATCAGCAATGGTGATGGCAGCAAAATCATCATTTTCAATAGTAAAGGTGCCAGTTTGTCTGAGTATCTGGCTGTTCGAGGCCTCGGCTGCGGCAACACTGGCAACAAACAGTTGCAAGGTCTCATCTGCTTCAATAATTGCATCACCTAAAACAGTCAACTGCACACTGCTACTGGCGGTGCTGCTATCGGCAAAACTGATAACCTGACTCAGTGCTGAAAAATCACTGCCACTGAGAGCTGAATTGCCGCTGCTGGCAATGGTGGCAGTCAGTCCGCCCTCAACCGGGTTACTCAAGCTAATGGTGACCGTCACATTGTTAGGCCCATCACCTTCTGCTGCACTTACATCTGCTATGGTGATGGTAGTGGTGTCATTATCGGTAATGGATACCGTCGCCGTATCACCCAGATTAAATGCACTTGCTGCAATAGCTTCAACCGGGTTAACCGCAGTGATATCAATGCGAAACTGCTCAGTGCCCTCAACCAGGTTTTCAACCAGGGTATCGTCAATAATGCCAACACTGAAACTTTGAGCTGTGGTGCTGTTACTGGCAAAAAACAGCGTTGCGGTGGTTGCGCTGTAATCACTTCCGGCAGCAGCATCAACCGGAGCAAAGTCTGCACTCATCAAGGTAAGTGTAGCACCGCCTTCAATCGGCAAGTCCAGCGCAACAGTGACAGTCGCAGCGCCTGCTGTCTCTGACACCGTCACATCAGCTACGCTAAATGTGGCGGTATCATTATCAATAATAACCACACTCACAGTATCTGACAACGTATTAAAATTCGTATCTGTGCTGATAAAGTTTAAATGAATCGGCACGGTCTCACTGGCTTCTACAATTGTATTTTCTACTGTTACTATTGTTACTGTCTGGGCTATGTTAAAATTAGAAGTTGAAAATGTTAATGTCTGAGGTGATACTGTTAATTGACTGGTATCTGGATTTGCCACCGATACCGTTACCGGGTTATTAGGCTGACTGCCTAAACTCACTGTAAAGCTGGCTGTCGCGCCTTCTGTTAAAATCAGGTTTGCTGGCGTTAGTGTAGCCGATGCCGCCACAGCCGTAATCACAAAGCTTTGCGTATCTGATAAATCATCGCCACCGCCATTATCCATCAAAACTACTGAAACCGTTGCGCTGCCTGCTGCATTGCTGGCAAACGTAAAGCTCAAGGTGCCACTGGCATCAATTGCCGGTTGGCTCGAAAAAAGACTGTTATTATTGTTGCTGACAATGAATGCCAGAGTTTGACCTGCTTCTACAGGCGTTGCATCGGTAATAAAAGCCGTTACTGTTTGAGGGTTGGTATCCGCACTTCGTGTGATGGCACTGCCCACTGTGAAAGAGGGCTCATTATTTACCTCATTGACTGTTACGCTCACTGTCACTGAGGTTGCCTCTGCATTAGCTGACAAGGTAACAGTAATGGTGGCTATACCTGAAAAATTGGAGTCAGGTGTAAAATTTACAGGAATATCGCCTGATAACCCTGCCACACTAAGCGTGGGGGTGCCCAGACTAACACTGCCATCGTCGCTACTTGCACTCCAGCTTAAGTTATCACCATCCAGATCAGCCCCTGAGAGGGTAATAACCGTTGTTTGCTCTGTGCTGCCTTGAGTAACGCTGGTACCAGCAACAATACTGGTTAACGCAGTGCCTGGCGCCTGGAACTCATAGACTGCATCACGCACGTTAGCCGCAGCAAAATCTATCCAGCCACCATTAAAAAGAAACGCCCCTACAAAAGGTCCATCATTTCGATCAGGAGTAGTAAAAAAATTAGAATCAAACTCATCGAAAATACTACCATTTCTAAAATAAAACCCGGGTGCTACATCAGATGGACCATTGATAGCACCACCTCTGGCTAATAGTTCTGTCCCTTCAGACAGCCAATACCACTCTGCATCCGCATCATTTCTGCTTGCTCCATTAACACCTTCAGTGATGCCCAGAAAAGCAGTGTTGACAGGACTAAAAGCATTCAATAGAAACAAAAATTCTTCAGTGCTGTAAATGGTCACCATATCACCATTGACACCGGGAATGGCAGTCACCTGATTTCTATGAGCAAACCAATCCTGTGATGTGTTATTACGTCCGTAAATGTTACCACCAAAAACTCTCGGGTTGGTGACAACGCCAGCAAACGGGAAAGACGCAACAATAACCGGTGCATTGGCTGCCTGCGTGACATTGACTGTGACATCTTGTTGTATTTGCTGCGCACCTTGCGTTAAGGTTATGGTCAAAACACCGCTACCGAAAGTATCTGGCTTGACAGTAAAATATAATGTGGCTGTTTGCGCTGTGGATAAGTCTCTCGAAGTGATAACTTCAACATTATCAAAAGACACTTCGGGTTCTGTATCCGTCGTTGCGAAAATAGAACCTGAGGCAATTGCCACCGAAAACGTACCTGTCTCGCCCAATTCGCTACTGACATTGGTAATAGCTATGGTGAAACGATCAATAGCATCTTCATCCTCTGTTAAATTAACCGTCGTCTGCGCAAGCGTAAAAGCAGGCGGCCCCGCAGCCGTAATCACAAAGCTTTGAGCATCGGAAAGGTTATCCCCACCATTAGCCGTACCGCCATTATCCATCAAAACTACTGAAACCGTTGCGCTGCCTGCTGCATCGCTGGCAAACGTAAAGCTCAATGTGCCATTGGCATCAATTGCCGGTTGGCTCGAAAAAAGACTGTTATTATTGTTGCTGACAATGAATGCCAGAGTCTGACCTGCTTCCACAGGCGTTGCATCGGTAATAAAAGCCGTTACTGTTTGAGGGTTGGTATCCGCACTTCGTGTGATGGCATTGCCCACTGTGAAAGAGGGTTCATCATTTACCTCATTGACTGTTACGCTCACTGTCACTGAGGTTGCATCTGCATTAGCCGACAAGGTAACAGTAATGGTAGCTGTACCTGAAAAATTGAGGCAGGTGTAAAATTCACAGGAATATCACCTGATAACCCTGCCACACTAAGCGTGGGGGTGCCCAGACTAACACTACCAGAGTCACTGCTTGCACTCCAGCTTAAGCTATCACCATCCAGATCAGCTCCTGAGAGGGTAATAACCGTTATTTGCCCGCTGTCTTCATTAACGCTGCTACTGGCAACAATACTACTTAGCGCAGTACCTGCACCCTGGAACTCATAGACTGCACTTCGGTTATTACCCTCAAATATATCTCCCCAATTATTAGCATTAGAATAAATCACCGCAAAAGGGCCGTTACTTCCATCAGTTCCACTAGCATTAGAATCAAAATCATTTATAAGACCACCAGGAAAATAAAACCCGGGTGCTACATCAGATGAATTTCTAATGTTATCACCTCTAGCGAATAGTTCTGTACCTTCAGCCAGCCAATACCACTCTGCATTTGCACCGTTTCTGCTTGCACCATTAACACCTTCAGTGATGCCAATAAAAAGCCCAGAGGCATAATTATTCGCTATAAAACCATTCTCTTCATCGCTATAAATGGTCAGCATATCACCATTTGCGCCGGCAATGGCAGTCACCTGATTTCTATGAGTAAACCAACCCTGTGCTGTGGTATTAAGTCCGTAAATGTTACCACCAAAAACTCTCGGATTGGTGACAACGCCAGCAAACGGGAAAGACGCAACAATAACCGGTGCATTGCCTGCCTGCGTGACATTGACTGTGACATCTTGTTGTATTTGCTCTGCCCCTTGCGTTAAGGTGACTCTCAAAACACCAGTACCGAAAGTATCTGGCTTGACCGTAAAATATAATGTGGCTGTTTGCGCTGTGGATAAGTTGCTCGAAGTTATAACTTCAACATTATCAAAAGACACTTCGGGTTCTGTATTCGTCGTTGCGAAAATAGAACCTGAGGCAATTGCCACCGAAAACGTACCTACCCCACCCGATACGCTACTGACATTGGTAATATCTATGGTGAAACGATCAATAGCATCTTCATCCTCTGTTAAATTAACCGTCGTCTGCGCAAGCGTAAAATCGATAGTATTTTCAAAGGTGAATGTACCTGTATCCAGCACCGTAGACTCAAACGACGCCGTTACACTGAAGGTACCTGCTACCGAAGAAGTCACATTAACACTGCACATACCGCTACTGTCAGTAACACAGGATGCACTGCTACCTGCCGATGAAGTCGCTGGTTCAAAGTCAAATGTAACAGTGACACCATTACCAGCGGAATTAGCCAGACCAGTAACAGCAGCCGTGATAGGCACCGTATCGGCATTATTGGCAACCGCTGGAGAACTCTCGACGCTAACTGTATTGGTCGCCGCCAGGCAGATATCAGCCTGATTTGCTGTCATTATAAAATGATCTATCCCACTATCATTACCTAGAGCAACCAAAGCTTGGTTTTGCACAAGTTGAAGCACTGCTGACAGTGTCGGACCACCCAGACTAGGAGTCGTAAAAGTTACTGCTTGTGTAATGTACTCATCAGGATCAATTACATTGCCTCCATTGTTATTAGCCGTGTAGGGAATATTCACCCCTCCTACAGTGGCAATTAAATTACCTGTTGTGCTGTTAAGGGCAGCACCCGGATTTAAAAGGCGAATATTGCCAAGAATATTAGGGTTTGTTCCGTTAAACAAAGAAACAATCTGGTAGCTGAGAGTAAATGTAGTATTAGCACATAGATTATCAAGTGCCAGGGCAAATATTACCTGATTCACAGTAGCTCCTGTGTCCGGATTGACAAATAACATGCGCCCATTCGTATCTCCAGGTGTAAAGTCCTCATTAGCCATGGCTCCCCCACTAAAGTTAAGTTCATCGCGTATCGCATAGCCAGTAGTCACAAAACTTGGGACCGCAGTAAATTGCACTATAAATGCCTCCAAGCCAGAAAATGCAGACACATCAACGGCAGTGGTACCCTCACCAAAGTCCTGACGGAACACCTCAGTCGTCTGAGCATAAGCCTGAGTCATTTCCAGAAGATACAAAAGGCAGAGTTTCGCAACCCAAGTGGATAGAAATATTAGCTTATTCATATAGGGAATTATTCCTTTAACCTGGCAGGGTTTAAAAATTTCACGACTTCCTCAGAAAAAGTTGCCGCCTGTAGGTTCTACAATCTCAGTGACAGTACCGAGGAAGGTAACAACTGTCGTAGCGTTACTCTGCGAATGAAGCTGCATGGAAAACAAAAAAATAAAGCAAATAACAATCCTTATCAACAGCATAAAAAAAGTGCTGGTGACAAAGCCATGAATTGACGAAAATCCTTTTATAGTTTTATTTTTTGTTTTCAAAGACTGAATAAATAAGTGTGTAGACTTTATTGAAAAGCTTAGATCCAGATTATACACCAGCAACCTGCTACATCCCAAAAAGATGTTCAAAACATCAACTTGCTCAAAACATAATGCTCAGCACAGACTTGCTATGCTGCCGCTTATTATCCCTGCACGAGCTACTATTTTTACTGACATTTTTGTTTTCGCTACAATTTCTAATGCATAATTTAGGTTAAAAATTCATAAGTACAATGCCCATATTACATTAAAAAAAATGACTAAACAATAATATAAGAGGTAAATAAATCATAAGACCACTATATATTGTGTTTAAACCAGGAGCATAGCACTATTAACCTGCCAATAAAGTATCGCTCCTGCGTATTTTATTGCCAAATATCTCAATATTTGTTTTCCAACTTCCATTGATTGGTTATAACACAAAATAATTGTGCAGTTTTTTCAGCATCGTACAATGCATTATGAGCTTGACTATTATCAAACCCTAAACCCGCTATTTGGCAAGCCCTGGATAATACAGTTTGCCCGTAAGCCAGTCCTGCCAACGATACGGTATCGAAACATGAAAAAGGATGAAATGGATTGCGTTTATAATTTTGACGCTTACAGGCAGCATTGATAAAGGTCAAATCAAAATGTGCATTGTGCGCCACCATAACTGCTCTGCTACAGCCGTATAATTTGACTTGCTGGCGGATGGGTTGAAACAGGGCTTTTAATGCATCTTTTTCACTGTAGAGATTTCTGTTTTCATCAAACGGATTTTTGATACTATTAAACTCCAGTGCTTTGGGTTCGATATTTGCACCATCAAAAGGTCTGATATTAAAAGACTCACTTGAATGAATTTTAAAATTATTTTGATTATCCAGCTTCAATGTGACAGCAGCTACTTGTAACAGCGCATCTGTCTCGGCATTAAAGCCTGCGGTTTCTACATCAATAATAACGGGTAGAAACCCCCGAAAACGATCTTTAATTTGCATCAGGTTACAACGCTCCAACCCAGGTCGCAACCTGCCAGTAAGGGTACGACACTCGAGCTACCCAACGGCATACTGTCTTTCACAATGTAGGGGTGCTGCGTTAGTTGTATTTTCTTTGTATTGCGCGATAATTGATAAAAATCTGCACCATAAAATGATGTAAAACCTTCCAGTTTATCCAATGCACCAGCTTGCTCAAATGCCATGGAGTAGAGTTGTAACGTATGATTCGCGCTGTAACAACCCGCACAACCACAGGCTGATTCTTTTTGCGATTTAACATGGGGCGCTGAATCGCTACCTAAAAAGAATTGGGGGCTGCCCGATACAGCGGCAGTTATCAATGCCTGCTGGTGACTGTTGCGTTTTAAGACAGGTAAGCAATAAAAATGGGGCTTGATACCCCCCACCAATAAATGATTACGATTAAACAATAAATGCTGTGGTGTTATGGTTGCCGCCACCTGCCCTGTTTGTTGTGCTGAAACAAAATCAACCGCATCTTTAGTGGTGATATGTTCTACCACCACACGCAGTTGTGGGAACTGTTTGACAATATCGTTTAAGTAACGCTCGATAAATACCGCTTCTCTGTCAAAAATATCCACAGTATCTTCAACAACTTCGGCGTGAACCAACAATGGAACATTATAAGTTTGCATTGCCTCCAATATGCGGTAACGCTTGTTGATATCACTTACACCATAGGCTGAATTGGTCGTTGCGCCAGCGGGATATAATTTAATTGCCTGTACCTGTTTTGCCGATGCCGCCTGCACAATATCCTGTTCTGTTGTATCATCTGTGAGATACAGTGTCATCAAAGGTTCAAAATTCGGGTTGATATTTTTGATACGCTGATAATAATCCAATGCCATAATTACATTAGTGACTGGTGGCGCTAAATTAGGCATAACAATAGCCCGAGCAAAATGCTCACTAACCGCGGCAACAGTATGAGCCAATGCCTGCCCGTCGCGCAAATGAATGTGCCAATCGTCTGGTTGGGTTATGGTTAATGTTTTCATCTCTGGTAATAGCGCTGCAAACAGAGCTTTTGCGTGGTTTTATCATGCAGTTGCATACCCACTAACATGCAGATGAGTATATCAATTTCTAACCACACATCCATTTTCAACAGACCTTTGGCTGCATTGTCCAGGTGTTTAACTTGTCGATGTATGATTTGCAATTGATTATAAGAAAGACGTTTGATTGCACCTAGCACAACAGGTTGACGGCTTTTCCATATACCGTTTTGCATTAATGTTTTATCATCTAAATGTTCACCGCTTTTTTGTTTGTTTGACAATAATAGCAGGCGTTGAACTTCTGCTGTTAGTGGCGCGATGATAGCAAGCGTACTGGAACCTTCCAACTTTAAGGATTGTAAAATACGCCTGGCTTCCTGAGCACTACCCTGTAATGCTTTATCTACTAGCTGATAGACGTTAAAACGCGCGCTATCACTAATACGCTGTTGTATCATATCCATTGTTATATGCAAGGTTTCCTGCGCCCTGGCATCACGTTCCAGTTTTATTTTTTCCAGTGCCTGATGCGCCGCCAACAAGTTGCCTTCAATATGTTGGCAAAGTATGGTTAAGGCTTCATTTTCAATGGTTAATTGCGATTGTTGACAGCGTTGGCGTATCCAGCGCTCCAGGTTTTGCCCGTTAATCTGCCATATTGTAATGTTCGCCCCCTTTTGGGTTAATGCCTTAAACCATTTACTCGACTTACTGGGAGCTTCCAGGGTTTCGATAGCGACAATGAGTAACTGGTCTTCAGGTATATGATTGCAGTACTCCAGTAAGGCTTTTGAACCTGTACTACCAGGTTTACCTTTGGGCATTCGCAATTCAATAATTTTGTGTTCAGCAAATAGTGACATCGACTGTGATTCAACAGTAAGCGTATCCCAATCAAAATATTGGTCAACGTGAAACTGTTTGCGCTCCGTATAACCTTGAGCCGCTGCGCTTTGCCGAATTTTATCCAGCGCTTCCTGGTGCAATAGAGGTTCATTACCATGCACAATATAAACAGGTAATAACTGGTTTTGCGCCAGGTGATCGTCGAGTTGTTCTAAACGCAAATCCATTGTTATTGAGTAATTTCAGAAGTTGTCGACAATTGTTGCAGAAGCTGGATTTGCCTCCATACCGCACGGCTTAACTCGTCATTAAGTGATTTTAACAAACGCTGTTTTTCGTTTTCAGATGCCAGTACATTCTCCTCGTTTTCAAAGTAGTAACGCTGAGCGTTATGTTCATAAGTATTACCATTAACTATATAAGTCAAGTTGGCTGACAAGATACGCTGCCGTACTGTATTACTGCTACTTAGTGAATTATTGCGTGTTTCGATCCAATAATTGCCCAGTGTCAATTGATAATGCGTTGGCGCTTGAGGCGAGTTATTGCGCTGAATAAATAGTGTTAATTGCTCAACAAAGTTCTGCTGCTGCGAGTTTAGATACTGCGGTGTTGACAGTTCAATAAAAATATTGTCGTACTGCTGGTTAGTTCCAGCACCGCGAAACTGCCAGCCGCAACCAGTCAGCAGTAAAAACGAAAAAATGAGACAAATATTAATTAACCGTTTCATACCAATCACGAATATTTAGTGTCATGCTAATATTTTTTAGGAATAGTATCACTGCACAACAATATTAACCAGTTTATTGGGTACAAAAATCACTTTGACAATTTGCTTGCTTTCCAGCCAGGTCACAATGTTGCTATCAGCTTTTGCTTGTTCTTCGACGCTTGATTGGGCGCTACCTGCTGCCACCTCTATTTTGCTGCGTAATTTGCCATTAACCTGTAATACATAAGTAATAGTATCGACACTTAAGGCGCTGCTATCCACTTCTGGCCAGGGCTGAATAGCAATATTACCTGAATTGCCCAAATCGCTCCAAAGCTGATGGCAAATATGGGGCGCAACAGGGTTTAACAATAATAGCGTTGTATTTAATGCTTCACCTACGGCAGCGGTGGCACCTTCCTTATCCAGTATTGTTCGGGTTTGATTTAGCAGTTCCATCACTGCGGCTATAGCGGTGTTATAGGTTTGACGGCGTTGATAATCGTCGCTAACTTTGTTAATGGTTTCATGTGTTTTGCGGCGCAAACCTTTATGGATTGCAGATATTTCTATTTCTTGTAAGTTCTTTACATTAGCATATTGTTGACAAGTTGACCAGAGCCTACGCAAAAACCGCCACGCGCCTTGTAGCCCACTTTCCGACCATTCCAAAGTTTGTTCTGGTGGTGCTGCAAACATAATAAACAAGCGTACACTATCAGCTCCGTATTGTTCTATAGCTTGTTGTGGGTCTACACCGTTATTTTTTGACTTGGACATTTTTGTCATGCCTTCAATATTCAACTTTTTACCTGATGATTTCTCTATAGCAGCTATCACTTTACCTTTAGCATCGTGTTGCAGTTCTACTGATTCAGGCTTGATCCATTGTTTAGTGCCTTGCTCTTCATAGCTATAGGAATTGGCTAATACCATGCCTTGACAAAGCAGGCGTTTGAAAGGCTCGTCGCTATTTACCATGCCTTCATCGCGCATTAGTTTGTGGAAAAAACGAGCGTAGAGCAAATGTAAAATAGCGTGTTCGATACCACCTACATATTGATCTACCGGCAACCAGTAATTGGCTTTGTCAGTATCAAGCATTGCCTCATTGTAATCAGGACAGGTATAGCGAGCGTAGTACCACGATGATTCCATAAAGGTGTCAAAGGTATCTGTTTCACGCTCTGCTGCTTGACCATTATAATCTGTTTGTCGCCAACTGACATCTTGCTTAATCGGGGAATTAATCCCATCCATTATCACATCTTCAGGTAACAGCACAGGCAAGCGATTGGCAGGAACGGCAATATCTTCACCACTATCCAGCTTTAACATGGGAATAGGAGCTCCCCAGTAACGCTGCCTTGAAACACCCCAGTCACGCAAGCGGTATTGTACTGTTGCATTGCCCTTTCCTGCTTGTTCCAATATCTCTGTTATTGCTGCAAAAGCTGTTTCAAAATCCATCCCGTTAAATTGAGCTGAATTAATCAGCTTACCGCGTTCAACAATAGCTGCTGTATCTGTTGAGACATCAATATTTGACTCAATAACCTGAATAATGGGCAGGTTGTAGCGTCTGGCAAATCCCCAATCACGTTGATCATGAGCCGGCACTGACATTACCGCGCCGTGACCGTATTCCATTAACACAAAATTACCAACCCATACAGGCAATAATTCACCCGTAATGGGGTGGCACACATTAATGCCTGTGGCGCAGCCCTTTTTCTCTTGTTTGGCAATAGCAGCTTCTGACGAGGCACTTTGTTTGCATTCTGTAATAAATTGTTGTAATTCGTTATTTGTTTCTGCAAGGTGTAAACTGACAGGATGTTCTGGCGCTATTGCTATATAGGTTACACCCATTAAGGTATCGGGCCTGGTGGTATAGACTCTTAGCCGGCTGTAAGCTGCTGTTGACTGCTCTAAATCAAAATCTATTTCCATGCCTTTGCTTTTACCAATCCAGTTACGTTGCATTTGTACGACTTGTTCAGGCCAGCCTTTAAGATGGTCCAAATCATTAAGCAGTTGTTCAGCATAATCAGTAATTTTAATAAACCATTGAGGTATTTCCTTGCGTTCAACAACAGCACCAGAACGCCAGCCGCGGCCATCAATTACTTGCTCATTTGCTAATACAGTTTGATCAACCGGATCCCAGTTTACTATTGCCATTTTTTTGTAAACGAGCCCTTTTTCAAACAGACGGGTAAAAAACCATTGTTCCCAGAGGTAGTAATCTGACTTACAGGTGGCGAGTTCACGTGACCAGTCAAAACCAAACCCCAGTCTATTGAGTTGCCGTTTCATATATTCAATATTACCGTAGGTCCATTTAGCTGGAGCCGTTTTATTTTGTACAGCGGCGTTTTCTGCTGGCAGTCCAAAAGCATCCCAACCCATAGGGTGTAACACATTCTTACCCAGCATGATTTGAAAGCGGCTTATTACATCACTTATTGTGTAATTGCGAACATGTCCCATATGCAATTTACCGCTGGGGTATGGAAACATTGCCAAACAATAAAATTTTTCTTTACTGCTATCTTCACTGACTTCAAATTGATTCGCTTCTTGCCAATATTGCTGAGCCGCAGCTTCGACTTCTTGTGGGTTATAGTCTCTTATCATTAAAAAGGGGTGATTCAATTATTAACCTGGTAATAAAATATCGCTCCTGCGTATTTTATTAGTCACCATTAAAATACTGGCGAAAATATGCGGATTTTCTTGTATTTCAAGGGTTCGCGAGCTATCGCTCGTCGGTGGCATTTCTTCGCGCCACATATTAGCTCGGTATTATCGCCGATTTTGAGTATCTCACAAACTGGAGTATAGTTATTTTGTTATAAATTTATTATTAACCTGAGAGTTTTGCATAATACCAATCACAATAAATATTTAGTGTTATAGATGATTTTAAAAACCGCACAAGTACATCCCTGTAGCTTTGTCGAGGCTATCCTGCCTCTCAAGTTTTTAAAATCATCTATAACACTAATCATACTGATATTTTTAGGAATGGTATAATTACTGTGCTTGTCAATACAGCGTTAATTTTTTGAACAATCTGGTGTTTTGAAGTTATTTTTGGATATAACAGGTTTCTAATGCATAATCTGGGTTAATAAGGCTCTTTAAAAAACGCCAAAACACTTTGTTCCATTTGTTGTTGAGAATGGATATCTATCGACTGCAATATTGCAGCAAGTTGGTTTTTCCACGGTACATTGATACCACTGACATTATCAATATTGGTAAAGCGGCTGTCGCTTATATTCATTAACTGCCAAAGATTAAGCTGGTCTAAATTAGCCAGGATAATATAGCGCTGATTATCTGCAACGGTAATAATTCGATTCGCAAGCAATTTATCCCTTACCTTTACCCATTGACCAAAATCCAAACCTAAATTCAACAAGGATTTATCTGAAATTCCATGATGGCTAAATTGTTCCTGGCGCATTAACCACAGTGCTTGTAACGCTACACAGAAATCGCTACATTGCATAAAATGATACTTGCCAGACAGCGTTTCCATTGTTCTGACTATTTCAGCGCCCATTAATACAATCACCCATACGATATAAATCCACAACAGGAAAAGCGGTAATATTGCAAAGGCTCCGTAAATAGAAGTATAGCTGGAATTGACAACAATTAATGCAAAGCCAGACTTTGCCATTTCAATAACAAGAGCAATAATTACACCACCAATTAGTGCCGGTTTAAATGGAACTTTGTAATTGGGCACAGCGTAATAGAGCAGAGTCAACGCCAGGAAGGTGAATAAAAAGGGTAAATACGCTAAAATTAAACCCGGAATAATCGGGATAAAATCAAACACTTGGGCTGATATTAAATAAGTGCTTGCTAACAGGCTTAACCCCAAAAGTAGTGGACCCAGGCTCAATAATGCCCAGTACAATAAGAAACCTGTTAAACCCTGTCGCGCTTTGCTGCTTCCCCAAATGTGGTTAAATACCATTTCAATATTTCGCATCATCAACATAACTGTCACAAATAAAATACTTGCTCCTGCCCCACTTAAAGTTCTGGTTTGGTTGGAAAAATCGGTTAAATGCCGGGTAATTTCTTTTCCCGCACTAGGAACAAAATTACTAAAAATAAAATTGCGTATTTGATCACCAATTTCCTGAAAGGCTGGCACCCATGCCAATACTGCATAGAGCACACTTAACAAAGGCACGATTGAAAACAGAGTCATATAAGTCAGCGCCGCGGCATGTTGCTGGCAATTATCTGCTATAAAGCGTTTCACTACATGTTGAATAAAACGCGTAATATAAGCCTTATTTATCTGTTGAAAAATAAACTTTAGAGAGTTTTGCATAATTACTGCGCTCGTCAATACAGCGTTAAACCCAAATTATATTAGAAATCTATTACACACAAAAATGGCAATAAAATGGCACGGTATTTCCATGCCGAATTAATACAGCCAATTGTAGTAATTATGTTGCAGTCTAAGTATAATTGGTAGTTTGTTAACTATAAATACATTTAGGTATTATCAATGAAATTTATCACCGCAATTATTAAGCCATTCAAATTAGATGATGTTAGAGAAGCCTTGATTGCCACGGGCGTTAATGGTATAACTGTTACAGAAGTTAAAGGCTATGGTCGCCAGAAAGGTCATACTGAATTGTATCGTGGGGCTGAGTATGTGGTTGATTTTCTACCCAAAATAAAAATTGAAATAGCAATTGAAGACAGTATGCAGGAAGCAGTGATAGATGCCATCATTAACGCTGCCAACACAGGAAAAATTGGCGATGGTAAAATATTTGTATCGCCTTTAGAGGAAGTGATTCGTATTCGTACCGGTGAAAAAGGTGCAGATGCGGTTTGAGAGTTTTGCATAATTACTGCGCTCGCCAATACAGCGTTAAATTTTCGCTCAAAATGCTCATTTACTGCCAGCAGAATTAATTATCTGAGCTGCTTCTAAAGCAAAATACGTCCAAATTCCAGTTGCTCCCGCTCGTTTAAACGCTAACAAACTTTCTAACATAGTTTGCTGCAAGTCTAGCATACGATTATTTGCTGCTGCTTGAATCATTGAGTATTCCCCTGAAACCTGATACGCAAAAACAGGGATTGCAAATCTGTCTTTTACCTGTCTGATAATATCTAAATAAGGCATTCCCGGTTTGACTATAATGCTGTCTGCTCCTTCTGCTATATCTAAAGCAATTTCATTCATTGCTTCGCCAGCATTGGCCGGATTGATTTGATAACTGGATTTGCCTCCTGCTTTTCTATTTCCATTGCTTTTACTCCCAGCTCCAACCGCATCTCTAAATGGACCATAAAACGCAGAATTATACTTGGCAGCGTAACTCATAATATGCATATTGTGTTGTGATAGTTGCTCCATATCATCACGTATTACTTTAATGCGCCCATCCATCATATCTGAGGGTGCCAAAATATCGCAGCCAGCGTCAACCTGTACTCTTGCCTGTTTCTTCAAGGCTTTTAGTGACAGGTCATTAGCTATATAACCATCAACCATAATACCGTCCTGACCATGGTCAGTGTATGGGTCGAGTGCTATGTCGGCTATCACTCCTATATCCGGAAATTCCTTTTTGATGGCTGTTATCGCTCGGCAAACCAGATTATTCTCATTCCACGCTTCGCTTCCTTCCTCATTCTTCAATGACTCATCAATAGCCGGGAATAACGCTATAGCTGGTATATGTAAATTCACCGCACATTCTACCTGTTTAAGCAGCGAGTTAATAGAATGACGCTCAATACCGGGCATTGCATCAATACCAACATTATGTTGATTGTCGTGTACAAACAGTGGCAAAATTAAATCAGCGCTGGTTAAATGATTTTCTTGCAGCATATTTAACATCCACTGTGTATGGCGCAACCTTCGCATTCGGGTTGCAGGAAATTGTCGATGAAAACGATTTTGATTCATACGTATATTATAAGAGTATTGTTATAATAATTGGTTAAAATATGATTGACCATGCCCAAAACTCTTTGATAAACGCCCTGTGTCCTATAGTCGATAGTTCCATTTTGCTACTGATGGATGAGCATTGTGTCGAGGATAAGCACTGGCATCAATTACAACAACTTACCAACCTTACGATTTGTACAAATCGCTACCATCATTACCGCAATGCACAAAACCGCAATATCAATGCAGTATTTAATGATTTTGAAGTGCCAAATCATCACTGGGACTACATCGCCTTTCGCATAAGTAAAGAAAAAGCCATTAATCACCATTGGCTCTATCTTGCAAATCAATTACTTGACGTTGGTAAGGTACTTATATTTTGCGGCTTCAAAAATGAAGGTATCAAAACCTTGAACAAAGAGGCTGAACTTTATTTAGGCAATATTGCTACCTTAAGTAAAGGTGAAAAACAACATAGCTTAATCCGATTGAAAAAAGGAGCACAAACAGGCAAAAAGCCTAAACTGGCGAATAGCTACAATCTCTTTTCTACAGTTGATGTTTCACTACACACCAAGCCAGGTCAATACGGTTGGAAACAAGTCGATACGGGTTCAAAATTATTAGCTGACACATTAATTAACAGCAATATTTCTATAGATACATTACTAGACCTGGGTTGTGGATATGGGTACCTGTCCGTGCGAATGCTGGCGTTGAAACCTTCCCACATTACAGCAACTGACAATTGCGCCACTGCACTTGAATGCACCAAACGCAATTTGCAAAGCAGATTGAATGCCAACCAGTATAGCGTTGTAGCTGATGATGTGGCCATGAGTATTAACAATCAGTTTGATACCATTATTTGCAACCCGCCCTACCACCATGGCTTTCAATTAAGTACCCATTTAACCCAACGCTTTGTTATTACAGCCAAACGCTTATTAAAACCTGAAGGCCATGCCTATTTTGTCACTAAAACTTTTGTCAACATTGAGGAAATGGCAAAAAATTCGGGTTTAAATCACAAATTGTTTATTGAAGAAAAAGGTTTTAAAGTGAGTTATTTATATGGCTAACCAATTTGATACTTTAGAACAGGAACAAAGTTTTTTACAACGCTATTCTGTCATCATTGCGACTCTGATCATTGCCGTACTTACCGCTTTTATATGGTTTGTTAATAGCTACACAAAACCTTTGCAGACTAAAACCGAAGTATTGACAACACAACAATCAGAAGTTAAAACGAAGCAGCAAGAAACGATACTTAATGCTATAGATGCCAGTTTGGCTCAATACGGAATATCGCTTGACAATACCAAAGATACTACTCTGACTGCTCAGGTTATCAGCATTTCGCCAGTTGAGGTAATTAATGCTCAAGATGCTACAACCATAGAGCCCGAAAATGTTGCTAAAGTGCAAGATTTACTCAACCAACAACTCATAAAGGGCTTTAATGCCTTATCCGCTAATCAATATGAAACAGCAATAGAATTATTTAACGAAATACTCACGCAATACCCACAAAATAACGCTGCAAGCAATGGTTTAGCAACGGCGCAATCCAAATTGCACCAACAACAACTCCAACAAATCTGGTTAAACATCCAACAACATCAACAATTTGAGCAATGGAGTGACGCGCTGGCTAATATTAATATTTTGCTCCAATTAGACCCTCACCACCTACAGGCTCAAGCCCTATTACCCATAGCGCAACAACGCAGTCAATGGTATAAAAAATTAGAAGAATTTATCAATCAACCCATTAAATTGACAAGGCCTTCAGTTGCTGTCCAAGCCAATATACTGCTGGATGAAATAGGCGAGCGATCCGGAAAACGCCTCAATGAGAAAACATCAAAACTTTCAGAACTATTGGATTGGGTTAAGCAAGATCAACAAGTTATTTTGCATTCAGACAACAAGACCGATGTTACAGTGCATCAATTTGGTTACCTTCCTCAAAATCTGGGTTTATTTGAACGTAAAGTGCTGCTGCTTAAACCCGGTGAATATAAATTAACTGGTCGCAGAAAAGGGTTTCGTGATAACCTTATAACCGTTGTGCTCAACAAACCTGATTCAATTACCGAATATACCATTATTTGTGAACATTCTATTGCAGACAGATAAGAACAAGTATGCCTGTTAAGTACCGGCCATTACCTGAGGCAGACTATGATCCTCCTCCCCTACAGGGTCAAAACAGGGTTAAAAGAATAAAGTTTAATCAGAAGTTTTGGGCTGGTTTGGTTGTAGCCATTTTGCTGACTTTTGTCAGCTTAACTTTACTGGTTAAACCGCTACAAATAAAAATATCCGATACAAAGTTTCCAGACAGAATAGTTGCTGATGTTGATATAAAAATAAATAGCTGGTTTTACCTGAAATGGAATAACCGCTATTTACTGCTGCCCAATGATTACCAAATTTCTGTCTCTGCCGATGGATACCAACCGAAACAGCAGCAGGTTAAAATTGGGTCGAGCTATGCCAATGTTGCAAATATTGCTTTAGAGCCATTGCCTGGTATTATTACTATTACTATAGTCAATACCGATTTAGCAGTAGAAACCATTGCGAATTCATTGCAGTTACATGCAAACAGCAGCACTTACAGCTTTGATATTAACAAACGCCAATTCACTGTCAATGATTGGTTTGGAGGCACTCATAGCTTTAGTGTTCAATCATCTTTGTATGAAACCTACACTACCGAGTTTAACGTCATTGGGCGAGCAAAGCACCAAAACATAAACATACAACTGACACCCAACTGGGGACAATTAGAGGTGTCTATTAACCCGCATGATGCAAGTGTTTATGCATCAAAATATGCTTTTTACGCTCATACCAACTCCACAGGAAATTATATTTTAAGAGCACATAATAAAACCCAGGAGTTAATCATTGATAAACCAGGCTATAAAGCCAGTAAAATTAATGTACTTATTCAACGTGGAATAATAGCCAGGCACCCACCTGTTAAGCTGCTTCCTGCTGATATTGAAGTCAGTATTGACAGCAACCCTGGCGATGGCAGTGTGCTAATCAATGGTGAATTTCGTGGACAAACGCCTGTTAATCTCAAATTAAACCCATCTGAAGTCTATCAGGTTGCGGTATTTAAAGCAGGTTATCAGCGTTTTACCGACAGCTTATCACCAAACAAACGGCAGAGACTTAATATTGAATTGAAGCCCATCAAAGTACCTGTTAGATTTGTTACAAAACCTGTAAACTCTACACTTATGATAAACAACAGAGGCGCTGGTAGTGGCAATCAAAGCATTGAGCTTACTGCAATTTCTCACCAGGTGAGCATTAGTGCTAACGGTTATATCACCAAGACTTTTGAATTTACCCCAACTATAGGTTCGACTCCTGTTATCGAAACCCAATTACTAACGGCTGAAGAACACTTCTGGGCAACTATTTCTGAAACTTATCAATCAAAAAACAATCACCAATTTAAATTATTTAAACCTGATGACAATGTCATCGTCGGCTCGACTGAATCTGAGCGTGGCAGAAGAGCCAACGAGGGGCAATGGCAGGTAAAACTGAGTCATCCATTTTATGTAAGTTTACACGAAGTCACTAATGAGCAATTTCGACACTATAATTCCAGGCATAGTAGCGGTCACTTTGGTGGTTATAGCTTAAATGGCGAAAAACAGCCAGCAGCCAATATCAGTTGGCAACAGGCTGCACTTTATTGTAACTGGCTCAGTCAACAAGAAAATTTAAAACCTTTCTACTTGACCCAGCAAGGTGCAATCAGTGGCTTTGATATCAATTCAGATGGATACCGTTTACTAACCGAACCTGAGTGGGTTTGGTTGACCTACTATCATACAAAAGCTCCAAATGACCGTCCTGTCTATTTGTGGGGCAATGATGTGCAGCCTCCCAAAACTGCATTATTGAATATAGCCGATGCTTCAGCGGCAAAAATTATTAAGTTTATTCAACCCGAATACAATGACAATCAAAGTGTCAGTGCCAATGTTGGCAGCTTCCCTGCTCACAGCAGTGGGCTTTATGATTTGGATGGCAATGTCGCAGAGTGGATAAATGATTGGTACCAAAGCGATTGGCATCTGGAACATAAAAACAATAATCTGTGGGGGCCTGCCATTGGCGAGAGCCATACCATTCGCGGCAGCAGTTGGCTACGTGGTTATTTGCCTCAATTGCGCTGGGCTTACAAAGACCTTGGTGCTAAAGGCAAAAATGATGTAGGATTTCGCATCGCCCGCAGTGTTAAAACGCCTTAAACCCAGATTATGGTTACCTTATGCATTAAAGACCTACTACATCCAGCAATGATAAAACTATTCACCCTGACTACCCTTTTGCTAACTTTGGTGGTTTTTGCCCAGCAGCCCCATGAAGAAAATAATGACAAAGCAACGACTAATGAGCAACAACAAAACAGCACAGAACAAAATGCCAATACCGATAGCTTTGAAGTGTTTGTTCCCAGCGAGTCAATTTCAGGTGATCAATCAGTCGATTTACCCACCGATATCTGATAGAGAGCTTTGCACCATGTCATTTTGGCAAAAACTTAAACTGACAGAAATGAATGATACCCAATGGGAGTCTTTGTGCGACCGCTGTGGTCAATGTTGCCTGCACAAATTTGAAGATATTGATTCTGGCGATATTCAATACTCTCGAATAAGCTGCAAATTATTAGACGATGATTGCAACTGTAAAAATTACAGCCATCGCAGGTTTTTAGTCAGTGATTGTATTCAATTGACCAAAGACAATATTGATAACTTCAACTGGCTGCCCAAAACCTGTGCCTATCGACTACTTGCTGAAGGTAAACCGTTATTTGATTGGCACCCTTTAATTAGCAAAACCCCTCAAAGTGTTATTGATGCTGGCATATCAATGAAAGGTAAATTTATCAGTGAAGAGTACTATCACCCTGACGAGTTAGAAGAGCGCATTATTAATTGGGTGATGTAGGTCGAGATTTTTGTAATAAAAAAGATTTTATTGCAAAAAGGTCTCAGGCGGCCTGTCCATATCACTTAAATTATTGAACTTGCATCTCCGCACTTTTTCGTTATTGAGTAACTTACCAGCCCCTAAATCGCCCTGCAATATTAATAGCCGTGAAAAATAACTACTATCAAAATAGGCAGGTACCCCTACTCTATCTCCATACTCAGCCGCTGCAATATTATTTGCCAAACCTGATTTAAGTAATGCGATCAATTCTTCAGCAGCAATATAAGGTTGATCAGCCAAAGTAATTAATAACCCATTACAACCTTTATCCATGCTGTGTTTCCCGACTTCGACAGATTTGTCATCTAATCAAGCTTGAAAGCTACTAAATTGGTCAAAATACTTGGGTTTTGATTTGTAGTGCCTAGTTAATTTTTATTATTTACTTTCGTTTTGCACTGTGCTATAATGACGCTATGTTCGTTCGAGTTAAGTCCACTCCCAATAGCCCACGCAAAACTGTTCAAATTGTTGAAAGTATTCGCGATGGTAACAAAGTCAAGCAAAAGATAGTACGCTACGTTGGCGTTGCCATGAATGACGACGAACTGGTTAAATTAAAAGAAGTTGCCGAATATGTTAAAGCCAATATTGAGGCTGAACATCAGGCCAGTTTGTTTAATCCAGAGCAGGTCGCACAGCAAGTTATTGAAAGTAAATCACAATCTGAATCAAACAAACCGCTTCAGGTTGATTTAAAACAACTGCGTGAACAACAGCGTGTCACTGTGGGTATCCATGAGATATATGGTCAATTATTCGATGAATTGGGTTTTGGTTCATCGATTGGTCACCCCAGCCATAATGTCAGTGCTGTTGATATTTTCCGCCATATTGTATTGGCTCGTATTGCTAATCCTGTCAGCAAACGAGAGACGGTGACCTCATTAGAGCAAGATTTTGGCATTAGCATCCCATTGGAGAAAGTCTATCGGATGATGGATAAATTGGATGATAAAGCGATTAATCGAATAAAGGATACCGTGCTATCAGGAACACGTCAGCTGGTAGGTCATGCTGTTGATGTGTTGTTCTTTGACTGTACAACACTTTATTTTGAATCTTTTACAGAAGATGAGTTAAAAAGCAATGGTTATAGTAAGGATATGAAGTTTAACCAGCCTCAGGTTCTGTTGGCGTTATTGGTGACTCAAGATGGGTTACCTGTCGGTTATGAAGTATATCCAGGCAACACATTTGAGGGTCATACGTTACAAGCAGCGATTGCTGATTTACACTTACACTATGACATTGAACGCATTGTATTTGTTGCTGACAGAGGGTTGCTGAGTCAGAATAATTTGACTCATCTTGAAGCTCAGGAGATACCCTACATTGTGGGGGCTAAACTCAAGACCTTACCCCAACAAGAGCAAAGAGCCATCTTGAAACAAGTTGGCTATCTCAAACAAGGTAATGACGATGAACCCCGCAGCTATGAGTTTACATATCAGGGTAGACGCTGGATTGTTGAATATAATCATGCCCGAGCAGAGAAAGACCGAAAGGATAGGGAGCAATCCATAGAACGCATTACTAAAAAACTTAAGCGAAGTAAGAATCCTAAGAGCCTGCTCAGCAATTTTGGTTACAAGAAGTATTTGAAAATGGCAGGCGACACGCATATCAGTGTTGACCAGAGCAAAATAGAACGCGATTCCCAATGGGATGGGCTCAAGGGCGTAGTAACGTCATTAGACACCATGTCAGCACAGGGCGTTTTTGGTCATTACAAAGGGCTATGGCAAGTTGAAGACAGTTTTCGCATCACCAAACATGATCTGAAAGTACGCCCTATCTATCACTGGACACCCAAACGCATTCAAGCTCATCTGGCTATCTCTTTTGTTGCATTTAGCTTAGTGCGATTCTTAAGCTATCGTGTCAAGCTCCAGCACAGAAAGTTATCACCTGCTGTGATCCGCAATGCGCTATTGCATGTTCAGCGTAGTCTATTGGTGCATATCAAAACGAAAGTGCTTTATTGCATTCCTTCCAATGTTAACCCTGAGGCCAGCAAAATTTACCAGGTGATGGGTCGAAAACTCTCAACCACTCCATTCCAGCTAACGTAGAAACTTATAAATAACTCTTAATAAATAGCTTGTAGTGCCTAACTAAAATTGGGACTCTTTTAAAATCAATCACTTACGAAAAAAAGTGTCGAAGTCGGGAGGTAAACCGTTATTTGATTGGCACCCTTTAATTAGCAAAACCCCTCAAAGTGTTATTGATGCTGGCATATCAATGAAAGGTAAATTTATCAGTGAAGAGCACTATCACCCTGACGAGTTAGAAGAGCGCATTATTAATTGGGTGATGTAGGTCGAGATTTTTGTAATAAAAAAGATTTTATTGCAAAAAGGTCTCAGGCGACCTGTCCATATCACTTAAATTATTGAACTTGCATCTCCGCACTTTTTCGTTATTGAGTAACTTACCAGCCCCTAAATCGCCCTGCAATATTAATAGCCGTGAAAAATAACTACTATCAAAATAGGCAGGTACCCCTACTCTATCTCCATACTCAGCCGCTGCAATATTATTTGCCAAACCTGATTTAAGTAATGCGATCAATTCTTCAGCAGCAATATAAGGTTGATCAGCCAAAGTAATTAATAACCCATTACAACCTTTATCCATGCTGTGTTTCACTGCTATATGAATGGAACTTGAGATGCCTTGTTGCCAGTTAGCATTGTATAAAATGTCAGTTGACTGTATTTTACATTGCCTCTTAATGGCAGGCTGAATCAGCGTATAATGGGCACCCAATATCACCGATGTATAACAGTTTATAAAATGACTCTTAACCGTTTGTAAATTAAATAATGCCCTATCCATCATCGAAATCCCGTCAATAGGATATAGTTGCTTGACAGAACCAAAACGGCTTGATGCGCCAGCCCCTAAAACACAGCAATGAATCGAGTTATAATGAACCAAAATAATTTTAAATTTGTCGAAGATTTATTGCTAACTACCCAGAGATGATTATGTTGAAACCACTATTATACAAATTAACGCTTGTCGCAAGCCTTTTATTACTAAGTTTAGTGTTCAGTTCTTCATTGATGGCAAACGGTAAAAGACACTTTAAACATTTCTCTCCCTATGGATTTAGCCACTACAATCACTATGGAGGCCGTTTTTTTGGACACAGGGGTTTTGGATCTTCTCGTTTTTTTCACCACCGAAAAAGTTTTAATCACTTTTACTACCCATCTTTTAGTCATCGTATAGGTTTTTATGACCACCCAGGTTATCGACGTATCGAAAAGCCCTACACTAAAATGAAATTTGACGGAAAACGTTATTATTACTCACACGGTTCTTATTTTCGACGCAGAAGTGGGCTATATTTCCCTGTTGAAGCCCCTATTGGAGCAACTATTGAAGAATTACCGGAAAAGAGTATTAAAATTATCAATGCAGGCGAAGAATATCACTATGCCTATGATACATTATATAAGTTAGATGCTGAGTCTGGTTTATACATAGTGACTTCTTACCCTGATGATTTGACTATTGTACTGGATGATCTACATGACCATGAGCAAAGTTCTCAAGTACAAGACGAGAATGAGCTTTAACCCAGATTATGCATAATTTGGGTTTAAAAGAGCAAATATAATTTTTGCAAATATTAAAGATTCATTTTATAAATTTGCTAAATAGAATTTGAATCATTAGAATTCCTGACATCTTTAACTCAGTAATTCTTACAAGATGTCAAATTCATTTAATCATTCAATTGACCCAGAAATAGTCAACCGCATGCGATTGCAAAATCGCTTTACTTCCGGCATAGATATTGCCAAATACACTGCCTCGATTATGCGTCGTGACATGGCAGCATATGATGCTGATTCTGCAAATTATACACAATCTTTAGGTTGCTGGCACGGCTTTGTCGCTCAACAAAAAATGATTGCTATCAAAAAGCATTTCCAATCCACTCAGAAGCGCTACCTGTACCTGTCTGGCTGGATGGTGGCAGCTATGCGCTCTGAATTTGGTCCGCTTCCTGACCAGTCTATGCATGAAAAAACATCAGTCCCTGATTTGATTAAAGAAATTTATGACTTTTTAAAGCAAGCTGATGCCAGAGAGCTAAACCATTTGTTTGACGCTCTGGATGCCTCACGAAACAATAAAGATAAACAAACGGAGGAAAATATTCAACAGCAAATTGACAATTTTCAAACCCATGTTGTACCTATTGTTGCCGACATCGACGCAGGCTTTGGCAATGAAGAAGCCACATATTTACTAGCCAAAAAAATGATTGAAGCTGGCGCTTGTTGTATTCAAATTGAAAATCAGGTATCCGATGCCAAACAATGTGGACATCAGGACGGCAAAGTCACTGTACCGCATGAAGATTTTTTGGCTAAAATCAAGGCTGTTCGCTATGCTTTTCTTGAACTAGGCGTTAACGATGGCGTTATTGTTGCGCGCACCGATTCATTAGGAGCCACTTTAACCCAAAAAATTCCTGTCTCGCAACAAGCGGGGGATTTAGCTTCAAAATATATTGATTTTCTGGAAACCCAGGAAGTGGAGATGGATGACATAACCGATGGTGAATTATTGATTAAACGCAACGGCAAGCTGCAGAAACCCACGCGTCTGCCCAATGGTTTATTCAAATTTCGCGATGGCACTAACAAAGACCGCGTAATTCTTGATTGCATCACCAGTTTACAGCACGGTGCAGACTTGCTTTGGATTGAAACTGAAAAGCCTCATGTGCAACAAATTGCTGAATTGATAAACGGTGTTAAGCAAGAAGTACCCAATGCCAAACTGGTTTATAACAACTCACCTTCCTTTAACTGGACATTAAATTTCAGACAACAAATTTTTGACAACTGGACTGATGCTGGCAAAGACTTGTCTGCTTATGACCGAAGCGATTTAATGAATGTCTGTTATGACGATAGCGAATTATCACAAGCTGCTGATGAAAAAATTAGATTATTCCAAAGAGATGGATCACGCGAAGCTGGAATTTTTCATCATTTGATAACCTTGCCCACCTACCACACCGCTGCCCTTTCTACAGACAACCTGGCTAAAGGTTATTTTGGAGATGAAGCCATGCTGGCTTATGTAAAGAAGGTTCAGCGCGAAGAAATCAGACAGCAATTAGCTTGTGTTAAACACCAGGATATGGCTGGTTCAAATATTGGCGACGTCCATAAAGAGTACTTTTCTGGCGACCAGGCTCTTAAAGCTGGTGGTGCTGACAATACCATGAATCAGTTTTAGGTTATTGATTTCGCAATAAAATATCGCTCTTGCGTATTTTATTAATATTTAGAGAGCTTTGCATAATCCTAGATTCCGCAGTTGAACGCTAATTTCACTTCTAAGAGTTTGAATGTTATTGATAAACGCTTATTCTTCGATTCACTTCATAAGTGAATTACAAACCGCTACCTGGCTTTACAGCCCTTTTCAGTTCACACTGCTGCGTTATGGCTTTTGGTAAGGGCTACAACCATTACCTGCAAGCCATGCCTTGCATTATTTCCTGAAAATAACTGTAAATTCCAGGTTCAACTACGGAATCTAGGATAATGTCACGAGCGATGTCAAGACAAGGCAAATTTGAACGAAAAAGCGGAGTTTACTGGCAGTAAATGAGCATTTTGAGCGAAAATTTAACGCTGTATTAACGAGCGCAGCGAGCGCAGTAATTATGCAAAACTCTCTAATTGTAATAAATAAAATTTAACATTGCCACTCGACTTTTCTTTAAGTAACTGGTACTGGTGACTGTAGCGAAGGGGTTGATTTTTAATGGTTTCAACATAAATCAAGCCTTTCGGTTTTAACCCTTCTTTAGCAATTATCAAGTCCAGTATCGGCTCTTGTATGGCTAAATCAAAAGGTGGGTCTAATAATATAATATCAAAACCTTCTTCAGGTAGATGTTCCAGGTAATTTTGGGCATCATCATTCTGTAACGAGACATTGGCAAGGGCTAATTCATCAATAGTTTTTTGCAAATAATGGCAGGTTAAATTATTGTTCTCTATCAATATCACTTGTTTGGCTCTTCTTGAAGAAGCTTCAAAACCCAAAATACCAGAACCTGCAAATAAATCCAGTACCCTGGCACCTTCAATGTAAGGGTCGAGCCAATTAAACAGGGTTTCACGAATGCGACTGCCCGTAGGTCTTAAGCCTTCTTGCTCAAGGAATGTTATTTTACGGCTGCGATGCGTTCCTCCGATGATATTAATTTGTCTTTCCAGTTTAGAATTAATCTGTACTTTACTTTTCCCTATATCTAATTTCGCAGTTTTTTTGCGATCAACATACACCGATGCTTTGTTAAATGTACGAGCATATTTCGCAACAGGATTTCTAAAAGCATTACGCTTTGTTATTTTGCTCATTTAAAAATATTAATTTGGCTTTAATTTTTTGCTCTAACCCCCTATCTGTCGGCTTGTAATAAGTCGGCTTTTGCATACCTTCAGGAAAATAATTTTCTCCGTCTACGAAGGCATTAGCCTCATTATGAGCATAGCGATAATCTTTCCCGTGATCCAGACTTTTCATTAATTTGGTCGGTGCATTGCGTAAATGTTTGGGCACTTCATAACTGGGCTGCTGGCGGATGTCATGATTTACACTGTTATACGCTGTGTAAACAGCATTGCTTTTGGCTGCCACCGCTAAATAAATAGCCGCTTGTGCCAGTGCTAATTCACCCTCTGGGCTGCCTAAACGCTCATACGCCTGCGCGGCATCAGTGCAAAGTTGTAAAGCTCTAGGGTCTGCATTGCCAATATCTTCCACTGCCATACGTACCAGTCGCCTTGCCAGATACAATGGGTCACAACCGCCATCCAGCATTCTACACAACCAATAAAGTGCTGCGTCAGGGTCTGAACCACGTACGGATTTATGTAATGCTGATATTTGGTCGTAAAACTGATCACCGCCTTTGTCAAAACGTCTGTTGCCATCGCCCAGAATGCTCAGGAATGTATCATTATCTATTTTATCAAAATCCATCAAAATTTCGACAAAATTTAATGCACGACGTGCATCGCCATCGGCTGCCTGGGCAATGAGTTTGATTTGTTCGTGAGATAAATGATTATCCCATTGGTTAGCTTCTAACGCGTTGCCAATAATACATTGCAAATTTTCAGGTGTTAATGGCTTTAATACATAAACTCTAGCCCGCGACAACAGCGCATTATTTAATTCAAATGATGGGTTTTCAGTGGTTGCTCCAATGAAGGTAACAACGCCTTGTTCAATATAAGGCAAAAACGCATCTTGTTGTGATTTGTTAAATCGATGCACTTCATCAATAAATAGCAAAGTCTTTTGTTGATGGACTTGCTGACGTTGTTCTGCAATGTGCATAATAGAACGAATATCTTTAACACCTGACATTACTGCTGACAGACTCATAAATTCCGCACTGGCATAATGCGCCATCATTTTAGCCAATGTCGTTTTCCCGACACCTGAAGGTCCCCACAAAATAAGTGAGTGGATGATTCCACTTGTCAATGATGTATGCAGTGGTTTCCCCTGCCCCAGCAAATGCTCTTGCCCAACAAAGCCCTCAAGCCGGTCAGGGCGCTGCCTTGCAGCAAGTGGTTCAAATAGGGTTGTGGGCATCTCTACTGTGTTATAACTTCAGTACCTTCCGGTATTTGAAATTCAAAAATTGAAGTATCTATAGTTTGTTCCTGCGATAATTGCTTCAGTTTGATAATAGTGCGTTGCTGCAACGCATCATCAAATTCAATAGAACCAGGAGCGTTTTCAGTAAAGGTGAAAACAATACGACTAATTCCTAAGGGTAGTTGCTGATTATCCATCTGCTCTTGAGGCGTAAAGATAAAGATTTGTTCGTTATCCGTAGTAGCTACGTACTGTACTTTATAATGGCTTTCAATAATTTGTGTATTGCCAAATAGTAACATAGCAGGGGTTTGTTGTAGTTCTGTATCAGATGCTGAGCGAATAACAACCTGTTCCAAATCTTTGTCATATAGCCATATATGCTGCCCATTACTAACTAACAATTGCTCCCAGGGTTGCTTTGTTTTCCAATAAAGTTTATTCGGTTGCTGTAGCATAAACAAGCCTTCCTGCTCCATAACAGCTTCACCTTCGGCTGTCCGGGTTGTTTGCGAAAACGCTCCTGAGAATTGAAAGTATTGGCTCATTAAATTCTGAAAATGCTCTAATGCTTCGTTTTTCGAGGCATTGGCTACTGAAAACAAATCGGGTATTATTAATAGTAAACTTAATGTTATAAAATGCCATACTTTAGTTTGGCTTCTGTTGTTTAGGCAACCTTTTATTTTCACTCTATTCTCCAGGAGAAGGTGCTAATACTTCGCGATTACCATTACTGCCCATTGGCGATACCAGGCCCGCTTCTTCCATGGTTTCAATCAGTCGCGCAGCACGATTATAGCCAACACGAAGCTTACGCTGTACCGATGAAATAGAGGCTTTGCGCGACTGACAGACAAATTCTACTGCCTCATCATAGAGACTATCTGTTTCGCCATTATCATCAGAGGAGCCTCCGTCTTCTTTCACCCCCGGCACCATAATGTTTTCAACACTGGCTTCATCTGTAATGGCTTCAAGGTATTGGGGTTCACCTCTTGCTTTCCAATCAGATACCACCTTATGCACTTCATGGTCATCCACAAAAGCACCGTGTACTCTTTGCGGCACACTAGTGCCTGCTGGCAAAAACAACATATCGCCATGACCTAATAGTTGTTCCGCACCACCTTGATCCAATATAGTACGTGAGTCAATACGTGAGGAAACCTGAAATGCCATTCGCGTTGGAATATTGGCTTTAATTAATCCCGTAATTACATCCACTGAAGGTCTTTGTGTAGCTAATACCAAATGTATTCCAGCAGCTCTGGCTTTTTGGGCAATTCGTGCAATTAATTGTTCAACTTTCTTGCCGACTATCATCATCATATCAGCAAACTCGTCAATCACTATCACAATGGATGGCAATGTCTCCAGAGTTGGGTGTGGTACATCCTCACCTTGCGATTGATAGTAAGTTATATCCGCCTCGGATGGTTTCCACAATGGGTCCTGCATAGGCTCTCCATTATTAATAGCTTCTTTCACCTTGCGATTATAGCCAGTCAAATTGCGAACGCCCAATTGCGCCATTAACTTATAACGTCGCTCCATTTCACCAACAGACCAACGCAATCCATTGGCAGCATCTTTCATATCAGTAATAACCGGGGTTAACAAATGTGGGATACCTTCATACACTGATAATTCCAACATTTTAGGATCAATTAGTATTAAACGTACCTGCTCTGGCGTGGCTTTATAAAGTAAGCTAAGCAGCATTGCATTAACAGCTACGGATTTACCCGAACCCGTAGTTCCTGCCACTAACGTATGCGGCATTTTGCCCAGGTCGGCTACGACCGCCATACCCGAAATATCATGCCCCATTGCCAATGTTAAGGGTGATGCACTTTCCTCAAAAATTTTAGAAGCAACAATATCACGCAACCTGACCATTTCACGTTGTTCATTCGGGATTTCAATACCTACAAAAGATTTACCTGGTATCACTTCAACCACGCGAACCGATATTACTGCAAGTGAGCGCGCTATATCACTGCTAATACTTGTTATTCGGCTGGCTTTCACACCAGCAGCGGGCTGTATTTCAAAACGTGTTACCACAGGTCCTGGCAATATCGACATAACTTCCGCTTGTATACCAAAATCAGCCAGCTTTAACTCTAATTGTTTGGATAATGCCTCTAACGATTGAGGTGAATACCCTTTCTTTTCATCGTTCTCACTGGACTCTAACAAATCCAAATCGGGCAAGCTGTTCATCCCTGGAACAATGGTTGAAGCAAATAAGCTTGTTTGTACTTGCTGTTGCTCAGCATTCTTGCCTATTTCGTTTTTTTCAACCAAAGGTTCAATTCTGGCTGGCGCGCGTTTAGCAAACTTTTCACGTTTGGGTGCAAGCGATGCTTCACGCTTTTGAATAACATTCTCATGTTGCTGTTCTCGTCGGCGAAGCTCCATTTTTTGTTTAACTTTTAGTGCCTGCTTCTGGTAAAAATTCAAAATAATAACGCCTAGTTTATCGGCTATTTTCAGCCATGACAAATCAGTAAAAATCGTAATGCCAAATAAAAAGATAGAAAATAATATTAAGTTAGCACCTTGATTACCCAACGCCGATAATGCCGTTCCTGCCATTAATGACCCTAAAATGCCCCCACTGCCCATCGGCATCTCAAAACCCAGCCAGGTGGATTGTGACCAATTATATTCAGCAATGATAGTACCGCTTATCATCATCAAAACTGCTCCGCTGGAATGAATAGTGAAATCTATCCAATCGGAGGAACACTCCTCGTCGCCTGATTGTCTAAACAGGCGAATTACTTTCAGCAGGATAAGCAGTGGAATTAACCCTGCCATATAACCAATCAGTGAATAACAAATATCAGCTAGTAACGCACCTAATTGCCCTCCTGCATTTTGGATATAGTCGTTAGAGCCTGTTATCGACCAGCCTGCATCACCATTATCAAAACTAAGTAGCGATATAACCAGGTATAAACAGAGCACCACCCACAAAAACATTGCCCCTTGACTTAAAATTTTCCGAATGCGAATTTTACTTTCGCCTGCTATAACACTCATTGCTCTATTTTATTGGAATAGAGGCCTGACGTAAATATTTAATCATGGACCAAAGTGCTAGTGACGTTGCAATATACAACAATATTACCCCTATATTATGCATGATCGGATAGAATTGAATATTAAACAACAACATAACAATAATAGCGGCAATTTGAAACCCGGTTTTCCATTTCCCCAGCCTTGAAACACTTACCTTATCTTCCATTAGTAGCTGCGCCATCCACTGCCGTAACGAAGTAACGATAACTTCGCGTGTAATAATTAGCATCACAGGAATGGTGATAAAAATGTCCTGATGCCTTTCAACTAATAATACTAACGCCACAATAACAATAAGTTTATCGGCTACAGGGTCTAGAAATGCACCAAAGGGACTTTCTTCTTGTAACTTGCGTGCCAAATAACCGTCTAACCAATCAGAAATTGCTGCAGCACTGTAGATTAACGCGCAGAGCAAATAACTCCAGGGTGATTGCCAATAGAATGCCATCACTAAAAATGGTATAAGGACAATACGCATAAAAGTCAGTTGTGTGGCAATGCCCATTAACGAAAGATAATCAAATTTAATAAGGCGCGTATAGTATCATGTACCAGAAAATTTAGCAGTTGTTCTTTGCTTTAGTCTGGTACTTAAGGATTCGAACTCGGAACCCCAGTTAATTCAGAAATGGACCCCATTTTTCAGACAGAGGCTTAAGAAATATTTTGGACAGGTTTATGCTGCTTTAGGCAGCGTTAAATTGGCATAATAAATCTGATCGGGAGTTTGTCTCCTCTTCAAATTTTGATGCCGTCTGTCTTCGTTAAAGAAACGAAAATACTCATCAATACCAGCTCGTACTTCAGGGACTGTGTCGTAGGCTTTTAAATAGATATTTTCATATTTAAGGCTACGCCACAATCGCTCAATAAATACATTATCAAGCCAACGACCTCGACCATCCATACTAATTTCAATGTTATTATCAATGAGTACAGAAGTAAAGGCGTCACTGGTAAATTGCGAACCTTGGTCAGTATTGAATATATCAGGTTTACCGTAGCGTTGTATAGCCTCTTCAAGAGCTTCAATACAAAAAGCAGTATCCATTGTGTTAGATAATCGCCATGACAGTACCTTACGACTGAACCAGTCAATAACAGCCACTAAATACACAAAACCTTTAGCCATTGGAATATAGGTTATATCGGTTGCCCATACTTGATTAGAACGGTTGATATTCAACCCTCTCAAACGATAAGGATAGATGCGATGAGCCTTATTGGATATCGTGGTTTTCTTCTTAGGAAAGATGGCTATAATGCCCATGGCAAGCATCAATCGCTGTACTTTCTTTCGATTGATGAAGATATCTTCGGTCTCTAATTGGTCACGAATACGGCGGCTGCCATAGAAAGGAAGCTTTATATGGATAGCATCAATACGCCTCATCAAATCGACATCACTATCACTGAGAGGTTTAGGCTGATAATAAAAGGTAGAGCGGTTGACTGATAGTAACTCGCATTGTTTTGACACCGCTAATGTGGGATGGGATGATTCATATCAATCATCTCCTTGCGTAGGGGGCTTGAATCCTGTCTAGCCCGCGTTCTAAAAAATCGCGTTCCATCGTTAATTGACCAATTTTGGAATGCAATTGCTCAATCTGTTTGACATCAGATTTAGACACACTACTGCGTTCAAATAATGATGAGGCTTGTTCCATTAATTGCTGACGCCATTGATGAATTTGGGTTTGATGTAAGCCAAATTGTTGCGACAGCTCGGCTAAGGTGTTATCACCTCTTGCCGCGGTTAAAGCAACTTTAGCTTTAAAGGATGGTGAATGGTTTCTTAGTTTTGTCATAATAATATGCTTCAAATAATAGTAGGTTTATTGTCGCAAAATATTTCTTGAATTTCAAAAATCCTGTCTAACCGATGGGGTCCAATTCTGATGGCTGCTTGCGCCTGGAATTTGAAAAAATGGATGATATTTTTCTTTGTCTATCAAAATGTTGATGTTAGCTATCCTGATAACGCACTAAAAGCTACTTTTATTATCATTTTTGAAAACAATATCCTCATATTCAATACTCAATCACTATAATTGTAATCCTCAAATTGCTAATTTTTCAGTACCGACTACATATAGTGATTAGATTTGCATGAGTATAATTCAATAGATTTAATTTTGGTGAGAACAACTATTGCATAACAAAGTATTATCTGTTTGAATTGGATTATATAGTTTTATAAATGGGAAATTAAATAATGAAGTATTTACTTTTAGTGATTTTGGCTTTAGTTACCCTAGCCAATTCAGATGATACGGTTACGGTTTCAGTTTTTGAAGAACCTGTAATTATTAACCCTAAAGCACCACGATATCCAAAGTCTGAGCAAAGTAAGCATGGTGAAGGTTGGGTAATTTTAAATTTTATGGTAGATACAGAAGGTAAAACTTTTGAACCAACAGTAGTCGAATCTACAGGTAGTAAAGCATTTGAAAAAGAATCTCTTAGAACATTGAGAAAATCAAAATTTAAGCCAGCAACTTTGAATGGTACACCCGTAGAAAGTCAAGGTTTTTATAAATATACATATAGCTTAACGGGAAAATCAGGAGCTAGAAGAAGCTTTATTAGAAAATATAAAAAAGTTATGAAACTTCTTAAAAAAGAAAAGCAAGCAGAGTCATTGAAATTATTAGAAGAAATGTCACTAACTGGCTCTATTAATCATTATGAGTACGCGTATCTAAATTTTTCAAAATTCTTATACGCTAGGCACTTTAAAGGATTTAAGGAACAATTGTACTATTTATCAAAGGCAGTAGGTCATGATATTAATCACAAATATATTTCTGAGGATTTATTAGCTTGGGGACTAGGTGAATTATTTTACTTGCAAATAAAAACGAAAAGATACTTCGAAGCGATGGAGTCCTACAATCATATGGTTAGTAAAGAACTTCCTTATACTAAATATGAGAATACTTACTTGGATATTATAAAACTAAAATCAGATAAAAGGGAGTTTGCTATTACCGATAAAATCGGTCAAAAAACTTATTGGCGAATTGGCTTATTAAAGCAAAATTTCAACGTTATTCAAAAAACAGGTACTATAGAAGAAATAAAGCTTAGGTGTGATAAGAAGTACGTTTATTTTCCTTATGAGCCTGATATATATTACGAAATTCCAACTAGCTGGGGACAGTGTTATATATCGTTAATAGGAGTTCCCGAAAGTGAATTTGAATTCCATCAATATTAATTAAAAATAGAATAACGAAATATTTTAGATTAAACATTAACTTCTACAATTAATTAGTATTAAACCCAAAGTATTCAGCAATGATTACCAATAATGGTCTAATGAATATGGTCAATGATAAATATACCCCACCAAATATAAATAGTCGGTACTGAAAAATTAGCAATTTGAGGATTACAATTATAGTGATTGAGTATTGAATATGAGGATATTGTTTTCAAAAATGAAAATAAAAGTAGCTTTTGGTGCGTTATCAGGATAGCTAACATCAACATTTTGATAGACAAAGAAAAATATCATCCATTTTTTCAAATTCCAGGCGCAAGCAGCCATCAGTAAATTGATTGAATCGCCCTCACTGCCTTTAAGCCAGTTCCTTGATAATCGATAATCGTGTTTGAGGTGCCCAATAATAGGTTCAATCGCTGCACGTTGCCGACATAATATTCGCTTCTTTTGGGATTGATACGGCGTATCTCGTTTCAGCTTTTTATTGGGTAATAACACCTCAACATCAACATGCTTGCTTGCACCTCGATAACCACGGTCAAGCACAGCTAGTTCTATTGTTGTTTGCCGATGCTCATGAGCAGATTCTAAAGCTGCTTTCAAATTCTTTGAGTCATGTTCATTTTCATCATGGCTGGCTACGCCAACAATGACCTGACTTTTCTGTGTGGCTACAATTGATGCTTTACGTCCCTACTCATAGGGCTTATGGTCTTTGCCTTTGCCGACACAGTAAATGTCAGGTTCATGTAGTGAGTACACTTTGTTTTTATCTTTAGGTTGTTGAATTAGTACACGCTCATACAATTCAAACGATTCTGTCTGTAACGCCAATACTGTTGCTGGTAATTTTCGTTGTAATTCACGCAGTAAAATACCAGCTATAGTTCTTAAACGTTTTAATGCTTCACGCCCTCTTCGCCAATACGTTGACGAAACTTAACCAACTCAGTTGAATGACAAGGAGGCAATGTTTGAAACACCGTCTCTCCACAGAATACTTGATAGTAGGGATTCATTTGCCACTGTTCAACGACTGAATCATCACTCAAATTGTACAGTTGCTTTAACATTAACAGACCACTCATAAGTCGAATTGGTTTAGCACGGCGCCCTTTAGCACTGTATAAAGGGCTGAGCGATGACTCGATACTTGACCAATCTAGTTCACGACTCAAGGCGAGTAGCATATGATTGGGATTGAGTTGGCTGGCTATATCAAAAAAGCCAGTTTGGGGAGATATTACCGGTGATTGAGGGAGCATTGCTTAAATGAATTCGACCAAAAATAAGAGACCATTTTAACATATCTGGTCGAAATCACACTGACATAGTAACAAAATATATATAATAATCAAATAGATAAATGTTTTTCAGGACTGACTAAGTAAAGTCGGGTTGACTGGCAGTAATAAGGGGAAAAGCTTCACGGTTTTTATAGTTTATAGCGTAAATCTCTAGAAAATTTTCGAGGCTGTTCACATCATCTGAATCTGCTATATCAGGGGCTTGATTTGAAAATGAGTTAGACTTAGGGTTAGCGCAACTGAGAAAAATTAGAGCTATACTGCTTAGAATAATGATTGTGTGGATTGGGTTTTTCAAACGATATTTTTTTCTAAAATTAATTTAACACCACAAAAAACAGGTAATAAAACGCGAAACAACTGCTCACAGTTAATCCCAAAAATGCCAGATAAAGCACCAGTTTTGAGGGTTGATATTTATCAGCAACTTCATCGCTGGTGATGGACTTTAAATTAAGGTAAGACACAATAGGTGCAGTGATAAATGCTACAATGGTAGCAAATTCTAGAATTTTTATCATATTGCCAGTAAAGAAATAAAACAGGCAAAAGCCTCCAATACAAATCGCGATTAGCAATATTTTGTAATAAAAATCGAGTTGAATTTGTTGTTGATCATCAAACACTTCCCCGCCAGCTTTTATCGCCATTACTGTGCGGCTAAAGCTACGACTGAACGCGTCCAGCACCGTAATAAATGTACCGTAAATAGTTCCAAACGCAGCGATAGCAATAACCCAGTACGACCAGCCACCGAGGTTCGATACAAAAACATTCAGTAATTTGTTGGCAAACTGGGTAGAGTTCCCATCTAATAATTGACCGCTGCCATAAACAGTGAAAGCACCAATAGTCATAAACATTATCGCCAATAAGGTGGTGAAACCATAACCCAGTTTAAAATCAAAAAGACTCTCTTTGACGGAAGGGTGATAGCCAGTAGCTTTGATTTTTTCCACCACCCAAATGCTATTCATAGTCGATGCTTCCATACCAGCAGGCATCCATCCAATTAAGCCAACCAATAGTGCCAATCCTGCCCCTTTTAAAATGGTTGATGATTGAAAGTCGATGCTGGGCGTAACTGGTCCTTGATTGAGTACCGCAACAAAAGCGGTACCTACTGTTACCAACAATACTAATGAGACCAGCTTGATAAAGCTATCCAATGTCTTGTAGCCTCCTAACATTAGCATCAAAACGGTAATCGTCATTATTATCGCTGCCAAGCTGGGCATAGGTAAATTATCTATTTGACCCATAGTGCTTAGTAAGCCAGCACAAACCGCAGAGACTGCCCCAGTAACAGCAAACATATTGATAAAAATTACTGCTAAGAACAAACTGGCAGCCCATTTGCCCTGTTTGAGGTAACCGTGAACTAAACTTCGTCCAGTAGCTGCTGCATAACGTGGACCAAATTCATAAAATGGATATTTCAACAACAGGGTAATTAGTATTATTCCCAAAAATATCATGCCATGATGCGCTCCCGCTCGGGTAGAAAGCACTAGATGCGAAGTACCGATTGCGGCACTGGCAAATAATAGCCCAGGACCGAGGATGTTTAGTAGGTTACGATTAGTCTTAGCTGTTGTCATTATTTTTTCCTGATATAAGAAGTGTCAATATCATTCAATGAAGTACAACCCAACAATTGAAGTGATCGGTAAATTTCAGTATGAAGTATAGCTCAAGGGCTTTACTGACACCAGATACCCCCGCAGCACTTAATCCAAAAAGATAGGGTCTGCCTATCATACAAGCCTTAGCACCCAGTGCTAGTGCTTTGATAACATCATTACCTCTGCGAATACCGCTATCAATGATGATGTCTATGTCATCTGCAACAGCATCCACTACGCCGGGTAACACATCTAATGGCGAACAAGCATGGTCTAACTGCCTACCGCCGTGGTTAGATAGAACAATGCCCTGCACACCCGTCGGTAACTTTCACCTGACATTTCGATAATTGAGGCGTGGTGTATTAGTCGGTCAATCGCGGCGACGGTCATCATATTGTCAGGGAAGATATTATCCCATTCACTAAAAGGTTGGTTAGCAGTGATAATGAGTCGATATTTGTCTAGTTTAGTCATTGCAGTAACCAACTCTAATTGTTTTTTAGCCAGTTGTAGTTGCTGAACAAGGTTGATGGCTGATATGTATTTAGCCCTAAACCCTTGTTCAATCATCCAGTGAGCAATGGCCGCAGCTATATGAGTTTTACCCGTACCACTGGCACCAAACAGCAATAGGTTATCCGCTTGCTCCACCCATGATGTATCTTGACTCAGTGTATTGAGTTTCGATTGAATGGACTTTGATAACTAATCGCTTTGCCATGCTGATATTAACCTGGCCATAATAATTCGTAATAATTATGCGGCATAAGCAATCTTTCTATGCTTGAAATATGACTTGACTCTTTCAGGCTTTTCTTGAATCATAGACATATGCTTATTGAGTTTTTTAGCAATATCTCCTTTCTTTCGAGTAGGTTTATCCGCCCCCATTGAACGCTTCAAATCACAGTTAAGATATTCATCAGGATTAAGTTCTGGTGAATAGCTTGGTAAATAAAACACTTCAATTTTTTCAGTATGACCTTTTAACCATTCCGAGACTAATTTAGCGTGATGAACACGTAAATTATCAACAATGAGAAATACCTTGTTCGACGATTGTTTTATTAATTGCTTCAAGAATTTTATGAATACTTGGGCTGTAAACTTATCATCATAAATCATAAATTGAACCTTGCCCTGATTGGTGATACTAGAAATCATATTCACCCGTTCTCGTTTAGCATGAGATAGTGTTAATACAGGTGTTTTACCTTTGGGCGCATAACCACGAGGGTAATGCTCCTGACTTGAGACACCTGTTTCATCACCCCAATGAATCTCTGCATCTTCATCTTGAGCGCGTTGATGTACGACAGGATAGGTTTTATCAAGCCATTGCTTGACTGCTTCTGGTTGTTGCTCGTAACTTCGTTTTATAGGTCGTTGGGGAGTGAACCCCCAGCGTGATAAATATCGGCACACTGTTCGTGTCGCCAATTTGCACGCAAATTGTTCTTCAATTAATTGCTGTACCGCCTTGACTGACCAAAGTGCAAAATCTAATTTCAACTGATCGGGCGTTTTATCCACAATCATTCGTTGTATGGATAGTTCTTGTTCGGGCGATAAACTCCGACCTTTGCCTATAGCCCGACCTTTACGTTTCTCAACAGTTGTCAGTTTACCTGTACGGCTATAGTCATTAATCCATTCCACAACAGTTGGGTAACGCAACCCTAACTCAAGAGCAATGGCGTTTTTCTTTTGACCTCGTTTATACAAACGGATACACACTTTGCGTAACTCTTGACGGGAATCGTGACTTAGGCTTCTTAAATCAGTATTTTTCATCCCATAATTATAACATAATATTACGAATTATTCAGGCTAAGTTAATAAGGTTTTGCCCTGAGGCAGCTTAGCTTCATGCAGCCAACTATTAACACGTCTAGCATAACGACTAGCCAGCTCTTTTTCGGATAAAAACGCTAAGAATTGAGCGTAATCCCAATGATGTTGTTTGGCTTGTTCACAAGCATCGGGATAGTATTGAATAAACTCTGGCAACCGTAATTCACGTAATAATATTAACGCTGCATGAAATAAGCGTAATAATAAGTGATACAAGGAAGTATCACCGCCGAGCGGTAGCTCGGTCGCAAGCCATTGAAAGACAAGAAAATTCACGCATTTTCGCCAGCATTTCAATGGCGCGCAATAAAATGCGCAGGAGGCAGTATTTTATTGCAGGGTTAATAACTCAACCGATGGTGACATGGTTAACCTCCACAGGTGTCGTGATTACATTGAAAATCATCTCATTATAGTCAGCTAATTGATGTTGAGTGACGGATGTCAATGCGGGTTGTTCATACTTGGGAATGACACAGTCATCAAGCTCCGATACGCTAGGTAATGACTGTGTTGTTTGCCATTGGTGAAGCATATCGACATCAAGATGTTGATGGTGACAATAATGAATGGTGAGTGCTCGAACCATCCATTTACACGCAAGCACTTAATGTTTCTTTCATATCACCAGCAGATATTCCTTTAAGATAAAGCCATGGCAAAGCGACGCCAATTGATTGAGAACGACGTACATAAGGCGGTATCATCGATGAACAAAAACAAACAGAATCATCACCTCGACTTCTAACTTTGGGCATTTTAAAGGCTATAGAACCAATGCCTGTAACAATATTACGTTCAGGCAAATAACCATTACACACAACCAAGGGTCGACCTTGATTATCCGGTTTATTAGCGTAAGTAGTCATAAATTCAGATAACTCTGCTTCTATAGCTTGGTGCAATAACTGCCTTGCGCCTGCTTGTAACATTTTTGTTAGTTCGTCGGTGAATTGTGTTGGATTTTCAAATAAATTTAGCGTATCGTTTGTCATGTGGTGTATCTCGTTGGAGTGTTAAAATTAATGTTTTTGGTAAACATCATTTCAACAGGATACGCCGCTTTTTTCAACTACTCATACACCACTTTTGAGTTGAATGTGCGAAAGTTTAAATCAACCGATATGCGAAAATTTAATAATCAAACTCCTTTTTGTATTGTCAATAAAAAAGATAGTTTAGTGTGCGTAACAGGTAAAATTGCTTATTTGGATCGTATAGATCAATTGAATGAAATAAAAAGTGATTTAAAAATTGATAATGTAAGCATGGTGCCTTACAAACAAATTAAAGAAAATAATGATTTTTATGCTCATGATAATGGAGAAAAAATCATTACGTTAGTTACTGAAACTTATGATGAATTTAATAAAATAGAATTTATAAATAGTATTGATAACGTTGTTCTAAAGTTCAAAGGAACTTTAACAAATAATATTGATGATTTAACTTTTGAAGAGATAATAATAAAAATAATTTCAGAAGAAATAAAAAATGGGGAAGGGTCTAATTTTTTGATTTCTAGAAAAACTTTAGGACTGATTGAAAATTTTGATGTGGAAGCAACTTTGGGTATATTATCTAGATTTATAAAAAACGAGCCTAATGCTTACATGCACTTTTTATTTTTTGATGGTAATCGTTACTTTGTAGGTGCTTCTCCTGAAATGCATATTTCCATTGAAAAAGGCAAAGTTATTACCAACCCAATTTGTGGCACTTTACCTAAGTTTCAAGAAGAAAACTTTAAATCTAGTCTAATGAATTTTTTACGAGACAAAAAAGAAATAAATGAATTATTTCAGGTATTAGATGAAACAATGAAAATAATGGTCAAAGTGTGTCAAGATGGCGGAGTCATCAAAGGACCTTATTTAAAAGAAATGGGAACATTAATTCATACATGTTATGAGCTTGAAGGGAATTCAACACTAAACCATCTAACAATTTTTTCCAAATCTATGTTTGCACCTACAATGATTGGCAGTCCATTAGCTAATGCATCACGTATTATATATAAGTACGAAACAGAGTCACGCAGATATTATTCTAGCGCGATACTAATTAGGGGAAAGGATCAAGATGGTGAGTATTGCTTAGATAGTAGTATTACAATAAGGACAATTGAAATTGATTTGGTTGGCAATTTTATACTACAAGCAGGGGCGAGTATTGTTCAAGATTCCATAGCATCTAAAGAAAGAGTAGAGGTTAACAGCAAAGGGTTGGGTTGTTTGAATAGCATTTCAAAACTGACTGAACCCGATTATATTTTAGATGATATTGTTGATGAAAGTGTTAATGATTTGCTATATGAAAGAAATAATAGTTTATCTACATTTTGGTTAAGGAATTTTGATATTAATAACTATAATTCTGAAAAAATTTCGGCAAAGTCAGTTTTGGTTATAGATAATAATGATGATTTTTCTTATATGATTGCTCATATTTTACGTCGATTAGGATTTCAAATTAGAGTTGAGAATAGCAGTAATATACCAATAGATATTAATTTAATTACTGAAGACTTGGTCATATTGGGGCCTGGACCAGGAAACCCAAAAGATTTAATGAATGCTCGTATTGCACATATAACTAAAATAGGGGAATTGCTTTTACAATCCACAAAACCATTTATTGGTGTTTGTCTAGGCCATCAAATTATCACGATATTGTTGGGTTGCAAATTAGTAAAGTTAGATAACCCTTTACAAGGATCACAAGCTGATATTGATTTTTTTGGGACTATGGAAACCGTAGGGTTCTATAATACATTTGTCACAGTTTTACAGAGTGAAGTCACAAGGAAGCTAGATATATCTAAAAATTTAAAAGGCCATCTGTATGCAACACGCTCTGAAAATTTTTCAACATTTCAATTTCACGTAGAATCTGTTTTAACAACAAATGGGGCACATTTAATTTTTAATGAAATTAAAAGACTAGTTTGTGATTTATAATAAAAACGATCTTTAAATATATATATAGAAGTGGACCCCATCGGTTAGACAGGATTTTTGAAATTTAAGAAATATTTTGCGACAATAAACCTACTATTATTTGAAGCATATTATTATGACAAAACGAAGAAACCATTCACCATCCTTTAAAGCTAAAGTTGCTTTAACCGCGGCAAGAGGTGATAAAACCTTAGCCGAGCTGTCGCAACAATTTGGCTTACATCAAACCCAAATTCATCAATGGCGCCAGCAATTAATGGAACAAGCCTCATCATTATTTGAACGCAGTAGTGTGTCTAAATCTGATGTCAAACAGATTGACCAATTGCATTCCAAAATTGGTCAATTAACGATGGAACGCGATTTTTTAGAACGCGGGCTAGACAGGATTCAAGCCCCCTACGCAAGGAGATGATTGATATGAATCATCCCATCCCACATTAGCGGTGTCAAAACAATGCGAGTTACTATCAGTCAACCGCTCTACTTTTTATTATCAGCCTAAACCTCTCAGTGATAGTGATGTCGATTTGATGAGGCGTATTGATGCTATCCATATGAAGCTTCCTTTCTATGGCAGCCGCCGTATTCGTGACCAATTAGAGACCGAAGATATCTTCATCAATCGAAAGAAAGTACAGCGATTGATGCTTGCCATGGGCATTATAGCCATCTTTCCTAAGAAGAAAACCACGATATCCAATAAGGCTCATCGCATCTATCCTTATCGTTTGAGAGGGTTGAATATCAACCGTTCTAATCAAGTATGGGCAACCGATATAACCTATATTCCAATGGCTAAAGGTTTTGTGTATTTAGTGGCTGTTATTGACTGGTTCAGTCGTAAGGTACTGTCATGGCGATTATCTAACACAATGGATACTGCTTTTTGTATTGAAGCTCTTGAAGAGGCTATACAACGCCATGGTAAACCTGATATATTCAATACTGACCAAGGTTCGCAATTTACCAGTGACGCCTTTACTTCTGTACTCATTGATAATAACATTGAAATTAGTATGGATGGTCGAGGTCGTTGGCTTGATAATGTATTTATTGAGCGATTGTGGCGTAGCCTTAAATATGAAAATATCTATTTAAAAGCCTACGACACAGTCCCTGAAGTACGAGCTGGTATTGATGAGTATTTTCGTTTCTTTAACGAAGACAGACGGCATCAAAATTTGAAGGGGAGACAAACTCCCGATCAGATTTATTATGCCAATTTAACGCTGCCTAAAGCAGCATAAACCTGTCCAAAATATTTCTTAAGCCACTGTCTGAAAAATGGGGTCCATTTCTTGTCATTCATTAAGTCAGTTACAAAGCCATTATCATTTAAAACTTTGTTAATCTGCGCCCAATCGTTATAAAAATATTCTTGCAATAAAGGCATTATTTGATTTTGAAACACAGTTTTCAACTTATCTAATGAATCAATATTAAAAAAATATGTATGCCCAATTTGATGCTCCCTATCCAGTAGCACTCGGATACGATTATTCATTACAGTAAGCAATTCTACCAAATCAACATCCTTAAATTTTTCATTTTTTAACAAAGATGCATCAGGCATCATTTCAATAAATTCAAAGCGCCGCCTTAATGCCGTATCTAATAAAGCAATTGAACGGTCAGATGTGTTCATTGTACCGATAATATATAGGTTATCGGGTACAGAGAATTCATCTTGAGAATAAGGCAAAGTGACTGTAATAGAGTCTAGCTGTCCCTCTCGTTTTGATGGTTCAATGAGAGTAATTAATTCACCAAATATTTTAGCTATATTGCCGCGATTGATTTCATCAATAATTAATACATAATTTTCTTTTTCTTTTTTATTGGCTAACCCAGCAAGAGCTAATAGTTTGATTGGGTCAATTTTTGTTTTGTAATAAGATGCTAACGTCATTCTCTTATGATTGTTTAATTCGTAAACATTAAGAGTATCCTTATTTAACCACTTCACTTTTCTGTAATATTTAGGTTTTACATTTGTATCATATTCAAGTACTTCTTCAGATATAATAACACCTATCCCTCTGATTAATTTACCTGCATTTTCACCAGAGGCATTTTGATAAACCGCGACTAAATCACCTGACTCCATTTTTTCAAAACTTCTACAGGGTGTATTATTCCCCATTGAATTTATAACTACTACCTCCTTTTCAAAGCAATCTTGAATTAATGTACCACCTTCGCCTAACGAAGCCTTCCAAACAGTAGGATTATCATTTAACCCTTCGATGCTATTTATTGTAATATTAGAGTTTTTAGCTTTAGTCGCTACTGTTTTGAATATTCCTTTAGCTATTTCATATCTGAGTGAATCGTCACTTTTATTATCTACTATTGGTTTAATGCCTTCAATGAAATCTTCATATGCAAAATTTTGATGAAATGTTACAAATTCAATGCGACCATCTTTTTTATATTCATTAAATAACTGTTGATACTCTAACCTTTTTTGTTTATCGGTTGTATGATAGCCTTCAACTCTCCTCCCTTCAATAATAGCAAGAGCATGGTTTACGGTGTTATACGTTTTACCTGTGCCTGCAGCACCGTATAATATTTGATTTTTAGGGTAATTTATCATTATAGAGCCATAGGTTTTATTTCTGTCTTTAATATTTAGTTCTTCATTGTCTTTTATAACGCTAATAGACTCATCTCTTCGTAAAAACTTCAGATACCAGTTTAATGCAGCAGAAGCTCCTCCAGCACCAACACTTTGGTTCCAAACGTATAATTCTGATGTATCTAAGCATTTATCATATAAGTCATTAATGGTGGTTGTATCTACAACTGTAAAAATAGGAGAATCAACTTTACCGTCAATATAAAACCTATCAATAACTTTAATCAGTTCTGATATTTTAATTGGATTGCCTTGTTGATTTTTTTGACTTTTCAGCCAATCTTTAAATTTAATCTCTGTTTTCCATTCTCGAATTAATTCTTCATCATAAAAATGAAAACCGTGAGCTTTTGTTTCATCTAACCTTTTACGAATTAAATACAATTGTTCATCTAGAGAAGCGTTTGAATTTATTAAGTGACGATAATGCCTAGCAATCTGTTTTTTATCAGTATGAGATATAATTTGCTCAAAATAATCAGGGTTTACAAAAAATTTAATTATTGAGCATATTGCATAGTTATTTGGTAAAGATTCATACCTTTTACAAAATGGTTCTATCCAGTTAGAATCTGTGTATTTTAGCGATTCGTTAAAAAGAGACAAGATAAATCTTATATGCCAGTAAGGATTATTTAGTCGACTTCCTGATGAGACAATTCCTTCCAAAACATATTTTTCATCAATGTCATGCCATCTATTCAACTTGGGTAATTTCTTCTCCTCGATGCTATGTATCGGAATTAATAAATAAACCCACTCCGCATGCGTATAAATTAATTTTTCCTCATAACTTGCATTAGCAAATTGGTCTTTTAATTTTTCTTCATATAACCTATCTGACGTATCATCATTAAAATATTTTAGTACGTTGTTTATCCTCTCCTGCGTTAGTAACTGATTGGGATAATCTACCAGATAACTCTGTTTATTGATAAGAAATACGTCAATAAAATCATTCCAGAGAACTAATATATTTTCTGTCTTCGTTTTAGTACTATTAGGTATCATTTTATTCTCTAGTTTACCTACAACTACTGGTCATACTGGTTAGCTTCATCTAAATCAAAACCACCTCGTATAATGAAGTCTTGAAGTAAATTACCGACTTTTATAGGAACTCTGAAGTCTGGGATACTACCTTCTGATTTTTCAAAATACGCTTTCGCTTTCGATTTATCAACACTGCTCTTTAATGCATCAAAACGTCCAAACTCATTAATATTGGCTTCTGTAACCCCTGTATTCATCATGTTACTTAACTTAACCTCATCTAGCCCAAACATCTGAGAAATAGCTGTTACTTGTGAATTTTTAGCATTAGCAAGATACGCAGTAATATATTCTCTAAAAGTTTTACCTTGCTCTAGTTTAATATCACCGCGTTGTACATCGTTGAACAATCTATTAGCGTACTTTTGTTCTTCTTGTGTGAGTGTTGCAAAAGATTTATGGAGTTCATCAATGTTTTTTTGAATTTGCTCACTGTCTGCTCCTTCTATCTCAAGTGTTTTAAGGTATTTTTCAAACCGTGTATTCATGTAATCTGCATCTATCACACCAGTATCTATTTCTGTCAGATAACCATCAATTTCAAACGGCACTCCCCCTCCGCTCCCGCCACCACCGTCACCACTTGATAGTTCTTTATAACGCAATAGCAGTATTAAGTAAGTGTTTTCATCTAGGTGTAATGTCGTCTCAGTTTTGGCTTCCCCTTCCCCAACAACATAGGTTAGTTTATCCCATGTAAAGCCTTGAATTTTAGCTGCATCTAAATACTCATTAAACTGTTTAAAGAGTTTAGCGAAAATACCGCGTTCAGATAAGTCATCGGGTAGTTTTTCAAAATTAGCTACTCCTGCATTGTTAAATAACTCAGCAATTTCATCATAGGTCGCATTTAGCTTTTTCAAATTACTGTCAAGCTTATCAACAAATAACCCTATGGGACTATCACCCGAATACAACTTAACAGCATTGTTAATATTACGTTCCATGGTATGCGGATATCGGTAGTAACGTATGGTGCCAAAGGGCTTATCATTCTCCGCGTAGAGGCGATTGGTACGTGAAAAAGCCTGAATAATATTTTCATATTTAAGCACCTTGTCCAGATATAACGTGTTCAGCCACTTAGAATCAAACCCTGTTAACATTTGGTCTACCACAATTAATAAATCAATTTGTTGCTCTGGTGTTTTTCCTATTCTTAAATATGGTTCTTTATGGGCAAGCCTTGCAGCAATATCTTTTTTAAATTTAGCATGGTTCGCTAAGGTAAAACCTTGACCATAATGCTCGTTATAGTCTTCCATAATTTCGATTAAGCCGTCTTGTTTGAATGCCCCATTACTTGAATAGTCACTTCCTTCGTCAATATTCGGGTCAAACAACGCCGTTATTCTCAACTCTGGCGCAGCTTGTTTTAAGCAACGATAGTATTGAATCGCTTCGGGAATACTGCTCGTTGCGAATATGGCGTGAAATTTACTGTTTTGACTGAGTGTAATCCAATTATCAATAATATCTTTAACTACCATTAACTGATGTTCATCGCGTTGATATTGCGAAGTAGGTAATTCATCTTCTATACCCTTTATATAGTTTCCTGCGTTATCCCTATGTCCAGCCATATTGACCTTGCGCATAAATTTATTGAAAACGTCTTTTTTCTTAGGATTAGATAGCGCTTCACTTGCTGAATTCGCCTTTGCTTTTAAAAGTGCAACTTTTTCTCTTAAATCTTTATCGCTATAGGTCATCACCTTATAAGGGTCAAAACCCAATACATTTTTATCGCGTATACCATCTGCAATACTATAGCGATGCAGTTCATTACCAAACACTGACGAGGTTGTATTAAGTTTCTTTTTGTTTTCGTCTTGAATCGGAGTACCAGTAAAACCAAAAAACATCGCTGAGGGAAATGTTTGTTTAATGGTAATGAGCATATCGCCGAAGGTTGAACGGTGAGCTTCATCAACAATAAACACGATTCGTTTGGCATTGATGAGTTCTATATCATGGTTTTGTAACCCTCCCTCTTCTTTGATATTGCTCACCTTTTGAATAGAGCTAACGATTAGAGTATTGTTATGGTCGGAACTTTTGAGCTTGGTGATTAACACACTGGTGTTCTCTGTGGCTTGCACTGACTCACTATCACTCGAAAAACCTTGATACTCACGCAATGATTGAACTCCAAGTTCAATTCTGTCCATCAGAAAAATAACTTTATCTGCATCTTTAGAGTGAGCAATTAATTGTGCCGATTTGAAGCTGGTCATGGTTTTGCCCGAGCCTGTGGTATGCCATACATAACCACCTAAGCGCTCTTTATCTGCCCAGTTAGTTTTAGACACCTTATCCGAAATCGCATTCGCCGCATGATATTGGTAACTACGCATTACTTTAAGTACACCGTCGGAATCATCCGCCACTGTATAAAAACCAATCAGTTGGTGCGCCATAGGAATAGATAACAAAGTGGAGGCGATACCCTTCCAATGGTTAGTTGGCTCATTATTAAAATTTGCCCAATTGAAATAAAAGTCTTTATTGAATCGTCCATCGACACCGGGGTTAGCAAAGTAAACCGTCTCTTCTGGCTGCATTGCTACAAACACTTGCACCAGTGAAAACAAGCCATTAAATATGCCTTCCGCTGAGTATTTTTCTATTTGGTTATAAGCATGGCTTACAGGTACACCACTGCGTTTAAGTTCAATATGAATAACGGGCATACCGTTGATAAGTAGTAACACATCGCCGCGGCGGTCATTTAAGATTATTGACTGTCGTGTAAATTGTGGTTGTTGAACTATTTGATAGCGGCTTTGCCCTGCGGCAATTTCTTGTCGGTCGTATATTTTCAAACTGACCTCTTTACCCAGATGTAAGGGGTCATTGGGATTGTCACGGACAATTGAAACCGTTTTGCCGTTAATAAAACCATTGAGCTTTAGCGGTGTTTTTAATTCCTGTATTTGCTCGACGATTTGCTGCATTTCACTTGTGGTGAGTGGCGTATCATTAAGGCGGTCAATATCGCTATTATTTTTGAATAAAATCGCCGCCCAATTTTGTAGCAAATCAGCTTCACTGGGGTATTTAATAACCTCGTCTTCCCAGCCTTTCTTTTTTAGTTCATTCACTAAGGCACTTTCAAATGCCGCTTCACTGTTAAATATTGTCATAGTCTAATAATCTCTCAGACAAACATCTTACTTAAGCAGGCTTGCTTAATATTATTGAGTTTTGTAAGCTGGGTTTCGTGTTGGTTAATTAGCGTATCAAGCTGTTTGAAAAAATTGCCGATTTTGGCTTGTTCATTAGGATTTACTGGAAAAACAATAGATGTATTTCGTATTGCTGATTTCGATACAGATAAAACTTTTGTTCCTTGCATTAAAGCTAAAAGTTGATTGTGATAAGCAAATGAATTCATAAAATAACCAAGATAATTTGGTGAAAACGACCATTTAGGTCTAACAGCGATAGTGTGTAGACCTGAAAAAACAACCGTATTTTCAACATTTACTATCTCTGTACATTTTCCTACTGTTCTATCTTCTGCGGCGTCCGCAATAATTACATCGCCATCTTGTAAATTTGTGGTTTTTAGTTTGGCTACCAAATTATTATCTGTAATAAAAGGTATATTCGCTGTTTTTACATCCAGTATCTCGCCAAATTTAATTAAAATATCGCCATAATGTACATTTCTAGCTAGCCCAAAATTGTAATTTAAATTTGCTCTAGAAAGTGTATTATTATGGATGTCTAAAAAATTATCACTGAACTCTTTTTTTCTCCACTCCCCACTAAAGCCCTTAAAACGAATCTCTGGCACATTCTCACCTTGTTGTGGAAACATTTTATCAAGCATGGCTTTTTTTACGTTTAATAGCTTGTTGTGCTTTTGCTGATGCTGATTGATAAGGTTATCTAGCTGTTGAAAATAATTGCCGATTTTAGTTTGTTCATTAATATTTGGATATGTAATATCAACTTTTTTTAAGTCGTTATTTCTCACATGAACAACAGATTTACCTTGTGCTTTTCTCGACAAATCTTTTTGAGGCTTTCCGTTTGATATAGTCAGTGCTAAAAATATTGAATCAAGCTTATCACTTGGATAGACAATATTTAAATCACCGCCTAATAAGACTCCTGACTGTAAAATAGCAGATGCTCTTGAAATATCATCAGCAGTTTCGCCTGATGCAGGGACAATAACTTCACTGCCTTTACTAAGAATAGAATTGTTAGTTTCTATAACAAAAGTATCAACGTCAGAAATAACCGTTTGGTACTGAGTATATAACCTTCCATATAGGATAACTGGGCTACCTACTGAAACCAAGTCACTTTTTGAATATCCCCTTCCCTTAGAGAAATCAGCATTATCCCCCAATTCGACCTCTTCCCACTCCCCACTAAACCCCTTAAAGCGAACTCCAGGCACTTTATTAACCGCAGCCATATTATTCACTTTGTAAAAAATCCTTTAATTCAGCCAAACCTTGCATATCAAACTCATTCCCCGTTAGCTCATCAATTAAACCAACCAACGCTTGCTCTGTGTCTTTTATATCGTTGGCAACATCGGCATAAGTAACCGCATATTTATCGGCAAGTTTCTGTACTTTAACAGTGAGTTGGTTAATCAACATATCGGGTAATTTATTAAGTTCAACCAATAATGGGCTAATCCATTTAAACTCTAATAACTCACAGACTTGTTCATCACTCAAATTTTCGATAGTAGTTTTGGTCTGTAAATGTAGAGCATCGGCTTTAACCGCTTTTTTAAGTGCTTTTTCTTCGGCTATTAATGTATCAACTTTAAGTATTTTAGCTTCATAACTATCTGCATCAAATTCACCACTTTCTGTTATTTCTCTGCGTAGTTGTTTTGCTTCTCTAGTAACAATCGCATTATTGAAACCGTCATTACTATCTTTAACGGATTCCGCATCTTTTTCTTCTTCAGTAAGGGAATCTAACACTTCTTCAAACTCTACACTGATTTCTGCTAACCGATTTTCTTTTTGCTGAAGCGCTAACAACTCCTCGGCTAAATAAGTATTTTGAACCAAATCAAACGGTAATATATGCCCCACCCAACCCTCTTGCACTTCGGTATCTTTACCATTTTTCTTTTTAATGACCATATTAGGGTCGCATTGTTTACTGGCAGAAAACCCTTCTGTTTGTAGTATTTCTAAATCAATAGCGATATTCTTCCAACTGTTATTGAGTAATTGATAGGCTTGGTATTTATCAATTAATACAATAGGCATTAGACGCCTAAACAGTTCTTCACTCAATATAGACTCTTGCTGTGCAATATTGATGGTTTGCTGTTGCTGAGTCAATGGCGTAATTAACTCGGTTTTAAGGTAAGTATCAAAGTCGTTAAAAGCATTTAGAAATTTTTGATTAAATGCTTCAACCTGTTGATGCTGAGTGATATGTTGTTTTAGTTCAGCTGTGGTTACTTTTAGTTGTGCGTATTGGCTCGATGTTTTCTCGAATAAGTCATCACGCAAAGCTGGAAAAGCTTGCCAATAACGATTGAGTTGTTTGATTTCTTTTTCTGGAATGCCGCCCAGCATGGTGGCGTGCAAGTCCCAACTATCAGTACCGTCTGCCGAATCTACGTATCGGGGGATATTGAGGTTGTAGTCGTTTTCGCGAATAAACGCTTTACTGATAACTTCTGAGTATTTAGGTGTACTCTCTCGGTTTATGACTGTATCAGTGATACGCTTAATATCTGAGGCTTTAAGTCTATTGCGATTGCCTTCTTTTATAAAGTGTTTTGAGGCATCGACGATTAGTACGTCGGTATTATTACGTTTTTGCCGCAATACTAAAATAATGGTGGGTATGCCCGTACCAAAAAAGATATTGGGGGGAAGACCGATAATTGCGTCTATGTGATTGTGTTCAATCAATTGTTTACGGATACGACCTTCTTCACCACCGCGAAATAATACGCCATGAGGTAACACTATGGTCATAATTCCATCAGGCTTAAGGTGGTAAAGGTCATGTAATAAAAAGGCATAGTCGGCTTTGGTTTTGGGTGCTAGTCCAAAGCGTGAATAACGTGGGTCATTGTCTTTATGGTCTGAATCCCATTTTTGTGAATAGGGTGGGTTTGAGACCACTGCATCGACATACAGTGGATTGTATGAACCTATGGGGTCATTCTCATCAAAATAAGGCCAATCATCTTCTAAGGTATCACCATTTCGGGTAAGTATATTATTGGGTAAGATACCACGCATCACCAAATTCATACGCGTCAAGTTATAGGTATTAGCTTTTAATTCTTGTGCGTAATACTTGATGTTGTTTTCATCATCCACATGCTTGGCAACACTGCGACCAATATTGATTAACAATGAACCTGAGCCACTGGTAGGGTCATAGATTTCTATATTTTCTTTATCTTTTAAATGATGAGCAATGATTTCTGACATTAGCAACGATACTTCCTGTGGTGTGTAGAACTCTCCTGCTTTTTTTCCTGCATTGGCTGCAAATCTATCAATCAAATACTCATAGATATAACCAAGAACATCATAACCTTGCTTCCCATCCATCGGAATATCTTTGATTAGTTGTAATAAGTCACTAATGGCTTTGGTTTGTTTAGCAGCACTTTCACCTAATTTACTTAGCCCTGTATGAAGTGTGTCAAAAACACCATCAAATAACTTTTTATGTTCAGTATGTATTAGACGAGAAAAAGCTGATAAAGCATCACGAACATTGGACACATCAAAATCGTTGCCTGCATCAAGCCATGTTGAAAATAGGTTATCATAGGCAATGAAATAGCCAAGGTCTTTTTTAATATAATCGACGGTTTCAACATCGTCTTCACTCAATGAAGTAATCTCCGTGTCGGACATGCCTAGTTGTTGCGCGAACCTAACTTCTTTATCAGATAGATACTTATAGAAAATGAAGCCTAATATATAATCTTTATATTCGTTGGCTTCAATTTTAGAGCGCATCTGATTCGCTGACTCCCAAATCTTTGCTGCTAATTGTTGTTTATTCAAAGTCTATTACTCTTTTTTTACTATTAAAACGAATATTGCTAATTTGTAACACTGTAATGAAATAAGTTTGTTTTGACTATAGTGATTGTTACTTGCCATTTACAGTTTATGCTATGCAGTCATTCAATAGGTAACTCTATCATAACTCAGCAAGGTATACCTTTCTGAAATTTTGTATTATCCAAATATCTTATTTTCAAACACACTCATCTCATTTAAACTTATTCTTTACCTCCATAAATAATTTAAAAAGTCAATGTATCCATTTTTATGGCAACCGTTAAAATTATCCATTCCTTGCTTCGTTAAGCAACCCTTAGGCTTAATATAACTATCAATTCGCTTAACTGCATTTTCTTGCCACCCAATATTAAATGCGCAAAGTTTAGGAAAAAAGTACATTGTTGAATAATCGGGGATATTATCATGTATCCACCACGCTAGAGCTTGCCAATTCCCTGTTTTTTCATAGTAGGGTAAAAATGAATTAACCACGATACAAGCCATTGCTCCTTTATGACCATTTTTATTGGGTATATCCCATATATGCTTGGCGTAGTTTTTTTCATTTTTTGAGCAATTATACTGATTATTATTCGCCGCCCCAATTCCATTAATAGTTGGTGAACGATACGCAGAACGAATACTTATTCTACCTAATTTTTGTTGAATTGGTTCTAACACTTCATTACAGAGCATTTTTCCTGTTTCTATCGCAATTTCAGGGTTTTCAGGAATATTAGCAATGCCTTCTATTTGTGATATCTCAGAATATAGAAAATCACGCATAAAAAATGATGGTGATAGCTGCTGGCGCCCTAGATTGGTTAATGTTCTAAATGATGTCATGATTCTTAGCGTTCTTCATGTAATTAAGGAAATACTACTCAGGGAAAGAAATCAAAACTTATATACCGTACAGTCTACAAGCCCTCGATAATCTAAAGCAGTTTTAAACATAATCCCGAATAATTCCATCTTGTGCCGCCTGTTAGTTAAAGCATTATTAAAACCTTGAGTAACGACTTCCTCAATACGCTGCCTCCCTACAGAATCAGTTAATGCAAACATAACAGCACTACAAACTTGGTGGAAGGTCTGGTTTGTTGCAACTGAACTAGATAAAACATCTACATTCTTACCCCCGATTTGTACTTGAACAATACCATTAAAATCTGATTCTTTATACGCAAATATTTCACAGAAATCATCACGGTTACATAAATAACTATCTACCAAAATACCATAGTTATTTTTGAGTGAATTTACTATAAGGTCGGTATGTATACTCGTTAAAGAGTTTGGGTACGAATATACTGATGTTATTGAAGGTTCTGAGCTAGTAGAGGTATTGTTTTTATTTGATATTATCTCAGTCTTTTCAGTACTCAAACTATCATAACCCTCATCCTCCTCTGAGAAGTGCCCTATTACACCAAGCACAAGCAATAATACTAATATCCATATTCCTCCGTGCCACGTTTTAGGATGGAAGGTAACAGAGTAATTATCGTTATTTACTTTCTCTGTATTTACATGGTTATTTTCAACTATGTTTTTGCTATTCTTAGGATATGTACTGGTATATGCTTTTTGGAGTTGAGTAGAATTAATTAATTTTTCGTTCCTCTTTATTTGATTTACTCGTCTAAGAAGCTGATTAGATTTTGATATATACTTTTGCACTCCAATACCATTTCTAAATATATTAGCTAATTCCTCAAGGGTATCAATATCAGCATTTTCATCTTTGGTAGCTAAATTAAATAAGAAGTCTGTTTTAGCTAAATCTTTAGTTACACCTTCACCACTGTAATAGCACCAACCAAGAATTACGCAAGCTAGACCATCACCTTTGTCTGCAGCTTGGTTTAATAATTCAAATGCTTTGTTCTGATTTTCAGTAACACCATCCCCTAAGAAATAGCAAGCACCTAATTTACCCAGTGCTTTTCTATCACCACGTTGGCTTAAAGCCGTTAGCTGCTCAATGCTTAGTTTGTTATAGCTAGTTACCATTTATTAACCTATATACTTTGTCGTAAAATGACACCTTAAAGGGTGTCGGGTCATTACGACAATCATATAGATATATGGATGTTTCCACCTATTCACGATAATAGACACAAGGAGCAACCCTTAAGTCTAATATTAAAGCTATTGTATTCAGTAGATAACCCGACCTAGTCGGAGTATCTATATAATTGTCGTGCAGTCATTATACTATAAGTCCTCATTGCGTAAACCTATTCGCAAACACACATTTTTTAAATTTTAAATTATTGTAAGCTGTACACTAGACTCTTGATAATTTGCAAGAACTTGCAAAATTATAGTGTAGGACGCCGTCTAGTTTTTCTACATCTCCCCCTAGAATAGACACATCCGCGTTCATTAGTATCACCATCTTTTGGTGCTGTATCACACCTATGAACTTTATCTACTCTGCTCTTTATCTAACTGAATAGTATTAGCTTCACCATACCATTAGTGCTTAACTGTGCCATCGTTTGTATCATCTGCATTGTCTATCTTAGCCTGAATTTGTCGGCGCATTTCTCGCAACTTATCTAGCTGGCTATTTGACCAATCAAATGCCTCACTATCCATAGAGTAGCCGCGAGTGTCATCTACAATCTTATCGGCTTGGATACCATGTAATTTAAGTTTGTAATCACAAAGCTCCATCAACTGTTTGGCTATTACAACTCGTAACCTGCCGTCTTGTTTAAAACGTTCCATATCCTGCCACAACTTCATTTCCATAATCTCTAGCTGTTTAACTGCCATGCCTCGAAGTCGCACAGTGCCGTTAGCTCCCTTTGACGTGGGTACAACAATCTCCCATCGGGCATGTACCTTTTCTTTAATTCGATTGAGCCTGTGGCGGTCAGAATCACTGGCAGGGTTAAAGTCTGGTAACACCTCCATAATAGCGCGATTGGTATTAATACCTTTCAACATCAACTGCTCAACTTGGGTGACTAGCTGCTCTTGATAAAGTGCTGAATCCTCCTCATACGATATAGTGGTAGGTGCTGGCAGTGATACTCTCTTTTCTAGTTCCTGTCTAGTGACTTTGTTTGCATCATCTGCCCTCTCTCTAGCTTCACTAAGTCTTACTGCGTCTTCCATAGTATAACCTCTGCCTGTAGATGGCTTAGAGTCTAGCTTTTGTCGTTGTCGCTTGGAGGGGGTTTTGTGCTTGGCACCGCCATTTTTCGGGGTGTTTTTCTTGTCGGTCATACGCTGTTGTTGATTGGTAAACTACTGCTTATGCAGGGGGTATAGTCGCTATGTTACATAACTCAGTGTATCTTGCTAAAAATCTAGTAATATTAAAAGTTATATACATGTGCGGATGTTTATTATTTTGCAAGTTCTTGCAAAATAAGCTACTGCTTAATTCTTATTCTTGGAGCTACCTTATTGGTATTGAGTTGCTTCTCAATCCAATCATCAATATCCTTTTCTAGCCATCTTGTTGAGCGGCTATCCGCCAATCTAAAACCTTTTGGAAAAGTTCCTCTTGCTCTCATTGCATGAATCTGACTTACCGATAAGTCGACTTTATTGGCTACGTTTTTAATCTTTAATAGTTTCATAATATACATTTTATTTCTTCTGCTTTATTACAGAGTTGATAGTAATGTATACCAGCAGACAGCAAATAAAAAATTATTACAAGGGTATATTTAGTTAAATCTGATGTACTCCCTAGGGGGTTTATCAACCAGATATAGCTCTAAATTTTATGAGATTTACTTTTTATACTTACTTAATAATTGCCTTATAGAGTCAGCTTGTATAGGATTCCCATCGGCATTTTTAATTTCTAGTTTTTTTAACCTATTAGCTATTTTCTTAGCAATCTGAGTTTTACTCATTCCTCTTCTGAATTCTTCAAAGTACTCTTCTTCAAATAGTTTTATTGCGATTGAATACCATAGCCTTGCCCTTCTACTTGATTGAGCGCTATTTAAACCATTGTGGATTTTCTCTTTATACGATGGATAAATACTGATTTTTGCATCATTAGCCATGTTCTTCAACATATCCTTTCCACAAAGGAGACCATATGCTTTCATCTCTCGTGCATACTGAATTAAATTAAATACTTGTCCATCAGATTTTGATGACTCTCTAGATTTAATTAAATATCGATAAGCATTACATAGTCTTAATCCCTGCATTAAACTAGATTCATTCTTACAATATTGCTCTAAAAAGCTAACTGGAATTATTTCATCGGTAAGCAAATTATTTGGTATTCCAAATTTACCTAGCATCCGTTCTATATAATCAAACTCTATATCAAACTGAAAATCTGTATCTTTATTTATGTCTTTTTCTGGCAAGATTCTTCTCCTAGAATTATTTGTTCTGTTGATGTTTAAATACTACGCCTAATCAACCGTATATTTGACTGCTGAATACTTTCAATTGAATCTGAATACCACTGCATCATTTCTGTACGCTCTTCAATATACTGTGCGCGGTTATATGCGCCCCTTACTTCATTACGTTCAACATGCGCTAATTGATGCTCAATAACTTCGCTACGCCATTCGCCCGACTCATTTAGCATAGTACTGGCTACACTTCTAAAACCATGTCCTGTCATTCGCCCTTTATAGCCAATGCGGTCAATTAAGCGAATAATGGTTGAATCACTCATGCTTTTACGCGGATTGTTTCTATTAGGGAATAAATACTCTCGATGACCTGTAATATCTTTAAGCTCATGCAAAATAGCAATGACCTGTTCAGACAATGGCACTACATGAGGTCGTTTCATTTTCATTCGTTCACTGGGTATATTCCATAGCTGAGTATCAAAATCAAACTCTGCCCATTTTGCACCAATTAGCTCTCCTGTTCTTACAAAGGTATGCATCATTAATTCTAGTGCTAACTTCGTCAATGTGTTAGCGTTATAGCGTTTTATTGCATTGAGGAAGGCTGGGAACTCTTCGATAGGCAACGCCGCCATATTGGTTACTTTGGGCGGTTGTAATAAACCTTTTAACGGTATGGCTAAGTTCTTCTCGCAATAGCCTCTTGAAATACCATAGTCGAATATTTTCTCCAACCGTTGACGGCAACGCTTAACTGTTTCTAATGCACCAGTCTTTGTCAAACGTTCTAATAGTGCCGTTAGTGTACTGTATTCAAGGTGGGCTATTGGATACTTACCTATTGTTGGTAAGACATGCCTATCTAATGAACGTCTAACATCATCCGCATGAACTTCGCTCCAGCGATGTTTCATATACTCTATCCATTCAATAGCGACAAACTCAATGGTTATTGATTGCTGTTCTTGTATCTTATGTTTGGCTTGCTGCTTGCTTTGGCTTGGGTCAATACCTTGCTCGAGTAAATCCTTTGCTGCATCTCTAGCTTGGCGTGCTTCTTTTAAACCGAGTGTATTTGAGTATTGACCTATTGCTAGTGTCTTCTGCTTTCCATCAAAACGATAGGCTAATCGCCATAACTTTGAACCGTTTGGATTTACTTGCAAATATAGTCCGCTCCCATCCGATTTCTTGATTGCCTTAGATTCGGGTTTTATTTTTTCACACTGTATCGCTGTTAATGCCATTTGTTGGTATCGTGTTTTTAAGTTGTTGGTATCGAGGTCTTATAATACCAACAAAAAACGTAGATTACAATAGATGGTTATGGAGTGATAAAGACGCAATAAGGGCTTAAATCGTTTGATTTAGCGGGTTTAAAGAGTTTTATGGAGGGCTATGGAGAGTGTAATGGCGGAGCGGACGGGACTCGAACCCGCGACCCCCGGCGTGACAGGCCGGTATTCTAACCAACTGAACTACCGCTCCGCAGCGATAAGGTCTTTTTGATGGTGGGTGGTACAGGGGTCGAACCTGTGACCTACGCCTTGTAAGGGCGTCGCTCTACCAACTGAGCTAACCACCCATTGTGTTGGAGGCGCAATTTTAGTAGATAGCGCGCATATGTCAAATAAAAATTTACCAAAAAAGATAAAAGTATTTAATTCAAGCTATTTGATTGCATTTGCGTTTTTGTGGTTGGTAAAGCGCTACCCAATTACCCAACATTACCAAAATCAATCCAGTAAGAGTGGAGAAACTCCATAGGAAATTTTCAAATAATGTTGACAGTACAACTGCAACGGCTGGATACATAATATTGGCATATGATGCTTTATTTGCGCCCATGCGGTTCATCAGCGTTAAATAGCAGGTAAAGGCGATAACCGAGCCAAAAACCGATAAATACAGTAGTGAACTGATATAAGGAACTGTCCATGAGAAGCTTAAGCTTTCACCTTTAAACCATAAAATAAGCAACATCACAATAACCCCATAGCTCATACCCCAAGCGTTAGCAGGCATAAGAGCGATAGCTTGTCGATGATTGGCAATAGATAGCATATTGCCCAGTGAAGCAAATGTTGTGCCTATTAAGCAGAGTACTACACCAACTATAACACTATCGTTTAAGCTGAAGTCTTTTATATCATTCCAGAACATCAGAGTAATTCCTGTTAAACCCAGCATACCTCCTGCATAGGCTCGTGTGGATATGGTTGTTTTGAACCAAAATGTTGAATTTAACATATTCATAAACACTATGGTCGAAAAGGTAATACAGGTGATTGCCGATGAAACTGTTTGTTGAGCCGTGTACAAAAAAACAAAGTTAAGGCAGAATAAACATACACCAAAAGCTACCAGTTGTATATGTTGCTTTAATGAGTACCTTAAATTTTCACAACGAAACCAACAAATGATAAAAAACAGCATGGCTGCTATAGCAAAACGATAGGCTATGGATGCCTCTATAGCAACCTCTCCAAGTTGATAATTTATATTTATCCACGTTGAACCCCATATTAATACCGTAATAATATAGAGTACAGTGTTATTCATTCAGTACTAATCGCTAGATAGTCAACTTTTTGATAACCTCTTGGAAGTTTCAAACCGCGCCTGCCTCGCTCACCTTTGTAATGTTCAATATCATTGGCTTTCATAGACAAGTATTGTTTACCACTGTAGATCAATAGTGTTTGACCTGACTGATAAATAATAACGTCTACCATATATTCTTCGCGTGATTGCAATTTATTACCAGGTATATTAATAATTTTGTTGCCTTTGCCTCGCGGTAGTACAGGCAAATCTGCCAATGGAAATATCAGCATATACCCGCTGCTGCTTACCGATACAATAAAACTGTCCTCTATATTATTAACGCTTTTTGGGGTTAGCACTTTTGCTTGTTTAGGTAAACTGATTTGTGCTTTACCCGCTTTTTTGTTACTGATCATATCGCCGTAGCGACAGATATACCCATAACCTGCATCACTACTCATCAATAGTAAATCATTCTCTGCTCCTGTACATATTGAACAAAAAGTCGCATTGGTTGGAGGTGACAATTTACCTGTTAAGGGTTCACCCTGCCCTCTGGCTGATGGCAATTGATGTGCCGCCAACGAATAGCTTCGACCTGTTGAATCCAAAAACGAAACCATTTGATTATTTCGCCCTCTAACATGCGAAAGATAAGCATCGCCTGATTTAAAACTAAGACTTTGCGGATCAATATCATGCCCTTTTGCTGCTCTTACCCAACCAGTGGTAGAAAGCACAATGGTAACCGGTTCTGGGCTGACCAACTCATCCTCACTAAAAGCTTTAGCAATTACGCAATTTTCAGCAATAGGTGAGCGCCTATCATCACCGAATTCATCAGCAATACCTTGCAGTTCTTTTTTAATGACTGTTTTAATTCGTTGTTTAGAGCTTAACAACAACTCTAACTCAGCGAGTTCTTTTTGCAAGGCTTCTTGCTCGGTGCGAATATTCATTTCTTCCAAACGTGCTAATTGGCGTAAACGCGTATCCAGAATATAATTGGCTTGAATTTCACTTAAATTAAAGCGCTGCATCAACACCTGTTTGGGTTCATCTTCGGTGCGAATAATGCGAATGACTTCATCGAGATTTAAAAAAGCTATCAACAAGCCTTCCAGTAAATGCAAACGCTCATTGACTTTATTCAAGCGGAATTCGGTACGCTTGCGAATAATTTCAATACGGTGCGCCAACCATTCATTTAAAATCTTATTCAATGATTTTACTTGTGGCAGACCATTTACACCTATCATATTAAGGTTGACACGAATATTGCGCTCCAAATCCGTTGTAGCAAATAAATGCGCCATTACAGCATCAGTATCGACTCGATTAGAGCGCGGTATCAACACCAGTCGCGTTGGGTTTTCGTGGTCAGATTCATCCCTTAAATCGGCAATCATTGGCAATTTCTTCTGGTTAATTTGCTCCGCAATCTGTTCTAAAACCCTGGAACCCGAACTTTGTGCGGGCAATGCATCAATAATAATGGCACCATCTTCCAGGCACCAATTAGCTTGTAATTTGACACTGCCACGCCCACTTTCGTATATTGCAATAAGGTCTTCATTACTCGAAACAATTTTGGCCTCGGTAGCAAAATCTGGTGCTTTAATGTACTGGCAAAGCTCCCGAACACTTAGCGAAGATGTCTCTAATAACGCAATTGCACCAGCTACCACTTCTTTTAAATTATGTGATGGAATATCGGTCGCCATACCCACAGCAATTCCAGTAGTACCGTTAAGCAAGATATTGGGAATTTTGGCTGGTAAAGTGACAGGTTCATCAATAGAGCCATCAAAATTTGGAGTCCAGTCTGACGTACCTTGAGCTAACTCGCTTAGCAGTAAATTGGCATAACCTGTTAAACGCGATTCGGTGTAGCGCATAGCAGCAAACGATTTGGGATCATCGGGAGAACCCCAATTACCCTGACCATCAATTAGTGGATAACGATAAGCAAAAGGTTGTGCCATAATAATCATTGCTTCATAAACAGCCCCATCGCCGTGTGGGTGGTATTTGCCAATAACATCACCTACAGTGCGCGCAGATTTTTTATATTTTGCACCGCTCTTTAAACCCAATTCGCTCATTGCATAAACGATTCGCCGCTGTACAGGTTTAAGCCCATCGGCAATATGTGGCAATGCACGATCCAGAATTACATACATTGAATAATTGAGGTAAGCTTTCTCCGCGTAATCTCGCAGCGGCAAGGTCTCGTAGGATTGCTGATTTAAATACATAATTACAACAGTGCTAAAGTACGGCTAAATTGCCTTTGGTTTCTAACCACTGCTTGCGATCGCTTGCACGTTTTTTCGCTAATAACATATCCAGTAATGAGTCGGCGTGGCTATCTGCTTCCAGGGTTAGTTGTAAAAGTCTGCGTGTATCAGGCAACATAGTAGTTTCACGCAGTTGACCAGGGTTCATTTCTCCCAGACCTTTAAAGCGTTGCACATTGATTTTCACACGTTTATTTTCATTTTCAATGCGCTGTAAAACACTTTCCTTTTCATCTTCATCCAACGCGTAATACACATCTTTAGCTGCATCTATTCGATACAGTGGTGGCATAGCAATAAAAACATGTCCTTTGCTGACCAAAGCTCGAAAGTGGCGGACAAACAAAGCACATAGCAAGGTGGCTATATGCAAGCCGTCAGAGTCGGCATCAGCTAAAATACAGACTTTGCCATAACGTAAATTATCTAAATTATCACTTCCCGGGTCGATACCAAGAGCTGTAGCAATATTATGAATTTCGTTCGATGCCAATATTTCCTGCGAGTCTACTTCCCATGTATTCAGTATTTTACCACGCAGTGGCAGTATTGCCTGAAAACTACTGTTGCGAGCTTGTTTGGCCGAACCTCCTGCTGAATCACCCTCTACCAGGAACAACTCTGAACTATTGGAGTCATCACTGCTGCAATCGTATAATTTACCTGGCAAAGCTGGCCCTGAAGTGATGCGTTTACGCGTGACTGTTTTGCTGGCCCTAAGTCTGCGCTGGGCATTGCTGATAGTAAGCTGCGCCAGTTGTTCACCCACATCTACATGGTGGTTAAGCCACAATGCGAAATTATCTTTTAATGTCGTGGCGATAAAGCTAGCGGCTTCCCTTGATGATAAGCGTTCTTTGGTTTGTCCGGAAAATTGCGGATCGCTCATTTTAGACGAAATAATATAGCTTGCTGATTGCCACAAATCTTCAGCTGATATTTTGATGCCCTTGGGTATTAAATTGCGAAATTCACAAAACTCACGCAATGCCTCTATCAGCCCTGTGCGAAAGCCGTTGACATGAGTACCACCTTGTGTAGTGGGTATCAAATTAACGTAGCTTTCTTCAATGCGCTCAGCGCTTTCGGTATGCCAAACCAATGCCCATTCAATAGCTGATTTGTCTCCGCGACTATCCTCACCTTCCGCTTTTCCAACATAAGCATCGACAGGTATTTTATCGTCACTATTAATGGAACCGAGTAAATAGTCCCGCAAACCATCCTGGTAATACCACTCTTGTTGCTCACCATTATTTTCATTGCTAAAGGTCACCTTTAAACCAGGACAAAGAACCGCTTTGGCGCGCAGTAAATGAGTCAGTGACGAGACCGAGAATTTGATGCTATCAAAATAAACAGGGTTAGGTGAAAAGGTAATAGAGGTACCCGTTCGCCTTTGTCCGCAGTCACCAATAACTTCTAATTCGGAATTTTTCTCGCCGTCACAAAAGGACATTTCATGTATTTTTCCGCCGCGCTTAATTGTAACGCTAAGAAAACTGGACAAGGCGTTGACCACTGATACCCCTACTCCATGCAACCCTCCTGAAAATTCATAATTTTTATTGGAAAATTTCCCTCCTGCATGTAGCGTAGACAGTATCACTTCAACACCTGCTAGCTTCTTTTCTGGGTGCATGTCCACAGGCATACCGCGACCGTTATCCTCTACTGTTACAGAATTATCATCATGCAAAATAACATTAATTTTGTCGGCATGGCCAGTAATGGCTTCATCCACACTGTTGTCGATAACCTCTTGAGCCAAGTGGTTTGGACGCGCTGTATCGGTATACATACCCGGGCGTTTACGAACCGGGTCTAACCCGGTTAAAACTTCAATATCACTGGAAGAGTAATCTGTCATTATTTTTCGAGCAAGCTGATGTTTTTAAAATTATTTTTGGATACAGTAGGTTTCTGATGCATAATCTGGGTTTAAGTTAATGGTTACATTATCAATTAAACGAGCATTTTGAGTGTACATAGCACCCAAAATTACCAGGTGAGTATCGTCATGCATTGCATTGTTTAGGGTATTGGCTTCACGAATGCTGATATAGTCAGAGCGAAATCCGCAATTTTCAATTTGCTTGCAAGCATTAAGTTCCAATTGCAGGTAATCTCTCTCGCCTCGACGAATACAATCTTTAACCCAATTCAGACTACTGTATAGTTGAGTGACTTTGGGGCGTTCGCAGGATTTAATATAAGTGTTGCGTGAGCTGTAAGCCAGGTTATCTGTCTCGCGGGCAATCGGCGCACCAATAATTTTTATATCCATGCATAAATCTTCTGTCATCCGTTGAATAATTGCTAACTGCTGATAGTCTTTTTTCCCAAATACTGCTCTGTCGGGCTGTACAATTTGAAAAAGTTTGGTTACTACTGTTGTTACACCCTCAAAATGCCCTGGTCTGCTGGCACCGCAGAGTATATCAGTCATGGTTGGACTTATCACTTTGGTTTGCTCAGCAAGACCATTAGGGTACATTTCTTTATCTTCGGGAAAAAACAGATAATGGCAATTGACCAGGGTCAATTTTTCGCAGTCGCTTTCAAAAGTGCGCGGATATTGTTCCCAATCTTCATTTAAACCAAATTGTAAAGGGTTCACAAAAATGCTACACACAACAATATCTCCGTGTTGATGCGCTAAATCAATTAATTGTATATGCCCTTCATGCAAATTGCCCATCGTTGGTACAATCACAATGGATTGTCCCGCTTGTCTATGGAGTTTCAGGTGTTCCCGAAGCGTTTGAATTTTTCGAAAAATTTCCAATTTATGCCAACTCCTTGCGAATGTCTTGATAACCTTCTAAAGACAGCCTGGATGCAAACACGCACACAACTTCAGATGCGGCTTTACAGGCGAATTGGCCAGCAAACGCTAAATCCCGACCTTCGATATAAGCAGCCAAAAAAGCACCTGCAAACATATCACCTGCTCCGTTGGTATCAATCACATCGACTTTATTACCTTCAATATGAATGCAATTGTTGCTATCGTGAATATAAGCACCTTTGCTGCCATCAGTCATCACAACCAAGTTGGCAAAATCCAGTAGCGAGGTAAATATTTTTTCGTCATCATCTACTCCTGCCCAGTGAACAGCCTCTTCACTATTACAAAAAACAATATCCACTTTACCATTAACCATATCGTGAATTTGTTGTTTGAAAAACTGGACAATACCTGGGTCTGACAACGACAGCGCTATTTTGCCTGTCTGCTCTCTTATTTGCTGACATAATTTATTGACGGCTCTGCAACCATTTTCAGAAGTAGCAAGATAACTTTCAATATAAGCGACATCTGCGCTCCAGTTATCAGGTACATCATTAGTGTCAATGTTAGCGCTAACACCTAAATAGGTACACATGGTTCGCTCAGCATCTTCTGTTACCATAACAAGACATTCACCTGTTACTAATTCAGAATCAAAATGTTGTGTACTGACATTGATACCAGCACTTTGCATGTCATTGATATATAAATTCCCATTGGTATCATCGGCGACTTTACAGATAAAACCACAGCTACTTCCAAACAAACTGGCGGCGTAGATAGAGTTACCTGCTGAACCGCCACTAGACTTATGAAGTTGTTGCTGGCTGCGTTGCAATTTGTCTAAAATCTGTGTTTGCTCACTTTGTTCAACCAATGTCATCAATCCTTTTTCTATCGCTAGCTGATTAAGTTCGTTGTCGCTGAGTTTGATTTCGGTATCAACCAATGCTGAGCCTATCCCTAAAATATTGTAATGTTGTTTTGGCATATTAAACGCGTTAGAATGGTGTTCAAAGAGAATATTATTTAAACCCAGATTAAAGTGCGCTATTGTAGTATATGAACAAATTTTTATCCCCTTTCGCTCTAATTATTTGCGGTTTTATCTCGCTTGGCACTTTTTATTCGCAATCACTTTTACCTCATGCAAAACAGGACAGAACACGGAGAAAAGCCAATTTCTAACCATGAGTACTGGATGCGACACTGTCTGGAACTAGCACAAAAGGCTAAAGCCTTAGGCGAAGTTCCTGTTGGTGCTGTTATCATTGACAACAACGAAATGCTTCTTGGTGAAGGTTGGAACCAACCCATTTCAAGCCATGACCCTAGCTCTCATGCGGAAATCATCGCGCTACGTAATGCTGCAAATTCTTTACAAAATTACAGGCTTCCCAATACACGATTGTATGTAACTGTAGAACCCTGCGCCATGTGTGCAGGTGCTTTAATCCATGCCCGAGTCAAAAGTGTTATTTTTGGTGCTAAAGAACCTCGCACTGGAGCTGTTTGCAGCCATTTGCAATTATTTGAGAATTACGGCAACCATCACATTGAATATCGTGGTGGCATCCTTGAAAAGGAATGTTCAACCATTATGCAAAAATTTTTTAAAAATAAGCGTTGACCCATGTCTTACCAAATTAATATCCCTTCTATCATGCACATTGGTGCAGGTAGCAGTGAAAAAGTAGCAGAAGTGTTGCAACAAATAGGTTGCAGTAAACCTTTTATTGTGACTGATAAACTTATGCTACAGTTAGGTTATTGCGAAAAAATAACGCATTGTCTACAACGTAAACAAATCACTGCCAGCGTTTTCTCTGACACTGTGCCCGAGCCGACAGTAAGCTCTGTTGAAACTGGCGTTGAACAGTTACGCAATGGGAATTTTGATTCAATCATTGCTTTGGGTGGAGGCAGTCCCATTGATAGCGCCAAAGCCATTTCCCTGCTGGCAAAACATGGCGGCAAGGTATCTGACTACAAAGTACCCGCTATTGTTACGCAAACAACCTTGCCTTTAATTGCCATTCCCACCACCGCCGGCACTGGTTCAGAAGCAACACGAGTCATGGTTATTACTGATGAACAAAGCACCGAAAAAATGTTGTGCGTAGGTAGTAGACTAATACCAAGTGCAGCATTAATTGACTACGAACTAACATTGAGCGTACCTCCTCGCACCACTGCCGATACTGGTATTGACTCTTTAACTCATGCTATTGAAGCTTATATTAGCAAGAAAGCTAATACCTTTTCCGATGCACAAGCATTGGCAGCCATGCGCTTAATTGCCCCCAATATACGAAAGGCATTTCATGATGGCAACAATAGACAAGCACGCGAGGCAATGATGCTGGGTGCAACATTCGCAGGCATAGCTTTTTCTAATGCTTCCGTAGCTTTGGTTCACGGTATGAGCCGACCCATTGGAGCACTTTTTCATGTGCCTCATGGTCTATCAAATGCCATGTTGTTACCAACAGTTACTAAATATTCTATTGATCACGCCATCGAGCGTTATGCTGATTGTGCCAGAGCCATGGGTGTTTCCAGCTATCAAGACAGTAATGATAAAGCCAATCATAAACTATTGGATGAGCTTCATGCCTTAAATATAGAGTTGCAGGTGCCCACTCCAGAGAAATATGGTATTGAACGCGAGGTTTATTTTAGCAACCTTGAACTCATGGCAGTCCAGGCAAAAGACTCAGGCTCTCCCGACAATAATCCCAGAGTGCCTGATATCACTGAAATAATGGGACTCTACCAACAGCTTTGGGCATGAAAAACCTTTTAGATTACACTCTTATTAATTACTATAAATCCAATTGCTTTTCACTGATTATTTTCCATTCTCCTTTTAACTTGGCAAATATCACTTGTTTTAACACGGTGTCGGTATAGCTTCTGGATTTATAGGTTTGCTCAAAAGTGATAAGTATTTCATCCGCTATAAAGGAAGTCATACGCAATTTTTTTACGTCAATTTTTATTTTGCCAGGTTTTTTCAGGTGTTTATAGCGATGTTCTCGCCATTGAACATGGTCACGCCCATCATCGGGCACAAAATTGGGAGAGTATGCACTTAAATATTCGTTTATATCTTTATTAACCCAGGCTTTCATCCATTTGGTGTATGTTGAACCTATTTGTTCCCAATAGTATTCCTGACTATTTGTTGCACTGTCTTGAGCATGTGCAAGCCATGCAGTATAAATAAGTGTAATCAATAGTAGTAATTTGTTCATTCTAACCATCTAATTTCTATACCATTACTATGCATGAATCCTTTGGCTTCGGCAATAGTATATTCACCAAAATGAAAAATACTTGCTGCTAAAACGGCTTCAGCATGACCTATGATAATTCCATCGACCAAGTGACTTAAATTACCCACACCGCCAGAGGCAACCACAGGAATACGGATCGCATCAGCAACAGCACGAGTTAAAGGCAAATTAAAACCTGATTTTGTACCGTCTCTGTCCATACTGGTTAACAATATTTCACCAGCACCTAATGCCGCCATTTTTTTCGCCCAGTCAACGGCTTTTATACCCGTAGGTCTGCGTCCACCGTGGGTGAATAATTCCCAATCGGAATTATCAGTGTCAACGGCTTTAGCATCCAGGGCAATAACAATGCATTGAGATCCAAATTTATAAGCGGCTTCCTTTACAAATTCCGGATTGGCGATAGCCGCAGAATTAATACTGACTTTATCTGCACCAAAGCGCAGTAATTGATGAATGTCATCTAAAGTACGTACACCTCCGCCAACAGTTAGTGGAATAAAAACATTTTCAGCAATACGTTTCACCGTTTCAAAAATGGTGTCTCGACCTTCGTGAGTTGCCGTAATATCCAAAATAGTTATTTCATCTGCGCCTGCCTGATTATACCTGGCCGCTACTTCTACTGGATCACCTGCATCATAGATATTAAGAAAATTAACACCTTTAACAATTCGCCCTTTATCAATATCCAAACAGGGGATAATGCGCTTTGCTAATGCCATTTTAACCCAGATTATGCATTAGAAATTGTAGCGAAGGCAAAAATGGCAAGAAAAACAGTAGCTCGCGCAAGAAAAATAAGCGGAAATATAGCAGGGCTATGGCGAGCATTATTTTTCGAGCAAGCTGATGTTTTTAAAGTCATTTTTGGGTGTAGCAGGTTTCTAATGCGTAATCTGGGTTTAGATAATTACATGATGCGAACAACTTGCTCATCAGCATCCCTACTGACACGGCGTTGCTGTAATTGTGAGAGATAACGCTGCCAGTTGCAATCAAATTGTTGATGGAGTCCCCATAAAAAACTCCAGGTGTAGATACCGCTGTCATGTCCATCATCAAAGACAACTTTAATGGCATAGTGTCCTGAACGCTGAATATCTTTAATAGCGACGTGCCGCTTACCTGCCGGGTAATCATAATTATCATTTTCACCATGCCCTCTAACCTCGGCACTGGGCGTAAATACTCGTAAATATTCAGCACTGTAATGGCAAGTTATTATACCTTTTTCTGTGTCAAAGCTGCATTCCAGCGCATTGCCTCCAGACTTCAATACAATGCTTTGAGGAGGCTTGACACTGCGGCTCATTCTATCAATTATAAAATGTAGCGCGATAAATCTTGATCACTGACCACATCAGATAAAGCTTTATCGACGTAATCACTATCAATATTAATGGTTTTATCCGATAAGTCAGGCGCATCAAAACTGATATCGTCAACAATTCGCTCTAACATGGTATGTAAACGCCTTGCTCCTATATTCTCCATAATTTCATTCACTTCATAGGCTAACTCAGCAATTCGACGCACCGCTGTTTTGTCAAAGGTCAGTGTCACTCCTTCAACTTGTAACATGGCTTTGTATTGCTCTATTATTGAGGCATAAGGTTCTACCAAAATACGTTCAAAATCTTCACTGGAAAGTGCTTGCAATTCTACCCTTATGGGTAAGCGACCTTGTAATTCTGGTATTAAATCTGAAGGTTTTGAAAAATGAAAAGCACCTGAGGCAATGAATAAAATATGGTCAGTCTTGACACTCCCATATTTTGTATTGACACTACATCCTTCAATTAACGGTAGTAAATCGCGCTGCACACCTTCTCGTGATACATCGGCAGAACTGACATCAGTACGCCTTGCAATTTTATCAACTTCATCAATAAAAACGATTCCTGTCTGTTCTGCCATTTCCAGCGCTTTGGTTTTGATATCGTCTTCGTCAATTAATTTAAACGATTCTTCTTCCACTAATATTTTAAAGGCTTTGCCAATAGGTAATTTTTTAGATTCTTTTTTCTTTTTACCCATATCGCTAAAAATGGATTGAAGCTGCCCTGCCATTTCTTCCATACCAGGCGGAGTCATAATCTCAACCCCTACACGTTGGGCTGGTATGTCTAATTCAATAACTTTATCGTTTAAATTGCCTTCCCGCAGTTTTTTGCGGAAAACCTGACGTGTTTTTTTACGTTTATCGCTCACTTCTTTATTCACATCAGGCAGTAAAATATCCAGTATCCGCTCTTCTGCTTGTTCTTCTGCATTAAAATTGACACGTTCCATAGCTTGCTCCCGCACCATTTTCACCGACATTTCAACCAGGTCTCGAATAATGGATTCGACATCTTTGCCTACATAACCAACTTCTGTGAATTTAGTAGCTTCAACTTTGGTAAATGGTGCATTAGCCAACTTTGCCAAACGTCTGGCAATTTCCGTTTTACCCACGCCCGTTGGTCCAATCATTAAAATATTCTTAGGAGTAATTTCAGAGCGAAATGGCTCGTCAATTTGCATTCTCCGCCAACGGTTTCTAAGGGCTCCTGCCACTGCACGTTTAGCCAGCTTTTGACCGATAATATGACGGTCTAGTTCATGAACAATTTCACGCGGTGTCATTTGTCCATCGTAATTGGTAGTATTAACTAGATTCATTATTTATTCGGTTGCAGAAAGAGTTTCTATGGTGGTATTGTGATTGGTATAGATACAGATTTTACCTGCCACTTCCAAAGCTTCTTCAACAATGCCCAAAGCAGATAATTTGGAGTGTTTCAGCAAGGCAATAGCTGCAGATTGTGCAAAAGCACCGCCAGAGCCTATGGCAATTAAATCATCCTCTGGCTGAATGACATCACCGTTGCCCGTAATAATCAAAGATGCATCTTTATCAGCCACTGCAAGCAAGGCCTCAAGTCGTCTCAGCATTTTATCGGTACGCCAATCTTTAGCCAGTTCAACAGCTGCGCGGGTTAATTGTCCATGGTGCTGTTCCAATTTGCGCTCAAAGCGCTCAAACAGAGTGAATGCATCGGCAGTACCTCCTGCAAAGCCAGCCAAAACGCTGTCGTTATATAGGCGCCTAACTTTTTTGGCGTTACCTTTCATAATGGTGTTGCCTAAAGTCACTTGACCGTCACCGCCCAATGCTACCTCGCCGTTTCTACGAACAGAAACAATGGTAGTACCTCTATATTGTTCCAAAAACGAACCTCTGTGGAATTAAACAGTTACAAAATATAGCTGACATTTATAAAAAGAGTCATACTTAAGTATGCCATCTTTTAGCGCTAGAGTGCAGAGCCAGATAAACACCCTTTATGTGTTGAGACGTCTTTTTTTCAATGAAAAAATTGCTGAAAATGTAAAAACAACCAATACTACGAATGCTACCGCTGCCCAACCCGGAATACTGATACCTAGTAATTGCCACTTGACTTCTGCACAGTTGCCATCGCCTAAAAATAACGCCGTTAGCGCTTCAGAAAGTGGAAAGGTTTCTATCACAAAATTAAAGGCAGGCCCACAGGCAGGCACTTGTTCGGGCGGTAATAGCTGTAGCCATATCTGTCTCCCTGCAACTACCAACCCACCAAACGCAAAAAGCAAACCTACTAATTGATAGAGCATCACACGCAATGTTGTCGCTGATTGATGCAGTATGACGATAATACTGCAGCAAGCAGCTAAAATAGCAAAAATTCGCTGATTAATGCACATAGGACAAGGCTGCAATCCCAAATACAGTTGAAAATATAACCATGCAACTAAAATCATTGCTGTAGCCCATAACACTATCACATAGTTAAAAATTAACCAGGGTTTTGCTTGGTTGATGAACTTACTGAAAATTAGCGAGATCATATTGCTGATAATAGTCTTCAATAAAATGTGAAAATTCAACTGTATTATTTTGCTCTAAAATATTCTGTTCTTCTCTGGATTTTGCTGTCAGCACTTCAAAATGCTTTTTAATGTCGGCATCTAAGGCGGTTGACTTAAATTGCTGTGTAAAATAGTCAGATTGCCTGCTGACCCACTGCAAATGACTACTTTGTTCTCTTTGCATTGACTGAATAATTTGACCCGACAATGTTTTATCAGGGTCTTCAAGCATAGGTTCGTATCGCTTAATACCTTGCTGATAGCGTTGTGTCACATAACTATTATCTAATAACTGTGCCGCTATTTGCATTTTGGCAAACAATTGTTTTGACCACTGAGTTAAAGATAGGTTCGAAATACTATCTGTTTTTGTATCTATTTGCTTTAACATTAAACCGGGCTTTCTGCCAGACTCAACCACTGCCTTTTGATTCTCTAAGGTTAATTGAGATTCCTGCGCAGTCATTGCAGGACTGTCTTCCAGCATACAGGTTAGCAAAAAAGTTTCTAAAAACGCAACCTGGCTGGCATTAATACCCAATGGCTCAAAAGGGTTAATATCCATACAACGCACTTCAATATACTCAACCCCCCTGTTCCACAACGCTTTAAGCTGCGTTTCGCCACTTCTTGCTGTTTGCTTAGGACGAATCACTGAATAAAATTCATTCTCTATTTGCAAAATAGCTGTGCTGAGCTGTTGCCACTGTTTATCAACATTAATGGTTTCGTACCCCTTATAAGGTTGATTAAGCGCTTCTAACAACTGGGAGACATAACCTTGTAAATCGTTATAATTAATATTTAATTTATCTTGTACGCTACTTTGATAGCCTAAATTACCCAATCGCAACGATGTACCATAAATAAAACCACTGGTTTCAGGGATATTTTCCAACGGTTGTAAATTATGCTCTTTGCCTTGTAAGAATGATTGGCTAACAGCAGGCGCACTACCAAACAAATAAATCAGCAGCCAATACCAACGCTTAAAATTGCGTATTAATCGAAAATACCCATCGGTGGTATAGTCTTGCAATGATAAAAAACTGTGCTCTTTCCAACGTAATTCTGACCACACTGCAGCGGGTATAGAAAAGTTAAAATGGATTCCTGAAACGGTCTGCATCGATCTGCCATAGCGATTCGACAACCCTTTGCGATAAACACTTTTCATCTTACCTACATTCGATAAGCCGTATTGAGCGATAGGAATTTTAGAGTCTTCAGGCAACTGACACGGCATACTTGAAGACCAAAACAATTCATCGTCTATATATTGCGCGGTAAAACAATGAATTTGTTCTAACTGCTCTAGCATGGCATCAATTGACGCATGTGGAGCCGTAATAAATTCCAGCAACGCTTCGGAAAAATCCGTAGTTATTAAAGGATGAGTTAACGCCGAACCGACACCTTCAGGATGCACTGTAGTTGCTAATATAGCCTTAGGTGTTACACGCAAGCACTCGCGTTCAATACCACGCAAACTGCCTTGAAACAGTGACGTATGACGTTTTAAGTAATCAGCATTAGATTCCAGCGTATAGTTCGTCACTGGTAATCCTAAACCTTTAGCATTTTACGCCAGCAGCAATAATCGCATCTGAAACATCAAACTGCTTCATATTATCTGCAAACAACATTGCTAATTTTAATGCTTGTTCATCATATGCGCCTATGTCTTTCCATGCATTCCTTGGGTTGAGATAACTGCTATCAACATTGGGAATAAGGCGCGGAATATCAAGGTTTAAAGTATCCAGGTGCTCTGTTTCAGTAGTTTCTAATGTCCCTGATTGAATAGCATGAATAATAGCTCGCGTTACTTTGATCGGGAAGCGTTTACCATCATCACCACTGCCACCTGTCCAGCCAGTGTTAACCAGGTAAACTTTACTGCCAAACTTTTCAATGCGCTGCATCAATAGTTCAGCATATACATGTGCTGGTCTAGGCATAAAAGGCGCTCCAAAACAGCTGGAAAAGGCAGGGGTAATGCCTTTATCGCCACCCATTTCAGTGGAACCAACACGCGCTGTATAACCGCTTAAAAAATGATAGGCTGCGGCTTCTTTAGACAAAATAGCAACAGGTGGCAAGACACCTGAAATATCACAGGTAAGAAAAATTACATTATTCGGTTCTCCCGCCAAATTGGCCATAACACGTTTTTCAACATGCGTGAGCGGGTATGAACAGCGACCATTTTCAGTAAGTGAGGTATTTTCATAATCGACTTCTCCATTGGCATCGCAGACCACATTTTCAACAATAGCGCCACGGCGAATGGCATCCCATATTACCGGTTCATTTTCACGACTTAAATTAATGGTCTTGGCGTAACAGCCGCCTTCAATATTAAACACTACATGATCGCCCCAGCCGTGTTCATCATCACCAATTAAATAGCGTTGTGTATCTGCTGAAAGTGTAGTTTTACCCGTTCCTGATAACCCAAAGAACAAACTGGTGTCACCTGCTTCTCCTACATTAGCAGCACAATGCATTGGCATGATACCAAATGTTGGCAATAAAAAATTTTGCACTGAAAACAAGGCTTTTTTCATTTCTCCAGCATAACGCATTCCTGCCAGTAATACTTTGTGCTGAGCAAAGCTTATAATGACAGCTCCGTCAGAAAAAGTACCATCGCGTTTTGGTTCACAAACAAAATCAGCGGCGTGTAGTACTTGCCACTCTTCTTTGGCATCAGGATTATATTGTTCTGGCGTGATAAACATATTTTGAGCAAAAAGCGCATGCCATGCGGTTACTGTTGTAACGCGGACAGGGATAGTATAGTTATCAGCCGCACCGACATGGTATTCCCCAACAAAGGATTCACAATTACTGACATGTTGGCTAACGCGCTCCCAAAGCGCATTAAAAATATTCTCATCTATGGATCGATTAACATTGCCCCAGTCAATGGTTTCTTTGCTGCTATCATCCTCTACAATAAATCTATCTCCTGGTGAGCGCCCCGTTTTAATACCAGTCGTGGTTAAAAGCGCTCCTGTATTAGTGAGTTTACCCTCACCTCTGGTTAATGCAGATTCAATTAACTGCTCTGCAGTTAAATTTATATGTTGTAACATCTATATTGTAACGACTAGATTTTTTTGAAGACCAAACAGGCATTGGTACCACCAAAGCCAAAACTGTTGGACATTGCTATATTTATATTTGCTTCAACAGATTGGGTAACAATAGGGTAATTAACAGCGCCTTCATCCAATTGTTCGATATTGGCAGACCCCGCAATAAAGTTTTTCTCCATCATCAGCAAAGTATAAATCGCCTCATGCACACCAGCAGAACCTAGTGAATGTCCAGTTAACGATTTAGTCGAGCTAATAGCGGGGATATCGCCGCCAAATTCGGGGTCTCCAAAAACCACTCCAATACTGTTTAATTCAGTAATATCGCCTGCCGGTGTAGAGGTGCCATGGGCATTAATATAGTCAATTTTACCTTCAACGCCTTGCATCGCCATACGCATACAACGCTGGGCACCTTCGCCCGATGGGGCTACCATATCGTAACCATCGGATGTAGCTCCGTAACCAATAAGCTCAGCATATATTTTTGCACCTCTAGCCACAGCTCTTTCGTATTCTTCCACCACCACACAACCTGCTCCATAACCAATAACAAAGCCATCTCTATTAGCACAATAAGCTCTTGATGCTTTTTCTGGAGTATCATTATATTTACTGGAAAGCGCGCCCATAGCATCAAATGAACCTGTTAAATTCCAGTGCAATTCTTCACCACCGCCTGCAAACACAATATCCTGCTTGCCCGATTGAATCAATTCCGTAGCATTACCAATACAGTGTGAACTGGTGGCACAGGCCGACGAGATACTGTAATTAATACCTTTAATTTTATAAGGTGTTGCCAGACATGCTGAAACGGTACTGCCCATAATTTGAGTGACTCGGTAAGGCCCTGCGCGTTTGACTCCTTTTTCACGGATAATATCAGCACATTCTATCTGGCTTTGGCAACTGCTGCCGCCACTGCCCATAATAATACCTGTTTTAATGTTAGAAACTTCATCATCTTCTAAGCCTGAATCTTTGATTGCATCACCCATTGCCAAATAGGCAAAGGCTGCTGCATCACCCATAAAACGGTAAATTTTACGATCGATAAGTTCAGCAGGTTTTAAGTCAATATGAGCACTGATTTGGCTGCGAAAACCTAGCTCTGCGTAAGTTTCATTAAACACTATACCTGAAGTGCCGTTTCTTAGTGATTGAGTTACGTCATCTAATGTATTACCTATACATGAATTAATTCCTAAACCCGTTATCACAACTCGTCTCATATTAAAGCTCTCGAAATAATAAAATATTTTGTGCATTAGGTGTCAGGCTTTCGCCTGACACTTAGCAAGGTTAAGCCTAGTAAATGCTTTTTTGTGGATATGTCATAAGGCGTGCATTTTACAATAAGAGTTCTAATTATCCTAACAGAATTTTAAAATTAATTAGATTGGCTTACGTGCTCTATTCGTCAAAGAAGACAGATTGCAAATGTTTTGTAGCGCTATCTAGCTGCTGGACATAATCTTTTTGCGACAATGTCGAGGCCAATTCTTTGCCAAGTTCTACACCCCATTGGTCAAATGAATTAATTTGCCAAATAACGCCTTGAACAAAAACCTTATGCTCATAAAAAGCGATTAATTGCCCCAGACAATCAGGAGATAATTGCTTCATAATGAATATATTACTGGGTCGGTTTCCGGCATAGCATCTGAAGGCTTCATCCGTTTGCCGGCCTTTCATTAGTGCTGCACTTTGCGCCAGCATATTCTCTGCCAGTAATTTGTGCTGCCGCGGTGTACTCAGCGCATCATAATTCGCAATAATAAAATCTACTGGCACAAGGCTGCTGCCCTGATGCAATAGTTGATGAAACGCATGTTGTCCATCAGTACCTGGTTGTCCCCAAATAACAGGCCCTGTCTGCCATAAGACAGTTTCATTGTCTTTGGTAACACTTTTCCCATTGCTCTCCATATCCAGTTGCTGGATATAGGCTGGAAAATATTCCAAGCGCTGGCAATAAGGCAAAATGGCGTAACTTTCACAGTTCAAAAAATTACGGTACCAAACACCAATTAGTGCGGCAATAACTGGCATATTATTTGCTAATGGCGTTGTTTGAAAATGCTTATCCATGCTATAACCACCCTTTAAAAGCTGCATAAAATTATCATAGCCTACAGTAATCATAATAGGCAGGCCTATAACTGACCACAGCGAATAGCGCCCCCCTACCCAATCCCAAAATTCGAAAATATTTTGCGTTGCAATACCAAACGCTTGTGCCTTGCTAACCTTGGCCGTTACTGCAATACACTGCTTTAGCGCTTCAGCGCGATTCACTCCATGATTTTCAAACCAATCAAGTCCTGCATGAGCATTGGTTAAAGTTTCAATAGTTGTAAATGTTTTACTTTGGATAATAATCAATGTTGTCTGTGGATTAAGCGTTTTTAACAACTGATTAATCGAAGCTCCATCCACATTTGACACAAAGTGGCAATTTAAACCAGGATGATGAAATTCCTGCAATGCCCTGGTCACCATTTTAGGCCCTAAATCTGAACCGCCAATACCGATATTCACTATATTTTTAATTGGACTGCCGTCATAACCCACAATTTCTCCTGCTCTTAATTTATCAGTAAAATCTCTCGCTTTTTGCAAAGATGATTCAATAGCTTCTGCTATCGACTTGGCATTTATATTCAAATTGCATTCTGCGTTTCTCAATGCGGTATGCAATACTGCTTTATCTTCACTATTATTAATAGGTTTTCCTGCAAACATCGCATCGCGTGCATTTTCCACATCGGTTGCCTTAGCCAGTGCCAGTAAGGCCTTTAGCGCTTCATCATCCAACAAACTTTTTGCGTAATTAAACAGCAAATTGCCCTGTTTTATTTCATACTTAATTGCCCTTGAATGATCATTATTTAATTCATCAGCAATATTTATATTTCTTGTTGATAAAGCCTGTAAAGCCTTCCATTCTTTCAGTTCTGTGACATTCATATAGCGTTAAAATTACTTATGCAAAATAATGAATCAACATACTTAGCCAAAGTATAACAACGATAATAATAGCAAGCATAACTGCTGCTGAACCCAAGTCTTTAGCTTGACCTGAAAGTTCGTGATATTCTTCGCCAGTACGATCCACCACTTTTTCTATTGCAGTGTTAATTAGCTCTACCATTAACACAAAGACATGAGAAACAAGCAGCACGCCTTTGTGTACAATGCCAAAGGGTAGAAATATCAATGCAATGGTAAGAGGGATTAGTACCATGGCATATTGTTTAAAAACCGTTTCTTGACTGCCCCATTTAAGACCTTGTAGTGAAAACCTGGTAGCATCAAGTAAATGTTGAAAACCTTTATTGGGATTCTTCATGAGTTTGTTTTTCTATTATTTAAGATGGTATAGTGTCATCAATTGGTAAACGTCATTTTATGGCATTATTAACCTGGCAATAAAACATCGCTCCTGCGTATTTTATTGGTCACCCTTGAAATACTAGCAAAAATATATGAATTTCCTTGTATTTCAATGGTTCGCGACCGAGCTGCCGCTCGTTGGTGGCACTTCTTTGTGCCACATATTAGCTCAGTATTTTCATGCCGAACTAATAAACATTATTTATTATAACAAATAACTGATACCAAAAAACTTGAGCACTCCTTTTATTACTCCTGCAATTTTTAATTGCGAGACGGTTTGTGCAAAATTTTTCACCAAACAGCGCAACCAGTCAATAGAAAGTTATTTTGGAAGAAATACTCAAGCCATAACCATTAACCAAATACATTCTAATTGTTATATTGATGTCGACAGCTATGCCCAATCTGACTTACCAACGCTGAAAGCCGATGCTTTAATAACCCACTCTGCTGATAAAATACTCTGCATTCGCACTGCCGATTGTATACCAGTCTTATTGGCAGACCCCAACAACCATGTTATTGCGGCTATTCATGCTGGATGGCGCGGCGCTTTATCAGGCGTCATCGAAAATACAGTAGCGGCATTAATTAACGCGGGTTGTAACAAGCACAATATACAGGCTGCAATTGGGCCTTGCATTCAAGCTGAACACTATGAAGTTGGTGATGATTTTTACCAACAATTTATCGACAAAAAAACTGCCAACCAGAATTTTTTTACCAAAACTTACAAGTCTGACCTATGGCTATTTGACTTGCCCGCTTATGGACGCCAATGCTTAATTGATAGCGGCATTCAAAATATAGAAGATATGCAGTTAGACACCTATTCACAACCGCAAACATTTTATAGTTATCGTTACAATCAATGTGACAACAGGCAATACAGTTGCATCATGTTAAAATGATAAATTTTAAAACAATCGAATTTATACTAAGCGCTCCATCCATTACTCAATGCCCTGCCGATGAAGGGTTTGAGGTTGCATTCGCTGGCCGTTCTAATGCTGGCAAATCCAGCGCTCTTAATGCGTTAACCCAACAAAGCATTGCCAGAACCAGTAAAACTCCAGGTCGTACCCAGTTAATCAATCATTTTTCAGTGGGTGATAATAAAAGATTGGTGGATTTACCTGGCTACGGTTATGCCAAGGTCTCTAAAAGCATTCGTCAAAACTGGCAAAAAGAATTAGAAATTTATCTGCAACAACGGCAATCACTTTGTGGACTCGTGGTACTTAGCGACATTAGACACCCATTACAGCCATTAGATTTACAACTGTTACAATGGGCAAAAGCTGCTGACCTGGCTGTTCACCTACTGTTAACCAAAGCTGACAAAATGAAATCAGGCGCATCAAAACAAATTGAATTAAAAGTATTACGCTCCCTTTACAATGCTGAACTCGACCAAAACACTAGTGTACAACGATTCTCTGCTTTAAAAAAAACAGGAATTAATGAACTGGAAACAAAACTTAAAAGCTGGTTGTGCCAGATAGCTAGCGTTGGTTAGCTAAATATAGCGAGTGCTTTAAACCCAGATTATGCATTAGAAATTGTAGCGAAGGCAAAAATGACAATAAAAACAGTAGCTCACGCAAGTAAAATAAGCACAAACATAGCAGGGCTATGGTGAGCATTATTTTTCGAGCAAGCTGTTGTTTTTGAAGTCATTTTTGGATGTAGCAAGTTTCTAATGCATAATCTGGGTTAAAGATAAAAAGTTACGGCATCATCAATACTTGCACGTTCTGTTCGCGTTTGATTAAGCGGCTTGTCAGTATCAAAATAACCAAAAGAGATACCGAATAACAATTTCAAATCAGACTGAATTCTCAGCACTTCACGCACTGCATCGGCATTAAAACCTAGCAGCGTTTGTGGACAACTGCCAATATTCTTGGCACGCATTGCCAGCAATAAATTTTGGGCATACATACCCACATCCGATGCTTCGCGTATACCGCACCAATCGTGCATAAAAATAAAAGCTGCGTGAGGCGCACCATAAAAACTCACGTTATTCTGCAAGAACTTAACCTGCCTTAACGGATCATTCCTGTCCACATTTGCTGCTTGGTTAATTAGCTTTGCGGCAGCAATTTGACGTTCTTTATGGATATTTTGATAAAGTCCATCATCGTATGGATAATCCATTTGAAACTGTAACTTTGGAATGGTATCAAGCAACGCTTTTTTAACTTTTTCTGCGCTATCACCCGACACTACAGCAACATGCCAAGGTTGAGTATTGCAATTTGAAGGTGCAAATTGCGCCGCCTCAAACACTTCTCTTATATCATTCTCGGAAACAGGTGTGGGCAAAAAGTCGCGCATGGAGCAACGATCTTCATTTAATGCTTTAAAACTTTCAAAACTGTACATATAACTCGAAATAATTAATCAATAAGGACCCTCTATTTAGAGCGGTATAGGCTATACTGCCAAAATCGGCTATTGTAAACAGTTGATTTTGCTAAAAAATAAAAATCGCGTTTTTTATTTTCGAATCTATTAATTCGCAGAAGCGAATTAATAGAGGTACCCTAGGGTCATTATACTCTATCACAATAAGTAGCTAGAGAGCTTTGCACAATTTCTAATGCATAATCCGGGTTAAAATAAGTGCCATTTTTTGCGTGCGATTTAACTTTTTGATAGCAATCTCTCGTTGCAAAGCACTGGATCGATTTTCATGCCTTTCTCTGTAAACAATAGCAACTGGTTTGGTGCTACGAAAAAATTTCGCTCCTTTATTTGAGCATAAATGCTCGTGAAAGCGCTTGTCTGCATTTAAAGCAATACCTGTATATAATTTACCATTTGTGGCGAGAATAATATAGAGTTCCCAGGCTTTTTCGTTTACAGGCTTTTGATTCATTACGATTAATTAATAAAACGCTTATACTGAGAGCTTTGCATAATGTCACGAGCGATGTCAAGACAAGGCAAATTTGAACGAAAAAGCGGAGTTTACTGGCAGTAAATGAGCTTTTTGAGTGAAAATTTAACGCTGTATTGACAAGCGCAGTAATTATGCAAATCTCTCTATTACGATTTTAACATAATACCTTAAAAAAATTATGAGCAACTCTTTGGTTAAACTAACACGAGATGGCGAAATCGCTACTGTAACCTTAAATCGCCCAGAGACTTTAAACGCCTTATCTCAAGGGCTTATTCAACAATTGTCAGATACATTTGAACAATTGCAGAGAGATAAAACTATTGCTGTGGTTATCCTTACAGGGTCAGGCAAAGGATTTTGCTCCGGACTGGATTTAAAAGAGCTATCAAAAACAGGTCTAAACAACTTCATGCAATTTGACAGCGACTTTAGAGCTACAATTAACAACTTTGATCGTCCGATTATTGGGGCAATTAACGGTGTCGCTGCCACGGGTGGATTTGAATTGGCGCTGTGGTGCGATATGTTAATAGCTTCAACCCAAGCCAAATTTATCGACACCCATACGCATGTCGGGCTGGTATCTGGTTGGGGACTATCGCAATTGCTACAACGTATTATCGGGCTCAATCGTGCTCGAGAACTACACTTTACAGGAAATCCTCTAAATGCGGTACAGGCAGAACGCTGGGGGTTAGTTAATCGTGTTGTAGAACCTGAACAACTGCTCACCACTTGCCAGCAATTAGCCATGGATATGGCAAGTTGCGACAGAAATACACTTATTCGTATGAAGCGAGTTATTACTGATGGCTCTAAAATGCCTCTAGGTGCAGCCCTTGACTATGAAACCCTTGCAATGGACTTTCACGGCGCATCATTAAACCTAGATTCCGCAGTTGAACGCTAATTTCACTTCGTAAGAGTTTGAATGTTATTGATAAACGCTTATTCTTCGATTCACTTCATAAGTGAATTACAAACCGCTACCTGGCTTTACAGCCCTTTTCAGTTCACACTGCTGCGTTATGGCTTTTGGTAAGGGCTACAACCATTACCTGCAAGCCATGCCTTGCATTATTTCCTGAAAATAACTGTAAATTCCAGGTTCAACTACGGAATCTAGGTTAAACGCTGACAGTATTGCACAACGCCGTGAAAATGTAATGGATAGAACCAGAAATTCTTAATTCTCCAGATACTTCGGTGTAGCTCCTTCTGGATATATTAATTCGGTATGAAAATGCTGATATGTGGCACAAAGAAGTGTCACCTACTCAGGCTTTAGCTTAACAGCGTGACAGTGATGTGATTCAAAGCAGGTTTGATATTAAGTAGCGCAAATAATCTTTTTCGTAATTATTACTTTCTTCTATAGCTCGTTCCAGAAGCAATTCGTAAGTCTGTTTACGCAAGGCTATAGTCTCCTGGTTGACTCTTTCAGATTCAGCAACATCAATGATATGTATTGCTTTGATATAAGCACCATCCTCGATGTATTGTTTTGCTTTTTGCAATAATTCTGGTCGATTCAGCATTTTAACCAAATCACTATAAACACTGCTAGCCGGAATGGGATAAAGCTCTGTGAACGATTCAAAGTGAAACCATGTAGCATAGTATTCCCATATACTTTTAACTGCCCATGAAACCTTGCCATGTTCCTGGCTTATTTGTAAATGTTCAGGCAACTCTATTTCTTTCATTAATTCATTCAGTGATTTTCCTGCATTCATACCATCAATGGTGGCATCGTGGACATATTGAACTGAATCGCGAATTAGTGTCATAGCCGCTCTTAAATTTTCCCTGCCACTTATTGGCTTATGATGGCTGGGCACTATTAACTCAGGCTCTAGCATTATAACGCGATTGAGTGATTGAATATAATCATAAGGTGCTCTAACCTTTTCTCCCCTCATAGTAAAAACATTGGGAAATTGTGGAAATAGTGGTCCAAAAAAGTCGCCACTAAATAATATTTTGCGCTTGGGTAACCACAGCACAATATTGTCTGAACCTTCCGCTCCTGGCGTTGCCAACACTTCAAATGTTTCATCGCCCAGCTGAAAAACGTAATCATCTTTAATAATAATGTCTGGTTCTATTCCTCCATACCCTAATAAACTATTTTTGATGGGCTTTTCTGGTATCCACGGAAACAAAATTCGATTGCGTTTCCAAAAATAATCTTGCAATTGGGTTAAATAACGCTGATTTTCAACAAACTCCTGGTGAGTAATAATCTTGCTATTTGGCTCTTTCCAAAACTTCGCTCCTCCAGAATGATCGGCGTGAGCGTGGCTGACAATAATATAGGTTATATCATTTTCACTTTGTTCGCGAAGTATTTTGCGTTGATTAGCCGCTTGAATAGATAGCCCCGTATCATAGACAACATTGCCACTACTGGTGGTTATCATATGAGTATTGGCTACACCAGTAGCTTGATATATGCCTTTATCAATCACATTTAATGCAATCGGGATGGTGTGAAAACCACCTGCTACATCTTCATCACTTTGTCTTGTGGCCAAATTACCAATGACTTCAGCAGTTTTAATCTCCACTTGACGCTTTAGTTCACCATCGCAAGCGTAAAGACAGGCAAGTGATAACAATAAGAGCTTTTTCACAACAGAGTTTCTATGGCACTTAGTTGTTCGTAAATAGGGCCCAATTGATTGGAAATAACAGGCTTTTTAATGGATTGAATCATGCCGTGAATTTTTTCATATTTTTTGACACTAATCTCTCCCTTTTTGTGAGCTTCTAACAGACTGATATGAATAGACGCAAGCGATGCATTCAAATTTCTTAAATGACTAAGGTATTGGTTAGTGCTTAAATTATTAATATTAACAACCGCATTTATATTGGATTTATTCCATTTAACCAATTCCTTAAAATAATTTAAAAAAGATGCAGGCTCATACGCTACTAAACTGCCATAAGGCTCTGGCGTATTACGCATAAAAAATGGCATTTTCTTACCAGCACCATAATAAGCTATTGTGCTAGATACACTTAATGTCGAAGCATACATTCTACCATCAAAACCCATGGCTATAAGCGCTCCTGCGTCAACAAATGGGCTGCTGGAAATATAATTACCATTGTAATCGTAATGTACTAAGTAGTATTTGATTGGCTGTTTAAAAGTATCAAGAGGTAAGCCTTCAATAGGTGGTTGTACCTGTTTTTGTTGTTCTTCAGAAAGAGGAATGGCTGTGCCTGTAGCTAAAATAAACCAAATACCATCTGCCACTGCCATAATGCCTGAAATAACATCGGCATTGATTGAACCATATACTTTAGATTCCCAAGGCAGGTTATCCGCTAATCCGTTCTTTTTTATTTCATCAATCATATTGCGTTCCCATATCTTATCGCCGTTAGAGCCATTCCAACAGATTAAACGATTCAAATCGAAAGTGAATACTTTTCCGTCAGGAGTGGTAGTTGAGGACACCCCTGTTACCGACGTATCGTCAGATTGCCATTCAACAACACCCGTTTCTGTGTTTATCCCGGTTAAACGTCCCTTACCATCGACAACATAGACAAAACGACCATCAAATGACAAAGTAGGGCTTGTACCGCTCCCTGCTTCGCCAAGCAAGGTTTCAAAGGCAATTTTTACGCCATCAGCAGTAACATCTATACCATAAAGTACCGTTTGGTTGGGATTTCTTCCTGTTGCAACAATAAAAATTCTACCGGTAACGCTATGGACACCAGGTGTATTTGCCACTTCCATATTAAAACCAAAAATGGCATCCCAACTGTCTTGCAAAATATCAGTGTCAACCATATCGTTTTCCCATAGACCTGGAGGTAGTGGCGAAGCAGGTAAACCCTTCGTGCCTGGTAATTCTAAAATATCCATAGCTAACTCACCCGTTTCTCTATTAAATAATGCTACTTTGCCGTCGCTGGAAATAATGCCGGCAAGACCATTGTGAGTAAAGTAGACCGAAAACACATAACCATCAATACCTAATTCTGGTAAATTGGTTACCCAACGCACATTACCCTGGTTGGTAAATGACCAGAGTTGATTGCTATCCGATACAAAAATATTATTGTCTATGTCCACCACTGGAGCAGATAAAAAGGCTGCTGAATCAAAATCATCCCAAGATTGCATCGACTTGGTTTTCCATAACAAATTACCAGCATTGTCATAGGCATGCAAGTGACTGTGCCCTTTTCCTCCTGCGGTGGTGGCGTAGATATTACCATCAGCACCAATGATGGGTCCCATAAAAAAGTTTGCACCACGAATACCTGTCCATGTACGCTGCATATGGTCAGGCGATGGCAATGGAATATAATCGGAGTTTCGATTGTCTCTATGAGCTCCCGACCAGGGAGTATCACCGTAAAATTTACCTGTATCCATGGGCATAGTATTAGTATAACGATAATTATTTGGCTTTATCTTGTAATCAGACTCGACAATAGCAGGTGGGAATTGTTGGGAATAAATACCTATTAAAAGAACAAAAATGGCAATAGCAATAGCTATACGAACAAGATTATTTTTCATAATTAACAGTCAGCTTAAGTTATCAGTTATATCCAGATTGTGTATTAGCAACCTACTACATCCAAAAATGAATCCAAAAACATCAGCTTGCTCGAAAAATAATGTTCGGTATAGCCTCGCTGCGCTTTCGCCTATTTCCTTGCGCGAGCTACTGTTTTTATTGTCATTTTTGCCTTCGCTACAATTTCTAATGCATAATTTAGGTTAAATAGTTAGAGCGCTTAAAAAGTGCTATCATAGCGCATCAGACTTTTTAATTCTTTAATCTCGGTTTAATTTTTATGAAAATTGCGGTGACTGGTGCTTCTGGGCATGTAGGCATTAATTTGTGTAAGGCGTTAGTACAAGCTGGTTATCAGGTTACTGCACTGTATCGAAACGAAACAAAAATTGAACCTCTTAAACACCTGGATATCACATTCTGCCGCGGCGAAATTCATGACAGTAAATTTGTTGAACGCAGTCTGCAAGGAGCTGATTTAGTTATTCATCTTGCTGCTGTCATTTCTATTGAGGGCGATCCTGATGGTTCGGTTTACAAAACCAATGTTAAAGGCCCTGAATCCGTGGTTAATGCCTGTAATAAACTCGGTATTAAACGCTTGTTTCATTTCAGTTCCATTCACGCATTAGATTACAACCCGAAAGACGCTATTGTTAATGAAACCACTCCTTACTATCTTAAAGACAAATTTATTTACAAAAAATCCAAAGCTTTAGGCGAATTGGAGGCATTAAAAGGTGTAGATAAAGGTATCCATGTCAGTATTTTCAGACCAACCTCCATTATAGGCATTAACGATTACGCCCTTTCCGAAGTCGGCGAAATTTTCATCAATCTGCATTCTGGTAAAATGCCCGCTGTACTCAATACAGGATTCGACTGGATAGATGTAGCAGATATTGTTAATACACTACTTAATGCCATTAGAAATAACACAACAGCTAGCGGTGAAATTTATATGCTCTCTGGCAATTGGCATGCATTACAAGATTTAGTACAAATGGCTACAACTGCAACAGGTAAAACAATTAAAGCTCCTACGCTTCCCGTATGGACTGGCTTTGCATCTCTACCTTTTACCCCTCTGATTAAACTGTTTATGCCTCTTCCAGGCTACTTTACTTACGAGGCACTATGCTATTTAACCAATACCAACCGCAATATATCTCACAAAAAAGCCACTCAGCATTTTAACCATTCCCCCAGACCTACATTAGATTCAGTCAAAGCCATATACAACGATTTTGCGCAACGAGGACTATTGACATTATGAATTTAAGCCTTGAGCAATTCCAGGAACTTATCAATATCTGGATTTTTACAGGTATTGCAATTTTTATTGCCTTACAGTTTATTGCTGCACCCTATGGGCGCTATATCGACCTCAACGAAAAGGGAAGCAAGTGGGGACCAACCATTAACAATAGAAGCGGATGGATTCTGATGGAATTACCTGCTTTAATTATTTGCCCGACACTCATTATTACTGGAAGCAATACCCATAATCCTTATATTTTGTTTTTCCTGACGCTTTGGCTACTGCACTATGTACACCGCACTTTAATATTTCCCTTTAAGTTGCAATCAAATGGTAGACGGATACCGATAACAACCATTTTGTTTGGAGTAATCTTTAATGTTATAAATGGGTTCATCTGCGGATACTATCTCGGTGTATTGGAAGCACCCTATTCCGTTGACTATTGGCTACAAATCAATTTCCTTATAGGACTCATTATATTTATTCTGGGAATGGCTTTGAATATACGCAGCGATTACCACTTAATTAATTTGCGCATTAATAACCCTGGACAACGCTATCAAATTCCACAAGGCGGTGGTTTTGAATACGTATCTTCACCTAATTTGGTTGGAGAAATTGTACAATGGTCAGGCTTTGCCATTATGGTCTGGGCGCTACCTGTGGCAACTTTCGCAATGTGGACAATATTTAACCTTGTACCCAGAACTTTTCGCAACCACAACTGGTATAAGCAACAATTTGCTGACTACCCTGCTAAGCGTAAAGCGTTAATTCCTTATATTCTGTAACTTTTCTATACCTATTCATGCAAAAACTGCATATTCAAACACACGGCTGTCAAATGAATGAGTACGATTCATCGCGTATGCGTGATTTACTTGGTGAAACTCATCAAACCATTGAAACTGATAACGCCGAAGAAGCCGATATAATATTGCTTAACACCTGTTCCATTCGCGAAAAAGCACAGGAAAAAGTATTTCATCAATTAGGTCGCTGGAAACAAATTAAAATAAATAACCCCAATGTTATTATTGGAGTTGGTGGCTGTGTCGCCAGTCAGGAGGGCGAAAACATTGCCAAACGCGCTCCTTATATCGATTTAGTGTTCGGACCACAAACCCTGCATCGACTACCAGAAATGATAGAACAATACCGCAGTGCAAGTGTCGATAAAAAAACGACTATTGTCGATGTCAGCTTCCCCGAAATTGAAAAATTTGACAGACTGCCACAGCCTGAATCAGGCGGCGTATCAGCATTTGTATCCATCATGGAAGGTTGTTCCAAGTATTGCTCTTTTTGTGTGGTTCCCTACACCCGTGGCGAAGAGGTCAGCAGACCCACAGAGCAAATACTTGAGGAAATAACATCACTTGCAAAACAAGGTGTTCGCGAAATTAATTTGTTAGGGCAAAATGTGAACGGTTACACTTGGTTTGAAACCAGTGGACACGAAATCAGGCTGGCTGAATTAATACGCATGGTTGCCAACATTGACGGTATTGATCGCATCCGTTATACCACTTCGCACCCCATAGAGTTTACAGATGATTTAATTGAAGTTTATGCACAAGTACCTGAATTGGTTAGCCATTTGCATTTACCGGTACAGTCTGGTAGCGATAGAATTCTGACGCTGATGAAGCGCAATCACACTGTTTTGGAATATAAAGCCAAAATTCGTGCACTGAGGCGAATTAGACCCGATATTAGCATGTCATCGGATTTTATTATTGGCTTCCCAGGGGAAACGGATAAGGACTTTGAAGACACCATGAAACTTATTGAAAACATTGGCTTTGACACTTCCTTTAGCTTTATTTATAGCCCTAGACCTGGTACACCTGCGGCAGATTTAATAGACAAAACCCCGGTAGAGGTCAAAAAACAGCGTTTACAACGCTTGCAAACCACCATTGCCTCCCACGCACGCACCATCAGCTTAAGTATGCTAGGCAGCATCCAAACCATCCTCGTTAGCGGCTATTCCAAAAAAGACCCTGGTCAACTACAAGGACGCACTGAAAATAACCGAATCGTAAATTTTGGTATTGATACTATCAATCAACCTGCCCAATTGATTGGAACATTTTGTAACGTAAAAATTGTAGATGTCTATACCAATTCATTATTGGGTGAGTATATAAAAACGACAACTTAACGCAAAATAGCTTATTTAAGATCATTGCATTAGGCATCTTGCCTACTGCAGTATGTCGTATTGAAAAAATACAATTTTTCAATACTCTCAACCATTACTTAATGCGGTTTAATGCAGTGATTTTTATTTTTGTTTTTTACTGAAACAACCTTACAAAGAATAGACCGCAACGGGTTCGCCTAGTGTAGATTCATTGGGTTCAACACCTAAACCTGCTGCATCTGGCGTGTAAATATAGCCGTCTACATTTCTGGAGCCATTATCAGGCGCAACATCAACCGTTAACATTTCCTGACAAGACCAACCCCCAAGGCGCATTTCTTGTGGAATAATTTGCGATAGATGAGTAGCTTCGGTATCAGCTAATACTGAACCACCGGTTGCCATAACATAAATTTGAATACCGTGTGCTAACGCTACATCAACAATGCGTTTCGCCTTGGTAAGCCCACCTACTCTATTGAGCTTGATACCTGCAACATCGGCAATACCTTCGCGAGCAATTCGCGTCATATCCTGTAATGTCACCAAAGTTTCATCAACACTGACAGGTGATGTCGTAACTTGACGAATAGCTGCAATATCATCGAGGGTTTCTGAGGGCTGCTCGAATGTTACTCCCAGGTTGGCAACAGCGTTCATTACAATAGATGCTTCCCTTCTGCTCCATGCCCGGTTAACATCATACAAAATTCGCTCGCCATCCAGACGATTTTTTTCCAGGTATTGAATACGTTCAATATCTAGCTCTATATCACCGCCAACTTTAACGGAATGCCCTACATAACCTAAAGCTCTATATTCCTTAATTAAATCTAGCATATAGTCAGGTGTGCCCGATGAAACTGACGACATAATTCTTGTGCCACCTCCTTTATTGCCTCCCATTAAATCGACGATAGAAAGTCCTGCAGACTTCCCCGCAATATCCCAACAAGCCATATCAACAGGTGATTTTGCATACCAATGTCCTGGCAATTCTTTATCCATAGCATATTCAACCGTTTCAATAAGTTTTGGGTTTTTGCCTAAAATCACATGTGCCATGGTTTCAATGCCAGCCCGAATACCATTGCCGTGGGCAGGCACATAAGTATTGCCCCAAGGTGTACCTTCACCCCAACCATAAATGCCCTCGTCAGTTTCCAGCTTGACAAAAGTTGCGTCTAAAACCTCAAATTTTAACCGACCACCCGAAAGCCAGTAGGGTTTTGCCAGAGGCAGGTTCTTCTGAAAAACACTTATTTTTTTTATTTTCATTATTATTACAAAGACATTTTTGGGCGTAGCAGGTTTCTAATACTATTTCTAAAAAAATATTAATATGATTGATATAATGCATAATCCAGGTTTAATAACCTGCAAATTGGGTTGGTGACACTTCAAGATTAGTTCCATCCAAACTGGCAACTATATCTAATTCTGTCATGGCTTTAGGCATTTCATAGCAAAAGAAAAATCGGCATGCCATCAGTTTCCCCAAATAAAAATCTGCGTCATGTTTATTATTTTCTGATAAGCCTTGCTGAGCAACAATAGCTTGTCGTAGCCATAACCATCCAACACAGACATGTCCCATTGCATTCAAAAATAAAGTAGCATTTGCCAAGGATAACTCTATATTTTTTTCTGACACTATCGTTTTAACCGTGTCTACCACTTTAGTCCAGGCAGCTTGCAATTCGTTTGCATATTTTTGCAAAACAGAATCGCCCAAGGCCACTTCAATAGTGGCGACTATTTCATTATCCAAAGCCATTAATGCTGCTCCATTTTGCATACGTACTTTGCGCCCTAAAATATCCAGCCCGTGAATACCCCAGGTACCTTCATGAATATGATTTAAGCGATTATCGCGATACAACCGCTCAACGGGGTACTCGCGAGTATAACCATAGCCCCCCAGTATTTGAATTGCCAGTTTATTCGCCTCTAAACAGTATTCTGACGGCCAGGATTTCGCTATAGGCGTCAAAATTTCTAATAGCAATGCCAGTTGTATATTTTCAGGTTCAAGCTTTCGTCTATCCACCAATTGCGAACAATAATAAATTAATGCTTGACCGCCTTCCACATAAACCTTTTGAAGCATTAGCATGCGCTTAATATCTGCATGTTCAATGATCATTGCCTGTGGGTTATCAGGGTTCTTATCACTCAGCAGTCGCCCTTGAGGTCGGTTACGCGCATAATCCAATGAATATAAATAGCCTCCTAAAGCTGCTACAACGGCAGATGCTCCCACCCCTATTCGCGCCTCATTCATCATATGGAACATATTGGCAAGCCCATGATTTTCCTTACCCACCAAATATCCGAAACAATCGCCCGACTCGCCAAAATTTAATAAGGTATTCACTGTTCCCCTGTTACCCATTTTATGATTCAGTCCAGCTAATACAACATTGTTATATTCGCCGAGCGAGCCATCGTTATTCACTCGGTATTTAGGCACTAAAAATAATGATATACCCTTAACACCACCAGGTCCACCCGGCACTTTTGCAAGCACCATATGCACGATATTTTCAGAAAGCTCATGTTCACCACCTGATATCCACATTTTGGTGCCTGAAATTTTGTACACACCCTCACTGACAGGTTCAGCTTTGGTGCGAATATCACTCAATGATGACCCAGCCTGCGGTTCGGATAAACACATAGTCCCAAACCAGCGCCCTGCTATCATTGGTGAAAAATACTTATCAATCTGTTCCTGACTGCCACAATGCAATAACATATTGGCATTGGCAATGGTTAAAAATGCATAGCTGTTCAAAGGATTGTTTGCACAGCTGAACATATCGGCAATAGATTGCTGTACCATATATGGCAACTGCATACCACCCACATCGAAATCAAAGCTTGCTGCAAAAAAACCAGCTTCTCGAAAAGCATCAATACCTTCACTAACTTCCTGAATAATAGATACCTTCTCACCATCAAACGCAGGTTCATTAGCATCGAGTTTAGCGGCACAGGATAAATACTTGTCTTCTGCTATCGTTTGCGCTACATCAAAAATCGCGTCAATTGATTCTCTGTCATATTCACTATAGCGTGAGGATGCTAACAAATGATTGAGTTCAAACACTTCATACAACATAAAATCGACATTGCGACGATTGACTATCATGGACTTTGCGGTTGCAGGCATATTTAGCTCAAATGATATTTATAAGCAGAAACAAGATTATAGCATAACCAACAATTCCAAAAGCGTCATTTAGAAGTTGAACCCAGATTATGCATTAGAAACCTGCTACATCCAAAAATGACTTCAAAAACACCAGCTTGCTCGAAAAAGAATGCTCACCATAGCTCTGCTATGCTTGCGCTTATTTTCCTTGCGCGAGCTACTGTTTTATATTGCCATTTTTACCTTCGCTACAATTTCTAATGCATAATCTGGTCTAAAAACAATTTTGACGAACATCTTTTTTCACTATATGATATACAATGCGCTTTCTTTAAAAATAGTAATTTTTGTGATGACCTGCATAATTTCCAGTGATATCAAAACCCAAATTCAAGCGGTACTGCAGCCCACCGAAACGGCAGCAGGTATGCCCAATAAAGCTTATACCCAGCAAAGTCTTTTTGACTATGAACGCGACCATTTATTTGCTAAAACCTGGTGTGCTATTGGTTATGAACATGAATTAAAAACATCGAGCTACGCCAAGCCCATTAATTTTATGGGCTACCCATTGTTTATGGTAAAAAATCGCCAAGCTGACATTAGCGTTTTCCATAATGTCTGCAGCCATCGAGGCATGAAACTGGTAGCTGAAGAAAAATCGATTCGCGGCATGATAACCTGCCCTTATCACTCCTGGAGTTATAATTTAAAAGGGGAATTAAAAGCTACACCACATGTTGGTGGTGTTGATATTAATAAAATTGATGGCTTCATTTGCCCTGAAAAAAACCTCAAACAAGTCAGGAGTCATTGCTGGCTTGGTATCGTATTTGTCAATCTATCGGAAACTGCTCCCAGTTTCGATGAATTCATTGACCCCTTAATCCAGCGTTGGTCCAGGTTCATAACTTCCGAACAGTTAAATCAAATAACCTATTCCAACACAGGTGCCCATTTTGAGTTAATGGTGAATAGTAACTGGAAGTTTCCTGTTGAAAATTATTGCGAAGCCTATCATTTGCCTTGGCTGCATCCAGGCTTAAACAGTTATTCACCGCTAAACAAGCACTATAATATAATGATTGGCGACAGTATGTCTGGACAAGGCAGCCTGTGTTATACGTTAGCTGAAACCTCTGGCATCAGGTTACCACAATTTAAACAGTGGCCTGGTGACATGATTAATCACGCTGAATATGTATCGCTCTACCCCAATGTGTTATTAGGATTACAAGCTGATCATTTCTTCTCGATTATTCTTGACCCACTCAACCCTGAACAAACCCATGAAAAGGGCTTAATTCAATACATTGGAGCTGAATCTAACCATGTTAAATACGATGATGCCAAAACAGCTGTTTTGGATAGTTGGAAAATCGTTTTTGCAGAAGATATAGAGGCTGTAGAAGGCATGCAACAAGGACGCCATTCTCCTGGTTATACTGGCGGAGTCTTTTCTCCCGTTTTAGATGTACCGACCCATCATTTTCACCGTTGGGTTGCCAACCAATATTTAACTTCATAATAATGATGAAAAAATACTCAGGCTTTCAATTATTCTTTAAAACTTTGAACCAACATAAAAACTGGAATCATACTTTTAAGAGTGCTACCCCGAAAAAAAATTATGACATTATTATCATTGGTGGTGGTGGACACGGCCTTGCAACGGCTTATTATCTGGCCAAAGAACATAAATTAAAAAACATAGCCGTTATTGAAAAGGGCTGGATAGGCGGCGGCAATGTGGGACGTAATACCACCATTATACGTTCCAATTATCTTTTGGATGAAAACAACCTGTTTTACGAAAAGTCTATGCAGCTATGGCGCACTATGAGTCAAGACCTAAACTATAACGTCATGTTTTCACCGCGCGGCATACTCAACCTGGCACATACAGACGCTCAATACAACAGCTTTCGCCGCCGTGGTAACTCTATGCGACTCAACGGTATTGACGCGAAACTACTTGACCGCGATGCTGTTAAAAAAATGATACCACATGCTGACTTTTCATCAACCAGCCGTTTCCCTATTGTGGGCGGTCTACTACAACCCAATGCTGGTACTGCCAGGCACGATGCCGTGGCCTGGGGTTATGCCTACCAAGCCAGCGACATGGGTGTTGATATTATTCAAAATTGTGAAGTGCTTAACTTTAACCTGGAAGCTGGAGCAATAAAATCGATTGAAACCACGCAAGGAACCATAGAAACATCTACAGTCGGTTTATGTGTAGCAGGCAGTAGCTCTTTACTAGCCAGCAAATTAGATCTTAAATTACCTATAGAGTCACACTGTTTACAAGCTTGCGTCTCAGAACCTGTCAAGCCATTTTTAGATAGTGTTGTAACCTTTGGCGCCGGACATTTTTATTGTAGTCAATCTGATAAGGGCGAAATGGTAATGGGAGGTGATCTGGATGGATATAACAGCTATGCTCAACGCGGCAGTTTCACCACCTTGCAACATGTCCTCACCGAAGGCACTGCTATTTTTCCAAGCCTTAGCAAATTAAAATTAATGCGCACATGGGGCGGTATTATGGATATGTCGATGGATGGTTCACCTATCATTGATAAAACACCCGTTGATGGTATTTTTATTAATACAGGTTGGTGCTATGGAGGCTTTAAAGCAACTCCTGCCTCTGGCTGGGCTTTTGCCCAAACTATTGCCAATAACCGCCCTCATGAACTGATTCAACCCTTTAGTTTAGACCGTCTCGCCCTAGGCTCTATACTCGATGAAAAAGGTGTTGGCACAAAAATTTGGGTAGCTTAAACGAAATTATGTTAGAAATTAATTGTCCCTATTGCGGAAACCGTCCTCAAGCCGAATTTACTTACGGCGGCGATGGCAGCATACAACGCCCAGCCCTCAACACTGAAATATCGGACCAGGAGTGGGAAGACTTTGTGTATAATCGCAATAACCCACGTGGCGAACATACTGAACTATGGCAACACAGCGCAGGCTGCAGACAGTGGTTTAAAGCCAGGCGTAACACAGTGACACATCAATTCAACGAGACCTTCCCTATTACCCCATAATATGTCGCAACAGCTTTTTCGATTCGATTCAGGCGGCGATATTGACCGCACCAAACCTTTAACTTTCACCTTTAATGATGTTAAGTACACTGGCTACCAAGGTGATACTCTAGCATCCGCACTGTTGGCAAATGGCGTTCATTTAATAGGTCGTAGTTTTAAATATCACCGCCCCAGGGGCATCTATGCATCTGGTTGCGACGACCCTAATGCCAAAGTACAGCTAGTATTCACCAGCCAACGCGGCACTATCAATGAACCCAATGTTAACGCTACAGAACTTGAATTAGTCGAAGGTTTAACCGCTCACAGCCAAAACTGTTGGCCTTCTGTTAAAAAAGATATTGGTGCCATCAACAATGTTTTAAAGCATTTTTTCCCTGCAGGGTTTTACTATAAAACCTTTATGTGGCCTGCAAAATTCTGGCACCGCATTTATGAACCTTTTATCAGAAATGCAGCTGGACTAGGCGTTGTTCCCAAAACAGCTGATGCAACACCTTATAACCATTACTATGAATATTGCGACCTGTTAATTATCGGTTCAGGTTACGCTGGTATTAATTATGCACTGCAACAAACTTCAAGTGATATAAATATATTATTAGTGGAAGACAAGCCACGCTTAGGCGGCAAGCTATTGCTGGATAATTCTCAAAGTCAATGGTTGCAGGAGAGTATTGCACAGTTACAAGTCCAACCTAATGTTACTATAAAAACGCGCACTCAGGCTTGCGGTTATTACGATCAGAATATGGTGACGTTAATAGAACAAGTCAACAACCATGAAGCAAGTGATAACCCCCATACCCCTTTACAGCGCATGTGGTATGTTCGCGCTAAACAAGTGGTTATTGCCAGTGGTGCTATTGAACGCCCGCTACTGTTTGCCAATAATGACCGCCCAGGTATTTTCTTAGCCTCTGCTGCTCGTGAGTACCTGGAATTATATTCAGTAACGCCTGGTCGCAAGCCTTTGATTTTCACGAATAATGACAGCGCCTATACCACAGCACTAGCATTTAAAGCCAGGAATATTGAACCTGTAGTTATTGATGTTCGAGAAAAAGCCAACGGCGCATTGGTTCAACAAGCCAGGGACAGTAATATTGATATTCGACTGGGTTTTGCTATTGCCAATACTCTGGGTAATAAGCGTGTATCAGGCGCTATTATCGGCAAGTTAAATTCTGATAACAGCAATTATACCCAACTATTTAATATGGATTGCGACTGCATTTGCGTATCAGGGCACTGGACACCCACGGTTCATCTCGCATCACATGCAGGCAACAAACTAAAATTTAATGAAACTATTCACAGTTTCATTCCCGACAACAGTCTACAAGGTGAGATAGTTATTGGTGAAGCCAATGGTGAATTTGACCAGAACACTGATATCCCCTATCCACTTTGGCGAATGCCCCTACCCTCTGGTTCGGAAAATCAGAAACAATTTGTCGACTTACAAAACGATGTCGCCACTTCCGATTTAGCACTGGCAGTTCGTGAAAATTTCAAATCCATAGAACATGTCAAACGCTATACTACATTGGGTATGGCAACCGATCAAGGTAAAACCAGCAACTTAAACGGCTTGCAATACATTGCCGATATTTTAGGCAAGTCAGTACCCGAAGTTGGGCACACCACTTTTCGCCCGCCCTATAACCCTATGTCTATTGGTGCTATTGTTGGCGGTAAATGTGATGAACACTACATGCCGATAAGGCGCACACCTATGCACCACTGGCATCAAGACCATGGCGGTGTTATGCAAAATGTCGGCTTATGGCAACGACCTAAAGGTTATTTACAAACAGGAGAAAGTATTCACACGGCCACTATCCGGGAAGCCTCGAACGTGCGCCAAAATGTTGGCATTTGCGATGTCACTTCTCTGGGTAAAATTGACATTCAGGGCAGCGATGCCGCTGAATTTTTAAGCCGCGTCTATATCAATAACTGGCTTAACTTACCTGTTGGTAAAGCGCGTTACGGCGTTATGATTCGTGAAGATGGAGCGGTATTCGATGACGGCACCACAACACGTATTGCCAATAATCACTTTCATATGACCACAACAACGGCTCAGGCTGGGCCTGTTATGACCCACCTTGAATATTATTTGCAAGTTGTATGGCCTGAACTTGATGTACAAATTGTATCTACCACTGAACAATGGGCTGGTATTTCCATAGCGGGTCCTAAATCTCGGCAATTAATACAATCGCTGTTCCCCGATGAAGATTTAAGTAATGAAGATCTGCCTTTTATGGGTTACAAGACGCTGGAACTGGATGATAATAAGATGCGAATCTTCCGCATATCCTTTTCAGGAGAATTAGCCTATGAACTTAATATTGGCACAAGACACGGCTTATGGCTTTGGGAAAAGCTGTTAACAGTTGGAGCGCCACTTGGCGTACAACCTTATGGCACTGAAGCTCTGCAAACACTACGCATTGAAATGGGACATGTAGCTGGTTCTGAGATTGATGGCAGACACAATTTAGTCAATCTAGGGTTAGAGGGATTAGTCAGCAAGCAAAAAGACTTTATTGGAAAACGCTCGCTTCAAAAGACAGTGCTTTCCGAACCAACACAGGGCGTGATTATGGGTATTGTCCCCATCTGTAAAAAAACCATGATTCCAGAAGGCAGTTATTTAGTAACTGACCCTAAAGCTCCTGTACCAATCCCTAAAATTGGCTATATCACTTCATCTTGTTGGAGTGTTGAGCATAACTACCCCTTCTCATTGGCAATTGTTAACAATGGTAAACAGCGTCTTGGGCAATTACTATATGCGGTATCACCACTGGAAAATATTAGTATTGCTGTCAATGTAGTCAGTTCGCATCACGTTGATTCCAAAGGTGAAAGAGTACGTTCATGATAGTCATAAATTCTGTAGAAAACTCAAATATAATCCATATTGCGGCGCTCAAAAACGCAGCTTCTACACTGCCCACTATCGAGGGGTTAGCATTACCTGACAAGACATCAGAAATAACCTTTAACGACACAACGCGTATTCTGTGGCAAGCTCCAAATCAGTGGTTAATTGTTTCGCAAACTGTACTTAATCTCAATTTAGGCGACTATTTTGCGGTAAATGATGTATCACATGGACGCGTAGTTATTGATATTGAAGGTGATAAAATACAACACGTTATAAAGAAAGGTTGCCCTGCGAATATCAATAATTTACAATTAAATCAGTGCTTAAATTCTGTTTTTAAAGGTATGAATTTCACCTTGGATTTTATCAGCAACCAGCGTTTTAGATTGTTAGTGGCAAGCAGTTTTAGTGAGTTTTTTATTCAAGAAATCATCCACGCCGCTAATGAATACTCTGTATAACTAACACACAAATATTACATTATGAAAACACGTGCAGCCGTAGCCTTTGAAGCAGGTAAACCTCTGGAAATTATTGACGTTAATTTAGAAGGTCCTAAAACAGGTGAAGTCCTGGTCGAAATTAAAGCAACCGGTGTGTGCCATACCGATGCGTTTACGCTTTCTGGTGATGACCCTGAAGGTGCATTTCCCGCTATTTTAGGACATGAAGGCGCAGGGGTAGTGGTAGAAATAGGTGCAGGGGTTACTAGCGTTAAACCAGGTGATCATGTCATTCCGTTATACACGCCAGAGTGTCGCAAATGCGATTTTTGTTTACATCCAAAAACCAACCTTTGCCAGTCGATAAGAGAAACACAAGGTCAAGGAGTCATGCCAGATGGAAGCAGCCGTTTCAGTTTAGATGGCAAACCCATTCTTCATTATATGGGTTGCTCAACATTTTCCAATTACACTGTATTGCCTGAAATTGCTCTGGCTAAAATTCGTGAGGATGCGCCGTTTGATAAAGCCTGCTACATTGGTTGCGGTGTAACTACTGGCATTGGCGCTGTAGCATTTACTATGAAAGTTGAAACCGGCTCGACGGTAGCTGTATTTGGTTTAGGCGGCATTGGTCTCAACGTCATTCAAGGAGCCCGATTAGTTGGTGCAACACGCATTATAGGCATTGATATGAACCCTGAAAAAGAAGCCATAGGCCGCCAATTTGGCATGACTGAATTTGTTAACCCAAAAGATGTTGATGACGTCACCCAGCATATTATCGACATCACTGGCGGTGGTGTCGATTATAGTTTTGAATGTATTGGTAATGTCAACGTCATGCGCCAGGCTCTGGAATGTTGTCACAAAGGTTGGGGACAAAGTTGCATTATTGGCGTAGCGGGTGCTGGACAAGAAATATCTACCCGCCCGTTTCAGTTAGTTACCGGGCGCTCGTGGCGCGGCACCGCTTTTGGAGGCGCTCGCGGGCGCACTGATGTACCCAAAATTGTTGATTGGTATATGGAAAATAAAATTAATATCGACTCACTAATTACTCACACCATGCCACTTAGTGACATTAACAATGCCTTTGATTTAATGCATTCAGGCGAAAGTATTCGCTCTGTTGTTATTTATTAGAGAACAAGGTTTAACCCATGAGCACTATTAAAAGCGAATCTAAAGTATTTGGCGGTCGCCAACTACGTATTGAACACCAGTCACAGTGTTTAAAAAGCGAAATGATATACGGGCTATATCTACCACCACAAGCACAGCACAGCAAAGTACCTACCCTGCTTTGGCTTTCCGGGCTTACCTGTAACGATGAAAATTTTAGTAGCAAAGCTGGTGCACAGAAAATAGCTGCCGAAATAGGTATTGCCATTATCGCACCTGACACCAGCCCTCGAGGAGACAATGTACCTGATGACCCAAATAATGCCTATGATTTTGGCAAGGGCGCCGGCTTTTATGTCAACGCCACTCAAGCACCTTGGGCAGAGCATTATCAAATGTATGATTATGTCACCACTGAATTATTAAATGATGCTGCCAATTATTCTGTAGATACTTCCAAATTAGCGATTTCAGGCCATTCAATGGGCGGTCACGGTGCTATTACCATCGGCTTAAAAAATATTGACATCTTTAAATCTATTTCTGCTTTTGCCCCTATTTGCTCCCCGCTCAATTGCCCCTGGGGTGAAAAAGCGTTGAGTCATTATATTGGCGATAATCGTGATGATTGGAAACAATACGATAGTTGTGAACTAATAAAACAAGCCAACCACCAACTTCCTATGTTAGTTGATCAAGGGAGCGCAGACAATTTCCTGGACGAGCAGTTAAAAACCTATTTGTTGGAAAAAGCCGCTGCCAGCGCCAATTATCCTGCCACCATTCGTATGCAGGAAGGTTATGACCACAGTTATTATTTTATATCCAGCTTTATTGAAGAACATTTACGTTTTCACGCTAAACATTTAACCTAATGCCGACACCTGAGCGATTAGCAAAATACCAACGTATTGCTAAAAATCGCCAACGCGACATTGTTTTAATATTAGAAAATATTAACGACCCTCATAATGCTGCCGCTATTTTTCGCAGTGCCGATGCCTTCGGCATTCAGCATATTCACCTAATTAATGAAACTGTACCTAACTGGATGCCGAATAAAGAAGGCAAAAAAACTTCTGCTTTTACCAATAAATGGTTAAATTTCTACCAACATTCCAGTGTTGAAGATTGTTTAATTCCGCTTAAAACAAAGGATTATGAGATATACGCGACACTACTGGAAGATACTGCTGTATCCTTATATCAAACCGATTTCAGTATTGATAAAAAAATAGCTCTGCTGCTTGGCAATGAAAAAGACGGCTTATCATTAAAAGCTCGGCGATTAGCCGATACCAAAATTATTATTCCCATGCGAGGCTTTGCACAAAGCTTTAATGTTTCAGTTACTGCCGCACTATTTATGGCAGAAATAACCAGACAACGCAACCAATCCCAACACGATTTTAATTTGACAACAAAAGACAGTCAGTCACTACTCAAATATTATTCAAGCTTATAATCTAAGACCATTGCATTAGGCATCCTGCCTATGCAACTGGGGTCGTATTGAAAAAATGCGATTTTTCAATACTCGCAAAATCAAACACTTATAGTGCTCGATTTTGAGTGATACTATCCTGTATCACGCGACCATTGCTTAATGCAATGGTCTTAATCTATATTAATTCGGCATGAAAACCTCGTGCTTACGCAAGAGCAATATTTTATTGTCGGGTCAATAGCACTTCAAACTTATGTGAACCTAAAAGAACTCTTGAAGCTCTACATATAAGATTCATTAAAATAAGTTTCTTATGTCGATTAAATTGCCAGCGTTTGTAATAGTTCTAAATTTATTATTAGCAGCTTTATCAGCACAAGCGCAAACACTTATAGAAGTGACTGGTGAGGAAACCGGGACACTAATACAAGTTAGTTTTAACGAAGGGCAGACTGAAGATAGAATATTTGTCACACAAGGCGCAGCTCAGTTTTGGGCTGATAGATTGATTTCAAACGTACCCATTACCATAGACATGGCATTTGTACCACTACAATGTGGTCCCAATGAAGGTGTGTTGGGGAGCGCCGGAGCTAGCAATATCTTTTTCAATTTTACGAATGCCCCTCAACAAGATGTCGGTTATGTGGCAGCACTTGCAAACAGTTACGCAGGCGTTGATTTAAATACGTTTAATCCAGATTTATCAATGACTTTCAACAGTGATATTGATAATAACGACAATTGCTTACAGGAAATAAATTGGGATAACACATTGTCATTAGTGCCATCACCAGGCACAATCAGTCTATTTCAAACATTGATTCATGAAATAGCTCACGGTTTGGGGTTTGCTGACTTCATCAACTCATCCAATGGTAGTTTTTTCAATTCAGGCCCTGACTCTTACTCTATCAATTTAAGAGATGAGTCTATTCCCGGAAATTTTACTGAAATTACGAATGCTCAACGCTTCGACGCATTAACTAACAATGGCAATTTAGTTTGGAACAATGACGGTGTTAATGATTTGGCTAATAGCACTAACATTAATTTGCAACAAGGCTTAAATGCAGGCAAAGTCAGAATGTTTGCCCCTTCTGAATTTAGTTCTGGCAGTTCAACCTCACATTTTGACAATTTTTTATTTCCCAATGAAGTTATGGAACCTTTTCTCAACAACCAGGCAATTACAGAGTTAACAGAGCAACTCATGCTCGATATTGGTTGGCAAGCTCTAATGCAGTTTAGTGAAGATAGCGATGAAGATGGAATTGTCAACAGTGCCGATAACTGTGTATTTGACGCCAACCCTAACCAGGAAAATTTTGACAATGACGATAATGGTGATGTTTGCGATACTGATGATGACAACGACGGCATCCCAGATACTTTTGAGCTGAATCAAGGCCTTGATCCATTCAATGCTGCCGATGCTTCACAAGACCCTGATAATGATGGCTTAACCAACCTTGAAGAATTTGAATTGGGCAGTGACCCCAACCAGCCTGATTTCACCGAACTAGAACCGAATAATTCACCGCAGCAAGCTCAATTATTAAACAATAATTTTAGTTTGAATTTTACCAGATTAATAGGCAACCGAAAGAAAAACACCTCTCAAGTCATTCCTCACCTCTCGATTTTGGGTACAGGTGATGGCAGTTTTGACTTTTATTCCTTTAATATCCAAAAGGTTCCATCCATCGGTATTTTTGATATTGATAACACCGTTAGCATTGATGCTTTCCTGGTATTACTCGACAGCGATGGTAACACTTTAGCCAATAATGATGATACGCCAACCAGTTATGGTCAACGAGGCAGCGTCACTAACCGCACCAATTCTGGTACTGAAGTTAGTACAGACCCATTCATTGAGTTCACCTTCAATACACCTGGTTTATATACCTTACAAGTAGGTGAATTTAATAACGCCAACCCGTCTGGTGAAAGCCCTATCACTATTGACAATGGCAGTTATCAGTTACACGTTTCATTGAGTTCAATAGCAGACACGCCAATAATAACTTCCACTTCCGAACCAGTTATTATCAATGCCATTGGTCGATTAACACCAGTTGATATTATTGATGATTTAGGCCTGACATTAACGAATCTGAACGATAATACATTGCGATTCTTAATAAACGATGAACCATTGACGTTAACAGAAAATACCATCAATTTACCCTCTGGCGCATTAACCTTAACAATTAAGGTTATGGATAATGACAATCAGGTTATCGAACTAACCACTACCAATGTTATTGTCATACCCAGGTTAGATTTTATTGCCGATCAAATCATAGCTGGAGGCAATACGTTTGAAATTACCGCTGTATTAAGTGGCCCTGCTCCTTCATACCCTGTCACCATTCCTTTTTCCATCCAGAACAATGGTAATTTAGCTGTCAATACCAATTCAGGCTCCATTACCATACAAAGTGGCACTACTGGAACCTTAACCTTTACTAGTACCAATGCAGCCAGTGCTACCCCTAGAAATATTCAATTTACTATAGATCCCTCTCAATTAGGTGATAGTGTCAATGCAACAGGTATTCCAACGCATAATGTCATTATTGTTGATAGTAACATTGCTCCTACGGCATCATTTAGTTTCAGCCAGAATCAAACACCTATCAGCATGGGTGTAACTGGAGGTGGTATTATTGAAATCGCATCCAATGCCAAGGATGTAAACGGAGACGATATTAGCTTTAACTGGTCAAACTCAGATTCAAGATTATTAGGAATTCTGCAACAAGGTTCCGGCACAACCATGAGCTCCTTACAAATTAACCCTGCAAATCTGGCGCCGGATAACTACAATCTTAATTTAATTGTAAGTGATAATAACGCCGATAGAACGATATCAGGTTTCTTACGGATTGTGAATGCAACTGCAACAATCAATGATAGTGATGGTGATGGAATTAGTAATACCCTGGATGATAACAATTTACCAGCAGAAGTCATTACCATAAGTTCCAACAGTAATCTCACTCTGTCTACCGAAGCAGGCAACACATTACGCTTGGGAAGAAATGCCATTATTGATGCAGAAGGTGTGGGTGTCACCGTAACTGACTTGGGTACCGATGCGGTAAACACTCTAGGCAACTTTCAGTCCAATTCTCCTGTATTGGATTACGAAGCGATATTAACATTACCAGGTTCGATATTAAATCTTGTTTATGCCCTACCGAGTCCAACGACAACATTTAACAGGGTTCGCAAATACAACAATATTGAAGGTTGGCGTTTTTTTGAACAAGATGACAACAACCAAATATTTACCGCTATAACCGAAAACCCGCAAGGCGTATGCCCTCCAGTCAACGACCCTGCTTATGGCATAGCAGTTGCTAACAATGAAAACTTACCCACAGGAAATTGGTGTATTCAGTTACGTATTGAAGATGGCGGTCCCAACGATGCTGATGGCGAAGTCAATGCCATTATTATCGACCCAGTAGCTGTACAAGCTGCCACAGGCGTTAATGACAGCAGTTTATCTACTTTGAGTATCAACGGCGCACTATTATCCCCAGGTTTTACCCCACTCATCACAAATTATGAAACCAGTCTAGCGGCCGAAACCATTGATGTCACTATTTTAGCCAACAACAGTAATGCCACTGTCAATGCTACATTAAATGGGATTGCAATTACACTATCAGACAGCGGTACATCGAGCAATACAATTAACCAAGGTAGTAATACCTTGGTTATTACAGTAACTGCACTGGATAACAGTACAACAGTTTATACGGCAACCATTAACACTCCTGTCCAAATTACTTCGCCTTCGCCTTCACCTGCACCTTCACCTGCACCTTCACCTTCACCTGCACCTGCACCTTCGCCTCCTCCTGCGCCCGTACTAACCCCTTCGCCAGCACCTGCAAGCAGTGGTGGTGGAAGCCTACCGCCACTATTGTTAGTGGGGTTGTTGGCAACAGTGCTAATCAAGCGTAAGCGCTCAATACCTCGTCACGACTGAGACATTTTCGACTCCGCCAATATCGCCCGTCTCAAAAAAGATTTTCAATGCGTGAGGCGCGAAGACAACTAGTGACAACAACTCCACCCACGCCATGTGTGTTTTTCAGGAATTGGGAATAGTCGATGATAGTGGTAATATCGACTGGTACAATTTTGAGCCCAGATTATGCATTAGACTTCGTAATGAACACAAAAATGGCAGTGAAAACAGGTGCTCGCGCAAGAACAATAAACGCAGGCATAGCCACCCTATGGTGAGTATTATTTCGAGCAAGCATTGCTGTATTCATCAAAACAGTGACAGCATCTGCCATTGCATCAAAGCCATTGGTTTGTAGTAGTTCAATTGTGTCATTAAGTAAGTTTGATAGAGCCTGGATTTACTAGACACATTTTTGAGTTTGGAAATAAGCACTTTCATACTCAAATGGAGACACACGATTATTATGGGTATGTCGCCGAATAGGATTATAAAACATTTCAATATAATTGAAGATTTCGGCCTTAGCTTCATCAAAGGTTTTATATACTTTCCTGCGAATTTTTTCCTTTTTTAAATTAGCAAAGAAGCTTTCAGCCACTGCGTTATCCCAGCAATTACCCTTGCGGCTCATGCTAGGAATAATGTTAAGCGATTTTAAATAACTCTGACAATCATGGCTAGTATATTGCGACCCTTGATCGGAATGTAGTATCACAGAGCTGGTTGGTTTTCTTCGCCAATAAGCCATAGTCAGTGCGTTTAAAACACTATCATCAGTCATCGTGCGCTGCATTGACCAACCGACAATGGCTCTGGAAAATAAATCCATGACCACGACTAAAAATAACCAGCATTCATGGGTTTTAATATAAGTCATATCACTAACCCAGCATTGATTAGGTCGTTCAACCTCAAATTGTCGATTCAATAGATTAGGAGCTATAACACTGATTTTACCCTCATAATAACCTTTAGGTTTGTTATAGCCACGTTGCGCTTGAATACCTAACTCTTGCATGAGGCGCAATACGCGGTCACGACCACAAAATTCACCCCTTTCTTGCAAATCTAAATGAATATTCCGATAACCGTAGCTACTGCCACTAGCTGTCCAAAAACGCTTTATTAAATCCTTGAAATGGTTATCAATAATAGCGCGTTGACTTAATGATTCTTTAAGCCATGCATAATAACCACTACGATGAATTTGAAGCACTTTACACATCACGGATATGGGGTACTTCTTACGACGAGATTTTATAAATCGGTAACGTTCGATGACTCGACGGCAAAGAACGTTGCGGCCTCCTTTAATATTGACCGCTCTTGTTCTGCGCGTTTTAATTGCCGTTTTAAACGTGCATTCTCTGCTTGCAAATCCGCAATATTCGCCTCTTTTTTAGCTGTTGGCGCAGCTTTTGCAAGCCAACCATAAAGCGTATTAACGGGAATGCCTAAGCGGTCTGATACTTCCCTAACAGGGTAGTTATAATGGCGTATCTGTTCTATCGCTTCATCTTTAAAAGCTTGGGTATAGGTTTGGAGTGTTCTCATCAGTTTTTACCTCAGTAAATAGTCAAAATTTTACTACAAAAACTGTCTACTATTCTCAGGCTCTATCACTATCATCTCTCTGATATAAAAAACAACAGTTTCTATGTATGACAATTGATTTACTTAGTAACATATGCACATGTGATTTTAAGCCATGAACTTCCTTGACAGCCATTTATACAAAGACGCACATTATGATTAGCTGCAAATGCTGCTAAAATAGTAGATTTTAAAATAGGGTCAGCATTTGCATTACCAGCATAGCCGTTATATGTAGGACATTCGGAAGAAACCAACTCTGATTTAAACCCTTCATTTAACTTTAGGGCGAAAGACCCTGTTTCAACAACAAAAAGTTCTTTAATAGTTCCAGTTGCATGACCACCCGAATAGCTTTTAGCAGATAAAATACATATACCTATAAAAATTAATATTTTCTTCATTTTCATTAATACCTCAATTCTCGATTAGTTAAATATAACAGTTAATCACCGATTAATTGTATATGATGGTCAGTCTATCAAAAAATGTGAAGATTTATGCAGATTTATGCAGATTTATGCAGATTTATGCAGATTTGTACAGGTTCAGAACCTGCAAGCAGTAGCGGTGATGGAAGCCTACCGCTAGTATTGTTAATGGGGTTGTTGGCAGCAGTGCTAATCAAGCGTATAATTAACCCATCATTTTAACTCAGACTATGCCTGACACTCTTAACCAGCCGTTAACCTTACCTTGCGGTGCTGTACTGCCCAATCGTATTGCCAAAGCAGCCATGACCGAAGGGTTAGCAACATTACAAGGTGTACCAACCGAAGCACTTCAACAGCTATATGGTCTATGGAGCGACGGCGGTGCTGGCTTACTGTTATCTGGCAATATTATTATTGATGCCAATCACCTTGAACGACCTGGTAATGTAGTCATTGATTGTGAACCAGATGATGTTATGAACCACGCGCTTATCAGTTGGACAAAAGCCGCTACTCGCAATGGCAACCATTTTTGGGCTCAAATCAATCATGCCGGCAGACAAACTCAAAAAATAATTAATCCCAGTCCCAAAGCACCTTCAGCAGTCAAGTTAGCTATACCAGGAGGGCAATTTGGCCAGCCTATCGCATTAACCAAAGATGAAATACAACAAATCATTCAGCAATTTGTCATTTGCGCCAAAGCTTGTCAACAAACAGGTTTTACTGGCATACAAATTCACTCTGCACACGGTTATTTGCTATCAGAATTTCTAAGTCCAAGAAGCAATTTGCGTATTGACAAATATGGCGGCAGTTTAGAAAACCGGGCAAGACTGCTATTAGAGATAGTCAGAAACATTCGCAAAGCTGTCGGAGCTAAATTTCCAATAGCCGTTAAATTAAATAGTGCCGATTTTCAAAAAGGCGGCTTTGCATTTGAAGACAGCTTGCAGGTTGTTGTATGGCTGGAACAGGCCAGTGTCGACCTGATTGAAATATCAGGCGGCACTTATGAGCAGCCCAAATTATTAGGACTAGAAGGAATAGAAGCTGTAGAAGAACAAAATGTTGCACATTCAACAGCATTAAGAGAAGCTTATTTTGTAGATTTTGCTAAAGCCATGCAGGACAAAATATCCATCCCTCTTATGGTAACGGGCGGTTTTCGCAGTAAAGAAGTTATGGAATTAGCCATTAAAAACAGGGCTGCAGATGTTATTGGTATAGCTCGTCCCATGTGCGTACAAACCGATGCCCCCAAACAACTGTTAGCAGGTACGAAAACATTACCACGCTACGAATCAACTTTAGCGTTTTTTCCACCTTGGCTATCCATTATTAATAACATAAAACTGTTCAGAACCATTGGCTCTTTTGGCGTTCAATACTGGTACTATGCCCAATTAGATGCACTGGGTAAAACGGGTAAGCCTGATGACAAAATAACGCCTTTTCAAGCCACCAGACAATTAATGAAGCAACAAAAAGAGTTTGTTAAAAACAGGGGTGAGCAAATAAAACCCAGCTATCTATGCCCGGGAGATACAGTATAAAACCAGATTATCCCAAATTATGCATAATCCGGGATAAACGACATCTTACCAACTCATTATGGTTGATGGATGCGAGTGCTCGCAATCACTCACAATTTGAGCAGGAACGCCTGCAACACAGGTACGCGGCAACACAGACTTTAAAACGACTGAGGCTGGGTGCACCATAGAGCATTCCCCTACTTCGATATTTCCCAGTACTTGAGTGCCTGGACCTATTAGTGCATGATTGCGCACTTTAGGGTGTCTGTCTTCACTGTCTTTTCCCGTTCCACCTAATGTGACTTGTTGCATTAGCGATACATTGTCTTCTACAACAGCGGTAGCTCCAATGACCAGGCCTGAACCGTGGTCAATAAATATGCCTGAACCTATTACTGCTTCTGGATGAATATCAATAGAAAATACTTTAGAGACACGGCTTTGTAAATAGTGTGATAGCGACTTGCGGCCTTCATGCCATAAATTGTGCATCGCTCTATAGGCGCAAAGCGCATGATAACCTTTTGAAAACAATAAAGCTTGAATAAGTGATTGAGAGGCTGGGTCTCGGTCTATAGCAGCTTTTAAATCTTTAATAATAACCTGATTAATTTCAGGTGGTTGAAAGTTTGATGATACATTAATGCCGATTGGATCTATACCTTTATTGCTGTTAAAAAAAGGGACTAATATCTCTATCCATGCCTGACTGCTCAAGCGTTTAGTGCCAAGACGTGTTGCCAAAATCAACGCCAGGGCATACGCAAAATCTTTTTCAAAAATAGATTTTACCCATTCTTCCAGTAAAGGTTCACTTTGTTGTAGTATTTCTGCCTGTTCAAGCAATTGTGCCCAAACAGCCTGGTGATCATTAGTAATTGACATGTATTGAATTATCCCAAATTATGCATTAGAAACTGTAACGAAAGCAAAAATGCCAATAAAAACAGTAGCTCGCGCAAGAAAAATAAGCGAAAGCATAGCAGGGCTATGGTGAGTATTATTTTTCGAGCAAGCTGATGTTTTTGAAGTCATTTTTGGGTGTAGTAGGTTTCTAATGCATAATTTGGGATTATACCTCTAAATAATCCAAAATGCCTTTTGCGGCTTCTCGCCCTTCCCAAATTGCCGTTACCACTAAATCGGAACCCCTTACCATATCGCCACCTGCAAAGACTTTTTCATTGGTAGTCTGAAAAGGATAGTCCTGCTGTTCTTTAGCAACAACTGTACCCCAATCAGTTAAGCTAATATTGTAGTCAGGGAACCACTGGGGTGGGTTCGGTTGGAAACCAAATGCCATTATCACCGCATCGGTTTTGATAATATAGTCGCTGCCTTCTATAATTTGCGCTCGCCTTCTACCACTACTATCTGCTTCACCTAACTCAGTTCGTATCATTTTAATACCAATAATACTATCTTTATCACCAATAATTTCTACTGGTTGACAGTTAAAATCGAATTCAACTCCTTCTTCTTGAGCATTTTTCACTTCTGTTTTAGAGCCCGGCATATTCTCGCGGTCACGCCGATAAGCGCAAATAACTTTACTGGCCCCCTGCCTTATGGAAGTTCTAACACAATCCATTGCCGTGTCACCACCGCCAAGAACTACCACAGTTTTATTTTGCATACTGATATAATCATCCGTACTTTTTTCATAGCCCAATAACCTGTTAATATTAGATACTAAAAACGGCAAAGCTGCGTAAACACCTTTGCTATTTTCACCTGGAAAATTTCCAGACATGGGTTTATAAGTACCCATGGCTAAAAATACGGCATCATACTGCCGTAACAGGCTTTCAAAACTATGAGAACCTTCATTGCTAATTTCAACGCCTAATTGAAATTCTACACCCATACCTTCAAAAATGTTGCGACGACGTACCATGACTTCTTTTTCTAATTTAAAAGGAGGAATACCAAAAGTTAATAAACCACCAATTTCCGGGTATTTATCAAACACTACCGAGGTTACTCCATTGCGTACCAAAACATCGGCACAAGCAAGCCCGGCTGGACCTGCGCCAACAATGGCAACTTTTTTATCAGTTTTAATGACATGATCCAAATTCGGTTTCCAATTGAGTTCATTAAGGGCTTTGTCGGTAATATATTTTTCAATATTACCAATCGTTACTGCGCCGAAACCATCATTTAGAGTACAAGCACCTTCACACAACCGATCTTGCGGGCAAATGCGGCCACATACCTCTGGTAATGAGTTGGTTTGATGACATAATTCAACAGCTTCTAATATGTTTCCTTCACGTGCCAGTTTTAACCAATTAGGAATATAATTATGAACTGGACACTTCCATTCGCAATACGGGTTACCGCAGTCTAAACAGCGATGTGCCTGGGACGATGCAGCGCTATCCGTAAATGGATTGTATATTTCTACAAAACTCTCACGGCGTTCGAAAACAGGAATAAGCGTGGGCGAACTGCGTCCGACATCTAAAAATTGAAAATCGTTCTTAATGGGTTTCATAAGATTTACTATTCAGATTGGGCAATGGTTTGCTTCAGTAAGGTTGATATATTTGCTGCTTTGGGCGTTACTAACCAAAAGTCACCAATATAATCATCAATATTGTTTAATAATTCAGCGCCCCATTTACTTTGCGTATGCTGAATATACTCATCCAACATTTTGCATAAATGATTATTATAACTTTCATGTGCCTCTGTACTAATACGGCGAATTTCAATTAACTCGGAATTGAAATTATCCGGGAAGGTCTTCTCTTTATCATACACATAGGCAACACCTCCTGTCATGCCTGCACCAAAATTTACACCAACTGAACCTAATACAACCACAATACCGCCTGTCATATATTCACAACAATGGGCTCCTGCTCCTTCAATAACAGCCATAGCACCTGAGTTGCGAACAGCAAAACGTTCTCCCGCTCTCCCTACTGCATAAAGAACACCGCCAGTAGCCCCGTATAAACAAGTGTTGCCAATGATATTGGTTTCGCGTGAAATAAGTTTACTTTCACGGTCAGGCGTAACGGTAATACGACCACCCGACATTCCTTTACCCACATAGTCATTGGCATCTCCTTCTAAACTAAGTATTAGCCCTGGTGCATTCCAAACGCCAAAACTTTGACCAGCTATACCTTTGAACTTAATTTCGATAGGGCTGTCCAGCATACCTCTAGCCCCACGGTTAAAAGCGATTTCACCAGACAAACTTGCACCAATGGAACGGTCACAATTGGTAATTGTGTAACTTAAACTAGCGGGCTTGCCCTGTTCAATGCAAGGTTGTGCATCTAGCAAAATTTTAGTTCCTAACACTGCTTTATCAAAGGGTTCATTAGATTCCACCTGACAATATTGAGGCTTGGATGCTAACAGTTCATCGGTATGAATCACCGCACTTAAATCAACCGCTTGCTGTTTGGGTGTTAATTTTCCGTCCATTACGTTTTCCATGGCTTCTAATAAATCCACTCGCCCAATCAGGTCCTGTAACGATGGCACACCTAATAGCGACAACCATTCTCTTGTTTCTGTTGCCATATAGGTAAAATAGTTAATTGCCATTTGCACTGTTCCTTTGTAGTGCTCTAACCGCAATTCTTCATTTTGAGTTGCCACACCTGTTGCACAGTTATTTAAATGACAAATTCGAAGGTATTTACAACCCAGGGCTATCATTGGCCCTGTTCCAAAACCAAAACTCTCTGCTCCCAGTATCGCAGCTTTGATAACATCCAATCCTGACTTTAAGCCTCCATCGGTTTGCACTCTGACTTTATCTCGCAAGTCATTAGCGCACAACATTTGATGTGTTTCAGACAGGCCTAATTCCCACGGTGAACCTGCATAACGAATGGAGGTTAATGGGCTGGCAGCCGTGCCACCATCATAGCCAGATATGGTAATTAAATCGGCATAGGCTTTGGCAACCCCAGTGGCGATGGTTCCTACTCCTGGTCTTGCTACCAATTTAACTGAAATAAGCGCTCTTGGGTTAACCTGTTTAAGGTCAAAAATTAATTGAGCTAAATCTTCGATAGAGTATATATCGTGGTGAGGCGGTGGCGAAATTAAGGTCACTCCAGGTACTGAGTAACGTAAGGAAGCAATCAAAGCGTTGACTTTACCCCCAGGCAACTGTCCTCCTTCCCCAGGTTTAGCACCTTGGGCCATTTTAATCTGTATGACTTTGGCACTACTTAAATAATGTGCAGTAACACCAAAGCGACCTGATGCGACCTGCTTAATTGCTGAATTTTTAGCGGTTCCGTAGCGTGCTGGATCCTCGCCTCCTTCCCCGGAATTTGACCTCCCTTTTAATGTATTCATTGCCTCAGCCAATGCTTCATGCGCTTCTGGAGATAATGCTCCCAGCGACATACCTGCAGAATCAAAGCGTTTAATAATAGCCTCTATGGATTCAACCTGCTCCATGGGCAATGGTTTTGCCGCTAGTTTAACTTTAAGCAAATCACGCAATGTTGCTACTGGTCTCTTATTGACTAATTGCGCATAGTGCTTCCATGAATGATAGCTTGATTGTTGCACCGCATCATGCATAGCAAATACCACATCGGGGTTATAAGCATGGTATTCCTGACCGTGAACATACTTTAGTAAACCACCTGGTGCAATGTCTTTTCGATCCATCCATGCTTCTTTATGCAATGCTTTAAACTGCAATTCAAAGTCTTCAAAGCTGGCACCTTTAATTCTACTGACCGTTGCTTTAAAGCATAGGCTCATAACTTCTTCATTAATACCAATGGCTTCAAATAATTGTGCTCCCCGGTAGGAGGCAATGGTTGAAATCCCCATTTTCGACAGGATTTTCAAAAGACCTTTGTTAATGGCCTTGCGGTAATTAATCAGTGCAACTGCTTGTGATACAGAAAGTTCGTTACTTTCTATTAAATTATCAATGATTTGATAGCTTAAATAAGGCAATACAGCTGTTGCTCCATAACCCAGCAAACAAGCAAAGTGGTGAGGGTCTCTCGCCGTTGCCGTTTCCACAATAATATTGGTTTTAAAGCGCAATCCTTCATCAATTAAACGCTGGTGAATAGCTCCTAATGCAAAGAGAGCATGAGCTGGTATGCTATTTTTACTGATGTTTTTATCCGATAGCACTAAAATGCGCGAATCATTACTGACAGCTTCTATAGCCTTGTCACACAAATGCTCAATATACGATTTTAAATGATATTGCCCGGGATTGTAATTTAACTCCAGTTTGACAATATTGAGTTGTTGACTCGACTCAAGTGACAATAGCTCCTGGTATTTGGCTTGCGACAATACCGGACTGTTTATGATAATGCGTTGAGGTATTTCTGTATCTTCCCTGAACATATTCATTTCTGCACCGAACATGGTTTCCAATGACATGACAAGTGATTCACGAAGTGGATCAATCGGTGGGTTGGTTACCTGCGCGAATTGTTGCCTGAAATAATCATATGGTGAGCGATTTTGACGCGATAATACTGCCATAGGAATATCATCTCCCATTGAGCCCGTTGCCTCCTGACCCATTTCTGCCATGGGCGCTATTATTTGCACATATTCTTCTTGAGTTACCAAAAATTGCTTAAGAATACGTCTTAATGCAAATTTATCCATGATGTTATGTTTTTCCAAATCATCCATTTGCCCTTTTATGCGCTGTGAATTGTTTTTAATCCAATCAGTATAGGGTTTTTGTCTGCTCAACCAGTTATCAATTTCCTCAGTATTGCGAACAATACCCAGCTCAGTGTCGATTGAAAGAATGTCTCCGGGTCCTAGCCTGCCCTTGGCAATAACATCTTTAGGATGGTAGCTATAGACACCTACTTCTGACGCTACTGTAATAAAATCGTCATTAGTTTGCACCCAACGCGATGGTCGCAAGCCATTTCTGTCCAAAGTACAAACTGCATAACGCCCATCAGACATTACCAAGCCAGCAGGTCCATCCCAAGGTTCCATATACATGGCGTTATATTCGTAAAAAGCTTTGCGAGTGGCGCTAATTGAAGGAATATTTTTCCACGCTGGCGGCACCAACATACGTATGGCACGGTGCATATTTACTCCTCCAACGGCCATGTATTCCAACATATTATCAAGACTGGATGAGTCTGAACCATGGTGGTTGACAATTGGTGTTATTTCATCAATCGAATAAATTGAGTGATTAATATGATCTGAGCTCATGGCATTGGTACGCCCAACAGACCAATTGCGATTGCCTACAATTGTGTTAATTTCCCCGTTGTGTGCCAACATTCTAAAAGGCTGAGCCAATTGCCATTTAGGTAAAGTATTGGTAGAAAAACGCTGGTGAAATACACAAATTGCTGTTTCCAGTCGTTCATCAGCCAGGTCCAGAAAGAAATTAGGCAAATCTGCTGGCATCATTAACCCTTTGTAAACGATAGTCCCTGTTGATAAACTGGTAATATAAAGAGACTCTTTAACGCTACTGTCAATAGCCTTGCGCTCTATTTTACGCCGTAACACGAATAGCTGAGCCTTGAACTGTTCCAGTGAAATAGCATTATTGCTGATAAATAAATGCTCAAAATGGGGTAATGATTTAGCTGCAATAGAGCCTAAACAATCTGGATTTACAGGCACTTCACGCCAACCCAACAATGCAATACCCAAATCGTTAATAACCTGTTCAATAATGGATTTTTGCAAGGCTCGTTCCTGATCATCTAAAGACAGCATAATGGAACCAACTGCGTAGTCTTTCCTCAAATCAATATTAAGTTCACGAGCAATAGTACGTAAAAAACTGTCGGGCTTTTGCATTAGTAACCCACACCCATCCCCTGTTTTTCCATCTGCTGCTATTCCTCCTCTATGCGTCATGCAAGTTAAGGCTTCAATAGCTGTTTCCAATAAACGATGACTTGCTTCTCCATGAATATGGGCTATCAGCCCAAAACCACAGTTGTCTTTAAATTCTTCAGTATTATATAAGCCAGCTGATGTTTTCGAAATCATTTTTGGGCGTAGTTAAGTTTCTAATACATAATCTGGTCTTAAAGGGACACGTATTTTACAGCAAGGACATTATTGTTCAAAATAATGATAACTATAATTAATAAAAATATTTTATACCTTCTGAACTTATATAAATATTCATTGTACCTACCCTCATAAATCTTTATTTTAATCCGACAGTACCATTAAACCTAGATTCCGCAGTTGAACGCTAATTTCACTTCTAAGAGTTTGAATGTTATTGATAAACGCTTATTCTTCGATTCACTTCATAAGTGAATTACAAACCGCTACCTGGCTTTACAGCCCTTTTCAGTTCACACTGCTGCGTTATGGCTTTTGGTAAGGGCTACAACCATTACCTGCAAGCCATGCCTTGCATTATTTCCTGAAAATAACTGTAAATTCCAGGTTCAACTACGGAATCTAGGTTAAATGGAACCAGTAACATCTGTGTAAGCTTAATTTCAATAATTTTTGATTTTTCAGCCATTTAGGACAAAATTTATTAAATATCACTTAGAATACAACTTTTGTATTTTTGAGTTGAATTATGTCTACACTGAAAGCAATTGTTGCTGACCTGAATGCCAAGTCATCCACCATTGAACCCATAGGTAGCCGCTTGAAGTTTGTATTTGATGATGAGCTTATCGTGATTGATGGTACTGGCGATACTAATACGATATCAACCGAAGATGTCGAGGCTGATTGTACCATTCGCATGAGTTTGGAAACTTATGGTAAACTGCAACGCAAAGAAATCAAACCATTTATGGCGACCATGTCTGGTAAAATTAAAGTGGAAGGCGATATTGCTGTAGCGGCTAAACTGAAAAAATTAATGTAATGGAGAGTACACCGCTTACCATACAAAGAACCAGTACGCTTAACATCATTAATACGGTTGGAGACTTTCTCTACAAACTGGGTATTAATCCTTTCAAGCTGAACGCTGATACGATATTATCGAAAGCATCCAGCGCTTGCGACTTTAACTATGATAATCCTGTGATGAAAGAGGGGTTGACAAGGTTAGTACATTCATTACAAGAAGAAAGTAATCTTAATACTTTTGGACGAATTGCCGCGCATCAACTCATTAATCGTAATGCCAGAATGCGTTTTCAGATTGAAAAAATCTTTAAGCAACAACCTGATATTTTTGATACGCCTATTAAAGAACCTATTATTATCATTGGTTTTCCGCGCACTGGCACCACCATATTACACGCCTTATTGTCACAAGATTACGCCAATCGTAGCCCACTGGCTTGGGAGTGTTTGATTCCTCATCCATTGCCACCACCTGAAAATTATCAGAATAACCCGCAACTGGATGTGGTGCGCCGTGAGTTCAGTCAATTATTTTCTTTAGTCCCAGACTTTAAGAAAAAACATTATATGGAAGCCGATGCGCCGCAAGAATGCATAGGAATTGATGCCTTAAATTTTTGCAGTTTCCAGTTTTTAGCGCAGTATACCTTACACCAATATGAACGCTGGTTATTTAGCGACTGCAATCAGTCTGAATGCATGCATTGGCACAGGCGCTTTTTGCAGTATCTGCAATCTAAAGGCAAGGTAAGTGAGCGCTGGTTACTCAAAACGCCAGCGCATTTAATGCGTTTGGACGCGATTTTTGAAGTGTACCCCGATGCCAAAATTATTATGACACATAGGCATCCATCCAACACTATTCCTTCCACGGCTAGCTTGATGAGTTCCGTTAGAACACTTTATTCAGATAGCGAAGACCCGATTAAAACGGGTAAGGAATGCTTGTTGACCTGGGAGCGCTATATCAATAAATTTATGGATGACCGTAAACAACTTGACAAAGAATCACAAATTATTGATTTATTTTTCGACGATTTTGCTAACAATCAAATGTCAGTTGTCGAGCAAATTTATCAGCGATTCAACTGGGATTTATCTGTTCAGACGCGAGTCAATATGAAACAGTTTTTATTGAACGAACCCAAGAACAAGCACGGTAAACATGAATACAGTCTTAAACAGTTCGCTATCAGCGACGGTGACATTAAACGACACTATGCCAAATATATTACCTTTATAGAACAAATTAAAAACAATTCTTAACTTTTAGAAATTATGCAAAGCCAAACAGCACTCCACCAATTTTTAGACATTATTCGCGATGCCGATAATACTTTTCTCGACCCTGAAAAAGCCTTGGATTCGCAAGGCAAAGTTGATGGCTACAGCCATATTTTGCACCTGATACAAACTGCAATTGACTTCTATTTTCACAATGATCCATTGTGCCCACAATTTATGTTGTTAGCCAATGAAAACCGCAAGCTCTACGGCGATAATGTTGATTCAGTTTACTATTTTAGCCAAGTGCAAGCCAATCAAGAGTATATTATTGAGGGTCAGCGATTCGACAGTTGCTATTTGAGTTTTTGTTTGTACGGCGGAGATCCCAATGGTGAATTGGCAGATAGAGTATCGTTGAACATCAACCACCGCGATATTGAATTTGATGCCGATGGAAAATTTAGTATCAAACTGACTTCAAATCCCAAGGGTAAAAATGAATTTAAAATGGATGAGGATTCTGTCTCGCTATTTACCCGCGAATACTTTGTCGATCGTTTCAATTCCAGAGAGTCGACATTAAGCATTCGCAATTGTAACCCTCAGCCCAAATCTCTACCACTTAGCGATGAAGAATTAGCCAGGCGTATTCGCAATTTGACTACCTTTTTTCAATGCACCACCTGGGTGTCTCCACTGCCTGTATCATTTCCCATCAACCAGTTTTTACCTGCATTTGAATTTGATAAAGACCAGGGCGGCTGGGGAACGGTAGACAATACATACTGCTTTGGACGCTTTAAGCTCGAAAAAAATGAGTATTTAAAAATTCACTTCACATCGCCAGAAGCCTGTTATTGGGGCCTTCAAACCTGGAATTTTTTAATGCAATCGATGGATTTTAAAAACTATCCAGTATGTATCAATATGGGTACAGCAACCGCGGAAGCTGATGGCAGTTACACCATATACCTTAGTGAACGTGAAGCGCCGCAAAACTGGATTAGCACCGCAGGCTACAAAGAAGGTATCGTTTTTTGCCGCTGGCTGTTGGCAGAAGAAACGCCAGAAACGCCGACCATTGAGTTGGGAAAATGGTAACCTGAGACTTTTGCAAAAATACGATTTTACCACAAATTAACCCAGATTATGCATTAGACTTCGTAATGAACACAAAAATGGCAATGAAAACAGCTGCTCGCGCAAGAACAATAAACGCAGGCATAGCCACCCTATGGTGAGTATTATTTTTCGAGCAAGCGCCTGTTTTTGAAGTCATTATTGTGTGTAATAGATTGCTAATGCATAATTGGGTTTAATCGATCAATTGAAAGATAATACCTCACTCAATTGGGAAACCATTCAAGCTAATATTAACCCAAAAAACCGAGTACTTATTGAGCAATACTTTATATTGGAAACTGTTGATAGTACGAATACATTTATTGCAGATTACCCAAGCTCTCCAGGCACAATGACGGTTTGCATGGCTGAAAAACAAACAGCGGGAAAAGGTCGACAAGGTAAAGCATGGTACAGCAGCCCTAACAAAAATATCATGCTGTCCATCAATTGGCACTTCTCAAAATGGCTGGATAATCTGCCTCTAGCCAGCCTGGCTGTTGCAGTTGCCATTAGTGAAGCATTGTCTGAAACAGGCATTGAAACACAAGTCAAGTGGCCCAATGATATTTACTTGAAAGGCAAAAAAGTGGGTGGTATTTTAATTGAAACAAACCGTGAATCCACTGATGCCTGCCGTTTAATCATCGGTTGCGGTATTAATGTTGATGTCCAGGATATGGACGAGGATATCGACCAACCTTATACTGATTTAAACTCATATTTACCAGAAAACCTGACAACAATTTCTCGCAATCATGTTATTGCATTAATATTGGATAACTTTTGTGAAATACTAACCCAATTCTCTTTCCCGGTAACTCATCCTGTTATTATCAAATTGTGGAAACAGCGAGCTCTTTTTTTAAACGAAACTGTTTTAATTTACAGAAAAAGCTCTCAATCATTACTATTTAAAGGGGTTATAATCGATGTTACTGACAATGGTTCTCTGGTACTAGAAACAGAGAATGGGAAACGTCATGAATTGCTTGAATCTGACGTCACTATTAGGCTTTTTGAACAGAGTCGTATATAATCGCCACCTGCAAAATCAGCTCCCTTTTTTATAAGACACATCATTTATGAAAATTATCGCCTCGGTCACTATTGCCTTACTATTCGTATTATTCTCTATCTCTGCCTATTCTAATTTGCAAGATGCTATAGCAGAACGACTACAACCCGTAGGCTCCATTTGTAAAGCAGGCGATGAATGCGCTAGCTCTTCAGCAACAACTGATGAATCTGCTCCTCGCGATGCTGTCAGTATTTATCAATCAGGTTGTGCTGCCTGTCATTTAAGCGGCGTTGGTGGCGCACCAAAATCAGGTGATGTTGCCCAGTGGAATGAGCGTCTAACCAAAGGTATCGAAACGCTTTACAGCAATGCTCTCAATGGTATAGGCGCCATGCCTGCCAAAGGATTGTGTACCGATTGTTCCGACGATGACATTCGCGCGGTCGTCGATTATATATTAGAGCAATCAAAATGAGTATTTTGAGCATGTTTTTAGCACAGTAATTCCGAGTCTGGTAATTGTGCAAAACTCCCAAAATAATTTCTGACTAGCCGCTTTTCAATGGCGCTTGAGTTTGTTGCTGAAACGCGACTGCCCACAGAATATGGAATTTTTAAGCTCTTTGCTTTTGAAGATAGCGCCACTAAACTTTGTCATTTGGCCATTACTTCAAAAGAATTTCCTCAAGTTTCTGGTCATAACTTAAATCACAAACCTGTATTATTGCGCATTCATTCAGAATGCCTGACTGGTGATGCATTGTTTTCACAACGCTGCGATTGCGGTAGTCAATTAAAACTCGCCTATCAGTCCATTGCCGATAATCATTCAGGAGTCATTTTTTACCTGCGCCAAGAAGGTCGAGGCATTGGTTTAGCCAACAAAATGCGAGCTTACAGGCTACAAGACAATGGTGCAGACACTGTAGAGGCTAACGAGCATTTAGGGTTTGATGCCGATGTCAGAGACTACTCTATCTGTAAAGCAATGTTCGATTACCTTAACATCGACAGGGTTGAGTTAATGACGAATAATTTAAAGAAAGTTCAAGCCATTGAGGCACTTGGAATAAAAGTCACCAAACGTCTTCCTCACCAACAAGGGCAAAACAAATACAATAGTCATTATTTAAAAACCAAGGCAGATAAGCTAGGTCATAAAATAACTATCTGATACCAGAGAGTTTGGTACAATTTAAACCCATTGTACATCCTGCCTACCGCAATGAGCTTAATGTGTAAAAAGCGCACTAATTCAGGTTCAACCCAAATTATAGTCAATCAGCTTTTAGCAGCTCTTTTAACTTTTCCATACTGTTTATTATATATTTTACGGGTATCAAAGCCCAGGTTATATCTCGTTCCCAATAAGCCAAAACTGATTCTATTTAATAAAGACCGCTGGGTTCCTGACAAAATATTTCGGCGCTTTAGTTCACCTTTAGAGTTTAACGCAGGATGTTCTGGATAATTTTCACGTAATATTTTAATGGCGTTATCTGCCTCTTTTTCATAACCCAATAATGTATAGCCTTGAGCCATTACAGCTAAGCCGTCAGGTACAGCTGGCGAACCTTCAAAGTTTTCAATCACATAGCGGCCACGGTTAGTAGCTGCCAAAAAAGCACCGCGTTCAAAATAATAATTAGCTACATTAATTTCACTGCGCGCAATTAAATTACGCAGAAATATAATCCTCTGTTGCACGTCAGCCGCATAGACGGAATTGGGATAAAGCGATAATAATTCAGCAAAATGTACGTAGGCATCGCGTGCCGTTCCTGCGTCACGCAAAGTGCTATCGACCGCTATGAATCGACCAAAAAACGATGAATCCTGGTGAAAAGATACAATACCTTTCATATAAAAAGCATAGTCGACATTAGGGTGGTCAGGTCGAAGCCGAATAAAGCGTTCTGCAATATCCGTTGCAATTTCATAGTTACGCGCCTTGTAATGCGCATAAATTAATTCCAGTTGTGCCTGGTCGGCATAGCCTTCAAACGGAAATTGCGCCTCTAGTGCTTCCAGTAAACGAATGGCTCTATCATAAGCACCAGCATCTAGCGAAGCAATTGATTTTTGGTACAACTCTTCCGCTTGCCCTTCAATGGTTTCCTCTGGTTTCGATGCACAAGCTGCAAGACAGATAATAGCAACGGTGATAAAATAATGGGGTATATATAGTTTCAATATTTCTTTCAACAGGCAATTTTTAAATGTTCATCTATATGTCTTTTTCTAAAAAATATCTAAAGACTACTTGAAAGCTTTGCCTACAATTACTGCGTTCGAAACTACTGTGTTAAAAATATGCTCAAAATGCTCATTTACTACCAGTAAACTCCACTTTTTCGCATATTATTTTGCCTTGTATTTTCATCGCTCGTAACATTGTGCAAAACTTTCTGCTTAAAATAAACGGCTTAAGTTTTAACAAGCGCTGTATTATACATTAAATGACTACAGGTCAACAATCAGATAGCTTAATACAATTAACTGCTGTTGTCAGTGCCAGACACAATGGTAAACGTGTTGACGCTGTCGCATCATCTCTATTTGCCGATTACTCACGTAATCAAATTCAACGCTGGATAGAAACCTCAGCCTTGGTTATTGATAAAAAACCTTGCAAAAATACAACCAAGGTCTATGAAGGTATGTCTATTAACATTCATGCTCAACCAGAAGTTCACAACCCTTATTTGCCAGAAGCTATTGATCTCAACATTGTCTACGAAGACACTGATGTTATCGTCATTAACAAGCTTAAAGGCATGGTGGTGCACCCAGCCAATGGTAACTGGAATGGCACATTACTCAATGGATTGCTTTATCGGTACCCCGAATTAGAAACAATACCGCGTGCTGGTATTGTCCACCGTTTAGACAAAGACACTACGGGATTAATGGTTGTTGCCAGAACCCTGCCCGCCCAACTGCATTTAGTTAAGCAGTTACAAGCAAGAACAGTAAAGCGACACTACATGGCACTGGTTCACGGACACCCAAATCAATCTGGAATTATCGACAAGCCTATAGGCAGACATCCAACACAACGCACTAAAATGGCTGTTCACAGCAATAATAGCCAAAATGCCAAGCCGGCTATCAGTCATTACCGTTTGCTTGAACAGCTAGGCAATTACTCGCTAGTTGAATTAACTTTGGAAACGGGTAGAACGCATCAAATAAGAGTACACATGCAACATATAGGTTACCCTTTAGTTGGCGATACAGTTTATGGTTTAAAACCCAAAAAAAGCGACCCAGAAATAATAAAGGAATTTGATAGACAAGCGCTACATGCTTATCAATTAGGTTTTAACCACTTTATTAAGGACCAGCCGCTAAACTTTCAGTGTGAACTTGCAACCGATTTCAGGCACTTGCTTGAATTGCTTAGAAGCATTACCATTAACCCGGATTAACAATCTAAAGTATTATCACGTTCCCACTGGCTAATAGATTGGGTATAAGATTGCCATTCGTTCATTTTAAGCTTGCTATAAGCATCAATAATTTCATCACCCATTTGGGTCCTTAAAGCTTTGGACTTTTGCGTCAATCGAATAGCGTCTAATAAGTTTAGAGGCAACCGTTTTACGTTTTTGGCTTTGTGACTTTCCGTATACATGTTGATATCCAGACGTTTCCCAGGGTCTCGTTGATGTTTGATTCCATCAAGCCCAGCGGCCAAAATGCCAGCTTGTAATAAGTAAGGGTTGGATGCACCGTCCATTAAGCGCAATTCAAACCGACCTGAATCGGGAATGCGCACCATATGTGTACGATTATTCCCACCATAGCTGACAGCATTTGGCGACCAGGTTGCTCCTGACAAGGTACTAGGGGCATTAATTCGTTTGTAACTATTAACGCTTGGATTAAAGATGGAAGCCAAAGACTCTACATTGTACATAATGCCCCCTAAAAACTGATATGCCAGTGTTGAAAGTCCCATTTCATCATTGCTATCATCAAATAAATTGACTCCTTCGTTATTCCAAAGGGAAACATGACTATGACAACCATTCCCTGTAAGATTAATAAAGGGTTTAGGCATAAAAGTTGCACGTACCCCATGGTCTTCCGCCAACTGCTTGACCATATATTTAAAGAACACATGGCGATCTGCCGTTTTTAGGCAGTCATCATAGTCCCAATTCATTTCAAATTGACCATTGGCATCTTCGTGGTCATTTTGATATGGTCTCCATCCAAGTTCTATCATACTGTCACATATTGCGGTAATAATATCGTAACAACGCATTAATGCTGATTGATCGTAGCAGGGCTTTGATTGGGTGTCTCGGCTGTCTGATATTTCAGTACCATCGGCATTGGTTAGGAAGAATTCACACTCAACACCTGTTTTTAAGTTGTAGCCATGCTCTGCTGCATCTGCTATTTGTCGCTTTAATGCAACACGAGGTGAGGCTGCAATGGGTTTTCCATCAATATAGGCATCACTGGCTAACCAGGCCACTTCAGGTTTCCATGGCAATTGAATCAAACTATCGGGGTCAGGCACAGCAAACATATCGCCATCTGCAGGACTCATATCCAGCCATGCAGCAAAACCTGCAAAACCTGCCCCTTGCTCTTGCATATCACCTATGGCTCGCGCAGGAACCAGTTTGGATCGCAGTACACCAAATAAATCAACAAAGCTTATCAAAAAATACTTAATATCTCTTTGCTTTGCAACCTCAGTTAAATTAATTGTCATCGTTATTACCTCATTGAATGTATATTAGACTGGATTATGCATGAGAAATCTACTGCATAATCTAGGATTAAAATTTTAAACCTGGAATCCAATCAGTGCCAGCTAAAGGTACTTTCGCCATGGCAGAAGCTTCCAGTGTCAGAGCGACTAAATCTTCGGGTTCTAAATTGTGAACCTGAGACTTGCCTGCTGCTCGCGCTAGCGTCTGCGTTTCCAAAGTAAGTACCCGCAAATAATTAGCGACTCGACGACCTGCAAGAACAGGGTCCAGACGCGAACTTAGTTCCAGGTCTTGAGTTGAAATACCCGAAGGGTCAAGACCATCTTGATAATCATCATAGCATCCTGCACTGGTGCCCAACTGGTTATAATCGTCTTCAAACTCTGGAGAATTATCGCCCATAGCAATTAACGCAGCTGTTCCTATGGATACCGCATCAGCCCCCATTGCCAAAGCTTTCGCAACATCCGCTCCACTGCGAATACCTCCAGAAACAATCAGCTGTACTTTGCGGTGCATATTCATCTCTTTCAATGCTTCTACGGCTAACCGAGTAGCGGGAAGCGTTGGAATACCAACATGCTCAATAAAGACATCTTGAGTAGCTGCTGTACCACCTTGCATGCCATCAACCACAATGACATCGGCTCCTGCTTTAACTGCTAATTGCACATCAAAGAATGTTCTGGTTGCACCTACTTTTATGTAAATGGGTATATTCCAATCCGTTATTTCTCTAAGCTCTTGTACTTTAATTTCCAAATCATCCGGACCTGTCCAATCAGGGTGGCGACATGCACTTCGCTGGTCAATACCTTTGGGCAAATTGCGCATTTCTGCAACGCGGTCGCTAATTTTTTGCCCTAATAACATCCCGCCACCACCTGGCTTAGCACCTTGACCAACCACAATTTCAATCGCATCGGCTTTGCGTAAATCATCAGGATTCATTCCATAGCGCGATGGCAAATACTGATAAACCAATAACTTTGAATGCCTTCGCTCTTCAGGGGTCATGCCTCCATCTCCAGTAGTGGTGCTGGTACCTACTTCACTGGCCCCTCTACCGAGAGCCTCTTTAGCATTGGCCGAAAGCGCACCAAAACTCATTCCTGCAATAGTAATGGGTGTAGATAGGGTAATAGGCTTTTTCGCAAAACGCGTTCCCAGTGTTACTGATGTTTCACATTTTTCGCGATAACCTTCCAAAGGATAACGTGACATGCTTGCACCCAAAAGTAGTAAATCATCAAAGGTGGGAACTGAGCGTTTAGCGCCAAAACCGCGAATGTCGTATATGCCATCGCGCGCTGCGCGCTGAATTTCACGGATAACAGGACGCGAAAAAGTAGCTGACTCGGTCAACCATGATCTATCAAAAGACTTAGACATAATTAATAATTTTCAGTATTATCTATTTCAAAATTGTAAAGCTTGCGGGCTGAACCATAGCGGCGAAAACTAGCGACATCATAATCAACTCCTGCCTGCTCTAATAATTGTTGCAATGCCTGCCGATGTTCATCTCTCATGTTTTTTTCAACACAATCGGTTCCAAGGCTCGATACTTTGCCGCGCACAAAAATTTGGGCTTCGTAGATAGAATCTCCCAGATCTTTACCTGCATCACCACAGACGACCAAACGCCCACTTTGCGCCATAAATGCGCTCATGTGGCCGATAGAACCACCAACGACAATATTTACCCCCTTCATAGAAATACCACAGCGAGCTGCTACATCGCCTTCGACAACAATTAAACCGCTGTGAGCAGTGGCTCCACAGTATTGGGAAGCATTACCTGTAACACGCACACTTCCTGACATCATATTTTCAGCCAAACCTGGTCCTGCGTTACCCTTAATGACCATATGACTTTGCTGGTTCATCGCCGCACAATAATAACCAACGTGGCCATTAATCTGCACCTGATTTTCATACAGGCTTCCCACTGCAATGTTGTGTTTTCCATTGGGGTTATTAACGATGAATTGCTGCTGTTGATAATTGCTATTGTGTAACGCTTGATTTAATTCAGTCACATTATTTTCGGCTAAATCATAAATATTCATTAACCCCGCTCCCAACTGTAAATAGTGGCTGGCTCAGGTTCCCAGATACGAGCCTTTTCATTTCCAGCAAGCTGTGCAATGGCGCGGTATTCTGATGACATGGCGACCCAGTCATCTGTTTCCGCTATAACCGCTGGCTTGCAGGCTATTGGATCGCGCAGTACGGCAAAACCATCTTTGGTACCCACTGCAAAAGTATAGAAACCATCGAGATCAATCATAGCGGCTTCAAGTGCCTCATTTAAAGTTGCACCTTGACTTAAACGCCACGTGAGATAGCCTGCGGCGACCTCGCTATCGTTATCGGTTTGAAAGCGCACTCCTTCTTTTTTTAGTTGTTCACGCAATTGATTATGATTGGATAGAGAGCCATTGTGAACCAAACATAAATCAAGACCCGTATTAAAAGGATGAGAATGCTCTCTTGTAACAGCGCTTTCGGTTGCCATTCGAGTATGCCCTAGCGCATGAGTGCCGCTCATTGAATCTAAACTAAAGGTGTTAATCACTTCGGTAGGTAAACCTTTTTCTTTATATATTTCAATACTATTACCAATACTGGTAATGTTAATGTTGGGACAGTATTCATCGACCCAACGGACCAGGTCATCGCTATTGCATTGGCTATTAACAATAGCATGAGTGGCACAGGGTGTTAGAGTGACATGAGGATCAAAGCCCTTAATGAGTGCATAAACCTCATCCCAATCAGTTGTCATATCACCCTGTAATGTCATTTTAATCACATCTTCAGCAGCATTAGCACTGCGTTTGGGGTGATTGCGATAAATGGCAAAACCAGCGCTATCAGGACCGCGTTCAGTCATCTCTAACAGCATTGCTGACAACATAGCTCCTAACATTGATTCCAACTCGGGGTTCTTGGTATATAATCCAACTATTCCGCACATATTTTCGTTATAGATTGTTAATAAAAGATTAGCAAGATTAGCAATAATACAGAAATAAATCCAGAGTTTTTAATCACTTGCATTATTAATTGTCATTTTATAGAGCAATTTGACTATTAACCTCGCAATAAAATATCGCTCCTGCGTATTTTATTGGTCACCGTTGAAATACTAGCGAAAATATGCGAAAAAGCGGAATTTACTGGTCATGAAATCATTTAATGAGAAATTACTGCCTGCCGCAGAGCAAATAGCTTAAATCCGGATTATGTATTGAGACCTATTGATTTTTATGCAAAAAATAAGTTGTATTATTTTTTTACATAAAATATAGTAAACGCAGGCATAGCCACCCTATGGTGAGTATTATTTTTCGAGCAAGCTGATGTTCTTGAAGTCATTTTTGGATGCGAGCAGGTTTTCAATGCATAATCTGGGTTTAAACAGGGATTTTAGGTATTGCAGATAACAATTTTTGTGTGTATTTGTGAGTCGGGTTGGCAAACAATTCTTCGGTGTTGTTTTCTTCCAAAATTTTCCCGTGGTACATAACAGCTACGCGGTCGCAAATTTTGCGTATGACAGTCATATCATGCGAAATAAATAACATTGTCATGTGGTAGCGTTCTACCAAATCCAGAATTAAATCGAGTATTTCCCGACTTCGACAGATTTGTCATCTAATCAAGCTTGAAAGCTACTAAATTGGTCAAAATACTTGGATTTTGATTTGTAGTGCCTAGTTAATTTTTATTATTTACTTTCGTTTTGCACTGTGCTATAATGACGCTATGTTCGTTCGAGTTAAGTCCACTCCCAATAGCCCACGCAAAACTGTTCAAATTGTTGAAAGTATTCGCGATGGTAACAAAGTCAAGCAAAAGATAGTACGCTACGTTGGCGTTGCCATGAATGACGACGAACTGGTTAAATTAAAAGAAGTTGCCGAATATGTTAAAGCCAATATTGAGGCTGAACATCAGGCCAGTTTGTTTAATCCAGAGCAGGTCGCACAGCAAGTTATTGAAAGTAAATCACAATCTGAATCAAACAAACCGCTTCGGGTTGATTTAAAACAACTGCGTGAACAACAGCGTGTCACTGTGGGTATCCATGAGATATATGGTCAATTATTCGATGAATTGGGTTTTGGTTCATCGATTGGTCACCCCAGCCATAATGTCAGTGCTGTTGATATTTTCCGCCATATTGTATTGGCTCGTATTGCTAATCCTGTCAGCAAACGAGAGACGGTGACATCATTAGAGCAAGATTTTGGCATTAGCATCCCATTGGAGAAAGTCTATCGGATGATGGATAAATTGGATGATAAAGCGATTAATCGAATAAAGGATACCGTGCTATCAGGAACACGTCAGCTGGTAGGTCATGCTGTTGATGTGTTGTTCTTTGACTGTACAACACTTTATTTTGAATCTTTTACAGAAGATGAGTTAAAAAGCAATGGTTATAGTAAGGATATGAAGTTTAACCAGCCTCAGGTTCTGTTGGCGTTATTGGTGACTCAAGATGGGTTACCTGTCGGTTATGAAGTATATCCAGGCAACACATTTGAGGGTCATAGGTTACAAGCAGCGATTGCTGATTTACACTTACACTATGACATTGAACGCATTGTATTTGTTGCTGACAGAGGGTTGCTGAGTCAGAATAATTTGACTCATCTTGAAGCTCAGGAGATACCCTACATTGTGGGGGCTAAACTCAAGACCTTACCCCAACAAGAGCAAAGAGCCATCTTGAAACAAGTTGGCTATCTCAAACAAGGTAATGACGATGAACCCCGCAGCTATGAGTTTACATATCAGGGTAGACGCTGGATTGTTGAATATAATCATGCCCGAGCAGAGAAAGACCGAAAGGATAGGGAGCAATCCATAGAACGCATTACTAAAAAACTTAAGCGAAGTAAGAATCCTAAGAGCCTGCTCAGCAATTTTGGTTACAAGAAGTATTTGAAAATGGCAGGCGACACGCATATCAGTGTTGACCAGAGCAAAATAGAACGCGATTCCCAATGGGATGGGCTCAAGGGCGTAGTAACGTCATTAGACACCATGTCAGCACAGGGCGTTTTTGGCCATTACAAAGGGCTATGGCAAGTTGAAGACAGTTTTCGCATCACCAAACATGATCTGAAAGTACGCCCTATCTATCACTGGACACCCAAACGCATTCAAGCTCATCTGGCTATCTCTTTTGTTGCATTTAGCTTAGTGCGATTCTTAAGCTATCGTGTCAAGCTCCAGCACAGAAAGTTATCACCTGCTGTGATCCGCAATGCGCTATTGCATGTTCAGCGTAGTCTATTGGTGCATATCAAAACGAAAGTGCTTTATTGCATTCCTTCCAATGTTAACCCTGAGGCCAGCAAAATTTACCAGGTGATGGGTCGAAAACTCTCAACCACTCCATTCCAGCTAACGTAGAAACTTATAAATAACTCCACTGCTGTCCCACAAATTTCATGAGAAAGCTATCTGTACTTGAGGATTATACGGCATAGGGTCGGGAGGTTCATTTTTTAACAGTTTCCAAAGGTCTCTACGCTCAAATAAATTGATTTGAAATATCCTAATAATCTGTTGAATACTCAAATCTAATTTTCCAGAGAATTTAAGGTAAGCCACTATAAGATAAGTACACATAGCTATCCAAATTTGAGTCAACACAGCATTCTTTGAAGTGCCAATAAACGATTTTATTTTAAGGTTTTGTTTGATGCATTTGAAAAACAATTCAATTTGCCAACGAGCTTTGTAAATATCAGCAATAGTTTTTGGAGCAAGCTTTAGATGGTTGGTTAAAAAGAAATAATGCTTTTTCGTTTCTTTATCATAGTACCCCACACGTCGAAGTTTGCCTTGATATTCGCTACCTTTTTTGCTGGTTAAACTAATAATTTGGTCGGAGGTGATTCCTTGAGCTTTGTTTACTTTTCGACGTTCTTTGACACGATAGCAGGTATTCTTTTTTATTCGAGTCACAAAGTAAATTCCTTTAGTATTGAGTAAGTTATACCAACTGTAATCAGTATATCCTCGGTCTATAGCTACAATTGAACCTTTATCAAGTTTAAGAGTGCGAGCAGCCGTTACATCGTGTTTCTTGCCTTGCGTTACCGTCATAAACGTAGGCAAAAAACCATCGTGGTCAATTCCTACATGTAACTTTATAGCTCCTTTTGCACGGCGGAACGTCGCCCAAGGAAACACTGATAAACATAAATCAATGGTAGAGGAATCAAATGAATATAATTTATTTTTGAACTTGAATCCATGTCGTGGTGCTAATTGTTTACAGCGAGATAATAATTTATAAAACAAGTCTTCATAAAGTTGATAAGGTTGTTTTTTATTAACTCGTGCTAGTGACGAACGCTTACTTCACCCATACCCAAATGGTAGCTTTTAGAGCTTTGTCTTGATAAATTATCGACAATATCTCGTAGACTACAACGTCCTGTAAGTTGTGCAAAACTTAACGATGCGAACTGTGACCAACGAGACATTTTTCTTAATGATTGACCTTCATGATGGGTTTTTGCAAGTGTTTCAAATTCATGTCTCGAAACCAGTTTCAGTAATTGTGAAAATACAGTATTATGATGACTCAAAGCTATTCTCTTGTTGATTTATAAAGTGTTTTTTTTGCAACTCTATTTTATCAAATTAATGAGAGATACGCTTTGTTTTATTAACGCCTACTCAATTGTGGGACAGCAGTGAAATAACTCTTAATAAATAGCTTGTAGTGCCTAACTAAAATTGGGACTCTTTTAAAATCAATCACTTACGAAAAAAAGTGTCGAAGTCGGGAGGAATCTATTGGTCAGCCATTAAAAATCGAAGGGGACTTAAAAAATGGTCTTGTATGGTTGGCGGTTGAAGAAACAGCTAGGCAAGTGGCTACCGAATTGAAATTGGAAATTTAATCAGAAGATTCTAAATGTTTTTTAAGTAACTCCCTAGCTTCTTCGGCGGTATGGACTCTACCTTGCTCAATGTCTTCTATCCCCGACTGAATATTGGCTTTGAGTTCCAAATATTTTTTCCTTTGTTCACGCTCATCTTCAATTAATAAATGAACATCATCATTGGCTTGAGATAGTCTAGATGGTTCAATCTGGTAGCGAACCCCTTTCCCTATACCTGATGCTTTGATTAAACCATTCTTGACCAAATCTTGTAAATCTTTTTTCAAAGTTGGTCGCTTGATTTGTGATAAAAGTGAATGAATTTGACCAATGGATAGGCTATCAAGTTCAAGTTCTTGCAGAATCAGTTTTTTACGTTGCCAGTGATCTAATTTACTCTCTGTAACATCGACTTTAAACTGCTGCATAATGTCAGTAATTGTCCTCATCGTTGCCAGCAATTCTTCAGCGATAAAGATTACAAGTGAATTCAGGTTTTCTGAACTATCTGCCTGCTCTAATTCATTCAGGTAACGACGTCGATGTTCATTTTTAATGATACAAGGTGGTAGCCCTGATTGCATTAAAATCAAGTTCATTAACAATCGCGCCAATCGTCCATTACCATCGTCAAAGGGGTGAATACTGACAAAACGATAATGGAATTGAACAGCTTTCTCAATAACAGATATTGATGGATTGTCTTGATTCAGCCAGTGAATTAGATTTTCCATTTCAATTTGTACCTGCTCGGGTTGAGTGTAGTGGTGAACTTTGCCCGAAAGTGTGAGTACATGATTAGGACGAGTTTTATACTTCCCAGCTTTGAAACGTTTCTTAATCAGATTTCCATCCTGCCCTTTAGCATAAGTATGGTCAATGCCTTGTAGTAAAAGCTGGTGCAATGACTTAACAAAATGTTCGGTGATAGGTTTTTGCTCCTGAATGATATTATTGAGCACATCAATCGCTTCTGCATGATTACTTGCCTCAAGATAATCTTGTAAAGGTCGACCTTCAGAAGTTAAGCCCTCTCGAAGAAAGAAAGCGGTTTCACCTAGTGTCAATGTATTACCCTCAATAGCATTGGAATGGTAAGTCCACTCTACTCGCAATTTATCCTGAATCGTTTGATTCAACGAGTCATTAAAAGGCTTATTTAGGTTAATCTGGTTTTGGAATTGTGCAATTTGCTCAAGTAATATTCGTATGTTCATATCCATATAATATCCATAAAAATAAATTAATCAATATTTATTCAGAATAAATATCCATAAATAAAGAGTCGTCAACGAAAATTCGAGAAAACTTCTAGTAAAATTCGTTCAAATTTCTATTAAATAGTTTTCGAACCTATCTTTTCATACCAAGTACCCCTCGCTTTTCCATGGCGAATAATCAGCCCTTTCTTAATTAATTCAGAAAAACGATTCTTAAGGGTTGCTCTAGCAACACCAGTAGGGAGTTTTTCTGCTTGCTTAATAGTGATACGCTGATGTGCATCAAGAAATTGCATAATCAATGCACTTTCTACGGGCAGATTGAGATATACCTCTAATGAATTAGTTTTCTCAACCAAATGGTCTTTTTGCCGTTTTAATGACCGCATGAAAAAAGTAATCCATGGTGACCAATCAATATCATCATTCGATAAGGTGATTTGGGTTTTTCTTAAAGCAAGATAATAAGCGTCTTTATTACGCTCAATGACACTTTCCAACGATGTATAGGGAGTATAAGTATAACCTGACCTTAATAACAACCAGTTAACGACTATACGAGAGAGCCTACCATTACCATCTTGAAAAGGGTGTATCGCTAAAAATACAACGTTAAAAATAGCGATGGTTAAAAGCGGATGATAGCTATTATCATCAAGCGTATCCCTAGTCCATGCAATTAATTCAAGCATTTTTTGTGGCGTGTCGAATGGTGAAGCGGTTTCAATAACAATACCTAGACTTTTTCCATGTTCATCAAAAGCCTCAACATTATTGCTGTGCTTTTTATACTCACCACGATGACGCTCATCTTTCTCAGAACGCCTCAGCAATATACTATGAAGCTGCTTGATATAATTCTCAGTCAGTGGCATTGATGAATAATTGTTAAAAACAGTTTCAATAGCTTCAGCATAGCCTGTTACTTCTTGCTCGTCACGAGACAGGAGCGTTTGACTATCACTATGACTTAATAATGCTTCGATTTCGGCATCGGTGAGTTTCGAACCTTCAATACGAGTCGAAGAACCGATACTTTCAATCGTGGCTACACGCCGAAGGCTTTTTAATCGTTCAGGATTTTGATTGTTCTGTACCTGCCAACTACCTTTAAACTCGTCAATTTCAGTAATGAGACGTAGTAATTCAGGGGTAATTGTAAGATTGGCTAGGTTCAAAGCTAAATTCATGGTGCTATAATAACAATCCAATTATAGCCGATAATATCCAATTATCAAATAAAATAGCCAATTAACATTAAACCACTACTCGAATCAAACAGAATTATTGCATTAAGCCGCTTCTAGTTTGGTATATTTATGTAAAACGAGAGTTGTATTCTTGTTTTGCATATAATATAGTTTTAGACATCGTATAAATTTTCAGCCATTCTTATGTCATTTTTATTTTCAGGATAGAAGCGCCAAACTAATGAAGACAGTACCGCTTTGAAATACAATCAAGTAAGTCAAATATTTAACACTAACAACTAGAGCGATTAAATGCCATTTATTCGATGTACAGCAAAACTTCAAAAAGAAATGGGGTTAAAAAAATCAGACATTAATAACCTTGTTGAATTAAATAATGCTGGTAGTAAGTCATCTTTAACATTAGGCGACTGGCATGCTAATTTATTGTTTATAGATCGAAAAAAATGCGTGCTATTCGCTAATGATAAAACCTTACTTAATTTTATAGCTCCTGATGTCAGTCGAGCGGAAATTAGGAATTTAGACGAGTTGTTTATAAGTTACTTATATCCTGTACTAGCAACAGAAGGCATCCCACCTAAAATAGTCGACTCATTCATACAAGAGTACTCAAAGATTATTTACGCCCCAACCAATAGTAAAAAAATACTAGGCAGTATGAATGATTTAGCTTGGTGTTATAAGCACATGATTTTAAGTGACGGGGGTGTTCACAGTTGTATGGTACCTACAATTATTTCACAAATGAACAAAATGCCTATGAAGCCAATAGACTATGAACGTCCCACTGATATGTTAGCGAAACTACTGTAAATAGTATTAGAGATTGATTGCAGTAAATGTGAACGTATTTTTTAAGCAAAAATCACTGCTGTCCCACAAATTTCATGAGAAAGCTATCTGTACTTGAGGATTATACGGCATAGGGTCGGGAGGTTCATTTTTTAACAGTTTCCAAAGGTCTCTACGCTCAAATAAATTGATTTGAAATATCCTAATAATCTGTTGAATACTCAAATCTAATTTTCCAGAGAATTTAAGGTAAGCCACGATAAGATAAGTACACATAGCTATCCAAATTTGAGTCAACACAGCATTCTTTGAAGTGCCAATAAACGATTTTATTTTAAGGTTTTGTTTAATGCATTTGAAAAACAATTCAATTTGCCAACGAGCTTTGTAAATATCAGCAATAGTTTTTGGAGCAAGCTTTAGATGGTTGGTTAAAAAGAAATAATGCTTTTTCGTTTCTTTATCATAGTACCCCACACGTCGAAGTTTGCCTTGATATTCGCTACCTTTTTTGCTGGTTAAACTAATAATTTGGTCGGAGGTGATTCCTTGAGCTTTGTTTACTTTTCGACGTTCTTTGACACGATAGCAGGTATTCTTTTTTATTCGAGTCACAAAGTAAATTCCTTTAGTATTGAGTAAGTTATACCAACTGTAATCAGTATATCCTCGGTCTATAGCTACAATTGAACCTTTATCAAGTTTAAGAGTGCGAGCAGCCGTTACATCGTGTTTCTTGCCTTGCGTTACCGTCATAAACGTAGGCAAAAAACCATCGTGGTCAATTCCTACATGTAACTTTATAGCTCCTTTTGCACGGCGGAACGTCGCCCAAGGAAACACTGATAAACATAAATCAATGGTAGAGGAATCAAATGAATATAATTTATTTTTGAACTTGAATCCATGTCGTGGTGCTAATTGTTTACAGCGAGATAATAATTTATAAAACAAGTCTTCATAAAGTTGATAAGGTTGTTTTTTATTAACTCGTGCTAGTGACGAACGGCTTACTTCACCCATACCCAAATGGTAGCTTTTAGAGCTTTGTCTTGATAAATTATCGACAATATCTCGTAGACTACAACGTCCTGTAAGTTGTGCAAAACTTAACGATGCGAACTGTGACCAACGAGACATTTTTCTCAATGATTGACCTTCATGATGGGTTTTTGCAAGTGTTTCAAATTCATGTCTCGAAACCAGTTTCAGTAATTGTGAAAATACAGTATTATGATGACTCAAAGCTATTCTCTTGTTGATTTATAAAGTGTTTTTTTGCAACTCTATTTTATCAAATTAATGAGAGATACGCTTTGTTTTATTAACGCCTACTCAATTGTGGGACAGCAGTGATATTAAATTAAATTTATTAAACTTTTGAAGATCATTGCTCCATTGAAAATTAGAGAATATACCCAAATTTTTTAGTTTTTTTATCTTGTAAATCATATCAGTACCTTTTGTTCGATTCTAACAAATTAAGAAAGAATAGAAAGCGCAAGATGTTGTGTTTCTATTCCGACTAACTACAATATATAGTAGTCATATCATATTATTCAAGAGGAAAAGATATAGTTGCGACAATTACTTGTCGAAATAACCGCAATTGCAAAATTATCAATTTTTGCTAATATTTATCCATAAATGCACTTTATGGAAAATCACGCAAAAAATAACGACAATAAAAAATCTGCGCCCAACAAGACCCCGCACTCACGCCTTAATTTTTTCTCTACAAAGTTTCGACTAGATAAAGCATTATTACTTTTCTGCATCATAATTTTTCTAGCAACACTAACACTAAAAATTTTCGAGCCACAACTTGCCAGTGCCGAACCACCTGTATCTGATGCAATACAAATAAGCCTACTTGAAGAATTACCTGGTCTAACAGAAGATGGTTTAAATAAAGCAAGTAGAGACGGAAATTTATTCGGCTATTATTAACTTAGCCTGAATAATTCGTAATATTATGTTATAATTATGGGATGAAAAATACTGATTTAAGAAGCCTAAGTCACGATTCCCGTCAAGAGTTACGCAAAGTGTGTATCCGTTTGTATAAACGAGGTCAAAAGAAAAACGCCATTGCTCTTGAGTTAGGGTTGCGTTACCCAACTGTTGTGGAATGGATTAATGACTATAGCCGTACAGGTAAACTGACAACTGTTGAGAAACGTAAAGGTCGGGCTATAGGCAAAGGTCGGAGTTTATCGCCCGAACAAGAACTATCCATACAACGAATGATTGTGGATAAAACGCCCGATCAGTTGAAATTAGATTTTGCACTTTGGTCAGTCAAGGCGGTACAGCAATTAATTGAAGAACAATTTGCGTGCAAATTGGCGACACGAACAGTGTGCCGATATTTATCACGCTGGGGGTTCACTCCCCAACGACCTATAAAACGAAGTTACGAGCAACAACCAGAAGCAGTCAAGCAATGGCTTGATAAAACCTATCCTGTCGTACATCAACGCGCTCAAGATGAAGATGCAGAGATTCATTGGGGTGATGAAACAGGTGTCTCAAGTCAGGAGCATTACCCTCGTGGTTATGCGCCCAAAGGTAAAACACCTGTATTAACACTATCTCATGCTAAACGAGAACGGGTGAATATGATTTCTAGTATCACCAATCAGGGCAAGGTTCAATTTATGATTTATGATGATAAGTTTACAGCCCAAGTATTCATAAAATTCTTGAAGCAATTAATAAAACAATCGTCGAACAAGGTATTTCTCATTGTTGATAATTTACGTGTTCATCACGCTAAATTAGTCTCGGAATGGTTAAAAGGTCATACTGAAAAAATTGAAGTGTTTTATTTACCAAGCTATTCACCAGAACTTAATCCTGATGAATATCTTAACTGTGATTTGAAGCGTTCAATGGGGGCGGATAAACCTACTCGAAAGAAAGGAGATATTGCTAAAAAACTCAATAAGCATATGTCTATGATTCAAGAAAAGCCTGAAAGAGTCAAGTCATATTTCAAGCATAGAAAGATTGCTTATGCCGCATAATTATTACGAATTATTATAGCCAGGTTAATATCGGCAGAAGTTTGGGTTATTACAGTACTTGGAGTACTTTCATTTGTTTATTTGTTTCGAGGGGTTATACCTCGGAATATCCTTAAAGCATTTGGCAGAGCAATTGGAATATTTTTTGTATTGGTTTTACCTTGTGTATACATAATTTACGATTTTACGATCGTGGATTATATAAAAAATAACTCAAAAATATTTACCGTTTATCTTTCCATTTTAATATGTGCACCATTGGCAATTGTAATGTTAAGTTACAGAGGAAGTGACCAGTCTAAAACTCCTCTATCACCTATATTAGACAAACTTGTGAAACGCAGCATTATTACCCCGCATATTTCATAAACCTACAAATAACTTCGAGTTTAAGGTGAAGTTGGATTATCCTGCTTTAATTTAGTTTAAGTTTGTTGAATACGTAGCTTAATATGCTCTTTGCCCGAATTTCAGACATAACTCCCCCTTACCCCCATTGTTTGTTCTCGTGCCGGGGCAGCACTTTTTACAGTCCTATCCAGGTTTAAGCCGGGCGACAACCAACTCGAAGATATCTTGATAAGGATATGCGCTGGGTAATAGTAAGCGTATACGCCTGGTATTGGATAAAATAACGGCAGCCACTTTGAGTAATTTAAGGCGTATGGTTCCTACTTGTAATTGGGCAAAAACAGTGCTTTTTAAGCAGTGATGACGTAGTCGCTCCATCAACACATAAGCCAGTGACGATAACAACAGTCGCCATTGATTAGGCCACCAGTGATGACAACTCGTTCGGTCAGCAAACATATCGAGTTGCTGTTCTTTAATATGGTTTTCCATTTCGCCACGAGCACAATAGAGATCCTCATAAATAGCTTGATGTTCGCCCGATAAATTCGTCACCACAAATCGCGGGTTCATGCCTTTTCCAGTATGTTCAATTTTAGCGATGACACGGCGTTGACGCGACCATGATTGAGCTGCATACTGGATATGAGTAAACCAGCGCAAGGGGTTTCCAGATCGTTCATATTGTTCATTGACCGCATCAATCCAGGGTGACAGCATCTCTAGTATTCGGCTATTTTTTGCAATGCCCAGCACGTAACCAACATCATGACGCTCACACCAATTCATCATTTGATGCCGACAAAACCCACTATCGCCACGTATAATGATTCTGACATTAGGCCACTGTTTACGCAACCGTTTTACCAACAAACTGAGAATCGCCCAACTGTGCTTCGCGCCATCGATATTACTGGGTCGAAGATAGCTGACCAACAGTTGTTCACCGCAGAATACATACAAGGGTAAAAAACAATAATGCCGATAATAACCATTGTAAGAGCGACCTTCTTGCGTACCATGGACGCGATCATCAGTGGCATCGAAGTCGAGAATTAATTCCTCTGGGGCACTATCAAACGAATCAATAAATAGGTTCAACAATACGTCATGAATGGCAATGTTTGATTGCGCAGTAAATGATTGTTCTAATCGACACAATGTCGACTGGCTTCCCAGTACTTGATCAGCTTCCGTTGCCGTTTGTAATGCCTTATCGTGTCGCAAGGTCTCGTGATCGTTAAGGTCTTCGTAACCCATGCATAAGCTATACAAGCGTTGACGAATCAAACTCTGCAGTGAATGTTTCACATAACTGCTGTGCCGGGTATCGGGAAATACCGATGCCACTTGCTTGCTTAGACATAAGTGTTTATCAAGCTCTCTGAGCAATAAAACACCAGCATCGCTGGTCATATCGCCACCACTAAATTGAGTTTCGATTTGACGGCGATTTAAAGGTGAAAAGTAAGTAGAAGTTGAGGTACAATCTGTCATCGGTGCTTGGCTTATAATTTTGACTTAACACATTGAATTATAACGCATTAAACAAGCACCGTACTTTTTTTTATGAAATATGCGGGTTAAGCCGGGCGACAACCAACTCGAAGATATCTTGATAAGGATATGCGCTGGGTAATAGTAAGCGTATACGCCTGGTATTGGATAAAATAACGGCAGCCACTTTGAGTAATTTAAGGCGTATGGTTCCTACTTGTAATTGGGCAAAAACAGTGCTTTTTAAGCAGTGATGACGTAGTCGCTCCATCAACACATAAGCCAGTGACGATAACAACAGTCGCCATTGATTAGGCCACCAGTGATGACAACTCGTTCGGTCAGCAAACATATCGAGTTGCTGTTCTTTAATATGGTTTTCCATTTCGCCACGAGCACAATAGAGATCCTCATAAATAGCTTGATGTTCGCCCGATAAATTCGTCACCACAAATCGCGGGTTCATGCCTTTTCCAGTATGTTCAATTTTAGCGATGACACGGCGTTGACGCGACCATGATTGAGCTGCATACTGGATATGAGTAAACCAGCGCAAGGGGTTTCCAGATTGTTCATATTGTTCATTGACCGCATCAATCCAGGGTGACAGCATCTCTAGTATTCGGCTATTTTTTGCAATGCCCAGCACGTAACCAACATCATGACGCTCACACCAATTCATCATTTGATGCCGACAAAACCCACTATCGCCACGTATAATGATTCTGACATTAGGCCACTGTTTACGCAACCGTTTTACCAACAAACTGAGAATCGCCCAACTGTGCTTCGCGCCATCGATATTACTGGGTCGAAGATAGCTGACCAACAGTTGTTCACCGCAGAATACATACAAGGGTAAAAAACAATAATGCCGATAATAACCATTGTAAGAGCGACCTTCTTGCGTACCATGGAGGCGATCATCAGTGGCATCGAAGTCGAGAATTAATTCCTCTGGGGCACTATCAAACGAATCAATAAATAGGTTCAACAATACGTCATGAATGGCAATGTTTGATTGCGCAGTAAATGATTGTTCTAATCGACACAATGTCGACTGGCTTCCCAGTACTTGATCAGCTTCCGTTGCCGTTTGTAATGCCTTATCGTGTCGCAAGGTCTCGTGATCGTTAAGGTCTTCGTAACCCATGCATAAGCTATACAAGCGTTGACGAATCAAACTCTGCAGTGAATGTTTCACATAACTGCTGTGCCGGGTATCGGGAAATACCGATGCCACTTGCTTGCTTAGACATAAGTGTTTATCAAGCTCTCTGAGCAATAAAACACCAGCATCGCTGGTCATATCGCCACCACTAAATTGAGTTTCGATTTGACGGCGATTTAAAGGTGAAAAGTAAGTAGAAGTTGAGGTACAATCTGTCATCGGTGCTTGGCTTATAATTTTGACTTAACACATTGAATTATAACGCATTAAACAAGCACCGTACTTTTTTTTATGAAATATGCGGGTTAGCTGCCTCCCATAAGACAGGGTAACTATCCGATGGCAAAAGTTCATCACGATAAGCTAAATAGCGAAAGGCTTGAGGTTTGGTTGGAATCTTTGTTACAGGGCAATGGCTATCGAATAAGCTTGACAAAAAATAAATAACCTCCTACTAATAGTCCCTAAGTGCTTAAGAATACCCATTTGTAAAAGTTTAGACTTAACCTGACAGACAACCCTTGATTTACAGGTAATTGTCAGATGAAGTCTAAACTTTTACACCTTATGAATTATTTACTACCCCTTTCTGAATCTACATACTTAAACTGGTTATTGGTTCGATTTCCAAAAAGGGAATAGAACTGGTAACCCCATAATATTTTATGCTTGTAACTCATGCTTTAATGATTCAGCTATCCAGGTATTGATACTAACATTTTTAGACGCTGCGGCAATGGTTACTGCTTCGTGAATGTCAGGGTCAATTCTTACCATCAATTTACCCGAAAATTCCTTACGCGGATTGACACCATCTTCTTCACACATTTCAAGAAATTCGTTAAGCGATACTTCACCTTCATGTTTCAACGAATCAATATCTTTAGCATAGAAGTCTGCACCTCCATTGATATTGATAAATGAACCTCTAAACATATCAATATCAGGGTCATATTCAACAGTAGCTTTATAGCTGTTTATCTCAATTGTATTTCTCATGGTTTTACCCCGTTAGATTCTAACCAGTTTCTAATGTCATTTACTGCGCCCTTATCAGTTGTTGGTTGTGGGTGCGGTCGATGAAATACACGTCTATCATTAAATAGCCGCACTCTTACACGAGAGCCAGCACCTTCTTCAATCTTTGCTCCTAGCTCTATAAACAATGCTTCAATGTCTTTCCACTTAATACTAGCATTTACAGGTCTTGTATAGATTAACTGTAATGTTCTTTTGTGCTTGGCTTTCATTTGTTAATAGTATCAATACTTGATACTAATGTCAATTTAACCCAGATTATGCATTAGACTTCGTAATGAACACAAAAATGGCAATAAAAACAGGTGCTCGCGCAAGAACAATAAACGCAGGCATAGCCACCCTATGGTGAGTATTATTTTTCAAGCAAGCGCCTGTTTTTGAAGTCATTATTATGTGTAATAGATTGCTAATGCATAATTTGGGTTTAAGTTCGATAAAATCAATATTGTTCATGCTACCTCCTCCACGTCATCAATAAAGCACGATAAAGCAATCACCTTGCCAGCTAGACATTTTTCAAATTGGGGGTTCTACCCCGATTTAACGGACGGTTTAGAAAAGATTTTAAGAGTATTATGGAAAACGGCGGACGGGAACAGGATTAATTCAATATAATATTGTTTTAATTAAAGTAATTAAATAACAAGACACCAAAGAACCAACATTAAGACCAACAGGCAAGAAAATATACGTGTGATATTCATTCATTGAGCAACAAAGTAATATACGCCAGATTATTATCAAATATCTCAATATACCACTTCTTATTATCATTATTAGAAATCTTCAAACCACCAAACACTAAAACATACGTACCTTCTAAGTCTGAGTCCCGTTTAATTTTATATTTGCTCAATATGCTCTGTCTGATTTTTGATATAGGAATGCTAACATCTTTTTCATTAGCGATATTGAGCCAATTAATTTGCTTATCAACATGACTCATCATTCCGAAAAAACCTCTAAATTTGTATTTTTCTCCATTATAGTTAGATAAATGCTTTTCAGATATGTCGTCAAACGAAACGAATAAATTACTAGCAAGATATTTATATTTACCAACTTTGAAAGATTTATCTGAATGAGCTAAATCATCTGTATTTAATAACCATTTCAAAAGTTTCGATGGTCTGCGACTTACATTTCTTTCTCTAGCTGGTTGAAGCACGTGAATATTAGTAACTCCACCATTCTCTCCATTATCACTATTGAAAGTACCATTGCCACTAAACCCTGTCCCACTATTGCTAATTGTGAAATCAATATTTATTTCATCATCATTAGCAATAACCTGTTGTACTTCGCGAGTTAAATCATTATCTGTTTTTATTACTTTTAATAACGAAGATTCAGCACAATCTTCTGTATGATGAGCCTTAAAACAGGCTTCTCGTCCATTCCTAGAGCGTTTTGTGTACCATGCCTGACCTTTACATATTTCACAAAGTAATGCTCTTCTGAAGCGTTCTATTTCATTTTCTGGGAACTTATTAAAATCAAGTATATTGATAGATTTCTGTAAAATAGTACTAAATGCAGAATGCATACTCACTGAACCTCTACATTTTTCTGGTTTCTAAAATACCATCCATAATCTGAGCATTTTAACGCATTCTGATGTAATACGTCACCACTCAACCCACAGCAATATAATACTTCCAATTCAATTAACATTTTTAGAAAGTCTACACAGTCACCAATATCATTTGCATCAGGGTAAGAATCATATTGTCCTTTTGAGTAATGGGTATAAAAGTTTCTAGTGGCGACTATTTTTTTTATTTTACTCTGCCATTCAGGAACGTATGTATCAAATAATTCCAAGTGATTCTGAGCCATTACTTTCAGACGGCTTTCAAAAGTTATGGAATTCATTGTTTTTAACTTAGCAATGAATACAGATTGTGTTTCTTTATCTGCAATCACTGCTGTCCCACAATTGAGTAGGCGTTAATAAAACAAAGCGTATCTCTCATTAATTTGATAAAATAGAGTTGCAAAAAAACACTTTATAAATCAACAAGAGAATAGCTTTGAGTCATCATAATACTGTATTTTCACAATTACTGAAACTGGTTTCGAGACATGAATTTGAAACACTTGCAAAAACCCATCATGAAGGTCAATCATTGAGAAAAATGTCTCGTTGGTCACAGTTCGCATCGTTAAGTTTTGCACAACTTACAGGACGTTGTAGTCTACGAGATATTGTCGATAATTTATCAAGACAAAGCTCTAAAAGCTACCATTTGGGTATGGGTGAAGTAAGCCGTTCGTCACTAGCACGAGTTAATAAAAAACAACCTTATCAACTTTATGAAGACTTGTTTTATAAATTATTATCTCGCTGTAAACAATTAGCACCACGACATGGATTCAAGTTCAAAAATAAATTATATTCATTTGATTCCTCTACCATTGATTTATGTTTATCAGTGTTTCCTTGGGCGATGTTCCGCCGTGCAAAAGGAGCTATAAAGTTACATGTAGGAATTGACCACGATGGTTTTTTGCCTACGTTTATGACGGTAACGCAAGGCAAGAAACACGATGTAACGGCTGCTCGCACTCTTAAACTTGATAAAGGTTCAATTGTAGCTATAGACCGAGGATATACTGATTACAGTTGGTATAACTTACTCAATACTAAAGGAATTTACTTTGTGACTCGAATAAAAAAGAATACCTGCTATCGTGTCAAAGAACGTTGAAAAGTAAACAAAGCTCAAGGAATCACCTCCGACCAAATTATTAGTTTAACCAGCAAAAAAGGTAGCGAATATCAAGGCAAACTTCGACGTGTGGGGTACTATGATAAAGAAACGAAAAAGCATTATTTCTTTTTAACCAACCATCTAAAGCTTGCTCCAAAAACTATTGCTGATATTTACAAAGCTCGTTGGCAAATTGAATTGTTTTTCAAATGCATTAAACAAAACCTTAAAATAAAATCGTTTATTGGCACTTCAAAGAATGCTGTGTTGACTCAAATTTGGATAGCTATGTGTACTTATCTTATCGTGGCTTACCTTAAATTCTCTGGAAAATTAGATTTGAGTATTCAACAGATTATTAGGATATTTCAAATCAATTTATTTGAGCGTAGAGACCTTTGGAAACTGTTAAAAAATGAACCTCCCTACCCTATGCCGTATAATCCTCAAGTACAGATAGCTTTCTCATGAAATTTGTGGGACAGCAGTGATCTGCAATATTGTTTTTAACCGCTTTTTTCAACGATGGATATAGCTTATTCATATATTCGTCATTATCCATATAAGCTATATTGTATTGTCGTCTGCTCAGTACCTCTGCTGCTTGAGCAAGTAAAATAAACTGACTATCAATACCACTTTCACTCAAGCTCAATGCATATAAATTTCTTACTGGACGGATACTGTCTGCAATTGCCATCCAACCTTTTAGTAGCGATTGTAAGTCACAGTTGATGGTATTAAAGTAACATAGATTATCATTGCTGTCCCATAAACTTTTAATGGATAATTAAAACAAAGACTATTCTCTGTTAATTTGTTAAAATAGAGTGACGAAAAACACTTTAAAAATCAACAAGAGAATAGCTTTGAGTCATAATAATACTGTATTTTCACAATTACTGAAACTGGTTTCGAGACATGAATTTGAAACACTTGCAAAAACCCATCACGAGGGGCGTTCATTGAGAAAAATGTCACGGTGGTCACAGTTTGTATCACTGAGTTTTGCTCAGCTAGCAGGTCGCTGTAGTTTACGTGATATTGTTAGTAACCTATCTAAGCAACGTGCTAAAAGTTATCACTTAGGGATTGGTCATGTGAGCCGTTCATCACTTGCCCGAGTGAATGAGCAACAACCTTATGACTTGTATGAATCGCTGTTTTATAAACTCTTATCACGTTGTCAACAACTTGCCCCTAAGCATGGTTTTCGATTCAAAAATAAGCTCTATTCGCTTGACGCATCGACGATTGATTTGTGTTTATCTGTTTTCCCATGGGCAACGTTTCGGCGTAAAAAAGGTGCGATTAAATTACATGTTGGCATTGATCATGCGGGTCATCTGCCAACATTTATGGCAATATCAGAAGGCAGTAAACACGATATCACATTAGGCAGAACTTTAGAGTTAGAGAAAGATTCGATAGTGGTATTTGACCGTGGCTATAATGATTACAAGTGGTTTAACTCACTGAATTCAACAGGAGTTTACTTTGTGACTCGATTAAAAAAGAATGCCAAGTATAAGATTATTGAACGTCGTCAAGTGAATAAAAAGCAAGGTGTTACATCCGACCAAACCATTATACTGACTGGAACTAAAGCCGACGATTGCCCTATCAAACTACGACGAGTAGGCTATCGAGACCCTGAAACAGGTAAGCACTATTTTTTCCTGACTAACCAATTCACACTGGTATCAAAAACCATTGCTGATATTTATAAAGCACGTTGGCAGATTGAATTATTTTTCAAGTGCATCAAGCAAAATTTGAAAATCAAATCCTTTATTGGCACCTCTAAAAATGCCGTAATGACTCAAATATGGATTGCTATGTGCAACTATCTGATCATTGCTTACTTGAAATTTAGTGGCAAATTGGATATGAGTATTCAGCAAATTATTCGACTCTTTCAAATCAATTTATTTGAACGAAGAGACCTATGGGGGCTATTTAAAGATGAACCTCCAGACCCAATAAATTACAGCCCTCAAACTCAAATGGTGTTCTCATGAAAGTTTATGGGACAGCAATGATAGATTATCAAACTTATGCAAATCATTTTTGTCTTTGAGAAATTCAGTTGTTTTAAGTTCAACACAAGAATCTCGATGACTACCGTCAACCAATTTACTCTGAATATCACCCCACAATCTAACCTTATCAGGATAACAATATCTGCGAGTACAAAACATAAAAAAGTCCTGAAGTTTTTTTAATTCATACCAGTAAAAATCAAATTTCTCTGACTGTTTCGATTTGATAGTTACCCATACTGTATCCGACAATATTATTTCTGTTCCTGAACGACCACGCCCCCCTTCGTTTTTAAATGACAGCTTAAATTCTATCAAAGTCCCACTGTCTAACAATATCTCAATAGGTTCTTTATGTTCCCCTCTATATGTATGGCTTAAGTTATCAGAAATAATTCTTGAGTCTAAAAACCAATTATTTAAAGCGTTCCATTCCATAACTGCCTCTGTATAAGGTTTATCATTCTCTGGTGAAATTTCACCGCCTATCAATACTACATTGGCAACAATTTTAATTTTCTCAAACTCCATAGTGCCACCCGATGATGCAATGAAGCAGTCAATAAGTTGCACATAGTCATTATTAATTGTCTTGCCATACAATGTACTATCTTTAAATGACTCCACTCTTGACGAAGAGTATGAATCTCTATGAATATTTAATGTTAACTCTCCTGAATTTTCAATTATTTGTAGTGTCCCTGAGATTGGATTATCAATACACCCAGAAGACCACCAAATTCCTGTATAAGTATCTTTAGACATCACAAATCAGACATCATAAAGTAAAAGTGCATTTAGCATAGCATATTAACTTAACCAAGTATCACCATAAGCCCACACTAATGTTCCAACAATACCCAACAAAAATTCAAGTATTACTAATTTCTTAACAATGCCATATTTCACACACCAATGTACTTCTTCTAATTCTTCTCGTTCCAGCACATGATTGTAAGTATTCAGAAAATTTGTAATAGAAGCGGATTCAATTTGAGGTTTAGTAACCATTCCTGCAAAAATCGAACATAGCACCAAAACTGCTCCAGACCTTGCAAACCAATCTGGTTCTACATCAAAAGAGTTTACCTGATACATACTATATAGACACCAACTGACGCCACTGATTAAGAGTAATATCGCTATTAGTAGATGGAATATTAATTTTCTATCTTTACTCACCAATAAATACCTGTAGATTTAATATTATTTAACCATAATTAAGGTATATCTTCACTACGAACTAACCGTACCCTATTGAAGTTATCACGAATATTACTGAAATTGCCGTCATTACCATTGACGAAAGAGAGAAACCACACAGCGTTAGTACCAACGACAGCTGATGAAGACCAGTCAAAGTTACTATTAGTATTTGGAAAATAATTAACTCTGATAGTTGGTATATCAAATATACCATATATGGACGCCTCCTAAATTACAAGCACTAAAAATCCATTAGCAGCAAAAATGTTAGCTATTGATATGGACTCATCAATATAGACCATAAAGGCAGGATGCCTGCACTGTGTCTGGAACACAGTGAATATAGGAAATATATTGGTATGGACAGGTAGAAGGCAACGCCTTCCTTTTATTTAGCTTATAAATTCATTCCAAGAAGAGATGTTATTTTATAATGTATCTTAACGTTACTAATGGTGAAGAGTCACGATTGCAACCATATATTCGGGCTGTTGATGGTATCGATTACCTGCCCCTGATGAGATCCGCCCCTTATCATCCTCAATCAGTACATCGAATATAAAATCCTTGGTATACAACAGGTTTTTGATAAGGAAGGGAATCGTTTACTTTCATCATATTATGCAATCGTTAAGATGAGATAATTATTGGTTATAGACTTAGTTACTATACATCAATGGTGATGGTGGATAATTGAATGCTTTTTTGGTTGTTAATACCGCCCAAATAATACGAGTAAGTTTATTAGCAAGGGCTACCATTGTTTTCGGTTTCCCAATTCGTTTTTCAAGGCTGCACACCCATTGGTTTAACGCATCATCTTTACCCGAAGACCACCGCATTACTGTTCGTGAACCATGAATTAATAAGGTTCTTAACATTCGGTTACCTCGTTTGCTTATACCCGTTTGTGATGAATGATTGCCACTAGCAAAAGTTCTTGGTGTCAACCCAAGATATGCAGAAAGTTCTCGCCCATTTTTAAATGAATGAACATCAATACTAGCAATAAAGTTAGCTGCAATAATCGGTCCAATCCCAGGGATAGTTTGAATGAGTTTATAGTTAGGCTGTGTTGATGCATGCTGCTTCAACTCTTGTTCTAAGGATTCAATTGATTCATTCAGTTGCTTAATATCATTCCAATAATGCTGTATTAAATTCCTCGCTGTGTGGGTTAATCCATTAGCAGCATCTTCTAGTAATAGCGGTAACGCATTGAATAAAGCTATTTTTGTGGGTGCAATGATAATCCCATATTCACTCAAAAAGCCTCGTAGTTGATTGATATGTGCGGTTCGATATCTGACCTTTAGCTCTCTTGCGTTAATGAGTATCTGTAAATCTTGTTGATACAGTTTTTTAACTGATACAGGTCGTAAATTAGGTCGATAACTCGCTTCCATAATAGCTATCGCATCATTATGGTCAGTTTTGTTCCCGCGAACAAAAGGCTTAACATGTTGCGGTGGAATCAACATTACTTGATGCCCCATCGTTTCAAATTCTCGTCCCCAATAGTGAGAACTATAACATGCTTCCATAACAACAAGACAGGGTTCAAATTTATTAATGTAGTCATGTAATTGATTACGTTTCAATTTATTATTCGATTTTATTTGATGAGGATAATTAGATACGCAAACTTGAAAGATGGTTTTTGCAAGGTCGATACTGATGCGAGTACAATGGCTCATGATGGATGTCTCCGAAGTTTAAAATGTGTTTTATAGCACAGATTCGGGTACCTAGATACCGCTCTGGCTCACGCCAATTAGGAGGCGTCCATCACATCAGTACAAGGAGTAGTTCCACCACCCATGCCACTTGAGCAATAAACCAAGCCACGAAGCTCTTCAATAACAGGTACACGCCAATCACTGTAGCCGCACAGGTTTTCATTGCGGCTACCAGTCACTAAGCTATCCCAATCACCATAGCTGATACCGCTAGTACCTTCAGTACCTATTCCACCCCATCTGTAAGTATTATCTTTATCGTGGATGCCCCCATCATCTGTTTTAATTTCCCATATTAACCCTGTTTCGTTATCTCTAACGCAAGACCACTCTGTGGCACTATCAGGTAAATCACTTCCAGAACTACTAATTTTAGTATATTGTACATTTTCAATTCCAGCAGTTGGAGTCGTTCCAAAAGTGTTACTTGGAAGACTTTCACCTGCGCTATTTACAGCAGTAACACCATAGCAGTAGTTAAGCCCATTTGTTAATCCTGTATGAGTATAAGGAGGTGTCACTCCTGAAATTTGATTACCATCTGTACCTTGCGTCGGACAACCTGCTGTGTTTGACCAATATAGGTTATATGATGTTGCACCAGTAACCGTATCCCATGTTAATGTGACTTGCTCGTTATCTGCATTAGCTATTAAGCTAATAGGAGCAGTGGGTATAGGTATAGTTAATTCTGATAGTGATAACGACGAGTAGGGTAGAGTTAATGTATCATCAATACCAGCGACTCCTCTAATGCTTAAATTCACAGAACCAATCTCATTGTCTGTATTAAGTATAAAAGGCGTTTTATAAATCATCAATGCAATGCGACCATAGCTTGCTACACGAAAAGGGTTTTCTGCACACTCTTCCGAAGTACTACATCCTCTACTCGTTCCACTTAATAAAGTTATTCCAGAATAATTTATTTGCGAAAAGATTAATCCCGAACCATAAAATAGTCCTGTTATTTGAGAAGGGTCTATTGCTGATACTAAATAATTAGATGCATCCTTAAATATTTTTGCTTGCTCAGTATTATCAAAATTAGAAGTAACTTGATTTTCTGGCAGAGCTATAAATAATTGATTTTGATTACGCCAAAAAGACCTCATTGATATAAAACTTTGAATCTCGCTACTTAATCTCAAATCAATAACAGACTGACTATTTTTTAACGAATACGAATTAATTAATTCGTTGAAAACACTTTCACTTGTTTGTGAAAAGGCAGCCTGTAGTACAGTTGTAAAATCGTTTTGAAAGTTATCCAATCTATTGGATGGAATAAATAAAACGACTACTTCATTATTTTCGCAAAGAAAATAACTTAAATGTACCTCTCTGCAATCTGTAATTGGTAAGCCTATAGGCGGTTGTACGGGTGTAGGCATTTCAGGAGCGTTTGAACAATCCTCTACATTCTCTTCATAGCAAAAAGCCCATCCAATTACGGGGTCATCCTCAATAACTGTTATGGCAACTGTATTACCGCTAATACTTATATCTGGATTCGTAGCTGACCAACTAGCCATTACTTCCTTAGAAATAGTAAGAGTGTAAGTATTCCCTTCTTGTGTAACTGTCATTGTAGATGTCATATTATTAGCAATGGACTGTGCATCTCCTGTGAATAAAGGAGTAGACTCAGGCACAAACTCTAGGTTTAATGTACCATCTTCGGTAACAATACCTGCATTAGCAGTCATAGTACTGCCTTCCATTGCTACATTTAGTTGCACTATGGCATCGGTTTGAGCAGAAACTAATTGTACAACTTCTACGTCAGCAGTTGCTGTTGAATCATCAGTTACCCGAATTTTGGATACTGTAGTTGTTACTGTATTTCCAGTAATCATTGAAGCACTACTTGCCACATCAACAGTAGCAGACTCTCCCGTATTTAAAGCATTTTCAATGGTCGCCATATTAACTAATGAACGGTCTAATTGCCGCCTTGTATTCGCAGATAAGCCTTGATGAATAGATGACACGTAACCAGTTAAAACTGTAGACCAGTTTCGGATACTTAATTGTCTGTGTTGCGGTGGTTCAAAAGCTAAAATATCAATGTAATTAACTTGGCTATCGTTATTGACGTCATTAACATAATTACTGCTTAAATTGTCTAGTTGCGTTTGAATATCACTTGAAAGCAAAGTACTTAAATCATTGTTATTTGAATCTAACAATTCCAGATAAATAATGTCTGTTAGCGGATTAACGACAACATCACCTGCATCAATTTCGGATTTGCGAGCTAATGCAAAAAATGAACCATTATTCATTGTAGGATTTGAGTCCATAACCCCATCATCATCTGCATCAACATCTTGTCCGCGACTAACACGAATGACTAGCCAGTCGGAATCAGCTATTGAATTATCGGTAATTACTAAATCAAACCAACCTCCTTGCTCACTGGCAGATTGGCTATTGCTAGTAGTAACAGTGATTAACGGCGTATTATAGTTAATATCAGCTAATGTAAAGGCTTCCACAGTTGCGCCATTTAGTGGCCCTAAAACCGCTCTATTGGCACCTACTGCTACAGGTTGTACGGTAATTAGCACAGTATCTGTTACACTTACGTTACCACTATCAGTAACTGTCAATTGAAATGACAATGTTGTTGCTGTATTCACATTAGGTGCGGTAAAGGTTGTCGTCATGGAATTAGCATTATTTAATGATACCGAAGCACCCGATAACTGTGTCCATTGAAAGGTAACTATTCCCTCCATATCTGAACCTAATCCTGATAATGTTACTAATGTATTTTCATTAACTGACTGGTCAATTCCAGCATCTATTTGTGGAATTTCATTAACATCAGTAACAGTCACCGAAACAGTTTGGTTAAATAACTCTGAACCCGTTGCACCAAAAGAATTAATTGAAATAATTGCAAGATAGACATTATCGCCATTAGCATCTGATGGATTTTCAAAATCTACAGCGGTATTAAACGATAATTCTCCTGTAGCAGAATTGATACTAAAAAGTAATGAATCAACAATAGCATTGAAATCAAGACCGTAAGTTATAGTATCACCATCAATGTCAGTGGCTACTGCCGTATAAAAAGTAGCTGTATTATTTTCGGGGACAGTTGCCGTATTTGCAGAAGTAAAGACAGTCGGGTCATTTGTAGGATTAACAATAATGTTATAAGTAAACGGAACTGATGAAATTCCATCATTATCAGTAACAGTGAATTGGAAACTGTCATTACCACTAAAATTAGCATTGGGTGTATAGGATACGTTTGCTAATGCCCCAGATATGGGCAGCCCTGTTAAAGTACCATTTACAGGTTGTGATACAGCCTCAATACTTGCAATTGAGCCATCTAAATCTAAACCAGTTAGAGTGAAAGTAACAGAATTATCTTCATCAACGCTAATAACTTCATTTGGGTCAATTTGTATTATCGGAGCTTGGTTGCTTTGCCCCCCACTAGTTTGAATATTGATATTGTAAGAAGAACCTATTTCAGTATTCACAGCATCAGAACAGAATATGTTAATGATTAGATTACCAGACCTTACTGGTGTGCCACTTATTGTCAATCCGTTAGCGGTTAAACCTTGATTATCGCTGCTGGCAATTTCACTTCTAGTCGTTAATGTATCGCCATCAACATCAGTACAAAAGTTATCAGGTACTGTGTATGAAAATGGCACATTGATGGTTCCTGTTTGGTCGGTTAATACAGAACTATGAATTACAGGTACAGTATTGCCTGCTATATTAGAAGTGATTGAAAAAGTATCTACAACTGAACCACCTGTTGCTGAACAGGTTACATCAACACCAACTGAACCTTGAGCAGTTAATATTCCTGACACGACATTATTGGCGACACTCAACCCTAGTATATTCGGGTCAATACTTGTACTGATAGTAATAGGGTCATTATCTGCGTCAGTACATACATTAGCAGGAATAGTAAAACTAAAACTATCGCCGACATTAGCCATCATATCCACTATTGGATTTGCGACAACAGGTGCTGAATTTGTTGGTTGCTGAGGTGTTGTTCCACCACCTGAACCGCCACCACCACAAGCAGTTAAAACTAAAGAGAGGATTAAAAATAGACCAATATTAAATTGTGATTTCATATTATATTTACCGTTTATGCTCGTGTGTTTTGTTGTAATCGTAACAAGCCCAAGCCCAAGCCCAAGCCCAAGCCCAAGCCCAATGCTATTTTTGCAAAGTATCTTTGATATTTCAAATGCAAAAAGGGAGTTATTGCTAAATAAGTTGGAAGTACATTTTTATTCATTTCTGGCAACTCCAACAGAGTTAATTTCTTTAGAAAAAGTTATCAAGCACCATAGCCCCACACTGACAAATACAACTGCTGTTAAAAGCCCCATAATGGTCTGATAATTAAACTCTCCATCCAACCATAGCCAATTGTAGATAGTTGAAACCAATACTACACATTGCAGAACAGCGATTACTACAAACAATAACCATGCACATATTTTGTTTGCTCTTGGAGCGAGAATCAGCGATAGCCAACAGAAAACAGCTACTTGCACTGCTGTCCCTATCAACATAAAAATCGAATAACGAATAGGGCTGTCATGGACATATTAACTCTGCATTAAATATTCGAAATTATTAAGCTGCATATTTAATTTTCTGATGCTTGAAATAAGATTGAATTCTTTCGGGTTGCTGTTGTAGTAGATTCATATGCTTATCTAATTTTTTAGCAATATCCCCTTTCTTTCGAGTCGGTTTATCAGCACCCATTGAGCGCTTTAAATCACAATTGAGATACTCATCGGGGTTAAGTTCAGGGGAATAGCTAGGCAGATAGAAGACCTCAATTTTTTCAGTATTACCTGCTAACCATTCTTGAACCAATTTAGCATGATGTACGCGTAAGTTATCAACAATCAAAAAAACCTTTTTAGATGATTGCTTTATTAATTGTTTCAAAAATTTGATGAAGACCTGAGCCGTGAACTTATCGTCATAGACCATAAAATGAAGTTTTCCTTGATTAGTAATGGTTGACACCATGTTAACTCGTTCACGCTTAGCCTGAGATAATACTAAAACTGGTGTTTGCCCTTTAGGAGCATAACCGCGAGGATAATGCTCTTGACTCGAAATACCTGTTTCATCACCCCAGTGAATTTCTGCGTCTTCATCTTGGGCGCGTTGGTGAATTGTAGGATAATCTTCATCAAGCCACTGTTGAACTTGAGCAGGTTGCTGTTCATAACTACGTTTGACTGGACGCTGGGGGGTAAAACCCCAACGATTAAGGTAAAGACAGACAGTTCGATAGGCTAAATCAATTGAAAATTCATCATCAATCAATTGTTGAACTGCTTTGATTGACCACAGTGCAAAATCCAACTTTAACTGGTCTGGTGTCTTATCAATAATCAACTTCTGAATATGTTTTTCTTGCTCCGGTGTTAAGTCCCGTCCCACCCCCAATGGGCGTCCTCGTGGTTTTTCTTTGGTGAGCTTTTCGCCTGATGCTTTATATTCACGTAGCCATTCTGATACCGTGATATAGCGAAGACCAAGCTCTTCGGCTATGGCTTTTTTTGTACGGTCTCCCTTCTTGTAAAGGCGAAGACAAATTTTTTTCAACTCTAGTCGAGACTCGGGGCTAAGGGTTCTTAAATCTACTTGTTTCATGACAAGTATTATAACATAAAATTATGATATATTCATGCAGGGTTAATAATAGGCATAGAAACGTTGATTATACCAGGATTCACGGAAGAAGAGCCAGAATTAAACACCCCAGTGTCATCGTCTTTTATAAATACAGAAAGTCCTTTTATGCTCGCCTTACCCACTGGTAATAATCAGGTGCATAAGACTCGATTAACTCATATGCCTCCTCAAGCGAAGCAATGAAAGCAGAGTAGTCCAAATTAGAATCAATCACCTTAGATAGAGGCCAAATACTTTCTTGATGTTCTCCAAGCTCGCCAGTGCATGTTAGTATATATAGGTTTTTGTTGTAGTTTTTGTCAGTATTATTCGGAACTATACTTTCTGGTATTTCAGAGTATTTTTGTACAAAAAAAGCACAAATTTGTTCAGAAGAAGAAAATTTGTTTTCAAACAAGGCAAAAACGCACGGAAAAACAGGTGGTTAAAAACAATAGTTCACACAAGAAAAATACGTGCAAACATAATAAGGCGAGCATTATTTTTCTATCAAACTACTATTTTTGAAGTTATTTTTTTGGATGTGTCAGATTTCTGATACATAATCCGGGTTTATTGCGCTTCATTGCACTCACCATGAATTTCAAAATAGCCATTGCTATAACGCCTGTCAAAAATAAAATAGCCCGTTGTACAAAAGCCATTGCGTTTTATTTGACGCTTTAGCCTTTTTTCAATTCGCCGTATTGACTCTGGTAATAAACCGCGCTGTCTTCGAGGTTGTCCACTTTCCAGATTGCTAAATCGAGCTTCGCGATTACGTAAATCAATATAATAGATAAAACGTTTGCTCCCGTCGTCGCTGATTGTTGTTTCCAGGTTTACCAGGTTTTGTTTGGTGCGCCCGCTGCAAGAGCTTACTAATAATATTGCCGTTAACAGTAAAAGAATAAATCGCATTTATATAAGGGTATTTAAGTTAATTGAGAGTTTTGCATAATTATTGCTTTCGTCAATACAGCGTTAAATTTTCGCTCAAAATGCTCATTTACTGCCAGTAAACTCCGCTTTTTCGTTCAAATTTGCCTTGTCTTGACATCACTCGTGACATTATGCAAAGCTCTCTAATTGTTCAATAATCTGATAATTGGCATCAGGAAAGGTTAATTGACTCAAACGGTTAATAGGATACCACTGTATTTGCTGCCCTTCAACACCACTAGGTTCACCTAGAAATTCAGTCACATGCCAAAAGTTTAAGTTCACAGTTTTATCGTGATAATGGTGCACCAACGATTCAAACTCAACCGCAGTTATGATTTCGATACCAAGCTCTTCATTAAGTTCACGGTTTAACGCTTCATATGGAGTTTCCCCTAACTCAATTTTGCCGCCAGGAAACTCCCAACGCCCGCCTTGATGTTTGGTTTTGTCGCGAAAGCTAACTAATACCTGTTTATCTCTTTCAATTATTGCTGCCACCACAGCAATGGTTTGTGTATTAGCTACGGTAGCTGGCATTGATTTCTATGTATTGCTGCGATAAGTCACTAGTCCATATAGTAGCCATTGCTTCTCCCCTGTTTAGACGAATGATAATTTCAATATCTTTTTGATTAAAAATAGCTTGCCCTTGTTCTTCACGATAATCTTTTGCCCGCTCCCCTTTATGAACAATATTGACAACAAAGTCTTTGGACTTAATATCCACATCAACTTTTATTGTTTCTAAATCACCAATATCAGCATTGCCAATCGCGGCAATAATTCGTCCCCAGTTGGGGTCACTGGCAAACAGCGCCGTTTTAACCAGTGGTGAATGAGCTACTGACTTTGCTACAGTTTTCGCTTCAACTGTATCACTAGCGCCAGAAACGGTAATGGTTATAAACTTCGTTGCACCTTCTGCATCACGCACCAAATCCTTAGCTAATTGTTGATACAACTCGATGATAGCTTTTTGAAGTAAAATACCTATACCCGATTCAATAGACTCTATAAATACACCTTGTCCCGTGGCTATTAGCACGCACGCATCGTTAGTGGAAGTATCGCCATCAACCGTAATACTGTTAAATGACTGTTCAATAGCTCGTTGATTGATAGTATCTAAACAATTTTGATTTAACTCTGCATCAATAGCTATATAAGCAAGCATGGTAGCTTGTGGTGCGTGCATATTAGGGTTTATCATACCTGAACCTTTGGCTATACCTGTTAAAGTAATAACACCATCTGGTGTCCTCAACCGCATTGAACAAGTTTTAGGTTTAGTATCTGTTGTCATAATTGCTTTCGCTGCTTGCAACCAATTATCTGCCTTTAAAACTATTTGAGGAATGTTATTTTCAAATTTATCAATAGGTAAATATTCACCAATAACCCCTGTTGAAAAAGGCAACACTTGAGAAACGTCAACATTAAAATACTTGGCTACCATAGTGCAACAGTTGATAGCATCAAACTCACCTCTTTTTCCTGTAGCTGCATTAGCATTGCCTGAATTGATTAACAAATACCGAATTTCTTTATTTTTTACCAAATAACTGGTTTCAAGATGTTTTTTAGCCACTACTACAGGTGCTGCGCAAAAAGTATTCTGAGTGAAACTGGCAGCAACTTTAGAACCTTTATCCAGGGCTATCAGTAATAAATCATCACGATTTGGGTAACGTATTTCCGCGCCAATAGTCCCTAGCTGACAACCGCGTATAGCGTGAATAATGGTTGTTTCCAGTTTGCCCATTTACAATTTGCCACAACATTGCTTGTACTTTTTTCCTGAGCCACAGGGGCAAGGGTCATTTCTACCAACTTTAACGCCCTCGCGAATAAAAGTTCTGACAGAATCCGAGTTTTCTAGTGGCTCTTTTTGTTCCTGATTCCCAATCAGTTGACTGTCTTCGTGCTCAGCTTGCATCAATTGTCTCAATTGTGCTTCACGCTTTCGGATAACCTCAATTTCTTCTTCAGACAACAAGCGCACTTTGCACAAAGTCGAAATTGTTTCTTTTTTAACGCTTGAAAGCAAATGCTGAAACAATTCAAACGACTCGCGCTTATATTCTTGTTTAGGGTTTTTTTGTGCATAGCTACGCAAGTTAATGCTAGAACGTAAACTGTCCATGGTTGCTAAATGGTCTCGCCATTGTTGATCCAACGTCCGCAACATAATATCACGTTCAAATTGTGCAATATCAACCTCCTCTGGAAAGCTGCTGATTTTTCCTTGATATACCTCAGTTAAGCGTTGATCAAGTAATTGTGTTAATTCAATTTGGCGACGATTATCATCTTCATTCAGCCAATTTTCTATATCAATTTCCAACTCGTATTTATCGGTTAGATATTGTTGCAGCCCTTCTAAATCCCATTGTTCCGCCAGTAACTCTCGAGGCAGATAATCCAGTACCATATCTTCCACAATTTCAGAACGGATCCTGGCAATAATCTCTCTCATTTCATCGCTATCAATAATTTGATTGCGCTGCTGATAAATAACAGTGCGTTGATCATTTGCTACATCATCGAACTCCAGTAGTCCTTTACGAATATCAAAATTACGAGTTTCCACCTTACGCTGTGCACGCTCTACCGAATTGCTGACCATTTTGTGCTCAATAGCTTCACCTTCCATACCAAGGTTTTGCATAAAACCGCGCATTTTGTCGGAGGCAAACAACCGCATTAAATCATCTTCCATCGACAAATAAAAACGCGATAGACCAGGGTCGCCCTGTCTGCCTGACCGCCCTCGAAGCTGGTTATCTATACGCCGTGATTCATGGCGCTCCGTACCCAATACATGCAAGCCACCAGCATCAATGACTTGTTGATTTAACTTTTTCCATTGCGTGGTTAACTGTTCACGGCGACTGTCACCTGCTTCATTGTTTAATGCAGCTGTTACCAATGTTGCTTCAAGATTCCCTCCCAATACAATGTCAGTGCCTCGTCCCGCCATATTGGTTGCAATAGTGACACGGCCTGGTTCACCTGCTCTGGCAATTATCTCAGCTTCTTGTTCATGATACTTGGCGTTAAGTACACTATGCTTTATTCCCTCTTTTTTAAGCATTTTAGACATCACTTCAGAGGCATCAATCGAAACTGTGCCCAACAATATAGGCGCCCCTGCTTTTTGGTAAGTTTTGATATCGTTAATTACCGCTGCGTACTTATCCTTTTTACTCATAAAAATCAAATCGTTATGATCAACCCTGGCAACGGTTTGGTTAGTGGGAATGACTAAAACACGCAAATTATATATTTGCAAAAATTCAGGTGCTTCAGTATCAGCAGTACCGGTCATACCCGATAATTTTTTGTAAAGCCTGAAGTAATTTTGGAAAGTCGTGGATGCCATCGTCTGGCTTTCATTTTGAATGGTGAGCTTTTCTTTGGCTTCAATCGCCTGGTGCAAGCCTTCAGACAAACGCCTACCGGGCATTTTTCGCCCTGTGTGTTCATCAATTAGTATCACTTCACCGCCTTGTACAATATATTCCACATTACGCTTAAACATATGTTGAGCACGAAGCACACTATTGACATGTTGTAACAAAATTAAATTATGCGAATCGTACAAACTTTCATTGGCATCGAGAAGCTTGTTCGATACCAGGGACTTTTCCATTTTTTCAAAACCCTGTTCTGTCAGTTCTATTGAGCGTATTTTTTCATCGTGAGTAAAATCGCCTTCTAAAGCCTTGTATAAACTATCCATTAGATCATCGCGTTGCTGTTGTTTTATGGATCGTTCCAGTTCTTTATTTTCATCCAGTGCGCGTAATTGACTGATGACTTTCATAGCACTTGCTTCTAGCCCTAAACTGACAAAATACGGTTCATCATCAAAGAACCTGACTTCTCCCTGCGCCAAAGCTTTAAGTAAATCGGTATGCCCCTGTGGCTGTAATTTTAGTGGTTTGACAAGTTTATCCATCCTTTTGTACAAGTCTTGCTTGTTATCGACAGGACCTGAAATAATGAGCGGCGTTCTCGCCTCATCGATTAAGATGGAATCAACCTCGTCGACAATTGCAAAATTAAGTTGTTTTTGCAATCGCGATTCTTTATTGGTAACCATATTGGTGCGCAAATAATCAAACCCAAATTCATTGTTAGTACCATAAACAATATCACATTCGTAGACTTTCCGCCTATCACAAGGTTGTAGATGTTCAAACCTTGCGATAATATCAACCGCCTCGGTTTGGTATATAAAACTGGTATACTCAGCTGTTCCCGATGATTGAATCACCCCTAATGAAATGCCTAAAAAATTATAGATCGGACCCATCCAATGTGCGTCGCGTTTTGATAGATAATCGTTAACAGTAACAATATGCACGCCTTTGCCTGAAAGTGCATTCAAGTAAGCGGCTAAAGTTGCAACCAATGTTTTTCCCTCCCCTGTACGCATCTCTGCTATCCGTCCTTCATGCAATGCCATACCACCGATTAACTGCACGTCAAAATGGCGCATATTCATGACTCGTTTGCTGACCTCGCGAACCGTTGCAAAGGCTTCTGGTAATAAGTCATCCAGTGACTCGCCAGTTTGTATACGCTGCTTATAATCGGTTGTTAATGCTTTAAGCTGTTGGTCCGTCAATGCTTGCATGCCACTTTCTAATTGATTAATTTGGTTAACGCTTTTACTGAGTCGTTTCAATTCACGGCTATTTTGAGTGCCGAAAATGGATTTTAAAAGAAATGAGAACATATAAGATTAAGTATAAAAGTGAATAACAATACGCCGTGCGCACATTATATGTGCGCCGTTAAAAAATTCTCAAGGAGAATCAGCGGATATTCTTTTGGATATACTCAGCAGGGTCTACAGTGCGTCCATTTTTATAAATTTCAAAATGTGTGTGCGGGCCAGTGGAGCGTCCTGTAGAACCCATGGTAGCTACTATCTGTGCTTTAGTAATAACATCGCCCACTTTAACTTTTATATCCTTGTTATGCCCATACCTCGTTATATATTCGGAGTTATGCATAATTTCAACCAAATTGCCGTAGCCTTCTTTGGTGCCTGCAAAAGTGACTACTCCACTGGCAATGGAAAGCACGTCTAAGCCTTCTCTTCCTGCTATATCCACACCATTGTGCCACGCTCTTCTACCCGTAAATGGATCGGAGCGATAACCATATTTTGAAGACAACCAGCCGTTATTAACTGGTGCTCCAGACAGTTTGGATTGCTCAATAGCATGCTGTCTATTTAATAAATCTTCTAATAATTCAATTTGCCATAGCCTGTCATTAATTTTACCTTGCAAATTACTTAGCAGGGTTAATAATGAATCCGTATTTAAAGCAAAAGTTTCCCAACCAGTATCTGCATCATCAACCTTTTGATTGATATTGACAATAGGTCCTCCTATGGCAGGTTCCAGCGAAAAATTATACTCTTCAATATCAATATTTGCTTTTTCTCCTACCTGTTGAGCAACGGCTTCAACTCTCACAATTCTTGCTTGAAGCTTACCTACCTGAGCATTCAGAGCTTGTATTTTATCTTCTGTGTGCTGTTTTAATTCAAAAACTTCTCTGGCTTGATCATCCACCTGCTCCAGTAAACTGCCAGACATTTTCTCAAGGAAGTCAGGGATAGTCTGGCTACGATAGTCTCCAATCAACCAGCCTGCTACTAGCGGTATGCAAAAAAGTCCAGTCAATACTGCTAATTTGCTCACAACATGTACTTTTAAATTATAAGTCTTCAACTTCCCTGACTTATTGACCAAGATGATTTTCATAGAATGTTTTTATAAAATATTTGTATTATTATTTGTGAATAAATCGAAAATTTTGCCCCTATTATAAAGTATTTACGCCGAGTATGTAGGATTCATATAAGAAATTGGCACATCTTCTATGTTTTCAAAGCTAATTTTTTCCCAACAGCCTGTCGATGCAATCAATTTTCTCAACAATTTGTTATTCAGTGCATGACCCGATTTATTGGCAATAAATTTGCCAATTAAACTATGCCCCAACAAATATAAATCGCCAATGGCATCTAACACTTTATGCTTTACAAATTCATCCTGAACTCTTAACCCTTCATCGTTCATAACGGATTCGTCATCAATAACTATCGCATTTTTTAAAGACCCGCCTTTAGCTAAACCCTGAGACAATAAGTAATCCATTTCATGAGCGAAACCAAAGGTTCTTGCGCGACTTATATCGCGAACAAATGAAGTACTGGAAAAGTCGATAACTGCGTTTAAATTGTGTTTTTCAAAGACAGGGTGATTAAAATCAATAGTAAAATCGACCTGAAAGCCATCATGGGGTTCAAAGCTGGCTAACTTATCGTCAAGTTCAACCTGAATGGGTTTAGTAATGCGAATAAATCGTTTAGGAGCAGCTTGATTGATCACACCCGCTGACTGAATTAAAAATACAAACGGACTGGCACTTCCATCCATAATTGGCACTTCTGGCCCATCAATTTCAATAACTGCATTATCGACACCAAGTCCCGCAATCGCCGACAATAAATGTTCTACTGTCGATACACAGTTTTTGCCAGTACCTAATGTTGTTGAAAGCGTTGTATCACCCACATTCTCTGCATGGGCCTTAATACCAACGGTATCGCCCAAATCCACACGTTTAAAATAAATACCATAATCAGCTTCTGCCGGTTTCAGGGTTAAACGAATTCTCTCTCCTGTATGTAAGCCCACGCCAACGGCTTTAATTGTATTCTTTAAGGTTCGTTGATAAATCATATATTGGTGCTACTTTAAACGAGGCTTTGAATCAGCTTTTTATTGTAGCAGTTTTCCGACGATTTACCAACGCCAGCAATGCCCCCAGTGCAACTAATACCGCACCTAGCCAAACCCAACGAATAAAAGGTTTTATATGCAGTCGAAACGCCCAGAATAGTTGTTGATTGTCTCGCTGGGCTTCTCCCATAGAAATGTAAATGTCACGCCATAAATTGCCGTTAATGCCTGCTTCTGTCATTAAATTACCGCCAGAATGGTACAACCTTTTTTGAGCCGATATATCATAAACAACATCACCCTTAATCACTCTGAACCTTGCTTCATCGGCAGTATAATTTTCACCCTTAACCTGCTTAAAGCGTTTCAATTCAAACAAATAACTTCCTAATTGGTAGCTGTCACCTGCTTTTAAACTCACATCGCGATCAACTTCAAAAGAGGCGTTATAGCTAACTCCTATAATCATCAAAGCCAACCCTAAATGAGCGCATTGCATTCCCCAATATTTAAAGTGTTGTGCCCGCCATTGCCTGTTAATCAATTTACGAATCACATCAAATATAATAGGCATTAGAATACAAAAACCCAAAGCTCCCCCTACAAAAGGATGCCAGGTTAATTGATCCAGGATATGGTATTGAGCATAAATCAGAGGAAGAGCTATACCGAGCAATATTCCCAGCACTACAGGTTTCATTAGCAGCTGCTTAAGCGCCAATACTGAACCCTTTTTCCAACTGAGATGAGTAGCCAGAATTAAACCTGACGCCAGCGGTACAACCAAAATCACAGTAAAGAAATTAAAATAAGGTGCGCCTACCGACAGATTGCCCAAGCCTGACACTTCATAAAATAGTGGGTATAAAGTACCTAACAATACAATAAACAAAAAGGTCATCATAACTAAATTATTCGTTAATAAACCCATTTCTCTCGATATAAAACCAAAAGGTTTAGGTTCAAATTCAATTCCGTTTAATCGCCAGCCGTATAACCCTAAACTACTTCCGATAATAACAACTAAAAACATTAAAATAAATATACCGCGTTCTGGGTCTGTAGCAAAAGCGTGAATTGAGGTTAACACACCGGAGCGCACTAAAAAAGTGCCTAGCAAACTCAAGCTAAAAGTACTAATCGCCAATAATAGTACCCAGCGCTGGAACATATTGCGCTGCTCTAAAACAGACAGGCTGTGTATCAAAGCTGTACCTGCTATCCACGGCATTAAAGATGCATTTTCAACGGGATCCCAAAACCACCAGCCACCCCAGCCTAATTCATAATAAGCCCACCATGAACCCAGCGCAATACCTACTGTTAAAAATGCCCAAGCTGTGTTGGTCCAGGGTCTGATCCAACTTGCCCAATCTCTATCCATTCGTTGATGAACCAAAGCTCCTATAGCATAAGCAAAAGCTACTGAAAAACCCACATAGCCCATATACAGAATAGGCGGATGAATAATAAGCCCAAAGTCTTGCAGCAGTGGATTTAAGTCTTGACCATCAACTGGCGCAAACGGCAACAAGCGCTCAAATGGATTTGATGTTGCAATTAAAAATAACAATGAGCCTCCAATAATTATTGCCAATGTCGACATAATAGTGGCTTTAACTTCAAGCGGCGCACGCTTTTCAAAAATACTGACTGCCAGCGCCCAGACACAACAAATAAGCACCCATAACAACATAGAGCCTTCGTGCCCTCCCCATGTGGCTGAAATTTTGTAGTACCAGGGCAGCGCTTTATTGGAATTACTAGCGACGTAACTGATAGTAAAATCATTGTTTAGAAAGCCCAAAACCAACAGGACAAAAGCCAGTAAAATCAGGACAAATAATATTGCTGATACCGGTTTAATACTGTATTTTAACAGTAATGTTTGTCCGTAAATCTGACCTGTTACCACTAGCAATACCTGCAAAACACAAAAGCATAATGCAATAATAAGAGCAATAAGCCCAAGTTCTGCAAACATGTAAATTTGAGCAAGTTAAAACTGCGCGAATCATATCATGAAGCCATAACAATTGGTTAGCTTTAGGACAAAAATTAATTTATACTCTTAACTTGGTCTGGCAATAAAATATCGCTCCTGCGTATTTTATTGGTCGCCGTTGATAATACCAGCGAAAATATGCGAATTTTCTTGTATTTCAAGGGTTCGCGACTGAGCTATCGCTCGTCGGTGGCACTTCCTTGTGCCACATATTTGTTCGGTATTTTCATGCCGAATTAATAGGCTTCCTGCCTGATGCAATGTGTCGTATTGAAAAAATGCGTTTTTTCAATACTCGTAAAATCAATCAATTACAGTCATTGATTTTGGGTGATATTTCCTGTATCACACAACCGTTGCTTGATGCAATGGTCTTACTTTTTAATCATTGTTTAAGATGTTTTTGATGTCAAATCTATCCGAAATAATTCAACTCCTTGCCATACTGCCTTATTGCGGTATCATAGGGTATTGTCTTTGGAGATGGACACAATCGCAAAATGTTTGCCAAAGTACGATGATATCATTAAGTGTTGTTGCTTTTATTGTTCATGTTTTTGCGCTTGGCCAAATTATTACCTATCCCTATGGCTGGAATTTACAAATTGAATTTAGTATCAGTTTAATCGCTGCAGTTACTATTTTGATTGCCACCATTACCCAGTTTAAAAGGCAAGTTCATTTAATTATTTTTGTCATATCCCCCATTGCTATAGCAAGCATTTTACTAGCGTGGAACGCAAGTGACCAACCTTCCAAATTTGTTGCCTATAAGCTAGGGTGGCATGTGTTACTATCCATTAGTGCTTTTAGTGTCTATGCGATTGCAGCACTACTTTCATGGATAATTTACACCTATCAAAAGTACCTTAAATTCAGCCACCCTTTTCAATCTCCCTTTTTCGCACAATTACCTGCATTAGAGAGCATGAATATCTTACTTATCAACTTGATGATTGCCTGCCTGGTTTTATTGACTTTAGCCATCGCTACTGGCAGTTATTACTTAACCGATATTTTTCAGCAACATCTTTCCCATAAAATATTTTTTACTTGTCTCGCATGGATTTTAGTATTGCTGATAACGGTTAAACATTTTCTGCAAGGCTGGAAAAGCCACCAACTGGCTTATTGGATATGGTCAGGTTTTATTTTCCTCGCCCTGGCTTATTTAGGCAGCAAATATATGTTGGAGCGCATTATCAATTGACCCTGTTAGCTGCCGCAATACCTGCCATTCTTCCAGAAAACGTAGCATCGCCTACTGACAGTCCCGAACTGTAGCCCTTACCACGGCGTGGAATGCCGCAGGCTGTTCTGCCAGCGGCATACAATCCAACAATACGGTCTCCTTCTGCTGTTAATACTTCGCCGTTAGGCTTGGTATCTAACCCTCCCAACGTAAAATAAGGAAAAAATGCTCCCATATTTAATGAGCAATCTATAGCGACAAATGGCGCTTTTATTTCTTTTAACCATTCTGCTGTTTTATGGAATAAAGGGTCAACGCCTTGTTTTGCATGCTGATTATAAAAAGCCAGAGTATGTTGCAATTGCCCAGAAGGCAAAGCCAACTCTGTCTCTAACTCTTCAATAGATTCCCCTGTTCCTGCTATGGGCGCATTCAAATAAGAATTTTCAGGGTAGCTATCACAGTCGTTCATATTCGCAATTAGATACACTTTATCGCCCTGCTGCTCCAGTAAATAAGCACCAATTCGACCATGGTAGCTGTCTTCACTGATAAAACGCTGCCCTTGCGAATTGACAAAAATACCATAGGTTAAGCTGGCGGGCGGGTAATAAGGAATACTCACAAAACCTTCGTCCATATTGATAGCTGCTGCTCCAACACCCATCCCCATTAAAATACCCGAACCTGTATCCCCAGGGTTACCAATAGGTGCATTGCAACGCAATAATTTAGGCGCGTATTTTTGAACCATTTCCTGATTCATCACAAAACCACCAGCACAAAGCACCACACCTTTTTTGGTTTTGACATTGAGTTCCTGTCGATCGATACGAACCACAAGCCCTACAACTTCTGTTTCTTGTTTACTGTCATTAATAATTAAGGTGAGCACCCTGCTATTATATTCAACTTGAATGTTACGTTTTTCTACGTTTTCGGTGATTATTTTGACAAATAATGGACCAGCATTATCTCCTTCTACTTCAAGATTATGACCTCTTGGACAAGGCTTGGCTAAAGTGTTAAAGGGCCAGCTTTTTTCGCTGCCAGTAAATAACAGGCAATCATCAGTCAATGCCATCATTGCTCGTTGTTTATACTCACTATGTTTAAAAGGCACCCCTTTTTCAACCAGCCAATGATAATGTTCAACACTCCCCTCAACATAGGATTGTATCTTTTCATTATCAGCCTGTGGTCCTGCACATTCTGTCAAGTAGGCAATCATCGCTTCATTGCTATCTTCCCAGCCACAAGCCTGTTGGACTGGCGTTCCCCCATCACCACCCATATAAATTTCAGCCGACGACAATGCCGTTGAACCGCCTGATGCCATCGCCAATTCAAACAATATTACCTGGGCTCCATTGTCATTAGCTTCAATAGCAGCACAGGCCCCAGCAGCACCAAAACCGACAATAGCAACATCCGTTTCCATATCCCATTTTTTAATTGACGTAAGCTTTCTGGGTCTAGTTGGTCTGGCGTTGCTATTCAACTGTTTTAATCAGGGTTTAGTCGTATCAGGTTTAACCAACCACTCACGACCTTTAAGCATTGCATTCCAATAGATAAAGGGCAATAAGCTGGCTTTTAAAAACCACGCTGCCCATGTGGGGCGCAGACCATTAATTACCCATTTTGGCAATGTGGGTTGTAGTTGCCCACCGTAACCAAATTCAGCGAGTACAATTTTGCCATGTTCAACGGTTAAAGGGCATGAACCGTAGCCTTTGTAGTAAGCTTCTTGCCCAGTGCCTGTAATGGCTTTAATAACATTATTGGCTACAATAGGCGCTTGTTTGCGAACTGCCGCAGCAGTTTTGGCATTAGGTGCACCACTGACATCTCCCAAACCATAGATGTTAGCGTAACGATTATGCTGTAAAGTATGATGATTTAAATCGAGCCAGCCTGCAGCGTTAGATAGTGAACTTTGAGCAATAAAGTCTGGTGCAGACTGGGGTGGACACACATGAATCATATCAAAACTGCGGTCTTCTCTAATCGTTTCACCTGCTTCGTTAACTTTTTCAAATGTAGCTATTTTTTTATCGCTATCAATCGCTACCAGGTTTTCATTAAAACAAAGTTCAGCATTATATTTATTAACATATTCCATAAGGACAGGAACGTAATCTGCAACACCAAATAATGCGCCTCCTTGATTGTGAAAACTGACTTGAATATCACTCAAGACATTCCTTTTCAGCCAATGTGAGCAAGAAAGGTACATGGCCTTTTGCGGCGCTCCAGCACATTTTATCGGCATAGCTGGCTGCGTAAACAAGGCTTTACCCTGTTTCATATTTTGCACTAGCTCCCATGTATAAGGCGCTAAATCATAGCGATAATTTGAAGTTACTCCATTTTTACCCAGAGCATCTTCTAAACCTTCAACCTTGTCCCAACACAATTTTAAACCAGGGGATATAATGAGATAATCATAACCAATGGTAGCTCCATCACTAAGAGTGACTTGGTTATTATCTGGATCAAAAGAGCAGACATCATTTTTCTCCCATTTAACGCCTGCCGGGATTAAGTCTGCCGTTGCACGCTGTGTCACTTCACGGTTGAAAATACCACCGCCAACCATGGTCCAACCAGGTTGATAGTAATGATATTCAGCCGAGTCGACAATGGCTATTTGTAAGCTGCTGTCACGCCTTAACAGGCTTGAAGCAACAGCAATACCGCCTGCACCTGCACCTGTAATAATAATTTGGTAATTCATTGAGTCTGACATAATTTATGGTTTAGAGTGTTACTATTTTAAAATGCATTAATTGGAATTTTGAGGTAATGAGTGCCATTTTCTTCGCGAGGTGGCAAATCCCCTGCCCTGATATTAACCTGTACCGATGGCAACATTAAGGCTGGCATATTCAGTTGTGCATCTCGTTGTTTGCGCCAATTGACAAAATCTTCAAGTTGCGTATTGCAATTAAGGTGCACATTGTTGTTTTTTTGTTCGCCAACGGTTGTCTGCCATTGATATTCATTACGTGAGACTGTGAGGTAATCATGGCACATATAGAGTTTGGTATTATCAGGCAACTTATACAGTTTTTGTACACTTTGGTACAATTGCTCAGCATTGCCTCCGGGAAAATCGCAACGCGCTGTACCAAAATCAGGCATAAATAGAGTATCGCCAACAAAGGCACTATCGCCAACCAAATAAGTCATACAAGCTGGTGTATGACCTGGTGTATGGACGGCAGTAGCCTTTATATTGCCAATATAAAAATTTTCTCCATCGTCAAATAACTTATCAAATTGACTCCCATCTATATCAAATTCTGCATCAAAATTGTATATCTCACCAAATACTTTTTGCACATTAGAAATGGATGAACCCACTGCTTTTTTCCCACCTAATTGACACTGTAAATAGGGTGCAGCCGAGAGGTGGTCAGCATGCACATGAGTTTCCAGAATCCAATCAACAATTAAACCCTGCTCTTTCACTGCTGCTATTAACAAATCAGCTGACTCGGTTGAAGTTTTACCAGAACTTGGATAGTAATTGAGAACCGAATCAATAATAGCACAGCGATTCGTCTGGGGATCGATGGCTATATGACTAACGGTGTTCGTCTGTTTATCAAAATAACTTAGAACTTCAGCGCTCATTCGTTTAAATTGGAATTATTGTTGTTTAATCTAAAATCATATTTAAGTATGACTTCAAATTTTTGTAAGAATCCTGAACCATTATCAATAATTATCGTTACATTGACAACCAATAGATTCCTATTAACCTAAAAAATGTCTAATCAGAGACCGTTTAGTTTTATTAACCAGGATTAAATAAGTTTACATTTAGGTTGAAATAAGACCATTGCATTAAGCATTCTGCCTATGCAACTGGGGTCGTATTGAAAACATGCAATTTTTCAATACTCGAAAAATCAAACACTTATAGTATTCGATTTTGAGTGATACTATCTTGTATCACGCGATCATTACTTAATGCAATGGTCTTGAAATATGAAAAAACGAACCTATCTAATTTTCAACACAAACTAACCAATAACTGACATGCGTTTTGAAAAAATGACTCAATTACTGCAAGATTCAATTGCAGATGCTCAGTCCAATGCACTGGCTAACAACCACAATTATATTGACCCTGAACATATTGTTCTGGCTTTGTTGCAACAATCAAGTGGCGCAATTAAGCCCATTCTTCAGCACGCAAACTTTAATATTCAAGGTTGCGTTGTAGCGCTTAAAAAGGCAATTAGCAACAAAGCTCGTCTATCACAACACGATGGCGAAATCAGTATATCACCTGAAACCTCTAAACTATTTAACCTGGCCACTAAGAAACAACAGGAATTGGGTGACTCTTTCCTTTCAGGTGAAGTGTTCTTTTTAACCGCATTGGAAACTAAAGCCAGTATTGGAAAATTATTACAACAATTTGGCAACACTCAATCCATCGCCAAAGCCATTACTGATATTCGCAAGGGCGAAGGCGTTCACAGTGCCGATAGCGAACACAATCGCGATGCGTTAAAACAATACTGTATTAATCTGACAGAAGCCGCCCGTAACAATAAACTCGACCCCGTTATTGGTCGCGATGATGAAATTCGCCGCACCATTCAAGTCTTACAACGCCGAACCAAAAATAACCCCGTACTAATTGGTGAACCTGGTGTAGGTAAAACCGCTATTTTAGAAGGTCTGGCCCAGCGTATTGTCAACGCAGAAATACCTGATTCATTAAAAAATAAAGACGTCTTATCGCTCGACCTTGGCGCACTGCTAGCTGGAACCAAATACAGAGGGGACTTTGAAGAGCGGTTAAAGTCAGTGCTAAAAGAAATAGCCAAAGAAGAAGGCAATGTTGTCTTGTTTATTGACGAACTCCACACCCTGGTAGGTGCAGGAAAAGCAGATGGCGCTATGGATGCAGGCAATATGTTGAAACCTGCACTAGCCAGAGGAGAGTTGCACTGTGTTGGCGCCACTACACTAAATGAATACCGACAATATATTGAGAAAGATGCCGCTCTGGAACGTCGCTTTCAAAAGATATTAGTTGCCGAGCCTGGCGAGACTGATACCATTGCTATTTTACGTGGTTTAAAAGAGCGTTATGAAGTACACCACGGCATTGAAATTAACGATTCAGCAATTGTCGCCGCCGTTCAATTATCCACTCGTTATATTACTGACCGCCAGCTACCCGACAAAGCAATTGACCTAATTGACGAGGCAGCCAGTAAAATTCGTATGGAGATTGATTCCAAGCCCGAACCTATGGACAAGCTGGAACGACGTATCATTCAATTAAAAATTGAACAGTTAGCCGTTAGCAAAGATAGTTCAGATGCCGCAAAAGAACGCCTGGTTAATATTAACGAAACCATTGAAGAACTGGAAAAAGAATATTCTGACTTAGAAGAAATATGGAAAGCTGAAAAATTTTCGGTCAGTGGCGCTGCACAGTTAAAAGCCGATATTGAACAATACCGTGCAGAAATGGAACAGGCTAAGCGCAGTGGCAACTGGGAATTGATGGCAGAATTACAACACGGTAAAATTCCCGAATTAGAAGCCAGGCTTAACCAGATTAGCGAGCAGGAAGACACACCTAAACAACTGCTACGCAACCATGTCAGCGAAGACGAGATTGCCGATGTGGTTTCCAAATGGACAGGCATTCCTGTCAATAAACTATTGGAAACGGAGCGTCAGCGTTTATTGGACATTGAACAACATTTACATCGCCGTATTATCGGTCAAGAAGTTGCAGTTAATAGTGTATCCAACACCATTCGTCGTTCCAAAGCCGGGTTAGTTGATGCCAGTAAACCCGACGGCTCCTTTCTTTTTTTAGGACCTACTGGCGTCGGTAAAACCGAATTATGTAAAGCACTTGCTGAGTTTTTGTTTGATTCTGAACAAGCGATGATACGCATCGATATGTCTGAATATATGGAAAAACACTCCGTAGCCCGCTTGATAGGAGCTCCCCCAGGTTATGTCGGCTTCGAGCAAGGCGGAATGTTAACCGAAGCTGTTCGACGCAGACCTTATTCACTACTGTTATTAGATGAAGTTGAAAAGGCTCATCCCGAAGTTTTTAACGTACTGCTTCAAGTGCTTGATGATGGCAGACTTACCGATAGCCAGGGGCGTACTGTCGATTTTAGTAATACCATTATTGTAATGACGTCCAACATTGGTTCCCCCATTATTCAATCCATGTTAAGTGGCAACCATTCAGAAACTGAAGTATCGCAAGAACAATTAAAACAGGCGCTACAAGAACCCCTCAATCAATTTTTCAGACCGGAATTTCTCAACCGATTGGATGACTTAATTGTATTCCATCCTCTCGACAAGAAATCAATATACAGTATTGCCCACCTGCAACTTAACATACTACAAAAACGCCTGGAACAACAAGAACTCAACCTGCAGTGGGATGACTCTGTTGTTAAATTACTTAGTATACAAGGCTATGATCCAGTTTACGGTGCAAGACCTTTGAAACGCTGCATTCAACAACTGATTGAAAATCCGTTGGCAGAGCGAATATTAGAAGGTAGTTTCCATCAAAATGACAGTATTATCCTAAGCAGCGAGAATGACAATATTGTCATTAGTTAACAATCCAGGAGCCTGGTATTAGGAGGCATCCTGCCTGTTGCAACTTTGCCGTATTGAAAAAACACGAGGCTTTCCTACGTTTTCGCTCGCTTGCGCTCGTGTTCTTTCAGCAATTTTTTACGCAAACGAATACTTTTAGGAGTGACTTCCACCAGTTCATCATCTTCAATAAATTCCAGTGCTTGTTCAAGGCTGTGAACAATGGGCGGCGATAGCTTTAAGGCTTCGTCATTTCCTGCAGCCCGAATATTAGTTAACTGTTTGGCTTTGGTTGGATTTACTACCAGGTCATTATTACGTGAGTGCAGACCGACAATTTGCCCTTCATAGACTTCTTCTGCATGACCTAGAAATAAACGCCCCCTATCTTGTAAAGTATGCAGTGCATAGGCAAGCGTTTTACCATTGGTCATAGCAACTAACACGCCGTTAACACGTTTAGCTATTTCACCGCCTTTGACCTCACCGTAATGGTCAAACACGCTAGTCATAATACCTGAACCTGATGTCAGAGTCAGGAATTGCCCACGAAAGCCAATTAAGCCGCGCGATGGTATCATAAACTCAAGTTTCACTCGCCCTTGTCCATCGGGCTGCATATTCTGCAAATCGCCTTTGCGTGAGCCTAGCGCTTCCATAACCGCTCCCTGGTGTTGTTCTTCAATATCAATAACCACTTGCTCGTAAGGCTCCTGTATGGTGCCATTAACTTTTCTTTGCACAACTTCAGGCTTGGAAACACTTAACTCAAAACCCTCGCGGCGCATATTTTCAATTAACACGGAAAGATGCAATTCTCCTCTTCCCGATACTTTGAATTTATCGGTACTACTTCCAGCTTCAACTTGTAACGCTACATTGTGAATTAATTCCTGGTCAAGGCGTTCTTTGATATTTCTTGAAGTAATAAATTTACCTTCTCTTCCAGCAAAAGGCGAATCATTGACTTGAAACGTCATACTTACCGTTGGCTCATCAACACTTAATGCTGGCATGGGTTCCGGGTTTGACGGGTCGCAAAGTGTATCGGATATTTGTAATGCATCAATACCGTCAATACATACGATATCCCCAGCAGTAGCCAATTTGGTTTCAATACGTTCAAGCCCATGATAACTTTTAACTTGTAACACTTTGCCTTTGCGCACGTTGCCGTCGGTGCTGACAATGGTTACCATTTGATTGCTTACCAATGTGCCACGCGTAATACGCCCTACCCCTATTACCCCTACATAGCTATCGTAATCCAATGCCGAAATTTGCATTTGAAATGGTGCATTTTCTTCAACTTTCGGCGAATTGACATGATTGACTATCATTTCAAATAGTGGCTGCATATCGTTAGCCATCGCATCAATTTCCAGGCCAGCAACGCCATTAATCGCGGAGCTGTACACAACAGGAAAATCAAGCTGCTCATCCGTTGCCCCCAGCCGGTCAAACAAATCAAAGACTTGATCAACTACCCAATCAGGTCTTGCACCAGGCCTGTCAATTTTATTGACAACAACAATGGGTTCCAGACCTTTTTCAAAAGCCTTTGAAGTCACAAAACGCGTTTGTGGCATAGGACCATCGACAGCATCCACCAATAACAATACCGAATCTACCATCGACAATACGCGTTCAACTTCACCGCCAAAGTCAGCATGACCAGGTGTATCGACAATATTGATGCGGTAGCCACTCCATTTGATAGCGGCATTTTTAGCTAAAATAGTAATACCGCGTTCGCGCTCTTGATCGCTTGAGTCCATAATGCGCTCTGCTCCTCGATCGCGCCGATTTAGCATACCAGACTGCTCTAACAGTTTGTCAACAAGGGTAGTTTTACCATGATCGACGTGTGCGATAATGGCAATATTGCGTATATTTTTAATCAGAGTAAGGTTCGTCTTTGTGCTGAACTTTAGCCACTAACAAATCATCGCGTTCTAAGTGCATAACCAATAGTATACTGGAAGCCACATAAATAGAAGAATAAGTACCGATAATAACACCAATAATAAGTGCTGCGCTAAAGTTATGGATGGATTCCCCACCCAAAAAGAATAGCACAATCAGCACCAATAAAGTTGTCAAGGATGTGATTAGAGTTCTGCCAAAGGTTTGGGAAAGGGATATATTGATAGTATTAAATGTGGTTTCTTTTTTCTTTAACTCTTTAAAATTTTCGCGAATCCTGTCAAAAATTACAATGGTATCATTCAACGAATAACCTATCACGGCCAGTACTGCGGCTAATACTGTCAGGTCAAAATCCAAACCAAAAATTGAAAATAAACCAATGGTAATAATCACATCGTGAAATAATGCCAAAACTGCACCCACCGAAAATTTGTATTGAAAACGCACCGAAACATAGAGCATGACAATTAAAAGCGCTGCAAGCATACCCAAGCCACCATCTTCGCGCAGCTCATCTCCAATTTGTGGCCCTACAAACTCAACTCGGCGTACCTCTATGGACTCAACATTGGTATGCTGCACAATCAACTGCGACAGTTCATTGGCCCTTGCATTGTTAATATTGGCACTAGAACGAATAGAGACATCCTGATCAGTTCCAAATAACACTACCACTGCATCATCATAGCCTTGTTCATGCATAAATTTACGAATTTCAGGGATGTCTACCGGTTGATCAAAATGTAATTCAATTTGTGTGCCACCCGTAAAATCCAGCCCTAAATTAAGTCCTTTATAGCCTAGTGATACAAAGGAAAGCATCAACATAACGATGGAAAAAATGGTTGCAATTTTGCGTTGCCCCATAAAGTTAATTACATTGTTAAACGCCATTATACCTTTCGTTAAATAGATATTTTTTCAAGCTTATTACGACTACCGTAGAATAAATTAACCATTGCTCTGCTGGCAAAGATTGCCGTAAACATGGAGGTTAATATACCGATAGAAAGTGTAATTGCAAAACCCTGAATGGGACCAGAACCAATAAGATACAAAATAATTGCCACAAACAAAGTGGTGATATTAGCATCCATAATAGTAGAATAAGCACGTTCATAACCGCTATCAATGGCTATTTGCGGTGAACTTCCATTTTTCAATTCTTCTCGAATACGGGCAAATATCAGCACATTGGCATCCACGGACATACCCAGCGTTAATACAATACCTGCAATACCTGGCAGCGTTAAAGTAGCACCAATTATTGACATACACGCCGTCAACAACACCAGGTTCAACACCAGCGCTATATTGGCGATAACCCCAAATGCCCGATAGTAAACCAGCATAAACAACAAAACTAATGCAATACCAATTTGAATGGATAACATGCCGGCATTAACATTTTTAGCGCCAAGACTTGGCCCTACTGTACGCTCTTCAACAAACACCATAGGTGCTGCCAGCGCACCGGCTCTTAATAACAGAGCAAGCTCAGAGGCTTCTGATTGCGAGCCAACTCCTGTGATTCTAAAGTTGACACCCAGTGCGCTTTGAATGGTTGCCAAACTGATAATGGATTTTTCAGCATAGGACTCGACTTTTTGCTCTAATTGACCTGACTCGTTAACCGATTCAATAATTTTACTTTTATATTCAATAAACAATATTCCCATACGTCTACCAATATTGTTGCGAGTTGAACGATGCATTTTTTTACCACCTTCGGAATTCAGCGTAATACTGACTTGAGGTGCGCCATTTTCATCAAACCCTGTGGCCGCGTCAGATACAAAGTCACCAGTGACAATAATGTCCTTCTCTAAATCGGCATTGGGGTATGGCCCATTGCTATCTTTAAAGTCAAAACGCTCTCGCGCTTTGGGTTTATCTGGACTATATTCCAGGCGGAATTCCAGATTTGCCGTTTTACCTATAATACGCTTGGCTTCGGCGGTGTCCTGTATGCCTGGTAATTGCACAATAATTCGATTTCTACCTTGGCGTTGAACAAGCGGTTCGGATACACCCAATTCATTAACACGGTTACGAAGCGCTGTAATATTTTGAGAGACTGCTCGCTCTTCAATAGTTTTTAAATCTTGCTCTAAATAAGCAATACCAATAGAATATAAATTATCAGCTTCAAATTCGCGGATACTAATTTCACCAAATTGCTCGCGCAATACGCTTTTAGCTCGAGTTCTATCATCATCAGTTCTAAAGGCAACTTCCACCTCATTGCCGTTTAACGCCAAATTGCGATAGCGAATTTTGTTTTCCCTAAGTAGTGCTGGTGTTTGGGTTTTTAACGCTTCCAAGCGCGATTGAATGACTGTTTCTGTATCTACTTCTAATAAAAAATGCACACCACCGCTTAAATCCAAACCTAATTTCATTGATTGCGCGCCTTTGGAATGAAGCCATTTCGGCGTGGTACTAGCCATATTAAGTGCCACTACAAAATCATCGCCAAGTACCGATTGAATAAGAGATTTGGCCTCAAGCTGCTTATCCGCATCTTCAAAACGCAACAATAGCGTCCGCTTATCACCGCTCAAATTAACACCAAAATAAGCGATATTTTCTTGAGTTAATCGTGCTTCTATACGTTTAATCAGAGTCTGTGGCAGCTCTAATCCACTGCTTTTGCCTGCAATCTGTAGCGCCGGGTCTGGCGCATAAATATTAGGTACTGCATACATCATACCTATAACTATCGCGAATACGAGAACGATGTATTTCCATACAGGATAACGATTCATGTCAGCTTAATAATCAAGTGGGTAACGCATATATTTAATACCTACCATTTCTTCAAGCACTCGCCCAACTTGATGGCTATAGCCGTATTCGTTGTCGTACCAAATGTATAATACGCAACTGTTGCCGTTGACAATGGTAGCTCTGGCATCGAACACACAAGCAGTTCGAGAACCGATAATATCACTTGATACAGTTTCAGGCGACTCGCTAAAATCTATCTGTTTGCGATAGTCTGAATGCAATGATATTTTACGCATAAATTCATTCAGCTCATCACGCGTGGTAGCTTTCATCAATTGCAAGTTTAAAATTGCCATGGAAACATTCGGTGTTGGTACACGTATGGCATTACCGCTTAACTTACCAGCTAATTTAGGCAGTGCCTTGACAACGGCTTTGGCTGCCCCTGTTTCGGTAATAACCATATTTAGTGGTGCGCCACGCCCACGGCGTTCAGCAGAATGGTAGTTGTCAATCAAATTTTGGTCATTGGTGTACGAATGAACGGTTTCTACATGTCCCTTAACAATACCGTATTTCTCGTCAAGCACCTTAAGTGGTGGAACGATAGCATTGGTCGTACATGATGCAGCAGAGATAATACTGTCTTCTGGTTCAATGTCATGACAATTAATACCTGCTACAATATTTTTTAAATCGCCTTTACCTGGCGCTGTCAGTAATACTTTGCTGGCACCTTTACATTCCAGGTGCTGTGACAAACCTGCTCTATCGCGCCAAACACCAGTGTTATCGACAATAATAGCGTTATTGATACCGTAATCTTCGTAATTGACTTCGCTTGGACTATTCGCGTAAATCACTTTAATCGGATTACCGTTGCAGACTAACAAATTTTCATCTTGAATCACGCGGATAGTGCCGTTAAATGGACCATGTACCGAGTCTCTCAATAACAGGCTGGCACGTTTTTCCAAATCACTAGGCGCTTTGCCTTTACGTACCACTATGGCTTTTAAACGCAACAGATCCCCGCCGCGAGTCTTATCAATTAAAATTCTCGCCATTAATCGACCAATGCGCCCAAAACCGTAAAGCACTACGTCTTGAGGTTTGTCAAGTGGTTTTGAAGGCTTGTCCGCCACTTGACCTACTTGTCCTCTAACAAAGTTTTCTATAGGTTCCCCATTGCCATTTTGCATGTAATTAACCGCAATGCGTCCAATGTCAATATGGGCATGACCCAGGTTCAATTTACAAAGAGCTCCCAATACAGGATGCGTTTCAAATTCCGATAATTCGTTATGCTCAAGTTCACGAACAGCGCGATGAGCTTTCATGATGTCTATTACGGAAATATCAACCAAACTTTTACCGTAGATATAACAGATAACATTATTTTCTCGGCTGAGCCTTCCTATCATTGGAATCATGTTCTCAGCCAAGGCTTCACGCTGCTTCCAGTCTTTAAAAAAGTCTTGCGGTACTGGTCTGTTATCGATAGTTTGGTAGCTCATAAATACCTATTGGTGAGTTGGTAATCAGTGCCGCGCATTATAGGTTAACTATTTAATAAAGACTAGGATTGCAACAACTTTTTGGCGAGACTAAAGATGATTTTTTGCGCTTGTGTCGATAGTTGCTCTGCCTGTGTCCGGGCAAAGCTTTCCATCACTTCAATATCGCCTATTCCAGATGCCAAATTTAATACCATACAGATGCTGCTGTAAGCGATAGATTTTTCCCTTGCCAGTGCGGCCTCTGGCATCGCAGTCATTCCGATGATATCAGCTCCATCGCGTTTGATACGCTCAACTTCCGCTGCCGTTTCAAGGCGAGGCCCCTGAGTACAAGCATACACTGCGTGATTATTGACAGTGTATTGCAGGTCTTTCAGGGTTTGATAGCAGGTTGCTGATAACTGCTGGTCAAAAGGTTCAGCAAACGCAATATGAAAATTATTGTCGACACTACTAAAGCTGTGTTCCCTGCCCCAGGTGTAATCAATAAGTTGATTGGGTATTACCCAACTGCCAACAGCGTAGTCTTCCCTTGTACTACCAACGGCATTGAAAGCTACAATTTGTTGACAGTTTATTTGATCTAACGCAGCTATATTAGCCCTGTAATTGATTAAATGGGGCGAAATGGAATGATGTTGTGCATACTGATGCCTCAGCAATAGCAACACGCTTAAATTATTCAACTTGTATTCTTGAATAGTCACCGGGTTTTTATCATAGTCTGTATCTACAATATGTTGTTTGTGCAAAGGCAGTGGCAAATTGGAAAAACCAGTCCCTCCGATAAAAGCCAGACTCATCCTTGTTCTAACAAGACAGTGCGCGTTGGAAAGGCAATTTCAGCCCCATTACTACTAATAATCCCTGCAATATCAAGCAGCACTTGATGTTTAATCTGATGAAACAGAACCCAATCGGTCGTTTTAGTAAAGGTATAAATAAAGAAGTCGATAGAACTGTTATTAAACTTATCAAAATTGACAATAAGGGTCTGTCTCGTATCAATCGCTTCATTATTTTTTAAGTAACTTTGCACTTGCTCAACAATAGTACTCATTTTATCAATATCGCTGTAGCGAATACCAATGGTTTCATAAATACGTCGGTTGCTCATCCTGGAGGGGTTTTCCAACGATATTTGATTAAATACCGAATTGGGCACAAAGAGAATGCGTTTATCAAAGGTGCGTATTTTGGTAGAGCGCCAACCAATTTCCTCTACCACACCTTCGACTTCTTTGTCAGGGGAACGTATCCATTCTCCAATTTTGAAGGGTTTATCTAAATAAACCATTAACGCCCCAAAAAAGTTAGCGAGCAAGTCTCTAGCGGCAAAACCAATAGCAATACCACCTACACCGCCAAATGCTAATACGCCTGATACGCTATAGCCCAGCGTTTGCAATATCACCAATGCGCCAGTAATTGAAATGGAGAATTGCAACAATTTACAAACAATTTGCGCGGTAGTCTGGTCCATTGGCTTTTTCATATAATGACCGTTACTAAGGCGTGATTTTATCTGCCCTACAAAGCGCATTAATACCAGAATAATAATGATAATTAATGTGCTCTCCTGAATGGTCATAACTGTTGCATTCCAGTTGACATCAGTCACTAGCGCAATAAGTCGTGCAGCATGAGTAATCCCGAATATCCACACTCCCCAACTCACTGGCGTTTTAAGGGATTTGAGTAATAAATCATCCCATATTATCTGTGTTTGTTCCGCTCGTTCCATAAACGACTTAATAATACGCAGTGCAATAAACTGGACAATAGCAATAACCAATATATACAGAAAAATAATCAGTTCCCAATACTGCTTATATGTCACGATAAAATCTTCAATCATTACAATACCTGGCTAGTGTATGTTTTCAGATGACGATTCCAATCGCCTCCAAACCGACTGAATTTTACCATCCTTATCCAGTTCTCTCTCTAAATCATCCAGCACCTTATTATGCTGGCGTATTTCCTCGTCACTAGCTTTAATTATTCGAAGGCGATTTCCCTCAATTGTTAATTCTGTATCTTTGATTGCTACTCTACCTGCCCTTTGGGTGGGTTCAAAGTCAAAACCCATTTGTCCTGATGTCATCGCTAAAAAAACTTGTGCAGTCAAACGGCAATCTAACAACGCATTATGTCCATATTCTTCTCTTTCACTGATATCAAAGTCATAGTACCGACAAAGCGAGTCTAAATTATTGCGCTGCCCTGGACGCAGTTGTTTTGCCATTGCCAAAGAATCAACAATATTGCTGGTATAAGTTTCAAAATTATTAAAAGTCGTGGCTTTAAGTTCTTCGTTGATAAACCCAATATCAAAAGGCGCATTATGAATAATCACTTCGCTATCTTTAATATATTCAATGAAACTCTCTGCAATATCTACAAACAAAGGTTTATTCGCCAGCTGTGCATTACTGATTTTATGTATTTTATAAGACTCTGCATCAATTTCCCTTTGTGGGTTAATTAAACGGTGATATGTATCTCCTGTCAATCGTCTATTTTGCAGCTCTACCGCAGCTACTTCTATGATTTTATGGCCGCTGGATGTTTCAAGCCCTGTCGTTTCAGTATCTAATACTATTTGTCTCATGCTGGTTTTACGTTATATTTTCATCAATGGCTGCGTTAGCCAGTTGGTCGGCGCGCTCATTACCTGCATCATTGCTATGCCCTTTCACCCATTGCCATTCTACCTTATGTTGTTGCAACAAGACATCTAACTGTTGCCATAATTCTTTATTCTTAACTGGCTTTTTCGTACTGTTAATCCAGTTTTTGCGTTTCCAACCTTGCATCCACTGGGTAGCACCTTTTAACACGTATTCAGAATCTGTAATCAATGTTACATTGCAACGGCAATTCAAAGCTTCAAGCGCTTTAATCGCAGCAGTCAATTCCATTTTATTATTCGTTGTTTCAGCGGCATAACCTTTTAATTCACGCCTGTTTTCACCATATATCAACAATACTCCCCAACCACCTACGCCAGGGTTACCACGACACGCGCCATCACTGTAAATTGTTACCGTTTTCATTTGCGATTAAGCGCTCTGGTCATGGAGGGTTTTAGTGTTAACATCCGTTTTAAGGGATTGGTATTGCGTAATGGCATTGTTGGCATGGCATGGTATTTTCTGGCATGGTAAACGCTATAGCCATTGCCTACGCATTTGCTAAAACTTAACAGGTTTTCCAATTTTTGCCATTTGGCGTGGTTCTTTAAATAATATTTTTTTTGAACATCAAGAATTTTACAATCGACCACTTCCAACCAACTGCTCAATTTAGAACGTGAAATAGACTGCACTACAGGTAGAGATTTTAGTGACAGCAACGACCACTTATTAAAAACAACCACTAACAAATCACCATGGGGCTTTAACAAAATAGCAGCTTCGCGAAGAATTTTTGTAGGCGATTCATCAAATTCAAGATTGTGATGCAAAATAATAATATCAACACTATTAGGTTCAAACGGCAACTCGCTCCATTTGGCAACAATTTCACCACTTTGCTCAACGCGGTCATCAGCGTGCCTGTCATCAATCTTGATTCGGTGTCGAATGCGATACAAATCCCGAGTTAACGATTCAAGGCAATAACTGCACTCAAGACTAATAATTCCTTTGGCTTGCTTAAATCTGTCTTCAATAAAAGCTTTCTGTGAATGGATAACATTCTTACCCTCTGGCGATTCATACCAACTATGCAGGCGCTGCCTACTTACTGGATTAGAATTTAAAAAATGGGGCATTAAAAATTGTCAAAGCAAAATATCACGTCTATTATAAATGACCTTTAAAATTTAATGAACCCAATGAGTAATATTGCAATAAATCCTATTCCAGCATTTGCTGATAATTACATTTGGTCAATTGAACCTGATCACAACAATTTAACAGCTATAGTCGACCCCGGCGATGCTGCGGTCGTTATCAATTATTTAAAAAACCATAACAGGGAATTATCTGCAATATTAGTTACCCATCACCACTTTGACCATGTCGGCGGCATTGATGAGCTAAAAGCCCATTACCCCAATATTATTGTTTACGGCCCTGCTAACTGCCAGTACCAAGGCATTGATGTAGCGCTAAAACACAATGATAGTTGCGAAATATTAAATTGTCAGTTTAATGTGCTTGAAGTGCCGGGGCACACCCTTGACCACATCGCCTACCACTGCTCCGAAAAAGCTATATTATTTTGCGGCGACACCCTGTTTGCGGGCGGCTGTGGCAGGGTTTTTGAAGGCACGTTTGAACAAATGCATCATTCCTTATCACTATTGGCTAAATTACCCCAGGAAACCAAAAGTTATTGCGCCCATGAATACACCATGGCCAATTTAAAATTTGCCATGGCTGCCGAACCCAATAACAACGATTTGATTCAACGAATAGAAACCTGCCAACAATTACGAGATAAGGGCATTCCGACAGTACCCTTTACCCTGCAAGACGAGCTTTTAAGTAATCCTTTTATTCGAGTACAAAGTAGCGAAAAATTTGCCGAGCTTCGGCAATGGAAAGATAGTTTTTAAACCCGGATTCTACATTAGAAACCTGCTGCATCCAAAAAATGAGAGTTGCTTCTCACTTCATGAGAGCTTTGCATAATGTCACGAGCGATGTCAAGACAAGGCAAATTTGAACGAAAAAGCGGAGTTTACTGGCAGTAAATGAGCATTTTGAGCGAAAATTTAACGCTGTATTGACGAGCGCAGCGAGCGCAGTAATTATGCAAAACTCTCTTCAATAAATGAAACACATAAACAAATACATAGAGCGCTATACAGAAGGTCATGTTAAATTGCTCTCAGGATTTGGCAAACAATACGACTGCTCTTTAATTATTCCCTGTTTCAATGAAGATAAAACGGCGATTGAATCTATCATAAACAACACTCAATTTAATGGTCACTTATTAATTTTGGTGATTAATCAACCTGCAATAAACCACTATCAATTAACAACGAACACTAAAAAGTTATTGACCTGGGTTGGTCAACAATTTATAGTTCAATGGAAAAATGATGGATTAGCTTTGTATGAAAACCCTCAAGGCATGGACATATTATTAGTAGATACTTATTCCAAAGATAAATGTATTGACCCTAAATATGGTGTAGGTTTAGCACGAAAAATTGGCAATGATATTGCTTTAAAACTGATTCATTCAAACAATATCACCTCACCCTGGCTGTTTAATAGCGATGCTGATGTGGCTTTGCCTGACACTTATTTCGCAATCTCCCGTCACTTTTTGTCCTCAGCAGCTTGTTACCTCTATCCTTATCAACACACGCAAACAGGCAATAAAGAATTAGATTTAGCCATGTCGCAGTACCAAAACTATCTCAATCATTATGTCGAAGGTTTAAAAGCAGTTGGTTCGTATTATGCCTGGCACAGCCTTGGCAGCATACTTTGCATTAACGCCAACCATTATGCTATGGTGAGGGGCTTTCCCAAACGCAGTGCAGGTGAAGATTTTCATATTTTAAATAAGTTGACAAAGGTTGGTAAAATACAACAACTAGCCAAACCAGTGATTGAAATTGAAACGCGGTTATCCGACAGAGTACCTTTTGGAACTGGGCCTGCTTTAAACGATATTTTAAATAACCAGCCCAAACGGCATTTTAAAGCTGAAAATTTTCAATTGCTTCAGCAGTGGTTAGAATGTTGGGGAGAATTATGGAACACTAAAGCACTTCCTGAACTTGATAGTAGAATTGTTGAATTTATTAATGACAATAATATTCAAGCATTGATTGGACATTCCTTCAAACAAAGCCAGTCTGAAAAGGCTTTCATCAGGCATATGCATGTAGGGTTTGATGCGTTGAAAACATTACAGTTTTTGAAATATATGAATGATATTGTGTAAAAGAGCAGATACAAGAACCTGCACCAGCGCAGAGTGACGTTAATTAACCCGGATTAAGACTATTGCAATAAGCAATGGTCCTAGATTATAAATTAGAAACCTGCTACACCCAAAAAATTGTATATTTTTAAGTCAATTCGAATAAGAAAGCTTGACACTAATATTTTTTTTGTTAGTTTGGTTCTGTGAGTCAGGCAAATTTATATTTGCTTTACTCACAGAGTTGGATTTTTCAAAAAGGTAGAATACTCAACTTTTTATCTTAAAATTCTTACATTTGCGAAAGGGCTTATTTTTTACTTTAATTTTGGAGATTTCTTATGAACTCATTAACTTTTCAAACCTTACCCAGCAATGCTCGTGTACTGACTGTCGATGAGACAGATAGGGTAGCGGGTGGACCATTGCCTCTAGCAGTAATTGCTGGCGCTAAATTTGCTGGTAAAGCATTTGCTACGGGCTTTTTTGGCGGATTAGGTGGCGTCGCTGCCATAAGTCTTTACAATAGAGCATTTAGAAGATAATTTAATATTCTATTTTTTTGTGGGGGGGGGGGGGAATTGAAATACTTTTCACTTAGTTCTTTTAATCCCCCCTTTTCTTTAATGAGACTAGAAAGTTTTGTCGTTTATGAAATTTAGAAAGCTATATTTAACTCCTGTTTTTATAGGTATTATCTTAAATATTATTGACTTCTTTTCTTCTTGGTATGTTATTAATTATTTAGACTTAGGTATTGGTGAGGCAAATCCGCTTTCACAAAATAGTGATAAAACCTTTAATTATCAAAAAGCACTTTTTCTTGACTTGATTGAAATCGTCATTGTTAATGCAACATATATATTGATGTATATGAATACAGCAAAAGCATTGAGTGTCGAAAAGAAACTTGCAGATATAATTATCAAATATAATAATTGGGGAGTTCCACTTGCATTTATATTTGGATACATTTGGACGTATATCTTTCTCGTTTTTGGATGGAACTTTTTAATAACGCTTGTATTCCAAATAAGTTTAGATATAGGATATTATGAACTCATTTTTGTTGCAGCATGTTTGGGTTCAATTATGGGCATATTTTGGACTTTATCTTACTTTTTACGGTACATCGAATCAGATATGCAGAAAAAACATAGATTATTGCTATTACCTTATAAAATGGGTTTTATGAAAATATCCGCAACTTAGCAACACAACTCCTGATTTCTCTCTCTAAAAGTTGATAATAAATAAATTTTATGTTTAAGCTAAAGCATTGCAAAAGTATATTTTTTCTACTGCAGTATTTATTAGGCCTTACTGGAGCGTTGTCGTATTTTTATTATGGGAACTCTTTTGATTTAATCCTAACTGGATACTTTGTAATCTTGAATATTTATTTCTTCATATGTTTAGCTACTCAGTTGTTCTATGGCAATCCAAAAAAGCACTTTATATCAGGCGAGTAATCTTTATTTGAAGCCACTACTGTACGGACATATTGTCAATGTAATTGATGTTATTTCCTCAATATACATAATAAATTATTTAGATATAGGGGTATATGAAATGAACCCAACAGTTCAAAATGACGATAACACTCTCAGTGTTAATAAAGCTTTATGGGTTAAAGTTACACTCAGTTTAATAATGACAATTATGTATATCATAAGCTACATTAAAGCTGAAAAACCTAAAGGTTTTGAGATATCTTTAAAAGATATATTCATTAAGTATACCGACTACGCTTCCGCATTGGCACTAGGATTTGTTTATTTTAGCGTGATTTTTTTAATAACATTTATTTGGAATTTTGTAGTAGTATTATTCCTTGGTTTATACTTGCCTATAAGTTTTTGGACTCTTATGTTAATAGTTATATTTTTAGGAGTTATTATAGGATCTTACTTAACATTTTCTTACTTACTTACACACATCGAACCTAAAATAAGATCTAAATATACATTTTTATTATTTCCTTACAAATTAAGGATTTTAAGTTTTGTTAATGCTAAGAATACTGAGCAATCGAAAGATAATTAAAGACCTTCTGTTATGGAACTGTATAGAAAGGAAGCAATAGCATCATTTTTACAATCAGAAGCTGGGAAAGTTTTACACATTGGCAAATTACCCTACCGCAATTTCTCACTTTTTATTGTTATTTTTCTGATTTGCTTGTTTGCCTTTTTACGCTGGGGGCATTATTCACAGACCGAAGTCGTTACAGGGGTATTGATTCCGTCTGATGGCTATACCAGGATTTTTTCAGGCTCAGGCGGCGTTGTCGATGCTTTTTATGTTGCAGAAGGTGATGAAGGTGATAAGGTAAAAAAATTGTATATTTTTAAGTCAATTCGAATAAAAAAGATTGACATTAGCGTTTTTTCACATACAGTGGCAATTGTGTCAAGCATTTATATTTATTTGCTTAGCTCACAGAGTTGGCTTTTTCAAAAAGGTAGGATACTCAACTTTTTATCTTAAAATTCTTACATTTGCGGAAAGGCTTATTTTTTACTTTAATTTTGGAGATTTCTTATGAACTCATTAACTTTTCAAACCTTACCCAGCAATGCTCGTGCACTAACTGTCGATGAGACAGATAGGGTAGCGGGTGGACCATTGCCTTTAGTAGTAGTTGCTGGCGCTAAATTTGCTGGTGCTAAGTTTGCTGGTGGTTTTTTTACAGCACTGGGTGCAGCTGCAGGAGGAGGTCTTGCATATAAAATAACCAAAAGTTGGTTCTAATCCAAGTATGCTTAGTTTTGGGGGGAAGGCAACTTCCTCCCATCTTATTATACTGTCGCTGTTTTAGACAATGATATATCAGAAGATATACATTTCCCCATTGATCTATGCTGCTGTTTTTAACATTGTCGATATTTTTTTTTCTGAGTATTTCATAAATCATCTTGATATAGGATTAGGTGAATTTAACTTTTTATTACAACAGGGTAATGAGCAAAAGTTTGATTATGTAACAGCGATTTTAATCAAATTGTCTGTATTTATAGTAATCGGTTTTTTTTATATACGAGGTTATATAAAAGCTAAAAAGCCTATTAAATACGAAGAAAAAATTGAAAACTTATTATCTGAATATACTGATTTAGCTGGTTCCATACTAATTGGTTATACTTTTACAACCATAAATTTTATTATTGTATTTGTATGGAATTTTTTGATTATATTAATATTCAATATTAATGTAAACTTGGGTTTTATTACTGTTATGGTGCTAATAGCCTTATTCAGTTTTATAGTAAGTGTTTATTTAACAATGTCTTACCTGCTAAGATTTATAGAACCTAAAAATCGAGCGCAACACAAATATTTATTGTTACCATATAAAATAAAAATTTTATGTTTAAGTTAGAACATTGCAAAAGTATATTTTTTCTACTGCAGTATTTATTAGGCCTTACTGGAGCGTTGTCGTATTTTTATTATGGGAACTCTTTTGATTTAATCCTAACTGGATACTTTGTAATCTTGAATATTTATTTCTTCATATGTTTAGCTACTCAGTTGTTCTATGGCAATCCAAAAAAGCACTTTATATCAGGCGAGTAATCTTTATTTGAAGCCTCTACTGTACGGACATATTGTCAATGTAATTGATGTTATTTCCTCAATATACATAATAAATTATTTAGATATAGGGGTATATGAAATGAACCCAACAGTTCAAAATGACGATAACACTCTCAGTGTTAATAAAGCTTTATGGGTTAAAGTTACACTCAGTTTAATAATGACAATTATGTATATCATAAGCTACATTAAAGCTGAAAAACCTAAAGGTTTTGAGATAAGTTTAAAAGATATATTCATTAAGTATACCGACTACGCTTCCGCATTGGCACTAGGATTTGTTTATTTTAGCGTGATTTTTTTAATAACATTTATTTGGAATTTTGTAGTAGTATTATTCCTTGGTTTATACTTGCCTATAAGTTTTTGGACTCTTATGTTAATAGTTATATTTTTAGGAGTTATTATAGGATCTTACTTAACATTTTCTTACTTACTTACACACATCGAACCTAAAATAAGATCTAAATATACATTTTTATTATTTCCTAAGTTCGCATAATAAGTGCACATCTTAAAAAAGTCGATTAACTGTATAATGCAGTTCGTCGAAAAACTTAAAGGTGATGCAATGACCACACGATATATACAATTAACCGACAACGAAAGATACCACATTTACACCATGAAACGAAGCGGATTTAGCAATTCATCGATAGCAAAAAGTATGGGTCGTCACCATACAACGATAGGTCGTGAATTGAAGCGCAATACTGGCTTGAATGGTTACCGTTTTAAGCAGGCTCATGAGAAAGCTCAGCAACGACATCAAATGAAGACAAAGTCAATAAAGCTAACAAAATCGATTCAAGATTTTATTATTAAGAAGTTGAAGATAGACTGGAGTCCTGAGATTATTTGCGCCATTCTCAAGATGGAGCAAGGCATTAGTATTCATCATGAAAGTGTCTATCGCTTTATTTATGCCGATAAAGCCAAGGGAGGCAATCTTTATCGGCATTTGAGTCATGCCTCTAAAAAGAACCGCAAACGCTATGGTAAGAACGATTATAGAGGCCGTATCCCCAATCGGATTGATATTGAAGAACGCCCCTCTATTGTTGATAAAAAAAGCCGATTAGGCGATTGGGAAGCGGACACGGTTATTGGTAAAGGCCATAAAGGAGCTATCGTTACACTAGCAGAGCGGCGTAGTCGACTTTATCTAGCTATGCCAATTGCCCGTAAGACAGCAGAGCTAACAAGCGCCGCAGTTATCACTCTTTTAGCTACTTTTAGGGATTATGTCCACACGATAACCTATGATAATGGTCGTGAGTTCTCAGCCCATAATATCATTGCCGAAAAGCTCGATTGTAAAGGCTATTTTGCTAGGCCTTATCATAGTTGGGAGAGGGGCTTAAACGAACAAAGCAATGGGTTGCTTAGACGTTATTTTCCTAAGGGCATGGCATTAGATAAAGTAACCACTACCGAGGTATTTAATGCGGTTGATAAAATTAATAATCGACCACGTAAATGCTTGGGGTACAAAACCCCTTGGCAGGTATTTCTTGAGCTAACTCAAGATAAACTTATTTTTTCTAACCAATGTGCACTTATGAGTTGAATGTGCGTTTCCTTACAAATTAAGGATTTTAAGTTTTGTTAATGCTAAGAATACTGAGCAATCGAAAGATAATTAAAGACCTTCTGTTATGGAACTGTATAGAAAGGAAGCAATAGCATCATTTTTACAATCAGAAGCTGGGAAAGTTTTACACATTGGCAAATTACCCTACCGCAATTTCTCGCTTTTTATTGTTGCTTTTCTGATTTGCTTGTTTGCCTTTTTACGCTGGGGGCATTATTCACAGACCGAAGTCGTTACAGGGGTATTGATTCCGTCTGATGGCTATACCAGGATTTTTTCAGGCTCAGGCGGCGTTGTCGATACTTTTCATGTTGCAGAAGGTGATAGGGTAAAAAAAGGAGAGGTATTACTGAATCTTCGAAGCGCACATAGCATTGGCAGTTACAGCGACTTTAACGAAGGGCGCATTGAGCAGATTACGCAACTCATCAATTTTCAAAAACAACGCATAACTGAGCAAAACCAATTATTCAGCAATGAATTGCAAACCATTCAAACCGATATTCAAAATATTCAAGAACAAATTGCGCTGTCCACAGAACAACAAGCACATCAGTCTGAGGATGTTCAATTACTGCAACGCCAATTATCCAGTCAACAGAAGCTATTGGACAGCAATCATACCTCTCAGGTTACTTTGGATGAAAAACAACGTCAGCTATTATCCAGTACGATGCAACTTAGTGCGATTAACAAAGACATTGCCCAATTGCAGGCGCGGCTTGAGTCTCAACAACAGCAATTGCAACACCTACCCAACCAGCACCAAATCCGCCAGTTAGAAACTCAACAACATTTGGCTAATCTGGAAATGCAACTGATTGAAGCCAATGCACAACTTGGTCAACAAATAAAAGCATCGGTCGATGGTATTGTCAGCAATATTGTCTATGAACCAGGCAACTTTATACCCGCCACCAAGCCCATTATGACAATTTTGCCAGATAGTGGACAACTATATGCCGAACTCTATGTGCCAACCCGAGCCAGGGGCTTTCTGGTATTGGGGCAACAGGTATTATTACGTTTTCACGCTTACCCTTATCAAAAATTTGGGGCTTATTCTGCCACAATTGATGAAATATCCGCAACCGTTATGGTTGCTGAAACCTTACCAATTCAGCTGGTTTTTAATGAACCGGTTTATCGGGTTAGAGCACTGTTGGACACTCAATTTATCCGCGCTTATGGCGATCAAGTGCCCTTGCAAACCGGGATGTTATTGGATGCTGAAATCATCAGAGACCGCAGAACCTTGTTTGAATGGCTGTTTGAACCGATTTTAAGTATGAGCAAAAGACCTTGAATCTAAATAGCTTGCACTTCGCATGGGGGCGCAAGCTTCCTGTTTTATTGCAGTCAGAGGTAACCGAGTGTGGTCAAACCGCTCTGGCAATGATTTTAAACTATTATGGACATGAAATTGATTTGGTCACACTCCGGCAGCGTTACCCTGTCAGCTTGCGCGGCAGCAGTGTTCGTGAAATTATGGATATGGCAAGTAAACTCAACTTGTCTACACGTTCTTCACGTATCGAAATTGAGCATCTTTCCTACTTGACATTACCCTGTATTTTGCATTGGGATTTAGACCACTATGTGGTTTTGAAATCCTTCACTAAAAACAATGTCACCATTCACGACCCTGCTCGTGGCAAGGTGGTGGTATCAATGGATGAACTATCACAGTCCTTTTCCGGAGTGGTGATTGAGTTTTTGCCCAATCAATCGTTTCAGGCAAAAAAAGAAATTCGCAAATTGCGCTTGCTTGATTTCTGGTCAAGCATGGATGGATTATGGACAAGCCTGACTCAAATATTTTTGATGTCACTGGCATTACAAGCCTTTATATTGATAGCCCCCTATCATATGCAACTGGTCATAGACAAGGTGTTTCCAGCCTCGGATTATGACTTGCTGTTTGTACTGGGTATTGCATTTGGTGGACTGGTGTTATTTGAAAATTTGGTGAGTGGCGCAAGGTCTTGGGTAATCTTATACCTTGGCAGTATCCTTAATATGGCAATGGGCAGTCGCCTGTTCAGCCATATGTTGTATTTGCCAATGAGTTATTTTAACAAGCGTCATGTAGGTGATATTCAGTCGCGATTTGGTTCCATTCAAGCTATACAAGAGATGTTATCCAGTGGCTTTGTCAGCGGCGTTCTGGATGGTATTATGCTGATAATCACTCTTACAGTGATGTTTTTTTACAACGTAAAACTGACGTTGATTGCACTGGGGGCTACTTTACTTTATACGCTGATTCAACTAACACTATTGCGACCATTAAAACGGATTGCTGAAGAAGAAATTATGAAAGGTGCCAAAGAGAGTACCTTTTTTCTGGAGAGCCTGCGTGCCATGCAACCTGTTAAATTGTTTGGCCGTGAAAGCTATCGTCACAGTACCTGGCTAAACTATTTTGCTAACTCATTGAATGCCAGCATCAAACTCAATAAAATCAAGATTGTATTTCAGACCATGCAGGGCAGTATTGTCGGTTTACAGATTGTTGCTATTATTTGGGTAGGGGGGCATGAATTATTAAATAATGCATTGTCTGTTGGCATGTTATATGCGTTTTTGGTGTTTGCCAGGCGATTTTCGACTCAAGCACAAAACTTGCTGGTTAATGCCACCAGTATGTACATGTTGAAACTGCATTTACAGCGTATTGCCGATATTGTATTTCAGGATGAAGAAAAACATTTGATACAAGAATACAGCACTACAGAACGAACGATTTCAGGTGCTATTCGACTGGATGATGTTTGCTTTCAATACGATGGTAGTGACAACAGTATTTTGAATCATGTCAATTTAGCTATCCAACCAGGTGAATGTGTCGCCATCAGTGGGGTGTCGGGCTGTGGCAAAAGTACGCTATTAAAAGTGATGATTGGTTTATTGGAACCCGATAGTGGCAATGTATTGATTGACGACATACCATTACAACGGCTAGGCTTACAAGTATTCAGGAATCACATTGGTGTAGTGATGCAAAACGATAGCCTGTTAAGCGGCACATTGGTCAACAACATCTGCTTTTTTGATGAGCATATTGATCTGGATAAAGTTGAAAAAGTCTGTAAACAAGCCCAAATATGGGATGATATCGTTTCCATGCCGATGGGTTTACATACCTTGATTGGCGATATGGGGTCATCACTGTCAGGTGGACAACAACAACGCTTGCTATTGGCAAGAGCCTTGTATCGAGACCCTAAAATTATGTTTATGGATGAAGCTACCAGCCATTTAGACATAGAAACTGAACGCTGTATCAATCAATTTATCAGCGATTTATCCATTACCCGAGTGATTATTGCACATCGTCAAGACACTCTAAATTTAGCAGATAGAGTCATCGTATTTGATGAACTAAACCGTTAAATCTGGAACTAAGAACCGTAGACTTTTTGGGCAGGAATTTCTCTGTTTAACAAATCTGTCATAGCAGCACCAATTTCTTCTGGTTGCCACTGTGCACCCTTATCAACACCCTCAGTGGTGCGCCAACCATCGGCAATCGATATTTTACCGCCTTCAACTTCAAAAATTCGCCCTGTAACACCACTTGAATAAGCCGAACCCAACCAAACCAATAAGGGCGAGACATTATCTGATGACCAATAATCAAAACTGCCGTCTTCAGGTTTTGCCATTCGCTCTGCCATCGACTCAACAGCAGTTGTCATTCCCGTTCTGGCAGCTGGTGCTATGGCATTCGCTGTAATACCGTAACGCTCTAACTCAGCAGATTGATTCAATGTTAAAGCCGCAATCCCTGCTTTGGCAGCAGCATAATTCGACTGACCTATTGATCCTTGCAACCCTGCACCAGAAGTCGTATTAATAATTCTAGCAGGCACCTGATTGCCAGATTTAACCTGAGCACGCCAGTACTGAACAGCGTTAGAGCTTAGGCAAAAATGACCTTTTAAATGCACGCTCATAATAGCGTCCCACTCCTGTTCAGTCATCGATGCAAACATTCTGTCGCGGTTAATGCCCGCATTGTTTACCACAATATGTAAGTCACCATAAAGCTTAACAGTCTTGTCAACGGCATTAAAGCATTGATCATAATTAGTAATATCAAACAAAGTAACAGATGCCGTTCCGCCTTGCGAATGAATGTTATCTACAACCTCTTGTGCCGCCGCTTCGTTAATATCATTCACCACAACATTTGCACCTGCTGCTGCAAAAGCCAGGGCGTGAGAGCGTCCCAAACCACCGCCTGCTCCCGTTATGATAACTGTTCTATTGTCACACATAGCATTCATAAATAACCTCAAAAAATTATAAGCGTTCAATAATGGTTACATTAGCCTGACCACCGCCTTCACACATGGTTTGCAATCCATAACGGGCATTGATTCGTTCTAATTCATGCAATAGTGTAGTCATTAATTTTGTACCAGTAGCACCTAGCGGATGACCTAAAGCAATAGCACCACCATTGACGTTGGTTTGCTTATGAGGGTAACCTGTCTCTTTTAACCATGCCATAGCTACACTGGCAAAAGCTTCGTTAATTTCAACCAGGTCAATATCATTAATTTGCATTCCTGATTTTTTGAGAGCGTGTTCGGTGGCACTAATGGGTGCAGTTAACATCCAAATTGGGTCATCGGCACGTACACTCATATGATGGATTCTGGCTCTGGGTGTTAAGTGATAGCGTTTCAAAGCCTGTTCAGATACTAATAAAACAGCGCTGGATGCATCTGCTGTTTGACTGGAAACAGCAGCGGTAACTTTATCGCATCCAAACAAATAGTTTAATTCTGCCATTTTTTCCAGTGTGGACTGACGCGGAGTTTCATCGACAGCTAACTCTTCTAAAGGTAGAATTTCACGTGCAAAATAATTGTTCTCAATAGCATGTAATGCTCTGCGGTGAGACTCTAACGCATACTCTTCCAAACTTTTGCGACTAAAGCCCCATTTATCGGCAATCATCTGCGCCGATTTGAATTGAGTGGGGGGAATATCACCATAGCGTTCCACCCAACCTTGAGAACCCGTAAAAGGATCAGCAAATCCTAAATCTGTTGCTAATGTCATTGCCGAACTTATGGGGATTTGTGTCATGGTTTGCACACCTCCTGCTAAAATAACATCTTGGGTGCCAGACATAATAGCTTGTGCAGCAAAATGTACTGCTTGTTGGGAAGAACCACATTGTCTATCTATAGTAGTACCTGGCACGGCATCAGACAAGCCTGCTACTAGCCAACAGGTTCTGGCAATATCGCCAGCTAGTGAACCAACGGTATCAACGCATCCAAAGATAACATCGTCGTATTCATCGTCTGGAATAGCATTGCGCTCGACAATATGCTTAATGACCTGTGCTCCTAAATCAGCACCGTGAATATGACTTAAACTGCCCTTACGTTTTCCCGTTGGGGTGCGCAAGGCATCAACTATATAGGCTTCTGGCATAATCTGGGTTTATGTGGAGACCAGGTAGTTTTGTACAATTACTGCATTAAAAAAAGATTTTAATTTTATCACGCTTTTCGTGCCTTTATCGGCCTAATTCTCCCCTCATTAACAACACTGCAAATTGGGCACTGTAACCCAAAACAACTGCGTGCCTGGCAATATTCTCTACCGTAATAAATAATTTGCAAATGTAATTCATTCCAGCGTTCAACAGGGAACAAACGCTTTAAGTCGCGCTCTGTGCGCATTACGCTACTGCCATCGGTCAAACGCCAGCGCTGCGCCAAACGATGAATATGAGTATCTACCGCAAATGCAGGAACGCCAAAGGCTTGAGACATTACCACACTGGCAGTTTTATGCCCTACACCGGGCAATGTTTCTAACATTGCTATATCCTCTGGTACTATTGAATGGTATTGCTCAACCAGGATGGTTGACAATTTAACAATGGCTTTGGATTTCTGCGGGGCTAATCCGCAAGGTTTAATAATGCTGTAAACCGCATCGACAGATTGCTTTGCCATATCTTGCGGATTGTCAGCCAATTCAAATAATGCAGGAGTGATTTGATTGACCCGCTCATCGGTACATTGAGCCGATAGCAATACAGCTACCAGCAAAGTATAGGGGTCTTTATGACTCAGTGGTATTGGTGTTTCAGGATATAACTCTTGTAGCTTGCTATCAATAAAGCTCGCACTTTGTCTTTTATTCATTGTTTTACTTGCTGATCAACTCGTTGAGTAATAAGTTCTATAATATCTGAATACCTGCTATTGTCTATATCGCCGTTGGTATTCCTATCCAAAACATAAAAAGCATCTTCAACACGTTCACCTAAAGTGGTGATCTTGGCTGAAATTAACCTCAACCCCAACGCTACAAAAGCTCTTGCTATTGTTGCCAGCAGTCCTGGTCTATCGGCAGTGGACACATCAATTAAAGCCCCACAATCCATAGGTGTAATAGCAACTTGAGTGGGTACTTTAAATTGCTTTAATTGCCGGGAAATATGAATATCAGGTTTTGCCAGTTGAATAATATCTTGCTTTAAATTATCATTAATTTTTTTAATCAACTGTTGACTAATACGTTTAAAGTGATTGAGCGGTTGCATGTTAGCGTCCAATAAGGCAAAACAACTCAATTTGTAACCAATAGCTTCAACCCGATAAATCTGCGCCTCAACAATATTTAGCCCCATTTTTTCTGCCGCAGTTACCAAAGCAACAAAGGTATAGTTTTTTTCATGCGGTGTTAAAATAAGTGCGTGGCTTTCTGCCAAAGCCTTCCCCTTAAACGCCTTTAGAGCTGAAAAGCTATTTTGTGTTTTTGATATTTTTGCCGTTTTTGCAATAGTCTCCAAATGCCATACAATATTTTCTATTTTTTGGCGTAAAAAATAGCTGTCATCAATATGTGCTAATAAGTCTTTACAAAGGCTATTATTTTTTGCTTTTTCACTCAAGCTCTTCAATACCAAAGCTTTGACATCGAACACTAAATTATTTTTGATATAGTCGGCATCCTGATGCTGATTAAACCTTGCTTGAGAGCGCAATTCTTCGCGGCAATACATATAGAGCTGGCGCAGCAAACTTGAGCGATAGCTATTCCAAAGCGAAGGGTTTGTCGCACGAATATCCGCCACAGTAAGTACAAACAACAAATTTAACCGCTCTTCGGTTTTCATCAATTTGGCAAACTGTTGAATGACTTGCGGATCATTGATATCTTCACGCTGAGCAACGGATGACATCAGTAAATGATTGGCAACTAACCAACCAAGTAGCTCCACATCGTTATTGCTATAACCATGGCTTTGGGCAAAGTTTGTAATAATCATCGCTCCAATTTCTGAATGATCGCCCCCCCTTCCTTTACCAATATCGTGGAATAGCCCTGCCAATATCAACAATTCTGGACGCGATAAATTTCGGTAAATATTAGAGCAAATGGGAAAGGATTGACTTAAATACGGCACGCCAAATTGACGAATATTGGCAATTAATTTTAAAGTGTGCACATCCACAGGAAAAGCGTGAAATAAATCAAATTGTGACTGTCCTACGATCATTCCAAACTCGGGAATATAACGCCCTAAAATAGCGTAGCGAGACATACGCTGCAATGTGGTTGAAAGCTGATGGGAACTGCGAATCAGCGTTAAAAATAATTCGCGGTTATATTGACTTTGGCGAAAGGAATCATCAATTAAATAGCCATACTTGCGTATTTGGCGGATGGTATCTGCCGAAATGGATTTAACAACAGTTTCACTAGCGTGTAATACAAAAACTTCGAGCAAGGCTGAAGGCTGTTCTAAAAACACCTTGTCATACACAGTTTCCAGTTGAGAACCGCGCAATTGAAAACGCTCGTTAATGGCTTTTACCTTAATACGTTTAATTTTTTTATCTACCGTATTAGCAAGGTGTTGGGTTAATACATCATTGAGTTCGCGAAGCACCATGACATTACGATAGTAACTTTGCATAAACTGCTCAACGGCTAATTTTTTGTTATTATCGGTATAATTAAAATCCTTTGCTATCACTTTTTGCCATTCAAAACTCAACTTATCTTGCTCCCTTCCTGCATTTAAATGTAATGCGTAACGCACTTTCCATAAAAACCGCATCCCCTGCTGTAAACTGTTTAATTCTTCTTCCGTTGCAAAATAGTGCCGGTACAATTCGTTAATATTTTTTAAGTTAAAATGGCGTTTTGCTACCCAGTATATCATTTGGATATCACGCAAACCGCCAGGCGACTCTTTTACATTGGGCTCTAAATCGTATTCAATATCGCCAAATTTTTGATGGCGATTGACCTGTTCTCCTAATTTTGCCTTAATAAAATCGGGACTTTGCCATATTTTTTTATATTCAATCGTAGCCCACAGGTTTTGGTATAACTCCCGATTGCCGATTAAAACCCTGGACTCAAGCAAATTGGTCATGACCGTAATATCCTCTTTTGCCAATTTAACACATTGTTTAATATTGCGAAAACTATGTCCCACATTTAAACCTATATCCCAAAGTAATGTAATAAACTGCTGAACAGCCTCAGAGGCGCCATTGTTAAGCTCATGCAAAATTAAAATATCAATGTCTGAGAAAGGGTGTAATTCCGCTCGACCATAGCCACCAACGGCTACCAATACCGCATTTGTACTATTCAATTTACAATTTAGCCATGCATGTTGCAACAAAAAATCAATAAGTAACGAGCGCTGATTAAGTAAATTACCTATATCTTCACCTTGCAAAAAATGCTCATCAATACGCTTTTGCCCTGCCTGTAAGGCATTCTGAAATGTAATAATTTTATTGTCCGATGCAGCTAAATCTACTGCAAACTTTCGTGTATCTACAAATAATGGAGCAGAGATAATTTCCTCTGATTCAGGAATCATAAAATTGTGTAAAAAATAAGTACTACTAATATGGATATTAATTCGACATAAAAATACCGAGCTAAGCTAATATGTGGCACAAGGAAGTACCACTACGAGCGATAGTTCGGTCGCGAAACCTTGAAATACAAGAAAATTCGCATATTTTCGCTAGTATTTCAAGGGTGGTCAATAAAATACGCAGGAGCGATATTTTATTACCAAGTTAATAATACAGCAATATTGTAGTCAATTACGTGTTTTGCAACAGAATTTAGCCAAGTATTACCAAGCGTGGTATGGGTACAAACCACTCTTACTGTATAATTTTAAGCCATGGCTACCGTATTAAATATACATCCCAAAACACCTCAACGCCACCTTGTAGAAAAGGTAGTCAGCGCATTGCAAAATGGTCAGTTAATAGTGTTGCCTACAGAGACCAGTTATAGTTTTGCCTGCAGCATAAATGATAAAAAATCGCTCGATAAAATCAAACAAATCAGGCAGTTACCCGACAAACATCAATTTACTTTAATCTGTCATAATCTATCGCAACTCGGCAACTTTGCCAGGTTACACAACCAGCATTTTAGAACCATCAAATCACTTATTCCTGGTGCCTTTACTTTTATTTTAAATGCAACTAGCGAAGTCCCCAAACGCTTGCAAGTTCCCAATAAGAAGACCATTGGTATTCGCGTGCCTGACTACCCTGTATCGCTTGCTATATTGGAACAATTAGAAGAGCCTCTGTTATCAACCACATTGATTATGCCAGGCGATGAGTACAGTTTATCAAACCCTTATGATATCAAGCAGCAACTTAACAAGCGCGTTGACATTATTATTGACAGCGGTTACGGCAATACCAGCCTGACTACGGTTATTGATATGACTGATGATATACCCCAAGTTATACGTCAAGGCAGCGGCGTTTACGATTAGGTATTTAACATGATTAATATTCCTCGTTCAAAAAAGCCTACTCATCAACAACAGGAGTTATCTTTTGGTTATATACACGGCAAAGCAATTACTAAAATACCCGAGAACCTTTATATTCCACCTGATGCGCTTGAAATTTTTCTGGAAGCTTTTGAAGGACCATTAGACTTATTGTTGTATCTAATTCGCAGGCAAAATATTGATATCCTGGAAATTGATGTCGCCTCCATCACTGAGCAATATATGGCTTATATTGAGGCAATGGAAGCCATGCACTTTGAATTAGCTGCTGAATATTTACTAATGGCGGCACTACTTGCTGAAATTAAATCAAGAATGTTATTACCTCGCCAACAAGAGGAAAGTGAGGAAGAGGAAGACCCGCGAGCTAATTTGATTTTACAACTTCTAGAGTATGAACGCTTTAAAGAAGCTGCGGAATCTATCGACCAATTACCTCAAATGGAACGCGACACTTTCGCAACAAACATCATCACACCCAAAGTTCAACAAGCATCCAAGCACCCTGATGTCGACATGAAAGACCTGGTTCTGGCTTTTGTCGAAATGATCAAACGCAGCGATTTACAGCAAAGCCATACCATTACCCCTGAAAAACTATCTACCAGGGAGCGCATGAGTCATATTTTATCGGTGATTAAGAGTGATGAGTTCGTGCCATTTTATACCCTGTTTAAACCCGAAGAAGGTCGCCATGGTATTGTCGTTACATTTTTGGCTTTGATGGAGTTAATCAAAAATTTTTTGGTGGACGTGGTACAAAACGAAGAATATGGCATTATTCATATAAAATCCAGCTCTTAATTGCAAACTATGAACGCAGAAGAACTAAAAAAAATTATTGAAGCCACTCTTATGGCAGCCGATGAACCGATTGCGACAGACCGGTTTTTAATGCTGTTTGGTATTGATGACCACCAACTCCAAAAAAACGATATAGAAGATGCCATAATACAATTAACTCACGATTGTGAAGAACGAGGTTATGAACTCATTAAAGTCAGTTCAGGCTATCGCTATCAGGTTCGCAGTGAAATGGCACACTGGGTATCTCGGTTATGGTTGGAAAAACCCAAAAAAAATTCCCGCGCTTTTTTAGAAACACTGGCTATTATCGCTTATCGACAACCTGTTACTCGCGGCGATATTGAAGATATCAGAGGAGTTTCTGTCAGCTCGAATATTATTAAATCACTATTTGAAAGAGAATGGATACGTAGTGTGGGGCATCGCGATGTACCTGGCAAACCTGCATTATTTGCCACAACCAAACAATTTCTTGACTATTTTAATTTAGAAAAATTATCTGATTTGCCCCCTCTAGGTGATTTAAAAGACATTAACGCACTCGCCCCGGAATTAGCTTTTGAAGATGAAGAGCCAAACCCTGAAACAGAAAAAGCAACCAACTATTCTGATGACAACTTAAATGACGAACCAAATGACAACGGAAAATACTGACAAAATTCAAAAAGTGTTGGCTCATCACGGCGTAGCATCGCGACGTGGTATCGAGGCGTTAATTGAACAGGGGCGTGTTAAACTCAATGGTAAACGCGCTAAATTGGGTGATCGTATGAGTATTAACGACAGTATTAGTGTCGATAACAAACTCATTAAAACCCAAAAAGTAAGAGAGAGTCGTGTTATTATTTATAACAAACCTGTGGGCGAAGTTTGTAGCCGCAGCATTCAAACGCAGCAAAACGGCAAACTTAAAACAGTTTTTGAAGCCCTTCCCAGGCTTAACTCAGAGCGCTGGATATCAATTGGACGCTTAGACATTAATACATCAGGTTTATTACTTTTTACTACAGATGGTGAGTTGGCCAACAAACTGATGCATCCTTCTTCTCAAACTGACCGCGAATATTCGGTGCGTTTTTTTGGAAAAATTGACGAACAAATGATTGAGAACATGAAATCAGGCGTTAAATTAGAAGATGGTATTTCACAGTTCAGCGATATTGTTATCAACGAAACGCTCAATGATAGTAGTGGCGATTCGCTAAAAGCAGGACATAAAAATAATTGGCTTACTCTATGCCTGCAAACTGGTAAAAACCGGGAAGTACGAAGGTTACTGGAATCACAAGGTCTGCAGGTAAACCGATTAAAACGTGTTCGATATGCAACTATTTACCTGCCCGCTTTCTTGCCCACAGGAAAATGGCTCCATTTAGCAACAAAAGACATCAAAACGCTTTACGAGCATTGTGATTTACCCTGCCCTGCTATTTATCAGCTAACACCTGATGAACGACGCATTGCTGAGCGTCAGCTTAAAAAAATGCGAGCTTCTAAAAAATAAAAAGCCTATCAATTATTTATGAATCATTCAACTAATATGCTTCCCAGTGTTAAACAGTGCATTGCAATCGCATCAGGAAAAGGTGGCGTTGGCAAATCTACCACTGCAGTAAACATCGCCTTGGCCATGCAACAGCAAGGCTATAGTATAGGACTGCTGGACGCTGATATTTACGGACCAAGTTTACCTATTATGCTTGGCATCGACCCTGACACCAGGCCTGAGGTTAAAGATGAAAAGTATTTCATCCCAATTATGGCACAAGGCTTGCAAACCATGTCTATCGGCAATTTGGTTACTGACAAAACGCCTATGGTTTGGCGTGGCCCTATGGCAAGCGGTGCATTGGTGCAGATTTTAACGCAAACCCTTTGGCATAATTTAGACTTTTTATTTATCGACCTGCCGCCTGGCACAGGTGATATTCAGTTAACTTTATCTCAAAAAGTTGCCTTAGACGGCGCAGTTATTGTTACTACCCCACAAACAATTGCTTTAAATGATGCTGTCAAAGGTATTGAAATGTTTCAGAAAGTATCCGTTCCCATATTAGGTATTGTTGAAAATATGGCCACTTTTATTTGCCCAAATTGCAATAGTGAACATTCTATTTTTGGCGCTAATGGCGGTGCCGCAGTAGCGGAAGATTATAAAGTACCGCTATTAGGACAAATACCACTTAATAGCTCCATTCGTCAAATGATGGATGAAGGTACACCTGCAAAATTAGCAGAAACCCAATCATTGAAAGCCGTTCATCAAGCTTACAATCATTGTGCAAGTGCTATTATCGAACAATTAGGCTGCACTCATTCCCCACAACCCGAAATTATCATTGAATAAGAGTCGTTACTATGAGTATAAAATCTGACAAGTGGATTCGAAGTATGGTTGAGCAACACGCCATGATAGAGCCGTTTGAAGCTGGTCAAATGCGTCATGTCAACGGAGAGAGAATCATCTCTTATGGAACATCCAGTTACGGTTACGATGTACGTTGTGCACCTGAATTTAAAATATTCACTAACGTACACTCCAGTACCGTCGACCCTAAAGCCTTCGACTCAAACAGCTTTGTCGATATTAAAAGCGACTGTTGTATCATTCCTCCCAATTCATTTGCTCTCGCACGCACTGTAGAATACTTCCGCATCCCACGTGATGTTCTGACCATTTGCCTTGGCAAATCCACCTACGCTCGCTGCGGTATTATTGTCAATGTCACTCCCTTAGAACCCGAATGGGAAGGCCACGTTACCCTGGAATTTTCTAATACCACTCCGTTACCAGCAAAAATTTATGCCAATGAAGGAGTAGCCCAAATGCTCTTTTTACAATCGGATGAGCCTTGTGAAACTTCCTACAAGGATCGCGGCGGTAAATACCAGGGACAAACTGGAGTAACACTGCCTAAAAGTTAATGATTTCAAATGCCGTATTGCTTACGATAAGCTTCGATAGTTGGCAATAGGCTATTATCCGATTGCTGTAAATACTGAATAAGGCTATCAAGGTTGATAATGCTACTTACTGGTACATTATGTTTTTGTTCGACATTTTGAATCGCTGACAGGTTATTATCCACTTTTTCCTGTCTATCTAAACCAACAATAGCACCGCAGGCAATGGCTGATTCTTTAGCAAGCAATTGCATCACTTCATTGATGGCGCTGCCTGCGGTGATAACATCATCTACTATCAAAAGCCTTTTACCTTCGATTGGTGCCCCAACAATGCTACCTCCTTCGCCGTGGTCTTTAGCTTCTTTGCGGTTAAAAGCATAAGGCTTATCAATACCCATTTGTTGCAACGCAACAGCTATGGCGCTGACTAAAGGAATACCTTTGTAGGCTGGACCAAATAATACATCGTACTCTAGTTCTGAATGTACAATAGACTGTGCATAGCATTGCCCTGCTATTGACAAGGCTGATCCTGTATAAAACTTGCCTGCATTAAAAAAATACGGACTCACGCGCCCTGATTTTAATGTGAACTTACCAAAACTTAATGCATTATTGTGTAAGGCGCAGTCAATGAACTGTCGCTGGAAACTATGCACTCTTATTGAACCTCGTTTTGAAGCGTTTCGTTTTGTTTTTGCATAATATCAGCAATGCCTTTTTCAGCTAATGCTAACATTTCATTTAATTGCTCTTTGCTGTAATTACCCTGCTCTGCAGTGCCTTGACATTCAATAAAACCACCGCTTGCGGTCATAACCACATTCATATCGGTCTCGGCGTTACCGTCTTCATCGTAATCTAAATCAAGCACCGTATTACCTTGATGTATACCCACTGAAACGGAAGCAATTTGTTCAACCAGACAGGATTCAATGATATCTTCGTTACCATTGAAATGATGGTAAAGCGCATCGTAAAGCGCTACCCAGGCGCCAGAAATAGCGGCTGTTCTTGTGCCTCCATCAGCTTGAATGACATCGCAATCAATAAGTATTTGGCATTCTCCCAACATCTTTAAGTTAACCGCAGCTCGCAAGGAGCGACCAATTAAGCGTTGAATTTCTTGTGTGCGTCCCGACTGTTTCCCTTTCGATGACTCACGATGCATTCTTGAATGGGTAGAACGCGGTAACATTCCATATTCAGCCGTTAACCAGCCTTGCCCTTTACCTTTCAAAAATCTGGGTATTGAATTATCTATCGAAGCAGTACAAATAACTTTAGTCTTGCCAAAACACACCAGTACCGAACCTTCAGCATATATAGTATAGCTTCTGATAAATTCCATTTGGCGCATTTCATTCGACTGTCTTCCACTGGGTCTATTCATAGTTATATTGTTCAAATTATGTTAGTGAGCCTTTTCCTGCAAATCTGCCACCATTAGTGCCGTCATATTAAAAATACCGCGGTTAGATACTGATGGTATTAAAATATGCGCTGTTTTTTGCGATCCTGTTAAATAGGGACCAACCAAACGAGTTGACGTTAATGAGCGCAATAGCCCAAGTGATATGCTGGCGGCATCCATTGTAGGCATAATCAAAATATTGGCTGAATCCGTTAATTGATTACCTGCGCAGAGATTTTTGCGTGCTTCGTCGTTAAAGGCAGCAAAAGCATGCATTTCGCCTTCAATTTCCACATTGGGAAACTGTTGTTTTAACTGTTGCGTAGCGCTTTTCATTTTATTGCCTCCTTCTGTATCGTAGCTGCCAAAATTTGAGTGCGAGAGCAAAGCAACCTTGGGTTCAATACCAAACTTTTCTACAAATTTAATAGCCTCTGATGCATTGTTAATAATTTGTTCACAAGTTGGGTTGACGTTAACAAATGGATCTGTAAGAAATATAGGTGGCTTGTCTGACATTAACAGCACACAGATACTGGTCAAGGATTGCTGCTCGCTCTCTGGCACTAAAATGTTTTTAATCGCCTGTAAATGGTTAAGATAACTGCCTTCTTTACCGCAAATTAATCCATCAACATGACCTTTGGCTACCATTACCGCAGCAAAAGCAGTATGGTCGTTATTCATGGCATTTTGAGCATTTTTAATGGTTATGCCATTGCGTGCATTAGTTTGATGGTAATAATCACAATACTCTTGGTAAAAAGTATTATGATAAGGGTTAATCACCTCAATGCCATTAGCATCTTCTTTATTTAAACTTAATCGCAAGCTGTTATCATTAATAATCTGCTGTACAACTTTAGGGCGGCCTAGCAACACCGGTTTAGCTATCTGCTCATCGACAATATGTTGTATCGCTTGCAGTATGTCAGAATTTTCACCTTCAACATAAACAATACGGCTTTGGTTATTGGTTTGCGCTTTTTCAATAGCAGGTTGCATGAACAGTCGACTTTGACTGTTATATAAATGCAATTTTGCTTTATAAGCACCCATATCTTCAATGGGTCTAGTCGCCACACCACTATCCATAGCTGCTTGTACCACAGCGACAGGGACTTCTTCAATAAGCCTTGGGTCAAAGGGCTTAGGTATAATGTAATCAGGACCAAATACTAATTTTTCACCTTTATAGGCCTGCGCTACTTTTTGGTCTGGTTCGCGCATTACCAAATCAGCCAATGCTTTGACACAAGCCTGCTTCATTTCTTCGTTAATGGTGGTTGCTCCGCAATCTAAAGCTCCTCTGAACATAAAGGGAAAGCAAAGCACATTATTGACCTGATTGGGGTAATCAGAGCGACCCGTTGCGATAATGGCATCAGGCCTTACTTCCTTGGCTAATTCTGGCATAATCTCTGGTGTTGGATTTGCCATTGCTAATATTAGTGGGTTAGGTGCCATGGTTTTTACCATATCTTGAGTCAAAATACCTGCTCCTGATAACCCCAGGAAAATATCGGCATCTACTATAGCATCGGTTAAGGTTCTAAAATGCGTATCATTAGCTAATTTTTCTTTCCAGGGGTTCATACCCTCAACCCTACCTTTATAAATAACTCCCTTGCGATCAGTTAAATATAAATTGGAGCGTTTTAACCCCATGCTAATCAATAATTCTACGCAGGCAATACTGGCAGCTCCACTACCAGACACTACCAATTTAACAGATTCAATTTTTTTATCGACAATGCGTAGTGCATTGTAAACTGCCGCTGCCGATACGATGGCGGTTCCATGTTGATCATCATGAAACACCGGTATATTCATTTGCTCACGCAATTTGCGCTCAATAAAGAAGCAATCCGGGGCTTTGATATCTTCCAGGTTAATACCGCCAAATGTTGGTTCAAGCCGTTTAACTGTATCAACAAAGGCATCTACATCCGTTTCATCAACTTCGATGTCAAAAACATCAATATCGGCAAACTTTTTAAACAGCACCGCTTTGCCTTCCATCACTGGCTTCGAGGCAAGTGCACCAATATTACCCAGACCTAAAACCGCAGTACCATTGGAAACCACTCCAACCAGGTTACCACGTATGGTGTACTTTGCGGCAGTTAGAGGGTCTTTTTCAATTTCTGTGCAAGGAAATGCAACTCCAGGGGAATATGCCAATGATAAATCATTTTGGGTATTCATCGGTTTGGTTGGCTGTATTTCCAACTTGCCTGATATAGGATACCAATGGTAGTCCAATGCGTTTTGCTTTGAGTTATCTGACATTGTGATGGTGAAAAATGGTGGACAATTTTTAGGCTATTATGAAACCTTTGCAATAAAAAAATTTGCTCTCAGACAAGGCATTTTCGCGCGCAAAAGCGGAGTTTACTGATGGTAAATGGGCATTTGAGCACGAAAATAACGCAGTATGAATGCAAAAGAATTTTATTGCAAAGGTCTCATTATATACCAAAACACTTTAGTGTTTGGCGCTTTAATTCAAACTGTGATTAATTGAATCTAATAAATTGGCAAGCGCTACGGGTTTATTTAAAATGGTTAGCTTATGATTTTCAACTTGTACCATATCCTCTTCCCATGCAGCCCCGCTAATGATAAGTGCAGGAATTTCAGGGTATATTTTGCGCAATGCTTCAATCAGCATCACACCGTTGACATCATGTCCCAAACGATAATCAGTTAAAACAACATCAGGCTCTTGCACTTTAGCAAGCTCTATGGCTTTATCAAACGATACTGCATAATTGATTTCACAGCCTAAATTCTGTAATAGTGTGGCAATGGCATCACCTACAGTTTCATCATCATCAACCACTAAAATTTTTAAACCTTCTACAATGGAGGTATTGTATTCATCATCATTAAATTCTGTTAAATATAACCGCTCTAAAAATAACGTAAAAACACTACCAACACCTTCTATGCTTTGCATATCTATTCGGGCATCCATTAAATGGACAAAGCGTTTAACAATTGCCAACCCTAATCCCAAACCTTTACTTCTGTCTCTGGATGAGTTTTCAAGCTGAGTAAATTCTCCAAAAATAAACTTTCGTTTTGAATCAGGAATACCTATGCCTGTATCTGAAACCTCTACAACCACGTTATCTTTAGCCGCCATTACTTCTAATTTAATTTCGCCTTGATGAGTATATTTAACAGCATTGCTCACTAAATTGCGAATGATTCTTGTAAGAAAATTTTGATCGCCCATCACCAACACATCGTCAGGCATGCGGATTGTAAATTTTAATTTTTTTTCTTCTGTTTGCTGAATAAACTCACTGTATACCATTTCAATAATATTATTCAATCTAACTGCCGTTACTCTCGGGGTAATATTACCTGCATCAATACGTGATATTTCCAGTATTTCACCTAACTGATCACTAAGTGATTCACTAGAGCTTTGGACTTTTAACAGCAATTTTTGAGTTTCTTTGTCTTGTGATTTGCGAATTAAGGATTCAATGTTATAAGTTATGCTCTGTAGTGGTTGGCTTAAGTCATGTCCTGCAGAAGCGAACAGTTTTAACTTTTCCAAACTACTTTTTTTTACCTCTTGTAATGCCCGTTCCAATTGTTGATTTAACAACATTTTTTCCTCTCCAAATAAATAAGAGCGTTGAAAAAATTGAAAAAACACTTGTGAGGAGCGTGTTAATATCCAAGCGAAAATGAATAGCAGCACCGCTAGTGTATAATTTAGCCAATGCTGTTCAGGCATAAATAACCATCTCGCTATTAACGCTATAAAAATTGGAAATGCAAAACTCGAAAAAATAGGGAAATAACCAGCAGCAGACACAACACTGGCAACGCAAAGCCCCATAAAAATAATGGTTACAACACTTTGTTCATGTAAATTCATATACGGGAACAACAACAATACAAAGCACAGCAAAACACCTAAAATACCACTGCAAATGGTAGCAATACTCAGGCGTTTTACCGGGTTATAGACGGCAAAAATACTCTTCCCTAACACGCAATATCGGCGTAACATGGCAAAACCAACAAAGAAGCTCAACCAAATAATAGCTTGCAAACTACTAATGTAATTCCAGGCGATGGCTATAAATAGAGATGCCGTTATTAATAGCGCAATGGGAATCGTTACAGTATGCGCTTTCATCACTTCGAGTATGTTGGTAATGAATTCTTCATCGAGTTCATTACTAACCCATGATTCAACCAACCGAAACATGTTTAACCCTTATCGTATCTTCTTTTGATATTTTATCATTTCTTGCTTAATAACCGGCGCCAGTATATATAGACCCAACACATTGGGTAGCGCTACTAAAAACACCATGGCATCAGAGAAATCCAACACCGAATCTAACTGGATAGTACAGCCTACAACAACAAATAAACAATAAACCAGATTAAAGGAAAGCTCTTTGGTTTTAGAGCGACCAACCAAATTGGTCCAGCCTTTCATACCGTAATAAGACCATGACAAAATAGTTGAAAACGCAAACAATATAGCAACAATAGATAATGGAATAGTTGACCAACTGATAGTGCTGGCAAAGGCTCTTGAGGTTAATTCAATACCTTGAACACCAACAGCATTGATATCGGGAGTATAAATTGTGGTTAAAATAACCAGAGCTGTAATACTGCAAATTACCACTGTATCAATAAAGGGTTCCAACAATGCAACATAGCCTTCGGTAACAGGTTCACTGGTTTTAACTGCCGAGTGAGCAATAGCCGCAGACCCAATTCCTGCTTCGTTCGAAAACGCAGCGCGTTGAAAGCCTAATATCATCACCCCTATCACGCCACCTGCATAAGCTTGTGGGCTAAACGCAGAGGTAATTACCGCTGATATTGCCCCAGGTACTTTTTCATAGTTCATCATGATAATTGCCAATCCAAAGATGACATACAGCAACCCCATAAACGGTACTAACCTGCTCGTCACTTTAGCAATAGACCTTAACCCTCCAACAATTACCAGGGCGACAATAGCTGCAATAAGGGTTCCTATTAACCAGCCTTTGTCGGCAAAATAACTGCTGTTAGAACCTGTAATAAATACAATCTGTTCAAAGGCCTGGTTCGACTGAAACATATTTCCAATGCCCATACAGCCAATGACAATGGCCAATGCATAAAATTTACCCAACGGTTTAGCTACTCTATAAAAACCTCTTTCCTTTAAGCCTGCTTCCAGATAATACATAGGACCACCTGAAACTGTACCATCTGCGTTTTCTACTCTATACTTAACCCCCAATATGCACTCTGCAAATTTGGTTGCCATACCCAAAAAACCAGCTAAAACTAGCCAAAACATAGCACCAGGACCTCCTAAGGTGATAATAACTGCAACGCCGCTAATGTTACCAATACCTACAGTCCCTGACACCGCTGTAGCCAGTGCCTGAAAATGGCTAATTTCTCCCTTATCACTCTCTTTTGAAAAATCGCCCTTTACTAATCTAATGGCATGGGAAAAGCCACGAACATTAATAAGGCCTAAATAAAAGGTAAAAAACACCGCAGCGGATATTAACCACATAACAATCCAGGGAAAAGAAATAGACCCTATACTAATTTCTGAAAAAATAAAACTGCTTAACCCATCAGAAACAGGTCGTAAAAATTCATTAATCGCTTGGTCAATTGACATAATATTTACCTTAAATAATTTTTAAACGCTGTATTAGTTTACCCGCTGTTGTACCTTGAATTAACAATGTAAAAAGTACCGAGCCAAATACCATTGATTGCACTAAATCGTGATAGGGCAAATTATTGGGTAATGACAACACTAAGGCAATAGCTATACCACCTCGAAGGCCACCCCATACCAATAGTTTCTTCCATTCCGGTTTTATTTTTTGCCCTATGAAATGACTGATACTACTCATGCTATAAACGGAAACAGTGCGCGCTAATAAGGTTGCAATAATTGCTATCAGCACTGGAAACCAATAGTCAATAAATAATTCAAAACTGATTGTTGCACCCATTATTACAAACAGAACGGAGGTAAACAATAGAGCCATCCACTCCCAGGCTGCGGCTGAATCGTATAAAAACTTATCGTGTTTGTAACAAAGCAATCGGCGTACACAAATGGCAGCGGTCATTACAGATAAAATGCCTGAGACATGAAGAATATGTTCTGCGAGATAAAAGCTGGAAAATGCCAGCAGTAATAAAATCATTTTAGTAGCCGGCACTGACTCCAACCAATTGATGATAATGGCAGCAGACCACCCCAACAGTGCTCCGATTAAATGTCCACCCAGACAAACCAGTAGAAATTCTAATAATAAATTAGGCTCTGCCTGTGGTTCACCTGTATTCAGAGCATAGGTAATGACAATGCTAAAGAGCAATACTGCAGTGGCATCATTGAATAAACTTTCACCTTCGATCAAGACATTTAAGTCCTCTGGCGCTTTCAATTGTTTTAATATAACCGTCACCGCAACTGGATCAGTTGCCGCTAAAATTGCACCTACCACAAAGGCAGCTATCCATGGGTATGCAACTGCATTTCCTATTAGATACCAACTAATAATAGCGGTGATAAAACAACTGAGAATAACACCAGGAATGGCCAGCAATAATATTGGCCTGAACCATTTCGTGAGTATTTTAGGGTCAATATGCCAGGCCGCTTCGAAAATAAGTACAGGCAATATGACGAAAAAGACAATTTCCTTAAGACTGTGGTCTGGTATAATGTCTTCCAACTCCAGAACCTCAATTCCTAAAGCGATTAAAACTCCTGATAATAAACAGGATAACGTCATATCTAATGGCGATATCTTTTGAATAATTAAACCTATTAATGCAGCCACAGCAAAAAATAATATTTGCCCTACGACGACCTCAATCATAGTTATTAGGAATTAGTGATTAAAGATTACAATAATAACAAGTTATCACAATGAATCACTTCTTCTGCGTGGCAATAACCCAATATTTTTTGAATATTTTCACTGTGGCAACGTAACAAACTTGTGCAATCATTACTATTATAATTGCATAATCCCTGCGCTATGGCTGTACCGTTTTCATCCAGGCATTTAACCAAATCGCCGCGCTCAAAATTGCCAGACACGGCGATAACGCCAATAGGCAATAAGCTGTTACCGCCCTTTAATATGGCTTGTTTCGCACCATTGTCAAGAGTGATACTACCTTTTGCTTTTAATTTGGCACCCAACCATCGCTTGCGAGCTCCTACGCGAGCACCTACCTGTGAGCTAACCACTTTAAACCAGCTTCCAACGACTTGCCCCCTGGTGACAGCATGAATAATTTTCTCATCATAACCATTGGCTATAATGGTTTGAGTGTTAGAACGCGCAGCTATACGCGCCGCATTGAGTTTGCATTGCATACCTCCTCGTCCTAAAGCACCGCTGCCAAAAGTCATTGCATCCAGTGTTTTATCTTCAATGGAAAGATTATCCAGTAGTACGGCATCTACGTGTTTCGATGGGTCTTTATTATAAAAGCCGTTTTGATCTGTTAATAACAACATACTATGAGCTTCAATAATATTGGCAACATAGCTTGCCAGAGAGTCGTTATCACCAAAGCAAATTTCTTCAGTTGCTACACTGTCATTTTCATTGATAACAGGAATAATATTATGGTTAAGCAGTGTTTGTATAGTGGTCCGAATGTTCAAATAACGCTCACGGCTTTCAATATCGCTTTGCGTTAATAATAGTTGCCCCGTATGTAGTTGATAGTTTTTAAATGCGTTTTCATAGGTTTGCACCAATCCTGCCTGACCTACTGATGCCGCAGCTTGCAGATTATGAACATCCATCGGGCGCTGCTTCCAGCCCAATAGTGACATACCCGATGCTACCGCACCAGAAGACACTATCACGACTTGCTTGCCATTGCTAACAATTTGCGCAATTTGCCGCACCATTGCCTTGATTAAAGGCACATTTAACTGTAAATCTGGTGTGGTTAATATGGCACTGCCAAATTTAATCACCCATAATTTACTGTCTTTGACCGATTGACGCACCATACCCGTCTATTATTTATTCTGTAACCCACACAACTTCAACATCCGTATTATCATCTTCAGTTTCTTCATTATTGGCTTCGCGTTTTTTGCGTATGCTCTCTATCGTTTGACGCGCTTCTTGCTGCATTTTTATTTGAATACCCTTCTCCATTTCCAGAAACGACTCATCTTCTACCAATAAAACACTCTGTTGCTGTAAATATTGCATAACTGCTCGACTTAGCGTTTGCGTACCTTCGCCACTTACCGCAGAAATACCAAACCATGGTTTAACCCAATTAAGCTCGCTGACAATACTTTGAAGCAGGTTAGAATAACTTTGTTGATTACTTTGTGTGTCAACTTTATTAAATACCAACCATTGTTCACGCTCGACCAGAGTCGGGCTAAAAGCTAATAATTCCTGTTGAATATTTTTAATGTTATCAATCACCTTGCTACCATCAACCGGGTTGCAATCAACAATATGCAATAATAATCTGGCACGTGTTAGGTGTTTCAAAAATCGAATGCCTAAACCTGCACCCGACGATGCTCCTGTAATCAACCCTGGCAAGTCTGCCATAACAAATGAATGCAATTTATCAACTTTCACCACACCTAAACTCGGCACTAAGGTTGTGAATGGATAATCAGCTATTTTTACCCTTGCATTGGACAAATACGATATTAAAGTCGACTTACCTGCATTGGGAAGACCTAATAAGCCAACATCCGCCAGTAATTTTAACTCCAGTTTTAATTCAATACGCTCACCTTCAGTGCCTGCACTGGTCTGTCTTGGCGCCCGGTTAGTACTGGATTTATAGCGTGTATTACCCAAACCATGGAAACCACCCTGTGCTACTTTTAGCTGTTGTGTATGTTTGGTTAAATCACCGATTACCTCATCGGTTGTCAGATTTATTGCTGTCGTTCCCACCGGAACAATTAATATCAAGTCATTACCGCTGCGACCCGTTGCGTTATTTCCCATCCCTGCTTTGCCATTTTCAGCTTGATAGAAGCGCTGATAGCGATAATCAATTAGAGTATTGGCATTCTCGTCAGCCTGAAGATAGATACTGCCGCCATCACCGCCGTCGCCGCCATCTGGTCCTCCTCGTGGAATATATTTTTCTCGTCTAAAGCTCAAACACCCATTACCGCCTTTGCCCGCTTGAACGGTAATAATGGTTTCATCGACAAAATTCATCAGCTTAAACAAAAAAAGCCCCAGTTGGAGCTTTTTTACGCAGGATGAAAGCTTTGCATAATGTCACGAGCGATGTCAAGACAAGGCAAATTTGAACGAAAAAGCGGAGTTTACTGACAGTAAATGAGCATTTTGAGCGAAAATTTAACGCTGTATTGACAAGCGCAGTAATTATGCAAAACTCTCGGATATTATTTTTGATTAACTGGCAACAATATCCACATGCTTACGCATTTTCGGACCACGCGAAACAAATTTAACCACTCCGTTAGACTTGGCAAAAATAGTGTGGTCTTTACCTATCCCAGTATTGTTGCCAGGGCGAAAACGTGTACCGCGTTGGCGAACAATAATAGTTCCTGCATTGACCTGTTCACCACCATAACGCTTGATACCAAGGCGTTTGCTTTCTGAGTCGCGACCGTTTCTGGTACTGCCGCCGGCTTTTTTGTGTGCCATAATTAATTGCTCTTAAGGGTTAATATAGGATAATTTCGGACCAATTACTCTGAGCCAGTTTCTTTTTTTGCCGCTGGCTTCTTAGTGGTTGTTTTCCTGGTCGCTGGTTTTTTTGCTGCGGTTTCAGTTTTCCCGGAAGCTGTTTTTTTAGCTGCTGTTTTATTTTCAGTAGTCGTCGCCTTTTTTACAGCAGGCTTTTTAGCCGTTTTATTTTCAGAGGCTTTTTTAGCATCAGGTTTAGCTGTTACGTCTTCGGTTTTAGCAGGTGTCTCTTTAGCGGGTTTAACCCTGGATGCCTTTTTAACTTCCTGAATCGAAATAATTTTTACCGCTGTGTAATCTTGACGGTGACCCATTTGCTTGCGGTGGTGTTTGCGTCGGCGAAATTTGATAATTTTAATTTTATCACCGCGCCCCTGTTCTATAACTTCAGCTTCAACAGCCACATCAACATAAGGTGCACCAACTTTGGCTGAATCGCCTTCACCCATCATCAACACTTTGTCAAAGGTAACTTTGTCACCAGCTTGACCGCTTAATTTTTCAAGGCGAAGAATTTCTCCTTCTTGTACTCGATGCTGCTTGCCACCACTTTCAATGACTGCATACATAACTGAAAACTCCAAAAACTTATTAATACTGTTTATTAAAACAGGCAGAAAACAGCCTATTTCAGAAAGCGCGCCATTTTACTTAAAAGACTAATCCTGTGCAACCATTAAATTCACTAAACCCATATTATCAATATAAATCTTACAGTGATAGTTTACCGCAAGCAAAAGGCATAACCTTACCGCCAACTCTTAAATTATCAGCTATATCCAAATAAATTCTGGAAGGGCGATTAATTTCATAGCCCTGATCCACAATCACTCTGCCTATATTGCCTTTATATTTTTGAAGGTAGTACGCAAATAGCGAATTGGCACTGCCTGTGGCAGCATCCTCTCTTAAACCATTGGCATTAAAAATCATTCTTGCGGCATAGTCGGCGTCATCATACGATTCATTAGACACAACAAATATTTTACTTACATCTAAACCAGTATCTAACAACTGCTGTCGATAGGCTAAATTGACGGATATGGATTGTAGCGTTTTGAGACTTGTCACAGCAATAATCACAAATTGAATACCAATATTTCCAACAACTACAGGCAATGTATCATTAATTTGCGTTTCATCTAGCGAAATGAGTACAGCAGCTTGTTGATTGGTAAGCGTAGACAGAAACTTGGGCTCAGGAGGTTTTAGCCAACTGATACCTGCTTCAAAATGCACTGGAACATGCCCTACGGGTAAATCTAACGTAATATTACCACTACCTCCTGCCAATAGCCATGCCGTTCCCAGGACGGGATGTCCTGCAAAATCCAGTTCATACTCTGGTGTAAAAATTCTAACTTTTGCTATGTCTTTTTGCTGTCCAATAACAAAAGTAGTCTCTGAATAATTGGTCTCTAAAGCTATGGCTTGCATTTGCTCGGCAGACAAATCTGACGCATTCCTAACAATAGCCAACTGATTGCCCGCAAGCGGCTTTTCTGCAAAAACGTCGACAATGTCTAACAAATAATCTGACATGTTAATCTCATTAACCCAGATTAACGGATAGATTTGTATCTTTCAACAAAAATAAGTGGCATGCGCGTTGGGCGACCATTTTTTAAATTCGTACAAACATAAGATGACACACAGCGCGAGACGGTTTTATTGTCCCTTAAGCGAATAATTTGAAAGGTGCGCTCGGCGCGTAACTTGCTATCATTTAAAGTCACCCAGTCCCCAATGATGACTTCATCACCGAGGTAAACCGATACAAGATAATCAATTTCATGGCGTGTTACCGCCATTCCCTTACCTAAATCCTGGCATTGTTCAATTCCAAGACCCACAGCCTCACTATGTTTCCAGGCGCATTCATCCATCCATTTTAAGTAAACTGTGTTATTAACATGGTTGTAACCGTCTACTTCATCAGGTGTTACTGTGCGCTTAATAAAAAATGGATCAGGGTAATCCCAAGGCAAATCATTCAATTCATTCATTGTGGTCTTTACGAAATCTAATGCATTAACAGATATTTTATAGGCAATTTTACATTGAAACAAGTAATTTTTTATTACCATTTTTTGCCTTTGTTATAATTTTGTAATACACAATCTGAGTTAAAATAGCGCAATGAATAATATTGATTTACAAACTGCACTGAATCAACTAAATGCGACTACTAACAAACCATGGTGTATAAACGACAACAAATTAGTCAAGCATTTTAAGTTTGCCAATTTCAATCATGCTTTTGGGTTTATGACACAAGTGGCATTGTATGCTGAAAAAATGAATCATCACCCTGAATGGTCTAATATATACAATAAAGTCGATGTGCAGTTAATCACGCATGACACTGATAGTATCACTGAAAAAGATTTTGCTTTGGCCACAAAAATGGAGCAATATTCCCAAACCGTTAATTAACCACTTCATACCATTATTATTATGTTAGAACAACTTTCTCAAGAGCAACGCAACAAAATTGAAGCCGCTACTTTCCGACGCCTTATTGCTCACTTGGACAGCAGGCGCGACGTACAAAATATTGACTTAATGGACCTTGCAGGTTTTTGCAGAAATTGTTTATCAAAGTGGTTATCGGCGGAAGCTGACGCTGAAAACATGACATTACCTGTTGAAGATGCAAAAACCTATGTTTACAAGATGAGCTATCAACACTGGAAGGAAAACTATCAAAAATAACTGTTTCCTGTTTGATAAATTGAGAGCTTTGCATAATGTCACCAGCGCTGTCAAGACAAATTTGAACGAAAAAGCGGAGTTTACTGGCAGTAAATGAGCATTTTGAGTGAAAATTTAACGCTGCATTGACCAGCGCAGTAATTATGCAAAACTCTCAAATTAACCGACCAGGCTATCAGTATGTGACAGGTTACGTTCAAAATGAATAGGTAACACTTTGCCGTACAGGCATTGTACATGGTGAGGATTAGTGACCTGGTAAGGGTCTGTAACGTATGCTGGAATAGCAATAATACGCGGCGTTTCGCCTGTAACTTGAGTAACACGGTGCATTGAATAACGCCCTTTGAATAATTGCATATCTCCACGCTGTAAATTCAATTGCTTCACACCTTCTCTGTCCCCCTTTAAAATACCCATTACCCTCCCGCTTTGCTCGTCGTTGGATTTTCGAACATTTGGAATATATTCAAATACTCCTCCTGCTTCACTATTTTGTACCAGTATGGTAGTGGTAAAATCATTACCGTCAAAATGCCAGGGGAAATAATCATCATTTTTCATCACACCATAGGGCGATCGCGCTATCGTATCTGCCCAGCGATAAATAGGCTTATCACCCACACATTCGCTAATAAAATGGGTAAGCACATCACTGTCGTATAGTTGACGCAATATCGATTGCTGCTCTAACTTGTCTGAATTAATGTACCCGCTAGTTCGAATTTGCAGAAAGCCTTCTGGGGTTTCAACATTATCTGAAGGGGCTGTAAAATATGGGTTGTGTCTGTCTTCGGTACGGTAAGCCAGGTGCATTAAACGGTTGGCCTCTGCTGCCATAGCTGCTGTAGCTGTCTCCAAAATCAATCCTTTTATCACACTGCAACCATCAGCATTAAATTGAACTCGGCAATGTTCCACTAATTCCCGACGAATAGGGCTATTAAGTAAGTGAATAGGATATGTTTCCAGGTCAATTAGAGATTCCAGTTGAATCTCGTCTCCAGCATATGCAGTAGGCATTTAAAAACCTCACTAAAGTTGAATGGACATAAAACTCAGTCCCTTGGCGTATGCGAAATTTGGTGGAGCTATGCGGGATCGAACCGCAGACCTCCTGCGTGCAAAGCAGGCGCTCTCCCAGCTGAGCTATAGCCCCATTTTTACATTATTCCAAAATAATTGCAAAGTAATTTGGTAGGCCTGGGCAGACTTGAACTGCCGACCTCACCCTTATCAGGGGTGCGCTCTAACCAGCTGAGCTACAGGCCTTCATAATATCTTCACAATAGAGGGTGCGTATTCTATTCAATTGCTTAATGATGTCAACAAAATAAATCTATCAATCAGGCAATATCCAAAAATACGACTCATTACTTTCCAATACAAAAATTGGAAAATATCTCACCGAGTAATTCGTCTGCAGTCATTGCACCTGTTATCACTCCTAAAGACTGATGCGCTTGCTTTAAATCTTCCGCCAATAATTCGCCACTACCTGCAATAAATTGTTTCGAAGCACATTGAAGACTACCTAAGGCAACCTCAATAGCGTGGCAATGCCTTGTTCTGGCTGAAAAGCCAGCGCTTACCTGATAGCCTATGGATTGAATGATTTGTTGCTTTAACGCATCTAAACCCATCCCAGTTAAAGCAGATACATTAAACTGCCCTTCTACAACGCTATCTACCAAATCTGATTTATTGCGAACCATAATATAAGGTGTAGATGCAGGCATTTTTTGTAATAATTGGTTAAATAAGTCTTCATTTTGAGACTCTTTTTTACTGGCATCGACAATATATAACAATAAATTAGCCTGTTCAATTTGCGACCAACTTCGCGCTATACCCATTTGTTCAACTTTATCTTCAGTGACATGCAATCCAGCCGTATCAATAATTTGTAATGGCAGACCTTCAATAACGATGCTGGTATCTATACTATCACGCGTTGTACCTGCTACATCAGTTACCAGCGCTTTATCTTCGCCTGCAAGAATATTTAACAGGCTAGACTTACCTACATTTGGTTCGCCTGCAATAACCACACGCTTCCCTTCATTAAGTAGTGTTCCTTGCTTGGAGTTTGCTAATAACACCTCAAGCTCTGATGTAAGCAGTTTAACCTTTTGAGCGATATCGCTGTCTTGCAAAAAATCAATTTCCTCATCGGGAAAATCAATAGCCGCTTCAACAAATATTCGCAGTTTTATCAGCTGTTCAATAATATGGTTAATTTGCCTGGAAAAAGCCCCCTGCAAAGTTTGATTGGCGGCGTATACCGCCTGCATTGATTGGGCGTTGATTAAATCTGCTACAGCTTCCGCCTGACATAAGTCCATTTTGTCATTCAAAAAAGCTCGCCTACTAAACTCACCCGGTTCTGCCAGTTCTGCCCCAGCTTCAAGGCAAGTTTGAAGCAACAACTCCATAACCATAATACCTCCATGGCATTGTAATTCAACAACATCTTCTCCTGTAAACGAATGCGGGGCTTTAAAATAGAGTGCTATACCACTGTCTACAACCTGTTGATCGTTATTTATAAACTTAACAAAATGCGCATAGCGTGGCTTTAAATCTTGCTGGCATAACACTTTTGCAATAGCTAAAGCCTTACTTCCAGACAAACGAATAACACCGACTCCGCCAGTGCTTCTTCCAGAGGCTATGGCGGCAATAGTTTTCATAAAAGCTTTGTAAATTTACTCTAAATGACGCATTACCCACCACTGATGGGCAATGGTAATAATATTGTTGACCGTCCAATACAACACTAAACCAGACGGAAACCATAGAAAAATGATAGTGAACATCAGCGGCATAAATTGCATAACCTTTGCCTGCATGGGATCTGTTGTTGGAGTAGGCTGAAACTTAAATTGAATAAACATACTTGCACCGTACAGCAACGGCAAAATAAACAGGGGGTCTTTTGCAGATAAATCCTGAATCCAGCCAAAAAATGGAGCGTGACGCAATTCAACACTCTCTAAAAACACCCAGTATAAGGCCAAAAATATTGGCATTTGTACCAGCATCGGCAAACAGCCACTCATGGGATTTACTTTCTCTTTTTTATAGAGTTTCATGGTTTCTTGTGACATTTTTTGTCTATCATCGCCATAACGCTCTTTCAATGCCATCATTTGCGGCTGCAATTTGCGCATTCTAGCCATAGAGCGAAAACTGGTTGCAGATAATTTAAAGAACACCAACTTAACAAATATAGTTAACAGTATAATTGCCACACCCCAATTGGGAATACCTGAAAAGATTTTAGTATTTAAACCAAATGCGTTAAACGTACCTGTGTAGATAAAATTTAAAACCGCATAGAGGGGTTGTGCCGCCCACCACAGCCACCCATAGTCTACGGTCAAATCTAAATTATCGCCTATATCGCGTAAACGGTATTGGTCTTTAGGACCTGAAAAGAAACTGGCACGAATGGTACCTTTTTCGTTAGCATCTAACTTAACTCCTTGTTGAGTGTAGCCCATTAAATAATAATCCAGATTAGTTGAAGGTCGAATATTGTATTTGATAGGTTTGCTTTTATCCGCTACCCATGCGCTGACAAAATAGCGTTGCACCATAGCTACCCAGCCATTATCGACAGTTTCATTGAAAGGTTTGCTTAAACTATCCATATCCTTAAAATCGTGGCGCAAGTAACGCTCTTCAGGTGTTGTGATTGCAGAACCAACAAAAGCTGCCATGCCTAAATCTCTACCTTCTGGAATATAACCTGTGCGTTTAATTTGAGCAAGTAAATCCATGCTGACTGGACTGTTTGATTGATTGTCAATGATGTATTCCAAATCAATCAAGTAGTCGTCATTTTTAAAGATATAACGCTTAATAATATTAACGCCATTGACGGTTATGGTTAAATCAACAATTACATCCTCATCGCTTGAACGGTAGTCATAAGAAGCTGATTGATACAAGGGGCGGGAATTTCTATCAATACCATCGGCACCAATTAAACCACTTTCGGCGATATATCGTGTCCCAGGTCGATTATTTAATAATTCGATAGGCTCTTTCGACTTCAGCTTCATCTTATATTTGAGCAGTTGAAGGTTAACGATGTCACCCCCCTGTGGATCGATTTGGGCTTTAACAAGATCGGTTTCAACCTTAATTAAAGCCTTTGATGTCTCAATTTGCGACGCAGCACCTTCAACATCAGCATTAATCACCTTAGATGGCGCTGCAGGAGCTTCCACTCCTGCAAAATCGTTATCGACTGCGGCAGCAGTAGTACTTTGAGTCGCGATATCATTACCAGTAGCAATATCCTCTCCACTATTGACAATTGCTTCAACTTGCCTGGCTTGTTGACGCTCGTCAAACCGTTTGGTTTGAAATTGGTCATAGCGTTGTATTAGCAGCATAACGACAGCAGCCATTGAAAAAATTATAGCAGCTTTAACCCAGTCGATATTTTTCATAATATTAGTTTAACGCTCACAACGAGAAGGTGGTACAGGGTCATAGCCCCAATCAGTTCCTGGTCTACAGCGTAATAAACGCCGAAGTCCCATGCCTATGCCCCTTATTGCACCATGCTCTATTATTGCTTGTTGCATATAGCACGAACAGGTGGGCTGGAAACGACAGTTACTACCAAGTAATGGACTTAAAAATAACTGATAGCAGCGAATAAGAAATATCAGTATTCTAGTCATCACTACAGCACTTCAGGTCTTAATATATTTTTTGGCAATGCGTTGCAATCCAGTAAAACCTTCCGACATTTTTTGTACAATGGTGCGATTATTAAGCTCTCCTATTCCTTTTCGTGATAACACGACAATATCCATTGCAATATCACTGCCATTAATATCGGCAATTAAAGCGTGCTGATTGGTGCGAAATGCTTCCCTGACCAGGCGTTTTATTCTGTTCCTGTCCACCGCACGCTTTAATACTTTTTTGGGCGCAACAATTCCCAAACGTGAATAACTTAATGTATTAGGGTTCGCCAGAATCAAAATTTCCCCCAGACCTACTCGCAGATTAGCTGAATTAAAAATGGATTGAAAATCACTGTTACTCAATAGCCTTTGAGCAGGCTTAAAGGGCAAGCGCTGAGTAGTAACCAAACTTTAGCGCATAAAAATTACGCACTTAACACTTTACGCCCCTTAGCACGGCGGCGAGCAATAACTTTTCGACCATTTACTGTTGCCATACGCGCTCGAAAGCCGTGAGTTCTTTTACGTTTTAAATTACTAGGTTGAAATGTACGTTTCATGGTATTTTGATGATTGTTTAAACAATGATTTTAGTTCACAGGCCGAAGGCTTAAAATCAAGGCGCAGAGTTTAAAGATATTATTATTTGAAAGCAAATATTTATATCATAATCTGGCAATATCATAGAGAATCGTACAACCTTTTGGCTTCCGGCAGTACATAGTTGATTTACGTTAGCCTGGATACACCTGAGCTATACTCAAAATAACAAAAAGCCTGATATTTTTCATGGTAGTTTTGAGTAAAAAAATTGTGAATTAAGGTCATTGCAATAAGCAATGGTCTTGAATTTATTATCTCCTGCCAATAATAAAATAGTCAAACTTTAGAGAGCTTTGCATAATGTCACGAGCGATGTCAAGACAAGGCAAATTTGAACGAAAAAGCGGAGTTTACTGGCAGTAGATGAGCATTTTGAGCGAAAATTTAACGCTGTATTGACAAGCGTAGTAATTATGCAAAACTCTCATCTATTTAAAATAAAATGATTGATGAATACTTCGAAATATGCTTAAATGCGCGCCTTCTCAACGAAGGGCATTATTCACCCAAATGGCTACGTAGCTCAGCAGGTTAGAGCACAGCATTCATAATGCTGGGGTCGGTGGTTCAAGTCCACCCGTAGCTACCAATTGGGATAAGGGTTTAAGCCAAAATGGATACGATACCAAATAAGATTTTGTGGTTTTATCCAGCAAATATCCAGTGTGAGGGGACACAAGGTTTTGGAAATACGGGATTTGTTTGTGTAATGTGGGATTAGGTGGGTAAAGTCCTTACTTTATAAGGGGTTTCAAGGGGTTTTAAAATTCTTATTCAATGTTATTTATGGTTCTGGAATTTTTTGGTTTTTTAACGTTTAAGACACTTGGTTTTAGAAATTAAATCCAACTGACTGCATGCCATACTACAGCCCCTACTATTTCAAAATCAGCAGGTGGATTTTTAGCGTCAATTATTATAGGAGGGTAGGCGGGGTTTGTTGAATGAAATGCCATCTCGTCGGGCTTACCCGTACTTTGGTAGTTCTTAACATATAGCTCATTTTCGAGTCTAAATGCAACTGGTAATGATGGTGTAGGTCTAGTCTTGGTGAGGTCTAGCATCAATATTGAATGATTAGGTATTTTTCCTTCCATAGAGTCACCATGTAGCCTTACAAGCGATAATTGATTAGGGTCTAAACCTTTTTTCTTTATCCATTCTGCGCTAAATGAGCGTGAACCCAGAACTAATGGATGATCCTCTGGATATTGTCCATGCCCACCAGAAAAAGCTAAATCTAGCTGAGGTATTGATATTAAATCGTCAAGTTGTTCCGATTCCTTACTGTGAAAAGGAACTATGGTTCCTTTTTGCTCGTTTAGTTCCGATTTCTTATTTTTATCAACATTATCAATAAATTGAGAAATCCCAAGCTCTTTTTTTTCCGAGTCTGAAAGGGAACTATTTTCACGTAGCATTTGAGCTGATTTTTTGAACATTTCTATTGTGACAGCATCAATAGCAGGTAACGTTTTACCCGTTAATATATATGAAGGGTCAACACCAATTGCACATAGTGCAACTATGTACTCTGCATTTGGGCTGGTTTCATTTCGTTCATATTTAAGCTGCGTCATCTTCGTTACGCCACCAATTTTTGCAAAGATTTCCTGATTTAAGCCCTTACTCTTTCGTACTTGCCTAAGCCTATCACCTATTGTTAACGGAATTTGTATCATATAAATTTACCAAAATGTATATTTATTTAATATTATTAGTTGACTGATATATAAATATCTGTAAAATGATATTTATTCAATATTAATTTACTATATGGTATCACAAAATGACATTAAATAAGATTAGAGCCGAGCTTTTAATGAAAGACTATACTTTTAGTCTATTTGCACAAGAGCACGGATATGGCGTAACAAATGTTTTAAATGCTGTTTACCGATGGGCTGGTAGAAAAGGAAATCCACGAGGACAAACTAAATCCATATTACTAGACCTAGAAAAATTTATAGGTAAGCCAATATATATTAGTCAAGAAATAAAGGCGGCGTAATGAATAAAATGATGAACAAAAGTCATATTAAGTTGTATTCTAAAGGTTTAGCTTTACGTTTACGTGAAGTTAGAAAGGAAGCTAGATATACGAGAGAAGAATTTGCAAAAATATTAGGCGTAAGTAAAAGAACTGTAATCCGCTTTGAAAGTGGTAGCGAAGGAGGAGGTTTTAACGCTAATCATCTCATCAACCTTCATAAAGCGGGTATAAATGATTACTATGTATTATGTGGTGAAAAGGTTAGAGGGGTACGGCCAACTAAGTTATACCAAGAATTAGGAATACTATAAATGAAAACTTGGTATACAGTTTCTGAAATATCTCAAGTTACCAATCTAACACCTAGAGGTGTAAGAAAAAGATCTGATACTTGGGAAAAACGAAAACGTGAAAAAGGTAAAGGATATGAATACCACATCAACAGCCTTCCCCCTGAAACCCAAGCCGCTTTAGCTTTAAAAGAATACCGCCAATCAAACCCTGCACCTCATCCCAAGGCAGCGGCATTTGACCGCGAACACAGTTGGAAACGATATGGTGCGGTTAATAACAAACAAAAAGAAAAAGCGCAGTTAGCATTTAAAGCTGTGTCATTAGGTTTTGAATTAATTGCTCAAGGAATCAAGAAAGGCGAGGCATGGAAAATAGTTGCCACGCAAACCAATATCGGTAAATCTACCATTTACAATTGGCGTGAAACAGTTAAAGGGTTGCACCCATCGGACTGGCTCGCTGCACTTACACCCAAGTATGTGGGTAGAACCAAAGAAGCACCATGCAGTGATTTAGCCTGGGAAGCCTTTAAAACTGATTACCTGCGAAATGAAGCCCCCAACATAGCCACTTGCTATGATCGAGTCTTACGGCTCGCCAATGAAAATAACTGGCAATTACCATCACGCAAAACCATAGAGCGATGGGTTAAAACCAAAATACCAAAATCCATCAGAGTGCTGCAACGCGAAGGTGAAATTTCACTAATGGCGCTGTATCCACCCATTGAACGTTCTGTTGCAAGTTTAACAGCCATGCAATGGATAAATGGAGACGGCTATCAACACAACGTATTTGTTAAGTTTGCAGACGGCACCATTGACCGCCCCAAAACATGGTTTTGGCAAGATGTACACAGCCGTAAAATTCTCGCTTATCGTATAGACATTACAGAAAATACTGATCAGATACGGCTGGCGTTCAGCGATGTTATCAATCAATACGGCATTCCCGAACACGTCACCATCGACAACACCCGTGCCGCTGCTAACAAATTTATGACAGCAGGTGCTGAAAACCGTCGCCGCTTCAAAGCCAAAGATGACGACCCCATTGGCATGATTCCAATGCTCGGTTGCAAAGTACACTGGACATCGGTCAATCAGGCAGGCACTCAAGCTAAAGGTCACGGTCAAGCCAAACCCATAGAGCGTGCTTTTGGTGTTGGTGGTCTGGGCGAGCACGTTGATAAACACCCTGCATTTGCGGGCGCATACACGGGCAATAATCCGAATGCAAAGCCCGAAAATTATGGCAGCTCGGCAATATCATTAGAGCAATTCTGTTCAATACTTGCTCAGGAAATTGCATACTGGAATGCCAGAGGCAATCGTCGTACAGAAATGGGTGCCAATAAATACAGCTTTGATGATGTATTCAAATCCAGCTATGAAAAAGCTATCATCACCAAACCTACAGCCGAGCAAAAACACCTATTACTATTAACTGCTGAATCCACCAAAGTTAAAAAAGATGGCACCTTCACATTGGGTGCAGGGGCTATGGTTGGTCAAGGAAACTACGGAAGAAACCGCTACTACACATCAGAACTAATCAACTGGGAAGGCGACAAAATAGTCGCTCGTTTTGACCCCGAACAACTGCATGAATCCGTATTGGTTTACACCCTAAGCGGTAAATTTATTGCCACTGCACAATGTCTGGAAGCACTTGGCTTTGGAGACACTGAAACCAGCAGAATATACCTCAAACACCGCCGTCAATTTATCAAAGCAACTAAAGAAGCTGCCAAAGCAGAACAAAAATTGTCACTGGCTGAATACGCATCACAAATTACACAGCAATTCACAACTCCTGCAACAGAAGACATCACCCCAGCCATAGTACGTATGGCACAGCCCAAACAACCTATTGAAAAAGCAGCACCTCAACAAGACCAGCAAGCCGCTAAAGAAGCAGAACCTTTCTTGCAAATGCTCAAAGAACAACAACAAATTGAATTTCAAATACCTGAAGACTTAGGCGCAAGGCGTCAATTATGGAACGAACTAGACCAGCAAAAACAAAACAAAATCGAACTTAGCGAGCTTCAAGAAGCGTTCTATCACAGCTTCGCCGAAACATCAGACTTTGAAGTAGGCGCAACCTTATTAGAAATGCGCGCCATACCACTTAAACAAGCATTTAACTAACTTTCCACACCAGAGGTAATAATGACAACTCACACCATCGCAGGCATCACAAACGTAGGGTTATGTATGAAAGCCCTCAACAGAGCTATCAAACGCACCAACAACTTACCAGGCATTACCGCTTTTTATGGCCCCAGTGGTTACGGTAAAACCTTTGCTGCCAGCTTTGCCGCTAACCAATTTCGCGCCTACTATGTGGCTTGTAAAAGCACCTGGACACGCAAATTTTTTCTCGAGTCCATTATCAAGGAAATGGGCTTGCAACCAGGCAAAACCATTCCCGAATTAGCCGATCAAATCAGTGAACATTTAGCCATCACGCAACGCCCATTAATTATTGATGAAGTTGATTATCTGGTGCAGAAAAAAGCAGTTGATTTAATTAAAGACCTTTACGAAGGCAGTCAATCAGCCATATTGATTATAGGTGAAGAGCAGTTGCCTCAGAAACTGCGCCGTCCAGAATGGGAACGCACACACGGCAGGGTTTTAGATTGGGTACAAGCCCAACCCGTCAGCGTGGTGGATGTCAGCGAACTGGCAAATATCTACGGCAGAGACGTCAACATTCATACTGACTTATTGACCAAAATACATCAAATGGCAAACGGCTCGGTACGCCGTGTTTGCGTTAATATAGACAGAGTGGTCGAATACTGCAAAACCCAGGGCAAAGGGTCAATCGACTTAAAATCATGGGGCAACAGAGAACTCTACACAGGCGAAGCACCCATCAGAACCACTGCCCTATCAATGGTGAAGTAATGACAAATAGACCACATGGCCGCAAGCCCGTCAATATCATTGCCGAACAACGTATGGTAACCCGTCAGCATATATGGGTAGCTATTCGCAATAATCCCATATTTGAAATATCTAGCATTATTGTAGCCCTGGACAATCAAGGCTATAAAACTACCGACTTAACAGTTAAGGACTATATATATAGTTTATACAAAGGTGGTTACTTGATTAAAATAGAAATACCCATCAGGGGCAGTTGTAAAAAAGTCACTTACGAACTGGTTAATAATGAAGGGGTAGAAGCTCCAGCGGTTGATCGTAACGGCAACTCGACCAAATCACACACCGCCACTGACAATATGTGGCGCTCTATGAAAATGTTACAAACCTTTAACTACAAAGATTTGATAGCAAGTGCCTCCACCCAAAATAACCCAATTCAACCATCAACTGCAAAAACCTACATTATACGCCTGCAACAAGCAGGCTATTTAATTTGCATCCAACCCAGCACCCAAAAGCCAGTTCCAACACCAGCTAAATACCGTTTACTTGCCAGCAAAAATACAGGCCCTCAAGCCCCGCAAATCCAACGCACCAAGCAAGTGTTTGACCCCAACCTTGGCATAGTCGTTCACGCCGAAATCACTAGCGAGGCATCCTAATGTCACATTGGCTAACCGTATTACAACAACATTGTCAAGCAACCTCGCAAACCAAAGTGGCAGCGAAAATAGGTTACTCACCAGCAGCTGTCAACCAGGTATTAAAAGACAAATACAAAGGCGACTTAAAAGCCGTTGAAAGTGCCGTAAAAGGTGCATTTATGGGCAATACCGTCACCTGCCCAGTGCTCGGTGATATTGGCAGCAATAAATGCCAAAGCCACCAACGCCGTAAATTTGCCAACACCAATCCACAACGAGTAGCACTGTACCGCGCTTGTCGTGCGGGTTGCCCACACTCATCTATAGAACCAACCGAGATAGACGATGTATAGCAATAAAAACAGCGACCACTATATTGAATTTTGGGGCAACTGGTTTGTAAAAAACCAATACGCCACACGCTTTAACATAACCTTTGATCAATTCCTGTACAACCCCTTTTACTACCTTCACGGCACACCCCTAAAGCGAGGCATTATCCATGACAACCAGAACTGAAATAATTGCCAGCAACGAACAATGCCAGCAGGTTTACAACCATCTGGGGCAAGGTGCTGAAACAGGCATCACGGGTAAAAAGCTGGCAATACTTACAGGTTTACACATTCGCACCTGTCGCAAAGCCATCGAGCAAATGCGTCTTATCGGCGAGCCAATCTGTGGCACGCCTGGCACTGGTTACTTTATTGCTGCCACCCCTGAAGAACTACATACCACCTGCAATCACCTATCCAATCGTGCCTACAAAAGCCTAATGCAAGTATCACGCATGAACAACATCGGTTTGCTCGATCTCGTCGGGCAACTACAAATTAACTTTCAAACTGGAGAACAAAATGCCTAGAGTCAAAAAACAAGCCGTCGATGCGGCGAATAGTCAACAAGAAGCTGAAAGGCTCATCGACAACATTGGTCGCAATCAACAGGAAATTAAACGCATAGAAGCCGATATGAACGACACCATAGCATCTATTAAAGCCGAATTTGAGCGTAAAGCACAGCCACTAAATCAGCAAATTAACGATAGTTTTGAAGCCGTGCAACAATGGGCAGAAGCCAATAGAGATAGGCTTTGTAACAAAGGTATTAAATCAGCAAAACTGGCAACAGGAAGCATCAGTTGGCGTATGACCACACCCAAGGTCAGTATCAGAGGTGTTGATGCAGTTCTGGATAAACTCAAAGCATTAAAAGCCCACAGCTTTATTCGTCTCAAACAGGAAATTAATAAAGACGCCATACTGGCTAATCAAGAACAAGTCGAAGCATTAAATATCCCTGGCATCACTATCAGCCAGCGTGAAGAATTTGCCATCACCCCCTTTGAAACTGAACTGGAAAAGGCAGCAATCAATGGCTAAACAAAACAACAGACAACGGCTCATTAACCGCATTCACGTTGCTGCGACCCAATTACAAATAGATGAAGAAACCCGCCGTCAAATGCAACAGGCACTAACTGGCAAAGCCAGTTGTAAAGACATGAAATTATCAGAACTAATGGTTGTTGACACCGCCATGCAAAAGCGCGGTTTCAAACCATCAAAACCCGACAACCCTAAACGCCAACGCAGTCAGCGCAAGCCAAATAATTTTGGCGCCAAACCCCTGATGTCAAAAATTGAAGCGCTATTGGCAGATATGCAACTGCCCTGGAGTTACGCCACAGGCATAGCCAAAAAAATGTACGCCATTGAACGCCTGGAGTTCTGTAACGAACAGCAGTTGCGTTCAGTGGTTTCAGCTTTAGTCAAAAAGCAACAAAAGGCAAGCCAATAATTATGGGCGGCACCATCGCACCACCAGAAGCCCACTGGCCAGAAAACGTCAGTGCTTTACTCGATAGGGTCGAGCGTACTCTAATTGCCGATGGTGTCGCCAGCAAACTAGCCAAAGTTAAAGCCGAAAAAATTGTCTACGACATTTGCGAAGAAATTGGCGGCATTCAATTCTATCTACCCAAAAGTAACAGCATCAAAATTCATCAGCGCAATGAACAAATCTACTCCGAATTTAACGGCTTCAACCACAAACAATTAGCGCAGAAATATGACCTTACCGAACAAGGCATTTACAAAATCATTAAAGAACATCGGGCAAGGGATATTGCCAATCGTCAGACACAACTTTTTTAACCAGTATTAACCAGAGGTAAAACATGCCAACTATTCAAAAAACAGTAGATGTAGAAATCGATATAGACACTGATTTGGACATTACAGAACTAAATTTAACCCTTGAAGATATTCGGAATACACACTCACATGAAGTAGAAAATTTGTGGGATGAAATTGAAAATGCACGTTATCGAAACGACAAACAAGCCTTAGATAAAGCATTGGAAAAAGGTATAGAAGCGTTTACAGGTCGTCTAGTGCGGTTTAGTGCCTAACCGTCGCAATAAACCGCACGCTTTAGCGTGTCCGAGCGCAGCGGCTTTGATTGCTGTTGTTAGATTCTGAATTATGAATGAGTTATCACTATTTACAGGTATGGGCGGAGGCATTTACGGCTCGCTTATTTTGGGTTGGAAAACCATCGCTTATGTTGAACGTGATGCGTATTGCCAACAAGTTATTAAGCAACGCCAGCTAGATGGTTGGTTTGACAAAGGTGAAATCTATGGCGACATCGCCGACTTTAACAAAGACAACGCAAGCCAATACTCTGGCAAAGTCGATGTACTTACTGGAGGCTTCCCCTGCCAACCTTTCAGCGTGGCTGGAAAAGGCAAGGGAACAAGTGATGAACGCTGGTTGTTCGATGAGATTATCAAGTCAATACAGATTATACGACCACAATTTTTGTTTTTTGAGAACGTCCCAGGAATCCTCAAGCACGGAGCCATTATTCAAATCTACCGAACCCTTGATGACATTAGGTACAGGGTTAAAAAACCATTGGTGCTTGGAAGTCGTGACTGTGTTTCCATTCAAAAACGCAACAGGGTCTGGATTTACGCTACCGACACCGAGAGCTTGTCGATCGACGCAACAAAATCTAAAACTGCCAAGCATTCGGAACAACCCCAATCAGAATTTGGAAACAGTAATTGCCAATTTAGTGTTGCCGACAATCACGGCGAGCGATGCGGGACCGGGTGCAATTCCAATTGGCGAGGGACACATGGTGATGGGCAAGAGTGGCAATATTCGCAAGGTAGCGAAAAGCGGCCACAACTTTTCGATAGGATTGACGCGGACGCTGATGTACAGCCTTCCGACGGTAACAGCCAGCGAAGCGAAAGGGTCATCAAGGAAGCGCTACCGTGGCAGCAAAGCATACAAGGGTGCGAAAGCATCCGAGGATTTGAGGACTTGCTCGAGCGACCCGATATACCTGAACCCCTTTTTCGGGGAATGGATGATGAACTACCCAATTGGAAGCAGCGGCTTACAGCCATTGGGAATGGACAAGACCCCATCGTGATGGCAACTGCGTGGAAGTTGTTATATGAGATGTGATAAAGAATCTAACCGCGCAATAAAGGGCGAAAGCCGTAGGCTTGAGTCCAGCGTAGCGACTTTGATTGCTGTTGTTATAAGTCTAACTAAGAGAAAATTATGAATGATTTATTTGAAGTAGGTGACGCTAACCTATCAAGCGATTTAAAACATAGGTTTACTTTGACTCGCGTCTGGAGCAAGAACGATGGGATAGTTGCTTTTATTGGATTAAACCCATCTACTGCTGACTCAAATGAAGATGACCCAACTATTAGGCGTTGTAAACGTTTTGCACGAGACTGGGGTTATGGCGGTATTGTCATGCTTAATTTATTTAGTAGCCGACATACTGATCCAAAGGAATTAAAAACTTGTAGCGAACCTAATATATCAGTCAGTGATTACTATTTATTTGACTGGGTTAAAGAAGCGTCGCTAGTGGTAGCTGCATGGGGAGTACACGGCTCATTTAGGGAAAGAGACTCACAAGTAAAGCGACATCTAAAATATTTGGCTGAACAGGTTTATTGCCTCGGAAAAACCAAAGATGGTCTCCCACGACACCCTTTGTATGTCCCTGCCAGTAAACAACTTGAACCTTATGACTTATAACACGTTATTAGACGACAAGTCGCAATTACATTACAAACACGACAATGCCAAATAACTTCCCATCCACCGATACCAGAACCCCCGAACAATGGTTTGATGAGGTGTTTTGGATGCATTACCCTCGTAAGGTTAAACGAATGAAGGCACGTGGAATATTTATATCAATTGTGACTGGCAAACATAAGAAAATAGAACGTATTGAACCGCGAGCCATCTGCGAAGGTATGTGGCGTTATTCACAATTGGTTTTAGAACAAGGTAGAGAGCAAACCTTTATTTTACACGCTTCAACTTGGTTGAATGAATGCGGTTGGGAAGATGCTAAACAATATCATTTTGAGTATTTAGAGATTCTTAACAGAAAAAAAATCAAAGCGTCAAAGCCACGGTCAACTCGTGATGTGCCTCTTGAAGAAAAGCTAACCGATTTGAGTTGGATTCTTGAAGGAGACGAGCTTGAGTAATACAATCAACAACGCTCTAATAAAGGGCGTTTAATTAACATTTAAAGAGGTAATAATGGTTGAATTTATCATATTTATAATCAGCATAGCTATAACAGTTTGGTCTTTTAAACGTTTAAAACAAAAGGCTATTCAACAATTAGAAGAAAAAGGAGAATCAGAAAATGATATTAACGTTAAGGCTAATGTCATTCCTGGTTGTTTTTCTACAGTGATATGGCTCGTTAGTTTTGTTGTTTTATTAGCTTTAGGTATTGGAATGGGTATCATTGACGAAACAGAAGACGACCCACAAAATGAATCTAAAATAAATATTCCAACAGAGCAAGCCTTAGACTTTATAGTTTATGATTTAGGAACTGGAATGGGCATTGGTGAAATGGTTATATTTTCAGAAGCTAAAACCTTTGAAGAAAGGGCTCATACAACATTAAACGCTGCAATAAAACACCTTGAACAAGAAGATGTAGACTTTGTAAGAGCTTGTCATCTATCCTTTGGACATAAAATTTTAGTTGGGACAGGCTCTTGCATTGCCATAGCAGAATATTTTAGAACAGATCGCGACCATAGATATAAAAATAAAGATTTAAAACATGGAAATTGGGAAGTACGAGCGTACAGAGGTGAGGTAGATCAAATAAAAAGTATGACTAAGGTTATGTGGTATATGCATAGAGATAAATATCAAATAGAAGATGATTTAGGTTCATACACTGATGAACCCGCTTTAAAAAAAGCAATTTCTGAAATGCTCAAAGGAAAGTTGAAACCAGAAGATATTACGTTGCCATACTATCCTTTAGAGGATTTGTAAATTTGACAATCCAAAATAAATCAGTTTATTGATTTGGAAGCCAAAATTTATTAAAAAGTTTTAATTCATTCAGGATGGCATAACTCGCTATAGTGCGAGTTATGAAAACGGCTACTTTACAACGCTTCGCATATACTCCCCACGGCACGCTTGGCAGGTTACTATTACCTTCGGGTGTAGTGCTGTATACAGTTGAACCGCCTTGGGAAGACAACAAGCCCAATATAAGTTGTATTCCAGAAGCCACTTATGGGGTTAAGCGCGATACCACAGGGCGATTTAAATACTACCAGCTACAAGATGTTCCAGGGCGCAGCGCTATCGAAATACACCCAGCTAATTATTTTATTAACCCTAATAATAATCGTCAGGAACTGCACGGCTGTATTGCGCCAGGAATGGAGCTAAATACTAACCATATCGCCAGTGTGTTAAGGAGCCGCGAAGCCTGCGATGAAATCTGGGCAGAATTTGGCGATGGTGATTGGGTGTTAGACATAGTTCAGTATCGCCCACACCAGAGCGAGGCAGGTTAATGGTTAATTGGGTTACCCGTGCAGTTACAGGGCTCGTCAAGCCCATTACTAATGTTTTTGTAAAGCGTGAAGAACGTAAAAAAGTGGTTCAATCCATTCAGGCTAAAACAGCCCAAGGTAAACAAGAAGGTGATACTCAAATACAACTTAATGAATCAGAATGGGAGCTTATAGGTCAGCGATTACAGGGTCAAACATGGAAAGATGAATTTGTCACAGTTATTGTGTTTTCACCATTTATTACGCTCATTGTTGGAGCAATATTTGCAGCATTTGGTAAGCCAGAACTATCCAATGCTGCTGCAACAATGCTAGGAGAAATGAATGAGCTAGGTATGGATTACAGTACTTTGCTATGGGTCACAGCATCTGCTGCACTTGGACTGAAGGCAATTAAACAATGAGTTCTTTAGGCTTTAAACTCTGGCTAGATATTATCCAATCTATTGTTATCATTGGCGGCATTATCTTTGCATGGGTAACCAGTAACTCTAAGGAAAATAAAACCGTTATTAAAGATCATTGCAAGCGTCTTCAAAGTGTCGAAAAGGCAGTAGAACGTATTGATACGGGTTTAAAACACACCACTGGTGGGCAAGGTGAAATTAAGAGCATTCACCAGCGCATTGACGAACTTGCCAAAGAGCATAATAACCTCACTGGCAAAGTGGACGAAAGTAATAAAGTACTAGGACGTATTCACGATTATTTATTGAATCAAAAGAAATGAATTTTAAGCAAGCTGAAATAGAAGATATGCGCCTTGCTGTTTTGCGTATTTTAAAGCAATCATCTGGCTACGACGCCAACTCTAGCGTTATCAGCGATGGGTTAAATATGCTGGGTCATCGTCCTAGTCGTGATAAACTTCACATCCAACTTGCATGGTTAGCAGAAAATGATTTAGTTACCACTGAACAGGTTTTTAGCGTACAGGTTGCCAAGCTCACCCAACGTGGTTTAGATGTTGCTGACAACAAAGTATCAGTACCAGGAGTAAAACGTCCGAGTCCACAATAATGGCACGTCGTGGGAAATTGTCATCGCTGGATGTACTGCCCGATGACATTCAGAACTATGCTAAAGCGCAGCTAGAGGCTCGAAAATTAACCCAGATTGAAATTCGCGATAATGTTAATGCCATGCTTGCTGATCGCGGCATTGAAGCAACAATTAGCCGCAGTGCCTTTAATCGGTTTTCGCAAAGGGAACAAGAATCGTTTGACCGTATTCGTGAATCAATGGAATTGGCAGATGCCTGGAATGAAGTGTTTACTGGTGACAGTGATTTAACTAAAGCCACACGCAATATATTATCGTCACTAGCGGTAAAAATAGCAGCAGGAGCAAACCCTACCGATGAGAGTACCTTGACGATGATGAAGGACTTATCGCTAGTGATAAAACGGGTAGAAGCTACTGAAGACAGTGTTATTAAGCGGGAACGAGAAGCTAAAAAAGAAATGGCAGCACTGGCAGCACAAGAAGTTGAAGAAAGTGCCAGCGCACAAGGGCTAAGTGCCGATGCAATAAAAACCATTAAGCATAAAATACTGGGGCTGGCTGACTAATGTATGAATATGATGCCAACGAGCCATTACTGCCCTATCAAAAACGGTGGATAGAGGACAACAGCCAATTAAAAATTGCTGAAAAGTCACGCCGCACAGGTTTGACTTGGGCGCAAGCAGCTGACGATGCGCTTACTGCATCCAGTCAAAAATCCGCAGGCGGTTGCAACTGTTTTTATGTCGGTTCCAATAAAGAAATGGCACGGGAATTTATCGACGCCGTTGCCATGTGGGCAAGTGTGTACAAACTGGCAGCCAGTGATATTGCCGAGGAAGTATTTAACGATGAAGACAAAGACATACTTACCTTTGTAGTACATTTTGCCAGTGGCTTTAAAGTACAGGCACTTAGTTCCAACCCCAGTAATTTGCGTGGTATGCAAGGCAACGTCACCATTGATGAAGCCGCCTTTCATGAGCGCCTACCCGAAGTGTTAAAAGCGGCACTTGCCCTTACCATGTGGGGCAGTAAGGTACGTTTGATCAGCACTCACAACGGCGTAGATAGTACCTTTAATGAATTGATTAATGATGCTAGAGCAAGCAGAAATGACTACAAAGTACACCGTATTACTTTAGATGATGCTTGCGAGCAAGGCTTGTACAAGCGTATTTGTCAGGTAAGCGGTCAGCAATGGTCACAGGAAAAAGAAGATGAATGGAAAGCTGGGTTACTTCGCGCTACCGCGACACAAGAGGATGCAATGGAAGAATATTATTGCGTACCCAAGCAATCAGGCAGTGCCTATATCAGCCGTGTATTAATTGAAGCACGCATGGTAGATGCCCCTGTCATTCGCTATCAATGCACCGATGACTTTAACAGTTGGGCAGAGCATTTAAAAATAGCCGAAATTCGCGACTGGTGCGATGTTAATTTACTGCCAATTTTAAAAACCCTCAACCCCAAAAATCGCCACTGCTTTGCTGAAGATTTTGCAAGGGTGGCAGACTTAACAGTAATTGCACCATTGGAAATTGACCAGGGGTTAAAACGCAATTGCCCCTTTATTGTAGAGCTGCGCAATATGCCCTACAAGCAACAAGAGCAGGTGTTGTTTTATATTGTTGACAGGCTGCCCAGACTACAAGCTGGCGCATTAGATAACAAAGGTAATGGCGGTTATTTAGCCGAGCAAGCGGCTAATAAATACGGCTCCAGTGTTGAAAAAATCGAATTGAGCCAGCGTTGGTATCTGGAAAATATGCCACCCTTTAAAGCCGCCTTTGAAGATGACTCCATAAGCATACCCAAAGATGCCGACATAGCGGCAGACCTTCGCGCCATACAAGTCATCAAAGGTATTCCCAAAGTGCCCGATGTACGCACTGGAGTAAAGAAAGACCGGCATGGCGATACCGCCGTTGCACTGTGTTTGGCATGGTACGCCAGTTGTCAGGATTTGGTGTTGTATGAATATGAAAGCGTTAAAAATCCAGTACCAGGCTCAGAAGATGACGACCAAGACAATTATTGCCATGCATCGCGCTACGGCTCTCACCGAGGTATTTTATAATGAATAACGTTAGCAATATACTAGACCCCCAAGGCAACCCCATTGTTAAAAAGTCGCTCACTGAAGAAATAGCAGAAGCACAGTTAACAGGTGTTAGATCGCTGTGGAATCACCAATCCATTGCCCGCTATTTAACGCCGCAACACTTGGATAGAGTACTGCAAGCGGCAGAAGATGGCTTTGATTGCCACGACTTTTTAACCTTGGCAGAGGAAATGGAAGAACGCGACCTGCACTACGGCAGTGTGCTTAGAACCCGTAAATTAGCCATTAGCGGTATTGAACCTACGGTTGAATCTGCCAGTGATGACAAGCATGATCAGGAACTCACCGAAGCTGTTCGCCAACTGGTGAACGCCTCTGAGTTTGCTGATGCGGTAGATGGCTCACTTGATGCCCTGGGTAAAGGCTATGCCGCTACTCGTATTGACTGGGAGACATCAAGCAGACAATGGATGCCAGTAAACTATGAATGGATTGATCCTCGCTTTTTTAAGTTTGACAGGCGCACAGGCAGAGAACTGTTATTGATTACTGACAACAACCCCACCGAAGGCGAACCACTGCCAGACTATCGCTTTATTGTACACATGCCCAAAATCAAATGCGGCATTCCAGTTCGCGGCGCACTGGCACGCATGGCATCCATTGCCTATATGCTTAAATCGTTTGCCATGTCGGACTGGATGAACTTTGCAGAAATATTTGGAATGCCTATCATGGTTGGTAAATACGGCAATACGGCAACGCCAGAAGAAAAGAACACCCTGCGCCGCGCCATTATGAATATAGGTTCAGATGCCAGAGCCATCATGCCAGAGAGCATGAAATTTGAGTTGGTGGAACGCGCCGCCAGTAATAATGGTGATAAGCTCTATCAAGGGCTGTGTGAGTTTCTTGATAAGCAAGTTAGCAAAGGGGTATTGGGTCAGACGATGACCACCGAAGACGGTAGTAGTCAAAGTCAAGCACAGGTGCATAACGAAGTGCGTTTGGAATTAGTTAAAGCCGATGTAAGACAGCTTGAACGCACCATTAACAGGGATTTAATACGCCCATTTATAGCCTTTAATTACGGACCACAACAACGCTACCCGCAGGTTCGCTTTCAGGTTGATGAACCTGAAGACATTAAAACCAAAAGCGAAGCTCTGGCAAAATTACTGCCCCAGGGCTTGCAAGTGTCAGCCGACGAAGTGCGCGACAAACTGGGTTTTCGCAAACCCCAAGACGGTGAAGAAATTCTAGGCGGTACTTTACCAACTGCTCAAGGTGCCAGCACCCCTGAACAGAAGTCTGGTTCCGCCACGGTTGCACTCAATCGTCAACAAGAGGTCGAGGCATTAATTGATGATGAATTAGACGATTGGGAGCCTCAACTACAACCTGAATTTGATGCTATTGAGGCGGTTATCAACCGTACAAATTCAGCTGAAGAACTCGCCCAACTATTACCCTCATTATTACAAGGTGATAATACAGTGCTAATAGACGCATTGGCCACTGCCTTATTCAAAGCTCGCGGTGAAGGCAATGCGCGCGAAACCGCCTAAACAAGCCCTTGATTATTTCAAACGTAAGGGCTTAAAACCATCGTTTAACTATGCCGATGTATGGCGCGAGGAACACGCCATAAGTTTTACCGTTGCCAAGATGATGCAGCTGGATATGCTCTCAGAACTGCAACAGCTATTAGCAAACAATTTGCGTGACGGCAGCACCTTTCACCAATTTAAAAAACAAGCTACTCCCTATTTACAAGGTAAAGGCTGGTGGGGTAAAAAAGAACAGCTTGATCCATTGACAGGCAAATTGGTTGAAGTGCAACTGGGTAGCCTTCGGCGTTTAAAAACCATCTACCAAACCAATATGCGCACCGCCCGAGCAGCTGGGCAGTGGCAGCGGGTGGAACAAACAAAAAAAACCCACCCTTATTTATTGTATGAGTTAGGACCCAGTAAAGAGCATAGAGAACAGCATGTCGATTGGGCAGGTTATTTATTACCAGTTGATGACTCATTTTGGAAAACCAACTTTCCCCCCAATGGTCATGGTTGCAAGTGTCGGGTTCGGCAAGTAAGTCGCCGCGAATTTGAGCACTTAAAAAATACTGGTCGATACATGACCAAAGAAGCCCCACCGCTTCGCCAGCGCGAATGGGTGAATAAACGCACGGGTGAAATTGTCAATGTCCCTGTGGGGGTAGACCCTGGATTTGATTACAACTTTGGAGAAAGGCAATACGGCATACTCAATGCCCTTACCAATAAAGTTAACCGCAGCCCAGAACTGGGTGCAGCTGCTATTGAATCGCTACTTGCCAGCGAGGCGTTTGATTATTGGCACAGCAATCCGCAGGGTAATTATCCTGTTGCGGTATTAAGTGAAGCCGATACCAAATTAATTGGTGCCAAAGGTAGAACAGTGGCGTTATTACCGCGCACTATTAAAAAACAGAAAGATCACCACCCCAACATTAAAGCCAGTGACTACAGCAAAATTCCCCAGGCAATAGCCAGAGGTGAAAAAATTCAAGTAGCTAAAAACGATTTGGCCTATGTACTCAATGAACCCGATGGCTTTATTACTATAGTACGGGTAAGTGAGGAGGAAGGCACCTTTGCAGCTAACCTATATCGACTTAGTTCAAAAGACAAACAGCGCACTAAAGCTATTGAGCGTATGCGCAAACAAGGTAGGAAGTTTTTTAGGGAATTGGATAGCCAGTAATCACAACAGCGTGGTGGACTCCCCTCCCCACCAACGGCACCAATGGGAGACAAATTTTGCCGCTGTTGTGTTTTCATTTTACTTTAAGATTATGAAGATATGAAAAATAAATGTTTTCCTTTTTTAAAATATGCTTTTTTTCTTCACCTTTAAAGTAGTAATAAAGAAATAATGAAAAGCAAAGAGTCATTATTAGTGCCAACGCATTAACAACATTATCACGATTAAAAAACAGTAATCCTATTAGTATCAGGGATAAATCATACCCTGCCCACATATAAAACCTTGCCCTTTTAATTTTTTCAGTTAATTCAATATATGTTAGCAATATAAATACTCTAAAATCTTCGATTTTGGCTTGAGTTGTATCCGAAATTGGTTGTTCTGAATTTAAACGCGCTCTATGTGCTTTAAAAAATGATTCTAAATCTAAAGTTGCTTTATTAATATCTTCTTCCCTTTTTTGATGCAATGACCAAACATATCGACAGCTAGAGAATATAATTCCGATGGAGGTTACAATTGTGGCGACACCAACAACATTTTCAAAAGTTAATAAATCTGACATTGTGCATTTTGTTATTTTAGATATGACACTTATTTTGCCATAACCATCAGATAAAAAACAACCAAACGAATGTAAGCCGATTTAAGCGCTTTAAAAAGCATGAGTGCTGTATTGGTATTACTTTTTGCTTACACCCCTTTTAATGCCCTTTTAACGTTGCGATTTTGGGCATGTATAAAGCGCGTTACTGGGTGAATGTTTAATAATTGACAAAAAATTGACTTTGTCGCCACTGGCGACACTTTCTTTGATGTGTGTTTGTTGCCACTGACAACAAAAAAATAACCTTTTAGTATAACATGGATTTGATATAAGAATTGGAAGTAAAAATTCTTTGCAATTAATGGAATTGAATTGATGTTTAATTTAAGGATGACCCGCATACAAAATTTATTAAAAAGTTTTAATTCATTGGGCGGCTTTGAATCTGTTTCAATGCCAGCATGAGTTTAACAACCACACATTTAGCACTTAACTTCCAGTTGCCGACCGATGCTACGGGTAAGGTCAATGGCGACTGGTGGCCGTTAATTCCTGCTGGAGAATTTAAAGGTCGCGATGGTCGCCGTTGGAATAACTCTAATCCTGAAGGCGTTGTGAATTATTTGGTCAACCAGCAACGAGACTTGGTATTAGATATTGAACACGCCACCGAAATTAAGGCGATAAAAGGCGAACCTGCGCCTGCTGTGGGCCGTTTCAAACAGTTCAAAGTTGAAAATGGTGCGGTGATGGGCAAGGTAAGCCTTAATAGTGAAGGAAGTAAATTAATCGAAGATGAATCTTATATGTATTACTCACCAGGCATAATTTATGACGCCAATACCACTGTTATTGGAGTCTCCAGCGTTGGGTTAACCAACAAGCACAATCTTTTCTTACCTGCTCTGAATCAGGAGCAGACTTCTACCAACCTTAATAACGAGGATACCGATATGGCTTTATCAAAAGCACTCTGTCAACAGTTAGGCATAGCTGAAGACAGTACCGATGATGTGGTTCTGGCGAAAGTCAAGGAACTGCAAGAGTCCAATGTTGCGCTTAACAGCCAGCAACAAGTTGACTTATCAAAGTACACCCCAGTTGCCGATTACAAAGTTGCACTGAATCGCGCCCAAACCGCTGAAGGTCAATTGGCGGATATTCGAAAAGCCGATGCTGAAGAAAAAGCCGATGCGTTGATTGATAACGCTGTTGAAGATAGAAAAATTGCCCCTGCCAGCAAAGAGCATTATAAAGCGTTGTGTCGTCAGGATGGCGGTTTTGAAACGGTTAAACAATTGCTGGAAGGTGCGCCAACGATTGATTTGCAAACCCAACACGGTACGGGTACCCCCACTAATGCTAATTTTGGATTAACCAGCAATCAACTGGCACTTTGCCACCAAATGGGACACAACCCAGAGACCTTTGCGAAGGCATTAAAAGATGATCAACAACCTACTACTGGAGCACAAGCATGATTATTACCCGTGAAAACCTTAACAACCTGCGTACATCATTTCGCTTGGATTACCAACGAGGCTACGATGAAGCCAGCCCTGAGTACGGCACCATTGCCACTACTGTACCCAGTTCTTCCAAAACCAATACCTATGGCTGGTTGGGCAAATTCCCCAGCTTACAAGAATGGGTAGGTGATCGTCAGCTACAAAGCATTCAGGAACACAGCTATTCGGTAACTAATAAGCCGTTTGAGTCAACCGTTCCCGTAGACCGTTTCGATATTGAAGACGATAATTTAGGCATTTACAACCCATTGATGATGGAAATGGGTCGCGCTGCTGCCATTCATCCTGACGAATTGGTATTTCCATTGCTTGCCGCAGGCATGTCAACAGTGTGTTACGATGGTCAAAATTTCTTTGATGTAGAGCATCCAGTTAACAGTGCCGTCGATGGCAAGGGGCAAAATACTCTTGTTAGCAATTATCAAGACGGCGACAAGCCTGCCTGGTATTTGATGGATTGCTCGCGCGCCATCAAGCCTGTACTGTTCCAACAACGCACTGCGCCCAAATTCACATTGATGAATGCTGAAACCGATGAAGCGGTATTTAACAGTCATCAATACCGCTACGGCATCGACTGCCGTGACAATGTTGGCTTTAGCTTCTGGCAAATGGCATATATGAGCAAGGCAGAATTAACGCCAGATAACCTATGGAAAGCCTACACTGCACTGCGCCAAATCAAAGCCGATGGTGGCAGAAGTTTAGGCATTATGCCCACCCATTTAGTCGTGCCATTGGAGTTAGCCCGCATATTTCATAAAAAAAAGTACGGTGCTTGTTTAATGCGTTATAATTCAATGTGTTAAGTCAAAATTATAAGCCAAGCACCGATGACAGATTGTACCTCAACTTCTACTTACTTTTCACCTTTAAATCGCCGTCAAATCGAAACTCAATTTAGTGGTGGCGATATGACCAGCGATGCTGGTGTTTTATTGCTCAGAGAGCTTGATAAACACTTATGTCTAAGCAAGCAAGTGGCATCGGTATTTCCCGATACCCGGCACAGCAGTTATGTGAAACATTCACTGCAGAGTTTGATTCGTCAACGCTTGTATAGCTTATGCATGGGTTACGAAGACCTTAACGATCACGAGACCTTGCGACACGATAAGGCATTACAAACGGCAACGGAAGCTGATCAAGTACTGGGAAGCCAGTCGACATTGTGTCGATTAGAACAATCATTTACTGCGCAATCAAACATTGCCATTCATGACGTATTGTTGAACCTATTTATTGATTCGTTTGATAGTGCCCCAGAGGAATTAATTCTCGACTTCGATGCCACTGATGATCGCGTCCATGGTACGCAAGAAGGTCGCTCTTACAATGGTTATTATCGGCATTATTGTTTTTTACCCTTGTATGTATTCTGCGGTGAACAACTGTTGGTCAGCTATCTTCGACCCAGTAATATCGATGGCGCGAAGCACAGTTGGGCGATTCTCAGTTTGTTGGTAAAACGGTTGCGTAAACAGTGGCCTAATGTCAGAATCATTATACGTGGCGATAGTGGGTTTTGTCGGCATCAAATGATGAATTGGTGTGAGCGTCATGATGTTGGTTACGTGCTGGGCATTGCAAAAAATAGCCGAATACTAGAGATGCTGTCACCCTGGATTGATGCGGTCAATGAACAATATGAACGATCTGGAAACCCCTTGCGCTGGTTTACTCATATCCAGTATGCAGCTCAATCATGGTCGCGTCAACGCCGTGTCATCGCTAAAATTGAACATACTGGAAAAGGCATGAACCCGCGATTTGTGGTGACGAATTTATCGGGCGAACATCAAGCTATTTATGAGGATCTCTATTGTGCCCGTGGCGAAATGGAAAACCATATTAAAGAACAGCAACTCGATATGTTTGCTGACCGAACGAGTTGTCATCACTGGTGGCCTAATCAATGGCGACTGTTGTTATCGTCACTGGCTTATGTGTTGATGGAGCGACTACGTCATCACTGCTTAAAAAGCACTGTTTTTGCCCAATTACAAGTAGGAACCATACGCCTTAAATTACTCAAAGTGGCTGCCGTTATTTTATCCAATACCAGGCGTATACGCTTACTATTACCCAGCGCATATCCTTATCAAGATATCTTCGAGTTGGTCGTCGCCCGGCTTAAACCTGGATAAGACTGTAAAAAGTGCTGCCCCGGCACGAGAACAAACAATGGGGGTAAGGGGGAGTTATGTCTGAAATTCGGGCAAAGAGCATATTAAGCTACGTATTCAACAAACTTAAACTAAATTAAAGCAGGATAATCCAACTTCACCTTAAACTCGAAGTTATTTGTAGGTTTATGAAATATGCGGGTTAGAACAACAAGCCACACGTTTAATTAAACGTGAATATGTCGATGGTGGTTCAATCAACGAATTGCACGGTAAAGTAGAGGTGTTCTCGCCACGTTTACTACCTACTGTTTAAAGTTTCCTTACCTCTTGGAAAGTCTGACCTTACCCGCCTGCGGAAATTTCCAACGGCGGGCTTTTTTTAATAATTGGCTCAACATTACATGACCTTTTCACGCATTAACAATATTCTTCAGTCAGCTGCCAATACAGTTTATAACTGGCATGACGTTGTGTCTGCTGCGGGTAGAGATATTGAGCTAAAAGACGGCGTTTACTTTGTAAGCATTGAAATAGTAGTGCTTGGAACTCTTAACATTCGCAACAAAAATATAGTGTTTAAGCGACCAATATCAACGGATAATACAGGTAATGGTGTTATTAATTTTGGTGAAGTTAAAACCGATTCAAATGATTTTCGTTATACCGTTAATGGCTGCCATGTAACTTATAGGCGCAACCAAAGCAAGATGGGTGGTTATGTTAGGAGTGATAATGGCAATGCCAGTTTGCGGCAGAACACACAACGCCATGTAAATTATTACAACACTAATGTGTTTTTAGAGTGCTTAAATAACAGAATGGACTTATTTGTGAGTAATTGCATCGACAGCAGTTTTAACCAGGCAGCTATATCTGGAAGCAACCAGTGTTTCTTGTACACGCAAAAGAATAGCATTAATGCTAACTGTACTTATCGGCATATTAACAATTTGGAGACAACAGGGGATTTCGCCGAATTGACAGCCCCCAAATTTTACGAATGCAATTACAACATTTTAAATTGGGACAGCAATGTCACCATGCAGATACGTGAAATGGTTTCGATTGCGTCACGCACTAATGATTTTTGGTTGGGAAGCGGTGCAGCAAATAATGGTTTTAGATTCATCGACAGCGTTATCAATTTCAACAATGCACGATTACAAAGAAATACCAACCGACGTTACAAATCCGCATCCATCAACTTAAGTGTGGTAGACACCAATGGTGTGGTGCCAGGCGCTGAAATTAAATTAGTAGGGTCAAGTCCTGATAATTCAGCTTTAATTAGTTTTACCCGAACAACAGATGGTAGTGGTGGAATTAGCGAAATTATTGCAGATATTTTTTCAGACATTGGGCAAGTTAGCTCGCAGTCTACTGACCATTCGATGTATCGGCTAACAATTAATTCGTATCAACATAGATTTTTTTCAGAGACTATAGTCTTGTCAAGCAGAATCGGGCTAAACAGGGTTGCTCCCGCTCAAAAATTAATTAGCCTTGATAGTCATATTTCGATTACTCAAGCAGAAGTTGAGGCGTTAACTGATATTGCTGGTTCAGCACAGCTTTACCACATTTGGCGAGCGCACAAGAGGATTGACGACACTTTGCCCGAATTTGAAATGAATGCTGATTCTCTTATAACCGATGGTGTTAATTTGACGCGTTTACAGCTAGCAACCGAGCCCACGCAACAACAAATTGACGCCTATAACAATGCACCGTTGCGTACTTACAACAGTGAAACTAATACTTATATAATTAAGGTAGGGGCAACGGCTGATGATTATGCTGCTGCAACATTCACAGGTTCTATAAATTGCGGTACGGGAACTTTTACTGCTAACGGAATTGCGGTAACAGGTTCGGTATTGCATGCCGATGGTTTGGTCGCATCGTTTACGGGGTTACCCACTACTGGGGTAGTCGGTGCCTGGTTAGCTTCTCAGGGGTTAGGCAATCGCACAGGAATTATTGCAGGTGGTCAAATTAATGGTGTGGTGCAATTGGAATTACAACCTAACACTGAATACTATATTGTTGCCGATGCAATAGGTTATGCCCGCATGGAAGCGGTGCTTATGGACACTACCAATCAATCAACTTTAGCGATTAACCTTAGCCGTATTGTAGATGAAACAGGTAGCGATTTGGTGCCGATGAATTTAAACGATCAGGAACAGCAGCAAGCAGATATGCTCAGTTTTGACCCCATTACCTTTACTGCGGTGATCAATGCCAATGAACAGGTACATGACTTTAGTTTTAACGCTGTTGCTTATTACATTGAATCAGTGCAAAGCAGTGGCGCTTTTTTAGCATCACCCACCACCATTGGCATTCGCACAGCCGAGTTTGTGTTGGCTGCGAATAGCTTTTTTAAATTAGGCAGAAACCCCAATGCCACTGCGGTACCCGATTTGTCGGCTTTCACCTTTAGAAAAGAAGGCAGCACCAAACAAACCGATTTTATCAATTTCGATAATGGCGGGTTAATCATTAATAGTAACCGTCCCATTATTGTTTCCAATATCAACGTCACTGTTCCTGAAGGTAGCGGTGGTGATGATCCCGATTTACCTGCGCCATACAACCAGGTATTTGAGCAAACCCTTAATAACTTAACCTAAAGAGAAACAACTATGAGTGACATTCAACAAATTGATCAGTCGATCCAAACTGTGGTGCAATCCATTGCCTTGAAATTTATCGAACAAGGACAATCCATTGACGAAGCACAACAAAGTATTGCTAATGTCGGTGCTTTAATTGGCGATTTAGCAACATTAGAAACCAGCAATAAAGGTAGCATTGTTGATGCTATTAATGGTTTACGCACCAACATGACCACTGCCATTGCAACATCGGTACAGGATTTAATTGGTGGAGCTGATGATGCTAACGATACATTGGGTGAAATAGCCAATCGTGTCACTGCATTGGCTCAAGCCGATAATGGCTTTGTATCTTTTGTTTCGACGCAAAGTTTATCTGACGCAGAACAAAGTACCGTACTTACCAATATTGGCGCAGCCAGACAAGTAGCACTTGATGCCAGCGTAACCTCAATTACTTTCCTGACAGGTAGAGTCGATGCTATAGAGGCAGTACTTAGCAATCCCAGCGACTACGCTGGTACCTTTAATGCAGCACTTAACGGCTAGTGAGCACCTCCGCTACCGACCAAGCTGTTACCAGCCTCGCCCAAACAATGGGCGAGGTTGTCGGTGACTTGCAGCAAGATAACCGAGCTATTATTGAGTTTGTTAACAAGCTCAATGATGCCGATTTATCACAACTGGTTTCCCTCACTCAAATTGCTGGCGTGGGGGAAATTTACGCCAGTGTGGAAGACACCCGTGCACGTTTTGGAGATGACTTAATTTTAGTGTCAGACAAGGATAACAACGGCGAGCTTAATGTTCGCAATGTGGTCATTGCTCTGGTTGATGCCACCCATGAAATCAATATTTATGTGGGCAGACGCTACCAACTACCTCCCAACCCTGTACCACCAATACTGTCGCGAATTTGTAGTGACATCGCTATGTACAGGCTCTCAACCAACAGCCAAAGTACCGACGATGTACGAAAACGCTATGAAGACAGCATCAAGCAATTGCGTAACATTTCCGAAGGAAACCTGAGTTTAGGCATTGCCGAAGTAGGTGCTGGAGAAGATGAAGCAGGTTATGCCAATGAAGTGGAAGTCACGGCCAACCCCAGAACTTTTAACCGCGCTGCAAGTCGCATTTTTTAATCCTTCCTTTTAACATTAACGAGTAATTATTATGACTAAGAAAAAAACTGCTGACAAACCAGTACCTGAAGTAGCTGCAAAAAATGACATTACCACACGCATTGTAAAAGCGGAAAAGCGCGACAGTTATTGGCGTGGCGGGGTTCAACACACTCGCGAATGGCAGACGTTTAACAACTTATCGGACGATGCCATTGCACGCATTAAAGCTGATTCGATTATTGAGATTCAATAAATAGGTTAGCAGCTCCTGCGCTTCGTGCGCCCGCTGCATACATTACGTCCCTGTAAATAATGTCCGCCCAAATCACCCTCGACCTCAGCCAGCTGAACCAGCGTCTGGATGCGTTAGCGTCTATACCAGACAACTCGGCGTTGTTGCAATCACTGGCGGTTGAGGGTGAGTCTCAAACCCGTCGCAGGTTATCAACAGAAAAACAAGCACCCGATGGCAGCGTGTGGCCAGCTTGGTCAGAACCTTATGCAGCTACTCGCCACGGTGGTCATTCATTACTAGAGGGCGAAGGCGATTTAATCGACAGCATGCAAAGCGATATTGAGGGCAATGGTGCCGTATGGGGTAGTCCGTTAGCTTATGCAGCTAGGCAAAATTTTGGCGATGACGGTATTGGTGGCATTCCCCAGCGCGAATTTTTAGGATTATCAACAGCCAATAAACACGAGATGATGGCAATAATGAACGACTTTATTCAAAGCGCATGGCAGTAGATTTAAAACTTAGCAGCTTTACTGCTATTGACGATCATATCGACAATATTGTGCAATTTATCAAAACGCTGGTACCGCGCAATATTACCGTTACCGAACATATTGGCAGGTTTGATAACCACAAAAGTTTTGATGTTTATCTGAAAAAACTCCCTTGCATTTTAATCTCGCTTGCGAAGACACGGGTAATGGCTACTAGAACGCTGGAAGATGTACGCCAAATGGATATACAGCTAATCATTACCCTCAATGTTATTGCCAAAGATATGCCAGCATTGCCGCGCCAAACGGCGGTACAACGCATAGTGCAGCTGTTGAGTTGGTATTTACCTCAGCAGTCATTTAATACCCAGTGTGCGGCACTTTCCAGTGGCGTTGAATTTAGAAACCTGCACAGCGCAGCTTTGGAAGAGAAGTTAAATATTGCACTGTGGGGAGGTATGTTCACCCAACTGCTTGAGTTAAAAACCAGTGCAGAACCCGCGGCTATTCCTGCCGATTTACTCTATTCGGAAGTGCCAGAAATTGGCACTGATCACAAAGACGATTATCAACCACTGACCGATTGCTAGCGATGGGCGATTACTTAATGCAATTGTTAGAGCGCGTAGCCGAACTGGAGCAGCAGGTGGCACATCTTATTGTTGAAGGCGTGGTAACCGAGGTTCAAGCCAATCCTTATCGCGTTAAAGTGAATATTGGTAGTGAGAGTGAAGCCGTTATCACTGACTGGCTGCCTGTCGCCGTGCCACGCGCTGCACATACCATTGTTTGGTGCCCATTAGAAGTGGATGAGGCAGTTACCATTATTAGCCCAGCGGGGGTGATTCGATCAGGTAGAGTATACCCTGCCAGTTACACAATGGACTATCCTGCACCCAGTGACAATCTGGCAGAAATTTATATTAATTTGGGTGATGATGGTTTGCTAATTTATAACCGCGATCAACATCAGCTTGATATTCAATTACCAGGGTACGCTATCACCAATTTAATTAGTGATGGTGGCATTAACTTCACGGGCGATCTGTTGGTTGATGGCAATATTGACAGTACAAAAAATATTCATGCCGACGGTGAGGTTTCCGATCACACCAGAACCATGCAGGAGGATAGAGATATTAGCAACGACCACGACCACAATGTGTCAGGTTCTAAAGCCTTAAAAACGCAGGATTGGTAAATGAAAAAATTATTAAAAAGTTTTAATTCATACGTAGCATTTAATTTTGCTTTAATAGCTACCATGAACGTAATGTCTAAAACCACAGGTATGCAATTAACTGGCTTTGCCAGTTTTCAACAGCGTTTAGCCGATGCGCTGGTCACGCGCCGTGGCAGCCTGGTAGGGCTGCGTGATTATGGCAGTGACATTCATTTATTGCTGGATAAAAAACACACCGCCAGCTTTACTATGAAATTATTCGCCACGGTAACGTCAGCCATTAACCGCCCAGTTAATGGACTATTGGATTTTAAACTGCAACGTTTACGCCTTAATGTCGGTGAAGATAACACCAGTATTGTTACCATTATTGGTAACTGGTTAGGCGAATCTGTCGAACTGGAGTTTGGCGTATGAGCACTGCTATTGATTTAACCGCATTGCCACCGCTGGAACTGGTGGAACAATTAACGCTCGATGAAGCCACCAATCAGGCATTGTATTGGTTGTCGGGCAACGGTTTGGAAATAGATGGCGGTGCAGAAAACCCTGCTTATCGAGTGGTTCGATCATTAGCTTATCGAGATACACAATTTAGAGCTGCACTGAAACGCATGGTTGATAATTTTACCTTGGCAACGGCAACGGGTACGGCACTTGATCATATTGGAGTTACCTATCACCGAACCTTACGATTAAATGGTGAAGCTGATGAGGCATACCGCCAGCGTATTGCATCGGCACCTGAAGGTTTGTCAGTTGCGGGGCCTCGCAATGCCTATATTGTTCGAGCCAAAGCCGCACACCCCGATGTGCTGGATGCAGCGTTTCATTCACCTTCTCCCAATGTGGTTACTATTCCTGTATTGTTAAGACAGGGAGTCGATACCGATACTGTGCTATCTGTTGTTACAGGGGCATTAAGTGCCGATGACACTCGCCCGCAGGGTGATAGAGTTACCGTCAGTGAAGTGGGTTTGCTACGATATAATATAGAGGCAGAGGTAGAGCTAAGTGCTGGTGTCCACCAGCAATATTATATTGACCAGGCGGCGCCCAGTTTAGAGCGTTACTGTCAATCGCAATACAAAATGGGTGGTAAGGTAACTGATAGTGGCGTTAAAGCAGCACTGCATCAATTTGGCGCAGTGAATGTCAATTTGGTAAATTTTAATGATGTGGTGGCATCAGCTTTTGAAGCACCATCGCACGACAACCTGATTATAAGGGTGGTTTAAATGGCATTTAACAACAGTTTATTACCCCCACATTTTGAAGCCTTGGAACATGCACTGGATGCCACAGGGGATGAGCGTTTGCAACAGCTTCATACTCTGGCATTGCAATTGCCACAGCTGTGGAATGCCGACACTTGCCCTGCTCAATATCTAGACTACTTAGCTTGGGCAGTGAGTGTTGATTACTGGTCAGGCAACTGGCCAGAACCAATTAAACGCAATGTGATTAAAGCCGCTCCTGAATTACACCGTATTAAAGGTACGCCTGCGGCAGTGAAAATGGCATTGCGAACATTAGGTGTTAATGTCGATTATCAGGAATGGCACGAAATGACTCCACAGGGCGAAAACGGCACTTTTGCGTTGACCGCTTATGTGTCTGACAATTTGGATCCACGCGGCAATTCATTGTTAAGTGAAGTTATCATCAACCAGTTATTTGAGGTGATTGATAGTGTGAAACGTGGCAGCCAACACTATCACTTAACCACAGGTCACTCTGCCATAGCACCTTTGCAACTCGCGGGTGCAGTGGGTGGAAGTGGTTCAGTCAATTGTATAGATATGGTGAACTCTGTGCCCGTTGATACTGGCGTGGCTCAAATTGCCATTGCTGGTATTGTCGGTGGTGGCTACACCTATTCGTGTTTATTTTTGGAGGCGGCATAATGGCAGATTTTGCGATTCAATACACACAAGTTGGATTAGCTGCGTTAATTCGTGCTCGCAATGCTGGCGTTAAAGCCGAAATAGCTTTTATGGCTTTGGGTAGCGGTGCCTACACTCCAACCGGGCATGAGACTGCGTTGCGATTCGAAGAGCAACGTGTAGCTATTTCAGAATATCAAGACTTAGTGAGCCAAGGTCAAGCACAACTATCTATGCGTGCGGTATTTGATGGCTCTAGCAGTTACGATATTAATGAATTAGGTATATTTCTGAACGATGGCACTTTGCTGGGGCTTGCCAGTCACCCATCTATTCATATTGGTCACAAGGCGGCGACATCAACCCATAAGCAAGAGGTGGTTTTGGGTATCAGTACCTTGCCAGCAGACAGCCTCACTGTCGTATCACAAGGCGCAGTTCCCGAAACTTTCTGGCTGCAAGACATTGCGCGCATGGCAACGTCACAAATTTATTTACATCATCAATTTATTAAACAACATTTAGCAGAGGTTAGTGTATGACAACAGCAATACAAGAGTTGACGGCGGCAACCGATGCCACTCGTCAGTTAAATCAAACTGTGGAGAATTGGAGTGGTTCAATTGATCAGAGGATGTCAAGTTCGGAAGAACAATTTAATAATTGGCTTAACACCCGGCATGTCGGTTTCAGTTTGACTGATACGCTTATGGATCACAGCGACAGCCCTATTACGATTGAACCTCGTTTTGGCACACTACAGGAAGCAACTGATTTTCAGTTTAATGCCGTAGAAGATTATGCTCCAGATGACAATTACTTGGATATTAATAGCAGAATACCAGGGCAAATGGTTTGGTTTTCTGAACCTGAACCGACCCAATTCCCGCGCAAAGTATCGGTGTATGCAAATATTTCAGTAGGTGAACTGGCACACCCTAGCCCAAAGCCTGTAAACAGAATAGCAATATTACATAATCGAATAGGTGCTCACCATCGATGGATAACTACGGGTGATCCCGAACCCAACTATGCTCAACCTAGATTGTTTATGGGTAAAGACGAACTCGGCAATTTAGAGATAAAAGGTCAATCGTGGTCTATAACTAATTATGACGACATGATTGCGATAGCTGAAAATGAAAACCATAACCTTACCGTTGGATTTTCACAAGTTCGTATCATCAACCTCGGTCCGCTTCCTATCCACATTAAGGGCTTTTGGATTATTCACCACGGCTATCAACGAGAACTATAATTATGAAATTAGTTAATAAAACCACTGGCATTGTTGAATACAATGGCTCGATCCAAAACTTTCTAGGTATTGATGCTTATCGCCACCCGGAGGTTAATGCTGATTTTGAAATTATCTTGAGTAAACAGGAGCAACTTCGCCAATTGAGAGAAAAAATTTATATATCAGCGGGAGATATTGAAAGTATACTCGGGATTACTGCCGATGCAACCCAACTACAACTTGAAATATCCGCCGAGTTTTACACTGACGTTGCTGGCGGCATGAATATCAAACCCGCCGCTCAAAAACAGGCAGAAAAGCTGGCAACCTTAAAAGCCCAGCTCGACAGCGGTGAGATCAAAATGCCTTACAAAATGAAAGGCATCGACATCGTTATAAGCGACATAGGCAACGCGGCTAATGCCGTTACCAAAGCCATTTCCGACAACCAACCTATCGAGGAATAACCATGAGAGATAAACTTCACGGTGTAGAACACCTTTATTTAGACGACGGTAGCCGCCCCATTAGCGTATCCAGCGCCTCAATTATTGGGCTGGTAGCCCATGCCAGTGATGCAGACAATGATACCTTCCCCCTTAACACTGCCGTACTATCCACTGGTACCAGCTTAATTGCCAAGGCAGGTACACAGGGTACACTTAGAACTGCTCTGCTCGATATTAACGAACAGCAACGCAGTGCGGTTGTTGTCGTGCGAGTTGAGGAGGGTTCTGACGAAAACACCACCATCGCCAATATCATTGGCACTATTGATAATGAAACCAATAGCTTTACAGGCTTGCAGGCACTGCTAACCTTTGCCACCAAACCACGCCTTATTATTGCCCCTGGTTATAGTCACCTGCCCGCAGTGGGAGCTGCTTTGGAAACAATGGCGAGAAAGCTACGCGGCATTGCCATTATTGACGGGCAAGCCGATGGCTTTAGTGCAGCTGTACAAGACAGAGCGCAATACAGCGAAGCGTTGTTTGTTGACCCAGGCATTCGTCTATTTGATGTTGATGCTGGCGATTACGTTACGCGCCCAGCATCGAGCGCAGTCGCTGGGCATATTGTACGCATTGATACCGAGTTTGATTATTCTCACAGCCCATCGAATCGCCGTATGAATACGATACTGGGCACATCGGTTGCTGTTGATCATCGAGAAGGCGATAAAGCATCACTTAGCAACCAACTCAGTGCTAATGACATTGCGTGTGTTATTGAAAAGGAAGGCGGTGCCTATTTTTGGGGCAACCGCCTTTCCAATGGCGTATTAATTCCTCACCAGCGTATTCGATACATTGTGGGTGATTCAATTCTTGAAGCTCACGCTGATTATGTGGACAGAAAGCTAACCAGTAACTACGCCACCTTTATTATTGATCGCGTTAATAGCTTTTTACGAAGGCTAACGTTATCAGAGATTATCAGTGGTGGTGAATGCTGGCTCGATCCAGAACTCAACCTTGAGAGTTTTCCCGACAACACTGCCTATTTTGACTATCAAATAGGTTTTTACAATGTCGCAGAAACGTTAGTGTTTCGCCAGTCAACTACTGACGAATACACCAACGATATTATTTCAGCAATTACTACCAATTAAGCGGAGGATACCATGTCAATTAAACAAGTTGTAACGGGGCTTAATGCCTTTATTGATGGCGAGAGCTTTATTGGTACAGCCAGTAAGGTCGAGCTTTCCATCCCCAAACCCAAAGTTAAAGAAACCAATTCCCCTGGGCATGGTGGTACTATTGAAGTACCTACCAGCAAGTGGGAGAAGGCAGAGCCTAAAATAACCTTGTGCGATTACCCAGCACGCATTATCGGGTTGGTGGGTTCGCAAGCGAGTATCGACACACCACTGCGATTGGTTGGCACCATTGGTGGTAATGACCACCGCACCATTATTTGTGAGGTATCGGGTTTTTGGAAGAGTGTTGAGGCTGGCGAATGGAATGAGGATACCGAAGCCGAGTTGTCGTTTATGGTATCTGCCAGAACCTATCGCTTAACCATCGACGGTCTCGAGTCTATCTTCATCGACTACGAGCAAAACATTGTTCGTCTTAACGGCGTTGAGCAAAATGCCGCTATTAATAGAGCGTTGAGAGGGTAGTAAATCATGGCTAAAGTTATATTAAATACCCCTATTAAACGCGGTGATCAGGAAATAACGGAAGTGGAATTTCGAGAGCCTGACACGGGTGCATTGCGCGGTTTAAAAGTTGTTGATGTGCTGAATATGGACGTGGCACAACACAGCTTGTTAATTCCTCGAATCAGTAATATTACACGCCCTGAATTTGAAGGGTTAAAGCTAAAAGACTCTCTGGCAGTGATGCAGGAAGTTAACGGTTTTTTCGTCTAATTAGCTGCCCAATTCCCGAAGATGTGGAAGATTGGATGGCTAATTGTTCGGCAATACTCTATACCCAGCCATCGGAGATGGATGGCTGGAATTTAGATACTTTATATCGGTGGCATGAAAAGGCACTAGCTCGCAGCGGAGATAAAAATGGCGACTAGCAAGGAACTCAAGTTAAAGGCAGTTATGGAGTTAGCCAACCGTGTTTCGCAACCCATTAAGGAAATTATGGGCGATAGCCAGCAGCTTGCTAAAACCATAGAACAAACCAATGCAAAAATAGGGGTAACAAAGGACGTTATTAAATATCGCGATAAACTCGATAGGTTAAAAGCCAAACAGGATGCTGTTGGCAATTCTAATAAACGCCTTGCTCCATTAATTGCAGAAGTGGAAAGGCGTTACTCAAATGCCAGCCGTAAGGCACAGCGATATGGCTTTGCGGTTAACGATATTACCAATGAAAATAAGAAACTGGAACGCTCCCTTGAGCGTTTAGAGCAGCGCCAGCGCCGTGTTGCTAAGGCAGAAAGTGCCAGAGCCAAAGCCACAGAAATGAGAGGGAAAGCCTTAGCAATACTTGGTGCAGGTTATGCTGCGGTTGCTGGCGCTAGAAGTGCTGCTAATGTTGAGCGGTTGGAGACTAGGTTAGAGACGGTATTAATATCGGACAATGTTTCTGAAGATATGCAAAAAGCCCGAGACCATGCACGTAATCTTGCTATAAATTCATTGGCAACGGAATCTGAAATTCTGGAAATTAACTATAATTTATCATCATCAAATTTAGGTGCAGAAGCTGCTCGCTTTGGTGCGGAAATTGCTCATAAAGTAGGTGTCATAACCAATGGTTCATCAAACGAAGTTGGCATGATTATTGGTACTGCTTTTAATAACTTCGGCAATGAGTTAACGGGTAGTGTTGACGAAAGGGTTACTCGAATTGGTGAAATCTTAACCAAAACACAGCAAACGTTTAAGTTCGATTCGTTTGCACCGCTACAAGAAAGTTTTAAACAAGGTGCTTCGTCTGCTATTAGTTACGGAGTATCTCTTGAACAGACCGCAGCTATATTGGGTCAGTTAAATACAGCTGGCTTGGAAGGTGGAAAAGCAGGCACAACTTTGGGTGCTGTATTACGCAATCTTACTGAAGCCAGTGATCAGCTTGGCTTCACTGTTCACCAAACCAGCAACGGTGGTTTAGATATGGTTGCAACCTTAATTGAATTGCAGCAGGTACTGCAAGATGACTTTGGTGATGATACTATTTCACAAGCTAATGCGTTGCAAAAAGCCTTTGGTGATGAAGGTAGAGGCATTAGTAATTTGCTAGAGCAAATTGATGGTTTGAAAACAGGCTATGCTGGCATTCAAAGTAGCAAGGGTATTATTAACAAAGATTACCTTAAGTTTTTGCAAGATGCACAAGGGCAACAAGAGAGATTTGCACAAAATTTGAAACTGATTAGCGATAGTATCTTTGGTGCATTGTTACCAGGTATCAATTCCGTTTTATCGCCTCTTACTTCATTCTTTGGATGGGTTGCAATGGGTATTAATAAGTTTCCAATTATCGCTCAATTAATAGGGATAATCGCTAGTGCATTTTTAGGGTTTTTTACAATAATGGCTTCTAAAACATTTTTAGTGTGGGCATACAATGCTGCAATGGGAGGTAGTGGTATTGCCGCTACATTAGCCGCAACTAAAATTGTAGCATTTAATACTGTACTATTAGCGAGTAAGGCAGCTATGGGAATAGCAACTGCAGCAACATGGCTATTTAATGCAGCTTTTGTTGCCAGTCCTATTGGTTGGGTAGTATTAGCAATTACAGCTGTAATTGCAGCAATTGCTGGATTAGTCTATGGAGTTACATGGTTATATAATAATTGGGATACTGCTTTTAAATATATTAAATCAGGTATCGCTGCATTATTATATCCACTTGGGGCAGTTAAGAAATTGTGGGATAGTATATTTGGCTCAGATGGAAAAGCACAAAAAGCGGTTGAAGTTACCGAAACAGTCAAACAACAGAGGCAACAAGTTCAAGGTAATTCTAGCGTTGATAATGTAGTGCCGATTCAACCTTATATGGATGCTAAATATCAGCAACAACAAACACTATCTTCTGGACTTGCTAAAACGCCCCAGTCTGTAGCTACCAACAATATTATCAATTTGCACTCACCAGAACCTGTGGTTGTTGAGCGGTTAGAATCGAATACTGATAGCGTTGAACGCTCAGAGCATGTTAGGGAAATAACACAGATTATTCGCGAGACACAGCCGTTGGTTCAGCCTGCTCAATCAATTGCTAATCACAACAACGTGGTGAACTTTCATCGGGAAGATACGCCGTTGATTGTGAAGGATACGCCGCCGCTTAAACCTAATAAAACGATTCAGGTTACACAAGACAATAGCCTGCATTTGGGAGAGGTGGTTTTTCATGCGCAACCAGGCATGGATGAACAACAGTTGATGAATTTATTTAATGAATACATCAAGCGAAACCACGAAGAAATAGACCGTCGGGCACGTGGGCGATTATCTGACGGCACCCTATTAAACGGCTATGGATAACCAACTATCACTGGGTGAGTTTTTTGTATTCACCGTAACCGCCGCAGAGTATGACAAGCTCAAACGCAGCACATCGTATCGCTGGCAGAAGCACGACCCTCTCGGCTTACCACCTACCTATCAATTTCAAGGCGTGGGCGAAACCACCATCATCCTGTCTGGCACCCATCATGTTTATGATGCGTCAGACTTGGATGTGCCAGGGCAAATGGAAACAGCGGCGGCCAGTGGTAAACCAATGGAATTGCTGGCAGGTTTTGATGCCAACCAAGCCACCTATGAAGGCAAGTGGATTATTACCACCATCGAGTTTGAGAACAGCGATATTTTAGCCAATGGCATTGGGCAAACTGTGACTTTTTCAATAACGCTAAAAGCCTATGGCGAGGGCGAACAGTGAGAACCATAAGAGCCCAGAGTGGTGAATTGCTGGATGCGATTTGTGCCCGTGAATATCCCGATATTGAACTATCGACCTCGCTGCAAATGGTTATTGACGCCAACCCCGAGTTACAAGATTATTCCCTGCTAAATAATCTGGGAAACAGGGTAATCAACCTGCCCGGTATTGCTGTGGATGAGCCCAAACCCACCATCACTCTGTGGGGCAGCGCATGATACCTGCTGCATTTAAAATTGAGGTTCAGGGTGATGATATTACCACTATTATTAAGCAACGTTTGGAAAGCATTATTGTCACCGATGTATCGAATTCAGACAGTGACAGCGTGGCAATTACACTTGCTGATCATAACCGCGATATTGCACTACCAGAACTGGGTGCAGAGATGCAGGTAAGTATCGGTTATGAAGGAGACCTGCGTTGGGTGGGCATCTTTATCATTGATGAAATTGCCACTAGTGATAAGGCAGGAACATTGAGCATTTATGGCAAGGCTGCGGATGTATTTTCATCGCTGAAAGAAAAGCGCACCGAAAATCATGGCGACATTAGCCTGGGGGATCTGCTGGCTAAAATTGCAGGACGCAACAACTACGAAGCAGCTATTGATAGTGAGTTAGCTGGCATACAAAAAAACCATCTGCAACAGCAATTGCAAAGTGATCAACGCTTGTTAACCGAATTGGCGAAAGAGCACGAAGCTGTGTTTAAAGCATCAGGAAAACGATTGGTATTTATCAAAAAGGATGCAAGCAAAAATTCTGAAGGTGAATCATTGCCAACAATGAATATTGATGCCAAAGCTGAAGGCGTATGGGTGGATGCAAGCATTACTTCAGAGACGATTTATAGTCGTGTTAAAGCCCATTTTAAAACCCCTGATGACAGCCTTAAAAAGAACGTTAAAGTGGGCGATGGCGATGGTATTACTGACACACTACCCACCATTTATAATTCAGAGGAAGAAGCGAGAACAGCGGCAACTTCAAGGCTTGCTCAACTTAAACGTCAAGGTGGTAAAGTGACCATCACCATGCCTGGCAATATGGATGCCAGCGCAGAGCGCAAACTCAAACTCATCAATCATCGCCTGGCTGGCGAGCGTATTATTAACCGAGTCGTCCACACTATTCGCAAAGGTCAGGTATTTACCACCACTATCACCGCTACACCTTCTACAAAGTGAACATTATGAGCCAATACATTTTTTCCATTCTTATCGCCATCGACAAATTAGGCAATGCCATTGCTGGAGGTAGTCACCTCAACACTATTAGTGGCAGAGTAGGCTTTTTCGCCAACGTGAAAAATGCCGCGCTGTGGCCACTATACTGGGCTATTATCGAACTGTTAATTAACTGGGCGTTTTACCCTATTGACGGTACCAACCACTGCTATCAGGCATACCTGAAAGAAATTAAGAAATGCCATAGCCGCGACTATCAGCGCGGTTCGGATGTCGCCCTGATTACTCTATCCATCTTAATCGCTGTCGTAACACCCTTGATTGGTTTAGTCCTTTATCCGTTAATGTGGGTAGGGATCATCAAACAGGGTAATTAATTATGTATGAGTATAGAGCAACGGTAACATCCGTCTACGACGGTGACACAATTACCGTTGATATTGATTTGGGTTTTAACGTTCAGCTTAAAAACCAAAAAATTCGGCTAGCCAATATCGACACCCCCGAAGTAAAAGGTGCAGAGCGTGAACAAGGCTTAGTAGTTCGCGACAAGCTACGAGAATTAATCGGCGGCAAAGCCATCATACTCAAAACTGAAAAAGACAAACAAGGTTCCTTTGGTCGTTGGCTTGGTACCGTCATATTAGATAGATTAAATATCAACCAATACCTACTCGATAATGAATTAGCAAAACCTTATCAGTAAAAAGACGGGCGACTGACAATAGCGCTAACTATTGCCAGCCTCCTTAACCCACAGAAAACACCTGTGACTTAAAGCAAAACCCGCCACTGTTCGCGAACAGCTGTGGCAGAATAACACAGGTAAAAAATGCCAACTATAGAACTACATAATTTCGATGGATTAAAGCTACTAAGAGAATTGCCAGCTGCCTATGCCAGTGCCATTATAACTGACCCGCCCTATTGCAGCGGCGGCATATTGCCAACTCAAAAAAACGTGGCAACAGGTAGTAAATATCTTGATAGGTCAGATAACCTGCCAGACTTCGATATGGATTCAATGGATACTAGAAACTATACTCATTGGTCTATCTTTTGGATGCAAGAAGCACGACGAGTTGTCGGTAAAGGCTATCTAATATGCTTTACAGATTGGCGAATGTGGTCAGCATTATATGATTCAGCCCAAATGGCTGGCTGGAGTGTCAAAGGCATGGGTATTTGGTTAAAAACATCAAAACTAGGGAAACTCACAGGCAGACCGCGCAAAAACGGCTTTCGTTCATCAACAGAACTTATTCTGCTCGCTTCCACTGGCGCACCCACTCCCGACAAAGATGTATACCTTCCCAATGTCTTTCCCAGCACGCCAATTAACTCACACAACAAAACACACCAAACCCAAAAGCCTGAACTTCTAATGCAACAACTTATAAAATTAGTAGATAAAACACGTCCCATAGTAGACCCCTTCGCAGGTTCAGCCGCAACACTAATAGCAGCCCATCAATCTGGGTATAATTCAATAGGATCAGAGGTAAATGCAACCATCTATAATAATGCCCAAAAGAGAATACAGCAGTTAAAATAAAATTCCAGTTTCAAAAGAGGAAAATTCCAGAACCTTGTGACGCTTTACATCCAGCACTAAGATTTAATGTGCTTTTGAGACAATATCCATAATAAAAAATGTAAGCGCTCAATTAAGCACACTCTTTAAATTTAATGCTATTTGTTAGAGACTGCATCTCCGTTTAATTATTTGGAGATTACTTATGAAGCGCAGCCCAGAAGACTGGTTTGCTCTTTTTGAAGCCCAAGCCTTGAGTGGACAAAGTATAAAGTCCTGGTGTGGGTCTCGAAGTATTTGTAGCAAGCACTTTAGCCGTCGTCGTAAACAGTTGGGCTGGGAGGTAGAAGAAACAGTCACCCGAAGGGGTTCAGGTATTGGTTGCGAGCGTTTTGTTCCTGTTGAGATACAGCCTAAGTTAGAAGTCCCTAAATCAGAAAAAGTGGTTGTGTACTATTCAGAGCTACGGCTTGAGTTTCCAGTTGGAGTGTCATCGAGTTGGCTGGTTGAGGTATTGACAGGTTTGTCATGAAGTGGGATTGGGTGCCCCAGGTGTATTTACATCGTGACTATGTTGACTTTCGTAAGTCGATTAATGGACTGGTTTTGATTATTGAACAAGAGCTATCGCTGTTGCCGATGAGTGGTGCTGTGTTTGTATTTTGTAATCGCAAACGTGACAAAGTTAAAATCGTGTACTGGGACAAGACGGGATTTTGTTTATGGTATAAACGCCTTGAACGGCATCGTTTCAAGTGGCCCAAGCGCCTGGAATCGGAAGTATTGGAGTGGTCTGTTGAACAATTGGAGTGGTTATTGCGAGGTTTGGATGTGACCAGGATGCAAGGTCATAAAGCCTTAAATTATTTATCGGTTGGGGGTTGATTTAGAGGGATTTCTGGTGTTGTTTTTGCTATAATTGCGTGATGAATTTAGTGCAATTACAGAAGCAAAATCAACAACTTGTTGAGCAAGTTGAGCGTCTTGAAAAGCAGCAGGCAGCGCATTTAAAACTGATTCATAGCAAAGACAAAATACTGCAAGATAAGGACAATGAACTACAGTGCAAGGAATCTACAGTGAACACCCAAAGACAACACATTCAACAGTTGTTAGAGCAACTGGCGCAAGCGCGCCAACAGCGTTTTGGGCGTTCTTCGGAGCAATTGAATCCTCACCAGTTATCCTTATTCGATGAAGCTGAACACGCCTGTGATGACGATGCTTTGGAATCAGCGCCATCAGATACTGATAGTATTACTGTGAAGCCACATCGCCGCAAGAAACGCGGCAGGGTTGCGTTACCTGATGATTTACCACGTGAAGAACGCATCTATGATTTGAGTGCAGAGCAGCGCATCTGCCCACATGATGGCACGTCACTGAAAGCTATTGGTGAAGCCAGTAGTGAACAGCTTGATATTATACCGGCACAGGTTAAAGTCATTCGACATATTAACTTAGCCTGAATAATTCGTAATATTATGTTATAATTATGGGATGAAAAATACTGATTTAAGAAGCCTAAGTCACGATTCCCGTCAAGAGTTACGCAAAGTGTGTATCCGTTTGTATAAACGAGGTCAAAAGAAAAACGCCATTGCTCTTGAGTTAGGGTTGCGTTACCCAACTGTTGTGGAATGGATTAATGACTATAGCCGTACAGGTAAACTGACAACTGTTGAGAAACGTAAAGGTCGGGCTATAGGCAAAGGTCGGAGTTTATCGCCCGAACAAGAACTATCCATACAACGAATGATTGTGGATAAAACGCCCGATCAGTTGAAATTAGATTTTGCACTTTGGTCAGTCAAGGCGGTACAGCAATTAATTGAAGAACAATTTGCGTGCAAATTGGCGACACGAACAGTGTGCCGATATTTATCACGCTGGGGGTTCACTCCCCAACGACCTATAAAACGAAGTTACGAGCAACAACCAGAAGCAGTCAAGCAATGGCTTGATAAAACCTATCCTGTCGTACATCAACGCGCTCAAGATGAAGATGCAGAGATTCATTGGGGTGATGAAACAGGTGTCTCAAGTCAGGAGCATTACCCTCGTGGTTATGCGCCCAAAGGTAAAACACCTGTATTAACACTATCTCATGCTAAACGAGAACGGGTGAATATGATTTCTAGTATCACCAATCAGGGCAAGGTTCAATTTATGATTTATGATGATAAGTTTACAGCCCAAGTATTCATAAAATTCTTGAAGCAATTAATAAAACAATCGTCGAACAAGGTATTTCTCATTGTTGATAATTTACGTGTTCATCACGCTAAATTAGTCTCGGAATGGTTAAAAGGTCATACTGAAAAAATTGAAGTGTTTTATTTACCAAGCTATTCACCAGAACTTAATCCTGATGAATATCTTAACTGTGATTTGAAGCGTTCAATGGGGGCGGATAAACCTACTCGAAAGAAAGGAGATATTGCTAAAAAACTCAATAAGCATATGTCTATGATTCAAGAAAAGCCTGAAAGAGTCAAGTCATATTTCAAGCATAGAAAGATTGCTTATGCCGCATAATTATTACGAATTATTATGGCCAGGTTAATATCTGCAAAAAATATGCTTGCCCTCATTGCCAGTCTTATATAGTCACTGCACGCAAACCTAAACAACCGATTGAAAGCTCCATTGCCAGTGCAGGACTATTAGCTCATGTTATCACCAGTAAATATCAAGATAGTTTACCGCTACATCGCCAGGAAACTATCTTTCGACGTATTGGGGTGGACTTGAAGCGTAATACACTAGCCAATTGGATGATTCATTGTGGCACATTGATACAGCCGCTGATCAATGCACTAAGTGATCGATTATTGGAACAACCTGTCATTCATATGGATGAAACGCCAGTACGAGTGTTGCGACCTGAGCAGGGTTCAAGCAACAAAAAACACTACATGTGGGTACAACGTGCATGCCCTCCGGATAAAAGCTATCACGATGTCATCTTTCACTATGCTGATAGTCGCAGTGGTGCTGTTGCAGAACACTTACTGTCAGGGTACAAGGGAGTTATCATGGTGGATGGCTACTCTGGTTATAACCAACTACATCGTGACAAGATTCAGCGTCTGGGCTGTTGGGCTCATGCAAGGCGCAAGTTCCATGAGGCGAAACAAGCACAGCCTAAAGGCAAAAGTGGCAAAGCCGATCAAGCGCTAGCATGGATACAAAAGTTATATGCCATTGAAAAACAGGTAATGCAGCTTGACACCGAACCTGAACGCAGAGCCTATCGTCAGCAACATTCAAAACCTGTTGTGGATAAACTCAACCAATGGCGCGAGAAAAATCTATTGATTACACCCCCTGAAACAGCATTGGGTAAAGCCCTGGTCTATCTGACCAATCAATGGAACTACCTGAGTGTATACATTGAACATGGCGATTATCCCATCGACAATAACCCAGCCGAAAATGCCATTCGACCCTTTGTACTGGGGCGCAAGAACTGGTTGTTCTCGAACTCAACTCGCGGTGCCAAGTAAGCGCTCAATTAAGCACACCCTTTAAATTTAATGCTATTTGCTAGAGACTGCATCTCCGTTTAATTATTAGGAGATTACTTATGAAGCGCAGCCCAGAAGACTGGTTTGCTCTTTTTGAAGCCCAAGCCTTGAGTGGACAAAGTATAAAGTCCTGGTGTGGGTCTCGAAGTATTTGTAGCAAGCACTTTAGCCGTCGTCGTAAACAGTTGGGCTGGGAGGTAGAAGAAACAGTCACCCGAAGGGGTTCAGGTATTGGTTGCGAGCGTTTTGTTCCTGTTGAGATACAGCCTAAGTTAGAAGTCCCTGAATCAGAAAAAGTAGTTGTGTACTATTCAGAGCTACGGCTTGAGTTTCCAGTTGGAGTGTCATCGAGTTGGCTGGTTGAGGTATTGACAGGTTTGTCATGAAGTGGGATTGGGTGCCCCAGGTGTATTTACATCGTGACTATGTTGACTTTCGCAAGTCGATTAATGGACTGGTTTTGATTATTGAACAAGAGCTATCGCTGTTGCCGATGAGTGGTGCAGTATTTGTATTTTGTAATCGCAAACGTGACAAAGTTAAAATCGTGTACTGGGACAAGACGGGATTTTGTTTATGGTATAAACGTCTTGAACGGCATCGTTTCAAGTGGCCCAAGCGCCTGGAATCGGAAGTATTGGAGTGGTCTGTTGAACAATTGGAGTGGTTATTACGCGGTTTGGATGTGACCAGGATGCAAGGTCATAAAGCCTTAAATTATTTATCGGTTGGGGGTTGATTTAGAGGGATTTCTGGTGTTGTTTTTGCTATAATTGCGTGATGAATTTAGTGCAATTACAGAAGCAAAATCAACAACTTGTTGAGCAAGTTGAGCGTCTTGAAAAGCAGCAGGCAGCGCATTTAAAACTGATTCATAGCAAGGATAAAACGCTACAAGATAAGAATAATGAACTACAGGATAAAGACACAGAGTTGCAACGCAAGGAATCTACAGTGAACACCCAAAGACAACGCATTCAACAATTGTTAGAGCAACTGGCGCAAGCGCGCCAACAGCGTTTTGGGCGTTCTTCGGAGCAGTTGAATCCTCACCAGTTATCCTTATTCGATGAAGCTGAACACGCCTGTGATGACGATGCTTTGGAATCAGCGCCATCAGATACTGATAGTATTACTGTGAAGCCACATCGCCGCAAGAAACGCGGCAGGGTTGCGTTACCTGATGATTTACCACGTGAAGAACGCATCTATGATTTGAGTGCAGAGCAGCGCATCTGCCCACATGATGGCACGTCACTGAAAGCTATTGGTGAAGCCAGTAGTGAACAGCTTGATATTATACCGGCACAGGTTAAAGTCATTCGACATATCTGCAAAAAATATGCTTGCCCTCATTGCCAGTCTTATATAGTCACTGCACGCAAACCTAAGCAACCGATTGAAAGCGCCATTGCCAGTGCGGGACTATTAGCTCATGTTATCACCAGTAAATATCAAGATAGTTTACCGCTATATCGCCAGGAAACTATCTTTCGACGTATTGGGGTGGAGTTGAAGCGTAATACACTAGCCAATTGGATGATTCATTGTGGCACATTGATACAGCCGCTGATCAATGCACTAAGTGATCGATTATTGGAACAACCTGTCATTCATATGGATGAAACGCCAGTACAGGTGCTGCGACCTGAGCAGGGTTCAAGCAACAAAAAACACTACATGTGGGTACAACGTGCAGGCCCTCCGGATAAAAGCTATCACGATGTCATCTTTCACTATGCTGATAGTCGCAGTGGTGCTGTTGCAGAACACTTACTGTCAGGGTACAAGGGAGTTATCATGGTGGATGGCTACTCTGGTTATAACCAACTACATCGTGACAAGATTCAGCGTCTGGGCTGTTGGGCTCATGCAAGGCGCAAGTTCCATGAGGCGAAACAAGCACAGCCTAAAGGCAAGAGTGGCAAAGCCGATCAAGCGCTAGCATGGATACAAAAGTTATATGCCATTGAAAAACAGGTAATGCAGCTTGACACCGAACCTGAACGCAGAGCCTATCGTCAGCAACATTCCAAACCTGTTGTGGATAAACTCAACCAATGGCGCGAAAAAAACCTGTTGATTACACCCCCTGAAACAGCATTGGGTAAAGCCCTGGTCTATCTGACCAATCAATGGAACTACCTGAGTGTATACATTGAACATGGCGATTATCCCATCGACAATAACCCAGCCGAAAATGCCATTCGACCCTTTGTACTGGGGCGCAAGAACTGGTTGTTCTCGAACTCAACTCGCGGTGCCAAAGCCAGTGCTAATCTCTACAGCTTGATTGAAACTGCCAAAGCCCATCAGGTGGAGCCCCATGCTTATCTCAAGTGGGTGTTGGAAAAGCTGCCTCAGATGGAAGATTTAAACAACGTCGAACAACTGCTACCTGACCAATTCAAAAATTTAAAGGGTGCGCTTAATTGAGCGCTTACGGTGCCAAAGCCAGTGCTAATCTTTACAGCTTGATTGAAACTGCCAAAGCCCATCAGGTGGAGCCCCATGCTTATCTCAAGTGGGTGTTGGAAAAGCTGCCTCAGATGGAAGATTTAAACAACGTCGAACAACTGCTACCTGACCAATTCAAAAATTTAAAGAGTGTGCTTAATTGAGCGCTTACCACTGATTGAGAAGCTTTTGCACCAACTACCGTTTGATTGCCTCCAAAGAATTTTATAGAGTAAGCCCAACACATTATTGGGACTGTAAATTACTCTTTAGAATCATAAGCCCATTCGGGATTTCAGATTTGTTATTCATCACTAATCATTTTTACAAGGCAAAATGGAGTTGGCGTAAGGAATATCTATGCAATGTTCTTTTAGAGTTTTTTCATAGTGAATCAAAATATCTACAAATTTCTCTTGCAATACATCAGATATGTCTTTAATAGACTCTAAATCCCCTACAGAGACTTCTTTTTGGAGTTCTTCTATATCATCTAAAATTATTCTAAGTGTATCCCCTTGCATTAAAATGCCAGGAAAACTTCGATTTAAATTTCTTATAACAGGCGGGTTGTCAGTATTTAAAAGTTCAAAATTTTTCATTTCTAACATATTTTATCTCGGGTGGAAAATCACATGAGGTTTATCAATATTTACAGAGCCTTTAAAGATATCTTGATTATTAGAGATAGACTCTCTCACATTTTTTGAACCAGGTAATGACCTTGACAAGCTATTCCTTGTTTTAGCATTTACATCAATAACAAAATCAAAGTCAGAGTCAGGTCTAAGGTCTTTGTTTGGGTTTACTCTACTACCTACAACACTTATATCTTTCCCAGACCGATTTGCTGCATTTTGAACTCGTGCTTGTTCATTTGATGTCAATTTGTCAAGTGTACCACCCCCTCCAACTGTAGGTTCCTTCGCACCCACCTTTTTCTCTTTATTCCCTCTGGCAAACGTCTCCTTAATTTTCTCACCCCATTTTTTAAATTTATCTGCTTTTTTGGCTATCACACCCGTAATGCCCGCAATAATACCTGCTGTTGCCAATTCTTCTTTTAAATCATTCAGGTTGTTAACCGGATCAAAAGCACTATGAACTGACTCAGCAAAAGCTCCTGCTTCTGTGCCACCCAGGTAAGTATCATTGATATTGTAATCAGGGTTATTGTATAGTTCTCCAAAATTGTTAAAGGTAAATTGCACAAAATCGAAAACTGTAAAGCCCCCATTACCCCCACTAAGATCAGGTGCCGTTGTTGTACAGCTTCCACCTGTATCAGGATTTCCAGAATCTTCACAGGTAAAACCGGTCGGGTCAACATAGCGCAGTGGGTTGTTAAACACGTAGGTATAGCGGTTATAACTTTGGGTGTTTAACGGATCCTGAATAATTGGATCAGGACTCATAAATCTGCCAATAGCAGGGTCGTACACTCTGCCATTCATGTGAATAAGACCAACACCCGTTAAATGCTCATGCCCGGTAAAGCCTCTATCGGTTTCCTCGGGGTTATAGCCCTGCGCTTTTTCAGCACCATTCCAACTATCACTAAGCTGCTTTCCCCAGGGCTCGTTAGCCAGGCTTTCAATAATAGCGCCTGCTTCATCGGTTTTAGCTACCACACTGCCTAAATGGTCGGTGTGTAAATATACCGTGCGTTCATTGTAGTTATTATTCGAGGTGGTCTCCTGAATATGAATAGCACTGTCACCAATATAAAACCGCTCCAGCGTTTTCTGTGACGTGACCACCTTTTCATACAACTTACCAATATAAGTAGTGGTTTCAACAAAGGTATTGCCGCCGTCAATACGCTGAATACGGTTTTGATTGGAGTCATAGGTAATATCTGTGTAATAGCTGCCTTTTTGCATATGCGTTGGTTTGCCATAGGATGTATAAGTCAAACCAGTTTTACCTCCACCACTTAACATCTCACCCTTGGCGTTATAAGTGTAGGGATTACCGTTGCCAATACTGGTCACCGCATGAGGGCCAGCATTACTGCCATATTGATACATTTGATTACCCTGTACATCACTGCGACTTGTAATATTCCCATGATAGTCATAGGTGATGGTTTTACCACTACTACAACTGCTACCAACATTCGAATGAGTAAGACGATTTAAACTGTCGTAACAAAAATGCTCAGTAATACTGCGCACAGCATCTTCACGCCAATTCAGATTACCCTCAGTATCAAAATCATAAACATGATTCTGAATACTGTTGCTGTTTCTAATGGCGGCAATACGCTCAATCAAACCGGTTTGCGGATCAAAGGCTTTGCTGGTCACCACACCATTGCCCTGACTATAACCCGTAATATTGCCAAACGCATCATCGTCACTGGCTTCCCAATACACTGTGGTATTGCCCACACTGCCATGCGCGTTTTCAATCGCTTGCAAATAACCGTAATCACTATAGCGATAGCGCGCGGTAAAACCACCAGGATAGGTTAAACCATCCACTCGGTACAAACTGTCATAATGGGTAGTTGAAGTATAAGACTCACCTTTAATTGTATTGGTTGTGGTTAACAAACGTCCCAAATTATCATAATTATAGCGTTCTGTAAATACTGCCCCCTCAGTATCCACACTATGGGGAATATGTGGGCAGCCACAGGCTGCAATATTGTGGAGCGCAGTATGCGCGACAACCTTAGAAATCATTCCCCTTCAAGCCAACAGCCGAGCCGTGCAATGGAGAGCGGGAAACAAGCGAGGGTGTTTGAGCCGCAGGCGGGTTCCCGAGCGACCCTCTCAACATAAACGGCGAGGGAAGCGATAGCCTGTTGGCAGGGTGCCTTTTTGTGTCGGTTTTTGAGCAAGCAAAAAGCGACGTAGACTACCACTTGGAGTTCGTTATTACTCATCATAAATCAGGTTTGCGAGGCATCCGTCAAGTTAAGTATAGCTTTTTTTAAACTGGTATCTTCACTTCTACTTTCGTCAAGAAAAACAATCAGCAGTCCATTAGATATATCTGTTAGATGAAGGAAAAAGAATGCTACTTCCTCATCAGTATCAGCATTATGCCAAGTAGTCATAATATCTGTATAATTTTTATGACCACTACTCAATGATATATCAAAAATCACATCATCAATGAAATCATGAAGTTGCTCTGAGTTTTTGCCAGCACAAACAAAATATTTACAATCTAATTTTATTAGTTTATCTATTAAGCCTCGCATGTCTTGGAAGCTGTCGCCTCGATGCTCATATGAACTAAGTAAAACAGCACTAGGAGATGGATTTATATTTATAAGGGCACTGTTCCATTGTTTTATATCAAGAAATATTAAAGTGTTTGAATTTTGAATGGGAATTGTCATTATGGCAATTCCCCATTTTTGATTTTTTCTATATTATTTTTAAATGTACTAATTTCGGTTTCAAAATGTTTAATTCTTATTTCTTGTTGCTTTTTAATCAAATCTTTCGACAAGTTTTCCATTCCAGGTCTAACGGTAGGATTAGCTTTAAAATCATCTAGTTTTTGTTGGTGAATGTTGATTTGATCCGTTAGAGACTTGATGCCTTTTCGTTGGGACTTTGTAAGTTCTACATCCTTTGTTTTGTCCTTACCCCCCACTTTCTTCTCCTTATTCTCAATCTTCTCCTTTGGTTTGGTAAACTTATTAGCTCTAGTAGCAATACCTCCAATAATCAGTTTACCCACACCCACATCAGCAAGCGCAGCTCCCGCAATATCGGCACCATGCTCTGCAAGGATACTTAAATCATTCGGTAGTAAAAAGTCTCTGCCATCAACAAAGCTATTGGAAATATCATCTCGCAATTGACTTTGATTGATACCATCATCATTAAAAATATTACCGCTAACAATATCAGGCGCGACAAGAAGCCTGGAAATAAAATCAAAAAATTGACCAAAACCCCCATTACCCCCACTAAGATCAGGTGCCGTTGTTGTACAGCTTCCACCTGTATCAGGATTTCCAGAATCTTCACAGGTAAAACCGGTCGGATCGATATAGCGCAGTGGGTTGTTAAATACATAGGTATAGCGGTTGTAACTCTGCGTGTTTAACGGGTCTTGAATAATCGGATCAGGACTCATAAACCTGCCAATAGCAGGGTCGTACACTCTGCCATTCATATGGATTAAACCAACACCCGTTAAATGCTCATGTCCGGTAAAGCCTCTATCGGTTTCCTCGGGGTTATAGCCCTGCGCTTTTTCAGCACCATTCCAACTATCACTAAGCTGTTTGCCCCAGGGCTCGTTAGCCAGGTTTTCAATAATAGCACCCGCTTCATCGGTTTTAGCTACCACACTACCTAAATGGTCGGTGTGTAAATAAACTGTACGCTCGTTGTAGTTATTATTCGACGTGGTCTCCTGAATATGAATAGCACTGTCACCAATATAAAACCGCTCCAGCGTTTTCTGTGACGTGACCACCTTTTCATACAACTTACCAATATAAGTAGTGGTTTCAACAAAAGTATTGCCGCCGTCAATGCGCTGAATACGGTTTTGATTGGAGTCATAGGCAATATCTGTGTAATAGCTGCCTTTTTGCATATGCGTTGGTTTGCCATAGGATGTATAAGTCAAACCAGTTTTACCTCCACCACTTAACATCTCACCCTTGGCGTTATAAGTGTAGGGATTACCGTTGCCAATACTGGTCACCGCATGAGGGCCAGCATTACTGCCATATTGATACATTTGATTGCCCTGTACATCACTGCGACTTGTAATATTCCCATGATAGTCATAGGTGATGGTTTTACCACTACTACAACTGCTACCAACATTCGAATGAGTAAGACGATTTAAACTGTCGTAACAAAAATGCTCAGTAATACTGCGCATAGCATCCCGACGCGAAGTCAAATTGCCTTCGGTATCAAAAATGTAGTGATGGTTTTGAATACTGTTGCTGTTTCTAATGGCGGCAATACGCTCAATCAAACCGGTTTGCGGATCAAAGGCTTTGCTGGTCACCACACCATTGCCCTGACTATAACCCGTAATATTGCCAAACGCATCATCGTCACTGGCTTCCCAATACACTGTGGTATTGCCCACACTGCCATGCGCGTTTTCAATCGCTTGCAAATAACCGTAATCACTATAGCGATAGCGCGCGGTAAAACCACCAGGATAGGTTAAACCATCCACTCGGTACAAACTGTCATAATGGGTAGTTGAGGTATAAGACTCACCTTTAATTGTATTGGTTGTGGTTAACAAACGTCCCAAATTATCATAATTATAGCGTTCTGTAAATACTGCCCCCTCAGTATCCACACTATGGGGAATATGTGTAAGCGCTCAATTAAGCACACTCTTTAAATTTAATGCTATTTGTTAGAGACTGCATCTCCGTTTAATTATTAGGAGATTACTTATGAAGCGCAGCCCGGAAGACTGGTTTGCTCTTTTTGAAGCCCAAGCCTTGAGTGGACAAAGTATAAAGTCCTGGTGTGGGTCTCGAAGTATTTGTAGCAAGCACTTTAGCCGTCGTCGTAAACAGTTGGGCTGGGAGGTAGAAGAAACAGTCACCCGAAGGGGTTCAGGTATTGGTTGCGAGCGTTTTGTTCCTGTTGAGATACAGCCTAAGTTAGAAGTCCCTGAATCAGAAAAAGTAGTTGTGTACTATTCAGAGCTACGGCTTGAGTTTCCAGTTGGAGTGTCATCGAGTTGGCTGGTTGAGGTATTGACAGGTTTGTCATGAAGTGGGATTGGGTGCCCCAGGTGTATCTGCATCGTGACTATGTTGACTTTCGCAAGTCGATTAATGGACTGGTTTTGATTATTGAACAAGAGCTATCGCTGTTGCCGATGAGTGGTGCAGTATTTGTATTTTGTAATCGCAAACGCGACAAAGTGAAAATCGTGTACTGGGACAAGACGGGATTTTGTTTATGGTATAAACGTCTTGAACGGCATCGTTTCAAGTGGCCCAAGCGCCTGGAATCGGAAGTATTGGAGTGGTCTGTTGAACAATTGGAGTGGTTATTGCGCGGTTTGGATGTGACCAGGATGCAAGGTCATAAAGCCTTAAATTATTTATCGGTTGGGGGTTGATTTAGAGGGATTTCTGGTGTTGTTTTTGCTATAATTGCGTGATGAATTTGGTGCAATTACAGAAGCAAAATCAACAACTTATTGAGGAGAACCGACGCCTGAAAGCGCAACAGGCAACGCATTTAAAACTGATTCATAACAAGGATAAAACGCTACAAGATAAGAATAATGAACTACAGGATAAAGACACAGAGTTGCAACGCAAGGAATCTACAGTGAACACCCAAAGACAACGCATTCAACAATTGTTAGAGCAACTGGCGCAAGCGCGCCAACAGCGTTTTGGGCGTTCTTCGGAGCAGTTGAATCCTCACCAGTTATCCTTATTCGATGAAGCTGAACACGCCTGTGATGACGATGCTTTGGAATCATCACCATCAGATGATAGTATTGCTGTTAAGCCACATCGCCGCAAGAAACGCGGCAGGGTTGCGTTACCTGATGATTTACCACGTGAAGAACGCATCTATGATTTGAGTGCAGAGCAGCGCATCTGCCCACATGATGGCACGTCACTGAAAGCTATTGGTGAAGCCAGTAGTGAACAGCTTGATATTGTACCGGCACAGGTTAAAGTCATTCGACATATCTGCAAAAAATATGCTTGCCCTCATTGCCAGTCTTATATAGTCACTGCACGCAAACCTAAGCAACCGATTGAAAGCTCCATTGCCAGTGCAGGACTATTAGCCCATGTTATCACCAGTAAATATCAAGATAGTTTACCGCTACATCGCCAGGAAACTATCTTTCGACGTATTGGGGTGGACTTGAAGCGTAATACACTAGCCAATTGGATGATTCATTGTGGCACATTGATACAGCCGCTGATCAATGCACTAAGTGATCGATTATTGGAACAACCTGTCATTCATATGGATGAAACGCCAGTACGGGTGCTGCGACCTGAGCAGGGTTCAAGCAACAAAAAACACTACATGTGGGTACAACGTGCAGGTCCTCCGGATAAAAGCTATCACGATGTCATATTTCATTACGCTGATAGTCGCAGTGGTGCTGTTGCAGAACACTTACTGTCAGGGTACAAGGGAGCTATCATGGTGGATGGTTACTCTGGTTATAATCAACTACATCGTGACAAGATTCAGCGTCTGGGCTGTTGGGCTCATGCAAGGCGCAAGTTCCATGAGGCGAAACAAGCACAGCCTAAAGGCAAGAGTGGCAAAGCCGATCAAGCGCTAGCATGGATACAAAAGTTATATGCCATTGAAAAACAGGTAATGCAGCTTGACACCGAACCTGAACGCAGAGCCTATCGTCAGCAACATTCAAAACCTGCTGTGGATAAACTCAACCAATGGCGCGAGAAAAATCTATTGATTACACCCCCTGAAACAGCATTGGGTAAAGCCCTGGTCTATCTGACCAATCAATGGAACTACCTGAGTGTATACATTGAACATGGCGATTATCCCATCGACAATAACCCAGCCGAAAATGCCATTCGACCCTTTGTACTGGGGCGCAAGAACTGGTTGTTCTCGAACTCAACTCGCGGTGCCAAAGCCAGTGCTAATCTCTACAGCTTGATTGAAACTGCCAAAGCCCATCGGGTGGAGCCCCATGCCTATCTCAAGTGGGTGTTGGAAAAGCTACCGCAGATGGAAGATTTAAACAACGTCGAACAACTGCTACCTGACCAATTCAAAAATTTAAAGAGTGTGCTTAATTGAGCGCTTACCCCTTAGCCCCGAGTCTCGACTAGAATTGAAAAAAATTTGTCTTCGCCTTTACAAGAAGGGAGACCGTACAAAAAAAGCCATAGCCGAAGAGCTTGGTCTTCGCTATATCACGGTATCAGAATGGTTACGTGAATATAAAGCATCAGGCGAAAAGCTCACCAAAGAAAAACCACGAGGACGCCCATTGGGAGTGGGACGGGACTTAACACCGGAGCAAGAAAAACATATTCAGAAGTTGATTATTGATAAGACACCAGACCAGTTAAAGTTGGATTTTGCACTGTGGTCAATCAAAGCAGTTCAACAATTGATTGATGATGAATTTTCAATTGATTTAGCCTATCGAACTGTCTGTCTTTACCTTAATCGTTGGGGTTTTACCCCCCAGCGTCCAGTCAAACGTAGTTATGAACAGCAACCAGCTCAAGTTCAACAGTGGCTTGATGAAGATTATCCTGCAATTCACCAACGCGCCCAGGATGAAGATGCAGAAATTCACTGGGGTGATGAAACAGGTATTTCGAGTCAAGAGCATTATCCTCGCGGTTATGCTCCTAAAGGGCAAACACCAGTTTTAGTATTATCTCACGCTAAGCGTGAACGAGTTAACATGGTGTCAACCATTACTAATCAAGGAAAACTTCATTTTATGGTCTATGACGATAAGTTCACGGCTCAGGTCTTCATCAAATTTTTGAAACAATTAATAAAGCAATCATCTAAAAAGGTTTTTTTGATTGTTGATAACTTACGCGTACATCATGCTAAATTGGTTCAAGAATGGTTAGCAGGTAATACTGAAAAAATTGAGGTCTTCTATCTGCCTAGCTATTCCCCTGAACTTAACCCCGATGAGTATCTCAATTGTGATTTAAAGCGCTCAATGGGTGCTGATAAACCGTAAGCGCTCAATTAAGCACACTCTTTAAATTTAATGCTATTTGTTAGAGACTGCATCTCCGTTTAATTATTAGGAGATTACTTATGAAGCGCAGCCCGGAAGACTGGTTTGCTCTTTTTGAAGCCCAAGCCTTGAGTGGACAAAGTATAAAGTCCTGGTGTGGGTCTCGAAGTATTTGTAGCAAGCACTTTAGCCGTCGTCGTAAACAGTTGGGCTGGGAGGTAGAAGAAACAGTCACCCGAAGGGGTTCAGGTATTGGTTGCGAGCGTTTTGTTCCTGTTGAGATACAGCCTAAGTTAGAAGTCCCTGAATCAGAAAAAGTAGTTGTGTACTATTCAGAGCTACGGCTTGAGTTTCCAGTTGGAGTGTCATCGAGTTGGCTGGTTGAGGTATTGACAGGTTTGTCATGAAGTGGGATTGGGTGCCCCAGGTGTATCTGCATCGTGACTATGTTGACTTTCGCAAGTCGATTAATGGACTGGTTTTGATTATTGAACAAGAGCTATCGCTGTTGCCGATGAGTGGTGCAGTATTTGTATTTTGTAATCGCAAACGTGACAAAGTTAAAATCGTGTACTGGGACAAGACGGGATTTTGTTTATGGTATAAACGTCTTGAACGGCATCGTTTCAAGTGGCCCAAGCGCCTGGAATCGGAAGTATTGGAGTGGTCTGTTGAACAATTGGAGTGGTTATTGCGCGGTTTGGATGTGACCAGGATGCAAGGTCATAAAGCCTTAAATTATTTATCGGTTGGGGGTTGATTTAGAGGGATTTCTGGTGTTGTTTTTGCTATAATTGCGTGATGAATTTGGTGCAATTACAGAAGCAAAATCAACAACTTGTTGAGCAAGTTGAGCGTCTTGAAAAGCAGCAGGCAACGCATTTAAAACTGATTCATAGCAAGGATAAAACGCTACAAGATAAGAATAATGAACTACAGGATAAAGACACAGAGTTGCAACGCAAGGAATCTACAGTGAACACCCAAAGACAACGCATTCAACAGTTGTTAGAGCAACTGGCGCAAGCACGTCAACAACGTTTTGGGCGTTCTTCGGAGCAGTTGAATCCTCACCAGTTATCCTTATTCGATGAAGCTGAACACGCCTGTGATGACGATGCTTTGGAATCAGCGCCATCAGATGATAGTATTGCTGTTAAGCCACATCGCCGCAAGAAACGCGGCAGGGTTGCGTTACCTGATGATTTACCACGTGAAGAACGCATCTATGATTTGAGTGCAGAGCAGCGCATCTGCCCACATGATGGCACGTCACTGAAAGCTATTGGTGAAGCCAGTAGTGAACAGCTTGATATTATACCGGCACAGGTTAAAGTCATTCGACATATCTGCAAAAAATATGCTTGCCCTCATTGCCAGTCTTATATAGTCACTGCACGCAAACCTAAACAACCGATTGAAAGCTCCATTGCCAGTGCAGGACTATTAGCCCATGTTATCACCAGTAAATATCAAGATAGTTTACCGCTATATCGCCAGGAAACTATCTTTCGACGTATTGGGGTGGACTTGAAGCGTAATACACTAGCCAATTGGATGATTCATTGTGGCACATTGATACAGCCGCTGATCAATGCACTAAGTGATCGATTATTGGAACAACCTGTCATTCATATGGATGAAACGCCAGTACGAGTGTTGCGACCTGAGCAGGGTTCAAGCAACAAAAAACACTACATGTGGGTACAACGTGCAGGCCCTCCGGATAAAAGCTATCACGATGTCATATTTCACTACGCTGATAGTCGCAGTGGTGCTGTTGCAGAACACTTACTGTCAGGGTACAAGGGAGTTATCATGGTGGACGGTTACTCTGCCTATAATCAACTTAAGAGTGATGAGATTCAGCGTCTGGGCTGTTGGGCTCATGCAAGGCGCAAGTTCCATGAGGCGAAACAAGCACAGCCTAAAGGCAAAAGTGGCAAAGCCGACCAAGCTCTAGCATGGATACAAAAGTTATATGCCATTGAAAAACAGGTAATGCAGCTTGACACCGAACCTGAACGCAGAGCCTATCGTCAGCAACATTCAAAACCTGTTGTGGATAAACTCAACCAATGGCGCGAGAAAAATCTATTGATTACACCTCCTGAAACAGCATTGGGTAAAGCCCTGGTCTATCTGACCAATCAATGGAACTACCTGAGTGTATACATTGAACATGGCGATTATCCCATCGACAATAACCCAGCCGAAAATGCCATTCGACCCTTTGTACTGGGGCGCAAGAACTGGTTGTTCTCGAACTCAACTCGCGGTGCCAAAGCCAGTGCTAATCTCTACAGCTTGATTGAAACTGCCAAAGCCCATCAGGTGGAGCCCCATGCTTATCTCAAGTGGGTGTTGGAAAAGCTACCGCAGATGGAAGATTTAAACAACGTCGAACAACTGCTACCTGACCAATTCAAAAATTTAAAGAGTGTGCTTAATTGAGCGCTTACGAATATGTGGGCAGCCACAGGCTGCAATATTGTGGAGCGCAGTATGCGCGACAACCTTAGAAATCATTCCCCTTCAAGCCAACAGCCGAGCTGTGCAATGGAGAGCGGGAAACAAGCGAGGGTGTTTGAGCCGCAGGCGAGTTCCCGAGCGACCCGCTCGACATAAACGGCGAGGGAAGCGATAGCCTGTTGGCAGGGGTGCCTTTTTTGAGTCGGTTTTTGGGCAAGCAAAAAGCGACAATAAAGTTTGTTCCACTTTCACTTTTTATTACGAATAATTTATTGCCACTTTACCCGAACTAATTTGTCCGATGACCCCGACAAATATGTCTCATAGTTAGTCAAATATGGATAATTATACCTATATTCAGCTAATGTCTCTAATGAATAATCAAATTCAAGTTTCCACCCAATCTCGCTTCTACGACTTTCAGTAAAAAGCCAATCTCCCAAATAAGTAACCGAACCAACCTTTATTTCTATTAAATGCTCATCTTTAAGAGGTCTCTTTGATACAACGGAACGAACATCTGAATAAACTGGCTTTATGGCTCGCAGGTAATACTTACCCGCCTTAACAACTTTCGGTTTACTTTTAATACAATCACTTTTAATACGCGACTTTATTAATACCGTTTCACTCAAAAAACGGTCTCGACATGTAATGTATATTTTGTCGTTAGTATTATAGTTATTGAAAACAATTTGACTAATACTGGGAACGTGTTTATCTTCAATCAACATCAAAACTATTGCTTCATCTTCTTTTAGGTCAATGGCATAAGTCTTTACTATATAAAACAGTAATAAAAAAAACAATAAAAATATCTTGTTCAATAAGTTCATAAAGTTCCAACTAGTTTACAGTAATCAAGTTAAAAATATTCTGGTAAGTTAAAATACATTCATACCTGAACCGATTTTCTACATATCATCTAAAATTACCCTAATAATTTTTATTTAAGTTCATTTTTAACATCTTCTATAACAGAAAGGAAGTCGTTAATTGGAAATTTCATTCTAAATTCTTCTTCTAAAATATACTGATCGTGAAAAAACTCTACCTCCATATTTTCTATTCCATTGTCTCGATTAATTTGACATAAAACTTGTCCATTATATAAAATTTCTGCTGTCAGATATTTATATTGCTCATCACTAAAAAAATCTACACTAAATTTTGATTTCATAGCTTATCTCCTTGAGTCAAGAAAGCCTGAGAACTGTCCATCGCTATTAAAACGCAAACCTCGTCCATCAGGTGAACGTACACTTAACCCTCCACGTTTCAAATTTGTGAACTGTGAATTAGGGTTTCCTAATATACCATCCACAATTCGTTTAGCAGCTTTGTTTTGTTCTGATATACCTCCCTTTAATTTGGGAAAAGTTCCAGATGTTCTCTGCCCTGATGCATGTTTAGTCAATGCTCGTGCAGCAGTGGTTAATCCTTCTTTATTGATTGATTGGTTAGCAGATGAGGAAAGTTCATCAATACTACGCCCAAATTGTTTAAGGGCATTGTTTTTAGTTCCCACATCAGCTTTATCCTTACCCCCCACCTTCTTCTCTTTATTAGTAACCTTTTTCTTTGGTTTAGTAAACTTGTTAGCCTTGGTAGCAATGCCTCCAGCAACAAGTTTACCCACACCCACATCAGCAAGCGCAGCTCCCGCAATATCGGCACCATGTTCTGCAAGGATACTTAAATCATTCGGTAGTAAAAAGTCTCTGCCATCAACAAAACTATTGGAAATATCATCTCGCAATTGACTTTGATTGATACCATCATCATTAAAAATATTACCGCTAACAATATCAGGCGCGACAAGAAGCCTGGAAATAAAATCAAAAAATTGACCAAAACCTCCATTATCCCCACTAAGATCAGGTGCCGTTGTTGTACAGCTTCCACCTGTATCAGGATTTCCAGAATCTTCACAGGTAAAACCGGTCGGGTCAACATAGCGCAGTGGGTTGTTAAACACGTAGGTATAGCGGTTATAACTTTGCGTGTTTAATGGATCCTGAATAATTGGATCAGGACTCATAAATCGGCCAATAGCAGGGTCGTACACTCTGCCATTCATATGAATTAAACCAACACCCGTTAAATGCTCATGCCCGGTAAAGCCTCTATCGGTTTCCTCGGGGTTATAGCCCTGCGCTTTTTCAGCACCATTCCAACTGTCACTAAGCTGTTTGCCCCAGGGCTCGTTAGCCAGGCTTTCAATAATAGCACCCGCTTCATCGGTTTTAGCTACCACACTACCTAAATGGTCGGTGTGTAAATAAACGGTACGCTCGTTGTAGTTATTATTCGACGTGGTCTCCTGAATATGAATAGCACTGTCACCAATATAAAACCGCTCCAGCGTTTTCTGTGACGTGACCACCTTTTCATACAACTTACCAATATAAGTAGTGGTTTCAACAAAGGTATTACCACCATCAATGCGCTGGATACGATTTTGATTAGAATCATAGGCAATGTTAGTGTAATAGCTGCCTTTTTGCATATACGTTGGCTTGCCATAGCTGGTATACGTTAAGCCAACCTTACCTCCGCCACTTAACATCTCACCCTTGGCGTTATAAGTGTAGGGATTACCGTTGCCAATACTGGTCACCGCATGAGGGCCAGCATTACTGCCATACCGATACATTTGATTACCCTGTACATCACTGCGACTTGTAATATTGCCATGATAGTCATAGGTGATGGTTTTACCACTACTACAACTGCTACCAACATTCGAATGAGTAAGACGATTTAAACTGTCGTAACAAAAATGCTCAGTAATACTGCGCATAGCATCCCGACGCGAAGTCAAATTGCCTTCGGTATCAAAAATGTAGTGATGGTTTTGAATACTGCTGCTGTTTCTGCTAGCGGCAATACGCTCAATCAAACCGGTTTGCGGATCAAAGGCTTTGCTGGTCACCACACCATTGCCCTGACTATAACCCGTAATATTGCCAAACGCATCATCGTCACTGGCTTCCCAATACACTGTGGTATTGCCCACACTGCCATGCGCGTTTTCAATCGCTTGCAAATAACCGTAATCACTATAGCGATAGCGCGCGGTAAAACCACCAGGATAGGTTAAACCATCCACTCGGTACAAACTGTCATAATGGGTAGTTGAGGTATAAGACTCACCTTTAATTGTATTGGTTGTGGTTAACAAACGTCCCAAATTATCATAATTATAGCGTTCTGTAAATACGGCACCCTCAGTATCCACACTATGGGGAATATGTGGACAGCCACAGGCTGCAATATTGTGGAGCGCAGTATGCGCGACAACCTTAGAAATCATTCCCCTTCAAGCCAACAGCCGAGCCGTGCAATGGAGAGCGGGAAACAAGCGAGGGTGTTTGAGCCGCAGGCGAGTTCCCGAGCGACCCGCTCAACATAAACGGCGAGGGAAGCGATAGCCTGTTGGCAGGGTGCCTTTTTGTGTCGGTTTTTGGGCAAGCAAAAAGCGATAATGGAGATAATTTGTTGAAGTTTGTTATTCTTCAGCACTTTGTCTTTACTAGAGAAATAAGTTTGGGCAAGGCTTTATCAACTACTCTTTGTGATATTGATTCTAATTGCCCTGCATTTTTTTCTAACGCATAAGCATAAGCCGATTCTAAATCTAAAACTTTATCATTAAATTCATGCTCCCATTCTTTTTCAATTTCTGATATAGCATCACGCAAAAAAATCAAATCCCCGATTAAAGACTTTAAATCTATATCACCGCATTGATACGAGTCTATTTGTTGTTGCATTTTAACTAATTGGCGTAGATCACGATTATCCATGATTATCTCCTTCCTGGAAAGACAGTAATTACATCATTACCTTCTGTAATTACTGTAATATTATTTTTAGGGCTAAAATTTCTTGAACGCCCAGGAATGGGATCTGCGCTTTTGCTACCATTTTTAATCGCATCATCAATAACTGAAGGTGTTAAACCTCGGTTCTGTGCTTGATCTAATGAATGTCCTGTAAAGCGGCGACCATTAATTACTTCATCAGCATTGCGAGTTGGTGTATCCGAAAGATTCTCTAAAGGATTATTTTTTCTGCCCACGGGTGCGGTTGCTGGCGTTCTCCCTACCCCTTCCGTAACTTTATTTTTATCTCCCACCTTCTTCTCCTTATTCTCAATCTTCTCCTTTGGTTTGGTAAACTTATTAGCTCTAGTAGCAATACCTCCAATAATCAGTTTACCCACACCCACATCAGCAAGCGCAGCTCCCGCAATATCGGCACCATGCTCTGCAAGGATACTTAAATCATTCGGTAGTAAAAAGTCTCTGCCATCAACAAAACTATTGGAAATATCATCTCGCAATTGACTTTGATTGATACCATCATCATTAAAAATATTACCGCTAACAATATCAGGCGCGACAAGAAGCCTGGAAATAAAATCAAAAAATTGACCAAAACCTCCATTATCCCCACTAAGATCGGGTGCCGTTGTTGTACAGCTTCCACCTGTATCAGGATTTCCAGAATCTTCACAGGTAAAACCGGTCGGGTCAACATAGCGCAGTGGGTTGTTAAACACGTAGGTATAGCGGTTATAACTTTGCGTGTTTAATGGATCCTGAATAATTGGATCAGGACTCATAAATCGGCCAATAGCAGGGTCGTACACTCTGCCATTCATATGGATTAAACCAACACCCGTTAAATGCTCATGCCCGGTAAAACCTCTATCAGTTTCCTCGGGGTTATAGCCTTGTGCTTTTTCTGTGCCATTCCAACTGTCACTAAGCTGCTTTCCCCAAGGCTCATTAGCCAGGCTTTCAATAATGTTGCCCGCTTCATCGGTTTTAGCCGCCACACTGCCAATATGGTCTTGATGTAAATATACCGTGCGTTCATTGTAGTTACCGTTAGAGGTAGTTTCTTCAATACGAATGACACTGTCGCCAATATAAAACCGCTCTAAGGTTTTTTGTGAAGTCACCACCTTTTCATACAACTTACCAATATAAGTAGTGGTTTCAACAAAAGTATTGCCGCCGTCAATGCGCTGAATACGGTTTTGATTGGAGTCATAGGCAATATCTGTGTAATAGCTGCCTTTTTGCATATGCGTTGGTTTGCCATAGGATGTATAAGTCAAACCAGTTTTACCTCCACCACTTAACATCTCACCCTTGGCGTTATAAGTGTAGGGATTACCGTTGCCAATACTGGTCACCGCATGAGGGCCAGCATTACTGCCATACCGATACATTTGATTACCCTGTACATCACTGCGACTTGTAATATTGCCATGATAGTCATAGGTGATGGTTTTACCACTACTACAACTGCTACCAACATTCGAATGAGTAAGACGATTTAAACTGTCGTAACAAAAATGCTCAGTAATACTGCGCACAGCATCTTCACGCCAGTTGAGATTACCCTCAGTATCAAAATCATAAACATGATTCTGAATACTGTTGCTGTTTCTAATGGCGGCAATACGCTCAATCAAACCGGTTTGCGGATCAAAGGCTTTGCTGGTCACCACACCATTGCCCTGACTATAACCCGTAATATTGCCAAACGCATCATCGTCACTGGCTTCCCAATACACTGTGGTATTGCCCACACTGCCATGCGCGTTTTCAATCGCTTGCAAATAACCGTAATCACTATAGCGATAGCGCGCGGTAAAACCACCAGGATAGGTTAAACCATCCACTCGGTACAAACTGTCATAATGGGTAGTTGAGGTATAAGACTCACCTTTAATTGTATTGGTTGTGGTTAACAAACGTCCCAAATTATCATAATTATAGCGTTCTGTAAATACGGCACCCTCAGTATCCACACCACTGACACTGGCTAACTGACCAACACCTGCACCTGTTGCATTATCATACACCCAACTGTGCGATTGAGATGCCCCCGTAGCACGGTCAATGCGAACGGTTTGCCGCTCCAGCACATCGTAAGCGTAACGTATGACTTGATTCATGGCATCCGTGGTTTCATAAAGTAGTCCCAACGCATTGTACTTATAGGTGGTGATGCCTGTATCGGGATCATCAAGCTGTATTTTCCTGCCCAACGCATCATAGACAATTCCGTGAAATACTGATGCACCAGAAACCGGACGAACTTCCGTGCCACTTAAATTGCCCTGCGCGTCATAGCTGTAATACACTTCACTAGACAGTGCATCAACCACCTTGCGCTCGCGACTTTGACCATCATAAAAATACCCAGTTGCCTGCTGTAAACTATTAGTTACAGTTTTAATCGCTATTGCGTGACTGTTAACCGATGAACCCGTTGAATAGGCAATCGACTCAATACTGTTATCCGGGAAGGTAGTGCTGACAGGACGACTCAATACGTCATAGTCGGTTGATGTTACTTGCGCAATTTCATCGCTGCGAAACGCCAGACTGTTAGCCACCACACGACCAAAACGATCCAGCGTTTGATAGCTGTAGCTATAATCACCATTCAGCCCTTTGCTGCGAGTACCTATCTCACGATCCAGCGCATCGTAATAGGTGCGTATAGCACTCTCTCCACTGGTTTTGCTTTGTATATACCAGTGTGCCTGTGATTGATACGTCTGTAGATCACAGCCAGTGCATAACTTATAATCCATCTGCGTGCTATTGATACCATCGGGGTAGGTGATAGCACTGATACGCCCCAGCGCATCATAATCAGTGGTAGTGACCAGCCCATTGGCATCAGTTATAGACTTTTCCAGACCAAAACGTGCATCAAACAACACAGTGCCGTTTGCGCAGCCGCAGGCTGCAATATTGTGGAGCGCAGAATGCGCGACAACCTTAGAAATCATTCCCCTTCAAGCCAACAGCCGAATCGTGCAGTGATGAGCGGAGTAAACGCGAGCACTGTTTGAGGCAGGATGCCGAGTTGCGTAGCGTCCGCTCAGAGCAAACCGCGAGGGTAGCGATAGCCTGTTGGCAGGGGAGCCTTTTTTGCGTCGGTTTTTGGGCAAGCAAAAAGCGACAGTAAAACAATCCATTCATAAATCAGCTTTATGGAACAGGTCATCATATTATATTTATTCATCCTCTATTTTTCATATTTAATTTCAAAGTTTCAAGCTGTATCAGATTGGTATAGTGTCAATCCCGGATCATCATAATCGGAGTACCAAGTAAATTCTACAATAATATTTTTTTCCGGGAATAAGCTACTTGCTCTTCGCTGCCAGGTTTCACAGAGCATTTCTCCTAGCACTTCCCACACTTCATATTCATAATCAGCTTCCCCTCCAACTAAATAGTATAAATACGTGGTATTTATAGTCTTTTCTACTTTATTGTGCCCATACTCACTTAGGGTTTTATCAAAATATTCTTGATTATAGTTATCAAGCAGAAATACATAACCATCTACTTCGATTAGATCTGGCCAGAATAATTTGAAATATGCCAAAGCTTCTTCTGGTCCTTTATTAATAGAATGGATGTAATCCAAAAAAGAATGCCGTTCAGTATTAGGAAACTTAATAGTTTTCAAAGTGTAGGAGTTAAATTCTTTCATTATTAAAATCCTTTTGGTGTTTCATCAGGTCTAGCTGGCCTTGCTCTAACTGGTCGACCTCCTGAATGACCAGGCTTTGGTTCAACAACTAGCGGAGCATCGACACCACCATGTGACTTACCTGTACCTCGAAAACGTTTATTTCCTCCAGCAGAGCCAGAAGAATCAAATGTTTCAAAGTTCTCTATCCGGCCATTTTGAGGATTACGCCTGAATGCAGTATGTGCTCTGCCCTCAGCTTCATCCAACTTTCTAAAGAAATTTTTCTGACGACTATTAGAATTATTTTTCTCAGTTACATTACCAGTTTCTTGTTGGGCTTTCTCCTTACCCCCCACCTTCTTCTCCTTATTCTCAATCTTCTCCTTTGGTTTGGTAAACTTATTAGCTCTAGTAGCAATACCTCCAATAATCAGTTTACCCACACCCACATCAGCAAGCGCAGCTCCCGCAATATCGGCACCATGCTCTGCAAGGATACTTAAATCATTCGGTAGTAAAAAGTCTTTGCCATCAACAAAACTATTGGAAATATCATCTCGCAATTGACTTTGATTGATACCATCATCATTAAAAATATTACCGCTAGCAATATCAGGCGCGACAAGAAGCCTGGAAATAAAATCAAAAAATTGACCAAAACCTCCATTATCCCCACTAAGATCGGGTGCCGTTGTTGTACAGCTTCCACCTGTATCAGGATTTCCAGAATCTTCACAGGTAAAACCGGTCGGGTCAACATAGCGCAGTGGGTTGTTAAACACGTAGGTATAGCGGTTATAACTTTGGGTGTTTAACGGATTCTGAATAATTGGATCAGGACTCATAAATCGGCCAATAGCAGGGTCGTACACTCTACCATTCATATGAATTAAACCAACACCCGTTAAATGCTCATGCCCGGTAAAGCCTCTATCGGTTTCCTCGGGGTTATAGCCCTGCGCTTTTTCAGCACCATTCCAACTATCACTAAGCTGCTTTCCCCAGGGCTCGTTAGCCAGGCTTTCAATAATAGCGCCTGCTTCATCGGTTTTAGCTGCCACACTGCCTAAATGGTCGGTGTGTAAATATACCGTGCGTTCATTGTAGTTATTATTCGAGGTGGTCTCCTGAATATGAATAGCACTGTCACCAATATAAAACCGCTCCAGCGTTTTCTGTGACGTGACCACCTTTTCATACAACTTACCAATATAAGTAGTGGTTTCAACAAAGGTATTGCCGCCATCTACGCGCTGGATACGATTTTGATTAGAATCATAGGCAATGTTAGTGTAATAGCTGCCTTTTTGCATATGCGTTGGTTTGCCATAGGATGTATAAGTCAAACCAGTTTTACCTCCACCACTTAACATCTCACCCTTGGCGTTGTAAGTATAGGGATTGCCATTGCCAATACTGGTCACCGCATGAGGGCCAGCATTACTGCCATACCGATACATTTGATTACCCTGTACATCACTGCGACTTGTAATATTGCCATGATAGTCATAGGTGATGGTTTTACTACTACTACAACTGCTACCAACATTCGAATGAGTAAGACGATTTAAACTGTCGTAACAAAAATGCTCAGTAATACTGCGCATAGCATCCCGACGCGAAGTCAAATTGCCTTCGGTATCAAAAATGTAGTGATGGTTTTGAATACTGCTGCTGTTTCTGCTAGCGGCAATACGCTCAATCAAACCGGTTTGCGGATCAAAGGCTTTGCTGGTCACCACACCATTGCCCTGACTATAACCCGTAATATTGCCAAACGCATCATCGTCACTGGCTTCCCAATACACTGTGGTATTGCCCACACTGCCATGCGCGTTTTCAATCGCTTGCAAATAACCGTAATCACTATAGCGATAGCGCGCGGTAAAACCACCAGGATAGGTTAAACCATCCACTCGGTACAAACTGTCATAATGGGTAGTTGAAGTATAAGACTCACCTTTAATTGTATTGGTTGTGGTTAACAAACGTCCCAAATTATCATAATTATAGCGTTCTGTAAATACTGCCCCCTCAGTATCCACACCACTGACACTGGCTAACTGACCAACACCTGCACCTGTTGCATTATCATACACCCAACTGTGCGATTGAGATGCCCCCGTAGCACGGTCAATGCGAACGGTTTGCCGCTCCAGCACATCGTAAGCGTAACGTATGACTTGATTCATGGCATCCGTGGTTTCATAAAGTAGTCCCAACGCATTGTACTTATAGGTGGTGATGCCTGTATCGGGATCATCAAGCTGTATTTTCCTGCCCAACGCATCATAGACAATTCCGTGAAATACCGATGCTCCAGAAACCGGACGTACTTCAGTACCACTTAAATTGCCTTGTGCGTCATAGCTGTAATGCACTTCACTAGACAGTGCATCAACCACCTTGCGCTCGCGACTTTGACCATCATAAAAATACCCAGTTGCCTGCTGTAAACTATTAGTTACAGTTTTAATCGCTATTGCGTGACTGTTAACCGATGAACCCGTTGAATAGGCAATCGACTCAATACTGTTATCCGGGAAGGTAGTGCTGACAGGACGACTCAATACGTCATAGTCGGTTGATGTTACTTGCGCAATTTCATCGCTGCGAAACGCCAGACTGTTAGCCACCACACGACCAAAACGATCCAGCGTTTGATAGCTGTAGCTATAATCACCATTCAGCCCTTTGCTGCGAGTACCTATCTCACGATCCAGCGCATCGTAATAGGTGCGTATAGCGCTTTCACCACTGGTTTTGCTTTGTATATACCAGTGTGCCTGTGATTGATACGTCTGTAGATCACAGCCAGTGCATAACTTATAATCCATCTGCGTGCTATTGATACCATCGGGGTAGGTGATAGCACTGATACGCCCCAGCGCATCATAATCAGTGGTAGTGACCAGCCCATTGGCATCAGTTATAGACTTTTCCAGACCAAAGCGCGCATCAAAGATTTGCGTGCTGACCTGACCCAGTACATTAGTGATGGCCAGGGTGCGTTCGCTGTTGCTGTAGCTTTCCGCAAAACCGGTTGTACGGCTAGTTACTGTTCCCATACCATTATTGACAGTATTGACCCAGCTTTCAACCCTGCTGGCGATACCACCATAACTATTGTAAGTATAGCTGGTGACGAGTTTCTGATCATTGTCATTGGAATTATCCTGCAATGTTTCAGTCTCCAGCTGACCATGAGTGTTATAGGTATAATCGTTGGTAACGGCACTGGTTATTGGATTGGCTGCCGAATTCCAGCGGGTGGTGATTTTCTCCTGAATCAAGCCGCTCACATCGCCAACACTGGTGATGTTATTGTTCTCGGTGTGATTACCGGTAACACCATAAGCATCACAATTCGCTTCGACCACATCAAAAGCAATACCACTGCTGTGGATATGCGTTTGCGTTGTAATTACCCGATTCGATGCGGTGATAGTTGTTGGCAAGGTACAGCTTGTTTGCAATGCACTATTCATGGCAAGTTGGTTAATACTGGTGCGCAGTGGATTGGCACTGTCAGACAGATCATAATGTTTAGTCACCGTTGATAAGGGATAGGCATAATAGTGAGGAACATCGCCTGTATAGTCCCTGACTTGCCAGTTGATGGTACGCTCACTTAATTGCTGCGGTGTGGTATCGGTCAAGGAATCCAGTAGTACTACCGTCTCACCTAACAAACGACCAGAGAGGTTGTATTTGGCACTACCTGTATCAACAATTTCTTGTGAATAATTTGAAGTAGTACGTAAATACTGTTGACTACCCGTTGTAGCTTGTATTCTGGTGGTTTTTTCAATGCGTTCAAAACCTAAATTACCAAAGCCCCCTTGGTGTAATTTGGCGTTATAGTAGTGATAACGCGATTGCTCGGAAGAGCCTACAGGGTTTCTCACTCCAATACTAAAAACACCCATCGCTCCACGCCGAACGCTATTTAATTCGGTATTTACTTTAGGTGTATTGATAGCGGCACTATGGATATTATGACTGTTAGCTCCTGTAATATCACCACCTGATGATTGTGTATATAATAGCGGGTTTTTGTTAAACTTACGGTATAAAATGCTAATGGTTTTGGCATCGCCTTCATCAACTCCTTCAATTCTCGCTCCAAAGGGTGCAATTCTGTAAGCAAGTGCCTGTTGACCAAAAACTTGATGCGGGCAACTCTGGAAGCTGGTATTGACAATAGAACCCCGTGTTGTCTCACCAAAACCAATAGTTCTTGAACCAAAGCTCTGCGAGCCACATTGCCTTAAATTGTGAGCGATACCCTCGCCATCTTCGGTTACTGTTAGTGTATATTTCCATTGATTATTGGAATTTTGTTCAATAACCGGTACTTTGGCTACGAAACGATCACCTTGAGAGTAATAAATTACCTCATCGGTTGAAAATCCGTTGGGAAGACCAGTGGTGCGATTGACATCCTGCCCCGATACACTGATGTCCATCATGCCATCGTTGTTGATATCTGCTACTGTCAGTCTGGAACGACCCGTGCCAAGACCATCGGCTATTGCATTTTCAAACCAGAGTGTGGGTGCTAAAAATTGAGAGCCTGTTGAGAGTGAAACGTAAATGTCATCATTCACACGATAGTACAGATCGGCATAACCGTCACCGTTAAAGTCAGCAAAGCGGTGATAGTTTGCCAGTTCCTGATGAGTCTTCTGAAATACCAGCGATGAGTTAAGTGGCAATGCTTCACCAGGGGCGGTTGTCGACCAGCCCCAGTCATTGTGGTAGGTAAAGCCACTGCCAGTATTAATACCCACTTCTATCGCATAGCCCTGCAAAAAGCCGACTAGATCGGGCAGGCGGTCACCATTAACATCAGCCAGGCGCGGTACATATAAACCACTCATCCAGGGTGCATTTTTCAGAGTCTCATAGTTCGACATATCACCCCAGTTGGTAAAGTCTCCAAACCCGCTGCCGGTATTAAGCGCAACCCTTATTTGAGTATAGCCTGCATCGGCGATGGTGATGGGTTCCTCATAATTGGTCACTGGCGGAATTTGCACCAGGTCAACCAGACCATCGCCATTAATATCCAGTATGACGTTGTGGTAGCGCCAGTTGGTGGTCACACAGTTGGTGGACGATGAACAGCCAGTAGCAGGCGGGTTTAAGGTACTAAACAATTTCGAATAGCTAGTGGAGAACGCCATATTAGTGCCATCACTTAAGAAGACATACAGATTACTACCTAAATCATTGGCGGCAATATACACATCGTCCAACCCATCGCCGTTAAAGTCTGCGATATACGGATAATAATCAGAAACTCCGACACGCTCTTCATTTGTAGTATTTTCTTTAATAGCTATTTGCGATGGTGTTGGATCAGAAAAGTTGGTAAAAGAACCATTCGGATGAGATATAAGCCACACACATCCATTAAGCGTAGCATCACAAGCAGCATTAATGAGTTCTTTGATATTATCACCATTCACATCACCATAAGCGGCTCTATACTGGTGTAAATCTTGTGATGCGGTTCTCAAATCAGAGAACGGTTTCCTGCCGGTATAACCTGCTGCCCATACCGATGGGCTTTGATCCACGGTAAAAACACAGGCTGGCCCACTGGTACAACGATACCCTTCATCAAAATTGTCAACCACCTGGTAGGGTGTTGATGCAACACGTGTATAGTCATGTTCGGTTGCCGATGACCAGCTAAAGGTAGCGGGATCGGCACAGTTGAACTGGCTGTTATAGCACAGCGTTAACTGAACCAGGCGACTGCTTTGCGTGGGGTCATCAAAAGATTTCCCATTGTAAGTCTCGCCCAGTTGCTGATAGTTCAGGTTATAGCTTCTGACTTGGCTGCCTTCGGTCAGCACCTGTATTTGACTTAAACGCTTGCTGAGCACATTGACACTTCCTGCTGTATAAGTTTTCTTAAAGTCTCCCCGTTCTTCATAAACAAACTCAATTTTATGATGGGTACCACCGGCATCATTTTGGGTATATTCAATAGAATCAGGTCGGTGTGCTCCAAATGTTGAAATGTAGTTTATTTCCATTGAATTGTCAGAAATATCTTCAACCTTGTCCAGATACCAGATGTAAGGACTGCTGGCACTGTCGTTACGCTTGGAATCAGTATTATAACCATAATACATAGTGCGCCCGTCATTGCGGGTTACTGTCCAGCCGCTGCTGGTTTTCTCAATGGCTAAAAACCGCTCATGCTCGGTTCGGTAACTGTCATTTGAGATATTCACCAGCCGCTGACCGTCCAGACAGTAGCGGTATTTATTGTCCGGGTAGCGCGATAAATCATCAGGGTTAATACCAGCGACAAAACCATCGCGCATATGATCAGCAGGGCAGCGCGAAATATTACTGAGACCACTGACTGACCAGCCCCAACCGAGCAGTCCATTGCGACGATTGCTGTCGTAGCTCAGTGCCAGGTCAGGCTGCATACCATTAATGCCTGGAGGCACTTCAATCGGGATGCGATAGTTAAAGGAGCCGTCTTTGCCAACACTGTGCTCGCCTTGTAGTGTCCCCAGATAATCAGAACCACCAACATTGTCGTTGGCTGGATCAATAGCTGTATTCATTACAGGGTCGCTATCGGTTGACGGTTTCATATACACCTGAACGGCTAATACATCACTATAGCTGCCGCATGAAATGGTATCGCTGTCTATGCAGGTTCGTAATCGATATTGATAATTACCATCGCTGACATCAGGTTGGGAAATCGTTAAGTCGGAACCACTATAGACTTCGTCCCAATCGCTGTAATGATTTGTTAAATAGTCAGCACGTCGACGCTCTAACCGGTAGTAATTATTGTTTCCAGCCCACTGTACAGTATAGTTTCTATCACTTAAATTATCCTTTTCAAGAATAACAGGCGTCTCGGAATCAGGCAATGCGCTAATCATTTCTTCATCATTTGATGAGGGGTTGTATACCCGCGACGCTGCAATATCACTGTAAATATCACATAAGTACAGGGTGACACCTAATCGAACATCTACATTGCTCAGTAAATCAGCATTATCTGTAGCGCACGTTAATACCCGGTACTGGTAATCTCCAGTGCCAATATTTGACTGGTAGATCAACGTACTGCGCCCTCTAAAAATCTCTCCCCAACTGCCGTATACATTCGATTCGTATTCAGCGCGCCTTCTTTCGATGACGTAATAATTATGTTCTGAGCGAGACCATTGAAGTCTGTAACTGGCGTCAGAATCACCGCCTTTGCCAGTAACATTCAAAGACGCACCCACCGCTGTATTACTGGATGAAGAAAAAGTTCCGCAACCCGATGAGTTACAGGCTTTGACTCGATATTGATACTTGTTCTTAATAAGGTTTTCTTGTGGATGGGAGGTACTTGAGCCTCCATAGATTAATTCCCAGTCACTGTAATCGTTTGAACCATAGATAGCTTGTCTTCGCTCTAGAATATAATTATCTGCGTTTGCAACTGCTTGCCATTGTAAATTAAAGTCAGCGTCTGACAAATGCGTTTTATTTACGATGGATAACGAATTAACCGTAGAAGGCACTGGCAGCTCTACATCCAAAGTAAGTATTGGTGAATTGGCACTACAACCTGCTTCATTGCAGGCTCTGACATAATACTCGTAATCACCATAACCAACATTCTGATTGAATGAACGATTGGTACCATTGTAAATAACTCCCCATTGGCTAAACCCTGTATTGCCGCCGCCCTTGCCTCCTGCTATTGATGACTGTTGAATGCGAATGCGGCGATACAATTCATAACGTGTCGCTCTACCTGTCGCCTGGCTCCATTGAACAGTAAATATTTTATCTTTATTATTATCTCTACCTGTTACTGTCGGCGCAGGCAGTGTTGCTGGACTACCCAAAACAACAATACTGGAGCGTACTGCCGAGTCGGCACTGCAACCTGACTCATTACAGGCTTTGACTCGATACTGATATCTGCCAAAATAGACATTCTCGTTGATGGAGCGACCGCTGCCTTCATAAATTTTCGACCAGGCTCCATAATGAGCATTGCCACCTTTTCCGCCACTAACAGAGGGTCGGTTGCTATCGTGTCTGCGGTAAAGTTCATAGCGAGTTACCCGCCCGGTAGCCTGGCTCCAACTAACTGTATAATTACCATCCGTGTCATTCGTTTTATTGCTGATTATGGGTGTCGACACGCTGCCCAGAAGAAGCAAAACAGTGGTTGTACGCACCCCTGAATTGCCACCACAGCCCGATTCGTTACAGGCTCTGACATAGTATTGATAGTTGCCATCGCTTAAGTTTCGACTGATACTGCGACCTGAACTGCTGTAAATACGTGACCAACTGCCATAGCGGCTACTGCCATAGGCAGCCTGGCGCTGGTACAGCTCGTAGCGCGTGACCCTGCCGCTGGATGCGCCCCAACTGAGCGTAAAGGCACCATCAGCATTGTTGACTTTGCTGCCAATGGCTGGGGTTAATCCTGCACCTGACACTTTAAGTACCGTGGTGCTGCGCACCCCTGAATTGCCGCCACAGCCTGATTCGTTACAGGCTCTGACATAGTATTGATAATTGCCATCACCCAAACTGCGACTGATACTGCGACCTGAACTGCTGTAAATACGCGACCAGCTACCATAGCGGTTACTGCCATAGGCAGCTTGACGCTGATACAGCTCATAGCGTGTAACTCTGCCGCTGGAAGCATTCCAACTTAACGTAAAGGCACCATCGGCATTATTAGTTTTGCTGCCAATAGCCGGTGTAGCACCGCTGCCTGGTATTTTAAGTACCGTGGTGCTGCGCACCCCTGAGTTGGATCCACAACCTGACTCATTACAGGCTCTGACATAGTATTGATAATTTCCATCACCCAAATTGCGACTGATACTGCGACCTGAACTGCTGTAAATACGCGACCAGCTACCATAGCGGTTACTGCCATAGGCAGCTTGACGCTGGTACAGCTCATAGCGTGTAACTCTGCCGCTGGAAGCATTCCAACTTAACGTAAAGGCACCATCGGCATTATTAGTTTTGCTGCCAATAGCCGGTGTAGCACCGCTGCCTGGTATTTTAAGTACCGTGGTGCTGCGCACCCCTGAGTTGGATCCACAACCTGACTCATTACAGGCTCTGACATAGTATTGATAGTTGCCATCGCTTAAGTTTCGACTGATACTGCGACCTGAACTGCTGTAAATACGTGACCAACTGCCATAGCGGCTACTGCCATAGGCAGCCTGGCGCTGGTACAGCTCGTAGCGCGTGACCCTGCCGCTGGATGCGCCCCAACTGAGCGTAAAGGCACCATCAGCATTGTTGACTTTGCTGCCAATGGCTGGGGTTAATCCTGCACCTGACACTTTAAGTACCGTGGTGCTGCGCACCCCTGAATTGCCGCCACAGCCTGATTCGTTACAGGCTCTGACATAGTATTGATAATTGCCATCACCCAAACTGCGACTGATACTGCGACCTGAACTGCTGTAAATACGCGACCAGCTACCATAGCGGTTACTGCCATAGGCAGCTTGACGCTGATACAGCTCATAGCGTGTAACTCTGCCGCTGGAAGCATTCCAACTTAACGTAAAGGCACCATCGGCATTATTAGTTTTGCTGCCAATAGCCGGTGTAGCACCGCTGCCTGGTATTTTAAGTACCGTGGTACTGCGCATCCCTGAGTTGGATCCACAACCTGACTCATTACAGGCTCTGACATAGTATTGATAATTTCCATCACCCAAATTGCGACTGATACTGCGACCTGAACTGCTGTAAATACGCGACCAGCTACCATAGCGGTTACTGCCATAGGCAGCTTGACGCTGATACAGCTCGTAGCGTGTGACCCTACCACTGGAAGCGCCCCAACTTACCGTAAAGGCACCATCAGCATTGTTGACTTTGCTGCCAATGGCTGGGGTTAATCCTGCACCTGACACTTTAAGTACCGTGGTGCTGCGCACCCCTGAATTGCCACCACAACCTGATTCGTTACAAGCTCTGACATAGTATTGATAATTGCCATCACCCAAACTGCGACTGATACTGCGACCTGAACTGCTGTAAATACGTGACCAACTGCCATAGCGACTACTGCCATAGGTTGCCTGGCGCTGGTACAGCTCATAGCGTGTAACTCTGCCGCTGGAAGCATTCCAACTCACCCTAAAGGCACCATCGGCATTGTTGACTTTGCTGCCTATACCTGGTGTAGCACCGCCGCCAGGCACTTTAAGTACCGTGGTGGTGCGCACCCCTGAATTGCCACCACAGCCCACCTCGTTACAGGCACGTACATAGTATTGATAGTTGCCATCACTCAAACTGCGACTGATACTGCGACCTGAACTGCTGTAAATACGCGACCAACCGCCATAGCGGCTACTGCCGTAGGCAGCCTGACGCTGGTACAGCTCATAGCGTGTAACTCTGCCGCTGGAAGCATTCCAACTCACCCTAAAGGCACCATCGGCATTGTTGACTTTGCTGCCTATACCTGGTGTAGCACCGCCGCCAGGCACTTTAAGTACCGTGGTGCTGCGCACCCCTGAATTGCCACCACAGCCCACCTCGTTACAGGCACGTACATAGTATTGATAGTTGCCATCACCCAAACTGCGACTGATACTGCGACCTGAACTGCTGTAAATACGCGACCAACCGCCATAGCGGCTACTGCCGTAGGCAGCCTGACGCTGGTACAGCTCGTAGCGTGTGACCCTGCCGCTGGATGCACCCCAACTCACCGTAAAGGCACCATCGGCATTATTACTCTTACTGCCAATGGCTGGCGTTAATCCGCCACCAGGTACTCTAATTACAGTGACATTTTTAATACCTGAGCTCAAGCCACAGCCACTGCTATTACAGGCCCTGGCGAAATACTGATAATGGCCGTCACTGGTGTTAAGCGAAATATTGCGGTAAGAACCGCTGTAAACCCGCGACCAGCCTCCATAACTGCTGCTACCGTAACTCGCCTGCCTTCGATACAGTTCATAGCGTGTGGTACCACCGACCGCATACCACCAGATATTGTAGGTGGTATCGGCATTATTGCTTTTATTGTACATATACAGCCTGCCTGCCCGACCTGGAGGTAGTGCCATTGACACCGTTCGGTTACCTCTGTAAGCACCGCAACCACCCCTATTACAAGCCCTTACTTTATATGAATAGTTTCCTGCCGTATGTTTGATTCTTAAATAACTTCTTGATGGGCCAGAATAAACGCGACTCCAGGCTCCGCCCAAGGCACTTTCATAGAGTTCATAACGAACCGAGCTACCAGAGGCACTGCCCCAGCTTACCGTATAACTTCCCCTCTCAGTACCGCCTTTGCCTCCAGTGACAATCGACACTCTTGATGACGATATATACGAAGGCCTACCTGGTGCTGGAGTGCCCCATCTACTCGGCACTGACGGTGTATATGAGGGCGCACTCGGTGCCGAAACGCTCCCACCGCCGCCGCCTTTACCTTCTGCAATGATTGCATAACCGGCTATGGTAAACATCGCCAGTGCCTGACATATCCAACGGTAACGCCGATTTTTGCAATAGCTTAGCAGGTTTAGCGCCCAACCAACCATAGCATTGTTGCAGGACACGCTTTGAGTGGCGTCTAGTCTTCTGCTAGACGCTATTTGCATATTGCCTACGGTATGAACCTGATATTTCATATTAACCTCTTTTTTTGATTGTTAAAAGCTCTCTGTTATTTGTTAATTAACTAGCCTTCTGATTCACCTGGCTCTGGTGCTGTTTCATCAACATTTTCTGTGGCAATGGCCTCAGCAGCATTGGGAATGGCACCGTCTTCCTGTGCATTAAGTGCCGCTAACTCCTCATCTAGCATCGCCTGGGTAATAATACGGGTTTCTACTACGGCATAGTCAACCGCCTGTTCCATTGCCTCTAACGTATCTACTATATTGCTGATACGTCTGTCAGCGTTTTCAAGCAACAATTCACGCACTGACTCGGGAAATGCCTGACCCATCAATTCTCGCTGGGAGGCGCAATCCAATGCAATGCGCTCGCGCTTGATGGCTGCACTTTCCAAACCCGACATAACACTTTTAAGACAGTTATTATAGGCATTGATAGCATCTTTTGTCGTATCTGGCAATTCGGGCAGCTCTATTTGATAACCCGAACTGGCGGTTGTGCTATCAATACCTGATGCTGATACTGTGGCTGTATTATCTGACCATATCGAACTACTATTGACAATGAATGCAAAAAGTAGAATAGGTTTCATGGGGTTTTTGTTCATAATTACCTCTGTTTTAGTTAACGAATACGGTGGGCTTGCCAGGCAGCAGATGATCCTGCATAAGTACCATTGCCTATGACAACCCGACCAGTAATGACATTGCCTGATGCGTCAATAAAGCCCTGATAGTTATACAATGTGCCGACACCTTCGACCTCATCATAGACTTTAAAACGAATACGCTTGGCATTAACACGCGCATAAACGCTACGATTGTTAAATGTGCCCGCAAGCACTTGCTCTGGATCACGCTGATGATTATCGTGTAAATACAACCGGTGGTGATAATTTGGGGGGTTTTGCATTTGCAGTGACCAATTGCCGGTAAAATCTTCCTTGTTTCCCAGTAACTGATAGGGTTCCTGATCCGCAATGGGCGCTTCAGACAAAACCGCTTCGTTAATTGAATCAATACCTTCTGAACCAACAGTTGGCAAGTTGTTATCTGTCAGGCCCCATGGCATGGCATCAAACACTGACCACAGGTAGGTTTTATCTTTTGACAGGGCACTGACTTCAAACAGCTCTTTGCGAGTTTTGCCATTGCCCTCTGATACCCTGGATTCAAACCATAATTGTGATGGCTGCGCTGCTTGATAGTTGCCTGCAGGTGAAAACGACTGAAAGCCATTAATGTGCAGAATATTCCCATTGCCTAACTCGCGCATTTTATTGGCATAGTCATGGGCATGACGATTGGCACTTGACTCCCATTGCTCTTGTATTGCCCCTGACATATTAATCATGATTCCTTCTCCTTTGTGATTGCTTAAGCGCAATGTATGATGAGCTCTCATCACGGAATGGTTACCCGCCTCTACCCGTTCTATATGTTCCACTAAAATGGGACTTTGGTAGTACCAGATCACTTCTGCCTGATGATTAACAGCCACCACTAGCCCGCCATTATCATTAACCATATCAGTTGCTGCTAAATCTTTATCTAAATCCGAATAGTGTAGCAGGCTCATCACTATAATAGCTGACGGTATGGTTGACGACGATGCTGAGGCACTTATATCCGGAAAGCTCTCTGGCAAAGCCGGTGCATGGTACACAAAGGTTTGGGAATAGCTTAGACCTTCTTCTGTGCGTAAATCCATTTGAATCTGGTGACGTTTCCCCGCCTTGAAATAAACCAGAGGCTGCTCATGTTCCGTGCGATATAACGCTTCTGACCAGCCCCAGGTTTCTGTGCCATCACTGATACTATAGCGTGCTGATACAGGCTGAGTGCTGTGAAAGGTTATAACAGCAGATAAAGGTACTCGATTGTTAACAGGAGAAGTCAGCGATGGTTCAACCACAAATAAAATATTGGAAGTTTGCTCAACGTGCTTGTCTGATGCCTCACTTGATGCAACGCTATAGGTCTGAGTTGAGGGCACATTCGCAATAAGGGAGGGATCGCCATTAATGGCTTTTGTATGATCGTTACTGTCACAACCAGAAAGTAACACTGCACACAACCCATACAACCCGAACAACCGGTAGTAATGCTTGTCTGTCACCTTATCAATCAGCCTCCACAATGTCATTACTGCCATTACTGTGAACCCTGATTTTGATGCAATTGCTTTTGCATAGCTTTACTTGTTTATTATTAACCTGGCAATAAAATATCGCTCCTGCGTATTTTATTGATCACCCTTGAAATACCAGCAAAAATATGCGAATTTTTCTTGTATTTCAAGGGTTCGCGACCGAGCTATCGCTCGTCGATGGCACTTCCTCGTACCATATATTAGTTCGGCACCAATTTACAATAAGCCAATAATATTTGCAACCACGTTATTCAACTTTTAAATAAAAATAGTTATTTTTATTTAAAAGTCTCAGGATGCCTAATGCAATGGCCTTATATTATTATGAAAACTTTGCATAATGTCACCAGCGATGTCAAGGCAAGGTAAATTTGAAGTTTACTGGCAGTAAATGAGCATTTTGAGCGAAAATTTAACGCTGTATTGACGAGCGCAGCGAGCGCAGTAATTATGCAAAACTCTCATTATCTTTTAATTGGTCTTTAAGAACTGTCTTGGCAATTTTACCCGTTCGGGTTTTAGGTAATGTATCCATTAATATCACTAACCCCGGCACTTTGTATGCAGACAGGTGTTGATGACAGTAATCGATAACATTTTCATTGGTCAGTGACTTGTGTTTTTTAACAACTGCAACGGATGAATTTTGCCCATCATAAGTCGGCCAGCCAAATACCGCTACTTCTTGTATGTGCTTGTGGCTTAATAAAAAATGCTCAATTTCCGAAGGGTAATATTTAGCCCCCTTAATATTGATAATATCGTCTGAACGACCATACAAAAACAAATAGTTATCCTTATTAATTGATGCCTTGTCACCTGGATAAAACCAACCGTTTCTAAAGTGTTTATCACTTGCCTTGGTATTATTATGATAATGATTATTTAAGTAATCGGCCTGAAATCGTATATGACCAATATCGCCTTTAGGCAGTGGGTTATCATTATCATCAACTATTTCAACATGTAAACCCTCAACAATTTTTCCAACGGTATCAGGGTATTGATGAGATTGTTCAGTTTCTTTAGCTATCAACCAAAGCTCCGAGCAGCCATAATCTTCATACACATGTTGACATAACCTTTTGCGGGCTAATTGCTTTTCCTGCGCTGAAAAAGGTTCTGTGCTTACATGTATTTCCTTGAGACCTGGAAACAGTTTACCTCCCAGCAAGACTTTCAGGTTAAACCCTTGTGCTGTATTCAAATGCTTCAATATATAGCGGATTTGCCATGGCATGGCTTGAAAATATGTTGCTTTGTATTGCTTTATTTCCTGAATCAATTCTGATACGCTCATTTGCCTTGATGCTAAAATAATCGTTGTACCACTGATTAAAGCCGCCAATGCATCAAAACATCCTACTGTATCATTGAGTGGCATGGGCAAATATAACCTGTCGTTTGCGCCCCAGCGGTAGTATTTTCTGTACTGCTGCAGTGCATGTTCAAACTGCTGATATTTGTGAATATAGGTTTTAGCTGAACCGGTAGAACCTGATGATTGAAAACATAACACCGAATCGGTTTGGGTATAGCCTGCAGGTTCGAAGTCTAATGCATCCGAAACACATTGAATGTCTTTGAACCATAGGGTATTTTTAAATTTCACTGGCAACGCGTCTTCAGTTGCTATGATAGCCTTAAAAGGCATGGACCTCAGTATTTTGGTAATTTCTTTGGGCGAACGATTAATACTTACTGGAAATATTACGCAACCAGCAATGCATAACGCCCAGAGCAATGCAAGGTAATAAGCTGTGCTTTCCATAGCAATGGCAATATAGTCTCCACGACTTACCCCTCTTTTGTTCAACTCATTCGCAATACCTTGCGCCATTTTGTATAACTCAATATAGCTGTAATATTGCCCGTCTTCTATCACCGATGGATGATTCGGTCTGGATTCTGCTAATTGTTTTAATTGTGCGGTAAAGGCTGTTTTTTCCAGATTCATAAAATACCTGTAATTTCTACTATCCCGAATAACGACAACCGCTGGTGCAGGTTTCTGCAATTTCAATACGCGTTAGCAGTGGCAATTCGGTTTTGAGTTTATTCCAAATCCATTTGGCCAAATTTTCAGATGTGGGATTTTCCAAACCTTCAATATCGTTTAGACAATGGTGGTCAAGTTGTTGATAATAGGGTTTGAAAGCGGCTTTAAGTTCGGCAAAGTCCATAACCCAGCCGCTATCAGGGTTTACATCGCCTTCGATGACGATACGCACTTTAAAGGAATGACCATGTAAGCGTTTGCATTTATGGTTTTCTGCTACATTAGGTAAATAATGTGCTGCTTCAATTGAAAATTCTTTGTAAAGTTCCATGCATAACCTGGGTTTTAAGGTTCTAACTGGTGCTGCATTTGTCTGGCTGGCGGTATACCTTCGGCATCAGTGGTTTGCACAACCACTTTGGCAGGCACTCCTGCCACAGTGGTGTAGGGTTCTACATCTGTTAACACTAAACTGCTGGCAGCAATTTTAGCGCCCTCTCCTACTTCTATTGCTCCAAGTATTTTCGCACCCGTTGATAGCAATACACCAGAGCGAATAGTCGGATGGCGTTTGCCACACTGTAAACCATTACCTCCCAAAGTTACCCCATGAAGAATGGATACATTATTTTCAACAATGGCAGTTTCACCAATTACCACACCTGTCGCATGGTCTATCATAATACCTGCTCCCAGTTGAGCCGCCGGGTGAATATCCACATCAAACTCTTGAGAGGCTCGCGACTGTAAGTAAAGCGCAATACTTTGCCTACCCTCGTTCCACAATGAATGAGCAATACGATGCAATTGTAATGAGTGAAAACCCTTGAAATATAAAAAGCAGGTTAACTCATCTAAGCAGGCCGGATCACGCTCCACACAGCTTTGTAAATCAATACTTACGCTATTGACAATGTCAGGATAGCTATTTAACTGGTTAAAGATCAAATCGTACAGCGCTTTGCTTTGTAATTGAGGAGCGCTAATCTCTTTGCTCAACACGCAAGACAGCGATGCCTCAAAACTGCCATGTTCAATAACGCATTGTTGAATAAATGGTTTTAAGCTGGGCTCGTGCTCAACAACCATTGCTGCTTGTTGTCGTAAATGGCTCCATTGAACCTGAATTTGGGACAAATTATTCATGGGGTAAATTTAACACATAACGCTGATAAAGCCATTCAATATTTTCCAGAATGGTTGGTTTTAATGCAATCTCGTAATGTTCTAAATGCGTTTTTAAAGCAGACATTGTCATTAGCGATTCATACCGTTTGGCAACAGGCCGATAACTGATATGCCATTGTTCCCTGCCGATACCTCCTGTATCTATAATATAGGGACGATAAAAACATTCTGAGGTTGATAAATAGTCATCTAGCCACTGGTAAAATTCACTGAATTGTTTATTGCACTCTTCATCGGTCAGTTGCAACGATTTATCGCCCAATGCTATTGCATCATAGACATCAAAGTCACAACCCCAATGGTGGCGCGATGCTCCAGGAATAGCAGACCAGCGACAAATGTACCGGATAATATCAAAGGGTTCACATTGAATAATGTCTACAGGGTTGTCAGCATCATCTACCAGGACAGTATCCCCCCTGGCTTTAGCATTCCAAATGGCTAATTGCTTATCAAAACTTCTGAATGCACTGGCTATTTGCAAGTCGAAGCCATGCCTGCGAGCTTGTTGTTGTAATGCTTCCACAGCCCCTATACATTCAAAATGCAACGGCTTACCCGTCGAATTCTTATAGTTTACATGGCTGTCATCAATACCTAACGCTTGTTCAAGACGCATCGAGTATTTGCCTCAACACTTGAATCAAGGTTTGGTTTTGCTGTTCGGTACCAATGGTTATTCGAATAAAATGACGTAACTGTTCATTGTCTGCAAAGTAGCGCACTAATATTTTATTAGACCGAAGAGCCATGACAAGAGGCTTTGCATACAAAGGTTCTTGAGAAAACTTTGAGTGAGACACCAGTAAAAAGTTGGTGCTGGAAGGCAGGACATTAAAGCCTAAATTTTCCAGCTCTGTTGCCAGGCGTTGTCGGCTGTTGATAACGCGATACCTTGTTCTGTTAAAATAATCGGTATCAATAAATGATACTTCTGCCGCTACTAATGCCAGCCTGTCCAAAGGGTAGGAGTTAAAACTATTCTTGACGCGGTTAAGGGCTTCAATCAAGTGTGGTTGTCCTGCGGCAAAACCTATTCTCATGCCTGCCAGTGAACGCGACTTGGAAAGTGTTTGCACAACTAGCAAGTTATCATATTGCTTAATCAATGGAATAACACTTTCTGCACCAAAATCCACATAGGCTTCATCCACTACCACTGTGCAGTTGGGATTGTATTTAAGAATTTGTTCAATTTCCGCAACAGGCAACGCAATACCTGTAGGTGCATTCGGGTTGGCAAAGATAATACCGCCAAATTTATTGACCTCGCCGTTGTTGAAATAATCGCCAGCATTAATTTCATAGCTCGCATTAAGCGGGATATGTTGATACTTCAACTCAAACAACTTCGCATAAACAGGATAAAAACTGTAGGTTAAACCTGGAAAAATTATTGGCAATTCAGGCTTGAACAATCCTCTAAATACAAAAGCCAGCACTTCATCCGAACCATTACCTACAAAAAAACAATCTTTGGTCAACCTGTGGTAAATAGCCAATTGCTTTCGAAACGCAACAGCTTCCGGGTCAGGGTAGCGTTTTAATTCATCTGTGGCATGTTGCAAAATAGCCCCTAATACCGCTGGTGACGGCCCATAAGGGTTTTCATTAGTATTGAGTTTAATCAGGGTATTATCCTGGGTTTGCTCCCCTGGTTCATAGGGCTGCAACGCATGGACTAGTGGCGACCAAAAACGACTCACAGTTTTCGTTCCTTATTAGCCTGGCAATAAAATATCGCTCCTGCGTATTTTATTGGTCACCATTGAAATACTGGCGAAAATATGCGAATTTTTCTTGTATTTCAATGGTTCGCGGCCGAGCTGACGCTCGTCGGTGACACCTCCCTGTGCCACATATTTGCTCGGTATTTTCATGCCAAATTAATAACACATCAGGTATCAACTTTTTTTCTTCATTGCCGAGAAAAAGTCGTTGTTGCATTTAAACCCTTTGAGACGATCAATAATAAATTCTGCTGCGGCAGTATCTTCCATGTCGTGTAACAGCCTGCGCAGTATCCATACACGGTTTAGCTCATCGGCATCCATTAACAAATCTTCACGCCTGGTTCCGGATCGGCGCACATTAATGGCTGGAAATACTCGTTTTTCCGCAATTTTACGATCCAAATGCAATTCCATATTACCTGTACCTTTAAATTCTTCATATATCACCTCGTCCATTTTAGATCCCGTTTCAATTAAAGCGGTGGAGATAATGGTTAAAGAACCACCGTATTCCATATTGCGCGCCGCACCAAAAAAGCGTTTGGGGCGCTCTAAGGCATGGGCATCGACACCACCTGTTAGCACTTTACCTGAGGCGGGTTGGGTAATATTGTAGGCGCGAGCAAGACGCGTAATAGAGTCTAACAATATCACGACATCTTTTTTGTGTTCTACCAGGCGCTTGGCTTTTTCAATTACCATATCAGCAACCTGAACATGGCGTGCTGGCGGTTCATCAAAAGTGGACGCTACCACTTCAGCGCGAACAGTACGTTGCATTTCTGTGACTTCTTCTGGGCGCTCGTCAATTAATAATACAATAATGTAACATTCCGGATTATTGCGAACAATGGCCTGCGCCATATGTTGCATTAAAATGGTTTTACCTGCTTTGGGCGGCGCAACAATCAAGCCACGTTGCCCTTTACCAATAGGCGATACTAAATCAATAATGCGTCCCGTTAAATCTTCATTACTTCCTGTCTCCAATTCTAACTTTAGCCGCTCTTCGGGGAAAAGTGGAGTGAGGTTTTCAAATAAAATTTTACTACGAGAGCCTTCTGGCAATTCATAGTTAAGTTCATCAACTTTTAACAACGCGAAATATCGCTCCATATCTTTAGGTGGGCGAATTTTACCTGCAATCGTATCACCTGTTCGCAAATTAAAGCGCCTGATTTGGCTGGGTGATACATAAATATCATCAGTACCAGCCAAATAAGAGCTTCCAGCCGAACGCAAAAAACCATAGCCTTCACTAAGTATTTCAAGCACACCATCACCGTAAATATCTTCACCTTGCTTGGCGTGCTGTTTCAACATTGAAAAAATAATGTCCTGCTTACGCGAACGTGAGACGTTTTCAATTCCCATTTCCGTAGCTAAATTAACAAGTTCGTTAATTGGCTTTAACTTTAGTTCGGTTAAATTCATAGATTATTTTTGATTAGGTAATTAATGGTTTACAAATAGTTTTGTTTCAATTTCTCCCTTATTATCGATAGCGTCAATAGCAAAATGGGTTAGTATACCTTAAATTTTGAAACTGCTTTAGGCACAAAATCGCCAAAAATTACAATAGATATCGAGGGTAGACGTGCTGAGCAGCACAGGGTCAGTATACGTATTTTATTTTTGTATGCAACATCCTGACGCAATTTATTTATTAATCAATATTGAAATTTGCTAAAATGCCGCTCCTTAGTTAATACAAACAACATATTTTGAAAGTTAGTCAAACCGCCGACCCAATGCTTTTATCAGATTTACAGGCGCGCGGTTTAGTCAACCAGGTGTCTTCTGAAACAGAATTTGCCGAACATTTACAGCAACCGCGTACGCTGTACTGCGGTTTCGACCCGACTGCCGACAGCCTGCATATTGGTAGTTTGGTTCCAATTATTGCATTAATGCGTTTTCAACGTGCAGGCCATACACCTATTGCATTGGTAGGTGGTGCAACAGGGCTAATTGGCGACCCCAGCTTTAAAGCACAAGAACGAAAATTACATACTGAAGATACGGTGAATCAATGGGTGGAATCGTTACATGCGCAGCTTTCTCAATTTTTAGATTTTGACAAACATTTAAGTAATGCTGCTATTATGGCAAACAACTATGATTGGACCAAAAACTTGAATGTACTGGATTATTTGCGCACTTTCGGCAAACATTTTTTTGTTAATGCCATGATTCAAAAAGAATCGGTTAAGCAGCGAATTGATCGCGAAGGCAGCGGTATTTCCTATACCGAGTTTTCCTATATGCTGTTGCAATCACTCGATTTTGCCGAATTATATAAATTGCATAACTGCACCTTGCAAATTGGCGGCTCCGACCAATGGGGTAATATAACAGGTGGCACCGATTTGGTCAGGCGCATACACGCTGGAAAAGCCTATGGTTTAACACTACCTTTAGTAACGAAAAGCGATGGCAGCAAATTCGGAAAAACCGAAGAGGGGACTATTTGGCTTAGCGCTCATAAAACTTCCCCTTATAGTTTCTATCAATTTTGGTTGAATACTAACGATGACGATATTTGCCGCTTTTTAAGGTATTTTACCTTTCTCAGCGTCGATGAAATTAATTCCATAGAAGCTGCTGACAACCATAGCCAAACCAAGCCCGAAGGTGCCAGCATATTGGCAGAACATGTCACTCGCCTTGTTCACAGCGACAGTGGGCTGGCAGCAGCTAAACGTATAACTGAATTGTTGTTTTCCGGCGATGTGACACAATTATCAAAATCTGAGCTGCAACAATTACAGCAAGATGGAATGCCTTGCAGCACTATCAATATTCAACAATTACCTGCTTCACTTATTCAATTGCTAAGTGAAACTCAACTAGGCACAGGCAAGCAAATTAAAGACAGCCTTGCCAATAATGCCATACGTATTAACAATAAAGTAATTGACAGCCAGTTTAATACCCGACTAACCGACCTGTTTGCTTCAAACAAGGCTCTTCACAATAACTATTTTGTTGTTCGACTTGGCAAGAAAAAGTATCATTTATTTGAGAGCTTTGCATAATGTCACGAGCGATGCCAAGCCAAGGCAAATTTAAACGAAAAAGCGGAGTTTACTGGCAGTAAATGAGCATTTTGAGCGAAAATTTAACGCTGTATTGGCGAGCGCAGTAATTATGCAAAACTCTCTATTTACATTAACTTCTTAACCATTTAATCATTATGTATCAAGGTAACACGCTATCACTTATTCCTCTCAACAATGGTATTGTTGAACTTAACTTTCACAATGCTGGCAGTGTCAATGTATTTAACAATGAAACGGTAGCCGAGTTAGCTCAGGCTACCAAACTACTGGAACATGCAACTGACATAACAGGTTTAATTGCTACCAGCAGTAAGTCCGTTTTTATTGTTGGCGCTGATATTACCGAATTTTTACCACGTTTCAAACTCAGCAAAGAAGAACAGATTTCCAGCTTTGCCATTAACAATGACAATATTCATCGATTAGAAAACTTGCCTTTCCCTTCAGTGGTTGCTATTAATGGCTTTGCATTGGGGGGCGGTTTGGAATTTTGCCTGGGCTGCGATTACCGCGTCATGTCAACAGCAACCAAAATAGGCTTGCCAGAAACAGGACTTGGCCTTATTCCTGGCTGGGGTGGCACAGTGCGCCTTCCAAGAATTGCAGGAGTAGAGCAAGCACTTAATTGGATGGTATCGGGACGTCACCAAAATGCAGAACAAGCATTAGCCGTTGGTGCTGTTGATAAGATTACCTCTCCTGAATCGCTTCGCGAAAGCGCTCTGGTGCTACTGACTGAAGCTATTGCCAATATTGATGAAGTGACTCAGCGCAGACAATTAAAGCTTAACCCCGTTAGCGAACCCAATATTCAAACTATTGCCGAAGGTGCGCGTTCAGCCATTGGCGCTAAAATCAAACACTTTCCAGCCCAATCCAGCATTATTGATTTAGTAGAACAGGCTGCCAGCAAACATTATAAAGAAGCTTTGTATATGGAAGCCGAATGCTTTTATAGCCTGACACGCACACCACAAGCCAAAGCCATGATTGGCAATTTCCTAAACCAGCAATATCTGGTTAAAGTGGCAAAAAAACACGCTGCCAAAGCAGACAAAACCGTTGATAAAGCCTTGGTGCTGGGTGCTGGCATTATGGGTGGCGGCATTAGCTATATTAGCGCCATTAAAAATATCGCTACCATTATGAAAGATATTAATCAACCTGCACTAGACTTAGGCATGGGTGAGGCAAAAAAACTTACAGGTAAACAGGTTGCCCGTGGCAGAATGAGCGAAACGCAACAGCAGGCGGTGTTAAATTCGATAACACCTTGTTTGGAATACCCAAATCTCGACGATGTGGATATTGCTGTAGAAGCTGTGGTTGAAAATGAGAGTATCAAAAAACAAGTCTTTGCCGATTTGGAAAATCGAATTTCCAGCGACAGCTTAATTGTATCCAATACATCGACCATTTCCATCAATCGCCTGGCTAGCGAATTAAAGCATCCGGAAAACTTCTGCGGCATGCACTTTTTTAATCCGGTTCACGCCATGCCTTTGGTTGAAATTATTCGCGGTGAAAAGACCTCCGACCAAACCATTGGTGCTGTAGTGGCCTATGCCCTGGCTATGGGCAAACAACCTGTGGTGGTTAATGACTGCCCTGCTTTTCTGGTTAACCGTGTACTTTTCCCCTATTACTTTGGCTTTGAAGGTTTAATTCGCCAAGGTGTTGACTTTAGGGAGATTGACCGTGTGATGGAACACTGGGGCTGGCCTATGGGGCCTGCATACCTTGCCGATGTCATCGGCATGGACACGATGGTGCATTGCGTTGATGTGTTGTCATGCGATTTTCCTGACCGCATGAAATCAGACTACACTGGCGCTATGCAAGTGATTTATGATAATCAACGGCTGGGTCAAAAAAGCGGTTCAGGTTTCTATGACTATGGCAGTAGCCCCAAAGGTACTAAATCCTTTGACACTGAGGTGTTAAATTTAATCGCACCGCATCAAACCAACCAAGACCCTTTGGTTTCAGATGATGAAATCATGCAACGCTGTATGTTACCAATGGCCATAGAAATGGCACGTTGTTTAGAAGAAAACATTGTTGCCAGCCCTGCGGAATCTGATATTGCCATTCAATATGGTCTAGGTTTTCCGAACTTTAAAGGCGGCATTTGCTGTTGGATGGATGAAATTGGCATGGATCAAATTGTCTCCTGGGCTGATCAATACCCACATTTAGGTAAATTATTTGAAGCCACTCCAACCATGCGCGAAATGGCTGCCAATAAGGAAACCTATTATAAATGAGGCATTAACCCCGAATTATGCTATCGTTAATATTGCTAGCTGCTATCACTGCTGCAATAGTGGGCAGTTTTATTAGTATGCTAAGTTACCGCTTGCCTATAATGTTAATGCGTCAATGGAGTGACGAGCCTTCTTCCACGGAAACAGTAAATCTGGCACTGCCTTCATCATATTGCCCGCAATGTCAGCAATCTATTCCCTGGTATCGCAATATACCCATTATTGGTTATTTTATAGGTCATAGAAAATGTAGCCATTGCCAAAAACCAATAAGCTTGCGCTATATAGCTATTGAATTAATAACGGTTGCAAGTTTTCTTACTGCTATTATTGCCATTATTTATGGACACTCTAGTTATATTATCAATTTACATCTGCCATCTCCCGTTGCTTTCATTGAATTGCTAATTATCCTGGCGTTGGTTATTTCTCTTGCCGTGATTGATATGGAACATGGCTTATTACCCGATGTGCTCACCCTGTTATTGCTTTGGATGGGGCTATTAATGAGCAGTTTAGGCGCAGGTATTGAACTAACCAATGCCGTTTGGGGCGCAATTGCTGGTTATTTATTGTTGTGGAGTATTTACTGGATAATGAAATGGCTCACCAAAAAAGAAGGGATGGGTTATGGCGACTTCAAATACCTTGCAGCCATTGGTGCCTGGGTGGGCTGGACAATGTTACCAGCCGTTTTATTGCTGGCGTCTGTCAGTGCCCTGTTCTATGCTATGATGAATATCTTGCTTAAACGCAGCACATTACATTCATCCATACGTTTTGGACCTTTTCTAAGCGCCAGTTTTTATGTGCTCCTGGTGTGGGGTAATAGTATCAGAGACTTGATTTAACCTGGATCATGAGCCAATTAGTTATAGGCTTAACAGGAGGAATAGGCAGCGGTAAAACTGCAGCAAGTGATCATTTTCAAGTCCTTGGTATTGATATTATTGACGCCGATCTTGTTTCAAGGCAGGCTGTCACCCCCCCCTCTTCTGCGCTACAGCAAATCAGTGAACATTTTGGCACGAAATATTTAACTCCTGAAGGCGAATTGAACCGGGCAGCACTTAGACAAAAAATCTTTAATGACAGCCACGCAAAATCCTGGTTAGAGAACATATTACACCCTCTTATTCACAGTGAAATTAAACATCAAATCAAAGCCTCCACGTCGGCTTACTGCATTTTGGTATCTCCCCTGCTATTTGAAACCAGACAACATGAATTTTGCCAGCGCACACTGCTTATTGACTGCCCGAAAGCCTTACAAATAGAGCGTGCCAGTACACGAGATAATAATGATGTCGGCAGTATCAGAAAAATTATTGCACAGCAAATGTCTCGCAATAAAAAACGCCAACTTGCCGATGATATTATTGTAAATGATAGTAATCTGGATAAATTGTATCAACAAGTTACAAAACAGCACTTTTATTATCTGGGGCTGTTAGAGCAATAGCGTTATCATTCAATTTTGGCATATTGAGCGAAAATTTAACGCTGTATTGGCAAGCGCAGTAATTATGGAAAACTTTCATATTAATCAAATTCACCAAAACAGTTTGTATAAAATTATATACATCATTTATAATGGCTAGATGATGTATCGACACTTATACAAAAACTATTCACTTGACAGCATCAAGAAGCAATTAATGAGCGAAATCAATCAATGGATTGAACAGTCGAGCCTGAGACAGATTGACGCCGCGCAAATACTCAATATTACTCGCCCACGAGTCTCAGATTTAGTCAACGAAAAAACCGATAAATTTAGCGTTGATGCCCTTATCAAACTATTAGAACGCACTGGTCATCAAGTTATGATAGCCGTATCAGATATTTCTGGAGAACAAGCATGAAACCGATTTATGCCCAAATAACAGGCTGGGGCAAGTGCGTCCCCCCTGCTATCGTTACTAATGCTGATCTTTCCACCATTTTAGATACCTCCAACCAATGGATTTATTCACGCACGGGCATGAGCGAACGCAGAATTTCACATGTCAATATTTCTGAACTGGCCTATGTAGCGGCTAGTCATGCATTGGCTTGCGCTAGTCTAACCATCGACGCTATTGATATAGCACTACTTGCCACCTGCACCGCAGATTCCATGGTACCCAATAGTGTTTCACAAGCCCTGAAGCGTTTAGGGGCTAAACGTACTGCTGGTATGGACATAAACACTGCCTGTACTGGCTTTGCTTCGGCTTTATCAATAGGCAGCAGTTACATCAAATCCGGTAACTTAAAACGTGTTTTAATTATGAGCGGCGATTGCATGTCTTATATCGTTCCATGGCAAGACCGTTCTATCGCCGTACTTTTCGGCGATGCCTGCGGCGCTATTGTATTGGAAGCAACCGATGAGCCCGTAGGGCTGCAATCGGAACGCCTTTTAAGTTACCCCCAACAACGCGATATATTACGAATCAATTATCGCTGCATTGCACCAAATGACCCAGGGTCTCGTTTTGATGATTTTCATTTTCAAGGCCCTGACATATTCAAACAAGCCGTTAATGGCATGGTAGAAGCTTCAGTCGATGCTCTAAACAACGCAAATTTAAGTGTATCTGATATTGATATCTGCGTGCCGCACCAAGCCAATCAGCGTATTATTCATGCCGTTGCAAAACGTGCAGGTTTAGCTGAGGGTATCACCTACTCCAATATTCATCGCTATGCCAACAGCTCGGCTGGTACTATTCCAGTGGCACTTACAGAAGCCTTGGAAGAAGGTTTGGTCAAACCTTACAGCAATCTTTTAATTCCTGCTTTTGGTGGAGGTTTAAGTTGCAGTTCTCAAATTGTACAATGGGGTGAACGCACAACGCCATTAGATTTTAGTGATGTCGGGTTACCTCCTTGTGAACAAACAGGGTTAGAAATTATCGACACCATAAAAACGAACCGTGGCATCAAAAACTCATAGCATTATGCAAAACCCTGCTTTTGAATTTCAAATCATCCCTGTCACCCCCTTTCAGCAAAATTGTACGCTGGTTATTTGCAATCAGACCCAACAGTGTGCCGTTATTGACCCTGGTGGTGATATTCACCTTATTGAAGCAACCATCAATAAGAAGCAAACGACCTTAGAGAAAATACTACTGACTCACGGGCATCTCGACCACGTTGGCGCTACTGGCAAACTCTCTCAGAAATACAATATTCCTGTCGAAGGCCCACACAAAGACGATGCTTTTTGGCTGGAATCCCTACCCAGCCAATGTCAAAGTTTTGGCTTTCCTCACACCGAGTCATTCACTCCCTCACGCTGGCTGGAAGATGGTGACAGAGTAACAGTAGGCAATGTACATTTTGATGTCATTCACTGCCCAGGTCATACTCCTGGACACGTTATATTCCACCACCCTGAACAACAGTGGGCACAAGTAGGAGATGTTCTTTTTGCTGGCTCTATAGGCCGCAGCGATTTTCCAGGAGGTGACCACAATACCCTTATCAATTCCATTCGCAGTAAACTCTTTGCTCTGAATCAAGACACGCAATTTGTACCAGGACACGGTCCCATGTCAACATTCAAAGCGGAAAAAGCCAATAATCCATTTGTAGCTGATAGACTTTTTTAAATCCAGATTATGCATGACTTGCAAGTCATGTTAAAATGACTATAATATATAGACTTTTTAATATTAATCAAAATTTTTTGAGAACATTTTGTGAACGCTAGTATTGTTGATTTGCGCTATAAAACCAAAGAGATACTTCAAGCCATAGATAGAAACGAAATTGTTTCTGTATCTTATCATGGCAAATTGAAAGCTAAAATAATTCCTGTACACTCTTCTGATACCGACAAAAAAGTAACCAGTCACCCTTTCTTCGGAATGTTCAGTGATTCCCTGGAAACACCTCTGGAGACATTGAGTAAATTAAGAGGCAATAGGTATGATTTATGATACGGACATTCTTATCTGGATACAGCGTGGAAATGCAAAGGCCGCAAGACTAATAGAACTCAATGATGATAAATACATATCAGTCCAGACTTTTATGGAATTGTTGCAGTGCGCTCAACACAAAAAACAACAAGCTATTATCAAACGATTTATTGTGGAGTACAATTTTTTCGTATTGCCATTAACTGAAAGCATTGGTCACAGAGCATCACTCTATGTCGAAGAATATGGGCTTTCTTCTGGCATACGAGCAGGTGACGCCATTATTGCTGCCACCGCGATTGTAAATAACATGCAATTGACTTCAAGTAATTACAAACATTTTAAACATATTCAACAGTTGCAGTTAAAAGTCTTCAAACCCAATTAATAAATATTCCTTATTCCAATTGAGGTACAGCAGGGCTATGGTAAGCATTATTTTTCAAGCATGTTTTTGAAGTCGTTTTGGGATGTAGTAAGTTTCTGGCAGAATCTGGGTTTATTTTAATTTTTTCAAAAAAATAGCTTGTAGTAAGGAATAGTTTTGAATAGAATTCGCCCTCATTAAATCAATTGGACATTGGAGCTTTGTGGAATAAACCATGCTTTTAACTTCTGCTTTCAAAGCTAAATCCGTTGGTATTTATCTTGATGAACAGTATTGTGTGTTAGTTCAACTAACTGCTAACAAACAACAGATTGAAGTAAACTATTGGCTACAACCTGTGATGAAGCAAAGCTACATTGTTGACATCAATAATACGTTATTCAAAACCAGACTATGGAATAAGGTTCCGGATATAGCTATCAATATCAATGATAGCCAAATTGACAGGTTTGATCTTAACGTCATTCAACAACTTAAGCCCAAAGAGCTTCGCGCTTTAATTTTGTTAAAGGCGGCACAGCGTAGTCAATTAGCCCATGACGACTTGATTGTCGACCATAGGCAATTGGCTATTAATCATTATCGTGTTTATGTGGCGTCCAGGACACATATTAAACAGCGTATTCATAAAGTGGCATCGAAGAAAATCCGCTGGTGCGCCGTTACACCCGATAATGTTGCCCTGGAAATGTTTGAAACAGCCATGCAGAATAACCAGAACTTTAACTTTCGCCAACCTGTCCCCGGTGATGTGCCCCAACAAATTATTCATATAGCAACAGGTGTTGCGTTAAGTATTTTCAAGCAGTAAAGCTATGGCGACTATTAACTTACTGCCTGAGGATTACAAACAAAACAGATGTTCTGTTCTGAAAGTAGTATTAGTACTGGTGATATTGTTAATTATTATCTATCTTCTCTACAGTGAGAAAGCACAAACAAAACCTGCTATAAAAGTGAGTAACGCTATTAACAACTCTTCCACTTTAACTGAATACGAAGTTCAGGTTTGGCGACAATTCAAAATACTCCAGGCGCAGCGAAAACTATCTTATACCCTGTTACAACACTTATTTTCAGCAAAACTGCATCAGTTATACTACACTCAGCTTGAATTTAAGGATAACCAATTAACGCTGATAGGAAAAACTCAATCGCACAAAAATGTTCACAAACTGCTGGAAAACCTGGCAAAAGTAGATTATTTGCAACAACCTGTTCTCAAAGCAATGCGATTTGAGGAAGAAAATTACCATTTTATCGTCCATGCATCTGGTGCAATATCCCCCACTGATATACCCGATGAAAGCGTGGAAGTCATGGCGGGCAATTTACTTAAGGCTTCTCAAAGACTTGAACACATTAATCATCTTGATATTATCAAAAAAATATCCATGCTTAGTGACATGAATCATGCCACCATTATCAACTTAACCACATTACCTGATGTTAAGGATAGCAATCTGCATATTGAGTCTTTTAATTTAGACATTAGCGCGAAGCCCATTCATATCATCAATTTTATCAATGCACTCTCTGCTTCAACACAAATAATATATTTGTCTCAATGGAAAATGCCCTTTAAAGATAACCAGCTACACTTAACCAGTCAGCTAAAAAGTTACCGACATACCGCTGAAATCAACAAAAGCAAATTAATCGAATTATTTAAGAACCACAAAGGCTATGAGGATGAACTTCAATTCTTTCAATACATAGGTATTGCTTCATCCGAACAAAACATTTTTGCCACCACTTCCTCCTCCTCTGATCCGAAAGAACCCACTAAAATTAAGAAAATGCCTAAAACTGATATAAAGTTTTTAGGTACCATGCAAAAAGAACAGCAAACAATAGGGCTAATTGCAGACAATAATGGTAAAATTCACAGTTTGAAAATTGGGCATTTTCTGCCAAATTCTCGCTCAGTGGTAAGCATTATCAATCGAGAGAGTATGACTTATATTGAATCTGAACAACAACCTTCTGGCTCCTGGGTTACTCGGGAAAAAACGCTATTCCTTAAAAAACCCTGAATGTATATGAGACTTTTAAGACCTTTCATTATTTCATTTGTTATATCGCTTTTTGCATTAACGACCAAGGCAGCAGACCTGATAAACTTTGACGTAACACCGCTTTCCAACAAAAGTGTTGAGCTAATATTGACCTTTAACAAGCCTATCGTCCAACCACAAATTAAAGACGACAACCAGCCTCCGCGGGTAATTATTGACTTACCTAAAGTCAAACTAAAATTGGCAAAAAATAATTACCCTCTAAATTTCGACAACCTCGCTAATGTACTATTTTTAAGTGTTAAAAAATCAACACGTATGATTATAAACCTGGAGCGGTTAGAATCTTATCAAGTTGGTATTAAAGACACCAGGTTGTATGCCATTATGAGTGTACCAGATGACAGCGACAGTGACTTTTTCATCAATAGCGACGGCGATAAAATCAGCACTATCAAAACGGGTGCTTATGTCTCTAACTACGGTGGAAAATTCAAAACCCGCCCCATCACCCGTATTCAAAATCAACAAGAGCCTACAGAATCTGAGTCTGATATTCTTTGGTCAACCCCACAAGATAATAAAACCGTACCTGCTAAAATTGGTTCTCTCAAAAAGGGCAAACGCATCATTAATAAAAACAAGCCAGATGAAGGGCTACCATCGACAAACCGCCCTGCAACCGAAGAAATTCCTGAATGGGATGTTGTCTTTGAAGGATTTGAATCCACCCCAAAAACACAAGATTCCACAGCACAGAGACAAATTCAAGCATCAAACCCTACTTCCAGCAACCCAACTCAAAATTCCAATACAGAACAACCTTTCACTGAAAACCCAGAGCAGAATATTACGACTCGAACTGTTGAACCCAGTCCTGACACTCGCAAGCCCCCTGCCACCAGGTTTAATGAATTAACTGTAGTCGATTTTGATTTTAACAAAGGCGACCAAGGTGAAGGCATCGCCAAAATTCAGTTTTCACATGAAGCCATTGATGTCGATATTCAACGCCACCACCGTCATGTAACCTTTCAATTTCACAATGCCAAACTACCAGAAGATCTAAAGCTACGGTTTGATGTAGTAGATTTTGATACAGTGGTAACAATTATTGATATAGACACCAAGGGTTTAGATACATTTATCACCATAGAGCTAAATGACGAGTATGACTACTTCATTTACCAGATGGCAGGAAACTATTTTATTTATTTATCAAATGCTGCATTTCAACCCCCACAAGTGAGGAGTGCTCGTGGTGGTGTAGCCTATTATGGCAGGGACATTTCCATTAACTTTGACAATATTGAACTAACACAAGCGCTTCAACAAATTGCCAACTTTGTTGATTTAAACCTGGTCATCAGCCCTTCAATTCAAGGCACCACATCGCTTAATTTAACCGACATTCCATGGAACCACGCCCTTGACGCCTTATTGAACATTAACCAACTCAGTAGTACCTGGCATAACCAATCTTTGTTAATAGCGCCAACTGTCGAGCTGGCAAAAATGAAACAACATAACAGCACAGAAGGCACCATCACGGAATTGCTACCGCTTTACCACAGTAACGCCGCACAGATTGAAAACCTTATCAAAGCCTCTGGTTTACTATCAAAACGAGGCAAAATTGTCACCGATCAACGCACAAATACCTTGTTGATTCATGATTACCCAAATCATATTGATGACATTCAACAATCCATTACAATATTAGATAGACCGCTTGATCAAGTATCCATTGAAGCCAGAATTGTCGTCGCCAATACCAGTTATCGCAAACAAATTGGAGTCAACTGGAACGATGCCATTGAGTTCGATATAGAAGCCACCTACCCCAACAACCAATTAGCATTAGGAATATTAAATAATACTGAATTACTGGATATTCAATTAACCGCTATGGAGAACGAAGGACAGGGCGAAGTCATATCCAAACCCAAAGTCATTACTGCTAATAACCAACATGCCAGTATTCGCTCGGGTCAGGAATTTGCCATCTTCAACCGCGATAACGATGGTAACAACACCAATACAACTTTTAAACAAGCCTTACTGGCATTAAACGTAACGCCTCAAATTACCAGTAATGACAATGTCTTGCTTAACCTGTCCATCGCCCAAGATGCCTTGTCGGGCTTTAATGATGGCATTCCTATTATCGACATCACCAACCTCGATACGACCGTATCTGTAGGCAATGGCGAAACCATTGTACTCGGTGGGCTATATCAAACCAGTAATAATCGCGATATTGAAAAAGTACCACTATTAAACCGAATACCACTGTTGGGAAAATTATTTAAACGCCAGTTAAAAACCAAACAAAAGCAGGAGGTATTGGTGTTTATTACGCCGACGATTTTGCCGAGTAACAATGTAGCAAGAATAACCTACTAATTTTGGATTAGATTAACGTCCTAATGTCGAATACTAAATTATCATTCATAAATCTTCCCCATATACAAAATGCCTGCAAGCATATCCCATGAGGGTTGCTCAGGAAATTCTAAATCGACATTTTTATATACTCAGTTTTTGTAGTAAAGTGTTGACTATTTACTGAGGTTAAAACTACCCTACTCATAAATTGTTGCTGCCCCCAATATTCTAGCAAAAACATCCCAAGACACATTTTGAGGAGGTTCTAATCCAAAATTTGTATAAGCACCATCCATATCACCTACCCATGCAGCTATGGCTTGAAGATAGAAATTCAAATTAGAGTTTTCCCACTTATCTTCATTTTTTTCGTAATCTTCAATTAATTTTTCCATAAAGACTAGAAAATCTTCTTTAGTCTTAACTTTCAACTCATATTCATATACCTCTAAATCTTTATCAATCATTCTAACCTCCCATTTACACTTACAATAAGTCCATCAGATTTTGTGGTAAATTTTCTTGAAAATTCCCTAGAAATTTCTTTTTGCGTTGCACGCCTAGTATTAACTTTCGTACCCGCTTGATGGGCCGCAAATAAACGTCTATTATCTAAAGTAAATATTTTGCCATCTTTTTCAAAAATTCTAATGGGATCAATTTGCTCTGGCTTTAAACCACCAGATTTTAATGCATCAATCGTATTTTGAAGTGGCGTGCCATCAGAAAAAGATGTACGCCCAATAACATTTAGCATACAGTAAACCATTCTCCTGTTTCTTTCACCGTGACGATTATCAAATTATCATTCATAAATCTTCCCCATATACAAAATACCTGCAAGCATATCCCACGAGGGCTGCTCGGGAAACTCTACTCCTGCATTTCTAAAGGCTCCATCCATATCTTCAATATAAGATTCTAGTGCTTGAAGATAACATAGTAAATTCGAATTTTCCCATTCATCACTATTTATGTCTAAGTCTTTGACTAGCATTCTCATAAAAACAACTAAATCTTCTCTTGTTCTAACATTGTCTGCATATTCATGCAACTCTAAACGATCATCAATCATTCTAAAACTCCTTTTACACTTACAAAAAGTCCGTCTGATTTTGTGGTCAACTTATTTTTTTTAGCATTTCCTATTTCTTTAGCAATCTCCTTCTGCGTTGCACGCCTAGTACTAACTTTCGTACCCGCTTGATGGGCCGCAAATAAACGTCTATTATCTAAAGTAAATATTTTGCCATCTTTTTCAAAAATTCTAATGGGATCAATTTGCTCTGGCTTTAAACCACCAGATTTTAATGCATCAATCGTATTTTGAAGTGGCGTGCCATCAGAAAAAGATGTACGCCCAATAACATTTAGCATACAGTAAACCATTCTCCTGTTTCTTTCACCGTGACGATTATCAAATTATCATTCATAAATCTTCCCCACATAAAATATATCAGCGATAGTACTCCAGGAAGGGTTATCAGGAAATTCTAAATCAGCATTTTCATATACTATTTCCATAGATTCAAGCCATGAGGATATGGCTTCAATATATTGATATAAAGATTGGTTTTCCCACTCATCTTTATTTTTTTTCAAATCGTCTGCTAGGGCAGTTAGGAAAATGACCAAATCATCTTTAGTTTTAACTTTATCCGCTATTTCATATAATTCTAATGAGGAATCCATCATTCTAATACTCCATTTACACTTACAATAAGTCCATCAGATTTTGTGGTAAATTTAGACCGCTTTCTGTTCAAATCTTTTGTAATCTCCTCCTGCGTTGCACGCCTAGTATTAACTTTCGTACCCGCTTGACGGGCCGCAAATAAACGTCTATTATCTAAAGTAAATATTTTGCCATCTTTTTCAAAAATTCTAATGGGATCAATTTGCTCTGGCTTTAAACCACCAGATTTTAATGCATCAATCGTATTTTGAAGTGGCGTGCCATCAGAAAAAGATGTACGCCCATTAACATTCTTACCAACACTATTTTGTGTAAAACGAATAGTACTAGGGTCAACTAAAACTTCTCCCCCCTCTCTTAAAGTTTTGAGGCCTAGTCCAGCAGCACCTGGTATTCCTGGTATTAATATTGCAGCTCCATCAATTCCAAGTCCTATCACATCAACTGCTGCTGATAAGTAATTTCCTTGCGCAAAATTATCATTGAAACTTGCCAATCCTACAACGATACTAACAACCTCAATAGCTATATCAGCATATTCTCCATTAGGGTCTACGTATTTATACGGATTATTATTAGCATAAGTGTATCGGTTAAAACTGTGAACATTACTTTCTACAAAACCAACAGGATCCATTGCCATAAAGCGACCAACTTGTGGATCATAGTAACGGGCATTCATATAAACTAAACCAGTTTCCTTGTCTTGCTCTTTGCCTGTAAACCAAACGTTATCATCACCGATGCAGATGGGTTGTCTATTCTCTCGCCAAAAGGTTCATAACGCTCAGTCCATTTAATTTCACCAAATTGATTAGTGGTTGCTATGGGCGAGCCTAATGGATCTGTATGGTAATAAGTGACAACACTGTCAGCTAATGTAGAAATAGCAAAACAACTTAAAAGTATAAAAGTTCCCAGGCGATTCAGTATTTTCATCACTACTCTCCTCTAAAATAAAATTGACAAAATTGCGATAAATACCGCAGGATTAAATAAAGGATTATTGTCATTTCCATCTATTATGCCATCATTATCTGTATCGTTATCATCAGCCTTTGTCCCTAAAATAAATTCATTAATATTCGTTATACCATCATTATCTAAATCTCCATCGGCATCATTGTTCAGTGGATTTAAACCATTTTCAATTTCGTAACGATCAAGAATACCGTCTGAATCTGTATCTGCTTGTCTAGGGTTTGTTCCTCTCTGGTATTCCATTAAATTAGTCAGTCCATCATTATCAAAATCTGCATTGGCATCTTCAGCATTGTTTGGGTTTAATCCAAATTCTTTTTCTTTACAATCTGGTATGTTATCACTATCTGAATCTATAGAACCACAGTGCTTTTTAGTAGCAATTAGTTGTCGGTTCAAATAAATATGATCCGTACCTTGTGAGTTCTGGTCCTCTTGATACATTAAGAAGCCTTCTTTATTATAAATACTATAAGACTTACCACCAGTGACCCCTCTATCAACAATAGCTCTATGACCATTGCCATCATATATAAAATCAATATTTCTATTTGTTACAGAAATCAGTTGAGAGGCTCGATTGTAATCAAAATAATCTCCATAAAAATTACTAGCCTTACTGATAACATTGCCAAATGCATCGTAAGTAAACCTATTATTGCCTACTGCTGTTAATTGATTTTTAGAATTATAACTGTAAGCAATTTCAACTGAATTAGATGTTGTTTTAGCTGTTATATTTCCCATTGCATCATAATCATAGACTTGCCTGCCTCCCCATCCTGAGCTTAACGCTTCAATTAAACGATTAGCCCCATCGTATTGCATAGTTATAGTATTTTCACTATCAAGCACATCAACAATGCTATCAACATTACCACTTAAATCATATCCATAATTTCTGTCTATAATGGGTTGATTAATACTTAAAAGCTCTAACTCGCTAACCAATTGCCTATTATTTTGAGATAAATTAAATACTGTACCATTACCATAGGTTAACTGTTTAGGATTGTTATTGGGATGGTAATTAATACCAGTAACATAAGAACCAATTGACTTAGCCAAACCAAGCGCATTATTATTAATTGTAAGTGTGGTATTAGATGGATATATTATTTGAGAAAGGTAACCAAATGCATCATAATCATAATTCAAACTAAAAATTTTTCCATCAATAGCTAATGTTTCTTCAATAGGTAAATTATTGGTGTTGTATTGATAAGTCCAATTGGTAAAAGTATTGGTTATGGAGACTACGTTGTCACTATCATCATAACTATAATGAACATCGGAAGTACCATCTGTATAGTCAGTTTTAATTAAACGGTTGTTAGCATCATAAATATAATTAATGGTATTTGCACCGTTTAAGTTTTCACTAATCCGATTGCCAATTAAATCGTATCCATAATTAGTTGTGCCTGTTTCTGGATGAATAATAGAACTCAGTAGTTGCGGTCTATTCGATTCATAGGTGAAAGTTCGACTAAAACCACCTTGAATAACTTTAGTAATATTTCCTAATAAATTGCGCTCTATGGTCGTTAATATACTTTTAACAGGACTGGCATGTGGACTATCTAAAGCTATTTTCGACGCAATTAATGCTTTATCATCAGGGTCACCGAATGAACGAAAATTATATTGTCGCTTATAACCGCGTTCATCTGTTATTTCATAGCTATTTTTAACATTTTCTGATATATCACCATTATATTTATAAGTGACTACCGAATCATCTGCAGTATTAGTACTTTGTATTAAACGGCTTAGAGAGTCATACTGATGGCTAATACCTACTTGATCTGTCATTGAAAATGAAGGATGGCTTTCAAAAATTACCCGACCTAAATTATCATATTGAGTATGAGAATAAATACTGTTAATGATTGCACTATCAACTTTGTTATGGATAACTTTCGATATCTCTCTTAAAAAACCATCATAGGTTATTATTTCTTCTGATTGTTTTGAATCATCACCTCTAGTACTTACTTTTGTTGTTGGGTTTTTTCCCCAAGTAATATTCGTAGCAAACCCAGTTGGTGGAGTAATTTTAATTACTCTATCCAAGTTGTCATACTTATATTGTGTTCTATTACCATTGCCATCTTCTTCCCAAGTGCTTCTTCCATAAGTATCAATCTCCCTATTGATAATAATACCTTCAGGGTAAGTTTCTTTTTGAGGTATTCCCCTGAAATAATCAGTATAAACAATTTCAAGTGTCGGTATATTGTGACCTTGTTTTTGTTTCCACTGCCTTTTATGCAAATCACCATTAGTGTGGTATGTATAATCTTCAACTATTCCATATTCATTTTTAGAAGTCATTTTACCTTTGTCATTGTAAGCATATGTAACTGTACCTCCATGTACAACAGATATAGTCTGAGGTAGCCCAACTATCCAATTTCCATCTGACATACTATTGTAATAAGAGATATTTGTAATTCTTGTTGATGTCCCTATCTCTTCGATTTGTCGCGGCAATCGTTGAGCATTAAAGTTTTTCCACCTGGTAATATAATTACGATCATTCGCTATAGTAATAATTTTTTCCTTGAGGACTTTAGGTTTTTCCATTGTATCTTCAACATAATGATTTAAACCGCCAACACCGTATCTAAAAGGAAAAAGCACTGCATCTCCAATCTTTTCAAATATTTCCCAAACATATTCAGTTTGCCTTAATAAGGCATTATTTCTTTTAATATCATGTTTAATGATATAGCCATGGTGGTCACCATCATGCTTATATTGAAAACTCTCTTTGGTTTCACCATCAGGAAAATGTACAACAGTGGAATTGATATTGTCAGCTTTAGTGTATGCGAAAGTATAAGTTGAACTTTCATCATTCAATATTTCAGTTCGATTTAAAAGAGCATTTGCTTCAATATCACCTATTGATGATGAAATAGATCTGGGATTAAAAAACCTAGAAGCTATGTTATCATTAAAGGTATATTTAAGATTTGCCCCCTCTGGTAGACTTACACTACTCAACCTGCTTAACGAATCATATCCAAAAGTGTATTTCTTATTATCAGGTCTAACAATCTCTACCAATTTCACTTCATTATAATTTAGTGTCCACGTTTTCGATCCGTAATTTATAGTTTTTAATAATTTACGATTGCTATCCTCGTGTTTAATATATGAAAAATTAATCTTCCTACCATCCGAGGCAGAAATTGAAGAAAGCATTTGTTGTTGGATGCTGAAGGTAGGAAAAAAATCGTACGCATATTCATGAAGATCGTAATGATACGTCAACTTATTTCCGTAATTATCTGATTTTTCTGAAATATGTACCTTATTAACTCTCGGAGTCGTACGATAATTACCTCCAACTGGGATACCTATACTATTATATATTGGAATATAACTTAAAAGCCCACCAAAGATACTTCTTTTATCTAAAGTATACTTATTTCCTTGAGTATCATTTAAATCAAACCCAAAAACAGATTTACATTTAACAACCCAATTATCATCAGTTATATAATCATAATTCTCTGCATACTTAACTATTGGAGTTAAAAAAGTTCGCTTAGCAGCTACTTCATCTTTAAAAATTGCTCCAGTAGCAATGCTGAGGTTGGGGTACGTTCCAGAAAATGTCCATGGATATTGACAAGCTCTGCTAAGATTGTTTGGATCTGGGTTAGAGAAATCATATTCAGTGCTATCTCCAAAAATATCCTGAGTGGTAGAAAATTGTACCGTAGGAATTAAAATATCCCATGTCCCTGCCATAGATTGCCTGGTGGACAGATAATTTGTATGCTTTTCTGGATCACTAATTTCATCAAGAGGGTATGTATTATCATACATATTGTACTCTAATGAAATAGGAATATCTAATCCATTAGAACCTACTATATTAGCGAGTGTAATGACCCATGATATCCTCCCTGTACGAAAATCTATAGTTTCACCTTGTGCTAGCTGTATAGCTGTCTGAATACTTGCAGGATTATCTTGGGTTTTAGCATCTTTTGATGCTGCCCCTAATTTTTGGGCATAAGACCCTTGGAGTCCAAATAGAAAAAAAATAACTATCAATCCCAATTTACTAAACACACTTTTAATAAAAACAGTTATTAAAACCCGCTTATAAAAACATTTATTTATCATTTTTCCAACTCAAATTGTAATAAACACAGTCTACACTAAAATTTTTTATTTACAAAAAATTCTGAAATCTAGTCATAAATAAAATCATTTACTTTTTGAATATAGTCTGTCAATGACATTCTACTCCCAAATTTCCACTCTGCATGACCACTTCTGTCTACTCCCAAGTGTTCTGCCATAACCTCCCAAGAATAACCCTTGTGTATTCTGGTTAATTTGAGGAGTTTAGGAAATGTATCTGCTCGCTCTATAAGCGGACAATAGCCTAAAAACTCAATGATTTTGGAATAGTGCTTTGGGATGGGTTGGGCTGTGCCTTTTTTCCACTGCTCAAGGGCAGTTACATGTACACCAAAAAATTTAGAAAGCTGTGAGCTTGATAATTCTCTTTTTAATTTTTCTTTTTTAAGATGAAACCCTATTTTACTCAAACACTTAGGTTCGTTATATAATGGCTTTTTTGCTCTAAGACCAACCGATGGCAACTTGTCACAGACCGAATATCAATGCCACGAACCTCGATACGACCGTATCTGTAGTCAATGACAAAAACAGGAAGTACTGGTGTTTATCACTCCAAAAATTTTACCTGCTACAGACGATATCGCCTCGTTATAACGCTGACACTACAGAACAGCCATATCAGGGTAGTGCATACCTTTCTTTCTGTAAGGGAGCTTTGTACTACTCAAGTTAAACCCAGATTAACATGTTAAAACACAATCACATTCCACTACAGGGCACACCCAATTTCCGTGAATTGGGTGGCTACCCTACAAAATGTGGGCGCCATATTGCTTATGGCAAATTCTTTCGTTCTGGCGTTTTAAGTTACTTAACGCAACAAGATTGGGCTCAAATACAAAAATTAAACATTGCTACCATTGTGGACTTTCGCCGCGCACCAGAGCGCCATGCAGAGACAACAAAGCTACCTGCCAATACGTCAATTACTATTATTGAATCGCCAATTGATTCAGGCGATCATCGCAACACTTTTAAATCCTTACTTGACAACAATCAATTTACCGTAGACGCCGCGCAACAAATTATGCGCAATATTAATATCGACCTGGCGCTTCACACCCAATCCACCTATAAGCAATTTCTTGACTCCATTTTTAAATTAAAAGACACTGACTCAATATTGTTTCACTGTAGTGCTGGCAAAGATAGAACAGGATTTGCTGCTGCTCTTATTTTAATGTGTTTGAACGTCGATTCAGAAACTATTTATCACGATTACTTATTAAGCCTGAATTATTTCAAACCACAAGAAAGCCTTCATCACTTTATAAAAAATTGGGCGGGCAACATCCCTGAGGGACAATACCAGCCTGATGCTTTTTTAAAAATGCTAGGTGTACAACAAGATTATCTACAAGCTGCCTTTGATGCCATTGACCAACATTATTCCAGTACAGAGGAATACCTGGAAGATTGCTACGGTCTAGGCTCCATTAAACTTGAGCAATTTCGAAATAGATTTTTAGAGCCGTCACAATAGCGATTTCTCAATGCTCGGACGCTGCTTAATTTGCTCATACCAACGCTTAATATTTTCATAGTCGGTCGGCTGTTCCAATCTGGCAACCAACATAAATTCCAATACAATAAATGCCGTAATATCGGCATAGCTAAACACATCGCCAACAAGATACTCGTTTTCACCAAGTCGCTTATCCAAACTATTGAAATAGCCTTCAAGCACTAAATGTCCGCGCTCAATTAAGCTATCCATTTGTGGAATGTTAACCGTTCCAGGTATAGCTCTATCTTTGAATGCTAGCTCACTGTTTCGAAAAATATCAGCGATACTGGCAATGCCTCGTTGCTCTGAAATAGCATTCCAGGTTAACACGGCAGCTCGTTGTTGAGGATTGGTGCCAAACATAGGGTTTTCAGGGAATCGATTTTCCAAATAATCGGCAATGGCTATACTTTCAGTAATACAGCTACCTTCTTCTAGTTGCAATACTGGAACAGTACAATTAGGATTTATCCGTCGATAATCCTCACTAAATTGCTCACCTGTTCGAAGGTCAACCTGAATAATTTCCACCTCAATATTCTTTTCAGCTAACATAATTCGTATTCGACGCGGGTTCGGCGCTGAAATAAAATCGTAAAATTTCATAATATTACTCATAGTATTACTCAATGTGTACAAAAAAAGTCATCTTAGCACTTATTAACCTCGTAGTAAAACAATAGTTCGCACAAAAAAATAAGCGGAAACATAGCAGGGCTATAGCGGGCTTTTTAAATCAAGCAAAAATGATTATCTTGCTTGACTAAGACAGTGGCTAAAACTATAGTAGCGCCCTTTCCGAGATGCACTCGTAGCTCAGCTGGATAGAGTACCTGGCTACGAACTAGGGGGTCGGAGGTTCGAATCCTCCCGGGTGCGCCATAGCTTATCTTACACCACTTCAATAGCCATGGCAGTGGCCTCTCCTCCGCCAATGCACAATGACGCAATACCTTTGGTTTTACCCAAGCGTTTGAGAGCATAGATAAGTGTAACCAGTATCCTCGCCCCTGAGGCCCCTAATGGATGTCCCAAAGCACAAGCACCACCATGGATATTGACCTTGTTATAATCAAGTTTAAATTCATTAATTGCTGCCATAGACACGGCTGCAAAAGCTTCATTAATTTCAAACAAATCAACTTCATCAAGACTCCAACCCGACTTGTCAAGCACTTTTTGTATAGCACCTATAGGCGCTAAACAAAAGTCTTTTGGCGCTCTTGCATGACTGGTTTGGGCAACAATTTTTGCCATTGGTTCACAACATTGTTGTGCTGCGGTCGCTGCATTCATTAGTAATAAAGCTGCAGCACCATCAGATATGGAACTGGAATTAGCGGCTGTTACTGTACCGTCTTTTTTAAACGCTGGGCGCAAGTTGGGAATTTTGTTGGGGTCAGCTTTTAAAGGCTGTTCATCATTAGTGACTACGACATCTCCCTTTCGAGTAACACAAGTTACTGGAGTAATTTCTTGCTGAAAGTAACCCGCCTCTATTGCATCATTGGCTCGGCTTAACGAATTAATGGCGTAAGCGTCCATATCCTTGCGGCTTAAATGACAACTATCAGCTGTGGATTGTCCAAAAGTTCCCATTAACGCACCTGTTTCGGCATCTTCTAACCCATCCAGAAACAAACTGTCTTTAATGTCCCCATGCCCTATTCTCATACCTGCTCGCACCTTATCCAGTAAATAAGGCGCACCACTCATACTTTCCATACCTCCTGCCAAAATGATATTGGCATTGCCTGCGACAATTTGATCTCTAGCTATCATCGTCGCTTTCATCCCTGAACCGCACACCTTATTGATAGTGGTGGTTGGCACTGATTCAGGCACACCAGCACCCAGAGAAGCTTGCCTTGCCGGTGACTGTTTTAATCCCGCTGACACCACATTGCCAAAGTAAACTTCATCAATCATTGCGCTATCAATATTTGCCTGTTCAAGTGTAGCTTTAATTGCCAAAGAGCCTAGTCCAGTGGCTGGCATTTCAGCAAAAGCACCTTGCATACTCCCTATAGGAGTGCGTTTGGCAGCAACAATAACAACAGTATTTGGTTCAGTATTGCTCATAGGTAATTTTTAAATAAATGTTAACGTTTAGTATTCTGAGAGTTTTGCACAATTACTGCGCTCGAAACTACTGGGTTAAAAATATGCTTAAACTCTTCTTTTTCGCATATTTTTGCCTTGTATTTTCATCGCTCATGACATTGTGCAAGGTTCTCATTCTATACTATCCATTATCAATTCATACTAAAGACTTCTCATGAACGATAACCAAAGCAAAAAACATCTTGATGAGGCGACTCAATTCGATTTTTCTATTAATAAGCTGCAACAATATTACGATGACTGGGCGAGTGAATACAATACCGATGTCAATAATGAAAATTATATAGGTCCACAAATACTACTGGACTTAGCCCAGACGCTGGATTTGGATAAAAGCAGCCCAATACTGGACGCTGGATGCGGTACAGGTCTATTAGGTAAGTTGTTTAAACAAGAGGGTTTTCAGCATATTGACGGTTTTGACCTGTCCGCAGAAATGGTTTCTGTAGCTTCACAAACTAACAGCTATCATCATATTCAAAGCGAAGTAGACGTCAATAAAGTTATCGACAGCTACCCCCCTGACTATTACAGTTGTATTATCTGTTGCGGTGTGTTTACTTTGGGGCACATTCGACCCGATGCATTGTTAAGCCTGCTAAAGGTATGTCATACTGGTGGTTATATTGTTATATCAACTCGCACTCAGTATAATGCTGCTACCAATTATTTACAATATAGTAACCAGTGGTGCGATGATGGCATCATCAAATTAATTCATGTCGAGCATGAGCGACATTATCACCAGTCAGATACATCTTCTTATTGGATATACCAAAAGCCCTAGTTCATAAAAACTATGCCTCAACAGCCCAAAGCCCAACCCGTTAGCAGTGGGTTTGACACTCTTGCTTTACACGCCGGGCAACAGCCTGACCCCGTCCACGGTGCTCGCGCAGTTCCCATTTATCAAACCAGTAGCTATGTATTCCCCGATAGCGAGCAAGCGGCCTCACTGTTTAATATGGAGCGACCAGGGCATGCTTATTCGCGTTTATCAAACCCAACCAATGCCGTATTAGAAGAGCGCATCGCAGCCCTTGAAGACGGCGTTGGCGCTGTGGCTACTGCCAGTGGGCAAGCAGCTTCGCACCTGGCTTTTGCCACTTTAATGAGCACCGGTTCCCATATTGTAGCATCCAATGCTATCTATGGCGGTTCACACAACTTATTGCAGTACACCATGCCTCGATTTGGCATTGAGACCACTTTTGTCGACCCAGGCGATATTGACGCTATTCGCGCAGCTATCAAGCCGAACACCAGACTGATTTTTGGGGAAGTTATTGGTAACCCTGCCAACGCACTGCTCAATGTACCCTTAGTTGCCGAGCTGGCGCACGAGCATCATATTCCCTTGATGATTGACTCAACTTTTACTACGCCCTATCTGTTTAAACCTTTCCACCATGGAGCAGATATTGTCATGCATTCTGCCACCAAATTTTTAAGTGGTCACGGCACTGTCATTGGCGGACTTTTGGTTGACCACGGCCGCTTCAATTGGCGTCAATCAGAAAAATTTGAAACCTTAACCGAAGCTTATTCAGGCTTTCACGATATGCGTTTTGACGAAGAATCTAATCAAGCAGCATTTCTGCTCAGGGCCAGACGCGAGGGGTTAAGAGACTTCGGCGCATGTATGGCTCCAATGAACGCTTTTCAAATTCTGCAAGGTATCGAAACGCTTGGTATGCGTATGGAAAAGCATATTGCCAATACCCGAAAAGTGGTAGAGTTTTTAACCCAGCAAAATAACGTCAGTAATATCAGTTACCCTGAATTACCCGAACACCCTGATTATAAATTAGCTCAACAGTTATTGCCCAAAGGTGCAGGGGCAGTGTTTAGCTTCAATGTCAATGGTGGGCGAGAAGCAGGAAAAGCCTTTGTGGAAGCTTTGCAAATTTTTTCACATCTTGCCAATGTGGGGGACGCTAAATCACTCGTTATTCACCCCGCAAGCACTACGCATTTTAGAATGTCGAAAAAAGATCTTGAAGCCAGTGGTGTTTTTGAAGGTACCATTCGACTGTCTATTGGTTTGGAAAACGTGGACGACTTACTCGATGATTTAAATAAAGGCTTATACAAAGCCAAAAAAGCAACGGAGGCAAAGTAAATGAGTATTGGTGATTGCTACACTTACACTGCCAATAAAACACATTCATATAAACAGCCCACTTTGATATTTGTTCACGGTGCCACAATGGAGCACAGCGTGTGGTTACTGCAAAGCCGCTACTTTGCACACCATGGTTATAATGTAGCAGCGATTGACTTACCTGCTCACGGTTTATCAGGTGGTGAGCCGCTAACCAGCATTGAAAATATGGCAGGTTGGCTCAACCAATTAATCACTCAATTAGAAGGTTCTGAAGTCCATTTAATTGGGCATAGTATGGGTGCGTTAATTGCCCTTGAAACAGCAGCGACCTATCAGCATACGATACCGCTAAAAAGTATTGCACTGCTTGGATTTAGCTATCCCATGAATGTGAATGACACGCTGTTAAATGCAGCTAAAAACGAACCACATAAAGCCTACAGCATGATGACCCAGTTTAGCAACTATTCCAAAATTGGTGGCGAGCCCAACCCTGGTTTTTGGTCACCGGGCATGCAAATCAGCATGATGGAAAATGCTGGCAATTCTCTGGTCTTTCACGATCTGAATGCCTGTAATAACTACGGCGGCGGTGAGCAAGCGCTTAATGCTATCAATATCCCTACTTTGGTATTAAGCGGCTTAGACGACAAAATGGCCCCTGCAAAATTAGCCAACAAAATGGCTGATGCTTATACTCACGCTAATTTTATCGGCATTCAACAATGCGGCCATTCACTGCTCGCAGAAAAGCCCAACGAAGTTCGTTCCATACTCGCGCAACATTTTGCGAATTCTACTTCCATTTAACCCAGATTATGAATTTTGAACACAGCGATAAAGTTAAACAATTACTAGACAACTTGAATATGTTTATGGATAACTATATCTATCCCATTGAAAAAGATATACAAGACTTTATTGAAGATCCTGCCAACCTGTGGCAATTACCCCCCATGTTTGAAGATTTAAAAGTCAAGGCGCGCAGTGCCGGTTTATGGAATTTATTTCTTCCTAAAGATTACGGCGAATTAGGCGCAGGCTTAACCAATTTGGAATACGCACCAATGGCAGAAATTATGGGACGTTCTAAAATGGCATCCGAAGTATTTAATTGCAGCGCACCCGACACAGGTAATATGGAGGTATTGGCTCGCTACGGCACTAAAGAACAGCAAGAACAATGGTTGATACCATTGTTAGCTGGGGAAATACGCTCGGCCTTTTTAATGACAGAACCTCAAAATGCCTGCTCTGATGCAACCAATGTTTCTTGTTCCATTCGATTGGAAGGCAACGAATATGTCATTAATGGGCGCAAATGGTGGTCATCGGGCGCTTATCACCCCAACTGTGAATTGTTTATTCTAATGGGAAAAACCGACCCCGAAGCCTCAAGACATATCCAGCAATCAATGATTTTGGTACCCAAAAGCGCAACGGGTGTCGAACTGGTTCGCCCCCTACAAGTTTTCGGTTCACTAGATTCACCTGAAGGCCATGCTGAAATTGCTCTGAACAATGTTCGCGTTCCTGCCAGTAATATTTTAGTTGGTGAAGGCAAGGGTTTTGAGATTGCACAGGGTCGCTTAGGACCTGGTAGAATTCACCACTGTATGCGTTTAATTGGCGCAGCGCAACGCAGCCTTGAAATCATGTGCGACCGAGTCAATTCTCGCGTTGCCTTCGGTCGAAGTATTGGCGAGCAAGGCAGCATCCGCGAAAATATAGCTCGCTCGCGTTGTGAAATTGAACAAGCGAGACTATTAACGCTATCGGCCGCTGATCAACTCGACAAATACGGCAATAAAGTAGCTAAAGACCTAATTGCAATGATTAAAATTGTCGCCCCACAAATGTGTCAAAATGTTGTAGACAGAGCCATTCAAGCTCATGGCGGAATGGGCGTGTGCCAAGACACCCCTCTTCCCTCTTACTTTGCCTACGCCAGAATGGTTCGCATAGCCGATGGTCCTGACGAAGTACATATGAACCAATTAGGTAAAACTACAATTAATCAATATACCCTTACTTAGAGAGTTTTACATAATGTCACGAGCGATGTCAAGACAAGACAAATTTGAACGAAAAAGCGGAGTTTACTGGCAGTAAATGAGCATTTTGAGCGAAAATTTAACGCTGTATTGACAAGCACAGTAATTATGCCAAATTCTCACTTAAAAATTTAAGAGGAGATATTACACTGTACTATTCAAATTTTATATGACCTTATAAGGGAAGCATAGCGCCCTTTGGGTAGCAGCACATAGCTATTAGCCTGGCAATAAAATATCAAAATATCAAAATATCGCTCCTGTGTATTTCAACCTAGATTCCGTAGTTGAACCTGGAATTTACAGTTATTTTCAGGAAATAATGCAAGGCATGGCTTGCAGGTAATGGTTGTAGCCCTTACCAAAAGCCATAACGCAGCAGTGTGAACTGAAAAGGGCTGTAAAGCCAGGTAGCGGTTTGTAATTCACTTATGAAGTGAATCGAAGAATAAGCGTTTATCAATAACATTCAAACTCTTAGAAGTGAAATTAGCGTTCAACTGCGGAATCTAGGTTCAATGGTTCGTGACCGAGCTATCGCTCGTCGATGTTGAAAATTCCTTCTCTAAAGTGTCCAGTTTGACTTGAATAGCACAAGACCACTGCATTAGGCATCCTGTATCACGCGAGCATTGCTTAATGCAATAATCTTGGTTTTTAAAATATTTTGTACTATTTTGAACCCTAATCTTATTTCTTGCAGCTAAAGGTTAATATTATTTTATTTTAAAATTCCATATGAACAAGAATAGATTAACCTTTTATTTCGCTATAATCCTTTGTACAGGGTTATTTTCATCGTCTGTGTTTTCACACGGCTACGTTATTTTTCCCAAAGCTCGTCAAGCAATCTGTAAAGACCAAGGCGGCTTTAATTGGCCTCCTGATGGAACCGGTATTAGTAATTTAGCCTGTCGCTCATTTTTCCTGGAGTCGGGCTCTTTTCCTTTTTACCAGGCGAATGAATTTGCCAAGTTGATTAGTGCCCCTAACTATAATATTCAATCAGAAGTTGAAGCAGGAGTTCCTAATGGATTGCTGTGTTCAGCAGGCGATGTTAATAAATCGGGAGCAGATTTGCCTTCCCCGCATTGGCAATCCACCGCAGTCAGATCAGGCTCTATCATTACATTGCAATTAAAAGCCACTGCCCCTCATTTTCCTAATTATTTCCGTATTTATGTCTCTAAAGCAGGTTATAATCCTGATACTGACGTATTGACATGGGATGATCTTGAAGAATTACAGTACCATGAAAATATACATGCATCGCAAACTGAGAATGGTAACGTATTTATTATGGACGTAGAGTTACCAGCAAACCGTCAAGGTAAAGCAGTACTTTTTACCCGTTGGCAACGTATTGATCCAGCAGGTGAAGGTTTTTATAATTGTAGTGATATCAATTTTGAAGACACGTCAGAAAGTGTTGATACTCAGCCAATTGCTCAAGCTGGAGCACATCCTCGTGAGTTGAATGGTGCTGGTGAAGTAGTATTGACGGGTAGTGCTTCTTATGACCCTACTAACCCAGAAGGCACTAGCATATCTTTTCTTTGGGAACAGGTATCAGGTCCTCAGGTTGTGATTAATAATGCGACTAGCGAATACGCTAATGTTAATTTAACCGGGGTCTCTGAAAATACCATGTATGAATTTAGATTGACGGTTGACAATGGTTCAGGCGTCTCTAGCGATGGTATTGTAATATATCAACTAGCATCAGAAGAAACCATACCACCAGAACCTGAAGAAATAATATCACCAGAACCTGAAGAAACGGCACCAGCGGATCCAGAAGAGGCACCTACATCACCATCCATAACGGTAGATTATGTTTATCCTGATGGTTTAGGCAGTTATGTTGCTGGCACAGTGGTCAGTGCCCAGGATGGAGGTATTTATAGCTGTAAGCCTTGGCCTTACACTGGTTGGTGCAATGGCGCATCCTCTCATTACGCCCCTGGTGTTGGATTAGTTTTCAGCGACGCGTGGACAAGACTCATCGGTGATGCAACGCCTGAACCAGTTACACCTGAGCCTGCACCAGTACCTGTTACACCTGAGCCTGTACCAGTACCTGTTACACCTGAGCCTGCACCAGTACCTGTTACACCTGAGCCTGCACCAGTACCTGTTACACCTGAACCCACACCAGTACCTGTTATTGGTAGTGCTGATCGTAACATAGCTTATTTAACCTCATGGGGCTTGCCCAACGGTGCAGGTGAAGCGTTACAGCAATCGAATGTCGATACCTATATGCTAGCGTTTGGACGTTGGAATACATCGGGTGAAGTTGTAGGTTCAGATGGTATGCTTAATGTTCCTACTTATAATGCTTATTGGGTGCCGACTAATTATCAAGTGTGGACAAATAACGCCTTTGATAATGAAGACAGTACATTTATTCTTTCAGTCGGTGGTGCGACTTATGAAGACATTTGGGGCATGTTGCTAAACCCCAGTACGCGTGAAGCGGTTGCACAAGGTCTGGCTGAGTTGCTAACTACAGAGTTCCCTGTATACCGCAGAAACTTAACAGAATCAACGATTGATGGTGAATGTTTGGCGACAACATGGAGAGGCGATTGTAATTACAGCTTGTATCAAAGAGCGGGTGCAGTGACACTTGATGGTATTGATTTTGATTTTGAAAAAGTAGGACGTATCAGCGATGAAGAGAACGTAGCGTTGCGTCAGTTAGTGACTCGTTTACGCGAGTTAATGGCTGGAGAAACCTATGTACTAACACTAACCACATATCACGTCGGTGCCGACCCAGTATCATGTAGTAATGCCAATGTATTTGAAAATTGTTCATATACTCATGCAAGTGGTCGTTCATCGCACCATGGTGAAGTAATACCTATCTTGCAAGATTCACAACATCTATTTGATTATTACAATGCGATGATTTATGACGCTGGTCGTGATTTTGATTATCAAACAGCGTTAAACAATTATGCGAGAGAAGTGGGCGATGCTTCTAAAATAGTGGTTGGCCTTACGTTCAACAAACAATGGGACCCTGATACAGGTACCTTTGTACAAACCCATGTTGAAAACGAAGCACGCGCTGCCTGGCAAAGAGCGAATGGTTTTGGTGGTATCTTTGTTTGGACCTTAGGTGCTAATACTGAAAACCTGAACATTACAGAGCAAGTTGACGTTATCAATGGCTATATTGAAGCAGCTGAGTAATAATGACTGAATAAATTCACAAAGGCACAGATTATCAAGTGTCTTTCAATTCGCACAAACCCTCAATATTTTTATTGAGGGTTTGTTTTATCTGGGTTTAAGGATACGAAAGTTCATCGGCACTTTCACCGTTATTTTCTTTTAACCTAGATTCCGTAGTTGAACCTGGAATTTACAGTTATTTTCAGGAAATAATGCAAGGCATGGCTTGCAGGTAATGGTTGTAGCCCTTACCAAAAGCCATAACGCAGCAGTGTGAACTGAAAAGGGCTGTAAAGCCAGGTAGCGGTTTGTAATTCACTTATGAAGTGAATCGAAGAATAAGCGTTTATCAATAACATTCAAACTCTTAGAAGTGAAATTAGCGTTCAACTGCGGAATCTAGGGTTAAATGTATCCAATAACCAGAGCGCCCACCATTAGGGAAAGTCTTCAACCCAAATTATGCATTAGAAATCGTAGCGAAGGCAAAAATGACAATAAAACCAGTAGCTCGCGCAAGGAAAATAAGCGGAAACATAGCAGAGCTATGGCGAGCATTATTTTTCGAGCAAGCTGATGTTTTTGAAGCCATTTTTGGATGCAGCAGGTTTCTAATGCATAATTTGGGTTCAATCTAAAAGTATCGTCCATGAAGTTAATAATATCTAATTGAAGAGTGTAAATTGAACATTTTTATGAGGAAATTCAGGTCAGTATACTAATTTAATCCATCCAGTTACTGGACTTAATTTCATTACAACATCCTCAAAATGCTTTTTACTATATGCTATAAAAGGTTTATTTTTAAATAGGCTGACTCCAACACCAAAAGAAAAATCAGCCTTATCACTATGGTTCGGTATATCAGGAAGACTTATCCACCACCCATCAAAACAATGATTTTTTTCAATTATTTTTGCTACAGGCAATCTGCATGGCAATTCAGTTTCATAACCAATTAAGTAAAATTCAAGACCATTGCATTAGGCATCCTGCCTATGCAACTGGGGTCGTATTGAAAAAATGCGATTTTTCAATACTCGCAAAATCAAACACTTATAGTGCTCGATTTTGAGTGATACTATCCTGTATCACGCGACCATTGCTTATTGTAATGATCTTACTTTACTTCCCATAATGCCAGTTTTTGATCCATATAATCACGCAATTTTTCTGCGTGTTGTACGTTAATTTCAAGTATGCCAAAGTTATAAAACAAATCAAATTTTTTAGAGTCAATGACCATACGGCACGTTTTTTTTCGGTAATCAGGCCAGTTTTTCACTGCTTCATACTCATCATAAAGTCGCTTTCTACTACAAGATGCTGTACTGCCCTTAAATTCAAAATTTTCAATATCAACGTACTTCCAAAGGCTATAAAAACTATTACTATTAATGAAATAGTTAACACGATAATATAATTTGTTGGGAGTTTGCTCAATAACTGACTGTAATTGTTTAATGCTTAAATCTTTGGTAATTCCATTTTGTTTAAGCTGGTCTAGAGTATTTTTGTCCCTTCTTTCAGGGCTGAATCCTTTTCTTCGCATTGAATTTGGAAAAATAACAATTGACTTCATTTCAATATCAGTGTCATAAATAGTTTTACGAGTGATGTACTCAGGTATGTGTTTTTGTATATCTTTATATACAAACATCACTCTGCCACTATGCTTGGTAATTCTACCATTAATTTTATCCCAAAGAACACGCCAGTAACTGCGTTCATAAGTTACAGCGCCATTTTTATGAGGTAATTTAAAATGGTGTTTTCCAAATACCGCATCGTGACTTTGACACATGGTCAAAAAGCCACAAAATATGATTAAGTATATAAAGCGTCTTCTGACTTTTTTACTCAAAGACAGGGTCACAACCTATGCACCATATAGAATCAAGAAATAATTCATCGCTAAATGGTGTGCCGCCAAAAGCATGTGGTGGGAGCCTATTATTATCAAAAACAACATGATGATAATCAGCAACTTGATGTGCTGATAATAAACCTGATGTTCCTTCTTCATTCTCTACATCTACTCTTGTTTCTTCAATATGTCCCTCAATTAGTTCAAGGCCAATCTTATTTTCTAGCGTAGCATTAAAAGCAATTCCTTCACTTTCGGCTACATTTTCAAGCCATCGGTTAGTTGCTGCCCCTAAACCTACATCGTTAATTACTGCTATGGCTATGGGCGCTACAGGGTCACAAGAGTCATTTAATCTTGATTCCCAAAATGCTTTGCGGGCACTGGTATTGAATAAATTTTGTTGATTTTGAGTAATCGCATAATTGGGTGCTGAGCAACTAGAGATTGAAATTCTGTTAGTTAATATTTGTTGCCAACACAACAAACCTAAATCACCCTTGGAACCTGCTGAAGGGTCATCAAAATAATCATCAGGTTTAGATTGACAACTTGCAAGAGTATAGCCCGCTAGTATAGAAAATGTTTTTAAAAAACGGTAAGCATTTTCTAAAGATGTAGGTATATTATCATCAATAGTAACATCTATCGGTATATCCATCTGATTGCTTATAATTTCCCTAATTTGATTATCAGATGTATCGCTAATAACTCCGTCTCGCATTCCTATACTCAATATATTACTTAATTCTTTTGCTTCCATGCTAAAATTCACAGCATCAAACGCTCCTTGACGTTCCTCTATCCTGGTTTCTGTTATAAGTCTGCGGTGTAGTAAATGAAGAACCCCTCTTTCATAGCAATTATTTTGGTAGTTTTGATAAATACCAAATGGATTTAATCGCATGACTTCTCCAAAAAACTCATTCAACCCGCTAGCAGAAATATTAATCAAAGGGCAAAAGGTATCACTAACCAAATAACAACCATAAACCTCTAACTCACTAAATCTAGTCCCTAAAGGTAAGCTACATTGGACTACAGATTGAGTAAAATTACCATAGGTATATTGCCAATACCCCATAACAACAGGTGAAAATATGTTAGAAGTAGGACTAGAAATAGGGGTAAAGGTACACCCAAACTGCACGCATTCCCCTACAGGAGTCAGCCTAAAGTTATCTTCAACACCAACTACTTTTGTAACTTCTACTTCCTCTACCCCAAAAGCATTGTCGGTAAAGTAGTTTGAATTGTGAAACCATTGATTAATATCTCTGAAAAATTTGATAAAGTCGTCATCAATAGCTGTTATCACTTGAGGAGACTTTGATACAAAACCACTTCCAGGTTCACCAGATGAGTAAAGTAACAAACCTTTTGGTGCCATTTCACGACGGTGATTCATCTGCGCTATTATCTGGACAATTTCGTTATTGCTCACACCTACATCAACAGATTGATGAAGTCGGTCGGCAAGAACAAAAGTTGCTATTACTTCATCAATATTAAGAATTGCCAAATCAATATTTCCATCAGCATTGTAATCATTCATACCTACAAGATTCGGATTTAGTGGTTGCCATGATCTAGCTGTCTCTAATTGATATTGATATGCATCAATTGAAATAAATTTCCAATTGTCATTTTGTTGTAACAATGCTTCTTGTATAATTCCATTATTGTAGTCACCATTAAGCCTCCTAATATAAAAGTCGACTTGGTCATCATCATTAATGTCGCCATATCTTATTTCATAGTGATAATCTCTTTGAGGTACTGACGTTACATCTGTTTGAACGACATTAATATTAAGATTATTGTGGTTGTTAATCAGAGTACATTCATTATCAATATCACAAGCATATACAGAATAGGTTCGCCCATCTTCACTTTGATAATGGTTGATATTAGTTCTATTTCCTCTGTACACCAATGAAGTATTAAAATTACAATCAGTAAAGCCAGAAGGAACACCGGTATTATTTCCCAGTGGCGAAGGGGAAGTAGTATAACAAGATTCATGGCGTTCCCAGACTTCATAATAAGCAGCATCTACGCTAGTATTCCAACTGATATTTAGCTGAGAATAATTACCTTCACCTGGTTGATCTTCTTCAACATCACCACCTGCCACACTCGGAGCAATTTCAATAAAAAATAAATTACTGCCAGTGCCTATAGGCACCCATAGTGCTTGAGTTGTCATTGATACAGACAAACCTATTAAAAGTAAAAAGTACTTGATATGTGCCATTGCTGCCTCCTAAAGTTCTGATAGTGAAAGTGTTATTACCTAAATTGTATGGGGTTAGTATACTTCTTTATGTGGAAAGTATACACCTTTTCCCTGAGGAAAGTGGAATGTTTGAAGGACTGTTAATAATTGCTGCTGAATTTTCTGCATGCTCCAAAAGACTATTAAGGTTATTGTATTAAACAATGGTCGTGAGATATAGGAAATATCACCCAAAATCAATGGCCTTCTATTGCATTAAAAACCTGCTACATTCAAAAATAATTTCAAAAACATCAGTTTATTTGAAAAAACAGATAAGTTAAGCAAAGCGCACAATCTCGGCAGTAATGGCAGCGCTGACCAAGGCCTCATTGCCTTCAAGATTGGGAATATTGATAAACTTTTCACTGATTTCGACTTTGGCTATACTGGCAAATTGCTCCAGGCTTAAGTCGCTACCGCTTTGCATCCACGCATTTTCAATCACCAGTTCTTTGACCAATTCTCGCGCTGCCTGAAGTGCCGTATCTGCGGTGTCATAACGCTTGGGTACACCACTATAATGCAGTGAAAACCCTTTCTTTTCAGCGCGATTAAGCGTAACTGACGATGATATTTTTTGCGCTCCAACCGCTGCACCAATGGCATTGGCAACTTCGCTGCCCTCGGGAATAAGAGTGTTGCTGTTTAAGCGTTTGCCTATTTGCGGATAATACACTGGTGCAGGCCCTCCTACTGCCACAATGGGGAAAGTGGGTTGAAAGCGCAGTTGCAAATTTTTAACAGTGGGGACGTTGTCATTAGTATCACTTCTTCTCTGGTTACAGATTGCCTGAATTAACAAGTCATCCGCATTAAAGGAGACGCCAACTAACTCTTCCAATAAAACGTGAGAGCTTTTACAACAAACCTGATGGTGAATTTGCTCTGCAAATTGTTTAATTTTAGCTTCAAGCTGCGGTTTTTGTTTGAAGCGGTTTTCACAGATAAACCCCTTGGCTCTACCCAATAATTCGCAACCTAATTGAGCTGCTGTCGTTGACCATTGTGACTGGTAACCTAAAACATGCGCTGCATCTGATGGCGTTAAGCCTGAAATTTGTAAAGCTCCACGCTCTACCAGACGTTTAATTCTGGCTCTATGTCCCGCACCATTTATACAATCGGAAAAAGCAACGGGCTGATTAAGTGGTATGCTTTGCAAGAAGCGTTCATCCGCTTCAGGTAAATGAACGGGATTTTTTTGCTTTGGTCTTATCACATATTTAAGACTGGTTGCCATCCCGCTGGGTTGCCCTAACGAAATTTCAAGTTGCTGTTCAATTTCGGGCCATTTCTTCGCTAACAATGCTATAGGAATCACTCTGCTGGATGAAAGCTGTAATTCAAAGCCGCTAATACCACCCAGAAAGACTTCAGAGTCGCCACCGAGTCCAATGGTTTTCATGTTAATAGCTTTGGTTAATGTTTTAAAATTACCTACCATCGAACCCGTTTCATCCAGGCTGGGCCAGCCTTTAATAACAGTCGCAACATCGGTAGTTGTGCCACCTACATCACTAATTAAAAAGTCATTAAGACCTGTTAGAAATCTGGCACCCATCACGCTGGCTGCCGGCCCTGATAAAATGGTTTCAATCGGTCTGTCGCGAACAATGCGTATATGACTGACAGCACCGTCGCCTTTGACAATCATAATGGGGGCATCAATATTCAAACTTTCAAGTGTGGCTTTGACCGACTGTTCCAAACGGTAAATCATCGAAATAATTCGCGCATTGAAGCAAGCTGTCAAAGCACGTTTTGGCGCATCCAGTGCACTGGTTAAATGCGATGATGCCGTCACTGGCGCGCCAGTGATCTCTCTGATCATATCCATTGCCTTTTGTTCATGTTCCGGGTTACGAATCGAATACTGCGATGCCACCGCGTAAGATTCGTATTTAGACAATTCATTGCACAACACTTGCCTTAACCCTTTTTCGTCAAATACCGCTACTTCATTGCCAGAAAAATTATGCCCGCCTTGAATGGATACTATTTTGCAATCGGGAATCGCTTTGGAAATTTGTGTTTTATCAATCATTTCCTGGTCAAACCCAATCAAAACAACACCTAATGATGAACCATGCCCTTCGACCAATGCATTGGTACAGAGTGTGGTTGATAATGACACAAAAGCAATATTACTTGCTGCCTTTGGCATTTCATTAATGACTGCCTGCATTGCCTTGCTAATGCCTATAGTCAAATCGCCTTTAGTTGTTAGCGCTTTGGCACTGGCTAACAACTTTTGGTTATTTAAATCAATAATAACGGCATCTGTGTAAGTACCTCCTGTATCAATACCTATACTGTATTTTTTATGCATAGTGACAATTAACCCTTATACCAATCACAATAAATATTTAGTGTTATAGAGAATTTTAAAAACCGCACGAGTATATCCCTGTAGCTTTGTCGAGGCTATCCTGCCTCTCAAGTTTTTAAAACCCTTTATAGCACTAATCATGTTAATATTTTTTAGGAATGGTATTAAATAAAGCCTAGTATCAAATAAGTTGCCACACTTAAACCTCCTGCCAATAAAGCATAGTTTAACTGGGTGGTAACATGGTCGATATGATCGGTACCTGACGCCATTGATGCCATAATGGTAGTATCGGATATAGGTGAACAGTGATCACCAAATATACCGCCGCCAACCGCAGCCGCTACTACCAGTGGAATAGCAATATCAAGCTCTATGCCTAACGGAATAGCAATAGCAATCATAATGGCAAACGTACCCCAGGATGTACCTGTGGCAAAGGCCATAAAACAACTTACCATAAAAATCAGTGCTGGTGCTAACGCAGGAGAAAGCCACGACCTGGTAACATCGGCAACATAGTGTCCTGTACCCAGTTGATTACTGAGTTCACCAACAACAAATGCCAGCAACATTACCAGTGCCATTGTCATCATGGTAGCCATACCCTCTATGATAATTTCAATCGATTGCCCAATGGTAAAAAGGGCTTGTATTTTATAAATGATAACTGCCAGCAGAATACCCGAAGTAATGGCGATGGTTACCGATGATGCTCCCGAACCGTTGTTGATTGCCTGGCTGATTTTAACCAGCAGAGCTGCCTGTTCATCGACGGCAAACCAACCGGTTAACACCAGCATAATTGGTACCATAATGAGCGTTAACAGCATGGGCGCAACCAGATTAATCTGCCTGGGTTGAATATGCTCTGCAACCTTAACTTGTAGTTTATCATTGGCTACTATGGGTTTAGCGTTTGGGAACATTAGCTGCCCTTGCAGGGTTCTTTCCTGCGCTCGTTTCATTTTGCCAATATCGCTTCCACTGTACGATGTCGCAAAAACAAAAAATAAAATAAACATTGGGTAAAAATTATAAGCGATAGACTGCAACATCACCGAAAACGATTGCTCCACACTTTGTGCAGCAATTAACCCTGCAATAAATACGCCCCATGAATTAAACGGCATGGCTACTTTAGCAGGGGCTGCGCAGGTATCAACAATAAAAGCAAGGCGTTCTCGCGCTATTTTTAATTTATCGTAAAGTGGTCGATACAATGTACCTACCGTCATTATCGCAATATTGGTTTCAATAAATATGGCCAGGGTTGATAAAATACTTGTCAATTGAAGACCGCGTTGGCTGCGTTCTTTCCCATTGGTAATACGCTCCGTAAAAGCTTTAACACCCCCTGATTTCTGAATAAGCATTACCATAGCTCCAACTAAAAGTGTAAAAACTACAACATGGGCATTATTGGTTTTTCCCAGCGTAGTAATCACCAGTTCTATACTACCGACATAGGCTTGCCATAATTCCCATTCATTAAGCACTAAACAGCCTGATACTACACCTAGTATTAACGATAGAATAACTTGTCGAGTAAGTAGTGCCAGAGATATAGCAATAACCGCTGGCAATAGCGACGCTATGCCATAATTAGCGTCCACAGCGAACTATTTAGCAAATAGCTGTTGAAGCTAGATGGTAAAACCACCATCCACTACTATACATTCTCCTGTTGTATAGCTGGACGCATCGGATACTAAATACAGTACGGTTCCTGCCATTTCATCCGGTTCTGCATGTCTTGCCATAGGAATGGTTTTGAGAGCTGTTTGATACAGGGCTTCATTAGTAAATAAAGCACCTGCAAATTTCGTTTTGGTAAGCCCTGGGAGTAGAGCATTGACTCGAATATTGTGTCCTGCACATTCTTTGGCAAAAGATTGTGTCATATTAACTACCGCCGCTTTACTGATGGAATAAATGCCTTGCCACATACCAGGTTTTAACGCATTAATGGATGCAGTATTGACAATTGCTCCTCCTTTACCCTGGTTATTATCGCGCATTAATTTGGCGGCAGCTATACTCATAAAAAAGTAACCGCGTATATTGACGTCCACTGTTTTGTTAAAAGCCCCTAAGTCCGTATCCAGAATATCGCCAAAATAAGGGTTAGCCGCAGCGTTGTTAACTAAAACATTTAAACTGCCATGAGTCGCTTTAATGTGTTCAAATATAGCGTCAATTTGATCCATATCGCCTACATGACAAGCAAAGGCTTCCGCACTGCCTCCATTGATTTTGATGCTTTCGGCTACAGTGCGACAATCGTCTATTTTGCGGCTAGAAACAATAACGTGAGCACCTTGTTCAGCTAATAAACGTGCTATGGACTCCCCAATGCCTCGGCTTGCGCCCGTAACCAGTGCAATTTTGCCAGTTAAGTTGAATAAATCTGTACTCATAACATTGCTCGTTTAAAATTAAATTCTACGTCTAAACAGTGCCAAACTTTAACCCGACACCTTTAAAAACCATTGCGACTGTATACCTATAAAACAGTAGCAAATTCCAGTTCGTCTTCGGTTAAACTTTTACGAAATGAAGGGCGGTCAAACACGCGTTTCATATATTCTTTCATCGCCCGCGTTTGACGAACTTTAGGAAATTCAATGCCCAATTCGCCCAAACGCCATAAAACAGGAATTAAATAGCAGTCGGAAATTGAAAACTCATCACTCATAAAATAAGGCTTTTGGGCGAATACAGGTGCAATGCCTATAATGCTGTCGCGCATATTTTTGCGCATTTTTTCAGTTGCCTTACCTTCTAATATCTTATCAATATTTGGCGACCAATCGCGGTCAAAGCGGTGCATCCACAATCTGGTTATCGCCCTGTCAACCGGATATACTGGCAATAGCGGTGGATGAGGAAAACGCTCATCCAAATATTCCATCATTACCATGGTATTATAAAGCGGCAAATCACGGTCAATTAATAGAGGTAGTGAATTATAGGGATTAATTTCCGCAACCTGTGCCGGCAAGGTTTCATTGGTGTACTCTTCAATATCTACCGTGATTCCCTTTTCAGCCAGTACAATTCTGACACGGTGTGAGTAATGACACTTCGGGTCGGACAAAAAGGTCATGGTTGACCTGTTTAATAAATTTAACATAGTGATTTTTTAAATTAGTGGATATCGCGCCAGTATTCACGATTTAATAGCCATACAAGAACGAACAAAATTACAATAAATAATAACACATAGAAACCTAAATAATGACGTTTGTCTTTGCCAGGGTCTGACAGGTATTCTAAATAATTGGTAATATCATAAGCTACCTGATCAAATTCTTCTGCGCTCATTGAGCCTGCATCTTCCTCAGCCACCGACAAAATTCCACACTCACCTTCTAAAATTAATTCCCTGGTCAATGGGTCACGTTTTAAGCCACCGTTAGCAGCTTGAACAGGACCTGGTTGGCAACGAGACAAACCTTGCAACTCCATCAGCACATGCGGCATCCCCACATTTTTGAATACCCGATTGTTCACCCCTAGTGGACGCGAATTGTCAGCGTAAAAATTTTTCAGGTAAGTATAAACCCATTCTGGAGACCTTGCTCTGGTTATCAGGGTTAAATCTGGAGGTGGTGCGCCGAACCAGGCTTTACCTTGGTCCTTGTTCATAGAAGTTGTCATTAAATCTCCAATTTTTTCGTCACCAAATACTAAATTATCAAGCATAACCTGATGGTCAATACCCAAATCATTCGCTACGCGTTCGTAACGTGAATATTTAGTGGAATGGCAGCCCACGCAGTAGTTCATGTACCACTTTGCACCGCGTTGTAGTGAGGCTTTGTCTTTTGAATTAATTTCAAAAGTCTCGCAGGGAATTTCACCGCATTCAAATTCTGATTCAGCTCCAACTACCATTAATGGAACCACACTCAAAATAGCCACTACAATTAAACCTTTAATTAAGCCTGCAAAACCTAAGCCATTATCCATTGTAACGCGTTCAGGGGGTCTTTTGTAGGTTTCTTTATTCGACCAATCCGGCAATTTGAAAAATAAAATAGCCAGCGCAATCGTGATAATTCCTACAATATAGTTAGGGTGCTCGACTAACACACCCATATAGTCAGCTGTACCATAAGGTATTAGCAACGTCATATCAAAAAATGTTAAACCTAAAAATGCCAAGGCAAAAGGCCAGCACAAAAGTCGTTTAACAAAAGCACTTGCACCTGGGTCAGACCAGGCAGGCATGGCAACAAAATATGCAAAGTAAAACACTGTACCAACCTGAGCCAGCAAAGTACGCGAAGCCGTAGGTGATTTAACACCAAGCACACCCAAAATAACAAAAAAGGCAACAAATAAAAGCAATAATAAAATTGTCAATTTGCCTTTATAACGGATGGATTTGACAGGGGCTTTGTCAAGCCATGGCAATACAAATAAAATGGCGATAGCACCGCCCATTGCAATAAAGCCACCAAGTTTAGCTGTAATGAATCCAACATCAAAAGTGACAGCACGCAACATGGAATAAAAAGGCGTAAAATACCAAACTGGCGCAATATGCTCTGGAGTCTTTAATGGATTGGCTTGTTCAAAATTGGCGTGTTCCAGGAAATAACCACCCATCTCCGGGAAGAAAAACATAATGGTACAAAACACAAACAGGAAAATGCAAATCGGCATTAAATCGTGCAGCGGCAGGTAATAGGGGTAGAAGGGAATACCATCTTTAGGAATGCCGTTTTCATCTTTATTTTGCTTAATTTCAATGCCATCGGGGTTATTTGAACCTACTTCATGTAATGCCAGGATATGTACAAAAACCAGAATAATTAAAATAATGGGAACAGCTACTGCATGCAATGACATAAACTTATTTAACGTTGCACCTGAAATCAGGTAGTCACTGCGAATCCATTCCACAATAGGATCACCAAGCCCTAAGGGCAATGCGCCAAATAAATTAATAATAACTTGAGCACCCCAAAATGACATTTGCCCCCAAGGCAATACATAACCTAAAAATGCCTCTGCCATTAGCGCCAGGTAGATGGTCATACCTATAATCCACAGTAGTTCTCTAGGTTTGCGATACGAGCCATACAGCAAGGCGCGAAACATATGCAAATACACTACAATAAAAAAAGCCGATGCACCAGTAGAGTGCATATAACGAATATATGAGCCCCAGTGCACATCACGCATAATGTACTCAACCGAAGTAAAAGCACCATCGATTGTACCTTCATAAAACATCAATAACCAAATACCCGAAAGCAGTTGAATAACCAGGACAACAAGAGACAACACGCCAAAGTAGTACCAAAGATTGAAGTTTTTGGGTGCATAGTATTTAGCCATATGCACATCCCATGTACGTTGAACAGGAAGTCTTTCGTCAACCCATCCCCAAAGTGCGGACAAACCAGAAACTAACTTATTCATCAGGCATTGCCCTCCACAGTGTCTTCGCCAATGATAATGACATTATCAGTTACATATCGATAAGGTGGAATCTCAAGATTGTCTGGGGCTGGCGCACCTATGAAAACGCGCCCTGCCAAATCAAACTTTGAACCGTGGCAGGGGCAGAAAAAGCCGCCTAACCATTGGTCTCCACCTAGGTCTGCAGCGCCCACATCAGGTCTGAATTTTGGCGCACAACCTAAGTGAGTACAAATACCTACGGCCACTAAAATGGCTTCTTTACCGCTTATACTACGAGCATCACCAGTTACATAATCCGGCTGTTGTGGTGCGGTTGAGTCCGGGTCTGCAACCAATCCTCTGCCACGTTCTAAATCATTGAGAGTTTGCTGGGTACGACGCACAATATAAACGGGTTTACCACGCCATTCTACCGTTATCATTGCGCCCATTTCCAACTTTCCAATATTAACCTTTACTGGTGCTCCTGCTGCTTTGGCTTTAGCACTCGGTTGCCACGATCCAATAAATGGAACTGCTGCGCCGACGACCCCACCAGCACCCACCACACAGGTTGCGCCAGTTAGAAAGTTTCGACGACCTTGATTCACAGAGTCATTACTCATACTGTCTCCAAAATTCGGTTTAGTATTTATGTTATCTCTATTAATTCGCTCTTGCGAATTAATAGATTCGAAAATAAAAAATGTAATTTTTATTTTCTCGCAAAATCAACTGTTTACAACAGCCGATTTTGGCAGTATATCCTACACCGCTCGGAAGCCTCAATAAATAGAGCTTCCTTTTAGTTTTATTGCTAAGGTTTCAGTTATTCAGCGCTACTTATGGGGCGTGCATTTTAAAGATTTAGCCAGATATAAGCAAGATTAAAGTGCTGTTCTAATCAAAATCGCTGGCGCTATGACGCTCAATTAGACTTGTTGCTTCATCACCCCATATACGGTTGACACGTTTACCTCGTTGCACTGCTGGTCTTGTATCAATTGACCGAGCCCAACGCTGAACATGCTGATATGATTTTACATCAAGAAACTCGGTTGCATCATAGATATTATGCAATACTAATGCTCCATACCATGAATAAACTGCTATATCAGCTATGGTGTAATGATCGCCACAAAGATAGACATTATCTGCCAGACGTCGGTTAAGCACATCTAACTGACGCTTCACTTCCATCGTAAAACGATTAATAGGGTATTCAAATTTTTCAGGTGCATAAGCGTAAAAATGCCCAAAACCGCCACCAAGGTATGGCGCACTACCCATTTGCCACATTAGCCATGAATAGCATTCGGCGCGCTGCTCCAAAGCTTTGGGATATAACACACCAAATTTTTCCGCCAAATAAAGTAGTATTGCGCCAGATTCAAAAATGCGTGTGGACGGATTAGTGCTTTTATCCAGTAATGCAGGGATTTTAGAATTCGGATTAATCGCTACAAAGCCACTGCCAAATTGGTTGCCTTCCATAATATTAATAAGATAGGCGTCGTATTCTGCATCCACAATTCCCAATTCCAATAACTCTTCAAACATGATAGTGACTTTCACGCCGTTAGGTGTTGCCAGTGAATATAGTTGATGAGGGTGCTTCCCTTCCGGTAATTCTTTTTCGTGGGTAGCGCCTGATACAGGTCGGTTGACATTGTTAAATTTTCCACCATTTTCGCTGTCCCATGTCCAAACTTTAGGGGGTACATAAGTTGACTCGCTCATAATTTATCTTGATAACGTGTTAATTGATATTCTGCCAAAATTGACAGGGCTATTTCTTCTGGTAATTCTGCCCCTATATCAAGCCCAGCTGGCGAAGACAGTATGAAAGGCAATTGCTCTGCTTCAAAAGCTGCTATTTCCAACACCTGCTGTTTACGGTGAACAGGGCCTAACAAGGCACAATACCTTAATGCTTTAGGGGGGTATCTGGCCAAGACCTGTAAAGCAAGGGCATCTAACTCTGTATTATGCATCATAATCACTGCTGCATTAACAGATTTATACCATTTACAGTAAATGACATCATCAGGCATGATACGTTCAATATATTTAGCAGTTGAGAAATGTTCCATTCTTGCACTCGCCGGACGCGAATCTACCAAATTAACTGACCAACCCAGTTGACTAGCCATTGATACCAGCGGTCTTGCATCAACGCCACCACCAAACACTGCAATATTAGGTAGCGGCGATATATGGCTATGTAACCAATGACTTCCTCCCTCATTGACAATCGTTGTTTTACCAACAGAGTCGGTATTTAGTTGTGATATGATTAATCCGTCTTCCCTTGGAATATATTGTCTATAGGTTACAGGTTTGTTATTTTCTAACAATCGCTGTAATTGAGGCAGTTGTAAATAGCTATTTTCAGAAAATATGGGTTGCAATAAAATATCAATAATACCACCACAGCCAAGCCCTAACTGATAGGCCTCACTATCGGTTTCAGTGCTGTCATATCTCACCGTAATAGCTTGCCCCTTATGTAGCGCCTGCATGGCTTTTTTATGCAAATCGCGCTCTAAACAACCGCCGCTTAACAAACCATAATATTGCCCTGCATCATTAAACAACATATGCGAACCTGCTTTACGATAAGCCGAGCCTTGCGTTTGATAGACGGTTCCCAGCACCCACTGATATTGATCGCGTTGTTGCGACCATATCGACAGAAGATGCTGTATATGGTTATTCAAATATTACGTTTAGCGTATTTTTTCTCTAATGCCTCGCGCTTTGATGGCAGACAGTTAATTTTTGAAAAATCACCTTGTATATGTTTTAAGTTAACCAGCTTCGGGTCCATTATTTTATACCAAAGCCAGGGAACGTAAGCCAGTAGATAACAACCAAAATAACCGTTGGGTAGCGTTGGCAAGTCGTCAAAGTGTCGCAACGACTGGAAGTGACGATGAGGATAGGCGTGATGATCTGAGTGGCGCTCTAAATAATACAAGACTAAATTCGATATCACATGATTACTATTCCACGAATGGTGTGGCTTGCAGCTTTCATATTGTCCATTGGCTTTTTTCTCACGAAGTAACCCGTAGTGCTCAATATAGTTGGCGCTGGTTAATTGTAGCCAGGCAAAAATATTGTGAATAATCAAAAAAGGGATCATTACCAAACCGCCGATAACCACAATGGTACCCTGCATCAATAACGTAATGCTATAAGACAGCAATATTTTATTATCCAGACCCCATAACTTTAAGCCTTTGCCTTTCAAGCGCTGTTTTTCCAAACGCCAACCGCGTTTGATTCCACCCGATATTTCCCGAAACGCAAAATGATAAATGCTCTCGCCCATTTTGGATGATGCCGAGTCCTCTGGCGTAGCAACATCGGTATGATGCCCTGCATTGTGTTCACTGGTAAAGTGACCGTAACCGGGAACTGCCAGCACAATAGCTGCCATTAATTTATCAAACGCATCGCTTTTATGCCCAAGTTCATGCCCGGTATTCAACCCTAACCCCGAGGATAGTCCAGCCATAATTGCCATAATAATGTACCCCATGATTGTCAAATCTTGAGTCATAACCCACCATGCACAAGTAATAAAGCCAACAAAATGTAGCGGCACAGTAAAATGCAGCAAGCGGCGATAGTAAGCGTCTTTTTCTAAAATGGGTACAATCTCTTCGGGCGGATTGGTTTCATCTTCTCCTGATATATGGTCAGCAAGAGGAATAACAATATAACCAATGGCAATGGGTATTAGCAGCATTAATTCATTGCCAGTTATATAGTGCAGGTATATACCTAAAAATGGCATTAACGGATAACTCAAAGCCAATAACCACCAATTGCGTTTTTTATCCGTATAGGAAATATTTGATGCAGCAGTTTCCATTACAAAGGTTTTCATTATTTTAACTCAGATTATGCATTAGAAATTGTAGCGAAGGCAAAAATGTCAATAAAAACAGTAGCTCGCGCAAGGAAAATAAGCGGAAACATAGTAGGGCTATGGTGAGCATTATTTTTCGAGCAAGCTGATGTTTTTAAAGTCATTTTTGGATGTAGCAGGTTTCTAATGCATAATCTGGGTTTAACTCACTAATGCCCAGACATAAAAAACCCTCTTTAAAGCCAACTCTAAAGAGGGTTTCATTGATTAGAATAAATCAGAGTATGATTAAATTAATTACCAAATGAATAACTGACTCTGGCACCCCAAACTCTTGGTTCTAAAGAGTATACGGCATGTACCCCAGGAGCCAGAGGGACGTCAAAACCAGAATTAGCCGTGATTTCATCACTTAAATTACGACCAAAAATTGTAACACCCCAATCCTCTCCACGGAAACCAACACTTAAATTGTACTTAGCAAAGGCATCTTGAGTATCAATAGGATCAGCATCACCAGTCAGAAAATATGAATCGCTAAAGTTCACATTAAAGTCAACAAACCAGCTCATACTATCATTGAATGGTCTTTCGTAATTAGCTGTAAATGATCCCGAAAATTCTGGAGCTTGCGATAATTGTGCGCCTGTTAAATTTTGTTGCGCTACTTCACTACCATCATCCAAAGTATTAACTGTACAGGCTCCAGATGAAGTAGCTGCTCTCACTCCAACAGTTGGGTCAGAGGTAATTAATCCAGTATTAGGATTAATTAATGCCGTAGCTGAGTCTTGCAGAGCAGTGCAACCTGCTGTATCGAATGAACCAAAAGTTGCGTCCAAATATGCAAAGTTCAAGCCTAATTTTAAGTAATCAGTGGCTTGCCACAAAAGTTCTGTTTCAAAACCATTGACATCCGATGATGCCGCATTAGTCACAATGAAACCAAATCCTACAAAAGTAGATACCTGCTGATTATCATAACGGCTGGCGAAAGCAGCCCAGTTGAAATTTAAAGAGTTATTAAAAAATGTATGTTTCCCACCTATTTCAAAAGAAATTGCATCTTCATCATCATATTCAAAACCAGCGCCAGGTGTTGTGGCAATAGTTCCGACCCCAGTAGCCGCTCGAACAAGAGGATTGGTTTCTGATGCAGCAGCGGACTGATCGTCAACCGAGTTAAAACCACCACTTTTAAAACCTTCAGTATAACTGGCATAAAATAGGGTATCTTCAAAAGCATCCCACTCTAATGTTAAGGCTGGAGTTACTCTATCTGTAGTACGTTCACCAGCAAAGTTATGAGGTTCAATTGGCAAGTTGCCCCCATCCAATATAAGCTCGAGCAACAGAGAGTTAACTGGAGGTAAAGGTGTCGTTAAACCACTTGCTCCCGAAGCCAGCAGCGTATTAGCTGTAGCACTTTTATCTTCTGTCGTGTATCTCAACCCGCCAATAACGGTAAGATTATCAGTTATACGATATTCACCCTGAAAAAAAACTGCCCATGAATCAGTCTCCTGCCTCCAGTTAGAAACTCTTGATGACTGGTCAAAACTGGTAAGACCGTCAACTCCAGCAGGAAGAGGGTTACCCGCAGGGTCAGTAATACCAGCGGCAACTGCAAGATCATCTAACGCCGCCTGAGACAGTGCAAATAATGTCGACGAATCTATTCCTAACGTAGCATCAAAAGCTACTACACGGTCAATTTCCTGGATCTGATTTTCCCAATAAGCCCCCGCTATAAATGAAAATCGTTTTGATGGGTCAGAAGCCACTCTAAACTCTTGACTGGTTTTTTCATATTCAGATATATCGCTTCTTCCTACAAATTGAACTGGTAAGAAATCAGCATCAATTCCATCTTGATATTCGTAAGAACTAAATCCAGTCACAGAAGAGAATGTATAGCCATCACCAAATTCAATATCTACATTTAAAGACGTGTCATTATTTTGAGTGTCCGTACCTTCTAAAGCTTCAGGTGAATTGTCTCGCGCGACGCCAGATCTAAAGCTTGTTCCAAGCGACTCAGCCAATGCAGCACCACCCAACGAAATTGAATCTCTGAATGCATCGAATGTACCGTTAGTTGCATTTTCACTTATTTGAGGAAATGAGTTGGTAGCAGAGAAAAAAAGTGCATTTGCACCACTTAAGTTAGGAGTTGGTGCAAAAGTGCTAATGACAGCAGTAGAACCTGTACGAACAATATCTCCGTAAGCATGCTTAAATTTTACAGTAGTGCTATCGTTTGGTTCCCAAGTAGCTGAAAATCTAAACAGGTTTTCATCATCACCTACTGCATTGGGACCAATTTGAGAACCTGGAAAGCTGTTATCTAAATACCCATCCGTTTCACGCTTTTTATAGGCCAGGCGCACAGCAAGTTCATCAGACAAACTACCTTCAATATGCCCTTCAAGATTAAAACCACCAAAAGATTCAACACCTATTGCTATCCTACCATTTAATGGATCGCCAGGAATTGGAGTGCCAGAGGTAACATTAATAGCACCAGCAAGTGTATTTTTACCAAATAAAATTCCTTGAGGACCTCTTAAAACCTCTACTACTTCTAAATCAAATAGACCTAACCGGGCTTGACGACCCTTGGGTAAATGAACTCCATCAACAAACAAGCCGACTGATTGTTCAAACGATTGTTGCGCACCTGGTCCTACTCCACGCAAAACAAAACTTGTAGCAACCGCGTTCTCTGAAACGATTAAATTAGGCACATGGTTAGCCAATTCCTGAAAATTGTGCAGACCCGCTTCTTCTATTCTGGAACCACTAATGGCGGTAATGGATACTGACACATCTTGCAAGCTCTCTGCCCTTTTCTGTGCCGTTACAATAATTTCTTCAAGCTCGGCGGCATAAAGATTGGTAGTGGCAACTGCAACTGAGGTTACTGCTGTGGCTAGTGCAAGCTTTTTGAACATTTTGATTGGGCTTGATTTCATAGTTTGACTCTTTTATTTTATAGTGAAAAATTAAATTAGTGATTAGCAATGATAGTTACTCACCACACATCACCATATAAAGTTAAGGCACTTACAAATTATTGTCAAGGTGAGATAAAAAAATATTTAATAAATGTTGAACTTTATTGATAAAAAATTGTTACCTTAGTTTTAACCATCTCTATAACACCACTGTATTTTTGATTGAAAATTGATTATGCTTTGCGGTTAATTTAACACTTCAGTTATTTTCATGTCTGTTTTTATCGCCGTATTTAGTGTTTTTACCATTATTGTCGTTATGATGTCAGTTGGCATATTAATGGGTCGCAAACCTATTACAGGAAGCTGTGGTGGTGTACCTGCTGCATTAGGTAATAAAGTTGATGAAAATTACCAATGCCCAATTTGTGGTGACAACCCCGCCAAATGCCCTGACAACACGGACTGATTTGAGCAACACCCCCCTTTCGTTTTTTATAGCATTGCGCTATATCACCTCCCGCAAACACACCCCATTTGTCAATTTTATCTTTTGGTTTTCCCTGATTGGAATGGCTCTGGGAGTTATGACGTTGATTATTGTTCTCTCCATTATGAACGGTTTTCAATCAGAAATTAAAGCACGTTACCAACAAATATTACCCGATGCGCATATTAGAGATAAAAACAATCGATCCATTGATATACACCAATTGCAAACGCCATTAATAGCTGCACTATCGCCTACTATACAAAGCGCTGCATTACTGCAATCGGAACAGGACTCGCAAATAATAAATTTACATGCTATTGACCCTGAGTTAGATACTGCAATAATTAATTTAACACAACAGTTAGTGCTAGGTTCCATACATAATTTATCACAGTACGGTATTGCAATTGGCGTAGGAGTTGCCACGAAACTGGGAGTTGGTATTGGCGATAGCGTTACATTAACCATTCCACGACTGTCGATTACACCCTTGGGAGCTTTTCCCCGCAACAAAAAAATGACCGTTACCGCTTTGATTGAATCTAACACTGACCAGGATAATAACCTGGCAATAATGCATTTGGAAAATGCAAAGCGTTTATTCAAAACCAAGGTAATTTCACAGTACCGAATTAAAACCAACCCATCTGAAAACAGTGCGGCAATTACCCAAAAACTACAAAATACACTTCCTGAAAATTTAACAATCACTCACTGGCAAGAACCTATGCAGGCGTTATTTGCAGCTATGTCTATGGAAAAGCGTATGACGGGATTAATGCTGCTTATTATTGTCATTGTCGCCGCATTTAATATTATTTCTGGTTTGATTATGATTGTAACTAATAAACAAAGTGATATTGCAATACTGCGCACACTGGGGGCTTCGGCCAGCAGTATTGGCCTGACTTTTATTACCCACGGTTTATTAATAGGTACCTTAGGCATTGGTATTGGTGCTGTTATTGGCACTGTCATTGCCAATTATCTGGGGCCTTTAATGCAATGGCTACAGTTACAGTTTGGCTATAGTTTATTCGACCCCAATGTATTCTATATAAGCTCTCTACCATCCATTTGGCAATTTAACGATTTTGTCACCATTATTATTGTGGCTTTATCCATTAACATTTTATCCAGCCTGTATCCCGCCTGGAAAGCTACACAAATCAGCCCATCTGCATCCATTCAAAAAAAATGAATTTCAAACCTCTTATTACTGCCACAGACCTGTGCAAGAACTATCAGGTAGGTCCTGAAACCATTCAGGTAATTGATCAATTAAACTTAAAGGTCATGCCAGGTGAGCGTATAGCTATTCAAGGTAGATCGGGTTCAGGCAAATCGACTTTGCTCAATTTATTAGGTGCACTGGATAATTATGACAGCGGTCAATTATACATTCACAACCAGCTTATTCACACTCTTAACGAAAACCAGCGTGCGAAGCTTCGAAACCAACAACTGGGTTTTGTCTACCAGTTTCACCATCTGCTACCAGAATTTAATGCTATAGAAAATGTAGCCATGCCATTGTTAATTGGCAAAACACCAAAAAAGCAAGCCTATCGGCAAGCAACAGAACTGTTAGAACAAGTAGGGTTAAAAGATAGAACCCAGCACAAACCTTCGCAACTATCAGGAGGTGAACGCCAACGCGCTGCTATTGCCAGAGCCTTGGTTGCCAACCCACAATGTGTTTTAATGGACGAACCCACAGGGAACCTGGATTATGATAACGGCATTGCAATTTTAGAATTAATTAACAATCTCAATCAGCAATTTAATATCTCTTTTGTAGTGGTGACTCACAACGAAACATTAGCACAGCAACTGGATAACAGTTACAGACTGATAAAAGGGCAATTGATTAAACAATGAATTTTGAGACCTTTGCAATAAAAAAAAATTTGCTCTCAGACAAGGCATTTTTGCGCGCAAAAGCGGAGTTTACTGATGGTAAATGAGCATTTGAGCACGAAAATAGCGCAGTATGGGCGTAAAAGAATTTTATTGCAAAAGTCTCATTTTGTATTAAGTGTTGCATGGCGTTATACAACAGGGTCGAAAAACCTGGGCTTTAGCCGAATGATTAACCGCATGGCAATGATTGGGTTAATACTCGGTGTGACACTGCTAATCCTGGTACTTTCAGTAATGAACGGTTTTGACAGAGAATTGCGACAGCGCATTCTTGCTGTTATTCCCCATATCACTTTATTTGCCGACAAGCCTATTGACTGGCAATATTGGCAGCCTATTATTGAGCAACAAGACGGCGTTATCTATGCTACTCCCTATTCCGAACAATTAGCCATGGCCATTCGCGGTGAGCTGGTAGAATCCATTATGCTCTATGCTATAGATAGCCAATTGGAATTGCGTAATATTGCTCTTAGCAATATCGTAGGCGTTTCCACTTTGCAGAAATTAAGTACTCCCGGTACCATAGCGCTGGGTTCATTAATCGCCCAGCGCCTTAACCTTCAAACAGGTGACACAATCACTTTGCTGACCAATGGGCGTTACCGCCAATTTACCGTTGCTTCTATTCTGAAAACGGGAACAGAATTAGATAATATTATTGCCATGACCCATCTGAACAGTTTGCACCCGACACAGGCTCAAGCCGATGGCATTCGCATTATGTCCAATGACTTATTTGCCACCTATTCCCTTGCGCTGGCATTACTAGAGTTATTACCTGTTGAATTTAGAGCGCTGACCTGGGCGCAAACCCAAGGCACTTTGTACGAGGCAATTCAAACCTCGCGCAACATTGTGTTTATTATGGTATTTTTATTATTGGCTATAGCTGCTTTTAATATACTCTCATCATTAATGATACTGAGTGCTGAAAAGCGTCAGGATATAGCCATTTTAAAAACAATAGGTGTATCCCAATTTCAGCTATTTCAAATATTTTGTTTGCAAGGTATGATTATTGGAATACTGGGAACAAGTATTGGCTTGGTAGCAGGGTTGATATTAGCCGACAACATCTCTGCTATCATTTATTTTATTGAGAATGTTTTTCATATTAAATTTTTAACCACCGACATCTATCCCATAGACTTTCTACCCTCTGACATTCAAGCTGCCCAGGTTGCATTTATCGCTATTATTGCACTGGCCTTAAGCACATTTGCAGCCATTATACCCGCATGGAAAGCGATGAAAGTGGAACCTGCAGAATCGTTGAGACATGATTGATTTATTCACGAACTTTTATACGAAATTTATCCATAATAAAACCTGGTTGTTTTCGTTGTGTTTTTTGAGAAATGTTAATTAATAAATGTTTCACTGATAATCCCAGATTATACTGTCTAAAATCGATAATCGGCTTGAACGCTAACAGATAAAGGTCTGCCAGGGAAATAACGCTCATCCGTAAAAGTGGTGAAATCTGCGCGCTCTGCATAACGCTTGTCGGTTAAGTTGGTTAGTCGCAAGGCAAAACTCCAATTGTCATTAGCGCTGTAATTAACACGAGCATTCAACAACGTATGACCTGGATATTCTGAGGTATTTTCAGGATTTAAAAAATAACTGTCAGTATAGACCAATTCTAACTCAGCCAACCACTGCTCTGATGACCATTGCAATTGGGCATTACCAAAAAGTCTTGGCGCTGTATCTACATCCAGCCCGTTGATATCTATACCTCCTGAAAACTGTTCCGAGTCATATTGATGCCGCGCCCAGTTGGCAGTAAGGTTAAAAGACCAGTGCGGGGCAAAACCATAGAACCATTTTGCCTCTAAACCCCTGCTTCGAGTTCTTGTGCCATCAACATTAAAAGAATCGCTATCTCGAATAATGGCATTGCGAACGCTATTGCTATATAGTACCAGTTCTAAATCTGAATTTGCTATATGCCAATTGCCTCCTATATCAACACTATCCAGCTGTACACTGTCGATATTAGCCACATTTTGGTTTCCCTGCAGGCGATACAACTCGGTTGCTTGTGGCGCTCGGAAGGCATTTTTGTAAGAAATAAATACATCCACATTGTCATTAACAAAATACTTTAGTTCTATTTTTGGTGATATCTGGCTAAAACTGTCTTCTCTATCAGCTGGTCTATTATAGCGACAACCACCAAAACCGCATACCGAACCATCGTCGCGCGTTCTGCCAGAGAGCGATAAGTTATCGTAATCATATTGGTTGTATTCCCAACGCAATCCCGCTAATAATAACCATTGCTCGGCAAACCTCCAGTTGGCGTGAGCAAACAATGCCACTTGCAATGCATCGACATTATAGTCGTAATGTACCCCTGTAGGAATGGTTTCTTGTAAGAATGCAGAGCCTTGTGTTGGGCTATCTTGAGTTTGTAATAGCTCTCCACGACTGTATTCAAAGTCGTTACCCACTGCCCAATTCAAACTATCAGAACTATTAATACGAACAGCAGATTGCCAGCCAAAACCTGTCTGGCTGTTTTGCTCAAGGGGGTCACCTGGCAGAAAATGCAATAAGAAGTCCATATCGGTATAGCGAAAATATGGGGTTACTTCTAAAACCGAATTATCATTAATATCTTTGGAAGATTTGACCCATAAACGCAAAGATTCGGTTTGTCTAAAAGCTTCCGGGTCAAGATTTTGTAAGGAAAGTTCCTCGCTTAAGTAACTATTTAAACCCACAATAAAGCCTGCGGTTTCCTGATCTAACCGGGTATAAGTAAAACCGGGTTGAAATTCCCATTTGCCTGATTGCAAATAGTGGCGCCAGCTAATTTTTTGTTGATTGTAATCTTCATCATCTCTATAGCCATTATCGTTTGCTAAAGTAATATAGAATCTACCTCGATTATTATCGCGCTGTTTACCATAACCAAGTGCTGTTTTTAGCCGGGCAAAGCCAAAAGAGCCAACTTCTAATGATAGCAGGTCGCTTTCACTATAATATGGCAACACTATATTCACGCTGCCATTGAGTGCATTAGAACCATAAAATGCACTGTTTGCACCTCTTACCACTTCAATTCTTTGAGCTTGCTCATAATGAGTATCAAACAACTCATTAACATTGCAAAAACCGAAACCGCGCACTGGAATGGCTTCTTCCAAAATTAAAAAACTGCCACAAGCTCCAGCCCCCGTGAGAACCGGAGAACGAATAGAAGGTAATGATTCCTGACCATTTCCCCGTTGAATATTAACTCCTGGCACTCGGCTTAATACCTGTTGAATATGGATAGGTGAAACCAGTTGCAACTCTTTTTCATCAATTAAGCTAATACTTGCTGGCAATTCCTCTATCGAAGTTTCTATACGTGTTGCAATGGTAGCAACTTCTTCTATGGCATCACTTGCGGATAAAGTACTAAATATCACACTTAAAAATAGAATATTTAGAAAAGCTGCAAGTTTGAACATTATTAACCTCACAACCGAGCTACCGCTCGTCGATGGCACTTTCTTGTGCCACATATGAGCTCGGTATGTTCATGCTGAATTAATAAACCCGAATTATGCATTAGAAACCTGTTACATCCGAAATGGTATGTTTTATTGAGAGCTTTGCACAATGTCAAGAGCGATAAAAATACAAGACAAAAATATGCGAAAAAACGGAGTTTACTGGTCCAAAGTTCTCTTATTGATTAGATGCTACCCAGTTATATATATGACGTTCCAACATAGAAAGTGGTATGGCGCCATTTTCCAGTATGGCATCATGAAAATAGCGTTTATCAAACTTTGTACCTAATTCCTTTTCAGCATAGGCTCGCAATTCGCGAATTTTCAACTCACCCATTTTATATGCAAGTGCCTGGCCTGGCCATGTAATGTAACGATCAACTTCTGTGACAATATTATTTTCTGAAAGCCCTGTATTTTCTAACATATAGTCAATAGCTTGCTGTCTGGTCCAATTCTTTGAATGCATACCTGTGTCAACAACCAGACGACAAGCACGCCACATTTCATAAGATAACCTGCCAAAATTGGTCAAAGCCGTTTGATAAAACCCAACTTCTAAACCCAAACGCTCAGCATATAACCCCCAGCCTTCAACAAACGCGGTAAAGCCACCGTAACGCCTAAAAGGAGGTAAGTCCAGTTCTTGTGCCAGTGCAATTTGAAAATGATGTCCCGGCACTGCTTCGTGCAGTGACAAAGCTTCTAATTCATGCAATGGTCTGGTATCAAGTTTTGAGGTGTTTACATAGTAAAAACCTGCCCTTGAGCCATCTCCTGCTGGTGGCTGATAGTAAGCTGTCGTAGTTTTTTCGGCAATATCCAAAGGTATTTCTTTTATACCATAAGGAACGCGTGGATATTGGGTAAACAATTCGGGCAATAGTCCATCCATCTGCTTTAAAATTCGAGCAACTTCTGTCATTCGCTGTTCAGCTGTTTTAGGGTACAGGCTTTTATCATTGCGCAACATGGTTTGAAAGTCTTTGAACGAGCCTTCAAAACCAGAATCGACAATAATATCTAACATTTCTGCTCGAATTCTCGCCACTTCGTCTAAACCTATTTGGTGAATATCATCGGCACTGCGATTCGTGGTCGTAAACAATTTTACGCGATGCTGATAATAAGCTTTACCGTCTGGTAATTTATCTGTCCCAACCTGTTGTTGACAGTTAGGTTGGTAGCTTTCAATATAGAACTGGTGAAAGTTCTGCAACGACTTAACCACTTTTTTAATGGCTTTCGAGGCTTCATTTCGCAGTTTTTTTGATTGTTTTTCATCAATACTTTCAGGTAGTTTTTGCAGCGGTTTGTACAAAGCGCTTTGCCTGGCATCGCTCACCAAATGAGCCGTAATAGATTTTTCGTAACCTCGCATAGACTCACAGGGTTGCACCCAACCTTGCTCTAGCCCTGCTTGAATTCGTTTAGTAGCTCGTTTCATATATTCCGGTATTTTTCTTAAACGAGCAATATAAGATTCATAGTCTTCAATCGTAAAAAACGGCAGGCGATTGGGCAAACCTGTCGCATTAATATGCGGCCCATTGCGATTGGTCAACAACATATATTTGCCACCAAATTTACTGGCTTCAACATTATTTTGCAACTCCAGCAATAGTAACTGATAATTTAATTCGTCAGCTTGACTCAATTGTCTGACATTCAGTGCTTGTAGTCTTTCAATAAAATGTTGCTGTTTCTCAATTGATTGTTGATACGCCTGTAATGATGGGTCTTCGAGCCTGTCATCATAATCCCTAATGCCCAATGATGTGGCAAAAGCAGGGTTTTGTTGCAACACCCACTGCCAATGTTCTTCCATAATGGTTTGAAACGAATCTTGCGCGAATAGTGTACTGCTGGTTATCAGCAATAAAGTCGTCAATGTTTTTCTAAATAATTTTAACAGTTTCATAAAGTTATTTATTAACCAGGGTTTTCTTAGGGTTTGAGCGTTTTCGCATAACTGTTGACTTGCATTGAATTTGCAGCTCTGAATCGACAATTCTGACGATTACCTCACCACCATTATTGCTCAATTTGCCAAATAATATTTCATCGGCAAGCGGCTGCTTGATGGTTTCTTGTATCAGTCTAGCCATAGGTCTCGCTCCCATTTTTTCATCAAAACCACGCTCTGCAAGCCATGCGATAACTTCATCATCAATATCAAGTTGCACTCTTTGTCCATCTAATTGCGCTTGTAATTCTGTTAAAAACTTATCGACAACATTATGGATGATAGCCTTGGGCAAGGTGTCAAATTGAACAATTTTATCTAATCGGTTGCGAAATTCAGGAGTAAATAAACGCTTAATGGTTTCCATCGCATCGCTGCTGTGGTCTTGTTTGGCAAAACCCATGGAGGCACGGTTTGACTCCATTGCACCTGCGTTGGTCGTCATAATAATAATGACATTGCGAAAATCAATCTTCCTCCCATTATTATCCGTCAGCGTTCCATAATCCATTACTTGCAATAGCAAATTAAATAAATCAGGATGCGCTTTTTCAACTTCATCCAATAAAAGCACTGCATGAGGGTGTTTTAATATGGCATCTGTCAACAACCCGCCCTGGTCAAAACCTACATAACCTGGAGGCGCTCCGATTAATCTGGAAACACTGTGACGCTCCATATATTCCGACATGTCATAACGCAACAATTCCATATTCATCAGGTTGGCAAGTTGTTTACACACTTCGGTTTTGCCCACACCTGTGGGACCTGCAAACAAGAATGAACCTATAGGCTTTTCTTCATTTTTTAAACCAGAGCGCGATAATTTAATGACGGAACTTACGGCATCTATCGCTTCATCCTGACCATAAACTACTAATTTAAGTTGCTCTTCCAGCTTGGCTAATTGGATTTTATCCGGTGCAGTAATGGTTTGTTCGGGGATGCGAGCTATTTTTGAGATGACTTTTTCAATATCAATAACATCAATGGTTTTTTTCGGTTTTGTTCGTAATTTTTGAAAAGCTCCCGCTTCATCAATAACGTCAATAGCTTTATCAGGCAGGAAGCGATCTGTAATATGTTTGGACGATAATTCTGATGCCGCTCGAAGCGCTTTGTCGTTATATTTAATACTGTGATGCCTTTCAAAGTATTTACGCAGACCCATCAAAATATTAAAAGTTTCATCAACACTGGGCTCAAGCACGTCTATCTTTTGAAAACGCCGGCTCAAAGCTTTATCTTTTTCAAAGACGCCACGAAATTCTTGATAGGTGGTTGAACCCATACAGCGAATTTTGCCTGACGATAACAATGGCTTTAACAAATTTGATGCATCCATAACTCCACCAGATACTGCCCCTGCTCCAATAATCATGTGAATTTCATCAATAAACAAAACAGCCTGTTCAATTTTACTCAATTCACTGATAATGACTTTGAAACGTTCCTCAAAGTCACCACGATATTTGGTACCAGCAACAACAGAACCTATATCCAGGGAATAGATTGTCGCCTCCAGTAAGGCGTCAGGTACTTTTTTGTTAACAATTTGCCAGGCTAACCCCTCGGCAATAGCGGTCTTACCAACGCCAGATTCTCCCACTAATAAAGGATTATTTTTACGTCTTCGCAACAAAATTTGACAAATGCGTTCCACTTCATAATCGCGACCTATAAGGCTGTCTATTTCACCATTAGCAGCTTTTTCATTTAAGTTAACGGCAAAATATTCCAGTGCCGACTTATTTTCAGGTGTCTCGATAATGTCCATATCTTTTTCAAATGCCTCTTGCCACTCGCCTTCATCTTCAAGAGTGAGATAATCACTTTTGCGTATACCGTGACTGACAAAATTAACCATATCAATTCGATGCACATCCTGAGACAATAAAAAATAAACCGCTTGACTTTCGCTTTCGCGGTAAATAGCAATGAGTACATCTTCGCCCTGACAGCGATCATTGCCTGACGATTGCACATGAAATACTGCACGCTGTAACACTCGCCGAAAACCATCTGTAGCCTCTATTTCGTATTCATCGGTTTCGACTTTGGGAGTATTAGTGTCAATAAATTGAGTTAAAACCTCGCGCAGTTCAAACACATCAGCCCCGCAAGCTTCTAAAACATTTAATGCCGATTCGTTATCCAGCAGTGCTAACAGTAAGTGTTCTACCGTAATAAATTCATGCTTTTTCAGGTGCGCCGTTCGATAGGCTAAATTCAGGCTTAGTTCTAAGTCTCGACTTAACATTGGTCAAATTCTCTTACAGGATAAAACCATTGCATTAAGCAATGGCTGATTAATATTAGTTATCAGAGTCATTACAAGGTTCAATTTGGCACAGTAGAGGGTATTCATTCTGACGTGAATAGTTCAGTACCTGACGCGCTTTCGTCGCTGCAATATCGTGAGTATATACACCGCAAACAGCTTTGCCTTTGGTGTGAATCGCCAACATAATTTGCGTTGCCTTATTTCGATTCATCTTAAAAAACAATTCCAGGATTTCCACCACAAATTCCATCGGTGTGTAATCATCATTCAAAATAAGCACCTGGTACATTGAAGGCTTTTTAAGTTTTGGCTTTTCTCGCAGCAATAACCCCAAATCTGCTTCATCATCTAACGGAGTTCGCTTTGGCGATTTTAAATCTTGTTTCGTCATATCAGGATATTTATACGAGGGTATATTCTACTCATCATCAATACGAATTATAATACACTATGCCACTGTATTAAACATCAATCTTCCATGACTATACTGATAAGCAGTTCTGAGGGTGGCGAAACTATTTTTCAAAGTTTATTTGCCGACTTTTTGCCCTCTGTACCTTGTGAAATATACCCTGATATTTCTGATAAAAATACCATTACTTATGCCGTTGTCTGGCAACACCCACATGGCAATTTAAAAAACTACCCCAATCTTAAAGCCATATTATCCATGGCAGCTGGCGTTGATCATATCCTATCAGACCCCGAATTACCCAATGTGCCGATTATTCGTTTGGCAGACCCCTTTATGGCGGACGATATGGCAATGCATTGCTTGTATTGGACCATCAACTTTCAGCGACACTATTATCACTATCAAAAATTGCAACAGCAAAAATGTTGGGAAAAAAGCTTACGCAATAGCTTCAAAAAAACCGATTTTTCTATCGCTGTTCTCGGTATAGGCGTTATAGGTAAGACCATCGCAAAACAATTATTGAGGAATGGTTATAAGGTTAACGGCTGGGCCTCATCGCCCAAAAGCATTGATACTATGGAATGTTTCTATGGCGCAAATCAGTTAGCAGCTTGTATAAGTGATTGTAAAGTGCTTATCAGTTGCCTGCCTTCAACCGAAGATACCTTTGAAATGATTGATAGTTCTGTATTTAATCAACTCTCAACAGGAGCATTTTTTATCAATGTCAGCCGCGGCAATGTCGTGAATGACAGCGACTTATTGCAAGCTCTTGAAAACAAACAAATAGCCAGTGCGGCACTTGATGTATTTCATATTGAACCCTTACCTGGGGAACATCCTTTTTGGGAACACCCAAATGTATTTATTACCCCCCATATATCAGGGCCTACTCGTGTACGTTCTGCCGCCGGTATTATTGCTGATAATATTAAACGCATTGAAGCAGGAAAAGCGCCCTTTCCATTAGTTGACCCCAACAAGCACTACTAATGTCTATTACGAATCAAATCGCGCGCACCATCCTCAATGGTTTTAATGCCATGCATGCCGACTTTCAAAATATCACACTGGGGGCAAAAGCAAGATTTGAACGCAATGACTGGCACAGCGTCGACAAGGCTCAGCGCGATAGACTAGATGTTTACGAAGACAAAGTTAGCCATATTCCTACCTTGCTGGGCGACCTTGCAGGGAAGCGTATCTTCAAATCTGAATTGTGGTGCGATGTCAAGGCAGAATATAACCGATTAATTGAAAATAATGTCAATGCTGAAATAGCTGAATCTTTTTACAATTCCGTTTTCAGAAAATTTTATCAGTTGACACAATTAAATGACCGTAACGCCTATGTTTTTGATACCGCTACTATCAATTACCAAAGCATGCCTGATTTATACCAGTTTCAAATTAATTTGGATAATCTTCATGCCAATACTATATCGGTAGAAACGCTTCTTAATTTTTATCAATTCAATGCTAAATTTGCCAAAATCAAAGAGGATAGCCTTAAAATTGCACAGCAGTTAGAATATATATTGAAACCTCTCGGCAACACGGCTATTTTCGATATCACTATTATTGATACGGTATTTTACCGCAACAAAGGCGCTTACCTTTTAGGGTTAGTCACTTATACCAACCTGGATAACAACCTGTGTGAATTGCCTTTGTTAATTGCTTTAACCAAAGGCAAACACGATGGTGAAACTAATGATGAGTTAGTATCAGGGCAAGCCATAAGCGTTGATGCTGTAATTTCAGACGTAGATGAAATCAGCATCATCTTTAGTTTTTCTCGCACTTATTTTATGGTAGACAGTGAGATGCCAAGGAAAATTGTCAATTTTCTGAAACGTATCATGCCCCATAAAAAAACTTATGAGCTCTATACGGCTATCGGTTACAGACGTCATGGCAAAAGCCTGTTTTACCGTGCTTTCTTAGAGCATTTGCAACACTCCGACGACAACTTTATTAGTGCACCTGGCGTTAAAGGCATGGTAATGCTGGTATTTACCCTGCCTTCTTATGATGTAGTCTTTAAAATTATCAAAGACCGCTTCACCCCTCCCAAAGAAGTCACGCATGAGATTGTACGAGAGAAATACAATTTAGTTATGACTCACGACCGAGCAGGAAGAATGGCTGATACTCAAGAATTTTTCCAGTACAGGCTACCCCTTAAGCACTTTTCTGATGAATTGCTCAATGAACTGGAACAAATGGCTCCAAGCGCTTACAGTACTGAGGGTGACGACATTGTCATTCACCACCTTTATACGGAACGGCGCATGGTTCCACTGAATATTTACTTGCGTGATGCCACTGAACATCAAACCCGGTTAGTGATGGACGATTACGGCAAAGCCATTAAAGATTTAGTAGCTGCCAATATTTTCCCTGGCGATATGTTATTGAAAAACTTTGGCGTAACGCGCCATGGTCGTGTTATTTTTTATGATTACGATGAAATTTGCCATATCACTGAATGTAACTTTAGGACCATTCCAGAGCCACAAACAGAAGAGCAGGCTATGGCTTCAAAACCCTGGTATCAAGTTGCCGAAAATGATGTCTTTCCTGAGGAATTCAGAATGTTTTTTTCTGGCAACCCCAAAGCACGTGAAGCCTTTGAATTTAAACATCGCGACTTATACGATGCCAATTGGTGGCTAGATATTCAACAAAAAATTAAAGACGATACTATCATTGACGTATTTCCTTATCGCAGTCATTGGCGAATTAATTAAATCAAAATCATTGCATTAGGTATCCTGCCTATGCAATGGTCTTAAATTTCGTTTTAATCATAGATTTAATGGGTTTAAAACCCAAACGGTGTAGTGGACAATAACCGTATTCCTCTAAAGCCTTGCGATGCGCTTTGGTCAAATAGCCTTTGTGTTGTTCAAACTGATAATTGGGGTATTTAATAGCCATTTCCTGCATGTAGTTATCGCGCGCTACCTTAGCAATAATTGAAGCGGCGGATATTGACACCACACTGTCATCTCCACCTACAATCGTCTCGGTTTTATAGTTCCAGTCAGGTGCATGGTTGCCGTCGACCAGCACCTTATCTGGATGATAGCTCAACTGCCCTACTGCTCTTTTCATTGCAATTAACGTGGCATGTAAAATATTGAAACTTTCAATTTCTTTTAAGGATGCAATACCCAACCCCCAACACAAAGCCTGTTGTTTAATCATATCAGATAGCTCAATACGCTTTAAGGCATTTAATTTTTTAGAATCGCACAAGCCTGCTATCGGGTTATCCAAAATAACCGCCGCTGCGTAAACATCACCTGCAACGCAACCCCGCCCTACTTCATCAACTCCAGCAATTAGCATATTAATTTGGCATAGATACAGCAAGCTAGTGTTTTTGAAGTCATTTTTGGATGTAGTAGGTTTCTAATGCATAATCTGAGGCACTTCAATTAATTTGCTAATTGTCTGTGCGCCTGTTTGTGCGGCGTTAATCTTTAATTGTTTGTGTAATTGGATAAATTCCTGCCTAATGATATCTTGGCGCTGTGGTTGCTTTAACCATTCAATAACAGGTTTTGCCATGGCATCAGGTGTAATGTCGTATTGAATAAATTCAGGCACTAATAACTTATTGGCTATTAAATTGGGCAAAGTGTAGAAAGGCACTTTAATTAATAATTTTAATAAAGGGTAACTTATAGCACTGATTCGATAAGCAGCAATACAAGGCAATTTGGCCAGCATAGCTTCCAGCACCGCTGTACCAGATGTAAGAATACCGCAGTCTGCTGCCACCATTGCTTGTTTTGCTCGCCCTGTGGCATAGTGAATAGTCAATGACGTCGAACCAGCCACTTTACTTATTTCATTTTTAATTAAATGCTCTTTAGCAATATCCAATGCAGGTATAATAAATTCAACCTGCTTAAACTGTTTGTGAATTAACAATGCCGCATGAATAAAATCGGCACACATAAAGTGTATCTCCTGTGCGCGACTACCGGGTAGTATCGCTATAAATGTCTTATTTTGCTCCAGATTGAGGTGTTTTTTTGCTTGCAATTTATTTACCTCAAGCGGCATATCATCAGCCAATGGATGTCCGATAAATGCCACAGGTATGTGATGTTGTTTATAAATTTGAGTTTCAAACGGCAATAACGTCAGCATTAAATTGACGGCTTTTTTAATTTTGTAAATACGACGTTTACGCCATGCCCACACCGATGGGCTTATGTAATGCACCGTTTTCAATCCTGCTCGCCTTAACTTAACTTCCAAACCTAAATTAAAATCAGGTGAGTCTATACCTATCACCACGTCGGGTTTGGTAGTTGTAAAATATTGATAGAGTTGTTTTCTTAATTTAATAATGGCAGGTAAGCGTTTAATCGGTTCAATTAAACCCATAACGGATATAATCTCCGAGTCCGCAATAGACTCAAAACCTATAGCGCTCATATCGCTGTTACCTAGCCCTGAAAATTCAGCCAATGGATAAATTTGTTTTAAAGCCTTGATTAATGCAATGGCAAGTTGTGCTCCAGAAGGTTCACCAACAACAATACCTATATGCATAGGTTTAACCCAGATTATGCATTAGAAATCTATTACACACAATAATACCTTCAAAAACAGGCGCTTGCTCGAAAAATAATACTCACCATAGGGTGGCTATGCCTGCGTTTATTGTTCTTGCGCGAGCGCCTGTTTTTATTGCTATTTTTGTGCTCATTACAAAGTCTAATGCATAATCCGGGTTTAACGCATAATGCCGCGTTTAGAATTTTTTAAAGAGTCCAATAGCAATTTAATATGGCTGTCTTGACTTGCCAGTTTTTCAATTTCCACAATAGCTCGCTCCAAACTCAGTTCGCTTCTGTAAAGTATTTTGTAAGCTTTATTAATCATTCTAATACTTTCCTGGCTAAAACCGCGACGTTTTAGCCCCTCTTTATTAATACTGACAGGAGAGCCACTGCCACCAATGATAACGTAGGCCGGAACGTCCTGTTTAACTCTCACCATCCCTGCAATAAAGCAATGCGCACCAATTACACTGTATTGATTCACACAAGAATAACCGCCAATAATCGCCCAATCACAAACCATCACATGACCAGCAAGGGTTGCATTATTGACAAAGACAGTATGGTTCCCTATCACGCAATCATGCCCTACATGTGCGTAAGGTAAAAATAAATTATTATCGCCAATGCTGGTATCACCTCTATCTTGTATTGTGCCTCTATGAAGCGTTACGCCTTCGCGAATGACATTACCACTGCCTACTGTTAAAGTGGTGTGCTCACCTTGATATTTAACATCTGGCGTAGCAACCCCTACTGTGGCAAACGGATGAATAATATTACTATCACCCCAGATTGAAGGCCCTTCAATAACGACATGCGATTTTAAGAAACAGTTATCTCCCAGTACCACACCTTCACCCACCACACAATAAGGACCTATTTGGGTATTACTACCCAGTACAGCACTTGCATGAATAATTGCAGTAGGGTGAATGCTCTGCATTACAAAATAACGCTTTAACTTATGCTTCCGACACCACACAGAGAATTTCTGCACTGGCGACAAATTCACCATCAACACTGGCAATGGTATTAAATTTCCATGTACTGCGCTTACGCTGCAATAATGTGGCTTCTAAATCCAGTCTGTCACCTGGAATGGTGGGTCGTTTAAAACGCACTTTGTCCACACCAGCTAGAAGGTATAACATATTTTCAATGTTTTCCGCGTGCATCGTTACAAAACCCAGTACACCAGATAATTGCGCCATGGCTTCAATTACCATCACGCCAGGAAATATAGGATTACCGGGAAAATGACCCTGGAATATTTCTTCATTCATCGTCAAATTTTTATAGCCCTTGATAGACTTGTCCAGTTGTACATCCGTTATTCGATCTATCAGGTAAAAAGGATAACGATGCGCTAACAGCTTTTGGATTTCTTGAACATTCAATGTCATTGGGGGTTTATCAGCACTCATAATTTGTCTTAATTAAATTTCACTCGTTAGCTACTAATTTTTTGGTTAGCAATTTTAATTGTTTTCTCATCTCTGGCAAATACTTGTAGGCAACTGCCGCTTGTAACATTTCGTTTTTCTCTAGCAAGGGTCGTCTTGAACCGTATTCACCTGCTTTAAGTATTGAACCACTGACCCCTGCCTGACCAAAAATAATCACACGATCAGCTATGGTTATGTGCCCAGCAATAGCTGCTTGACCAGCAATAACGCAATATTTACCTACTGTCACACTCCCAGCCATAGCTACTTGCGAGACAATTCGAGTACATTCACCAATAATACAGTTATGCCCTATTTGAACTTGATTATCAATTTTTACATAATCATGTATTTGGGTATCATTCAACACCCCTCTGTCAATCGTCGAGTTACAGCCAACTTCAACATGATTACCTAGCACAACGCGACCCAGATGATATATTTTTACAGGCTGACCTTTTTCATTCATCGCCAGTCCAAAACCATCGCCACCTATAACAGCGCCCGAATGAATCATGCAATGTTCTCCCATAACACTGTCGTGATAAACAACAGCATTGGGGTGAATAAAACAATGCTTCCCGATGGCACTGTTTTTACCAATAGTACAATTGGCTCCTATTACGACATTATCTCCAATGATACAGTCATCTTCTATCACTGCATTTGCACCTACAGTAACTTTGGCGCCTATTTTGGCATTACTTGCGATCTTAGCGGTTTCATCAATAGCCGCCGTTTGACTGTCTTGATAAAAGCTATCGAATAACTTTGAAAGAATAGCGAAAGCCAAATAAGGGTCAGGGTGGCAAATAAAACTTAGGCTTGCATCAAAACTATCGCGGTTTGCATCTAATAAATTACCACGAATAATAACCGTAGCCCCTTTTATTGAACACAGTGTGTCAAGGTATTTTTCAGATTCAATAAAACTAATATCACTCACACCTGCCAGCTCTATAGATGCGAGTGCATTTATGGTTTTGGACAGGTTGAATTGCCTATCGATGGTTCCGCCAATATGCTCTGCAATCCATTGCAAAGAATAGCTGTGATTGCTCAATTATTTTTTATTGAGTTTTGCAATCAGCTTATTGGTAATGTCGTACTCCGGACCTGAAAATAATACTGCCTTTCTGTCCAATAATAATTCAACTTTTTCAGCATCAATCAGTTCTTTTAACTCAGCTTTAGTTTTTTCTTGCATAGAGTAGGCTATTTCTTTTAATACTTGCTGCTGTTTGGCGTTAATTTTCTTCGCTGCCAACTCGTAGTCTGCACGTACATACTGAGCCTTTTCCTGAAACTCCTGACGTTTTTCCGTCGACCAATTTTCAGAATTTTCAAACTCTTTCGACATGGCTTCCGAATCAGCTTTAAGCGAATTTAATTCAGTGTTTAATTGTTTGTAGTTATTGCTTTGTTGTAATTCCTCAAAGCGTTGCTTCGCATAATCAGAGCCTAAAATTGCTTCATCAAAATCAACAACAGCTATTTTCGGTTGCGCTAATGCAAAACCTCCAATTACTAATAAAGATGCAAAAATTGATAGTTTAAAAAAGTTAATCACGAAGTTTCTCCAATCAAGATTTCAAGTTAAAAAATTAAAAAGTTTGACCAAGTGAGAATTGAAAGAATTCATCCTCTTCTTGGCGCACTGCAAACAGCCCATTTGAAATAAACTCTGCAGTATTAAACGTACGCCCGACACTGAACGATAAGGGACCAAAGCCACTTAACCAGGTCACTGCCAAACCAGCCGAGTATCTTAACTCATCAAAAGCAGGTTGGCTACAATTTTCTTGCCTGCGAACAGGAACTAAAGCACCATTTACCAAAGTAGTGGGAGGAAGCTCGGTACAATTAGTATCGAACACATTTCCAGCATCAAAAAACAAACTGGCTTGAACCGATGAGTTATTTTTCAAAAAGGGTATAGGCAGTAAAATCTCTGCCGAAGCAGTAAGTAGCACATTGCCTCCAATGGGTTCAGCTGCTCCTGCGGCAAAGGATGGCACTGGAATTCCAGAGCCATTCTCATCCAGTAATACATTCCCATTTTCATCTACAGCTACACTATTAGCAGGTAAAAATGCTGGTGTTGAGCGAGGCCCTAACGTACTGGTTTCAAAGCCTCTAATGGAGCCAAAACCGCCTGCGAAATAATTTTTAAAAAACGGTAATCGCTCTAAATCCCCATAGCTATCGCCATAACCAAGCTTTGTACGAAAACGCATAACAAAGTCGTAAAATAGCGGTACAAATAGTTGACCGCTGTAGTTAACGCGAAAAAATGTTAAGTCACTGCCAGGTACTGTGATTTCCACTCCCAGTTGTTGTGAAAACCCTCCAGTTGGTAAAATACCTCGATTTAAAGCAGACTGCCCCCAACCTATTAATACTGAATAGTTATTAAATCTGTCACCAAAGGCATCTAAAGACGTTATTTCCTCTGGTTCATTACCCACTGTTGTCAAATCAAGATTTTCATAACCAAAACCCCAATTAATTCTGGATATTTCCGAAAGAGGATAACCAAAATTGACGCCTAAATTAATAGCGTCGGTACTAAAAGCTAGAATATTTAACTCTTCAAAGTTAGAACGCCTAAAACTAATATTAAAACCGCTACTAACACCATCAGGAGTAAAATAAGGATTATTAAAACTGACTCCAGCAGCTGTTTGGAACTGACTGCGACTAATATTTAAACCCGCCGAATTACCTGTACCTAAAAAGTTATTTTGTGATAAATTCGCACTTAATATTAGCCCCGATACCTGTGAAAAACCAATACTGCCATTAATGCTGCCTGTGCTTTTTTCAATGATATCGTAAACCACATCAACTTGATCTTCTGTACCTGGCACAGGCGTAGTTTCAAAGTCTACTTCTTCAAAAAAACCTAACCGATTAAGGCGAATTTTACCTATCTCAATTTTTTGATTGGAAGCAGGAGCCGATTCCATTTGTCGCATTTCTCGCCTTAGTACTTCATCAGTTGTTGTAGTATTACCTCGAAACTCTATCCGCCTGACATAGGTGCGTTTCTTTGGAGTGACAAAAAAGGTTAAGTCAACAACCCGCTTATCTCCTGGCATTGTTATGGTTATGGTGTCTCCATTAGCTTCTTCTACTTCTGCGGGCTTATCGTCATGGGCATCCGTTATCACATCAACTTCAGCAAAAGTATAACCTGAATTAGCGTGATAATTAATAATCCACTCTTTAATTGTATTGATAGCCGCCTGGTTGTATCTGTCACCTTCTTTAATAAATAAAAAGGCTTCCAGTTGCGCTCTTGGCAATACCAAATCACCTAACAAGTCAACTTTGCCAACATTGTAAATGTCTCCTTCATTGACATTGACCGTAATGTAAATAGCACGTTTATCGGGGCTAATGGAAACCTGAGTGGATTCAATGGCAAATTTTAGATAGCCTTTATCTAAATAGTAAGATGCAAGCCGCTCTAAATCGCCCGCTAACTTTTCTCTGGAATATTTATCTTTATTATCAAACCAGGATAAATAGTTAGTGGTTTGTGATTCAAATAAACCCAACAATTTTTTATCAGAGAATTTCGTATTACCTACAATATGAATTCGTTTAATTGCTGTTTTTTTACCTTCATCGATATTGATAGTGACTGCTACTCGATTGCGAGGTAACTCTGCTACATCGGTATCAATGGTTGCAGCATAATGACCCTGAGCCACGTATTCACGAAGCAGCGCACCTTTCATACCCTCTAAGGTTGCAGGTTCAAATATCTGACCTTCCGAAAGCCCATTATCTGCAAGTGAAGACAGCAAGTCTTCAGTTTTTAAAGCTTTGTTTCCATCCAGCTCAATACTGCTAATGGCTGCACGTTCTACCACTCTGATCGTTAATACATTATCAACCGTTAATACTCGAACATTCGCAAACAAACCCGTTTTAAACAAACGTCGAATAATAGTACCAGCGACCGATTCAGGAACCGTATCTCCTACTCTGACTGGTAATTCTGCAAACACTGTACTGGGAGAAACCCGTTGCAATCCTTCAATGCGAATATCGTCGATTTTTATGTCCTCGGCAACAGTTAATTGCCCCATAATGCAAGACAGGATCATCAGAAACCATACGCTGATAAGTTTATTTAAAATCTTGTTGCTTACAACCCTTTTTGTCGTGTTTATTTTAGGCATTAGGTTCAATCAACTAAAGTTTAGAAAAGTCATTAAATAAAGCAAACAGCATTAAACACATGATTATTAATATACCAACGCGCGTGGCGTATTCTTGGGTTTTTAATGCCAGCGGTTTGCCTCGCAATATTTCGCAAGCATAAAAAACCAAACGCCCTCCATCGAGAGCAGGAATTGGTAATAAATTCAGCACACCTAAACTAACACTTAACACAGCCAGCAAACTGACGAATGATTGCCAGCCAATTGCAGCCGTTTCGCCTGCATACTTGGCAATACTCACTGGACCGCCTAATGTTTTAACGGATATTTGTCCCCAGATAAGCTTCTTTATTGAAACCAGTGTAAAGTGAATGGTATTAACTGTATCAGACAGGCCAATACCTAGCGCACTGAATACATTATAGCGTATTTTTTTCAACATTGACTCATCAATACCAGGTGAACGTCCAATTACTCCAGCAATGCCAATTACGTCACCATCTTCTGTAATTTTTCTGTCTGGAATCAGCAACAATTCAGCAGTGGCACCGCTGCTTTGCGCTACCTCTACCAGTAATTGCTGACCGGGTGAAGCCTTAACCAAATCACTCCATTGTAACCAGTTGGTGATGTGCTGATTATTCACACTTAAAATTTTATCACCCTTGTTAAAACCTGCTTGATAAGCAGCCCCTTTTTCTACCACATCGTGAATAATAGCAGGCATTTCAGGTAAATATAAAGACAAGCCCAGCTCTTGAAACGGCTGTGGTTCTTGTTTATCAGACATCCATTTCTCTATAGGTAATTCGACAGCCCTCGGCGCTGTTTGTGACTGAAAAGGTCTAATCTGCAATTCAATGACACCACTGTCACCAATTCGATTAATAAGTTGACGATGTAAATTCGACCAACTATCGATTGCAACTCCATCAACCGCAACAATTTCATCATAACTCTGTAAACCCGCGGCACTGGCCACAGAGTTTAGCTCTGGCTCGGCAATAACTGGCGCTATGAAAGTTTTTCCTGATAGAGCCAATACCCAAAAGAAAATAAAAGCTAAAATAAAGTTTGCAACAGGACCTGCTGCAACAATGGCTGTACGTTTCCAAACTGACTGCGCATCAAAACTGCGATGTTTATCATTGTTATTTTCAAGTTCTTTGCCTGCTTGATCGCCTAACATTTTGACATAACCACCCAAGGGAATAGCCCCTATTACATATTCAGTCTCCCCTCTGACGACCTTGAACAAAGGTTTGCCAAAACCAATAGCAAAACGCTCCACTTTAACTCCCGATTTAACAGCAACCCAATAGTGCCCAAATTCATGAAATGCGACTAAAATTCCCAATGCTAAAAGAAAATAGAACAGAGTCAATAGTATATCTATCATCAATGAATACGCGGTTAAAAAGCGGAGAGAAGCTGTTTAGCAGTGGTTTTTGAAAAATTACAAAGCTCTATGACTTCTTCTAGCGAGTTTGGTTCGATTCCACTATCAAAATCCAGTGTTTTTGCAACGAATTCATAAATTTGGGTAAAGCGAATTCTCCTATTTAAAAATGCTTCTACACAAACCTCGTTAGCAACATTCATGATGATACAGGCTTGTTGCCCATTTTGTTGACAATCCATTGCCAGTTGAAGGCATGGAAAATGCTCAAAACTTGGTTGCTGAAACTCTAAGGTACCAATTTCATGGAAATTCATTTTTTTGCTGTTAGATGCAATTCGTTTCGGCCAACCCAAGGCGTAACTGATGGGCACTTGCATGTCGCTACAACCTAACTGTGCTAATAGCGAACCATCGCTGTACTCTACCAGAGAATGAATCACGCTCTGTGGATGAATAACCACTTCAATTTGTTTATAATTGATACCGAATAGCCAACAAGCTTCAATATACTCAAGACCTTTGTTCATCATGGTAGCTGAATCTATTGATATTTTTTGCCCCATTTTCCAGTTTGGGTGTGCGCATGCTTGTTCAGGCGTTACCGAATACAATTGCGCTACAGGTGTATTTAAAAAAGGTCCTCCCGATGCTGTTAATATGACTTTTTCTAGATGATTAGCCAATGATTGCCCCTTGCTGCACCGATGCTGTAATTCATAGGAAAAACATTGAAACATAGCATTATGTTCGCTATCTAGCGCAATTAATTCTGCATTATTAGCTCGTACTGCACTCATTAACAAAGAGCCTGCACAAACCAGCGATTCTTTATTTGCGAGCAATACCTTTTTCCCAGCATTGATGGCAGATAGCGTTGATGAAAGCCCAGCCACTCCGACAATGCCGGCAATGACAATATTTACTGATGAATTAGAGGCTAATTCGTCAATTGCTGATACGCCTGCCAGCACGTTAATTTTTAGCTTTGCATCACTTAGCTCTTGTTCCAATAATTTGGCTTGTTGTTCATCCTCTAAAACCACATAACTTGGTTTAAATTCCATACATTGCTGCAATAAAACCCGTCTATTTTGTTTGGCTGCCAAGGCAAAGACATTAAATACTTGAGAATTGACTCTAACTACTTCTAAGGCGCTTTGACCAATAGAACCTGTAGAACCCAGGATAGCGAGTTGCTGTATCTTTACATCATCCATGAACTAAGCAATGCGTATGCAGGTATTGCAAATAAAAAACCGTCAATCCTGTCCAATACACCTCCGTGTCCTGGCAGTATAGTTCCACTGTCTTTTACATCGCCTTGCCGTTTCATCAAACTTTCCCATAGGTCACCCATTAAGGCATAGAACCAGGCAGTCAAAGCCAGTAATAACAATTGAAAAATGGAATAACCTGACCAATTCACAAATATCAATGCACTGGCAATGCTTATTAATAATCCTCCTGCAGCCCCTTCAATCGTTTTCCCTGGGCTAATCAGTGGCATTAATTTATGTTTACCTAATAGCTTTCCTGCAAAATAACCACCGATATCAGATCCTATAACCAGTAACAAAATATACCAAAATTGCACAGAGTGATCGACCTGCAACATCAGCGCACAAACGATGGCACAAGGAATAAATAATACGCCAAGAAATAAATATTCAACTTTAACGCCCACTTTAGCTACAGGCTCATAATTTAAAAACCGCCCTGCAATCAGTATGACCATCATAGCCGTTTGCAAGACGACTGTTATTAGTATTAACCAGCCAAATGTTCTAACAATGGCTATTTTGCCTTCTGTTATAGCGACCCAATCAAGATAAGATAAACTTAACACCACTCCGATAACGACGTAACAAATTAAATACCACGATTGCAAACCGTTGATTTTACCCCATTCATATTGCGCCAATATGAGCACAACGGCTAACATCAAAAAAAACAACCCACTGACGTACTCAATAGCTATAAAGGCAAACAACCCCATACAAACTGCCGAAATAATACGTTGTTTCATAGCTCGACTGAACCCGGATTGTGCATTAAAAACCTGCTGCATTCAAAAATGATTATACTTGAGCCGAACGCAACTGATTCACAATTTGATATTCCTCGCCTTCACCGCTGCCACCATAGCGGCGATTGCGTTCATAATAAACATCCAGTGCTTTTTTCATCCAATGCACGTCAAAATCAGGCCAGTAACAATTAGCAAAATAAATCTCCGCATAAGCCAGTTGCCAGAGCATAAAATTACTGATACGAATGTCGCCGCCAGTACGTATCAACAAGTCAGGATCAGGCAAATCTGACAACTGTAAATATTTACCTAATTCTTGTTCATTGATATCTTCAACTTTCAAATTGCCATCAAGCACTTGCTGTGACATTTGTTTGGCAGCCATTGCCATATCCCAGCGACCACCATAATCAGCCGCAATGTTTAACACAAATTTACCATCTTGAGTGTCTTTCTCAACCGCATTAATTAATTTCTTTAGGCGCTCACTAAAGCGTGTTCGATCGCCGATGACACGCAATTGAATATCATTTTTAATTAGCAGTTTACGATAGGTTTTAAGTGACGTATAAAACAGTGACATCAACGCCCCTACTTCTTGCTTTGACCTGGACCAATTTTCACTACTAAAAGCAAATACAGTTAAAATTTTAATTTGAGGAAACTGAGTAAAAGATTCAAGTAAATTTTTAAGCTTATCAGCTCCTGCCCTATGTCCTGATATACCTGGCAAATCACGCTGCTTTGCCCAACGATTATTGCCGTCCATAATAATGGCAACGTGAACTGACTCCATTTCTTGCGATTGAATAATATTGATGCTCATTGATATGGTCTTAAATTTCCATTAAATCGTTTTCCTTACCCTTTAATGTTTCATCGACAGTGGTTATAAACTGATTCGTTAACTTTTGAACGCGTTCTTCACCTGCGTGCATTTCATCTTCGCTAATCATTTTTTCTTTTTCCATTTCTTTAATATCGCTATTGGCATCACGCCTGGCATTGCGTACTGAAATTTTTGCATTTTCTGCTTCATTTCGAGCTTGCTTAACTTGTTGTCGTCTGGTTTCTTCGGTTAATGCAGGCATAGGTACCCGGATAATAACTCCTGCCGTAGATGGGTTCAAACCCAAGTCTGAATTCATAATGGCACGCTCTACCTCAGTAATCATTGATTTTTCCCAAACACTTATTGCCAAAGTCCGCGCATCTTCAATATTGATATTAGCTAATTGCTTAATAGGGGCTTGTGAACCGTAATAATCCACTGTTATCGAATCCAATATACTTGGATGTGCTCGGCCAGTTCGAATTTTACTTAAATTTTCCTTTAACGCTTTGATACTTTTTTCCATTCGCTCTTGGCAATCATTAATTATTTCATTAATCATAGCTTGTTACCTTGGATGGATATAATGGAAAATACAGTGAAATAAATCGTTGTTAAAATTAAATTGCGTGCGGGCAGATTAAAGTTCCTTCATCTTCTCCAACGATAATATTTATTAACGAACCAGGTTTAGCCATTTTGAATACTATCAATGGCATTTCATGGTCTTTACAAAGACAAATAGCTGTCAAATCCATCACTCCGAGTTGCTTGTTAAGCACCTCGTCAAAAGTGATGCTGTTGTATTTAACAGCATCTTTATGTTTCACGGGGTCTTTATCATAAACACCATCGACCTTGGTAGCTTTTAATACAATATCTACCTCTATTTCTATCCCGCGTAAGCAGGCTGCCGAATCGGTAGTAAAAAATGGATTACCAGTTCCAGCAGAGAATATGACCACATCGCCATTTTTTAAATATTTTAATGCCAGACGGCGGTCATAGTGTTCTACAATACCGCTCATTGGAATAGCTGACATCACATGAGCATTAATATTAACGCGCTCTAAAGCATCGCGCATAGCCAAAGAATTCATCACAGTAGCCAGCATTCCCATATGATCGCCAGTGACACGCCCCAATCCTGCTTTACTCAGGTCTTCGCCTCTAAATAAATTTCCACCCCCAATAACGACTCCAATTTGCACACCTACTCCACGTAATTGCGCAATTTCGAGAGCCATTTTATCCAGTACTTTGGAGTCAATACCAAAGTCTTTAGAACCCGATAGCTCTTCGCCACTGAGTTTCAGTAAGATTCTTTGGTATTTTAGCTCTTTATTTTTCACAGCGCTCAATAATAATCTATGAAGCACCTTTTAGTTGTGCTGCAACTTCTGCTGCAAAATCTTCCTCTTTTTTCCCAATGCCTTCGCCAACTTCATAACGCACAAAGTGCTTAACGCCAGCATTAGAATTTTTAAGCAATTGACTAACTTTCATATCAGGGTTCTTAACAAAAGCTTGTTGCACTAAACAGTTCTCTTCAACGAATTTACGTAGACGACCTTCTACCATTTTAGCAATAATTTCTGATGGTTTACCTGAATCAGCTGCTTGCGCACTATAAATTTCACGCTCTTTTTCTAATTGTTGTTCAGACATATCTTCAGGGTTAGCTACTAATGGATTCGTTGCTGCAATATGCATTGCAACATCTTTACTGAGAGCATCATCACCCCCTTCAAGGGCTACAATAACGCCAATTTTGTTATTACCGTGAACATAGCTGCCTAAATTGGCACCAGAAATCCATTGCAATCGACGCAAGGTGATATTTTCACCGATTTTTTGAACCAAAGCTTCACGCTGAGAATTGATATCTTCGTTACCAGCCAAAGTTTCTATGCTATCTATACTCTGCGCTATAGCTAAATCAGCTGCTGTATTGGCAAAAGTGATAAAATTATCATCACGCGCTACAAAATCAGTCTCGCTGTTAACCTCTAACAAAACACCTTGTTCGCCACTAACACGGGCTGCGATTATACCTTCCGCGGCAATCCGCGCAGACTTTTTAGCTGCTTTCATGGCACTTGATTTACGCAAGTTATCAATAGCAACATCAATATCGCCATCGGCTTCTACCAAGGCTTTTTTACACTCCATCATACCCAAGCCAGTGCGCTCTCTTAAGTCTTTAACAAGTGATGCTGTAATTTGTGTCATGTCAATTTACTCCGCAATATCGGTTGATTCAGTTTTTTCACCATTTTCACCAGTTACCACTTCAGACTCTATTATTGTCTCTTCAGCAGGTGTGCTTTCAACACCCTGAGTTTCTTCAGATTCAGCTTTTTTATTCACCCGTGTTACTTTGGACTTTGGTGTAGGTTCTTCCGCAACGGTAGCCACACTTAAGTTATTTGACTCTCTGGCCATAATAATCGTATCAGTTATTAACCCTGTATAAAGGCGAATAGCACTCATCGAATCATCGTTACCTGGAATAACCATATCAACACCATCCGGGTTACTGTTCGTATCGACAATACCAATAACGGGAATACCTATTTTATTGGCTTCCTTGATAGCAATATCTTCGTAATTAACGTCGATAACAAATAATACGTCTGGCAACCCACCCATATTTTGAATACCGCCGATAGAACGCTCCAGTTTCTGCATTTCGCGAGTGCGCATTAGGGCTTCTTTTTTAGTCAACTTGTCCCAGGTACCGTCTTTAGATTGTTGCACCAAATCAGTATAACGCTTAATGGAAATACGAATGGTTTTATAATTAGTCAGCATTCCTCCTAACCAGCGATGGTTGACATAGGGCATTCCTGCACGTTTTGCTTGTTCTTTGACAATTTTGCTAGCAGCCCGTTTCGTGCCTACAAACAGCACTTTTCGGTTGTTGGATGCCAACTGTTCAATATGCTGCAATGCCGCATTGAACGCAGGGACTGTTTTTTCTAAATTAATAATGTGGATTTTATTCCTTGCCCCAAAAATATAAGGTTCCATTTTCGGATTCCAATAACGAGTTTGGTGACCAAAATGTACACCAGCGGTTAACATATCACGAAGTGATGCTTGTTGCATAATTTAATACCTAAGTTAAAGTGGGTTACACAAACAATTACTGTGCGGCTACAACTTTAATTAAAATAATCTTACTAAATAATTAATTAACAAAAGCACCCATAACAGCTATACTTTTCAGTAATTGCGACGATTTACCTGTTAATGTCCACAAAGCCAGTAAATTTTAATCTCACTCTGTAAACACTAAAAAGGCAGTTATAATAGCGGCGCGCACTCTATCATAAGTTACATCGATATCAAACCAAATTGGTTTGTATTAAGTTAAATAAATATCAAAACGCACCACTTTGCCCTTCAATGAATAATCAGGCTGTTTGTCGTTAATATAATCAGCTTTTAATGGACGTTTAACTACGACTCTATTACCTGCATGAGCAATAGCTTTTTCAAATAACTCTGCAGTACGAAACGGCACAGGAAAATATTGGTGCAATTTTTGCATGACCTGCATTTCTTTTTTTGCTAATGCAGACTTTGTTTTGGAAGGAAACATAGGGTCAAGATATATCACATCAAAGTTTGTATTTGATTCCAATAAATTTAATGCATTGCTCGGTACTATTTGTATATTCTTTGGAATATTGTTCCTTTCATAGGCATCTATCAGCATTGCACCAATAATCGGGTGACAGTCACACAGTGTGACTTGCGCACCAGCAGCCATCAATAACGATGAATCTACAGCAAACCCTGCAGTAGCATCGAGCAATGTTTGTTGTGGTTTCTTATTGAGATTGGCCGCTTTAATTAATAATTCAGTTGATAGCTTGTGTTTTACATTTCGTTGTTTGTGCAACAGCTCGCCAAAGTCAATAGTTATTGGAGCCACACTTCTAACACCCTGTAACTGTAAACCCAGCTTGCCGTTAAAACAATTCAAGAGTAGTAATGGTTCGTAGTTATCACTGCTTGTATGCAACTGTAATTCGCGATGACTAATTTGCCGAACCCCATAAATATCAATTAATTGTAAGAGTTGATCATTTTGATTTGTACCTTGCCGTAAAACCGCCAAATTACTGGATATGACCGTTGAATTTGGCTTATAGTAATCCGACTTTTCCACAATTTTTTAAATTAGCGTCAACACTTAAAGTAAATCATTAAGATTGTTTAAAAAATGATTGATTTAAATTTGTGTATAAGATTAAATAATTGATTTTAAATAACTTTAAAAAAAGCAATTTATTTTCTAAAAAAATTAAAGAAAATAACCAGATTATCGTTTTTACCAAGCATTTACACTAAATATTAAAGTTGTCCACAAAGTTATCCACAGGCACTTTTCAAAAGACTGCAAGGTTATAAATAACTTAAAAAACGTCTCAATACAGCTTTAATTTTGCGAGTATTATCGCTTCCCATTCGCAGCATTTGTTTGTGAACCATGCTCAACTTCTCATATTTTGAGTCTTTAAAATGATAGGCTACAGTAGGTCTTGTCAATTCCAAAACTTCATCAACTTCTGGCGCCGCTAAAACATGCTCAATTGCCATTTTTAGTCGCGGTTCAAATTCTTGCGCAGAATAACCCAACTCTGCATACGCTTCTTCAAGTAACGGTTTAAAAAACTCATATATTTCTACCAAATTATTCAGGTTGACACTATTTAAAGTATTGGCGTACACGTCAAACCGTTGCTTGCTCGCCGCACTCATTGTTATTTCGCCGCGCTCTTGACTAACTGAAAACAGTTCATTAGGCGCATCAATTGGGCTGTGCCTGTATACAATTTTACCTTGCGCTATATTATCAACTTGCAACACAATTTTTTGTAATATATTAGAGTCTGTTAACAATCTATGTGATTGATTGTTTAAATACTCTTGAACCACTTCAACCACCACTGCATCACTATCTTCCATATTGGGAAGACTTTGACCAATGAACGGTTGCGCTTCAACCACTGCTATATCTGGCTCGACTGCTTCTGCTTCTGGTTCTGGCTCAAGAATTGGTACTGACTCAGTTACAACAGGTTCTGCAACTTCTTTTACTACCTCATCTTCACGCAGTAAAAAAAATAATCCAGCTATAACAATTATTAGTACAACGACTGCAATAATTATATAATTGACATATCCAGCTTGATTGGCACGGTTCAGCTTCATTTTTACAGTAATTGACTAATTTAGTAAGCCTGGTATTTTAGCAAGTCTTTATTAAATATTTAATCATTAACACCTTCTTATCAACGAAATTAACAATACTTTGACATCGCGATTAGCAGGCCAGGAACAGCAAATTAAATTTTCTGTGGCACCGATGATGAAATATACGGACACTCACTGCCGTTATTTTCATCGTTTATTATCTCCTTCTGCAAGACTTTACACAGAGATGATTACCGCCCCTGCCATTATTCATGGCGATAGGCAAAGGTTATTACAATTCAATTCATCAGAACATCCTGTAGCGTTGCAACTCGGCGGCAATTGTCCTGTTCAATTATCTGAAGCTGCTGTTATTGCTGAAGACTTAGGCTATGATGAAATCAATTTGAATTGTGGTTGCCCAAGCAATCGAGTCCAAAATGGACAATTTGGCGCCTGTTTAATGCTAACTCCTGAGATAGTAGCAAAAGCCATATCTGCCATGCGCAACAAAGTGTCTGTACCGATTACGGTAAAGTGTCGTATTGGTGTTGATGATAGCGACAGCTACGAAACTTTACATTACTTTATCCAAAGTATTGAAGCTGCGAACTGTGACATGGTTATTGTTCATGCCCGCAAAGCTTTCCTTAAAGGATTGAACCCAAAGCAAAATCGCGATATTCCGCCACTAAACTACTCCAGGGTATATCAATTAAAAGCGGACTTCCCCCATATGCCAATAGTTATCAATGGCGGTATTGAGCACATTCAGGCAATCAATGAACACCTGAGTCAGGTAGATGGTGTCATGCTTGGACGCTGGTCTTATCACCACCCTCGCAGTTTGATTGAATTTGAAGATGCATTATTCGATAAAACCCCAGACCCCATCAATATCAATCAACTGATTATACTTTACCAACAATATGCCGAATATGCCTATAAAGTGCTGGATACTGGCAACCCTTATTTAAGTTTGATGAGCGTATTAAAACATGCAATGAATCTATTTGAAGGTATTAAAGGCTCTAAAAGATTTCGCCAAACCATTAGCGGTCATGCTTATAAAATTAAAAATCGGTTTGATGCTGAAAAGCTGGTACTAGAATCACTAGCTCATATCGCGTTCTAATGCATCAACTAAATCTTTAAAGGCTTCTTTATTATCATCATTTAACGCCATTAAGGATTTATGCGCATCAATCACATGACGAGCGACTTCCTCTTGAGTGCCTTGTTGAATTTTCAATTCTGTACAACGGCTGACTAAATTTTGTTGGCATTGCGTGGCATCTTTAACAATATTGTAGAGGTAATGAATGCCCATTGAACACACTAATCGTCGCATGTCTGTATCATCGCAAATCATATACAGTGGACTGCTTTTATGAATACGCTGTGCCATACGCGTCAACAATCCCAATGTCGTACTGTCAATCGTTTTGGCTTGCCTGATATCTACTGTAACAGTTTTGGGCTTTTCCCCTTTAAACAGGGTTTGTATGTAGTTATCTAAAGAAAGACAGAGCGTTACACGAACCTCACCTATTAATCGCAGTAAGTAATTTCCATCATTGTCTGCAACTAAAATTTTGCCGCCGCTCATAACTTCTGACTACTCAGCATTAATATACTCACATCATCTACTGGATCCATTGACATATCAATATCCAGCGCTTCACATACACCATGGCTAGAGGGTTCACAAATAGCCAGTTTATTTAATAGCATTTGGTCTTTTTGCGAGAGGCTCTCACCTTCCAGTACATCGTAAATGCCATCTGATAAACAATATAAGGTAAAAGGAGTATCGACTTTAACTTTGTCAATTGACCACTTAGTGTCGGCAAATAAGCCTATAGGTCGCCCTTCATGCTTTAAGAATCTGGCTTTTCCTCCCATTACCAGTATCAGTGAAGGCATATGAGCAGCCGTGGTATAGTGTAATTGATTGGTTTGTGTATCTATCATTCCTGCTACACCTGCCACATGCTTTTCAATATCATTATCTAATATATAATGATTAATCAATTCAAAAAAACCTTCGGGAGAGCGGTTTAGTGCAGCATAATCACTAAACCTGAAAAGTTTGTTAACGACTCTATCCATCATTTGTTTAATCATAACCGTTACAAAGGCTGAAGCCGAACCATGCCCTGCAACATCGGTTAATAAAAACAGACAATACCTATCCAATACCGTTCTGTAATCAATATAATCACCGCTTAGATATAGCGAAGGAATAATATTGTGTTCTATACGCAACTGCTTGAATTGATATGGCGTTTCAGGTAACAAATCTTTTTGTAATTTTCGCCCAGCTGCCAAATCCGATTGCAGTGCCAGGTGACTTTCTTTAATCTGTATATTACTATTCTTTAACCGTTGAAATTGGTAATTGCTAACATCTACCAATTTTGCTACTAGTGTGCAACGCTGTATCGCCATACTTAATTCTTGCAGGCGAATAGGTGTCACCAAACAATCGCCGTTACCCCCACTGAGCACTGCGTTTAAAACTTTGATGTCAACATCTGCTTCAAATATGATAATTTTAGAAACATGCTGCTCAATTAACCAGGCATTAAAGTCGACATTTTCTGCCAAAGGATGTGTGCTATGAACAATTAAAATAGTAGCATGGAACGCCACAATCTCTTGTTTGATTGAAGCTGGGCTTAACCAGCAAAACTCAAAGTCCATGTTTGCTATCAAAGACCTAACTTCTGATAATTGACTCTCATCAATTAAAGCAATTTTAGTTTGACGCTTCACTCCTGTTCGTCCAGCCAATCTAATTCATCTTCTTCAATTATAATATCGCCATCATGAATTTTGGAGTGCCGTCGCTGCAAATAAACTTGTTTGCGAAACTCATAATAATCACCGCCTTTAATTTCTTCAACACCCAATAAATTAGCCCGTAAATTCAGTAGATCCAGTGCCGCCAGCGAATAAATTCCAGCGTTATTATTAACATAAGCAATAGGAGAGGCATAGCCATCGGCAATACCCCCGATGCCGTTGCGCAGAGTGACACCACCCAAAAATGGTACCACAACATAGTATCCGGAAGGAACGCCCCACACCGCTAATGTTTGCCCCATGTCTTCTGAATTGGAATTAATATTTAACTCAGTAGCAACATCGAATAATCCGCCAATTCCCAGTGAGCTATTTACCAAAACTCTGCCCAGTGAATTAATCGCATTGTTCGGGTTACCCTGCAAGATAGCATTGGCAAAGGTGGCCGGCTCTGTTAAATTATCAAAAAAATTGTCAATAGACCGCTCCAGCCCATCAGGAGTAATAGCCTTATAACCTTTTGCTGCAGGAGCTAAAAACCATTTATCTACCGATTCGTTAAAATTAAAAACTTGTCGATTTATTGAGTCTAACCATTTTGGTTCAGTTGTATCTAAAGATTTCGCATGATTATCAACATTTGATTGATGTGCACAGCCTGTGCCAGCAATCATTAAAAATATTATGAATGTTCGCAATATCGACATTAATTATTGGAGCGACTGGTTTGTGTTAATAGCAATCTATACATCTGATTTAGCTTGTATGGTACGTTATTATTGCTTTAAATTATAGGGCTTTTTACAATAGCGCACATTAAAACAATCAAAATATACGACGCCTTAATCATTCTAACATTTTCCTGTATGAGTATGCATCAATTTTCCGTCAAACAACTTGCCGATGGACTGAAAAACAAGCAGTTTTCCAGCGTCGAACTTACTCAATATTATTTATCGAGAATTGAACAATATCAACCACAATTAAATTGCTTTATTAGCGTTATGCCAGAGCAGGCTCTTGCCGCCGCTGCCAATGCGGACACTCAATTAGCCAATGCAACAGATACTCAACCCGCCTCTCTCACAGGCATACCCATTGCTCATAAGGATTTATTCTGTACTAAAGGTCAACGCACCACTTGTGGCTCAAAAATACTGGATAATTTCATAGCTCCCTACGATGCTACCGTGGTACAAAAACTCAACAATGTTAACGCCATCACTTTAGGCAAAACAAATATGGATGAATTCGCCATGGGTTCTTCCAACGAAACCAGTTATTACGGCAACGTCAATAACCCCTGGCATTTGGAAGACGTATCTGGTGGTTCATCAGGAGGTTCCGCTGCCGCCGTCGCTGCAAGATTGACACCACTGGCAACTGCCACTGATACAGGCGGTTCTATTCGACAACCCGCATCGCTGACTGGCGTTACAGGTATAAAACCCACTTATGGACGCGTATCGCGTTACGGCATGATTGCCTTTGCTTCCAGTCTTGACCAAGGTGGAGCAATGGGTTCAAATGCTGAGGATTGCGCCTTTTTACTTAGTGCCATGTCAGGGTATGACAAAAAAGATTCTACTTCTTTGGATCACCCTGCCGAAGACTTTACTACTACATTAAATCAATCCATAGAGGGCTTAAAAATTGGCATCCCTAAAGAATATTTTAATGATTCCCTTAATCCCAGTGTTGCCGAAAAGGTCCAGGAAGCACTTAGCACATTAGAAAAGCTAGGCGCTAAGTTAATTAATATTGAATTGCCGTTTAGTCAATATTCTGTTCCAACCTATTATGTCATTGCCCCTGCAGAATGTTCCGCAAACTTATCGCGCTTTGACGGCATACGTTACGGACATCGCTGCGAAAACCCACAAGACCTGGAAGATTTATACTGTCGCAGCCGTGCAGAAGGCTTTGGCGATGAAGTTAAGCGTCGAATACTAGTAGGAACCTATGTACTATCTGCTGGTTATTACGAAGCCTATTATAAACATGCTCAACGAGTCAGACGTTTAATTCGAGACGAGTTTGTTAACGCCTTCAAGCAGGTTGATGTTATTGCCGGGCCTAGTTGCCCAGGAGTAAGTTTTCAACAAGGCTCTAAACAAACTGATCCACTGGAAATGTATCTGGAAGACTTGTACACCATTGCCGCTAATTTGGCAGGCATTCCTGCCATATCTGTCCCATGCGGCTTCATTGACAATAAACCTATCGGCGTTCAATTTATTGGTAATTTTTACCAGGAAGGCAAGATACTTAACGTAGCACATCAATATCAACTCAATAGCGACTGGCACCAACAAATACCAACTGGTTTTGAACATTAATTTTATCACATACTATGGCATCAATTGATTTAGAGCGTTGGGAGCTGGTTATAGGGTTGGAGATTCATGTTCAACTGCGCACTCTGAGCAAATTATTTTCAGGTTCCGCTATTGTCTTTGGCGAATCCCCCAACCTGCATGCCAATGAAGTAGACTTGGCATTACCTGGCACTTTGCCAGTGGTTAATGAAGAAGCTATAAAAATGGCAATTCAATTTGGCCTGGCAGTTGATGCAAAGATCAATCAACGCTCGGTTTTTGAACGTAAAAACTATTTTTACCCAGACTTGCCTAAAGGTTACCAAACTACCCAGTCAGAACACCCTATTGTTGGTGCTGGCAATGTGGAAGTGTTTTTAAACGACACCACTACCACTAAAGTACGTATTCACCACGCCCACCTGGAGGAAGATGCCGGCAAATCAGTGCATGATGAATTTGAAGCAGCAAGTGGCATTGACTTGAACCGTGCAGGCACACCACTAATTGAAATTGTCACTGAACCCGATATGCGTAGTGCACAAGAAGCCGTTACTTTCCTGCGCCAAATTCATGCCATTATTACCACCATTGGCATATCAGATGGCGACATGTCCAAAGCGTCAATGCGTTGTGATGCCAATGTATCATTGCGCCCACGTGGCAGCGAAACATTAGGCACCCGAACCGAATTAAAAAATATCAATTCCTTTCGTTTTGTTGAGCGAGCCATCAATACCGAAGCCCAACGCCAAGCTGATATTTTGGAAGATGGTGGCAGTATTGTGCAAGAAACCCGACTATATGATTCTATCAAAAACGAAACACGCCCCATGCGCAACAAAGAAATAGCCAATGACTACCGTTACTTCCCCTGCCCCGATTTACTTCCTGTTGAGGTAAGCACAGAATTAATTGAGCAATTGAAAAGCGCATTACCTGAGTTACCGCGAGCCAAGCAACAGCGTTTTGTAACAGACTATCAACTCTCTTCCTACGATGCTCAACTTTTAACACAATCTACAGTTGTCAGTCATTACTTTGAACAAACCGTTAAAGCCTGCAACAGCTCTAAACTCTGCGCCAACTGGATTAATGGTGATATCACCGCCAGACTGAATAAAGCCGAATTAGATATAGACAATTGCCCTATCAGCCCAAATCAACTGGGTTTATTAATTACACGTATTGAAGATGCTACAATTTCGGGCAAAATAGCCAAACAGTTATTTGAAAAAATGTGGAGTAATCCCAGCCAAAAAAACAATTATGTCGACATCTTAATTGAGGAACAAGGGTTAAAACAAGTTTCAGACAGCTCCGCCCTGGAAGGCTTTGTTGATCAAATCATCGCTGACAATCCACGACAAGTAGATAATTACAGACAGGCAACTGATGATAAACGCAAAAAAATGTTTGGTTTTTTTGTTGGGCAAGTCATGAAGTTATCCAAAGGACAAGCCAACCCACAAGAAGTAAACAAAATTATTCAGCAAAAACTTAGAGAGAGCTTTGCATAATCCTAGATTCCGTAGTTGAACCTGGAATTTACAGTTATTTTCAGGAAATAATACAAGGCATGGCTTGCAGGTAATGGTTGTAGCCCTTACCAAAAGCCATAACGCAGCAGTGTGAACTGAAAAGGGCAGTAAAGCCAGGTAGCGGTTTGTAATTCACTTATGAAGTGAATCGAAGAATAAGCGTTTATCAATAACATTCAAACTCTTAGAAGTGAAATTAGCGTTCAACTGCGGAATTTAGGATAATGTCACGAGCGATGTCAAGACAAGGCAAATTTGAACGAAAAAGCGGAGTTTACTGGCCGCACATTCTACTCATAAGTGCAACACTGGTTAAAAAATAGAGAATTTTCTTTGGTTAGATTAAGAAAAACCTCCCAGGGTGTTTGGTAACCCAAACATTTATTTCAAATTATAAATGACTGCTTAACTGCCTTCGCCATAGCTGCAAAATCAAATCATTAGGCGTTGCCAGTATCCAGTCATCAATTGGCGTTTCACTAAATACAGCTGAGGACTCAAACAGGTGCTGCTCTGATTTCGCTACAATTAAGTGATTGCTGAGTGATTGTTGCTGCAACTGTTGCAACTGCCGATAGTGATTAACCAATGATTTTTTGTAAAGAGGTAACTGCAATAAACTGCGCTGTGAAAGTGGTGCACCTACATCCGTTAATACCATTGCTGACAACGGTAAATTCATATCCTCATACCATTGCGATAATACGTGAATCACTCCACTGGCAAAAGCAAAACCGCATGACAGAGACTCCTGGCAATCAAATACAACTATCTGTAGACTGTTATGTAAGTTACCCACAACCTTACCTCCATACAAATCCAACTGTTGATTGAAGTCATTTTCAAATTGGTTTAATACAGAATTGGCAATTTGTGGCTGAAAACTTTGCTGCCAGTGGTGTAACGCTTCAAAATAAAAAACAATATAGCAAATTTGTACTGAATTTATTTCTACACCTTTGGTATCAGCAGGCGCCCATTGATTGAGTTGTTGCTGTAGCCTCTCTATTTCCCGATACAATAAAACCGAGTGCCAATGACTTATCAACCAGCCACAGCATACAATTAAAATAGTAAGAAACAGCGATATTATCCATGCCACCACATAGAGTATATGGTTAAATTCATTACTCCACGCCACTTGCACATAGCCTATTATTTGTTGATTGTCGGCATCTAAACGAATAGGTCTGCTGTAATAACGTACATTGGGTCCAATCAAGTCAGCATGCTGCGCTTTCGCTAATACTTCAAAATCGGCACTGGTGATAGATATTGACAATAAGCCTTCAATATATAGTAGCTGATTTAATTGAGACTGTAATGCCAAGTAATTTTCATCAATCAAATAACCCAAAGCAACCTGAGAGGCCAATTCTGAGCTCTGCAAACCCTGTTTGTCACGGTATTTATGATTAAGTTTAGATAATAATAAGCTACTTACACCAAATAATATTAGCCACAATATAAAAATTGCCCACCAGTGTTTTTTTAACACCCTCTGACTCCAAATACTCGCAAAATTTCATCGCTACTGGTAACGCCTGAATTCAAAAAATCATCAATACTTTCACTCATACTCTGAATTATAAATTTATCTGGATTTTGATGCAGGAGTTTTATAACATTTGATGATTTATTGTCTATATCAGTGAAACTCAGCAACTCATAAACTCCCTGCCTGCCTTTGTAACCTGTATAATTACACTGCGAACACCCTTGAGTGGATCGATAATAATTATGTTCTCGCTTCTTACAATGCTCACACAATAAACGAATTAAACGCTGTGATAATACGCCAAGCAGACAAGATTTAATCAGGTACTCAGGCACTCCTATATCAATTAAACGTGTAACAGATTGCAAGGCAGAATCGGCATGTAGTGTTGAAAGCACCAAATGCCCTGTTAAGGCAGCGCGCATTGCCATGTCTGCGGTTTCAGTATCGCGAATTTCGCCCACCATTATCACGTCTGGGTCTTGCCTTAACAAAGCCCTGATAGCTGTTGGAAAAGTTACATCAATACTGGTTTGAACCTGCGTCTGGTTGTAATCTGCAACCACCATTTCAATAGGGTCTTCTACTGTACAAATATTAATCTGCTCACAGTTAATAAAGCTAAGAGAATTGTAAAGCGTAGTCGTTTTACCAGAACCTGTAGGCCCAACAACCAAGAGAATTCCCCCGGTTTTCTGTAATAACTGTGTCCAGTGCTGTTCCAGTTGTTGGTTAAAACCCATTGCTTGAAAGCTTTTCTGCAATACGTCTGGGCAGAACATGCGAACGACCAGCTTCTCGCCAAACGCCGTCATCAGCGTAGCTAATCTCAATTCCACTTCTATATTATTATCTGAAACAGTGGTTTTAATACGACCATCTTGTGGTCTGCGTTTTTCGCTAATATCCATACGCCCAAGTATTTTTATGCGATTAATTAAAATGGTAAAAGTGGAAAGAGGCACACTGTACATTCGCCTTAACAACCCATCGATACGCATGCGGATAATGCCCTGTTTTCTTACTGGTTCAAAATGAATATCACTAGCCCCACAACGAAAAGCATAAGAGAACAGCCATTGCAAATAATCAATTACAGGCTTATTAATATTATAATTTTGCGTATCAACAGTGTCCATGACCACTAACTGTTCAAAACTACTTGCATTGTCGTAATCTTCAGAATTTGAATAACGGTTATTGTGAGAAAATTGCTGCTGTATTTCCATTTCTTGTTTTGAAAGCATCATGACTTTCACCGCTCGCTGCGATAGCTGTTCTAACACTTGTTGCTGTTCAACATTTATCTGCTCTGCTGCTACTGTGACAGTATCAGAAGCAATATCACATATCACTAAGTTGTGTTGGCGAGAGTAGTCATTGAGCGATTGTACAATTTGTTCAATGCTACTAATACTTTCCAGACTTTTAGAGTTAAGTGTTGCTTTATCCATGGTAATCTCCGTTACTATTTAGCGATTAATGCAAGTACTGTATTTTAGCTATAATCGTTTTTGATATACAATACAACCTATAGATAAAACTTAAAATACTCGTAAATGAGCACCGTATTTTGTAGAAAATATCAAAAAACTTTACCCGCACTTAGCCGCCCTCCTTTTCCTGGAGCTAAAGGTCAAGCAATTATGGAAACCATCTCTCAGCAAGCTTGGCAGGAGTGGTTGCAACATCAGACACGTTTGGTTAATGAAAAGCATTTGAATATGATGGCTCCCGAGACGAGAAACTACCTGGAAGAACAACGAGAACTATTTTTTGATGGCAATAATTACGACCTGGCACAAGGGTTCGTAGAAATAAAATAAACCGGTCATGATCCAAAGCGCTAGCAACCAATTTCACGTGGCAAAGGGTATGCCTCCCATTAAACCCTCCAGTAACACCACATCTTTTTTTGAATTCTGGCCCGCTTGGTTAATATACTTTCCTGTCGTTATCTGCTGCCTTTGGTGGGCAATTCGCTACCGTTCCTTGACATTGCCGCTTTTAGCCAACCCTACCATCTATCTGGCTGGGTTAGTCGGTACTTCCAAAGGACAAATTTTAGATTTAGCTAATGAAAAAAGCCAGCAATATGTGATGGATTGGATAACACATAAGCGCAACGAATCCAATACCGAACTCAATGATTTGTTGCAAGCAATGCACAACGCCAATTTAAGTTTTCCTTTAGTCGGCAAGCCCGATATTGGCTGCCGCGGTATTGGTGTAAAACTGCTAAAAAACGAGCGACAACTACAAGAGTATTTAGAGACTTACCCAAAAAATACATCTCTCATGCTTCAGAAACTTGCCCCCTGGGAGCCAGAGGCTGGTGTTTTCTACGTGCGATTGCCAGACCAAGATAAAGGCGAAATTATTTCGTTAGGAATGAAATACAGCCCTTACGTGTTAGGCGATGGCGTTTCTACCTTGAGTCAATTAATGGATAGAAACCATCGCATCAAGGAGTTAAAACATTTATACACTCAGCGCCACCAACATTTACTCGATCAGGTAATTCCAGAAGGCGAACCTTATCGTTTAATATTTTCGGCCGCGCACAGTAAGGGTGCCATCTTTTGTGACGCTAATGAACATATTACCAAGGCAATGACTGACACCATTGATCGTATCATGAAAGGCTTTAACAACCTTCCCTATGGCCGACTTGATATCAAATTCAGTCATATCGACGAATTCAAAGCAGGCAGCGATAAAATCGCTATAGTAGAAATTAACGGCGCTAACGCTGAACCCTTACATATTTGGGATAAGGATGCAACCTACTTCAAATCGATGAAGGCGTTGATTTTCCAGTATCATGCTATGTTCAAACTGGGCAACCATTACCGCAAGCAAGGCTACAAACCTCCAAAACTAAGGGAGCTACGCAAAGGTATAAAAACAGAATTTGAACTTTATAACCATTACCCTAACCCCGATTGAAACAACCAGTGCCCACCCACCCATTAAGTCTTCCTTTCCATCCTTTAGTAGCAAAACCTTTAGAGGTACTGTCTCGAATAAGTGCTATTAGAAAACTTTACGACAATATTCCACCTTCTCATAATTCGCTTGATTTTGTAAATAAAGCCGACAAAGCCATCGGCTGTCAGGTAGATATTAAAGGCGAGTTAAACATTCCCAAAGAAGGCCCTTTAGTTATCATAGCTAATCACCCATTAGGTGGAGCCGAAGGCATCATTTTAACAAACTTACTCGGTCAAATACGACCCGATTTAAGAGTGCTAACTAACCGGATACTTAGAATAATACCCGAATTGGAGGATATTTTCTTTGGCGTTGAAGTCCTTAAAGGCAAATCAACACATAAAAATTTATCGGGTGTAAGACAGGCGACACAACATGTTAAATCTGGCGGTGCCTTATTGGTTTTTCCAGCAGGGCAGGTATCTCGCCTCAACTTCAAAAAACTTCGCATTCAAGACAGAGACTGGAATACATTCGCCGCAACCATTATCAAACGCTATAACGCAAGCTGTTTACCCATTCATATAAGAGCAAGAAATAGTTCGCTTTTTTATATATTAAGCAGTATCCACCGTTTGTTTGGAACCTTAATGCTACCGCATGAAATATTAAACAAACAGGGTAAAGAAGTTACAGTAACCTATGGTGATTTGATTGAACCTGCTGAATTAAACGGATTTAAATCCGCAAAAGCTATCAATGATTATCTACGGCTAAATACCGAATTATTAGGGAGTAAAACCAGACATTCCCCACCTTCAAATGCATATAGAGCTTTATCAAAACTGTATCCCGATGCTAATTTAATAGCTGCTGATCTTGAAGGTCTAAAGCCTTATCTACTATTTGAACAAAGCCAATTTCAAGTATTTTGCGCACCCTATAATAAAATGGGTTCGTTGATGACCTGTATTGGCATTGACAGAGAAATTTCTTTTCGCGCCGTGAGCATTGGCAGTGGGAAAGATATTGATTTGGATAAATACGACCATTATTACAATCATCTCTTTGTTTGGGATTCAGAAAAACACAGTATTGTTGGCAGTTATCGCGTTGGTCACGTCGATAAAATTCTAAAAAAACACGGTGTCAAAGGTCTTTATATCCGTTCACTATACAAGTTCAAGCAAAAAGAACTAAAAAATATCACCAACTGCCTGGAAGTTGGTCGCTCATTTATTCATCCAAACTATCAAAGACAACCAGCTTCACTCTCTATTTTATGGCGTGGACTTGGAGCTTATATGGCACAAAACCCCAATTATCATACCCTTTTTGGTGGCGCCTGTATCTCTCGTGAATTATCCAATAGTACCAGGGCATTAATCGCCGATGTACTCCTCAAAATTTCAGGCGTTACCAGCGATCAAATAGGCGACAGGGTCAAACCCATCAAACCCATGCGCCTGCATCGTAAAGTTTGGGACGAAGCTATGCTAAAAACTCTTAGCAATGTGAGCTTGGTCAACCGCGTTATTGGCAGAAGCGATTATGGAAATTCCATACCCATCCTTCTCAAACATTACCTAGCCCTTAACGGTAAAATTGCCTGTTTCGCTGTCAACCCTGCGCTCGATAATTCTCTGGATGCTCTCATTATCGTCGATTTACGCGAAACCCCTGAAAAATATGTACGCCGTCACCTTGGTAAAGCTGCTGACGATTTCGCTAGACGTTGGGAGTTGGATTGGGCAAAGGAAGAAGATAGTGCATAGATAATATAAATCTCACATGATATCAAGCGCTTGAACCAGGTCTCCATATCCTGTTTCAATATGCTTTAGAGGCAATTCCAAAAATTGCGAGACTTGTTCCGCTTGTTGCAGTATTTCATCGGTCACCTGAGTTTGCGACAAAAACACAATCTGTTTATAGTTACCAAACATGATCGATTTAAGTTCGGGGTGTTTATCTAGTTTAAAACCCTTAATAATAATACGTTCAAAGTGTTTAACAAGAAAATCAGTAAGATAGAAGTTGCCCAGTTGATCTTCTTCCAGGGTTTTGAATTTTTGACCACCTGTAAAGAATTGGTAACAATGCGCACCATCTATACGACTGATACTATAACCTTTTTCTTTATAATCAGCGATTAAGCGATCAATATCGCCACCACTGCCACAATCTCCATAACCAATAATGATGTGACTATAATTATCGCCCAAGGCATCAATTTTTTCGCGCAATTTAGGGGCAATTTTTTTGGGGCGGTTATGCAGTTCAGCATCCAGACACTTGAGCTCAATATGCTGCCATTGATTGAGCTCAATAATATCAAGAATTTCTAAAGCTATTGCCCCACAGGCAATAACTCCAACAGGCTTCATAAGTGCCTTATACTTTCTCAGCCACCATTTTTACGCCTACAGACGCCGCAGTTGCTGCGTCTTGGCAGTAGGCATCAGCACCGATGGCACTACCAAATTCTTCGTTAAGTGGTGCGCCACCTACAAGCACGATATAATCGTCACGAATACCGCGTTCTTTAAGCTCGTCAATAACTACCTTCATATAAGGCATAGTGGTTGTCAATAATGCAGACATGCCTAACACATCAGGTTTATTTTCATTTAGCGCTTCAAGATATTCTTCCACCGAATTATTAATACCTAAATCGATCACTTCAAAACCAGCGCCTTCCATCATCATAGTCACCAGATTTTTACCAATGTCGTGAATATCTCCTTTCACTGTACCTATTACCATTTTACCAATGGGTTTAGCCCCAGTTTCTGCCAATAGTGGACGCAGTATTTCCATACCCCCTTTCATGGCATTGGCAGCAAGTAATACTTCGGGAACAAAAAGGATGCCATCACGAAAATCGATACCAACAATTGTCATGCCACCAACTAATGCTTCTCTAAGGACTTTTTCTGCTCCCCAGCCACGCGACAATAATATATCAGTGCCTTCTACTATTTCTTCACGCAAACCATCATAAAGGTCTTCGTGCATTTGCTCAACTAATTCATCATCGTCTAATTCGGCAAGAACAATATCATCATCGTATTCTTCACTCATAATTATCTCTCAGGTTATGTTAAAGTCAATTATTTATTAATATTCACGGTCGGCAAACTCTGATTTGCGACGCTGCATAAAAGCGGTCAGACCCTCATCAATGGCTTCATCGAGAGGCGGTAATTCGTAATCATTTAATCTGCGTTTCCACGCTAAGTTAGCGCGCTGAGCTGCATCCATAGAACCTTCCTGCTCCCATTGTTCAAAACTATTGCTATCTGCCATTGTCGAGCGATAAAACGCCGTCTCAAAATTGCGCTGAGTATGTGCTGTGCCCAGGAAATGTTGACCTGGACCTGCTTCGCGAATGGCATCCATCGCTTGACCGTTTTCGCTCATATCAACGCCATTAAGTAATACTGACAGCATACTGGCCTGGTCTGCATCAAGCATAAACTTCTCATAACCCATTGCCAAACCACCTTCTAACCAACCAGCTGTATGCAACATAAAATTGACTCCTGCAAGAGCTGCCGATTGCAAGGTATTTGCCGACTCATAAGCTGCCTGTGCATCAGGTACTTTAGATGAGGTAAAACCACCACCACTGCGAAATGGGACACCCAGGCGCCGCGCCAACGCCGCACAAACGTATAATACCTTACTGGGTTCTGGCGTACCGAAAGTCGGTGCGCCCGATTGCATGGAAACGGCGCTGGCAAAAGTTCCAAATATAACTGGTGCGCCAGGGCGAACCAGTTGAACAAAAGCCATACCTGCCATAGCTTCTGCCAATATTTGTGTACAAGTGCCAACTACTGTTACTGGCGACATAGCCCCTGCCAAAATAAATGGCGATACCATACAAGCCTGAAAATTGCGCGCATAGACTTTAGCTGCACCTAACATGGTATCATCATAGGTCATGGGCGAGTTGGCATTAATCAAATTAACCATCACACAGTTATTGGTAACAAACTCCTCTCCAAATACAATTTTTGCCATATCAACACTGTCCTGCGCTCGCTCAGCTGCGGTAACAGAACCCATAAAAGGTTTGTCGCTGTATTTTAAATGGCTGTAGACCATATCAAAATGACGCTTGTTAACAGGCAGGTCTACTGGCTCGCAAACTGTACCTCCAGAGTGATGAATTCCCTCACTCATATAGGCGAGTTTTACAAAATTCCGGAAGTCTTCAATGGTTGCATAGCGTCTACCCTTATCCAGATCATGCACAAAAGGTGGGCCATAAGCGGGAACCAGTACCGTGCGTTTACCTCCAACAATAATACTTTTTGCGGAATTGCGTGCGTGTTGGATAAATTCTCTTGGCGCATTATTCTGAATAATCGAACGACATAATCCGCGCGGAAAGCGTACCAACTCTCCTGTAACATCTGCACCCGCGGCTTTCAGTATTTCAATGGCTTCAGGATCATCCTTAAATTCAATACCTATTTCTTCCAAAATAGTTTCAGCGTTGTACTCAATGGTTTGCAGCCCTTCCTCACTCAATATTTCAACATAGGGAATATTGCGTTCAATGTAAGGCTTTGCTTCAAATTGAGCTTGATTACGCATTTCCTTTTTAGCTGAGCGCCCTCCACCGCGTCTGGAAGTTCTGGTCATATTTAAAATATAAAGTTTTAATGAGGGTGGCAGTGTCGTCAATTTTGTGAGTTAGGTCTATTATTTGAACGACGATTGAGTACAAAAAAACGACTTATATACGCAGAACAGGCTTCAGTTGTATAGAGTAGTGTAGCGCTGCGGCAAAAAACGCCAAATACGGGCTGACCTATACCCCAAATAATGTTTTGTATGGCAATGGTCAACCCAAAGATGGTTCGGCTCCAACCATTAGTTTCAATCACAGGTAGTTGAAAAAACCCATGCTTGAACGTGGTCCAAAAGTCAATATAGCTATGGCGCAACCACAAGTAACCATTATCCACAACGCTCTGGAATTTAGTCTATTTTCATTATCCTAGATTCCGCAGTTGAACGCTAATTTCACTTCTAACCCGCATATTTCATAAACCTACAAATAACTTCGAGTTTAAGGTGAAGTTGGATTATCCTGCTTTAATTTAGTTTAAGTTTGTTGAATACGTAGCTTAATATGCTCTTTGCCCGAATTTCAGACATAACTCCCCCTTACCCCCATTGTTTGTTCTCGTGCCGGGGCAGCACTTTTTACAGTCTTATCCAGGTTTAAGCCGGGCGACAACCAACTCGAAGATATCTTGATAAGGATATGCGCTGGGTAATAGTAAGCGTATACGCCTGGTATTGGATAAAATAACGGCAGCCACTTTGAGTAATTTAAGGCGTATGGTTCCTACTTGTAATTGGGCAAAAACAGTGCTTTTTAAGCAGTGATGACGTAGTCGCTCCATCAACACATAAGCCAGTGACGATAACAACAGTCGCCATTGATTAGGCCACCAGTGATGACAACTCGTTCGGTCAGCAAACATATCGAGTTGCTGTTCTTTAATATGGTTTTCCATTTCGCCACGAGCACAATAGAGATCCTCATAAATAGCTTGATGTTCGCCCGATAAATTCGTCACCACAAATCGCGGGTTCATGCCTTTTCCAGTATGTTCAATTTTAGCGATGACACGGCGTTGACGCGACCATGATTGAGCTGCATACTGGATATGAGTAAACCAGCGCAAGGGGTTTCCAGATCGTTCATATTGTTCATTGACCGCATCAATCCAGGGTGACAGCATCTCTAGTATTGGGCTATTTTTTGCAATGCCCAGCACGTAACCAACATCATGACGCTCACACCAATTCATCATTTGATGCCGACAAAACCCACTATCGCCACGTATAATGATTCTGACATTAGGCCACTGTTTACGCAACCGTTTTACCAACAAACTGAGAATCGCCCAACTGTGCTTCGCGCCATCGATATTACTGGGTCGAAGATAGCTGACCAACAGTTGTTCACCGCAGAATACATACAAGGGTAAAAAACAATAATGCCGATAATAACCATTGTAAGAGCGACCTTCTTGCGTACCATGGACGCGATCATCAGTGGCATCGAAGTCGAGAATTAATTCCTCTGGGGCACTATCAAACGAATCAATAAATAGGTTCAACAATACGTCATGAATGGCAATGTTTGATTGCGCAGTAAATGATTGTTCTAATCGACACAATGTCGACTGGCTTCCCAGTACTTGATCAGCTTCCGTTGCCGTTTGTAATGCCTTATCGTGTCGCAAGGTCTCGTGATCGTTAAGGTCTTCGTAACCCATGCATAAGCTATACAAGCGTTGACGAATCAAACTCTGCAGTGAATGTTTCACATAACTGCTGTGCCGGGTATCGGGAAATACCGATGCCACTTGCTTGCTTAGACATAAGTGTTTATCAAGCTCTCTGAGCAATAAAACACCAGCATCGCTGGTCATATCGCCACCACTAAATTGAGTTTCGATTTGACGGCGATTTAAAGGTGAAAAGTAAGTAGAAGTTGAGGTACAATCTGTCATCGGTGCTTGGCTTATAATTTTGACTTAACACATTGAATTATAACGCATTAAACAAGCACCGTACTTTTTTTTATGAAATATGCGGGCTAAGAGTTTGAATGTTATTGATAAACGCTTATTCTTCGATTCACTTCATAAGTGAATTACAAACCGCTACCTGGCTTTACAGCCCTTTTCAGTTCACACTGCTGCGTATGGCTTTTGGTAAGGGCTACAACCATTACCTGCAAGCCATGCCTTGCATTATTTCCTGAAAATAACTGTAAATTCCAGGTTCAACTACGGAATCTAGGTTTATTCAAGATCAACTCTTGATATCAGCACAGTAGCGAATACTTCGAAGTGGTCTGACTCGATTGATACATTCTTGATATAAGGGATGGTCAATAAAGCGTTGCAAATGTGCTTCCGTTTCAAATTCGCTGTAAAAAACCACATCCACTTCGTTGTTAAAGCCATCTCGTTTTAAATTAGCCCTTACTTCAAACAGCCTGTGTTCTCCAATGTTTCTTAACAGCTTTAACCCTTCTATGACAGCTTGAGTGTCTTGCTGTTTGGCAACGCCAAAAAAAACAATGTGTCGTATCATAAATTATAACCAAATTGGTAGTCGGGATATTTTAATTGATAACCGGTTGCCTGCATTCGCTTATTGTTACAGCGTTTACCTATGGCGCTTTTTATCTCTTGAGTATCGTCACTATTAGCGATATAAGCAAGCACTTTCGATAAAATCTGTGGTTGATTGTCAGATACTACATAGCAATTGTCAATGTTAACACCTTGACTATGTTGTTGTATCAAGTGAACAATAAAACCAGCTACATCATCGCGGTGGATACGGTTGCTCCAGCGCTGATAGTGTTCACCAATGTTCTGACTTAGTTGAGTCATCCTTTGGCTAGGACCACTGTACATACCACTACAGCGCAATAAACAGTAGTCAATTGGCATCAGTATTTTTTCAGCACTTAACAATTGCATGGCAGTGGTTTTAAAAGGTTCCACCGCTGAGTATTCATCAACCCATTCGCCATTATTCTGCCCATAAACACTGGTACTTGAAACCAAGAATACTTTAGGGGTTAGCCCTTTTGTTTGAATAGCACCAACCAATGCTTTCAAGGGTTTAACATAAGCATTATGGTAGCCTTGCTCAGTGTATTCACTGGGCGTCAGCGTTACAACAATATAGTCAGGATTGACCTTTGACAACACTTCCGTTAGGGCGTCTTGCTGTAACATGTCACAATACAGTAGTGATAATTTCTCTACCTTATTAATTTTACTACGTTTAATGGCATAACAATCTGGTACTCTCAACAGGGTTTGAAATTGTTGATGCACCCGTGTAGCAATATCACCAAAACCAGCAAATAAGACGTTATACATAGGGAGCTTATATACCCTCTACATTGACATGGATTGATTTGATACGATGGTATCCTGATCAGCAAAATTAATCGGTACTAATACAGTATTGCGAGCAATTGAATCTCTATCAGGACTATCAATCATATAATGTAACCCTCTACTCTCTTTACGCCTTAATGCCGAATGAATCATCAAATGAGAGCATACTGCTAAATTACGCAATTCAATTAAATCATTACTGACTTTGTAGTTACTATAGTATTCATGTATTTCCTTTTGCAATAACTTATTTCTATGTTGAGCGCGCTCAACGCGCTTGTGGCTGCGGACAATGCCGACATAGTCCCACATAAAATGCCGCAACTCTTCCCAATTGTGAGAAATAATCACGTCTTCATCCGAGTCTGTCACTCTGGACTCATCCCAAGCCCTTGCTGTTTCTGTCAAACTGATATTGTCCAGGTTATTGGCAATATCCTGCGCCGCATTACGTGCCAACACCACACATTCTAAAAGCGAATTACTCGCCATACGATTAGCTCCATGCATTCCCGTATGGGCTACTTCACCTACAGCATACAAATGCGCCAAATCAGTTTGCCCTTGCAAACCTGTCATAACACCACCACAGGTATAGTGCGCGGCTGGTACTACAGGAATAGGTTCATGACAAATATCTATGCCATATTTAAGCCCCGTACTGTAGGCGCTGGGAAAATGCGATTGTATGAAATCAGATGATTTATGACTGATATCCAAATACACGTGATCAATACCCAAACGCTTCATTTCATGATCGATAGCACGAGCAACAATATCGCGCGGGGCAAGCTCTTTACGTTCATCAAAGCGCTGCATAAAAGACTCTCCATCGGGCAAATGCAAGGTAGCTCCTTCACCGCGTAACGCTTCACTGATTAATGCCGATTTAGCTTTGGTATGATATAGACAAGTAGGGTGAAACTGTTGAAATTCCATATTTGCCACTCGACAGCCAGCGCGCCACGCCATTGCTATACCATCGCCTGAAGCACCATCGGGGTTGCTGGTATATAAATAAGTCTTACTGGCTCCACCTGTCGCTAATACGGTGCACTTGGCATTAAAACTGACGACTCTATCGTTATTAATATTTAAAACATAAGCGCCTGCACAACTTATTTTTACCCCTTGAGTTTCCGTTTGAATAATGTCGATAGCTATATGATTATCAAAGCAATGAATGTTGGGGTGAGTATCAATTTGATCCATAAGACTACTGATAATGGCCTGTCCCGTGACATCAGCATTATGTACTACGCGCCTTGCACTGTGACCGCCCTCACGCGTTAAGTGGTATTGACCTTGTTCACGATTAAAATGGACTCCTTTACAAACCAACCACTCAATACTTTCTTTGCCTTTGCCAACAATATGTTTCACAACATCGACATTACATAATCCTGCACCTGTATTTAGTGTATCTTCACAGTGCGACTCAAGACTGTCTTGAGTATCCAATACTGCAGCTATACCCCCTTGCGCCCAGAGACTAGACCCTGAACGCAATTGGGTTTTGCTAATGATTGCAACCTGAGCCTTATCTGCTAAATCCAAGGCAACCACCAAACCCGCTACACCACTTCCTATAACCAGTACATCGAATTGCAGGCTATTGTTTGCTATATCTTTCATTAGTTGCTTTTAAACACTTATTGAGAGTTTTGCATAATTACTGCGCTTGTCAATACAGCGTTAAATTTTCGCTTAAAATGCTCATTTACCGCCAAACTCCGCTTTTTCGTTCAAATTTGCCTTGTCCTGACATCGCTCGTGACATTATGCAAAGCTCCCTTTTATGGTAATAAAATATCGCTCCTGTGTATTGTGCTTCATCATCCAAGTTTATTCCAGTTAAGTTTGGTTCGACAACTTTCATAAAAATTATGATTTTTTAAATGCAAAAATGTGGTTTGCCTGGTATGGCGTTTAATTTTAAGCTTATCGCCGACCTCGACTGGCACATGCACTTGACCGTCTCCTACTGCTTGAACTTTGGCATGATTGTGTTCGGTAACAGCGACATCTAGTTGTACCGACGAGTCAACGACTATAGGGCGATTATCCAACGAGTGTGAATTAATAGGCACAATTTGAATGGTGCTAAGCGATGGATGCACGATAGTACCTCCGCAGGCAAGTGCATAGGCAGTAGAGCCTGTAGGCGTTGCAAAAATAAGACCATCGGCACGAATTTTGTAGACGAAGTTATTATCAATACTTAAACTTAAATCTATAATTCGCGAGCGCTCCGACTGCACCACCACGTCATTCAGTGCTTGAAATTGTTCTACGACCTGATTGTCGCGTTCAATGATTGCTTCTAGTAAAAAGCGTTTGCTGGTAATATAGTTGCCATCGAGAATTTGCTTAATTTGAATTTCAATATCATCAGGACTGATATCATTTAAAAATCCCAAACGCCCTCGGTTAATGCCCAATATGGGCAAGCCTTGAGTGAGCGTTTCACGAGCAATATGCAGCATACTGCCATCGCCTCCAATGACAATAATCAATTCACATTCATCGCCAATAGATGTTTCTGTCGTACTAGGCACTTGGTACTGACTCAGTAATTTAGCTGTGTCCATATCTTCCAGACACAACGATTGAGTTCTTTCAGACAACACAACGCAGACGTTTTCTTGATACAATAATGTAAACAGACGTTGAAAGGTGCTATAGGTATCTTTATCGGCTCGATAGATAATTATTCCTATACGTTTGAAAACGCTCATAATGTCGGAGAAGAAAGTTGCTTTAAACCGTTCATATAGGGCTGTAAATTAGTGGGAATTGCCACACTGCCATCATTATTTTGAAAGTTTTCCAAAATAGCCACTAGTGTTCGACCCACAGCCAAACCTGAGCCATTTAAGCTATGTAATAATTCCGGCTTATTTTTTCCATTTTCAACATTGCGGTAACGCGCTTGTATACGCCTGCACTGAAAATCTCTAAAGTTTGAGCAAGAGGAAATTTCCCTGTAGGTATTCTGCGAAGGCAACCATACCTCTAAATCATAAGTTTTAGCTGAAGAAAAGCCTACATCGCCACTGCAAAGTACCACGGTTTGATAAGGCAAGTCTAAACGCTTCAAGATCGTTTCTGCATGAGCTGTAAGTTCTTCCAATGCTTGTTCGGATTCTTCTGGTTTTACAAACTGTACCAATTCTACCTTTTCAAATTGGTGTTGACGTATCATACCGCGTACATCGCGTCCATAACTCCCTGCTTCACTACGAAAACAAGGGGTGTGGCAGGTGAATTTTAACGGCAATTCTCCATCGTAAATTTGGTCGCGTAAATAGTTAGTCACCGGCACTTCTGCCGTAGGTATTAAATAAAATTCACGTTCATCACTTGTCTCTATTTTGAATAAATCCTGCTCAAATTTAGGTAATTGCCCCGTACCATACAGCGACTGGCTGTTGACAATATAAGGAGTATAAATTTCATTGTATCCGTGTTCTGTGGTATGAATATCCAGCATAAACTGAATCAAAGCCCGGTGCAATCTGGCAATGGATTGGTGCATAACAACAAAGCGCGAACCTGTTATCATACTTGCTGAATCGAAGTCCAACCCCAACGGTATTCCAATATCTATATGATCTTTAATATCAAAATCAAAAGTTCTGACATTGCCCCACTGCCGAATTAATTGGTTTTCATATTCATTTTTACCCACTGGCACACTGTCATCCAGTACATTAGGAATACCTTTGACATATTCATCCCACTGCTGTTGAATGCTTATCAAGACTTGCTTGGCTTCATCTAATTTCGTGCCTAATTGTTCAACTTCATTCAACATATCCATTGCATCCTCCCCTTTGGATTTTGCTATGCCAATTTGTTTCGACAATTGATTGCGCTGCGCCTGTAATTGTTCCGTTATAACTTGCTGCAATTTGCGCTGTTGTCCTAATTGCGATAATAAATCAACATCGAGTATAAAACCTCTATTGGCTAAATTTTGAGCAATAGCTGTTAAATCAGCGCGCAATAGTTTGGGGTCAAGCATTAAAAAATTACCTATAGATAATTGTTTATATTAATTGTTTTGTCAGTAATATGGCTCCTATCATCACTCCCAAACTTACAATTAGCGACGTTAAAATATAGAGTACAGCATTTAGCCATTGAGACTGATTAAGCAGCTGAATTATATCCAGAGAAAAACTAGAAAAGGTGGTAAGCGAACTTAATAGACCCACTGCCAAGAATAAACGCATAAATTCACTAGCAATATGGCGTTCAACTAGCACCCAGAGTATTCCCATCAACAACGAACCTGTTACATTAACAAGCAGTGTTGACCAATAGGCTGGTGAAGCTGCCATTTGTTGTAAAACAAGGTAACGGGTTAAAGCCCCTAAAGCCCCACCAACAGCAACTGCAATATAATTCATACAGTGCAATTATAAACCATGCACGCTTGCCTATGCGCTTAATAGGGAAATTATCGATTATTTGCAGATAAAAAAAGCCCGAGAAGGACTCGGGCTAAAATGCAGAAAACTCTAATTTAAGGGGAAATTATCGTTACTGCAATGAGGTCTATGAAACACTTGATATTGAGACCGAGCATATTCCAAGTTAGTTCCCGATATTATTCAAAAAAGTAAAAATACTCAATTTTTTTCTTTATCTACTAGCTGATTGGCAGAAATCCATGGCATCATAGCGCGAAGTTTTGAACCGACTTCTTCAATTTGATGCTCACCAGAAATACGGCGCTTAGCATGCAATACAGGATTGCCAGCTTGATTATCTAACATAAAATTTTGCACGAATTTACCTTGCTGAATATCTTCTAAAATACGCTTCATTTCGGCTTTGGTTTCAGGAGTAATGACGCGTTCGCCCGACATGTAATCACCGTATTCCGCTGTATTGGAAATGGAGTAACGCATATTGGCAATACCACCTTGATAGATTAAGTCAACAATTAGCTTGGTTTCATGCAAACATTCAAAATACGCCATTTCAGGAGCATAACCAGCTTCAACCAAAGTTTCAAAGCCGGCTTGAATTAACGCCGTTAACCCACCACAAAGTACCGCTTGTTCACCAAATAAATCCGTCTCTGTTTCCTCCCTGAAGTTGGTTTCAATAATACCTGCACGACCACCGCCATTAGCAGAAGCATAAGATAGCGCCTTGGCTTTGGCACTACCTGAATTATCTTGGTAAATCGCAATAAGTGACGGTACACCACCACCTTCGGTGTATGTGCTACGCACTGTATGACCAGGTCCTTTGGGTGCTATCATCACTACATCTAAATCACTACGTGGTTGAATCAATTGAAAATGTATATTTAAACCATGGGCAAACGCCAGTGTAGCGCCTTGCTTTAAATTGGGTTCAATATCATTTCTGTAAATGCTGGCCTGGTGTTCATCGGGCGCGACAATCATAATTAAATCGGCGTTAGTTACGGCATCGGCGACCGTTGCTACTGCCAAACCTTCATTTTCGGCTTTACGTCGACTAGCAGAACCTTCTCTTAGCCCTACCACAACATTGCCGACACCAGAGTCGCGTAAATTAAGTGCGTGAGCATGACCTTGGGAGCCATAGCCAACGATGGCTACTTTCATAGACTGGATTATCGATAAGTCACAATCTTTATCGTAATATACTTGCATAATATGTTTCTCGTAATAATAAATTAAACCGACATGGCATTTTCGCCACGCACCAGGCCAGATACCCCTGAACGGGCAACTTCTAGCACTTTAAATGGACTAAGTGCTTCTAAAAAATGATCCAACTTGCTACTGACGCCTATCACTACAATGGTATAGCAGGTCGCACCCATATCGACAATTTGCCCGCGAAACACATCGACACAACGATATATCTCCGCGCGCTCTACTTCCTTGACTGCCTTAACTTTCACTAACATCATTTCGCGTTCGACATGTTTTTTACCTGAAATTTCCTGCACTTTAATCACATCAATCAACTTGTGAAGTTGTTTAGTAATTTGCTGAATTTTTTCATCGTCGCATTCAGTGGACAAGGTTAACCTTGACAAGCTCGAGTCTTCAGTTGGCGCTACATTTAATGAATCAATATTGTAACCGCGTTGCGAAAACAAACCAATAACTCGAGAAAGTGCGCCCGCCTCATTTTCCATTAATAACGAAATAATACGTCTGTTGGTCTTTAATTCTTGATTCATACTGTTGCCCTCAAGTTCGCTCGTTCATATTTACCCACATATCACGCATGGAACCTTCAGCAATTTGCATTGGGTATACATGCTCGTTGGCATCTACAGCTATATCCATAAATACAAGCTTATCCTCAAGTTTGAAACATTCTTTCATTGCATTTTTCAAATCTTCAAACTGGGTAACTTTCATTCCTACATGGCCGTAAGCTTCTGTCAGCCTGACAAAATCTGGCAAGGAATTTTCATACAGGCTTTCAGAGTAGCGCCCTCCGTAATTCAGATCTTGCCATTGTTTCACCATGCCAAGTGCCTGATTATTCAGATTGATAATTTTTAATGGTAATCCATATTGCAAACAAGTGGATAACTCTTGAATGCACATTTGAATGCTACCCTCTCCTGTGACACAAACGACTACGTCATCAGGTCGGGCGAACCGAGCACCCATAGCCGCTGGCAGACCGTAACCCATGGTGCCTAAGCCACCAGAGTTAATCCATTGCCGTGGTTTATCAAACATATAATATTGCGCTGCGAACATTTGATGCTGACCTACATCCGAGGTGATAATGGCTTCGCCTTTGGTAACTTCGTAAAGGGTTTTTATTACATCCTGAGGCTTTATCAATTTCCCTTTACTGGGTGCGTGATTGGGCTTTAAATAGATGCTGTGTTGGCCGCGCCAATAGTTGATCTGATCCCACCATTTTTGCAACATTTCACCATCCACATTAATAGTTTTAACTTGCATGTTCAATTCCTGCGCTACTTGCTTTAAAGGCCCTACTATTGGCACATTGACCGAAATAGTCTTGTCTATGGTGGTAGGGTCAATATCAACATGAATAATTTTAGCATCGGGACAATATTTTTTAGGAGCGTTAGTTGTTCTATCATCAAACCTCGCCCCAAGTGCAATAATCAAGTCAGCATTATGCATTGCCATATTAGATTCATAAGTACCATGCATACCCAACATACCAATAAACTGTTCATCCGTCATAGGGAAAGCACCCAATCCCATCAAGGTTTGAGTAACGGGGAAATTAAGTGCTTTAGCAAAAGCAGTTACCTCCGCGCTAGCTTCGCCAATTACCGCGCCACCACCAATATAAATGATTGGCCTTTTGGCTTTGGCTATTTCTTTAACAGCTTTGGCAATTTGACCTGAATGCCCGCGCTTAACTGGTTGATAAGAGCGCAGGTTAACGGTTTTAGGGAAGTTGTATGGGACTTTAACATCTGGCGCAGTAGCATCTTTAGAAATATCAACCACTACGGGTCCTGGTCTGCCACTTTTTGCGATGTAATAGGCTTTGGCAATAGTTTCAGCAATATCATTGGCATCAGTAACCAAAAAGCTGTGTTTAACAATAGGTCGGGAAATACCTACCATATCGGTTTCTTGAAATGCATCTTCGCCTATTTTCGTGCTGGCCACTTGCGCAGAAATTACTACCATGGCGACAGAGTCCATATAAGCAGTGGCAATGCCTGTAATGGCATTGGTGGCGCCAGGCCCGGAAGTAACCAAAACCGTTCCTGTACTGCCTGTAGCACGTGTATAAGCATCAGCCGCATGCGTAGCTGCCTGCTCGTGGCGCACCAGTATATGCTCTATGGGTGGGTTGGCATGAGCTTCTTTTTCCTGGCGAAACAACGCATCATAAATATGCAATGCTGCCCCTCCTGGGTAGCCAAAAATCATTTTCACACCTTGGTCACGAAGGGCTTGAATAACCGCATCGCCGCCAGACAATTGTAGCTGGGTAGACATAATCAAACTTATAACAAACTTTGTTAAGCATTTGTGCTGTTCGCACTATCTGCATTTAAAAACAGCATTGTATGCTGTTTCGCTTAGTTATGATAATGGGTAAATTATCAAAAGCTCCAATATCAAATAGATAACACATTGGAGGCTGCAATTCTAATGAACCAGCAGGTTTTGTCAACTTTAAGCCTTTTCCAATATGAAATAACATCCATCCTAATAATCACTGGATATTTGGACCCGGATTATGCATGAGAAATTGTAACGAAAACAAAAATGGTAATAATACCAATCACGATAAAGATTTAATGCACAGATAACTTTGAAAACGACGCAAGTACATCCCTGTAGTTTTGTTGAGGCTATCCTACCTATCAGGTTTTAAAGTCAAATCTGATGTAACCAATACCTATTAACTCTGCATTAAATATTCGAAATTATTAAGCTGCATATTTAATTTTCTGATGCTTGAAATAAGATTGAATTCTTTCGGGTTGCTGTTGTAGCAGATTCATATGCTTATCTAATTTTTTAGCAATATCCCCTTTCTTTCGAGTCGGTTTATCAGCACCCATTGAGCGCTTTAAATCACAATTGAGATACTCATCGGGGTTAAGTTCAGGGGAATAGCTAGGCAGATAGAAGACCTCAATTTTTTCAGTATTACCTGCTAACCATTCTTGAACCAATTTAGCATGATGTACGCGTAAGTTATCAACAATCAAAAAAACCTTTTTAGATGATTGCTTTATTAATTGTTTCAAAAATTTGATGAAGACCTGAGCCGTGAACTTATCGTCATAGACCATAAAACGAAGTTTTCCTTGATTAGTAATGGTTGACACCATGTTAACTCGTTCACGCTTAGCGTGAGATAATACTAAAACTGGTGTTTGCCCTTTAGGAGCATAACCGCGAGGATAATGCTCTTGACTCGAAATACCTGTTTCATCACCCCAGTGAATTTCTGCGTCTTCATCCTGGGCGCGTTGGTGAATTGCAGGATAATCTTCATCAAGCCACTGTTGAACTTGAGCAGGTTGCTGTTCATAACTACGTTTGACTGGACGCTGGGGGGTAAAACCCCAACGATTAAGGTAAAGACAGACAGTTCGATAGGCTAAATCAATTGAAAATTCATCATCAATCAATTGTTGAACTGCTTTGATTGACCACAGTGCGAAATCCAGCTTTAACTGGTCTGGTGTCTTGTCAATAATCAACTTCTGAATATGTTTTTCTTGCTCCGGTGTTAAGTCCCGTCCCACTCCCAATGGGCGTCCTCGTGGTTTTTCTTTGGTGAGCTTTTCGCCTGATGCTTTATATTCACGTAGCCATTCTGATACCGTGATATAGCGAAGACCAAGCTCTTCGGCTATGGCTTTTTTTGTACGGTCTCCCTTCTTGTAAAGGCGAAGACAAATTTTTTTCAATTCTAGTCGAGACTCGGGGCTAAGGGTTCTTAAATCTACTTGTTTCATGACTAGTATTATAACATAAAATTATGATATATTCATGCAGGGTTAATATAAAATTTATCCAAAACGAAAAATTACCTTACATGCATTGGTATTAATATGAACCACGGGTCCGCTTTAGTAATTAACTTTTGGAAATGACTACTTGGCATTAACCCATGCAAATTCTGCTTTATTACCAAATATAATTTTATTAATGACTAAGGCAAACACTACACAGACCCACAGTGTAATGAACATTAAATGAATATAATGCAGTCCAAAGGGTTGAACCCAAAACGAGAAAACGCCGTAGAGTGCTACGCCAAAAACTACGGTAACAATAGCCGCAAGGTAATGAACATTTTTAAATAATAAGCCAACAATAAAGCAGGAAAGAATAGGCATACTCAGCAACCCATAAAGTTGCTGCACTGTGTTGATAATACTTTCTGACTGGGCGTATACAGGCACTAGTGCCAATGCAACAATGACAAATACACTGGTGACAATTAAATTTAGACGTTTGATTGAAATATTGCTTCTGATGTATTTTTCATGAATATCGCATACATATAACGCAGATGATGAGTTTAAAATGGAATTAAAAGTTGTTAAAACTGCAGCCGCAAGCCCTGCTGCAAATATACCTGATAACCATAGTGGTAGTAAATCGCCCACAATTTGCCCATAGGCGGCATCGCCTATATCGCCGTAGAGTTTATAAGAAACAACACCAGGTAACACCACTAGTGGAGGCACTATCAAAAAACGAATACCTGCTGCTGCTAATACACCCTTTTGCCCCTCTTTAACGGTTGGCGATGCCATCGCCCTTTGGGTGATAGTTTGGTTAGTACTCCAATAGAATATTTGTATTAATATCATTCCTGTTAACAACGTGTGCCATGGAATAGGAGAATCATTGTTACCTATCATGGCAAGTCTTTCGGCTGGAATGCCTGTGAAGTCGAAATTAATAGCATTTAATGCCAGAAATACAACCAATAGCCCTAAGCTCAAAATTAAAAAGCCGCTGTAAGTATCAGAAACAGCTACTGCACGCAGACCTCCTAACACAGCATAACATGCACCGATTACAGCAAAAGTAACGGCTAATACCATTAATGGTACGTTTATTCCAAACATGGTTTGCATAAACAGTGAACCACCATAAAGTACCGCAGGCAAAAAGATAAAAACATTGCCAAGCAAGAATAACACACCGATTAATGCGCGAATATGGTGATTGTTATAGCGTTTTTCCAATAACTCTGTGGTTGTAGTACAGTTATAGCGGTAATAAATGGGTAAAAATACTTTGGCCAGGATAATTAAACCTATCACTGCGGCTAATTCCCACCATGCCAGTAATAGCATTTGATTACCATTCATTCCTACTAGTTGGTCGGTACTTAGATTGGTTAAGGTGATTGAACCCGCTACAAACGCCCAACTCAATCCTCCTCCGGCCAAGAAGACTTCCCGGTTTTGACTGTCGGTACCATTATTGCTAACTACCGTTTGAGCGCTGCGGCATTTTCGATAGGTTAAATACCCGATAAAAACAGTGACAAGGATAAAAATAGATACCTGGAAAGTCTGTAAGGGCATAGTATTCTCGTTATTTTATTTATTAATCTGGGTTAATTCCATAACACACCTCCTGCCTCGATATTGTGGTTGTGAAAATTAACCGCATGTGCATTATAATTAAACACAAACTGTTGATTGACCACATCGCGCCTGCGCACGCCTTTGGGCATGTTCTGCGTAACGATATCCAAATCACTACAAAGTGATTGCAATATACGCCTTAGTAATATTTCATCTGGCCAACCCGCCAGATAGTGTATTGATGCACAATTAAGGGTTTGGCTTACCCAAATGGGTTGATTGGTATCTTCAACGCTAGCGCAGACTTTAATTGAAGAATCCATGATTTCTAAATACTCTATCCAGTGCTGTACTTTTCCGCTCTGTGCAACACCATCACCTGTGACACTTCTAGTGGTATCTGGTCGCAAGCTCTCTACATAGTTAACTTTGCACCCGAAGTGTTCTATATCCGGTGGCAATGCATCTGGTATGATAAAACACTCAGTTTTAGAGCCCGTACGCGGACCAACTAACAGGGTTGCTTTGGTATTGCTAATGGCTTGCTTTAATGCAGTATTCCAATACATTAATCCATTAATTAACACTAAACTATAGTCAGCAAAATCATCGGTTTCCGCTGAAATAAAGTCGACTGAAAGCCCTAGCTGTCGCAGACCTTTATAAAAATCGTATTGTAATTTGAAGTAGTCAAAACCTTCCCCTTGTGGTTGTACCTGCCACGCCCATGCCGATTGATAGTCAAATACCATAGCTACTTTTGCTGGCAGTTGCGTAATTGTTTTATGTATATTAATTTCATTTACTGTTTGCTGAATTTCTCTGCAGGCAAGCGCTTTGGTTGAATCGGGATGTAATAAACCTGAATGCATCTGTTCTTGTGCAAAAGGTACTTGCCGCCAACGAAAATAATTGACAACTTCTGCTCCGTGGACAATGGCTTCCCATGTCCACAGCCTTACCATATTGGTAAGTGGCGCTGGATTCCAGGGCGCCCAGTTAACAGGGCCAGGTTGTTGCTCCATCACCCACCATTTGCCGTTGCCTACAGCGCGATATAAGTCGTGGTGAAAGGCTTGAAAGTCGGGGTCCCCTTGACGATAAAAACCATTCTTTTCATGCTCACATAATGTTGAACGGTCTTCTAAAAAACCTAAAGGATAGGCATCCCAACTGGCAATATCCAAATCCTTTCCCAGTTTGAAATGATCAAAATCGAACACTTTTCCCATATAGTTATGAATAAGTGGTTTGTCGCTATGGCGTTTAATTGCACTTACTTGCGACTGGTTAAAGACTATAACCTGGTCACTGCTGAATGCCTTAAAATCCAATACATGAATGGGGTTAGGTTCCGTAACAGTTGAATTTGGCAATTCTATTTGTTGAAAATCGTTATATTCCATCGACCAAAACACATTGCCCCAGCATTCATTTAACCTTTCTATGGATTGATATTTATTACCAAGCCAGATACGAAATTGCTGTAGCGCATTATCACTGTAAGATACAGTGGTATCATGGCAGCCGTATTCATTGTCAATTTGCCAGTGGGTCACATAATCAGAGCCTGCATAACGCTGCGCCATTAATTCTGCCATATCGGCAGCAGCTTGTCGGTAGCCGCTATGGCTAAAACAATAGTGCCTTCTGGAACCAAATTTTCTGACTCTGCCTTGCTTATCCAGTGCCAACATATCAGGAAAGCACTCTAACATCCAGCGCGGCGGTGTTGCGGAAGGTGTTCCCAAAACCACTTGTAATCCTGCATTGCCTAAGGTTTCTATAGCATCATCCAGCCACTGCCATTGAAAATGACCTTTGGCAGGTTCAAGGCGCGACCATGAAAATTCACCAATTCGCACTATGGACAGGCCTAAATCAACCATTTGTTCTGCATCGCGTTGCCACAAGTCTACATCCCATTGTTCGGGGTAATAGCAACACCCCAGCCTGGGTTTAACCCCAGTACTCATAAGCTGTCCAACCACTGCTGGTATTTTGCCTTTGCACTTGCACCAAAGAAAAGCTCGCAAGCTGCTTTAACTCCTGTTGATTCTTGTATGGATTGTTTCGAAACCACTTGTGAAATTTTTGAACGCCTTCGCAAAAAATCATCAAGCCGGGTAATCATTTCATGTTTGGCAGTATATTCAACTTCACAACGTAAGTATTCGGCTTCACTCATAAGACGTTGAGCCTGACTTTCATCTTGCCTGATATTTTCTAATATTTTTAATGCATTTCCCCCATAACGTCGCCATAGGCGTTGCGACAATAACTCAGATGAACCGTCAACAGTATATTCATCCAATAACATAAGTTGTGCCTGGTGGTAAAATTTTTGTTTCACACTGTCTGCATCTTCACCATACCAAACATAGTTTGGGTATGGCACTTCAATGCCCATTGCTGAAATATGCTCTACTACTTCTTCACCAACATTGATGCAGTCGGTCAATTTTCCACCAAATATACTCAAATGCTGGTCTTGTTGATTGCATTCAATAACATGTTTTCGTGAGAGTTTTGTCCAGTCGGTTGAAGTTTCGTCACCTGTCACCGCAAGAGGACGCACACCGCAGCGCTCAGAAATGATATCCTCAGTTGCCAAAGGTTTTTTCAAGACAAGCAACTGGTTGATATTATCCAAAATAAACTGCCTGTCTTCATCATTTACAGAAACATCAGGAGTATTAACATGAATATCGGTCGTACCTATGCAAGTTTTATTTCCCATAGGTATGGCAAAAAACATTCTGCCATCACTGGCAAAAAAGGTTAATATTCGATTGACGTCGGTGAGTTTATTCACAATGAGATGAATGCCTTTGGAAAAGGTATGCCGATAGTGAGTCAACTGATTGCTTATTTGATTATGTGCATCTAACCAAGGCCCACCAGCATTAATCATAACTTTGGAATTAATATTAAAATCGGTGTTGGTTTCTAAATCGCGAACAGTAACCTGCCATTGTTCTTTTTGCTTTCGGGAAGTAATAGACTCTACATAGTTAGCAGCTATGCAACCGTGATCCATACTTGAGCGCACAAAATTAAATACAAAACGTGCGTCGTTGTCATAGAAATAGGCATCAGAATACTCTACCCCAGCTCTAGCCTGTTCAGTATTAATAATTGATTCACGCACTTTGAGTTGTTTTGCGCTCATCAATTTAGGCGCAACAGTAAAAAAGCGCCCCATTACCCAATATAGCAATGTTCCTAAGTACAGGATAAAGGCTGGAAAGCGAAAACTTTTTGCCACTGTAGTCAAAAACCGAATTTCTTTAACGGTTGAAGGGTAACTTCGCATCAAGTGATTACGGCTGGAACAGAGTTTATTAACCAGTAAATATTCAAAACTCTCCAAATATTTAATACCACCCCACGCCAAATTTGATGAATTGGAACTGGTCTGCCCTGCAAAATCACCTTTGTCAATAAGTGCAACTTTCACGCCTTTCGCAGCCAATGCCGCTGCCGATACAGCACCGTTAATACCCGCACCCACAATCAGAACATCAAATACTTGATCCGATTGCAATTGCTTTAAATGACTTTGGCGGAGTTGCATATCTTACTTAATTGGTCTTAGTATAAATGTATAGCTTTAGCGCCATCTACAGGTCGGCTGGTGTATATAACGGCTTTCAAGCCTGTCTTGTCTTGATAATTATCTTTTATTGTCGATTGAACTAATTCTACCTTGTTATTTGGTACTAGTGCCACCACACAGCCGCCAAAACCGCCACCTGTCATTCTTGCACCACCATTGCCATTTAACTTATCTGCTATTAAGTCAACTAAATAGTCAATTTCTGGTGTTGTAATTTCAAACAATGATTTCATCGACTCATGGCTTTCTGTCATCAATTGACTCATTGTTATCATATCGACATTACCCAGAGCTATCACAGCATCCAAAGTGCGTCGATTTTCATAAATCACATGTTCAGCACGTTTTGCAATTATCGGGTTTAATTTTGCTTTATTTGCCTCGAATATCTGCGGTAGCACATCTCTCAAATGTGATACATTAAAATAATTCGCAGCAGCTTCACACTGTAACCGCCTGGTATTATATTCGCTATCAACCAACCCGCGTTTTACATTGGAGTCAATCATCATAATGGTTATGCCTTCAGGAATTGACACTTCGGTAATATCCAGCGTTCTGCAATCTATTGCCAGTGCTTTGTTCTCTACGCCACAAACCGACGCGAGTTGATCCATAATACCACAAGCGCAACCTACAAAATTGTTTTCAGCCGCCTGACTTATTTCGGCAATATTTTTTTTGGGAATATTTAACCCAAACAAATGCGATAGCGCATAAACAACGCCCACTTCTATTGCTGCTGAAGAACTTAGACCAGTGCCTTGTGGAATATTTCCTTTAATCGCCACATTACAACCTGTCATCGAAAAACCTCTAATAACCAACTCTTGTATAACACCACGTACATAATTTTGCCAGATACCTTTGTTACTATGTTCAATATTTACGCTTATCGAAAAAACATCGTGTTCGCATTCATAATCTAAAGCAATTACATTCACTAAATCATCATTTCTACTGGAAACAGCAACCCATACAGCATATTCAATTGCACAGGGCAGCACATGACCATCGTTATAGTCGGTATGCTCTCCAATCAGGTTAACCCGACCTGGTGCTTTTATGATAAATTCAGGGGCATGCAGGAATTTATCGTAAAAGCCTTGCTTTAAGGTATCAATCAATTGCATTTATTGTTGATTGGTATAGTGAATGTCAGAAAGTAATGATAATTGGTGCGCTGCCTGCTCTGGTGTAATATCTCGTTGTGGTTCTGCTAACATTTCGTAACCTACCATAAATTTTTTAATTGAAGCAGAGCGCAATAACGGCGGGAAAAAATGAGCGTGCAGCAGCCACTCTGGGTGTTCTGCATCGTCGTAAGGCGCACCATGCCAACCCATCGAATAGGGAAAAGAACAATTGAATAAATTATCGTACTTTGTTGTTAATATTTTGAGTATCTCTGCAAGTTGGCTCTTGGCATCATTGTTGAGTGCTGTCATACGCGATACCTGAAATCTGGGTAACAGCAAGGTTTCAAATGGCCAAACCGCCCAAAAAGGCACACAAACTAACCAATGAGCATTTTTAGCAACAATTCTGGTTTCATTGGCAATTTCTTTTTCAGCATAATCCAAAAGTAAGTTGGTACGATGCTGCCCAAAATAATTTGATAGATTAGCTTGCTTTTTGGCAACCAAAGTTGGCAAGCTATGTTGCGCCCAAATTTGTCCATGAGGGTGTGGATTGGAACAGCCCATTGTCGCACCTTTATTTTCAAATATTTGAATCCATTGATAGTCTTGTGCAAGTTCTTCACATTGCTGTTGCCAGGCATTAATCACCTCAGTAATTTGCTGTACTGAAAGTTTGGGTAATGAACGGCTGTGATCAGGTGAAAAACATATTACACGACTTGTTCCCTGTTCAGACTGTACTTGGAATAGTGGATCATTTCCCTCAAATACGGGTGTTGACTGGTTCAAGGCTGCAAAGTCATTAGTAAAAACAAATGTCTTTAAATAATCAGGGTTTTGCTCTCCATTGATACGTTTGTTACCTTTGCATAAATAACAGTTTTTATCATAAGCCGGACTTGCTTCAATATCAATACGCTCCTGTTGACCTTGCCACGGTCGTTTTGCTCTGTGCGGCGAGACCAAAACCCATTCATTAGTCAAAGGGTTATAGCGCCGATGCGAATAATCAGCGTAGTTTGACGAGTTCATACCAGGTGAAACTCCCTAAAATAAAATACTGTCACTACGATCTGGTACAAGTTGGGGTCATGAAATTAAACGTGAATTATAAGAGATTATCTGATTGTTCATCAATATTAACCTGACAATAAAATATCGCTCCTGCGTATTTTATTGGTCACCATTGAAATACCAGCGAAAATAATGCAGTATGAGTGTAAAAAATTTTATTACAAAGATCTCATATCATTTATATGATGATGAGCCCAACATTTGACTGCATATAAATACCATTATGAACGATAAAGCTGCCATTATTGCCATTGACCAAGGTACAACCAGTTCCCGTACTATTTTATTTTCGCTAAAAGGTGAGATTATTTACAGCGCTCAGCAAGAATTTCCACAAATTTACCCAGCCGATGGCTGGGTAGAGCACGACCCGGACACCATCTGGAGTACGGTTTATCAAACCTTGTGCAATGTCATTGATTATGCCTATACACACAATATTCGGCTGCTGGGAATCGGTCTGACTAACCAGAGAGAAACGACTGTGGTATGGCATAGCGAAACTGGCAAACCCATTTATAATGCTATTGTTTGGCAAGACAGACGCACTGCAAATTTTTGTGATAGTCTTCGTGGCACAAAAGCTGAACAAGTCATTCAAAGCAAAACCGGTTTATTAATAGACCCCTATTTTTCCGGGTCAAAAATCAAATGGATATTAGATAATGTCGAAGGCGCTAAACAAGACGCCAATGACAACAAGCTCGCTTTTGGTACCATTGACAGTTTCCTAATTTACCGCTTAACTCAAGGTAAAAACCACGTTACCGATGCCACCAATGCCAGCCGTACTCAGCTTTATGATATTGCCAACCAACAATGGGATGATACACTCTTGTCGGTATTTGGTGTGCCTAAATCACTGCTGCCCAAAGTACTGAATTGTGCTGATGATTTTGGCACTGCTGATATCAACGGCAAGCAGATTCCTATTGTTTCTGTAGCCGGTGATCAACAAGCTGCTGCCATCGGTCAGTGTTGTTTTCGTGAAGGTGCGGTAAAAAGCACTTACGGCACGGGTTGCTTTGTATTAATCAATACGGGTAAAAGCATTAAGCAATCGCAGCACCGTTTATTATCGACAGTAGCTTATCGCTTAAATGGAGAGTCTACCTATGCATTGGAAGGTTCTATTTTTGTGGCAGGCGCTGCTGTTCAATGGCTGCGAGACGAACTAAAAATTATTGAAAACGCTGCTGAAACCGAGCAAATATGCGAGCAACTCACATCCAACCAGAGTCTATACCTTGTACCTGCTTTTACAGGGTTAGGTGCACCTTACTGGGATGCTAATGCAAGAGGAGCATTGGTGGGTATAACCAGGGCTACTAATGGCGCATCACTGGTAAGAGCAGCCATTGAATCCGTAGTTTATCAAACATCAGATTTGCTTAAATCTATTGAGTCAGATGGCATTGTTATTGAACAGCTAAAAGTTGATGGCGGCATGACAACCAATAACTGGATGCTGAATTTTCTGGCTGATATTTTGAATATTGAAATACAGCGCCCCACTATATTGGAAACTTCTGCATTAGGTGTAACTTATTTAGCCATGTTACAACTGGGAATACACAACTCTCTCGAAGCCATTGAACAATCGTGGTCACTTGACCAAACTTTTACCTCCAGTTTAGATGATGATGTCCGCCAACAGTTGCTCAATGGCTGGCAAAAAGCGATTCATTCCGTACTGAGCTGACATACAGTATAACTATGATAGCCGCCACCAATACCTCTAAACTGCAATCAGTTTTTGTTATTAATGAACAACCATTGGTTAGCATCGACTTTAACCATAACTCGGCATCAAGTATTGCAGATGTCAACCAGACTATGGTTATCGACAACCATGTCAAAATTCTTGCCTGGTACGACAATGAATGGGGCTTTTCGAATAGAATGTTAGACACTTCTAATCACCTGACTCAATATTGCTAAGACCCTACGCTAATATCCACATTAAAAAACGACTATGAACCTTTTGCACCACTATGTTGATTCGATGGGAAGAATTCTTGGAGAAACCATAGCTGAAGCCGAAGGGCAAGCACTTTTAGACAAGATTGAGTCCATTCGCACTTTAGCTAAAAACACCCAAAATCAATCGTTGGCACAGCGCAGCTCTTTAATCACACAAATTCAATCGTTATCAGCCATAGAGATGGAAAAAGTGGCAAGAGCTTTTAGCTTATTTTTAAATTTATCCAATATTGTAGAGCAATACTTTAGCAACGATACATCCAGTAATCAACTTGATGCATCACTATCTGACATTGAACAACAAATTCAACAACTTCGCTCTCAAGGTATTGCTGATGAACAAATCACTAGCGTATTGCTACAATTGGATATTGAATTAGTTTTAACCGCTCACCCAACAGAAATTACCAGGCGGACATTAATCGATAAGCAAAATAAACTCTATCAACTACTGCCTCAGTTTGAAGAAAACTTATCTACAATTCGCCGTATTATCGTGGAGTGGTGGCACACCAATGAGATACGCACCAAAAAGCCAACGCCTGTAGACGAAGCAAAGTGGGGATTTGCAGTTATTGAGCATTCATTGTGGGAGGCGATTCCTGAATTTATAGAGCATTTGGAAGCCGTTATTCAATCACAATTCAATCTGGATTTACCGCAAAAATTTAACCCGATTCGATTTGTATCCTGGATGGGAGGTGACCGTGATGGCAATCCTTTTGTAACCGCTAAAGTTACAAAAGAAGTGATGTTACTCAGCCGCTGGAAAGCTGCTGATTTGTTTTTAAACGATATCAATCAATTAGTCAGCGAGCTTTCAATGCATCGCTGTAATTACGACTTGCAAAACAAACTAAGGCAATTAGGCATTGCCGGCAATGATGAGCCCTATCGAGCTATATTAAAGCACACACGCCAAATTTTGATTAATACTCAATTATATTGTGAAAAAGCCATCAACAACGATGAACTCGTTACCGATTTAGCAGTGCTTACCCATTGCGAACAATTACGCGATCCATTACAACTTTGCTACCAATCATTAATGGAGTGCAATATGGGAGCAATTGCTAGCGGCAATTTAAAACGCTGTTTACATCGGTTAAACAGCTTTGGTATCCATTTATTACCACTGGACATTCGTCAGGACAGTCAACGTCATACCAAAGTTCTATCTGCAATTACCCATTATTTAGAGCTAGGTGATTATGATACCTGGAATGAAGAACAACGAATCACTTTTTTGACTCAGGAACTCGAAAGTAAACGCCCTCTCTTTCCCGCCAATCACCAACAATGGAGCCCTGACAATGAAGTGATGGAAACTTTAAACTGTTTTAAGCTTATTGCACAAAGCGATTTGCAAGCCATTTCCTGCTACATCATTTCCATGGCAAAAAGACCATCGGATATTCTGGCAGTTCAATTACTATTAAAACAGAGCGGCTGCAATGAATATTTGCCCATTGTACCACTATTTGAAACACTGGATGATTTAAATAACGCCCAGCAGAGTATGCAATTGTTATTTGATAATGACACTTATCGCAACTATCTCAATATGACTGAAACCCCACAACAAATGGTTATGATTGGCTATTCCGATTCAGCCAAAGATGCCGGAGTAATTGCTGCTTCGTGGGCACAGTACAGAACACAGGAAGCTTTGCTGACGCTCTGTAAAGATTACAATATTAAACTCACTTTATTTCATGGAAGAGGGGGTACTATTGGTCGTGGTGGAGCACCTGCTCATGCTGCATTACTATCACAACCCCCAGGTTCATTAGATAACGGTTTGCGCGTGACTGAACAAGGCGAAATGATACGCAATAAATTTGGCCTGTGTGTCACAGCAGTTAATAGCTTTAATCTCTACACCAATGCCATTTTAAAATCTCAATTACAGCCACCACCACTGGTAAAGCCAGAATGGCGTGAAGTGATGAATCAACTGTCCGACATTTCTGCACAAAGCTATAGAACTCGAGTATCCGATACTGAACATTTTATCAAGTACTTTAACGATGCCACCCCTATCAAAGAACTCTCCAAATTGCCACTGGGTTCGCGTCCAGCCAAACGCCATAAACAAGGTGGCATTGAAACCTTAAGAGCCATCCCCTGGATATTCTCCTGGTCTCAAAACAGGCTGCTGTTACCTGCATGGTATGGGGCGGGAGCCGCATTGCACAATATCTATCAAAGTGAAAAAACCAACTTGCGTGAGATGTGCCTCAACTGGCCTTTTTTCACAACACGCATGAGCATGTTACAAATGGTATACGCCAAAACCAATGCAGAGCTTTCATCCTTTTATGATGAAATCCTGGTTGCTAAAGAACAACAGTTTGTCGGTAATGAATTGCGTAACCAATTACAAAAAGATATTGAAGTGGTATTAACCATTACAGAAGATGAAAAATTGATGCAAAATATTCCGTGGATAGAGCAAGCAGTGAATTTACGCAACACCTATATTGACCCCTTAAATTTACTTCAAGTGGAGTTATTGAAACGCTACCGTCAATTGGATGATAACCAGAACCAGGAAAATAAATTGGTAGAAAATGCTCTAATGATAAGTATATCTGGCGTCGCCGCTGGACTTAGAAATACAGGATAACACCTCTAAAAGCATTGCATACACTACGTTTGCACAATTTATACAATCAACTATAGAAATTGTGCAAATAGCGTGATACAGTAATCATACTATTTTTCGAAAAAATTAATGCCTTTTCATTATATAACGAGAGAAGTTACATCTCTAATTCCCAAATTAGCTAAAGGCTACCCTGTGCTTGCCATTACCGGACCAAGACAATCAGGTAAAACAACATTAGCCAAAAATACATTCTCCGACAGAGATTATGTAAATCTTGAAAACCCCTCGCATTTAGAATTTGCAAATAACGACCCAATCGGATTTCTCAACCGTTATCCTGATGGCGTTATAATTGACGAAGTTCAGAACTGTCCACAGCTTCTTTCTTATATTCAAGAACGCGTTGACAACAATACTCAGATGGGAAAATATATTCTGACTGGATCGCAACAATTTGAAATGATGAGCAAAATCACTCAATCACTAGCTGGTCGAGTTGGAGCTATTGAACTATTACCTTTCTCTATTAATGAATTACCCTTAAGAGAAGCCACTGATAAACAAATGATTAAAGGTTTTTATCCTCCATTATATAACCGAGAAGTAGATTCAAGACTATGGATAGAAGATTATATTAAAACCTATTTAGAACGCGATGTCAGAAAGTTATTGAATATTATAAACCTATCGCAGTTTCAAACATTTATGAAACTCTGTGCCGCAAGAACCGGTTCACTGCTTAATATCAGTGAATTAAGTACTGCTACGGGGATTAATGCACAAACGGTTAAATCCTGGTTATCTGTTTTAGAAAGCAGCTACATAACTTTTATGCTAAAACCCCACTTTAAAAATTTCTCAAAACGCCTGGTTAAAAGCCCTAAACTCTATTTTTATGACACCGGACTATTATGTTATCTACTAAGCATCCACACTCAAGACGATTTGGCATTTAACTCATATAGAGGCCAAGTATTTGAAAATATGGTAATAGCTGACTTACTCAAACAACAAAAACACTACAGGGCATTTCAACAATTGTATTTTTGGCGCGATAGTAAAGGGTTAGAGGTTGATGTATTGGTAGAGAATGGTGAAAAATTGAGACCTGTTGAGATAAAGTCAGGTCAGACATTCCAAGCAAGCTGGCTAACAAATATTAAAAAATATCACCAACTCGCCAAGACAAAATTGACTCATCCCACTCTGGTATATGATGGTTCCAGTACATATACTCGAGACAATATCAACATAGACTTATGGCATACCATTAAGCTCTAATTAACCAAGTTTCCTTAATGCACTTAACACTGGCGGCGGTACGAAGGCACTAACATCGCCATTGAGCGTATTAATTTCTTTGATTAATGATGAAGAAATAAAAGAATTATTAGGTGATGGGGTTAGAAAAATACTCTCTACATCACCAATAGCTCTATTCATATTCGCCAGTTGAAATTCGTATTCAAAGTCCGACACGGCACGAAGTCCGCGAATAACGCCATTGGAGTTAGTCTCTCTAACCAGGTCTGCCAGCAGTTTTTTAAAGCCAATAACTTCTATATTGCCTAAATGTGCTAACGATTGCTGCGCTAATATAATACGTTGCTCTAGTGTAAATAGCGGCTTTTTGGCACTGCTACGAGCAATGGCGATAATGACTTTATCGAACAAGCGTGACGCGCGTTGAGCAATATCTACATGGCCATTGGTGATAGGGTCAAATGAACCTGGATAGAGTACAGTATGCATAATTATAAATTGATGAATACGCCACTTTGGTCCAAAATCGCATTGCTGATACAGGCTTCAATGGTAATATCATTTTTATCTTTCCATTGATTGCCATCGTAGGTGAAATGATAACCTCCACTTTTAGCCGCAACCCACAATTCTGCAATTGATGGCTGCCTACTGATAATGATTTGCGATTGATTGGACTCAATAATAATGGTTAAGACACCTAAATGATTTTCCCAATCAAGCACCCATCCCATTTCATCTTGACTGGCTTCCACGCCACGCTCTATCGCAGTGATTGTTAAATCAGCAAGGTGGTGAAATTCAGTTTCGGTCATAACCGAAAAGAAATGCTTTATTCGGTGATAACCAGTGAAACTTGTAAGTCAGACGCCACTTCATAGGTTGCATCTGCAATACCTACATAAATTTCAGAGTCTGAACTTGGATGCGCGCGTACCACAACTGATGCTTGTGGATTTTCTGCCAGTATTCGCTCAATGCGAGCACGTACCGCACGCGGGTCTACACGCAAACCATCCAGCTGTATTTCATTGGCCTCAGTCACTACAAACACAGCATTTCTAGCCTCTGAAGGTGTCTGATTTGGTGGTGCTGGTGGTGGACGAACCACATCAAAACCCACTTCTTGTATAAAAGATGCGGTTACAATAAAGAAGATTAACATGATAAAGACCACGTCCAACATTGGCGTTAGGTCTATTTCATTATCGTTACTTTCTTCTCTTTTACGAAAAATACGAGCCATAGGAAGTCTTCAAATAAAAAATTTTAATATCTTAATAACAGAATTAAGACCATTGCATTAAGCAATGGTCGCGTGATACAGGATAGCATCACTCAAAATCGAACACTATAAGTATTTGATTTTGCGAGTATTGAAAAATCGCATTTTTTCAATATGACCTCAGTTGTATAGGCAGGATGCCTAATGCAATGGTCCCGAATTATAATGTATGAATCTCTGTGAAGATAGGCAATTTTAAAAAAATCGTACACTTTAAAAAATAATTGCAAGACACTGCCATTCAGTACAGACAGTCCTGACTAAAAACTAAGCGCTGGTATCATTTGCGCATTCTCTATATGTCTTGCGTTGCGTTTGGTTTTATCATTGACTTTACCCGCTAACTGACCACAGGCTGCGTCTATATCATCGCCTCTGGTAGTGCGAACATTGGTTATGTATCCAGCTTCTACCAGCACTTGTTGAAACTTTATTAAGCGATTATTAGAAACTCGTTTATAGCTACTTAACGAAAAAGGATTAAACGGTATTAAATTGATTTTACAGGGTGTGTCCTGCAGTATATCTGCCAATTGCATGGCATCTTCAATGCTATCATTCACTCTGTCTATCAATGTGTACTCAACGGTTAAACGGCGCTTTTTATCTGGCATTTGAGCCAAATATTGCTTAGCGCTTTCAAGTAATCTGGCAATCGGATATTTGCGATTAATAGGCACAATTTCATCACGCAGCTTATCATTAGCTGCATGTAGAGATATGGCTAGTGATGCATCGACGTAATCTGCCAGCTTATCAATAGCAGGAACAACTCCTGCTGTACTAATAGTGACTCTACGCTTTGATAAACCATAGGCATTGTCATCCATCATTAATTGCACTGCATCAATCACATTGTCAAAATTAAGTAGTGGCTCACCCATTCCCATCATTACCACATTGGTAACTTTTTCAGAGCGGACAGTGTGAAAATTATGCAAGTCTTTCGATGCCAACCACAGTTGGCCAATAATTTCTGATGCAGTTAAATCTCTATTGAACCCTTGTTTGCCCGTGCTGCAAAAACTACAGTCTAAAGTACAGCCTGCCTGTGAAGAAATACAGAGCGTATTGCGCCCTTTTTCTGGTATAAGCACCGCTTCAATACAATTACCTGCATCTACTTCTATCAACCATTTGCGCGTTCCATCTCTGGATATATGATGCTGCACAACAGTTGGCAATTGAATAACGGCTTCTTGTTTTAAGCGTTCTTTTAAAGCTTTGCTGACATTAGTCATTGCGTCAAAATCAACTACTCCTTGCTGATGAATCCATTTAATCAGTTGAGTGGCTCGAAAGGCCGGTTCTCCCCACTCTGCCAGCAATGCCTTCAACCTGGTTGAAGACATTCCCAGCAAATTGATTTTACTCATAATTTTTTAGGTTTTCCGTATTAATAGATAAATAAAATTTATCTATGCACTGGGAAAAAAGTAATGTATTTCCCGAGCGGCAGAAATTTCTGAATCGGAACCATGCACCGCATTGGCATCAATACTTTGGGCAAAATCTGCACGAATCGTACCAGCAGTTGCTTCTTGTGGATTAGTAGCACCCATTAAGTCACGGTTTAGTGCTATGGCATTTTCACCTTCCAACACTTGAACCACAACAGGACCCGATGTCATAAATGTAACCAAATCATTATAAAAAGGGCGTTCTTTGTGCTCGGCATAAAAGCCCCCCGCTTGTTCTGCATCCATATGAATCATTTGCTGGGCTACAATTTTCAGACCTGCTTGTTCAAAGCGACTGATAATTTGACCGATTACATTCTTAGCAACAGCGTCAGGTTTAATAATACTCAATGTGCGTTGTGTTGGCATAAAGCTCTCCAAAAATCAAGTTATAGAATACAGGTCAAATTAATATTTTTGTGACCCATTTTGAAGGGCTGCATCATACCAAAATTTTACAGAAAATTATCAATAAAGCCTGCTACTTGCTGTTGAAAATTCAAGGATACTTGTGCCTGTGGAAAAATCATTTCGAATGCATGAGGCACACCAACCACTTCAAAAAAGGTAGAAGGAACTCCTGCCTGTTGCAAGCGCTGATGATATACCCTGTTTTCTGCGTAAAACAAGTCTAAATCTCCAACACCAATCCATGTCGGAGGTTGCCCTGCCAAATTTTCTCGCCGAGCAGGGCTGGCATAATCAGGAAGATCGCCTGCACCCACTTCATACTTCCCCAGGTATGCACTCCAGCCAGTGTAATTATTGCGATTATTCCAAATAAAATGCGCCTCATTATCTAAATTTCGATTCGCCGCCGTCCTGTCATCCAGCATAGGATAGTATAGCACCTGCGCCACTGGCATTTTTTCACCACCATCTTGTAAGCGTTGTGACAGTGCCGCCGCCAATCCTCCCCCTGCACTATTCCCCGCCAACACAATTTTGGATTTATTTATTCCCAGTTGTTCATCATTTTGCAACCAACTCCATGCTTGATAACAATCATCCAAATTTGCTGGAAATGGATGTTCAGGAGCAAGTCTATAACTAGGTAATACCACTGTCATGCTCAATTGGTCTGCCATTGTTTTTGCAACAACCATTAACTGATGTGGAGTGCCAACCAAATGCCCTCCTCCATGAATCCAAAATATAGTACCATTACCACACTGCTCAGGTTGATAAATAAAAAGCCGTTGGCTACCCAGAGCCACTTGTTTGAATTCAACTGATACCTTCTGAGGTACTTTAGTAAGCACTTTAAATAAAAACCGTTTAAACTTTATCAATGTTAAAGAATTAAGAGGCAATCTGGGTATCTTATTTACCTGCGACTTAATTTCCGGGTGGAGTTGTAAATAATGAGGTGCGCTTTGAGGTTTCATAATTAGTGTATCATTTCGTACAATTGCTGATCTCTTTATGATATATTCATCTGTTATTTACCACAATTAAAATTTAAGTTTATTCATGAAAATTCAACCCAACCAGGTTACTGTTATTACAGGGGCTGGCGGTGGTGTGGGCCGTTGCCTGGCAGAATCTGATAATTTAGAGCGCTCAACGAAAAACTTTCAAATGGCTCAAAGGCTGGGAGTAACTCCTGAACACGCTATTGACCGTATTATCAAAGGTATTGAACGCAACAAAGTACGCATTCGCATTGGAAAAGACTCTATTATTGAAATTTTAAAGTGTATAATGCCTAAAGCTTTGTTAAAACCTATGGTTTTGGCATTTCGAACAACACGAGGTTAAACCCATAATGCACAATCTGAGTTAAACCAGGCTATGGGAAGGCGACCCAAATGGGGAGAACCTGTCGATGGACTATTACTTTTAAATAAAGCCTGCGGTGTAAGTTCTAACCACGCACTGCAACAAGTCAAACGCCTGTTTAATGCCAGGCGCGCAGGGCATACTGGCGCACTCGACCCACTGGCAACGGGTATGCTTCCAATTTGTCTAGGCGAGGCAACGAAATTTACCCAATTTTTACTGGATAGCGATAAAACCTATATCGCCAGTACCACGTTTGGCATAACGACAGATAGTGGGGACAGCGATGGTTCTGAAACCAGCCGCAAACATACTCAAACGCTTACACAAGCAACGCTTGAAACGACTATGGAGCAATTTAGAGGTTCTCAATTACAAACACCTCCTCAGTATTCTGCTCTAAAACATAAAGGCAAACCTCTTTATGAATATGCCAGGCAAGGGATAGAAGTTGTTAAAGAACCCAGGCCAATAACTATTTATGAACTGCAATTATTGAAGTTCAGCAAAGGAGAATTTGCACAAGCGACCTTCCTGATACGCTGTTCAAAAGGCACTTACATCCGCTCCCTGGTTGCCGACATAGGAAATGAAATTGGGTGTGGCGCCCACGTCACTGCACTTCATCGCACTCAAGTGTCAAATTTTAAAGACACTATGTATGATATTAGTTCGCTTTCGACATGCTATACCCCGAAAAATCTTCGCACCACTTTATTGCCTGTCGATAGCTGTGTCAGCCATTTAACACCACTACACTTAACAGTAAAAGACGAGGTAAAACTATTACAGGGGCAACCATTATCTTTTGACACGTACCAATCAGTATTACTAACAGCAAAAAATCAAAGCCTGGTACGCTGTTATAACACCAATGCTGAATTTATAGGTATAGCAAGAGTGGATTATGGTAAGTACGTTAAACCTCAAAGAATTATCAATCAGTTGCAAAATTGACTAGACCGCAGTCGATTTTGCCTTTATAGTTATTCATGCCCTGACGCAACAATAAATCTCTTGTACAACTTTATGATCATTTTTTGGTATGAATGACGACCTTGTCAATACAGACACAGACAACTCCAGTATGGACGAAACACTAAAAACATTGGAAAAGCGCATTAATGAACTATTGGCTTCCTGTAATTACTTAATAGGCAAAAACCGCAAGTTAGAACAGCAAAATCAACAATTGTACAATGAACGCAGAGAATTAATTAATCGCAAAGAACGCGCAATGCAACGAGTACAATCTGTTATTGATCGTCTGGAGCAAATACCGATTTAACACTTACTCAATAAATTCAAAAAAGATATGTCAACTACCACCGTGACCCTACTAAATAAACATTATAATATCAATGCAGAAGATGATGATATAGCCATGTTACAAGAATCTGCCAAATTATTTAACTCATACCTTAACGCAATAAAGGAATCCAGCAATACTATAAGCGCGGATAGGGTTGCTTTAATGGCAGGGCTAAATTTAACCAGAGAGTTTGTCGCCTACAAGCAGCGAGAGGAGCCTTCCAAAAACATTCAAGAAACACTGCAGCGTTTAAACAATAAAATGACCAAAGAGATGGAATCCATTACCCCTGAGATTATTTCGCAACAAAATAATCCTCTGCCGCTATAATAGCCCTTTCATGTGTGACAATAACTCATTGAATACTAATGACGTCCTGGATATAGCATTGTTAGAACGGATTGTCACCCATAGGGATATGGATGCAATGAAGCAACTTTATGAAAGTTATCAGGGCAAACTTTCCAGCTTTTTACACCGTCTGACATCCGATGCTGAAATTATTGAAGACACCTACAATGAAGTGATGATGACCGTTTGGAATAAGGGGCATCAATTTCAAGGCAACTCGAAGGTTTCCACCTGGATTTACGCTATTGCCCAACGTCGCTGTCTAAATATTTTACGTAAAAGCTACTACAAAAACATTGTGATTTCCGACGATGAGGATATGCTTGATCGCTTGGCAGGAAAGGATAAAAACGACATTACTAACGAAACGTCAGAATTGATCAATATAGCGATTAAAAAATTGCCGCCAAAACAGCGTATGGTAGTGGAGTTGTGTTACTTCAACGGCATGGTCTATGAAGAAATTGCCGAAATTATGCAATGCCCTGTTAACACAGTTAAAACCCGAATGTTTCATGCCAAAAACAAACTGGAAGCCATAATAAATAAACTATCTGAACCTAATTAAAAATTTTAATTACTAAATAATATCTTTAATTACTAAATAATATCTATGTCAGCAACCAAATACGAATATTTAATTCACTACATACCAGCCTATCACCGCGGCGAGTTAGATGCTGCTATTTGTGAAGAGATTGAAACCGCAATTGCCGATTGCCCACAATTTGCCTCGCAATTAAAAATGGGGCACTCTTTAACTCATTTGGCTACGCAAACCGAGCCCTTCCAATTTAAGGCATCTTCCTTTGACAAGTTCAGGTTGACCATTGAAAAGCGTCGGTGGTGGCAGGTTGACTGCCCTGTTCCTGTGTCTGTCATTACCATCTGCCTGGTATTAATTATCAGCGTAAATTTTTGGTTGCCAACATTTGAAACTGGCCAATCCAAACATTTAACGGAAGCTCACCGCAACAAGCTGAATTTTTATGTCAGCTTTGATTCAAGCGCTTCTCAAGATGAAATAATCCGTTTCCTGGGTAAATCTTGCGATGACTTTTTAACCCTGAATGAAAAACACTATATTGTCAGTTTTGAAAAAGGAAATCGCAGTATGTCAGAAAACCTGGCCATCCTTGAAGCCTTTCCTGCTATTGAATCTACTCACTATATCAACCATTAGACATTGATCAATTCTCAGCTTTGTCGATTTTTTTGAATGGCTTTATCGATCAATGCGCTCATCTTTTGCCCATAGTCTACAGATTCATCATACACAAAATAAATACGTGGAATCATGCGCATTGAAACCGCTTTAGAAACCTGGGTTCTTAGATAACCAGCAGCATTATTAAGTACCTGTATTTGCTGGGTTCGGCTCGCTTCATCAATTTCAGCAACAAACGTCACATAGGCTCTGGCAGTCGATAAATCATTCGATACTTTTACCGCTGTAACATTGATCATACCCACTCTGGGATCGCGAAATTTATGCTGTAATACTTGCGATAATTCCTTGTGAATACTATCGCCAACGCGTTCACTTCTGGAAAATTCTCTAGCCATTTGTACCAGTTTTCAATTTGGGTTTAACTAATAAATTTTTGTATCTGATTGAATATGGATTGTTCATCCAAGCCAGCTTCCATTAATAACTCCTGCCTTGTACCATGCCCTTGAAAAGCATCGGGAAGCCCTAGCTGTAAAACCGGTAATTGCATTTTTTGCGAAAGCATATATTCAACCACGCCAGAACCTGCCCCACCACTAACGACATTTTCTTCAATAGTCACTATATAATCCATAGTTTGACTTAATTGATCAATTAACTGAGTATCTAACGGCTTCACAAAGCGCATATCAACCAGGGTGGCATCGAAAGTTTCAGCTGACAATTTGGCTTCTTTAAGTACAGTACCAAAACACAAAATGGCTATTTTAAGTTTGGTTTGAGTCGACTTTTCTCGAATCATCTTTGCCAATCCAATCGTCACTGGCTCTAAATGCGATATGATTTCGATGCCCAAAGCATTGCCACGTGGGTAGCGCACGGTTGCAGGGCCTGGGTAATAATAGCCTGTAGACAATAACAATCGTGTTTCCTGTTCATCTGAAGGTGACATCACCAACATATTGGGAATGCAGCGCAAATAGCTGTGATCAAAACTACCTGCGTGGGTCGGACCGTCTTCGCCCACTACCCCTGCTCTATCCAGCGCAAACAACACGTCAAGATTTTGAATGGCAACGTCATGAATCAATTGATCATAAGCGCGCTGTAAAAAAGTAGAGTAAATAGCCACAACGGGTTTTTCACCTTCACAGGCTATACCAGCCGCTAGCGTTACAGCGTGCTGCTCTGCTATCGCCACATCAAAGTAGCGTTTAGGGAAGCGTTTTGAAAATTCCACCATACCTGAACCTTCGCACATAGCAGGAGTAATGCCAATCAACTGTGCATCCTGTTCAGCCATATCGCACAACCACTGCCCGAATATATCCTGGTATTTGGGGGGGTTGACGACTGACTTTGGGTTAGGGTTTAAAGGTTCTTTATACTTACTTTCAATTTTTCCAAGTGCATGGTAACCAATAGGGTTTTGCTCAGCGGGCACAAAGCCGCGACCTTTTTCTGTGACACAATGTAATAATACAGGTTCGTTAAGTTGTTTTAAATTGCGCAGTGTATCGGTTAATAGTTTGATATTGTGTCCATCAATTGGGCCAATATAATTAAAACCCATCTCTTCAAAAAGGGTTCCAGGCGACACCAATCCCTTCATGTGCTCTTCTGTGCGGCGAACAAACTCAGAAGCTGGAGGAATAATTTCCAATGCTTTTTTGCCGCCTTCACGAATTTGATTATAAAAACGGCTTGCCCATATTTTAGAAAAATAAGTGCTTAAAGCCCCAACATTTTCAGAAATAGACATTTGGTTATCGTTAAGAATAACCAGCAAATCTTCATCGGAGCTAGCTGCATGGTTCATCGCCTCAAATGCCATACCTGCACTCATTGCCCCATCACCAATCACTGCAATATGCTTCCGTGCTTCTTGACGTTGCTTTGCCGCCAACGCCATTCCCAGGGCTGCACTAATGGAGGTGCTTGAATGTCCTACTCCAAAGTGGTCGTACCGACTTTCACTGCGTTTGGGAAAACCTGCTATGCCGCTACGCTGACGCAGTTTTTCAAATTCATTACGCCTTCCTGTAATAATTTTATGCGGGTAGGATTGATGCCCTACATCCCAAACAATACGGTCTTGTGGTGTATTATAAACATAATGCAATACTACAGTTAATTCAATGACACCTAACCCTGCACCTAAATGCCCTCCTGTTTTACCGACAGTGTAGAGTAAAAATTCACGCAGTTCATTAGCTAAATCGTTTAACTCCTGCACCTCTAATTCTCGCAATTGCTCCGGGGTATTCACACAATCAAGCAACGGCGTATCAGGCGCAGTAGCTGGTATTGAATGAAAGGTCTTTAACATAGTATTGATATAGAAACTAATTGTTGCAATATTATTGAATCAAATATTCAACTATCTGTATAAGCATTGATGTATCAACATCTAACTGCTTTAACGCCTGTAACGCACACTCTGTTTCAATATGCATTTGTTGCTTTGCTTGCTGCATACCCAACAAAGAAACATAAGTCATTTTATTATTGGCATCATCATTACCTTGTTGTTTGCCCAACTCCTCTGTGCTACCTGTTACATCTAATATATCATCTCGAATTTGAAATACTAAACCCAAATGCTTGGCAAACCGCTCCAATATTTCATATTGTTGTGGTGTTGCATTGGGTAATGTTCCAAGCAAAATACTGGCCCGAAACAACGCTCCTGTTTTTAGCACGTGTATCTGCACTAATTGATCCATTGACACCACACTATTAGCAGTACCTTCTATATCTAATTGTTGACCTCCAACCATTCCATTTACTCCTGCACATTGTGCCAGAATCTGTATTGCCTTTAATATAATATCAGGTGCAACTGAAGTAATATGTGTTAATTGTTCAAATGCCAGTGTAAGCAATGCATCGCCACAGAGTATCGCTGTAGCTTCATCAAAGGCTTTATGAGTCGTCGGTCTCCCTCGACGCAGGTCATCATCATCCATAGCCGGCAAGTCATCATGTACTAACGAATAGCAGTGAATAAGCTCCAATGCACATGCAACACTGTCTAAATAATCGGTATTATCCACGCCTAAGCATTGCCCACTGCAGTAGACCAGATGCGGACGCAGGCGTTTACCTCCGTTAAGTGTGGCATAACGCATTGCGGGCAATAATTGCGAGGAAAGTGATAAATCCTGCTGCTCTAAAAGCCTTTCAAGCGTGCCATGAATACGTTGACAACTGTGTTGCAAATGCGCTTTAAAGTCCATTAACTTATGGAATCATCAATATCAGTTTGCGTTTGCCAAGCTTCGGTTTGATTGGTTGCAATATTTAGTTTTTCAATTTTTTGAGTAGCTTTATTTAACGCCTGTTGACAGTTTTTAACGATGGTAACACCACGTTCATACTGCTGCATCGACTTTTCAAGCGATAAAGTCCCTGCTTCCAACTCAGAAACAATCGATTCCAATTCGCCAAGCAATGTTTCAAAACCTGGTTTGTTATCGCTCATTAAGCTCTACCTAAATAGTCGCCACTTCGAGTGTCAACTCGCAGCACATCACCAATTTCAATAAATAATGGTACTTTAACAACTGCACCCGTTGACAGTTCAGCTGGTTTTGTACCACCTTGTGCAGTATCTCCTCGCACACCCGGATCGGTTTCAACCACTTCTAATTCAACGTGATTGGGTGGCATAACCGACAAAAGACCTCCGTTGTAAAGTGTAACTTCCACGCGGTCTTGTTCTTTTAGCCACAATGCTGCATCACCCACCGTTTTTTCATTACCTTGATACTGTTCAAAACTATTCGGATCCATAAAATGCCAATTCTCTCCATCATTATACAAATAGTCCATTTCAACATCCATAATATCGGCAGCTTCCACGCTCTCGCCCGATTTAAAGGTTTTTTCCCAAACCCGACCTGTTATCAAGTTGCGAATTTTGGTACGATTAAAGGCCTGACCTTTACCTGGTTTGACCATTTCGTTTTCAACAATAGCACAAGGATCGCCATCGAGCATTATTTTTAGACCGCTACGAAATTCATTGGTAGAATAAGAAGCCATATTTCGATACTCTTTTTTAATTAAATTTTGTTTTTACTAGGGGCGCAATGATACAGCACAGAACCCATAATTGGCAACGCGAACTCAAGGATAGCTTCAGGAAGGTGGATGAGTTACTCAATTTTTTAACTATTGACCCCAAATCGTTAATTCGTGAAGTCGACAGCAAATCAACATTCAACTTTTTAGTACCCAGGCATTTTGCCAGTTTGATGCAACAAGGTAATATTGACGACCCTTTACTAAAACAAGTCTTGCCACTTAAACGAGAAAATGTATCCCAACCCCTGCATTTTGTAAACGACCCCCTGCAAGAATCCGACACTAACACACAAAGCGGTTTAATTCATAAGTACCACGGCAGAGTGTTGCTCCTGGTCAGTGGACATTGCGCAATAAACTGCCGCTATTGTTTTCGCCGTCACTTTCCTTACGATAGCAATCAGTTGAGTAAACATCAGTGGTTACATTTATTACAACAAATTGCTAATGATACAAGTATTAGCGAAATAATATTAAGTGGCGGCGACCCACTCATTGCCAGTGATCAATTTTTGAAATGGCTAATTGAGCAAATAGCATCCATGCCTGGTATTCAACGCCTTCGAATACACAGCCGCCTGCCTGTGGTAATGCCCAACAGAATAACAGAAGAAGCAATTCATTGGATGGCTCACAACAACTTGATAACGACGTTAGTGCTACATACTAACCATCCCAATGAAATTAGCAATGAATTATCTACCAAAATACAATTGCTCAATCAAAACAATGTTAAAACTTTTAATCAAGGAGTTTTATTGAGAGGTATTAATGATGATGTCCAAACCCTGGAGACCCTCTCGGTTAAACTCTATCAAGCAGGTATTATTCCTTATTATATGTTTCAGCTTGACCCTGTTACGAGCACTGCACATTTTGAGATACCCGAGCGGCAAATAAAGCTGTTGCAGCAACAGCTATGGGCACGACTACCAGGCTATTTAATGCCGAGATTTAGTGTTGAATTGCCAAACCAACCGGGGAAATTGCCTGTGTGATAATAAACAGGCGCCCAACAGTATCAACACTAGCGGCCAGGTAGCAGGATGCCACAAATCATTACCTAACCACTGGTTAAGCACTTCATACGTTAAAGGTGCTAACCCAACCCAGACAAGTAAAAAACGATTTGGGTTTATAGTCAGTATAGGCATTACCAACAACCAATACCATGGAAACTGGACTGGGCTTAATAGCAGGACAATTGCCATTGACCACAGTGTTGCCTGCCACAAATGAGTTTTAGCACGAGTTATTACACAACCTAAAGTTATTACTAATAAAGGTATAGCCAACAACAAACCATTTCCTGTTAATACTTGAAAAACGCTAAAAAGAGGAGAACCAAATCGCCATTTTTCAAAAAAGGTACCAATACTGCCGATTGGCACTAATCCAAAGGCTAGAGCTATGCCATAACCCATTGTAATTATTGTCATGCAACCTGCCAATAACTGAACGCGTTGCTTATTATTTGCATCCATAAAAAAAGGCAAAAGCAATACAATAGGTAGTAATTTGAACAATGTACCCAAGCCAATAAAACATCCCCCCCAAAATAACTTCTGCCTGAGTTGAAAGTAAATAGCACAAGCAACGCATAACATGGCTAAAGCGTCAACATGCCCACCAATACCTGTCTCAAAAATAACAATAGGTGAAAACGCCAGTAGTGCTAAATTCTTTTGACGATTTAATTGCTCCAGTATAGAACGCATGACTATTAATACTGCTATCGTAGCTATTACAATAATAAATTTCCAAACCCATATAGTGTTTTCTGCCCCGGACGTAGCCGCCAATGCAAACAATGCCAAAGCTGCCGGTGGGTATAATGTTGGGTATTTACTATGCTCTAGCGGCGTTTTCCATTGTTGTTTCAAGCGTTCGGCCGTCTGAGAATTGTGATTTTCACGGTAAGGGTCTGTGCCCTCCAGTAACATTGCTCCATCAAACAGGTAACGCTGCATGTCATTTGAGGTGTAGTGATAAACCGGAAGAAGTAATATCAGCGCAATGACAGCCGTAACCAATAACTGCTGGTGAGTTAGTAAATTATAGCGATATACCACCACAGATACTAAAAATGTAAGGCTGTATTGCACTATGGTAAGCCAGCCTATATAGTCTTTTTTTGACTCCGCTTGAGCAGCTATAAACCACGACAATGACACCAATAATAAAAATAGCACAATACTAAAATATTGTAATATTGGTTTAGGCGTTTCTATAACTCATAACTCCGGATGAAATAAAGCCAATAGATAACAGCATAAACAGCAATACACTTAACCAGGATTCAACCACGGTGGCGGGAACAATCAATAGCGTAAATAATATTCCTAATGTTATTTCAAACCATACACCACCAGGTGCTCTAACCTTATACCAGGGTATAGTCGATATATTTTGACTACCGCGTTTAGGTGTGCGAATAAATGCCGTTTTCTTGCCAGTTAGCGCTTCCAACACGGCTATAGAGTTATTGACGGTTAATTGAATGCCTAGCAACAGTAACCTGGGTACTTTCGACAACGCCGCAACAACTGAAAGGCCCTTAGCTATTTGACCAAATGCCAGATATGTTAAATGACCGAGTGTTGCAATAACCGTAAGCACCAAATCAATTTGAAAACTGCTTTGCCAGCCCAAATACTGTCTAATTAAAAAAGCAGGTATTAGAAAGATAAGTATGTCGAGCAACAATACCAGATAAGCCAGATTATTGGCAAGATGAAAGGTTGCCTCTACTTTTTGGAAACGACTTAGGCCTGACTTCCAAATTTCCACCAATAGCTTCAATAATACTTCGACAGCACCTTTCGCCCAGCGATGTTGCTGGCTTTTAAAGTCATTCATTGTAGCCGGAATTTCGCCCTCGCAACCTAATTGGTTGAGATATAACAGACGCCAGCCCTTTAATTGTGCTCGATAGCTTAAATCCAGATCTTCGGTTAGGGTATCATCGCTCCAGCCACCACTATCAATAATCGCCTGCTTGCGCCATATACCCGCTGTACCATTAAAATTGAGTAACATATTAGAGCTTGAACGAATGTGCTGTTCTAACCTGAAATGCGCATCAAGTGCTACCGTTTGAATGCTAGTTAAAGGACTATTATTAGCGTTTAAGTGCTGCCAGCGACTCTGCACAACACCAATACTGCTATCTTTAAAATAATGAATACTCTGCTTTAACCAATCAGGTTCCGGAACAAAATCTGCATCAAAAATGGCAATAAACTCACCCTGCGCAGTGGTAGTAGCATTGTGTAAAGCACCTGATTTGTACCCCTTGCGGTTAGCCCTCCTTACCTGCTCGATATTAATGCCTTGAACTCGGTGTAATTGTACAGCATTGTCAACAATATCGACGGTAGCATCTGTTGAATCGTCAACAATTTGAATGTGTAATTTATCTAAAGGGTAATCAAGTGAAGCGCAAGCATTGATAATGCGCTCTGCAACAAAGCGTTCATTATAAAGCGGCACCTGTACGGTAACTTTAGGCAATTCTGTGTATTGCGATTGAGGTTGCCGTTGCTGTTTACGATAAATGAACCACCGATACACCATTGATAACCGGTGTAAACCAAAAGCGCAAAGCACTATTAACAGGATAAAGTGTAGCGCAATAATGGCAACTAATAGAATGTTCACCCTGCTCTGTTTGTAACAAATAGATTTTTAAATCAGTGTTGATATATCAATGCCAATTGGTAATTATTACCTCGCAATATATCATCGCCGTAGATAGCTCCCGTCCAGGTAAATTCTATACCTAATTTTTGCTTGCCTTCCAATTGCATGACATAACCTGAAGTTAGCTCAAGGTTGCCTAAATCAAATTCTGGTACTAAAGCTAAATTGTTATTGGTAGTTGCAGAGGCATTTCCTGCGCTTAACAAACCATCTAACTTGGTTCTGAAATACCAATCCTGGGTCGCATTAAATCCATACTCCAATAAGTACCGAAATTCATCAGATGGTTCGTCAGAGCGAAAACGGTAACCTGCTTCCACATTAAAATACCCATACTGATTTAAACTTTTACCCAATAGCATTCTAAATTCATAATCTTCCTGACCATTACCTCGTGGCAGGGCATCGTCTTCATCATAAAAGTAAGGTGCTTTGAATAAGAACGATGACGAAAGAATCCAATCGCGATTGTACCAATTATAACGAAGCCCAATATCGACATCAGCGATACCACTGGAACTCGTCTCTTGACCTGCAAAAACCTGACTAATATTTTGAACAGGTATGGAATAAAATAATCCGGTTCTATTTCCCAATCCAAATTCTCCATAATAGGTTACAGCATTTTTCTCAAAAAGGGTAAAATCCGGATTAGTACCAAACACATCGGTAGCTTCGAAGGTGCTAAACCCTAATTGATGGTAACCGCTACCCTGCTCTGGCACCCAGGCACCAGCATTAGCTCCTGCAGGAACAAACAATAAACTTACTAAGGTTAAAAATAATAGACGCATAACTAATCTCGTAAATAGGTAAATAAAAGGCACAGATTAGTTGTACTTAGCCAGGAAATTGTTCAATAAAAATAGCGTCTCGCGATAATCTCGCTGCTAGTTGTCTAGTCCAAATTATTTTAACTTGTTTATTGAATTCACTGGAAGGGCTACTATCCGCATTTCGACTCCCCACAATTAACACAGGTCATACAATTGTCTAATCTAAACACAGCATTGGTGCCGCAGGCAAGGCAAAAAGCACCATCTTCAGGCAATTCATCAAATATTTCTTCATCGTCATCAGCCGTTAATTGGATTTGTTCCAACTTGTTTTGAGGTTCCGACTGCGCTTTTTGCAAACGCTTGGATTCTTGCATCATTTCTTTAGCCGCTTCAATTTTCTCTTTCGTTACTCCCTGATGCTCAATTAAACCAATTGAAATCATATGCTTTTCTATCACATTGCCAATTTCTGCCACCAATGAGGGCATAAAACCATAACCTTTTTTGTGATAGCCTTTAGTAGGACTAAATACTGATTTTAATTCTTTGGCAATAAAAGCAACATCGCCGCCTTTTCTAAATATTGCCGAAATTAACAAAGTTAATGCCGATGCCCACTCATAATGATCCATATTTTTGGTATTAATAAACACCTCAAAAGGTTTGCGCACCGGATTATCTGTATCTTCATTTAAAATAATATCATTCATGGTGATATAGAGCGCATTATCATAACCAGGCGGTTTAACTTTATAAGTAGAGCCTATAAGTTTCTCCGGGCGTTCAAGCTTCTCATGAATGTAAGTGATGTTATCATCTTTCCTGCTGTTTTTCGCAGCTGTAACCATCTGTTCAGAAGCAGGATTAGAATCAGTCTTGACGGACTCTACAACATTTTCTGCAACATTAACGTCACCTGTGTTAACTACATTAAAACTTACTATGGGCCTTGCTATTTTCTTGATCATTAACTTATATCTCGTATTGTTCTTAAAACTTACCGTAATAACCTTCTTTAAGAGCATCAAACAGGTTAGCCGCTGTATGCACTTCACCTTCATATTCCACTTCTTCATTGCCTTGCAAGTTGACTTTAGTGCCATCATCCAGGACAAATTGGTAGGTGGTGTTTTCCAAATTTTCTTCGTTAACCAGCACACCTTGATAAACTTCAGGGTTAAAACGAAAAGTGGTACAGCCTTTTAACCCCTGTTCATAGGCATACATATAAATATTTTTGAAATCTTCAAAATCATAGTCTTGAGGCACGTTTGCTGTTTTTGAAATGGCAGAATCAACCCACTTCTGCGCAGCCGCCTGAATATCCACGTGCTGCCTGGGAGTAATAGAGGCAGAGGTAACGAAATTTGCCGGCAACTGATTTTCTGCTTTTTTCGAACGAGGGTCTGCCTTCTCATTGACCATTAGTCGATATGCCATTAGTTCATACGAAAGCATATCAACTTTTTCTTTGGCCTTGCGCCCTTCACGAATAATATTGCGCACATAGGCGTGATCAAAGCTGGGTTCAATACCATTGCTTGCATTATTAGCCATAGACGCCGAAATAGTACCTGTAGGTGCTATGGAAGAGTGGTGTGAATAACGAGCACCAACCTGGAGTAGTTCCTCAATCAGCTTTGGGTCTTCATTAGCAACTTGCTGCATATAGCGGCTGTATTTTGCATGCAACACTTTACCCAATATTTTATCGCCAACTTTATAACCATCATCTGCCATTTCAGGACGCTGAGCTAACATAGCAACTGTCACATCAAATTCATCATCCATTATAGGTGCAGCACCTTTTTCTTTGGCAAGTGATAAGGCCTCACGCCAACCCGTTAATGCCATTTCTTTGGCGACTCTTTCGGTGAACTTAATGGACACATCGTCACCATAGGTCATACCCAGCATGGTAATTGACGAACCCAAACCTAAAAAGCCCATACCGTGACGGCGTTTGTACAGAATTTCATTACATTGCCCTTCAAGTGGCAATCCGTTAATTTCAACCACATTATCAAGCATTCTGCTAAAAACACTAACCACTTCGTTGTATCTGTCCCAATCAAATCGCGCTTGTGGTGTAAAAGGTTCTTCAACAAATTTGGTTAAATTAATAGAACCTAAAAGGCAGCTGCCATAAGGCGGTAATGGTTGCTCACCACAGGGATTGGTCGCACGGATATTCTCCGTCCACCAATTGTTATTGTATTCATTGACTTTATCGATGAGAATAAACCCTGGTTCGGCAAAATCGTAGGTAGATACCATTATCATATCCCATAAACTCTTGGCAGGTATTTGCTTGTAAACTTTACATGCTGTCAGTCCTTCCGGATTGGTCAGGTATGTTTTGGACTCAGCCGGAAAGTTTCTCCATATCACTTGTTCGGGGTCTGTAATGTCCACTTCTTTCAATTCATCGCGACTAACTGGAAAATTTAATTTCCACATTGCATCATTTTTAACCGCTTCGATAAATTCCGAAGTAATTAGTAGTGATAAATTGAATTGGCGCAGCCTGCCATCTTCGCGTTTGGCTTTAATAAAATCAATTACATCGGGATGATTGACATCAAAAGTCGCCATTTGCGCGCCTCGCCGACCTCCAGCAGAACTAACCGTGAAACACATTTTATCGTAAATTTCCATAAACGATAAAGGCCCCGAAGTGTAGGCTCCCGCACCTGAAACATAAGCTCCTTTGGGTCTTAAGGTTGAAAACTCATAACCTATGCCGCAGCCGGCTTTCAGTGTCATACCCGCTTCATGACTCTTGCCAAGTATATCGTCCATCGAATCTTCAATAGTACCTGATACAGTACAGTTAATAGTCGATGTAGCTGGTTTGTAATCTTTCGCTCCAGCATTAGATATAATGCGACCAGCTGGAAGCGCTCCATTGTGTAACGCCCATAAAAATGATTTTTCCCACTTTTCCCTGTCACGGGGTTTCTCAACAACTGACAGCGCTTTAGCCACACGTTTGTATGTCGCTTCTACATCGACATCTATATTATTGTTATGACGATCTTTAAGACGATATTTAGTATTCCAAATATCTTCAGAAGATGGTTGCAAAGGTAATTGCTGTAAATTAACACCTTGCTGCTGTAAAATCATCTTATTGTTCTTTTGCATATTTTAAGACGGTGCCAGGTAACGAGTTATAATTTAAAGTTAAAAGCATTATAGAAACAAACACCCCGGATAGTTATCTTTAAGAAACCATATAGGAAAAGTTTGTTGCTTAATTTAAGCATTACTATATATAGTTTTTTTTTAAAAGTCAAAGCACTATATATAGTATTTTGAAGATTTTTTCCATTTTTATGTTTTACCTTATATTAATTCTAATTCGGCATGAAAATACCGAACAAATATGTGGCACAAGGAGGAAGTGCTGCTGACAAGCGTCAACTCGATTGCGAAGCATTGAAATACGCAGGAGCGATATTTTATTGCCAGATTAATATCATCCATACCTTAATCCTAGATTCCGCAGTTGAACGCTAATTTCACTTCTAAGAGTTTGAATGTTATTGATAAACGCTTATTCTTCGATTCACTTCATAAGTGAATTACAAACCGCTACCTGGCTTTACAGCCCTTTTCAGTTCACACTGCTGCGTTATGGCTTTTGGTAAGGGCTACAAACATTACCTGCAAGCCATGCCTTGCATTATTTCCTGAAAATAACTGTAAATTCCAGGTTCAACTACGGAATCTAGGTTAATGGATATCTGTCAATTCTACAACCTTTTTTTTACTATTTTGATGTAAAACCACGTAAAGCCCTCCGCCCACTATCAATAATGCCCCAAATATAATGCGCAGGGTTGGCACTTCATTAAAAACAACAAAACTGATTAATAATGCCCATATCAGGGTCAAGTAATTAAACGGCTGTAAGGTCACTGCAGCAACTAACTCTAAGGCTTTAATAAGTAGAATGTGTGATGTAATTCCCAATATAGATATGATTAATAACCAACCTAGCATATCCACAGCTATAGGCTGTATACTTAGCAATGCAAAAGGAATTCCGAAAACAAAACCGACAAATGCGGTATAAAACATTGAGCTTTGAAAGCTGTCTGTTTTACTGACTAACCGAGTGAGGACTGTATACACTCCAAACATTAATGTGCAACAAAAGGCTAATAAGAAACCCGCATGAATACCTTGACTATCTGGATTAAGGATAATTAAAGTACCAATGAATCCAACTGAAACAGCAATCCACATTTGCCAGCTGACCCGCTCTTTTAATAACCAGGGAGATAATGCAGCGACAATTAGCGGATACCCTGAAAAAACAGCATGCATTTCCCCTACCCCTATATATTGTAGAGCAATGGCAAAAACGCTCATTTCTATTACCAAGATTGCGCCTCTTAAAATTTGTAATCCTTTATTGCTAACTGTTATTACTTGCCTTAATGAATGATTGCGTAATACAAACCAAAGCGCAAATAACAAAAAAGCACTATAGCGCACAGCCACAATAATAGAGACGGGAATAGAACGTGCCAGATGTTGGGTGATTGCATCTTGTATTGCAAAAATAATCGTTGCAATAATGCCGAGAATAATACCTTTATGCGTTGGTGAGTTAAGTAAACTGCTATTTAGACCACTACTCTTAATCAATTATGGCAATCAATGAATCAACACTTTAGAGTACAGATGCATAATAGCGACTCCTGCAATAACAAGAATCATTCCTATAACCGCTGGCGCATCCAATATTTGTTTATAAACAATCACACCAATTAAAGCGACTAATACCATTCCAAAGCCTGACCAAACAGCATAGGCAATACCAATAGGTATGGTTCTGAAGGCCAACGCCATAAAATAGAAACTAATGCCATAGCCAATAACTACCACAACACCTGGAACAAGCCTGGTAAATTCTTCAGAAACTTTTAAAGCACTGGTGCCGATAACTTCAAAAATTATTGCTACCGCCAAGTATATATAACTCATGGCTTAAGTATAACATAGCCAGACTATAAACGTTGATAGCCAAATATTGTTTGTTTGACAAAACCAGCTAGTTCTAACTCCATTAATATAACATTTAATTCACTGGCATTGATATCTATTAAGCCAATTAAATCATCCATAGTAATTGGATCATACCCTAATGCCGTCAGTACTTTTTGTTGCCAAGTTGATAAACCTCTAATCGTTGATTTTTCACTGCTTGATTCGGTTACCTGCAGTAACTCCTGCTGCACACTAACCAAAGGTGCTAAATGCTCTACAATATGTTCAGTATTCTCAACCAGCAACGCACCGTCGCGAATCAATTGATGACAACCTTTAGAAACCGGACTGTGAATACTTCCCGGTATGGCAAATACTTCTCTGCCCTGTTCCGCCGCAAGCCTTGCAGTGATTAGTGAACCACTGCGAAGCGATGCTTCAACCACCAAAACGCCCAATGATAAACCGCTGATAATTCGATTACGAAGTGGGAAATAAGCAGGTTTAGGCGTAGCTTCCGGAATGTATTCGCTAATAATTGCTCCTCCTTTTTCTATAATTTCATGCATTAGCTTTTTGTTGTTTGCCGGATAGGGGTGTAATAATCCACTGCCTAAAACTGCGATAGTATGGCCCATTACCGATAATGCTCCTTTGTGAGCCTGAGTATCAACACCGTTTGCCATACCGCTAGTAATAGCAAACCCCAATTGAGTTAAACACTTAGCAAAACTGTGAGCATTTTTGACTCCTGAATGAGTCGTATTTCTGCTCCCGACAATTCCAATTTGAGGCATATTCAATAGACTACTGTTTCCCATGGTATAGAGCAATAACGGCGCATCATTAATATTTTGTAGCAATCGCGGATAATTGTTATCGGTATAATACTGTAACTCAATGGATTGGGAGCGCAAATAATTTAAGCGTTGCTGCCAGTCATCCAAACGCTGAACTTGTTGCTGGAATAATAAATTAATATCACTTTTTAATTTTCCATCTAGCCCTGCTTGCACAATGTTACTAAAGCTTTTGTAATGTTTTAGCAATTGTCGCTTATTGTTATTGCTATAACATTTACTATTAATTTTAGCGTTAGCCAATTTAGATTCGCAAACAATTAATGCAGCTAAGGCTTCAGTTAGTACGATGGTAACATCCATGTTTTGAACCCGCTATTGGTATAGTTTCAGTTGTTCAATAAGCCGTAGCCGTTTATCACTATCTCTATTCAATACTGCACTTTCTGTATTAAAATCAACCCTGGGTGCTGGTCTTGCTAGCGGAGAAGCAGGGCAATTATTATTATCTATAAAATAAAGTGCAGTTTCAAACATGTTTTCTTCAATACTGCCTAAGGGTTGTGCAAGGTCATCTGCAACCGTACAACCGCGAACGGCATCTTCGCCATTGTCTGTCACCGAAGGGAAAAAGCCATCGGTATAATCGCCGTAACCAGCATCATTAATACCGCCAAATTGAATGGTAAAATAAGTGGTACCACAATTATCAGTAGGATAAAACCCGAAAGGCTTACCACAGGTTCTGCTGCCAATTAATATCACTTCCACACCTACACCGCGCAAACCGTTAATTAATGATTCACTGGCAGAACAGGTAGAATTTGTGCTTAAAATAAATACACGCTGCAAATTCACGCTAGGTAATGCCTGTCCTGATGAAAGGGAAAAACCAAGTCCTTGATTAAAAAAAGGCGTGGGTTCAATCGTCCGCCCTGTCACTGGGTCGATGGTTGGGTGTTTGTCATTAAATTGTAACAATTCAAAGGTTCTACCATTAGTTTGACCCGCACCCGCTATCATATAACCTAACTGGGAAGATATGGCCAAAAACCCGCCACCGTTGTAGCGTAAATCTACCACCAGGTCATCAATATTTTGATCCGAAAAGTTGCTAAAAGCATCTGATAACTGTTCTTCTGCTGAACGTATACTGAATGAATTTAACAACAGATAACCGACACTGGTACCATTTTGGTCAATAACAAAATTATTTAAGACGGGCGTACTAATCACCGACTGCGCTGTTAGTGAAACAGTTGATCGGTTACCATTGCCATCTTCAAATACAAATTCATGGGTTTCATTGATATTAGGGCTTAATCCGTTATTCAGTCTGTTTATATCAGTCCCATTGATGGCATCAACACCATCAATAGCAATGATTTTCAGACCGCGAGAAAGCCCAGCTTGCGCAGCTGGACTATCAGGTTCAACATAAGATAAACGAATATCGCGCGGCGCAGAGGCTTGAATCACATTGAGTCTGAACCCGTAACCAGCCGAAGCCCCATTATTGGTTAATTCAAAATATTCCGCAGTGTTTGCGGTAAAATGAAATTGATCTCTCGGTGCACCCGAATTGGTGACAGACTGTGTTCGCAGAACATCAAAATATGCCTGCGTTGTTGCAAAGTCGCCAGGATTTCTATCAACCACTTCGCGGTAAAATAAATAGGTGCGATTAGTCCAGGAGCGAAGCCAAAAATTTTCCTCTAACACCGAGCCAGTTCTATCTGGAAATGGGCTATTGGTTGCCGGGTTAATGCCTGAACGCGGTGCTTCACAACGACTTTGATAAATATTTTCATCTTCAAAAACATTGGGGCTAAATACTAAACTGGAAGGTATAATCGGATCAGTTGCAGTAGTGTCAACTGTTGTTCCTATTGCACCATTATCATTGACTGAATTATTAACAACAGGGGTAGTCGAATCAGCTGCAGTAGTGTCAACTGTTGTTCCTATTGCACCATTATCATTGACTGAATTATTGGCAACGGGTGTCGACGAACCGCCACAGGCAGTAAGTAAAGAAGTGATAATTAATGGTAATAGTATATAAATGACTTTCATGTATTCATAGCCTCGCAGTAAAACAAAAGGATAAATATTGCTTTTTCGCCTCTCATTATAACATCAAAGTTCAGCCCATTTCCAACAAAATAGAGAAAGAGAGCTTTGCATAGCTACTGCGCTTGCCAATACTACGTTAAATTTTCACTTAAAATGCTCATTTACTACCAATAAACTCCGCTTTTTCGTTCAAATTTGCCCTGTCTTGCCATCGCTAGTCACATTATGCAAAGCTCTCAGAAAATTATTCGATAACCTTTGGAACTAGGAAAAAATCTTTCTCTGACTGAGGTGCATTTGCCATCAGCGAGGCGCGGTTATCACTAACTTCTGTGACGTTGTCAGCTCTCAATCGCTGGATACCATCCGTTGGATTAGCGAGAGGTTCAACGCCTTGAGTATCTACCTCTGAAAGTTGTCCGACCATATCAATAATTATCCCAATTCTACTTCTCACTTCATCAATTTCATTATCATTAATCGTTAACTTGGATAACTGTGCAAGGTATTGTATATCTTTGTTGCTTAATGCCATAAGGGTCATATATACTGTACTTTTTATAAAAATAAACCAAATTATACCAACTGGCAAGTTTTCCAGATGGATGTCGGTTTGAACAAATAACCTCGCCATTATAGCCTGAGAAAAGTTATGTTAAAACGTATTCGTGGAATTTTTTCTAACGATTTGTCGATAGATTTAGGAACGGCTAACACATTGATTTATGTTCGAAATAAAGATATTGTTCTCAATGAACCCTCGGTAGTTGCCATTCGAGAACACAACGGTCAAAAAATCATTGAAGCCGTTGGCAGCGATGCAAAAATGATGCTGGGCAGAACGCCTGGCAATATCAGTGCTATTCGCCCTTTGAAAGATGGTGTAATTGCTGACTTTGAAGTCACAGAGCGAATGTTGCAATACTTCATCAAAAAAGTACACGAAAGCAAATGGTTCAGCCCTAGCCCGCGCGTACTGGTTTGCGTGCCTTGTCAAGCAACCGGTGTCGAACGCAGAGCCATTCGCGAATCTGTACTAAGTGCAGGCGCACGCGATGTGTTATTAATTGACGAGCCAGTAGCCGCTGCTATCGGCGCGGGACTACCTGTAAATGAAGCACGTGGTTCAATGGTAGTTGATATTGGCGGCGGCACTTCAGAAATTGCCATTTTATCGTTAAACGGCACTGTTTATGCTGACTCGGTTCGTGTTGGTGGTGACCGCTTTGATACGGCCATCGTCGACTATGTACGCCGCAACTATGGAAGCGCCATTGGTGAAAGCACAGCAGAACGCATCAAACAACAAATTGGCACGGCATTTTCTAGCAAAGAAGTTCTAGAGATGGATGTGCGTGGTCGCAACCTTGCAGAAGGCGTTCCTCGTATATTCACACTAACCAGCAATGAAGTTTTAGAAGCCTTACAAGAACCTTTATTACATATTTTACGTGCCATTCGCTCCGCACTGGAGCAGTCACCCCCTGAATTGTCTGCTGATATTGCAGAGCGCGGCATTGTATTAACAGGCGGTGGTGCTCTACTTCGTGATTTAGACAAGCTTATTAACAATGAAACTGGTCTACCTGTAACTGTTGCCGAAGACCCTTTAACCTGTGTTGCGCGAGGTGGGGGCATGGCTCTTGAATTCATTGGCCCTTATCAAAACCTGACACGTTAAATCGACGAGTTAAGCCTAAGCTGTGGGAGTTGAGATGAAACACAGATAAACAACGTTGAATAACCAACCAATTTTTATCACAAGAGGTACTTCACGCAAAATTGCCATTGCCGTTTTTATCATATGCCTGCTTGGCATTATATTCTCTGAAATTTTTAATTGGCGCTCAGTACAACAAGTTACTATGACCTTGGGAAAACCTTTTTATTGGCTCAGCAACGTACCTTCCAATGTGCTCGGCTGGGGAATTAATCAAACCAAATCACGCAACGAATTAAACACCAAAAATCAAATGCTTCAAGATGAAGTGCTAATATTAAAAGCCAGACAATTAACTTTTAATGAGCTATTGGCTGAAAATACTCGCTTGCGTCATTTATTAAATGCTAACGAATTGGTTGAATTTCAGGTATTAATTGGTGAGATTTATGGTATCGTTCCCAATTACAACGGTCATCGTTTATTGGTTAACAGAGGCTCAAACTCAAATATATTTGTTGGGCAACCTGTTATCGATGACACTGGATTATTTGGACAAGTTATTGAAGTTACTCCTTTTGATAGCCAAATATTATTAATATCAGACAAAGAACACGCTTTTTCAGTCAGTTCTGTGAAAAACAGTTATCGAACCATTGCAGAGGGAACAGGTGATTTCAATCAATTAAAATTACGTCATGTACCAGTCACTGTCGACATTGACATAGGTGATGAATTCGTCACATCAGGTCTGGACGGCACATATCCACAAGGTTACCCTGTTGGATTAGTTACTCATGTCACCAAGGTTGAAGGAACGGGTTTATTAGATGTCACTTTAGGTATCAGCGCGCAACTCCAATTTACCAGAAATATTTTATTTCTATTTACTAATGATACGCATTAAAATCGCCATATTACTGCTATTGGCGCAAACCATATCCATAAACATGTGGGTGCAAACTTATTTTGGCAATATCAATTTAGTACTCATTGCAGTCTTATTGCTCAATATTCGACATTACCCCCATTTCGACATTTATCATATTTTGATTATTGGATTACTGCAAGATATAGTAAGCATGACACCTCCAGGCTGGCATATTACATTGTTATTTGCAGGTATTTTATTGCTAAACCACCTGCAAAATTTACTACTGTCCTTTACTATCCGCAACCAGGTCATTCTATTTTGTCTTGTACTAGGCTGCGTTCAGATTATAAAAATATTCGGTTTACTACTACTAAGTCGCGATTTTGCATTACTCCAACAGCTTATCGAATGGTTATTGAGTTGTGGCATTGCCTTTATCGCAATATCAGGCATGAACCATCCAGCTTTTCGCGATGCGCATTGAACCCTCCAGAACAAGCAGAAGTCAGATAAACAATGATAACCTGGACTTTCAAAACGCTAATCAAAACCCTTAAAGCATTTAGGATAATCTTATTCTCCAGCATCCTTGCTGCAATAATCTTAATTATCATCACAAATTTATGGGTCAGGGGTTGGCTTTTTCAGGGCAATCACCCTTATGGATTCCATCAGGTTCTCAGCCAAAACCATTTCCTTGCTATAGATTATGATAGCGTTAAGGTGCGCTGGGATTTTTTAACGCCACATGTTGCTATAGACAATTTTCAACTGAACAATGAACTCATCAATTTGTCATCAAAACGCTCCATTATCAGAGTTAATCTATGGGAAAGCTTAAAAAAATTCACTCCCATTATTCAGGAATTACAGTTAACAAGCAACCATTTAGATATCACACTTACCCGTAGCAATCATTCAGCTCTGGATGTCGAACAATTACGCAGCATATTCGATGGTGCTCAATTTTGGACATTAGACAACAGCACAATTCATCTGCAGTCCGAGCAACAAACCAAAACATTTACACTTAACCAGATCAGGGTAGAAAACTCGGACAATTTTCGCAGGCTCCTTTTTAAAAGCCCAAGTTTAACTTCAGTTATTGAACTACAAGGTAACACTTTAAAGCAGATGCACGGTGAAATTTATATTAAAGCCAATCAGGACTTGCTGAATATTATCAGTCTCTATGCAGGACATCCCCAATTATCTTTTACCAATAGTGATATCGAAGTTTGGTTAACCCTGCAACCCAATTTGAGACTGGACGGCGACATACACCTCAACATCAATGGCGATTTAACAAATACTTCCAACCAAACCATTAACGCTTCTCTTTCGACAACGGCTTTAGTTCAAACCAACAATCAATTTTCTAACCTTACTGTCAACACATCTCCCATACAGATGAGCATCAATCAAGTAGCTCTGCCAGCACATGCGTTGAACTGGGTTAAAATTGACAACTTATCTGAAATTACCTCTCCTGAGACACTCGACTTAACCGCGTGGAATAATACAGTCATTGGTATATTAAACAATGAGAGTATTCACAAAACTTACGATAAACATGGCATTCTTTCTCGCAATTTTCAAAAATTACAATTAGCAGGTTTTGTAGAAGCATTGACACTTCGGTTACAAAGCGGGGAAAATAAAGTAAAAATTCAGGAATTAAGCGGCAGGTTAATCAACGCATCTAACAAACAACTGAATAAAATACCCTTATTCACAGGCATTAATGGTCAATTCAAAACCGACACTAAACACGGTTTTCTATACCTCAAGACCAAAGCGATGAATATTCATTTACCCAACCGCTTTCAAGCACCCATTACCTTAGAAAATGTGGATACTCGTTTATATTGGAATATAGCATCTGCCGATAACAAAATGCTCTTTAATGCAGACACAATACTTTTTACTTATCAACAACAACCTGGCAATGCAAAGATGGCAATGAGCATACCTATTAATTCTCCCACAAAATTTCCAACAACCAAGCCCTACCAAGACATCAATTTGGCTATTGGTTTAACTCAAATACATGTCGAAGACATACCATCTTTGTTACCTATCACTAGCTCTAAAACCTTAAAAACCTATATTCAAAATGCACTGGTTATTGATGCTAACAACCAAACATTCCTAAGCGATGTCGGGTTTATTTATCGTGAACGCCTCGAAGAAACATTGTGGTCAAATTATCAAATAGCCGCTGAATTCGATTCACTCGATTTACAATTCCTGCCCAACTGGCCTGTTGCCGAATCGCTCAAAGGCCAATTGTTTGTTAATAACGGTGAAGTTAATGCCTCTTTATCGCAAGCTAACTTGCTCAATACTCAACTTTCTTCTGTCAAAGCGACCGTTGCCAAAAATACAAACCTGGACTTTTCCTTCACATCCAATGTCAAAGGCACTGGCAATGATATGCTTGATTTACTGCGCAAAACACCAGTGAGAGACTCCATCGGAAGCTCTCTGGATAACATTCAATTAAGCGATATCACCAACACTCACTTAACGCTTACCACATCTTTAAATAACCAATCAGAATCAGCCGTTATACCCGATATTGATGCTAAAGTACAATTCAATAACAACAATCTGCTTCTTAGTGATGCCAATATTGAGCTTAACGAGTTGAACGGCGAATTGCACTACCAATTAATCAACGGGCAAAACCATTTTATGTCTGATACTATCACTGCGGTTATTTGGCAACAGCCCCTTACTGCACAAATTTCATCTGGCGGAGAGCGCAACGAAAACCTGAATATTAAATTAGATACCTTATTTCAAGCAACGACCATTTACGATCTCTTTGGAATTGACCTCAATGAGTTTATTCAAGGCACTTCCGCTATCCAGGGTAAAATTACACTGCCTATCGACAGCAGTTCGCGACCACAAGTGTATCACTTTACCAGCAATGCAAAAGGTTATACAGTAGAATTGCCGCTAGCATTTGGAAAAGCAAGCGGCGATCAAGGCTTAATTGAAGCTTCCCTTTACAATTTTCCGAAGAAACAACATCTTGGCATTCACTATCACAGTCCTAACAACACTCAAATTTCCAGTTTGTTAGATTACGATATAGATAGCGATGGGAAATTACAATTAAAAGCTTTTGCCGTTGACATTAACCAACAAGCGAAAACCGAGAGTTTTTTGCCTATTGTGACTCCTGGCTATTTTACACTCAATGCTCAATTGGAAAACAGCAGCATTTCAATTCTACTTGATTTGATTGATCGTTTTGCAGAAACCAATAATGATAACAGCAACCAACCCCATCTTATTGCCGGTCTGCCCACTTTAATTAATTTACATACTGATGCCCTTAATATTGGCGATAATTTTAAATTAGAGGATATAAGTTCACAAATTGAAAGCAATACCTCAAGTTGGGTAATTAACTTTCAACAACCCATTGCCACAGGCTCTATTGAAATCTTCCATAATAATCAAACCCCTAAATTGGCGCTTCAAAAACTTCATCTGGACACTTTCTTCTCTGAAAACACCTCCCCGCAATCAAAAACTGATGACGCATTAAAAGCTGCCATTCCTCAAGAGTTACCACAAGCTGAAGTCAACATTGAACAGCTTATCTATCAAAACCGCTCATTGGGCAGTTTATCGTTCAATATAGAACCTGATATCAATGGAGTACTAATCAATAATATTCAAAGTAATATCCTTGACAATGAAAATCAAAACAACAATTACATTAACTGGACTTATCACAACAAAGCCCATCATACAAGTGCACTATTTGACTTCGCAACACCTCAAGGCACAGCATTGCTCAATTTTGGGTTTGACCAAGAGATTATCACAGCCAGAAAAACCGATATAGTTGCTGATATCAAATGGAGCGGGTCACCCGCTGCCATAGCACTTAATAACATTGAGGGCGATATTGCTTTTCAATTGGAAAAAGGTGTTTTTAAAGAGGTTCCGACCTCCACCAACTTAACTGCGCGGCTTATTAGCCTAATCAACCTGGACAATTGGTCAAGGCGACTGCTACTTGACTTTTCCGATGTAGTTAACGAAGGAACTGCATACGATAAAATTGAAGGGCAATTTCAATTAAATCAAGGAGAGGTAATCATTATAAACGACATTAAAGCCAAATTACCTGCTTCCAAATTAGAATTGAGAGGCAACGCCAATTTAGTAGACGATAGTATTGATGCAGAAATGACACTCAAACTACCCATTATTCAAAACACCGCATGGCTTGCAGGGTTCTTAATTAACCTGCCTGCTGCGGCAGGTCTGTATGTTATCAGCAAATTATTTTCTGATAGAATAGAAAATCTAACCGATGTTACCTACCAAATTGATGGCAAACTCAGTGACCCCAATGCAAAACTTAAACGCTTGAAAAAAGGAGATGATATAACCGAGCCTGAATAAACGCGAACATAAATTAATATTAACGTATAATTTGGTAAATAATCCTGACTTTAACCAACTCCAATGTCTCAGCAAAGTATAAAAACTTTATTCCTTTTTGTATTAGCTACAATTTTATTAATATCGAACTGTTCAACTGACAGCGCTTCCCCTGCTATAACCGAAGCAGACTACATTCTACATGGAGGAACGATTCATACCGTCAACCCGCAGCAACCTGAAGTTAAAGCTATAGCAGTTAAGAACAATCGGATTATTTTTGCTGGATCACTACAAGAAATTAACGCTATGGCAGGCTCTAATACACCGAAAATTGACCTCAATGGCTATACGCTAATACCCGGTTTTAACGAAGGTCACGGTCATTTAATGGGATTGGGTTATGAACTTTCAGAAATTGATTTAAGTGAAGTTGACAATTATCAAGCCATTGTTGACATCATTAAAAATGCGGTGCAAAATGCAAAACCCAACGAGTGGATTATTGGTAATTCCTGGCATCAAAGCAAATGGAACAAAACTCCCGCCGAAATGATTAAAGGTTTTCAAACCAATAAGCTGTTAAATGAAGTTAGTCCCAACAACCCTGTACTGCTGAAACATGCCAGTGGTCACGCCATTTTTGTAAACAACAAAGCGCTAGAACTGGCAGGCGTTGACAGTACCACCGAAGTCAGTGAAGACAGTGAAATTATCAAAGACGAGCAAGGCAACCCAACGGGAATTTTAACCGAAAATGCGCAAAACCTGATTTATGCTGTTGCTCCTAAACCTGATCAGGCAAGTCATGCCAAAGCTTTAACTAATGTAATGAATCATCTCGCTCGTTGGGGCATAACCAGCTTTCAGGATGCAGGCAGCGAGCCTGATGAAATCGAAACTTTTAGGCAGTTTGCAGACAATAACCAGCTTACCAGCCGAATTTATGTCATGTTAGGTGGCTGGAATCAAGATTTGCTAAATCAATGGTATACCACAGGCCCTGAAGTAGATGATAACCACTGGTTGACTGTACGCGGTATTAAATTAGTAGCTGATGGTGCACTGGGTTCTCGCGGCGCCTGGTTGATAAAAGACTATAATGACCGTGAAAGCCATTACGGAAACCCCGTCATGTCAATGGACAGTATTACTCAGCTAAGCCAGACTGGTGTCGACAAAGGCTTTCAAATTGCTGTTCACGCCATTGGGGACAGAGCCAATCGCGAGGTATTAAATTTATTTGCTGAGCTTTCAAATGAAAAAGATGACTTACGCCTGAGAGTTGAACACGCCCAACATCTTCACCCCGATGATATTGAGCTTTTTGGGAAGCACAATATCATCGCCTCGATGCAAGGCATTCACATGAGTTCTGACCGCCCCTGGGCTATTAACAGATTAGGCATTGAGCGCATTAAAAGTGGTGCCTATATGTGGCGAGCACTACTCGACAGCAAAGCTGTATTAGTTAATGGTACTGATGTGCCTGTTGAACCCATAAACCCCATTGCCTCCTACTATGCTTTAGTCACCAGACAGACTCTGGCTGGCACTCCAAAAGGCGGTTACGAACCCGCCCAAAAAATTAGCCGCGAAGAAGCATTACATGCATACACCTTAGCTCCTGCCTACGCAACCTTTGAAGAGAGAGTAAAAGGTTCTATAGAAGAGGGTAAATTAGCTGATTTCACTTTATTATCACAAGACATTTTAAGTGTAGACGACACTAAATTGCTTAATACTGCTATCATAGCCACTATAGTTGATGGCAAATTAGTTTATTGTGATCAAGCCAACCAAACTTTATGCACCACACTGAGCAATATTACAGGTAAATAACTGGAGCCTTCATTGAAAAAACAAGTAATCTACACCCTTATCACCCTGGCTTTAGGGAGTTTTGTCATTTTCTTTTTATTTAGCAACAAACCCAAAGCCATACCTGCTGAAATTCCTGCACCCAAAGCTCAACATGCCAAAGCTTTGAAAGTATCGCCTGATACTTATCAACTCAATGTTTATTCTTACGGCAGTATTCAGCCCAAGCGCCAATTTGACTTTATTAGTGAAGTCTCTGGCAGAGTTATCAACGTAAACACTAACTTTACCAATGGCGGTCGTTTTGATACCGACGAAGTATTGTTTAGCATTGATAAAACCGACTTTGAACTCGCATTGGTTCAAGCCAAATCCAATGTCGCCCATGCCAAACAGCAACTTGCAACGCTGCAAGGTGAAGCCCGCCAAGCCAAACGCGAATGGCGCGATTTAGGTGACAGCGATGCCAACGATTTATTCTTGAAAAAACCACAAATTGAAAACGCCAAGGCGCAATTAGTCTACGCTCAAGCCCAGGTTAGCAAAGCCCAGTCCGACTTAAACAAAACCGATTTTAAACTACCTTATTCGGGTCGCATCGTCAATAAATCAGCGGTACTTGGGCAATTTATAGCCCAAGGTCACATTGTTGCTACCATATATTCCGATGACATTATGCAAGCACGACTGGCATTGTCTGACCGCCAATTACAATTATTGCAAATTGATGTAGGGCAATCACTTAATCTGCTTGTACGCTTTAAAGAAGCTGCGGGTGATAATGAATGGCACGGTGCCATTCACAATTTTGAATCCAGTTTTGATAACAAAACACGACTGCTCTATGCCATCGCTGAAATTGACCAGTCTCAACAAGATACCCCCGTTATTGCGGGAAAGTATATCAATGCTGAGATAACAGGGTTACAGTATACCAATTTATATCGTATTCCTAGACAAGCATTACGCCCTCGAAACCAGGTCTGGATAGCAGATGAAGAGTTTAAACTTCGTTTTATCACGCCCGAAATTGTACATTCTGACAATAATTATGTGTACTTTAAGTGGGCAGCTCAGGAAGCATTACAGGTGATTACTTCTCCTATTACTTTGGCATCTAGCGGTATATTGCTATCAATTACTGAACAAATTTCGATTAACGACCCAACGAGATAAATAATGAAAGCACTGGTTGAATGGTTTACTAACAATGTCATAGCCGCCAATTTGTTAATGGTGCTAATTATTTTGGGTGGATTTTCGGGCTTAATTCAAATTGAACGTGAATTTTTCCCACAACCCAAACTTAATACCATCGACATTACCATAGAATACCCTGGCGCTAGCCCGCAGGAAATTGAGCAACAAATTTGCACGAGAATTGAGGAAGCATTAGATGGCATGGATGGCATTCAAGAATTGCTATGCACCGCTTATGAGAGCCGCAGTGAAACCGTTATTGAACTGGATTATGGCTACGATACCGCATCAGCATTAAATGAAGCCAAATCACGTATTGACGCCATTATCACCTTCCCCGCCGAGGCAGAAAATCCACAAATTCGTGAAAAATTATGGTCATCCGAAGTGGTATCGCTATCATTGTATGGCGATGTCAGCGAAACCGACTTAAAAGAATTTGGGCTACAACTGAAAGATGAATTATCGGCACTACCCAATGTTCCCAAAGTGGAATTGCGCTACCCACGTGATTACGAGTTATCCATTGAAGTTTCCGATGAACAACTGCGCCGCTATCAACTCAGTTTTGATGACATTGCCAGAGCCGTTAACAACAATTCCATTACATTGCCAGCTGGACGACTACAAACACGCGACGGCAACATTCAACTTCAAACCCGCAGCCAGTCTTATAGCCAGGAAGAATTTGAGTCTATCGTACTTATCAAGTCAGACGATGGCACTATCATTACTATAGGTGATATTGCGACAGTTAATGATGGCTTTATTGAAGATCGTTGGAATACCAGAATTAACGGTCAAACTGGTTACATACTCGAAGTTTTCATTACCCAAAACCCCAACATTACCAAAACCAGTAAAACAGTTATGGATTTTGTAGAAAACAGAACCATGCCAGAAGGCATACATCTGGAAGTATGGAACAATATGAACGATGGATTCCAGGGTCGCCTGGATACTTTATATAGCAATGGCTTTGGCGGATTAATTTTAGTGTTTATTGTATTGTTACTATTCCTTCGCCCCAAAGTAGCAATGTGGGTATCTATTGGAATAGCCACCGCCATTATGGGTACTTTTTGGTGGCTACCGCAAACCATTATTAGCCTTAACGTGGTTTCAACCTTCGCTTTTATTCTGATTTTGGGAATACTGGTTGACGATGCCATTATTGTCGGCGAGTCCATCTACAGTGAACATGAAAAAGGCAATGTAGGTATTGCCGCTGCAACTAAAGGTGCTACATCGGTTATTCTACCCGTCACCATTGCAGTCTTGACCACTATTATCTTCTTTGGCAGTTTTTTATACATGCCTCAAAGTGCTCCCGAAGCTCATGCCATAGGTTGGGTAGTATTAATTGCGCTGACTTTTTCGCTTATTGAGAGCATGTTTATTTTGCCTGCTCATCTGGCCAATATGCAGCCCGAAAAACCTGCTAAATTTGTGTTATCGCGCTACTTAAGTCAAATGCGTAATAGCTGTGCCAAAGCGATGAATCAATTTATTCAAAATACTTATCGCCCTTTTCTTATCAAGTGTATGGAAGCGAAATTATTAACACTGAGTGTTATCGGTATGATGTTTTTTATAGCGGCATCTTACTGGGCATCAGGTTGGATTCGCACCACAGGCTTTCCTATAGTTGAAGCAGACTTTGTAATGGTCAGAGCCACATTATCGGAAGGCACTGCATTTGAAGAAGTAGAAAAAACAGCCGACTACCTGGAAAGCAGTTTTTATGAATTTCGTGACACTCTTAATCAGGGTGATGTTCAACACGGTGGTTTAATCTACCGCGCCGCATATAACAATAATGCTTTTGTAGCACTGAAACTGGAAAATTTTGAAAACATGAAAGAGACCAATCAGCAGCTCACTTCTCGCTTAACCAAAATTATCGGACCTTTGCCGCATATTGAAGATCTAAAAATTCGTACCCAAATTATCGACCGCGGCAAGCCTATTTCATTAGACATCAAAGCCGATAGTAACGAGGCTCTCTTTTATGCTCGTGACCGAGTTGACGAACTTCTACAGCAATACAGCTCCATTTACAACCTGCGCGACTCTTTTGACAACCCAAGACCTGAAATTGAATTTACATTAAAACCACTGGCTGAAACTTTGGCCTTGAGTAAGGCAAGTATTGCACAGCAAATGCGCCAGGCTTTTTACGGTGAAGAAGCACAACGTATTCCACGCAAACGTGAAGATGTAAAAGTTATGATTCGCTACCCTCTATCAGAGCGTAAATCCGTCAATTCCATCAATAACGTATGGGTTCGCACCGAAGATGGTACTCGCGTGCCACTTGAAACAGTAGCCGATATCAGCTATCAAGACAGTTATACCAAAATTGAACGTGTTGATCGCAAACGTAAAATCACCCTAACAGCCGATGCACAACTTGGCACACCGATTGGCGATATTATGAAAAAAGTCTACAACGAATTATTGCCAGATATTCAACAACGCTATAACGATGTGAGAATATCACCCACTGGACTGCAGGAGGAAGAAGCTGAAATGTTCAGTAGTTTAGGCAGATTATTTATTATTTCGCTGGTACTGATTTACGGTTTAATGGCTATAGTATTTCGCTCATACTGGCAACCTATATTAATTATGGTAGCTATACCCTTCGGAGTGGTTGGCTCCATTGTTGGGCATGTAATTTTTGGCAGTGAAATGAATATGTTCTCTATTATGGGTTTAATCGCCTGTGCGGGGGTGGTAGTCAATGATAATTTGGTTCTGGTCAATCGCATCAATATTTACCGTGAATCGGGCAAAGCGCTTTATGACTCTATTATTGCTGGTGCTTGCGATCGCTTCCGCGCCATTATTCTGACCTCAATTACCACCTTTGTCGGGCTATTGCCAATTATGACAGAAACCAGTATCCAAGCCAGGTTTTTAATTCCTATGGTGCTATCGCTTTCATTCGGTGTATTGTTTGCAACCATTGTTACTCTAATATTAGTACCTTGCTTTTACTTAAGCATACAAAATATTTCATCGACACGAATAATCTCGTTTTTCAAATCCAATGAAACCGCTGTCCAATAAACGGCGACCTTTTTTATGGTAGTTGATTAATTAAAAATTCAATTTGATTATCACCCATTACTGCCTTGATTTCACTCTCACTTAAACCCTCATCAAGCAGTGCCTGGGTTAATTGGATTAAATTGGCACTATCAAACGCTACTGTAGTAGAACCGTCATAATCAGAACCTAGAGCCACATGTTCTACACCTAATAATTCAATGGCGTACGCAATACTGTGAGCGACACCGCCAGGCGTTATATCGCAGACTGCATCCCAAAAACCAATACCAATTAAACCACCTTTAGCTGCAATACGTTGAAATTGCTCATCGGTCAAATTCCTGGGGCTATCGCAAGTACCCTTTAAACCAGTGTGTGAGACAATAACCGGGTTTGGATTTATTGCCAACACATCCTCTACCGTTGCGGGCGAAGAGTGTGCAACGTCAATAATAAAGCCCATAGTTACGGCTTGTTTTACGGCCGCCTTACCCAAGGCTGTTAAACCTTCACCGGTTTCACCATGTAGTGATCCACCAATTAAATTGTCGAAGAAATGTTGCAACCCTAATATTCTATAACCCGCATCCCATAACACTTGTAAATTCTCTAATTTACCTTCCATAGGATGTAAACCTTCTGTTAGCAAAATAGTTGCAACTTGCCCCTGTTGCCAGTTGCCCATAAAATTTGAAAGTTCACTACTGGTTTTTACCACAAACAAATCATCGCTTTGCTCACTAAAACCATGCAACTTTTCCGCCTGATAGAGCGCACGTTGCAGCAAGCTATTCCACGTGTTTATCGGCCATAATTGAGCAATGGCTAACGATGTAATATTATCGGATGTTTCTGTTTTATTATGCTCATAGTTTTGACCTCTGGGTGACTTGGTAACAGCACTCATCACCTGAAGCTTTACATTGCCCTCTTGCAAACGCGGCAAATCAACATGACCACGTTTTGAACGCTGTAAAAAATTGCGTTTCCACAACATTGTATCTGAATGCAAATCAGCTATATTTAGCTGCAGATGTAACTCCTTGGCCTGTTCACTTAGGGGTTTATAATGCCCCTGATCAAACTGATTGAGTGAGCGTTCAATCATACCTGGAACCAGCCAAAACACTAAAACTACAATTACTACTATTCCTGTGAATAGCGTTTTTTTCATATCTGCTGCTTCGACTTTACTTATTTTGAGAGCTTTGCACAATTACTGCGCTCGAAACTACTGCGTTAAAAATATGCTCAAAATACTCATTTACTACCCCAGTAAACTCCGCTTTTTCGCATATTTTTGTCTTGTATTTTCATCGCTCGTGACATTGTGCAAAGTTCTTATTTTAATGGAATAACTTGTTTTAAATACTTATCTCTCAATAATGTTTGCCGCGATTCTAATTTAATATCTTCACCTTGAATCAGTACATTAGCAGGTGCTGAGGTCACTTCCAGCGGGTCGCCATCCCAGATTACGATAGTTGCCTCCATACCTTTAACAAGAGCGCCGTATTGTTTATCAACTCCCCAAATTTTAGCAGGATTTAGTGTCAGTGCCTGTAACGCTGCCTGATATGGCAAACCGTGAGCAACTGCCTGTCCAGCAAATTGCGGTAATAAACGTGCGTTGTGATCTCCGCTGGTACCGAACCATGTAGTAAATGCTATTAATACTCCCGCCTTGTGCAATTTTGCCGCATTGGTTTTGGTAGATGCTAAACTTTGAAACGCTGTAGGCAAATTAACACTGGGGTCTATAATGACTGGAATGTCAGCCGCTGCAAGTTGGGAAGCAGCCATCCATGCTTCTTCGCCACCTAATAGAATAATATTAAGCCCTGTTTCTGCTTTTAACTGTAAGACATTCTTAATGTCTGACAGTCGGCTGGCACGAATTAACAATGGGTGCTTTTTATTAATAACGGATTGCAATGCCTGAATGTCTAAATGGGTTAACAGTGGTTGTGCATGACCACCTTGCCAGGATTCTTTACTTTTAAATGATTGCGTTTCTTCTAACGCATTGTACAAATTTGTCCATGCAGCAGCGCGCGAACCACCAGCCAAATTTGCACCAACCTCACCCATATCAACCAATTGAAACGCCTTGGCCTTGATTAAATGATTTGAATTGCCTAAATGAAACAATGCTCCTTGCCCTGCAAAAATAGAGCGAGTGGGTGCAGCACTGACTGCGGCATGCGTCACTCCTTCAATGCGAGTAATGGGGAGTAGTGTTGAAGCCGGATTAAACGCCCATGATATATCCAAAGCAGCAGAGTAAGCTGCATTTTCAGCCTGGTCATCCTCTGGGCTTCCCGATAAGGTGTTTTCATATAACCCTAAGGAAGTGAATGCGTTCATAAACCCTGGTGTAACAGGTTTATCTGCTGCATCAATGACGCGATAACCTTTGGGTACTTTACCATTTTTAGCAACAGATTGAATAATACCATCATCAATAAGCAAAGTTGCATCGTCAATAATTCCGCTTTTAATAGTATGTGCCAAAGCATTAACTATAGCTATTTTTTCAGCTTGAGCACTAAAACAAAGTACTGCAATAACGATGACAAAGTATTTCATTTTTATTTTCACTTCATATCTCCAAAGCCTGGTTGTCCCAGTTCAAAATCGGTCACCCAAACAGATTCAGGGGAATTTCTATCGAATAGTAAAGCACCGTCTACATACACTTTATTAGCTCTTGAATAAACTGAAAAAGGCTCTTTATCCCAAAGAGCTAAATCAGCTTGCTTACCTACTTCAATTGAACCAACTTTATCAAATATACCCAACGATTTAGCAGGATTACTGGTCAACCATTTCCACGCCTCGGCTTTGCTGATATTTAAACCCGCTCTATTGCCATCCGACCATGCTTTTGCTGCTTCCTGATTCAAGTATTGAATACCTTCTTCTGAATCAGAATGCACAATGGCACAGGCACCAGCACTATGCACCAGGGGAATATTCTCGCGAACACCGTCATAGGCTTCCATTTTAAAGCCCCACCAATCAGCCCACATAGCTGAACAGACATTGTTTTCAGCCAGTAAATCACCAATCTTGTAAGACTCTACTGCATGTTGGAACGAGGTGATTTGATAATTAAATTCTTTCATTAAGTCCATCATGGTTCCCATATCATCGGCTCTGTAGCAGTGCATATGTACCAAAATATCGCCGTTTAAAACGCCCATCAGAGTATCCATTTGGATATCTCTGTCGGGAACTTCCGCCGACTCTCCATTTTCCATGGCATTATGGTAATCATCCCATTTGCGCTTGTAAGCAGTGGCCTGTGTCCATGCCTTGCGATAGCCCGCAACATTACCCATGCGCGAGTAAGGTCCGCCTTTGTCACCATAAACACGTTTAGGGTTCTCACCACATGCCATTTTCATACCATAGGGCGCTCCTGGAAATTTCATTTCTTGTACGATACGAGCAGGTACAATTTTAATAACAACACTGCGCCCCCCAAATAGATTGGCAGAACCTGGCAATATTTGTGCAGAGGTTACCCCTCCAGCAATGGCGCGAGGTAAAGTTGGGTCTTGAGGCCAAATTCCATGTTCTGCCCAAACTTCTGCCGTATTTGGCCCTGTAACTTCATTGCCATCTGCATGACTTAGTGTGTCAATAGAGGGATACACACCCATATGGCTGTGGACATCTATAATACCAGGAGTTAACCACATCCCTACCCCATCGACCACTGTATCGCCTTCAGCAGCTACAATATTTTTGCCAATAGCTGCAATTAAACCATTTGCAACCCTCACATTAGTGGTTTCAAAAAAACCACCGACGCCATCATACATACTGACATTTTGAAGTAAAGTTGGACTTGACTCGCGAGGCTTATAAGTCGAAAGGTAAGGATTTTGATTAATGGCACCAACATCTTCTTTTGGTGTTATCAACTCACTCTCACAGGAAACTAAGGCAAAACCTAACAAAAATAATATGAATGACGAGTTGTTTACATACTTCATAATTTTCTCAATAATGACTTTCAGTTACCTCTATTAATTCGCAGGAGCGAATGAATAGATTCAAAAATAAAAAATGCGACTTTTATTTTCTCGTAAAATCAACTGTTTACAACAGCCAATTTGGCCAGTATATCCTATACTGCTCGGAAACCTCAATAAATAGAGGCTCCTTTTCGATAATGGCTTTCAGATAATGGCTTTCAATGATAACTTTAATCGTTAAAGTGTGGAAGCTTTTTAGCAATTCTTTGTAATTGTAAATTAGTATACACGGGAAGACCATTGCTATATTGACAATTGGCTTCACCCTGAATTAATGCAGAAAAATATTGTTTGCCCTGTTCAGTAATACCCATACCATCTTCCCTTATATATTCTTGCGGTAGCATTTTTTCTACATTGGCAACCTGTTCCAGTGGCACTGCTTCAATATCCCAGGTAAAAGGCTGATTAGTATTTACAGTGATAGCAGGCATTACCGCATTTAACCCCGACAGAGCATATTCAACGGCTTTTACACCTACACTGTAGGCCATATCCAAATCGACTTGCGATGCTAAATGACGTGCTGAGCGCTGCAAATAATCTAACACTGCCCAGTGGTATTTGTAGCCTAAATTATCCTTGATCATTGCCGCCAGAATAGGGGCCACACCACCAAGTTGTTTATGGCCAAAGGCATCCACCGTATCACTGTCAGCAAGAAAGCGCCTATCTGCATATTGCACCCCTTCCGATGCAACAACCACACAATAGCCCACGGCTTTAACGCAAGCGTTCACTTTTGCTAAAAAACGCTCCTTGTCAAATGCAACTTCAGGCAGCAATATAATATGCGGCGCATCATTATCACTATTGGCCATGACACTGGCACTGCCTGCAATCCAACCCGCATGACGCCCCATAACTTCCATGATGAATACTTTGGTGGAAGACTCCGCCATGGACGCCACATCACAAGTAGCTTCCATAGTAGACACAGCAACATATTTAGCTACTGAGCCAAAACCAGGGCAGCAATGAGTAATGGGTAAATCGTTATCTATCGTTTTAGGAACATGAACTGCTGCCAGTGGATACTTCAATTGCTCTGCCATTTTGGCAATTTTTAAGCAGGTATCTGCTGAATCATTGCCTCCGTTATAGAAAAAATAACCAATATCGTGAGCTTCAAACACTTCAAATAATCGCCGATATTCGGCAGCTTGTTTATCAATATCTTTTAACTTATAACGGCATGAACCAAAAGCACCGCCTGGTGTTTGACTCAGTAACTGAATGGCTGAATCACTTTCAATGGATGTATCAAATAAACGCTCTCTTAACGCTCCCAAAATACCATTTTCAGCGGCAAATACTGTGCTTATTTGATCATTGTATTTTCTTGCAGTTTCAATGATACCAGCCGCAGAGGCATTAATAACAGAAGTAACTCCACCAGATTGGGCATATAACGCATTTTTCATCATTTCTCTCGATTAATTTAACCACACTCGTGCATTGCGAAACATTCTAAGCCAGGGCCCGTCGTCACCCTGACTCTTGTCATAATAAGAATTGGTAATGGTTCGATACACTCTTTCAGGGTGCGGCATCATAATGGTAGTTCGCCCATCGTTACTGCATACCGCTGCTATAGCATTATCCGAACCATTAGGATTTAGAGGGTAGCGCTGAGTTGGAGTATGGTTGTTATCCACATAACGCAATGCAATTTGAGTTGTTTCAAGCGCATTGTTGTTTAGCATTGCTCGCCCTTCACCATGAGCAACTGCTACCTGAATGCAAGAGCCTTGCATTCCTGCAAGCAATACAGAATTTGATTGCTCCACTTGAACCGTTGCAACTCGCGCTTCAAACTGTTCTGATTGATTCCGCACAAACGCCGGCCAATTTTCAGTATCAGGAATAATTGATGCCAATCCTGACATCATCTGGCAGCCATTGCAAACACCTAAGGATAAATTATCATTGCGGTTAAACCACCTCTCAAACTGCTCTCTCAATTGCGATGTATAGAGAATACTTTTAGCCCATCCAAGTCCTGCACCCAGTACATCGCCATAAGAAAAACCACCACATGCAACTAGCCCCTTAAACGATTCCAATTGCATATCTCCAGCTCGCAAATCATTCATATGCACGTCAATGGCTTCAAAACCAGCCGCATCAAAAGCCGCTGCCATTTCCATCTGACCATTGACACCTTGCTCTCTTAAAATGGCTACTTTAGGTCTTACGCCGCTATTAATAAAAGGGGTAGAAATATTGTCTTGAGCATCAAATGTCAGGTGTTGATGCAACCCTTTATCTTGCTCTCGAATTAAGTCATACTCACTGTCCACGGTTTGCGGGTTATCACGCAATCGTGCTATTGCATGGCTGACTGTTGACCATTGATATTGCAGGTTTGCTCGCTTTTCATCTAAAATTTGCTTGTTATTGTGAGTAATACTAATGGACTCATTATCAAAACCAACACTGCCTAATACCTCAAAAGGCACATTCAATTGCTTGAGATAGTCATTAACCCATTGCAATTTTTGGTTTGAAACGGCTATAACTGCCCCAGGATTTTCATTGAACCAATATTGAATTGCATCATGGGTACCTTTGTAATTTAAATCAAGTGAGCAGCGACTGGCAAATGCCATTTCTATAACCGTTGCCAGTAAACCCCCATCACTTCTGTCATGATAAGCCAATAGCCAGTCTTGTTGCAAGCAATGCTGAATAGCCTCAAAAAAAGTTTTTAATAACTGAGCATTCGTATCGGCAACATCATCGTTAAACAATCGATAGCACTGTTCAAAAATACTGCCACCTAGCCCTTGATTAGCGTCTAAACCAATATTAAGGGCAATTAACTGACACTCTTGCGTTATATAAGGAGTCAACGCTTTGCGCACATCATTAACAGGACTGAAAGCCGAAACAATTAACGACATTGGAGATACAACGCTTTTTTCTGTATTATCCTGGTGCCATACAGTACGCATTGACATGGAATCTTTACCCACAGGAATAGCAATGCCCAATTCCGGGCAAAATTGCATTCCAACAGCTTTTACCGCTTGATACAACTTAACATTTTCCTGATTATAGCCAGAGGCGCACATCCAATTAGCCGAAAGTTTGATATTGCCAATATTGCCAATATCAGTTGCAGCTATATTGGTGACAGCTTCTGCCACCGCTATCCGAGCCGATGCAGCCGCATTGACAACAGCAAGAGGAGAGCGCTCACCTATTGCCATTGCCTCACCAGAAAAACTGCAATAGCTACTGGTCGTCATTGCATAGTCGGCAACTGGCACTTGCCACGGACCGATCATCTGGTCACGCACTACTTGACCTGTAATAGAGCGATCGCCAATGGTAATTAAAAAGGATTTGCAAGCCACAGTGGGGTGTGAAAGCACTTTGTATACCGCATCCTGAAAATTGATATTATCGCTTTTACTCGCAGATATTTCCTGTAATTGAATTTTCTTCGAGTGCTCTTCAATATGCATTTTAGAGGATTCACCAAACAATAAACTCAATGGTAAATCAATACAGCTTTGTTCTTTTTGATTTTCCTCGCCAGTTAAAGTTAAATGCTTGTCTTGCATGGCTTCACCTACTAATGCAAAGGGCGCCTGTTCACGCTCACAAATACTGGTAAAAGTCTCCATTTGTTCAGGCTTTATCGCCAATACGTAGCGCTCTTGTGCTTCGTTACACCATATTTCTGCTGGCGCCAAACTTTTGTCAGCACTAGGAATCGCCGCCAGTTTAAATGCACCGCCAACGCCTCCGTCTTTAATCAACTCTGGCAGCGCATTGGACAAACCCCCTGCACCAACATCATGAATAAAGGCAATGGGGTTGTTGTCGCCCATTGCCCAACATCTGTCAATTGCTTCCTGACAACGTCTTTGCATTTCAGGGTTTTGGCGTTGTACCGAGGCAAAATCCAGAGCAGCACTGGATTGCCCTGACACCATGGAAGAGGCAGCCCCACCTCCCAGTCCAATCAACATGGCAGGTCCTCCCAATACAACCAGTTGAGTCCCTGCACTGAATGTGGGTTTATCAATATGATTTTGGCGAATATTACCATAGCCGCCCGCTATCATAATAGGTTTGTGATAACCCCAATGCTCAACGTCTTTTCCTGTGCTGATATCAGCTTCAAAAGAACGAAAGTAGCCGCATAAATTAGGTCGACCAAATTCGTTGTTAAAAGCTGCTGCACCTATAGGACCTTCCACCATAATATCCAACGCTGTCACAATACGTTGGGGTTTCCCGTAATCGTATTCCCATTGTAGTGGCAATTCATTAATATTGAGATGCGATACTGTAAAACCACAAAGCCCTGCTTTAGGCTTAGAACCCCTACCTGTTGCCCCTTCATCACGTATTTCACCACCGCTCCCTGTACCCGCCCCTGGAAATGGCGAAATCGCAGTTGGGTGATTGTGAGTTTCTACTTTCATCAAAATATTGATGGATTCATCCTGATAATGGTAACTACCAGTCCGTGTATCAGGAAAAAAGCGCTTGCCTTGATAACCTTTGATAACCGCAGCATTGTCAGAATAAGCCGAAAGTACATCTCTGCTGTTGCATTGATAGGTGTTTTTTATCATTTGAAACAGGCTATAAGCTTGTTCTTCACCATCAATTGTCCAGTTAGCATTAAATATTTTATGTCTGCAATGTTCAGAATTCGCCTGTGCAAACATCATCAGTTCAATATCATTAGGGTTGCGCCCTAATAACCTAAACTGCGAATACAAATAATCAATTTCTAAAGAGTTCAAAGCCAGTCCTTCTTCCACATTGGCGTTTTCTAATGCCTGTTTGCCTCCATCCTCAATATTTACCGTTTTCATACTGCGCCTGGCTACAGGTACAAATAATTGCTTTGCATGCTCAATAGTATCCACTACAACTTCTGTCATTCTATCGTGAGTTATCAACTGAAATTTATCGATCATACCAAAGCTGGTTTCTATTTTGTAAGCAATGCCGCGCTCCACTTTGCAGACCGAATTTAAACCACAACGATTAGCTATATTCGTCGCTTTCGTTGACCATGGTGTTTGAGTGCCTTGCCGTGGCATAACAATATAGTCAATAGTATTTCCCAATTCATCAGTATCAGGCTGCTGCGTTGACAACTCCAGTAACTGCATCAGCACCTCTTCATCATCTGAGGTTAAATTATCGTCGATTTCTACAAAGTAGATATATTCTGTCTCTATATTCACATGATTCAACTCAACTCGAAACTGTTTTGAAGCCTTGTCCACTAGCTGATTGATTCGAAAAGAATTTAATACAGGAAGTCCTCGATAAATATAAAACGTTGACATTTAGGCTTAAATGGAAATGAATAGTGATTGATGCTTAAAATGCGAGATGGGTATTCTACTCAATTTATTGGGTTTATAATAGGCACTATTAACCTCGCAATTAAAATACCGCTCCTGCGTATTTTATTGGTCACCCTTGAAATACTAACGAAAATATGCGAATTTTCTTGTATTTCAAGGGTTCGCGACCAAGCTATCGTTCGTCGGTGGCACTCCCCTGTGCCACATATTTGTTCGGTATTTTCATGCCAAATTAATACTATGCTTCCAGTACAGAGTTTATCGCATTGTTAAACACAATAACTAACCGAGACATCAGTCGCAATTTGAAATTAGGCATCATATTGTTTTTATGCCTTGGGTTACATTTATCAAGCATTCATATTCACACTGATAGCACTACGCTAAAAGCTGGTGTTGTCTTTGGCAGCATGACTTATTTTAAAAAAGGCAATATCAACCAAGGCTTTGAGCAGGAGGTATTACAAGCACTGGCCAACACAATGGATAAAAAACTGGAGATTGTAGAGTTTGACTCGAAACAACATCTGCTAAAAGCTGTAGCCAGCAGACGAGTTGATATTGGAGCTGCCGAAATTTGTAATTGTGATAATAGTTCAATTGTTCGACCACTGATTCAATATTCCAAACCGATTATGGATATTGAATCTATTATCATTCGTCATCGCGATAGTATTTTTGGCGGTATCAATCAAATGGTGGACCGCAATATTCCACTACTCATAAGCAGACACAGTATACAGTACAATATAGTAGACGCTATTCAAGAGCAATACCCAGCCCTGAACATTGAAATTACCGATGATTACAACTATCAAATCATGCAAAAAGTGCAACAAAAAGGGGCAATAGCCGCACTTATTAGCGAACCACACTTTTTGCAAAAACGCAGTTTCTTTCCGCATTTGCGCAAGTTAGCTGTGGAAATTGAAGGTGTTAATTCACCGCTGAAATTAACATTTGCCCTACCCAATAAAACCCATTTTGCATTTATTGACGAGCTTAATCAATCCATTGACAGCCTTGACAGTTCTGGCAAACTTATGAATATTATCATGTCAAACATTCACCCTCTGCAACCGTTTGATTTTACATCGGCTTTAACTTTCAAACGCAAAATTGACAACCTGTTACCCACTTACGAATCACTATTTAAAGAGGTTGCCAAAGAGTATTTAATGGATTGGCTATTACTGGCTTCCGTTGCCTATCAAGAATCACACTGGAACCCCAAGGCACGCTCTTTTACCAATGTCCGAGGCCTGATGATGTTAACTCAAGTCACTGCCGAACAATTGGGTGTTGAAGACCTGCTCGACCCCGAACAAAGCCTGAGAGGCGGAGCCGAATATTTAACAAAAATATACCACCGTCTACAAAAAGATATTATCGACCCTGACCGGTTGCGAATGGCTCTCGCCGCATATAATATAGGTTATGGTCACTTACAAGACGCCCGGAGACTAGCAGAAAAATTAGAAAAAGACCCCAATAGTTGGGGTGATTTACGCGAAGTTTTGCCTCTACTTAGTGAAAAAAAGTATTATAAATGGCTGCGCTACGGCTCTGCACGCGGTTACGAAGCAGTCTCTTATGTCGACAATATTGGTTTTTACCAAAGCATCTTAAAATGGTACCTGTGGCAAGAAACATTAAATCAAAAATTGGAAATGCAACAACAAAACCAGGCAGCACTAGACTTACAAACTATTGATAAGCGGTTAGCTAAAATTAATTTATATTGATAGCTTTCCTAAATCTGAACACCTGTTTCCTTCAAACCACAATAGCCATTGGGGTTTTTAGCCAAATATTGTTGGTGGTATTCTTCAGCGTAGTAAAAGGTTTGACTCATTTTGATTTCCGTCGTAATTGTACCTAGTCCTTGTCGAGTTAACAGTTCTTGATAGCGCTGTTTCGACGCATTAGCTATTGCCAATTGCTCTTGACTGCCGACATAAATAACTGAGCGATATTGAGAGCCAATATCATTACCTTGACGCATACCTTGAGTGGGGTCATGCGACTCCCAAAAGACTTTTAACAAATTATCCATAGTGGTTTCTGTTGGGTTGTACACCACCAGCACCACTTCAGCATGCCCGGTTATACCGCTACACACCTGGTTATAATTGGGGGTTTTACTACTACTACCTCCAGCATAACCTGCAGCGGTAACATAAACACCCGCTTGTTCCCAAAATCGCCTTTCTGCGCCCCAAAAACAGCCCATACCAAACTGTAATAGTTCACAATCATCAGGGAAAGGCACAAGCATTGAATTGGAATTTACATAATGGTTAACATCGCTCAAAAATTCAGGGGTGATTATTTTCATATCAATGGCTATAATTTAGTTACTTTGTTTATTAATTCGGTATGAAAATACCGAACAAATATGTGGCACAAGGAAGTGCCACCGACGAGCGATAGCTCGGTCGCGAATCCTTGAAATACAAGAAAATTCGCATATTTTCGCTAGTATTTCAAGGGTGACCAATAAAATACGCAGGAGCGATATTTTATTGCAGGGCTAATATCTGCTGACTAAAAATTGTCATTAAAGTTTAACCTGGATTATGCATAATCTGGATTTAATCTACATCCATATTTTTGCGTGGATGATTTGTATCATGAATTTTCGACAAATACTGAAAATCAATATGTGTGTAACGCTGGGTGGTTGAAATATTAACATGCCCTAGTAAATCTTGCACAGCTCTTAAATCGCTACTGGACTCCAGTATATGACTGGCGAATGAATGCCGCAACATGTGGGGGTGAACATGATTATTTATGCCCTGCTTTACCGCCAAATCTTTAACTCTATATTGTATAGTACGGGCATTAATACGAGTACCTCGTTGCGAAACAAATAATGCCTGCTCTTCGCTGTCCGCATATTCACTTCGAACACCAAGCCACTCTTTGACAGCATTAATTGCATGTTCACCAATTGGCAAAAGCCGCTCTCTACCACCTTTACCTGAGATAGTAAATTCATTATTCGTGAAATTGATAGTATCAACATTCAAAGCCACTAATTCAGATAACCGCAACCCGCAAGAATAAAATAATTCCAGCATGGCTCTATCGCGCTTATCAAACCAGCTATCACCTTTAATTTCAACTAAACGAATGGCTTGATCGACATCCATTGTTTTAGGTAATGGCTTCGCTCCTTTAGGTGCTCTAATACCGGTCACCGGATTGACCCGCAACCAATCTCTATGCTCAATAGCAAAATTAAAATAACTTCTAAGGGCACTTAACCAGCGTTGAAGTGATTGGGTATTTACCCCTTTTCTATGACGCTTTGCCAGACAGGAACGAATATGTGTTTCATCAATGGCTTCAATCGTTGTAATGCCACGTTCCTGTAAAAAATCAAAAAAAACTTTCAAATCAAGCCAGTAGGCATCTAAACTATGCTTGGAGTATTGCTTTTCTACTTTAAGGAATGTGATAAATTCTTCACGAGCATCTTCGATTAATTTCGGCATACGTCTGGCAATATTAACCCATCTCAATCAAACTGAAACCCGACTCCACAATTGCAGTTCTAGCTAACGACATCAACTCTTCCTACCGAAGCTGCAATAATATCGGCAGTAATTTCCAAAAATAAAGTATTCAAATCGGCATTAAAATGATTGACATCATCACTACCTATAATACAAAAACCTTTATTACCTAATTTCAAAATGGCTGTTGACTGTAAATGTAGCTGCGCCTCATCTCCTTGAAACTCATCCAATTGTGCACTGATAATATCCCTATCTTTTTTGCTCAAGCAGCTACAAGCTACCTCTTTGTGTTTTACTTTTTTACTTAATAATTCAATAAAATCACTGGGCTTTTTGGGTGCGTTATTCAGTAACAACATACATAGCTTCAAACCAAAAATCAACTCCATTTGCTCTTTCAACGCTGTTTGTATTTCTACGATAGTACCCTGCTTGATAATACCCACCCACAATTGTCGAAACTTGATAAGCAATTGCTCATTTTTAACAGCTTGTTGGGCAAGTTGCCGATATTTTTCGTTATTTCCTGCTATTTGTTCACGCAACAAGTCAATTTGCCTATGAAAAATAGATATGGCTTGCCCTGCATGAGCAAAGTTCATCGTTGCTAGTAGCGCTTCTTGCGCTACAAAAAAGTCAGGGTTTTGCTCTAAATAATTAACAACTTCCTGTTGGGTGATTTCCTTCTGGTTGGGTATTTTTTCCTCACTCACCATAATTTACAAAAACAATTGACCGCGGAAAGATGTACGCGCCTCCCCCTTAAGTACCACAATACCTTTTTCTTGTATCCACTGTACAAACAATTCACCACCTGGGAAAGTCACTTGTACAAATTGCTCCGAGTCAGTCGGCTCTAACTTGCCGCGCAATATGCCACTGACAACCGTGGCACAGGCTGCACTACCACAAGACAATGTCTCGCCCGCACCGCGTTCGTATACCCGCATGTGGACCTCTGTGGGTGATACATAATCTGCAAAACTTACATTAACCTGATCCGGAAAGGCATTGTGGTCTTGCAAGGCAGAGCCTACTTCTTTAACAGGGGCTGTACCTAAGTCATCAACATCAAAAATTGCATGCGGATTACCCATGGAAAGCGTTGTAAATTCCAGTTTGATTCCATCTTCTAAAGTGGTTTCGTATTCAATGCCGCAATCAGTATCTTTCGGCTTTAATGTGGTAGGTACATCGATAGCATCCAGATAGGTTTTGCCCATATTGACGCTAACATTTTTTTCTTCAGAATTACGACGCACCACTATCACTCCAGAGGGCGTTGATAATTTTAAAATGTTTTTGTGAGACAGGCGCAAATCCCAAATAAATTTGGCAATACAGCGCGCACCGTTACCGCAATGTTTTGCCTCGCTTCCATTGTTATTATAAATACGATAAATAAAATCAATATTCTCTTCTGGGCAATACTCAACGACCAGCAGTTGGTCAAAGCCCACGCCTTTACGTCGATTTCCTAACTGGGATACGCGCTCTGGCAATAAGGTAAAATGTTGATTAACTCCGTCAATGACCATAAAGTCATTCCCACTCCCATGCATTTTGGAAAATTGAATTTTCATTTACTTTCAGTGATAATTAAAATGTAGTTAAATTAAATAAGGTTAATACAGTTAACGCTTTAAATTAAGAATAATCTTACGGCAGTAACTGCTCACCACGAATTATATCGTCAAACGCTTCTCTTTGCCGTATAAGGTGATGATTTTCACCCATAACCAGCACTTCACAGGCCTTGGGTCTGCTGTTGTATTGGGAACTCATGGAAAAGCCATAAGCTCCTACATCAAAAATACAGAGTAAATCCAGACTGGAAAGTTCAATATCGCGACTCTTTCCTAGAAAATCAGCACTTTCACATATTGGTCCCACAATATCCCAGTTTTTTGTTGCTTTGGTTTGTTCAGTCTGTATCAAAGAAATATTCTCTATTCGGTTCCAGGCTGAATACAGTGCCGGACGAAGGTAGTCGTTCATAGCCGCATCAACAATGGCAAAATTGTGACTTGATTCCTTCGTATGCAATACCCTGGTTAATAACACCCCACTACTGGCAACAATAGAGCGCCCTGGTTCAAACATAAGCTGCAGCCCTCTTCCCGCCAAAATATGTTCGACTTGCTGAATATATTGGGCTATATTAGGGGATGGTTCACTATCATTGTAACTGACACCTATTCCTCCTCCTAAATCAATATGTTTCAATGCGATGCCAAGTTGTTGTAATTGATCAAGTAACGTCAACAGCGCGTGCAAGCTATCAATAAGAGGTTGAGTAGAAAGCAGTTGCGAGCCAATATGACAATCTATTCCTGTTGTCAGTAAATGCTGATGCTGTTGAATAGTCTGATAAAGTTGAACAGCTTTTTCACTTTCAATACCAAATTTATTTTGTTTTAATCCCGTAGAAATATAAGGATGTGTTCCTGCATCAATATTGGGGTTAACACGTATCGACACAGGAGCCACACAATTTAACTGAGTTGCAACGTCGGCAATCAGTTCCAATTCAGATTCAGACTCTACATTGAAACAACCAATACCATGCTTCAATGTGTATTCAATATCTTCATGCGTTTTACCTACTCCTGAAAATATGACTTTTTGTGGGTTGCCCCCTGCATATAGAACGCGTTTATATTCGCCCAGTGAAACAATATCAAACCCGCTGCCTTGCCTGGCTAATAAATTTAAAATAGCCAGATTACTGTTAGCTTTAACTGCATAGCATATTTGTTGCTGACCACTTCCTGAATTCGCCCATTTTTTATAGTTGTCAATAATTGCGTTGCCACTGTAAACATAACAGGGGGTTCCATAGATTTGTGCTATCGTCTGCAAGCGGGCAGCTTCTACGTAATAAATTCCATCCTCACAATGAATATATTGTTGAGCCATTAAAGTATTCAACCCAGGTTAAATGCTACCTGGAAACAGGCTCTGAGTTTGACGGTAGATAAAGCGGTCCTTTTTGCCCGCAACCTGACACAGTTACCACTGTCAACAATGTAAGCAATAACAAACAAAATAATAAGGTCTTATGCATGGCGCGCATTTTAACTCACAATCACTTCTGAACAAGCGCAGAACGTAGCAAATGCCTGGAGTTTTTGGTTAAATTTTTGTAAAAACTCTGCATCGGCTTTGAAGTTGACTTCATACCAAATTTTTTTAACGACAAACTGCCCTGTTTTGCGATTGGCCTTAGCGTCAAAACGCGCTACAAACCTGTCTCCATATAATACGGGAATACAATAGTAACCGTATTGGCGTTTCTTCTCTGGCACATAACATTCAATAAAGTAGTCAAAGCCAAACAGCTCTACTGTACGCTTGCGTTGAATCACCGCATTATCAAACGGAGACAGCAGGTGAACCTGACACTCATTAATTTTAGCTGTAATACCTTTTTCCAGGCTGTTTTTAAAGGCGTAATAAGTTTTATCTCCTCCTTCGATACGAACTTCAATAACATCACCATTTTCTATAAGGTTTAACAATGTCCGTTTTACTGATTGTTTGATACCTTTTCGCAAATAGCTAATTTCATTGGCATCCATAAAACCATGTGCATTTAAAGCTAAGTCAATCAAATAGCGACTATACTCCTCTATGCTGGGAGTCTGCGTACTCGCTCCTGTATCGCTTATAACATTGTCTGTCAAATCAAACACTTTTTGAAAGCCCTGACGTTTACGTATCATTAAACTACCATCCATAAACAGGTTGGTTAATGCTATTTTGGCAGGCTTCCAACTATACCAATCATGATTGCCACTTTTAGAATATTCAAAATCTTTAGATTGCAACGGACCTTCATTGGCAATACGCTCCATTACATAACGCTCAACTTTTTTGTCACGCTGAAACCAGTGCTTTTCACCGCGTTGATATTGTTGTTTGCGATATAGACTGTAATGGTAATCACGCATGGGTAAATATGCCGCAGCATGACTCCAATATTCAAAAACTTTTTTGCTTTCAACTAATTGATCAATATCATCAGGATGATAATACGGGTTGCGGCTATGTAACACATGATGATGTGCCCGCGCCATTACTGAAATAGTATCTATTTGTATGTAACCTAACTGCTCAATGGATTCTATAGTGGAACTATATTGTGTTGATGACAACAACCCTTGTTGATGTAACGCGAAGTGTCTAGCCTCTTGAATTGAAAGCGTTATTACCATTGGAAGATGCCATACATAAGCATGGTATCTGTTGATATGCAGTACTTACTTTGTTTTTTCTTCTTGCGTTTGTTCCTGTTCTGCTTCAACAGAGGCTTCCTCTGCTGGCGCTTCTTCTACTACAGTTTCTTCAATTGGAGTCTCTTCTGCTTTTTCTTCAGTAACTTCTGGAGCCTTTGGCTCTGGTTTTTTAACCAGGTTATTCTCAGTCAATATTACTAATTTCTCATCTGCATTAATGTAATGTCCTTTGGTTGATTTGACAGCATAACGACCATCACGGCGTTGTAAGATAATATAGCGGTCTGTCTTTTTAATAGTTTTCATTGATTATACACAAAATATGGATTCGTTTTTTCTTGAATAACTTCAACCCAAATTTGGGTTCAAGCTTTGTGGGCACGCATTATATAGCGAATTATTCATTTTTGCCCTGGAAAAAGCCAGATAAAAGAAATAATTTTGTGAGAACTTTAGGTTAGTTGTGATGTTATTAATTCGGCATGAAAATGCCGAATTAATATGTGGCACAAGGAAGTGCTACCGATGGGCGATAGCTCGGCCCTGAACCATTGAAATACGCAGGAGCAATATTTTATTGCCAGGTTAATAAATTACGAATGGCACTCGCAATTAGCACGACGACACAGACGATGATTAAAAAAATGCGCTATGGCAATAATAGTTGCCCCAATAACTGTAACCACTCTTTCACCCCACTCGCCAAGAGTTGCATATCCTGGTAGTGCCGCTACCATTAATACGCCCACACCCAATACCCCAAGTAATATAATATTCACATTTTTGTGTTTTCTACAGCCAATGGTCAATGCAATAACGCTTGTAGGAATAACGCCAAGCAGTAACCACAAATGAAAAGTATCATCATCAAAATTTAATGCCGCTACTACAGGTAATAATGTAACCAGAAAAGGTAACGCCAAACAGTGAGCGGCACAAAGTAAAGACAAGCTCATGGCTGCCTTATCGACTGTGGGTTGAATGTTTTTCATACATATTCAAATATAAAGTCGCGTATTTTACCCATAATTAGCCTTTAATGCGAGTAATTTCGGCGCTAGAACCTTAACAGGGGTCAAACTAAAGTCCGGATTCTTATCTTGAAATAAAATTGTTTGCAACAAACCAGAGTTACCATCAGCGAAGCCAACAAATACAAACCAACGATTGTTTCCACTAAAGGTTCATTCCAACCAAACCAGCCATCCATCACAATCAACAACCCAAAACCAAAAACTGTTTTAATAGCTTCTGGAATAAAAGCACTAATACTAGTGTCCATTAAAGAACTGTTAGCATAAATTGCTGTGAATATATACAAACCATACAGAGTAACGTCTAGCGGTTCTAATGTTGATGCGTTAATCGCTAAATGTCCCAACATTAAATTCGACACAATAAATTGTAAAAACACCCACCATTTTAGCTTTGTACTAACCTCTGTATGATATTTAACTTGCAGTGCTGCGTCTTCATAAACAACTAGTGGATATTGCTCCAATACATCGGCAGGTCTCCAACCTGTTGGCATAAACCAAATTCGCAATTTATCAAGCCATACTTGTGTCCGCCACGCATCCACTATCAATTGCCACAGGTGCATAAAATTGATAGTGATTGGATTCCAGGTCGATACGGGTCTTTTCACACCGTAAACAGGTGGCACGTCTTCTAATTCCTGTTGAAAGGTTCCAAACCATTTATCCCAGATAATGAAAATAGCCGAGAAATTTTTGTCGATGTATTCGGTGTTGATGGCATGGTGCACACGGTGATGTGATGGCGTCACTAAAAAGTGTTCAAGTATACCCATTTTATCAATTAGCCGTGTGTGATACCAGAATTGCGCAAATAAATGCAAAGGAGCAACCACTGCAATAATCTGAGGTTGCACGCCGATTATTGCCAATGGTAAGTATAGGAAAAAATAGATTTGTACAATACCCGAAATAGACTGCCGCAATGCGCAAGGCAAATTAAACTCTTCACTGCTGTGGTGAACCACATGCCTGTTCCATAAAATATTGTAACGATGATTCCAGCGGTGGCTCCAATAAGAAACAAAGTCTACAACCACAAAAGTCAACACATAAACCCAAACATTACTGGGCAACTGGGCAACTGCCCAATACTCATAAGAATACTGGTACGAAATGATAATAATGCTTAAATTTAAGATATCCTTTACCGTATTGGTAATACCAGAGGATAGACTGGATATGCTATCGAGAAACCGATGTACAGGGCGTTTAAGTATAACTGATGCCAACCATTCAATAAAAATCAGAATAAAAAAACCAACTACCGCATACAAAAGCAATTGAGTATAAATATCCATAGTTTAAGTACTAACCCTGTCCACAACTTTAAGCCCCGACTTGCCAGCAGTAATTACCTTATCTGCCCCACGCATAGCAAAAACACCATTACAAACCAAACCCGTTATTTGATTTAATTGCGTTTCAATAGCGGCAGGATTCAATATTGAAAGCCCATGAATGTCAATGATATGATTATAATTATCAGTAACACAATCTTCACGAAACACAGGGTTACCACCTATAGCTTTAGCCGCATTTTCAATTAGACTTCGCGCCATAGGGATATATTCAACAGGTAATGGAAAAGCACCTAAAGTTTCAACCCATTTGCTATCATCGCCAATGCAGACAAACTGCTGAGCTTTTGCTGCTACAATTTTTTCTCTGGTAAGCGCTGCTCCACCACCCTTAATCAAGTTCAAATTGGTGTCAATTTCATCCGCTCCATCCACATATAGTTTCAAGTTAGTAACTTCATATAAGTTCAGCACTTTAATTCCCTGCTCACAAAGTGCACGCGTTGAAGCTTCCGAGCTTGATATAGCCGCTGCAAACTTATCTTTATGCTGCCCTAGTAACTGTATAAAGCAATTCGCAGTTGAACCGGTACCAATGCCTAACACATCATCTTGCGATAATTGCGTTAAGGAATAGTCTAAAGCCGCTTGGGCGACCTGTTGTTTGTATTGCTGTGAAGAAGCCATGTTAATAAATTATAAAGCAATAAGTACAATCTTTGCTACTCCCTTCCCTTCCTGATACAAACATTAACCTATCCATCAACCAAGACTGTACTGGTCAGCTAAAACTCGACACTTTCATAAAGGAATTTTCAAAACCCACAGGACAATTATAATCTGAGAGCTTTGCATAATGTCACGAGCGATGTCAAGACAAGACAAATTTGAACGAAAAAGCGGAGTTTACTGGCAGTAAATGAGCATTTTGAGTGAAAATTTAACGCTGTATTGACAAGCGCAGTAATTATGCAAAACTCTCAATCCAGTTTCATTCGACATCATACAACCACTCAGGCTTTAAGCTGCCAAACAATCAAATCTTTCGGCAAATCAATATCTCTTAACGGCGGTAGCGTTGCATAATTCAAATTAAGTTGCTCAATATTTTTTATTGTTTGGCTATAAACTGTACTACTCCCCCAATTTATTTCGTTAAATAATTGCTCATAATTCTCGAACTTATTTAAGCCCAACATTACATAACCTCCATCAGTTGCCGGGTTTATGACAACATCATTTTTCTCCAAATATTGCTGGCATTGCGAGATGGTACGTTTTGTTATTTCTGGGCAATCCGCTCCAATAATTATTGCTCTGTTATGATTTTGAAAGACAGTAGATAATGCCTTTTTTATTCTCAGACCCAAGTCCCCATATTGGGGTTGAGGTTTAACAATACAATGTCTATGTCTTTTTAGTAACTGCCATGTAATATGGTTACAATCAGCCTTCGCACCTTCTTTAGCGCCTACAAAAATATATAGCTGGTTGGGTAATTCCACCAATTGCTGTAGACAGTATTGTAACAATTCAGTGTAAAGCTTTAATGTTAGCATTCTACCCAAAAAAGGTTCAAGGCGGGTTTTCACTGAACCGGCTTCCGGTGTTTTCGCCAATAAGACAATGGCAGTATCAACGTACATGGTGGTACATTTTTGCTAATCGATTCGGAGCAATGCCACAAAAGTAGGCAAACCGTAATAACCACATTAACAACACAGTACGAACGACACCGTGACGTTGCCACCTTCTGCTGGCGCTTTCAACTTTTGTGCGAATAACATCAGGTACAGATACTGCTCTTAACTTTTTGCACAGCGCCACGTCTTCCATAATCGGGATATCATCATAACCACCTACTTGCTGAAACAATGTATTAGACACCCATATTACCTGGTCACCAGTGGCAACTTTAGAAAATTTGGAGCGCCAATTAATCATAGCAGAGATAAGGTCAATCAAAAAACTTGCAGGTCTTAATTGAATACTACAAAAACCCCATGATTGATTGCTTTGAATAATAGATTGAAGTACGTCTTTAAAAAGACAAGTGTCAGCATGTAAAAAAACTAATGTTGAGTAACTGGCATATTTTGCCCCCTCATTCATTTGACAGGATCGCCCCATATCGCTGTGAACAACAATATCGACAAGCAGGCTGTTATCAACTTGAATGCTTTTCAAAGTTCCATCGTCACTTCCACCATCGACAACAATAACTTCAAACACCATATTTGGATTATTATTGCGTATTGTTTGTAAAAATTGCAGGCTTTGCTGCAAAACATTAACTTCATTTAATACAGGTATTATAATGCTCAAACTCATCGGTATATTATACTTACCGAGACCTTTGCAATAAAATTCTTTTACACTCATACTGCGTTATTTTCGTGCTCAAATGCTCATTTACCATCAGTAAACTCCGCTTTTGCGCGCGAAAACGCTTTGTCTGAGAGCAAAATTTTTTTTATTGCAAAGGTCTCTTACCATTAACCCTAAATTCATATCTTCTCAATGGCTTTTTTTAAACAGCGTCCAATTCTTAGAAAGCTAACGGGAACGGTAGCTACGTTATTTTTTATAGGGTTATTGAGTGTGTTGGGTTTCGCCATCGTCACTTACCCCAAATTGCCCAACCCAGAGCAACTGCGAGAAGTTAAACTGCAAGTGCCTCTAAGAATTTACGCCAAAGGTGGTGAGCTGATCGGTGAATTTGGCGAAAAAAGACGAACTCCGATAACCTTTGACGAAATTCCTCAAAATTTTATCAACGCCCTTCTCGCCGCAGAAGACGATAATTTTTTCTCTCATTTTGGGGTTTCCATTACGGGGTTATTTCGCGCCGTTTATCAATTAATATCCACAGGCTCCATTCAATCTGGTGGAAGCACCATCACTATGCAAGTGGCTCGCAATTTCTTCCTTACACGCGAACAGACATTTGTACGCAAATTCACCGAGATATTACTTGCATTAAAAATAGAAAGCAAGATGTCAAAGAATGAAATTCTTGAACTCTATGCCAACAAAATATACTTTGGCAAACGTGCCTATGGCATTCAAGCCGCCGCCAACGTCTACTATGGCAAAATGCTTAATGAGCTTAATTTAAGTCAACTTGCCATGATAGCAGGTCTCCCCAAGGCACCCTCTCGCTTTAACCCGGTAAACAACCCCGACCGCGCTATGATTCGCCGCAACTGGATATTGAGCAGGATGCAACTACTGAATTACATAAATGATGAAACTTATGAACAATTTGTAGCCAAGCCTATTAGCGCTAGTAACCACGGCGCTGTATTAAATTACGATGCCATTTTTGCTACTGAATATATTCGCAGGCAGTTAACCAGGCAATTTGGCAACAATGTTTATGAGGAAGGTTATCAGGTTTATACCACTATAGATGTTAATTTACAAAGAACCGCTGACACTGCTGTACGCAAAGGTATTTTGAGCTACGATCAACGCCACGGTTACCGTGGGGCAGAAGCGACTTTCAACATCAACGATGTAGAAGATTCCGAATTTGAGCAAATTGAAACACCTATTACTCCAACCACCAGCTTGAACCTTTATACTACTAGTGGAGCAACGCCAACACAAATCCTGATCAATCAGTTACAAGCACTACCTAAAGCCTGGAGTAAGCAGCTTAGAAAATTTGATAGCGTTGGTGATTTAATACCTGCCGTAGTGCTAAAGGTATCTAGTGACTCAGCTCTGGTTGCTACAAACAATGAAACGCTTACCATTGGCTGGGAACAAGGTATTAAACAAGCCAAACCTTATATTAGCCCTGACAAAAGAGGCCTTACACCAAAGTCCGCAAGTGACGTATTAGCAGTTGGTGACTTGATACGATTGCATCAAAACAATTATCAATGGCACCTTTCGCAATTACCAGAGGCTCAAGCTGCACTCATATCATTAAACCCTAAAAATGGAGCTATCAATGCCATTACCGGCGGCTTTGATTTTTATCAAAATAATTTTAATCGAGTCACACAGGCATTGCGTCAACCTGGTTCTAACTTTAAACCCATGCTCTACTCCATTGCGATGGAAAACAATTTTACCGCTGCCACTTTAATTAACGATGCACCCATTGTATTTGAAGATGCCAATCTTGAAGACTTCTGGCGGCCCACTAACGATTCAGGAAAATTCTACGGCCCTACGCGATTACGCCACGCCCTGACTTGGTCGCGCAATATGGTCTCAATACGAATTTTGAAAAACCTGGGCATTAGTAAAGCACGAAGAGGAATGAAACGATTCGGCTTTGACGATGAAGATTTACCGCAAAATTTAACTCTGTCTTTAGGAAGCCAAGCGGTAACACCTTTGCAAATTGCAACGGCTTACGCCACCTTTGCCAATGGTGGCTATAAAGTATCACCTTATATTATTGACTATATTTTAGATGGCAATAATCGTGAAGTGTTTCGCGAGTACCCTGCCACAGTTTGCAACCCTTGTCTGGATGAAGAAGTAGAAGCAGAGCGTATTCTTGATGAACGAGTGGTATTTATTATGGACTCCATTATGAAAGATATCATTCAAAAAGGCACAGGCCGACGCGCTAAAGCATTGCAGCGCAAAGATATTGCAGGAAAAACTGGCACAACTAACGGTCCAAAAGATGCATGGTTTTCAGGTTATAACCCCAACATTGTAACCACCACATGGTTAGGGTTTGACAATAACCAATTATTAGGACGTTATGAAGCCGGCGGCTCTGCCGCCTTACCGATATGGATTGATTTTATGCGCGAAGCGTTAAAAGATAAACCGCAACAATTTATGCAACAACCTGATAACTTAGTCAAAGTGCGTATTGATAAAAGCACAGGACTTAGAGCTTCATTAGATAATGATAATGCTATTTTTGAATATTTCTTATTGGAAAATGCGCCACCTGAATTAAGCTCGGATAGCATTGAATCTGATAATACTACATCTCTTAGCGAGCAAATTTTTTAACCCAAATTAGCGTTTATCAATAACATTCAAACTCTTAGAAGTGAAATTAGCGTTCAACTGCAAAATCTAGGTTCAATATCTCGGTAACCATTTTTACTCGCTTTTTATAAATTGCAGCAGCAATTGCTGCTCCTGCAACCCCGTTTTTTATAAACGCTTGAGCCGTTACACCGCGAGCTTGGTGAAAGCAATCTGTCAATACCTGTTGATTCAAAACATTTTGGGGCACTTTGTTATTGTCGTTCACATCAAACAAAATTAACGATTGTTGAACTAAAGCCTCAACTGTATCACTTTGTCGCCACGCATCAATGGCATTATAAAAGTCGACTAATGCTTTAGCTTGACAAATAGTATCTGATGCTTTTGCCACTAACAATAGCTTCGTTTGGCCTTTAATTAATTTTTTTACATGAATTTTCAACATATTGGGTAATTTTTGCTCTGAACAAAAACTGTCCACATTGATGACCTCTTGAGGCAGGCAATAGGCTAAAACCATTGCATAACGCTGCATAGGATTATCCAAATCAACAGCCTTTTTTAGTAACTTAATCACCATTTCAATGTGGTTGGCAAGCGGCTGCATGACCTGTGATAGCGCATTGCACGAATTTAATGCCTCAAAATAGCACCAGGGTGAATGTGAAGACATAGCTCTATAAGTTTCCATCCAGATACGCTCAACACTCAAATAAGTTAATTCACCACTTTCTGCCAATTGCTCCATGAATACCATGGTTTGCTCATCTATGGTAAAGCCTTTATCAGCAAAGCGAGCATAAAACCTTGCCACTCGCAATACTCGCAACGGATCCTCTGAAAAAGTATCCGACACGTGACGAATACGTTTCGCTTGTAAATCTTCACCTCCATGATAGGGGTCTATAATATTACCATTACAATCTTTAGCCATTGCGTTAATGGTAATATCACGACGAATTAAATCTTGCTCTAAAGTCACATCCGTATCAGCATAGCATTCAAAACCTGCATAACCATATCCGACTTTACGCTCGGTTCTTGCCAATGCATATTCTTCTTTCGATTTAGGGTGAAGAAACACAGGAAACTGACTGCCAACAGGTTTAAAACCTTGCTCAACCATCCATTGCGGCGTTGCACCTACCACCACCCAATCAATTTCAGTGACGGGCAAGTTTAGCAACTTATCTCTTACCGCCCCTCCGACTTGATAGCAATGAATGCCCGTATCTAATTGAAAACAACTATCGTTAAAGCTCATTGTTGACCTTTCACATACTTTTGCACAATTTTTCGCAACTGTTGGTGCTGACTAATCTGCGGGTCAAGCACCAATGCCTGTTTAAAATAATTAGCACCCTTAACTTTATCGTTTAAAAAGTTAAAATAAAGCAAACCCATATGTTTGTTAGCTTCTGCTGAATAAGGCCGCTGTGTCAACAACTGCTCCAAATACTTTTTCGCAGTATCAAACTGTTTATCAAACATGGCAGATTGCCCCACTCTAAGCAAAGCACTACTGCTATGAGGAAAATATTGAAATAATTTCTGGTATATGTCCACCGCACTCCTGTGCTGATTTTTATGTTGCATACCAAAGGCAACAAAATATTGAGCTTCGTGTCGCCACGGTATCCACATTTGACTTTGTTTTGCCTCTGATATTAATTTATCAAAGTTCAAGTGCGACTCGTATGCCTTAGCGCGAAGCCACGCCTGTTCCGATTGTTCCCAGCGATAACTAAAAATAGCTAATAAACACAATAGCGCTCCAGCTGTCGCCTTATAAGATAATGTTATGGGAAGATGGATCACATTGTTACCGCTTTCTAATTTAGAATAACGGATGGAAATAAGCGTTATCATCAACATGCACAACACTAAGGGGGCAGGTAATTGCAGCGGAAAGCTAAATTGCGCATCCACCATAATACCTAAAAGCGCAACCAACACTATTATTCCCGATAATTGGTTAAGTATTAACTTCGATTGAATCAATTGCCATAAGTACCTTATCGTCAAAATACCAAGTATGACAATAAGTAATAACCCCACAAGCCCTAACTCTGCCAGGTATTCAATAAGTTCATTATGTGCCTTTAAGGGTTGGTTGTGTTCAGTGGTTAATTTATCGACTATCCACTGCTGTTGATATTTGGGGTAATACAGTTTCCATTGCCCTAAACCTACACCAAGAAGACCTTGCTCTTTAATCATTAACAGTGAGTTCAAATATATCGCCCAACGCGCATTGCCAGTTGCACTGGTTATTTGCGATTCTTCAATAATAGAAGTAGCCTGTTCACTCAAATTACCCAGTGTAGACGGATTAAAACCCTGGTTATCAATATGTGCCATGGCTCCAATTAATACCAAACTGGTAATAACAGGCTTATAGTGCTTAATTAACTGCTGATAAAAACTTGTATTAATCAGCAAGAGTGCTGTAAACACAATGCTTTGAATAAACAGCGCAAGCCACGCCGCACGTGTTCCTGTATAAAGAATATAGCTGACCATTAACCCAAAACTGATACTGTAAAGCCACTTTAAATGATTCTGCTTAGTGTATAAAAATAACCCGACACCTATCCACAGCGTTAAAATAATATAATGCGCTGCCATATTTTTATTGCCAAATCCACTGGCTGGTGGCGCGGCTTGTTGATACCATTCAACGCTAAACCAATATTGAAAAATTCCCATTATAGCAACAGCCAAGCCACTAAAGAACATAGCATTAAACAGCGTCACTAATTGCTTATCGTTCAGAGTAAATTGTTGAACTATAAATAAGGCTTGTACCCCCACCAACAAATACAGCCACTTTAAATTCCATTCATACAAGTTGACCGACCACAAAACACTAAAAGTACACCACACCAAAATTGCTCCTAATATCCAAAATAATTTGGATGTTACCCAACGAATATGAGATTGCGACAGCAACTGTACCAAAGTGATAATAGCAAACCCTATGGCATACCCAATAAACATTTTTTGTTCGGGTCTACCTCCCAGCAGAGGCATCAAAATTGGCGTTAAGCCTAATATTGCACAGAAACCGTAAAATAGATTTTTTTCTTTCATCAAATATGAGCAATAGGCAATTGGGGTATTCTTAAAATTACAATATAATATATCAGAAGTCTTGCACAATTTTTTCGAGCGTAGTAATTGTATAAAGCTCTCATATTGTAACAGAGGTATCAGACTTAAGTCTGACACCTAATATTTAACCAACCCAATTTTTTAACCATGCAACATCATCGAGTTATTATTCTCGGTTCTGGTCCTGCTGGCTATAGCGCTGCAATCTATGCAGCCCGTGCCAATCTTAACCCTGTTGTTATTACTGGGATTCAACAGGGCGGGCAACTAACCACTACAACAGATGTCGATAATTGGCCAGGTGATGTTGAAGGACTACAAGGACCTGATTTAATGGTTCGTATGCAAGAGCATGCCGAACGCTTTGATACTCAAATGGTGTTGGACCACATTGAAAAAGTAGATTTATCTAAACGTCCTTTCACCTTGGAAGGTGCAGAGCAATACAGTTGCGATGCACTAATTATTGCAACTGGCGCTTCTGCTATGTATTTAGGTCTGGAATCAGAAGAAGCTTTTAGTGGTAAAGGTGTAAGTGCTTGTGCAACTTGTGACGGTTTTTTCTACCGAAATAAAGTGGTAGCAGTTGTTGGCGGAGGCAATACGGCAGTCGAAGAAGCATTATATTTATCCAATATTGCCAGTAAAGTGCATTTGATTCATCGCCGTGATACATTGCGTTCAGAAAAAATATTGCAGGATAAAATTCTCGAAAAAGGTCAAAAGGGGAATGTTGTGTTTCACTGGAATAATACCCTGGACGAAGTGCTTGGCGACGATCAAGGTGTCACTGGAGTGCGCATCAAAAATACGCTTGATGGCAGTACCGATATTATAGACCTCAGTGGCGTATTTATCGCCATTGGACACAAACCCAACACCGATATTTTTGCAGGGCAACTGGATATAAACAATGGTTATATCGCCATTAACAGCGGGCTTAATGGTAACGCCACAGCTACCAGTGTAGAAGGTGTTTTTGCTGCTGGAGATGTAAGCGACCAAGTCTATCGCCAAGCCATTACCTCGGCAGGAGCTGGCTGTATGGCAGCGCTTGATGCTGAAAAATTTCTCGATGGTTAGCTATACAGACATTGCAGCAATTGGCGGCGAACTTAACACTGAGAGCGTTTTTAAAGCTTACCAACAAGGTATTTTTCCATGGTACGAACAACCACCAGTAGTTTGGTGGAGTCCCGTCAAACGCAGTGTTATTACTGCTGAAAGCTTGCATATTTCGCGTTCTATGCGGCCTTTAGTCAATCAATTCAAATTAAAACCTCAAACCTATAGCAACCTGCAAATTACTACCAACCAAGCCTTTAGGAATGTCATTACGTTATGCCGGGATGTACACAGTGGCGATGATAATTGTAACGGAGACGGGTGGCTTTGCTCCGATATGATTGACACCTATTGTCAACTACATTCATCAGGCAACGCCCACTCTTTTGAATTGTGGATGGACGACAGGCTGATTGCAGGCGTATATGGTGTACACAGTGGCACAGTATTTAGTGCAGAATCAATGTTTGGTTTAATTAACAACGCCTCTAAATTGCTACTGTTGCATTGCTGCTTGCATTTGTTTTCAACTGGCATCAAAGTTGTCGATAGTCAGGTGATTAATAGTCACACTCAAAGTCTCGGTGCTATTGAAATATCGCGGCAGGAATTTTTAAATATCTTGAGACAACCACCCATTATATTTCACCCTTTAACTCTAAACTCTGTATAATAACATCAAACTGTGAATGCAACTTTCAACAAGGCAGGTTATTACGTTATCGCGAAGATTATTAACCTCGCAATATAAAATATCGCTCCTGCGTATTTTATTGGTCACCGTTGAAATACTAGCGAAAATATGCGAATTTTCTTGTATTTCAAGGGTTCGCAACTGAGCTATCGCTCGTCGATTGACGAGAGCAGTAATTATGCAAAACTCTCAGTATTATTTATTTTGACAATTATAATACGTTATATTCTGCATGATTTCCATGGCATCGTAACTAAGCATCAAACTAGCCTATGTTCCTCATGAAGCTAGAAAGTACCAGGCTATAAGCACCTACTTAATAAACACCCCGAGATTAATTATGCCTTCATCTAAACAATTCTACATCAATGGCCATTGGGCTAACCCCGCAACGAGTAATGACTTTGAGATTATCAACCCTTCAACCGAAGCAGTGTGTGCCACCATATCACTGGGTTCTCAAGCTGATACCGATGCCGCCGTAGCTGCTGCTAAAGCCGCACTCCCAACATGGCGTAACACTAGTAAAGAACAACGTATTGTATACATGCAGAAAATTGCCGAAGTTTATGCTAACAAAATGGAAGAAATGGCAAATGCTATTACTACTGAAATGGGTGCCCCTCGCGCCCTTTCTTCCGCTGCTCAAGCAGCAGCAGGCATGATGCATATAAAAACTTTTATTGACACTTTACAAAATTTTGAATTTGAAAGACCCGTAAGTGATAAGAATACCAGTACGCGAATTGTGATGGAACCCATTGGTGTATGCGCCTTGATCACGCCCTGGAATTGGCCAATGAATCAAGTAACGCTCAAAGTGATGGCCGCCATTGCCAGTGGTTGCACCATGGTACTTAAACCCTCTGAAATTGCACCTCTTTCATCATTATTATTCGCTGAAATCATTGACCAAGCAAACCTGCCAGCAGGGGTATTTAATCTGGTTAATGGTGACGGTGCTGGCGTGGGCACACAGTTGTCAACTCATCCTGATGTCGATATGATTTCATTTACCGGTTCTACTCGCGCCGGTAAAGCCATTTCTAAAAATGCTGCCGACACCATCAAGCGCGTTAGTCTTGAGCTAGGTGGCAAAGGAGCTAATATCATTTTTGCCGATGCCGATGAAAAAGCCATTGTTCGTGGTGCAAGACACTGCTTTCAAAATTCGGGCCAATCCTGCAATGCACCAACGCGGATGTTGGTAGAGCGCTCAAAATATGACGAAGCCGTAGCTACCGCTAAAAGTGTAGCCGAAACTACCGAAGTAGATATAGCTGATAAAGAAGGCAGACATATAGGCCCTGTCGTTTCCAGGGTACAGTTTGACAAAATTCAGGCCTTAATTAACAAGGGCATTGAAGAAGGTGCAGAACTTATAGCAGGCGGCCCTGGTCTACCCGAACATTTGGATAATGGCTTCTTCGTTAAACCCACTGTATTTGCAGGGGTCAACAATGGCATGACTATTGCCAAAGAAGAAATTTTTGGACCTGTGCTGTCTATCATTCCTTTTGACACTGAAGAAGAAGCTATCTCTATTGCCAACGATACTGTTTACGGCTTAACCAATTATTTGCAAACCAGCGATGCAACTCGTGCCAGGCGCGTTGCTTCACAATTATTGTCGGGCATGGTTGAAATCAATGGCAAATCATTAGGTGGTGGTTCACCTTTTGGTGGCTACAAACAATCAGGTAATGGCCGCGAAGGCGGCACTTGGGGCTTAGAAGATTTTCTGGAAGTCAAAGCCATCAGCGGTTTAACGCTTTAATCACTCTGTGTTAGGGGAGAATCGTCATATTCTCCCCTTCCAATTCAATACCCCACCCTTTCCTACCCATTTCATGACAGTTTTACAAATCAAAAAATCAGACTTTGGCTTCTACAATGGATTTAATAAAACCGTGACCATTGGCTCTAAAATATTAATCGGTTTGCTCGTGCTTTGGGCAGGATTATTTCCAACACAATCAGGCAATTTCTTGAGTGAAATTAGCACCTGGACTTTTACCTCTTTCGGTGCTTGGTATATGTATGCCTCTGCCGCATTTATGTATTTGTGTTTACTGTTTTGTTTGGTTCCTTCAATCGGCAAAGTCAAACTTGGGCAACCTGGTGAAACACCAGAATTTTCAAGGTTTTCATGGGTGGCTATGATGTTTGGTGCAGGCATTGGTATTGGCATGTTAACTTACTCCACCGCCGAACCGCTTTATCACTTTTCCAACAATCCTGATGTTATTAAAGGCGATGCTCTGTCTCAATCCGCTAATAATGTTCGCAATGCTTTCAAATGGTCGTTTCTACACTACGGTTTAACCCCTTGGGGCATTTATGCCATTGTCGCTCTTTCCATGGCTTATGCCAGTTTTAATCGCGGTTTACCCTTAACCATACGCTCCACTTTAACACCACTTTTTGGTAAAAAACTTGAAGGATCATTGGGTAACATAGTTGATATCAGCGCTGTGATAGCCACGATACTTGGCGTTGCTGTAACCATGGGCTTTGGTATCAGCCAATTTTCATCGGGCATATTTGAATTAAGCCAAACCAGCTGGCTAATGGACGAAAAAGGTTCTCCCACCAATATTGGTATGATTACAGGCTTGGTTATCATTATGTTTGCCTCCATTTTATCAGCGCTATCAGGCGTTGGGCGCGGTATAAAATGGCTATCTAACTTAAATTTAGGCCTGTCATTTGCCTTGTTATTTATCTTTTTGGTGTTTGGTCCTACCAGTGTTATTACCAAACAGCTCTTTATCAGCATATGGGATTATGTAACCCATCTACCCGAAATGACATTAATCTATTGGTTCGCAACCGACCAGGAACCAGGCACTACATTATTTACCTGGCAATCCATTAACTGGACAGTATTCTATTGGGCATGGTGGATAGCCTTTGCACCATTTGTCGGTTTATTCCTGGCGCGTATTTCCAAAGGTCGTACAGTACGTGAATTTGTATTGGGAGCCATGTTTGTACCCTCGTTTATGTGCTTTATCTGGTTTTCTTTTGCTGGAGGAACAGCTATTAATTTAGAGTTATTGGGGCAAGCAGGTGGGGCTATTTTAAGCGCAGGTCAAGAAGCCCAATTATTTGAAACCATCAAAGTCATGCTGACTTCCACTGGGGCAAAGTTAGTCACTATTATGATTGTGATTTTGCTCATGACCTATTTAATCACCTCTGTAGACTCTGCCATATTAGTTATTAATACCATTAACTCAGGCGGTGATCAAAGCCAAAAATCCAGCCGACATATTATTATATGGGGCGTAGCTCTGACCTTGGTTATTTCAATGTTACTTATTGCTGATGGCCTGCAAGCCTTGCGTTCAACCATGTTTGTTGCTGCACTGCCCTTTTCGGCAGTAATGATGTTAATGGCAATTGCACTGGTTAAGTCTTTGTATAGAGATGGTAAACAACCAGTAAATAATTAAATTGCTGCGTTAATCCGAGCCTAAGGGTAATACAGAAAATAATCGAAATTCAATGTTGTGATAAAACGGGAATTTCCCAACTCCATTTACCCACACTTAAATCATTGGTTTCAATATAGACATTGCGCTCAAATTTAGGCGCCTTGGTTAATTCATATAATGTTCCATTTGCAATATAACTGGTAGCTAATCGTTCTGGCAAGTATGCGCTGCCTTGATAATACATTAAATAGTCTAACGCCCAGTGATAAGAATCAAAACTGATTCGGGCAACATCGGTATCAGCATAAAAAGTAGCGTGATGATAGTTAAATTCTTGCCCGTGCTCAACAAATACATAGCTACCACTGCCACGAATAGGAATATTCGGTTTTGTTCCGCAAAGAATTAGCATTTCAGTTAATAAGATTTTGGCGCTTTGATTTTCGCCATTATTAGGATGGTAAGTAATCACTATATCCACCATATTATGCTGCGCCCATTGCTCAATTTCAGCTTGTGATCCTCGCTTTATCGAAAAAGTCATATTGGGGTAGTAACTATTCAAACTATCAAAGACGCTGTCACCTATCCCTTTCCAAAGGTCGGCATGACAAACAAAATTACAAAACGATTCCGCAATCGTAGGTCGCGAAACTTCAAGTTTAGCCTGCTTCCATAAGCCCACCATCGTTTTAGCGTAGTGCAGCATTTTTCTACCTGCTGGGGTGGCAATAACACCAGACTTTTGGCGATGAATCAGAACTTGACTGCATTCTGATTCTAACTGCTGCAATCTTGCAGTCACTGTAGATTGGGTAACATTAAGCTGCCTGGAAGCCTTCACTAAGCTGCCTGTGTCTAAAATACTGATAAGTGTTTGCAAAGCGATGATATTCATAAGGAGAGCAGTGATATAGCGCTAATCATATTAATATTTTGTAGGAATAGCATAATTCGATTTTTTTGAATTATACATGCAAAATATTTCGCTTTTAAAAATATTCTAGCTTTGCTATAGTTTTAACCTTAATTATGTATTAAAAATTGTATCGAAGTCAAAAATGACAATAAAAATGGGTACTCACTGTAAATGAGCATTTGAGTACGTTTTTAACGCAGTTTGAAGGCAAAAGAATTTTATCGCAAAGTCCTCAATCTGGTTTTAACTCTGAATATCTTAACGCAACAATTTTATGACTGACAACGTAAATTATCAAATGCTGATTGATGGACAATGGTGTGACGCTAGCGATGGTACAAGGTTTTACAGTATCAATCCATACAGCGGCGATGTTTGGGCCTCCTTTCCTGAAGCTACTCACAACGATGTTGACCGCGCCGTTAAAGCGGCTCATATAGCCTATTCCGAAGGACCCTGGTCGAAACTAACTCCTACACAACGCGGTGAATATTTATACAAATTAGCCGAATTGTTGGAAACAAATTCCGAAGCAATTGGACGCATCGAAACCTTTGATACTGGCAAACTGTATAAGGAAACCTGCTTTCAAGCCAAATATATTGCTCAGTACTACAAGTTTTACGCTGGCTGTTGCGACAAAGTTCACGGTGAAACATTGCCCATAGACAAACCTGATATGTTTGTATTCACTCAACGTCAACCATTAGGTGTTGTTGCATCTATCATTCCCTGGAATTCACAGATATTTTTAACTGCCGTTAAGGTTGGTCCAGCTTTAGCTGCAGGTAATAGCATAGTCATTAAAGCCTCGGAACACGCATCGGCTCCACTGGTGGAGTTTGCTAAATTAATTGAAAAAGCTGGCATTCCCGCTGGTGTCGTCAATGTTGTAACAGGGCACGGTGACCCTTGCGGAAAGTCTTTAACTTCTCATCCACTGGTGCAACGCATTTCATTTACTGGCGGCGGTTCTTCTGCAAAGCATATATTAATGAATTCTACCCATAATTTTGCACCTGTCTCTCTAGAGTTGGGCGGCAAATCACCCTTTATTGTATTTGATGATGCCGATTTAGAAAGCGCAGTCAACGGTTCCATCGCTGGAATATTTGGAGCATCAGGTCAAAGTTGTGTAGCAGGATCAAGACTGCTGTTACAAGAGTCCATCGCCGATGAATTCCTGGAAAATATGCTCACGAAAGTATCGTCCATTAAAATAGGCGATCCTCTCGATGCTGATACAGAGTTTGGACCACTGTGTACACAAGGGCAACTCGACAATATTAAATATCAAGTTGCAACCGCTCAAAAGCAAGGAGGTAAACTCTTGTATGGTGGCAATACTCTTGGTGATTTAGGTCCACTATTTTTTGAACCCACAGTAATCGAATGCCTCGACCCTGATATGGAAATTGTCGACACCGAAATGTTTGGCCCTGTACTTAGCGTATTGCGCTTTAAAGATGAGGTCGATGCCATTCGGTTAGCCAACCATACCAACCACGGTTTGGCCGCTGGTATTTTCACTCGCAACAGCGCGCGATCGCTGCGTATGTCAAATGCGGTCAATGCAGGCATTATTTGGGTGAACACTTACCGCGCTGTGTCGCCCATTGCGCCTTTTGGTGGTGTCAAACATTCAGGTTACGGGCGCGAAAGCGGCTTTCAAGCCATTTATGATTACACCAAACCTAAAACTATTTGGATGAATACCTCTGACGAGCCATTAGCCAGTCAGTTTGTAATTCGATAATAACTTTTCTTTTGAATCACTGATATGAAATTTCAACTAGCAATTAATTTAGAACGCCTCGACAATAGTATTGATATAAACGATGTCCGCGACCATACCTTGGACATGGTCAAAATGGCAGACAGCAGCGGTTTTGAAATTGTATGGGCAGCTGAACATCATGCACTGGAAATGACTATTGCGCCCAACCCTTTTCAAATTTTGACCTGGTGGGCGCAACACACAGAAAAAATTCGCCTGGGCACAGCCGTTGCTGTTGCTGCCTATTGGCATCCTATTCGCCTTGCTGGTGAAGCAGCCTTTACCGACCTGATAAGCAATGGCAGGCTAGAATTCGGCATTGGATCAGGTGCTTATCAACGCGAATTTGATCGCATACGCACTGGTTTAAAACAGACCGAAGGACACCTTTATATGAAAGAGATGATGCCATTACTACAAAAGCTATGGGCTGGTGATACTGATTACGATGGCAAGTATTGGTCGTTCCCAACGGCAACATCCGTGCCTAAACCACTACAACGTCCACATCCGCCAGTGTGGGTAGCTGCACGCAATCCACTATCTTTCGATTATGCAGTAGAAAATGGTTTTAATATTATGTCCTGGCCTTTAACCAGACCCATGTCAGAAGCTGAACTTTATATGCAGCAGCTTGACAATTCTATCAAAACCACAGGCAAGCCTCGCCCTGAAATAGCCATGATGCGTCACACCGCACTTTATGAAGACAATAAAGGCAGAGATACTGCTATTACCTCTATACAACGTGCCTTGGGACAGTTTGAAAACTTATTTCGCAATTTAGGCGATGTCGAAAATGGTTTTCCCAAACAAATCCCTCTGGAAGAATTAGCCAATCGTGATGAGTACAACCCCGCAATGCTAGAAAAAAACCTAATGTTTGGCTCTCCCGGACAAGTCATTGAAAAAATAAAACTTTATGAAGCATTAGGCGTTGATTCATTTATCTACTATGCCAGCATGGGCTTAGATATGAAAGCACAAAAACGCTCTATGGAATTATTTTGCGAACAAGTGATTCCCGCTTTTAATTAATGTACTGTAATGAAACATTCTATAACCTGACTGGCGCAGAAAACGCACCAGTTTTGGTACTAATTCACGGCTTGGGTTTAAACTGCAATGTTTGGAATGATTATGTTCCACAATTATCAAAGCGTTGGAAGGTATTGAGTTATGATTTATATGGACATGGCAAAAGCGGTGTACCCGATACCGCCGAAATTAATCTGTCCTTGTTCTCACAACAACTCAATACATTGTTGGAACATCTAGCCATAAAGCGTTGCGCCTTGATAGGGTTTTCGCTTGGCGGCATGATTAACCGCCGCTTTGCTATGGATTATCCAGCTAAAACCAAGGCTTTGGTTATTCTGAATTCACCTCACGAACGCAGCCCGGAACAACAACAACTAGTTGAACAGAAAGCTTTAGACACTCATGCTGATGGTGCCATTACCCCCATTGATGCTACCTTAAAGCGTTGGTTTACTACTGATTTTAGAAAAAATAATGCAAGTTATATTGAAAATGTCAAAACCACAGTGCTTGATAACGAGCCAACGCACTATGCCCGTTGCCGCTGTATACTTGCCAATGGCGTTATCGAATTGATTCGCCCAACGCCTGCCATCGACAAACCAACACTCATTATCACTTGCGAATATGACTCTGGCAGCACTCCACAAATGAGTTATGCCATTGGCACTGAAATTCATGGTTCAGAAGTTGTGATAATTCCTGCTTTGCAACATATGGGTTTAGTTGAGCAACCAGACCTGTTTTTACAACCCATTATGCATTTTTTAGAAAAGTTATAGATTGCGTACCACTTAGCTAATGGTCAAGCCGCTGCAGCCCTATTACAGAGGATTATACAACTCTAAAAAACTGTCTATAGACTTTAACATTTCAAGTCTCGTTTCGCTTTTTGAAAGCCAGTGATCTTCGCCTTTTAAAGGTATTAATTTAACTTTTTTGCTAGCTTCTGTTAACGCCTTATACATGATTTTACTTTGTTTGTAATGAACTCTAGTATCATCTTTGGCATGAATTAATAACACAGGTGCTTTAAATTGTTCAGCAAAATTTGCAGGCGATACTAAATTAAGTTGTTCCTTATCTTCACCCATATGATCCCGCCAGTAATTCAAAGATAAATGTTTCTTTCCACGTAGACGCCTCAATGTCGAAATCATGGCTGGTAAATCAGAAACACCATTGACTGAAATCACACAACGATATAATTCTGGTGTAAACGCTCCACCAGCAAGTGCTGAGTAGCCTCCATACGAAGCCCCCATAATACATATTCTATTAGGGTCTACGAACTCTGCATCAACAAGATTTTTAACAACATCTGTTACATCATCTTGCATCAGTTTTCCCCAATTCTCTTTACCCGCATTTTTAAATTTCAAACCAAAACCACTAGAACCCCTAAAATTTGGTTGTACTATCATATAACCTTTGCGGGCAAAATATTGTGCCCACCAATCAAAGTGAACAAAATCATAAGATGCAGGTCCACCGTGAGGAAATACCAATAAAGGTAACTTTTTACGTTCTTTAACTCCAACTGGCCATGTGATAATAGTAGGTATTTTTTGATTATCTCTGGCTTTTATCTGGTAAGCTTTTATTTCTGCTATTGAGCCTTCATCTATATCAGGGTAACCTGCTTCCAGGAATTGTAATTGTTTTTTACTTGCATCATAAAAGTAGTAATCCCCAGTGCCATCATTGCCACTGACTTTTACAATCAGTTTATGTAAATCCTCTGCAACGGAGACAATATTAATAGTATTATCGGGGAAAGTATGAGCAATGGATCTGTAAACATTATTCAATTCTGGTAGCACAAATTCATAAGCAGGTATCAGACCCGAGTATTGAATACCAACCATTTTATTATCAAGGTTTTTAGTTAAAATGCTTTCTATATCCCTATCTTCATCTTCGTATAGAGGGCCTTCTATAGTTCCATCGGCTAAATCCATTGCATATATTTTAGACCTATCATCAGTAATGTAAGTGAAAAGCAGTTTGGTAGTAGCCGTATTTACCGCTTTTATAGCGATATCAGGTAAGTTCGTATCCAGGTAATATATGGTTTGCCACTTGCCAGATACTTTAGAGAGTATTTGGTGCCTTTGTTTATCTTCGTCGTAATCTTCTCTGGCCAACACCCGTCCGTTATTATCAACAAACCATTGAATAGTATGACGTTTGCCCCTTGCATGAATTTTCCCCCTGCCCGACTTAAGTCTGACTTTATATAAATCATAAGAAGGGTTCTTTGCCTGACCAGTGAAGGCGGGCATATAAACTTCATTTTTTGCTATATTTAAGCCGATAATATTACCCAGCCCAGTTTGGGCTGGATAAAGCCCTTCTGTTGCATTTAACAGCGGTTTCATTTTCTTTTTATTGATATCATAAACCACAGCCCATGAATGCTCCCACTTACCACGAAAATATAGTTTGCTTTGCGTTTTAGATGCAACTAAGATGACTTTATTATTCGTTGCAAAGTAGATAGACCTCGGCTTCATCTTTCCTGCGTCGGCACCGCCAACCACTTTGCTTTTTTCAATATTATAAATAACAAAATAATTTTTATTTTCAACACGTTGTATATAGGCAACGTGCTTTCCATCAGGTGATATAGACATTGACCTTATTGTAGGTAACAGTCCATAACTCTCTGCTTTAAGAGATGCAAAACTATTAAAACTTAATAATAAAATAAATGAAATGAAGCTGGTTTTGACCAATAAAAACCGTTTATAACTGCCTTTCACACCTATTTGATTCACCGCCATTTTAACTCTCATACTCGAAATACAGAAAAGTTCCAAACTGGGTTTAACCCAGATAATTATGTATTATAAGCCTATTAGTATCGGTTATTAAACCTAGATTATGCATTAGACTTCGTAATGAACACAAAAATGGCAATAAAAACAGGCGCTCGCGCAAGAACAATAAACGCAGGCATAGTCTCTCTGTGATGAGTATTATTTTTCGAGCAAGCGCCTGTTTTTGAAGTCATTATTGTGTGTAATAGATTGCTAATGCATAATTTGGGCTAAAGGAAAGGTAATAATTGAATATGCAAATGTTGTTCCATTGCTGCACGTTTCATTTCCGGGGATAATTCCGAGTTTTTATTGTCCATCATGGATGTAAAATTGTGATAGGACATTAAAGTGTTTAACAAGTTATCAGCCAGTTGCATGGAGGCCTCGGATGCTTGTAGATGGTGAGGCGTTGTCGGTAAGCGGCTAACATAACCCGCTATCTGATTGCGTAACTGTTTTATAATTTTCTTAAAAGGTCCTTGAATGACAGGGTATACATCACATAAATTAACACTGTTTTGGCTTATAAAGCGATATTGTTCAAATATATCGGCTATGAGGTGAAGGTAAGCTAATATTCCCGTGGTATCGATTTTATTGGTCTGAGCAACTTGCTGAGTCACAATTGATAAGCTGGCATGAAACCGGGCATACAGCTCTTCAACAATTTCTTCTTTACCCTTGAAATGATAGTAAAGGTTGCCAGGACTAATATTGGTTTCATAAGCAATATCAACACTGGTAATGGCATGTTCACCCTTATCGTTAAATAAAATAAGAGCAATATCTAAAATAATATCTTGAGTCTTAACCTTAGACATAATGTGTGTGCAGACCTGTTATAGCGTTGATATGATATGTTAATATTGCCATTTAAACACAGATTATGCATTAGACTTCGTAATCAACACAAAAATGGCAATAAAAACAGGCGCTCGCGCAAGAACAATAAACGCAGATTGTTTTAATACCTAAAATTTTATCCCTTGATAAGCTGTCCGTAGCTCATTTTTTATCTATCCGTGGAAATAAACATTATGGTTGGTATAAACCAAACCATTTTTAGCTATTGTCAGACATTACTGCTTCTGCTTTTTTAGCAGGTTTGACCGCCGCTTTAGTCGCTGAAGAAGTCTCTGACTTTGCCACTGTTTTTTTAACTGGTGCTTTTTTAGCAGTTGTCTTCTTTGCAGCTCCTGTCTTTTCTACTGTTGTTTTTTTAACAGAAGTTTTTTTAGTAGCTGTTTTCTTCGTTGGTACTTTTGATGCTCTGGTTTTTCCTGCCGCTTCTTGTGTTTTTGATTCAGTTTGACTGTTACTAAAATCTTTGCGAAGCGTATCAATTTTATTGTAAACATCGTTAAAAGCGGTGCTTAGTTCTTTCCCAAAGGGAAGTTCAGAAATGTTTTTCAAATTTTCAATACGACTCTCCAATTCCTCTTTACGTTGTTGAATTTTTTTCTCAGCTTCATTTTGAATGATGGTGCCACGCGCTACCAATTCAGCAAATTTTTCGGCACTATCTGCGCTTAAAGCGTCATAGCGTTGTTTGCCTTGTTTGCTTATTTTTTCGATTTGGTCATACGAACTGCCATAGGCTCCAAGCCCAGCTAGCCAGATTTTTTTAGCTGTTGATTCTATATTATCCAGGTCGACAATTTTTTCAGCAGTATTTCTCAATACGTCTACAGGTGAGGTTTTCTTAGTCATGGTATAATCTCATAAAGTTTAAAGGTTAAATTAAATATTGACTTTATGCTATTGCTAGCAAATAAGTAAACTCATTGTAAACAGCAAAATTAGAAATTACCCCCTAATTAGAATTTGCATTCTAAAAACAAATAAAATCAAATATAAGCATTCTATTCAAACGAATACATACCGAGCTATCGCTCGTTGGTAGCACTTCCTTGTGCCACATATTTGTTCGGTATTTTCATGTACTGATTCCACCGCAACATGTAAAGCCTTTTGTTCGCGGGAACAAAACTGACCATAATGATGCGATAGCTATTATGGAAGCGAGTTATCGACCTAATTTACGACCTGTATCAGTTAAAAAACTGTATCAACAAGATTTACAGATACTCATTAACGCAAGAGAGCTAAAGGTCAGATATCGAACCGCACATATCAATCAACTACGAGGCTTTTTGAGTGAATATGGGATTATCATTGCACCCACAAAAATAGCTTTATTCAATGCGTTACCGCTATTACTAGAAGATGCTGCTAATGGATTAACCCACACAGCGAGGAATTTAATACACCATTATTGGAATGATATTAAGCAACTGAATGAATCAATTGAATCCTTAGAACAAGAGTTGAAGCAGCATGCATCAACACAGCCTAACTATAAACTCATTCAAACTATCCCTGGGATTGGACCGATTATTGCAGCTAACTTTATTGCTAGTATTGATGTTCATTCATTTAAAAATGGGCGAGAACTTTCTGCATATCTTGGGTTGACACCAAGAACTTTTGCTAGTGGCAATCATTCATCACAAACGGGTATAAGCAAACGAGGTAACCGAATGTTAAGAACCTTATTAATTCATGGTTCACGAACAGTAATGCGGTGGTCTTCGGGTAAAGATGATGCGTTAAACCAATGGGTGTGCAGCCTTGAAAAACGAATTGGGAAACCGAAAACAATGGTAGCCCTTGCTAATAAACTTACTCGTATTATTTGGGCGGTATTAACAACCAAAAAAGCATTCAATTATCCACCATCACCATTGATGTATAGTAACTAAGTCTATAACCAATAATTATCTCATCTTAACGATTGCATAATATGATGAAAGTAAACGATTCCCTTCCTTATCAAAAACCTGTTGTATACCAAGGATTTTATATTCGATGTACTGATTGAGGATGATAAGGGGCGGATCTCATCAGGGGCAGGTAATCGATACCATCAACAGCCCGAATATATGGTTGCAATCGTGACTCTTCACCATTAGTAACGTTAAGATACATTATAAAATAACATCTCTTCTTGGAATGAATTTATAAGCTAAATAAAAGGAAGGCGTTGCCTTCTACCTGTCCATACCAATATATTTCCTATATTCACTGTGTTCCAGACACAGTGCAGGCATCCTGCCTTTATGGTCTATATTGATGAGTCCATATCAATAGCTAACATTTTTGCTGCTAATGGATTTTTAGTGCTTGTAATTTAGGAGGCGTCCATATATGGTATAGTAAAACTGGACCCTTCAAAGAAGGGTAAAATAGTAAAATTTCAGACCATGAATCACTACATTCACTTATAGGTGCTTGTATGTCATTCCTGAACGTAATATTGTTACAGGCATTGGTTCTATAGCCTTTAAAATGCCCAAATGTCAAACAGCGTTTAAAAATGGACAGTGTCAGCGTGTAAAACTGTTACATCTAAATCTACTCCACCGTAACCGATTTCGCAAGGTTGCGCGGTTGGTCAACATCATTCCCTTTTATAACAGCAACATGATAGGCTAGCAATTGTAATGGCACTGTGTAGAGCATGGGCATAGTGCTTGTGTGAACATGAGGCAGCCTGATTCCTTCAATATCATCCAACCCCTCGGCTTCGCTGTCTGCTATCACATAGAGCTTGCCTCCTCTGGCCTCTACCTCGCGCAAATTAGAGCGCAATTTATCTAACAACGCATCATTTGGTGCTATGGCTATAACTGGCATATGTTCATCTACCAGTGCCAAAGGACCATGCTTTAATTCTCCTGATGCATAGGCTTCTGCGTGAATATAGGAAATTTCTTTCATTTTCAACGCGCCTTCATTAGCAATAGCAAATTGCTGACCACGCCCAAGAAATAGCATGTTATTATCGTGAATGAAGCGCTTTGCCAATTTAGCGATACTCTCTTCCATAGCTAACACTTGTTCAATAGCATTAGGTAATGTTTTTAATGCGCTAACTAATTCTTGTTCACTTTCTAAACTCAAACCTCGGTAACGCCCTAGTCCAATTACCAATAATTGTAAAGCAGTAAGTTGGGCAACAAATGCCTTGGTAGATGCCACACTTATTTCAAAGCCCGCCTGTGTTAGCATATAAGCATCAACTTCACGCACCAGCGAACTGTTGGCAACATTGCAAATTGCAAAACTGCCTATGTAAGATTGTTGTTGGGCTTTACGAAGTGCCGACATGGTATCTGCCGTCTCGCCAGATTGAGAAATGGTTACGAATAAGCAATCATCCATAACATGATTATCTCTGTACAAGAATTCACTGGCAATTTCCACTTGGCAAGGGATATTCAACCAGGATTCAAACCACTGTTTCGCTACCATTGACGCAAAATAGCTACTGCCACAAGCTACTAACTGGATGGCTTTGGTTTTTTCAAACAATGTACTACTTTGGACACCAAAAGCCTCTATCAACAACTGACTTTTACCTAAGAACGGTTGGAAAGTATTGGCCACCACACTGGGTTGCTCGTGTATTTCTTTTGCCATAAAATGGCGATAATTGCCTTTATCTGTTTGCGAAGCATCACCACTGACTTTGGTGAAATTTAATACCTGCCACTCCCCTTCGCCATTATATAAATCGCATCGACCTGCTGTGTGTAAATGCACTACGTCGCCTTCATCTAAATAAATAAAACGGTCAGTTACTTGCCTAAGCGCTAAAGTATCCGATGCCACATACATTTCATCCACTCCCTTACCTAATACTAGCGGGCTGCCACGCCTGGTTGCAACCAATTGATCAGGGGCATTTTCTGAAATAATCGCCAGTGCATAAGCCCCTTCTAATTGTTCAATGCTGGCATTTAAGGCAGTTAACAGGTTATTACTTTGCTGATAATGCAAATGCATGAGATGTGCTACAACTTCAGTGTCAGTATCTGAAACAAACACATAACCTCTTGCTGAAAGTGTTTCGCGCAAAGGGCGATAATTTTCAATAATGCCATTGTGAACTACTGCAATATGCCCTGATAGATGAGGGTGAGCATTAGTATCAGAAGGAATACCATGAGTCGCCCAACGTGTATGAGCTATGCCAGTTGTACCCTTGATTGGCGATTGTTGCAGTTCGCTTTCCAGTACAGCTACTTTCCCTGCATGACGGCTGGCCTGCAATTGATTGCCAGTATTAATCATGGCCACACCAGCTGAATCATAACCCCTGTATTCAAGGCGTTGCAAACCTTCAACTAAAATACCAGATACGTTGCGCTCAGCAACGACTCCAACGATACCACACATATTTAACTTCTCACAATTTATTGTTTTTTGTCGGACGTTGCCATTTGACGCACTCAACCTGTTTAGAACGGGTTAAACCCAAAGCATGATTACTTATATCCTTGCCAATGGCAGAGCTTGCTCCAACGGTTGCTCCATCGCCAATACGAACTGGTGCTATCAATGAGGAATTGGAACCAATAAACGCATTATTTCCAATAGTGGTTTGATGCTTATTAGCGCCATCGTAATTGCAAGTAATAACGCCTGCGCCTATATTCGAATTAACACCCACCACTGCATCGCCCACATAGGCTAAATGATTGGCTTTACTACCAATTCCTAAAACCGTATTTTTAGTTTCAACAAAATTACCAACTTTGCTACCCTCTTTTAATTCCGTGCCAGGTCGCAGCCTGGCGTAAGGGCCTATTTGTGCTCTATCGCCAATAATGGCATTTTCAATCATGGAATTGGGGTGAATGGTAACATTGTTACCTATTTTGGCATTAATAATAATGCTGTTAGCGCCAATTGTAACTTGATTACCCAACTCCACATCACCTGCAAAAATCGTATTGACATCGGCGTAACAATCATTACCAAAACTGATATTCCCACGAATATCGACACGTTGACAGTCAGCAAAACCAAAGCCTGAACGAGCTACTTGTTGTGCCAGGTGGTTTTGCCATTGACGCTCTAACTGTTGCAATTGATAGCGATCATTAATGCCTTCGACTTCCCAACTGTATTCCGGACTCGTGGTATTCACTACATATCCAGCTTTCACTGCTTTAGCAACAAAATCTGTTAAATAGTACTCTCTTTGAGCATTGTTATTATCCAGTTCAGGTAACAACTGCTTTAGAATAGGTGTAGGTATAGCCATAATACCTGTATTAATTTCGTTAATTTGCAATTGTTGAGCTGTGGCATCTTTATGCTCAACAATGGCTTCTACTGTACTGTTAGCATTGCGTACAATGCGACCATAACCACTGGGGTTATCCATATTCACTGTCAATAAACCCATTGATGTAGCTGACACTTGCTCAAGTAACTGATTAAGTGTTGCCGTTTGAATAAGAGGCACATCTCCGGATAAAATTAAAGTTATTGAACTGTCTTGCAAATCATTTAAAACCTGTTGCACAGCGTGACCGGTACCCAACTGCTGGCGTTGCTCAACCCAATTGTAATTTAGATGATTGAAATGCTGTTTGACTTGTTCTGCACCATGCCCTACAACCACATGCGTATTACAGCTGTCACCAAACAATTCAAATAAGTAACCTAAAAGTGGTTTACCTGCTAACTCATGTAGCACCTTGGGTTTATGTGAGCGCATACGTGTGCCCTTTCCCGCTGCCAATATAACTAAATCTATAGACTGCATTATAAGCTCAATAATTATTGGTTACCTCTATTAATTCGCTCCTGTGAATTAATAGATTCGAAAATAAAAAATACGATTTTTATTTTCTCGCAAAATCAACTGTTTACAACAACCGATTTTGGCAGTATATCCTATACTGCTTAGAAACCTCAATAAATAGAGGTTCCTTATTAATAATTAAAATAGCTAATGATTAAAATGACGAATACCTGTGTAAAGCATAACCATGTGGTGTTCATCAGCTGCATCAATAACTTCCTGATCACGCATGGAACCGCCTGGTTGAATAATGCATTCAATACCCTCCTGCGCTGCATTATCAATGCCATCTCGAAATGGAAAGAAAGCATCCGATGCCATCACCGCTCCTGCCACATCAAGACCTGCATGTTCAGCTTTAATCGCTGCAATACGTGCAGAATTAACACGGCTCATTTGACCAGCTCCTACACCAATAGTTCTACCGCCTTTGGCATAGACTATGGCATTAGATTTAACCATTTTAGCCACTCTCCATGCAAACAACATATCCTTCATTTCTTGCTGAGCAGGCTGGCGCTTACTCATAATTTTACAATCGTTTAAACTTAAATTATCTACATCCGTCTCTTGTACCAATAGCCCTCCCGCTACCCGCTTATAATCTAATTGTTTATCTGGCAGCTCTGCACTGCCAATTAACAAGCGAATATTGGGTTTGCTTACAAGAATATTTTGTATTTGTTGCTTAGCGTTGACCGATAAACCAGGTGCAATAATCACCTCTACAAATTGCTGCTCTACTATGGCTGCAACTGTCTCCACTTCTAAAGATCGGTTAAAGGCAATAATGCCCCCATAAGCAGATTCCTTGTCGGTTGTATAGGCTAACTGATACGCCTCTAATTGCTCATTAGCTACAGCAACACCGCAAGGATTGGCGTGCTTGACAATAACGCAGGCATTGTCAGTAAATTGTTTAACCGCTTCCAGAGCTGCATTGCCATCATTGATATTATTAAATGACAGCGCTTTCCCAGCTAATTGCGTACAATTTGTGATATTAAATGTTGCCTTCAATGCCCTGTCGCGATAGAAAGCTGCTTGTTGATGAGGGTTTTCGCCGTAACGCAAATCTTGCTTTTTCTCAAAAAATAAATGTAGTGAACGCCCAAAATTCGAATCGCTCCCATTCTGCATTTCTAACTGCTTTGTCAAATAGTTAGCAATCATTGCATCATAAGTAGCTGTATGTTCAAACGCTGCTGTGGCCAGGTCAAAGCGCAATTCAGCGCTTAAATACCCACCGTTAACATCCATTTCTGCTATCACTCGTTGGTAATCGTTGCTATTCACCACAACACCCACATCTTTATGATTTTTAGCTGCTGCTCTAACCATTGTTGGACCACCAATGTCAATATTCTCAATGGCAAGTGACAGTGTACAATCATCCCTTGCAATGGTGTGGGCAAAGGGGTACAAGTTCACTACCACCAAATCAATGGGTTGAATTTCATGCTCATTCATGACGCTATCATCAATACCACGCCGACCTAAAATACCACCATGAATTTTGGGGTGCAGTGTTTTTACTCTGCCATCCATCATTTCAGGGAATTGAGTTAAGTCTGACACTTCTCGCACAGCAACACCTTGTTCCTTTAATAAACGATAAGTACCACCAGTTGACAATATTTGCACACCTCTTGTTGATAACAATTGGGCAAATTCAACAATTGCTGATTTATCAGAAACACTAATTAATGCGGTTTTTACAGGATTATTCATACTTATATTATTGGAGAACAGTTATCGTAGGGACAAAATTTGCCAGTTGTTATTAATGGCAACCTGTTTTAACTTGTCATCGGGATCGACGGCTATTGCTGTACCAACTATTTCAAATAGCGGCATATCATTAATAGAGTCCGAATAAAACACTGCCTGCTGTATACATTGCTCATCAATAGACTGCTGGCGCAAATAATCTTTTAAACGCCTGACTTTATGTGGGCCCAAACTCAGATTGGCAGGTTGCGTTGCTGTAGCAAATTGAGCTCCGATAATCTCATCAATACCATATAATTTAGCTACTGCACGAACTTTTAATTCGTCGGTAGCTGAAATAACAATCAACTTATCACCTGATTGTTGATGCTGCTCTACTAACGCCTTAGCTTTCTGCAACCAAAATTCTTTGCGAATATAACTAATATAAGTTTTAAAAAAGTCATCAAATTGGTCTACAGGTATGGCATCATGCCCTTCCTTAACGAAAGCTAAATATGCTTCCCCATCCAACTTTTCTTGCATATATTGCTCATAAAAATAGTCATTGCGTTGATTGTGTTGTTTGGCATCTGCCCAGACTTGTTTCTTTAACATTTCATTCCATAAATAATCGCTGTCGCCTGCCAACAGGGTGTTATCTAAATCGAATAATGCGAGTTTCAACGAGTTGTAAGCCTTTAATTATTGGAATAGTGGTTAATTATTTAAAGGGTTGATATTATTACGCACTTATGTGCGAGTTTCTAATTGATTGTTCAATCTGTGATAAGAATCTTATTTAATTCAATTTTTATGTTCACTATTGCTGGGGGGCTGGTTAACTGCATGTCCTCTCCTGCACAAACCACTCCGCCAACGCAATCCAAATGGGTTAAAAAATTGCCTGCTACCAATATGGAAAATGAACAACGCCAACAAATTATCTTACCCGATGCCAGCGTATCAGAGCCAGAGTCTTTCCAGATTATTGAAGTGGTTGACATTGAAAATTTAGATTTATACAGCGGTAAGGACGAGTTGTTTCGACCTTATGTTGCCCCTGCTGATAAGCCCGAACCTCAACAAAAACCAGAGCTAAACCCTGAGCCCGAAACGATAGAGACGCAAATACAGCGCCCCATCATTAACGATGAGAATTTATACCTGGAATATAAAACCGAGTACAATTTTATTACTGACAATGACAATGTCGCGCTCCCAGGTTACACAATTCCCACCAGAGCACAACTTCAAGCAGTTCGATTGGAAAAACCAATATTAAACACCGATACTGTTAAAATTTCTCGTCACAAAGCATCTCAAAACAAGTCGCTCCAAAATCATTCCAAATTTCTTAAACACTATGTTATTCAATTATTAGCTGTCAAATCAACTGACATTATCAGGCGCTTTGTACAGCGTCATCAACTGCCACAAAATCAATTATGGGTTGCTCGCACTCAATCCAAAGGTGAAGAGTGGATAGTATTATTCTATGGTGACTACACAGATTCCGAATTAGCGCAGCGAGTAGCTAAAACGTTGAAAGCCGATTATGGGTTAAATGAAGTATGGATTAGACCCTTACCCAACGGTATTACTTTGGATGTTTTATAAAAGTTTTGATATTAACCTGGCAATAAAATATCGCTCCTATGTATGACGTTCGCCGGTGGCACCTCCACATATTTGCTCGGTATTTTCATGCCGAATTAATAATAAAGCTTGAATCTCAAAAATTTAATTTTATAATAAAAGCATCCCTGAGGTGATGGCTAGCTATTTCATCCCTTGTCCTATAAATACGATAACAGGAGTTCCAATTTTTTTCTGTGTGCATGCCTGATAATTCAGGAAGCCTTTGAAGGAAACGAGATCTCCATCTTGAATCTTCACGGTTCAAGGGTTGTTGTTGCAACCACACTCTTGGGGCATTTTCTCTTTTTATTCTCCCCCTTTCCAACAATGAATGCTGACGCAAATGTTGTTAATAATACCAAAGATTTACGCAAAATTTTAAGGCAAAAGCGAAAAGCATTAACCGCCGCCACTCAACAACAACACAGTCAGTTAATTGTTCAGCATATTGCCAATTCCAACATATTTCAAAATGCAAAAATTATCGCTGCATATTTAGCTTTTGATGGCGAAGTAGATATTAAACCACTTATCAATTTAGCCTGGACTTACAATAAAACAGTCAGTTTGCCAATAGTACCAAAAAGCAACAGCCAACCCCTGACCTTCGCTATCTTTGAAGCAGATACCCCAACCCACTGTGACAGGTTTGGCATTGAGTCCCCCGACCTATCTCACTCAAGTAGCATTGAAGCCCATCAATTCGATATGGTTTTAACACCACTGGTTGGCTTCGATATGACAGGTACCAGAATGGGAATGGGCGCTGGGTTTTACGACAGAACCTTTGCTAGTCACAACACTCAGTTAGTTGGCATTGCCCACCAGTGCCAGCAAGTTGAACAACTAACTCGCAATGTTTGGGATATACCCCTAAACTATTTGGCTACTGAATTAAAGATGACTCATTTCAACAATTAGCCAATTTTGTATTGTTCCACAAAAAACGCTCTATTCATTCCTTTATATTAAAAAAGCACTAAGACCATTGCATTAAACAATGGTCTTGCACTATTAACCTCGCGATAAAATATCGCTCCAGCGTAGTTTATTGGCCACCTTTGAAATATAGCGAAAATATTCGAATTTCTTGTATTTCAAGGCTTCGCTACCGAGCTATCGCTCGTCGGCGGCACTGTGCCACATATTTGTTCGGTATTTTCATGCCGAGAATTAATATAAGATCTTTGCAATTTCAGAACTGCTGTGAATGTTGCAGTCTAATAATGTCACTAATTTTCTCATCAATAACTGCACGTTCAATATAGTCTGTTTTAATTAATTGTTTAGCGTATTGCAATTGCCTTATGGCCTGGTTGTAATAACCTGTAAGCACAAAGTATTCCGAACGGGCTTTATGTAACTGCAAAATATTTCCTGCTAATCCTAAAACTTCTGCATATTCGTACCAAACAGCAGGCTCTTTAGGCTTTTTAGTGGTTAAATACGCAAGGTGTTTGGCTGATGCCTGAAATTCGTTATTGAACTTCAGGGTTTCAGCATAGATCATTCCCAGTGCATAGCTGTCTGGTCGCTGCCTCAAATAGGATATTACCTTTGCTTTGGCTTCTTCATAGTGTTCTTGTTTATTTAGCACTTTAACTTTTAACACTTTAAAGGCTAAATTTTCGGGTTGTTGCTTTAATAATTCGTCTACAATTCGCTCTGCTTCAGGCGCTTCATTAACTAACAATAACGCCTGCGCCAATCCGTAGCGGTTACGCACGCTTTCAGGCGTTAATTCAACCTCTGCTCGATAACGCTTTAGAGAATCATGTGGTGACGTGGATGCTTTAAGTTCAGCGTGAACTTTCATTAAATCGTAATATTCGTTATCTGCATAATAGCGTTTAGGCAATTTTTGAGCACGCAGTTCCGCATCGCTTATCCGCGATTCTGGGAGAGGATGCGTCAATAAATATTCAGGAGGTCTAAAGCCTACACGATGGCTCAGTCTCAGCATGTGATTAAACATATCTGCCACTGCATAAGGGTCCATATTCGATTTCAGTAAAATATTCATACCGATGCGATCAGCCTCTCTTTCATTTTGGCGGCTGTAGCGTAAAAACTCATCTTGTGCCAAGCGCTGAGTAAGCGACAGTGCAGCTATGCCAGCGTCACCAGACGCCGCTATCAGTGCTATGCTAGCCAACATTGCCGCTAAAGTTTTCACTGAATTGATGCGATTATTTTCGACAGAACGGGCAAAATGGCGCTGACTTAAATGCGCTAATTCATGTCCTATCACCGAAGACAATTCATGCTCACTATTGGCATAGAGCAACAGCCCGCTGTGAATACCCATAACTCCTCCAGGAACTGCAAAAGCATTTAAACTAGGACTATCCACCAATAATACATGAACACCTTTGTAAGGCAAATCTGCATTTAGTGCTAAACGTCTGGTCAGGTTTTCAAGATATTCCTGAAACACATAATCTCGCTCTATTTTTGTTCGACTATAGTAAGCATGCAGCCATGATTGCCCTAATAAATATTCCTGTTGAGGTGAAACGATGGAAGAACTTCTATCACCCAATTCCGGTAGCTGAATTTCATTAGTATTAGCAAATGCCTGACCACTGTATAGCAGGATCATTAAGAATGTAATTGAAAAGTTTTTCAAAAGAAAATATCAAAAAATAATGTTATAAGACGAATCTGAACCTAGTAAAGTTCTTCAAAAACATACAAAGTGCAAACATTAACAATTCTATCAAGACAAAAATGATATATTTAAAATAATTACAATTTATTCGCAATTAATATCAAGTATAATCGCGCGCTCGTTTTATTCTTAACCCTGTCCAATTCATTATGTTTAAGCAATCCGATTCTATTAGCAGTTACGATCCAGAATTATTCCAGGCCATTACAAATGAGCGCCAACGCCAGGAAGAGCATATTGAACTAATAGCTTCTGAAAATTATACCAGCCCACGAGTAATGGAGGCGCAAGGTTCAGAGCTGACCAATAAATACGCCGAAGGCTATCCTGGCAAACGCTACTATGGTGGTTGCGAGTATGTGGATGTATCCGAACAATTAGCCATTGACAGAGTGAAACAGCTCTTTGGCGCTGATTATGCCAATGTTCAACCGCATTCTGGTTCGCAAGCCAATAACGCTGTTTACCAAGCCTTGTGCCAGGCTGGCGATGTAGTACTAGGTATGAGTTTAGCAGACGGCGGACATTTGACCCATGGTGCCAAACCCAATTTTTCAGGCAAAACTTATACCGTTTACCAGTATGGATTAAATTATGACACAGGTGAAATAGATTATAATCAAGTCGAAGCCTTGGCTAAAAAACATAAACCCAAAATGATTATTGCTGGTTTTTCAGCTTACTCTGGTATTATTAACTGGCAGCGCTTTCGCGATATTTGTGATGAAGCAGGTGCATACTTTTTTGTAGATATGGCGCATGTTGCAGGCTTGGTAGCGACGGGGTTCTACCCCAACCCTATCCCTGTTGCTGATGTAGTAACTTCAACCACCCACAAAACCCTGCGTGGCCCCCGCGGCGGTATTATTTTAGCCAGGGCTAATGACGAAATTACCAAAAAACTGGATTCCGCTGTTTTTCCTGGTGGTCAGGGTGGTCCGCTGTGCCATGTGATTGCAGCAAAAGCAGTGGCTTTTAAAGAAGCGCTTGAACCTGAATTTAAAGCTTATCAACAACAAGTTGTAGACAATGCCAACGCTATGGCACAAACCTTTATTAACCGTGGCATTAATATTGTTTCTAACGGCACTAAGAACCATTTAATGTTGGTAGACTTAATTGGTAAATCTTATACAGGTACCGATGCAGAGCAAGCTTTAGGTACAGCTTTTATAACCGTCAATAAAAATGCTGTACCCAAAGACCCAAGACCTCCGATGGTTACATCAGGGCTGCGCGTGGGTACTCCGGCTATTACTACTCGGGGATTTAATGTTGAAGATACAATTGAATTAACACATTGGATGTGCGATATTTTTCAATCGCTTGAAAATGGCAATAGCGAGCAAGTCATAGCACAGGTCAAACAAAAAGTTGCCGCGATATGCCAGCGCTTACCCGTTTATCAAAAATAAACATAAAATATCAAACCAAATCAATAACACCTCTAGCATATCAGGCAATGTCAACTATAATGCCTTGCTATCAACATACTTTCAGCCTTTAAATTGAAATTTGTAATACTACTTCTATGTTTTATTAGCAGCCTGGCTTTTGCAAACCCCACTCAATTAATTGAACGCTTACACATTACATTAATTACCGCAATGCAGCTTGATGGCACTTATGAGGAGCGTTTCAATTTATTAAAGCCCCTTATTGTAGAAAGTTTTGATATTGACACTATTGCCCGCGTCAGCCTTGGACGTACATGGAAAACACTGGAAGAAGACAATAAAAATCAATTTATAGAATTACTCACCAATATCGTTATCGGTACTTACGCCAATCGCTTTGACTCATACAACAACCAAAAATTTGAAACTCTGGAGACTATTGAAGCCAAACCAGGGCGCCAGATAGTCAAAACTCAATTAACCAAATCTAACGGCGGCATCATTCCTTTAAATTATTATTTTAAAAATGAACGTATATTTAATGTAGTGGCAGATGGCGTTAGCGATTTGTCTCTGCGGCGAGCCGATTACAGCGCCATTATCAAAAAATCTGGTTATGACGCATTGGTTAAAGAGTTGCAAAACAAACTCGATAATCAGGCTATTGAAAATTAATACGCTCATATTATTTATCTTTTTGCTGGGCGGTTGCGCTACCATTACCGATACTTCAAACCGTAGATCCACCAATAATGATTACCAACTGACTGACCCTTTTGAAAAATTCAACCGCCGCGTATACAATTTTAATGAAAGCGTAGCGAAATACCTTTACGACCCCATTGTTAAAGTCTATCAGTTTATAGCACCAGAGCTGCTACGCAATGGCTTTAATAATGTCATACTGAATGTTAATACGCTAGATAGTATTATTAACGGCTTATTACAAGGCAATTTCAAATCGAGTTGGATAGATACCCAACGTGTTTTGATTAATTCCACTATTGGTATTGGCGGTTTTTTCGATATAGCCACAACCCAAGGACTTAAGTTCCAGGATGAAGATTTAGGGCAAACATTTGCGGTATGGGGCTATAAAAACAGTACCTACCTCTATTTACCGTTTTTAGGACCAACATCGGCACGTGATATTAGCGGCAACATTGTAAGACAGATTTTTCTTTACGATTTTTTGTCCCTTGACAACACCTTTGCACCTTACGTTAACCTTGAGCAATTATCTTCTGCCAAGCCCTTGTTAGACGATGTAAATGACAATGCGCTAGACCCATATTCTTCGATTAAAAACGGGTTTACTCAAAAACGAAGAAGTTTGATTTTAAATGGTGAAACTGAAGATGACGAGTTTTTTGACTTACTGGATGATTTGGAAGAATAGTTGAAATGGGCGAGTCGATTCAATACAGCAAATTGGAAAACCTACTACAACAATGGGTAAGGTTTATTTGTGGTCGACCGAGAATGACATTGTTAATTCTTACCCTTATCACGAGCATAAGCATTTGGTATAGCGTAACTGAGTTTAAAATCAATTCCAAACTTACAGACATTATAGTACAGGACACTCAATGGAGGAAAGATTTCGATCACTTTAAAGCAACCTTCCCTGAATTAGTCGATACAGCGGTTATCGTTATATCGGGTAAATCAGCACTGCAAACCTATAAAGTAGCACAAAACCTGAGCAAACAATTTGCCAGTAAACCCGATCAATTTATCGATGTTTACTCCCCTGCCATGGATGATTTTTTCTACCATCACTCTCTGCTGTACCAATCACTCGAAGAATTGTATGATACTGCCGATGAACTGGCGTTAGCACAGCCTTTTCTAACTCGCATTGCCAATGACAACAGCCTGAACAGTTTGTTGAGATTGATTAACGATAGTATTGACCCAGATAATAATGAAGCCCCTCCGGAAGGTTTACTGAAGGTGGTTAAAGCACTATCTCTGTCCGCTAATGAACAAATATCTGCCAATGGTATAGAAACTCCACTACCCTGGATTGAGCGCATTGAACCTTCCAACAAACAGCATTATCAATTAATCACTCTGCGCGGTAAACCCGACTACAACCAACAATTACCGCACCACATTACTATTGAACGCATTCGCAACTTGATTAATTCTAATGTTATTCCCAGTTCTGTGCAAATACGTTTAACTGGCGAAGCTGCCCTGTCACACGAAGAAATAACTGCTGCGAAAACAGGGGTAAAAATAGCTGGTATTGTCTCGCTTATTGCTCTTACATTGCTGGTATACTTTGGCATTCGCTGCATTATTATTGCTAGCATTTCCCTGGTATTTATTATCGTAGGTGGTGTATGGACTTCTGCATTGGGTTTATTCATGGTTGATAGTTTTAACACCTTATCACTACTGTTTATGGTAATGTTTTTTGGATTGTCAATTGATTTCTTTTTACATTTTTCCCTGCGTTTAGAAGAAGTCGTTTTTAAATGGTCTGAGCAAAACCCTGACCAACCTTTTTGCGAAGCAGCCAGAACTCAAGCATTAACCCTTTCCATTAGCAGTGTAGGTCCAGCGTTACTTATTTGCGCCTTAACTACCAGTGCCAGCTTTTTATCCTTCTCGTTGACTGACTATCGTGGATTATCAGAATTAGGAATTATTTCCGCTGGCGGTATGTTAGTGGCAATTATTCTGTCATTCACGCTGTTACCTGCGCTTTACCAAATATTTTCCATTCAGAAAAACGCTCATAACCCCAGCATTGCCTCCTTTCACCCACTAATTAATTTTCTCAGCAACCGCCGTAAAAGCTTTATCGCCATCATGGTGCTAACTTGTGTAGGCTCATTCTGGTTATTACCCCAAATTCAGTTGGAAGGCAGCGTTTTGGCCCTGCGTGACAACCAATCTGAATCAGTCAGCACCTTAGCCGAATTACAAAAAGAGGGTATTATTACTGATTACAGTCTGTTTATGTATAAGCAACAACCCGATTCTGACTTAATTGCAAAGTTGAAAGCGCTGCCAACGGTGGATACCATTCGCACCATAGACAGTTATATTCCGGAAGAGATGGATGAGAAACACTTTATTTTAGAAAATTTACAATTCCTGTTAGAAAGCGCTGTCAACCCCTTAAATCAAACACAAAATGCTAATAATCTGCAAGCGATTAACGAAACGTTGTATTTATTAAAGCAAAATCTGGAGCAAGCAGACAATACTGCCGAAACCACATCAGCAATAAAAACCCTGGTTGCCTCTGTGGAACAAATTGTGAATCAAGGGCAGTTAATACAATGGGAACGCAATATACTACAGCCAGTTAATGAACAACTTGACTGGCTGCGTAACGCACTATTTGTGGAAGACATTACCTTTGAACAATTACCCAAAACCTTTATCCAGCGTTTGCAAAAATCATCGCCAGATGGAAATAATTATTTTTTAAACAGCATTGCACCCAAAGGCGAAACCATTGACGATGCCATGCTGCGACAATTTATCACTGATGTCCAAACTGTCACCACTGAAGTGACAGGCAGGCCGATTGTTGAAGTGGGTATATCAGATTTGGTCAAACAGGCTTTCACCAAGGCTATTCTCATTGCTTTGACGAGCATCTTGATTATTTTGTTAATCAAATACCGAAGCCTTACCAATGTAATTTGGGTATTGATACCTTTATTTTTAACCACTGTTATCACTATGGCGTCGGTTGTTTTATTTGATATATCCTTTAATCTTGCCAATATTTTGGTAGTACCCCTCATTTTTGGTTTAAGTGTCGACAATGGCATTCACATTATTGACCGTTATAGTCACCACCACAATATTGATCGACTGGTGCAGTCAAGTACGCCGCGTGCAGTATTACTAAGCTCTCTGACTACCCTTTGTTCTTTTGCTTCTTTATCGCTTTCACCCCATGTAGGTACTGAAACTATAGGCATTTTACTTACGGTTGCTATTTTAATCATGTTTGTAGTAACCGTAATTATCCTGCCTGTTATCATTAAAATTGTCAATCAACAAGACAAAAAAGCGATAACCAGTTAACCCCGTATTATGCTACAACGCCGTCTATTTCTATTTTGTGTTAGCTATTTAATAGGTAACTTTTGTTTGCGGCTGTATATTTCAGAGTCACTTAATTTTGATGCTTCTGATCTGTCGATATGGAAGTGGCTTGCAGCATTAAACATTGGATTGTTCAATGATTTAATTGTTGTCGGTTTTATACTGGCACTGGTACAGTGCTTTAGCCAAGTTTTCCCGGGTCAGCCACAGAATAAAATACGCATTCATGCACTTTGTATTAGCATGATATTATTTGGCTTAATATCACTTGTTCAAATTATTGTCGATATCTTCTTTTGGTACGAATTCCAAAGCCGAGGCAATCGACTCATTTTACATTATTTAAAATACCCGAAGGAAATCGTCTCTTTTTTACATGAGCAGTTGCTCTTATGGTATTGGGCTGTACCACTAATTATAGCAATACTCTTTTTATACAAATATTTTTACCAGTATCTCAAACCCAGTATCCAAACCTATTACAACAAACCCTGGAAAACAGGATTAAGCATTGCTTACCTTATCACCGCTTATATTGCTGTTGGACAGTTTAAAATGTTAGAACCCTTTCAGTCCAGGCTTCTCAACCAATTTTCAGGAAACGCCATCGTCAATTTAATTCATATTAGCCAAATTGACATTACCAATTGGGACAACGGTTATCCTTCACTATCTTCAAGAGAAATTGAGCAAATATTAGCCCAGGACAGCAACAAGAAAGAACGCTATGTAGCACCTATAAAAGGTATTAAGCATGTGATTATTATTGTAGAAGAGTCTTTCGCAGGCAGAAGTTGGTCAGACCCTGCGCAGCGACAGGAAAGTATGCCAAATTTGGTACGCTGGGCAGATCAGGGAATTTTGTTTGACAACATTTTTGCCACAGGCACCAGAACGGTAAGGGGGTTAGCAGCTATACTTCATGCCACTGCGCCACTGCCAGGTATTGCCGTTAACCAGAGGCCTGTTATCAACCAATTACCGGCACTGCCCCAAACCTTTAAACAACAAGGTTTTGAAACCTGGTTTGTGTATGGCGGCTGGCCTAATTTTTCCAACTTCTCCAAATACTGGCGCGCCTCTGGGTATGACAACATCCAGACCAAAGAGGACTTTGATTCCAGCCTGTATCAAACCTCTTGGGGTGTTGCCGATGAATTTTTATTCGAGCGTATTATTGAAGTGATGGATAAACAATCTGTCAATGACCAGTCCATTTTTCTTAGCACCTTAACTGTTTCCAACCACCGCCCTTTTGATGTACCAGAAGACAGATTGACGTTTGCACAAAAACGGGTACTGAAAAATGGTCTGCGTTATGCCGATTTTGCACTGGGTGAATTTCTGGATAAAGCTTCTGCCAAGCCCTGGTTTGATGATAGCTTAATTGTAGTAGTCGCTGATCATGGTCCACGTATTTATGGACAAGCTACTATTCCTGCTAACTCATTTCACGTCCCTCTATTGTTTATTGCTCCAAAACACTTGCTCTTGAGCAACCATCAATATCAACATCAACTAGGCTCTGTTCGCGATATTCCTAAAACGCTACTTAATTTGTTAGATATACCAAGTGATGAATTTGAAGGCAATGATTTATTCGTAAACAACAACCAGCGCTACGCTTTAGTGGAATATGACTACCATATTGGCATATTAAAACCCAACAACCAGTTAAGCGTTATTCCCTATAAAGGTAAACCCGAAACATGGCTGCTTCAACCAGTAAGTAAGAGCACTGGCGCAGACAGCTCAACCAAAACAGTGACTGATAATAATGCAATTCGGCAGTTAAATGCTATTATGCAACAGGCGCATGAACGCCTCTATCGATAAAGAGAGACTGGAACATTGCATCTCTATACACATTTAAATTCCCCATGCACAATCTGTTTTATTACTTGCGGATAAATAATGTGTTCTTGCTGGTGAACCAGTTGCTGTAACCCTGCTTCATCAATACTTTGAGGCACATCAAAAGGAGCTTGAGCAATAACAGGGCCTGAATCCAGTTCAGGCACGACAAAATGAACCGTTGGGCCGTGCTGTTCGTCGCCAGCTTCCAGGACTCGACGGTGTGTATGTAAACCTTTATATTTAGGCAATAATGAAGGGTGAATATTGATAATACGCCCAGCGTAACGATTGATAAATTCATCGGTTAATATCCGCATAAACCCCGCCAGTACGATAAAATCAGCAGCGGTAGCTTCGATAGCCTCTTGCAATGCTTGATCAAAAGCTTTCCTGCTCTCATAACACTGGTGCTCAATGACCTTGGTTACGATAGAAGCACGTTGCGCTCGCTGTAAGCCGTAGGCATCAGCTCGATTGCTTATTACAATACTGATATTGTCTGCCAAACCGCTGTCAATAATGGCTTGTAAATTACTGCCATTACCCGATATCAAAACAGCAAATTGCTTCAACTTAACTTGACCAAATGGCGTTTATCGTAAACTGAGACCTTTGCAATAAAAAAAATTTTGCTCTCAGACAAGGCATTTTCGCGCGCAACAGCGGAGTTTACTCATGGTAAATGAGCATTTGAGCACGAAAATAACGCAGTATGAGTGTAAAAGAATTTTATTGCGAAGGTCTCAAACTGGCTATTTCAACACTCGGCTCATCACTGCTCGACTTGGCAATCTCACCAATAACCGTTACTTGTTCGCCAGAAGCTTTTAATATATTTATTGTATCATCGACATCATTTGGGCTTATAGCTATCACCATACCTATTCCACAGTTAAAACTGCGATACATTTCTTCACTTGCCACATTGCCGTGTTTTTTCACCCAGTTAAATATTTCTGGCATTTGCCAGGTTGAGTCATCAATTTTAGCACAAGTTCTTTTGGGCATGACTCTTGGAATATTTTCCAACAAGCCACCCCCTGTAATATGGGCTAATGCGTGGACATCTACCAAGCGTATTAATTTCAACAGTGACTTTACGTAAATCCTGGTCGGGGTTAGCAGTTCATGGCTTAATAATTTTCCGTCCAATCTGGCGCTTTGCAAATCTATCCTATTGGCTTTAATAATTTTACGAACCAAAGAATATCCATTGGAATGCAACCCGCTGGACTTTATGCCAACCAGTATATCGCCTAATCTGACTTTTGATTGTTCTATCACTCTGCCTTCTTCCATCACCCCTTGACAAAATCCCGCCAAATCATATTCCCCTTTTTTATACATATCTGGCATTTCTGCTGTCTCTCCACCAACCAACGCGCAGCCTGCCTGCTTACAACCTTCTGCAATGCCCTCGATAACTTGTGTAGCGACTTCAACATTGAGCGTTCCTGTTGCAAAATAATCTAAAAATTGTAGAGGCTCTGCCCCAACTACTACCAAATCATTTGCGCACATCGCCACCAAATCAATGCCAATTGTGTTATGAATATTAGTTTCAAACGCAATTTTTAATTTGGTTCCCACGCCATCAGTCGCCGACACCAAAATTGGGTTTGCGTAGCTTTTAGGTATTTTGCACAAAGCCCCAAAACCTCCCACGTTACCAATAATTTCAGGGCGTTGAGTGGATTTTGCCAAAGATTTAATTAACTCCACAAGGCGATTGCCTTTGTCAATGTCAACGCCTGCGTCTTTATAGGTAAATGATTGCTTGGAAGCCATAGAAAAGCGGAGTTATAAAACACCTGTATTTTAACTCAGATTATGCATTGACTGCTATTGATTGACTCTTGTGAATCAATCTGGAGAGAAATAAACGCAAGTTTAAACAAAATATACATTCATTATAATTATATATACTATATATTTTGATTATATTATAAAATTTATTTATAATGATTTTATCAACTCATCATACTTATATCATGACCAAACATATCCGCATTACCATCCTCGCTCTTCTTGCCTTTGTTATTTCAAGCGTTGCAAATGCCAACAACATAAAAATATCTGCTAATGTTGCCTTGGCATCAGAATATATCTTCAGAGGCTTACCTCAAACTGATGGCGAATTAGGTTTGTCAGGTGGGTTTGATTTTACTCACGATTCTGGCTTATACGCTGGTGTTTGGGCAGCCAATGTCAACTTTGATGAAGTTGCCAGCCTGGAAACGGATTTATACCTGGGCTGGAATAAAGAAGTTTATTCCGATATCGCATTAGATGTTGGTGTCATTGCCTTTACCTATTCTGGCGATGAATCCGCCAGCGACAGTAACCTGACTGAAATCTATACCGGTCTTTCATGGCAAGGGCTTGCAGCCACTTATTACTTTGGAACAGGTGACGCGACTGATTATTTTGAATTGTCTTACGCTCATGATATTGAAAACGTATCAGTGTCTGCCACTTTTGGTTATGCTGACTTCGTAGAAAGCTACAACTTTTACGGCATTGGTATTTCCACCCAATTGCTCGGATTGGATATTGCATTAAACTGGACCGACAACAATACTGATGTTGATGATACCAATTTGGTACTATCACTGGGTAAATCATTCTAACGATTTTTGTATCGCCTCTTCCCACAATCACATGTCTACTTTGACTCAAGTAGTTAGTACAAATACGCAGAAGCAATATTTTATTGCCAGGTTAATAGAGATAAATAATAAAAAGTAAAAGCAATCAGCAATATTCTATCGGCAAATAATTGCTATAATTCCAAATTATGCATTAGACTTCGTAATGAACACAAAAATGGCAATAAAAACAAGCGCTCGCGCAAGAACAATAAACGCAGGCATCGCCACTCTATGGTGAGTATTATTTTTCGAGCAAGCGCCTGTTTTTGAAGTCATTATTGTGTGTAATAGCTTTCTAATGCATAATTTGGGATAATTAGCGGATGAAACTATCCGAAATTGATTTGAACCTGCTGGTCTACTTTGATGCATTGTTACAAGAAAAAAATGTTACCAGAGCCGCTCAACAGCTAGGTCTTTCGCAACCTGCCATGAGCAACAGTTTACGCCGGCTGCGTGAACTGTTTAACGATTCGTTGTTAGTGCGTACTAGTAGTGGCATGGTGGCAACCGATAAGGCATTAAAATTGCAACCTAAAATTCATCGCGTGCTAAATAGCATTGAACATTTTGTTCAACCCACTGAAGAATTTAATCCTTATGAAAGCGACCGTGTATTTCGCATTATTGCCAGTGATTATGCTGAGTCAACAGTAATCCCTGGCATGCTCAAGTCATTGCGGGAACATGCACCTAAAGTTACCCTGGACATTATGAGTCCAAGTGATATTAACTATAGTGACATAGAACAAGGCAAGGTGGATTTAGCAATAAACCGATTTGACCGAATACCACTCGCTTTTCAAAAACAAACCCTTCTAACCGACGGGTTTTCATGTGTATTAAGGGTTGATCACCCTTTTGCTGATAATTTAACGCTTGAAAATTACTTGCAATCTCATCATGTTTGGGTGAGTAAATCGGGGCTAGGAATGAGTGCAGACACCGCCACCGAAGAATTACAACGGATGGGTTGGGTGGATAACGCGCTGTCTAATATTGACAGACAGCGTAAAATATCCGTATTTACACGTCATTTTTTATCCGCCATGCAATTAGCTCAAGAACATAATTTGATTGTTACCCTACCCACCCGCGCTGCAACTAAAGCCAGGAATTTTCACAATTTAATTATTGTGCCACCACCTTTCGATATCGCCCCTATTGAACTGCATCTGCTTTGGCCTCCTATACTCAACGATAATCTTGGGCACACCTGGTTGCGAGGCATTATAGAAGAAGCTGCCAGCATGGTAGATGAATAACCCTGAACACAAATTCATTCCCAATAAAACTGACACTGGCTACCAGCTAGCACTGATTATTCCCACCTATAACGAATATGCGAATATTGCTGTATTAGTTGAGCGTATTCAACAAGCTATACCTAAACAACTTAATTGGGAACTTATTTTTGTCGATGACAACTCCAGTGATGGTACTGCTGATTTAATTTCACAAATACACACAACCTCTAACAATATTCGTTGCCTGTCTCGAATTGGCATGCGCGGTTTATCATCCGCCTGCCTGGAAGGCATGCTAGCCAGCAACGCACCCATAGTGGCTGTAATGGATGCCGACTTACAGCATGATGAAAAGCTACTGCCCGCTATGTACCAGCAATTTGAGCAAGATAGCGAACTGGATTTGGTGGTTGCCAGCCGTTTTATGAAACAAGGCTCACCGGGGGGGTTAACACAAAATCGCGTTGCTCTCAGCAGGTTATCTAACTGGGTTGGCAGCAAAGTTATCAAGGCCAGATTATCCGACCCGATGAGCGGCTTTTTTATGCTGAAACGTAATGTTATCACAGAGTATTATCCCAAATTATCGCGCTTGGGCTTTAAATTGCTTCTGGATATTTGCGCCAGTTACCCCAATATTAAGCACCGCGAAATACCTTACATCATGCGTTCACGCCATGCAGGAGAAAGTAAACTGGACACCTTGGTCTCCTGGGAATACATTGAGTTATTACTTGATAAAACATTAGGAAAATGGATACCACTGAGATTTATGTCTTTTGTTATTGTGGGACTAAGCGGTGTTTTTGTACATCTCTCGCTACTCTATTCCTTATTACTCTTCACTGGGTTATCTTTTATTTATGCCCAACTCATTGCAACATTAATAGCCATAGCCAACAATTTCTATTGGAATAACCTCTTTACCTATAGAGACCTACGCTTGAAGGCCAGGTTATTTTGGCGAGGGTTGCTAACATTTTACCTGGCCTGCTCAATAGGAGTGACAATCAACATCAATATCGCTTCTATGCTTGAAGCAAGGGGTTTAATGTGGTGGCTGTCGGGAAGTCTAGGCGCAATAATTGGCGCTTTTTGGAATTTTTCGATATCGCGTTATTTTACCTGGTCTGCCAAGTAGGTTCTTGCTAAACCCACTGCAACCAATTTGGAAATATCAAAATAAGTAACAACACTGCTATTTGCAGGCAAATAAAGGGGATAGAGCCTTGGTAAATATCTCTGGTGGCTACTGAATCTGGAGCTACACCACGCAAATAAAACAAGCTGAATCCAAATGGTGGCGTTAGAAACGAAGTTTGCAAGTTCATCGCAATTAATATGGCAAACCAAACCATATCAATCTCCAGTGCCATAGCTATGGGGGCTAAAATAGGAACTACAATAAAAGCTATTTCGATAAAATCCACAAAAAAGCCTAGTAATAAAATGACAATCATCGACAGAATAATAAATGTCCATTTTTCGCCAGGCAGCGTTAAAATAAAATCTTCAACAATATAATCCGCACCTGAATAGCTAAAAACCATAGAAAAAGCAGTTGCTCCAATAAGAATTGCAAAAATCATACTGGTCGTTTTCATTGACTCCATGGATGATTCCATCACTCCTTTAAATGAAAAACTGCCATAGAGTGCGGATAATATTATGGCTCCTACAGCACCCATAGCTGACGACTCTGTCGGTGTGGCTATCCCTGCGAAAATAGAACCTAATACCGCTACAATTAATAACAGAGGCGGCACAATATCTTTTAATGCCTGTATAATTAATGTTTTTTTATTTCCCTCTACAACAATTGATGGACAGGAATTAACACTGACTTTGCCTTGAATAATAATATAAGCAATATAGATAAATACTAACAATAACCCGGGTACAATTGCCGCCTTAAATAAATCACCCACAGGAATGCCCATCACATCACCTAAAATAATCAAGATAATGGACGGCGGAATAATTTGCCCTAAAGTACCTGCTGCGCAAATTGTGCCACTTGCCAGCGCAGGATTGTAATTATGTTTAAGCATAACAGGTAAGGATATCACTCCCATTGCAACCACACTGGCGCCAACCACACCAGTGGATGCTGCGAGCAATGCTCCAACTAAAATGGTAGAAATAGCGACACCTCCAGAAATGCTGCCAAATAGCCTACTCATGCTTTCCAGCAATCTTTCGGCAAGCCCTGTTCGCTGTAACACAATACCCATAAAAATAAACATGGGAATTGCCATCATGATAGTATTTTCCATAATACTCATAATTCGGTAAGGCATAAACTCAAACAATTCCACGCCCAGTACCCATACACCTACAATAACAGACACTCCAGCAAAAGTGAATGCTACCGAATAACCTGCAAACAACGCTATCATTGCAATAGCAAATAACAATAGTCCTTCCATTGTTACTCTGCCTTAAGTTGTTTGAATAGAGTGTTTTGCACTTTCATCGCTTGTGAGATGCTGCAAAGCTCCCTAACAATTGAATTTTTGTCAAAATGACTTGCAACACACATAGTGATATATATATAAAAGAAAGAGGGACAACGGCGCGTATAACCCAGCGGTTGGGTAAACCTCCAGGGTCTGCACTACCTTCGCCTATCTGATAGGCATCCAATGCGTAACTGTAACCATCATGGATTATTAATAAACACAGAGGCAATGCCAGTGTGAGTGAACCAATAATTTCAATAACGGCTTTGGTTTTTTCAGCAAAATGAGCATGTAGTATATCCACCCGAACATGAGCATTTTCCTTCAGCGTGTAACCAATACCAAACATAAACATTGCAGCAAATATGTGCCATTCCAGTTCCTGCATGGCAATACTGACATCGTTGAAGAGATAGCGCATTAAGACATCATAAAAGACATTGGCTATCAGCAGTAAAAGGAGAATGCCACAAGCATAGCCAATGGCATCAATAAATTTATTCAGATACTTCAGCAGCATTGTTGGCATTGGCTAAACTATCCAGACTATCCAGATACGAACGCTCTGAAAAATTGGTCCATTTTCTGGCTTTATTTCCAAAACTGGTCATCGATTCTATAATTCTGGCGGTCAACTCATCTTCTGCTGCGTATTTTTGCATTAATTTATCTTTGGTTTGTTTTAATGCCTGCATGACTTCTGGTGGAAATTGTTTGATTTTCACATTGGCATAGTCTTTCTCTATCCTATCCAAATTAATAGCACTTTCATAAGTAAAGCGTGTCGTCATATCATAAGCGGTCAATCTCATGGCATTAACCAATATAGCCCGCAAATCTTCTGGCAATGCATCAAATGCTTTTTTATTCACCATAAACTGCATTTCAGTTCCTGGTTCATGCCATCCATTATAAAAATAGGGTGCAATTTTCTGAAAACCCATACGCAAGTCTAACGAAGGACCAACCCATTCCAATGCATCAATCGTATTGCGTTCTAACGCAGTATACAACTCACCTTGAGCGATATTGACAGGCTTGGCTCCTACTTCCGCCATAATCTCACCTGCAAATCCTGGTATACGCATCTTCAACCCTTTTAAATCTTCTAAAGAATTAATTTCTTTGCGAAACCACCCACCCATTTGATTGCCAGTACTGCCAGCCGGGAAAGACAAAATGCCATAAGGCTTATAAACTTCTTCCATTAATGACATGCCTTCCCCATGGTAAAACCATGCCTGTTTTTCACTTGCCATCATCCCAAAAGGGACTGCGGTAAAAAACTGAGTATTAAAGTCTTTGCCTTTCCAATAATAAGACGCAGAATGCCCCATTTGATACTGACCAGTGCGCACAAAATCAAAAATACCCAGAGGCGCTTTGTGTTTATTAGCCGAGTCCACGCGAATCAGAAGGCGACCGCCAGACATAACCTTGACCATTTTTGCAAAATCTTTAGTCGCATCACCAAATATTGGAAAATTAGGCGCCCATGTTTCAGCTAATCGCCAGCGGTAAACCTTCCCATCTGCATGAACTGATGGCGCTACCCAAACCAGAAGCATCGAGATTAACAGGCTGACAATTCGTATTTTTAATAATATTACTTGCATGGAATAATTTTAATCTAAAAAGTGGGGTTTTCAGTATACAATGGAACGCTATTTTACACTTTATGATGTTATCTCACCTTAAATCTACGAAAATTCATGAATGATTCAACTAAAAACTACGACATCATTATTTATGGTGCTACAGGCTACACTGGTCAATTAGTAGCGGAATATTTTGCAAAAAACTACTCGGAACAACATTTGGTTACCTGGGCGATAGCTGGGCGCTCAATGGAGAAATTACAGCAGATTTCAAAACAGCTAAATTGCACCGTTGATTGTATTGTCGCTCAAAGTGATGATTTAGGGTCACTTATGTCAATGGTAAAAAAAGCCCAAGTCATTATTACCACTGTAGGTCCCTACCAGCTATATGGCGAATTACTGGTTAAAGCCTGCGTTGAAACAGGTACCGATTATGTTGACCTGTGTGGCGAACCTCTTTGGATGCGAAACATTATCGACAACTACAGCGATGCGGCCAGAGATAATGGTGCTCGCATAGTCCATTCTTGCGGTTTTGATTCCATTCCTTTTGATCTTGGCGTGCTCTTTTTACAACAACAGGCTCAGCAAGCGCTTGGTCAACCTTTTACCAAAATCAGAGGACGCGTTAAACAAATGAACGGCACTTTTTCAGGTGGAACCGCTGCCAGCTTTCAGGCAACTATGGCTGCCGTTAAACAAGACCCATCGCTTTTCTCATTATTGACAAACCCCTTCGCCCTTACTCCTGGATTTACTGGTGCAGAGCAACCATCTGGCAATGAAGTCATTTTGGAAGAAGACCTCAACAGTTGGTCTGCACCCTTTATTATGGCTGCTATTAATACACGCAATATCCATCGTACTAATGTACTCACAGCCTGCTCGTACGGTAAGAATTTTGTCTACGATGAAATGATTTTCACAGGTTCTGGCGAACAAGGCAAAGCTATGGCTGAAGCAGTCATTACCCAAAATAGTTCTTTCGGCGGTAAAAACTCTCCTAACCCAGGAGAAGGTCCTACCAAAGAAGAGCGTGAAGCAGGTAATTATGAAGTATTGTTTATCGGTTCAGAAAACGGACAAACACTCACAGCCAGTGTTTCAGCTGATTTAGACCCCGGTTACGGCTCCACATCCAAAATGCTCTCAGAAGCAGCCATTTGCCTTCTTAAATCGTCTAGCGTTGGTGGCGTATTAACCCCAGCCGCAGCAATGGGACGCGATTTGATTGAACATCTAATTGAACGTGCTGGAATTAAATTTTCTATGGTTTAACCCGGATTGAGACCTTTGTTCTCAATTAATCCTTTAACGTATCCAGGTGCATCAATCTGGTAATAAATTTGGAACATAGCAGCAATAAAACGCCGACACCAATAGCCAGCCAACCTACATTGCTATAGACATCCAATACCAAGCCAATGCCTTCTCCTTCTGCAGAGGTTGCTTGTGCGATAAGAGCTGCAACGGAGTTGCCAGCAGCCGATGCTAAAAACCAGGTACCCATCATTAAACCGACCATGCTGGGAACGGATAATCGAGACATTGCTGACAGTCCAACAGGAGACAGGCATAATTCACCGGTGGTGTGAAGTAAATACAATAGAAAAATAAAAATCACTGGCGTTAACACATCAGTGCTTGAACCCCATACCAGTACCAAAAACCCTAATCCTAACTGCATACAGGCCAGGGCAAACTTGGCGGGTGTGCTGGGTTCTTTGCCTGCCTGGCTTAGTTTAACCCACAACATAGCAAATAGTGGTCCAAATACAATAATATAAAAAGCGTTCAGTGATTGAAACATGGAAGCTGGTACTTCCCTCCCAAACAATGTTCTATCTACATGTTCATCAGCAAATATGTTGAGTGATGAACCCGCCTGTTCAAACAGGCCCCAAAACAACACCTGGACGCTGATCAGTATCAATGCCGCTAAAATTCTATTGCGTTCCTGCGAATTTAACTTTGAAAAAGATTCCCAACCAATGTAGCCTACCGTAAGGACTGCCGCAACAATTAACACAAAATTAACTGTGCCCTGGTCGCGCACTAAAAACCATACTATAAAAGTTGTTAAAATAGCTCCAAGATAAATAAGTTTTTCAAAACTCAACCCGGCAAACATAGACTTACTTAATAATTCAGGGTCAGGAGAGGAACCAGCTCCACCCAGAGTTGACTTGCCGTAAATTAAAACCACCAATCCCAATAACATACCGATACCAGCGGCACCAAAACCATAAGCCCAGCCGTAAGTTTCACCTAAATACCCAGCGATTAAAGCACCCAGAAACGCACCAAGATTAATTCCCACATAAAAAATGGTATAGGCCGAATCGCGCCTATCATCGGTTTTAGGGTAGAGTTGTCCAACAATACTGGATATATTACCTTTTAAAAAACCTACTCCCATAATAATAAGTGCCAGGCTAAAATAAAAAATATTTAAAACCGATTCAGATGCCTCTCCACCTGATTGAACAGAGCCACCTTCTATTGCCATGCCCAGATGACCAAGCACTAACAAGATAGCACCAAATAGTACAGCTTTATAATGCCCTAAATACCGATCGGCCAAAATACCACCGATAACCGGTGTAATGTATACTAATGTTGTGTAGGCACCATACAAACCATAAGCGCTACCTTTATCAAATAAAAAATGCTTGGTTAAATAAAATATTAAAAGTGCCCTCATTCCATAGTAGGAAAAGCGTTCCCACATTTCTACAAAAAATAAAACAAAAAGTCCTTGCGGATGCCCCAGAAAAGTATTATTTGAAGTAAGTTGTTTCATAAAAGTCTGTTAATGATGATTATTGATAATAATTCGGCATAAAAATACCGAACAAATACATGGCACAAGGAAGTGCCACCGACAAGCGATATTTTATTGAGAGGTTAATAATAATTGCGGTATTGTATTAAAATTCATGTTAATTGTCTTGAAAATTTTGCTTTCAGACAAGGCGTTTTCGCGCGCAAAAGCGGAGTTTACTGATGGTAAATGAGCATTTGAGCACGAAAATAACACAGTATGAGTGTAAAAAAATTTTATTGCAAAGGTCTCAATCTGGGTTTATTGAAAAAGTACCTTACAGGCTCCCAAGCCATCAATCTGCATTTCAAACACATCACCTTTTGATGCTGGCTCAAGCGGCACCATTGATCCCGACAATATAGTTTCCCCTGCATCTAAAGTAACGCCATAGTCACCCAATGTGTTAGCTAACCATGCCACGGCATTAAGAGGATTACCCAATACAGCATCACCTTTGCCTCTACTTAAAAATGCCCCATTTTTGGTAACAATCGCTTCTAACTCAGACAAATTTATATAGCCTGGATCAATCTCTGAATCACCTAGTACATAAACACCGCAAGAAGCATTATCTGATACGGTATCACAAATACTGATTTTCCAATTTTCTATACGCGAATCGACAATTTCAAAAGCGGGAATAATCACCTCTGTCGCCTTTAATACCTCTTCAGGCGTGACATCAGGTCCTTGTAAACCATGCTTAAGCCGAAAGGCTATTTCCGCCTCTGCACGCGGCTGTATCATTGTGCTGGTGTCTATTTTGCCATTGGTACACACCATAGCATCAGTTAAAAACCCAAAATCGGGTTGGTAAACACCTAACATATTCTGCACTGCCGGGCTGGTAACTCCTATTTTTTTACCTACCACCTGCTCTTTGTTATACTTTAACCGCAGTGCCAGAAAATGCAAATTTATTTTGTATGCATCGTCGATGGTAAGTTCTGGGCACAACTCTATTAACGGTGAGGTCGTTGTACGTTGTTGCAGACAATCAAAAAGTAATTGACCGTACTGTTCTATTGTTTGTTGAGTAATCATGTTTTATCCAGTCAGCTATAGCCCAAGTACTTTATTCATAAAACTAAGCATTCTTTTTTTAGCTTTGGCATCGGCTTCATCATCCTTACCTATTATATAGCCATTTCCAACACAATGGGTAACAACTTGCCCCACCGATGCACGGACAAAAGCTCTCTGGTCTCTATTCATATCATCTGTGGGTTGATTAACGGCAACACCGTCAACTGGAGAACGGTCAGGTGCTAAAATGGCTTTTATTCTTGAATCCATGGTATAGCGTGTTGCCATACCGCCATAGGAATAACCCGTAACACCTACCCAACTGGCATCAATAAAAGGATGTGTTCCCAGGAATTTAAGCGCGGAGTATGCATCTACAATAATATCTACTTCCGTTGCCGCTAAAGTTTTATGCAAATAAGGTGTCTGTTCGGTCACTCCTCGTGAGCTGTAATAATCCAGTACAAATCCTGCTATACCATTTTCTGCAAACAGTTTGGCGTACTCTAATTCTCTACCCGATTTAATACCACCACTACCGTGCAATATGACCATAGCTGGTACCGGGTTATCAGAGCTTGCATTTTGAGGCATAATCAATGTACCCAAACCTGTGTGTTTAGGTACAGTATCCATTGAATTCAGCAATACAATTATCAGATATTTCATAGGCTAAGAGCTATTTATCCCAGATTCTACATTAGAAATTGTAGCGAAGACAAAAATGGCAATAAAAACAGTAGCTCGCGCAAGCAAAATAAGCACAAACATAGCAGGGCTATGGTGAGCATTATTTTTCGAGCAAGCTAATGTTTTTGAAGTCATTTTTGGATGTAGCAGGTTTCTAATGCATAATCTGGGTTTATTACAATAATATGGTTGGTACATATAACTCCGCTAACTTACCGCCATCAACTGGCAACTCTACACCCGTAATAAAACTGGCTTCATCGCTGGCTAAGAACAAAATTGCTGCCGCCACTTCTTCTGGTGTGCCACTGCGTTTCATAGGAATAGCATTGTTTAAAGTATTCAGTATTTCTTGCTTGCCCCCTGCCGCTGCAAGATTGGCAGGAGTTTCTATTGAACCAGGTATAACGGTGTTAACACGAACGCCTTTATCGGCAACTTCCATTGCTGCACAATTGCTAAACTGTGTTAAAGCAGCTTTTGCAGCAGAATAACCCGACACCCCTTTGGCTGCTCTGGAACCGCAAGATGACGAAACATTAACAATGGCTCCACTGCCCTGTTCTACCATAATTTTCATGGCTGCTTTGGTGCCAACAAAGGCTGCGTCCACCGTGACGCTAAAATTTTTACGCCAGTTATCTAAACTCATGGCATCAATCGATTTATGCCTGGTCACTGCCGCGTTATTCACTAATACATCAAGGCGACCATGTTGTTTTGCACAATCAACAATGAGTTGTTGATAAGCTTCAACATCTTCCAAGTCAAGCGCTTTGGTATCCACCAAATTGCCATTGGCTTCAATAATTTGTTTGGCTTGTAGCAATTTATCTGTGTTTCGAGCACAAATAATAACCTTGGCACCTTCGCTTGCAAAAGCTTTAGCCGTTGCAAAGCCTATGCCGTAACTACTTCCTGTTACCAGTACGACCTTTTCATTAAAGCGCTTCATTTATCTATACCCAAAGCATGTTGTACTGCCCGATAACCAAAAATCATAGCTGGACCTAAAGTTGCACCAGCGCCGAGGTATTTACTACCCATTACCGACGCAGAACAGTTGCCAATGGCATATAACCCTTCAATCACCTGGTTATCTTCATCTAATACTTGCGCTTCACAATTGGTAGCTAAGCCACCTTTAGTGCCTATATCACCAGGATAAATGGGTATCGCGTAATAAGGCGCTTTATCAATTGCTGCAATGCAGGGGTTAGGCTTATTGGAAGCATCGCCATAATAGCGCTCATAGAAGCTATCGCCTCGTTGTAAATCTTCGTCAATACCTGTTTCAGAAAAACGATTATTGCGGCTAATCGTCTGTTTCAAGCCATTGGCATCAACCTTTATTTTTTCAGCCAACTGTTCAATAGTTTCAGCTTTGGATACAATATTCATCACCTTTTTAGAGACGTTTTTATCTGGCATTGCCCAACCTGGACCCAGTGGACCCATCGGATATTTATGCCTGAATTTTGCATCAAAAACCAACCATGCCGGTATCGCTTTTTCTTCGTATAGTGCATAGCCTGACTCCAAATAAGGCAGTGCTTCATTAACAAACCGCTCGCCCTGTTGATTGACAATAATCAAACCTGGTAGTGAGCGTTCAACAAATAAACCCTGCGGTCTTGATCTGCCTGGCACATAAACAACCGGAATCCACCACGCATGTTGCATCAATTCTACTTTGGCATTTAATTGCATAGCTGCATTAATGGCATCACCTGTGTTATTTTCTTGTGACACACTCCAATGGACGTTGGTAGGCTCTGGCAATCGTTGCTCGCGCATCTCGTGGTTATGTTCAAACCCACCCGCTGCAAGAATAACCCCCCGTTGAGCTATTATCTCAACTTCTTCTCCTTCTGCATCAATTATCACACCAATCACTCTACTGGTTACATCGGTTAATAATCGTTTCATAGGAGACTTTAGCCACAGCTTTCCTCCCTTTTGTTTTAACGATAGATACAAGCTTCCTATTAAAGAATGACCTTGTGTCAAACGCCGTGACATTTTATGTTTGCAGCGCCCGACAATATCAAAGTAATAAATCAGTACCACTTTCAGCAAGGTTAAACGCCAGCCTTTTTCCTGAGTTAAAAATTTTCTGGCTTCTTTAAATGTCAGCGTGTACAGGCCTTGCGCTTTGCTACCCATAGGCTGCTTTTGAATATTGTATAAATCATCACCTAACTTTGCTCCGTTAAAAACTTTGGGTGATTGAGTACGAAAACCTGTTTTTGCCCCAGGTAAATTACTGTAATAATCAGGGTAGGGAAAGGCTTCATATTGCATATGTGAATGCTGTTGCAAAAAGTCTAACATCGCGGGAGCTGATTGCAGAAAAGCAGTCATTTTTTTGATACTGACTTCACCACCTATAGCAGCTTGCATGTATGTCAGCGCTTCATCAAACGAGTCGTCTTTGCCTAGCTTGCGTGCATTATTACTATTCGGAATCCAAATACCACCTCCAGACATTGCCGAAGTGCCTCCGTATTTATCACTTTTTTCAATCACAATAACTTTCGCACCGTGGTGAACAGCCGTAACGGCTGCGGCCAGCCCTCCTGCTCCTGAGCCAACAACGACTATATCGGTAATAATTTTTTTCAAATTCATTTCCTTTAGGAGAGTTGTTGAATATTGTTTACAATATGCCGCCCTAAATTAGGCATAATTTGACTGGCACTACCTAAATAACGCTCACAGTGTTTTGCCCATAAAAAATAACGATGAATGGGGTAACTTAAATCCTGGCCGATACCGCCGTGTAAATGTAAAAATTTATGCCCGACACTATGCCCGGCTTCCGATACCCAATATTTCGCAACCGCCGCTGATAAAGATATATCGTTATCGTTTTCAACATCTTCTAATGCACGGTAATAAACACTTCGCAGTGCTTCCACGTCCATATAAGCGTCGGCTGCTTGTTGCGATACCGCCTGAAATGTGCCTAAAGGGCGACCAAATTGTTTGCGCTGAGAAACATAAATTGCAGCGCGCTGTAACCCTTCACTTAACACTCCTGTTTGGATGGCTGCCAGTGCTATCCATGCGCGGTACAATTGGGCGGTTGCGAGTAATTGCGCTTTGTCTCCGCTGGCAAGAATTTGTTCTGGTGATATATCAACTGCATCGCATTGCAAATACCCGCCACTTTCATCGCTAATGGTGGTTTGGGACACGATACTAATGCCTTCACTATTTGCATCAATATAGATAATATTTTGCTCGTTTTGAGCATCAATAACCGTAGCCACATAAGCGTTGGCACAAGGTAAGTAAGGTGAAAAACCACTGCAACCATTGAGTTGATTATTTTTAAGCTGTAACGGTTGCTTGTCGCTAATCAAACCTGTATAAGCTTTGACAGGAGCTAATATACATTCACCGCTAACAATTTGTGGTAGCACTTGTCGCTTTATCACTTCATTATCGCTTCTTCCGATAGTCATAGCACATTCAACAATCGAAGATAATAACGGGATGGGCGCAACGTATTTGCCCTGCACTTCAAATAACATGCAAAGTTCAAACAAACCAAGGCCTGAACCGTTATAGGTTTCATCAATGACCAGACCTAACATGCCTGATTCAGCCAATTGCAACCATAATTTTTGGTGTAACAAAGCATCCGTTTCAGTTAAATCCCGAATTTGCTCATCACTACATAAATCCTTGAATATACGCTCTGCTGTGTCCAGTATGGCTTGTTGGTCTTCATTATAATTAAAATTCACATTGCACCTAAGCAATAGTATTGGGCATTTGCAAACCAAAGCTTGCCACCATACAACGCATAACTTCCAACACACCACCGCCTACCGTTGATATTTGCGAGTTGCGATAATCGCGCTCCAAATCACCATGTAACAAAGCGCCATTACTACCGAATTTAACCAAAGCATCTTCGCCAACCAACTCCAATACTTCTCGTAACACATCAATAAGTGACAGAATATTTTTTACTTTTACTCCCGATGCCAACGCCACATCCAGTTGTCCCTGTTCAATTTGTGATGCAGTTCGTAAATTTAATACTTCCATAGCTTGTAAGCGACAATAAAGCGATGCCACTTTATTTTGCACAATAGGGTCTTCCAGGCGGCCAGAGTCAGCAAGCAGTGCTAAAACCTGATTAAATTGTTTTGAACCTATGATTGTCATAGCTGCCAGAGCAACGCGTTCATGATTTAATTGCGAGGTAATCACCTTCCAACCGCCATTGACTTTTCCTACCACACGATTGTTTGGCACTTTAACATTGTCGTAATAAGTTACCGAAGTTTCAATATCTGCCACGGTATAAATCGGCGAATGGCTGTAGCCTGCATCCTTGGCATCTGCAATTAGCAGGGTTATTCCATCGGAAGGCCTTGCCGCAGTTTTATCGGTGCGAGTTGCCAGCCAAATATAGTCACAATCATGACCAGAACTGGTAAAAACTTTATTGCCATTAACAATAAAACCATCATCCGTTTGCCTGGCTTCCATCGACAGTGACGCTAAATCCGTACCAGAACCTGGTTCGGTGTAGCCTATCGCAAAAATACATTCCCCTGAAGCAATCCTGGGTAAGAAAAATTGTTTTTGTTCTTCCGTACCAAATGCCATTAACGCAGGTCCTACAGTATTAATGGTTACTAATGGAAAAGGGGTATGTGCTGACCAGGCTTCTTCAAACAAAATGAGCTGTTCAATAGTTGTGTAATTTTTACCTGCGTATTCCTCTGGCCAACCTAGTGTCAAAATACCGTCGCTGCCCAATTGTTGAATAATTTCGCGAAACTGTGGCCCACATTCCTTGCCAATAACATTGGCGACTACGTCAGAAGTCATTAATTTTTGAAAATAATTCCGCAATTCCAATCGCAGTTCTTGTTGTTCTTTACTATAGCGTGTTTGCATAAATTTTCTATGGCTTTTAATTTTTTCGAAAATGGTTTTTTAGAAAGCAATTATTAGAGAGCTTTGCACAATGTCACGAGCGATGAAAATACAAGACAAAAATATGCGAACTTTGGAGCAGTAAATGAGTATTCTGAGCATATTTTTAACGCAGTAGTTTCGAGCGCAATAATTATGCAAAGCCCTCTATTAACTATTGTAATTTTACAATCATAGTGCATAATTAAATTATTGTAAATAAACATGAGTCTATGACACAGCTCTTAAAACAGTCTCTTGAGCAAATACGACAACAGTACCTCAACCAGAGAATAGGTCCCTATTACGCCTGGAATCCGGTTAGCCGCACTCAGGTTTGGCAATGGTGCCGCGCTATGGGAGACAGCAATCCCTTATACCTTGATAATGACACAGTAACTGCGCCACCCACTATGTTGCAAATGTGGACTTTTCGAGACGTTAAAGGCAATTACGCCCCTGGTTCTACCGATAAAAATGTCTACGAAGTATTGCAACGCTTTGACGAGTTGGGTTTCAGTGCCACCGTTGCGGTAAATTATGACCAAACTTATCACAGTTACTTAACAGAAGGCGACAGTGTGTATAGTTACTCATCCATTGTCAATATTACTGATATGAAATCTACCGGCCTTGGCAAAGGTTACTTTGTAAGTGAACGTGCGGAATACTATAACCAAAACAATGAATTATTTGGGGAGGCAACAGTTACTTACTTTAAATACAAACCGCCTGAAAAAAAACCGAACGCCCTCGCCATTCGTAAAATTGAACGTATTCGCCCCGTTGAAAATTATGACTCAAAACACTACTGGCAAGGCTTAAGAGAAGGTAAACTATTAATTCAACGCTGTATCCAATGTAACACTACCAGACATCCACCACAGCCCATGTGCGAACAATGTCAAAGTACCAAGTGGGACTGCATTGAATCCGCTGGTAAAGGTACTCTCTACAGTTACACTGTCATACACTACCCTGAAATTCCACCTTTTGATTACCCTAACCAAATTGTACTGGTCGATTTAGAAGAAGGTATTCGACTAGCATCGCAATTTCAAGGTGAAGCATTAACTGACGCATCCATAGGGATGCCAGTTGTCGCAGTAATTAAAGAAGTACAGGAAGGTCTGTGTTTACCTGTTTTTGAGGCTCAAATATGAAAGCTGATACCATAAAAACAGGTGACTCATTGCCAACATTAAAAATTCCCATTACTGCCTTGCAGATTGTCTCTGGAGCAATAGCAACTCAAGACTTTGAAAATGTTCATCACGACAAAGCCGCAGCGCAAGTAGCCGGGACACCAGATATATTTATGAATATACTGACAACCAATGGTTTAATCGGCAAGTATATTACTGACTGGTCAGGGGCTGGCAGTCGAATCAAACGCATTCAACTGAAACTTGGTGCCCCCAATTTCCCAGGCGATACCATGGTATTTTCTGCACAAATTACCGCTCTTGAAAACAAGTTAGTTACCATTGAGTTTAAAGGTAAAAATGGACTGGGCAACCATGTTACAGGCAGTGCAGATGTTTTATTGGAGGTAGACAATGTCTGACCCCAAACAAGCCACCATTGTCGGCATAGGTGCAACAGAGTTTTCTAAAAACTCTGGCCGTAGCGAAATGCAACTGGCGTGTGAAGCAGCATTTTCCGCTTTACAAGATGCAGGTATAACCGGTGCCGACGTCGATGGTATGGCAACTTTTTCCATGGACAACAATTGGGAAATTGAAGTACACCGGCAAATTGGTGGTGGTGAATTACGATTTTTTTCACGCACAGAATTTGGTGGCGGTGGTGCTATAGGGCCTTTCGCTCATGTAAACAGCGCACTGCAAAGTGGACAGTGTCACACCGCAATTATCTACAGGGCAATGAATGAACGCTCTGGTCTGCGTTTTGGCAGCGGTGACATTATGAGTATGAATGCGCTCAACCCCGATATGATTCATTTTAGCCACTATTTCCCAAGCGGCTTTATGACCCCCGCCAGCTGGATTGCCATGTCCGCGCGACGTTACATGCATTTATATGGTGCCAACAGTACAGACTTTGGTAATGTTGTGGTTGGGTTAAGAGATTTTGCATCCACCAACCCGGCTGCATTTTATTACAACCGCCCCTTGTCATTAGAGGCGCATCAACAAGCAAAGGTGATAGCTGATCCACTTCGCCTATACGACTGTTGCCAGGAAAGCGACGGAGCAGTTGCCTTTATCATTACTACGGCTGAGCGAGCCAAAGATTTGAATTCAATACCTATTGAAATTGCATCTGTCAGGCAATGCGCCCTACCCACTTCCAGGCAAGTCACTCCATTTTACGGCGATGATATTGCTCACTTCCCGGAGTTTGATGCTATTGCCAAAGATTTATATCACAGCGCAAGGCTTTCGCCTGGCGATATTGATGTCGCCTGCCTGTATGATCATTTCTCACCTTCGGTATTGCCGCAGTTAGAGTCGTTCGGCTTTTGCAATAGAGGCGAAGCCAAAGACTTTATCAAAGATGGACATATTTCACGTGGCGGCAAACTACCTGTCAACCCCAACGGTGGTCAAATTGGAGAAGCCTACATTCACGGTCTTAACGGTATTGCCGAAATGGTGCGTCAACTTCGCGGAACGGCGGTCAATCAAGTTGAAAACGCCAATTATGCACTGGTTACCGCAGGTGCCGGCGTGCCAACTGGTGCAGCAATTTTAAAAAAATAACAATCAACATGGTATATCTGCATTATTACCTCATCGCTAAAATAGTTGATTATTTCAAAGCATTGATTAATCAAATTACCAACAATCACTTTCAACCCAAACCCCCATGGGTTGCCAATAATCTAATCTGAGGTATTGAGTGAGAAAAGCAATTGTGAAAAAAATATGCTATTCTAAACCTATTCAAAAATAATGGGGCAACTTGCCCTTACAATTTCCCGATTAATGTACTAAAGGGTAAAAGTCATGAACCAGTTATCAAAATTTACTAATTTATATTCTCTTTCCAAAACCTTGCGTTTTGAATTGAGGCCACAAGGAAGAACCCTGGAGTATATTGAAACGAAAGGGCTCATTGACGAAGATAGATATCGGGCAGAGTCCTACACAAAAGTGAAAAAGATTATTGATGCATATCATAGACACTTCATTCAACAGGCTCTATCAAACTTTACACTTAAAACCAACCAGCTTTTAGCATGGAAAGAAGAGAAAAATACAGATAAGAAAGACAAACTGCAAGATAGCATGAGAACAGAAATTGTAAACTGTTTAACTGGACATGATGCATATAAGACCATTTATAAAAAGGAATTGTTTAAATCTAAAGAACGAGTACTATTAGTTGAATTTATAAAAGGGTTAAAATACGAAGAGATTGATAGCTTACCAGTTGAAAGCAAAGAGGCGGCGATTGATTTATTAGGAGAGTTTAAAGACTTTACTACTTATTTTACAGGGTTTCATAAAAATCGTAAAAATATGTACAGTAAGGAGGCACAAGGTACTGCCATAGCCAATCGCATCATTAACGAAAACCTTCCTCGATACTTAGATAATAAAGCTGCATTTGACAGGAAAATTGCAAACTCGGAGTTAAACAGCCAGTTTGTTAAATTGGAACAACAATTTAAACTACAACTTAAAGTGCTTGCCAGATTATCGACACTGCATCATATCAACGGTGTTGTTGCGCCATTAACTATTCCAGAGTTGTTTCAACTGGAACACTTTAGCCGAGTGATTACTCAGGAAGGCATTGATGCCTACAACACCATTTTGGGTGGTTACAGCCTTGAAGACAAACAAAAAATTCAAGGGTTAAATGAGATAATTAACTTATTCAATCAACAACAGACCGAGAAGTCAAAGCGACTGCCAAAATTAAAAGTACTCTATAAACAAATTTTGAGCAACAGCAATTCGAGTTCATTCCAACTGGATTTGATTACAGAAGATTCAGAGTTATTAAATGCACTGCACGATTACCATAATGAGTTGAACCTGGTACTTTATCAAACTGACAACAACCCTACTTCTTTATCGCAGTTAATGGCAGGTATTGGCAGTTTTGAACTGGATAAAATTTATCTAAAAAATGATAGCTTAACCGATATCTCTCGGCGTGTTTTTGGTAGTTGGAGTCTATTAAAAGAAGCCATTGAACAGCGTTATGAAGATGAAAAGCCTTTTAAACCAACGAAAACCAATACTCGCGAAAAGTATGAAAACAGACGTAACAAGATATTGAATAAAAATAAAAGTTACTCAATTGCTTATTTGAATGAATTAGTAACTAATATTTCTGAAAGTAACGCCGATAAGCTCAGCAATTATTTCGTTTTGCTTAGGCAAAATGAGGTAAACTTGATTGAAGAAATAGAACAACGCTTTAATCAAATCAGAGAAATGGTATCTACTGAGCACAAATTTGATAAAAAACTGAATCAGGATAGCGAACAAATAGAAAACATTAAAAACTATCTCGATGCAGTAAAAGGCTTGCAACAGTTTATTAAACCCCTGTTGGGCAATAAAGATGAGACCGAAAAGGATGGGCGTTTTTATAGCGAACTTGACCCTATTTGGAATACTTTAGATAAAGTGATTCCCCTATATAACAAAGCGCGGAATTACTTAACCAGAAAGCGCTATTCAACCAAGAAAATAAAACTAAATTTTGGAAATTCTACCCTACTTGATGGTTGGGACAGGAATAAAGAGCAAAAAAATATCGCTGTTTTGCTAATGAAGGACGGAAACTATTACCTGGCTTTAATGGATATAAAATACAACAATTTGTTTGTATGTACTTTTGACAATGTTATTAATGGTTACCAGAAAGTTGATTATAAATTACTACCTGGCCCAAATAAAATGTTACCTCACGTATTCTTTTCAAAAAAAGGTGTGGAAACATTCAGCCCCCCTCAGCATATTCTGGATAGATATAAGCAAGATACTCATAAAAAAGGAAATAAGTTTAACCTGCAACATTGTCATGATTTGATTGACTATTTTAAGCAGGAGATTGAGCAGCATCCCGATTGGAAGCATTTTAACTTTAAATTTTCTGATACATCCAGCTATGCCGATATAGGTAGCTTTTATCGTGAAGTTGAACATCAAGGGTACAAGGTTACTTACAGTTCAATTCCCGATGCATACATTAATGATGCAGTGGAGCAAGGACAATTGTACCTGTTTCAAATTTATAACAAAGACTTTTCACCTTACTCAAAAGGTACTCCAAACCTGCATACCTTGTATTGGAAAGCTCTGTTTGAAGAACAAAACCTTGCCGATGTGGTTTATAAACTCAATGGTAAAGCAGAAGTGTTTTACCGGGAAAAAAGTATTGATTCTAATGAAAATGTCATTCATAAAGCCTATCGACCACTCAAAAATAAAAATCCGAACAACCCTAAAAAAGAGAGTCGGTTTGAGTTCGACATTGAAAAAGACCGCCGCTTTACTCTGGATAAATTTCAGTTCCATGCGTCCGTTACAATTAATTTCAGGCATCAGGGCATTGAGTGTATTAATGAACGCGCCAATCATTATCTCACCACCAGTGATAACCTTCATGTCATTGGGATTGACCGCGGTGAAAGACACCTACTCTATATCACCGTCATTGACCTTGATGGCAATATTAAAATGCAAAAATCCCTGAATGAGATTATTAATAAGCACCACAACATTGAGCATAAAATTAACTATCACAACATATTAGATACAAGAGAACAAAAACGCGACCAGGCAAGAAAAAGCTGGAAATCCATTGAAAGTATTAAAGAGCTCAAAGAGGGTTATCTATCACAAGTAGTGCATGAAATCAGCAAACTGATCCTTGAGTTCAATGCTATTGTGGTATTAGAAGATCTTAACTTTGGATTTATGCGAGGTCGTCAAAAAGTTGAGAAGCAGGTTTACCTGAAATTTGAAAAAATGTTAATTGACAAGCTTAATTATCTGATAGACAAACAGGCGACACCGAATCAACCATCGGGTTTGTATCATGCTCTGCAACTGACCAATAAATTTAAAAGTTTCGAAAAATTGGGTAAACAAAGTGGCTTCCTTTTCTATATTCCAGCCTGGAATACCAGCAAGATGGACCCGACTACAGGCTTTGTAAACCTGATGGATACCCGTTACAAAAACAAAGAACAATCACAAAAATTTTTCAACAAGTTTAGTCGTATCCGTTATAACCTGGACAACGACTATTTTGAGTTTCATATTGAGAACTATAATGTCTTCAACCCCAAGGCAGAGGGGACCAGGCAAAATTGGGTAATCTGCACCTATGGTAAGCGCATTAAGACTGAGCGCGACCCTGCACAGAATAACCAATGGGTTAGCCAGGAGGTCGATATAACCCACGAATGGAAACAGTTATTTGCCCAAAATCAAATTGATATTCACTCCAATCTCTGTGAGGCATTTGCCAGACAAACAGAAGCCAGTTTTTATAAATCCGCCATGTACCTTATAAAGCTTACACTACAATTGCGTAACAGTGAAACAGGCACAGCTATAGACTATATGCAGTCGCCAGTTAAAAACACCCAAAGGGTATTTTTTAACAGTAACCAAGCGACTAAATCTCAACCACAAGACGCTGATGCCAATGGCGCCTATAACATTGCCCGCAAAGGGTTAATGGTGGTAGAACAAATTAGGCAAGCGAAAATCAATGGTGAAAACCTGGGCAAGATGAAGTTTGATATCAGTAATCAGTCCTGGCTTAAATTTGCACAAGGGCAAATAGAGCAATAAAGCTGTTCTGACGGCTGTTCAGATATTGAGAATAAGAGCCTGGGCACGTATTTAAACCTTAATTTGTAGAGGACAAAGCTATGGAACCTTATTTGATGATTTCACATTTAAATGATTTTATTTTTTGTCCTCGATCTATCTACTTTCATCAACTTTATGGGCGAATTAGTAAAAGCCTATACCAAAGTGATGTACAGGTTAAAGGTATCAACGCTCATAAAAGTATCGACAGTAAAAAGTACACCACTTCAAAAACAGTACTGCAAAGTATCGAAATATACAGTGAGCAATACCGACTATGCGGAAAGATAGATACTTATGACGAAAAGAAGCAGCAAATCGTCGAGCGAAAAAAGAAAATTAAGGTTATTTATGATGGCTATATTCATCAGCTCTATGCACAATATTTCTGCTTAACTGAAATGGGGTACCCAGTGAAACAGTTAAAACTATACAGCATGGATGACAATAAGAATTACTCGATTGCCCTGCCACAAGAGTCTCCAGAGCATCTAGTTAAGTTTGAAGCATTAATTGATGACATGAACTCATTTCAGTTTGATAACAATTTTTCTCCTAATCCCAAGAAATGCAAAAACTGCATTTATAACAACTTATGTGATACTGCTGTATGTTAAGTGCTCCAGATTTTAAGCAAAAGCAGATTATCTTTGCCATGGTTAGCCGCGGCGAAAAGGTCAGTTTTAAAAACGACAATATTATCATTACTACTGCTGATGGTGACATTCGCCATCAATCCACTTGCTATAAGCTTTTTGCACTTTTCCTGGTTGGACACATCACCGTAACCAGTGGTCTGTTACAGCGTGCTAAAAAGTTTGGCTTTTCAATTACTCTGTTGACTCATAATTTAGCACCCTATGAAAGATTATCAGCTCAAGTAGAAGGTAATGTAATTTTGCGCAAGAAACAATATTCCTATGAATCTCTCGATATTGCACAACACCTAGTTAAAAATAAAATTGAAACCCAGCTTGCCATGCTTAAACGCAGAAGGGATAAAACTGACGAATTAAAAAAGGCTATCAAAAGTTTACAAGGTTATCAGAGCCGTTTACCTGATTCTAGGTTTGAACTAAAAGAAATTTTGGGTCTTGAAGGAGTAGCTTCTCGGCTTTATTTTTCACACATGTTCGCCGAAATGGATTGGATCGGTAGGAAGCCAAGGGTAAAACATGACATCACTAACCTGTTATTAGATATCGGCTATACGCTTTTATTTAACATTGTCGAAAGTTTGTTACATCTATTTGGTTTTGATGTTTATCAAGGAGTTTATCATCAAGCTTTTTATCAAAGAAAGTCTCTAGTGTGTGATTTAGTTGAACCATTCAGACCAATTATTGATCAAGCAATACGCAATGCCCATAAACTGGGGCAAATTGATAAAGCGGATTTTTTTGTCGCCCATCACCAGTATCGAGTATCTGGTAAGACAGGGCAAAAATATGCAGCAATTATTCTAAGCGCATTGCTAAAGCAAAAAGAAGAATTGTTCTATTTTATCCAAGATTATTATCGTTGTTTTATGCAATCAAAGCCGATTGAAGATTACCCTATATATAAGACACAATTGTAATGTTATTAGTTGCCTATGATATCGCAAACAACAAGCTGCGTACTCGATTTGCCAAATTTTTGTCCAAACATGGATACCGTTTGCAATACTCTGTTTTTGAAATTAAAAACAGTATACGAATCTTAAAGATAATAGAAGCAGAAATAGCTGGGAAGTTTGAACCTGAGTTTGAAGTAACAGACTCAGTTATGATTTTTCATATGAGTAAACAATGTAAAATAACAAAATACGGATATGCAAGAAATGATGATGTAGAGCTATTAATATTGTGATATAATTCACTTTGTATGGTTCTTTAGAGAGGACAAAATGCATACCGCAGTCTTTATAGAAAAAATACTCTTTAACAGCTTAAAAAATGAACGAAAACAGCCCGAAAATGTGGTTTTTGCCAACTTTTTAGGCGTTTTGGCAACTTTATCTGTCTAAAACCCCACTTAAATTTCTACTGTTGTAGATATAGATTTGTAAACCACATTTCATTAGATGTCTAAAACCCCACTTAAATTTCTACTGTTGTAGATACGAACGCACAATTATTTCGGGAGCGTCTAAAACCCCACTTAAATTTCTACTGTTGTAGATGGAACAAAGTATTTATCTTGATAATTGTCTAAAACCCCACTTAAATTTCTACTGTTGTAGATATCCCACCCCTTTTGGTGAGCCTAAATGTCTAAAACCCCACTTAAATTTCTACTGTTGTAGATATCCCACCCCTTTTGGTGAGCCTAAATGTCTAAAACCCCACTTAAATTTCTACTGTTGTAGATTGCGCACTGTCAAGCATTTAAAATTAATGTCTAAAACCCCACTTAAATTTCTACTGTTGTAGATATAACAACCATGCTGTTATATCTTGTTACGTCTAAAACCCCACTTAAATTTCTACTGTTGTAGATGGTATTAAGTTATCATTGAATAATGTAACGTCTAAAACCCCACTTAAATTTCTACTGTTGTAGATGGTCTGTGATAATTTAGTCATGGTAAAGTCTAAAACCCCACTTAAATTTCTACTGTTGTAGATGTGCGCCTAGTTGGACTCGAACCAACGTCTAAAACCCCACTTAAATTTCTACTGTTGTAGATTCTTAGAAGGTGAATATAACTGCTGACGTCTAAAACCCCACTTAAATTTCTACTGTTGTAGATGGTAGATAATAATTCCACATTTATTAAGTCTAAAACCCCACTTAAATTTCTACTGTTGTAGATGTGCGCCTAGTTGGACTCGAACCAACGTCTAAAACCCCACTTAAATTTCTACTGTTGTAGATTCTTAGAAGGTGAATATAACTGCTGACGTCTAAAACCCCACTTAAATTTCTACTGTTGTAGATGGTAGATAATAATTCCACATTTATTAAGTCTAAAACCCCACTTAAATTTCTACTGTTGTAGATGATTTTGAAAATTCAGAGAAGCGCTCTTTGGCAGTAAAAGGGAAATTATCTTATGGAATTTCATTTTTACAACCATCTGAATGGGCAATTTAATATAATGAAATTATTATGAATAAATCGGTAGAAACTGTGACAAAGAAGACGATATTTGATTCTCTTGGAGCAAAAGCTCCAATGGCAGAGCTTATTAATTGGGAGTTAGTACATTTAGATAAAACTAACAAGACAATTAATATTTCATATCAAGCCATAGAAATGTTTACAAATCCAGTTGGTAACATACATGGGGGGTTCGTAGTTGCAATGTTAGATGAAACCATGGGTTCTACCATTGTTGGAGTATATGATGCCGAAGTTTTTGGCACAACGATATCACTTTCTGTTGATTACCTCCGGCCTGTTAAACTTGGAAAATTACTATGTAAAGCAAAAATAACATCTGCGGGTAAATCTATAGCATTTTTGGAAGGTACTACGGAGTATTATTAGCTAGGTCAGTAGCAAGTTACAAACTAGTACCATTTCTAAAAAAATAAATTTTTACGGTTAACTTACAGTTTCAGCTATTTTAATGAAGCGGTTTCATCTACAACAATCTTTGTTGATAAGTATCATCGACGATTTTATCAGTAAATGAAGACAAAGTAACCCCTACCAGGCGAATCGGGGTTGTTCCTATGTCGGTCCGCGCTATGAGTATTGGCAACCATTGCATGACGGTATTTTCATTATCAAAGGGCAGGCTCAAAGTCTGGCTTCGCGTGCATTGAACAAAATTGCGATATTTGACTTTTAGAGTAATGGTTTGTGCCAGTAAACGATATTTTGTAAGCGATTCAATAACCCTGACATTCAAGCGCTCCAGCGTTTCCATAATTTCGTTGATATCTACAATATCTTCACTAAAAGTGGTTTCTGCACCAATGGACTTTCTGACACTACTGGTATTAACTGGTCTTGAATCTTCCCCGCGAACAATATAGTAATAAAACAACCCGTATTTACCAAAGTGCCTGGTTAAAAATGCTTGACTGCAATTTTTTAAGGCTTTGCCATCACTTATTCCCAGACGTTTCATCTTTGTCTCTGTCGCCTTACCTATACCATAGAATTTACGAATATCTAAAGACTCTAAAATAGACTTAGCCTCACCAGGTAAAATAACAGATAAACCATCAGGTTTATCCATATCTGATGCCATTTTAGCTAAAAATTTATTATAGGAAACACCCGCAGAGGCAATGAGGTTTAACTGTGATTTAATTTTCGACTTGATGTCCTTGGCTATTAATGTTGCCGACCCTTTGCATACTTTAGCATTTGAAACATCCAGATAAGCTTCATCAAGTGACAGGGGTTCAATAATTTCAGTATACTCTTGAAATATTTGGCGAATTTGCTGCGAACATTGCCGATAAGCATCAAATCTTGGCTTGACAAAAATAGCGTGCGGACAATGTTTATATGCGGTGATGGAAGGCATTGCAGAATGAATACCAAACTGCCTCGCTTCATAACTGCAAGCTGCCACCACCCCTCTATCCCCAGGTTTACCACCGACAATGACAGGTTTATTGCGATACTGTGGAAAATCACGCTGCTCAACAGAAGCATAAAAAGCATCCATATCAATATGAATAATTTTACGTTGTGGCGTTTCCACAAGTAATCTATAACATTAACGAATGGTAATGACTTTGCCCTTAACATTTAACTGTACCCAATCCTCTCCTATTTGTTGTACTCTGACATTCGGTTGTATCAATTGCCCTTGCTTTAATAACTTCCCATTAATCACAGCTTTATTTAACGACTGGTCATCTTCTACAAACAACAATCCTTCCAAAATAAAAGCTTGTTCTAATATTCCTTCATTTGAGTTTTCAGCTTTTGGTTGAATATTATCAATAATTTTTGCTACAGGCACTTGTTGCTCAACAGTGCGGGTTTCTGGTTGTTTATTCAATACGCGAATAGTGATATAAATAGCCAAACCCAATGCTATTAACAAAAGCAATGCAAATAGCTTGCTTCGACTCTGGGTTTTCTGCTCTACAAAATTCTCTATCTGTACCTCAATTGATTCTTCAGCAGCCTGTGTATTGCGCTGATGCTCTGCTTCATTTAGACGCGAAAGAATACTCGACATAATTATTCTATGCGATCATCCTGCACTAACAGTGTTGGCATGGTTAATTTGTCTCGCTCTGGTATCAACGCTAAAAGCGTTTTAATGCCTAAAACGCCATCTGGATCTAAATTATTGTTGCGTTGAAAACGCACTACTGCGTCAACTATGATTTGATTATAAATACCACCTGTAATCATAACATGATCGATAACACCAGCCTCTTTTAATCGTTGTTGCACCCAATTCAACAATTCCTTATTGCTGTTATTTAAGCTCAACTCGGCTTTAAAACCTGGAATATTGGGTCTCAACAATTTGATATCTCGCAACCATTGATTGGAAAACTCTATGTTGCTTAACGTCTGTCTGCGGTTTTTTAACGCTATAGTAATAGTATTATTATCCATTCCAACCGCCACTCCTTGCCTCACTTCACCTAGTGAATCAATGTAAGTCACAATACCGGGCAAGTTCATTTGTTTCAGATTGTCCAGGGTTTCCTGTTTGCCCTCGTAGCAATATAATTGATGACTGTTAATTGAGCAATAATTTTGCCAGGTAAGAGGTTCATCAAGACGATACCCCCACTGAGCCAAAAGTAATTGCAATGGTGACAATTGTCCTTCGACAGGTTCTACTTCTACGATAGGTTTGTCTTTCTGCGATGGCTCTGATTGGGTGACTTGCGGCGAAGTGATAGTTGTTTGTCGATTAACTTCCAGCGGTGAATCTTGTGTTTTTTGCATGTAAAGCCACAGGCCTGAGGATATCAACAGCAGCGCAATAAGTACCCATAACCCTTTGTAACGCCTATTGCCAATATTTAATTTATTGGCAGCATAGTTCACATCCCTGGCGATTACTTTATCGCGATGTTTCCTGTAGGCATGAATGAAGGCTGCGTCTGCAATTAAATTAATCACTCTGGGAATACCTTGAGCGCGAGAATACAACAACCAACGAGCTCTTAATGAAATTTGCTTGCCGTGACCTCCAACTTGTTGCAAGCGATAATCCAGATAGCGTCCCACTTCTGTACGCGATAATTCCTGTAAGTGATAGCGGGCGATAATACGTTGATTAAGCTGCCGTAATTGTTGACTATTTATCATTTCCAATAACTCGGATTGTCCAACCAGCATGATGGTGAGCAGTTTTTGGTTATTGGTTTCTAAATTCGTCAATAAGCGCAACATTTCCAGCAGCTCTGGCGATAAGTTCTGCGCCTCTTCAATAACCAATATCACCTTTTGACCATGACCATGAGCCGCTAGCAACGCTTCATTAATGGCTTCAATTAAATCTCTAATACTTTGCTCTTTACCGACTTGTAACGATAATTCTTCAGCGACACTATAGAGCAAATCATATTCACTCAGCCTAGGATTTAAAATATAAGCAACTTTTTCATTAATACTACCGTCTTTGGTCAATGATTGTAATAACAGGCGTATTAGAGTGGTTTTGCCTGTACCTACTTCGCCAGTCAACATGATAAAACCACCCTCACGGTTTAAACCGTATTGTAGTGTTTTAAGCGCCTCGCCGTGAGATTGACTTAAATATAAGACATCCGGATTGGGAGCGATTGAAAACGGAAAACCGCTAAACCCAAAGAATTGTTGGTACATTAGCCCATTTATTGTTCAGGAACAGTCAGTGTATTCGTTTCTACAGATTCTTTCAATGGTATTTTTAACGACTTCATCGTTTCATCAACCAAGCTACCTTTAAAAGTATTCTTTTTAGCTTTTGCACTTAGCTTTTGTCTATCTGCTAAAAATTTATATTTTTTATCTGAAACCTGACCTGCATCACCTTGATTGCGAATAATGGTTGGGCGGATGAAGACCATCAACACATCATCTTCACGCTCTCTGTTATTGGTTTTAAACAAATAGCCCAAGAAGGGGATATCCCCTAATATAGGCACTTTAGACGTTTGGTTGCTCTCTGACTGATCCAGCAAACCCCCCAGTATCAACAACTCGCCATCGTGTACCATAACATGGGTTGACATAGTCCGCCTTGCAGTAATTTGTTGCAGAGCTATATTCGCTTCAGCCGATGCCAATAAATTAGAAAATTCTTGTTCAATCGACAATCTAACAGCATCACCCTCATTAACTTGGGGTGTTACCGTTAAACTGATACCAACATCCCGGCGTTCTATAGTCTGGAAAGGGTTGGCTGAACCAGTACCAGTATTGGTAAAAGCTCCAGTTAAAAATGGCACTTCCTGACCAACAGTAATGGTAGCTTCTTCATTATCCAAAGTCAAAATTGAAGGTGTCGACAAAATATTCGCTTGTGTATTAGTCTGTAAAGTTTGAATTAAGCCGCCAAACCCATTGCGACGACCATTGTTGGTAGCAAAGCCACCGAGCGTTAAACCCTGCTGAGATAAAATAGGGCCGGCAACACTGGCTACCCCTGTTAAAATTTGCGTATTGCTAACATCGCTGATTGAATCTGCAGCCCCAAGTGCTGTTAAAGCGCCACCACCTAAGGCGGTGACAGCTGAACTAAAATCAACAACGGCAGCTCCGCCATCGCCAGCATAAGCTAACTGTGCACCTAAATCTCTGGCTTGATCTTGTGTAACTTCTGCAATTACCGCCTCAATTAATACCTGCAATTTGGGTTTGTCGAGTTTATTGACAAGCAAGCGAATACTGGTGATAAGCTCTGGTGGTCCTGCCACTACAATGGCGTTGTTACTTTCATCTTCTTGAACAGAAAAACTACGGTTAGAGTCACCACTCTTCACGCCTGCAATATGATCAAATGCGCCATTGGTTAACATACCATCAATCAATGTACGCGTAGATGCGGCTTCCATATAGTGCAAATAGATCACATCAATACTTGCAGATTTTTGCTCGGCATCATCAAGTTTTTTAGATAATTCCAAAATCGGTTGGCGCAACTCAACAGGACCTGTAATTAAAATACGATTATTGGCAGGGTCTTCGACAATATTAAGTCTCTCATCCCTGTCGAACTGCAATTCTTTAGCAATTCGCAGCACTTCTGCTGATTCAATATTCTTTAACGAAATCACTTCCAGGTTATCTTTAACCGGTCTGTCAATTTTTCTAATGACTTCCTTTATACGCGCTATTTGTGACAACGTGTCATTAATAATCAAAGCATTACTAGACACATGAGCTTGTAGTAATGCACCTTGACTCAACAGTGGTCGCAGCCCTGAAACCAGGTTTTGCGCCTGTGAATATTTAAGAAAAATCACTTCCGTTTTCAAACTGCCACCCTCTCCATTATTGGGTATTCGGTAGGATTGCGACAATGGCAAAACCCGGTAAATGGCTCCATCACGTACCGCTTGAAAACCATGTACTTGCAACGCAGACAAAAACACTTCAAACAACAGGTCTGCATTTACTGGTTCGTTAGAAATAATAGTCAATTTGCCTTTAACTCTGGGATCAACAATAAAGGTTCTACCTGTAATTTCAGCTACGCTTTCCAAAACTGACCTTATGTCAACGTCTTTAAAAGATATCGACACTTTATCTTGTGAATAGACTGGCGAGTTCCATAAATTAACCGTTGTCAGGCTCATTACTGTCATACCAACTAGCAATACTTTATTTAAGGAAGTGTTCAATATTTTTTTTAATTTCATAAAATTTACAATAAAATAAAAGTAACCTAACGCAAACTGCGGTTACCAATAAGCGGTATGACTCTTGCCGCCAGGGTTTTGATATCAACCGTTACGGTACTGGGTTCTCCATCACGAATTATATTAACATTAACGTCGCCACGCTGCATTAACTCTCGAATAGCGCTGGGATTGTTCACAATATTTTGAATGGGTTGGTTGTCAATGCTCAATACAATATCATTGACACCGAGACCAGATATCTCAACCAGGTCTTCATTCAAGCCCTGTAATTTAAGGCCTGAGCCACCGTCATCTGTTCTCACTGGCAGTACATTGACAATATCGGCAAAATCGCCAATACCTGAAGGTAGTACCCCTTCCGTGTTTACGGAAGGGTCCCCTACCTCTTGGTCAATTTTTTCATCTTCATTATCAACTATTTCCATAACACTTCTTCCTTTAATCGGACGCAACTCTCGCTCTGCACCATACTCGTCAAGTATGACCCTATCGGGATAAATTTCTTCTAAGGTAACACCCTGCTGCAATCTATCACCTTCAGTGTACACTTTAAATTTGCTTTTTTTGGTCGAAATAATCGCTACTTTGCGCTCCTGTGTGTGAATAAGCCCGACCAAATCCGCCTGAATTTTGGAGCGTTCAACCGTCTTTGGTGGTGGCTTTTTCGACATATCAAACCAGTTCCATTGCCCTCCTTTAGGTTCATTCAAGCGCTGACTAATCTGAAAAGATGGACTTGGCGGTGGGAATAACCAACTAAACAGAATTAACCACAGCTGTAAAATAATAACGAGTCCCAAAATAACTTTGGTGGTAGTACTTTGCATAACTGTAGTTATTACCGTTGATAGTTTATTTGCCATAATTAATACCACCTTCCTCGATAATGATATTCCTCGTTATTATCCAAATACAGGGATAAAATCGCATAGACAGGTCCCGTTGGAGCATTGACCTTTACATCAAAGTGCAGGTCTCCATTTTCAAAGCTGATTAAATCTGCATCCACAGCACGACCTGCAAAATTGCCAATAATGGATTGATTAACCGCCTTATTTAACTGCAGTTCACCTTTGTCAATTTCCACATCAAACAATTTGACCCTAAACTCGCGACTGGATAATTGTAATTGGTGTATGCGATGTAGTTCACTGCTATTAAAATTAATTTGCAGTAAATTCAATTGAGCATCACCATCTAAGGTTAAATTACTGTACAAAGGATGATCAATCGTAAAATCCATCAAACTCAATTGCCCTTGAGTTAATTCAATACCAAAAACCTGATTGGCATTTAGTAATTTTATTTCAGAACTTGCCTGTAAATGTTCATTATTAAGTTCTATACACCATTGGAAAAATTGTGCTCTTAGTGCTGAATTCAGCCCACCTGGACACCAACGCCACACCAGCTCAAAAGCAAATTCAATATCATTAGAATCTATGGTTACCTGAGCCTTACCTGAAAAAGCATTACCATCAGGCTGAATAATGCTAATTTGTTTCGGCAATTGCGCTTTACCTAACAATGATGCAGCAGGTATTTGGCGCACGCCAATAAAAGCCAGGAGCACTAAAAATAAAACTGTACCTAATATGATTAATACAATACGCACGCTAGCCACCACCTGTTTTAGTTGTTAATTCACGCGGCGGTTGCCAGTCCCACAGGCTAACCAACATTGCAGAACCAGATACCTGGTCTTTCTTGTTGCTATCTGCGTTTAGCTCAAGTTTTACCAGAGTAAGCCCAAATTGTTCCAAACGCTCCAGAAGTCGCAAAATATTTTGACCATTGCCAGAGCGTATATCTAACTTCCAATGATTTTCCGTTTCAATATACTTCAATTGACTGGCCATCAAATTGAAGCGTTTTTTAGATTCATCAAACATAGCTTCAATAAAACCTGTCGAATAATTTAATGCGCTTGGACTAAGTTTTGATTGAGCGTGTAATTGTGACCAGTGACTGACACTATTGGTAACTGAATCAACATTAGATTTCATTGTGTTTAATTGATGTTTTTCCAGCAATAATACAACAACAAGGATAACAACAAACACAGCAATAATACATAAAGCTATTTTTAGTAGTGAAAGTTTTACCAGGTTAGGCAATTTTTGATGAATCTGTTGTTTAAAGTTTTCCATTACGAATCCAAACGCTTAAGATTAACTTTTAAAGTACCTACTTGTCCAGACGCTGGCAGTCTCAGACTAAACCCTGTTAAATCTATTGCCGTTAGGCGTTTTCGCAGTGCTTCCAAGGCGTCTTCTTCACCTTTAATAATTAAGTTGGTTTCACTGCCTGAGGCATTAATATTCATTAACTGGCATTTACCACGGCATTGAGAAATTAGCGTGTCCAGGCGCTCTATTGTTGACCATAAATTTTTCGATTTCACGCGAATTGCTATTTCCAATTTACTTTCTACTGAACTCAACCAGCGCTCGCGAGAAATACGTGGGTCAAATCGTTGAGTAAAAAATTGACTCAATTGTTCATCTACTTGTTGATTGAATGCCACTTGTTGCTGTTTGACTTGAACGATGTTCAACCACAACAGCCCACAGAGTAGTAAACTTGCAACCAGTGCTAACGAGGGTGACAGCTGGTTTGAACCTAAAACTTTTTTGCGAAAATTAAAAACCGGTTTATAAGCGCCTTGTAATAAATTAACCACTGCCTTGCTTTCATTAAAAGGCCACTGCAGGTCGTTAACGGAAAGCCAGTTAACCTCAACGCTACTTAAATTTACATCAAATGCCGTTTGTTCAGTATCAGGAAGTGCTTCTGAATGCCGATAAATATTGATTGAGGCTGGTTTTTCAGTACTGATACCATCGGTTTTATCTATTAAATTCAGCATACTTTGCAGAACCTCCGGTTCAATAACAAAACCTGAATGCTGTGCCATTCTTACCAAACAGCTATCTTCATCGCGTTGCCATATTGACCATCCGTTTTCATTTAAAGGCAATGCAAACACATCAGGACACCAAGGCTTACCTTCCAGTACATCATAGTTTAAAGATTCAATCAAATCTTTCCAGGTCTCCATATAGTAAACAGGTATTGCTACAATGGTTAGTTGTTGTGCTTCTCCACTGTCCTTATCCACTTTAGGCTCTTCAATTGCTACAATATGCTGCTGTTCTGGATCAAATAAACTCTGGTCGTCAATGGTCCAGGGCAGTACTTCTTGCCAACGTCTTTTTGGCACTTCAGGAACAGGTATTTTATAAAAACCTATGGCATTGGAATTAACCCACACCACATCTACAGCTTTCAAATGCTGTTCTGTGGTTTCTAAATTAATTTGGTCAATATGCACGATTGGTGTAGCTTTTTGGTAAAATTAAAGTTGTTAAATAATTTCGTAACTATGTGTTATTTCCACACCCGCCCTACCCAGCATAATAGATGCAGAACAGTATTTATCAGCAGACATTCTGACCGCAGAACGAACAATGCTTTCTCTTAAATTGTCGCCACCTACTTTAAAGTGCATATTAATTTTTGTAAACACGGCAGGTATTTCATCGGCTCGCTCGGCTTCCAGTTTTACTTCACAATGACTGGCTTCTACCCCTGAGTTTTTCAAGATCAACATGACATCAAACGCTGCACAACCACCCACGGCAGAGAGCAATGTTTCCATGGGTCTTGCGCCATTGTTAATACCACCGTATTCAGGTGGCCCATCCATAACAATGTCATTACCGCTGCCTGTGGTTGCTTTAAACTGCGCTTTACCCTGCCAAACAACTGTGGTTTGCATATACTATTCCTCACTCTCAATGGTACTAAATAATTGGCGAAGTGCCGCACCAGGTTCTCGCGCACGCATAAAGTGTTCTCCAACAAGAAAACTGCGCACACCAATACTGTTTAATAATTGAATATCTTCCAACCGAGAGATACCACTTTCACTGACAAATAATGCATCACTTTGGCTTTGAGCATACAAGTCCATAGTAATGTTCAATGAAACTTTAAAATCGTGTAAATTTCTATTATTAACGCCAATAATATCAGCACCTATAGATTCGGCAATTCGTAATTCTTCAAGCGAATGCACTTCAACAATCACATCCATTGACAAAGACTGTGCTACCTGGTTCAATTTATTCAATTGCTCCGGTGAAAGGGCTGCAACAATTAACAACACACAGTCTGCACCAATAATTTTAGATTGATAAATTTGCCATTCATCAACCATAAAGTCTTTGCGTAGTATTGGTAAATCAACTTGTTCATGCACAGATTGGAGGTATTGATTATCGCCTTGAAAGAAAGTTTTATCCGTCAAAATTGATAAACAGGTTGCGCCAGCACTGGCGTAACTTTGAGCTATGGCTACCGGATCAAAATTTTCTCGAATAACGCCCTTGCTAGGTGAAGCCTTTTTAATTTCTGCAATCACCGCATTGTTTCCTTTATCAACCTGTGTTTTCAGCGATTGATACAAAGCTCTGCCTCGCGGCAATGATTCTGCCTGTTCACGTAATTCATTAACAGAATGGCATTGTTTACCATATTCAACCTCCTTATACTTGTGAGCTATAATTTTATCAAGTAGCGATGTCATATAACCTGCCCACAGCTAAAGTCTGCTAACGCTTGTATTTTGGCAAGTGGCAAACCTGATTGTATACTGGTTGTTGCCAGTTTAACACCCTCTTCTATGGTTGAAACCTTTCCCGATACATATATCGCTGCCCCTGCATTAAGTGCAATCATTTTTGCAGCGGGGTGTTCGCTATCATTTAATCCCGCACGAATCATGGCTAGACTTTCAGTAGCATCAGTAACTTTTAAAACGTCCAAAGCTTGAGGCTTAATTCCAAACTGTTCAGGTTTAATATGATATTGCCTGATACTATTGTTTTTTAACTCCACCACGGATGTCGGTGCCGCAAGGCTAATTTCATCCAATCCATCTTCAGAGTGAATTAACATCACATGCTTTGCCCCTTGTTTTTGCAACACTTGCGCCATAGGTAGTAGCCATTTATCTGAATAAGTTCCCAGCACCTGGCGCTTAACCTTAGCGGGGTTACACAACGGCCCTAAAATATTAAACAATGTCCTGATGCCTAAAGCATTTCTTGCTGGCATAACAAATCGCATTGCAGCATGAAAAGTCGGCGCAAACATGAAGCCAATACCCACTTGATTAATACACTGAGCCACTTGCTCTGGCTTTAATTCAATATCCACACCCATCGCTGCTAACACGTCTGCCGCGCCACTGTTACTACTTACTGATCGATTACCATGTTTAGCAATGGTGACATTTGCTGCCGATGCCACAAAAGATGCCGCGGTAGATACATTAAATAAACAGGAGCCATCACCACCTGTTCCAACAATGTCTACGGCTTGATTATCAACTATTTCAATACTGGTCATTTTTGATCGCAATACTGCCACTGCACTATTTATATCTTCAACGCTTTCTCCTTTTGCTCTAAGCGCCACTAAAAAGCCGGCAATTTGAATATCATCTAATTCCCCTGATAGTAACGCTGTCATGATGGACTCAAAATCGGCAGAAGCTAAATCATTACCTTGCACCAATTCATTAATTGCCCAATTAATATTCATGAATGTTCCTTAATAGCTTTGAGTTAAAAAGTTTTTAAATAAGTCGTGTCCATGTTCAGTAAGTATCGACTCTGGATGAAACTGCACGCCTTCCAAAATTAAATCTTTGTGCCGAATACCCATAATTTCTTCCATACTGCCGTTATCATTTTCAGTCCACGCTGTTATTTCCAAACAATCTGGCAATGTATTGTGATCGATAACCAACGAATGGTAACGAGTGGCTTGAAACGCTGGCTTTAACCCTTGAAACACGCCCTGTCCGCGGTGAATGATGGTAGACAATTTACCATGCATCACTCTTTCTGCACGGATAATACTGCTCCCATAAGCCTGAGCAATACTTTGATGTCCCAGACAAACACCAAGAATAGGAATTTTGCCTGCATATTGCAAAACAGCACCCACCGAAATACCTGCTTCGTTGGGTGTACATGGACCAGGCGAAAGAACAATACGCTCAGGCTGAAGCTGTTCAATATCCGACACGCTAATCTCATCATTGCGCACAACACTGACCTCTTGCCCTAGTTCACTGAAATACTGAACAATGTTATAAGTAAACGAGTCGTAGTTATCAATCATTAACAGCATCTTGTGTCATACTATGGCTATTATAAATAAGCGCGCCAGTTTACCCGATTAAACCTGAGAATGCACTTCAACATATAGGTTTTTAACATACTTATCACATAAGATGAGGTCTTTGCAATAAAAAAGATTTTGCTCTCAGACAAGGTATTTTCGCGCGCAAAAGCGGAGTTTACTGATGATAAATAAGCATTTGAACACGAAAATAACGCAGGATGAGCGTAAAAGGATTTTGTTGCAAAAGTCTCAAGATATACTGACACAAACAGTCAATTATTAACCTGGCAATAAAATATCGCGCCATTAGTGGCACGTCTTTGTGTCGCATATTAGCTCGATATTTTCATGCCGAATGAATAACACCTCAAGACCACTGCATTAGCTAGGGGTTCTACCCCGATTTAGCGGACACTTCTAAAAAGGATGATAATACCCGTTAACTTTTATTATGAGGTGTTTAATGCAACGACGAAAATATACCAACGAGTTCAAACGTGAAGCCGTTGAACTAGCCAATCAATCAGGCGTTAGCCTAGTCGCCGTAACATTGACAATAAACGCCTAAAGCAATTAATTGGTGATATTCATGCTGAAAGTGATGGCGTCATGGGTGCAGTGCGTATTCACCGTGAATTAATGTATCAAGGTGAACCCTGTAGCGAGAATCGTGTAGCGCGCCTTATGAAACAGTTGAATATACAGAGAATTCCTCAAAAACGACAATGGCGTAAACAACCTATCTATTTACATTCTGATCGGGGTTCACAATTTACTAGCGATGATTATCAGCAATTCCTAAAGGACCACCACGTCATCTGTAGTATGAGTAAGGTGGGTAGCTGTGCTGACAATGCCGCTTGTGAAGGTTTTTTTGGCCGATTAAAGCGTGAGCGCGTCAACCGACGTTATTATCGAACAAGAGCCGAAGCTCGGACGGATATTTTTGATTATATTGAACGTTTCCATAATCCTAGAAAACGACGTGAGTGGGAGATAAGGTATAATTAAAAAAGCTTTTCTAAACTGTCCGTTAAATCGGGGTAGAACCCAAAGCAACGAATAAACACGTAATATTCGGCGACTGTCAATGGCAATAATGTTAGGTGGATCGGTAATACCCCTTGAAAGTTAACCCCTACAGTTGCTTTAGTTATTGTTTTATTACAAAATGATGGCGTTGCAATTATTTAACCTGACAATAAAATATCGCTCCTGCGTATTTTATTGGTCACCGTTGAAATACTAGCGAAAATATGCGACTTTTTTTGCGCGAGTTACTGTTTTTATTGCCATTTTTGCCTTCGTCACAATTCCTAATGTATAATCCGGGATGAAATTATTAACTGACTATAAAGCCTTAACTTTTGATTGTTACGGTACCATGATTGATTGGGAAAGCGGTATTTGGGACGCATTGCAACCCTTGCTAAACCATAATCACCGTGACGATATTACTCGCATCATTGCTCTGGAAGCTTTCGCTAAAATTGAAACAGCTCAAGAATTGGCAACACCTGACTTACTCTACCCTGAGTTACTCACTTTGGTACATCGCTCTATTGCGGCAGAATTTGGATTATTAACTGACGCTCAGTCAGATGAAAATTTTGGAAACTCCGTGCCTCACTGGCCAGCTTTTCCCGATTCTGCCGATGCATTAAGGGGATTAAAGAAACATTTTAAATTGGTAATATTATCGAATGTTAACCGCAACGGATTTGCTGCATCCAACCTTAAACTAGGCGTTGAATTTGATGCCATTTACACAGCAGAAGATATTGGCAGTTATAAACCCGATGATGCTAATTTTGACTATTTAATCAACAATATCCAAAAGGATTTAGGTATTGAAGCCGATAACATATTACATACTGCGCAAAGTTTACACCACGACCATGTGCCCGCTACCAGAGCTGGACTGGCAAAAGCCTGGATTGACCGCCAAAATCTTGCAAACGATGACAACTGGGGAGCAACGGCGATAGTACATAACCGCCCCAATGTGAATTTTCGCTTTACCAGTTTAATGGAAATGCTTAAAGCGGTGGAATCTGTAAAACAAAATCAAGTTTCTTGCTAAAAGAGAGCTTTGAATAATCAATCAAACAATTCAAACCCTTCAGGTAATCAACCACCTCCACTTAACACTTCAAAACTGTTTATGTTTTGGGTAGTATTATTGGCAGTTCTCACCTGGGTGACACAGCATTTACTCGATGAGGAAAATAATGTTAACCTGAATGTTGAAACTGTTGTTAACAGCAATGGCGGCACTGAGGTAATTATTAATCAAAACGCTTCGGGTCATTATTTGGCAAGAGGTACTATCAATAATCATTCTGTGATATTTTTACTGGATACTGGTGCCACTAACGTCGCCATTCCAGAGAACATTGCCAAACAAATAGGGCTAAAAAAAGGCTTTAAGACCACCGCTCAAACTGCTAATGGCAGAACCGATATTTTTCTTACAAGACTGAATTCTATTAGTGTAGGTGATATTGAGTTAAATAATGTTCGCGCTTCTATTAACCCTGGCTTACAAAGTCCTGAAATTTTGTTGGGCATGTCTTTTCTAAAACACCTGCAAATGACTCAAGAGTCCGGTATTTTAAGGTTATCTGTTCCTGATTAACCTGGCAATAAAATATCGCTCCTGCGTATTTTATTGGTCACCCTTGAAATACTAGCGAAAATATGCGAATTTTCTTGTATTTCAAGGGTTCGCGACTGAGCTATCGCTCATCGGTAGCACTTCCTTGTGCCACAATGAGTTCATTCTTTTTTTGATACCAGAGTATTAAAAAGCCAATAGGTATTCCGTAAATAAAACCGAACCAGTGCGATTCATATACCACATTGTCAATACTTGAAGTAATGCCACCAGAGACCGTTCCTCCTGTCATTTCATAGATAATTTTTGCGCTGAGAATAAACAGTACCAATTTGGTCACAGGCTCTTTCCACCCCAAAATAATCCCTACCATCAGCATGGTGTGAATAACACCAGAGTAACCACAATACCAGTGCAAATCTGGCAACCAAATTAGCAGACTTAGACTAATTAACAAGCTTGCCAGAAGTGAAACCACAACACTATTTTTCCAATTAAAGACGTTGGGAAACAGCAAAACGGTTAATGCCCAACCCAACCAGTTAAGTATTAAATGTTCCCAGTTTAAATGAACAAAATGACCGCTAAACAGTAACCATAACGCCCCTTGTTCAACACTTTGGCGGTGTAAATAAAAATTGAGAATATTGTATTGAAAGAGTAACTGGAAGACAACAAAGACAATGAGCGAACCCAATAGCAATAGCAATACTTGCCGGGAATTACCTCTTAAACCCAAATTATGCATCAGAAATCTATTACACACAATAATGACTTCAAAAACTGGTGTAGTACTGAGTTATTGAATGGTGAGTGTACGTTCTTCAATTTTTTTCTGCCAAATTTTAGGGCCTATTTCATGTGCATTATTACCTTGAAAGTCTACCGCTAGCGAAACAGGCATATCTTTAACTTCAAACTCATAAATAGCTTCCATCCCCAATTCTGGAAAACCCAGCACTTTGGCATTGGTTATTGCTTTTGAAACCAAATAAGCAGCGCCACCCACTGCTATCATATAGACTACCTCATTATCGCGAATGGCCTCTATTGCCATTGGACCTCGCTCGGCTTTACCTACCATACCCAGCAAACCGGTTTTTTCAATGATGGTGCGGGTAAATTTATCCATTCTGGTTGCAGTTGTTGGTCCGGCTGGTCCCACAGCTTCATTGCGCACCGGGTCTACTGGTCCAACATAGTAAATAACCCGATTACGCAAGTCTACTGGCAATGATTCCCCTTTACTAATCATGTCTACCATTCTTTTGTGTGCTGCATCTCTACCTGTTAACAGTTTGCCGGATAGCAATAAGGTATCTCCTGTTTTGAAAGTTTTAATTTCGTCTTGTGTTAAGGTATCTAAATTCACGCGTTTGACATTTTCGTTGACCTCCCATTCTATTTCTGGCCAATCGTTAATGTCGGGTGGTATTTGGAAGGACGGACCAGAGCCATCCAGCTCAAAATGGGCATGACGTGTTGCCGCACAATTAGGAATAATAGCCACGGCTTTGTTGGCGGCATGTGTGGGGTAATCCATCACCTTTACATCCAGCACAGTGGTTAAGCCCCCTAAGCCTTGAGCCCCTATACCCAATGCGTTGATTTTATCAAATAGCTCAAGACGCAGTTCTTCATTGCGATTAGAAGCGCCCTTATCTTGTAGTTCCTGAATATTGACAGGATCAAGTAACGATTCTTTAGCCATCAACATGGCTTTTTCCGCTGTGCCACCAATGCCTAGCCCAATCATTCCTGGCGGACACCAGCCAGCGCCCATTTTCGGCACCATTTCCAGTACCCAATCGACCACTGAATCTGATGGGTTGAGCATGGCAAATTTCGATTTGGCTTCTGAGCCTCCACCTTTGGCTGCAACATGCACGTTGACCTTATCACCCTGTACAATAGAGTAGTGAATAACGGCTGGAGTATTATCACCTGTGTTTTTTCTCACGCCGTCCGGATCTTCTAAAATGGAAGCACGCAACACATTGTCGGGGTGCTTATAGGCTCGGCGCACCCCTTCATTAACCATATCGGTCAATGCCATATCACTGTCCCACTGCACATTCATTCCCACTTCCACAAATACGGTAACAATGCCTGTATCCTGGCACAACGGGCGTTTACCTAAAGCACACATCCGTGAGTTAATCAGGATTTGCGCCAACGCATCTTTAGCTGCCTGAGACTCTTCTTTTAAATAAGCCTGGTGGACAGATTGAATAAAATCCACAGGGTGATAGTATGAAATAAATTGCAGCGCATCAAACACACTGTCTATAAAATCGTCTTTACGAATAGTCGTCATAGTGTCAAGCCTATAATAGGTTATTGAGTAATGGAGCCAGTAGCTTCCGATGCCCTTGATATGGTTTTTTTCCGCAGTGTCTGGGTATTGTTATTAATCATTTTTTGCAAATCCAATATACGGCGATTGACCTGAAGCCGCGATTCATTAATCGCTTCCAGTTGTTCCTCGGTAATTATCATTGCTTGTTGCTGCGCATTAAGCTGGTTTTTTAATGTATTACTGGCATCTGCCACATTGCGAAGCTGTTCTTCAATCAACTCAATAGCCGCTGAATTTGCCACATTGCCATCGGTTACTGAGGCTATGTTACTTTCAATCGTCTTTAACATAGCCACCACTTGATTACCTGCTTCTTGAATAGATTTTAATCGATTATCTATCTTTTCACTAAGCAAATTAATAGCTTTTTTATTGGCTGAAATATTGGGAGTATTGCGTTGGTGTGCAATGGCCCATAATTTAGAAATTTCTGATTTGTTAACATCTATTTTTCCCTCGTGTTCTTTTAGTAATGCCTGAATGGCTGCCCCTGATTGACTTAAGGATTCATCCGTTACCGATAATTTACGTTCAATATCAGCAATGCGCTCTGACAATAATTCATTTTGAAGTTGACTTTGATAGAGCATATAACCTGCACCACCTAAACCAATAAACAGGACAAATATTAACAATTTCCAAATAATACTCATTCCAGAATTAACAGTTAATTCTGGTGATGCAGCGCGTTGACTGTTACTGCGCCCTGATGCCCTGGAACTAACTCGCTCTGGAATAATACCGCTATTATCTGTTGACATTTTCGACAAACAATCAGTTAAACAAAATCATATTTTAGCATAAGCGCGTAGTTCTTGATAAACTTCCTCTGCTTCACTAATAAGACACTCATTAATGTGGTTTAGTGCCACTGCGGAGGGTTTTGAGTGGCTCTTTTCAAAATTTGTAGATGCCCAAACTTTATCATACCAGTGAGATGCCCAAACACCATCACTTGACCTTGCACCAGCTGACCACTGCAACATGGTGTCACTAAAAGCAATTTCAAAGTAATTACACATTAATCTTAAGTATTTTTCAGGGTTAGCCAAAAAATATTCGCTATCAATCACAAGAGGAACGCTTTGGGTGATTTGTTTTACTTTTTGAAACAATTGTAATTGCTGAGACAAGCCAATAGCTCCAAGATTCATTTCATCATGCTTCTGTCGATAAGAGTTCAAAACCAATTTGGGGTCTCTCAACAAAAAGCAATGTTTGATATTAGCCAACCAATTCAGGTTATATCCAGGTAGTATATGGTGTGTCATGTGTTTTTGATAAAAAATGCCCTGTCGCTCTTGTGAACATTGTGCAGCCACTTTTTTCCAATTGATCTCCCCCGCTTCAATAATTGCCTCACGCATGGGATGTTGCAATCCGGTGTGATGTAAATAGGCAGCATAAAACGGCTCGTCCCATACTTGCGTATCATCACGGTTTTCCCATGCACGCATCATTGCGGTTGAAATATTCCGTGGACCAGACCACATGGCAATATTCACTTAGCCAGTATCTGCTTCAATAAGTTGTAAATACAGGGCTTGCAAACGCTCAACCATTTGTCCGCGTTGACCTTCACCAATTGTACGCCCATCAATTTGGGTAACCGGAGCAACGCCTGCAAAAGTTCCTGTGACAAAGGCTTCTGTAGCACCGTAAACATCGGTTAAACTGAAATTTTTCTCATAAACAGGGATATGATTATCGCGACAAAGTTGAATGATATTACCTCTGGTTATACCACCAAGGCAGTAACCACCTGTGGAAGTCCACACCTCCCCATCACGTACGATAAAGAAATGAGTCGAATTGCAAGTGGCTACAAACCCGTGGGGGTCTAACATTAATGCTTCATCTGCTCCTGCCTTGGTTGCTTGAATACAAGCGATTATGCAGTTTAGCTTGCTATGGCTATTGAGTTTAGGGTCTTGAACATCAGGGTAGCCACGACGTACATGCACTGTAAATAACGCAATGCCTTGCTTTAACAGTTCAGGTCTGGGCATTTTATATTCCGGAATAATCACAATGGTGGCGGAACCTACCGTCACCCTCGGGTCTTGATAAGGCGTTGCTTTAATTCCGCGGGTTACCATTAAGCGAATATGTACCGCATCATTCATATTATTAACTTCTAACACCCGATATAACTGCTGTTCAAGTGCTTTACTGCTTAAACCAACATCCATATCTATAGCTTTAGCCCCTTCATATAGACGCTTTAAATGGGCATCTAAAAACGCTATTTTTCCATTGTGAACACGTAACCCTTCCCAAACGCCGTCGCCTAAAATGAAGCCGCTGTCGAAAACCGATACCACAGCTTTTTCGCGCGGCACCAATTCACCATTAATGGATATTTTAATATGTTGATTGCGTTCATCATCAATATAGTCGTGAGTTCCTTTTTTAACACTCATTTTCTATTACGCTTTTAAGCTGAAACCAGGCATTTGAGGAATTTCACGTTTATTACCATTATTGTCAATAGCAACAAAAACAAAGACTGCTTCGGTAACTTTATAGATGGGGCATTCGCCTTTGTCGTCTCGAAGTACGGGGTTAATCCATACTTCTACTTCAATGTGCATTGAAGTGCGACCCACTTTAAGTAGTTGCCCATAACAACAAACCACATCCCCCACTTTTACTGGTGAAATAAAACGCATGGAGTTGACAGCTACCGTGGCAGTTCTGCCTTCAGCAATTTGTTTACTAATAATACCTGCAGAAATATCCATTTGGGACATAATCCAGCCGCCAAAAATATCACCATTGGCGTTAGTATCAGCTGGCATGGCTAGTGTTCTTAACAGTAATTCCCCTTGAGGTACTTCGCACACTTCAGTTTTACTTTCTTCTTTCATATTATTCATTTAACCTAAGTGTTGTTCACCGCGGGCTTTGGCTATTTCAATTTGTTTCTGGCGTTCACTAAAACGCTGCTTTTGTACATCGCTACTGGTATTATAACAGCGGTGGCAGCTAATACCAGTTTTGTACTCAGGGTGCTTTTTATCTCCTTCAGTAATGGGGTAACGGCAAGCAAAACATTGGTCGTATTGCCCTTTTTTAAGATTGTGATCAACCGCTACACGCTCGTCGAACACAAAGCATTCACCACGCCATAGACTATTTTCTTCAGACACCTGTTTTAAATAGTTCAAAATACCTCCCTTTAAATGATACACTTCATCAAAGCCCTGTTGCTTCATATAAGCCGTAGACTTTTCACAGCGAATTCCACCAGTACAAAACATGGCTATTTTTTTGGGTTGTTGCGGTACAATGTTTTGTTGAACATAATCTGGAAATTCTCGAAAACTTTGGGTTTCAGGGTTAATTGCCCCTTCAAAACTGCCTATTTCCACTTCATAATCATTGCGAGTATCAACTAACATAACATCAGGCTGGCTGATAAGGGTATTCCAGTCTTCAGGCTCAACATATTGACCTGCATGTTGTTCCGGCTCTATATCTTCGACACCCATGGTGACAATTTCCTTCTTTAGCTTAACTTTTGTTCGTAAAAAAGGGCACTCGCTGTGATAAGATTTCTTGTAGCTAATATCACCTGCGTATAATGCACTATTAATATAGTCTATAACTTTATCAATAGACGCTTCATCGCCAGCAATGGTTCCGTTTATACCTTCGTGCGCCAATAACAATGTACCCTTAATAGCATTCGTTTCCAACACCGCCAGCAGGGGTTCTTGGTATTGATGAAAGTTGTTCAGCGTATAAAATTTATAGAGTGCGCAAACACAGATTAAACCCGGATTATGCATTAAAAACGTGAGAAAAATCCTGGCAGCCCTCCAGTTTGCACGAAATGGATAGCACCTAGAACTGCAACTACAACAATTACAATTGTGCCGATAACATCTGAATTATCAGAAGAATTTTGTTCGTTCATAGTAAAATAGTAAAAATTAATAAAGTTTTTTGATGTGCGAATTTTAAAGGTAATTAAGAATAGCAACAACTTTTTGTCTAGGTTCAGTACATGTGAGACAAAAGCATAAACATCAAGCTGCCTGTGTAATTTTCAAATAATACTCCATTGGAGTATCTAATCCAACCTTTTCGTGTGGTCTATAAGTGTTATAGTAACTTTCATAATCATCTAAGGCTTGATTCATCAATCTAACACTTAAACTCCCTTCATAAAAGGGATAAAACTCATAACGTGTTGTACCATTAGCCCGTTCAACACAGCCGTTTAAATCAGGACGCTTAGGTGGTAATACCCAAAGTTTGATACCGAGTTCACGACAGTATTCTTCAAATTCAGCCATAAATTCGCTACCACCATCCACTTGTATGGACTCAATAGTGAATGGGGCTTGTTGTTTTAAATACATGAGAAAGCGCTTAGCATTATGACTGGTTGCGGTACTGTAACAACGTAAGAATGTCATACCTGTTATCGGGCAGGTAGCTTTGAATTCTTTGACATTAAAGCCTTCGGTAAAACTAATACTCATATGGTCAATTTGAATCATCTGACCTACCTTCTTGGCTTTCATACCATATTGCCAACGTCTAGCATGATAACTAAATTGTCGTTTCTTTTTAGGCTTCATACGCCCGCCATAATAAAACGATACAGGCAATATCTTACCGTTTTTAATAAGTTTACTGATAATCCTACCGACGCTACTTTCACTAATCGTTTGCTGATGGTCACGAACCATTATTTTCCATATTTTACGCTTACCCCAACAACGGTAACGCTGCCTAATATGCAAAACTATTTGCTCTTGCTGTTTTGTCCATTGTGATTGACGGCGATTATAAGGGCGACGGCTTTGTTCCACTAATCCTTCCCAACCTAGCTGATTATAACGTGCGCTCCAGCGATAATAAGTGGCTCGTGACCAGCCTATTGACTTCAAACGAAGTGCTTCGCTACAACCTTCTTGTTTCAATTGGTCATAGAGTTCTAGTCTATGGATTCTGTCAATTGCTTCAGTTGGCGCTCTATCATTAATGCGCCAACTGCGATATGATTTGATTCGTAGGCTTAAGGTCTGCATGGGTAGTCTCTCTGTAAGTTAATTTAGTCAAATTACAAAGGCTACCCGACTTTAAACCAGCTTTCAAATGACCTATTAATTTGATGGAAAAGTCTTACGACTTTACCACAAATTAACAGGTGAAAAATTTAAAAAATAAGTCTCATATCTATCTGAACCTATACACTTTTTTCTGATATAAATAGCTTATGACTCATCATCTCTCTCTTTCTTTTCAGCCTGCGTTTTCCAAATTGGGCAAAGCATTTATCAGTTACGTTCAGCCTGAAACTTTAGAGCGGTGCAAAACAGTTCATGTTAATTCGAGACTATGTAAAGATTACGGCATAGCTGATAACTTTGATTTTTGTCAGTTGCTGGAACCAGGCAAGCTATCTCCCTTTGCTTCAGTTTATTCTGGACACCAGTTTGGCGTTTGGGCAGGACAATTGGGCGATGGCAGAGCGATAACCTATGGTAATTTGTTTAATACTAACCGAAGTAGGAGCTATACCAATAGCATTGAAGTGCAGTTAAAAGGTGCTGGTAAAACACCCTATTCGCGTTTTGCCGATGGTAGAGCCGTATTGCGTTCAACCATTCGTGAATATTTAGCAGGAGAAGCACTATTTCATTTAGGCATTCCCAGCACTAGAGCCTTAGCCATTTTAAGTTCTGAAACCGATGTTTTCCGTGAACAAGTAGAAAAGGCAGCTGTATTAGTCCGATGTGCTGCCACCCATATTCGTTTTGGGCATTTTGAGCACTTTTTCTATAACAAGCAACATGAGGAATTGGAAAAGCTTGCCAACTTTGTTAAACAAAATTTTTATACCAACTGCGCTGATTACGCTACAATGTTTGAATCTATCGTTTTAAAAACTGCATCGCTGGTAGCACATTGGCAAGTCTATGGTTTCTGTCACGGCGTGCTGAATACCGACAATATGTCAATTATTGGCGATACGCTAGACTATGGGCCCTATGGTTTTATGGACACTTTCAACCCTAATTGGATTTGTAACCACAGTGACCATCAAGGCCGCTACAGCTATAAAAATCAACCTGCTATTGGTTTATGGAACTGTAACGCGCTAGCTCATGCCATGTCTTTATTGGTTGAAGTTGAATCGATAAAGGCTAGCTTGCATCAATATGAATCTTATTTTCATCATATCTATTACCAATTACTACTTGAGCGATTAGGCCTTGAAAATTCCGATAGTAACAAACAGTTATCCAACGAATTTTTAGAACAACTCGCACAAAAACGCCTGGATATGAATCTCGGTTTTTTACAACTGCCCAAAGGATATCTTACATTACTGAACTGCGGTTTAGATAAGCAATGGATAACCAGGTACCTGGATGCAAACCCCTGTTTTCAAACTGCTCGTAAAAAAAATCCTGCTTACATTCTTCGCAACTACATGGCACAACAAGCTATTAACGCCGCAGAACAAGGTGACTACTCGATTTTAGAAAAATTATTCGCGGTCTTGCAAATGCCCTTTCAGCAGCATAGTGGTTGTGAAAGCTGGGAGCAAGAACCGCCAGAATGGGCAAATCAATTAGAATTAAGTTGTTCTTCCTAGAACCTGTTTCTTAATCCTTTTTTTATTAAACCCACAAATAGACAATTACACCTTATAACAATAAGCTAAATGGCAAATATAAAGTTGCGAAGCAACGGCATATTTACCCTTACTTGAGTGCTTTGTTATGTAATTATTCTAGCCTAACATTCCTGACCCGATTGCGCTCCCCATCAGGACAATTTTTTTCACCATCAGAGTCAATCCGTACCGATTTACCAGACATGTACGCCGCTAAAAGCATAGAAACTGAGCCTGTGCTAACTCACTAGCTATATACAACGCCCACTGCTACCTTGTAGAACACCACTGAATATGGCTGCTTGTAAAACCGTTAAGATGAATATCAACTTTTTCGTGACCATTACCGTCATCATGAGCAACTATCTCGGTGATAGTGCCGACCTGATACCCATATCCAGCCCATACGGGAAGTGATAAAATAATGCTACAAATAAAATTAAATTTTTTCTCATTACGACCTCTATAATAATTTCGTAGTATAAACGTATGACGCCGCCATCAGCGGCAGACTAACTGTTGACTGTACAAAAAAGTCGCGTCAAATTCTAACACTTTAAGCAAAGATACACGCTTTTTGCACGCTCTGCTGCCTTGTACTGATCAATTAAAATTCAACGCATTCATGAAGGAATTTTCAACATCGACAAGACTATTGTAGTCTAATGTAGAAGAACCATAACTTTCCCTAAATAACCATACAACATAGTCATTTAGGGAATTGAACTAAATCAGCATTTGCATTAGTTATTTGCCTTTTCTTGTTTTTTCTTACTAACCACTTTTAAGCTGGCATCTTTACCGTGTTCTGGATGATAGACACCAAAGGGAAGCGATGTTAGAGCGATTCCATTCACCTTTTTGGCTATTGGAATATATTGAGTAAGTGCTGTTTTTAACGCCGTTTCGATTAATCCTACAAGACTTAAACCACCACTCGTGTCAACTATTATCTTATCATAATAACTCCAAATAACCTCTTCAGTCTCTGTCGATTTTAATTTGAAAGATATAGCGACTCTTACATTTCCACCAATAACATAATACGATGTATCCCACTCTTCTATAGAGACAAAAAGTACAGAATTTGCACCAAACTTCTCTTTAAAAACAGAAGCAGGAAGATCTGCAATTGCGCTACTATCAACAATACCTTCCCTATTGAATATAGCCGTAATTAACTCCAAAGGATATATGTAATAACCATAATTAGATAGTGGCGGCGAAATTGTAATACCGTAATATTCAGATGCGTCTGCCGCACTAGTTCTATTTATTGCGGGTACAACTAAAATAGATTTTGGTTGTATATCAGTATACATGTTTGGGAAAGCATCTTTCTTTGTCAATGTTGGTCCAACACAACCCTGTAGAAATAGAATCAAACCAGGAACAATTAAATATGTTAAAAGTTTTAAATTTCTCATTTGTCACCTTCACTAGTAGCATTAATTAACTGATCCATAAAAAAACTAGATTCAGGATATGTTTTCTTCTCTAAATAATAGTACTCTGACGCTTTATCAGGGTCACCAGATTGTTCTTTGTAGAAACCTAGCTCAGCATAAACACCAGGAGGTACCTGCTTGTTTTTCTGGCTGGCTACTTCTATTATGGATTCTAAATTTTGTATATGCAAAATTAATTTTTCTTCAGTAGGGTCTTTCTTATATTTATAGAGGCTAGTTGAATAACTCCCCCATTCATATATATTTTTTTGCGAAGCACAACCTCCTAAAAATAGAATAGTGCCGATTAAAATTAATTGTTTCATAGTTAATACTCTAATATTTAAGTCAGTTAAGGTATGTATAATTCTTTTTCTTGCCCTGAGGACAAGAAAATTTCACGATGAACTAATAATCGAGAATCTCTAAAAGCTTTAACAACATACTTTCCCGTTGCTAATTGATATCTAGCAACTTTCTTGTTGTTATACTTAAATATATCTTCTTTTGAAATGGTAAAGTGGTGCAAATCATCGATCTTAATATCCACCCCCACTTGATTACCAGTTATCAATAAATAACTACTCTTTTCAACACTAGTCGTTCCTTTTACATGACCGCAGCCACTTAACAAAATTAGTGATAATAACAAAAAACTGTAAGTACTTTTTTTTAAATTCATGATTAACCTCTACTATTTATCAGATACAAAATAATTTTCAAATGCGCCATCAATAGAACCAGATATTAATTTCGCAAACGAAATTTCACTAAATTCGTCGTCACCATATGAAGAAATAATAACAATTTCAGCTACCTTCTTACCAGGAAGCTCAATTAACAAACCTGTTTGTGGATTTTTCATTTTCCTTCCTTTGCTATACACAGAAAAAATATCGTTAGGATATATGCCTTGACTATTTCCTCCTGAAATTATGTATTGACCATCTTCCTCAGAAAGAATATATGTCCGCCAGGGCTTATTTGTTAAATTTTCGACTATGTTACTTACCATTTGAGATATTGCTTCAGACATTGCTTGATCATCAAGCGTTGAATCGTAGCCTGACTTTCCACCAACGCCTGCAACGGTTCTAGCAGATGAAAACGCTTCTCCTGCCCCTTCTTCAGAGTAAATTATTCTCCCATTAGATGTATCAATTAACCTGACATTAACTTTAGCATATGCTTTTTGAGTTTTCTTCCTTGAAAAAACACCAACCTTACTTTCGTTGGTACGACCAAATTCCGAGACTGAACCCACAATCAAATAATCAACTGACACCCCATCCGACTTCAAATCAGCTAATGCTTGTTCATCATCAATTTTCTCTTTATCAGTCCGTTCAAACATTAAAAACTTTTCTGTTGCAGTTAATTTAGCACTTAAAATATCTGAGGCTTGCTTACCAATACGATCACCATCCGAATTAATAAAAAAAGATGCCCCTGATTTAGTTTCATTACTAAATCTAGCAATTGCTACTTTACGTTTTAACGTGCGTTGGTTGCTTTCTTTTAAAGATTCACTAACATTTGGTACTATATCCAGTGACTTGGTTTTATCTTTCTTTGCATAGATTTGCTCTGAACTTAGCAATGACAAAGTTAATACAACCGCATAAAAAATTAATGTTTTTTTCATCTGTTTACTCCAAATTAGTTTTTATTACTTTTATTTCAGTATTAATAAGTACTGATTCTTTCTTAAAATTTGATCTTGTGCTAGAGCGAATAAAATACTCAGAATAAGCTCAAGAACTGCCTCTTAAAACTCTTTGATTATAGATTAATTAGTTAATTGCATTTCATCTTCCCACTAACAAGCGGTTTGAATACCTACTTTGTGAATATATACACTCATTCAATCTCTGTTGGCAACCTATATAATTCATTTTCTCCAGACAATGACTAATTTATATATTGCATCATCTAACCCCAACTAACACCTGATACAGGGTAGTTCTTATCGCCACTATAAACTAGAAAACACTTGCAAGCCAACCTGTAAACCCTAATATAAGCATAAAATATTAGAACTTAGAGGAAAACCTTAAAAACAAAAAAGCCCTGCTGGTTTAGCAAGGCTTTAAGTATTTGATGTTATTATCCTAAAATGGCTCCGCCTGCTGGGCTCGAACCAGCGACCCAATGATTAACAGTCATTTGCTCTACCAACTGAGCTAAGGCGGATCTAAGGGTAATTTAGGGCGCCCATGTTAATTCGCATTTATCATTGAGTCAAACAGGTTATTCGATATTGTTACAAATTTTTAATTAAATTACATTCTTAATTCTACTGGCTTTTATGCGGTGCTATTTGGTTTATAAGTGATTATACTTATTGCTATGAATAAGCTGAAAATAAGCGACAAAAAATTTTATTTACAATCGAAGCTTAAGCCTGCTGGTGATCAGCCACAAGCTATTGAATCGCTGATTTCAGGGTTGGAATCTGGTTTAGCCTGGCAAACCCTCTTAGGAGTAACGGGTTCTGGCAAAACTTTCACCATTGCCAATGTCGCTATGCAAACAGGACGACCAACCATTGTAATGGCACCAAATAAAACTTTAGCAGCGCAACTTTATGGTGAGTTTAAGGAACTTTTCCCTAAAAACGCAGTGGAATATTTTGTCTCTTATTACGATTACTACCAACCCGAGGCCTATGTGGTAGCCTCCGACACCTACATTGAAAAAGATTCATCAATTAATGAGCATATTGAGCAGATGCGATTGTCGGCAACCAAGGCGCTGATTGAACGCCGCGATGTTATTGTGGTGTGTACGGTATCTGCAATTTATGGTCTGGGTGACCCTGAATTATATTTGCGAATGATGTTGCATGTAGTAGTGGGAGATAGACTTAATCAAAGACAAATACTTAAGCGCCTGGCGGAATTGCAATATTCTCGAAACGATATTGAATTTACTCGTGCAAAATTTCGGGTACGAGGAGAAATTATCGATATATTTCCTGCTGAATCAGAGCGCGATGCTGTACGCATTGAACTGTTTGATGACGAGGTTGAAAACCTGTCATTATTTGACCCTTTGACAGGAGCGGTTACTCGAAAATTGCAGCGAATTAGTATTTACCCTAAATCACATTATGTCACACCGCGTTCAACTATTCTAAATGCTTGTGATAATATAGAAAAGGAATTGATTGAACGTATAGCCTATTTTCGTAAAGAGGATAAATTGGTTGAGGCGCAGCGTATTGAGCAACGAACCAAATACGATTTGGAAATGCTTAGAGAATTGGGTTTTTGTACAGGCATTGAAAATTATTCGCGTTATTTATCAGGCAGAGATGAAGGAATGCCACCACCCACATTGTTTGATTACATCCCCCACAATAGTATTGTAGTGCTAGATGAATCACATGTGACAGTGCCACAAATAGGGGCAATGTACAAAGGCGATCGTTCACGTAAGGAAAATTTAGTGCAGTACGGGTTCCGATTACCTTCCGCGTTGGATAACAGGCCTTTACGCTTCAATGAATGGGAAAATCTAATGCCGCAAGTTATCTTTGTATCGGCAACGCCAGCAGATTATGAAGCACGGCACACAGGTCAAGTGGTAGAACAAGTGGTAAGGCCCACAGGCATTGTAGACCCTGAAATTGAAGTGCGACCTGTTAGTATTCAAGTTGACGATATGATTTCAGAAATTAACAATTGTGCCAGTAAACAACAACGCGTATTGATAACGGTTTTGACCAAGAAAATGGCTGAAAACTTGACCGACTATTTGGATGACAATGACATCAGAGTTCGTTATTTGCATTCGGATATTGATACGGTAGAACGCGTAGAAATTATTCGTGATTTGCGAATGGGCGTATTTGATGCGTTAGTGGGGATTAATTTATTGCGCGAAGGTTTGGATATGCCCGAAGTAGCTTTGGTCGCAATTTTCGATGCTGATAAAGAAGGCTTTTTACGTTCTGAACGCTCTCTTATTCAAACCATTGGTCGCGCCGCACGCAATATTGAAGGCAGAGTGATTTTGTATGCCGATAAAATCACGGGTTCCATGCAACGCGCCATGGATGAGACTGAACGTCGCCGCAATAAACAGAAAAATTATAATAAACAACGCGGTATTGTACCAAAAGCACTCAACAAAGCTGTTATTGATGTAATGCAGGAAGCCAGTACTAAGTCGCTTAAAGCTGCTGATAAACAGGCAAATTATAACAGCGCCCCCACTGACCCGAAAAAACTGGCAAAATATATTGCCGGTTTAGAAAAACAAATGTTGGAATGCGCTCAGAATTTGGAGTTTGAACAAGCGGCAGAATTGCGTGACCAAATATCCCGGTTACACGACAAGCTAGTGTTTACCTAAAACAATCAGTTACAATCAAGCACTGGTTATTTATAATATGAGAGCTTAGCAAAATAACAATTAAACCCAGATTATGCATTAGACTTCGTAATGAACACAAAAATAGCAATGAAAACAGGTGCTCGCGCAAGAACAATAAACGCAGGCATAGCCACCCTATGGTGAGTATTATTTTTCGAGCAAGCGCCTGTTTTTGAAGTCATTATTGTGTGTAATAGATTTCTAATGCATAATTTGGGTTAAACAATGCGAAACATTATTCAACAGGAAATACTAATTCACCCCCATTATCAGTGCCAGCCTGAGTGGGGTGATGCAGATCAACTTGTAAAAACATTAGCCAGTTCAGTGGCTCATCACGATGTGTTAGTGTTGGGTGAACAGATGGTTGGCGTTGTACCAGACTTTCTGGATGGTCTTAATATTACCTCGCAACTGATTCACGCAGTGGAAAACGCCGAGCTACACAGTCAAATCAAAACTCTGTACAAGTCGGATATACGATTAACTGCACACTGTCAGCCTTATCCAGAATTTTTAACCGATATTCAAGCTCATCGTTTTGACATGATTGTTGCGTCTATTGATAAGCAATACATTCCTCAGGTACTGTCGCTGCTGATGGATAATGCCTTGCTGTGTTATTTTTCCCCATTGAAACTACAACATTCCATTGTCGATTCGAATTTGTGGAATTGCGCGTTACTGTCAGATAATCACATAGCTTTAATTAATCGCTCCAAAGTCAAACCCTCTCGGCGCAGAAAGAAATAATGAAAACCTTTATAACATTGTTGTTGGTGGCATTTGCAATTATGCTTTCAGCTTGTAACAAGCAAGGTACTATAGTGACAAAGCAATGGCGCGTCAGTCAACCATTACCTGGTCAGACGGTATCGGTAGGTTATGGCAGTATTGTCAACAATACGGATACAACATTACAATTAGTAGCAGTGACTAACAGTGAAACGGATAGTATTGAATTGCATCAACATCAGGAGCGCGAAGGAATCATGGCAATGAGGAAAGTTGAATTAATAGCGATAAAACCTGACGCAGAATTTATTTTCACCACAGGAGGCTACCATTTAATGTTATTTAATATCAGTCCTGATGCGCAGAAAGAACTTTTAACTTTAACTTTTGAGTTTAGCAATCATCCCAGTATCCAAACTCAAGCACAGTGGTTTAGACGTTAAGTGCTATGTTAATCCAATTGCATATTAAAAATTTTGTACTGGTCGAATCGCTTGCTATCGACTGGCAAAACGGTATGACGGCTATAACAGGTGAGACTGGAGCAGGGAAGTCCATTATGCTGGATGCACTAAATCTTACTCTTGGTGGCAGAGCGCAAAACCATATGATTCGCAATGGTTCAGATAAATCAGAAGTTATTGCAATTTTCAATACAGATTCAAAGCCTCAGGCAAAAGCCTTTTTGAAAGTGCTGGATATTGACGATACAGAGTGTATTTTACGCCGAGTCATTCAGCGTGATGGAGCATCTAAAGCCTGGATAAATGGTATACCTGTTACCTTAAAACAGTTGAGCCAATTGGCGGAATATCTTATTGATATCCACAGTCAACATGAGCATCAATCGCTGCTGTTTGGCCATATGCAAAGGCAGTTATTGGATGATTATGGTAACTACCCCCACGTTTTACAACAAGTTGCTGATAGCTGGCAACAATGGCAGGAGACTTGTCAACAATTATCAGCAATGACAGATAGTGCTGGCTCGTTCGAGGATCGTATCGAATTATTGAGCTACCAGGTAGAAGAATTAGAGCAGTTTGGTTTATCGGAGGGTGATTATCAACCATTGTGCGAACAACAACAATTACTGGCAAGTGGTGCGGAATTAAAACAACTTTGTTATCAGTTACAACAACTGCTACAGGGAGATGATATTAACAATATAGAAAGTAGCTTACATCAAGGACAACGCTTGTTAGAACAGCAAGCTCAATTACCATCTTCGCTGCAACAGGCGCAAGAAATGTTTGAACAAATGGGTATTATAAGTGGTGAGCTTGTCGGCACTCTGCGCCATGCTGACGATGAAGTGGATATTGACCCAGAACAATTAGCTATTGTGGAAGAGCGACTTGGTACTTACCACGATTTAGCGCGGAAACACCGCGTTGAACCCGAACAATTATTTGACTGTTTTCAGCAATTAAACCGGGAGTTAGAGTCCATGAAAGGTGCTACCGCCAACAGACAACAATTGCAACAATTGGCACAACAACAAGCTAAGCAATATAGCAGCTATGCAAAGCAGTTAACTGCATCAAGGAACAAAAGTGCCAAGCAATTAACATTGCAAGTCAACCAGTATTTTGAAATGCTGTCGATGCAAGGAGTTGAATTACAAATTGCGATTGAACCTAAAGCGCTTGATCAAGGTAATGAAAAAGGTATAGATAATATTGAATTTTTAGTACGAACCAATGCAGGGCAAAGCTTTTGTGGGCTGAAAAAAATAGTATCGGGCGGTGAATTATCGCGAATCAGTTTAGCTATCAATGTTGTAACCGCACAAACATCAAATGTTGCCACCATGATTTTTGATGAGGTAGACTCTGGAATAGGTGGAGGTACTGCTGAGGTGGTAGGTAAGCTGTTAAAACGTCTGGGCGATCATGCACAAGTCATTTGTATTACCCATTTGGCACAAGTGGCGGCCAACGCTCACCATCAGTTGAGAGTGTCGAAATCGACAACTGATAATCAAACAGCCATGACCATGACGGTATTAGATACTGATAGTAGAATAGAGGAACTGGCCAGAATGTCAGCTGGTGAAGTTATTAGTGACGAAGCGCGCGAACTGGCTAAAGTCATGCTAAATAGCGAATGAATATTACAACTGTATGTTACCAGTGCCAGACTTAAGTCTGGCACCATTGATTATCGCCCCTTCCACTGAGGGGAGCGTTTTTCAGCAAATGCTTTAGCGCCTTCCAGCTGATCTTCGCTGTTATAAAGTGTCTTGATGGTTTGAAGTTTTTCACCATTGATTAAATCCAAAGCCGTTTGAAAGTTTTTGTCTTCCGACTCGCGCACTATTTCTTTAATTGCAGACATAACCAAGGGTGGGCCAGCTTCCAGCTTTTTAGCAATATTCCAGGCAAAGGGTAGAAGATTATCAGCGCTGACAATATGATTGACAAACCCCCAACGCTGACCTTCTTCGGCGTCGAGCCAGCGCCCCGTCAATAACATTTCCATCGCAATATGATAGGGGATGCGTTTGGGTAGTTTGATGGAAGCTGCATCGGCAACCGTACCAGAATTAATTTCAGGCAGTGCAAAAGAGGCTTGGTCGGAGGCAACAATAATATCGGCACTAATTGCCAATTCAAATCCGCCACCGCAACAAATGCCATTGACAGCGGCTATAACCGGTTTATTCATGTTGGGTAATTCCTGTAAACCACCAAAACCACCCACACCATAGTCGGTTAGGACTGATTCGCCTGCGGCGGCAGACTTTAAATCCCAGCCTGCGCAAAAAAACTTTTCGCCACCGCCAGTAATAATGGCAACACGCATTTTGGGGTCGTCGCGAAATTGCTCAAACACTTTGCCCATTTCGCGGCTGGTAGCGCCATCAATGGCATTGGCTTTGGGGCGGTTTAGGGTAACTTCTAAAATGCCTCCTTCGGTTTTGGTTTCAATCATAGTCTTGATATTACAGTTAATTGCGCTGCCCAACATAGCGGCCGCAGACATCAGGCTTTTCTAATGCTTGGTGCGCTTCGGCTATGGGGTTGAGTTTATTTAAAATGGCATCACCAGCTGGTGTTGTACGTCTGGTTTGCATATCTACATGTAACAACATTTGCTCTCCGGTTGCCAGTAGCCTATCGCCATCACTGGCGTAAATGTAATGAAGTAAATGTAAGCGCTTACTATCGGCTGAAATTATTTGTGTGGTTACATATAGGCTGGCATTCACCTGTGCTTCGTCAATGTGCATGATATGTGTTTCAACCGTAAAGTAACTGCCCGTTTTCAAATAGTTTTCGTTGATACCAATATACAGCATTAAGGCATCGGTACTGTCGCCAAAAACTTGCAGGTAGCGGCTCTCATTCATGTGCCCGTTATAATCAATCCACGACGGCAGTACTTTGCAGTGCTGCATCACAAGTGGCTTTGAATAATCCAAAGTATCAAGGACAGGCTGTTCGGTTTTGAGGTATTGATCAAAGGTATTGAAAACTTGCCCCACACCCCAATTGCGGTTTTTTTGTGCCAGAATCATATCCATTAAATTGTCATCGCGGATGCGCTCCAGTTCACGAATACTGTAATTACCCGATTGTTGATCGGATTGACTGGCGATTAAGTCAACCAACTCGTCATTAAATTCCGGGACTTCCATTAATTTTGTCCAGGGCAATTCCAGTGTCGGACCAAATTGATTGAGAAAATGTTTCATTCCAGCTTCACCGCCGGCAACTCTATAAGTTTCAAACAAGCCCATTTGCGCCCAGCGCAGACCAAAGCCATAACGAATGGCATTGTCTATTGTTTCGGTGCAGGCAATACCGTCTTTAATAAGCCACAGGCTTTCGCGCCAAACTGCTTCTAATAAGCGATCAGCAATATGGGCAGGAATTTCTTTGTCCAGGATGATGGGCTTCATGCCAATAGAGAGCATGATAGTTTCAATATTTGCTATGCAATCGCGTTTTGCACCGGGCTCTAATACAATCTCTACCAAAGGTAGCAAATAGACCGGGTTAAAAGGGTGTGCAACAATAACTTTTGGGGTATCCAGTGTAGCGTTAAGCTCTGATGGCGTAAAACCGGAAGTGGAAGAGGCAATAATACAATCATCTTCAGCTGCTGCTGTAATGCGTTGAAAAATTTGTTGTTTTAATTCAACGCGTTCAGGAATACTTTCTTGAATCCAGCTAGCATTAGCTACCGCTTCTTCAAGGTTGTCGGTAAACGTCAGAGTGCCTTCTGCTGGTAAGGGATGCTCAAGCACTTTAGGCAAGCAGCGCTTAGCATTGTCGAGCACTTCATTAATTTTACGTGGGGCTTCCGGGTCAAGATCGGTAACGATGACGTTCCAACCGTTAAGTAAAAACCGGGCAGCCCAACCACCACCAATAACACCGCCTCCGACAATGGCAGCTGTTTTCTTTGGATTAGTCATTAACGAGGCGCGCGTTTTTGTAATTGAAGCATTTGGCGTACTTCGTCAGGGTTCATTAAGCTTGCACCCATATTGGTGGCAATGGTAGCTGCACGTTCAACTAATTGAGCATTCGTGGCCAGTTGTCCTTTGCTTAAAAATAAATTATCTTCCAAGCCGACGCGAATATTGCCTCCAGCGAGCAACGCAGCCGCCACATAAGACATTTGCGCACGACTGATGGAAAAAGCAGAGAAAACCCAGTCGTTGGGGATATTGTTCACCATCGCCATAAAAGTATTCATATCATTAGGTGCGCCCCAGGGTATTCCCATGCAGAGTTGTACCATAACAGGTGCAGGAATAACACCTTCGTTGACTAACTGTTTGGCAAACCATAAATGACCAGTGTCAAAGGCTTCAATTTCGATGCGAACACCAAAGTCAGTCATACGCTGCGCCATATCACGCAACATACCTGGGGTGTTGGTCATAACATAATCAGCTTCAGCAAAGTTCATGGTACCACAGTCGAGCGTACATATTTCGGGCAGGCATTCTCCGATATGGGCTACACGCTCGGCAGTGCCAATCATGTCAGTGGCTTCTTCGTTTGGGGGAAACGGATTGTCGTTATCGCCGAAAATAATATCACCACCCATACCTGCAGTTAAGTTTAATACGACATCGGTATCTGCCGCGCGAATGCGATCAGTCAATTCGCGATAGAGTGCCAAATCACGTGATGGTTTGCCTGTCTCAGGGTCTCTAACATGGCAATGTACGACAGCCGCACCCGCTTTAGCCGCGTCGATAGCACTATTGGCAATTTGCTCAGGGCTGCGCGGAACATGTGGTGATTTGTCCTGGGTTGAACCCGAACCGGTAACTGCACAGGTAATAAATACGGGGCGGTTGGTGTTGATGCTCATCTTAAACTCTTTGGAAATGTATAATTGATAAAACAGAGTAGTCTGATTGAATTAGGTTTGTATTAATTGCCAGAACACGACTTGTATTTACTTATTAACCTCGCAATAAAATATCGCTCCCGCGTATTTTATTGGTTACCCTTAAAATATTGGCGAAAATATGCGAATTTTCTTGTATTTCAAGGGTTCGCAACCGAGCTATCGCTCATCGGTGGCACTTCCTTGTGCCACCTATTTGTTCGGTATTTTCATGCCGAATTAATATAATTGTGAGTTATAGCCAATTTCTGCGCAATTTAATAGCTCGGTTACTACTTCAACTTCGTGATTTTGGAGATGGGTTTCTAATTGTATCAGAAGGTTATTTAATGTTTCGTAAGGCATTGTTTTTTCATCAGCGCGCCAAATTTTTGAGTGTTGCGTTTTCTCTGCGTTGTTCTGGTTAATCAATAACTCTTCATAGAGTTTTTCGCCAGGACGCAGCCCAGTAAATTGAATGTTAATATCGCCGTCGGGGTTGGCCTCATTGCGAATGGTATAGCCTGAAAGGGTAATCATTTTTTCGGCTAAGTCGGCTATTTTAATAGGTTCACCCATATCCAAAAGTAATATATCGCCACCATTGCAAAGTTGGCTGGATTGAATAACCAATTGAGCAGCTTCAGGAATGGTCATAAAAAAGCGAGTAATATCCGGGTGAGTAACTGTGACAGGTTTAGCGTTTTTAATTTGTTCGCGAAATACGGGTATAACAGAACCCGATGATTCCAGTACATTTCCAAAACGAACCATTGAAAATTTGCAGTGGTTTTCAACTTCTGTTCGATCCATTCCAAAAACGTCGCTAATACAACAGGACGTTTGGCAGCTGAAGGCTTGTAAAATAAGCTCAGCAATACGTTTGGTTGCCCCCATTAAATTGGTAGGTCTGACAGCCTTGTCTGTGGAAATAAGAACAAATTGAGGAACTTGTTGAATGATACAGGCCTCAGCACAAATTTTTGTACCGATACAGTTATTGATAAAACCTTGCATGGCATTATCTTCTACCAGGGGTACGTGCTTATATGCAGCAGCATGAAAAAATAAATCGGGTTTACATTCTCCCACCAGGGAAAGCATTAATCTGGCATTAGTAACGCAAGCGAGCCTGGGAATAATGGGTATTGGTCGGCTGCCTTCTTGCCTGCTTTCTAAAGTACGATGAATTTGATACAGGCTGTATTCGGAGTGATCAATCAAGACCAGCATTTTGGGTTGATAGGGAAGTAATTGATTGCAAATCTCTGAACCAATGGATCCTCCCGCGCCAGTAATCATAATGACTTTATCCTTAACAGCATTTCTCATTAAAGCAGCGTCGGGTTCAACGGCATGTCGTCCTAATACATCGGCAACATCCACCTCTTTTAACTGCGAGATATTTACTGTGCCCATCGCCAGTTCATTGAGCGAGGGTAGTGTGCGAACAGCGATAGGATGTCGTTGCTGGATGGTGTCAATAATGCGTTTGCGTTGAGTGCTGCTGGAAGAGGGTATTGCCAGTAAAATTTCTTCCAGTTGAAAAGTCTGGATAATATTGCCTAATCGGGAACTATGTGCCACGGAGACTTGATTGATTAAAGCATTGTTTAATGCCCAATCGTCGTCAATAAAAAGAATGGGGTCAATATTAGGCGTTTTTTGTAAGCTGGAGAGTAATTGCTGCCCTGCCTCGCCCGCACCATAAATAGCTACCTTCTTCCCGGTTTTAATTGCTGATGCAAAAGGATTGAGTAATTTGGACAAATTATTAAATAATGAAAAACCCAGTAAATATCTGAGTATGATAATACGCGAGCCATACATTAATATAGTTGCAATAAATGGGAACATAACTGCCGAACTGCGAGGCGGTGTGATGGTATCGATAAAATAAAAAACAAACATTGCAAGAAAGGTTCCAAACGTACAGGCAATGATAATGACCCGGCTAAGCTCCCAACCAGAATAGCGCAACACTACACGATGGGTTTGAAATAATAACAGGGAACCAAATACGCTTAAAGTGTAAACAATATAGACTAATTGATACTGTCCTGTGGGTAGCGATTGTTGTAAGTTATCCAGCCGAATATATAGCGACAGCCACAGTGCAATTGCTATCAGCACTATATCGTGAACGACTAACAGCAAGACTTTGGAAGATCGAGCGGGAAGGCTCATGTTTTTATGTGAATTTAAAGAAACGTAAAGACGCCATGCATGGCGTCACTGTACGGTGTTCCAATGCGGTACAGACATAAATGATCTCCAAAAACGTAAGTTAAGTCAAAATATAAAATAAAAGGGCGCTTATTATAGCCTTAATAATTGGCAAAAAAATGGAAAAATGTAGCCTTTTGTGTCAATATTCATATTTGCTTTTTATGAACGAACAATACGATACTCCACTTGAGAAAACCAATACAGGCGATAACATTCGCTTCGCTGAACTCCCATTGCACGACGCAATACTAAAAGCAGTTGATCAGTTAGGGTTTGCCTATTGCTCCCCTATTCAGGCCAGAGCGTTGCCTTACACCCTGCTGGGAAATGATATGGTGGGTAAAGCCCAAACAGGAACGGGAAAAACAGCTGCATTCTTAATTACCATTTTGCAAGACTTACTTGCACATGATATTGAAGAACCACGACAAATAGGTGAGCCGCGTGCGTTAATTATTGCTCCAACCCGCGAATTGGTGCTGCAAATTGGCGAAGATGCCAAGGCATTGGGGAAGTTTGCCAATTTGAGGGTCATTACTTTGGTTGGTGGAATGCCCTACGACAGTCAAAAAGAATTGGTTGATCAAAAACCTGTTGACATTGTGGTTGCAACGCCAGGTAGATTGTTGGACTTTGTATCGCGTAGAGACATGGTTTTACGTTGGGTTGAAATTTTGGTGTTAGATGAAGCCGATAGAATGCTAGACATGGGATTTATTCCCCAGGTCAGACGTATTGTACGTATGACTCCACCTAAAGAAAACAGGCAGACATTATTATTTTCGGCTACTTTCCCATATATAGTGAACAACCTTATTGAACAATGGACTTTCGAACCTGCGAAAGTGGATGTATTGCCCGAAAAAGTTGTAGCCGAAAGCATTAATCAAGTCGTTTATACTGTTGCATCTTACGACAAATATAAACTGCTGAATAATATTCTGCACAGTGATCAAGTTGAAAGTGTTATGATTTTTGTCAACCGTCGTGACCAATGCCGCCAATTGTTTACCCAGTTGAAAGAGTCAGGATTCAAAGTGGTGATGATTAGCGGTGAAATTGATCAAAGTAAACGTAGTCAAAGCCTTGCCAAATTTAAGTCAGGCAGTGTCAAAATTTTGGTTGCCACCGACGTAGCAGGCAGAGGTATTCATGTTGATGAAGTAAGCCACGTTGTCAATTATAATTTGCCTGATGACCCTGAAGATTATGTACATCGAATTGGGCGAACCGGGCGAGCGGGCAAAACGGGTATATCTATCAGCTTTGCCTGTGAAGATGACGGCTTTCTTATTGCTCCTATTGAGTCTTTACTGGGTTCAAAATTAAATTGTAAATTGCCACCTGAGCATTTACTCAATTAGTCGTCATGATAGACTCAGAGGGTTACCGACATAACATCGCTATTGTGCTTGCCAATGGCAAAGGTCAGTTGTTTTTGGCTAAACGAATTGGTGATGATGGTTGGCAGTTCCCTCAAGGAGGTGTTGATAAAAATGAAACTTCTGAACAAGCAATGTTCAGGGAGTTGTACGAAGAAATTGGGTTATTACCGAACCAGGTATCTATCGTAGCGCGTACCAACAAATGGTTGTGTTATAAATTACCCCCGAGATTATGCAATCGCAAAGGCTCGTTTTGCATTGGTCAAAAGCAGCACTGGTACTTGTTGCATTTGAAAGCTGATGAGTCCAATATTGATTTTAATAAAACTGCAGAGCCCGAATTTGACGATTGGAATTGGGTAGATTATTGGCAACCTGTCGATGTGATCATACCGTTTAAACGCAAGGTGTATCAGGAAGGTTTGGATATATTATGTTCCGCTCATGATAATTTAGTATACGAGATTGCAAAATGATAGCGGAAATCCAACAAATTCTTGACGGGCTGAAGCACAGTAGTCACCTGGATTTAAGTCAAGCGTTGTTCTCTTTTGTACGCATGGTAAAAAAATACTCAAAATCGGACGTGTGTAGTTTATATTTGTTAAACAGGGAAAAAGACCATTATGCACTAATGGCAACCAGAGGGCTAAAAGCTGACACAGTGCGCAAAATTTCACTTGCGGCCAATGAAGGTCTGGTTGGACTAATCGTCACACGTGGCGAAGCCTTAAATATTACTAACCCGAAAAATCACCCTAATTATAAATACTTACCGCAAACTGGCGAAGAACAATTTCATTCTTTTCTGGGGTTTCCAATCACGCATCATAGTGAAGTGTTAGGTGTTTTAGTATTACAACGCAAAAAATCTGAGCGTTTTACACCGCAAGAAGAAGCCTTCATGTTGACATTAGTAGCACAACTTTCGGAAGTGATTACACTGTGGGATTACAATGGTGACTTGCAGCGAATTACCCGGCAAGATTGGCGCGGTAAAAAAGAAACGATTTTAAGAGCCTTAGCGGGTAGTCCAGGAGTAGTGATTGGAAAAGGGTTATTACTCCAAGACGATGCCTTAGAACAGAACTATGCATTAGAACGCAGTAAAAACAAGTCGGTTGAAAAGGAACTGTTTTACAACGCAATCGAAAAGACGATGCTTGACATCAAGCAACAAGAACGTCAATTAATTGGCAAAATATCTGACCAGGAACGATTTTTATTTACCACCTACGTTCAAATGTTAGATGACAATAACATGGGTGGTGAAACCGCCACACTAATCGATAAAGGCTTTACTGCTATCAGTTCGTGGAATCATATTATTAACCAGCACTGTCAAGCGTTTGAAGCGATTTCAGATGCTTACCTGAAAGAACGGGCATCGGATATTCGCGATTTGGGCAAACGCGTAATGAGTTACCTAAAACCATACAAAGGGTTAGATAAAACCAGTTTCCATGACCAAACCATTATTGTTGCTCGTGAAGTGACTCCGGCTATGTTAGCGCTGGTACCACTGGAAAAATTGTCGGGAATTGTTTCCCTGAAAGGTTCAAGTAATTCACACTTATGCATATTGGCCAAAGCGTTAGAAATACCTGCCATTGTGGGTGTTGAAGGCTTGAAGCTCAATCGTATTGACAATCAAACTCTGGTGCTTGATGGCTCTGAAGGTCGGCTGTATATAAGACCAACCAAACAACGCATACAAGAATTTCGCAAAAAGCAAATAAACCGAAAACTTGTTCAGCGGCAATTAGAAAAGTTGCACGATGACCCTACCATTACAACTGATGGTCATAGTGTTCAACTCCTGGTTAACACGGGTTTAATGGCAGATGCCCGTAATTCGCTCGAGCGAGGCGCAGAAGGAGTAGGGTTATATCGTAGTGAAGTCCCGTTTTTTCACCGTGAATACATGCCAACTGAATTTGAGCAAGAGACTTTTTACCGTCAACAATTACAGTTATTTGCGCCGCGCGAAGTTACCATGCGAACATTGGATGTAGGGGGCGATAAACCCTTGCCCTTTTTATCTATAGATGAAGCCAATCCTTTTTTGGGGTGGCGCGGTATTCGTATCAGCCTTGACCACCCTGATTGGTTTCTCAATCAGGTAAAATCGATGATGCGCGCCAGCGAAGGGCTGGACAATTTAAAAATTCTGTTGCCGATGATTTCAGGTACAACTGAACTCGATGACGCCTTGGTGTTAATTAAGCAAGCTTACAAGGAAGTGACAGAAGACGAAAAATGCAACATCAAACAACCACAAATTGGCACCATGATAGAAGTGCCTTCTGCAGTTTATATGATTCAACAGTTAGCCAGTCGAGTGGACTTTATATCTGTAGGCAGCAACGACTTAACTCAATACTTATTAGCGGTAGACAGGAACAATCCGAGGGTTGCCGACTGGTATCAACCTTTTCACCCCGCAGTCATTCAAGCGCTTCATGCTATTGCTAAAGGTACAAAAAAGCAAAAGAAGCACCTGGCAATTTGCGGCGAAATGGCGGGGGAACCCAAAGCGGCAATATTATTGGTGGCAATGGGCTATGAAGCATTATCGATGAGCTCATCAAGGCTTATGCTGATTAAAGCGGTTATCAACGCTATAGATAATCAACAAGCGAAACTACTGCTGAAAGATGTGTTAACACTACCCAGTACCGAGCAAATCGAAGGAGCCATTGACGGTTTTATTAGTCGACTGCCCAAGTTGACCGAATTACTTAAAAACTATTAGAATGAATCATTATGCTAACTTACCCTCAAATTGATCCCGTTGCCTTTAGTATAGGCCCACTTAGTGTTCACTGGTATGGACTTGCTTATTTAGGCGCTTTTATTGTCGCCACTTATATTGCCAAATACTTTTGCCAGTTTAAGCATTCGCCACTCAAAAAAAAGGATGTGGACGATTTGATTTTTTATGGTGCAATTGGAGTAATCTTGGGTGGGCGAATTGGCTATGTACTGTTTTACAATTTTGACTATTTTCTACATAACCCAATTTGGCTGTTTAAAGTGTGGACAGGCGGTATGTCATTTCACGGCGGTATGTTAGGGGTTTTTGTTGCACTTTGGATGTATGCGCAAAAAAAAGGTTTACGCTTTTTCCAAATCGGCGACTTCGTTGCACCAATAGTTCCTATTGGTTTAGGGCTTGGCAGAATAGCTAATTTTATTGGGCAAGAGTTATGGGGTCGCGAAACCACGCACAGCTTTGGTATGGTTTTTCCAAACGACCCATTGGGCTTGGTTAGACACCCATCACAGCTATATGAGGCATTTTTGGAGGGTTTAGTACTATTTGCCGTACTATTTTGGTTGGCGCGAAAACAACGTCCCGAGCGTATGCTTTCAGGAGTGTTTTTATTGGGGTATGGGCTTTCACGTTTTGTTGTGGAGTTTGTTCGCGAACCCGATGTCCACATTATGTTTGATTTAATGGGATGGATGACCAGAGGACAGATACTGAGCTTGCCGATGATAGCCTTTGGTACGTACTTTATTTACCAAAGCCTGCTGGCAAATAAGGCATCTTTTGCGAGGGCGAAAAAAACGTGAAAGCGTATTTGGAATTATGTCAAAAAATTATTGATGAAGGCCAGTGGGTTTATAACCAGCGCACAGGAAAACGCTGCCTAACCTTGATTAATGCCGAGCTTATTTATGATGTATCCGCTAATGAATTTCCATTAATTACCACTCGCAAAAGCTACTGGAAAGCTGCCATTGCAGAAATGTTAGGGTATTTACGTGGTTACGACAATGCCGCAGATTTTCGTAAATTAGGTGCTAAAACCTGGGACGCCAATGCCAATGAAAATACGGTTTGGTTACAAAACCCTGCCCGCAAAGGTAATGATGATATGGGACGCGTTTATGGCGTTCAAGGCAGGCGCTGGCAGCGACCAGAAGGGGGAACTGTCGATCAACTCAAAAAGTTAGTTGATAATTTATCCAGGGGTATTGATGACAGAGGAGAAATTTTAAGTTTTTACAATCCAGGTGAATTTCATCTTGGTTGTTTGCGCCCATGTATGCATACCCATAATTTTTCTCTTTTGGATAAAGACCTGTACCTAACCAGTTATCAACGCTCTTGCGATGTGGCATTGGGCTTGAATTTCAATCAAATTCAGGTTTTTACGCTGCTGTTGCTGATGGCGCAAATTACAGGTAACAAACCGATAAAAGCCTATCATAAAATAGTCAATGCTCATATTTATGAAGACCAACTTGATTTATTGCAGAACATTCAACTAAAGCGCAAACCTTTTGCTGCACCTAAACTTTTTGTCAATCCCAATATCAAAACTTTAAAAGATATAGAGACTTGGGTAACGCTTGATGATTTTAACGTAGAGGGCTACCAACACCACGAACCCATCAACTACCCCTTCTCGGTATGAGCGAAGTAGCGCTGGTTATTGCTGTTGCCAGAAATAAAGTGATAGGCTACAATAATGAGATGCCTTGGCATCTTTCAGCGGAGCTTCAATATTTTAAACAAATTACGCTAAACAAACCTGTCATCATGGGCAGAGTGACTTACGAATCCATTACTTCAAAGCTCAACAAGCCATTACCACAGCGCACCAATATTATTGTCACACGCAACCCCGCTTATCAACCTCCTTATGCTGATACCAATGTAAAAGTAGTCACATCGTTACAACAAGCAATGACCTGTGCAAGGCGTCAACCCAATAACGAAATTATGGTAATAGGAGGTGCACAACTTTATTCTCAAGCATTACCTTATGTAACCAAAATTTACCGCACTTTGATTGAACTGGAACCAGTAGGTGATGCTTTTTTTGCATTTGATGAAACAGGCTGGAAACTACAGGAATCCACTAATAAATCAGAAGGAGATATTAATTATAGTTTTCAGGTATTAGTAAAAATATAGACTCAAACGCCCATGAAACCCTTTAGCCAAGCCTGTGAAAACAATAAGCGGTCGATTTTAGAAGTGATTCAGCCTGTGTTTGAATCAGCATCAAAAGTGCTTGAAGTGGGGAGTGGTACTGGTCAGCATGCTCTGTATTTCGCGCAGGAAATGCCGCATTTAATATGGCAAACCAGTGACAGAGCCGAAAATCACAAAGGCATTGACAGTTGGATTAAAGGAATTGAAAATATTTTGCCACCTATTGAGCTTGATGTATTGGATTATGATTGGAATCTAACGGGAATTGACGCTGTATTTAGTGCCAATACTGTGCATATTATGGGATGGATAGCGGTCAAAGCATTGTTTGAAGGTGTAGGTAGTGTTTTGTCTTCTGGTGGATATTATTGTTTGTACGGACCATTTTTGCACAATAATGAATATAGCAGTGAAAGTAACAGGGAATTTGACCAGTGGTTAAAACAGCGTGATGCACAATCGGGCATTCGCGACTTTGATGCATTAAATCAACTGGCTCACAATTTTAATATGCAATTTATTTCGCGCCACTATTTACCAGCTAATAATGAAGTTATCGTCTGGCAGAAACCATAAACCCAGATGATGCATTAGCAATCTGCTACATATCCACATAGCTGGGACCGCCACCACCTTCTGGAGCAATCCAGGTAATATTTTGCGTGGGGTCTTTAATGTCACAGGTTTTGCAATGAACACAGTTTTGTCCATTAATTTGTAATCGAGATTCACCATTATCTTCTACTATTTCGTAAACACCTGCTGGGCAGTAGCGTTGTTCGGGGGCGTCATATAATTTCAGGTTATGTGCCACAGGAACCGACGTATCTTTAAGCGTCAAGTGGCAGAAAATATTTTCTTCGTGGTAGGTGTTGGACAAGAATACTGACGACAATTTATCAAAGCTCAATACACCATCAGCTTTAGGGTATTCAATTTTTTTACACTCACTTGCAGGTTTTAGGCATTCATGATCATGCTTGGTATCGCGAATAACAATTGGTAAAATACCGCCAGTTATTTGGTCGATAAAGTTAAAGACATTGCCCATGTAAAAACCAATCTTGTGCATGGCAGGGCCAAAGTTACGCGACTTTTTAAGTTCTTTACCTGCCCAGGAATTGCGGTAGTCGACTTCAAATTGCGTTAAATCCAACCCTGCTTCACCACCATTGGCTAGATGTTGATATAGCGTTTCCGCCGCAACCATCCCTGATTTCATTGCAGTGTGAGTGCCTTTAATTTTGGAAAAATTAAGCGTGCCAGCATCGCAGCCTACTAACAGAGCGCCAGGCATACTCATTTTAGGTAGTGAATTGTAACCGCCTTTGGTCATCGCTCTGGCACCGTAACTTAATCGCTTGCCACCTTCCAGAGTATTTGCAAACACTGGGTGGTGTTTTAAGCGTTGTAGTTCATCAAAAGTACTTAAATGAGGGTTGGAGTAGTTTAGGTCGATGATAAGACCAAGAGCTACTTTGTTATCATCAAAGTGATATAAGAACCAACCGCCTGTCGCATCAGTTAAGGGCCAACCGCTGCCGTGAACCACAAGCCCTTTTTGGTGTTTCCCGGGTTGAATTTCCCAAACTTCTTTAAGACCAATATTATAGTGCTGTGGGTCGCTGTCGGCATTTAATTCAAATTTTTGAATCAGTTCCTTCCCAAGTTGACCGCGACAACCCTCGGCAAATACAGTGTACTTGGCATGTAATTCCATGCCTGGCTCAAAACTGTCTTTTTTGTTGCCGTCAGGGTCTATGCCCATATCAGGAGTTGCTACCCCTTTAATGCTGTTATCGTCGTTATAGAGAATTTCAGTGGCGGCAAAACCTGCGTAAATTTCAACTTCCAAACTTTCTGCCTGTTCGCTCATCCAGCGGCACAAATTGCCCAGGCTGCCAATATAATTGCCTTTATTGTGCATTGATGGAGGAACAAATAAGTTTGGTAATTTAATGCTTTTGGTTTCACTTCGAAGTAAGTGAACTTCGTCTTTGCTGACAGACGTGGTTAATGGAGCATTATCGTCTTTCCATGAAGGAAGTAATTCGTTTAAGGCTCTTGGCTCTATAACGGCCCCTGATACAATGTGTGCGCCTACTTCGGCACCTTTTTCTAACAAACATACACTTAATTCAGAACCATTTTCAATGGCTAACTGACGCAACCGAATGGCAGTGGCAAGACCAGAAGGGCCGCCGCCAATAATCAATACATCGTATTCCATGGATTCTCTGTCAGTTCTTGGCGTTTCAGTGATCATAGTTTTATTATATTAGCGAATCAAAAAATCAAATTATAACTGCTTTAAGATAAAGACATTAGTACTCATTGTGGGTTAATGAGGAAAAAAACCGTTATTGATAAAAACTAGCTACGAAAAAGTCGCCTTGAGTATAGATGAAATGTTGAAAAAAGCCCAAGATGCGAACCTTATACCAATCACAATAAATATTTAGTGTTATAGATGATTTTAAAAACCGCACAAGTACATCCCTGTAGCTTTGTCGAGGCTATCCTGCCTCTCAAGTTTTTAAAATCATCTATAACACTAATCATGCTGATATTTTTTAGGAATGGTATTACTTATCATCGAGTTAATGTTACATTATATGTCTCACTTAAGTGTATTTGACCTATTCAAAATAGGTATTGGTCCTTCCAGTTCACATACCGTTGGTCCTATGAGAGCCGCTTGCGAATTTATCGCAGAAATTCGCAATGAACTATCACAAGTTACCACAGTAAATGTTGATTTATACGGTTCGCTTAGCGCCACAGGCGTAGGGCATGGTACAGACAGGGCAATATTGCTGGGCTTGATGGGTTATAGCCCGGAGACAGTAGCACCAGATTATTTAACCAGTGCGTTTAATGCCATTAAACAAAACGTACAACTGGTTTTAGATGAAAATAACAGTAATTCAAAGACTATTGCTTTTGACTATGCCAGGCACGTGCATTTTCATGAGCATAACTTGGGCTATCACCCCAATGGCATGACAATTTCTGCGTTCAATGCCAATGGTGATTTAATTCATACCAATACTTATTATTCAGTAGGTGGTGGTTTCATTGTCAACCAATCTCAAGTAGACAATAATGAACTGAGTGTTGATGCTAAAATAGCACCACCTTACCCTTTTAAAACAGCAGCTCAATTGATAGCACTTTGTACTGAACATCAACTCAGTGTTAGCCAATTGATGGTACAAAATGAATTAACCTGGCGCTCTGAATCTGAAATTAAGCAAGGTTTGCAGACTATCTGGAACACCATGGATGACTGTATAGAACGCGGTTTTAAAACCAAAGGCATCTTGCCGGGTGGGTTAGAGGTGAAGCGCCGTGCTCCAGAAATTCATCATTCAATACTATCGCGCAAATGCGATAATTTAATTGCCAGCAATATGGGGGCGATTGATTGGGTGAACCTTTACGCAATGGCAGTCAATGAAGAAAATGCAGCAGGTGGTCGCATTGTTACTGCGCCTACAAATGGTGCAGCAGGTATAGTGCCTGCAGTATTGTCGTATTATATGCGCTTTAACCATAGCGCCAGTGAAGACGATGCCATCGATTTTTTACTGGCGGCTGCGGCAATAGGTATACTGTGTAAAATCAATGCATCCATATCAGGCGCAGAAGTGGGTTGTCAGGGTGAAGTAGGCTCAGCCTGTGCTATGGCAGCGGCTGGTCTTGCACAGGTAATGAATGCCAGTGTTGAACAATTAGAAAACGCAGCCGAAATTGCTTTGGAACACAACTTGGGTCTAACTTGCGACCCGATTGGCGGTTTGGTACAAATTCCCTGTATTGAGCGCAATGCCATTGCCTCGGTTAAAGCTATTAACGCCGTACAAATCGCACTGCATGGCGATGGCAAACATCATGTCTCTTTAGACAAGGTGATCATTACCATGCGTGAAACAGGAAAAGATATGATGGCTAAATATAAAGAAACCTCACAAGGGGGATTGGCTGTTAATTATGTGGAGTGTTAAGGTAAAATGATACAATGTATAAGTTATTTGCACTGTGCCTATTATTTTGTTATCAACCTGGTTTTTCTCAAGCACTTGAAAGTACCAGTAACGGCATTAGGCAGTTTGATGACTATTCCATTCACTATTCAATTGTCAACAGCGAAGTTATTAAACCCGAAGTAGCAAGTGTTTACAATATTGTCCGCAGCAAACGTCTGGGTATTTTAACGGTTGTTGTTATTCCAAATGGGCAGACTTATAATGGAACAGAAGTGTTGATTGGCGGTGAAGTTAACAACTTGCTACAACAAAAAGCAGCGCTTAATTTTAAACCAATTAAAGAGCAATCTACCCTGTACTACATAGCGCCATTTCAATTTGACCACAAAGAAAAATTACGTTTTACGGTTCATGTTAAAGCCAACTCTGATACTTATTCAAAAACCATTACTTTCAACCATAGTCTATATCAAACCGGGTTAGACTAAGCTATGACAAATAACGCTTCCGAAGAAAAAACCGAGAAACAGTCATTAGTCATAGCTACCACCAACCAAGGCAAATTGCGCGAGTTGGAACACTTATTACCTAAAAGGTTTACAATGCATCGTTTGGATGAATTTACTTCCTGTCAAGTCGCTGAAAATGGAAAAAGTTTTGTAGAAAATGCGCTGATTAAAGCTCGTTTCGCAACCAAAGCATCAAACCTGCCTGCCATTGCTGATGACTCAGGCTTATGCGTTAACAGTCTGGGTGGTGCGCCAGGAATTTATTCTGCCCGATACTGTGAATATGACTTTAATCACGCCACACATTACATGGTTGACCAACGCATAAGTATTGACGAAAATAACAATCAAAAATTGCTTCAAGCTTTGGCAGGAAATAAACGTCAACGCCAAGCGTATTTTTACTGTGCTTTAGTTTATGTTGAAAACGAATTCGACCCAACACCAATTATTGCTACTGCTAAATGGCATGGTACTATCGGGCGCAAACCAAGAGGTCATAACGGATTTGGCTACGACCCACTGTTTGTAGTTGACGATTACTTAAAAGAAGGCTTATCCTGTACTGCGGCTCTATTAAGCGATTCAGAAAAACGTAAGATAAGCCATCGAGGTCAAGCCGCTCGTTTATTAGCTACGCAATTACTTTCTATTAATCAAGACTAATTATGACCCATTTATTTACCCCTTTTCAGTTAAAAAACCTTCAACTGTCCAATCGAGTGGTTATGGCTCCGATGACCAGAAATATGTCACCTGATAATATTCCCAACGCTGATGTGGCGGAATATTATCGCCGTAGAGCGGCAGGGGGCACAGGTTTAATTATTACTGAAGGAACCTGTATTGACCACATAGCTGCACATGGTTACCCCGATGTGCCTTCAATTTATAGCGATGCATCATTAGCTGGTTGGAAAAAAGTGGTTGAAGCGGTTCATTCTGAGAGCGGAAAAATAGCCTCACAATTATGGCATGTCGGAGCTTTTCGTCACCCTGGAGTCAATCCCGGGGGCGATACGTCTGGGTATAGTCCATCAGGTATGTTAATGCCTGGGAAAGTGGTAGGTCATGCCATGACAGAAGAAGACATCGAAGATGCCATCAATGCTTATGTCAAAGCAGCGGTTGACTCAAAAGAAACAGGATTTGATGCCGTAGAGTTTCACGGTGCACACGGCTATCTTATTGATGGCTTCTTTTGGGAAGGCACAAACCAGCGCACAGATGAATACGGTGGCAATTTAGAAAACAGATTGCGTTTTGCTTGCGAAATTGTTAAGCGTTCCAGAATACAATTAGGGGATGATTTTCCTATATTATTAAGATATTCACAGTGGAAACAACAAGACTTCAGCGCGCGCCTAGCAACGACTCCTGATGCGCTAGGAGCTTTTTTAGCGCCATTGTCAGATGCAGGTGTCGATATTTTTCACTGTTCACAACGCCGTTTTTGGGAACCAGAATTTGAAGGCAGCGACCTGAATTTGGCTGGGTGGACAAAAAAACTGACGGGTAAACCAACTATAACTGTTGGTAGTGTCAGCCTGGATTCAGACTTTATTCCTGAACCTGGAACATTAGAATTTAAAGCAGGTAAAATAACTGACCTCAATGCACTAGAAGCGCGTTTGGAAAACGATGAGTTTGATTTGGTTGCCGTAGGTCGTGCCATGATAGCCAACCCCGATTGGGCAAACAAAGTCAAAGCGGGGCAGTTGAACCAACTTCAAGCTTATGAGAAGCCCATGTTGGGTTCTTTACTGTAATTTAACTGGTTATAGCACCGCTGGTGATAGTCTGCATCGCCGAAGGTCATATTAATCATCATCAGGCGTTTGAAATAGTGCCCAACATTTAATTCATCAGTTAAGCCGATTCCGCCGTGAATTTGAATGGCTTCGCCACCGATAAGTTTGCTGTTTTTACCCAGCAGCATTTTCAAGGCGTGAATACTGCTGTCTATTTCTTCCTGGCTTCTGGTACCTGTTTCTGCGGTGAAGTCGCACAGGGCTTTAAATAGCATAGACCTGGTTTGTTCATAGGCTATAAAACTATCCACCATACGGTGTTGCAGAGCCTGGAATGAACCAATAGTGGTGCCAAATTGCTTGCGTGTCTGAGCGTATTCAATCGTAATACGATTGAGTTTTTCCATAATGCCCAAGGCCTCGGCACAAAGAGCAATAATGGTGAATTGAAGCGCAGACTTTATAATGTCAGCAGCATTGTCAATGCTACCTAGCACAGCATCAGTGCTGACGTTGACATGACTTAACTCAATATCCGCAACAGGTTGACCATCCATTAATTGATTGTTATGCAGGATAACGCCAGCGCTGTCAATATCTACACAAAACAGGCTAATACCTTGTTCATCAAAAGAATTGCCTGAGGTTCTTGCAGATATGATTAACGCATTGCTATTAGGTGCATTGGAAACCAATGCTTTACTACCATTTAATTGATAGCTGCCATCGCTTTGCACGGTTGCGGTGGTAGTAACGTCAGACCATTCATAGCGAGATTGTGGCTCAAACAATGCGGTGGCAATATGGCAATTACCTTCGATAATGCTTTCAATGTACTGTTGCTTGAGATTACTATTTTCACTATTTTCTAATAGTTGACCAGCGAGCACTACTGACGTGACAAAAGGTTCTATCACTAAACCTTTACCAAATTCTTGCATAATGGTTGCAACATCAATGACATTGCCTCCAAAACCGCCATTATCTTCGGCAAAAGGAATGGATAACCAGCCTAATTCAGCAAATTGTTTCCAGTTGTCAATACTGTAACCTTGTTCAGAATTAGCTAATTGATAGCGATTGTCGAAATCGTATTGTTTTTGAATAAAACGTTCAACACTTTCACGCAATAATTTTTGTTCTTCACTTAATTCAAAATTCATGTTTATAACCCCAATACAGCTTTTGCAATAACATTGCGTTGAACTTCATTTGAACCGCCATAAATCGTAGCGGCACGACCATACATATAATTTCTGCGAGCAAGATGTCCTTCAATATGTAGCAGGTTGCTGTGATCGTCTGTGTGCAATACGCCAGAATAACTACCCAAGACTTGCATAAACATCTCCTGTAAATTTTGTTGAATTTCTGTTCCTTTAATTTTCAGTAATGATGATTCAGGTCCAGGGTGCTGACCAGCCGACATAGAAGCAATAACGCGCAATTCCGTGTATTCCAGAGCCATTAACTCAACTTCAATGGCAGATAAGCGCGACTGGAACAAAGAGTCGTCTATCAGGCATTTGCCAGCGTTCACTTGTTTAGAAGCCAGCTTTTTAAGTTGTGTCATTCTACGTTTACTGTCTGCTACTTCGGCAATGGAAGTGCGTTCATGCGCCAAAAGTGCCTTGGCATAGGTCCAGCCCCTGTTCTCTTCACCAATAAGGTTTTCAACGGGAACTTTAACATTGTCAAATACCACTTCATTAAGGCTGTGGTGGTTGTCGATAGTGTGAATGGGGTTAACTGTAATACCTTTTGTCGTCATGTCAATTAACAAGAAACTAATACCCTGCTGCTTTTTACCAGAACTGTCGGTTCTAACCAAACAAAAAATCCAGTCGGCATATTGGGCGTAAGATGTCCAGATTTTCGCGCCGTTGACAATATAATGCTCTCCATCCAGCATTGCTTTGGTCTCCAGTGCTGCCAAATCTGAACCGGCACCCGGTTCTGAATAACCTTGACACCACCAATCATCGCTATTGAGAATATTGGGTAAAAACCGTTGCTTTTGTTCGTTATTGCCGTAGGTGTAAATAACAGGACCTACCATTTTTAATCCAAATGGAATAACTGAGGGAATGCCTGCACTTGAGCGCTCAGTTTCAAAAATAAATTTTTCAACGGCAGACCAACCAGTGCCACCGTATTCAGCAGGCCAGTTAGAGGCTATCCAGCCTTTGTCATACAGTTTCTTTTGCCATTCGATAATGGCAGGTTTAAAGGTTTCAACCGATGACAGTCGGTTTTGTATATCATCGGTATATTCCTGTTCAAAAAAATTGCGTACCTCTTGTTGAAACGCTAAATCGGCAGAAGAAAAGTTGGTATTCATTAGTTGGTTATCAAAATACAAGTGAATAAAAAAATATTCTACCATAAGTTTTGTATAATGGCGCTCATGACATTATCTCGATATCCATTTTTAACACTGTTGGTATTGCTTAATATCATCAATCTGGTTGACAGACAATTGTTGAGTAGCTTCAGCAACGAGATTGTGAACGATTTAAACTTAACTGATAGCCAGTTTGGTTTATTAGTAGGTCTTATGTTTGTATTTTTCTATGCAATTATGGGACTGTTTATGGGAACCTTAGCCGATCGCTACAACCGTAGTAAATTAATTGCAGCAGGTTTGTTTTTATGGAGCCTGTTAACAGCTTATTCAGGTATGGCAAAGAATTTCGTACAAATTGGTATAGCGAGATTGATGGTTGGTGTAGGAGAATCTACTCTAACACCTTCTGCCATGTCGTTGTTATCAGATCTGTTTCCAGCCAGTATGCGTGGACGAGTGTCAGGTATTTATTACTTAGGCGTACCATTGGGTGCAGGAAGCAGCTTTATTGCTTCTGGCATACTAGGGCCATTAATAGGCTGGCGTAATTGCTTTTTACTGTTAGGGGGTATTGGAATTGTATTAGCGATGTTTATTGCCTTTATTAAAGAAACCCCCAGAGGGCAGCAAGAAGCGCTAGCCAATGACAGTACCCCCGTTGTACCTACAAAAGCATTAATTCCCGAATTGTGGAAGATATTGCGCCAAACACCAGTGTTACTGTATTGTATTATCGGTGGAATTTTCTTACATATTCCACTGGGGGCAGGTCAATTTACTATTCTTTGGCTAGTTCGCGAACGCGGTTTTGATGCTGCGGAAATTAATACCATTTACGGTGTTTTATTTATTATATTTGGCACTTTGGGCGTTCTCTGTGGCGGCTTTTTGAGTGATTGGTATCAACGCCACTTTAAAGGAGGACGAGCTAAATTTTTAGCTATTTTTATGCTGGCGCTAATACCATTTATTTTGTCATATCGTTATGCAGCTCCAGACTCCCCTTTGTTTTTTATTGGTATGAGCGCAGGTTTTGTCAGTTTGATGGCATTTTATGGGCCCGTTTTTTCAACCGTTCAAGACTTAACCCCAATGCGTTTGAGAGGCTCAATGACAGCGGTTCTGCTTTTGGCTTGCAATATGATAGGCTTCGGGCTAGGGGCATTAATGACAGGACTTTTAAGCGACACGTTTCAATATTACAATGTTACTTCACCCCTTACCAAATCACTAATTATAGGAGATGTGTTAGTCGTGGGTGCTGTTATCAGTTTTTATAAGGCTTCCACCTATATCTTACAACCTACTAATAACAAATAATGACAAAAATTATAGAATCTGCAGATATTTCCAATTATATAGGTTATGTTGCTGAACCAACAGATTGGTTTGAAGTGACTCAGGAACAAATAAATGAATTTGCTCACTGTACTTATGACACTCAATACATTCATGTGGACACTGAGCGAGCCAAAGATACACCTTTTGGAACTACAGTTGCCCACGGGTTTTTAAGCCTTTCAATGTTGTCGTTTTTTGCCAATCAATGTGGGCTAATTATCAAGGGTCATTATATGGGCGTTAATTATGGCTTTGAAAAAGTACGCTTTCTTGCGCCCGTGCCAGTGGGAAGCCGTATACGTTGTATTTCTAAAATGTTAGACATTAAGGAGCGGAAAATGGGGCAGTTTTTATCGACTGCAGAAATTACGATTGAAATAGAAGGCTCTGTTAAACCTGCGTTAATTGCCCATTGGCAAACCATTCAACTGATTAAATAAGTTTGTTATGAACAAAAAACTTTTATTGGTCTTGGCTATTGTTCTTATTGGTTTCATTTTTTACCTTAACAATGAACAATCTGCCAGTGTTGACCCTACTCCTGCTGAAGAACCAGACAGCCTGCGTCAATTGTCACAAGGCAGTGTTGTAGGCTTTGCCGATGAAGGTAACACCCACGCATGGTTGGGCATTCCCTTTGCACAGGCTCCTGTAGGTGATTTACGCTGGAAAGCCCCCCGCCCTCCTCAGCCATGGCAAGGAACCCTGAAAGCATTGACAATGCCACAAAAGTGCACACAACTGTGGAGTGATGTTACAGGTGATGCTGGTGAACAAGGCGATGTTGTGGGTGGGGAAGACTGCCTTTATCTAAATATTTGGGCGCCAAAGCTTTCAGCGGGTCAACTATCTGAAAGCAAATTGCCAGTCATGTTTTGGATTCATGGTGGCGGTAATACATGGGGAACAATTAACGATTACTACGGTCACAATCTGGCAGACAGCCAAAATGTCATTTTGGTTGCCGCTAATTATCGATTGGGTTTACTTGGCTGGTTTCGACATGAAGCGTTGCGTCAATACAGACCTTTAATTGATAGTCAGTTAAATGCTTTGGATGCTTCAGGCAATTATGGTAACCTTGACCATATTGCTGCGCTGAAATGGATTCAGAACAATATCCATGCTTTTGGTGGCAATGCTGATAATGTGACTATTTTTGGAGAGTCGGCAGGGGGACGCAATGTGTATTCGCTTATTGCTTCTCCTATAGCAAAAGGCTTGTTTCACAAAGCTATTATTCAAAGTGGTTCGGTTAGAACAGATAAAGTGGCTAGAACGGAAAGGTTTTCAGATGATGATGCCGAGACAAAATTAAGCTCCAACGATATTATCGCTGGAATCATTCAGCATGATGCAAATTTGAATATCTCATCCAGAGCAGAGGCAAAAGCCTATATTCAGCAACTTTCCACAGAGCAATTAGGCACTTATTTATACGGTTTGCCTGGCAAGAGCTTGTTGCGCCATATTGCATCCTTAGATATGGGAATGTACAGCGCCTTGCAAAATTTTAATGATGGAATTGTTATACCATCAAAACCACTATTGGATGTGTTTGCCGATGCATCGAGCTATACGCCAATTCCCATTGTAACGGGAGCCAATCGCGATGAACAAAAATTGTTTTTACTTAGCAATCCAGAATTCGTGAACTATTGGTTTGGTACTATTCCGCGTGTAAAAAATCAAGAATTTTACGATCGCGTCAGTTATTATTTTTCCAAAGTGTGGAAAGCCCTGACAGTGGATGAACCCGCCAAAGTGTTAAGTGCATATCAACCAGTTTATACCTATCGATTTGATTGGGATGATGCACCGCAATCGTGGTTAATTGACTACAAACAATTAGTTGGCGCAGCCCATGCTGTAGAATTAGCCTTTGTATTTGGAACCTTTAATAAAGGGGTTGCTATAGAACCATTATACAGTGATAAAAATGAGTTCGAGCGCGTTGCATTATCCAAAGCGATGATGGAACATTGGGGGCAATTTGCCAGAACTGGCAACCCATCATTACCTAATCAACCGTGGGTACAATGGAGAAATGACAACCCTAATATGATGGTTTTTGATTCCGAATCCGATAAGGGTATCCGCATGGAAACCAGCGCAGATTTTATCCGCGCAATTAAAACAGAGCTAGCCAATGACTCGATTTTTACCCAGGAAGAACAATGCCGAATGTATAAAGGGTTATTCTTAAAAAGTTATCAAACTTCTACTTTTGGTGATGAAGCTGAATATAAAAATTGGGGAGGTGGTTGTGACTGATGAAATTGGAATAGCGAACCTTTTTCAATGTTAATTGTAATACCAGCCAGTTGTGCCATATGCCAGGCCAACGCTTGATTGCTGGATACAATTTTTAAACCCGTTTCATGCTCGGCTTTCGCGATGATAGATGCCGTTTTCATGTTAGTACAAGAGATAAAAATGGCATCAATATTACCCCTTTCAGCTAAAAATAACACGCCATCATAGATGGATTGCGGCGATATATTACCTACAATTCTATCCAGAGGTTCGTTAAATGTTGCGGCATGTTTAACGTGAAAGTTATTGCGATTGAATTCATCAATCATGGTTTGTGACACTTGTTTGGAATAGGGAGAAAGGTAGCCAATATTTTGTGCTTTTATCGTTTTCATAGCTTCAATCGCCGCTTGCATTGGGTTGGAGACATACTTGACATCGCGCCTGGACGAAATAATGTTTTTGATAGTGTTATTGCCAATATGCAAGGCTCCTGAAGTGCATCCATAGCCTACGGCATTAAAAGTAATGTCGATAGGGAATAAGTCCATTGTTGCTTGTAGATGGTGTTGCATGGCTTTTAGGGTATCTATGGTTACCGCATTTTCAAACGGTATGCGATTCACCAAAATACTGGCATCCGATTGGTTAAAGTAAAACCGAAACTCATCTTCAATGGTTAAATCGGATTGTAACACTACCAACCCTAAACAAGGGTTGCAGCTGGAAGTTGTAAAATTTAAAACATTCATAGGTTTCTAATGCATAATCTGGGTTTAAAATAAGTAAACATTGTATAACGTCTGCTTAGTATGATATATTTGCGCTCAAGAAGATACTTATGTATACTGCCTTATAAAATATAAAAAAGAGTACTTATTTAAATAAGCAATTGGCACGAAATTTAGTAATAATTCGTGATAATAATAACTTAAAAAATAACTTAAAAATCATGTCTTATATTTCATCATTACCAAGAGGCATTTTCCGTAAGGATAATGCAAAATTCGTACCTACATCCATGATAGACACATTGTTTGATTATGGTAACTTCCTTAGTCGAGCAGACGCAGCAGGAGCTATAGCTAGTGGTCTAGAAACTAGAAAAAACATTGTAATAATTGGAGCTGGAGCAGCTGGTTTAGCCGCTGCCTATGAGCTTGCCAAAGTAAAAAATGTTTATGTAACTGTCTTTGAGCCTAAGAGGAAGATTGGTGGCAGAATGGATTCTATTTTTATTAGTGATGAAGCTTATAATAATAAAGTATTTGAAATGGGCTGTATGCGATTTCCTCCTACTTCAGCAGCTTTATTTCATTATTTAAAGAAAGCTGGTTTATCTCCTGTTGGTCAATTTCCAGATCCAGGAAAAGTAGATACTGCCTTGTTATATGAGAATAAAGTTATTAATTGGCCTGCTGGCAGTTCTGCTCCAAATAATGCAGATTTTCAGCGTATTGGTGGAGACTTTGGTAGCATGCTAACCCACATATTAGGTAATGTAAATAAGCCTAATATTAACAATCCATCAAAATTATTTGATTTTTGGGCTATCTATCAAATTGACCCAACAGCAAATAATAAACAAAATGTTATAAATTCATGGCAGTCTATAATAAACACTTATAAAGATCTTAGTTACTACACTGCTGTTTATGCTTTATCTCAGGATACTGCTATTGTAGAACGGCCATGGACTCAAGAAGATATGAATAAGTTTGGAGCTCTTGGTGTAGGTTCTGGAGGATTTGGTCCTTTATATGCTGTGAATTTTTTAGAGATACTTAGACTATTTGCAAATGGTTGGGAAGATAATCAACAATTTTTAGAAGAAGGTATTGATACTTTTGCACAGTTCTTTGATCGTGACGAACCAAATGTGGATTATCAAACGGTAGTAAGGATTGCCAAAATTATTAAAGAAAATGATCAATATGAGCTTGTTGTAGTTAATGGAATTAAGGTGGCTCCGAAGTTTGATGCAGTTATTGTTGCCACAACAACCAGAGCTATGGAATATATGGGATTGACTGTTGATGGAGTGACAACAAGTTCTGGAACTTTAACAGATTCAATCTTACAACAAGGACCGAAAGTAGCAATACGTAATTTGCACTTAATGAATAGTTCTAAACTATTTGTGTCTACTACAACAAAGTTTTGGTATAAAGAGAATAATAGCACTGGGCAAGATTTGCCAGCTAATATGCAAACTGATGAACTCATGAGAGGTTTATATTGTTTAGATTATGATATTGATAAAGCAGATCCATCAAAACGTAACCCTTACGGAAAAGGTGTAGTACTTATTAGTTATGTTTGGGGAGACGATTCTTCAAAATTATTAGTATTAACTCCCGAAAAACGATACCAGCAATTCTTATTGGCAATACAAAAAATAAACCCGACTTTTGCTCGATTATTAGAAGAGCAAACTGAGGAAATGAGATGTATCGATTGGGAAAACGAAATTGATCATTATGGCGCGTTTAAGCTTAATTATCCTGGGCAAGAGCAAGCAAATCATGATGCTTTTTATCAATTTCAAAATCAAAATCAAGGTGTTTTTCTAGCTGGAGATAGCGTGTCCTGGGCTGGGGGGTGGCTGGAAGGTGCATTGACTACAGGCATAAATGCTGCTTGTGCTGCTGCTGCTCATGTTGGAGCGTCAGTAATTGCTGACTCGCCATTAGACTCCATACCATCACATATGTATGATTATTCACATCCTTTTGCTAAGAGTACGCAATAACTAAAGCCAATGATATGACGTCATGTTTTTTATTAAAAATATGACGTTGTTTGTTATGCAAAGCTCTCATTGTGATTGGTATTATTTGACACAAGGTATGGTTGATGGGGCTCGGCGTGACAACAGTTCAACCCCCGTTTCAGTGATAACAATATTTTCTTCATGTACCATCATTTTATTATCGGAATAAACCATTCCAGGTTCCAGTGTCAATACCATACCAGGTTCTAAAATAGTAGTGTCCCAATGCGTATGCGATGGCGGTTCGGTCAGTTGTAACCCTAAGCCATGACCATAACGCCCGACATTATCACCTTGCGCGCCACCTTTTTGCAGAACTTCATGCATGGCAGTAAATAAGTCTTTGCAGGTAATGCCTGGTTTAGCCACTGTCAAACCGACCTCTGTAGCTTGCCAAACCGTTTCATAAGCGCGTTGTGTATGAGAGTCGATGGAACCAAAACCGTAGTTGCGGTCAAAGTCGCAAAAGTAGCCATCGTAGATGCAGCCTGTATCTAATATCAAGACATCACCAGCTTGTAACTGCTTGTCACCAGGGGGCGAGATAATGTCATTATAGCCGTTTTGTCCGGTTGCTCCTACCAGATAGCTGACATCGACACCAGCTTGTAAACATTCAATTTTAAAAGCTCGGAATATAGCTTCATCACTCATCCCTGTGCTAATAAATTCGGGAAGACGTTCAAATACACCCGACACTTGTTGTGCTACATAATATAGTTTGGCAATTTCAGCCTGAGATTTAACCATACGCAATTTGCGTATAATAGCTGTTGCATCACCAAATTTTGCATTGGGTAATGTGGCTTGTACTTGCTCTAATTCGTTCAGAGACATACGGATATAGGTTTCTCTACCTCGATTAATGCCTATGGTGTGCTGCTTTGATTGATTAGCGACTTGTGAAAGCACTTCAATGAGCAGCGACACGCCATCGTCTTTGGCATGAGGTGATGACCAGCTACGTATATCTTCAACCCAACCATTGCGCATACAGTTAACGCCAATTTCAGGAATAATAGCAATAGGTTTGCCCGATGCAGGCAGTACAACATACCAGGGACGAGTCGGACTTTGCCAGAATTGGGTATAAAAGCCAGTAAAATAATGAATATCGTGCTCGGTTGTCAGCAAAACGCCAGCTAATTGCTGTTGCTGCATCATTTGCTGTGCGCGAGTCAAGCGCTGTTGGTATTCAGCCTTTTGAAAGCCTTTTGGGGGCAGTACTAGTTGCATAGTTAAGCTCTCTACTCAATTTACTCTAAAACATTGGTGCGGTAAAATTCCGGGTCGGTTGCGCCTTCCGTACCTAATACCAACACTGTTGAGTTTTGATTGATGCCGATTTTTTGTGCAAGCACTGGATCAGTCTTTATAGCCATAAGAGCAATTAAGCCTGATGTTGAACATTCTCCTGCTTCAATACCGGGTCTGTCTGCACCAGGCTGTTCGGGCTTTGCCAACCACTTCATCATTGGTATAACGCCATTGTCATTAATAGTGATAACATGACTGGCACCTTTTTGTAAAATAGGCCATGCCAATTGCGAAACTTCACCGCATGACAAGCCCGCCATTATGGTTTCATCGACGATATCAATTAATAATATTTGATTGGCAACCAGGCTCTGATAAACACAGTCTGACATATCAGATTCGACCATAATAATTGTGGGTAGCTTTTCCTGCCATTGTTGCCAGAAATAGGCGATAATGCCTCCAGCCATTCCTCCACAACCGGCTTGAATAAATATATGGGTCGGAATTTCGCCTTGTAGCTGTTCAATAATTTCATGCGCCATAACCGAGTAACCAGCCATGACCTGGCGTGGTACTTCGGTATAATTATCCCAGGATGTATCGGACACAATATGCCAGTGATTGGTATTTGCTATAGCGATACATTCAGCAATGGAATCATCGTAATTGCCATCGACTCGATGAATAATAGCACCCAGCTCTGCCATCATATCGGCGCGAGTTTGGCTGACATGAGCGTGAATAAAAATATGACACTCAATATCTAACTGTTGCGCACCCCATGCTACCGAACGACCATGGTTGCCATCGGTTGCTGTGCATACTACCAAGGGTTTATCGCCGCTATAACCCCCAGCCAGTTGTTGAATGGCGTAGGCTCCTCCCAAAGCTTTAAAAGAGCCCAATTCAAAACGCCTGGATTCATCTTTATAAAAAATATTTTTAACCTGGGCTTGTTGCGCTATATCGTTTAAAGCAATTAGCGGCGTAGGTTTATAATTGCCCCATTGGGTAATAATTTGTTGCGCTTTGGAACAGTCATTATCAGGAAATAATTGTTTGACAATCTCAAATGCACTGTTGTCTTGTTGTGAATTATGAAAATATTGAGTGTAAGAATAGCGCGTAGTCTTCATGGTGTTAGTCATCAAGCGAGTTGTTGTTTAACCAGATTGATCCAGTAGCCTGTACCAATTGGTAAGATGTCATCGTTAAAATCGTAGTGGGGATTGTGCAGCATACAACCACCGACACTGTCTTCACCGTTGCCAATAAGCAGGTAGCAGCCAGGCTTTTCCATTAGCATAGAGGCGAAGTCTTCCGAAGTGGTATAGGCATCACAAGGGTAAATAATCTGGTTGTCGTTGACCGTGGCGCGCACGGCTTTTAGTGCATTTTCGGTAGCATCCTTATGATTGATGGTCGGAGGAAACAAGCGTTGGTAGCTAAATTCCAATGTCGCATGATGAGCGTTGCAAATACCTTCACTTAAAACCTTCATACGCTGCTCTATAGTTTGGCTAACAGCAGGGTCAAAACTTCGACTGTCGCCTTTTAATATCACATTACTCGGGATAACATTGACGGTGCCATTGGTTTCAATTTCAGTTACTGATACTACAGCTTGTTGTACAGGGTTAACATTGCGCGCTACAATTGTTTGTAAGGCCTGAATAATTTCAGCGGCAATGATTACCGGGTCGATATGATGATGTGGCTGCGAAGCATGGCCTCCGCGACCTTGAATGTGAATGGTAAAATTATCCTCGCCTGCCATAATCGCGCCGCTTTTTACAGCAAAACTACCTTTTGGTAAGCCAGGCATGTTGTGCATACCAAAGATTGAGTGCATATTAAAGTGTCGAAATAAGCCATCTTCTATCATGGCTTTAGCACCAAGCCCGTGCTCTTCATTGGGTTGAAAAATAAAATAAACCGTACCATCAAAGGCATTGTCATCGGAATTGGCAAGCTCGTAAGCAGCACCCAACAACATGACCGAATGACCATCGTGTCCACAGGCATGCATTTGCCCTGCATTGCGCGAGCGGTATTCAAATGTATTGAGTTCTTGAATTTTGAGTGCGTCCATATCTGCTCGAAGCCCAATAGCTTTTTTTGATGTGCCTTTTGTTAAAACGCCGACCACGCCAGTTTGACCAATACCTGTATGAACATTCAGACCAAATGAACGCAATTTTTCAGCGATAAAATCTGCGGTATGCTCAACAGCAAACCCCAGTTCAGGATATTGATGTAAATACCTGCGCCATTTTATCAATTGCTCATTGTTCATTGCTTTAGTAGTTACGTTTAATACGCGCACCATGGTACAAAATATCACTGATATTGGCATCGACAACCTTTCTATCTGCCGCAGCTATCGGGTCTAAATCGTACTCGGGTCTACGTAGTTGTGCAGAATTAAATCTTGGGTTATCACCACAAATATCCATCCAATAATTTTTGCCAAGCGTTTGATAAATATGCGGAGGCATATAGGATTGTAGTGCATAGCCAATGCGGCGTTGCTGGCTATAATTAGGCTTTGAGCCATGAATAACAGCCCCGTGGTGAATTGACATCTGCCCTGGTTTTAGAACGAGGTCGACAGCTTTGGATTCATCGACATCCAACACCTCTTGACCGCGCGTTAAGATATTGTCTTCACCAAAGGTATCGCGATGCTGTTGAATGCCATTGCGGTGAGAGCCTGGAATCACGCTCATACATCCGGTTTTTTGGTTGCTGGGAGATAAGGCTATCCAGGGAGTCACAAAATTGTTGTCGTTCATTCCCATATAAGTGCCATCTTGATGCCAACTGACAAAGTGTTTAGTGCTGGGTTCTTTAATAAACAGTACCGAACACCATAGAGAAACATTATCGCCAATCAAATCTTTGACAGCGGCGATAACCACTGGGTGATGTGCCAACTCATCAAGGCATTTTACCGATAAGTGAACATTATTGCGATTTTCAGCATTGATAGTGTCGGGGTATTCAGCTTCAAAGGTTTCAAGACGCAAGCGATACTCTTCAGCTTCTTCGACACTTAAAACATCAATTGGTGAAACAAAGCCATGGTTTTGAAATTGAGTAATTTGTACTTCAGTTAAACCCAGATTATGCATTAGACTTCGTAATGAACACAAAAATGGCAATGAAAACAGGTGCTCGCGCAAGAACAATAAACGCAGGCATAGCCACCCTACGGTGAGTATTATTTTTCGAGCAAGCGCCTGTTTTTGAAGTCATTATTGTGTGTAATAGATTGCTAATGCATAATTTGGGTTAAAATGTTGCTCATAGCTTATCGTTGAAGTAATGACCAGGTGCCGCGATTCATCCGCCATAATAACCATGACATCGCAATGCCAATAATGCTTAAAATTAGCAAATAACCGAAAGTTATCTGGTAGCCAGGTAAACCAGGATAAGTGTCGAGCCAGTACCCTACCAACGGGTAGGTAATGGCTTCCGGTAGAAACCCAATAAAAGATGCGACACCAACAGCAGCACCTGTCATATAATGGGGTATGTCAGATTCACCAATGGTTGCAAAATAATTGCCACGAATAGCAAAAACAGTGAGCCCCAGAACAATAATATTAATAAAAATCAAATTCAGATAGTCAAGGTTTGCAGGAATAATCAAGAATGCAATCAAAGTGCAAGTGCTTATAGCAAAAGCAATAATAAGTACTTTGGTAGGAGAACCCATATAATCGGCTAATATTCCACTGGTTGCGCCGCCTATGGTTTGCAAGCCATAAGTTCTTATTTGCCCAACTAAAGCACCGTAAATTACAGCAGCGCCAACCGCTCCTGTCAAATAAGGGGTACTGTAGCTCATGCCTGCAAATTGGCTGTAACCGCAAAAAATAATCACACCAATAACCCAGATTTCAGGCATTCTTAATGCTTGAGTGATGCCGACCAGAATAGAGTCTGTTTGATGTTGTTGAACTTTGGAATCGTCGAAAAATATCCAAATAGCAATGCCTGCCAAAATAGTAATAACAGCTGAAATATTAATTACCCATAACAGGCCGCGTTCACCTTCACCCATTTGAATAAAAACGTAGAGGGTTAATAATCCAATTAAAGAGGCAAATAAACCACGACCACCTTCCAGGAAACCAAACAGTTTTCCTTGTTGCGCTTTATCGCCTAAACCTCTGGTGGCTTTAATCAAGGGAGCCCAAAAAATAATTAAAGTGCTAACACCCCAAAAGCCATATAAGAATAGCGCGCCGTTGAAAGAGGGAAAGGTTGAAAAATAAAAACCGCTAAGTCCCGTTGCAATGAGTGAAATCGACAGCAATAACCGCGGCGAGTACCTGTCCGCTAACCAACCGCCAGGAATATAACCCAGTGTCGAAGTGATGCCATTGAGTGATTGCAATATCCCCATTTGGGTATGAGTAACCCCCAGTGCTTCACGCATGGGGTCATAATAGGAATAACGCAGAAAAGGAAAGGTATAGATAGTAGCCCCAGCCAGGCAAAGCAAGGCCAGCATAAACCATTTTTTATAATTATAATGTGACATCAGCACATCATAACATTGTCAATGAGTTTTGTATAATATTGTTCATATAGGATGACATTCCATATACGTCATCATTTTTAGTGTTAACATAGCTACCCCTATGCCCAAAGATGTTTATATTTTAGGTGGTTATCAAACTGATTTTGCTGCCAGTTATTCCAAACCCGAAGCCAACTTATTCCAATGTCTGAAAGATAGCGTTGAAGGGGCATTGATCGTCACAGATATTGACCCCTGCACTATTGATTGCGCGCATATTGGTAACTTTGCTGCCGAATTATTTTGCAAGCAAGGTCAGCTAGGCGGTTTTTTTAGCAGCATCAACCCTGCATTCAGCGGTCTGCCCATCTCTCGACATGAAGCCGCCTGTGCATCTGGCAGTATGGCTATCCTGGCTGCAATGGCAGATATTGAAGCCGAACGCTATTCGTTAATTGCGGTGTCAGGCGTTGAATTAATGCGCAACGTCAATGGTCAACAAGCCGCCGATTATTTAGGCGCAGCGGCGTGGATTGGTCGTGAAGCACAAGCTGCCAACTTCCCCTGGCCTTATTTGTTCAACCAAATTGGCGAGGTATATGAACAACGCTTTGGATTGTCGCAACAACATTTAGCTGAAATTGCTCGTATTAACTACAGTAATGCTCGCAACAATCCAAACGCTCAAACCCGAGACTGGCAACTTGATCCCTTACTATTTAAGGAAGATGAGCAAGCCAATCCTGTTATTGAAGGAGCGCTAAGAAAGTCAGATTGTGGTCGCATTACCGATGGCAGTGCAACAGTTATTTTAGCATCAGCCGACCAGGCTCAAAACTATGCCTCGAAACACAATATTTCACTTAGCAACATTCCTAAAATTAAAGGCTGGGGACATCGCACAACACCTATGTTATTGTCAGATAAACTAGCCGATAACAATCGTAATGAATACCCCTTTCCCCATTTAAAAGCTACCATTGACGATGCCTTTAAGCGTGCCGCAATTCATGTAAAACAAATAGATGCTATTGAAACACACGACTGCTTTACCATCACCGAATATTTAGCGCTGGAACATTTTGGAATAACTGCTCCAGGCAAGGCGTGGCAAGCGATTGAATCTGGGCAAATTAGCATGCAAGGTTCGCTACCCGTGAATCCTGGTGGAGGCTTAATTGGCTGCGGTCATCCAGTAGGCGCGACTGGTATCAGGATGATGTTAGATGCTTATAAGCAAATCACCAACCAGGCTGGCGACTATCAAGTTGACAATGCCAAAACAGTAGCGACTCTAAATATTGGAGGCAGCTTGACTACAATGGCCTGCTTTGTAGTTGGCTTTTAGAGGAGCCAACATTTAAATTGCTATCACTTGTTCTACTATGCAAAACTTTAAATACCTTACATTCATTACACTAGCTTTTTTACTGTCATGTAAATCCCTCGTTACTGATAAAACGACAGTTAGCACTAAACCCAAGCCCCAAACGCTGGAACAATTTGATTTATCCCAAGCCCAACAAGCCAATGCCTATAATTGGGTACAATCACCTTATAAATACTGGGCATTCAAAAATATTGACAAAGTGTTTGTTACTAAACCTATTGCCAAAGGCGATAATATCAAACCCTTGGAAAAGGCATTGATTAATTTGAATAATCTTGATATTAAACAATACAATGGTAAAACACTTAAATTTCCAGAACACTTACACGCTAACCGAACCGACGCCTTACTCGTTTTAAAAAACGGCAAAATTATAGCTGAGCATTATCGCAACAATATGCAAGCAGATAGCTATCACATTTGGTTTTCAATGTCTAAGTCACTTACTGCTGTTACTTTAGGAGCATTAGTCGATGAAGGTCTGATTGACCTACAGCAACAAACCTTACATTATTTGCCAGAATTAGCTGGTAGTGCATGGGAAGGCACAAGCGTTCAAATGGTGATGGATATGACCAATAGCATTGAGTATAGCGAAGACTACCACGACCTAAATTCCGATTTGTATCAATTTGGCAAAGTCTCTGGTTTTGCCAAAATTAAGGGTAGCTCTGCAAAATACACTACATTGCTTGAATATTACCAAAATGTTAAATCTGAAGGCGAACACGACCAATACTTCCACTATGTCAGTTTGAATACGGAAGTGCTGGGAATGATTATTGCTAAAGTCACAGGCAAGACAGTGGCTGAAATCATGAGTGAAAAAATATGGTCAAAAATTGGTGCAGAGCACAATGCTTTCATTGTAGAAGCACCCGATGGAAACCAATTGGTTAGCGCAGCTGTTAATAGCACATTACGCGACGCAGGACGCTTTGGCCAGATGATGTTAGAAAATGGAACGTATAACGGTCAACGCGTTTTGTCAGAAAACTTTGTTAGTTCTATCGCCAAAGGTGGTGACACAGAAAAATTTGCCTCCTCACTTCGAGGCAAGCAATTCAAAAACTTTTCCTATACCAATCAATGGTGGCATACCGATGATAACGCTTATTTTGCCAAAGGCTTATTCGGTCAGTGGTTGTATGTTGACCCAGATCATCAACTGGTTGTAGTTATCTTAACAACTACCGATGAACCAAACTATAAAGATGGTAGCGATTGGTATAATGGGTTGAGTTTAATTCGGGCAATTAGAGTCCACACACAGTAATTTTCTAACAAAATCAAAAGCAAAGTCTGTTTTCCGGGTATAATGGAATGATATTCCATATTATACGAACATGTACGCAAGAACATTAGAGCAAAAAGTACGCGTTTAGTGCAGCTTTCCCTTGTTTACTACTAACGGGCCCAAGGCAAGCAGGTAAAAGCATGGCTAAGCATACTGGAAACATCAGGATTAATTTATTTGCTGAAACCTTTCTATAGCAATCATAGTAAACGAATCATCAAAGCACCTAAACTTTATTTTTTAGATACAGGTCTATGCAGTTATCTCACCAAATGGCTTACCCCTGAAAGCTTAGAAGCTGGAAATATGTCTGGCGTTATCCTCGAGACTTATATATTTTCAGAAATACTAAAAAGCTATTACTACAGCGCTTCTGACCAATATCTGCATTATTATAGAGATAACGACCAACGCGAAATTGACCTGTTGCGAATAATAACAATAGGTTGATTTGCAACGGAGGCAGCATAGTAAGTCCCATTATCTCTCAACTTTTCAATATGACATACCCAACGCCAACTGCGTCTAAAAATAGCTTCTCGCTCTACATCGAACCATTGCTTTTGAGTGTAAGCATCTGCGTATAATCAGCGATTTGGCAGGATCTTTATCATAACCTTGTTGAATCGCATTAAATTGCTCAACCTTCATGGACACAACCTTAATCGACGGTCATTATCATCTGAAAGCTCACACAACATTGGCGATACCGTTGTATCGAAGAGTGCTACAAATCCTAAGTAATGTCGTTATTTTACTAGCCATCTCAACGATTATACATTAATATTAAATTCTTACAAATTGTTCGCAGACTAAAGCCATGAACGCAATTGAACAATATGCCCTTGAAGTGGGCAATCCTTATTTGCTGGGCGCATATGCCCCTGTTTTTGATGAGATTAATGCCGAAAAGTTACCTGTTATTGGTGAAATTCCTCAAGATATTAACGGCATTTATGTTCGCAATGGTCCCAATACCCAGTATACACCTATAGGGCATTATCACTGGTTTGACGGTGATGGTATGCTTCATGCCCTGCATATTGAAAACGGCACTGCCAGTTATCGCAACCGTTGGGTACGTACCCACCACTTTCAGCAAGAACGGAGTGCTGGACAAACCATTTGGCATGGAGTAATGGGCAATATGCGCCGTAATGAAATGCAGGGAAGGTTACCGTTAAAAGATTCCGCCAATACTGCTGTCGCCTTTCACAATGGAAAATTATTAAGCGGTTGGTACATGTGTGGCGACCTCTACAGTCTCGACCCGAAGACATTGGAGACACATGGTGTTGAAACTTTTAACAAGACGCTAGACAGCAAAGTTATGGCTCATGTTAAGATTGACAACACAACAAAAGAAATGATGTTTTTTGACTATGGTCCACAGCCACCTTGGCTAACTTATGGTGTGGTAGGTGCTGATGGCAACGTCAAGCATTTCACAACCATAGAATTGCCCGCACCACGCTTACCTCATGACTTGGGTATTACCGAAAATTATTCCATATTAATGGACTTACCTCTATATCACAGCGCCGAAGCGCTGAACTCTGGCAAAAGCAGCATATTCTTTAATCGCGACATGCCTAGCCGTTTTTGTATTTTACCTCGCTTGGGTACAAACAATTCTGCGCGGTGGTTTGAAGCCGAGCCCTGTTATATATACCACGTTATCAACTCATGGGAAGAAGGTGATGACATCATTTTAGATGCTTCGGTTACCATTAATCCAACGCCACAAAAGGACTATGCCAGCAAAATGGAAAAACTCAACGCTTATTTACGTCTTGAAGCCAGTGTAAAACGCTATAAATTTAACTTGAAGACAGGCACTACCACTGAATATTGGTTAGATGATGAATTTACCGAATTTCCACTAGTAAACGCCGATGTAATTGGTAAAAAGTCGCGGTTTGCCTATTTACAACATTTTGATAATTCCAACATTATGCGATTCGATGGTTTAACAAAATTTGATACCCAAACCCAACAATCGGAAACCTACTGGTATGGCGATGGTGTATTTGGTAGCGAATCGCCTTTCATTCCATCTGGCAAGACAAATGATGAAGATGATGGTTATGTTATCAGTTATGTCACCAATGAAAAGACCAAAAAGTCAGAAGCTTTACTACTAAATGCTAAAAACATTAGTGATGAGCCTCTGGCTCGCATTCAACTGCCACAACGTGTGCCTTTGGGTTTTCACGGTTGCTGGATTAAAGGAGAAGAGCTAACACCATGATATTAGAGAGCTCTCAACGCATTGCCGATTACAATGCCAAAGGTCTATGGCAAAACCGCACTCTGGATGCTTATTTCAAACAAAACCTCAGTCAGCACCCCGATTTCATTGCCCTGATTGACCCTTTAGACAGACCTCAATTTAGCAATGGTGAAGTAAGACAATTCACTTATACTGAACTCAACCATAAAGTCAACCAACTCACTTGCGCCTTTTCACAGCACGGTTTAGGTAAAGACGATATTATTGGTATTTTTTTACCCAACATTTGGGAGCTAATTGTCAGCTATTTAGCTATTGCGCGTATAGGTGGCATTGCCAATCCTTACCCTCCTTCCTTAAGAGAGTTTGAAATTGAGAAAATGGGTGCTTTTGCTGGCATTAGTGCTATGGTAACTACCTCTAATTTCAAAGGCAGAAATTTAGCAGATATTGTCCGCAATGTTCAAAATAATATACCCAGCCTTAAACATCTTTTTACCGATGTAATTACCTCCACTGAGAACGAGCATTGCCTTGACGATATCTTTGTTCAATCTGTCGATGAACACACCCTCAATACACAATTACAATCTCTGGTCATTGACCCCAATGACATTGTCACTCTATGCTGGACATCAGGCACCACAGGTATGCCCAAAGGAGTACCTCGTAGCCACAATCTGTGGGACTCCATAGCCTATGCCTGTACCGAAGGCGCTAACATTATGCACGATGATGTCTTTCTTTGTCCTTTTCCCATTGTCAACATGGGTGGTATTGGTGGCTGCCTGGTACCCTGGCTGCAAAGTGGTTGCCAGTTAATATTGCATCAACCATTTGATATCTCTGTTTTCTTAAAACAAATTACCACTCATCAAGTTACCTACACTCTGGCACCACCTGCAATATTAACATTGCTTTTGAAAAACCCAACGCTATTGGAAAATGTGGATATCAGCTCATTGCGAGTACTAGGCTCGGGTTCAGCTCCCTTAACGCCCTGGCTGATTGAAACCTGGTTTGAACGCCACAATATCCAGGTGACCAATTTTTTTGGCTCCAACGAAGGAGCATGGCTATTAAGTGCGCCTAATAGTATCCCAAACCTGGCTCAACGTGCGACTTATTTTCCCGCTTTTGGCGCAGACGCATCGAGCTATGCAAATGTGGCAGCTGCAAAAGGTATGGAAACTAAATTGGTCGATATTCAAAGCGGAAAAACCATAACAGATTTTGCTGTAGCTGGCGAACTTTGTGTTAAAGGGCCTTCGGTCTTTAGCGGCTATTTTCATGCCCCTGAAGTCAACCAACAAGCCTTTGATGACGAAGGTTTTTTCAAAACAGGTGATGTGTTTGAATTGGTAATGATCGATGGCAACCAATACTATCGTTTTATCGAGCGCTGCAAAGATATTATTATTCGAGGTGGCTTTAACATAGCTCCAGCTGATGTTGAATCTCTACTGGTGGATATGCCCAAACTGGTAGAATGCGCTGTAGTGGGTTACCCCGATGAAATATTAGGTGAACGCTTGGCACTTTTTGCTGTCGTTAAAGAAGGTGAAACTTTAAACCTTAAAGAAATTATTCAACATTTACAATCCAAAAAAATAGCATCTTATAAATTACCGGAACAATTAGTGACTATAACACAATTACCCCGCAACCCTGTTGGAAAAATTCTGCGTCGGGAATTGCGTGCTCAACTGGAACACAAAGCCTGAAACAATCGACAACAGACAAACCAAATGATTGAAGCCTATATTTTTGACGCCATTCGAACACCTATAGGCAAAGGCTCCAAATCTGGTGCACTATCTCAAATTAAACCTGTTGAATTGTTATCGCAACTATACTCTGCACTAGAACAGCGCAACGCTATTCAATCGACGCATATCGAGGCTGTAGCTCTCGGCTGCGTCGGACAAATCGGGGAGCAAGGCGCAAATATCGCTAAAATTTCGACGCTGTATCACGGCTGGTCACATCATATTGATGGCTTTACGATTAATGGATTCTGCACCTCTGCATTAACCGCCATTGGCCTTGCTACAGCAAAAGTTCGCTCAGGCATGAACGCAATGGTCATTGCAGGTGGTGTGGAAATGCTATCGCAAGTACCTATGTTTGCCGATAAAGGCTCATGGTTTAATGATACCATTGTCAGTGAAAAGAGTAATTTTACTCATATGGGTGTATCGGCAGATTTAATTGCTTCCCTTGAAGGTTTTAGCCGTGAACAACTCGACAACTACGCATTACAAACCCATAACAGAGCCGCATCTGCTAATGAAAAGGGGTATTTTCAACCTTCGCTAATTCCTGTTACTGACCATCAAAATAACCCGGTACTCAGCAACGACGAATGCATTCGTCCCGATTTAAACCACCAGCAAATCAGCCAGTTAAAACCGCTTTTTGAAGATTACTTAACGACATCTATCAGAGATAAAATCAAACAACGCTACCCTCAATTAAAAAAACTGCAACATCTTCACCATCAGGGTAATTCACCAGTGTTAGCAGATGCTGCCAGTATGGTGTTAATTGGCAGTTTACAACGCGGCAAAGCATTAGGACTAACGCCAAAAGCTAAAATCAAAGCTTATGCCAGCACCAGTTGCGAACCCATTATTATGCTATTAGGAGGTCAACAAGCTATCCAAAATGCCATTGAACAAGCTGGTTTACAAATCAAAGATATTGATTTGCATTTTTATGCCGAAGCCTTCTCTGCCACCTGCTTAAAATACCAGCGCGATTTAGCCGTAGATAACCATCAATTCAACCCCAACGGTGGTACTTTGGCGCTGGGCCACGCTCAGGGTTCGAGCGGAGGAATGTTGACCGCTACGCTAATTGATGAAATGAAACGTCAAGACATTCAATTCGGCGTCACTGGTATCAGCGGTGGCGCTGGAATTGGTGCGGGGCTGGTTATTGAAAATATTTGAGCGTTTTGCACAATGTCACGAGCGATGAAAACTTATATCTGGTTGTTTTTTGTCGCTGTGCTACAAGCCTGTACTTCGCAACCGATACAAGAAACCACAACCACTACACCACCATCTATTAAACCCTGGCTGGATGCAACACCCTTTGGAGAAAAACCAGAGCTACCCGAAGAGCAAGATATTTTTGAGTTAAGTGATACGCAAATTCGGGATTATCGTACATTTAGCTCATTACCCAAAAATAAAAATAAAGCTGCTAACAAAATTGTTTTTAACTATTTAAAAACGCACCTGGATCACTTCAGCTATCGCGAAAATACTTTTATTGCCAGCGAAGCCCTGGAACAAAATGCCGGGAATTGCCTGTCGCTTGCTATTGTGACTAAAGCATTAGCCAATGTTCAACAGGTGTATGTGGCCTATCAATTGGTAGAAACTGATCCCATTTATCAGCAAGAAAATGACATTATCATCACCACTCAACATGTCCGTACAAAACTGTTACATAGCGAAAAAGCTACGCCCAATCAGATCTTTTTTGGTGGAAGCAACCTGATTGTCGACTATTTCCCACAGCGCGGTAGCCGTGTATTGCGTTCACTTTCCGAAGCAGAGTTTTATAGCCTGTTTTATCATAACAAAGCAGCGGAAAGTTTTATCAAAAAAGATTTAAACAAGACCTATTGGCTAAGCCGTAAAGCATTGGAAGTGTTCCCCCAAAGTTCACACGCTATCAATTTAATGGCTCTGATTCATTCGCGAATGAACTTAAATAAAAAAGCCGAAGCCTTGTATCAATACGGCATTAAAAACAGTATCGAAAATCTGTCACTACTCAATAATTATTATATTCTGCTAAAGCGTCTTGGCAAATTAGAAGCAGCACAACACATTGCTAAACAACTTGAAGAGCACCACAACTCTAATCCTTTTAAATGGATTAGTATCGCTTATTCTGCCTACAACGCAAAAGAATACGCTAAAGCCACTCGTTTCTACCGCAAAGCACTGGAAATTGCACCTTATTTACATGAAGCTCATTTAGGTTTGGCGCGAGTCAAAGTTAAAACAGGTAATATTGATGCAGCAGAAGATGCGCTCAATCAAGCACTTGAAGCTGCTCAAAAACCCAGCGATAAAAAACGTTACTCTGAAAAATTGCGAATGCTGTCGCAGTTGGCAGACAATCATTAATTTTAACCCAGATTATGCATTAGACTTCGTAATGAACACAAAAATGGCAATGAAAACAGGTGCTCGCAAGAACAATAAACGCAGGCATAGCCACCCTATGGTGAGTATTATTTTTCGAGCAAGCGCCTGTTTTTGAAGTCATTATTGTGTGTAATAGATTTCTAATGCATAATTTGGGTTTAAACCAGATAAGACCATTACAACAGGCAGAATGCCTAAACCGGGTTTAACTTCCTGCATGCAAATGCTGATAAATACTTTGCGCAAGGTTTTTGCTTATCCCGTCAACTTTACTAATATCTGCAACGCTTGCCTGATTAAGTGACTGCAACCCACCAAAATGCTCTATTAATTTTTTTCGAATATATGGCTATCCTGAGCGCTAACGCGCTCCGGGATAATTTTTTAATCCTAGATTCCGTAGTTGAACCTGGAATTTACAGCCCTTTTCAGTTCACACTGCTGCGTTATGGCTTTTGGTAAGGGCTACAACCTTAATGAACACAATCGCTTGAAAATTACCGTTTGGGAGTGGATAATAGTTGATAATCCATTTTAAATTCAGTTTTTGAATTGTGTAACGCTTAATTTTAAGTGTGAGAAATAAAATGATGATGAATCAAATAGATGTGAAAAGTGGTTTGAAATTCCTATACACAACCCTTATCATTTAACAGCTAATTTATTATTGGTCTTGCTGATTATGAAAGAAACTAAACATACTTTTTGCCGTATCTGTGAATCATCATGTGGTCTGGTTACCGAAATAGAAAATGGCCGAATCACATCTATAGCACCCAATAAAGATCATATTGGTACTGAAGGTTTTGCCTGCATGAAAGGCCTTTACCAGCACATTATGTATGATTCACCGGATCGTCTCAAATATCCCTTAAAACGCGTTGGCGATCGCTACGAACGAATCAGTTGGGAACAAGCCATTAGCGAAATAGGCAGTAAAGTCAAAAAGCTAAGAAAAGTCAGCCCTCAATCGATTTCTATGTACGTGGGTACCGCAGCAGGTTTCAGCATTATGCATCCGATTTTTGCCGAAGGTTTCATGCAGGGGATTGGCTCACATAATCTTTTTAGTTCAGCAACACAAGACTGCGCCAACCGTTTTGCCGCTTCAACTGAAATGTATGGATTCCCTTTTCATCAACCTTTTGTCGATCTCGATAATGTAAAATGCATGATTGTTGTCGGCACTAACCCAGTAGTTTCCAAATGGACCTTCTTACAAGTTTCTCATCCGGTTAAACGTCTGAAAGAGTTAGCTAAGCGCGGCGCAAAAGTTGTTTTTGTTGATCCACGTTATACAGAATCAGCAAAGGTTGGCACTGATCATTTATTTATCCGCCCTAACACAGATCTCTTTTTCTTTTTATCATTTTTACATGAAATTTTTGCTATTGATGGTATTGATCATGCTAAGGTCAACAAGTATATGCATGGGCTCGATTCGCTGCGGGCTTTGGTTGAACCCTGGTCCTGTGAGAAAACTGCGGAAATCACTAAAATCCCTGCTGAAGGTCTTAAAGCTTTAGTCAAAAGCTATGTTGAATCAGGTGCAGGTGCGATTATCACAGGCACAGGTATTGGCATGGGTAAAAATGGCACCTTGGCTCACTGGTTAGCTGAAGTTATCAATGCTGTGACAGGCAACTTAGACCGTAAAGGCGGTACTATCGTCGGCGAAGGTATTTTTGATTTTGCCGCTTTTGCAAAAAAGAATGATTTATTTGGCCGTACTGAAACATCACGCATCGGTAATTTTAAACAGCTTAGTGGGGCTTTTCCTGGTGCTATCCTGGCAGATGAAATTCTTGAGCCTGGTATCAATCAGATCAAAGCATTATTTGTTACAGGCGGTAACCCCTTATTAACAATGGCAAACTCTGAACGTTTAAAACAGGCCTTTGAAAAACTTGAATTACTGGTTGTTACTGACATCTATCAGAATGAAACAGCAAGCCTTGCTCATTATGTACTACCTGCTACATCGCCGTTAGAACGTCCTGACTTACCTTTTGTATTTCCATTATTTCTTGGTATGCAATCTAAACCTTATTTAACAGCGACAGAAGCTATTGTCAACCCCATCGGTGAAGCACGTGATGAAGCCACTATCTATACTGATTTAGCCACAGCTTCAGGTATTGGACTATTTGGATCTAAAGTCGCACAACTCGCTTTGCGTACTATGCGCTTTTTTAACAGTTTTGGGCGTAGTAGCCATAGGCAACCTTCTATACCGCAAAAACTGATTATGGATTTAATGTTACGTATGAATGGTTATGGTAGCTTTAAAGAGGCTGTTAATGCCAACAATGGAAAAACATGGGACCCGGCAAAACCTGAATCGTTTTTAGGTAAACGTCTGACTACCAACGATGGTAAATTAGCATTAGCACCTGATATGTTTATGGAACAAACACTAAAACTCGATGATATTTTTAAAGCTGAACAAGAAGCCATTGCCAATCGTGAAATGCGTTTAATCACTAAACGTGCACATAATACACACAATTCTTGGACACAAAATATCGAAGAATTAACTAACGGAAAAATGGGGCAAACTAACTATCTTTATATACATCCAGATGATGCTGTTGAGAAACAACTCAGCGAGGATGATGTTGCCGATATCCATTCAAAAACAGCGAGTATTCGCCTACCCGTTAAGTTTTTACCTGAACTCATGCCTGGTACGGTTGCTGTACCCCATGGCTGGGGCCACCAACAAGCCAAAGGACTTTCTGTTGCCAGCTCCATTAGCGGCGCTAATGTTAACTTATTGGCCGCAGATGGACCTGATAATATCGAGGAGGTTTCAGGGATGGCACATTTAACAGGTATACCTGTCAATATTACAAAAGCAGCTGGCCCTTTGGACAATCGAAGCTGGTCAGGCATACCTGGTGAGGATGGAAGCACAGAGAGAATTATCGCTTCAGCATAACCTGATATTCAGTTCTAGCAAGACAAGAAAAAGGACTTATTGTCTTTAATGAGAGTCATTGCGCCGAAATTTTAGGCAACTGAAATATTGAACGCAGCTTTTTGGCTAATATCAATATTGAATACTCGTTTTAACAATTGCTCGACACTCTGAGCCAGATGGGTCTTTAGCACGTTTATGACTTCTAAACAAAGGCCTAAATCAAGAATTGTCTTTACTTCAGTGAACTGATACGCTTGCCACGACTCAAATTCACTGATAGAGACGCTAAATTGTGTTGCTATATTTATTCCTTATAAAATAAGTAGTCGGTACTGAAAAATTAGCAATTTGAGGATTACAATTATAGTGATTGAGTATTGAATATGAGGATATTGTTTTCAAAAATGAAAATAAAAGTAGCTTTTGGTGCGTTATCAGAATAGCTAACATCAACATTTTGATAGACAAAGAAAAATATCATCCATTTTTTCAAATTCCAGGCGCAAGCAGCCATCAGTAAATTGATTGAATCGCCCTCACTGCCTTTAAGCCAGTTCCTTGATAATCGATAATCGTGTTTGAGGTGCCCAATAATAGGTTCAATCGCTGTACGTTGCCGACATAATATTCGCTTCTTTTGGGATTGATACGGCGTATCTCGTTTCAGCTTTTTATTGGGTAATAACACCTCAACATCAACATGCTTGTTTGCACCTCGATAACCACGGTCAAGCACAGCTAGTTCTATTGTTGTTTGCCGATGCTCATGAGCAGATTCTAAAGCTGCTTTCAAATTCTTTGAGTCATGTTCATTTTCATCATGGCTGGCTACGCCAACAATGACCTGACTTTTCTGTGTGGCTACAATTGATGCTTTACGTCCATACTCATAGGGCTTATGGTCTTTGCCTTTGCCGACACAGTAAATGTCAGGTTCATGTAGTGAGTACACTTTGTTTTTATCTTTAGGTTGTTGAATTAGTACACGCTCATACAATTCAAACGATTCTGTCTGTAACGCCAATACTGTTGCTGGTAATTTTCGTTGTAATTCACGCAGTAAAATACCAGCTATAGTTCTTAAACGTTTTAATGCTTTACGTGCTTTAGCACGTCGTTTTACATGACGAAAATAACGACAAGATAAACGTAATTCTTTCACTTCTTTGACAAAGGTTCGACGTTGTTGAATTCCTTCTTCTTTAGCTAACTTATTCAACCGATTAATAATCTTGACTGCCAACTTACTATCGGTTGGGTAAGTAATCGCTTTTTCTTGTACCCTACTATCAACCAATACCGTGATTTCATCCGATGCCTGTCCATGCAATAGTACGCTACTATGAAAAAGTTGCTTCACGCCCTCTTCGCCAATACGTTGACGAAACTTAACCAACTCAGTTGAATGACAAGGAGGCAATGTTTGAAACACCGTCTCTCCACAGAATACTTGATAGTAGGGATTCATTTGCCACTGTTCAACGACTGAATCATCACTCAAATTGTACAGTTGCTTTAACATTAACAGACCACTCATAAGTCGAATTGGTTTAGCACGGCGCCCTTTAGCACTGTATAAAGGGCTGAGCGATGACTCGATACTTGACCAATCTAGTTCACGACTCAAGGCCAGTAGCATATGATTGGGATTGAGTTGGCTGGCTATATCAAAAAAGCCAGTTTGGGGAGATATTACCGGTGATTGAGGGAGCATTGCTTAAATGAATTCGACCAAAAATAAGAGACCATTTTAACATATCTGGTCGAAATCACACTGACATAGTAACAAAATATATATAATAATCAAATAGATAAATGTTTTTCAGGACTGACTAATTAGATACGCAAACTTGAAAGATGGTTTTTGCAAGGTCGATACTGATGCGAGTACAATGGCTCATGATGGATGTCTCCGAAGTTTAAAATGTGTTTTATAGCACAGATTCGGGTACCTAGATACCGCTCTGGCTCACGCCAATTAGGAGGCGTCCATCACATCAGTACATTATCAAGCGCACATTTTTTCAAGACTTTCAATTAAACTTTCAATCGAACTTCTCTTATGTTCATTCAAAGCATTAAGAGGTTGGCTCCTTACACAGTCTGCAACAGTAAGCTTTATCTTTTTTTCAGTTTCAATATTCCATTGTTTTCCTTTGGAAAGAAATATTTCTTTTACTCTTTTACTCCATTTCGAATTAGAATGAAATTGTGAGCAATTTAAATCGACACCATATTCAAAATTAATTTTTTGGTGATAGACATTTAAGTTAAGACAGTCCTCAAACTCAGCTTCTACTGAACCATTACATATAGTAAATGTACTATTTTTTGTCGATAATAAACTAGATTGTTCAGCTTTATTATAGGCATTTATACCAGATTCATCATTATCTAATAAAACATGATAATTGCATAATGTTCCCTTTAAAAGTGATAATTTGTAAGACAAATTCCCAGCCCCACCCATAGTATCAATGATGAGTGATCGATTATCTAATGCTTTTTTTAGCTTAGGGCTTAACTTAGCAATCAATGCTTTTAAAGATATTTCATCGCTTTCACCTTCAACTACTAATACATAATTAGCATTAGTTAAGTTGTCAGACGCTCTGATTCCCAATAGATCTCGTATTTGCTTTACATTTTTAGCTGGAGATGCTTTACCTGCATCGATAATTATATTTGAATGAATATCGTCACGTTCTACAAATAAGGGATTATGAGTAGTGATGATGACTTGGTTTTCAATAGCTATTGAGTTAATTACACGATGTAGCTGATGTATAGCTTCAGGGTGCAAATGGGATTCTGGCTCTTCGATCGCAACAATAGATGCTCCGTCACTACGTCCTCTATCTTTAAGTAGACTAAGGGCTGCTAAACTCTTTACACCATCACCTTTATATAAAATACTCGTTGGGGTACCATCATCTATCACTATATCAAAATCTCTACCTATATGTATCCTCCTCATAGATTCAAGAGATTCAATCTTGACATTTTGGATATTTGGCAAAAACTCTTTTAATGGTTCTCTTATCCTATTGCTCAAATCATCCAAAATTGGTTTTTGCAAATTTTTGATAGTCTCTAACGCATCTATGTATTCTTCTTGATCTTCTAAAATTCTTAACTTTTGACTAAGCAACTTTTTTACCACATCCATTGCTTCCTGATCAGTTCTAATTGCTGGAATGTAATTGAACGTTATTTTACGTGCAATAAATGATGCAATCAAAGGTGATTTTGAATTTAAAATTTTAAACCCCTTACCCTTTTTTGACACTTCTATTACAGGTCTACTATCCCTACTTAACCTGATAATAATTGGTAAGGTACCATTTAAGTTAGATTTTATACTTGTTTTAAATTCTAATATTTCAGGTTCATTCAATAAAAACTCAAGTCTAATAATTGTTTGTAATCCTTTTTTTCTATCTTGTAATTGAATAGGGAAGTCACGTTCCCAGTTAAATTGGTTTTCTTCTCTTCTTGATATATACATCCGTCTATTCGTGTTAATAAATCTGGAGTGCACCTGTAACAATATATTCATGCCGATATCTAACGCCTTCAGAAGATTGGACTTTCCTTCATTATTCTTACCGATTAGAACAGTCTTTGAGGATAGAGATACTTTATGTGCTGCGGTAATGCTCCGGAAATTAGTTACAGAAAAATTCACAAGTTCCATAGTTGATAATCAAACAGAAGTTATTGATCTGTTAATTATAACAACTCCTAAGTTCGCATAATAAGTGCACATCTTAAAAAAGTCGATTAACTGTATAATGCAGTTCGTCGAAAAACTTAAAGGTGATGCAATGACCACACGATATATACAATTAACCGACAACGAAAGATACCACATTTACACCATGAAACGAAGCGGATTTAGCAATTCATCGATAGCAAAAAGTATGGGTCGTCACCATACAACGATAGGTCGTGAATTGAAGCGCAATACTGGCTTGAATGGTTACCGTTTTAAGCAGGCTCATCAGAAAGCTCAGCAACGACATCAAATGAAGACAAAGTCAATAAAGCTAACAAAATCGATTCAAGATTTTATTATTAAGAAGTTGAAGATAGACTGGAGTCCTGAGATTATTTGCGCCATTCTCAAGATGGAGCAAGGCATTAGTATTCATCATGAAAGTGTCTATCGCTTTATTTATGCCGATAAAGCCAAGGGAGGCAATCTTTATCGGCATTTGAGTCATGCCTCTAAAAAGAACCGCAAACGTTATGGTAAGAACGATTATAGAGGCCGTATCCCCAATCGGATTGATATTGAAGAACGCCCCTCTATTGTTGATAAAAAAAGCCGATTAGGCGATTGGGAAGCGGACACGGTTATTGGTAAAGGCCATAAAGGAGCTATCGTTACACTAGCAGAGCGGCGTAGTCGACTTTATCTAGCTATGCCAATTGCCCGTAAGACAGCAGAGCTAACAAGCGCCGCAGTTATCACTCTTTTAGCTACTTTTAGGGATTATGTCCACACGATAACCTATGATAATGGTCGTGAGTTCTCAGCCCATAATATCATTGCCGAAAAGCTCGATTGTAAAGGCTATTTTGCTAGGCCTTATCATAGTTGGGAGAGGGGCTTAAACGAACAAAGCAATGGGTTGCTTAGACGTTATTTTCCTAAGGGCATGGCATTAGATAAAGTAACCACTACCGAGGTATTTAATGCGGTTGATAAAATTAATAATCGACCACGTAAATGCTTGGGGTACAAAACCCCTTGGCAGGTATTTCTTGAGCTAACTCAAGATAAACTTATTTTTTCTAACCAATGTGCACTTATGAGTTGAATGTGCGTGAATATATCTATTCGTACCTTCCAATAATATTGATAAATCATACGATCAGTTTTCGGACCACTTTACAAGTTCAATGATTTTTCCATCACATGTTACCTTTGCATTCACTCCTGTGGCAAATAGGCTAACTAGCGCAAATAAAATAGCTTTTCTGAACATCTAGATTTGAACCTCTTGGTTAAATATAACGCCGCATTTAGCAGCCATATTAAGTGGAGATTGATTTTGGCATAAAATGGAGCGCAGCGACATGCCAAAAACAAGCGGAGCTTATAGGGTCTGTTAGTCTACTCTATATAACTAGAGAATAAAACTGTTATAAAATAAATAATATTGAGCGCCTAGCGACTATTTATTTTATACACATCAGCAATTACCGGCTCCAACGATTTGTTATGTTGCGTGTCCTACGGCGATATCTTTGTTCCCTGGTGAAATACTATTTTCCAATCATCATCAAATTTTTTCCAAGTGGAACTCCTGATTGATTCCCTAGGAACAGACTTATGATCGTGCTTAATTATCGCATTGTATATAATAATCACAACATCTTCAGAAATATGCCTAAACTCAAAATCAGATATTTCAGCACTCCATTCGAGGTGTTGGGGCAATATTGATAATACTTTTTCAAAATACATTCGATATGAGGAAGCTCCAATCTCGAGAAACTCCTCAGACATATATTTCTTAATTTCATGAGGGTTAGATCTTACATCAATAGTTAATAATGTTTTCTCTTTTGCGATAAGGAGATCTTCAATATTCATAGCCCGCATATTTCATAAAAAAAAGTTCGGTGCTTGTTTAATGCGTTATAATTCAATGTGTTAAGTCAAAATTATAAGCCAAGCACCGATGACAGATTGTACCTCAACTTCTACTTACTTTTCACCTTTAAATCGCCGTCAAATCGAAACTCAATTTAGTGGTGGCGATATGACCAGCGATGCTGGTGTTTTATTGCTCAGAGAGCTTGATAAACACTTATGTCTAAGCAAGCAAGTGGCATCGGTATTTCCCGATACCCGGCACAGCAGTTATGTGAAACATTCACTGCAGAGTTTGATTCGTCAACGCTTGTATGTATTCTGCGGTGAACAACTGTTGGTCAGCTATCTTCGACCCAGTAATATCGATGGCGCGAAGCACAGTTGGGCGATTCTCAGTTTGTTGGTAAAACGGTTGCGTAAACAGTGGCCTAATGTCAGAATCATTATACGTGGCGATAGTGGGTTTTGTCGGCATCAAATGATGAATTGGTGTGAGCGTCATGATGTTGGTTACGTGCTGGGCATTGCAAAAAATAGCCCAATACTAGAGATGCTGTCACCCTGGATTGATGCGGTCAATGAACAATATGAACGATCTGGAAACCCCTTGCGCTGGTTTACTCATATCCAGTATGCAGCTCAATCATGGTCGCGTCAACGCCGTGTCATCGCTAAAATTGAACATACTGGAAAAGGCATGAACCCGCGATTTGTGGTGACGAATTTATCGGGCGAACATCAAGCTATTTATGAGGATCTCTATTGTGCTCGTGGCGAAATGGAAAACCATATTAAAGAACAGCAACTCGATATGTTTGCTGACCGAACGAGTTGTCATCACTGGTGGCCTAATCAATGGCGACTGTTGTTATCGTCACTGGCTTATGTGTTGATGGAGCGACTACGTCATCACTGCTTAAAAAGCACTGTTTTTGCCCAATTACAAGTAGGAACCATACGCCTTAAATTACTCAAAGTGGCTGCCGTTATTTTATCCAATACCAGGCGTATACGCTTACTATTACCCAGCGCATATCCTTATCAAGATATCTTCGAGTTGGTTGTCGCCCGGCTTAAACCTGGATAGGACTGTAAAAAGTGCTGCCCCGGCACGAGAACAAACAATGGGGGTAAGGGGGAGTTATGTCTGAAATTCGGGCAAAGAGCATATTAAGCTACGTATTCAACAAACTTAAACTAAATTAAAGCAGGATAATCCAACTTCACCTTAAACTCGAAGTTATTTGTAGGTTTATGAAATATGCGGGTTAGGAGCATAACCGCGAGGATAATGCTCTTGACTCGAAATACCTGTTTCATCACCCCAGTGAATTTCTGCGTCTTCATCCTGGGCGCGTTGGTGAATTGCAGGATAATCTTCATCAAGCCACTGTTGAACTTGAGCAGGTTGCTGTTCATAACTACGTTTGACTGGACGCTGGGGAGTAAAGCCCCAACGATTAAGGTAAAGACAGACAGTTCGATAGGCTAAATCAATTGAAAATTCATCATCAATCAATTGTTGAACTGCTTTGATTGACCACAGTGCAAAATCCAACTTTAACTGGTCTGGTGTCTTATCAATAATCAACTTCTGAATATGTTTTTCTTGCTCCGGTGTTAAGTCCCGTCCCACTCCCAATGGGCGTCCTCGTGGTTTTTCTTTGGTGAGCTTTTCGCCTGATGCTTTATATTCACGTAGCCATTCTGATACCGTGATATAGCGAAGACCAAGCTCTTCGGCTATGGCTTTTTTTGTACGGTCTCCCTTCTTGTAAAGGCGAAGACAAATTTTTTTCAACTCTAGTCGAGACTCGGGGCTAAGGGTTCTTAAATCTACTTGTTTCATGACAAGTATTATAACATAAAATTATGATATATTCATGCAGGGTTAATAATGCTCCGACTCTCGAATAATGAAATCATATTTTATTTCATTTCGCTCGCAAAGAAGGCACTTGCCTTTTTTAATATTTCTTTTTCCATTTTTAGCTTTTTAATATCACGACGCAGTTGGTTAAGTTCAGCACGTTCTTCACTCGATAGTCTAAGCCCTGATTTCTTATCAGCTTGTTCTTGTTTCCAACGATACAGCAAATTAGTACGAACACCAAGGCTATTAGCTGCTTCACTAACGCTGTAGTTTTGATCGGTAATAAGCGCAATGGCTTCTTCTTTAAATTCGTCACTATATTGCTTCGGTTTTTGTTTGGTTGTCATTTAACATCTCTGAGATAAAAATTAGTATTTTACCCTTCATCGAAGTGTCCGTTTTAACTATACCATATATGGACGCCTCCTAAATTACAAGCACTAAAAATCCATTAGCAGCAAAAATGTTAGCTATTGATATGGACTCATCAATATAGACCATAAAGGCAGGATGCCTGCACTGTGTCTGGAACACAGTGAATATAGGAAATATATTGGTATGGACAGGTAGAAGGCAACGCCTTCCTTTTATTTAGCTTATAAATTCATTCCAAGAAGAGATGTTATTTTATAATGTATCTTAACGTTACTAATGGTGAAGAGTCACGATTGCAACCATATATTCGGGCTGTTGATGGTATCGATTACCTGCCCCTGATGAGATCCGCCCCTTATCATCCTCAATCAGTACATCGAATATAAAATCCTTGGTATACAACAGGTTTTTGATAAGGAAGGGAATCGTTTACTTTCATCATATTATGCAATCGTTAAGATGAGATAATTATTGGTTATAGACTTAGTTACTATACATCAATGGTGATGGTGGATAATTGAATGCTTTTTTGGTTGTTAATACCGCCCAAATAATACGAGTAAGTTTATTAGCAAGGGCTACCATTGTTTTCGGTTTCCCAATTCGTTTTTCAAGGCTGCACACCCATTGGTTTAACGCATCATCTTTACCCGAAGACCACCGCATTACTGTTCGTGAACCATGAATTAATAAGGTTCTTAACATTCGGTTACCTCGTTTGCTTATACCCGTTTGTGATGAATGATTGCCACTAGCAAAAGTTCTTGGTGTCAACCCAAGATATGCAGAAAGTTCTCGCCCATTTTTAAATGACTGAACATCAATACTAGCAATAAAGTTAGCTGCAATAATCGGTCCAATCCCAGGGATAGTTTGAATGAGTTTATAGTTAGGCTGTGTTGATGCATGCTGCTTCAACTCTTGTTCTAAGGATTCAATTGATTCATTCAGTTGCTTAATATCATTCCAATAATGGTGTATTAAATTCCTCGCTGTGTGGGTTAATCCATTAGCAGCATCTTCTAGTAATAGCGGTAACGCATTGAATAAAGCTATTTTTGTGGGTGCAATGATAATCCCATATTCACTCAAAAAGCCTCGTAGTTGATTGATATGTGCGGTTCGATATCTGACCTTTAGCTCTCTTGCGTTAATGAGTATCTGTAAATCTTGTTGATACAGTTTTTTAACTGATACAGGTCGTAAATTAGGTCGATAACTCGCTTCCATAATAGCTATCGCATCATTATGGTCAGTTTTGTTCCCGCGAACAAAAGGCTTAACATGTTGCGGTGGAATCAACATTACTTGATGCCCCATCGTTTCAAATTCTCGTCCCCAATAGTGAGAACTATAACATGCTTCCATAACAACAAGACAGGGTTCAAATTTATTAATGTAGTCATGTAATTGATTACGTTTCAATTTATTATTCGATTTTATTTGATGAGGATAATTAGATACGCAAACTTGAAAGATGGTTTTTGCAAGGTCGATACTGATGCGAGTACAATGGCTCATGATGGATGTCTCCGAAGTTTAAAATGTGTTTTATAGCACAGATTCGGGTACCTAGATACCGCTCTGGCTCACGCCAATTAGGAGGCGTCCATCACATCAGTACAAATTTGGATAGCTATGTGTACTTATCTTATCGTGGCTTACCTTAAATTCTCTGGAAAATTAGATTTGAGTATTCAACAGATTATTAGGATATTTCAAATCAATTTATTTGAGCGTAGAGACCTTTGGAAACTGTTAAAAAATGAACCTCCCGACCCTATGCCGTATAATCCTCAAGTACAGATAGCTTTCTCATGAAATTTGTGGGACAGCAATGATGTTATCTATAAAAAATATTTAGTAAAAACAGAAAAGGATTTGCACTATCAGGAAAGAAGTAATAAGATTTACGACTTGAAGTAGTTTGTTTCAAAGCGTCAGAATAGAAATTTTTCTAGCAATAAAAGTTGATTTTATAAGTTTAGATTGTATTTATCATTATCTTTAACATTTTATGTAACTAGTATTATGGGTATGACAAAAGAAAAAAAGATTTTAGTAGTAAGTTGGGTTTTTGCAATTTTAACTGCTGTTATATTTTTAAATTCCTTATTTTTTAAATTTAATCCTGATGCGGTTGAGCCTGTTCATATTTTTGGTACGATAGGTTTGTGGATGGAAAGTGCAATTAATGTAAAATTAGGTAAATTTTTTGCTTCCTATGGTCAGTATTTTATAGGTGTTTGTGAATTAATAGTATCGGCGATTGTGCTTGCTCCTTTAATTTTTAAAGAAAAAAGAGCTATATTGCATGCAATTGGGGCAGTAGGGGCATCTATTACAATGTTAGGTGCTATATTCTTTCATTTATTTACTCCGTTAGGATGGTTTCCAACTTGGTGTGAAAATAAAATTGACGGAAAAATAGTAGAATATACTAAAGATTTTCAATGTCAGGGGGGAGAAGTTTTTGTGAATTATGCTTTGGCTAATTTTGCATTAGCAATTTTTGTATTGGGAGTTTTTGTGATTTTTGTTAATAAAAAAATATTGTTAGAGTTAGTGAAAAAATCTTAAATCATATTTTTATCAAGCGCGTATAAATCAATATATTGCTTATTGCGGTCTCTCTGCCAGCAGAGTACAAACCTTGGAATTCCGGATTGGCAATGTGAAACAATGCCTTGGTGCCAAGGCACCTACCAAATTGTACTGGTAGATTAAAAACGGACACTTCTATGAAGGGTAAAATAGTAACTTTTATCAATGAAGTGCTATATGACAACGAAACAAAAACCGAAACAATATAGTGAAGAATTTAAAGAAGAAGCGATTGCGCTCATTAACGAGCAAAATTATAGTGTTAGCGAAGCAGCTAAAAGTCTTGGTGTTCGTACTAATTTGCTGTATCGTTGGAAACAAGAGCAAGCTAATAAGAAGTCTGGACTTCGATTGTCGAGTGAAGAACGTACTGAACTGAATCAACTGCGTCGTGATAATAAACGGCTAAAGATGGAGAAAGAAATTCTAAAAAAGGCAAGCCCCTTTTTTGCGAGCGAAATGAAGTAAAATATGATTTTATTTACATCGCCGTTGTAAGGTGTTACACGCCGAATCTAGAGACAGCTTAGAGTCTGCACTACGCAAAGAAGGCTTTAAAGTAGGTCGTGACAAAGCTAAACGATTGATGAAAACGCTAAACCTTGTCTCTAAACAGAGACAAGGTTATAAAGTAACAACTGACAGTGGTCATAACTATGGCTATGCTAACAATGTCGTTGACCAGAAGTTTAATCCTGAGCAACCCAATCAAATTTGGGCAGGCGATATTACTTATTGCCGCACAGGGGAAGGTTGGCTATATCTTGCTGTTATTATTGATTTATATTCACGTAAAGTGATTGGCTGGAAAAAAGAGCTTATATTTCATAGCAATCGTGGCAGTCAATATGCTACTCGACTAATAATGACGAATGATATTAACCTATATATTCGGTATTACAACCACAGACGATTACATTCTACTTTAGATTATAATTGCCCTGTGGATTTTGAAAATTCCTTCATGAAAGTGTCCAATTTATGTTGACCAGTACAGTACGGTGCAAGCTGGATTTTTACTGCGGTAGGAATCGTTAAACTGCTCACCTTTGCCTAAATGAATTTGAATTATTTCTATATCTAATTTTTTTCTGCCAAAAAAATTCGAGCGCGCCTTGGATTTGGAGCACCAATAAAATCATAAAGCTTCATATTGTTTGCCATGGGTTATTTAAAGGTAGTATCTTAGCATCACCCTGTTCTCGTACCAATTATAACCGACTTTAAATATATTAAAATTGTTTATCCCAGATTATGCATTAGACTTCGGAATGAACACAAAAATGGCAATGAAAACAGGTGCTCGTGCAAGAACAATAAACGCAGGCATAGCCTCCCTATGGTGAGTATTATTTTTCGAGCAAGCGCCTGTTTTTGAAGTCATTATTGTGTGTAATAGATTTCTAATGCATAATTTGGGTTTATCTTACTTGACTAAAATGGTAGCTGAAACTATAGTGCCCTCCTTCTTTAAAGCGCCCGTAGCTCAGCTGGATAGAGTACCTGGCTACGAACTAGGGGGTCGGAGGTTCGAATCCTCCCGGGCGCGCCATACTTCTAGTTTTCAAGGTAAGGAAATACTAATGTCTGCCCCAAATTTAATCATTTTCCCCAAATTTCAAGCATTTTTGATACCATGAGAGACGCTTCAGTACAGATAAATTCGGAGGTAAACCCGATACTAAAAGAGTTAGCAAAAAGCCAAAAAAGAAACAATTGAATTGGGAGTTATAACTTACGGGTTGATGAGAGAGTGATTTTAGATAAATTTTACTTATGCAAACCCTAATTAAAAACCTGAATCCCATAGAGCTGTAACAGACACTATACGTTGTATAATATTCCCGTCTCCAAAATTAGCTGTTACTAAAACTTGAACTTAGACTTTATTTGGTAATGAAAATGTGATTTCCTGAGAAATTTGTGGTGCTGAATATCCTAAACTTAAAATCAAAATAAAGAAAACAACTAAACTAAACTTTCTCATCAGCAGGCAGAATGCATAATCTGGGTTTAACTTCCTGCATGCAAATGCTGATAAATACTTTGCGCAAGGTTTTTGCTTATTCCCTCAACTTTACTAATATCTGCAACGCTTGCCTGACTAAGTGACTGCAACCCACCAAAATGCTCTATTAATTTTTTTCTACGCTTTGCACCAACACCTGGTATTTGCTTAATTACTGATTGACCGACACGCTTTCCTCGCTGTTGGCGATGTCCGCTAATGGCAAACCTGTGCGCTTCGTCCCGAATATGTTGAATTAAGTGAAACCCACCACTGGTTGGCTTCATATCAATAGGCATAGTACTACGCCCGATAAATAAGGCTTCATCCCCAGATTTGCGCGCAGGTCCTTTAGCAATACCCAGAACAACTATTTCGTTTAAACCTAATTCTTCTACCACATCCATGGCTTTACCTAATTGTCCTTTGCCACCATCAATAACAATTAAATTGGGCAATCGGCTATTTTCTTTGGTTAAACGCGTGAAACGCCTGCGTAAGATCTGCTCCATTGCCGCATAGTCATCACCTGCAGTGATGCCTTCAATATTAAACTTGCGATATAGCGCTTTAGCTGGACCATTTTGGTCAAATACTACACAAGATGCCACTGTTAACTCGCCTTGTGTATGACTAATATCATAGCATTCCATTTGCTCTATTTGATCCAGTTGCGGAATTTGGGTTAATAGTGATTCCAGACGCTGCCGGTATTGCTGGCTACTGGCTTGACGGACGCTTAAATTTTGTTGAGCCGCCTCATTTGCCATGGTTAACCACGACAAACGTCTGCCTTTACCAGGCTTTTCAATACTGACTCTGCGTCCAGCGGTCTGCTTAATGCCTTGCGCTAATAAATTCTTATTTGGAAGTTGTCTGTCAATTAAAATTAACTCTGGCACCTGGTGCTGGGTATTCATTAAATAATAATGACCGATGAAATGTTCTAACAATTGCTCGGCACTCTGAGCCAGATGGTCTTTAGGGTAGTGACTACGACTGCCAGAAATACGGCCGCTGCGAATATATAACATATGGACACAAATGTCGTTACCCGACTGTGCTAAACCGATAATATCCATATCGCCTTGACCTAGTTCCATCACTTGTTGTGACAAAAAAGTTCGCAACTGGCTGATTTGATCTCGCAATTGCGCTGCTCGTTCATAGCGTTGATGTTGGGCTTCATGACTCATTTCCTCAATCAGCTCTCCCATTAAGTCGCTGTCATTACCTGATAGAAAGCGCTGACTTCTGATAACATCTTGTTGATACTGCTGCTCTTCAATTAAATCGACACAGGGCGCACTACAGCGTTTAATTTGATATTGCAGGCAAGGTCTGGAACGATTATTGAAATAGCTATTTTCGCACTGCCTAACCCGAAAGGCTTTTTGCAAAATATCTAAGGCTTCGCGTGCTGCATGGCTACTGGGGTAGGGTCCAAAGCAATTACCTTTAGGACGTTTATGACTTCTAAACAATGCAAGCCTTGGAAACTTGTCACTTGAAATCATAATATAAGGATATGTCTTATCGTCTCGGAGCAATATATTAAAGGGAGGAAGCGATTGTTTTATCAGGTTATGTTCCAATATCAATGCTTCAATTTCCGACCCTGTAATGGTAATTTCTATATGCGCAATACGTTGTACCAACGCTTGAGTTTTTCCTGTTACTCCTGTTTTGCGAAAATAACTGGCAAGACGCTTCCTTAAATTTTTTGCTTTGCCAACGTAGAGAATTTTTTGTTGGTTATCAAACATTTGATATACTCCACAAGCAGTGGGGTAATGCTTGATATCATTTTGGTTCACAACTCAAAGAAGATTATCGCCTATTGAATAATCTGGTTAATCACCACATCCACCTTGTCACCTAATTGCACAGGGCCAAAAATACCTTGCAAATCACCTTGCTGGGCAACGGCATTGCCAGAATTAGTCACTCTTACCACCCATTCATAATCCTGATTTTCTGACCATTGACTCCCTTGCATCATTTGGTCAGCCTTAGTTAAAGTTACTGTCATAGGCAAATCTGTAACAGTAAATCGCTTAATGGCTATGGGCATAGGTGCGCCACCTGCTACGCGAATGTATGCAAACACGACTGCGTTTGAGTTAATATGCTTGCTGTCTAAATTACTATCAATTGAAATATTGGCGCTAATACTCAAATTCAAACTCGTCTCTGGTTGCGATGCAGATTGACTACTATGCGATAGGCGTTGTTGAAATTGGGATAGCTGCTCCAGGCGTTTTGCAACAAATTCATCATTAGGGCGCAGTGATTGGGCTTTGTTATAACTCATAATTGCAGGGCGTAAATCACCATTTAATACCAATATTTCACCTAACATCATCCAGTATTCAACGTTTTCACTGTTGTGCTTTAAGCGCTGGTTCAATTGTTTAATTAACACCACACTGTCTAGTTCAACTTGTTCCCATTCTTCATTTTCAACCCATTGTTGAATTTTTTCAAACTGTTCACTAAGTGATTGGTCGTCCCAACGCCCCCAATGATTATAAAGCAGGGCAGATGCTAGTAGTGCAATGACGATTAACAGAAAAAATATTAATCGGTTTGGCATGGTAAATTCAGCTTGAGGCACGGTTCTGTTTGTTAATAAATTTAAAAGAGATAAATGCAATAAATATTATCAACAGAAATGGCATTGTCCACAAGATTAAAGTGCCTGTTTTTAGTGGCGGCTCATACAATACAAAATCGCCATACCGTTGTTGTAAGTATTTCTTGATGGCTTCATCGTCCATACCCTGTTGCATGAGTTCATATACTTTATTGCGAAGGTCTCCCGCTATTCCTGCATCAGAAGCTGAAAGGCTTTGATTTTGACATTTCGGACAACGCAACTCTTCTAATAGCTGGTTGTAGCGGATGCGCTGTTCATTGGTGGAAAAATATTGATCCGTATCAATTTGCGCATAACTCCATAGCGAGACAGACAATAGAACGGAAACGATAAGTAGTTGTCGCATCATATATTGTTGAGTTTATCATAGAGAGGTTGTAAGGTATTGTCCCATAAACGATCATCAATAACCCCTTGATGCTTATAATAAATGATACCATCTCCACCTACTAAATAAGTTTCAGGAGCCCCGGTTACACCTAAGTCAATAGCAAGACTACCTTTTTTATCTGCAACTATTAAGTGATAAGGATTACCTAAATCATTCAAGTATTTAAGAGCCTTTTGAGTGTCGTCTTTGTAATTTAATCCAATAATAATTACACCTCGATTCGCCAGCCGATTCAAAAAATCATGCTCGACATAACAACTAGGACACCACGAAGCCCATATATTCACTAAATAAGGTTTATCAGGTAAATAATTTTGGTCAAACAACTGCTTACCATCCACTGAAGGCAATGAAAATTCAGGAAAAGTTTTACCAACCAAAGTACGGTTAACCACAGTGGACGGCACTTGTTTGCGCCATTCTAAGCCCCATACGAAAAACACTGCTGCCACTAAAAATAACGTCAACGGCGCAAACATCTTGTAGTTCATCGATTAATTACTAACCGGGAAGGTTTCTTCATCACGAAGGGTCAGCACTTCATACCCCGTTTTGGTAACTGCCAAAGTGTGTTCGTATTGGGCTGATAACCTGCCATCAACCGTGACGGCTGTCCACTCATCCGCTTTAACCCGCGTTTCCCAAGACCCTGCGTTTATCATAGGTTCAATAGTAAAGACCATTCCTTCTTTTAATTGCATGCCTTCACCTTTTTCACCAAAATGCAATATTTGTGGGGGTTCGTGAAAGTTACGCCCGATGCCGTGTCCACAAAAATCGCGCACTACCGAGTAATGATTTTTTTCAGCATGTTGCTGAATAACCGCACCAATATCGCCGATATGCAAACCAGGTTTAACTGTTTCAATGGCTTTGTACATACATTCTTGAGTTATTTGTACCAGACGTTTGGCGTGAGGCAATACCTTGCCAACAAAAAACATTTTAGAAGTATCACCATGAAAGCCATCTTTAATAACAGTAATATCAATATTGATAATATCGCCCTTTTTCAACTTGCGAGAGTCGCTGGGAATACCATGGCAAACCACCTGATTAATGGATGTGCATATAGATTTTGGAAAACCATTGTAGTTTAACGGAGCTGGTATAGCATCCAACGTCTCGGTAATATATTGGTGGCAAATGCTATCCAGCTCACCCGTAGTGACACCTGGCTTAACATACTGTCCAATCATTTCCAAAGTGCTAGCGGCCATGCGACCTGCCACACGCATTTTTTCAATATCTGCTGCCGTTTTAATATTGACGCTAATATTGTCTTGAAGGGCAGTTTGCTGTTCAGACATTATTATTTTAAGCGATAAGCACGTTGACGCAAGGCGTGATCTATCAATACCAATGCTACCATTGCCTCGGCAATAGGTACAGCTCGAATACCCACACAGGGGTCGTGCCGACCTTTGGTGACAACTTCTATGGCATTGCCACAATTATCAATAGATTGCCCTGCTATTCTTAAACTGGAGGTGGGCTTAACTGCCATTCTGGCTATAATATTTTGACCGCTGGAAATGCCGCCTAAAATACCGCCAGCATTATTGGATAAAAAACCCTTTGGCGTTATTTCATCGCGGTGCTGCGTGCCTTTTTGTGCAACGCAATCAAAACCTGCCCCAATTCCTACACCTTTTACCGCGTTAATGCTCATTAACGCTTTGGCTATGTCTGCATCCAGTCTATCAAATACAGGTTCACCCCATCCAGCGGGGACTCCGCTTACTTCAACGTCGATCTGCGCGCCAATAGAGTTTCCTTCTTTAATTAAGTCTTGCATGGCTACCTCTAAAGCAGGTACGAGTGAAGAGTCTGGACAAAAGAAAGCGTTATTATCAATTTCGGAAAAATCACATTGGGTAATTTTATGTTCGCCTAATTGACTAATATATGCATTAATAACTACGCCGTATTCTTCTTTTAAAAATTGCCGGGCAATAGCACCTGCTGCTACACGAACAGCAGTTTCACGCGCAGAAGAGCGACCACCACCTCGATAATCGCGGATACCATATTTTTTATCGTAGGTATAATCTGCGTGTGCAGGACGATACTGGTTTTTAATATCGGAATAATCTTTCGATTTTTGGTCTTTGTTATAAATGAACAAACCAATGGGCGTACCTGTTGTGATACCTTCAAACCAACCAGATAAAATTTGCACTTCGTCATCTTCACGACGCTGGGTAACATAGCGCGACTGCCCGGGTTTACGCCTGTCTAGCTGTTTTTGGATATAGTCGACATCCAACTTCATCCCCGCTGGGCAACCATCGACAATACCACCAATTGCAACGCCGTGGCTTTCTCCAAAAGTTGTAACGCGAAACAATTCGCCAAAAGAGTTACCAGGCATTACGCTATAAATGAATTCATAAATATAAATTAAGACCATTGCATTAGGCAATGGTCGTGTGATATAGGAAATATCACCCAAAATTAATGACTGTAAGTCATTGATTTTGCGAATATTGAAAAATTGTATTTTTCAATACGATACATTGCAGAAGGCAGGATACCTAAATGCAATGGTCTTATTATACATTACGAGAGCTTTGCACAATGCCACAAGCAATGAAAATACAAGGCAAAAATATGCGAAAAAACGGAGTTTACTGGTCGCACATTCTACTCATAAGTGCAAAACTCTCACTACATCATTTCCAATACTTCAATTCCGAGTAATGATAGTCCTTTCTCTATGACTTTGCTGGTTAACTCGCACAGTTTTAATCGACTACTGCGTATGGGTTCTTCTGAATTTATGACTGGACACTGCTCATAAAACTTCATATACAGCCCCGCCAGTTCAAATAGATAGTTGCACAATTCATGGGGAAATGAGTTGATAGCTATTTGAGCAATAACATCAGGAAATTGTAACAATTTTAGACGCAGCGCTTGTTCGATGGGCTGTTGAATATGCCAACCTTCTTCGGTCACTGAATTAGCTTTAGCTAGTAAACTTCTTATTCTTGTGAAAGCATATTGCAAATAGGGGGCCGTGTTACCTTCAAAACTGAGCATAATATCCCAGTCGAATATATAGTCGCTAGTACGCGTAATGCTCAATTCTGCATATTTTATTGCTCCTATACCTACCACTTTACCAATATAGGCACACTGGTTTTTGGATAAATTTTGGTTCTTTGTCGCAACCAATTGTGTAGCACGTTCAATAGACTCATCCACCAAATCCTGCAGTTTAACCACTTCACCACTACGTGTTTTAAACGGTTTACCATCTTTACCCATCACGGTTCCAAATGGGCAATGCTCTAATTGATGATGTTCACTTATCCAATCTGCTTTTTTACCTATTGTAAAAAGTTGTTGCATATGTAACGATTGCCGTGCATCTATAAAATACAGTAAGCGCTCAGCCAGTAATGTATTAATTCGGTATTTTAACGCTGCTAAATCTGTGGTTAAATACAAATAACCACCATCATTTTTTTGCACAATCGCGGCGGCTGGTTCACCGTCCCGGTTGCTGAATTCTTCCAAGAAAATAACTTTTGCATCCTTGTCTTCTACAATCAACCCTTTTTCAGTGAGTTCATTGACGATAGGTTTCAGCATCAGGTTATAAGCGCTTTCTGCCATAATATCGTCTTTAGTCAACGATATACCCAGCTTATCGTATAATTGTTGGCTATGGTCAATGGAAATACCTATAAATTGTCGCCACAACTTTAAGCAATTCTTATCGCCGGACTGTAACAGCACTACCATATCTCGCGCGTGATTAGCAAAAGCTTTATCATCATCAAAACAACTTTTGGCTTTACGATAAAATTGTTCTAAATCAGCCAGTTCCATATCCATATTATTTTGTACAGACTCCAATTGCATGGCTGCAATTAACATGCCAAATTGTGTTCCCCAATCTCCCATATGATTTTGACGAATCACTGTATGGCCCAATTCAGATAGTATTCGCACCATAACATCGCCAATAACAGTACCGCGCAAATGCCCAACATGCATTTCTTTGGCAAGATTAGGGCTGGAGTAATCAATAACAATGGTTTGTGGCGCATCAGTTAATTGAATACCACAGTTTCCCGTATGTAGCTGATGAGAGAGTTGTTGATTTAACCATGCATCTGCCAGGTGAATATTGATAAACCCAGGGCCTGCAACCTCTAATTGTTTAAATAGCCCAGCATGGTCCGATAGCTTTAACCAGTCAACTATCTGGCTAGCTAATTCTCTGGGGCTTTGTCCCATTTGTTTAGCTGCTCGCATACAACCGTTGGCTTGATAGTCACCAAATTTTTGGCTGGCTTGCAACATAGGCTCCGGGTTATCGATTCCATTGGCCTTAAATGCATCGACAAATATTGAATGTAGCCGCTGTTTTATATTCAAACTTTAGAGGTTTTGGCGTTCCTTCTCAATCAGATAGTTAGCTATAGTTAACATACGCGCTTGACTACCTGCCATCTGCCCTGTCACTCGATACTTACCATGCACTAACAGTTCGGGCGTACCACGCAACCCTGCAGCTCTGGCTTTTGCCATACCTTGTTGCACCTGGCTGTTAATACCAAAGGCTTTATAGGTTTTACGGAATTTTTCTTCATCAACACCTTGCTCTTTCATAAAAGTTGCTATTTCATCCAGTGATGACATCCGTTTACGCCGTTCATTCATAACGCGAAAAATTGGCGTGTGCAGTTGGTCTTCAACACCCATTGCTCTAATTGTGTAATACATCCTGGCATGAGCTTCCATGTTTTTAGCCCAAACTGCTGGAATTGGTAAAAATTCCACATCATTTGCTAAGGTTTTTTTCCACGAACTGATAATGGGCTCAAAGCTATAGCAATGATTACAGCCATACCAAAAAAATTCCACTACCTCAATTTTTCCATTGTCTGCAATCGGAACAGGAGTGCTTAAAATTTCATAATCTTTACCCGCTACAAAATTGCCAAAACTTGATAAGTCTCTTTTAGACGACTGAATTGGTTTCGCATTTTGATTATTGGCAGCAGACTGCTTTGCCTTTTCAATTTCAGCTGCAACAACTTTTTCTTTAGTTTGTAGCGATAAGTTTTGTGCATCGCTTTGATGACAAGCTACCAATATAACGCTTAAGGAAAATACAGACAATAAAAGTTTGAAAGTTGGCATAGCTTTTTCTCGATATAATGATATAGTTTAATGTAACCCCGACATATAGTTCGCGACAGCTTCTAATTCAATGTCTTTTAAATTTTCAACGGCAGAGCGCATAATGCGACTTTCACCATCGTTGACACGAATGTTACCACGAAAATCTTTTAATTGTTGTACCAGATATTCATACTGTTGACCACCAACCTGTGGATATTTTGCTGGCGCATTACCTTTGCCGCTGGGCGAATGACAAGCGCTACAGGTAGGAATCCCTAATCCAGGATTGCCTGAGCGATATATTTTCTGACCTAAGGCCAAGTGCTCTTCTGCATTTAAGTTGTAAGCTTTACTGACAAGCTCCTGCGCGCCGCTAATTGCCTGCGGCTGAGATGCATAAAAAGCAGAAATATCGGCAATATCTTCATTACTTAAATTGGTGACAAAGGCTGTCATGGTAGGCACCTGGCGAACATTCGATTTTATATCATTAATTTGTTTAATCAAATACTGCTCCCCCTGACCAGCCAAATTAGGCCAGATAGACGCTGTACTGATGCCAGTTTGACCGTGACAAGCAGCACAGGGTGCTGCTTTGGCTTTTCCTTGCGTTGCATCACCTGCCATTGAAGGCATTGCTATCAATAATAGTCCTAATAACAAGCTATCGATGATGATACGCTTTACAAATAATTTCAAATTCATAAGTTTTTATTCTGTTTTAAGTAGTAGGCTAAAAAAAAAATAGTGAGCTAAAAAACGCGCGAATAATTATACATGATACTCGCTCTAATATACCACGTTAACCCTGCTGCAATTCATAAAACGGCTACGGCTACAGTTTTGTATAAAGCTCGCTGTATTTTATTGGTCACCATTGAAATGCTAACGAAAATATGCGAATTTTCTTGTACGTCGGTAGCACTTCCTTGTGCCACATATTAGTTCGGTATTTTCATGCCGAATTAATACACGCGATAAAATTTATTTGCTATGATTTGCATAATCCTAGATTCCGCAGTTGAACGCTAATTTCACTTCTAAGAGTTTGAATGTTATTGATAAACGCTTATTCTTCGATTCACTTCATAAGTGAATTACAAACCGCTACCTGGCTTTACAGTCCTTTTCAGTTCACACTGCTGCGTTATGGCTTTTGGTAAGGGCTACAACCATTACCTGCAAGCCATGCCTTGCATTATTTCCTGAAAATAACTGTAAATTCCAGGTTCAACTACGGAATCTAGGTTAATTGATTTAGCTGTGAATTTATTATGCGCTCTGCCATCATTATCTCTGCAACTCTTATTATCGCGACATTGCTGGTATGGGCAGGAAGCTATAATAGTGTCGGCAACTACTACGGACTCCCTCTTTTTGCCTTCTGTGGATTAATCATATTTGCGATTCAATGGTTGGCCTTTATCCCTGCGTGGTTTTTACAAACCGAAAGGTTTTTTGATTTGACTGGCAGCATGACTTACATCGGTATTATGATTTTTGCTTATAACAGCAACGCATATCAATCCGGTATTTCTCAATTGTTGGTTATTCTGGTTTGTGTTTGGGCCATGCGTTTGGGCAGCTTTTTATTTGTAAGAGTGCTAAAAGATGGCTCTGATAAGCGCTTTGACGCCATTAAACCAAATTTTTTGAGGTTCCTGTCAGTTTGGACACTACAAGGATTCTGGGTACTACTAACTTGTTCTGCAGCACTGACTGTCATTACTTCACAGCCAAGCAAACAATGGTACGATATAACATGGTTAGGGCTAGGACTTTGGTTACTGGGGTTTACGATTGAGGTCGTTGCAGACCATCAAAAACGTAGATTCAAAACACAATCCGAGAGCTTTATCAATACAGGATTATGGGCAAAAAGCCGGCACCCTAATTATTTTGGCGAAATGGTACTGTGGGTTGGTATCGCTATCATTGCACTGCCACACTTGACAAACTGGCAATTTGCTACCCTTATTTCACCTGTTTTTGTCTATTTATTACTTCGACATATCAGCGGTATTCCAGGACTCGAAGCCAGCGCGGAAAAGCGTTGGGGACACTTACCCGAATACCAGGTTTATAAGCAAAAAACACGGCTTTTACTGCCTGTTTAGGAAATTTACGACCTTGTCTGGGTGATCGCTAAACACACCATCAATCTTTACTTGATTAAAAAATATATCCAGGTAATGATTAAAATCTCTCGCATATTCAGGCAAATCATCTTCCCTGAAGGTATAAGGGTGCACCACCAAACCTGCATTGCGAGATCTATCCATTAGGCCTGTCGACTGTAATTGACCATCCTTATCTTGCAGTAACATTGCATACCAGGGGCCAATGCCATCAGCGTATTTGGCTACCTTTTGCATACCGTCTTTATCATGCATCCAATCGTAATTGTAGTTACTCCATTTACCGTCAACCAGTTCGGCCGTTTCCTGCCATTGCGTGGGTGCAATTAATTGCACCAGTTTGACTTGCATATCGTATTCAGAAAATAGTTTATACTTAATACGTTTTAACTCATTAGGGTCAAAGCACTGTAAATAGATATTACTCTCTGGACTATCGTAGCCATAGTGTTTTAACATTTTTAGCAACGCAGACGTAATATCTTTGCCTTCTTTGTGATGAAACCAGGGAGCTTTAATTTCAGGATAAATGCCTATGTTGTAACCTAAAGACTGATTTAACCCCTGAATAAGCTCTATTTCTTCTGCCAGGGTTGCAACTCTAAAATTGGATTTCCATACAGGGAATCTACCAGAAAATTTACTATTAACACTTTTATCATCGCTTTTGATAAAGCTCTCGGTAACACTGAGTTGACGAATTTCATCAAGAGTGAAATCAATAGCGTAGTAACGTCCATCGGCTCTGTTCCTGTCAGCAAATAATTCTGCTACATTGGTAGTTCTATCCAAATACAAATCGTGCAATACAATCAACTGATTGTCTTTAGTCATCACTATATCCTGCTCAAGGTAATCGGGTTTCATGGCGTAAGCAAGCGCCTTGGACTCCAATGTATGTTCAGGCAAATAACCCGATGCACCTCGATGAGCAATAACGATGGGTGAGGTTTCGGCAAAGGCTGATAGCATAGTGCTTATAAAGAAAATTAAAAGAAAAAAGAGTTTAAACATTATCCAGATACCACGTTCGTTGCAATTCTAATGTTTTTTCAACCGCTTCGGCAAAAGCCAGAGCTGTATGGTTTTTTAATGATGGGTGAAGATGTCATTTTGAATCATGATTTCACAAATCGGTTTTGCAATACATGAATCTCTTCATCCAAACCCTCTATGCATTCAAAAATACGCTCATAGCCTGTTTTACTAATCAACCAACTGCCATCTGTTTTTTCATATTCATCCTGGTAAATGCCGGTGCCAAATAACCTTTTTTTGCCTGGAAGCATTAGTATCATATCCTGCAAATACCAAATTCCTGTAGCGCGATTATCATCAATAAATGTAATTTCAGGGTGATGCCCAGTATGCATGGATAAAAATTGGTCGCTAGACATATTCGCTTTCATAAACTCAACAATAGCATCACGCCCTTCAAAATGTAACTTACCACTGCTGTAGTTCCCAACACAACCTTCGGTTAAAGTCGCGCCAAATTTCTGCCATTGGTTACAATCCAACGTGCGAAAATAACGGTACTTTAATTGTTTAATTTGTTCTAGTGCAATTAATTGCTCAATGGTATTAGGCATATATCTTTGTTGCGAAATCATTTTAAACTCGCATTCTACTGCACTAGCGTGATACTAGAAAGGCTATAGCAATAAGTCTACCCTGTATTTAGATATTTCCTGCAGCAGTGAACGCCAAGGTAACATAATGGTGTATCAAATAGTGCAATTGCCAACTTAAAAACATAGATGGAAAGCATAATTTCCAGCCCTGTCCCAATGGGTAATTGCAGTGCGCCATAAAATAAAAAACAGCCTACTACGAAAGTATCAATTAATTGCGAAAATAAAGTGGAACCATTATTTCGCAACCAAAGCATTTTACCTCGGGTTATCTTACGAATAAAATGAAACAATTTCACATCAATAAACTGTGCAATCATATAGGCCGTCATTGAACCAATAACCAGCCACCAGCTCACACCAAATACAGCTAACCATGCTTCTTGCATTTGTTTACCACTGGAAAAACCGGGGCTAATTTGCGAACTCCAATTCGGAGATTCAGGCAATATCATAGAAACTTGAATCAGTACCAGCATTAACAATGACATAGCAAACCCTACTATTACCATAAATTGCGCGCGCTTTGCACCGTATATTTCGCTGACGATGTCAGTGATAAGAAATGTTAAGGGGTAGGTAATAATGCCTGAGGTTAGTGTGATTCCAAAGATCACAAACAATTTTTGACCAATCACATTAGTCAAAACAAGCAATACGGCAAAACAGGTTAAGAATAATGCATAAAGAAATTCATAATGCGGAAAATTGTTTACTGCCGTTAGTGTATTATTTTCTTGCATAATATGGGTTTAAGTTTTAACGCTCTGTGTTTATTATTAGGGTTTATCTAATCCTTGATCCTTTGGCGTCATGTAGTGGTTCTAATTGAATAATCGCAGGTTTTAAATCACCTAATATTTCAACTTCAAAAATTTGGTTAGGTATGGCTAAATTTGCAGGTATATACGCCATTGCTACACTTTTTTGGCTGTAGTGAGCATAGCCACCAGAGGTGACGTAACCCACAGTCTTTCCATTGTGAAAAACGGTCTCATCGTGATGGCAGTCAACATCGGTATCTACAATTAATGTTACCAATTTGATGGTAGGTTCAGCATCGCGCTCAGCAATAGCGGCCTGTTTACCAATAAAATCACTGACTTTGTCAAAGTGGATAAAAACATCGAGGCCAGATTGTGCTGCGGTAAAATCGGGTCTAAAGTCCATTGTCCAAACACCCCAGTTTTTCTCTAAACGCAATGACATTAGCGCGCGATTACCATAGTGAACCAAACCCAAATCACTACCTGCTTCCACCAAAGCTTCATACAAACGAAGTTGGTACTGTGGCGCACAGTAAATTTCGTAACCTAACTCGCCAGAGAATGATATTCGTATCATCAACACTGGTACTGAACCGACCGTAGTGCTGCGAATATCGCGAAATTTGAAGGTTTCATCGCTCATATTATCGCGTGTAATGCGCTGAACCAAATCTCTGGAATTAGGACCTGAGACCGCAATACCGTGTAATTCATCACTGCAATTTCGATAGCTAACGCCCCTCTCTGGCAAGTTTAGCTCTATCCACCTGCGATGCATTTCCTGCGCTGCGCCAGAACCTAATAAATAAAAATGGTCATCCGCAATTCTGGCAATGGTCAAATCGCCATATAATTTGCCTTTAGGGGTTAGCATGGGTGAAAGGTTGATGCGACCTATTTCGGGCAAACGCCCTGCCATTAAATAGTCAACGAATTTAGCTGCTCTTTCACCTTTAATTTCATGTTTGGAAAAATTTGCCACTTCAATAATACCGACATTTTCGCGTACAGCTTTCACCTCTTTGGCGACATAATCAAAGGCGTTAGAACGCCTAAATGTGGGGCTTTCATGGGCATCATCAGGACTGTCAGCAAACCAGAGAGCATGTTCCAAACCAAAACTTGCACCCATTACCGCGCCACGAGCTGCCAATCTGTCATATAAGCTAGTGGTTTTTTGCTTGCGCATGGCTGGTAATTCTTCATTGGGGTAAGTTAGAATAAAGCGGCGCTCATAATTTTCAGCAGATTTATTTGTACCGTACTCACAGGTGGCAAATTCACCAAATCGCGCAATATCCATTGCCCAAACGTCTACTTCGGGTTCGCCATCTATCATCCATTGTGCCAAACAAAGCCCAACGCCACCTGCCTGACAAAACCCGGCCATAACCCCTACTGCTGTCCAGTAATTTTTCATACCTGGTACGGGGCCAATCATTGGATTGCCATCAGGACCAAAGGTAAAAGGTCCATTGACCACAGATTTGATTCCTGCACGACCAAGCGCGGGAATATTTTCAAATGCCAACTCAAGCCTGTCGGCGACTCGCTCTAAATCATCTTGTAATAATTCATGTCCAAAATCGTTGGGCACACCCTCTACTTTCCACGGCGTAGCTTTGGGTTCATAAGTTCCCAACAATAAACCATTGTGTTCGCCTCTAAAATAAATATTGGTTTCATAATCAATACCTGCGGCTATTTCACCATCAAAATCTATAATTTCAGGAATGTCTTCAGTAATTAAATAGTGATGTTCCATTGGTTGAACTGGCAATTCAATCCCCGACAAACGACCCACTTCACGCGCCCACAGCCCTGCGGCATTGACAATGCGTTCAGCATTGATGATACCCTTATTCGTGTACACATCCCAACTGCCATCGCTTTTTTGGAAGGTTGCAGTAACGGCACAATCTCGATGCCAATTCGCGCCTAATTTCCGCGCCGCTTTAGCATAGGCAATGGTCACTCCTGATGGATCAATATGCCCATCCAATGGATCATACAACGCACCTAAATATTTCGATGGATCGACCAATGGGTTCATCCTGACCACTTCCTCAAGTGAGATAAATTCTTGATCAAGCCCCATATATCTGGCTTTTGAGCGCTCCTGCTTTAAATAATCAAGACGCTCCGGTGTCGATGCCAAATAAAAACCTCCTGTCTGGTGGTGTCCAACCGACTGACCTGAAAGCTCTTCCAATTCCTTATACAAATTAATGGTGTAACCTTGCAACCTGGAAATATTGGGGTCGGAACTAATGGTGTGAATTTGCCCTGCAGCATGCCAGGAAGAACCTGATGTTAATTCACTTCGCTCTAGCAATACCACATCTTTCCAACCAAATTTTGCTAAATGAAACAATATGGAACAACCGACAACGCCACCACCAATAATAACAACGCGAGCTTGTGATTCCAGTTTTTTATCTAAAGAACTATCATGCTCTTGTTGAGGGGGACTAATTTGTGTCATAATAAAGTCTTGGCAAATATAATTGGAATGAACTTTGGATATTACTATATAAGGAATGCGTTGTCAGCTTTAAGCATTTTAGCGCCACTGAGTATAATTATAACGACCCAGGTTCGCATAATTGGGGCACACCCTAAAAATAGAAGTTAAAAACTGGCTAATAACCTCGCAAGATTGTAGAATACACACCTTTACGCAATTTCAATATTAAACCCAGATTATGCATTAAAAACCTGTTGCATCCAAAAATGACTTTAAAAACATCAGCTTGCTCGAAAAATAATGCTCACCATAGTTCTGCTATGTTTCCGCTTATTTTCCTTGCGCGAGCTATTGTTTTTATTGCCATTTTTGCCTTCGCTACAATTTCTAATGCGTAATCTGGGTTAAACTCAACAGAACATTCGAGAAATTTATGAGCTGGAAATTTTGGGGCTTTAAGCGCTCCACTTCATCAGAAGCTGTAGCTAGCCACAACGGCACTTACAGCAATAACATGTACAACAATAACCGCGACCCTTGGGGCAACGATGGACCTCCTGATTTAGACGAGGCATTGCGCGAACTGAAAACCAAATTCAATAATTTTTTTGGCGGCAGTTCAAAAAAAAACAATTCCAACAGTGGTAATTCATCACAAGGTGGCAATTTCAAAGGACTTTTATACCTATCGCTTTTAGTCACTTTTGCTGGTTGGTTTGCCATGGGCATTAATATTTTGGACGAGAAGGAAAAAGCCGTAGTGCTTCGCCTTGGCAAATTCCACAAAACTATTGGTCCTGGTTTTAACTGGAACCCATGGATTTTAGATATTGTCTACCGCGAACAGGTCACTGAAATTCAAGAATATATTTCATCTGGCTTAATGTTAACCGAAGATGAGAACATTGTTAAAGTACCACTCACTACGCAGTTTAATATCAAATCCATTAAAGATTATATTCTTAATGTCAGCAATCCCAAAGGCAGCTTGCGACATGCCACTGAATCAGCAATTCGCCACGCTGTGGGTAGCACCCAATTAAACGACGTATTAAGTGAAGGTCGCGTACTTCTGGCTGACGAAGTCAAGTTGCGTTTACAAGAACGCCTCGACATTTACGGCACTGGTATTCATGTGTTGACGGTGACAATTCAAGAGGCCGAACCACCTTCACAGGTAAAAAATGCTTTTGATGATGTAATTGCCGCCAAAGAAGATAAAGAGCGCTTTGTGAATGAAGCCGAATCGTATCGCAATAGTATATTACCAGGGGCTCGCGGTAAAGCACAGCGTATTATTGAAGAAGCCAACGCTTACAGAGGCGAAGTGGTTGCTAAAGCTGAAGGTGAGTCGCAACGCTTTACAAAATTGTTACAGGAATATAACAAAGCGCCACAAGTCACCAGAGAACGCTTGTACATAGATGCTATGCAAGAGGTTTTGTCTAAAAGCAATAAAGTTATTGTCGATGTGGAAGGTGGAAACAATTTAATGTATTTGCCGCTAGATAAACTAGCCGCTGCTTCCAATAGCAGTCAGGTACTACCCACATCTTCAGCACAGCCATCCAATACCATTAACACACAACAAATTGTCAATGAAGTTATCGAACAACTGCGCCGCGAAGCCTCAAGAAACAGACAATCAGGAGGTTTACGCTAATGTCACATAAACAATTTTTATCCATATTGTCACTATTGGTCGGCATTATTATTTTGTCGGGCTCTGTATACCGTGTACAAGAAACTCAAAAAGCAGTCCTACTGCGTTTTGGTGCCCTGATTGACGGAGCCATTACCCCTGGACTGCATTTTAAAATTCCAATAGCCGATTCCATTCGCTTTTTCGATGCACGGGTTTTGACCTTAGATGCCAAACCAGAGAGTTTTTACACCGTAGAAAAGAAACGCTTAATTGTCGACTCTTTCGTAAAATGGCGTGTTATGGATGTTGGCACTTATTACCGCGCCACGGGCGGCGATGAGGATATTGCCCACAATCGTCTTTCTGCCCGTGTAAACGACGGTTTGCGTAATGAATTTGGCGTGCGCACCTTACACGAAGTAGTGGCAGGTGAACGCGACGAACTTATGGCAAAGCTAACTGAAGAACTAGATAGCGACGCTCAAAATTCCTTGGGCGTAGAAGTTATAGATGTTCGTATTAAACGTATTGATTTACCCAGCGAAGTGAGCGATGACGTTTACCGAAGAATGCGCGCTGAACGTGAAAAAGAAGCGCGCGAATATCGCTCTGTAGGTAAAGAGGCCGCTGAAAAAATTCGTGCTAATGCCGACAGACAAAAAGTTTTAATTGAAGTGGAAGCTTACAAAGAATCAGAAATTACTCGCGGTGAAGGCGATGCTAAAGCTGCTAATATCTATGCTTCTGCCTACAATCAAGACTCCGAGTTTTATGCTTTTATTCGCAGCCTGAACGCCTATAAAGAAACTTTTAATAACGGTGGCGATATTATTTTGATAGAACCTGATAATGATTTCTTTCGTTATTTAAACGAGCACAGAAAGCGTTAAAGCCCTATTATGTTCATTACCGATATTTTTCAAGCCATTGCTCTTGTATTAATATTGGAGGGAATAATACCTTTTTTGTTTCCCAACAGATGGCTCAACCTGGCACAGAAGCTCGCTGAAATATCATCCGCCACCATTCGCACCAGTGGGGCTGTTACGCTGTTAACAGGCGCTATACTACTTTTTTTTCTTAACTGATTCACCCAATACTTTCGATACAATGCGTTGGCTACTTCCCGATGGAATTGATGAACTGTTGCCTGAACGGGCAGCTTTGCTGGAAACCAACCGACGACTTGTTATTGATTTATTTGTCTCAAAAGGTTACCAATTAGTTATACCTCCATTGGTCGAATTTACCGACTCATTACTAACAGGTTCAGGCATTGATCTGGATAGCACCACTGCCAAACTTACCGACCCCAACAGCGGTAAAACAATGGGGATAAGAGCAGACATAACGCCACAAACGGCAAGAATGGATGCTCACAGCATGAAATCAACGGGCTCCAATAAATTATGCTATGCATCGACATTGTTGCGAATGCAGACAGAGTACCCTAACCAAAACCGCACACCTATGCAGATTGGTATTGAACACTATGGTGATGCGTCAATAAAAGCCGATATTGAAGTCATTTCTATTCTAATGAATATGCTAAGCACTTTAGGTATTAAAAATACTGTATTAGATTTAGGTCACTGCGGTTTTTTAAGCTCAATTTTGTCCAATTGTACTATTAGTGAAAATGGGCGCGAACAGCTTATTGCTATCTTACATAAAAAATCGCAGCCCGATTTAAACGCATGGATAGAGCAATCTAACCTGAATTACGATACCCTTAAGTTGTTAAATTCACTGATGCAATTATATGGCAATAACAACTTTCTTGGCAGCGAGCCATTGCAGCAATTTATTGCACAAATCAAACAAAATACTGATAGCACTATTATTGCTAATGTTGACAATGCACTCACTCAACTGCAACAAATTAGTGCTGAGCTCAAAACCCAATTCCCCAACATTAATTTGTTTTATGATTTGGCTGAAGTTCGCGGTTTTCACTACCACACTGGCGTTATTTTTGCTGCCTTTCACCCCTCGTGTGGACATATGATCGCTAACGGTGGACGCTACGACAACATTGGTGAAGCCTTTGGCAATGCAAGACCAGCAACTGGCTATAGTGCAGATTTAAAATTACTTACTCACATTGCAAATACATACTAATGGTTCAGCCTGACTCGTCACAATCACATTCTGTCGTTATCCTCGGGTCACAGTGGGGCGATGAAGGCAAAGGTAAAATTGTTGACTTTTTGACCGAATCTGCCAGCTATGTAGTACGCTTTCAAGGTGGCCACAATGCAGGACATACGTTGGTCATCGACGGTAAGCGCACGGCTCTTCACTTAATTCCATCGGGCATTTTACGCCCTAATGTCACCTGTTTGATTGGCAACGGCGTGGTCTTGTCACCTGAGGCGTTGCTCAAAGAAATTGACATGCTTGGCAACGAAGGTATTGATGCAACTCAGCGTTTGAAAATCAGCCCTGCGTGTCCATTAATATTGCCCTATCATATTGCTATTGACCACGCTCGCGAGGCGGCTCTGTGTAAAGAGAAGAAAATTGGTACAACTGGAAAGGGCATTGGCCCTGCTTATGAGCACAAAGTGTCGCGCCGTGGCGTACGCCTTGGTGACTTAGCTCACCCAAAACGCTACGCTGAACGGTTGAAGCAAATTATGGATGAAGTCAATTTTATGCTTGAACATTACTACAAAACTAAACCTGTTGACTATCAACAAACCTTAGATCAATCACTATCGTGGCGCGAGCAAATCCTGCCGATGGTGGCTGATGTCAGCACCATCATTGAAGAAGGTAGAAAAACTAACGCCAACTTCCTATTTGAAGGCGCACAAGGTTCGCTGCTGGATATAGACCACGGCACCTACCCTTTCGTCACTTCATCCAATACAACCTCTGGTTATGCCGCCACAGGCGCAGGCACAGGGCCTTTAACAATCGATTATGTCTTGGGTATTACCAAAGCCTATACTACTCGCGTTGGTACTGGCCCATTTCCTACCGAGTTATTCGATGATATTGGCGAACATCTATCCATTGTGGGCAAAGAAAAGGGCACAACAACAGGTCGCGATAGGCGCTGTGGCTGGTTTGATGCCGTGGCACTGCGCCGCGCCGTTACCATTAACAGCATTAGTGGTATTTGTTTAACCAAGCTGGATATACTGGATGGTCTGGAAGCCGTTAAAATCTGTACCAATTATGTGGATAACAACGGTAATAGTGTCAGCTACCCTTGCGACTCTGATGATTACAACAATATTCAGCCTGAATATATCACATTATCTGGTTGGAACGAATCGACACAAGGCAAACAGCGATTGGAAGATTTACCTGCCAATGCCTTGACTTATATTGAACGGCTTCAACAAGAAATTGGCGTCCCTATTGATATTGTATCGACAGGTCCCGATAGAGTAGAAACCATTGTCAAGCGCAACCCATTTAACAGCTGATTCAAACCAGAACCCCTCGCCCACACTGCTACTATTGGGCTTAGCTATCGGTATCGGCAATTTTAGTGAATTGCCCTTAGCCATTATTAACGGCGGTATTGTTTTTATCGCTATATATGCTATCTGTGTTGGCGTTCTGTGTATTCCTCTGGCACTGGTAGAAGCTGTTGCTGGTGGCTATTGGCAAAAACCCAAACCCTCCATTGCTGTTTTTTTTCAACAATTGTGTAACAGCATCAAAATTCCACAATTTAGCACCGCATTTCAAGCCATTACATTAATCACCAACAGTTTTATTTTGTTAGCTTCCATAGTTCTTTTAGGTTGGTTGTTATATTGTGCCTGGATGCTATTTTCAGGTGTTTTTGTCGACTTAACAAAAATTGATACTGTAACCCATTTCTCTAATTTATCATCATCTTTTACCCTAAACGCTATCTTGATTGGATGCAGTAGTATTCTTATTCTTGCCATGCTGATGCACCGCTCACAAAAATGGACACAAGGGTTAGTTGTCATTTTATTTATCCTGTTAATATGCTTCGCTTTGTTAATGATTTATCTCACAGGTCATTACAACACCAACCATAACCCTTACGCTTTTTTAATTAATCAGCAACCTTTTGTAGAAATGCTATTGTCTGCCATGACAATGGCTCTACTATCAGTTGGAGCTGGTAGTGCTATGATTGCTTTAATATTTTCACATCAACCTTACTCCGAATGCAGTACCAAATCGCTTAGCAGGGTTATTGGTATTGATGCTTTGATTGGCTTGTCCATGGCTTTGATTCTATACAATTTACACAGCATACACGGCATTGAAATACCTCGTGCCAGCAGTATTGAATTACTGTTTATTTCACTACCTGTTATTTTTAGTAATATGCCTGGGGGCTTACTCGCCGGAAGCCTATTTTACGGTATTGTCGCTTTAGCGACACTAACAACAATGATGGTAATGATTTATATCATCACACGTTATTTTGATGGCACTATCAAATTATTAGCCGCCACTTTATCAAGTTTGGTACTGTTAGCCATTGTCGCACAAGTCACTGATATTCATTTGTTAGGATTGCTTTACTTTAGTACACAAGACCTGCTCATTCCCATTATCAGCTTACTGTTTTTAATAGTTATAGGCTGGGGGCTACCGTTAGACAGGATGCATCAAGAGTTATCCGGCCTTTCTGAAAGACACCTGATCAATTGGTACAACATTATCAAATACTTAACACCAATCATTATTATCTTGCTACTGATAGCTAATATTATTGGTGATAATATTCTTGGATAACAACATTAAAACAAACCTAGTCTGTAAACCCAAATTTTGCATTAGAAACCTACTACATCCAAAAATGATTTCAAAAACATCAGCTTACTCAAAAAATAATGCCTGAAAAAACCATCAGTCAAAGTGCATTATTTCAACACAGCGCAAACACTTTATACCGCATAGTAAATGATATTGAGCACTACCCTGAATTTATCAAAAGTTGTAGTCACTCCAACATTATCAAACAATCAGATAATAGCTTAACCGGTCAGTTGACCTTGAACGTAGCGGGCATCAATATTCAAATAACCACTGAAAATAAACTCACCCCAAATCAACAAATTGATATGCAATTTGTTGAAGGCTCACTCAAAAGTCTCACAGGTCAGTGGCAGTTTATTGCTATCACAGACAATGCTTGTCGAGTCAATTTAGAACTGCGCTATCAGCTGAAAAACCCCATCCATAATTTGGGCATCGAAAAACTGGCCAAGCCCCTTGCCAAAGAATTAATCGATGCTATAGCTATGCGCTGCTATGACCCTGACAAAAAATGATTGGACCCTGATTATGCATTAGAAACCTACTGCATAATCTGGTTGAAAATAGCCATCAACTCATCTACAATCCACAAACTTATTTAACTAAAAAGAGGATTCCAATGCAAGATTTTATTTCTCTCGCCATTATCGTTGTTATTATCGTTTTAATTATTCGGTATGTAGTTCGTATTGTGCCGCAAAACCACGCTTTCATTGTCGAGCGTTTGGGTAAATACAACCGTACCATTGAAGCGGGTATACACATCTTGATTCCGTTACTGGATCGCCTGGCATACAAACATTCATTGAAAGAGTTTGCCTTAGACGTAACTTCACAACAAGCCATTACCAAAGATAATGTCGCGCTTTCAATTGATGGTGTTTTGTATTTGCGTATTATGGACCCACGCGCAGCATCTTACGGCGTCGACAATTTATACTTTGCCATAACCCAACTTGCACAAACCAGTATGCGTGCAGAAATTGGCAAATTATCGCTTGATGAAACCTTTGAATCGCGCGAGAATATCAACGCTAAAGTAACTCATGCCATTGATGAAGCCTCCTCTTCCTGGGGTACAAAAGTCATGCGCTACGAGGTTAAAGATATCACGCCACCTAGTTCTATTTTAGACGAAATGGAAAAACAAATGGCGGCAGAGCGTGAGCGTCGAGTTGCTGTGACCACATCAGAAGGCTACCGACAAGCTCAAATTAATGAAGCTGACGGTGACAAACAAGCCAAAGTGCTGCGTGCTCAAGGCGATGCCGAGGCCATTACCATTGAAGCCACTGCACGCGCGAAAGCCATTCATACTATTTCTGAGGCAATCAACTCTGAAGGTGGTACGGTTGCTGTGTCACAACAACTTGCAGAACAATATATCGCCGCATTTGATAAACTGGCTAAAGAAGGGACGGTCGCTATCATTCCAAGCGATAGCACCGATGTTTCGTCGGTAGTTGGCAAGGCGTTTGGTGCCTTTAGCACGTTAAAACAACAAGCTGACCATGCCAGGTAAGTTATGAACATTGACCCTTATCTGGCATTCCTCATTCTCGGGGCATTATTAATTGCCTGTGAAGTGCTGATTCTGCAAGCCAGTATTGGCTGGTTACTACTGCTGGGTATTTCCGCTATTATTACAGCTTTAATTCTATGGTTTATACCTGCGTTAAGTATGGCTGGTGCCATGTTGATTTTTATAAGCAGCTCTGTTGTAACCATAGCACTGCTCTACAAACCAATGCGTCGCTGGCAGAACAAGCCAAGTGCCATGAAAGCTAATGATGCCTATGGACAGGAAGCAACCGTGACTCAAACTATTGCAAAAAACAACAAAGGGAAAATTGAATGGTCTGGCACTAACTGGGATGCAGCACTGGATGATTCAGCAAGTGACAATGAGCTACCCATTGGTGCAAAAGTTACAATCGTCAGTGCCAGCGGAATTACTCTAAATGTGAAATAACATTGAGCCACGCTAAAAGCAAAGAGAATCGTAAAACCATCGCTATTAATAAAAAAGCCAAATTTGACTATTTTATTGAGGATAAAATTGAAGCGGGCATGGTATTGGAAGGATGGGAGGTCAAATCGCTTCGAGCGGGGCGCGTTCAATTGGTAGACAGTTATGTCATTATCAAAAACAATGAAGCTTTCTTACTCGGAGCTATCATTACCCCGCTTAATACCATAAGCACCCATGTAAAGGCTGACCCGACCAGAACCCGTAAATTACTGTTAAACCGAAGTCAAATCAGTAAATTCATTGGTGCCACTGACCAAAAAGGTTATACTATAGTCTGTACTGCATTGTATTGGTCGCGTCATCTTATCAAGGTTGAAATTGGGTTAGCTCGAGGTAAAGCTAATGTCGACAAGCGTGAAACCATAAAAGAGCGCGAGTGGCAAATTCAAAAGCGCCGATTATTACGCCAACAAAATCGTTAAAACCTACTACTCAATAATTCTTATGTTTGATTCAGTTATTAACACCCTTGCCCTGGAAATTCTTGAGTACAGTGTTCTGCTATTTGTTTTTGTCATTGGTGTGGTGGCGCTTATATTAATTTATATGTATATTACTGATGTCACCCAAAGCAAGCAGACTATTCGCAAGAACTACCCGATTGTTGGTCGCTTACGCTATCAATTTGAACATTTAGGTGAATTTTTCCGTCAATACTTCTTTGCCATGGACAGAGAAGAATTGCCATTTAATCGTGCACAGCGCAGTTGGGTCTATCGTGCATCTAAAAACATGGACTCGACCATTGCCTTTGGTTCAACAAGACAACTCAATCAACCTGGCGAAATCATCTTCTTAAATAATATTTTCCCTGTTCAATCACAAGATGCAAAACCTCCAGCCGATGTCACCCTCGGCGAAGGTTTTGCCCAAAAACCATACACTACCAATTCCATTATCAATATTTCAGGAATGAGTTTTGGCGCAATTTCCAAACCTGCTGTTCTCGCCTTATCCAGCGGTGCTAAAAAAGCGGGCATTTGGATGAACACGGGTGAGGGAGGATTATCTCCTTACCATCTTGCTGGGGGCTGCGATATTGTCTTTCAAATTGGCACGGCTAAATATGGTGTAAGAGATGAAGATGGCAATCTGTCTGATGAAAAGCTCAAAACCATAGCCGCCCATGAGCAGGTTAGAATGTTCGAGATTAAAATGAGCCAAGGCGCAAAACCTGGCAAAGGAGGAATTCTACCTGCTGTCAAAGTGACTGCGGAAATTGCTGAAATCCGCGGTATCCCTATTGCCTCAGATTCCATTAGCCCCAATGGACACTTGGATATTAAAAGTATTGAAGACTTACAGAATATGATTGCTCGCGTGCGAAAAGTCACAGGCAAACCTGTTGGAATTAAATCGGTTATCGGTCAAAGCGGCTGGTTAGACGAACTTTGCGATGCCATTCATCAACGCGGTCTGGAATACGCTCCAGATTTCATCACTATTGACAGCGCCGATGGTGGCACTGGTGCAGCACCTCAAAGCTTAATGGATGCTATGGGTATTCCGCTTAAACGCAGCTTGCCATTGGTAGTGGACAAGCTGATTGAAAATAGTTTGCGTGAACGAATTAAAGTTATCTGCTCAGGCAAACTGCTTAACCCGTCTGAAGCGGCGTGGGCTTTTGCTATGGGCGCAGATTTTGTGGTATCAGCTCGCGGCTTTATGTTTGCTTTAGGCTGTATCCAGGCGCTACAGTGCAATAAAAATACCTGTCCTACTGGAATTACTACCCACAACAAAAAATTTCAAAAAGGCTTAAACCCTGTCTATAAAACCGACAGAGTTGCCAATTTTGCTATTAATCTAGCGCAAGAAGTTAAAGTATTAGCGCATTCTTGCGGCGCTGCTGAACCCAGACAAATGCATCGAGGTCATATACAAATTATTAACTCTCAGGGTATTCCTGAAAATATGGATGAGGTCTACCCAACACCTATTCCTAAATTTTAAACCCAGATTAAAGCTGATAACTGTACCACCGATTCATTTTAGCATTATACTGATTCACCTCGCCGTGATTGTCAGCTTCAAGGTTAAGTAATAAACGCAGCAACGCTGTGGCTTGCATGGAACCCATCATACCTAAAACTGACCCAACGACTCCCATGGTTGAGCAATTATCTGTTCCTTCTGTACTGTCTTCGGGTAAAAAATCGTTGTAACAAGGTTTTAAGTGTTTATGGAAATGAAACTCCATAATACGACCACTCCAACCCATGGCCGATGCAGAAACCATGGGTAATTCTTTATTTTTGCAATAACGATTTACTGCCGTTCGGGCCTTATGATTGTCTGTACAATCAGCTACTGCATCAATATTACCGACAAATTTAGACACTGCTTCAGAAAAACTGTGCGTAATTGGAACAATATCACAATATGGGTTGATTCGAGCCAATTCGCTTTTAGCCGCTTCAACTTTTAATTGACCCTGATGTTCATGGGTGTATAGAATTTGGCGCTGTAAGTTGGTGGTATCAACTTTATCGGCATCACATAACATTAATCGCCCTATTCCAGCTCTAGCTAAATAGGTAGCAACTGGACAACCAAGCCCTCCCATACCTACAATAAGTACAGTGCTTTGTTTTAACTGTAACTGCCCTTTTTCTTCCACTTCGGGTAACATAATTTGCCTGCTGTAGCGCAGAAATTCTACACCCTCTAGTCCCATTTATTCACTGCGTCTTTATCACTTTGTTTACAGTCCAGCCACTGGCTGCTACCACTACTATAAAATTCTTTTTTCCACAGTGTGGCATCAGTTTTTAAATAATCCATAATGTACTCACAAGCTTTGAAAGCATCCCCTCTGTGCTCCGAAGTCACACCTACATAAACAATTTGCTGGCTTGCATTGAGAACACCTATACGGTGAATAACCAGGACGCTGTCAATTTGCCATTGTCGTTTGGCTTGCTCTATGATCCTTTCAATTAAAATTTCAGTCATACCAGCATAGTGTTGTAATTCAATAGCACTAACATTAATTCCTTCTTTAGTGTAGTCCCGTACCAGACCGACAAAACTCACCGCTGCTCCAGGAGACTTGTCACATTGCTTTAATAACCAATTCTGGTTTTGAGCAATATCAAAATCTTCAACTTGAATGCGAACTCGGTGCATCAGCCACCACTAACTGGCGGCAAAAAAGCAACTTCGTCTCCATTATGGATCATACTGCTCCAATCACCTTTGGTTTTATTGATAGCAACAGTGACCAGTGTATCTTTGACCGCTTGCACTACATCACTATAATCAGCTTTAAGTAGTTGTAATAGCTGCAGTGCGGTAATGGGTGCATCAATCGAAAATTGTAATGTTTCCCCTGCACTTAATTCACCCAGTGGACCAAAGAAAATTAATGTCAACATTGCCAATCACCCGACTTGCCGCCACTTTTGCTTAATAATCTCGTCTGTTGGATGATTATACCTTTATCAATACCTTTGCACATATCATAAATGGTTAGAGCAGCAATGCTGGTTGCTGTCAGTGCTTCCATTTCCACTCCTGTTTTACCGTTGGTTTTACAGTAACCTTCTATCCACAACTGTTCATCTTTTAACTCAAAATCAATACTTATTTTGTTAAGAGATAGTGGATGACACAAAGGAATCAAATGTGCACATTGTTTAGCTGCCTGAATGCCTGCTACTCTTGCTACCGCGAACAAATCGCCTTTTGCCAGTGTTTGGCGTTCAATCGCATCAACAATAGCAGGTGTTAGCTGAATACAACTTTGAGCTTTAGCTTCTCTTTGTGTTACTGCTTTGTCTGCCACATCAACCATATTGGCCTCGCCGCGACTATTTAAGTGTGTGAGATTATTCATAATTGTAGATAATTAACCGTGCATTGCATAATTGCGAATCAGATGTTTTCCAAGCGATGATTGATTGATTAAATTGATGCCCGTGTTACGTAGCAAACGCAAACCTTGCCAATGAGAACCATAAATACGGCGCAGTGCATCCATAGAAAAACCCATTGCCCAATTAGCAGGTTGCCGCTGCCTTTGATAACGTCTCAGCAACCGAGTATCTCCCACTGACAAGTGTTTACGTTCTGCCAATACATGTGCCAGCACTTTAACATCGGCTAAACCAATATTGCCGCCTTGACCTGCTAGAGGATGAATACTGTGGGCACTGTCCCCGACTAACACCGCTCCGTTAATGTAGTATTGGGTTACCTGAATTTGACTCAATGGAAATTGATAATAGTTTCCCAATATTTCAATAGCACCAAAACGATAGTCTAATGCCTGTGACAAAGCTTTTGCTAACACTTCACTGCCGTTGGGCGAATTGCTAAGCTCGTCAAGTAGCAAGTGTGAATTATCCATACTCCAAACTACTGAGCATAGATGACCTTCACTATTATGCATCATTGAATGTGCAGGCAGAGGTAGTAATGCAACTGGCCCTGTAGGTAAAAATCGCTGCCATGCCGTATTATGGTGAGATTGTTGTAACTTTACACTGCACGCAATTGCCGTTTGGTAGCAATCAAATTGGCGTATAGGGAATTTTAATTGCTCACGAAGTTTGGACTGCCCTCCATCGGCAATACAGAGTAAATTTGCCTGTAACACCTCGCCATTCGATAACTGCAATAATACACCCGATGTGCTTTCACTAGCATTCACTTGTTCAACATCCACTTCAGGCAGTAAACGAATATATTGGTTTTGTTGCAACTGCTCCCAAAGCGCACCACAAATAACTTTATTTTCGACAATCGTTCCCAGCGTTTGTTCGAAAGCAAATTCTGTTAACTCACTGGAAAAGTCCAAAATTCCTGTGCCATCAAATTCCCAAACATGCATTTTTTGATAATTACAATAGCGTTGTTGTTCAATCGAATTCCATACATTTAATGACTGTAATAACCGTTTTGATGCCAAATTAAGCGCTATAGCTCTTGGGTCAAAATCATCATCTGGATGAATTATTTGTGGTGCAGGGGCGCGGTCAATCAAGGTAATTTGCAACGATAAATCTTCAGCTAACGCGAGTGCAAGTGATGACCCTACTAAACCACCACCAACAATAACCACGTGACTTGTATAACTGCACTGCATTTATTTTTTACACTCACTTGCATTCATCAACGCTTCAATCGCATCAATGGTTTTAGGTATTTTATCACTTAGTACTTTAGGGCCTTTTTTAGTAATCAGAACATCATCTTCAATGCGAATCCCAATGCCTCGCCACTTTTTGTCAACGGATACGTCGTCAGGTTGAATATAAATGCCTGGTTCAATAGTCGTAACCATACCAACTTCAAACTCTCTCCAATTGCTGTTTTTACCATTAACTTTATATCCACCGACATCGTGCACATCCAAACCCAGCCAATGTCCAACACGGTGCGGGTAAAAGCGTTTGTATTTGCCTTTTTTGATTAGCGTAGCAACTTTGCCCTTCAACACCCCTAGATCAACCAAACCTCGAGTAATAACCTCAACGCTGATATCATGTGGTTGAGTAAACGAATTACCAACTTTACATGTCTCAATAGCTGCTAACTGCGCTGCTAAAACGATATTGTAAAGCTGTTTTTGCACCTCGCTGAATTTACCGTTTACGGGGAATGTACGGGTGATATCGCTTGCATAACCTGCGTATTCTGCCCCAGCATCAATTAATACCAAATTGCCATTCGACAATGTGGAGTTATTACTAATATAATGCAAGACACAAGCATTAGCGCCACTGCCAACTATGCTACTATAGGCTGGTTCGCTATTATTTAGTGCAAATTTATATTCCAGTTCTGCTTGCAACTGGTATTCATACTTGTGCTGGTGACAATACTTCATTGCCCTTATGTGAGCATCGGCAGAAATATCCGCCGCCCTTTGCATTAACTTCACTTCATTGTGGCTTTTAAACATTCTCAATTCGTGAAGGATAGGCCTTAAATCACTAATATCTTTAGGTACATTGCCCTTTGATTGCTTGCTCTCACGTAATTGCTTTAACCAATGCGTAACAGAATCATCAAGGTGTTGATGGATACCCATGCTGTAATAGATTCGCAAACAACCATCAATTAGCCCTGGAACTATATCGTTGACAGTATCAATAGGAAACGCATCGTCAATACCAAAGATTTCTATGGCTTTTTCAGGGCCATAGCGATAACCATCCCACATTTCTTTAGTTTTGTCCTTATCTCTGCAAAAGAGAATTGTCTCTGCTTCACTTCGCCCAGGTATGATAACCAGTAAAGCATCGGGTTCATTAAAGCCTGTTAGATAATATAAATCACTCGACTGTCTAAAACGATAGTAGGTATCATTACTGCGGCGCTGCTCTGTCTCTGCGGCAATAAAGGCAATACTATTGGGCAACATCTGATTTTTGACATCGCGAATGCGATTTTTATAATCTTTTAAATTTAAAGGCTGAGGAATACTCATATCCTAATAGCACAACTGGTCAATTAACTTTGAATAAAGTCTTACCGCCTGTTCCATTTGACTATAGGCAATGAACTCATTAGCGCTATGCGCCTGATCAATAGAGCCAGGCCCCCAAACTAATGTTTCCATGCCCAACTGCTGCATAAACGGTGCTTCTGTTGCAAAAGCAACACTGCTGGAAACTGATGATAATTCTTCAACATATTGCACCAAACGACTATGACACGATTGTTCAAAAGCCTCAACACCTTCAACCAATTTAGTCAATGAAATCTCACATTGATAACGCTCTGCAATGGGTTGTAATAGCGCATTAACCTGATCAATTAAATCATCATTATTCATGCCTGGTAGAGGGCGTAAATCAAACTCCATATAACAGTTGCCACAAATACGATTAGGGTTATCACCACCGTGAATACAACCCAAATTCATGGTGGGAAATGCCACCGCAAACATAGGGTTTCTATAGCGTTGCTGTAAGCTACTGCGCCACATTAATAAGTCTTGTATAACATTGTGCATCACTTCCATGGCATTTAATCCCAAATCCGGGTTGGAAGAATGTCCGCTTTTACCTTGTACTCTAATGGCGTTCATCATAATGCCCTTATGCATGCGAATTGGCTTTAACTCTGTGGGCTCACCAATAATGGCATAGCTCGGTTTAGGAAGAGCTTTGGCTTCCAGCATTCTGGCGCCATGCATAGTGCATTCTTCATCAGCTGTAGCAACAATGGTAATGGGTTTTAGCGGCTTGCCTTTTTGTTCTAACAACTGCTCAATTGCCGCAATAGTAGTGGGGAAAAAACCTTTCATATCAGTTGCACCCAATGCGTACAGGTTGCCTTCTCTTTCCGTCAGTGTCAGTGGCTCTTGATGCCACAAATTGGCGTTGTAAGGCACAGTATCTGTATGTCCTGCCATCACTAAACCTGCTTCACCAGTGACGGTTAAATCACTATCTGAGCCTTCACCTGAAAGTGTTGCTATTAAATTGGCTTTGGGTTTATCTGCCTCTAATTCTTGAACCTGGCAATCAAACCCCATAGCTTCTAACCAGTTCGCCAGTTTGTCAATAACTGCGCGATTACCGCAGTCAAAATTGGGGTTAGTAGAGCTAACAGACTCCTCTGCCACCAGTTCAGAAAGTTGGTTGATAAGTTGTGTTTGCATACTCCCATCATACGATGAATATACACTGGTTTGAAGACTTTCAATTTAATAATAGATGTATTACACTCACAACTTCATTAAAATTTTTAAATTACCCATTGGTTCTTGACAACAACCCTCTTAACATTAGCATTTTAGGTGCTGGCAAATTTGGACGCGCACTAGCAGATATTGCGGCTCACAACGGTCATCATGTTATATTGTGGGCAAGAAACCCCAGCAAATATCGAGCGCTTTGTAGTTATGATATTACCGATAATTTGCAATCAGCACTGAATGCTGCCAATATTCTTATTATTGCTATTCCAAGTTCGGGGTTTCACAAAGTTATGGAACAAACTACTCCCTATATTAGTGCTAACTGCCTGTGCATTAGTGCGACGAAAGGACTAGATCCCAACACGTATAGCCGCATGTCTGAAGTATTGTCAGAATTTGTCAATCTCAAACGCATTGGTGTGATTAGCGGTCCTAACCTTGCAACTGAAGTGCTGGACAAGCAAATTACCGGCACTGTCATCGCAAGCTATAACGATAAACTTAACCAAACGATTCAAAATATATTCAGTTCTAACTATCTGCGCGTATATTCCAGCAGAGACGTTATTGGCGTGGAATGGGCGGGGTTACTTAAAAATATCTATGCCATTATTTTTGGTATGGTAGATCAATTCAACTTAGGCGACAACACCAAAGGAATGCTGTATGCTTTGAGCCTTGTTGAAATGGCGCGGTTTGGTTTGGCACATGGAGCACAGGTCAATACCTTTTTAGGGCTTTCCGGTGCTGGTGATTTACTCACAACCTGCAATTCTAAATTAAGTCGAAATTTTCAAGTTGGTCAACATATTGCCAGTAAGCAAACGCTGGAACAAGCTATTGAACAAGTCGGCGAAACTGCTGAAGGCATTAATACTGTGCGCGTAATTCACCAACAAAGTATTGAGAAATCTATTGATATGCCTTTGGTGCACGAACTTTATGGCGTATTATTTGAGCGTGTAACTCCTGAAGTCGCTATTGAGCGTTTAATGGCACAAATGCCAAGCCCCGATGCAAAACTTTAGATTACCTTCCTAAATTAACCTATGTATCAACCCTAATGAACAACTTAAAAGATAATTTACTCAACCCCTCCCATTGGATTCGTTTAATTTTTGTTATTATTTACGCTGTCGTTATGTACATGCTGTTCTTCCCAATATTGCTTTTATTAGTGGTTCTACAGTTTATTTGTGCTTTAATTATTGGCGAACCCAATAATAATTTAGCCAAAGCCTCCAATATATTTGGACAGTATATTTTGCAAACCATTAATTATATTACCTACAACAGCGACGACAAGCCCTGGCCTTTTAATGACATCAATACCGATATTGACCGTGACTTTGATTAAGGCATTTTCGCGCGCAAAAGACCACACTTCAAGTGTGACCCCTCTTATTTAACAGGGAACTATTAAAAAGTATATTGAGTTCTAACCCGAAATTCGCTTCCTTCGTCATTGCTTAAATTATCTTCACCAAAAGTATAGTTAACACCTATGCGAAGATTTTTGTAGTACCAATTAACGCCTAGCCCTATAGCCGTCGCATCGGTTGTACCCAGCTCTATGTCGCTGTGAGCACCGTCTCCATCTTCGTATCTGGCAACGACTTCCCAGGCTCCGTAATCACCTTTGCCTTTGACACGTTTAAATTTTCCACTGGTATAAGGTCTGGTTTCACCCGTCAAAATATAGCCAGCTTGTAAATAATAACCATCGACATCAGTTCCCTCTTCGTCCGCCAGGACATATTCACCCTGGAAGTGAAACGCCTTATAAGTGTAGGCCGTTTCAATCCCAAATGCACTCACATCACCACCTCTGTCAGTATAGGAGGCCCCCAGATGAAGCAGGTTTTCGTCAGTTTTGATGGGAACCCAGGTTACTCGACCTGCAATACCAAAGTCGTCATCATTGGCAGCATCATCTTCAAAAGCTGAAATTGAATAAGTAAAGTTGTCTTTTTTGCCACTCAATCGAATACTATCCTGGCGAGCCACTGCATAGCGCTCGGTAATAGCAGACCTCTCCAGAAAACTGATGTCATTTGAACTGGTGATATCTTCCAGGCCAAATTGAACTCGTTGATGCCCAACTGTAATAATCGCTTGCTTGCCAAAACCGTTGTAACGTATGTATAAATCTTCTGGAGTACCGCCGTTTCCATCACCTATATTAAATTGTGCCTTGTAAGAAAAATCACCAACGTGACCAGATACAAACAAGCGTGCACGGCGAATATCAAAACCGTCTTCATCGACAATGTTATTTTCTTCAGCGCGATTGTAATCGTATTGGATACGCCCACCTAATTTAGCTGAATATTTGCCGTCTTTCGTTTTAAGGGATATACCTCCTTTAGTTGATATGATATTGTCTTGCGCCAACAATACACAAGAGACCAGAGATAATGCGCTTAGCGTTATGGTTTTCAAAAATTTCATTGTGTTATTCAATTGATTTTAAAGTGAAAGAGGAATCAGTTTCTGAGCGTTATTAGTGTAGGTTGCACGTTCTTCATCTGACAGTGGAATCAATCCTTTATCCACTAAATAACCATCTTCGCCCATTGCATCTTCACTAGTGTATTCATATAAGAAGCTTTCAATGCCAGGCACTACACCAACATGTTGAGGTTTCACATAAATAAATAGTGAGCGAGCAATAGGATAATCACCATCGACAATGGCTTCAAACGACAAATCAACACCATCAATATTATGTGATTTAATCACATCTTCATTTTGCTCTAAAAAGCTATAACCAAAAATTCCAAGCGAAGCAGGATTGACCTGAATTTTTTGAATGATTAAATTATCGTTTTCACCAGCTTCTATATAAGCGCCATCTTCTCTGACTGAATGAGAAATTAATTTAAAGACAGATTTGCCACTGACTTTACCCTTCTGTGCTTTAATGCCTTTAAAGACTTCATCATTAAACCCTAAGCTGGACATAATTGCCTTAATTTCTGCTTCATCTTTAGAGCCGCTCAATGTTTTTAATACAGAGAAACTCTTGGCACCTTTTTCCATAGCAAGTTCAGCAAATGCATCACGAGTGCCTGAAGTCGGCGGAGGACCTAAAACTTCAATTTTAATGGCTGGGTAACTCACATCAATTTGGTTCCAATGAGTATAAGGGTTCGGCATTAATTTTCCATCTTCACCAATAATGTCTTTAGCTAATGCTAAAAATAAGTTTTGAGTAGTTAAACTAAACTCTGGCCCTTTATTTAAGTCAGAAGCAATGGCTATACCATCAAAACCAATTTTGACTTCAACAATATCATCAATACCATTTTTTGCACAAAGCTCAACTTCTGACGGTTTAATTCTTCTTGAAGCATTAGTAATATCGGGGTGATTAGCGCCCACACCTGCACAAAATAATTTCATACCGCCGCCTGTTCCTGTCGATTCTATTTTTGGTGTTTTAAAATCACTTGAACGACCAAAACGCTCGGCAGCAACTGTAGTAAAAGGGTAAACGGTTGATGAGCCCACAATACTTATTTGTTCGCGTGCAAGTGCAAAGAATGAAGCAAGAAGCATTAATACCAAAATTGCATATTTCATAGTTAAATTAAAATAGTTAAGACTGTTGTTATGATAACAACTAAATATGACAACTTTATGACAGGTAATCAGGCAAGAGACAAACCCAAATTACGATAACACCGGTTTAGTGCCACACTTCAGTGTGATACCATTCCTAAAAAATATTAACATGATTAGTCTACCATATATGGACGCCTCCTAAATTACAAGCACTAAAAATCCATTAGCAGCAAAAATGTTAGCTATTGATATGGACTCATCAATATAGACCATAAAGGCAGGATGCCTGCACTGTGTCTGGAACACAGTGAATATAGGAAATATATTGGTATGGACAGGTAGAAGGCAACGCCTTCCTTTTATTTAGCTTATAAATTCATTCCAAGAAGAGATGTTATTTTATAATGTATCTTAACGTTACTAATGGTGAAGAGTCACGATTGCAACCATATATTCGGGCTGTTGATGGTATCGATTACCTGCCCCTGATGAGATCCGCCCCTTATCATCCTCAATCAGTACATCGAATATAAAATCCTTGGTATACAACAGGTTTTTGATAAGGAAGGGAATCGTTTACTTTCATCATATTATGCAATCGTTAAGATGAGATAATTATTGGTTATAGACTTAGTTACTATACATCAATGGTGATGGTGGATAATTGAATGCTTTTTTGGTTGTTAATACCGCCCAAATAATACGAGTAAGTTTATTAGCAAGGGCTACCATTGTTTTCGGTTTCCCAATTCGTTTTTCAAGGCTGCACACCCATTGGTTTAACGCATCATCTTTACCCGAAGACCACCGCATTACTGTTCGTGAACCATGAATTAATAAGGTTCTTAACATTCGGTTACCTCGTTTGCTTATACCCGTTTGTGATGAATGATTGCCACTAGCAAAAGTTCTTGGTGTCAACCCAAGATATGCAGAAAGTTCTCGCCCATTTTTAAATGAATGAACATCAATACTAGCAATAAAGTTAGCTGCAATAATCGGTCCAATCCCAGGGATAGTTTGAATGAGTTTATAGTTAGGCTGTGTTGATGCATGCTGCTTCAACTCTTGTTCTAAGGATTCAATTGATTCATTCAGTTGCTTAATATCATTCCAATAATGGTGTATTAAATTCCTCGCTGTGTGGGTTAATCCATTAGCAGCATCTTCTAGTAATAGCGGTAACGCATTGAATAAAGCTATTTTTGTGGGTGCAATGATAATCCCATATTCACTCAAAAAGCCTCGTAGTTGATTGATATGTGCGGTTCGATATCTGACCTTTAGCTCTCTTGCGTTAATGAGTATCTGTAAATCTTGTTGATACAGTTTTTTAACTGATACAGGTCGTAAATTAGGTCGATAACTCGCTTCCATAATAGCTATCGCATCATTATGGTCAGTTTTGTTCCCGCGAACAAAAGGCTTAACATGTTGCGGTGGAATCAACATTACTTGATGCCCCATCGTTTCAAATTCTCGTCCCCAATAGTGAGAACTATAACATGCTTCCATAACAACAAGACAGGGTTCAAATTTATTAATGTAGTCATGTAATTGATTACGTTTCAATTTATTATTCGATTTTATTTGATGAGGATAATTAGATACGCAAACTTGAAAGATGGTTTTTGCAAGGTCGATACTGATGCGAGTACAATGGCTCATGATGGATGTCTCCGAAGTTTAAAATGTGTTTTATAGCACAGATTCGGGTACCTAGATACCGCTCTGGCTCACGCCAATTAGGAGGCGTCCATCACATCAGTACACTCGATGATGGTTAGGTTCTACAACATCATAAATTTCTTTTGTTTGCTCATATATTTAGTCAGTCCTGAAAAACATTTATCTATTTGATTATTATATATATTTTGTTACTATGTCAGTGTGATTTCGAGCAGATATGTTAAAATGGTCTCTTATTTTTGGTCGAATTCATTTAAGCAATGCTCCCTCAATCACCGGTAATATCTCCCCAAACTGGCTTTTTTGATATAGCCAGCCAACTCAATCCCAATCATATGCTACTCGCCTTGAGTCGTGAACTAGATTGGTCAAGTATCGAGTCATCGCTCAGCCCTTTATGCAGTGCTAAAGGGCGCCGTGCTAAACCAATTCGACTTATGAGTGGTCTGTTAATGTTAAAGCAACTGTACAATTTGAGTGATGATTCAGTCGTTGAACAGTGGCAAATGAATCCCTACTATCAAGTATTCTGTGGAGAGACGGTGTTTCAAACATTGCCTCCTTGTCATTCAACTGAGTTGGTTAAGTTTCGTCAACGTATTGGCGAAGAGGGCGTGAAGCAACTTTTTCATAGTAGCGTACTATTGCATGGACAGGCATCGGAGGAAATCACAGTACACTCGATGATGGTTAGGTTCTACAACATCATAAATTTCTTTTGTTTGCTCATATATTTAGTCAGTCCTGAAAAACATTTATCTATTTGATTATTATATATATTTTGTTACTATGTCAGTGTGATTTCGAGCAGATATGTTAAAATGGTCTCTTATTTTTGGTCGAATTCATTTAAGCAATGCTCCCTCAATCACCGGTAATATCTCCCCAAACTGGCTTTTTTGATATAGCCAGCCAACTCAATCCCAATCATATGCTACTCGCCTTGAGTCGTGAACTAGATTGGTCAAGTATCGAGTCATCGCTCAGCCCTTTATGCAGTGCTAAAGGGCGCCGTGCTAAACCAATTCGACTTATGAGTGGTCTGTTAATGTTAAAGCAACTGTACAATTTGAGTGATGATTCAGTCGTTGAACAGTGGCAAATGAATCCCTACTATCAAGTATTCTGTGGAGAGACGGTGTTTCAAACATTGCCTCCTTGTCATTCAACTGAGTTGGTTAAGTTTCGTCAACGTATTGGCGAAGAGGGCGTGAAGCAACTTTTTCATAGTAGCGTACTATTGCATGGACAGGCATCGGAGGAAATCACAGTATTGGTTGATAGTACGGTACAAGAAAAAGCGATTACTTACCCAACCGATAGTAAGTTGGCAGTCAAGATTATTAATCGGTTAAATAAGTTAGCTAAAGAAGAAGGAATTCAACAACGTCGAACCTTTGTCAAAGAACTGATGGCTGCTTGCGCCTGGAATTTGAAAAAATGGATGATATTTTTCTTTGTCTATCAAAATGTTGATGTTAGCTATCCTGATAACGCACCAAAAGCTACTTTTATTTTCATTTTTGAAAACAATATCCTCATATTCAATACTCAATCACTATAATTGTAATCCTCAAATTGCTAATTTTTCAGTACCGACTACGTATTAAATTCATAATTGCAAGTCGAATACGTAACACAGCTAAAAACTATTGAATTCAGTTTTCATAAGGCCTAAGTGTCTGGCTAACGCATCTGCAGAAGAGAGAAGGCAGCTTAGATGACCATCACTTATTGTCGAAAAATGTATCAATGGATTGTATATTGATACCTCTATTTCCTTACTCAATTCGTTTGAAAATAATTCATCTTCTTCGGCACATAAAACAAAGGTCGAACACGAAAGACCATTAAGTTGTTTACAACTATCTCTAGGAGTTACAGCCATTGCCATAGCTGGAGAATAAGAAGAAACTAAACCTCGCTTTTTAGCTATTTGTACTGGGTAATCGAAATTTACAGCTGACCACTTACTCGCCATTAGTTTAAATGAGAGGAGGTAAAAAGCAAATGCAAAGATATTGACACTTGCAAATTTGATTCGCTTATTTGTTTTTTTAGTGTATTTCTCACTATTACTTAAACGTTTGTTTAGAAAGGGCGCTAGTAGTGTAAGCGTGTAATTGTCTATTCCTAAATTTGATGTTCGAGAGGCCCAGTTCAATAAAACTCCCGCACCAGAAGAATGTCCACACAAGTGTAACTTATTAGCTGGTCTAAGCTGCTTAATTTTGTTGAGAAGGATATCAATATCGGTCCACACAATTTCAGAGCTAGGTGCGTATCCTCTCAATCCAGAAGAACGTCCATGTCCTCTTAAATCTGGAGTCACTACCAAAATGCCGAAACGGGTTCTTAATTGATCTGCTAAATAGTTGTATCCCGCCAGCATATGTGCACCACCACCATGAAATAAAACAATGGTATGTTGACAAAAATGATCTTGGGGATAATAAACCCCTAGCACTAAGGTTTCTAAATCGGTAGTTTTAACTTTCAAAATGTCATCGGGTTTTGCTTCCATATATCCAGTTAAGTCCTCCATCATATCAGCGAATTCCTTCATTTCTCTAAGTGTATAGGAATTCCAGTGTATAGGAATTCCAAACCGCATTTTTTAAATAATTGATTGGCATTAATCATTCTTTTCACTCATATATAGCTATAGTTTTTTATCAATTCGCCATAAATTGTTAGCATCTATAAATCATTATCGCCATTTTTCTTGCATTTTCAAGCCGCAGTAGCCATTTACTTGTCTCGTTAATAAATTTCTGCCGAACGAATCCCTGCCCACTAGAATAAAATTTAAGTAGCATCCTTGTTCACCCTGCTGAGTTTAAAATAGTTCTTCAGTAGCAAACAGCGGTGGCGCCCGAACTTAGAAGTGGACCCCATCGGTTAGACAGGATTTTTGAAATTCAAGAAATATTTTGCGACAATAAACCTACTATTATTTGAAGCATATTATTATGACAAAACGAAGAAACCATTCACCATCCTTTAAAGCTAAAGTTGCTTTAACCGCGGCAAGAGGTGATAAAACCTTAGCCGAGCTGTCGCAACAATTTGGCTTACATCAAACCCAAATTCATCAATGGCGCCAGCAATTAATGGAACAAGCCTCATCATTATTTGAACGCAGTAGTGTGTCTAAATCTGATGTCAAACAGATTGACCAATTGCATTCCAAAATTGGTCAATTAACGATGGAACGCGATTTTTTAGAACGCGGGCTAGACAGGATTCAAGCCCCCTGCGCAAGGAGATGATTGATATGAATCATCCCATCCCACATTAGCGGTGTCAAAACAATGCGAGTTACTATCAGTCAACCGCTCTACTTTTTATTATCAGCCTAAACCTCTCAGTGATAGTGATGTCGATTTGATGAGGCGTATTGATGCTATCCATATGAAGCTTCCTTTCTATGGCAGCCGCCGTATTCGTGACCAATTAGAGACCGAAGATATCTTCATCAATCGAAAGAAAGTACAGCGATTGATGCTTGTCATGGGCATTATAGCCATCTTTCCTAAGAAGAAAACCACGATATCCAATAAGACTCATCGCATCTATCCTTATCGTTTGAGAGGGTTGAATATCAACCGTTCTATTAACCCTGCATGAATATATCATAATTTTATGTTATAATACTAGTCATGAAACAAGTAGATTTAAGAACCCTTAGCCCCGAGTCTCGACTAGAGTTGAAAAAAGTTTGTCTTCGCCTTTACAAGAAGGGAGACCGTACAAAAAAAGTCATAGCCGAAGAGCTTGGTCTTCGCTATATCACGGTATCAGAATGGTTACGTGAATATAAAGCATCGGGCGAAAAGCTCACCAAAGAAAAACCACGAGGACGCCCATTGGGGGTGGGACGGGACTTAACACCGGAGCAAGAAAAACATATTCAGAAGTTGATTATTGATAAGACACCAGACCAGTTAAAGTTGGATTTTGCACTGTGGTCAATCAAAGCAGTTCAACAATTGATTGATGATGAATTTTCAATTGATTTAGCCTATCGAACTGTCTGTCTTTACCTTAATCGTTGGGGTTTTACCCCCCAGCGTCCAGTCAAACGTAGTTATGAACAGCAACCTGCTCAAGTTCAACAGTGGCTTGATGAAGATTATCCTACAATTCACCAACGCGCCCAAGATGAAGACGCAGAAATTCACTGGGGTGATGAAACAGGTATTTCGAGTCAAGAGCATTATCCTCGCGGTTATGCTCCTAAAGGGCAAACACCAGTTTTAGTATTATCTCACGCTAAGCGTGAACGAGTTAACATGGTGTCAACCATTACTAATCAAGGAAAACTTCGTTTTATGGTCTATGACGATAAGTTCACGGCTCAGGTCTTCATCAAATTTTTGAAACAATTAATAAAGCAATCATCTAAAAAGGTTTTTTTGATTGTTGATAACTTACGCGTACATCATGCTAAATTGGTTCAAGAATGGTTAGCAGGTAATACTGAAAAAATTGAGGTCTTCTATCTGCCTAGCTATTCCCCTGAACTTAACCCCGATGAGTATCTCAATTGTGATTTAAAGCGCTCAATGGGTGCTGATAAACCGACTCGAAAGAAAGGGGATATTGCTAAAAAATTAGATAAGCATATGAATCTGCTACAACAGCAACCCGAAAGAATTCAATCTTATTTCAAGCATCAGAAAATTAAATATGCAGCTTAATAATTTCGAATATTTAATGCAGAGTTAATAATCAAGTATGGGCAACCGATATAACCTATATTCCAATGGCTAAAGGTTTTGTGTATTTAGTGGCTGTTATTGACTGGTTCAGTCGTAAGGTACTGTCATGGCGATTATCTAACACAATGGATACTGCTTTTTGTATTGAAGCTCTTGAAGAGGCTATACAACGCTATGGTAAACCTGATATATTCAATACTGACCAAGGTTCACAATTTACCAGTGACGCCTTTACTTCTGTACTCATTGATAATAACATTGAAATTAGTATGGATGGTCGAGGTCGTTGGCTTGATAATGTATTTATTGAGCGATTGTGGCGTAGCCTTAAATATGAAAATATCTATTTAAAAGCCTACGACACAGTCCCTGAAGTACGAGCTGGTATTGATGAGTATTTTCGTTTCTTTAACGAAGACAGACGGCATCAAAATTTGAAGGGGAGACAAACTCCCGATCAGATTTATTATGCCAATTTAACGCTGCCTAAAGCAGCATAAACCTGTCCAAAATATTTCTTAAGCCACTGTCTGAAAAATGGGGTCCATTTCTGTCTAATATTGAGAATTTGCTGTAATGATAGAGAAATTATTAATGTTTTTTTATTTAATTGATTAACATTATTAATTTGTCTGCCTTATACTAAGATAATATATAATACATAACTTGTGAAGTATTATATATTGTACTTAATTGTCTATACTAAAGTCTCATCATACCTGTCAATTTTAAAGCAAATGCCTCAAAAACCTCTTAATTTAGCACAATTTCCAAAAGTTCAACTCTGTCATCAACCAACACCAATTGAAAAACTATCCAGACTTACAGAGCATTTAGCTGGCGCAAACCTTTTTATAAAACGAGATGATTGCACTGGTCTGGCAACAGGTGGCAATAAAACCAGAAAATTAGAGTTTTTAGTAGGTGAAGCAATACAGCAAGGAGCTGATATACTTGTAACACAAGGAGCTGTCCAGTCAAACCACGTTCGCCAAACAGCGGCAGCCGCCTGTAAACACGGCATTCAATGTCATGCTCTCTTAGAACGAAGAGTTCCTAATAAACAAAAAAATTATGAAGAAAGCGGCAACGTTTTACTTGATAAACTCTTTGGTTGTACTGTTGAGTTTCGTCAAGCAGGACTTGATATGAATGCTGAAGCAATGCTTGTAGTTCAAGAACTAAAAACCAAAGGCAAAAAACCGTATTTCATCCCTGGCGGAGGTTCAAATGATGTTGGCGCTCTCGGATATGTTTCTTGTGCCATGGAAATTGAAAAACAAGCTAAAGAAATGAATACTACTTTTGATTGGGTTGTATTAGGCACTGGAAGTGCTGGAACTCAGGCAGGACTAGTTGCTGGACTAGATGCTATTGGTAGTTCTATAGCTACTATGGGGGTAAGTGTTAGACATCCTCAAGCAAAACAAATTGATGTTGTCCATAGCTTAGCTGTAAAAGTTTCTCAAAAACTTGCTCATGAACTTGTTGCAAAAAACAAGATAATAGTTAACGATGAGTATGTTGGCGAAGGATATGGCATTCCTGCTCCTTCAACATTAGATGCTATTCACTCTTTAGCTAAATTTGAAGGAATACTACTAGATCCTGTATATTCAGGAAAAGGTTTTGCAGGTTTCATTGGCTTAGTGAAAAATGGTTTTTTTAAACCAAATGAAAATATTTTGTTTTTGCATACGGGCGGTGCATCTAGTTTATTTGTTTATGAGGAAGAACTTTCATAAATAAAATAATCTGTATGTAGTGCTATTTTTACATTATTTTTCAACAATTTGACGAAGATATATTATGAAAAATTTAACTCTTAAAAGCTTTTTTGGCTACGCGTGTATTGTTGCATTGTTTTTTGCAATGTCGCCAGCTCAAGCAGAAAAAGTAAATATTGGCAAACCTTCTTGGACTGGCGCACAAGGCATTGCTGCTTTATTACAAGCGGTTGTTAAGGAAAAAATGGGCGGTGAAGCTGATTTAATTCCTGGAAATAATGCGACTATTTTCCAAGCAATGGATCAAGGTAAAGGCGATATTGATGTACATCCTGATGTATGGTTACCAAACCAAGAAAGTTTTACTAAAAAGTACGTTGACGGTAAGGGAACGGTAATATTAGGTAGCAATGCTTACAAAGGAAATCAAGGGTTTTGTGTATCAAAAAAATTTGCTAATGCTAACAACATTACAGATATTGCTGATTTAGGCAGACCTGATGTTGCTAAAAAAATGGATAGCGATGGCAATGGAAAAGGTGAAATGTGGATTGGCGCACCTGGCTGGGCGTCTGCCAATGTTAACGAAGTTAAAGCGAGAGATTATGGCCTACTTCCTTTTATTGATCCTATAAGAGCTGAAGAAAGTGTTAAAACAGCGAGAGTAAAAGATTCAATTGCTAAAAATGAAGGCTACGCATTCTATTGCTATGAACCACATGCCATATGGTATATGTTTGATGTAAAAATGTTAACAGAACCTACCTATAATCCAGAAAATTATAAAATGTTCCAACCATCAGACTCACCAGACTGGTATAAAAAATCATACGTAGCTTCAAAAGACGCACTAAAAAATGTACAAATTGCTTGGTCTAAATCATTAGAAAAAAGATCACCTGCTATTGCAGAGTTTTTTAGTCGTTTCTCCTTAACTGCAAATGATGTAAGTGCCTTAGCTTATAAAATTTCCGCAAAAGGAAGAGATCCTTACGATGTAGCTAAAGCATGGATGAATAATCATCCAGATCGAGTCGACGCTTGGCTTGGCTTATAAATAGCTGACAATACGGCAAGAGTAAATCACTAACAATTTACTCTTGCCGTAACTCATTATTTTCAATGCTAAGACAACTTTATGTAACGTAATAGTGCAACAACTTGCTGATACACCATCAAACCCAGTCATTAATGTAGAACATGTTTGGAAAATTTTTGGAAATAATCCAAATGAAGCACTTGAGGCAATAAAAAATAATGGCTTAACGAAAGCACAAGTATTAGAAAAATATAACGCTGTTGTTGGTGTTTGTGATGTTAGTTTTAGTGTTGAAGAAGGGGAAATATTTTGCATCATGGGGCTTTCTGGAAGTGGAAAGTCTACATTAGTAAGACATTTCAATCGACTGCTCGACCCTACTGCAGGAAATATAACCATTAATGGTTTTGATGTTGTAAATCTTAATGACAAAGAATTGCGAGATTTCCGTAATCAACAAATCGGCATGGTTTTTCAAAATTTTGCCTTACTACCGCATAAATCTGTTGTCGACAATGTTGCAATGCCCTTAGAAATAAGAGGAGTAAACAAAAATGAACGTGTCAGTATTGCATCAAATATTCTAAAAATTGTAGAACTCGACGCATGGAGCAGCAAATTTGCTCACGAACTATCTGGAGGCATGCAACAACGGGTAGGTCTTGCAAGAGCACTTGCAGCAAATCCAAACGTTCTATTGATGGATGAACCATTTAGCGCTCTAGATCCACTCATTCGAAGGCAATTGCAAGATGAGTTTATTAAACTATCTGCTATTATGAAGAAAACAACTATTTTCATAACGCATGATCTTGATGAGGCTGTTCGAGTTGGCAACCGTATTGCTATTTTACGTGATGGAGAAATCGTACAAATTGGCACAGCTGAAGATATTTTAATGAATCCTGCTGATAATTATGTTGCTGATTTTGTTGCTGGGATATCAAGATTAAAAGTAGTTAAAGCCCACTCGACAATGATTTCATATGAGAAGTATATTGCAAATAACCCAGAAATCGATAGCAATGCAATTATTGTAGATAAAAACGAAACGTTAAGTAAACTTGTCAGTTTAGCTGTCAATAATAGTACCCCAATAGTTGTTAAAGAACATCAAAAAAATATTGGTGTCATTACACGCAAGGAAATATTACAAACAATTATTGAAGGCACGGAAATCTAAGAATGCAAAAAGAACCACAATCATTACAAGCAATTTTTTCAACAAAAACTGAAGAGTTTTTTATCCAAAGAGATAATAAAGTCAAAGAATTTGCCGGAAAAAATCAAGATTACTACGTTGAGCAATTTAAAAAAATTGGCAGTAGTGCAAAGTTTATTGTGAGCATAAACTATTGGGCTGGTTTATTGGGGTCTATTTGGTTTTTTTCGAGAGGGTTATGGAATTATGGTCTCGCCTTTTTACTTTTAGAAACACTTGCTATTGTTCAAATTTCAAGAGGTTTTTTTGGTAATTTAGCTGTTGACGCTTGGGAACGCATTGCGAGAATAGAAAGTACACTTGCTCTTAGAAAAGACCAACTAGCTAACGCAATTGAAAATAATTCAGAAAAAATTGACGTTTATAAAAGGGCTATTGAATCGCTTGAAAATTCTATTGGTGGTATTAGGTTAGAAGCACAAACTCTTGAGGACAGTGGTCTTTTCATTGCTTTTATTGGCTTTTCCATACTGTTTTTTTGCAAAATAGTTCAAACACTCCTTGCTAATGTGTTGCTTGAAAAAAAATTTTCCGACTGGTTATCAGAACCTTCGATATCCAAAGGATTAAGCATACAAAGAGCATTAGCAGGAGGATTTTTTTCCTTAGCAATTATAGCGATAAGCTCAATCCATTATAGCGTTCCCTCCTCAATTAGTTGGCTAAGTGAATTTCCAACAAAACTATCTATCCGTTTAACGAGTATTAATTGGGTTGAAGATTTTTTCGCTTTTGCCATTAACTATGGAGATGCTTTTTTTGATTCTATAAGTTATTTTATTCGCTTAGTGCTTGATCATCTAGAGTTACTATTTGTTAATACTCCTTGGATTGTTGTTGCAAGTGTTATTATTTTTCTAACGTGGCTTTCAGCTGGCATTAGAAGCGCTATTTATGCCGCTGCTTTTTTAGCATATATTGGTTTTTTGGGGTTTTGGGAACAAGCAATGACAACGTTAGCATTACTTGGAACTGCTGCTTGTTTGTCTATATCTATTGGCATTCCTTTAGGTATGTTTTGTGCTCGCCGGTACCGTTTTTATTCATTTATCCGCCCAATTATGGATTTTATGCAAACAATGCCTGCTTTTGTTTTTATGATTCCTGTTATCGCTTTTTTTGGCACAGGCAAACCAGCTGCTGTGGTTACTACCATGATATTTGGCGGCACCCCCGTTGTTCGTTTAACAGTGCTTGGTTTACGAGGAGTTTCAGAAACTGTTAGAGAGGCCACTGTTTCTTTTGGTGCTAGCAAATGGTATTTGCTTACTCATATTGACCTTCCGCTCGCAGCACCTTCAATCCGTGCTGGTGTCAATCAAACTGTCATGTTAAGTTTAGCTATGGTTGTAGTAGCTTCACTCATTGGTGCTAAAGGGCTAGGTGAAGATGTGTTAGAAGCGTTGCAATACGCAAATGTTGGTCAAGGTATTCTTGCGGGTTTCGCAATATTATTTTGCGCTATGATAATTGATAGAATAGTTCAAGGGAATAAAAACTAAATGCTACAAACGCTCGTTTTTGTACATGGGTATCTTGGAGGAAGCTGCCAGTGGCAAGAACAAGTTGATTTTTTTAGTAATACACACAAAATTATCGCTATTGATTTGCCAGGCTTTGGCAAAAAACGTTTTTTACAAGCTCCAAACTCTATCAAAGAATTTGCAGAATACGTGTTAGCTGAATTAACAGAACGTGAAGTTGAAAATTTTCACTTATTAGGCCACTCTATGGGTGGCATGATAGTTCAAGAAATAGCTCGCTTAGCCCCAAATAGAGTACAAAAACTCATATTATATGCAACTGGCTCTATTGGTATATTACCTGGACGTTTTGAAACCATCGCTGAATCTATAAATAAATTGCAAAAAAATGGAGTAGCTGTAATGGGTAAGTATGCTGCTCAAACATGGTTTGTTAAAGAACAACAAGCTAAAAACTACTATATTTGTGCTGATTTAGTTGAGTTAGTTTCAGAGCAAGCAGCACTTGCAGGATTGAGAGCAATGGAAACATGGTCTGCTGAACATAACCTATCAAACATAACACAACAAACCTTAATTATTTGGGGAGATAAAGATCGCACCTATAAATGGCCACAAATCGAAAAAATGTGGACAACTATTCAACATTGCTCTTTAGCTGTTGTAGCAAATTGTGCCCATGCTGTTCATTTGGAAAAAAAAGATTTGTTTAATTCTATACTACAAGATTTTTTAAATACCCACAGTGATTGCCCGACTTAATTTATCATTACACAATTACATTAAATTCATAATTATTACTATTTTATAATAACAAGGTAGTTTTGCATACTATGCGTTTTTTATCTGCGTACTCACAAGAAATTAACTCTCCTGCAAATTATGGTCTCTCAAGTTCAGGTCTTCGTTACCCTGGTTTCGAGAGAAAACAATGCTTTGATATTTGCCCTCGACAATTTTTATGGCTACCAATGCAAGAAAGCGATATTATTTCTTGTAAAGCAACCTCTCCTTTATATCTAGCAGCCTTCTATTATTCAAAACAAAATGATGAAACACATGGTAAAAATGCCATTTCAGCAATTATTGATAACTCGTTACCAACTGCTACTGATAACCTAGATTTTAATACATCGCAAATTAGCGAACGACTTGCAGCTATTGATATTGAGTTTGCTGATCTTACAATATATCAAATTGATAAAATTACTCCTGAAGCTGCCATATGGAAAGCCACTAACTCAATCATATTAATTTTAATATTTCCAACTCCACCAAATAGCGTTGTAACCACAAGTATTCAAGGAAATATTTCTGTCGAATATATACCGAGCAAAGCTAATAATCTAAGCCTTCCTTCTCCTTTGGGACAAGTACTTGAAGAATTTACTATTCCGCGTGGAACAGCAAAATCTTACTTCATTCCTAAAAACTGTTATGTTCAAATAATTGATGCTGAAGGCAGGCAGTGCTCTGATTTTATGGCGTTTAATGCTCTTGCTCTAGATAATAATCAAGAAAAACATATTGATAGTACTGTTAGTCGTACATTTACAGCAGGCTCATATCCACGACCTGGGCTATTTATTTAATAAATTTTATGATAGTGATATAACTCCTTTGCTTGAAGTTGTGCAAGACACTATTGGCAGACATGATACTTTTGCATTAGCTTGTACTGCTCGAGGTTATGAAGAAAGAGGTTTTCCTGAGCATATCAATTGTTCTGATAATATTTCTCAAGCTGTCAAGCATTATGGTGTATAGGAATTCCAGTGTATAGGAATTCCAAACCGCATTTTTTAAATAATTGATTGGCATTAATCATTCTTTTCACTCATATATAGCTATAGTTTTTTATCAATTCGCCATAAATTGTTAGCATCTATAAATCATTATCGCCATTTTTCTTGCATTTTCAAGCCGCAGTAGCCATTTACTTGTCTCGTTAATAAATTTCTGCCGAACGAATCCCTGCCCACTAGAATAAAATTTAAGTAGCATCCTTGTTCACCCTGCTGAGTTTAAAATAGTTCTTCAGTAGCAAACAGCGGTGGCGCCCGAACTTCAAGGTGCTGTCGTTGCTGTGCATCTTCAAATAGCTCAGGTTGGGTTTGTTTTAGATGGTCTAATATGCGTTTGATAACCGCTGGATCATCAATACAAGCGATAACCCTTAATCCTAGATTCCGCAGTTGAACGCTAATTTCACTTCTAAGAGTTTGAATGTTATTGATAAACGCTTATTCTTCGATTCACTTCATAAGTGAATTACAAACCGCTACCTGGCTTTACAGCCCTTTTCAGTTCACACTGCTGCGTTATGGCTTTTGGTAAGGGCTACAACCATTACCTGCAAGCCATGCCTTGCATTATTTCCTGAAAATAACTGTAAATTCCAGGTTCAACTACGGAATCTAGGATAAACCATCGCTAATACGCCTCCAATCTCTTGAGGACGACTTGCCAATAAAAATCAAAGGGGAATAGGCAAACTAAGCACCCATTGTCTGATGGCTTGATCCGGTAGAACCCTATCAACCAAATGCGCTGCTTGCTCCACCATCCGCTTCGCACCGCAGCTGGGGCAAAACCCTCGATGTTTGCAGTTAAACGCTACTAATTTCTCATGATGGCAATCCTGACACTGCACTCGCAAGAAACCATGCTCCAGTAAACCACATTTCAAGTAGTCATCAAATTCTTGATACACATAATCAGGCAACCTTTTATTTTGCTGCTCCATTGCATCAAAAATATTAACATGATTAGTATGACACCGTTCAGATTAAGCTTTATTAACCTGGCAATAAAATATCGCTCGTCGGTGGCACTTCCTTGTGCCACATATTTGTTCGGTATTTTCATACCGAATTAATAGTTTAGAAACTTAGTCTTGCACCTACATCAACTGAAAAGCCTGACTCTGGAGCAAATTCTCGCAAGAAAGATGTGCTGTTTCGAATTTCGTCATCACTGATATTGCGAAATTTAAGGTAGAAAAGCCAATCTTTATTTTGACCTGCGTTCAAACGATAATTCACTCCCGCATCCCATTGTGTATAGCCCTCTGTTGCAGATTCCAGTTCACCTGGGCGATCTTGATCACTTGCGAATAATACTGACAGATACGCATTAATAACTTGATTGTCATAATCAAAGCGAATGCCATTGCGCGATGGCGGGATGCGAGGAACATCACCGTTATTATCAAGCGTAGCACGAACAGTGTCACCAAATACCTTTAGGTTGAGCTCGCCAGCATCAATTTGTGGTAGTTCAAAATTAATTTCATACTCTAAACCACGGAATTGCGCGTCATTTTGTGAATAGTTAAAAATAGCAACGCCATCCTGGTCATTACCTGTATTTAACAAGAAAATATAATCGTTAAAATCATTATAGTACAAGGTAATAAAACCATCTACACCATCTTTTTTATAACTTAATGTGAAGTCAATATTGTTGGAACGCTCAGTGCCTAAACCTTGATCGCCTACTTCAATAATACTAGTGGCAACATGAGTAACAAAATCGCCAGCTTCGTTGCCTAAATTAGAAAACAGTTCTTGCACTACAGGAGCGCGTTCAGATGTTGATAGTGCAAGCCCTAAATTCCAGTTTTGGTGAATATCCCATAGCGACGATGCCGAAGCACTGAAACTGGTAAATGAGCGATCAACGGCAAATTCAGGAGCCTCAAAGTTGTCAAAATCCAGCCGCAAACCTAATTCAAAAATAACGGTATCTGTATAGTGATAATCTTCTATCCAGAACAAACCGAAACGACCCGTTTCCGTCTTTGGAATAAAATCTTCTTCTCCAATGGCGGCAAAGTCGGCACTACTAAACTGTATACCAGTCACGCCGTGCCACGAATTAATGTGTCTGTGAGCCAGTTCTAACCGGCCTTCTACCGTTTCGTTGGTAAACAAAGTACCAATTTCTTCACCTTCAAGTTCATTATGGCGATAGTCATTCCAGGTCAATCCAAAACGAATATTTTCAACAAATGAGCCTTCTCGGTTAAACCCTCCTCGAATATCCACTCTATCTTGCAATGCTGCAATGCGTATAATTTCCTCCTCTTCTTCCTCACCTTCTTCACCTTCTTCACCTTCTTCACCTTCGTGGGCGCCAGGGGGAATACCGTAATTATTATCAAGACGATTGTAAGAGATACCGACAAAACCATTGTCAAAAATTTTGCTAAGACCTACGCTGACACTGTATGCTTCATTGTCGGTATTTTCAATAAAACCCACTGAACCTTCACCTTCTTCATCAATTTCAGCTAATGCGTTACCAGGAATGGATAAATCATCACTGCTACGATATACACCGTCTACCGTAATGGCAATATCGTTTACAGCACCTGAGGTACGACCAACAATACGGTTTTGCTCGTTAGCACTTGTATAACTATAATCAACTAAACCCGTCACTTGCTCAGGTAATTTTTGCGCAATACGGTTGTCAATAACATTAACTACTCCCCCAATAGCACCTCCACCATATAAAAGTGTTGAAGGTCCTCTCAGCACTTCTATACTCTCTGCCAATAATGGCTCGGTACTAACTATATGATCAGGACTTACCGTTGATACATCCGCAGTAGAAATACCATTGGAAAGCACCGAGACCCTTGGCCCTTGCTGACCGCGAATGACAGGGATGCCCACTCCAGGACCAAACGATGCATTGGCAATGCCTGGACTATATTGTAAAGTTTCACCTAGTGTGTTTGCCGCTTTTTCCTGTAAATTATCGCCCTTAAGAAGCGTTATTGGCATAGCTGTTTGAGCGCTTTGTTTATGCAGGGCAACAGTGACAATAATTTCTTCAATTCTGTCTTCATTATCTGCCGCTATCTCCATTGAGATTAAAGTAAATGATGTTATTAGCACCTTAAAAAGTTTGAATGGTTTCATTTTAGTATTCTCTAAAAAAATAATTAAAAAAGCGTACACTGCCTAGCGCAATATACAACTAAAGTTTAAAAAAGGGTTTAATTAATTTCTGCGAGCAGGGGGCGCTCTAATTTGAGAATAACTGCGATGAGTGTATGAAAAAAGTGATGATTTGAGTGTAATAAGGACTTTTGCGTCATCGCTACTAACATCCAGTTCACAACTCCCAACCACAGCATGGCTGTCAGCAACATTACACAATACGCATTCTGAATGAACACGTTCATTGTCATGACTATCATGGGCATGTAGTACACCAACATACAAGGCGCTGACGAGCAATAGGCTTGCCAGTAAACGAGATAATTGTTGATATATTTTGCACATAACCCAATATTATAATATATTTGAGTATAAAATGACTATGCTTATAACCAATAAATTATGCCAAACTATAGACATTTATCCATTCAACACGGCGACTATGTAGTTTTTGTTAAATTTAATCGCCCAAGCAAAGGTAATGCACTAAGCATTGCATTGATGCATGAAATTGTAGGTTTCTGCGAACAATTAAATAACGACACCAAAACCCGTGTCGTAGTATTTACAGGTGAAGGTGTAAACTTTTCAACTGGAATGGACTTAACCGACCCTGCGACCTTGTCGATACAACAGCAGTCACTAATTCAAAAAATGCGTTCCATGGAAATAGGACCCAAAATGATTAAAGCCATTTATACTATTCCCCAAATAACCATTGCTGCAATTAACGGCAAAGCATTGGGCGGTGGTGCTTGTATCGCTAGTGCTTGCGATTTTCGGATAGGGGCATCAGACTGCACAGTAGGTTATCCCGAATCTCGATTGGGCATGAATCTAAGCTGGCTAGGGTTACCTTTATGTGTCCATTTGGTAGGTTCAGCCAAAGCCAAGCGTTTAGTCATCCTTGGGCAAAAGGAAAACAGTGCGAATTTGTATGACTGGGGATTTCTTGACGAAATCACCCAACCTGATAATTTATTAAATCGTGCTAAAGATATGGCCAAACAGTATTCAGAATTACCTGCATTGCAAGCACAAATGATTAAACGCAGTATTAACGAAATAGTATCAGCGCTTGATGGTGCAATTATGCACATGGATAAAGATCAATTTATATTAACCCAGCAATCCAATCGATAAATTCAAGCTTCGCAACTCGAACAGTTATATTAAGACCATATAAAGTCTTATATTTCCCTTTAACCCAGATTATGCAGAACACACAAGAATCATTTATAAATTCCTTTTTAAAACTGGAATCGGCAGGAGGTATTCTCTTATTTGTCACTGCTGTCATTGCTATTTTAATTTCAAATTCAACGCTGGAGCCTTATTACCAATTACTGCTATCCACCCCTGTTGAAATTCGCGTTGGTACATTAGAGATTGCCAAACCACTATTACTTTGGATAAATGATGGATTAATGGCAATATTCTTTTTTTTTGTAGGGCTTGAACTTAAACGTGAACTGATTGAAGGCGAACTCTCTGACAAACGCAATGTCATACTACCTGGAATTGGTGCCATTGGAGGTATGGCAATACCTGCGTTAATCTATCTTTTCTTTAATAGCCATGATCCAATCGCCGCCAAAGGTTGGGCGATACCTGCTGCAACCGACATTGCATTTGCTTTGGGGGTATTAGCGCTACTGGGGTCGCGAGTGCCAACCAGCATTAAAATATTTCTTACCTCATTAGCAATATTTGACGATATTGCAGCTATATTAATTATTGCTTTTTTCTATACCTCTAACATTTCATTAACAGCCCTGTTAGTCGTTGCGTTTTGTATTCCTGTTCTTATTTACATGAATAAACGCAATGTTGTATCGAAAAGCCCTTACATTCTAATTGGCATTATTATGTGGGTGGCAACACTAAAATCAGGCGTACATGCAACATTAGCTGGTGTATTACTTGCTATGTTTATTCCTGCCAAATCAGCTGAAAACCCCAGCTACTCGCCTTTAAAAAGTTTGGAACATGACTTGCATTCAGTCATTGCTTTTTTTGTATTGCCTATTTTTGCTTTTGCCAATGCAGGCATTAATTTTGATGGTGTTACCTTAGAACAAATCGCTCACGGTGTTCCCATCGGTATTGCTTTAGGTTTATTCGTGGGTAAACAAGTGGGTATTTTTGGACTGTGCTGGCTGGCGATAAAACTAAAATTAACCCAATTGCCGGCGGGGATGAATTGGTTAAGTTTGTATGCTACTTCCGCACTTTGTGGCATTGGTTTTACCATGAGCCTGTTCATTGGTTCACTGGCATTTGAAGAAACCGGCGTTAATCTTTTATTTGATGAAAGACTGGGAATTATTTTAGGTTCACTGGTTTCGGGTATAATAGGTTATATCATGCTTCGCGTAAGTTTATTATCTAACAAGACTACCTGATTGGCCATTCTTAATTTTATATGACAGCATTATTGCTATGGGGCGGCATCTCCATTATTTTTTCCTTTTTATGTTCAATATGGGAAGCGGCTTTATTAAGTATTCCACAATCATTTATTGAAGTTAAGGCTAAAGAGGGTAAATCTTATGCACCCTTATTGCGCAAATATAAAAGCAATATCGACAAACCATTGGCAGGTATTTTAACGCTCAATACCTTAGCTCATACTGTCGGTGCTATTATGGTTGGTGTTAGTGCCAGCCATGTGTTTGGCGCAACGCTTTTTTTATCACTTCCCGGCTTTGATTTAAGCTATGAAGCGCTAATTGCCGCACTAATGACACTTGCTATATTAGTGTTTTCTGAAATTATTCCCAAAACCATTGGCGCGACTTACTGGGAGTCACTCGCTGGATTTACAGTCCATTCGCTGCGCATTGTATTGCCGGTATTAACCCCGTCGGTCTGGATGGCGCAGTCGCTTACAAAATTGTTGAAAAAAGACAAAGACCAAAGCGTTCTTAGTCGTGTAGACATACAGGTTATGGCTGAAATTGGTTCCAAAGAAGGAGTTATTGATACCCGAGAATCCACCATCATTAGCAATATTCTAAATTTTGGCGATATTAAGGCCAAAAGCATTATGACACCAAGAACAGTCGTTTTAGCTGAAGACGGCAACGAAAGCGTTGAACAATTTTATGAAAAACACCCAGGACTTCGTTTTTCAAGAATTCCGGTATATAAAGCTGATAAAGACCAAATAACTGGTTATGTGCTGAGAATACAGGTTATGGATGAAATTATTAAAAACAATAAAACGGCAACATTAGAGTCCATTCAACGCGATATTATTGTGGTAAAAGAAGATATTTCCATACAACAATTGCACGAACAATTGATGTCTAAAAGAGAGCATATTGCACTTGTAGTAGATGAATACGGCGGCATGTCGGGAATTGTTACCATGGAAGATGTGATTGAGACTTTACTGGGATTGGAGATATTAGATGAATCTGACAAAAATGCCGATATGCAAGAAGTTGCCCGCAATATTTGGAAGCGCAGAGCGAAAAGCCTGGGAATGATTGAATCTGAAGCCGTGTCCTAGCCAAGAACAGATTTAATCCATGCACCAACAGGTGATTTTCCAAGCCAGGACAATTGTGTTTGTGCCATGACTTCATTAATTGGTTCTTGTGGTCTTGATGTGGGATGTACCGCACGGCGCAGAGGGCGTTTACCAGCAGGCATGCTCATGATTTCAGCAATGACATGCGGTATATCCATAGGATCTGTATTGCTACCTGCACCGTCTTCAGAGACCATTCTGGCAACTAACTGTGGGTATGCTTTAAGAATTTTCTCGGCAATGCGCGCTTTTAAACTTTTATTATAACGATTGCGATTCACCCAAATATTGGTAGGATACCCGCCAGGTTGAATAATTGTCACATCAATACCCTGTGGTACTAACTCATACGCCAATTGTTCGCTCATTGCCTCTAGTGCAAACTTGGTTGCCGAATAGTGCCCTGCTCCAGGCAGAATCAAGCGCCCTAGTTGCGAGGATATATTGATAATATGACCAAAACCCTGTTCACGCATGGCGGGTAACACGGCTCGTATAACTCGATGTGGTCCATAAACATTGGTGTTAAACGCCAGTTCCGTAGCCTGCATGTCTTGCACTTCGACGGGACCTGTAATACCAATTCCTGCATTGTTGATAACCGCATCAACAGTGCTTTTTTTAAGCACCTGCGCAACTGCATTATCAATACTTTCCTGTAAAAGTACATCTAACTCTATCACTTGAATAGCCAGGTTATCGCGCTTGGCAATAGTTTCCAATTCTGTTGCCTCGGGTCTTGGCAAGTTGCGCATGGTAGCATATACCGTTGCCCCTAAACGCGCAAAATGTTCTGCACTCAATCGTCCGAAACCTGACGAGCAGCCTGTAATTAATATGGCTTTTCCCTTCAAATTTTTAACTACTGTCTCTTTTTGTCCCGATGACTGTAATGTTTGCGCTTTTGCCAAAGACATTGCACCTGCCAATAATGTACCACCTAATAAAAATTTGCGGCGATTAAAATATTTTTTTACACTCATATTTGAACCGTTGTGAAATTGTTAATTCGGCATGAAAATACCGAACAAATATGCGGCGCAAGGAAGTAACACCGACGAGTGATCGCTCGGTCGCGAGGTTAATAAAGTCTTGACATTATAACAAAAATGCTATCGGCCTCGTAAAAAAAGCTTGTTTAGATCTGTCATTTCCATTTGTACCCATGTTGGCCTGCCATGATTGCATTGGTTACTGCGTTCAGTTTGTTCCATTTCTCTTAACAATGCGTTCATTTCAGCAATACTGAGCTTACGATTGGCTCGAACCGAGCCTCTACAGGCCATATTACCTAATATTTCATCAATGTGATTTTCTATACGCTCTAAACTACCATGTTGCCTTATGTCGGCTATCACATCGCGCACTAAAGGCTCAATTTCATTATTTTTTAGTAATACAGGAACTTGCCTCACAATAATGCTTTCTGGTCCTGTACTATCTATTTCAAAGCCTAATTGTCGTAGCGGTTCGATATGTTCCATACAATCGTTCACTTCACTTTCACTTAAATTGATAGCATGCGGTACTAACAGTGGCTGAGCGGTTAATTTGCCCCGTTGTTGTGAATTATTTTCCCACGATTGTTTCATTTTCTCGTAAACGATTCGTTCGTGAGCTGCATGCATATCGACAATAACCAACCCTTTTTGATTTTCCGCTAAAATAAACACACTGTGAATTTGTGCAATGGCAAAACCTAAAGGTGGCGACTCATCGCTGTCTGGCAGATTGCTGTAGAGCGATTTAGCTTGTTCAAATGCCTTTTTACCACTAATGGATGGTGATGAAATAAAGGTAGTTGATGAATTGGGTGTTTTATCAATTTTATTGATAGTAAACGACGGCGAATTTTCTTTAACCGCAAACTGGTTAAGTTTGAGGCTCGTTTGCTCTATTGAAGGCGATGGTGTTGACTGCAAAGAACTTTCTATTGCAGCAGAACCCGATGGTTTTGTTGCAGCCACCCACTTATGCAAATTGTGAAATAAAAATTGATAGACGTGTCTGCTATCTCGAAACCTGACCTCGTGCTTGGTTGGGTGTACATTGACATCAACGTTAGCGGGTTCAATGGTTAGAAACAATACATAGGCAGGATGTCGACCGTTATACAAAACATCCTGATAAGCCTGGCGAATGGCATGATTAACCACTTTATCTTTAATCGCCCGCCCATTGACATAAAAGTACTGTAAATCTGCCTGACTTCTGGAAAAGGTTGGCAGACCCATCCAACCCCAAAGACGCATATTATCGCCACTGCTGCAATCTATCGGCAGAGCCTGTTCCATAAAACTGGCTCCGCAAATTTTAGCTACTCGGCGTTTTTGTGCATCAATGGTATCAGCCACTTCAAAACGCAACTGTTGCCTGCCATTGTGCGAAAGTTGAAAATCGACATCAAAATGGCTCAGCGCCATACGTTTGACAATGTCATGAATACGCTTATATTCGGTATTTTCGGTACGCAGAAATTTACGTCTTGCAGGCGTATTGAAAAACAAGTCTTGCACATCCACTGTGGTGCCTTGCGGATGCGGTGCAGGCGATGTCACTGGTTGCATATCCCTGCCTTCAACTTCAATACTCAACCCTGCCATTGCTTCCTGGCTACTTTGAGCATTGCTAATTAATTGCAATCTTGAAACCGATGCAATGCTTGCCAGCGCTTCACCGCGAAAGCCCAATGTTGGTACGGCTTCCAAGTCGTTAATACTGGTAATTTTACTGGTGGCATGACGTGCTATTGCAAGAGGCAGCTGATCTTGCTCTATACCACCGCCGTTATCGCGAATGCGTATTCGCTTGATGCCACCTCGGTCAATATCAATTTTGATGGATGTCGCACCAGCATCAATACTGTTTTCCAGTAGTTCTTTGACCACCGATGCAGGGCGCTCTACCACCTCACCTGCTGCAATTTGATTGGCTAAACGAGTATCGAGTTTTTGGATGACGTGCATAATTTAACGAGGAATTTTAAGTTTTTGACCAATGCGAATTTTGTTGCTTTTAAGTTTATTATAGCGCTTTAACTCACTAGTACTAACACCATATTTTTCAGCAATTTCTGATAGCGTATCTCCACGCTTAATTTTGACAACTGCAGGTTCACTGTGCATTAGCTTATAAACCAGTGTGCCTGCTGGTGGATAGGTTTGATAATAATTTTGAATACCGTTAAAAATGCGCTTAACCAATTTCTTTTGAAACGATGAGCTGGTTAAATTGCGCGCTTCTTTAGGGTTAGAGATAAAACCTGTCTCTATCAATAATGATGGCACGTCGGGGGACTTCAGCACCAAAAAATTGGCTTGTTCCACTTGTTTTTTATGCAATTTGGTAATGTTTCCCATCTCTTGAAGAATATCTTCGCCAATTTTCAAGCTGGTCTCTAAAGTCGATGCCATGGATAAATCCAGCAGTACCTTGGCAACTTGCTGATCTTTATCTTTAAGACTAACCTCACTTACACCACCTATTAAATCTGAGCGGTTTTGACGCTCGGCCAAGTAGCGTGCAGAGGCGCTGGTAGCACCCCGAAGTGACAGAGCATATACTGATGCGCCTGAAGCTCTGGGGTCATCGAAGGCATCAGCGTGAATAGATAAAAACAAATCTGCTTTTTTCGACCTTGCTTTATGGTAACGATTACCAAGAGATATAAAATAGTCACTGGCGCGAACCAATTCCGCTCGATATCCCAACTTGACATCAATTAACTTTTTCAAGCGTTTGCTGATTTGCAGAACCACATCTTTTTCACGCTCGCGATTAGGACCCAGTGCACCAGGGTCATCGCCACCGTGACCTGCATCAATTGCAATAACAATATCACGGTTTGATTTAACAAATTGATCAAGCGTTATGGTAACATCCTCTTCAGAGGATTTATTATCAAATAGATCAATCACCAACCTATGTCCGTATTTCTCGTTGGGAGTCAGAGCAAAACTGCGATATTTCACAGAAGTTTTTAAGTCCAGAACAATCCGTAAATATTCTTTGTGATTGGCGTAGCGCAAGCGCTTTATCGGTGTATTATCAAATTTTTTCTGGTCAAACTTCTGTTGGTAACGACTGTTGGGGATATCAATAACCAGCTTGTGCTCTTCTTTAATTTCAAATATTTTATGTTTAAAATTCGCATTAATATCTAACACTAATCGGGTTGAATCCGGCGAGCGCCACAGGCGAATATTATCTACGACCGCCGACATCACCAGAGTTGAGCTCAACAACACCAAACACATCAGCAATATTTTAATGCTAATATATTGATAACCAGTCACGAACCTTTGCCTTCTGCAAGCTGTACTGTCCTTGCACCATGGGATATTTCAATTTTTATCCACCAATCAGGTGGCGGTAACCAGCATTGCGCTTTTTCAGGCCACTCAACTAAACAAAGCGCACGTTGGTTATTATCAAAATACTCTCTACCCCCAATATATTCCAACTCTTCAGGGTCTGCCAAACGGTACAAATCAAAGTGATATACCACCAAATCTGATAATTGATAGTTTTCAACAATAGTATAAGTGGGGCTTTTGACAATTCCACAATGACCTAGTCCTTGAAGAATTGACTTGCAAAATGTTGTCTTACCAACACCTAATGCCCCTTGCAAAAATATCAAACCACCATCTTTAAATTTTTGCGACAACTGTACACCCCATTCGTACATGGTTGGTTCATCAATAAATGTAATTTTATCGGAACTGTTAATGAGATATAACCTGTGGAACTATATACTTTATAATTAGCACTGTGACACTTAAGACTAAACCCATATGGCAAATTTATATTCTATCGCGTTTCAAGCAGAGTTAAAACCATTAATTAAAAATTGGAGCGCGGAACTTGGTTTTACCAATTGTGGTTTTAGCAATATTGATGTGAGTGATTATACGCCTCGATTGCAACGATGGCTAAAACAAGGCTATCATGGCGATATGGACTGGATGGCTAATTCTATTGAAAACAGACAAAGCCCTGAACTTTTAGTTCCTAAGACACTAAGTATTATTAGCTTGCAAATGAATTACTTAAGCGATTCTTTAAAGCGTATCGAGCAACCCTTGCAGCTGCTACAAACACCGGATAAAGCCTACATTTCTCGCTATGCACTGGGTAGAGACTACCACAAACTCATTCGCAAGCGACTCGCAACTTTAGGGTTCCGCATTAAAGACTATCTTTCCGAAAGCGCTTTCAATAGTGATTTATCACAGCGCCCTTTTGTCGACAGTGCGCCCGTTTTAGAAAAGCCCCTGGCTGAAAAAGCAAGGTTAGGCTGGATTGGTAAAAATACTTTATTACTCAATAAACAGCAAGGTTCATGGTTTTTCCTGGGCGAATTGTTTACCAGTATCCCTCTGGAACCCGATGCTGTAGAAAACCACAAAACCGATGACCAATGTGGCAAATGCAAAGCTTGCCTTACCGTATGCCCTACTAACGCTTTTCCAGAGCCTTATGTACTGGACGCACGTCGCTGCATTTCGTATTTAACCATTGAATACAAGGGTATTATTGAGGAGGAATTGCGCCACCAAATGGGCAATCGCGTATTTGGCTGTGACGATTGTCAATTGGTTTGCCCGTGGAATCGCTATGCAAAACACAGCAAAGAGGATGACTTCAAGCCTCGACATAATCTTCACGACAGCACTTTGTTAGAATTATTTAATTGGAGTGAGCAAGCGTATCTCGACAAGACTGCTGGGTCTGCCATTCGGCGCAGCGGCTATGAAAGCTGGCAGCGCAATTTGGCTATTGGCCTTGGCAATGGTAACCCGACTGTAGAAGCTATTGCTGCACTCAATGCCAAAAAATATAGCGAAAACCCTGTTATTACAGAACATGTTTCCTGGGCACTAAATAAATTGCAAACCAGACATGGTTCATAATAGTCGCGTCCTTGGGTTTGATTACGGCACCAAACGCATTGGTGTCGCCGTTGGCAATTTACAAACCGCTACTGCTAATGGTTTATGCGTATTGACCGCTAAAAACGGTAAGCCCAACTGGAATGAAGTTAAACGTCTGATTAACCAGTGGCGGCCACAATACCTGATTGTCGGCTATCCCACCACATTTGATGGTAGCGAGATTAGCGCAACCAAGGGTGCTGTTAAATTCGCCAATCAGTTGCAACAACAAACCCACATTAAAACCGAGTTTATCGACGAGCGTTTAACCAGTCACGAGGCTCGAGAACTCAATAAAGAATTGGGTCGGGACAGAGTAGATGACCTCGCTGCCCAATTAATTTTGCAATCCTGGTTAAATGAAAGAGTAAATGAAAAACGTTATTAATTCGGCATGAAAATACCGAGCTAATATGTGGCACAAGGAAGTGCCACCTATGAGCGATAGCTCAGTTGCGAATCCTTGAAATACAAGAAAATTCGCATATTTTTGCCAGTATTTCAAGGGTGAGCAATAAAATACGCAGAAGCGGTATTTTATTGTCAGGTTAATAATGGAACAAGGGACATGAACATAGTACAATCACTCATATGTCCTTTGCCGTTTTAAAAACATTTTTACAATATTATCTATGGCCCATGTTGGCAGGTTTGCTATTGGCATTGCTGTTAATCGTTGCAGACCCTTTTAAATGGAATGTATTACAGAAGTCGCAGACTTTCCCTGCCAAAATTGAAATGGTTTCCTTTGCTGATGCTGTTAGCACCGCTGCACCCTCAGTCGTTAATATTTATACAAGAACGGTCAGAGATAGAACCGTTACCAATGATCCATTTTTGCAACGCTTTTTGAGACAGCGTACCCGCACAGAGCGAAGGGTTGAAAACTCGCTTGGTTCCGGGGTAATTATTTCACCTGAAGGCTATATTTTAACAGCTATGCATGTTATTTCTGGCGCTGATCAAATTCATGTTTTATTGCCTGATGGTCGCGAGTCTCACGCCTCCCTTATTGGCAGCGATGCCAAAACCGATTTAGCAGTGTTAAAAGTAGAACTGGAAAACCTGCCTGTTATACCTGTTGGTGACTCATCGCAATTGCGAATTGGCGATATCGTACTGGCAATTGGCAACCCTTACGGTATTGGACAGTCGGTTAGCCAAGGCATTGTTAGTGGACTGGATAGAACAGTACGCGGGCTGAATAACCAGGAGCAATATATTCAAACCGATGCTGGTTTTAATTTTGGAAGTTCTGGCGGAGCCTTGATAAGTCACGAAGGTTTATTACAAGGCATTAATACCAATGCAGTGGATTCAGGCATTGGCTTTGCCATACCTTCCAACGTAGCCGTTAACGTGATGAACGAAATTGTACATCGCGGGTGGTTGGGTTTTACCGGACAGTTTATTTCTATTAATTTTACTGGTGGTCTGGCGGAAACCAGTATTGGGCTGCTGGTTGAAATTATTTTTGATGGTGGTCCTGCACAACTCCAGGGTATTGAAAGAGGCGATATTATTCTCACTATCAACGATGAAAAAATCACCAACATCAATAAAACGCAGTCATTGTTATCTCGCATTCCCGCAGGCAATACATTGAACTTACAAATTTATCGGGAGGGCAAATTGGTTGAAGTACCACTTGTCACTGCTGAAAACCCAAATATTTAGGCTGGATTGATGGCGCTAAAATTCTGGGAATCAAAAAAGCAAAATAATAAGTCAGATAGTAATATTTCTAAACTGAAAACCAGCCCACCCGAAACGGCACTTGAACCCAATTTACCCAAACCCAAAGTGCGTTGGGGCACTCAACTAAAAGCCCTGCTGTTAGGCAAAAAGCAGCTGGATTATGACATATTAGAAGAAATTGAAACGCTTTTGCTCAATGCTGACTTAGGCATTGAAGTGACTCAAAACCTGATTGCAACCATTGAAGAAACTACCACAAAAAAAGAGCTTGCAAATATTGACACTATTATCAATAAATTAAAAAACACTATGCTCAATATGTTACAAGTTAACCAACGCAACTTTCAGGTTACAGACCAATCACCCTTTATTGTTTTAGTAGTAGGAGTGAATGGTGTGGGTAAAACTACCAGTATTGGCAAACTCAGTTATAGACTTAAGCAGCAGGGGCATTCTGTATTATTGGCAGCTGGTGATACCTTTAGAGCCGCGGCAAGTGAACAACTGCAACACTGGGGCAACAACCATTCAATTGACGTTATTTACCAGGGCGAAGGCGCTGATAGTGCCGCAGTTATTTACGATGCTATTACTTCTGCCAATGCTCGCCAGCACAATGTTGTGATTGCCGATACGGCAGGACGTTTGCACAATAAAAGTCATTTAATGGATGAATTAAGTAAAATCAAACGCGTCATTGGCAAAGCTGATGACAGCGCCCCTCATGAAGTATTGCTGGTAGTGGATGCTTCAACCGGACAAAATGCCATTCATCAAGCTCGCGAATTTGGCAAAGCGGTCAATGTTAGCGGCTTAATTTTAACGAAAATGGATGGCACAGCCAAAGGCGGTATTTTGCTGGCTTTGGTCAATACTTTTAAACTACCCATTTTTTTTATCGGTACAGGTGAAAAAATGACCGACTTAGTGCCTTTTGATGCGCAACAATATATTGATAGCATATTCTAATTTAGTTCAATGACTGGCATTGTTTTTGACACCGTCACTAAACGCTATCCCAATGGACAGCAAGCACTTTCAGATGCCAGTTTTGAATTGCCATCTGGTTCCATGACCTTTCTCACAGGTCATTCAGGAGCGGGGAAAAGCACTTTACTCAAACTCATCATGTTGCTGGAACGCCCTTCAAGAGGGCAAGTTCTTATTGGCAACCAAAATATTGCACGTTTCACCAAACGTCAAACGCCATATCACCGCCGCAATATTGGCGTGGTATTTCAAGACCATCAATTATTGTTTGACCGCAATGTATTTGACAATGTGGCGTTACCCCTGATTATTCAAGGGATGTCAATAACCGAAACCAAGCGTAAAGTTCAAGCGGCGTTGGATAAAGTCGGGCTGCTAAACAAAGCCAGCAATCTTCCTGAATCACTATCAGGTGGTGAACAGCAGAGAGTAGGCATTGCCAGGGCAGTGGTTCACAAACCGCAAATTTTATTGGCCGATGAACCGACAGGTAATCTCGACCCCGGACTATCAGCTAATATTATGACGTTATTTAGCCAATTTAACGCCTTAGGCGTAACGCTATTAATTGCCACTCATGACATTAATTTAATTCGTAACATGTATAAACCTGAATTAATGCTTGAAGCTGGCGAAATCATCAACCTCCCCTACGCTGAAAAGCATGGCTAGTAGTCAAACCAGTTATTCTAAGAAAGGCTGGAGCATTACTTCATGGGCGCTTAACCACCACAAAACTGCAATTGATAGTATTCAACGCTTAATCAGGCAACCCGTGGCGTCGTTAATGACAGTAGTGGTTATTGCCATAGCCATTGTGCTACCAGCACTACTATTAATGATGACACGTACACTAAGTGATATAGGCAATCAACTCCAACAAGACAATTCCATTAGTTTGTATATTGAATACAATGCAACATCTAAACAAGTTAAACGCCTGGAACAGTTTCTCACCCAGCATCAATTCATTGATAGTTTTCAATATATAGCAGCAGATGAAGGGCTAAAACAATTTGAGCGTTGGTCTGGTTTGGGAGCAGTATTAAACTCACTTGATAAAAACCCCCTGCCTGATGTGTTTATTGTGCAACCTAAAATTGAATTAAGCATTACACAGCTGACATCAATAAGAGATGAATTGACAAAGTTACCACTGATTGACCAGGCACAACTTGACCTGGAATGGGTTACGCGTCTGCAAGCCATTAGCCTTTTTTTTGAGCGTTTGGTCTGGTCCTTTTCATTGTTGCTCGCAATTGGCGTGGTATTGGTTATTGGCAACACTATTCGCCTCGCAATAGAAAGCAGACGCGATGAAATCGTTGTAGTTAAATTAGTAGGCGCGACCAACGCTTTTGTCCGCAGGCCCTTTTTATATACCGGGTTTTGGTATGGCCTTGTAGGTGGCGTGCTCAGTGTGATTATGTCGCTGCTTGCTCTTTTCTGGTTACAATCGCCATTAAGTGAATTAGCTTCTTTATATGGCGCATCGCAACAAACCATTCAAGGTTTTGGGACACTAGGTAATCTGGTTATTATTGCTGCAGCGAGCATATTGGGTGTACTGGGAGCATGGCTTGCAGTAGGAAGGCATTTAGATAGTATAGAACCCAGATAAAGCAACACAATTCTGTGAACCACTAACCATGGATAAATACCATCGTTCAATGTTAATGATTGTGCTGGGCGGTGTATTCCTCAGCTTATTGGGTATTGGCATTCGCTATATGGAGCAAGCCAATAGTATGCAAATTACTTTTTATCGCGCTATTTTTCAAGGCTTTTTTATAGTTGTCATTTTGATGTTAAGAAGCCGTCTAACCGGCATTTCTGTAAACTCAATACTCCATTGGTCACGTCAAAATATCGGTAAAAAAGAGTCAATCTCTGCCCTTTTATTCAGTGGTACATCTATTTTTCTAGTACTTTCCATCACCCATACTACCGTTGCTAATGCCATGTTAATTATTGCTATGGCACCTTTTGTCAGTGGTTTTTTTGCATGGTTACTACTAAAAGAAGCGCTTTCAAAAGCCACTGTGATCGCCATTATTATTGCAATAACCGGTGTTTGCATTATGGTTAGTGACGCTCTTGGCACAAGTGGCATTCGCGGTATTGTTTATGCATGCTTAATGACATTGTGCTATGGCCTTTTTACCGTTAGCCTGCGCGCTAACACTTCAGGCAATAGTCTTGTGATTAGCTTCTTGGGTAGCTTATTTGTCAGTATCATTTTGGCTGTTGCAATATTTTTTCATAGCAGTTTTGTAGTCACTGCTACTGATTTAATCATCTGCATGTTATTAGGTATTTTCCAGGTAGGTCTGGGAACACTGCTAATTGTTACAGGTTCGCGCCATGTCCCGGCAGCGCAAGTCACATTATTGGCAATGCCCGAGGTGATTCTGAGCCCCATTTGGGTATGGGTAGGAGTAGGGGAAATGCCCACCACCGCAACTTTAGTTGGCGGTGTTTTTATTATTGGCGCAGTAATTTTGCAAACCATCCAACCCACTAAATCCAAAAATCGTTAAGTGGTTATCCTAGATTCCGTAGTTGAACCTGGAATTTACAGTTATTTTCAGGAAATAATGCAAGGCATGGCTTGCAGGTAATGGTTGTAGCCCTTACCAAAAGCCATAACGCAGCAGTGTGAACTGAAAAGGACTGTAAAGCCAGGTAGCGGTTTGTAATTCACTTATGAAGTGAATCGAAGAATAAGCGTTTATCAATAACATTCAAACTCTTAGAAGTGAAATTAGCGTTCAACTGCGGAATCTAGGGTTATGGGTTTTTTATAAGCGTTTCCAATATAGCGTAAGCCACTGCATATTGTTGCTCGTCACTTATCGCTACTTGCAAGTTAATCGGTTGTTGGTTAGATAAATGTTTAGCCCGCTCTAGTGCCACATCTGTTAACCTGGCAATGGGTTTGCCATATTCATCATGTTCTATGACAATATGCTGGAAGCTTACTCCTCTTCCTATTCCTGTTCCCAGCGTTTTTGATATGGCTTCTTTGGCAGCAAAGCGTTTGGCAAGAAATGCTGGTTGTTGTTTTGAGTTTAATTGTTGAAACTGTTTATATTCTTTGCTTGTTAGTATGCGCTGTACAAATTTTTGATAACTTTTTTCCATACTTTGGCGAATACGCTCTATTTCAACAATATCAGTACCTATACCCAGTATCATAATTGTATCAATTGACTTGTGACTGTTTGATGAATAGCTTTCTGCTTTTTAACTCGCGACCTTGCAATAGTTGATTGATGATAGGTCGCAGTAGTTTTTTGGCGCTGGCCAATACTGCCGAATTATCCCACCTACCTTCGGCAATTCCCAATAAGCAACTACCCTGAATGCCGTTGGCAGCCTCTACAAACCCCATTTCGGGTACAAAGTGATAGTGTTGTTGCAAGTTAATAAGCTCGCCATCTTGCTGATATTTTAAATTGATACCAAAACCTGTTTCATTCAGCAGCACTAATTCAAATTGACGCAGTAGTGGTTCAATAGGCTTTGCAGATAGTTGCGCTATGGTTTGGTGATAACTGGAAAACAGTTTTGGTGCGACGTCAAAAGGTTTGAGCAGGTGATAGATGAGCTCGTTTAAATACAACCCTGAATACAGTCTGTTACCTGTTAATTGACGTGGTGAGTCCACCAAGTCACACTGCGTTAATGTTTTTAAGTCCGAACGACCAACCCAACTGAGTTGTAGTAAATTAAATGGTTGCAAAAACTGCCATTTGTTAACTTTTCCACGATTATTATGAACACCTTTTACCACAAAATTCATACGTCCAAACTCTTGTGTGAAAGTATTAATAATGGCGCTGGTTTCTTTATAGGGACGCTGATGTAAAAGGTAAGCGCAGTGACTTTGCTGCATGTTCAATGACGCGCGAGACAACACTTAGTCGTAACCTAGGCTAATCAGTGTTTTATCGTTATCTGACCAGTTACTTCTTACTTTTACCCATAGTTTTAACATCACTTTCGAATCAATTAATTGTTCAATTTCTTTGCGTGATTCACTTCCGATTAATTTTAACCGTGCCCCCTTATCACCAATAATAATGGGCTTTTGCCCTTCACGCTCTACCCAAATTAATGCAGCTATATGTGCCGTTTTGCCCTTTACGCTGTACATTTCAATTTCTACTGTACTGGCATAGGGAACTTCATCTCCCAGTTGTCGAATAATTTTTTCACGAATAATTTCAGCCACTAAAAACCGGGTGCTACGGTCTGTTACTTGATCGTCGGGATACAGAAAAGCGGCGGCGGGCAGGTTTTTTACAATGCATTGCTCAAGGGTTTGCAAGTTATCGCCTTTAAGTGCTGATAGTGGCACAATTTCACAATCCAATTGTTGCCGAATAAATTCAATATGCGGTAACAGCAACGATTTGTCATCTAGCCTGTCAATTTTATTTAAAGCTACAATGATTGGTACTTTCCTATGTTCTTGGGCATTAACTAAACGCTTGATTACCAATTCATCTTGCTCTGTCCATTTTAGTCTGTCCGTTAATAATACAATCACATCGACATCACTTAATGTTTGTATTGCCACTTTATTCATATATCGATTAATTGCCTTTTTGCCACTGCTGTGTTGACCAGGTGTATCGACAAATACGATTTGTACCGCCTCTGTGGTTTTGATGCCTACAATTTGATGCCTTGTGGTTTGTGGTTTACGCGAAGTAATGCTGATTTTTTGTTGCAAAATATGGTTGAGCAACGTCGACTTGCCAACATTCGGTCTACCGATAAGTGCCACATAACCACATTGACTCTTTGGTTGGAGCACTCCAGCATTAATGCTTGTCATTTTAAGAATAATTTAGTTGGTTTGAATAATTTGCAGGGCTAATTTAGCTGCCATTTGCTCGGCAACTTTGCGACTATTGCCTGAACCTAGGGTTCCCTGTATGGGGAAATTGGTGATTTTTTCATAGTCTTTCAGTATACAACAAATTTCGTAATGCCGTTGGTGGCTAGGGCCTGTGGCATTGACAATAGCATATTCGGGCAAATGATAACCCCGATTCTGCAACCATTCCTGTAGCACTGATTTAGCATCTCGTTGTGCAGTAACACTTAAGTCATTTAAGTGCGTTTGCAAAAAGGTTGTCACGAAAAGTTCTGTGGGCAACCAACCGCCATCTTCAAATATAGCTCCGATAATGGCTTCAAAGCAATCGCTTAAAACTGAAACTGAACGAAAAGCTCCGTTTTGCAATGATGGGCCAACGTCAATATGTGTGGCAAGTTCTAATGTTTCTGCCACACTTGCCAATGTATCATTGTTGACCACATAAGCACGCAAACAGCTTAGCTCACCTTCGTTAAGCGAAATGTGGTTATTATAAATATAGCGAGTAACAATGTTGTTGAGCAAAGAGTCTCCTAAAAATTCCAACCGCTCATTATTAAAACTTCCACAACTTCGGTGGGTTAAAGCCTGTTGTAATAACTCTTGACGATTAAATTGATACTGTATGATTCGCTGAAGTTGTGCAAGGTTTGCCATTGTCTACCTATAGCACCATAGCGCTAATGAATCACCCGGTTTCTTTCAAAGCTTGGTGCGTTGCCGCTAAAGATACCATCCCAGTGCATCCAGATATAAACGGCTTTTCCCACAACATTGCTCTCTGGTACTGCACTCCAGCCATTGTAATGAGGTGTTTTATCTCTGGGTTGATTGCAGTAATCCAGCCCAAAACAACTTCTACTGTCGGCACTGCCATCCCTATTATCACCAACGAGAAAATAATGCCCTTCAGGCACATGATAAACACCTGTTCTGCCTAGTGTATTGTAATTGCCATCCAGGGTTTGTATTTGATGCTTGTGCTGGCCAGTTTGCGTATTAAAAACCTTTGTGGGGTATTTTCTGCCTCCGTAACTATGAAGGATTTCTTCGTCCACTTGTTGTTTCATTTTCACTCCATTTATCACTACCTGATTGTTTTTGAATTCGACAATATCGCCTGACAGACCAATAACCCGTTTGATAAAGTGTCTGTCATCCCCTGGTGGAATAAACACCATAACGTCACCGCGCCTGGGCTTGTTAATGGGAATTATAACATTTCCAAGTAGTGGTACACGAATGCCATAAGCAAATTTATTAACCACAATAAAGTCACCGATTTTCAAAGTGGGAATCATGGAACCAGAGGGAATTTGGAAAGGTTCGAACAAAAAAGCCCTCAATACAAAAACAAAAGCGATAACGCCAAAAAATTCCCTGGAAAAGATCACAATGCCAAGTTCTTTTCCAAACATTTTCTGTGGCTTAAAGACAAAACGGTTCAGCAATAAAATGCTACCCATGATACTAAGTGCTACAATCAGCCAAAGAGTTAAATTAATGTTCATATAATATTGAATGATAAATAAATATTGTACAAAGCTCTCTATGTACTGAGTATAGATAAAAACGCTTCTTGTGGCACTTCCACCCGCCCGATTTGTTTCATACGTTTTTTACCCGCTTTTTGCTTTTCTAACAGCTTGCGTTTACGCGTAATATCGCCACCATAACATTTTGCCAATACGTTTTTGCGCATGGCTTTAACGGTGGTACGTGCAATAATATGCCCTCCTATTGCCGCTTGAATTGCCACGTCAAACATTTGTCTTGGAATTAAATCTTTGAGCTTGTCTGCAACTTGTCGACCTTTGTAAGCGGCATTATCACGGTGAATAATTAATGCCAGAGCATCTACCTTATCGCCGTTAATAAGAATATCTAACCTGACCAGAGGAGCATTATTGAAGTTCAAAAAATTGTATTCCAGTGAGGCAAACCCCCGCGAACAGGATTTGAGCTTATCAAAAAAGTCCATAACAACTTCAGCCATAGGCAAGTGATAGGTGAGTGAGACTTGCTCTCCGACATACTGCATATTGCGCTGTTCGCCACGACGCTCAACACAAAGCGAAATTACTTGTCCTAAATAGGCTTTGGGCACTAATATATTAGCTTCACAGATAGGTTCACGCATTTCTTCAATAGCACCAGCATCAGGTAATTTTGAGGGATTATCTACCAATATAATCTCGCCTTTTTTACTGACAACCTCATAGATAACCGTGGGTGCTGTGGTAATTAAATCAATATTATATTCTCGCTCCAAACGCTCTTGTACAATTTCCATGTGCAACATACCCAAAAAACCACAACGAAAACCAAAGCCCAGTGCATCAGAATTTTCAGGCTCATAAAATAATGCTGCATCGTTAAGAGCCAGGCGCTCTAGCGCTTCTCTCAAATTTTCATAATGATCGGAAAGTACTGGAAATATACCAGCATACACTTGAGGCTGTACTTGTTTAAACCCTGGTAACGCACTGGATATTTCATCGTTAGCGTGAAGTAGGGTATCGCCCACTGGCGCTCCTTGAATGTCTTTAATTCCCGCTATCACAAAGCCGACTTCACCAGCTTTTAATTCTTGCAATTCTTCAGTTTTGGGCGTAAAAATTCCCAACTTATCTACTACATGCGATTTGCCTAACTGGCTGGAAACTATTTTATCTTTGCGTTTCAAAACACCTGAAACAACACGTACCAGGGATACAACCCCTAAATAATTATCAAACCATGAGTCGATAATTAGCGCTTTAAAAGGATCGCTGAGTGTACCTTGAGGAGGTGGTATTTTAGTCACTAATTGTTCCAGCACATCATTAATACCTATGCCGGTTTTGGCACTACAAGTTACCACATCGAAAGTATCCAAACCAATAATTTCTTCAATTTCAACACAGACGCGTTCGGGCTCTGCCTGTGGCAAATCAATTTTATTGAGTACGGGAATCACTTCTAAACCTTGCTCAATTGCGGTATAACAGTTAGCAACTGTTTGCGCTTCCACTCCTTGAGCAGCATCTACCACTAATAAGGCTCCTTCACAGGCTGCCAGCGAGCGCGAAACTTCGTAGGAAAAGTCAACATGACCCGGAGTGTCAATAAAGTTCAGTTGGTAGCAATTTCCACCTTTGGCTTTGTAATTCAGGGTAACGCTTTGGGCTTTAATGGTAATTCCACGTTCACGCTCTAAATCCATCGAATCCAGCACTTGCTCTTCCATTTCCCTATCTGACAGACCACCACAATGTTGTATAAAACGATCCGATAAGGTCGACTTTCCGTGGTCAATATGTGCAATGATAGAAAAATTGCGAATATGCGTCAGATCCGACATTAACTGGATGGGGTGCGAGTCAAATTATAATAAGCATTACCGTGACCAAACAGCTTCTTGGTCGCGAAATTGGCCATTGGGCGCTAATTGTAAACTATCTTGTTGCGAAGTGTTTTGTGGAGCTGGTCTGTTCGCTGCATTAATTGCATTATCTTGAAAGATTAAATCAAGGTTGGTACCATCATTGTGATCAACAAGAACGGTTAAGGTTGAAGCAGTGTTGTTGTCTTGAGGGTTAATATTAAATGCAAAAGTTGAGCTGACTCCATCGGTGTTATCACCATCACAATTAAAGTCAACAGCTGTACTGCCTGTTCTATTTAAACCGAAGGACTCATCAAGGTTAGTTTCATCTAAAGGTTGAGAGGAACCATCTGAAAAATTAGTCACGAAATCTGCCGTTTCGGCATTAAATGTTAGTGTAGTGGGCACACAGTTTGATGCGGAGGGTTGCCCTGTAAAAACTGATTGAAAGTAACGGTCGCCTGCATTAGAAGTAATATCAGGGATACCTGATAACTGGTACAAATTATTCATAACGCTCAAATAATTGGGCTTATAATCTACATTATCATTACCGCCGTGGAGCAGGCCCAGATTATGACCCAGTTGATGCATAACTGACGCTGCCTGAGCGTGAATCAATTGATTGGTGAACTCTGGTGCATTACTTGATAAATTGCGATCTCCCAGCGTGACAAGCATATCGTTGCCATTGATTTCTGCTGAACCATTAGATGCCAGGTTGCCATCAAGTGATTGACTGTTGGCAAATAACAGATAGTGGAATATACCTAAACGTCTTAAATCAAAATTTTGCAATTTGATATCATAAAATGATGTAACATTTACCATCGAAGAGTTATTGCGCTCAAAACCAACGGACTCAATAAAACTAACCTCATTACCTCCACCCATATCAATAATATTGGTGACATTATTTAATTGATTAGGCAGTTGCGCATTGAGAGCTTCTGCAAGGCGTGTTCCTACATCAAAGTAAACTTCTATACCCAAATCTCTGAATCTGTCGACCACTATATCTAATGCTTCCAGCCTGGGGCTTAATTCTTCACCTGCTAGCGATTCCATAAAATCAACTTCAACTAATATTTCACGACGATTTGTCAGCAACATGGTATTGGTATTTGATAGCATAATACCAGCGTAGGTACTTCCAAAAGCTTCGCTGACGTCTGGTATACCGTCTAAATCAGTATCGACTGCAGATGAGACATCATTAGGGCCAGCTGGCGTTGAAAAGCTGGATTCACTCCAATCGGCAATACCATTGGTATCGCTGTTTGATGCGTTTCTTGCCAATGCAAAACCAGGAGTCTGATTAATAGCAGGAACAGCTGATATGGCAAGCCAGGCACTTGGAGTAATGGGGTCGGGAACCCTTGACCCAAAAATAACGTAATCTTCGGTTGCAGAGGTATCACCTGTTATATTGATAATTTCAATAAAGCCTGAACTATCCCAAAAAGGTCTGTTGTTAGCATTTCCGATGTGTACAATTCCAGGACCGTCAATAAACTGTTGGTCAGCATCTGCATTTTGTGCCCTGACGACAACAAAATTACCAGGTTCCAAAATAACATTAGGGAAAGCGGAAAAAGTCATAGTATTGTTGGTGTTATTATCGCTATTAATAACTCGAGAACGCAATGCAAAGTTATTTAAATTCACCCGCTCGTTACTAGGATTAAACAATTCAAACCATCTGGCTTGATTGTTCTGCGTTGATACTGCTACCTCAGTAATAAGTAAATTGCCATTAGCTGTAGTAAATATATGCCCAAAATTTGCTGTTGGAGCGCCAAATATACTGGTTAATGATTGTACATTAAGTGTATATTGCGCATTTGGTAGCAGTTGTTCAAGTGGACGTATGGTAATTTGTCGCCCCAAATTTGTTGATTCTTGTATTTGCAACGGAATACAATTCGAACTACTTAATAAACGTAACTGAATCGTCCCTGTACAAGCTGTACTGCTGCTATTGACAGTGAAGTCACTAAAATTTAACGGTAGCAGACTACTTGACAATACAATGGTAGGGCTGGTACTAATATTAATTGCGTTGTTCATTGGGCTTAGGTTAACCATTGCCGAGCTTATATCTCTAAAGTTAATCGTAAATACTGCAGTTTGAGATACGAGCTGGTTATTAAGTTGCACAGTAAAGGCAAACGAAGTGCCGTTGATCAAAACATTGAGTGCATCGGCATCATTGGATGACAATGTATAATTAAAAGTGGCTGTAATGTCTGTACTTAGTGTTAATGTACCGGAAGCGGGTTGTTGAACAATATTTATATCAAAAGTGTTAGTATCTGTCCCGGTAATCGTTGCACTGATAGTTCCTGTTACTGATAGCGCAAAGGTAGATGTCAATGATTGATTCGTTGTAGAAATACCCACAGGTAAAATCACATTGTTAACGACAATATCAATTGAAGCAAAGGCAGTTGCGCCACTATTATCGGTTACAACGGCTTCAAATATCAGCGTTTCAGTAGTACTGTCAATATCTGGAGCTGTAAAGGTAATAACATTTGTATTAGTGTTGGACAGGGTTACCGCCGTGCCAGATATCTGGCGCCATTCAATACTTTGTACGAAATCACCGTTGTCAATATCTGTCGGTGTTGCCGTCAGCGTTACCACATTACCTTCATCAATGGCTGTTGAGCTGGCGCTAACAGTAACATTAGGTGCGCGATTAACATTCTGAACAAAAAATGAAATAGACCCTTGTGCACTCTCTGAAGCAGCATCTAATACTATTAATTCAAAAGTTATGGTGGCCCCAGATGCGCTTACATCGGGTAACTGCATGGTAAATGACTGCGCCTGAGGTCCGTTTGGGCTGGTAATATTACTTACCGATGGTCCCTGAGTCTGAACCCAGGAATAATTCAAAATGTCGCCACACAGTACAAAAGAGTCAGGGTCACTGACAATAGAATTTATAGTAAATATAGTATTGTCGTTGACAACTGTACCATCGGTTATATCAAAAGCAACTGAAGGCAAATTATTGTCATCCACTATGAATATAGTGGTAGTTGCCGTTGCTGAACCGCCGCGATTATCTGTAGCTAAAACAGTAACCCTGGCTGTACCTCCTGCTGCACAAACTTCTGGCAAAGTAACGGTAATAGATTCTTCAAACAAAATGGGGAAGTTGACGTTATTGGTATCATTTGTTTCATTAATCCACAGGTAACCTTGAATAAAACCATCTTGATCGTCACCAGTAGCTGTTAGCACTAATTGTGTGTTTTCCGTTGCAGAAAACGATTCTTGCAATGCTACAGTAGGTAAGAAATTATCGCTATTAATAAAAACATTGGCTAGAATTGTTTCTTGTGCTAATTGAGTATCAGTTACAGTTAACATAAATACCAATGTTTGCCCTGCAGCAAAACTGCCAGGGACATCAAATTCAATATTGCTGGTATCAGCGCCACTAAAAGCGATGGACTCACCTGCAATTTGTTCCCAGGAAAAAGAAACATTTTCATTGACAATAGCTGCAATATTGACGTTACTGCCTAAGGTGACACTTTGAGTTGGAATTGCTGTTATCTCTGGCGGCGCATTAAGAGCAATATTTGAAGCAATAGGTATTAAACTATCTGGACTAGCACCTGTGTTTATTTGGATAGCTAAAGCTCCAAATGTCAACGATTGGGCAATAGGCAACAGTTGTTTTTCATAGTTAACCCTTAATTGTGCAGTGTTATCATATGCTGAAAAAGTCAATAAATCGGTGAAGTCAATAGTATTGTCATTAGTCAAGTCTGTATCTATAAATTGAGTGGCAACACTATTAATGGTCTGTTCAATCAATTCCTGATCTAATGACCCAAGCGGCGTACTTAATCGCTCCAATTCAATAACGGATAGCTCGCTTAAAATATTAATAAAAACGCCATTTCTAAAATCCATAGCTCTACCTATAGCGCGCTGTGTCCCTATATTAGCTCGTGCTTCTGCAGGCTCAAATACCTGGTCATCGTTGGGGTCTATATCTATGCCTCCCACACTGGTTGCAATCATCCATTCGTTATCATCTACACCATCCAAATCAAAACTAAATAACCCTGCATCATTGACGACATCGTCAACTTCGTCACTGCTTAATGAACGTGTTGTTTCAATAATGGTATCAGGGGCGGACATTAATGCTATGGAAACGGTAGCGCCTTCTATCGGTCCGAAAAGAATACGGCTTCGATTGTTTAAATCAATATTAATACTGTCCGTTGCACTAGCGCTTGCATCGCTAACCGTTAACTGCACTGTTATACTTGTAACATTGACTATATTTGGCGTTGTGAAGGTTAAACTTGAAGCCGTTGTTACGGGCAGAATCAAATTCGTACCTCCTGCATCAAGCAGTTCCCACTGAAACGACAAGGTGTCGCCATCGGCATCATTGGCAGTGGCAACTAATGCGATAGTTTGGCGTTCAAATGCACCAAAATCTTCACCTAAGCTAATGGTTGGCGTTGAGTTAGTAATAACGACTGTTGGTGTTTCACCTCCATTTGTATTTTCAACATTTACACTACTACCTCCTGCACAACTTGCCAACATGATGTACAATGCCAAAGCGAGTGCCTTAACTAACAGAATTGGTGGGAAAGATAAGGGATTTTTAAATCGCGACATAGCCGGTAATAGTATATTTAGTGGTTATTTATAGCTATTACCACTATATAGCGTAAATAGGTATTAGGCAAGTAAACATTAAGGTAACTGTATGGCAAGAAATAAAATTAAGAGGCTTTTATATATCAGGGGATTCAGTTTGCTGGAATTAATTATGGTGATGGCAATTATTGCCATCCTCTTGACTATCAATTTGAATACAATCACTGGGCAAAATCAACGCCAGGTTGCCGAGCAACAATTCTCGATACTCAACCAAGCCTTACATAATACCAGACGTGCCGCTATTATCACCAATCAAACGGTAACGCTGTGCCCTGTCGTTAGCAATCAGTGCGTTAATCAATGGGACATGGGGTTTCAAGCATTTATTGATAGCAATCAGAATACTCGGGTAGATAGTCATGAGGCTGTTATTAATAAATGGTCTTTGGCATTATCCAACAATTATCAACTGACACTTAGCTGGCGCAATAACAATCGATTTTTACGATTTAATGCTGTGGGGTTTATCAACGCTCCCGGTACTTTTAAATATTGCATTGACCAAAAAGGAAGCGCTTATTCTGTGGATGCCATCATTGCAAAGTCAGGTCGTCTTCGCAGCCAATGGTTCAATAACAACCGCAATTGTAATGAATAAGAAGGTGCAAATTAATAAGGGCTTTTCTCTATTAGAGATGCTGGTTACTTTACTGATTATCAGTTTGGGGCTTGTGCTTTTTAATCAGGGCAGATTACAAATTTATAGTCTGCAAAAGCAACAGAAACAACAATTTACACAAATATTATTGCAGGTAACCAGGCAGAGCATTAACGATGTAGCACAACTATCTGTCACTGAAGGTCAATTGCAACAATTATTTTTATCAAGGCCCGATTGCAATGACCCACCCAAACAGCAATGTAACGCATATCACTCTTGTACTGTCAATGATTGGGCATACCTGGATTTTTGGGAAGTATCATGCCAACAGTAATCAGACAGAATGGTTTTAGTTTGTTAGAGATTATCATTAGTACCTTGCTGAGCAGTTTATTATTGTTGGGCATTTTGCAATTAATGCTGAACCAACAAATCTTCTATCGCAATACGTTAGCTCACTCCGAGTACCTTAACGATAATCAGTTTGCGTTTGATTCTTTAATTACCGCTATTGCCCAGTCTGGTAATCAAAATCAATTTTTCTACCAAGGTGCCTGCGGTCTTGATAATCCTTGTACTTATAATGATGAGGTAACCAGTCAAATAGCCATTATTCAACCAGGCACAATCAGTAATGATTGTACAGGTCAATGGCGCCATATAGGTGAGAACGATAGCATAGCTAATGTCTTTTTCGTGTCTGACAATAACCATGGTTCAAAATCTCTTTATTGTAGAGGTTATAACATTACAACTAACAGTTGGGTAAAGAATAGTCGTTCCGCACCCTTAATTGACAATATTAATCAATTACAATTTTTGTTTTTGGAACAATCGGATGAATTTTTTAGTTACAAACAATCCAGAAATGTTACCAATTGGAGCCACATTAGAGCAGTAAAATTATTTGTTGGAACGCCAAATCACAATTATCAAACCACCATTGCGTTGGTGAATAATACTGGGTTCAACTTGATAAACTTTAACCCAGATTATGCATTAGACTTCGTAATGAACACAAAAATGGCAGTGAAAACAGGTGCTCGCGCAAGAACAATAAACGCAGGCATAGCCACCCTATGGTGAGTATTATTTTTCGAGCAAGCGCCTGTTTTTGAAGTCATTATTGTGTGTAATAGATTTCTAATGCATAATTTGGGTTTAAAATAGCGCAATGAATAGACATGAGGGTTCGGTGCTACTGATTGTATTAATTGTGTTTTCTGCTATGGCGCTGGCACTGCACGGATTATTTGAACATTTTCAATTAGAAAGTCAAATTTATAGTAACCAGCTACATCAATACGAGTCCAATCTTGCTGACAGGAAAGCCTTGCAACAACAATTCCGACAGCTAGCCAGTAATAACTTTGTCATATTAGAACAGTTGCCTGTAGGCAGTTCAGCAACATTATCCGAACAGCCCTTGATTGTAGTTAATCGGTCACATGAGCTGAAGTTACTACTGAGCACCCAATCAATTGGCCGCCAATTTTTATTAATCGAATTTGTTATTTCAAATACTGGTAGCAATCACAATGCGTCACCAGTTTTTCATACAAGTTATTGGTATCGCGATATTGATTAGCATACAATGCAAGACCAATGTATGTTGGCCAGTATATGTTAGCGCTTGTCAAAATTTGACAGTACATTTTGTAACCATAATTTTAATCGTGGCAGCGTCAGGTTTGGCTGGTTTTCTTCATCCAGGGGTAGCCCTAAAAAAAATTGATTGTCATCTGTAACTCCTTGAGATTGTTCAAACACATGATTGAGCAATGCTTTATCTTCCACCCACTGATCAATAATACATTCATTGGTAGGCCATAAACCATAAAGTTTAGCACCACAAGCCTGCAACTGAGAAAACAAAAAACCGATGGCATCCTGATACCACTTTGGGTAACCGATTTGATCACCCAAACCATAAATAGCAGCGCATTGATTAGATAAATTCAATGTTTGCAAACAGTCCCACTGATTGTCCCAATCTTCTTGTAATTCACCATAGTCCCAGGTTGGAATACCGTATAGTGCAAAATTATAATCGATTGATAATTCAATAGACTGCTCAGCAATATTATGGGTGACAATCGACCATTCGGGATGATCACTGCGGATAATATTGGCAATTTTCTCGCTGACCAAATCCGTATAGCAAGTGGAGCTGCCGAAAAACAAACCCAGAGTCTTAGCTGCCATTAACAAAGCCCAGTTGCCGCCAGGCTTCATATGCTACTACAGCAACTGAATTGGATAGGTTTAAACTACGACTGTCTTGTTGCATGGGTATCCGCAAAGTACCTGAAACTTCTTCACTTGCTCTTACCGATTCGGGTAACCCTCTGGTTTCAGGTCCAAACAATAAATAGTCGCCATTTTGAAACTGCGTATCGGCATAAGTGCTTTGCGCTTTGGTAGTCAATGCCCACAACGCTTTGTGTCTGTTTTCTACTTGCTCCTTTTGTTGACGAAAATCACAAAAACCTTGCCAATTATGATGGCGAACAACATTGGCAAATTCTCTATAGTCTAACCCGGCTCTTCGCAATTTTTTATCGTCCCATTCAAAACCCAGCGGTTCTATCAAATGCAATAAAAAACCCGCATTACTGGCAAGACGTATAATATTACCTGTATTAGGTGGTATTTCGGGTTCGTATAGAACGATATTTAGCATAAAATACGCAGGCTTAACATTAACCAACAAATTGTAATGATTATTCCGTGGCAACAACTTAACCAACAGACATTATACGCACTGTTGGCAGAAATAGTTACCCGTGATGGCACCGACTACGGCAATGAAGAAATTCATACCGAAACCAAAGTCTCTCAGTTATTACAGAGGCTTCAATCCAATGATGCTGAATTAGTTTGGGACAATCATACAGAAACCGGGAATATTATAAGTCGCTATGATTTAAATCATCATTTGAACACCCCAGAAATGCAAAAACAACTTGAGAAAACCAATGAATTTGAATGAAATAATGCAACAAGCCCAAAAGTTGCAAGGTAATTTGCAACAGTCACAAGAAAAATTAAAAACCCTTGAGGTTGCTGGTGAAGCGGGTGCAGGGCTGGTGAAAGTGGTGATGAACGGTAAGTATAAAATGAAAAGCATTAATATCGACCCAAGCCTTTTGGATGACGTCGAAATGCTCGAGGATATTGTCGCCGCTGCCATTAATGATTGTGTGACAAAAGTTGAAACACGAGTACAACAAGAAATGAGTAGCTTTTTACCCGCTGGCTTCAACATGCCTAACTAGCCGTCTCAAAATGCATAGCCCACTTATTCAAAACTTAATTGATACACTTTGCACTATGCCAGGTGTCGGTCGCAAAAGTGCACAACGCATTGCCTTTGCCTTTTTACAACGCCAGCCACAAACAGCGTTGGCCCTGGCTGTAGCATTAGAAACGGCTATAAACGGCATCATTCAGTGCAAGCAATGTCGCAATTTAAGTGAAACACCAATCTGCACTATTTGTAGCAATAGCAGCCGTGAAAACAATATTCTATGTGTGGTAGAAAGTGCCATTGACTTAATTGCCCTGGAAGAAAGCCATGCATACAAAGGCAAGTACTTTGTACTGCATGGACATCTGTCGCCGATTGATGGCATTGGACCCGATGAGTTAGGTATTAGTCAGTTAATAACTTTGCTTACAGAGTCTTCCATTGATGAATTAATACTGGCTACAAACCTGACCGTAGAAGGCGAAGCCACTGCTTTTTACATTACTGAAAACTGTCAATCATACGTCAATAAAATCACTCGTATAGCCCATGGAGTCCCATTGGGAGGTGAATTGGAATATGTTGATGGAAATACGTTAGCGCACGCGATTAGTGGCAGGAAGTAAGTATTTGATGTCTGTCAACTTCATCCATTCAAATTCTGAATTGTGTGAACTGTGCAATGACCTTGCAAATAGTTCCGCTATTGCTATAGATACCGAATTTATGCGTGTTGCTACTTATTATCCTAAATTAGCATTAATTCAAGTGGCAGACTATGCCGATAGTTGGATTATTGATCCATTGACAATTGACAATTGGTCGCCTTTTACTGATATATTGCTGAACCCAAGTATTGTCAAAGTACTCCATTCTTGCGCAGAAGACCTGGAAGTCCTATTATATCACCTAAGTTGCTTGCCGAAGCCGATTTTTGATACACAAATTGCCGCTACCTTCTTTTCAATTGGTCAACAAATGGGTTACTCGCGCCTTGTCGAGCAACAATTTGGGGAATGCTTATCCAAATCTGTTACCCTATCTAATTGGTTACAACGCCCACTAAGCCAAGAACAACTCACTTATGCCATTGATGATGTAGCCTGGTTATTGCCGCTTTACCAACAATTTTTGCAACTTGGCGAAGATAACCCATCTCTTTGGCAGCAGTGCGTTGACAACAGCGAACAACAACTGGTGAAAGCACAGCAACCTCGAATACACGATGCCATGCACAAAAAAGTAGCGCATCGAAAAAAACTAACCAAATCACAAGAGTATTGCTTACAACAAATGTTTATCTGGCGTGAAATGTTAGCGCAACAAAGCGATACGCCAAGACCCTGGATTATTAAAGATAAGCACTTGCTAAAGCTGTGTAAGTTACCCCCTTCTCAACCACTCACATTACAAGCTTTGTACCAAATTGAGGATTATTCCAAAGTGGCAATCAAGCATTTTGGTCAAAAAGTTATCGACCAGATGAATAATATTCAACGCTCAAACCCAATTAGTGATGCTGACGGTTATTGGCTTTAATCACAACAATACCGAACTTGCCATTCGCGAGCAATTGGTTTTTGATGCTTCTCAACTGAAAAATCATTTGTACGATTGGTATCAACAACTTAATCAAAATGTATTAGCGCAGCATAGTAATCTTGCAGGCTTAATTATTGTCAGCACTTGTAATCGAACTGAATTTTATATGGAATTCTTTGGCGAGGAAGATATGACAGCCGTTGTTTTAAATTGGCTAGCCACACAACGCTTGATTAAGATTCAGACATTAGAAGAACATCATTATTCCTATAATGGAGATAAAGCTATTGCTCATCTTTTCAGTGTAATTAGCGGCATTGACTCCATGGTATTAGGCGAGACTCAAATCGCTGGTCAAATGAAGTATGCTTACCATATGGCTCAGCAAGCCGCTACACTATCTGGTTATCTTAACAGGCTGTTTCAATACGCTTTTTCTGTCGGCAAACAAATACGCACTCAAACCATGCTCGGTGAAAATCCTGTGTCAATTGCATCTATAGCTGTAAAGCTGTCACAGAATATTTTCGAACAGTTGCACAATAAAACCCTGCTACTGGTCGGTGCAGGGGAAATGATTGAGTTAGTTGCCAAACATTTTATTGAACAACTTAACCATAGTACTGTGAGGAAGTATACCAATTTTTCCAAAATTATTATTGCCAATCGTACCTTGCAACATGCAACTGTGTTAGCCAATCAATTTCAAGGTGAAGCTATTCACATCAGCGAATTACCCAATACGTTACATTGCGCCGATATTATTGTCAGCTCAACCGCTAGCCAGCTACCTATTATCGGCAAAGGTATTGTAGAAACGGTAATGAAACGTCGCAAGTACAAAACTCAACTCATGATTGACTTGGCGGTTCCCAGAGATATTGAACCCGAGGTCAATACGATTGACAATATTTATTTGTTCAGTATTGATGATTTGCAAACCGTTGCCAATGATAATTTGGGTGAGCGTCTTGAGGCCGCCGACAAGGCCAAAACGATTGCGCAACAATCCGTTATACATTGGAATCTGCAACAGTCACAGCGTTATCGCGAGAATATTATAAAACTATATCGTGAACAGGCGTTAAGTATTCGCGATGAAATGGTCCAAAAATCGCTTAAACAATTAACTAATGAAGACTCTGAAGTGATTATCAAGCGTCTTGCACAACAGCTGACTAACAAGCTTATTCACCCAACAACAGATGGTTTGAAGCAAATTGGCAATGACCTGAGTCTCGATGAAATCACGCGGATAAAATCGCTTTTAGGTCTTGATAATACTTGAATTCTGAGACCTTTGCAATAAAATTCTTTTACGCTCATGCTGCATTATTTTCGTGTTCAAATGCTCATTTACCGTCAAATAAAAGTCACGAGAAGGTAAGCAAGGCTACAAAGCCTGTTTGAGTCGATGACTAAACTTCCAGGCATGTTTTATTACGAAATTAAAGTACAAACCAAAAACTGCAACAAAAGAGTAAAAGGAAACCCATTGCAAGTCTGCCTCTAGTGTCTTTTCAAAGACTATTCCAATGCAAGCACAAACAGCAGAGGCCGCAGTTATTGACCTTAGCACTTGCTGGTGTGACATTCCACTTCTGATTAAAATATGGTGTAAATGCGACCTGTCTCCATAAAATGGCGATTTACCTTTCAGTATTCTCCGCAACATAGTGCTCACCATATCCATTAAGGGTAATGCCACAAGCCACAATGCGGTGGCAGCACAAAATAAATGATCATCTCGCTGAGAGTAATAAACCAGAGCAATTGCAATCGCCATACCTATCAACATACTACCGGCGTCACCCATAAATATTTTGGTTTTTGTCTGTGGAAATAATCGCAAGTTAAAGGACAAAAAGGTAACCAGTGATACGATGATAAACATTAGTAGTGTCACTTCATCGGCAGGAACTTTGTTCCAAATAAGCACAATTATCGCAGCAATGGTAATCAGTCCATGAGTTGCAGCCAAACCATCAATACCATCAGTCATATTGTAAGCATTGCAAAGAGCAGTCACACCTATAGCTGTAAAAGGTATAGTTAATACCCCCAAGTAAACATAACCAAAACCGAATAAATTTCCAAGGTTTTCTAACTGAACAAAGGATATCCCAGCAATAGCGGTTCCAGCCAGCAACTGAAAAATTAGCCTGTAAAGCGGATGCAACGGGAATTTGTCATCCAAAACACCCACTAAAGTCACTAAGCCACAGATAATAGCAATAGAGATAAATTGTTCGGGTAATTGTAGAAATATCAACGCTCCAATGGTAACCGATAAAAAAATAGTAATTCCACCAATAAGGGGAATTGTACCACGGTGCTGTTTGGTATGGTTATCGGGTTTATCTAATAAACCGAAGTTGTGAGCCCAGTTTATAAAAGAATGTATTAAAAAAACACTGGTTAAAGCAACAAAGGCTAAAGCCGGTAGTGTCTGGACGAAAAAGTATGTATTTAACGCCATTTAAAGCCTCGCTTACAATGCCGCAATAACGGCCGCACCTAATATTAGTCGATAGGTTATATCAGAGATTTCAGAGATTATAGATAACCCCGACTTTTTGCTTACATGCACTGGCACAACCACAGCATCTCCTGGTTCAATAAGCAATTTGCCATTTCTATTATTCCCCCATATATTTTTCTTCGGCAGTTCAACCGAGCCATCCGCTTTAATGACATAAACGCTACGTTTATCGGCTTTGCGTGTCATGCCGCCACTTAATTCAAGATAGTCTTTTAACGTCAACGATGGAGCATAGCTGTGAGCACTAGGATATTGAACCTCGCCAGCGATCGTTATTTCTTGTCGATACTCTGGTATTGACAGTACATCTCCATTTTTCAGCTGAAGATCGTTTACACTTCCATCCAATATCCCTTCAAGATTGATGACTAACCGGCCCTGAGCATAGCCTTCATCAATGGTTTCCAGTGCGGATTCTGCATCAATGTTAACACTCTCACCTTCATTGGCCTTCACAAGTTTTGCTGCTGCAAAATCAGATTTAAACTGCTCTTGCAATTTTTTGATAATCTCTTTCTCTCTTTCCAATAAATCTGCACGCGTAAACACTGCCGCCATGGGGTGTGCCAAAGCGGTTAGCCCTCCAGCTCGCTGAATCACATTTCTAAGCGTATCGCCAGATTTAAAAATATAAGTACCAGGGAACTTTACTTCCCCATTCAAAGTAATAGACAACTGCTCTTTGAAGTTAGGAAGCCTGTGAATGGAAACCACATCATAAGGTTTCAGTCTTGATTCATCATTTTCCTTGGGCGCCGTCAATGCAAACTTAAAATGTTCTATATCTGAGGATTGAGGGTTAGAAAAATCATAACGTGAAATTTCACCTTCAACTTGGTAGGCTCCCTCGCGCAAGCCACCTGCAGCGCGAATTAACTGATTTATCGACATATTTTCAGTGAGTGGATATTCGCCAGGAAATCTGACTTCACCGTGAATGGTTGTTACCAAAGCCAGCTTATTGATGGTGGCCTGGGCCTTTAATTGTTCTACCGTCAAGGCTAATGTCTCCGCTCGTCCTTCGTCGACATTAGAGAAAACCATTAACTCATCAAGTGGTTCCAACAAATAATTATAAGAGGATTGATTATTGGTTAACACTGCTCCCAAGTCTACAAACAACACTTCAATATTTCCAAGAGGTCTATGAGTGCGTTTAAGCAATGCATAATTGATATCAACAGAGGGCTTGGCAATACTGATATCAGAAAATATATCCATTACACGTATACCTTTAAACCACTGCCGCTCACCAGGTCGATGTACATGACCACTTAACGCTACGATTGACTCTCTCTGGTCAATAACCTGAGAAATTTCCAGCAAATCACCTTTTTTGATAGCTGTCAACAACCCCTTCTCAGTGGTTAAATCTACATCAATTTGCTTTTTAAAGCCATTGACGTCATTTCGAATTATTTTTGCCTGTTTGGGATATGCCAAGTCGCTCAACCCCCCTCCTAATTTCAATAATTGTCTCACTGTTGTACTTCCCTCTATTTCATAAAGTGCTGGTCGCTGAATACCACCCTGAATTCCCACTAATTTTTCAACTGTAGGAATAAATATCACATCACCATCTTGCAACCTTGCGTCATTCGATATATCACCTTTCAATAGTAAGTCGTATAAATCCAGGGTTGCAATAGTTTTGCCTGCCCTTTTTAATTCAATACTGCGAAGCGATGCTATCTCATTAACACCACCACTTAGAAACAGTGCATTGGTTATCGTCGATAACGCTGATATCACATAGGAACCAGGCTTGTAAGACTCTCCCAACACAAATATCTGGATAGAACGCAACTCTCCCAAACTGATGCTGGCCTCAACCCCAATCATTTGTTTTGCAATACGTGTTTGCAACAACTCTTTAGCCTCGGAAAAAGTTAAGCCTGTTAATTGAATGGGTCCCAATTGGGGGAAATCGACAAAACCATTGCGATTAATCGTCAACTCGTAAAAAGCATTGGATTTACCATACAATAAAACTTCTAATGTATCACCAAGACCCAGTAAATAGTTAGTGGGCAACGGCACTTGGTCGGCTGGAGCAAATGAACTCGGCTCCCCTGCAAATAAATCATAGCCGAAAGGTTTCAATTTTATAGTTCCTGTTTCACCTTCATCGTCATCGCCAAACGCTAAACCGTCTAAATAATTTTCATTCCTGACACTACTTCCTCTGCTCTGTCGCTCTCCAATAACAGCTTGCTGCGATTGAACATTATCAATTGCTCTGCTGGGGCCAATACCTTGAAGACTCTGACAAAAGCTGTCAACATCGTACCCTGCCTGTTGTGCCAATTGCCTTTGTTCCAATGTAACATTGCGACACTGTTCTCTAATCTGAACTAAGTCCTGAGCATGACTTGGCATAACTTGGCTACAAAGAACAACAAGCAACCCTAAATTGAGTAATCGGCGATAAAAAGTTAAATATTTCATGGAGCGTCATTATATATTAATGTCTTAATGATATAATCAAATTTATCAAACACTGCTAACAATTCATTGAAAATTCTCTGTATTTCCTTATTGGCTGCGCTCCATTTACTGAATCTCGTGAATTCCACCTGGGCTGAACAATCCATTTTTACTGATGCATCTACAAATTTCAGTTTTAACGACAATCAGCAATTCCTTAAAGTTACCGAAGCCTATCGCGCCAATCTCTTAAAGACAGATGACAACCTGGAAATCATTTGGGATATTGAAAACAGCTACTACCTCTATGCCGATAAATTTTCCTTAACTATCAATAATATGGAAAATCAATTTGATATCGACAGGAAAGGTAAATGGGTTTACGATGAGTTTTTTAAAACTGACAAGGAAGTTTTTTATAACAGCGTCTCACTAACTGCCAAAACACCATTACAGGACGCCATTATTGCTGTTGGCTTTCAAGGGTGTGCCGAATTAGGACTATGTTACCCACCAGAGACTTACTACTTTAAAATGGAAAATAGCAACCTGTTTCCCATCTCTGCCGAAGAAGCTGCTCTCATTCAACCAATATCACAACCTCCTTCCCCAACGAATGCATTTGCTGATGTATCAACCATCTCCATTGGTTTAGCCCTTATTTTCGCATTTTTAGGAGGCATTATTTTAAACTTGATGCCCTGTGTCTTTCCGGTATTATCAATCAAAGCCTTGGGGTTAGTATCGCACAACAATATTAAACAACACGGCTGGGTATATAGTGCAGGAGTTGTAATTTGTTTTATTGCAGCAGGTCTAACGCTTATCGCCTTGCGCTATTCAGGAACGGCTGTCGGTTGGGGTTTCCAATTACAGTCTCCCTACTTTATTGCAGCATTACTCGTCTTGTTTTTTGTGATGGGTCTAAGTCTGCTAGGGTTGATAGAAGTTGGCACATCATTGATGGGTATGGGTCAAAATTTGACCAAACAACAAGGTTTGAGAGGCACATTCTTTACGGGATTCCTGTCCGTTATTGTCGCAACTCCCTGTACTGCCCCGTTTATGACATCAGCTTTGGGTTTTGCAGTTGCCCAGCCACCTGTTATTGGCGCATCAATATTTGCAGCACTGGGTCTCGGCATGGCATTTCCTATGTGGCTGTTAACCCAGTTTCCAAAATTAATACAAAAACTTCCGCGCTCAGGTACCTGGATGGTGCACCTGAAACAAGTCATGTCTTTCCCTATGTTTCTCACTTGTGTCTGGCTACTGTGGATTTTTGCCAATCAACTGACTAATACTGCCGCCATGATGTTACTAGCCGCATTGATTCTATTGGCTATGGCAGTGTGGATGCGTTTTGTCAATATAAAACATTGGCTATGGTATGCTGTAATCATTATTGCAATCGCCACAGGTTATACAGCGCTATCAATGCAATCTGAAAAAATTGCCCAACACGAAAAATTTAACTTAAAAACGCTTGATAATCTTGTTGGAAAAGACCAGCCGGTATTTGTGGACGTCACTGCTAACTGGTGCATCACTTGCCTTGTTAATGAGCGAGCGCTCTTCTCAAATGAATCCGTTCAACAAGCATTCGATGATGCGAATGTGCAAGTGATTATTGCCGACTGGACCAACCCTAATCCAGAAATTAACACACTGTTACAACGCTATAATCGAGTGGGAATACCCTTGTATTTATGGTTTCCAGCCAATAGTACCCAGGCTCAAATTTTGCCACAGATTTTAACTCCACTCATATTGCTTAATCTGGTTGAAAACGCGCCGTGACTTTTTGCCAATTAACCCTCAATTTTGATGCTCATTATCACCCGCAATTAGACTTTTCCATTGAGCTATGGCAAGCCGAGGGCATTAATTGCTGCAGCTTCACCGTAACAAATGCTCTGGATAAAACCCCCGGTTTGCAAGGCACTGTTTTAGAGCCATTACCTGGAGAGACGAAGTTGTGGGATCAATGCAGTGCTGAACTCATTTTTATAGAACCCGTTAATAAACGTCAACTGGAGTCTAAACTTCGAGCACTTGGTTTCCCCGTCACAATAGGTTCCTGGAGCCATATAGAAGACAAGCCCTGGGAGCGTGAATGGCTACAATATTATCAGCCCCTCTTAATCGGCAAGGACGCAAAGCATCCGTTTTGGGTTAGTCCCCACAATCATCAACCACCAAACGATAATTTCCCGGTTTTGTGGCTTGACCCCGGGCTTGCTTTTGGCACAGGCAGCCATGAAACCACTTATCTTTGCTTACAATGGCTGGCGTCACACAGCGTCAATAATAAAACAATTCTGGATTATGGCTGCGGTTCCGGTATTTTGGCATTGGCCGCTATTATTTGCGGTGCAAATTTTAGTTACTGTATAGATATTGACCCCCAGTCCATCACTGCTACACAAGATAATGCAAAACGCAATCAAATAGAAGAATCCAGGTTATTGACGACACTGGATTATAACCAATTACAAGGCACAAAAGTTGATATTGTCTTTGCCAATATCCTGTTTGAACCATTGAAACAATTAGCGCCTGTATTACATCAATTTTGCGCGCCCAACGCACTTATTTGTCTATCGGGATTAATCAATAGTCAAGTCAATGAATTAATAACAACTTACAGCCCTTATTTTAAAGATTTTGTAACACAAACCAAGAATGATTGGGTGTGTATATCCGCGCTAAAATGTTAGAATAGCGCATTGTTTATTTACTGCTATTTTTATGTCAGACACTAATTCAACCGCCCTCGCCTCACAAGATTACGACTCGTCAAGTATTAAGGTACTTAAGGGTCTTGACGCTGTTCGCAAACGCCCAGGCATGTACATTGGCGATACCGATGATGGTACAGGATTACACCACATGGTATTCGAGGTTGTCGACAACTCTATTGACGAAGCACTAGCAGGCTATTGTTCTGAAATCAAAGTGATTATTCATGCGGACCAGTCCATCTCGGTCAGCGACAATGGTCGAGGCATTCCTACCGAAATGCATGAAGAAGGCGTGTCAGCTGCTGAAGTGATAATGACAGTATTACACGCAGGCGGCAAATTTGACGATAACACCTACAAAGTTTCTGGTGGATTGCATGGCGTTGGAGTTTCAGTAGTCAACGCCCTTTCTTCAGAGCTTAACCTAATCATTAAACGCGGCGGTAAAATTCACCGTCAAACTTATTGCGATGGTGTACCCCAGGCGCCTTTAGCTGCAACCGAAGATACCGACGACACTGGTACCACCATTCATTTTATCCCCTCTACTAACACCTTTACCAATACCGAATTTCATTTTGAAATATTAGCCAAACGACTCCGAGAACTTTCATTTCTTAACTCTGGCGTGCGTATCGTATTGCAGGAAGAGGACACAGAACGTGAAGAAGTTTATCAATACGAGGGCGGCTTATCAACATTTATTAACTATATCAATCGCAATAAAACCTCATTAAACAGCGTTGTACACTTTGCAAAGCAACGCGGAGATGGGATTGGTGTGGAAGTTGCACTTCAATGGAACGATAGTTATCAGGAAACAGTTCTCTGTTATACCAATAATATTCCTCAAAGTGATGGTGGTACTCACTTAGCTGGTTTTCGAGCTGCTTTAACTCGCAGCCTTAATTCGTATATAGAACGCGAATACAAAGGCAAAAAAGAAAACACCAGCACAACAGGAGATGATGCTCGCGAAGGTCTCTCTGCCATTGTTTCAGTTAAAGTTCCCGACCCCAAATTTTCGTCGCAAACCAAAGATAAATTAGTATCTTCCGAAGTCAAATCTGCCGTTGAGCAAGAATTGGCTTCTGTTCTCAACGATTATTTGCTGGAAAAACCGCAGGAAGCCAAGCTTATCGTCAATAAAATGATTGATGCTGCACGCGCCCGTGAAGCGGCTCGCAAAGCTCGCGAAACAGCAAGGCGCAAAGGCGCATTAGATATTGCTGGACTGCCTGGCAAATTAGCAGATTGTCAACAAAAAGACCCAGCGCTATCCGAGCTTTATCTGGTGGAGGGTGATTCAGCTGGAGGCTCAGCCAAGCAAGGTCGCGATAGAAAAACTCAAGCCATTCTGCCTCTTAAAGGTAAAATACTCAATGTGGAAAAAGCTCGCTTTGACAAAGTATTACAAAGCCAGGAAGTCGGCACTTTAATTACAGCTCTGGGCTGTGGTATTGGCAATACTGACTTTAATATCGAAAAGTTGCGATATCACTATATTATTATCATGACCGACGCCGATGTAGATGGCGCTCATATTCGCACACTATTACTTACTTTTTTCTTTAGACACATGCGCGAATTGGTAGAGCAGGGGTATGTCTATATTGCCCAACCACCGCTGTATAAAATCAGTAAAGGTAAACATGAACAGTACCTAAGTGATGATGAAGACTTAAACGTCTATATGACCAATCATGCACTTGAACAGGCTGAATTACACGTCAATGCCTTATCGCCGGCACTCTCAGGTGAAGCTTTGGAAAAATTAGTTGCTCAGCGCAGTGCAGCACATCAATTAATTGAGCGTACCGCACGCAAATATCCGATTGAATTAACTCGCGCCATGCTGAACCAGCCCTGTTTAACTCAAGAAATGATGCAAAGCGAACAAACCATTGTCAATTGGGCCGATGCGCTGCAACAGAGCGTCACCGATAGCGATAGCATTTATCATGCCAAAACCCATTTCAATGCACAGCAGCAGTCCTATGTACCGCATTTCACCATTTTAGAACACGGTATTACCAGGGAAATTTTTTACGATGTCGATTTCTTTACTTCCAAAGAATACACTCAAATTTTGGATTATGGTACTCAGGTTCAGCAATTATTAGAAGATGATGCCTATATTCAACGCGGTGAACGCAGACAGGATGTCGCCACTTTTGACGAAGCTATTGATTGGCTAATGGACGAAGCGAAGCGCGGTCACAATATTCAACGCTACAAGGGCCTGGGAGAAATGAACCCTGAGCAACTTTGGGATACGACCATGAACCCCGAAACTCGGCGTTTGCTACAAGTGAGTATTGAAGATGCGATTCGAGCCGATGAAATTTTCACAGTCTTAATGGGTGATGATGTTGAACCACGCCGAGACTTTATCCAGAGCAACGCACTATCTGTTAGCAATTTGGATATTTAGGTGGAGTGCCGCCAACACTACCACTATAAGCTCCCAAACCAACTTATTGCACGTTACCCATTAAAACAGCGCAGCCAAAGTCGCTTAATGCATGTGGCAAAAGATGGTATCCGTCATTGCCAATTCAACGACTTTTATCAATGGCTTCAAGCTGGTGATGTGGTGGTATTTAACAACACCAAAGTCATTGCTGCCAGATTATTCGGCAAAAAAAGCACAGGGGGTGCTATTGAAATTTTGATTGAACGCATTATCGACAACCAGCACATTCTAGCGCACCTCAAGTCCAGTAAAGCTCCCAAAGCAGGTAGTCAATTACTTATTGATGATGCTGTCATTGACGTTGTTGACAAAAATAATACTCTGTACCAGCTGCGCTATCCAGATGGCAACTGGCTAAACCTGATTGAGAACTGTGGACATATTCCCCTGCCGCCCTACCTTCACCGCGAAGATGAAACCCTCGATAATGAACGCTATCAAACCGTTTATGCCAAACACAGTGGAGCAGTCGCCGCCCCAACAGCAGGGTTACACTTTGAAAATAACTATCAACAACACCTGCAAGAAAAAGGCGTGAATATTGCTGAAGTGACCTTACATGTAGGGGCTGGCACTTTCCAACCTGTTAAAGTTGAGGATATCAGCCAACATAAAATGCATAGCGAGTCATATATTATCGATAGTGAAACCTGTGAAATGATTAATCAAAGCCGTCAAAAAGGAGGGAGAGTTATCGCCGTTGGCACCACTTCCGTGCGTGTATTAGAAAGTGCCAGCGTTAATGGTAAATTACACCCTACCAATGGAGAGACGGATATATTTATCAAACCTGGGTATCACTTTAAAATGGTAGACGCATTACTGACAAATTTTCATTTGCCTGAATCGACACTATTGATGCTAGTTTGCGCTTTTAGCGGTTATGAGCGCATAATGAGCGCCTATCAAGTTGCTATTGACACAAAATACCGGTTTTACAGCTATGGTGATGCCATGTTGCTAACACCTAAATTCGCATAATTCATACCATTCCTAAAAAATATTAATATGATTAGTATTATAGAGGATTTTAAAAACTTGAGAGGCAGGATAGCCTCGACAAAGTTACAGGTATGTACTCGTGCGGTTTTTAACATCCTCTATAACACTAAATATTTATTGTGATTGGTATCATATTGTAATTTATAGTGAAATTTAACCTATCCAATACAGATGGCATCCGCCGCCAGGGGCAATTACAATTTGCACGCGGCACTATCCAAACCCCAGCCTTTATGCCTGTAGGTACATACGGCACGGTTAAAGGTATGCTTCCCAAAGACATTGAAGCCATTGGTGCAGAAATTATTTTAGGTAATACTTTTCACCTTATGTTGAGACCGGGAACGCAAGTTATTGAAGCCCACGGCACGTTGCATGACTTCATGCATTGGCACAAACCCATACTAACTGACTCTGGTGGCTTCCAGGTCTTTAGTTTAGGGCAACTTCGCAAAATTACCGAAGAAGGCGTTACCTTTCAATCGCCAGTCAATGGCGAGCGCATATTTCTTGACCCCGAGCGCTCCATTCAGACTCAAGTCAGCCTAGGTTCCGATATTGTGATGATTTTTGACGAATGTACGCCCTATCCAGTCAACCATAGCACTGCAGAGACATCCATGCAATTGTCATTGCGTTGGGCAAAACGCAGCAGAGATACCTTTGATCAATATAATCGCAATGCAGATGCCGCCCTATTTGGTATTATTCAGGGGGGAATGTATCCTGATTTACGTTTAGGCTCACTGAAAGGTTTAACTGATATCGGCTTTGACGGCTATGCTGTCGGCGGGCTTTCGGTTGGCGAACCCAAAGAAGACATGTTAAAAGTGTTGGAAGGCCTACAGCCGCATTTACCCCATTTTAAGCCGCGTTACCTGATGGGTGTAGGCAAGCCCGAAGACATTATAGAAGCTGTGCACCGCGGCGTTGATATATTTGACTGTGTCATGCCAACACGCAACGCCCGCAACGGACATTTATTCACCCACAACGGTATTATTAAAATTCGCAATGCCAAACATAAACACTCTACCCTGTCCCTGGACGAACAATGTGATTGTTACACTTGCAACAATTTTTCCAGGGGTTACTTACATCATTTAGACAAAACGCGCGAAATATTGGGAGCGCAGCTAAACACTATTCACAATTTGCGCTTTTATCAGATACTGATGGCAAATATTCGCAGCGCCATCGCAAATAATCAATGGGATACATTCAGGCTACAATTTCGGCACACCTATTTATCTGACTGACACCCATGAAAAAACGCGCACCTCAAAAATCCGTTCATCAATATTTTTGGTGGACGCTATTAATTGCCACAACAGGCGCGCCGTTTATAGCCATTTACGGTCAATGGTTTGGCTATCTTCCCGAATTACATATTACCAGTTGGTTTACGGTTATAACACCTTTTTTATGGGGTTGCTTTTTTCTAGGCTATGTACGCAATCGGCAATGGAGTCTCCCTAAACTATTATTACCACTATTCTTGTTTATTGTCTGGTTAAGCTGCTCATTACTCTGGGCTATCAGTTTATATGAGGGGCTGTATGAATGGCTGCAGTGGACAGCCGCTGCACTATTGGGCTTGTTAATTTTACAATGCATGGACAGCACCCAAAGACGCAACGAACTGTTATTAGCCTTAAGTATTTCGGGAACGCTCTGTGCAACCATTGGAATATTACAATATTGGTTTGATATTAACTGGGTCCAACAAGGTGTTTTTCCTGCCTCTACGTTATTCAACCGCAATATAACCAATCAGTATTTAGTGTTATGCCTGCCTGCTTGTTGGTTTTTATTATTTACCTACAAACATCCAAGAGCACAGATAGCATTAGGGCTATGCGCAGCCTTAATGGTCACTTATGTATTTTATTCAACCACCAGGGCAGCTGCCCTGGTCGTAGTGATTCAAGGCTTGTGTTTAATCATTTGGTTGTTAATAACACTTTTCAAATCAAAAGAAACACTCACTCAAGGTGCTAGAATACCTGCCATAATCACTTTCATTATCACTGGTTTACTACTTGCTCATATGGGTTCAAAAGGTGTCAACCCTCAGGCCATTCCGATGTATCTATCAGGAGCAGAACCTAAACAAATCAGTCAAATGGAACCCTTTGATCAAAAACTGTCGATTAATATTGACCAATTAACCGAGATAGCTGTCCGTAAAGCCTTATGGTTAAACAGTTTGTCCATGATTAAGAATAACCCTGTTGCCGGCGTAGGGTTAGGTAATTGGAATGTCGTTTACCCTAAATACCACCTCGCATGGATGGTTGACCCGCGTTTTTCGCGCTTTGCCAGTCCAACCAATACGCATCAAGACTGGTTACAAATTACCGCGGAACTAGGTATCATCGGTTTAGTGCTGCTACTTTGGGTGTTGATTAATATTATATTATTAGCAAAAAAAATACTGCCCAGTGCTCAAGGCCTGGCATTTATTTTAGTACTGACAGCTATCATTATTGAAAGTAGTTACAGTTTCCCATTGCAACTGCCTATGACCAAATTGGCATTTATTTTATGGATTATTTTAGCGGCTTACCATGCCCAGATACACAGTCCTAATTCGGCCTCTTATTCAAAAATTGCGATTCGCAATTCAACGACCACATTGGCTTTAGGCTTAATCTTATTGATAACAACGCTGCCGCTGTTTAAATGGCAACAAAACTGGTATTTAGCCGAAGTAGCCAACCGCAAAGCCACTGCCGACAAGCGCTATAATCGCTATGATGTTATGCTCAAACACGCTGAGCAAAGTGTATCCTATAATCCGCTGCGTAAACGACTATGGCATTTTGTGGCAATAGGTAACGATTATCAAAAAAAACCAGCTGCTGCACTACAAGCTTATGAAAAACAATTGCAAGACTACCCCTATATGTTATTTGCACTCTATCAAGCGGCTAATGCCCATATTCAACTAGGTCAAACTGAACAAGCCCAAGAAAAAATTCAACGCTACTTGGCATTGCGCCCTATTGACGCCGAAGCTCAAAAATTTATGGGTGTCTTACTGTTTCAGTATTTAAAACAACCTCAAGCCTCTCTGCCATACTTTGAGGAGGCTATTGCGCTTGACCCTGATATCGCCGATGCCAATGAAATAAAACGCCTGATAGCAAGCTATAAACAATGACAGGTACGATGTGGCTAAAGTTAACCTTGCTTTCCTTGCTGTGGGGTTGTTCTTTTATCTTTGTCGAAATTGCCTTGCAAGAGCTATCGCCATTATTAATAGTCACTATGCGCCTTATTGTTGCAGCTGCTGGATTATGGCTGATTATTCTAATACTAAAATTACCCATACCCCAAACCAGAACTTTGTGGCTATCACTGCTGATAATGGGCACAATGAACAGTGCCTTTCCCTTTTTGTTGATTTCATGGAGCCAAATTTATTTAACCTCTGGAATGGCATCTATTCTCAATGCTATGGTGCCGATTTTTTTGGTGTTGGTTAGCGCCTGGTTGTTACCTGATGAACGTATTTCACTGCCCAAAGTCATTGGCGTTTGTGTGGGCTTTTTTGGAGTTATTGTATTTATTGGCTTTGATAATTTACTGAGCAATCATTTCAACCCACTGGCGTTATTAGCAGGAATAAGCGCCTCCATTTTATATGCTGGCTCTGCTATCTATGCAAAACGCTTTAACCAATCAGGGCTACAGCCTATTGTGATTGCCACCTGCCAAATAACCTGTTCGGCATTTATTATGCTTCCTTTGTCTTTTGTTTTTGATGCCCCCACATCGCTACTTACTGTTAGCTTAGGTGGCTGGTTATCCATTATTGCTCAAGCCCTGTTGTCCACGTCTCTAGCTTTTATTATTTATTACCAATTACTGGCTGCAGCTGGCGCTGTCAATTTAACCATCGTGACCTTTTTAATTCCTGTCTCGACAATGATTTTATCTTACTGTTTGTTTGGCGATAGCATTGATATTAAGCATATTGTTGGAATATGCGTGATTGGTGCAAGTTTGCTAGTGATTGACAAAGCGTCAAAACAGGTTAACTGAGAAGCTGTTGCTATATGCCTTTATTGCAACTTGCTGTTCACATTTTGCCACTGCTGAAAAACCGTTTCCCAAAATAAACGCTGATTAACACTTCCGTACCGCGCTTCGCGAATATGTTGCTGAATAATATCAAAAAACTTATTGACAGCCGCGTATAAACCTAAACCTTGAGACGTTGAGTCAATCACCCGAGACTTAATTTGTGCATGAGCTTCTTCCGCAAACCAATGCATATAATCAACAATGTAGTCTTTATCTTTAGCCAGTGCTATTGCAGGTTCGCAGACCGATGCACCTTTAACCGCCATCTGTTTGCATAACTGCTTGATAGCCAAACGTTTTTCGAGCAAATTATCATTGATTAACCGCATCAATTCCAAAGGTTGATCTGAATACTGGGTGCCTAATTCCTCTAATACCTTTGCATCAATCGCCTGATTTTGCAGCCATTCATTAGCATCTGTATTGGTTGGTAACGGTAATAATAGCTGCTGGCAACGACTGCGAATGGTGGGCAATACTAATTGTAAGTTATGACTCAGCAAAATGAATAGGGTGTTGTCTGATGGTTCTTCTAATACTTTTAATAAGCTGTTGGCTGCACTAATATTCATCGACTCTGCTAAACTTAACAACACCACTTTCCAGTTGCCATTCCAACTCGCTTGAGTGGCTTTTGAATGCAGCTTAGATATACCTTTACTACCAGGCATTATCAATTCTCGAATTTGTTCAATTATAATTTGGTTGTGTCCTTCCTCTGGCTCAAGCACATGATAATCAGGGTGTGAATTGGCTAATCGCAACGAACAACTTTTGCAATTATCGCAAGGATGATGCCCCTCAGGCGATTGACATAATACCAAGGCCGCCAATTTACTGCCAAAATAATGCTTGCCAATGCCACGATTACCGTGAATAAGCAACGCATGGGGTAACTTATTATTTTCCATAACCTGCTTAAAATCTTGTAGTACAGGTTCCAACCAAGGTATTTTTTGCGCTGGAGTCAACGTGTTTGGTTTATTGCCTGACATAGCCTTGTTGTTGTAAAAATGAAGTTATTTCTGTACCAATGGACTGCTGCACCCTTTCTAATGGTTGATTGCCATCAATACACCGACATCTGATTGGGTCAGTTTTTACACGTTGTAAGTAACCTTCTCGCACTTTGTTAAAAAATGCAATTTGCTCCTGTTCAAAGCGATCAGCTTCATCTGCTTGACTGGCTCGTTGCAATCCTGTTTCAACATCTACGTCAACGAATAAGGTTAAATCGGGTTTTATATCAGGCAATACCCATTGCTCCAGCGTTGCAATCATATCGTTTCCCAATGCTCTGCCCGAGCCTTGATAAGCATAACTGGCATCAATAAAACGATCGCACAACACCCATTGACCAGCCTGAAGTGCAGGTCGAATTTTTTCATGAATTAATTGCGCTCTACTGGCAAACATCAGTAGTAGTTCGGCTATCGGTGCCACATTTTGAGTTCGATTTTTAAGTAATATGGTTCGAATTTCTTCTGAAAGTTCCGTACCACCAGGTTCTCTCAACTGTATAAAATTGCAACAATGTGCTCTTAGTAATTCCGCAATAAATTGTATATTAGTACTTTTCCCTGCACCTTCACTACCTTCCAGAGTAATTAACTTACCTTTCACGGTGCCTGCTGTAATGGCGCCGAGCGATAATTTTTGCGACGCTTTTCGATTTGATAATAACGCACGGCTTTTTGGTGTTCTTCCAATGTATTGGAGAATTGATGAGAACCATCCCCTTTAGCAACAAAGTAGAGACTTTCACCACTGGCTGGATGCAACGCCGCATGAATGGCTTCACGTCCCGCAAGGGCAATAGGCGTAGGGGGCAATCCAAAATTCATATAAGTATTATAAGGCGAAGGCTGTTTTAAATGCGAGCGTTTTATATTGCCATTATAATCATCACCCAATCCATAAATAACTGTTGGGTCGGTTTGTAACTTCATTCCTTTGTTTAATCTTCTGACAAATACACCAGCTATTTCATTACGCTCGTAATGAACCCCTGTCTCTTTCTCTATTATTGATGCCATAATTAAAGCCTCATATGGCGTTTTATAAGGCAAATTTTCACTGCGGTTTTGCCATTCTTCATTGAGCACATGAACCATTTGATTAAACGCTCTTTCAACAATGGATGCCACGGTTTCACCTTTGTAATAAGTATAGGTATCAGGAAAAATTAATCCTTCGAGGTTATCGCCTGTAAATCCTTCAATTAATTGTAAATCTAATTGCCAGTCAGTTACTTTATCAATATCATTTTGATTGTACAAATGAGCCAATACCTGATGAAAAGTCTTGCCCTCTACCAATGTGATTTCCTGCAGTTTAATGTCGCCACTATTGAGTTTTTCTAATAACTCGAATACAGATGTATTCTCAGCTATCTGATAGTAACCGCGCTGTACCAGTGTTTTTTGCTGTAACTTGGCATAGGCTATCAGCAAAAACTGTTGCTGTTTAGAAATAATTTTCCGGTGTTGAAGCCGGCTTAATATTTTGTGCAGGGAATCTGATGGTGCGACTGTAATTTCAAATGGACTATGCAGTGGTACTTCTAATTGTTGCTTTACAACCAGTACTCCTAGCAGTAACAAACCCAGGGTAATTGACGATAACCACTTGAATGCTTTCATTGCAACTTTCTTTCAGGCAAAAAAAACCACCTTTGGTAGGTGGCTTTTTCATTGACTAAATAACGAAACGCCGCTTGTTAACCTACATTTGCATTAATATAGTCAATTGCTAATTGAACCGTTGTGATTTTCTCTGCATCCTCATCAGGAATTTCAGTTTCAAATTCTTCTTCAAGAGCCATAACTAATTCAACAGTATCCAGTGAATCAGCGCCAAGATCGTCAACAAACGATGACGACGTTGACACTTTGTCAGCCTCAACGCCAAGTTGTTCAGTTACAATATCAATAACTCGTTGTTCTACATTACTCATAGTAATAAAATCTCCAGGAAAGTGGTTAAATTCTCGTGCGAGATGACGGTTAAATTAAGGCGATTTTGCCTGTTAATGCACGATTGCGCGCATTCTACATCCTAATAAAGTAATTATCAATAATTCTGTAAAAATTCAGCTTACTTGCCATCCATTTGTAATGGGGTAGCGTCTGTCACGTCCAAATCCTCGGTTGGTAATGCGTGTTCCAATAGCGGCCTGGCTACGCTTGTGTTCATTTAATTGAATTAAACGCACCACACGTTTTACCACCTCGGTATCAAAGCCATGCTGAATTATTTGATGTACCGATAAGTCTTTTTCTACAAACAATTCGATAATCGCATCAAGTGTTGAATAGGGAGGCAAGTTATCTTCATCTATTTGATCAGGTGCAAGTTCTGCCGATGGCGGTCGACTAATCACTTCATGCGGAATAGCTGGGCAATGTTCAGGGGCTAGTGTATTGCGGTATCGTGCCAGTTCGTACACCCTGGTTTTAACTACATCTTTTAGTACATTAAAACCCCCTGCCATATCACCGTATAAAGTTGCATAACCGACTGCTATTTCACTTTTATTACCTGTGGTTAACAACAAGGCATTGTGCTTATTGCTAAGCGCCATCAATACCAGACCACGACTGCGCGATTGAATATTTTGTTCGGTAACATCGACAACCGAACCTTTAAAACTATCGGCAAGCGCTGCCATTGCACTATTAACAATGGATTCAATGTTAATTGAATTATAAGTTATATCTAAATTTTGTGCTTGTTGATTGGCTTGTTCTTTACTTAATTGCGATGTGTAGCGATAGGGAAGCATAATGGCTGTAACGGCATCAGCGCCGAGTGCGTCCACAGCGATAGCCAGAGTCAGAGATGAGTCAATACCCCCAGACAAGCCCAACAGCACCTTCTTAAAACCATTTTTATTGACATAATCGCGAAGCCCTAATACTAATGCATCGTATATAGCTGGCAACAACTCAGGATATGGTGCTATGTCCTGCTTACTATTTAATTCCCCTTTGAACAGTCCTGACTCAAAAGCAGGGCATCGTTGCAACAATTCAGCATTCGAACCATATACCATGGAGGTCCCATCAAAAACCAATTCATCTTGCCCTCCAACCTGGTTGACATAAATAATTGGCAGCTCAGTCTCCAATACTCTTTGCTTTAGCATCAACAATCGGTCAGTTTGAGCATCAACATTGTAAGGTGATGCATTAATACTAATAAGCAAAGACGCACCTGCCTCTTTATAGCACTGAGCGGGTTCATAAAACCAGATGTCTTCACATATCATTATGCCAATTTTTATAGCGTTAATTTCTATAATGCAATTATCTGAACCTGCATTAAAATAACGCTTTTCGTCAAAGACTTTGTAATTAGGTAATTTTTGTTTGTAATAAGTAGCTATAATTTGCTGGTTTTCAATAACCACTGCACAGTTATAGATGGCTTTATCTTTCCCGCGTTGGGGCAGTCCAACAATCACATGACAATGCCTGGTTATTTCCCTGATTTCATAGAGCATTAACAAGTTTTGCATGAGAAAATCGTCTCTAAAGACCAAGTCTTCTGGCGGATAACCGCAAAGGCTCAGTTCAGGAAATATGATTAAATTAACATCTTTTTGATGAGATTCGATAACTTGCTTTATATAATTGGCGTTAGCTCGCAAATTGCCTAAATGTGGGTTCATTTGAACCATCAAGTAAGATAGTTTGTTAGTTGGCATCAAGAATTGAAGAAAAATTTAAAGACAGTATTTTAACATTTTATATAAATTATGACTCAGCCACAAAACATACCTGTAGAAATAGCCTTTGCCACACCGCAAAAACAACTAATTAAAACCCTGAATGTTGTTGCTGGCACTACTGCCAAACAGGCCGTTATTCAATCCAATATTGCTGAAGTCTTTCCAGAGATCAATATTGAAACCAACGCTATGGGCATTTTTGGTAACACCTTGGGTTCCAAAGGACTAGTAGGTGCGGATGAGTATATATTAAAGGCAGGTGACAGGGTGGAAATTTACCGCCCACTCATTGCTGACCCTAAAGAAGCACGGCGCAAGAGGGCGGAAAAAGCGAAATAGGCTGTTTGCACGTCATCAAGGCGCAATATACCAAATGGGAGAACTGTAAGCACGCTCTTGAATAACCTTATGTTTGTAAGTATTACTTTCATTTAACGCCAGTTCGTCAAGTAGTGAATGTCTTGCCGTAGGTATTTGTAAAACCCTGGCATAATAAAAAGCATTTTGACTGGAATCAAAATCCGGGTCTTGCCACAGTGCGCTTAACATAGCTTCACCCTGTACTAAAGCAGAGTCTTTTAACTGTCCATTTTGCAAATTAATATTAGACTGTATTCGTTCCAATTTTCCTTGACTGTTTAGTTGCCTCGAATTATTGACTTGACCAGACCAGGCGACTTCATAAATTTTTTCGTGAGTTACCCCTTCACCATCAATCCAACCTTTAATTATTTGGATACGATCTAAATTAGCCTGGTTGGGATCTTTAAGCGCTTTAACCAAAATTTGTGGAATGACGCCAATATCATTAACACCAACAATTTCACCTCCCATTGGAACGCCTTTTGAATAGGCATTGCTAAAGTTAGCATCGATTAAATCACTTTCGTCAAATTCCCAACCCATAAACAATTGCACGCGAATTCGCGGACCCGTTGTGGCATAAACTTCTCTGCGTTTAAAAGCTTGCAAGATGGACTCTCTCGTATTATCTTGTGACCAGACCGCAGCCAATCCTGATGCTGATAAGTGCCAACCAGTCACAACGCCGGGTGTTACACCGCGAAAGCGTTTATTCTCTGGTATGGAGTCCATAATGAATTTTCCTGCAAATTTGTCTTCTTCAACACTAACCAGTGAGGAGTGTGAATCTGTTGAACCAATTAAACCAAAGCGATAAGGGTTAAAACCGGTTGTCTGCTCAAGTGACAACCCTCGTTTTAATGCAGATCGAATAAAGTCACCAATATGTGCTTTGTAAGGCTCAGGCCTTTGTTGTATATAAAATTCATAGCGTTCAAAATCGGCAAATTCGTCATTAGGTGATAAAGCGGGATACGTTTCTGAGTCACCTTTATACTGAGTCATTTCCACCACAGGCTCCCATCTCAAACGCTTTTTACCTATTTCTGCGTCGAAAGACTTACCGCGCAACGTGCTTTCGGGAAACATGTAGCCTTTAGAAATGTTTGAATTGTGCGGGATGGCTATGAATTCATCGCCTGTAGCTATGCTGATTTCTTCTAGCCACTGATGCAGATCTTCGGGAAAAGGACTGTCAATACTGCTAAAGGGCATAAATTTTTTGGCGCTATTACTATCACCATCGCTAAATACTACTCGGTGTAAATTCGCACCACCAGGTACAGAACTCCACTCCCAACCAATAAATGTTGTAAACACTCCTGGCTCGTTATATTTATCTGCCAATTGCGAACTGACATTCCATACGTTTTTACTAATGCTATCTGCATTGGGTATTGGCATGATATCTGTTCCAAAGCTCTTTGCTGCCTCTGGAGGGTCTTCGGAAAGTGGTAAAAATGAGATAAAACTGTTAAAGCCTTGATTGATAAATTTTTTAAACTCCTTTTCAAAATACCAGGCCTTAATTTTATCTAACCATGAATCACCAAAATCAATGCCATCATTATTAATTGAGCGCACTGTACCGAATATTTCCGCATGATCCGCTATCACGATAAAGTCTAAAGGGGAATCAATTTGCAATCTGGTTCTATGCAATGGATGAATGACGGGCACCCCTTGCGCAAATTGATAGGCAAATTCAGGTCCAGTGGTTCGATTGCCATTTAAAAAGGCATCGAATGAATTACCTGTATGCACATGCGTGTCACCCCATAACAACTGTCGTTCAGACGATTGGGTATTGACGTTAAGAGATAAGAGACAAACCGGTATTAAAAAAAATCGGGAGAGCATTGGTTTCATAGCGATATTGATTTACTTTTTAACAAAGTGCTATGATAACCATTTTTACTAACACTGTTATGAAAGAACGTAGCGATTACTATTATTTCTATGAGATAACCACCAGGTGGATGGATAATGATATCTACCAACATATCAATAATGTCCACTACTACAGTTATTTTGATACCGCTACCAACAATTACCTCATTGAGCATGGCGGATTAAATATTCATACCGATAATATCGTTGGTTTTATTGTGTCTTCAAGTTGCCAGTACCTCTCTCCCATTCGCCACCCCAGTATTTTAAATGTAGGTTTTCGAGTCAACCACCTTGGCTCCAGCTCCGTAGAATATGGGCTGGCAATTTTTGTACAAAATGAGAAAGGCGCATTTGCTCACGGTACTTTTACCCATGTTTTTGTAGACCGTCAAACCAATAAATCTGCGCCTATACCGCAGTCTGTACGCAGAGCATTAGAAAAAGCAATTAAATAAACCTGTATTACCAATTATGAAACTATTAATTATATTCTTCACTTCTCTACTATTAATGGCATCTTGTACTCAGGTTAAACAAGGACAAAAAACTGTTACAAAATCTATCAATAAAGCAGTAGATGCTGTCCCGGATAAAGTCGTCGTCAAACGTGGCGAAACTGCCGTTTACAAGAAAGCCATTTCCAAGCCCTTTTACGATGTCAACTTGGTCAAAACCAAAATACCCGAAGAATTACAAAATATAACAAGCGTATATGAAGTTCCTAAAGATTGCGAGAGTGCCAAAGTTGAAATTGGAATACTTAACGAAGTGCTTGGCGAAGATGCGTTAGATCACGAAGGCGAAGATGAAAATGGTAAAAAAATTGATACCCTGACTTTAAATATTGCATCTCTGTCCAAAAATTTTCTCAGCTACAACATACCCTATAGCAGCGTCATTCGCAGAATTTCTGGTGCCAGTTCCAGAGAGAAAAAGCATCTTGCCGCATTATTTAGAGGGCAAGCTCGGCGCGCTTATTTGAATGGTTATACCCATGGCAATAACTGCCAAAATTAGTCAAGAATCAACGGTGCGGCACTGCGCTTTTCTCGCAACCAGTTTATACTTTTTAAAACCTGAGGCTGGCTGATAAAGCGTTTTTCCCAATAGCGTTTATTAGGAAAATCAATTAAAATAATACCCAGCAATATGGTAAGAATGCCCTGCCCGGGTGTTGCCAGCATAATAACACCGGCCAACAATATTAAAGCGCCAGCTGTATTTTTTAATATTCTTATGCATACGGTTTTCCAGGTAGTCTCTCGCTGCCACTCAACAGGTTTGTCACTAAAGTAATCAACGGGAATTTTAGCAACCAAAAAGGGAATAGCTATTAAACTGACAACAAACAAAAATGCTGAGACAACGCCGATAATAATTAACAGGTTGGTAAGCATGTTGTTTATTTTTGGTTACCTATTATTAACATTTCCGTGCCGCGTTCAGATCTGGCTAATTTGACTACCTTCCCAATTATTTTGTTTTCTTGATTTAATAAGTCGTCACCTTCTGCAATTTCATCATCGTCAATAATTTTGAAGTGTAGTGTTTTTTTGACATTGCCAAGATAGTGTGTCCGCGCCACAATTTCTTGACCTGTATAACAACCTTTATCATAACTTATGGCTGGTTGAGTATTGGGAATTTTTCTTTGTAACCCCATATTGTGTGGCAACCATTGTTCTACCCAATGGTGATTGATATCAAATAATCCACACCGAACAAGTTGTAAATCTAACCACGACTGGCTTTCAATATTTTCTTGTGTCAATTTATTGCTGCTTTTTTTGAGCCAAACTTCCTGTAGCAGTGGTTGGTCAGTTTCAATACAGTAATGTTGAATGGGACTATCAACAGGCAAGTCCATGCCAAAAATAATATCGAACATATCGCTAACATCTTGCAGGGACACCTTAAAGAAAACGGTATATTTTTTAAGGGTGGCTAAGCAATATTCAATAATGGTTTTATCCATCCGCAATAAAATTTCATTCTCGGCTTGTTGGTTGCTCGCCAAATAAAAACTACAATACACTCGCCCTTTAGGCGTACAAAAAGCACCGCGACAACCTTGACTATCTAAGGTTTCAACATTACATGTTACTTGCCCTTGCAAAAATTTGACGGCATCGGCGCCAGAGACAGAAATTAAGCCAAATTGATGATTATTTATCATTCACATTCATATTGAAAATCGTTTATTAAACCCAAATTATGCATTAGAAATCTATTACACACAATAATGACTTCAAAAACAGGCGTTTGCTCGAAAAATAATACTCACCACAGGGTGGCTATGCCTGCGTTTATTGTTCTTGCGCGAGCACCTGTTTTCATTGCCATTTTTGTGTTCATTACGAAGTCTAATGCATAATCTGGGTTAAAAAAGTGAAATTGCTTACAGATGCGTTAGATAATACAAACATTTATAATAGTCACTCTCACCAATCAGCAACAAAATAGTACCATAATGCCCATTGAATACCAAAGCTCAACAACCGTTGAACAACAACTTCAAAATAAAATTCAGCATTACTCTCAATATGTCGATAAATACAAGGTAAATGTCAAAACATCTGTTTTTCGCTCGCCCAAACAATATTATAGACAAAGAGCAGAATTTAGAGTCTGGCACGAAGGCAGTCAATGCTACTTTGTAATGACAGACAGACAAACCAGGCAATTGGTTCGGGTAGATACCCTGGAAATTGCCGATTTAACTATTAACAAGTTAATGCAATCGCTATTAAATATTCTTAACTATATTGACATCTTGCGACAGAAATTATTTAGTGTTGAGTTTTTAGTCAATACCTATGGCGACGCTGTCATCACACTCATTTATCATAAACCCCTGGATAGCCACTGGGAAAAAACAGCCGAAGGATTACAACACCAACTCAACCAGGACAACGACAATAATGTGGTTAATATCGTTGGCCGCAGTCGCAAACAAAAAATAGTTGTGGGTGCAGATTATATAAAAAGTTCGTTTATGATAGGTGGAGAAAATAGATTATTCTGCCATGTAGAGGGTAGTTTTACTCAACCCAATTCTGCTATTAATCAAGAAATGTTAAGTTGGGTATATGAGGCAACCAATACAGGCACAGGTTTATTACACGACTCTGATGCTATGGAATTATACTGCGGCAATGGCAATTTTACCTTGGTATTAGCTGCAAATTACCGACGTGTGCTTGCTACCGAAATAAGCAAATCAGGCATTAATGCATTGAACTGGTCATTAAAACACAATGCCATTGACAATGTGAAATGCGTTCGTTTATCAGCTGAAGAAGCCTGCCAAGCACTCAGTAATACGCGCCCTTTCAGGCGTTTACAGGAACAAGATATCGACATAGATGATTACAATTTTTCTATCTTGTTAGTAGATCCTCCGCGCGCAGGTATTGATGACAAAACACTGGAATTTATGAAACAATTCCAGCGTGTTATCTACATTTCATGCAACCCCAAAACCTTTGCTGAGAATATGGAGGTACTAAATGCCACTCACTCTATTTCAAAATTTGCATGGTTCGATCAATTTCCCAATACCGAGCATATAGAGTTGGGGGCTATTATTGATAGCCGCAATTATTAACCCCACAATAAAATATCGCTCCTGCGTATTTTATCCTAGATTCCGTAGTTGAACCTGGAATTTACAGTTATTTTCAGGAAATAATGCAAGGCATGGCTTGCAGGTAATGGTTGTAGCCCTTACCAAAAGCCATAACGCAGCAGTGTGAACTGAAAAGGGCTGTAAAGCCAGGTAGCGGTTTGTAATTCACTTATGAAGTGAATCGAAGAATAAGCGTTTATCAATAACATTCAAACTCTTAGAAGTGAAATTAGCGTTCAACTGCGGAATCTAGGTTTATTGGTCACCCTTGAAATATAGCGAAAATATGCGAATTCTCTTGTATTTCAAGGGTTCGCGACCGAGCTGTCGCTCGTCGGCGGCACTTCCTTGTACCACATATTTGTTCGGTAATTTCATGCCTAATTAATAATAAATTAACGAGCCAGGGCCTGTCGCTTATCAACCGTTGCAATACCGTGAGCTTCGCCCACAGCATCAATAGTTAACAGACCTTTATGGCAATTCAAACCTTGTAATAACCCTGCATCTTGCTCCAGCGCTTGCAACCCTAAATTAGCTAATTTTTCGGTAAACGGCAAGGTCACATTATTAAGCGCAACCGTTGAAGTATGAGGCACGGCACCAGGCATATTGGCGACGCAATAGTGAACCACATCATCAACTATGTAAGTAGGATCTTGATGAGTTGTGGCTTTTGACGTTTCAAAACAGCCACCTTGGTCAATTGCCACATCCACCAGCACCGACCCGGATTTCATCGCTTTAACCGTTTCAGCGCTGACTAACTTAGGGGCAGATGCACCAGGTAATAACACAGCGCCTACGACTAAATCTGCATCTAACACTGCTTTTTTCAATTCAGTGCTATTGGCATACAAACAGCGCACACTACCTCTGTACTTACTGTCAAGCTCTCTTAATCGTGGGATGCTCGCATCAAATAAAGTAACATCTGCGCCTGTCCCCACGGCTATGCTTGCTGCATTTTCACCGACAGAACCACCACCAATGACCACTACTTTGGCTGGTGCGACACCAGGTACACCACCTAGCAACATACCGCGCCCACCTTGAGCTTTTTCAAGACAATGCGCTCCAGCTTGAACAGCAAGGCGACCAGCTACTTCGCTCATAGGTGCAAGTAACGGGAGCCTTCCGCTAGCATCGACCACCGTTTCATAAGCAATCGCTGTAACTTGAGACTCAAGTAATAATTGTGTCTGCAATAAATCTGGTGCCAAATGTAAAAAAGTGAATAATAGCTGGTCTTCGCGCAACTGTTTACACTCTTCGGGTTGTGGTTCTTTGACTTTAACAATCATATTTGCTGTGGCAAATATTTCGGAAGCGTTGCCTGTAATACTCGCTCCTGCTTCCAAATAGTCGCTGTCTAACATATTAATGCCAGAGCCCAAGCCAGATTCAACCACTACACTGTGACCTTTACCGACTAAATGAGCCACACTGGAAGGCGTTAACCCAGCGCGATATTCATGATTTTTTATTTCTTTTGGGACACCAATTAGCATAGTAGTATTGTCTTTAATGAAATTATCTAAGGTAGCACAGTGTAAGAAAAAATTGACAATAATATTTATGTTATTTTTGTTTTATTTGTCTCTTTAAAGTATTATTTTCTTAAATTTAAACTTAAATCAATATGAATTATGGCATTAGATAAAATAGACCGCCGAATATTATGTTGTTTGCAAAAAGATGCAAGAATTACCTTTTCGCAATTAGCAGAAAAAGTGGGGCTTACTACAAGCCCCTGTATAGAACGTGTCAAACGTCTCGAACAGTCGGGCTATATCAAAGGCTACTTTACTCAATTGGCGGCAGAAAAGCTTGATGCTGAGCTAATTGTCTTTGTGGAAATTCGACTCGATAGAACTTCAAAAACCAACTTTACCCAATTTCGACGAAGAATCGCTCAATTAGAACAAGTGCAGGAATGCTATTTAGTCACAGGTAGTTTTGACTTTTTGTTAAAAGCGCGAATGAAAAATATGGATGCCTACCGAACTTTTCTGGAAAATGAATTATTAGATATTCCAGGGGTATTGAATTCCAATAGTATTGCAGTGATGGATGCGGTTAAAGAAACCTTAACCTTGCCAATTTCCTGAAAAGGCGTTATTGTTAATAAGGAACCTCTATTTATTGAGGTTTCGGGGCAGTATAGGATATACTGTCAAAATCAGCTATTGTAAACAGTTGATTTTGCGAGAAAAATAAAATCGCATTTTTTATTTTCGAGTCTATTAATTCGCAGGAGCGAATTAATAGAGGTACCCAATAGTAACCCAATCAATAATAAAATGTATTCCATGAGACGAACCACACTAACATTTTCTATTATCTCATCACTATTGATGAGTTTTGCATTGCATGCCAATCAGGATGTGGAATGGTCACAATACGGGCTTGATTTTAAAGAGCAACGCTATAGCCATCTCGACCAAATTAATAAAAAAACCATAAACCAGCTAGGTTTAGCCTGGTATTTTGACACTTACAGTAATCGTGGTGTAGAAGCCACACCCATAGTGGTTGATGGTGTGATGTATGCTACTGGCAGTTGGAGTATTGTGTATGCCCTGGATGCCAGAACAGGGAAATTACTCTGGCACTACGACCCAAAAGTACCGCGTGAATGGGGGCAACGCCTGTGTTGCGACGTGGTCAACCGAGGCGTTGCCATCAAAGATGGCAAAGTGGTATTTGGCACCATTGATGCGAGACTAATTTCCCTTAATGCTGAAGATGGTTCTGTATTATGGGAAGTACAAACAGCTAATATTACCGAGCGTTCATATAGCATTACAGGAGCGCCGCGTATTGCTAAAGGTAAAGTTTATATTGGTAACGGCGGTGCTGAATTTGGTGTGCGTGGTTTTGTCAGTGCTTATGACTTATATAGTGGCGACCTGGTCTGGCGCTTTTATACAGTGCCTGGTAACCCCGATGAAGGGTTTGGCAATGAAGATACTAAAGACGGGATCAACAGAGATATTATGAAGCAAGCAGCAAAAACATGGACAGGCACTTGGTGGGAATGGGGTGGCGGCGGTACCGTATGGGATTCTATTGTTTACGATGAAGAGCTTGATCAATTGTATATTGGTGTTGGCAATGGCAGTCCCTGGAACCGCAACATACGCAGCCCTGAGGGCGGTGACAACTTGTTTTTATCGTCAATTGTCGCCCTGAACCCAGACACTGGCAAATATATTTGGCACTATCAGGAAACTCCGGCAGAAAGTTGGGATTACACTGCATCCCAGCATATTATGTTGGCAGATATGCCGTGGCAGGGTAAAACCAAAAAAGTGATTTGGCATGCCCCGAAAAATGGCTTTTTCTTTGTCATTGACCGCATAACGGGTAAACCCCTCTCAATTGAAGCCTATACTAATGTCAACTGGGCAGAGGGTTACGACATAACAACAGGCAGACCAATTGAAACAACTAATGCTGACTACAAAAATGGAGCTGAATTTATTCGGCCCTGGCCACTGGGCGCGCACAATTGGCAGCCTATGGCACATAGCCCTCAAACAGGTTTAGTTTATATTCCTGCAATGGATGGTTTAACCCAATATGTACAAGGGCATGATCAATATGTACCCGGTCAATGGAATACTGGAGTTGGTCCATCGTTTCCACCAATTAATGCCCCCGCTTTACAACAAAAGTTATTAGCTCAATTAATGAAAGGTTCTCTGTTGGCGTGGGATCCTCAAAAACAAAAAGCCGCCTGGAATTTAGAGCACAAATACACATGGAACGGAGGCCTGCTGGCAACGGCAGGCGGTTTGGTATTTCAAGGCACGGCCGAAGGTGAGTTAATTGCAGTAGATGCCGCTGTAGGCAATATTGTTTGGCGCTACCCAACTCAGGTAGGTGTTATTGCACCTCCTGTCACTTTTTCCCTGGACGGAGAGCAACACATAGCCATCATGGCTGGCTGGGGTGGTGCCTTTGGTTTGTTGGGAGCGCTGCCTGTACACTATCCTGTACCTCCAAGTCGAGTGTTAGTGTTTAAATTAAATGCCAATGCACAATTGCCCCCTAAAAATGTACAAATTGATATCCTCACCGAACTACCGCCTAAACCAGAAGTGTCGTCCGACATTATTGACAGAGGTTTATTACTGTATGACAAATACTGCTATGTATGCCACGGTAGCGGATTAAATGCCAACCATGCTGTGCCGGATTTGCGTACACTGCCTATGCCATTTTACGAAAATTGGGATGCCATTGTACTGGATGGTGCCATGCGCAAAGCGGGCATGGAAGGCTTTAGCGGTGTGCTTAGCCAAGAAGACAGCCGCGCTATTTACGCCTATGTGATTAACTCCGCTTATGACTTAAGAGAGTTACAATCGCCATCAATCCTGACAAAAATAAAACTATGGTTTTACCAATTAATCACCGATATTAGTGATAGCTTGCAACATTTCTTATAATATACAGTCCTATTGTTTATTATTTATACTTGAAAAAATTCAGATGACCTCTTTACGTCTTTACTTCGATAATTTATTGCTGGTATTGCTGTTTGCATCCATAGCGCAACTATCACTGGCTTCATCCAAGGTTCCTGTACAGGAATGCCCAAAAATAGAAGAATATGATATCAGTGGCGAACCCCCTGAAATTAAATACGAACAAAAACATTTGCGAACGGTTTTAGCCTACCTGGAAAGTCTAAACTACTTTCACTATAAAAAAATCAAATACAATGACGATTTTTCGAGGCAATTTCTGGACAATTACCTAGAACGATTAGACCCCAATAAAGCTTTTTTATTACAGACAGACATCAAATTAATCAAAGAGCGTTATGAAGAAATGATGGATGATCATTTCAGACAAATTGATTTAAAGCCACTGATCAGCATTTTTACATGGTATCGCTCACGCGCTATCAATCAGCTGACCAAAAATATCAATATATTGTCAGACAACAGGCATAATTTTGACTTTAATAGCGACAAGACCTTTCTGATTGACCGTGAATCTTACGATTGGCATAAAGATTATTTATCAGTTACCGAATATTGGAACAATCGGTTAATATTAGAATTGTTGAATTTAAAACTTAGTGGCGATGACGAGCAAACTGCCAGAAAAAAATTAGCGCGCCGCTACAAAAGTCAACTAAGCTATCTCAAACAAGAAAAACCTATACAGGCATTAGAAACTTATCTCAACGTATTAGGGGGTATGTATGACCCCCATACCAACTATTTTTCACCCCAGGTTTCAGAAAATTTTGAAATTGGTATTTCACTATCACTTGAAGGTATTGGCGCTGTCTTGCAAACACAGGGTGAATTTACCAAAGTGGTACGTATTGTTCCAGGCGGTCCTGCCGACCTGGAAGGTACATTACAACCCGATGATAGAATTGTTAATGTTGCCGAAGGCGATTTGTGTGAACCTGTTGATGTTGTAGGCCTGAGAATTCAAGATGTAGTTAAATACATTCGTGGTTCTAAAGGTTCTAAAGTCAAATTGACCATTATTCCTGCTGAATATGAAGATATGAGTGAAACACGCGAAGTAGTTACCATTACTCGCGATAAAGTCAAGTTGGAAGATAATGCAGCTCAAAGTGACATCATCGAAGTTAAAGGTGAGTTTGACCAAGAATTCAAATTGGGAGTTATTGATTTGCCATCATTTTATGTAGATAACGCAGCACTCCAGCGCGGAGAGCGCGATTATCGCAGCACCACACGCGATGTAAGAAACTTAATTATCGAATTACAAAAGCAGGAAATTGATGGTTTAATTATCGACCTAAGGCAAAACGGCGGTGGTTCACTTAGTGAAGTCGTTTCACTTACTGATTTATTTATTGATGCAGGTCCTGTGGTACAAACCAAAGGTTCTCGCTATCGCAATGTAGGCAGTCAGCGCGCGCGTTCAAAGAGTTTTTATATGGGCCCATTAGTTGTGCTGATTGATCGGTTGAGTGCCTCTGCATCGGAAATTTTTTCCGCCGCAATACAAGACTATGGCCGAGGAATTATTGTTGGTTCACAATCCTTTGGTAAAGGCACAGTTCAAGCCATTCGGCCTTTGCCCTTTGGCCAGGCTAAAATTACCGAATCCAAATTTTATCGAGTATCAGGCGGCAGCACACAGTTGGAAGGAGTTTACCCTGATATTTTTCTACCGCAATTATTCAATGCTGACGACATTGGCGAAAGCGCATTGGATAATCCTCTTCAATGGGACACCGTAAGACCCATTGCCCACCGTCACGCCAATTTGAAAGCAGATATCGAAGCATTAAATAAAAAGCATCAAAAACGCCTTAAATTCAATATTGGTTTGCAATACCTGCAAAACCAAATTGAGTTAGACCGCGAGCTCCGTGACATTGAGTTCATTTCACTCAATGAAAATAAAAGAATCAAATTTCGTGAAGATTTTGAAAAACGAACGGTAAACAATGAAAACAACTGGCGGCGCGCCATGGGGTTTCCCATAAAGCCACCCAAGAAAACAGATAAAGAAGAAAATTCGTCACTACTTGACAATGATAAGGAGACCGTAGTATTGGTTGCCTCCGAGAACCAGGAAAGCGAAGATGCTGAAAACAAAGACAACGAAGAAATTGAACTACCTGATGTCCTGCTAAATGAAACTGGCAATATTCTTGCTGACTGGATTCAACTGATGGATTCCAAAAACTTGCGAAATCAAGCATCGAATAGATCCACTGCAAAAAATAATGCGAATTATCAGCTTTAATGTCAACGGCGTTAGAGCGCGATTTGATTCCCTCAACAACTTATTAGTTCAACATAAACCAGCAATCGTAGGGCTACAGGAAACCAAGGTAGAAGATGATTTATTTCCTGTAGACTGGTTTACTGAACGCGGTTACCAAAGCTACTTCTTTGGTCAAAAAGGTCATTATGGTGTAGCATTTTTGGTGGATACCGCCCAACTAGCCTCGTCAAATATAGAAGTTACCAAAGGTTTTGGCGGAGCTAAAGATGACCAAAAACGCTTTATTGGAATTAAGGTCGAAACCCGTATCGGCTCATTATCTATCTACAATGGTTATTTCCCACAAGGTGAAAATTCAGGTCACCCAACTAAATTTGTTGATAAAGAAAAATTTTATAACCATTTACTGCATTATTTATTAGTGAATCACGCTCCCCAGGAATCTGTTATTGTCATGGGAGACTTCAATGTCGCGTATCAGGACAATGATATTGGTATTGGTGAACCCAATCAAAAGCGCTGGCTGAAAGAAGGCAAGTGCTGTTTTCTTCCTATTGAACGCGACTGGTACAAACACTTGGTAAACTGGGGTTTAATTGATACCTACCGCTCACTTAATCCAGATACAGAACATTACAGCTGGTTTGATTATCGCAGCGGCGGTTTTAATAAAACACCCAAACGTGGACTTCGTATTGACTATATCCTGGCAACCAGTTCAGTATTAAAGCATTGCCAGCAAGCTGATATATTGAGCAATTTTCGCGATCAACCAAAACCATCAGATCACTGCCCGATAACCATTAGTATATAGCGCAGTAAATTAATCCCCGCTGCCTATACCAGCAGACATCCGCCAAATTTGAATTAAAGTGTTTTACAAAATATTCATTTTTGCGTAGAATCGTCACCTCAATCCTAAGGGGTGGTCACAAACCTGAGATGTCGAATTTTTACGGCGAACCCTTGAACCTGACCCGGTTAGTACCGGCGTAGGAATAGGAGCCCACCTTTCCCCTGCACCTAAGTACTGTCCGGTTTTTTTAATCCGGATTATGCATTGGAATTTGTAGCGAAGGCAAAAATGGCAATAAAAACAGTAGCTCGCGCAAGGAAAATAAGCGAAAACATAGCAGGGCTATGATGAGCATTATTTTTCTGGCAAGCTGTTGTTTTTGAAGTCATTTTTGGATGTAGTAGGTTTCTAATGCATAATCCGGGTTTAATAATTTATTGAGAGACCTATGCCATATCGCATCCAACTACCCGCTCTAGCGTTTTTTTTAACAGCTTCTATTGGTTATGCTCAGATTGAAGAAATTGTTGTCACTTCCGACTTTTTACCAACGCCTTTGCTGGAAACACCAGTTAGTGTAACTGTTATTCATGAAAAACAATTAGACATTTATAAGAGCAAACACTTAGAAGAAACGCTTACACTTGCCCCTAATGTTCACTTTGCAACTGGTGCCAACCGCGGTCGTTTCTTCCAAATTAGGGGGCTGGGTGAACGCAGTCAGTTTATTGACCCTATTAATCCGTCCATTGGTCTTATCGTCGATGGCATTGACTTTAGCGGAATTGGCGGTGCAGCTACCCTGATTGATGTTAAGCAGGTCGAAATATTAAGAGGGCCACAGGGTACTCGATACGGTTCAAATGCTTTAGGTGGTCTAATCACTATACAATCAAATCAACCCACTGCACAATTTGAAGGGCAAATATCAGCCGGTGTAGGTTCTATTAGCGAGAATGAAGGTACACTTGATAGTTGGCATCTGGGTGCTGTAGTTAGCGGACCTATTAGCGACACACTGAGAGGTAGATTAGCAATAGAACAAGTCACTAGTGATGGTTATGTTGATAACCTGTTTTTAAACCGCGATGACACCAATAACATTGATGAATTCACGGTTCGGGGAAAATTATTATACGAACCTAATAATCAATTAACACTTGGTTTAACTGGGCTCTTCGTTGATGCAGACAATGGTTATGATGTATTTAACCTGGATAATACTTTCGATACTATCAGCGATCAACCTGGTAATGACATCCAACAATCGACAGCTGTTGCGGTTGATGGAAAATATCAGATTAACGCTAATTATTTAATCGAATTTTCAACCAGTTTTGCCGACTCTGACATTGAATACAGCTTTGATGAGGATTGGACTTTTGAGGGATTCGACCCTGATGATTATACAGGATTCGACCAATACCTTCGCGACAGGCAAACCACCATTGCTGATTTAAGAATTGTTTCAACAGGTAAATCGAAGTTACAATGGGTTGCAGGTATCTATACTCGCCAACAAAATGTCGATTTGATTCGCGATGAAACATTTATCAGTAATTACGAGACCAGTCATATCGCTATTTATGGGCAAGTCTCATCATCATTGGCCTCCAGCTGGCATTTATCTGGAGGTTTGCGTTTAGAATATTTTGGCGCAGATTATTCCGATAACACCAATTTCACAACTTCTCCCGATGAATTTTTGTGGGGAGGTCACATTACTCTGGAATACGATATTAACAGCAACCAATTAGGCTATTTAAAAATTGCCAGAGGTTATAAAGCTGGTGGAGCCAACACCTCTGGGCTAAGTATTTTAAATTCCAGTCTTCCCAATGCTTCTGACTTAATTAATTTTGAAGCAGAAACACTACTTACTTATGAATTGGGTTTTAAAGGTAATGTCGATAAAATTGATGACAGCTCCTTTCTCACTTATCAATTAGCGGTTTTTTACTATGACAGAAATGATGCGCAAGTTGATCAATCACTTGTTCAGATGCCTCCTTGCCCCTGTACGGTTTTCACAGCTTTTACTGACAATGCAGCCAGTGCCGATGCTATAGGCCTGGAAGCAGAATTGCAGTGGATCATTAATGATTATGTTAAACCCTTTTTGGCATTAGGACTAATTGATGCCGAATTTAACAACTTCTTGAGTTTTTCGCATATCGATGCCGATGGCAGCAATTCAATGGGCGTTGATTTAGCAGGTCGAGACATCCCACAATCGCCCAATTATCAATTCACCATTGGCACAGATATTCAACTTTATGAGAAATTAAACTTGTACATTACCTATGAAATCAATGACGATTACTTCATTTCAAATAATCACGATGTAGAAATTGAAGGTTATGAATTATTAGACGCCACATTGCTCTACAGCATTGATGGCTTGCAGCTCTCTGTTTGGGCTAAAAACTTATTAAATGAAAATTATAACACCAGAGGATTTGGCTCTTTCGCTAATGATCCCAGAGATGGTTACAGCGTCAATGGTCCCTATTTTCAAAGAGGAACATCTAGAGAAGTTGGTATTAGTGCAATTTACAATTTTTGAAAAATAAGTATGGAATACTCTTACTGCTGATGTTTCATACTTTCAATCCAATGGTCAATTTCTAACCAGCGTTGATAAAGCCAACGGGAACAGTTTACTTTATCTCTGGGTAACTCATTACAAGCAAAGCGCTGTAACCTGACTGCGATTGATGAATTAAGCATGACTCCACTCCAAAGTTGATTGAGCGATATCACGCTCTCAAACCCAATGTGACTGGCGATAACAACGTCTAACGGCAACTTTTTCTCTAGTAATGCATTTACGCCACCCACTTTAGGCATTAGTAAGTGCTTAAGCTGTTCTGCTTGCTTTGCCATGATAATATTATTTTCGCTTTTAAACCTGTCAATAATGCGCTGACGCTTTGCCACTGTATACCTTGTACCTTCGGGGTAAATTAGTAACCCTTCATCGTCTCTTAAATGATTAGACAAACTACCAATGGCATCAATTTCCGTTTGATGATTACTTGCACCGCGATTGACAAAATAATTAGGTAATCTTTGTCCTACAATATCCAGGCAAGGATCCCACAGTAATTCTCGTTTCATAACAAAGCGAAAACGAACTTTGTAAGGCACAGTAATTAACACCGTTGCCAATAAAGCATCAGCAATGCTGGCGTGCCTTAGCAACAATATCATTGGCTTGGCATCCAACTGAGCGTTGTCTTCTATTTTAACATTAAGTTTGAACAAAGAAGTTGCACCCGCCCAAAGTATGGATGCCCAATGCGCTTGCAACTGATAGTTCCAGTTTATATAACGCTGTGAATTGGTATGTACAGCATTGGCGAGAAACAAAGTCAAACTACACAACACACCATAGCATTCACACAATAAATACCACAAAATAAATAGCCCGCCGTTGACAGCACTGGTTTTGCGTTTGAAAACCCAATGATTAGCTGTGTCGAATAACAAAGCAGCTGACAACCAAAGGGGCAACAACGCCAAAGTCATTAAAGTGGCTAAAATGATGCTGGAAATTGAAATAAACCGTCTACCCCAGCGACTAACAAATTTTTCTTTATTTAATCCTAAATTATGCATTAGAAACCTGCTGCATCCAAAAATGACAATAATTTATGACCAATTATCTACGCCTGCTAGCTGTACAAATCCAATACCCACTTAGGGTGTGACAATATTGTAATTACCATTAGGGTTATCAAGCATAGTGAAAAATTTTGCCAATCTGGATTTACTTCCATCAATGGATAAATCGTCTGATAACAGTGCTTTGACCGGCCCCGTTTTGCCAGTTAGCATTTCAAGAAACAATTGTTGAGTAATGTTCAACGTGACATCGTTTTCAACGCTGTCATCAAAACCGTTTTGCCAATAGTGCATCACTGAATTTTTCACTTGTACCACATAGCTCTCTTCCAGGTCGGTAAAATTGAATACTGCGGTTAATGTTACACCCTCTGCCTTTGCAGGGTTCAACCGTACAGAAAGTGATTTGAAAAATTGTATCAACGGAATATGTGTCAACAGCAACGCTGAACGCTGAATATTAACGCCTTCTGCTGGTGCTCCCTGGATAAGTTCCAGTGCTGCACTTAAATAAACATCACGCCAGGGTCCAGACTCTGCCTGATAAGCTAATTGTTGGTAGGTATCTGCCAAAAGCTTTTTGCCTGCCTTATTGCCAGGGTCAGTAAATACCAGGTGATTGAGCAACTCAGCAACCCAGCGATATTCCCCTCGATTGTAATAATCATTTGCTTGCTGTAGCACCTTTTCCGCTCCCCCCATCATTTTAATATAATAGAGTGACGATTGTTCTTGTGGCAGTGGATCTAAATTTGCGGGGTTGGCATCGTACCAGCCGAAATAATGCTGATACACAGCTTTGCTGTTGTGTTTAACGGTTCCATAATAATTGCGGTTATAGAAAGGCTTTGCCAGAGCATCGGGCAATTGGATTGTATCGGCTATTTCCTGCGGTGTTAATCCGTTATTTGCGAGGCGCAGCGTTTGGTCGTGAATATATTTGTAAAGGTCTCGCTGATTACTTAAAAACTGATGAATTGCCTCGCTTCCCCATATAGGCCAATGGTGGCTGCCTAAGTAAATGTCAAATGTAGTGCTGGTCAATTGATTGATGTAATCGCTCCATTGTAATGCATCGCGCACTTTTGCTCCCCGTAAGGTATAAACATTGTGCTGAGTACTTGAAACAATTTCCGCTCCAAATAGAGCCTTTTTTTGAGGTAACTGCATCACCATTTCGGCTGGTGCTTCTGAATTTGGCATATTGTAAAATACCATATCAACACCGTCGACAGAGATAAGCTGTATTGGTTGATCAACGATAATTGTCGGTAATAGCATACTGGTATTGCCTATCATTGGTTGAATACCAAGCCCTGTATCGACATGTCCCGTCGCGTTGCGAGGTAAGCGCATACCATACATAAACATAGCTCGACGTGTCATTGCCGCTCCCGCTACAATGTTTTCACTGGTTGCCTCATGTACAAAACCCTCAGGCGCAATGACAGGAATTTTATTAGCTTTCACTTCCTCGTTATTGACAATACCCAATGCACCACCAAAATGATCAACATGGCTGTGACTAAACACAATAGCGCTAATTGGCTTTTCCCCTAAATGTTGCCGTGCAAAGCTCATAGCATGGGACGCTGTTTCAATTGCTGTGAGAGGATCAATCACTATCCAGCCAGTTTCGCCTTCAATCAATGTCATATTAGCTAAATCAAAACCGCGCAGTTGATAAATGCCATCAGTCACTTTAAATAAGCCCCGAATTTGATTGAGTTTGGCCTGTCTCCATAAACTGGGGTTGACGCTGGCTGGAGCTTCACCTTCTATAAAGTCATACTGAGAAGGATGCCAAATAACTGCCCCTGACTTGCTTTCAGTAACAGGAATATCAGGGGCTTTGGCAATTAAGCCTCGGCTGGCATTTTCAAAGTCTTGTTGATTGTCTAAATCTAAATAATCTGCAATTTGCTGATTGGCACGGCGAGTAAATTCACTTGCCTGGCTGGCAGAGATATTTTGTTGCTTATTACAACTGATTAGTATAAATACTGCCAGCGTAAAAATAAAAGGAGAGTTTTGCATAATTACTGCGCTTGTCAGTACAGCGTTAAATTTCGCTCAAAATGCTCATTTACTGCCATCATTTACTGCCAGTAAACTCCGCTTTTTCGTCCAAATTTGCCTTGTCTTGACATCGCTCGTGACATTATGATGCAAAGCTCTCAAAAGGTAAATTTAATTTATTCAATGTTGCATTCCAACCCACGATACTGTCCTTTGTAAAAAACCAAGGGTTTTAAATTTTGGTTCTTGGTGTGAAAATCTAATACTTGTCCTACTAAAATCAAATGATCACCACCTTCATACGCATACTGAGTTTTACACTGAAAGCGACTGTAGTAATCGTTAAGTACTGGAATATTACCTATCCCTCTCTGCCAATCAGTTTGTTCAAATTTATAGTCTACGCTTTTGGCAAATAAGTTCGAAAGTTCTTGCTGTTCGCTGTGTAGTACATGAACCGCAAAGTGTTCGGTACTTGACATCACTTCAAACACGCTGCTGTTGCGATCAATGCTCCACAACACCAATGGAGGGTCTAGCGAGACCGATGCAAAACTATTAGCAGTAATACCAATAGCTGCTCCATCGCCTGTGCAAGTTGTAATAATGGTCACTCCTGTGGCAAAAGTTCCAAGTGAATTGCGAAATTCACGCTGACCAAATTCAGCGTTAGGTGAAGTACGTGGCATAACGGAATTTAAGTGAAACGTCTGTTTAAGTTTATCCCAGATTATGCATTAGAAATTGTAGCGAAGGCAAAAATGGCAATAAAAACAGTAGCTCGCGCAAGAAAAATAAGCACAAACATAGCAGGGCTATGCTGAGCATTATTTTTCGAGTAAGTTGTTGTTTTTGAAATCATTTTTGGATGTAGTAGGTTTCTAATGCATAATCTGGGTTTATTGATAGTTAATGATTGCATACAATAGAGGTTGATATCAAGTATAATTTATCAACCTTTACTAAAATCACGTAATGCTCGAACAGTATTTATTTGTAATTTTTGTCGGCGCAGCCATTCTTGCAAGCCTGGCCATGTTGGGCAGACAACCACTTATCGTAGCTTACATTGCACTCGGCGCATTGGTTGGCCCCTTTGGCGTGGGTGCAATCAATAATATTGATTTGTTACAACAAATGTCTCACCTCGGCATTATTTTCTTGCTGTTTTTATTGGGGCTGGATATGCAACCCTCAGCACTTAAAAGCGTATTTAGCAAAGCTATTAGTATTACCTTTCTCAGTTCGCTGGCTTTTTTTACTCTGGGAGCAGGATTTGGTTATCTTACAGGTTTTAATTTAATTGAAAGTGCCATTATCGGTACTTGCCTGCTTTTTTCCAGCACCATTATTGGCATCAAATTATTACCTACCACAGCACTACACCATAAGCCTGTTGGTGAATTAATGATTGGTCTATTAATCATGCAGGATTTTATCGCCATATTTGCATTATTAGTTATTATCAGTTTCAGTGGCGAAGGATTATCACTGTGGTCAGTTAGCTCTGTATTGTTGAGCTTGCCACTTTTGGTCATAGGTTCTCATCTTGTTGTAAAATATATTCTTTACCCTCTAATTGCACGCTTTGACCGCATTAATGAATACGTATTTTTACTAGCTCTGGGTTGGTGTTTGGGTATTGCCCACTTGGCTGCAAGTTTAAATCTTTCGGCTGAAATTGGTGCTTTTATTGCAGGAATCACCTTAGCTACCAACCCAGTGTCTCAATTTATTGCATTAAATCTGAAACCACTTCGGGACTTTTTCCTGGTCATCTTCTTTTTTGGCATAGGCGCTGCGTTTAATTTTCAGTTGTTACCGCAGGTATTAATGCCAGCATTAATTTTAGCAATTATGATTATCGGCTTAAAGCCCATCATATTCCGCTATTTGGTGCGCAAACAAACTGGCAGCAATCAACTGGCATGGGATGTGGGTTTTCGTCTAGGGCAAATTAGCGAATTTTCGCTGTTAATCGTCTTGCTGGCGTTACAATCTCAATTAATTTCTGAGCCTGTTTCGGTTCTAATTCAAGCCGCAGCCATTATAACTTTCCTGATATCCAGTTATATCATTGTTTTAAAATTCCCCAACCCCATGGCTGTCTCAGACAAATTGCGCCGAGATTAAAACAGAGGCAGGCAAAACAGTGAACAAAGCAAGTGGCTTTCTTGATTAGAATGCGTTTTAATTTTATTATGTCAGGTCTAATTTTAATTAAACAATAACAACTTATGACTCATCTATCTTCAGCTCTTTCCACCAATTTTCTTGGTGACTCTCCCGATTGGTACAAAAAGCTCATTATTGCTTTTTTAATTATTAACCCTGTCCTATTTGCATTGCAGCCTTTTGTAGCGGGGTGGGTACTGGTATTACAATTTATTTTTACCCTGGCAATGGCACTCAAGTGCTATCCACTACAGCCTGGGGGTTTGCTGGCAATAGAAGCGTTACTCATTGGAATGACAACGCCCGATGCACTGCTTTATGAAGTGCTAAATAATTTTAAAGTGTTGTTATTACTGATTTTTATGGTGGCGGGTATTCACTTTATGCGCGAACTCTTACTTTTTGTGTTTACCCGGTTACTTATTGGCATTAAATCAAAAATGATATTGTCATTAATGTTTAGTTTTGCCGCTGCGTTTTTATCAGCTTTCCTGGATGCGTTAACAGTCACAGCCGTACTTATTTCAGTATCGGTAGGGTTTTATACGGTTTATTACAATGTAATTCACAAAACGCCTTACCATCACAACACTCACAAAGATGAACCACCTGAAGAATACCGTGAAGACATGCAGCAATTTTTGGCATTTTTACGCAGTTTGATGATGCACGGCGCGGTTGGAACGGCTTTAGGCGGCGTTTGCACCATTGTTGGCGAGCCCCAAAACCTGCTAATTGCAGAAAAAATGGGCTGGACTTTCATGGAGTTTTTTATTCGTATGGTGCCCATTACCATGCCAGTACTAGTTGCAGGACTCATCTGTTGTGCGTTATTAGAAAAAACCAAATGGTTCGGATACGGTGCTCAACTGCCAGACTCCATTCGTACTATTCTAAGCAACTTTCAAGCAGAAAAAGACAACAAGCAAACCCAGGAGCAAAAAGCGGCTTTAATGATTCAAGCCATTGTAGGGATTATATTAATTATTAGCCTGGCATTACACATTGCCGAAGTGGGCATTATCGGGTTAATGGTCATTGTATTGTTGACAGCATTTAACGGTATTACTCAAGAACACAAGCTAGGTCATGCGTTTGAAGAAGCGCTTCCATTTACGGCACTATTGGTTGTATTCTTTGCTATTGTTGCGGTCATTGAATCACAACATTTATTTGTACCCGTTATCGACTGGGTATTCTCATTTCCAATGGGTGACCAACCCTTAATGTTCTTTGTTGCCAACGCGCTACTATCGATGATAAGTGACAACGTGTTTGTGGCGACCGTTTACATCAATGAAGTATCATCTGCTTTTAAAGAAGGCTTAATCAGTCGTGAGCATTATGACCTGTTAGCTGTCGCCATTAATACTGGCACCAACATTCCAAGCATAGCTACGCCAAATGGTCAGGCTGCATTCTTATTTTTATTGACATCATCATTAGCACCATTAATTAAATTAGATTATGTCAAAATGATGTGGATGGCCCTGCCCTATACAATTATCATGACTACAGTGGCAATCATCTCCATGCAGACCCTGCTATAAGAAGCAGTTTAGTCCAGAATCGTGTATAATCACTGCCTCGCTGAACTAATGCCCATTAGTTTCAGTCCTAAAAACTCTGTGAACGAGAAATAAGTATGATTCAAGTTGGCGATAAAATTCCCAATGTAAGCCTCAGTGTAATGGGGGAAAATGGCCCTGAAAAAGTTACCTCTAAAAGCCTCCTGATGGGAAAGAAAATAGCGCTTTTTGCTGTACCAGGCGCTTTTACTCCGGTTTGCTCGGTGACACATTTACCCGGTTATGTGATTCACGCTGATACTATCAAGGAAAAAGGTATCGACAATATTATCTGCCTGTCTGTCAACGATGCTTTTGTCATGGGAGCTTGGGGAAAAGCATCCAATGCCGATGAAATTATTATGCTTGCAGACGGCAACGCTGAATTAACCAAAGCGATGGGTCTGGAGATGGATGCTAGCGGTTTTGGCATGGGAACTCGCTCTAAGCGTTATTCCATGGTGATTGACAATCAAACAGTTACCCACTTAAATATTGAACCGGCAGGAGACATTGAAATCAGCTCCGCCGAACATATGTTGACATTAATTTAAAATATAATAAGACAGTAGTATCATGACAGACCGTAAAGCAACCCTTCATATTGAAGGTGACAACCCCATAGAGTTAAATGTCCTATCGCCAATTTTAGGGCAAGATGTTATTGATATTGGTAAACTCGGCGACTATGGTTATTTCACTATTGACCAGGGATTTACTTCTACCGCTTCTTGTGAGTCTGCTATTACCTTCATCGATGGCGACAAAGGTCAACTGCTACATCGTGGTTACCCCATTGAACAGTTAGCTAAAGACTCTAACTATTTAGAAGTTTGTTATTTATTAATTAATGGCGAATTACCCAACAAAGCACAAAGCGAAGAGTTTAACGAAAAAATTATTCGTCATACCATGGTACAACAATCGCTTTTAGACTTTTTTAAAGGTTTTTACTACGACGCTCACCCCATGTCTATGCTATGTGCCGTTGTTGCAGGAATGTCATCGTTCTATCACGATTCTCTCGATATTAACAACCCGGAACATCGCACCATTACCACCTACCGGTTAATATCGAAAATGCCGACACTGGTGGCAATGTGTTATAAATATTCTATTGGTCATCCCTTTATTTCACCGCGAAACGATTTAAACTACGCTGAAAATTTCTTGCGTATGATGTTCGGCACTCCTGCTGAAGAATACATTATTAACCCCGATGTGGCTCGCGCTATGGATGTGATTTTTACCCTCCATGCCGACCATGAACAAAATGCATCAACCTCCACAGTACGTTTAGCCGGTTCTACTGGCGCCAATCCTTATGCCTGTATTTCTGCTGGTATTTGTGCGCTTTGGGGGCCTGCTCATGGCGGTGCCAATGAAGCAGTGATACACATGCTTAAAGAAATTGGCAGCATCGATAATGTCAATTCTGCTGTAAAACGCGCCAAAGACAAAAACGACCCATTTCGGTTAATGGGCTTTGGTCATCGCGTTTACAAAAATTTTGACCCACGCGCCAAGGTGATGAAAGAAAACTGCGATAAGGTGTTATCTCAACTCAACGTAGAAGATCCGCTACTTGAAATTGCCAAGCGCCTTGAAACAATAGCCTTGGAAGACCCTTATTTTGTCGAACGCAAACTCTATCCCAATGTCGATTTTTATTCGGGCATTATTTTACGCGCCATCGGTATTCCACTGAATATGTTTACCGCAATCTTTGCGTTGGGGCGCACTTCCGGGTGGTTGGCACACTGGGGCGAAATGATTGGTCAAGAAAGTAAAATTGGTCGGCCCCGCCAGCGCTATATGGGTCACGCGCAGCGCGACTATGCTCCCATGAGTTCACGCTAATTAGCAATGAATAAATCACAACACAAACTATGAGCGATTACACTGAACAGGAACAACTTGCTATTGCCCGCCAATGGCTTAAAGACAACGGCAAATATTTTATAGGTACTATTGGTTTTATCCTGGTCTTTTATTCAGGCTGGAGTTTTTACCAAAACTACCAGCAAAGCAACATTGAATCAGCTGCCGAAATTTACAATGAATTTGATGCAGCTCTTGAAGGTATAATCGTTCAAAGTAGTAGTGCAAGAGAAAAAATGGATGCTGCCGCTCAAATACTGGCTACTATGCAAAAAAATTATGCATCAAACGGACGCTCTCTATTAGCGACATTAAAATTAGCAGGTCTTGAGGCAGAATTAAACAACCTCAATACCGCCAAAACTTATTTACTATGGGCGAGAGAACACGCACTTGATGCAGGTTTTGAAAGCATTATTAACTATAGGCTAGCCACCATTGCCCTGTCACAAAAACAGTACGCCGACGCACTACAATTATTATCCAACCCCGCAAAAGGTTTTGATGCCATGTACGCAGAGCTTGAAGGCGACATCCAACTCATACAAAACAGCTATGATGGAGCCGTGAATGCTTATAAGCGCGCGCTTAAAACCATTGATGACACTGGTAAGCCATTGATTGAGATCAAACTACAGCAAGCTCAAGCATTAACAGGTTCTGACACTAGCTCATAGCCCCACTATTTAAATTAAACCAGTCTTTTACAATGCTGCAGTTTTCAAGAGTAAACCTCTTCAACATTAAAAACCTGTTATTTTTAATTAGCATTGTGCTAATTGTATCGAGCTGCTCATCCAATAAAAAAGTTAAACTCTCCAAACCGACGCCACTGACAAATATTGAAAACAGTGTTGTCATCAAAAAATTGTGGTCATCGAATGTAGGAAACCTGAAAAAACAGTCATATTATCAACCATACGTTGCTTTTGATGGCAATCAACTTTATGCCAGTAATAATTCAACCGTATCGGCTTTTAATGCCGAAAATGGTAAACGTGTCTGGCGCAAGCACATTAAAAAAGCCAACCTGACAGGTAGCACTGGTGTCAGTTCTGATTATGCATTGGTTGGAGATGATGAAGGTACTATTTATGCACTAGACAAAAACACTGGAATTCTGGTTTGGAGCACTCAAATTCGCTCTGAAGTATTAACACCGCCAACAGGTGATGGCGACATTGTTATCGCCTTGTCGGGCGATGGTTTTATTTATGGACTCAATGCCTCTGACGGCACGGTTCGCTGGTTTGTCGACAGTGCAAAACCTATTTTACTTCGCAGCGGCATTAGCCCTCCGATATTAGTTGATGGCGTTGCCTATATTGGTCAAGACAACGGTAAAGTAATTGCTATTAACAGTGCCGACGGCATTCGGAAATGGGAAGCACGTATTGCAATTCCTCAAGGCGACAATGAGTTAGAACGTTTAATTGATATTGATGGCGCACCATTACATCACAGCGGCTCACTCTATGCTGCCAGTTTTCAAGGTGCCGTTATGGGTCTAAGCCTGGATACTGGTCGACCTGAATGGGTCAAAAAAATATCGACCAGCCACCCACTTAATGCCTCTGGTGGCACAATTGTTGCAAGCCAGGTAGATTCCATTATTAGTGCGTTTAGCGTGGGAAGTGGCAATGTATTATGGGAAAACGAAGACTTAAAATTCCGTAAAATCAGCTCCGCTGCGGTCTCGTCAGACCATGTGGTCGTGGTAGACTACAAAGGCTATTTGCATGTGTTAAACCGCAGAGATGGCACTATTATTGCACGCGATAAAATTGCGTCCAAAGGAGCGGCTTCGCCATTAAACCACGATGGTGACACTTTCTATATTTTAACGAAAAATGGAAAACTTCAATCCTACAGTATTGGGAAATAATACCACTTCACTTCCAGTTGTTGCATTAATCGGCAGACCTAATGTTGGAAAGTCGACTTTTTTCAATATGTTAACCAAAACCCGTCATGCACTGGTTGCTAATTTTGCAGGTTTGACACGTGACAGAAAATATGGCATTGCCAATATTAGTACCTCAACGGATTCAGGTAAAACTATTATCAAAAAAATGCTGTTTATTGATACTGGTGGTATTGTCGATGGTGGTGATAAACCCAATGACGTTCTCGATAACTATATCGTTGAACAGGCATTGCTAGCCATTGATGAAGCCGATATCATCTTATTTATCCTCGATAGTAAAACCGATTTAACCAGCGATGATTACAAGCTGGCTGACATGCTACGCAGGCAATCGAAAAAAGTCATGGTCATTGCCAACAAAATTGATGGACAAGATCCTAATGCTGTTTTAGCTGAACTTTATACTTTGGGTCTTGGAGACATTATTCCCACTGCTGCAAGTCAAAAACGCGGACTTGCCAATGTCCAGCGAGCATTAATTGAGCAATTTTATGCAGACGAGCTAAATAATGTCCGCGAGTCAGATGTTAAAGAGCTTGAAATAGACCACCAAAATCAACGCTTGAAAGTTGCTATTATTGGCAGACCAAACGTCGGTAAATCTACCTTAATTAATCGCATCCTGGGTGAAGAACGCGTTATTGCCTGTGACCTTCCTGGCACCACTCGCGACAGCATTTATATTGATTTTGACTGGAAAGCAAACCCTAATAAAAAACAACAGATAGCGGACAGGCACTACACATTAATTGATACCGCTGGTATCAGGCGACGTAAAAACGTCAGTCAGACGGTTGAAAAATTTTCCATTATACAAACGCTGCAAGCCATAGAAGAGGCCAATGTAGCAATATTATTAATTGATGCCCGAGAAGGAATTGTTGACCAGGACCTGCATTTACTTGGACAAATTATCGACAGTGGTACAGCGTTGCTGGTTGCTGTTAACAAATGGGATGGCTTAACTAATGATGAAAAACAACGCTGTAAAGAAGCTTTAGACAGACGATTGAACTTTATCAGTTTTTTGAGCATCCACAATATTTCAGCTTTGCATGGCTCTGGCGTGGGCGATTTGTACGAATCTATCGACACTGCGTATCGCAATGCAACCTTGCAAATTCGCACCAACGAATTAACTCAGATTATGCGTGAATTAGTGTTAAAACACCCACCTCCCATTGTACAAGGTCACAGGGTTAAATTGCGTTATGCCCATGCTGGAGGGCAAAACCCTCCGGTTATTGTCATTCACGGCAATCAGGTTGAATCATTACCCAAACATTACTTACGCTATTTGGAAAATGCATTTCGCGAACACTTTAATTTGATGGGAACGCCTATTCGCATTATCCTTCGCAATAACGAAAACCCCTTTAAAGGTAAGAAAAACACTTTGACTCAACGCCAAGTCAATAAAAAGCGGCGTTTAATGCAACATGCCAAACGTAAACATTAACTTCAACTTGAGACAAATATGAAAAGTGTTATTAAAATTAGCTACTTAGCCCTATTTATGATAGGAATTATTGCTATCGGTTACCTGGCAGGTAACACAACAAGCAATGCCTATGCACAGGATTCACAACCATTTAAACCTGACTTTGCCACGGCAAAATCAAATTTAGAAAAAGCGCTTGGCAGCCGCCAGCCTGGTTTAAAGCTGATTAATCCTGAGCTTACCGAGATTGATGGCATTGTGCAAATGCAAATTGAAAATGGCCCTATTATTTATGCCACTGAAAACGGCTCGCATTTTTTGCTAGGTGATTTATATGCTGTTGAAAACGGTAGTATTGTCAACGTCAGTGAACGCGCACTGAATAAATTGAGAAAGCAATTTTTAGATGAAGCCAAGCCCGGTGAGTACATCAGTTTTGCTCCAGTTGGCGAAGTCAAAGCTGTTATCAATGTATTCACTGACATTACCTGCGGCTACTGCCGTCGACTGCATAATGAAATGAGCGAAATTAACGCACTCGGAATCGAAGTTCGCTACTTCGCCTTTCCTCGCGCTGGTGTTGGATCTGAACCTTATCATCAAATGGTATCGGCTTGGTGTTCTGATAGACCCCAATGGTCTATAACTCAACTGAAGTTGGGTAAAACTATTGAACAAAAAACCTGTGACAACCCGGTTGCCAAGCAATACAATGCTGGCTCTGCCCTGGGTATTAACGGCACTCCCGCTATCTTTTTATCCGATGGCAGCTTAATACCTGGCTATCGCCCAGCAGCTGAATTTGCAAAAATATTGGGAATTAACTAACTTTATGACCACAGCACTTATTATTCTTGACGGCTGGGGTTACAGCGAAGAAACGCAGTACAACGCTATTCATCATGCCAATACACCTACATGGGACAAGCTTTGGAATGAACAACCCAAGACTTTAATATCAGGTTCTGGATTAGATGTAGGACTCCCCGATGGGCAAATGGGCAATTCGGAAGTTGGTCATATGACATTAAGCGCTGGCCGTATTATTTGGCAGAACTTAACTCGAATTAGCCGCGCCATCGACGATGGAAGTTTCTTTGAAAATACAGCCTATCGTCGTGCAATTGACTCAACCATTGCCAATAACAGCGCGCTGCATATATTGGGCTTACTATCTCCTGGTGGTGTACACAGCCTTGATAGCCATATTTACGCCATTATCAAAATGGCGGCAGAACGCGGCTGTAAAAAGGTCTATTTACATGCTTTCCTCGATGGGCGCGACACCCCGCCGTGCAGTGCTGCAGGCACAATCGTCAAAACAGAAAAATTATTTGAACAGTATCATTGCGGTCAAATTGCCTCCATTACAGGGCGCTATTATGCAATGGACAGAGACAACCGATGGGAGCGCGTAGAACCTGCTTACAACTTGATTATTGACGCAATAGGACAACATGCTGCCCTTAGTGCAAGCGCGGCATTGCAACAAGCTTATCAACGCGGTGAAAATGATGAGTTTGTCAGCCCCACCCACATCGATGGAGCTCCTCAAATTGAAGATAACGACGCCGTTATTTTTATGAACTTTCGATCTGATCGCGCACGCGAAATTAGCAGAGCCATTACGCAACCCAGTTTTGGAGGGTTTGAACGAAACCGTATTGTCAACTTATCACATTTTGTTACTACCACAGAATACGCTGACGATATTCCCAGCGAAATCGCCTTTGCTTCCATTGAGCCTGAAAATAATCTGGGCGAATACCTGCAACATCAAGGCAAAACCCAATTACGCATCGCCGAAACCGAAAAATATGCCCATGTAACTTTCTTCTTTAGCGGTGGCAGAGAAGCTACTTACGATGGCGAAACACGTATATTAATCAATTCTCCTCAAGTAACTACTTACGATTTACAACCCGAAATGAGTGCGCTTGAAGTCACAGAACGTCTGGTAACAGCCATTGAGTCTGGTAACTTTGATGCCATCATTTGCAACTTTGCCAATGCCGATATGGTCGGACACACTGGCAATTTTGAAGCCGCAATAAAAGCCGTTGAAACTGTAGATAATTGTTTGCAGCACATTACCGATGCCTTGACTAAAGTCAATGGTCAATGTCTGATTACCGCAGACCATGGCAATGTTGAGACAATGCAAGACCCTATCTCAGGGCAGCCTCTAACTTCTCATACCAACTTGCCAGTACCATTAATTTATTATGGTAACCAGGACATAACGCTAACCTCTGGCACGCTAGCCGATATAGCACCAACGGTACTGACGTTAATGGGATTAGAACAACCCGTTGAAATGACAGGTAAGTCATTACTTATTAACCTGGCAATAAAATAACGCTCCTGCGTATTTTATTGGTCACCCTTGAAATACTGACGAAAATATGCAAATTTTCTTGTATTTTAAGGGTTCGCGACCGAGCTGTCGCTCGTCGGTGGCACTTCCTTGTGCCACATATTAGCTCGGTATTTTCATGCCGAATTAATAGTTAAATGCCCACCATTAAAGTTTTTACTGCCATTGCTCTGGTTTTTGGCAGTGTTGTTATTGCAAATGGCAATTCAGACGAGTACAGCGCTAGGCTAAACAAAGTTCAAAAACAAATTAGCGTTTTAGAACAATCCCTTAATAAATACAAAGGTCAACGTGCCAATCATTTCAAGCAGTTACAAAAAGTTGAAGAAAAGTTAGCAAATATTACCGTTCAACGCGAAGTACTTCAAAATGATTTAACGCAAGTCATCGCTGAAATTAAATCGCTCACGCAACAATACAACAAACTACAATTACTAAAACGCCAGCAGGAAGTATTGGTAAGAGAAGAACTGCAATCAGCTTATAAAATAGGTGAGCGCGATCAAATCAAGCTACTACTGAGTCAGGATAACCCCGAAGAAATTGCCAGAATGTTAAAATATTTTCAATATATCGCGCAGGCAAGAAGCCATAAAATTGAAAGTTTTTTGGATACCATGCAGCAGATAAAGCGGGTTTCAGAAGAGTCACGCAATCAAAAAGTTAAATTGCAACAGCTACAAGCTGAATTGGAGCAACAACGCAAAAATGCATTAAATTCAAAGCGCGAGCGCCAGGCTTTAGTCGCCAAATACAGCAACAGTATTGCCGATACGTCAGAGCAGCTGAAAGTATTACAACAACAGCAAAAAGAACTGCAGCAATTAATTGATAACGTCATTGAGATTACCGAAGAAATTAGAGCTCCTGAAGACGTTATCGACATTGCCAAACTCAAAGGCAAATTACGCCGCCCAGTGTCTGGCAAAATAGCCAATCGCTACAATGCCCAACGTATTGGCGGATTGCGCTGGACGGGCTTATTTATACAATCAGAAGAAGGTAAAACCGTAAGAGCTATACATTACGGACACGTGGTTTTTTCTGGCTACTTGCGAGGAATGGGCTTGCTTACCATTATCGACCACGGCAATCAATATCTAAGCCTATACGGGCACAACCAAACCCTTAAAGTGGGTGTAGGCGACTGGATAACTCCAGGCCAGACCATTGCCACCGTTGGAAACACTGGTGGGCAACAACGCTCAGGGCTATACTTCGAGTTAAGATACAAAGGCCGAACCCAAAACCCGTCAACTTGGGTGAAGTGGTGATGTTGCCAGGTGTTAGCGTAGCGCCAAAGATATATATTTTCTGACTTATTAACCTGGAAAAATTAAAATGACAAGCCAATTTGTTAATTTTATCCTGGATTATGCAAAGCTCTCAATAAATCGAAATAATTATAAAAATGCTCAATTAGAATGAGGTTTTCTTTCTTAATGTGTTTTTACTGTTGTAGAATATTCTTTCGTTTCGCAATCTGGGGTTGATACCCTATTTAATGCCTAAAAGCTTCAATTTAAGGACTGCCACAAATCGGTGGCTAACTCGCACCCATAATTTCTTTACCAAACAACCTAACTCTAAAGAAGAATTTATTTCTACATTGCAACACTCCCATTATTTAGGGGTTATTGATGATGATGCGTTAGATATTATGGAAGGCGCTATTCGCCTAATGGATATGCAAGCACGCGATATTATGATTCCTTATTCGCAAATGCGAACCTTAAGTATTGAACAAGATAGAGAAGCCTGCTTGCAAATAATTACAGAGACTGGACATTCCAGATTTCCTGTCATTGATAACGATAACGATGAAATTATCGGTATTGCATTGGCAAAAGACTTTATTCGCTCTAGCACCGAGTCAAATGAATTTGATTTACAAAACATTTTACGTAACCCCAGCATTATTCCTGAAAGCAAGCGTTTAAGTGTTTTGCTTAGAGAATTTAGAGAACAACGCTACCACATGGCAATTGTGATTGATGAGTATGGTGGCATATCCGGACTTATTACCATTGAAGATATTCTGGAAGAAATTGTTGGAGAAATTGAAGATGAAACCGACGAAGAAGAAGTTAATTTAATTCAAGTGTTTAACACAGATCAAGGTCAAACCTATTTAATACAAACTCAATTAAATATTGAAGACTTTAACGAATCATTCAATTGTGGTTTAAGTGATGATGACTTTGATACTATTGGTGGTCTGTTACTTCAACAATTTGGCAGAGTACCATTAGAAGGCGACTGTATTTGTATTGAAAATTTCAAATTTACTGTTATCAGCGCCGACGAAAGGCGAATTATCAGTGCTAAACTGGAAGTCATTCTCGCCACTTAAAGCCATCGCACCCTATGGCATCGCAATGATAGCTGGTGCCTTTAGCGTTTTAGGTTTTGCTCCTTTTAGCTGGTTTGCGGCTTCCATTGGCAGCATTATTACACTCTATTGGCTGGTTCTTAAACACCCTTCTATAAGTTTGAAAATTCAAGTCAGCTATGGCTTTGGTTTATTTGGCGTGGGTATTTCATGGGTGTATAACAGTGTATCGGAGTTTGGTACTCCTAACACCTTTATCGCTGTCATCATTACCTTGGGGCTAGTTGTTGTAATGACCTTATTCTGGATTATTCCATGGCTGATATGGCGACGTTACTTTAATAAAACAACAGCCTCCAGTATTGGTATTATTTTGTGTTTTGCCAGCTTGTGGATTCAAGGTGAATGGATTAGAAGTTGGTTGCTAACCGGGTTTCCATGGCTATTTATCGGCTACAGTACAATTGATACCTTTATAGGGACAAATTTAAAACTCTATGCTCCATGGCTTGGCATTTACGGCGTCAGCTTTGTTGTGGTGGTAACTTCACTATTGATATTCCACTGGTTAAAAACCCTGAAACTACAGTCTTTGCGGTACCACGGCATCATGGTAATAACATTATTATCAATATGGTTCTTACCTCTGTTACTACCACAGCAAACACAGCCGCTGGAACGCTCGTTAACCTTCGCACTGGTGCAGCCCAATATATCCCAGCATCAAAAATGGCAACCAAATTACCGTTCCCAAATTATTGATAAGTTAACAACATTAACATCTAAACACTTCGACAGGAATTTAATCGTATGGCCTGAAGCAGCAATTCCTTATGCTTTTCCCAAAGACAATTTAACTACCAACCTTAATCATTTAACCCAAAATAACTTCCATCAAAAAATTGCTGGTACCCATTTAATAAGTGGTGTTCCCACTTATGACCCAAACACAGGAATTATCAATAATAGCCTTGTTCAGCTAGGTAAAACTTCAGATTATTATGACAAAGTTCATCTCGTGCCTTTTGGGGAATATATACCGCTGCAATCTGTCTTAAACTCGTTATTAAGTATTTTTGATTTACCGCTGCCCAATCAACGCCCAGGCACTGTTATTGGCAAGCAATTTCATGTTAACGGCTACAATGTAGCCCCGAATATTTGTTATGAAATTGCCTACCCCGATTTAGTCGCCAGACAAGGAAATAATGCCAACCTGATATTAACTGTTAGCAATGACACCTGGTTTGGGCGTACCATTGGCCCACATCAACATATGCAGATGGCTCAAATGCGCGCACTTGAAAATGCTAAACCCTTATTAAGAACTACTAACAATGGTATTACTGCTGTGGTTAATCATCACGGAGCAATTATTGCCCAATTAGAACAATTCACAGTTGACGTTTTACCATTTGAAATAATTCCAAGGCAGGGTAATACGTTTTTTACCCAAACGGGAAGTGCTCCTGTTTTATTGGTTTGTATGCTTATTATCTTCATCAACATTAGTAATACACGAAGAAAACAGTAATAATAAAACCATGCAACTTTCTGATGTTTCTAACCTTGTTCTTATTGGACCTATGGCCGCTGGTAAAACCAGTATAGGCAAGCATATTGCTAATTTACTGGATGTAGCGTTTTGCGATACCGACAGGTTAATTGAAGCACAACAGAATTGCTCCATTGCGCAAATTTTTGAACATACCGACGAGGCTTATTTCCGCAAATTAGAAACTCAATGTTTAAAAGATTTACGCGGTAAAATGCAACATATTATCGCAACTGGAGGCGGTGCAGTGCTAAACGAAACCAATCGAGCCTATATTCGTGACATTGGTGTAGTTGTTTATTTAAAAACAGATGTCGATACCATTATGAAACGTACTGCAACCAGTAACAGTCGACCACTACTCAACACCCCAAACCTCAAAACCAAAAGAAAAATCATCAGTGATTTACTGGACGTTAGAAACCCAATTTATACCCAATTAGCGGATGCAATTGTGGAATCTTATTACTCCCAAAATAAAAAGCAAATTGCACTGAATGTCCTCAATGCCATCGCCAATTGTTCTTTTAGTAAACGCCATTAGCTCTATTCATGCCTGAACCCATTTATCAACAACTTTATGTCAATCTTGCTGCGCAAGCCGAGTACAGTTATCCCATTTATATTGGCACTGATTTGCTTGAGCGTGAATTAATCAGTAAACATATTAGTGGCAATCAAGTATTAATTGTCAGCAATGAAGTTATTGCATCGCATTATCAATCAAACCTTATCGACGTGATTAAGCAGTATCATCCCAATATTCAGTTAGATACTATTGCCATTGCCGAAGGTGAGAAACACAAAACGCTAGACACTTTTAGCCAAATTATTGATTGTCTAATGGTAAACCAACACAACCGCACCACCACACTAATTGCCCTGGGTGGCGGCATTGTGGGTGATATTTGCAGTTTTGCGGCAGCAGCTTACCAGCGCGGCGTTAATTTTATTCAAGTACCCACTACCTTGTTAGCTCAAGTTGACTCATCCGTTGGTGGTAAAACTGGTGTTAACCACTCCCTTGGTAAAAATATGATTGGTGCATTTCACCAACCGCAAGCGGTAATCATCGACACTACAACACTAAAAACGCTACCGAAAAGAGAGTTTAATGCAGGTATTGCTGAGATTATTAAATACGGGTTGATTTATGACAGAGTCTTTTTTGATTGGCTTTTAGATAATTCTGTCAATTTGGTTGCAGGCAATGACAGCTTAGATGCCGCCATTAAGCGTTCATGCGAAATTAAAGCCGCTATAGTTGCAACTGATGAACGTGAAGCTGGGCAGCGTGCGCTACTTAATTTTGGACATACTTTCGGCCATGCCATTGAAGCATTAACCCAATACAAGCAGTTACTTCATGGCGAGGCTGTGGCAATTGGTATGTTAATGGCCGCTGATTTCTCCTATCGGCTTGGGACGCTATCGCAAAAAGAAGTTACCAGCGTTCATTCAATTTTGCAACAATTTCATTTACCCACGAACGTACCTGGCGGCATCAATAAGGAACAATTCTTAAATGCCATGAGAGCCGATAAAAAAACCATAAATGGTAAATTGCGATTCATCACCTTAAATTCCGTCGGCAACGCTATTGTAAATGACAACTATTCGATGGATGCCTTGTTGCAAACTTTGGATAATTTTACTTAACTTAATGTACTGGGCTAAAACTGGACACATCAATAAAGGGCAAAAATACTAACTTTTCTCCATGAAAAGTCAAATGGGTGCCAAACCAAAAAGTTAAATCCCAAAAATACTCAAAGCGAGTAAATAATAGTGCTAACCGAAAATGGAAAATGCCTGATATGGCATTAATAAATGAAAGAACCTTACCCATTTCTAGTGTGACTTATAACACTGAAGCTGTAGAATTAATAAACTTGTTTGCCATTTTAATCTTTCTGTGTTACTGTGGTCGAAAATGGTGAGTTGAACACTTGTAAACTGCAATGATAATTAAGTCTAAAGCGAAAAATTATTTTACAAAACCAGTTTCAGAGACCGCAGTAGAGTAAAGTTTACTTTGTCGTTTTTTCGCAATTTTGCGTCATATCGTCTAATAGGCTGTTATGTAACAATTCGTTGAGACTATTATTATCGTGGAAGCTATCGGTCTTTTAGTTATTTTTATAATATCAAGTACACTTTATTTTTTGCCTTCTATTATTGCATTTAATAGAGGACATATTAATAAAGTAGTAATACTGATTTTAAACTTATTCTTAGGATGGACTTTGGTTGGTTGGATTATATCTCTTATATGGGCGTTAACTGGTTTTACACTCGAACCAAAGCTTAAATATTCCAACCCAGCAACAGAGTTAGAGAAGCTTCATGATTTACATCAAAAGGGTATCCTTACATCAGAAGAATATGAAAAGAAAAAAACTGAAATATTAAACTCTTAACAAATGCTACATAACAAGTTTGTCAAAAGCGTTATGTTTTACGATGCAGATTATACAAGAGGTAAAAATGAAAAAAATATTAGCTGAGAGCTTTACACAATGTTACGAGCGATGTCAAGACAAGGCAAAAATGGCAGTAAAAGCAGTAGCTCGCGCAAGAAAAATAAGCGGAAACATAGCAGGGCTATGGTGAGCATTATCTTTCGAGCAAGCTGATGTTTTTGAAGTCATTTTTGGATGTAGTAGGTTTCTAATGCAAAATCTGGGTTTAACGCTGTATTGACAAGCGCAGTAATTATGCAAAACTCTCTCTATGTTTGAAAACCTGGCGCCATTGCAACGCAGCGCTGAAATGCCGGGCGCTCAGACAGGCGTTTATAATAAGCGGCAGTGTTGGGCTTAAAACCTGAGGATAACTTAATTGAGTCTGCCAGATAAAGCGCAAAACCAACACAAATATCGGCAATAGTAAAACGATTGGCGCATAAAAACTCATGGTTTGCGGTTGCTGTCTCTACACATCGCAACCTTGAAAAGAACCATTGACTATAATCTTCAACCACCTGGTTTAAACGCCTTTCCTCTGGTTCTAAACGAGTGTAACGCAACACAATGGTCTGTGGAAAAGTCAGCGTGGCATCACTGCGGTGTAGCCAGTTCAAATAATTGCCGTAGTCTGTTTCACTTGGCAATACCGCCAAGGGAGTGGGACCATATTTATCGACAAGATATTGGCTGCACGCCGCAGACTCTGTCATAACCAGGTTGTTGTTATCAATCATGGCGGGCACCGTACCTAGAGGATTAATCTCTAAATAACCTTCTCGTAGAAAACGCGGTGGAAATGGCATAACTTCCAGTTCATAAGATAGCCCCATTTCTTCCAGTGTCCATAAAGGTCGGAAAGAACGGGCTACAGAACAATGGTACAGTTTAATACTCATGATATATCGAGCTGGATAAGCAAATCATCAGCAGCTACTTGTTTGTCTTCCTCGGCAAAAATGGTTTCGATAACAGCATCTGTTTGTGCTAATACTTGATGGTGCATTTTCATCGCTTCGAGAACCAATAACGGCTGCCCTGTTTTAACACTGTCACCTTCAGCAACCATTATTTCTAAAATAATGCCATGCATCGGGGCAATAATTTTGCTGTTGTCACCGCTGGCTCCTGCACCTGATAGTTGCAAATCAATATTATCAAATAATAGCGTATTGTCATTGTGTGACAAATACAGTGTGCCATTATTATCACTGTAAAAAAATACCTCAACACGAATATCGTCAACCATTAATGTAGCACTGTCAACGTCCATTGTTTGCACTACGATGCTGGTTTCAAGCTCTCCTTTTACTAAATATTGATTGGTATTGATTGGATTGGCAATAATCTTTAATTCAAAATCTGTTGCATCGTGATTAGCTGAACGCGCGCGCCAATGCTTGATACTAGCAAGTGAACTGATACTGCTCCAGTTTTTCAAAACATCATGGTTAATCAAACTAGCTGCAATACTACGCTGATAATCCAGATTGACATCTATAACGGCAGCAATTGCCGAATCAACTTCACGAGGCACTGGGGGTTGCCACTTGTTGTTTGGAAACACTTGTTCAATAAAGGCTGTGTCTGCTTCGGCGTCAATGAATTTTGGTTGTTTCAAACAATCAATTAGAAAGTCGCGGTTGGTTACTGTTCCAAACAATAAGTTGCGCCTTAAAGTCTGTATTAATTTCAACCTTGCTTGCTCTCTACCTTCCCCCCAGGTAATAATTTTCGCTACCATGGGGTCGTAAAATGGTGAGATTTGATCGCCAGTCTGAACTCCCGTATCAACACGAATAGTATTATCTGTAGCATTTTCAGCGCTTTTCCAATAGGCAATATTACCACTTGCAGGCAAAAATTGTTGTGCGCAATCTTCGGCATAAAGCCTGACTTCAATCGCGTGCCCATACAATTCAATATCATCTTGCTCAAAACCCAAAGGTTCTCCCTGCGCCACTTGAATTTGCAGTGCAACCAAATCAAGCCCTGTAATCATTTCTGTTACCGGGTGTTCAACCTGCAAACGTGTATTCATTTCCAAAAAATAAAATGCTGGTGTATCGCCTGATGTATCAAGCAGAAATTCTACTGTTCCAGCACCACTGTAATTGACGCTGCGCGCGACTTTAACCGCCTCTTTCCCCATTGCCATTCGCAATTCATTATCCAGTACAGGGCAAGGCGCTTCTTCAATAATTTTTTGATGGCGGCGTTGAATTGAGCAATCGCGCTCTCCAAAATACAGGTAATTGCCGTGATTATCCGCAAAAACCTGTATTTCTACATGGCGCGGGTTAATAACTGCTTTTTCAATAATCAGTTCACCATTGCCAAAAGCATTTTGCGCTTCGTTGCGTGCAAGTTGAATGGCATTTTCAATATTTTCAATTGATTCAACCAAACGCATTCCACGACCGCCGCCACCTGCTGCAGCTTTAACCATAATTGGAAAGCCAATAGATTCTGCTTCATTAATAAGCGTTGCATCGTCTTGTTCCTTGCCCTGGTAACCCGCCACACAACTTATTCCTGCATCCAGCATTTGGCGCTTGGATTCAGCTTTATTGCCCATCAATGCTATGGCTTCTATATTTGGACCTATAAAAACGATACCCGAGTCAGCACAAGTTTTGGCAAAATCCGCATTTTCACTTAAAAAGCCATAGCCAGGGTGAATGGACTGAGCCCCGGTATCTTTAGCTGCTTGAATAATATTATCAATATTTAAGTAAGATTCACCGACAGATGCAGGGCCTATGCAAACAGCATTGTCGGCACTGGCAACATGCAATGCATTGGCATCGGCATCAGAGTAAACAGCAATAGTTTTATAACCCAGCGATTTTGCAGTGCGAATCACACGACAGGCAATTTCGCCACGGTTGGCAATTAAAATACTGTTAAATTTTTGCTGATTCATGGTTATTGAATAGTTATTAATTATAGATCGTTCCAGTTTGCAGAGCGTTTTTCAAGAAATGCCGTCACTCCTTCTTTGCCTTCATCGCTAACCATGCAGTTGGCAAAGGCTTTTGCTGCTTTGTCTAGCACTGTATCTGTTGGTTCACGCACAGCGCTAAATATTAATTGTTTGGTGACAGCATTCGCATTGGGAGCGCAACGCGAAATATCTTTGAGTAATGCACTACATTGCTGCTCCATTTCTGCAACATTGTTGGCAACCTGGTGCACAAGACCTATTTTCTCAGCTTCAACTCCATTAATTTTAGTGCCAGTGAGCATTAATTTTCGACTTTGAGAAACACCAATACGTTGCACCACAAAAGGTGAAATTTGTGCAGGAGGAATACCCAGGCTAGTCTCACTTAAGCGAAATTGAGTATCTGCTGTTGCGAAAGTAATATCGCCGACGCAAGCTAAACCGAAACCACCTCCAAATGCCGCTCCTTCTAACAGCATAATAACGACTTGAGGTTGTTCATTAATTTTCGTTAAGAAGGTACCATATAAACGATTTGCGAGAGCAACTTCGTCTAAATCCATGCCGTTTTGCATGGTGTTTTTAAAGCTTTTAATATCGCCACCTGCACAGAAAATACCATTGGTACCGCGCATAACAATCGTACGAATACTGCGCTGCGCTTTCAATATGTCTAGCACTTGATGAATCTCTGCCATCATTTCCTCAGACAGGGCATTACGTGCTTTTGGATTATTTAACCAGATATAGAGAACGGATTTTTGCTGTTTCAGGATAATACTGTTACATTTAGGGAAAGTTATAGCTGTCATAATAGCCTCAAAAAGCTAAATACGTGCAATACCAAAACTGTTAGGTCTAACCGTTCTATTTCTTGTTTCCTGCACTGTCTCTAATAAAAAGCCAAGCGTATTGCGTGTTTGTCTGGGGTCAATCATACCGTCGTCCATTAAATGGCCTGAGGTGTAAAAGGCATCAGATTGACTGTCAAAATGCTGTGCCAGCTTTTTTTCTTGCCTTTGTATTTGATCTTCATTGACATCTTCGCCAGCAGTAGCTTTTGCTCGTGCCACCATCCCCATAGTTTTACCTGCTTGTTCGCCACCCATAACTCCTGTTTTGGCATTGGGAAAGGTATAGAGAAAATCCGGATTATAGCCGCGACCACACATTCCGTAGTTACCCGCTCCAAAACTGGCGCCAGTCATCAACGTAATTCGAGGCACTTCAATATTGCGTACCGCCTGAATCATTTTTGAGCCGTGTTTAATCATTCCTGCCTGTTCGGACTGAATACCAACAATAAAACCGGTTGTATTTTGAAAAAACAATACAGGAATATCAGATTGATCACAAAGCTGCATAAACTGTGTTGCTTTATTAGCCCCTTGTGGATCAATTGGTCCGTTGTTTCCAATAATGCCACAGGGTAGCCCAAAAATTTCTGATTGCAAGCAAACAGTAGAAATACCGAAGCCCGGTTTAAAATCAAGGAATGAAGAACCATCAACTACTCGCGCTACTAACTCACGCATGTCATAAGGTGTACGGTAATCAATGGGAATAACACCAGCTAGTTCATCGGGGTCATAAATCGGCTCACGAAAACTGCGTTTAGCCGGCAATTGGCAATGACGATTCCACTGTAAACGCTCAATTAATTGACGAATTATTTGGATTGCCTGACTGTCATCATCGGCTAAATAATCAGCCAGTCCTGAAATATTGGCATGCATTTCTGCACCGCCCAGTTCTTCTGCTGTAGCAATTTCTCCAGTTGCTGCTCGCAGTAATGGAGGTCCTGCAAGAAAAGCTCTACCCCTACCTTTAACCGCAATAACATAGTCGCTTAACCCTGGCATATAAGCACCGCCAGCTGTCGATGAACCATGGAGTATGGAAATAACAGGGATACCTTCTTTACTTAATTTGGCAAGCGAGCCAAACAGTGCGCCCCCAGAGCTAAAACCTTCAACCGTGTAATTGAGCAAATCACTACCTGCACTCTCTACCAAATGCACAAAAGGCAATTTTTGCTCCAGTGCAATTTGTTCACTGCGGAGAATACGGTAACCCGATGCTGCCGTTAATGCTCCTGCCTGTATACCGCTGTCATCTATTACAACCATACAGCGTGTGCCGCCAATAAAGCCAATTCCTGTAATTACAGTCGAACCAGGAATGGATTTTTCCTCTGTGTTGGTGTCCAGCATATAACCTGCGATATTGCCAACAGCCAAAAAAGGCATAGCAGGGTCTAACAATTTGGCCAAGCGTTCACGAGGTGTTAGTTGACCGCGTTGTTCAAATCTTGGTTTGCGCTTTTCAGAAATGCTGGCTCCGCGAGCATTAAGCTCATCAAGACGCTTAATCAAGCCTAGCATTTGTTTGCGATTTTCAATAAAAACAGCAGATTGTGAATTAATTTTAGAATTAAATGAAGGCATAACTTATTCTATAAACCCAGATTATGTATTAGAAATTGTAGCGAAGGCAAAAATGGCAATAAAAACAGTAGCTCGCGCAAGGAAAATAAGCACAAACATAGCAGGGCTATGGTGAGCATTATTTTTCGGACAAGCTACTGTTTTTAAAGTCATTTTTGGACGTAGTAGGTTTCTAATGCATAATCTGGGATAAAGTGAGAAGGAATGGCAATATCGCACTCCAGTAATAGTTGGGCATAGCCTTTGCCTTGTGCATCATTTCTAAGGCTTGCTATACCACCTCCGCCAAGTACATTATGCAATAAAAAATTGACAGCATGACAACCAGGCAACAAAAAGCGCTCAACTTGATTATCCGATAAAAAATGAGCAAAACGCTCTGCTACTATAGCTGTATCAAGTGACGCAATGATATAGGGCCAGTATTCAGGACGACGTGCAATAATGCCAATATTGGCTTTATTACCTTTGTCTCCGCTGCGTCCCCATGCCAACTTAATTAATGGTACTTGTATCAAATCTTCAGTGTCAGGCATTGCTGGAATGCTGGGAGGAAGATATTGAGGTCTGTCATTGTAAGGTATTTCATTATTGCTGAACGCTATTTTTGAGTCGCCCATTTCAATAAAAACATTGACAGCTGTTTTAGCTAATGTAAATGAAAACAAACGTACTACAGGCGATACTGAGGGGCGCCCTCCTTGAAAGCCTGAAAGCCCTGGCGGAGTTGACAAGCTCAAACCAACAATGTCTTTAAATAAAATACCAATGCCTTTGCTGTCGTTATGTTTAACCGCAATTTTTAGTACCACTTCACGGCTTTTAGTGTACCTCGCATAATTGCCATACTGGCTTTCTGAGCCAATAATTTCAAAACTGGTTTCGGTATAATTATCAAGTTTTTGTTGAGATAACGTCAAGCTCGCAGATTTAAAAATATCGTCTGCCATTTGCATAGCTTTAGCTTTGGCGTTCATACCATAAAAAGTCAAATAAGTGCCTCCACGAAAACCATCAGCACAGGTAGCGCAAACTTTATAAGTTGATGTAGGGGCAAAGCCTTTAGCGCCTTCCACTTGAACACGGTCAGAAGCAAGTTGAGTAAATGTGACAGCGGAAAAATCACAACAAACATCGGGTAGTTGATAGCATTGCGGGTCGCCAATTTCATAGAGCATCTGTTCAGCCAATGTACCAGTGTTAACTATGCCGCCGCTATCCTTGGGTTTAGTACAAACAAATTGACCTGTTGCAGCCATTTCGGCGATTGGATACCCCATATTATGTCGGTTTTGAACAGTTTCCCAATCAGTGAAATTGCCACCTGTAGCCTGTGTGCCACATTCAAGAATATGACCAGCCAAAGCCCCTGCAGCCAATAAGTGGTAATCGGTAGCTTGCCACCCAAAGCTATAAACGCAAGCAGCCAGTGTCACTGCACTATCTACACAGCGCCCCGTAACAATAATATCCGCCGCTGAATTTAATGCTTCAACAATAGGAAAAGCACCTAAATAAGCGTTTATACTTTGCAAATTAGTGGTATCGGGGAAGGGGTCTGAACTAAACATTTCCTTTATTTCCTGCTGTGCCAACAATTCCCTTTGAGGCATTAAATCATCGCCTGTTATGGTTGCAACATTAAGGTTTAGACCTAAATCAGCAATAATTTTTCTAAGGTGGGCGACACAAGCTTTAGGGTTTACTCCCCCAGCATTGGAAATAATTTTAACTTTTTTGTTGGCGATTGTGTGTAAATTGGGGGCCATTGCCATAGTCACAAAGTCGGTAGCATAACCCTTTGTAGTATCCTTATGATAAGCACGAGCCATAATTGACATGGTAATTTCTGCCAAATAATCGTAAACAATATAATCAATATCAGGTACTTTTAACAGTTGCGGTGTTGAACGAGCAGCGTCGCCCCAAAAACCGCTGGCACCGCCTATTTTGATAATTTTATTGGGCATCGAAGTTACCTGGACAGCAATGGTTTAATCAAAAAGATACTGAATTGTTCCCATAATTAATTTTAATTTGGAAGGGTTAAACGGTGGTTTAATAAAACCCTGATATTGTCCGTTGGGATTGATGATTGCAATATTGGCAGAATGATCAATAGTGTAATTTCCCTTTACTTCATTGGGGTTTACAAGGGTATAGGCTATGTTAAGCGCGGTTGCAAAGGTATAGGTATCTGCCAGGTTGGCGCGCAACGCAAGAAAGTCTTTATCAAAGTAGTTAATATAATTTTCAAGTTTTTCAGTGGTATCGCGACTGGGGTCTAAACTTAGCAAGACAATTTGTAATTTTCTTTTTTCAAAATTTGATAATGTTTGCCAATAATTACTCAAAATACTCAAAGTCGCCGGGCAAACGTCAGGACAGTGAGTAAATCCTGGGAATACTAGCGTCCACTTCCCCTTAAAATTATCAATAGAAGTAATCTCACCTTTGTGCGATTCTAAATTAACGGGTGCTAAATTCCTGGCAGTTTGAAAAACAATCGCTCCGTTATTACGCAAATCTTGTTTTGAAAGCAGCCTTGGCTGGTTAATTTTGTAAACAAAACCAACGACAAACACCAACATCAATAGCAGCAATAAAGTAACAGTTTTACCAATGGGAGACAATTTAGGGAACAGCATAAAATAATAAAACGTATTTCTAAGGAAAGTTAAATGAACTTAGGCTCAATCATTTCAACTAATTGAGTATATATGATAACTTATCACTTTAAAAAGTCTAATCCTAATCAAACTAACTTGAAATAAATTATTATGAAAGCTTCTGACCTACTTATACAATGCCTTGAAGAAGAAAATATTGAATATATTTTTGGCGTACCAGGTGAAGAAAATGCCGACTTTATGATGTCGTTGGAAAAATCTGAAAAAATTAAATTTATTCTGACTCGTCACGAGCAAGGCGCAGCCTTTATGGCTGAAATTTACGGCAGGTTAACAGGAAATCCAGCTGGCTGTTTGGGCACTTTAGGGCCTGGTGCTACTAATTTGATGACCGGTGTTGGCGATTCCAATATGGATAGAGCACCAATGTTAGTATTAACTGGGCAAGGAGCTTCTACGCGGTTACATAAAGAATCGCACCAGGTAATGGATGTTGTCGGTATGTTCAAACCCATTACCAAGTGGGCAACCACTATTCACAACGCCGATACCATTCCCGAAGTAGTACGCAAAGCCGTTCGTATTGCGCGCACTGAAAAACCTGGCGCCGTTCATATCGAATTATGTGAAGATATTGCTAAACATGAGGTCGATAAAGCGCCACTAGTCGTTAAAAAATTCCGCCGCTCGGTACCTGACGATAAAATCATTGACCAGATATTTGAACGTATTAAACAAGCAAAACGCCCTATTATTTTAGCGGGTAATGGCTGTATCCGCCGCAGAGCCAGCAAGCAATTGCGCCATTTCTGCGAAAAAACGGGTATTGGTGTAGTCAATACTTTTATGGCAAAAGGCTGTGTGGATATGGATGCTGATTATTCACTCTATACTATTGGTCTAGGTACAAAAGATGTCGTTACCTGTGCAATTGATGCCTCTGATTTAGTCGTTAGTATTGGTTTTGATTTGGTGGAATACCACCCTCACTTATGGAATCCTCATGGCACCAAAGCCGTTGTCCATTTAGATTTCGCTCCAGCGGAAATTGATGAAAATTACCACCCTGAATTAGAAGCCGTAGGTGATTTAGCACACAGCTTGTGGATGCTTAATGAGCGCGCTGAGGGCGTCAGTTTCGACTTTGACCTTTCCCAACAATCCGCAGTACGCCTCGATATGCAAGAAATTTTCGCCGAACATTCAAGTGATGAAACCATTGGTAGCATCCGCCCTCAAAAAGCATTGTGGGATGCTCGCCAAGTCATGGGTGCCAAAGACATACTATTGTCAGATGTCGGCGCTCATAAAATGTGGATTGCTCGGCATTACCAGTGCCATGAGCCTAATACTTGCCTCATTCCCAATGGTTTTTGTTCCATGGGCTTTGCGCTGCCAGGCGCTATTGCCGCTGGCATGGTTCATCCAGACAAGCGAATATTAGCCATTGCAGGTGATGCAGGGTTTATGATGAACGTACAAGAAATGGAAACTGCCAGACGTTTAAACAGTAATATCGTTTGCATGGTTTGGGAAGATAAAGCCTACGGCTTAATTGAGTGGAAACAAAAAAACGAATTTGGCAAGCATACTGATTTAGCCTTTAGCAACCCCGATTGGTCACTACTTGCCCAGTCTTTCGGTTGGAACGGTCATTTTCCACAAAACAGCGCAGATTTACAACCAACATTAAACGCTGCTTTTGAAGAATCAGGACCCAGTTTAGTGGTTATACCTATTGATTACCGCGAGAACATGAAACTTACACACAGTTTAGGTGAATTAACCTGCTCCATTTAGCGAGATAATCCAGTGATTGAACATTACAGCCCTATAGTGGTCGGGACAGCTGATACCACTAATAAAATTATTGAGGTACGCACCCCTTATGCTGAAGATTTGCTTGCAACAGTTGAACTTGCCAATGCTCAGCAAGTTGAGCAAGCGTTAGCTACTGCCTATGCTACCTTTCGCGATAAAAGTAAATGGTTAAGTGTCGACCAGCGTTGTGAGATTCTTGAACGTGTTCTTCATGTCATGAGCGAACAGTTTGAAGACCTGGCAGTAGGAGCTGCATCTGAAGGCGGTAAACCCTTGATTGATTCTCGAGTTGAAGTAGCGCGCGCTATAGATGGGGTAAAACTTTGTATTGAGACTATTCGCGCAGAAGCGGGTAATGTCATTCCCATGTCGGAAAAAGTGCCTGGCATCAGCCGTATGGCATTTACTCAAAAAGAACCCATTGGTGTTGTAGTGGCTGTTAGCGCATTTAATCACCCTCTTAATTTAATTGTACACCAGGTGGGTGCTGCTATTGCTGCTGGCTGCCCAACCATTGTTAAACCTGCTCAAACTACCCCGCTTTCATGTTTCCGTTTTGTGAAAATACTCCATGAATGCGGCTTGCCAGACAATTATTGCCAATCTTTACTTCCCGAAAGTACAGATTTAGCCACGGCGTTGGTTACTGATTCACGCGTGGGCTTTTTCTCATTTATCGGCAGTGCCAGGGTAGGCTGGATGCTGCGCTCCAAACTTGCTCCAGGAACACGTTGTGCCCTGGAACACGGTGGCATTGCTCCCGTTATTGTCGACAAAAGCGCCAATATTGATAAGTTAATTCCATCCATGCTAAAAGGTGGGTACTACCATGCAGGCCAGGTTTGCGTTTCAGTGCAACGCATTTTTGTACACAGCAGCCAATTTGACGAGGTAGCAGAGCGCCTGGCTGAAGGCGCGGTCAATCTTAAAGTGGGCAATTCGGTACTAGAAGACACAGAAGTTGGACCACTTATCTCGCCAGATGAAGTTGAACGTGTTCACCGATGGGTAACAGAAGCCATTGAGGAGGGTGCCACTATGCTTGTAGGTGGTAAGAAGTTACCCAACAATTGTTATCAACCCACTTTGTTACTTAATCCTAAAGCAGACTCCAAAGTCAGTACTAACGAAGTTTTTGGACCGGTGGTGTGCCTGTATGCTTATGAAGATATTGAACAGGCTATTGCTCAAGCCAATAACCTGGATGTCGCCTTTCAGGCTTCTGTTTTTACTCAGGATATTGATAGGGCTATTGATATGTATCACAAACTTGATGCCTCCGCAGTTATGATTAACGACAATACCACATTTCGACAAGATGCTATGCCATTTGCCGGACTTAAACATTCTGGTCACGGTGTGGGTGGTATCCCTCACACCATTGAAGACATGCAAATTGAAAAAATGATGGTTATTCGTTCTACTCGATAATCCATGTCCAGCGATCAATCCAACAACAAAAAAATTGTTGTCATAGGCGGTGGTTTTGGCGGTGTATTTACCACTCAAGCATTGGTTGAGAAATTAAAAAAAGCCAAGGTCTACAATGTTAATGTCGAACTTATTAGCGAGCGCAATTATTTCGTCTTTCACCCCCTACTTCCTGAAGTAGCCGCAGGCACTATTAACGCACAAGATGCAGTGACACCGCTTCGGTTATTGGTCAAAGGAGCAAAGACTCGCTTAGCAGAAGTTCAGCATGTCGATTTTGCCAATAAATGCATACACATTTTGCAAGGCCAACGCAAATTGATTCAACATATCCACTACGATGAATTGGTCATTGGCTCAGGGCAAATAACTGACCTTTCGCTATTCCCAGGCTTTACCCAGCACAGCATGACCATGAAAGATGTGTCGGATGCCTACAAACTTCGCAACCATGTCATTCGCTGTTTGGAAATGGCAGATGTCACTAAATTTGCCGACATTAAACGCCGAGCCTTAACCTTTGTCGTAGCAGGTGGCGGTTTTTCAGGAGTAGAAACCATGGGCGAGCTGGTCGAAATGATAAGACGAACTCTCAAATTTTATCCAAATATTGCCCCTGACGAAATTAGACCTGTACTCATCCAACGAGGTAACCAGTTATTACCAGAGATGAATGCCAATTTGGGCAAGTACACCTTACAAGCACTGAAAGGAAGAGGCGTAGAAGTCATGCTAAAAACAGGTATAATCTCTGCATCAGCTACTTGTGTCAAAACCGATACCGAACAGGTGATTGAAACCATGACCATTGTCACAACCATTGGCAATGGACCTTCGCCTTTTGTGAAAAAATTAGGCATTGAACTTAATCGCGGTAAAATTGAAGTCAACAGTTATTTTCAAACCATTGAAAAAAGTGTTTGGGCATTGGGTGATTCCGCATTAGTACCATTGCCAACGCTACCGCCATCGAAAGGCGATGTCAATAACGAAGAAACCAAACCACTCTATGCGCCACCCACAGCACAATTTACTGTTCGTGAAGCTAAATTTGCAGCCAATAATATTGTAGCCGCTATAACTGGTGGCAAAATGCAAAATTTTGACTACAAACCCAAAGGCATGTTGGCATCATTAGGCAATTATCAAGGTGTTGCAGAAATTTTTGGCTTTACTGTTAAAGGCTTACCTGCATGGTTAATTTGGCGCGCTTTATATATCGGTATGTTGCCAGGCTTTCCCACTCGGCTGCGCGTGGCATTAAACTGGTTATTTGATTATTTCTTGCCTCGAACTATCGTACAAATGGCTGAAAATGTCGAGCGAGGCACCCAATATCGGCACTACAATAAAGGTGATACATTACTTTCCAAAGAACAAGTATTGGATGGTTTTTACATTGTTGCCAGCGGCAGATTAAAATTGCAGGTTCCACCCGAAAATAATGAAGAAATGTTTGAACGTGAGTTGGTTGCGGGCGACCACGTAGGTGAACAAATTTTAAGTAAAAACAAACTCACAACCTGTACATTAACGGCACTGGAAGATTCTATAGTATTAGTTTTGAATCCTGAGGATTTTTTAGTAATGAGAGAGCACTTTAAAGGTTTTGACAATTATTTTGAAAATTTGGATAGCAGTCGCTATTCGCCCTTGATTCGAGATTCATAAATTGAATCATTGCTGTCCCATAAACTTTTAATGGATAATTAAAACAAAGACTATTCTCTGTTAATTTGTTAAAATAGAGTGACGAAAAACACTTTAAAAATCAACAAGAGAATAGCTTTGAGTCATAATAATACTGTATTTTCACAATTACTGAAACTGGTTTCGAGACATGAATTTGAAACACTTGCAAAAACCCATCACGAGGGGCGTTCATTGAGAAAAATGTCACGGTGGTCACAGTTTGTATCACTGAGTTTTGCTCAGCTAGCAGGTCGCTGTAGTTTACGTGATATTGTTAGTAACCTATCTAAGCAACGTGCTAAAAGTTATCACTTAGGGATTGGTCATGTGAGCCGTTCATCACTTGCCCGAGTGAATGAGCAACAACCTTATGACTTGTATGAATCGCTGTTTTATAAACTCTTATCACGTTGTCAACAACTTGCCCCTAAGCATGGTTTTCGATTCAAAAATAAGCTCTATTCGCTTGACGCATCGACGATTGATTTGTGTTTATCTGTTTTCCCATGGGCAACGTTTCGGCGTAAAAAAGGTGCGATTAAATTACATGTTGGCATTGATCATGCGGGTCATCTGCCAACATTTATGGCAATATCAGAAGGCAGTAAACACGATATCACATTAGGCAGAACTTTAGAGTTAGAGAAAGATTCGATAGTGGTATTTGACCGTGGCTATAATGATTACAAGTGGTTTAACTCACTGAATTCAACAGGAGTTTACTTTGTGACTCGATTAAAAAAGAATGCCAAGTATAAGATTATTGAACGTCGTCAAGTGAATAAAAAGCAAGGTGTTACATCCGACCAAACCATTATACTGACTGGAACTAAAGCCGACGATTGCCCTATCAAACTACGACGAGTAGGCTATCGAGACCCTGAAACAGGTAAGCACTATTTTTTCCTGACTAACCAATTCACACTGGTATCAAAAACCATTGCTGATATTTATAAAGCACGTTGGCAGATTGAATTATTTTTCAAGTGCATCAAGCAAAATTTGAAAATCAAATCCTTTATTGGCACCTCTAAAAATGCCGTAATGACTCAAATATGGATTGCTATGTGCAACTATCTGATCATTGCTTACTTGAAATTTAGTGGCAAATTGGATATGAGTATTCAGCAAATTATTCGACTCTTTCAAATCAATTTATTTGAACGAAGAGACCTATGGGGGCTATTTAAAGATGAACCTCCAGACCCAATAAATTACAGCCCTCAAACTCAAATGGTGTTCTCATGAAAGTTTATGGGACAGCAATGAAATTGAATATAAAAAATAAAAAGCAATTCGTAGCAATTGGTCACAATCTATCGCCCGTAGTTATTGTAGGCAGCAAAGGTTTAACTGACACTCTTCACGAAGAAATTGATCGCGCCTTAGATGACCACGAATTAATCAAAATTAAATTGGTGGCGGAAAATGATAAGCGCAAACTATTGTCAAAAACAATTTGTAAACATCACAACGCCGAATTAGTTCAGCAAATTGGCAAGATGATTTTAATTTTACGCCACGCAGCAAGACCAAAAATCAAAACCTCCAATTTGATACTGCCAGCCAAAACAAGCTTAAATAATCACTAAATGATTTGATAGCTCATTGGGATTATCGTCAGTTGCAGGTAGGTGTATCTCCAACAATTCACCACAACTACTCACGCATTCAATAAACCCCTCCAATGTCTTGCCATTTTTGACTTGAAGTGTAAAGCTGTCAACAATTTGTTTCCACTGCGAGTTATCAATATACTTACTAATGCCTCTATCGGCAATGATTTCTATATAGCGTTCAGCTTCCGATACAAAAATTAATAAACCGGTTTCATCTTTGGTGTGATGCAAATTATTTTCCAAAAATTGCCGCCGCGCCATATTAGCTGCACGCCAATGCCGAACAGATTTAGGAATCATACGAATTTGTAAGGCTGGTATTTTGAACAATAAACTCATAGTTATAAATGTGACTAATTGAACAGTGCATAGCTCTAATAGACCTACTGGGTAAAACCAAAGCGATACCAGAGGGACAGACATCGCAATAAACGCAGCCCAAAGCAACGGTATATAACGATAATCATCACTACTGTGTGCCAGTACAGTAACTAACTCTGCCGATGTATTTTTTTCAACCGCTTCAATACAGTCGCGAAGTTGTTGCAATTCGTTTTCGTTAATTAACATAATTACCAGCCCCCCGAAGCACCGCCGCCGCCAAAGCTACCGCCACCGCCGCTAAAACCGCCACCGAAACCTCCACCAAAGCCCGATGAACGAGCGCCAGCAGGAATACCGCCAAGTAAGGAAAATCGTCTTCGCCTGTAGCCTCGGCGATTATTGCCAAAGCCTCCAGTGAAGAATTGCAAAGCAAAAAAGCCAAATACCAACAGCGATACCCAATTATTGTTATTTGACTTCTCGCGTTGTGGTCGAGAAACCATTTGATATTTACCTCCCAATGCATCAATAATTGCTACAGTTGCATTTATAATGCCACGAGAAAATTGCTGTTGACGAAAGGCTGGTAGCAATTGCGTTTGTATAATATTGTGGCTGATTGCATCTGTTAGCGAACCTTCTAAACCGTATCCAACTTCAATGGCTACCTTTCTGTCATTTGGTGCTATCAATAATATCACTCCATTGTCCTTACCTTTTTCCCCTAATTTCCAATGTCGACCTAATTGATAACCATAGTTGCGTATGTCATTCCCTTCTAAACTTTGCAATGTTGCAATAACAATTTGGTTTCCCGTTGCACGTTCATGTGCTTGTAACTGTAAGTTCAATTGTGCTTCCACTTTGGTTTCAATAATATTGGCAGTATCAACAACCCTACCCGATAGTTTAGGAAAGTTTAGCTGGTTTTGTGCAGCAATAGGAAGGGATAAAACCACCAAAATACACGCCAGACAATTTGTTACAAAAAGTGATTTCATTAAACCCGGATTATGCATTAAAAATTAACATTAGGGGCTTGTTCAGCATTCTCTGCTGTTGTTTTGTAATTTTCTTTGGGTGGCAAATCAGAGTAAAATACCATATGCCAAAGCTTACCGGGAAAAGTGCGTATTTCGGTATTAAACTGTTGAATAGCTGAGATATAATCTCTTCGAGCAATTGCAATTCTATTCTCAGTACCCTCGAGTTGCGATTGCAAGGCTAGAAAATTTTGATTAGCTTTTAAATCGGGGTAGCGTTCTGCCACAACCATTAGCCGACTTAGTGCACTGGTCAACTGTCTTTGAGCTTGTTCAAATTGCTGTAGTTGTTGTGGGTTGTTGAGAATATTACCATCCACTTGTATAGAGCCAATTTTTGCACGTGCCTTAGTCACATTTTCCAAAGTTTCTCTTTCATGCGCAGCATAACCTTTTACCGTAGAAACCAAATTAGGGATTAAATCAGAGCGTCGCTGATATTGATTTTCAACCTGGGACCAGTTTGCAGCAACCTGCTCATCAAGAGTGGGAATGGTATTAATACCGCAAGAACCAAGCAATAGAATTAATGCTATAAAAATTATGTGTTTTTTCATGGTTAATCAAATAATCAGTTAAATCTTTTTCAAGTTAAGCCCAGATTAAGGCCATTGCATTAAGCAATGGTCGCGTGATACAGGATAGTATCACTCAAAATCGAACACTATAAGTATTTGATTTTGCGAGTATTGAAAAAACGCATTTTTTCAATACGACCCCAGTTGCATCGGCAGGATACCTAATGCAATGGCCTTAGATTCTGCATTAGAAATTGTAACTTTCAGGTTGAATTATAAAGTTGCTTTAACATTTCTACTAATCAAACAGCAATAAAAATGATATTGTAGTTAGAATTGAGTAAAATGCTGCGCGATGACTATTCAACACACAATTGAAACCAAGCTACGCAGATTATTTTCTCCACATTTTATGGAGGTTATTAATGAAAGTCACATGCATGCGGTTCCTGCAAATTCTGAGACTCATTTTAAAGTTGTGCTGGTTTCCGACCAATTTCACTCTCAACGACTTGTTCAACGCCACCAAGCAATATACAGCGTGTTAGAAGCTGAATTAAACTCTGGCGTTCACGCCCTTGCATTACATACCTTTACTGCTGAGGAATGGCTGCGACGACAGTCTCATGTACAGGCATCTCCTGAGTGCATGGGAGCAAACTAATTTCACCCCTTTTTTAACTTATGAATATTATTTTATTAGGGCCTCCAGGTGCAGGTAAAGGCACTCAAGCTCAAGTGATTTGCACGCATTTCAATATTCCTCAAATTTCAACCGGTGATATGCTGCGTAATGCCGTTGCTCAAGGTACAAATCTTGGTTTAAAAGCCAAGGCACTTATGGCTTCTGGTGCTTTAGTACCCGATGATTTAATTATTGCATTAATTAAAGAGCGAATTACTGAATCTGATTGTAATAATGGCTTTTTATTTGATGGCTTTCCTCGGACTATTCCACAAGCGCAAGCATTAATTGATGAAGCCATTTGTATTGATGCCGTTATTGAAATTCAAGTACCCGATGATGATATCATCACTCGATTAAGTGGCAGACGTGTTCACCCTGCATCAGGCCGTACTTATCACGTTATTTACAACCCTCCGAAACAAGAGGGCATTGACGACATTAGTGGCGAAGCTTTAATTCAAAGACCCGATGACGAAGACGCTACTATTAAAAACCGTTTGGACGTTTATCACCAGCAAACTGAACAGCTGGTACAGTTTTATAAAGCACTACAGAATGATAAATTAGTTTATCATTCTGTTAAAGGAGTAGGTTCAATGGAAGATATATCAAAAGCGATTGTTCGCCTCTTATCCTGATAATAGATGCCACGAAAGTTTTTTGCGCGGTTTAGCCCAAGTGTTGAAAAGCTCAAAAAGCGCCGTAGTTTACGATGGGTTGAACCTTTTATTGTTGAACGACAATTATTAAATGTTACACGCCGTAGTATTAGCCGTGCTTTCTTTATTGGATTCTTTGTAGCTGCCTTACCTCCATTACCTATTCAAATGCTTATTGCATCCGCGTTTGCGGTTGTTGCACGAGCTAATTTGGCTATATCGGCAGGATTGGTGTGGGTCAGCAATCCTTTAACCTTTGGGTTTATTTTGTATTTAGAATGGTGGATTGGTGCCAAAGTACTAGGGCTACCAACGACTCACTCTGAAATAAATGTAAGCAACTGGATGCAATTATTTAGCCAAATTGGGAAACCCTTGTTACTGGGAACGATAATTTGGGCTCTGGTTTCAGGTGCTTTAGCTTATCTCACCATACAAATAATATGGCGAGTAACAATAGTATCTCGCCATCGAAGAATCCGCAAATGAAAATTGTGGCACTTATTGCGCTACAATAGTTATGCCAATCTCTTGAGTGACTTCCGGAGCTAATTTGAGTGTAACTTCAAATTCACCAACTTCACGAAATACACCTTCAGGAAGCAATACTTCACTTTTCTCTACAGCTACGCCGCGTTTGCTAATGGCTTCGGCAATTTCTCTGGTACCAACGGATCCATATAATCTACCTTCATCACTAGCATTAGCACCAATGATTATAAGACCGATATTGGCAATAACGCTTGCTCTACCTTGTGCTGCAGTAACACGGTCTTTGGAGGCCTGTTCAAGTTCCAAACGACGCTCTGCAAAATATGCATGGTTCTCACTGGTAGCAGGCAGTGCTTTACCCTGCGGTATTAAGTAATTGCGACCATAGCCCGCTTTTACTGAAATAGTATCACCCAGATTACCCAGGCGACCAATTTTTTCTAGAAGAATAACTTCCATCAAACTTACCTCAATAGGTTTAAAGTTATTTAACAATTAATCTTGAGCGCAAATTGATGACAGCATCAATTAGCGCTAAAGACGCGACAATATAACGTGTCGGCTCATAAATAAACAGTGTTACATAAAGCACTACATAAAATCCTGAACCGAGCTTATTAGTTTGATGACCGTACCAGTGAATCAGGCTACAACCAGCAACAACTAACGGCAATATTATAGGTAATTGCCAAACCTTTGAAGCAGTGTCTACCATTAAGACTACCGACCAAATTAGTACCAGTGGCACGCAAATTTTTAAATCGAGCCGCAATGCCCGAAATTCATTGCCAAATGCCCCACTGTGAAACAATTCAGATTGCCACCACCTCGCAATTAACAAAACTAACAAGGTTTGTATAACAATAGCATTAACGCCCATAGCCAGTACATCATCAAGGTTAATATCAGCCTGTACTTGTATGTTAGACTCAGCAATACCTGCTACAAATTGATTGATTTGATTAAGTGTTGCATTCAAATCAATAAATAGTGTCGATGCTAATACTAATGTAGTAGCGAGTATAGATATTGCCAGTAATGACAGCACCCAGGAACGTGTTACTTTCAATACCGTACTCGCCAGCAACGGTGGCAACAACATACACACCGTAAAATACAATGTAGGTGCGTATGACCAATGCTGTTGATTTGGTATTATTATTGGCAGTAGTACAGCCCATAATAATACCAAACCTGCATCCCAAAAGCGTTGAGTCAACGCAACCAAGCTAATTGTTGCTGGTGCTAGCAGCGGTACAAAAGAACCAGCTACGGCACACAAGCAAGCATTAAACCTGCCTCGATTTATTAATTTTGCCAGGCCCAGCATGCCAGGGTTAAACCCTAACGAGTTTATTTTTCGTGTTTATCAGTATAGGGTAACAATGCTAAATATCGCGCGCGTTTTATAGCATTGGATAGCTGACGCTGGTAACGCACTTTAGTACCCGACAAACGGCTAGGTATAATTTTGCCTGTTTCCGTGATGGAGTTACGCAAAATTTCTAAATCTTTGTAATCAATTTCAGTGATTCCATTTTCGGTAAAATAACAATTTTTAGGGTCTCGATTATTGTTTCTGTTGCGATGGTTAGTATTGCTGAAACGAATCATGATGTTATCTCTTCAGTGTTGGAATCATTTTTGGTATTTTCTTCGGCGCTGGTTTCTTCTGAATTGGCTTCTTGCTTTGTCTCAGAAGCGGTTGCTTTATTATCCGCTTCCTTATCTGCTGCCTCTGCACGTTTTTGAGCTTCAGCCTCAGCTGCTTTATTTTCAAGGTCTTCACGCATAATTGCAGACTCATCAGTAATTGCCTTATTGCGGCGAATGACAATATGGCGCAACACCGCATCGTTAAAGCGGAAACTGGTTTCCAGTTCTTTGACAGTTTCAGCACTACACTGCACATTGAATAAAATGTAATGCGCTTTGTGCAATTTTTGAATAGGGTATGCCAAAATTCTGCGCCCCCAGTCTTCCAGGCGATCAACTTTACCATTGGTTTGAATTAATTTTGTGTAGCGCTCAATCATGCCAGGCACTTGTTCGCTCTGGTCAGGATGAACGAGAAATACGATTTCGTAATGTCTCATGCAGATGTAATCTCCTCACGGGTTCAAATTAGTCTTTGAACAAGCGGATAAAAATCTCGGTTTGTCAAAGACAAGGAGCATTCAATTGTACTCAATTGAATGAGCGCGGCATTTTAGTAGTAAGTTGTAGAGGATGCAAGTATTTTTCAATAAATTACATGATAGCTTTGCACAATGTCACGGGTAATGAAAATACAAGGCAAAAATACACGGGCAATAAATGAACATTTAGAGCATATTTTTAATGCAGTTAACGCAGTAGTTTCGAGCACAACAATTGTGTGAAACTCTCTACATACGTTTCAAAGCACAAATCTTATTACCGTATGGGTCTAGAAGGTAAGCCAGGTATATACTACCCATTTCGTTTTCACGAATGCCAGGAGGATCTTCACAAGTAGTACCTCCATTGGCAAGGCCCGCTGCGTGCCATGCATCACCCTGTTCAGGGTTTTCAACAGCAAATCCAATGGTAGAACCATTGCCATGGGAAGTCGGGTTGCCATCTATAGGTTTAGTAATTGAAAATATACCGCTTTTTTCCATATAAAAGCATCGACCTTTTGGGTCGATAGAACCAGGCTTATAGCCTAGTGTACCTAAAACAGCGTCATAAAATTTTTTGGAGACTTCAACATCATCTGCACCAACCATAATGTGACTGTACATAGTAAGAGTACCTCATAAGGAGTTTAAAAATGAAAAGTTAATAATAATAGATAATTGAGAACTTTGATAGCAAGAAATACAATATTTTACGTTATCAGTAGAAAATTCTATACCAAGAAAAAACTCGAATCCATGATGGCTAGTCAATAGCTAATTTTGTTCTGACCCGAATTACCCTCGACTGTAATGTTCGGCTTTGGGTAACCAGCGATTAATTAATTGATCGGTCAATGTTTTTACTTCAGGGGATTGCTGGTTTTGCATAGCGTAATCACGGACGATAGACAATAACCCGGTATCGCGCTGTAGATCTACCAGTTTAAATTGCACTTCACCAGTTTGCTTAACTCCTAACAACTCGCCGGGTCCTCTTAGTTTTAAATCAATTTCAGCTATTTTAAAACCGTCATTGTTGTCGCGCATGGCGCCAATACGTTGTTTTGCATGACTTGATAGAGGTTCACTGTACAGTAGCGCGCAATGTGACTGTGTGCTGCCTCTGCCTACCCTGCCTCGAAGTTGATGCAATTGGGATAATCCCAAACGCTCCGGGTTTTCAATAATCATTAAGCTGGCATTGGGTACATCAACGCCCACTTCAATAACGGTGGTGGCTACCAGTAAATGAATATCGCCCTGTTTAAATTGTTGCATAATGCTATTTTTTTCACTGCCTTTTAGCCTACCGTGAATGAGCCCGACAGTTAAGTGTGGTAGCGCTTGTTGCAATTGCTGGGCGGTGTCTTCAGCTGCACGACTTTGCAATACGTCAGACTCTTCAATAAGTGTGCATACCCAATATACTTGAACGCCATTGCGACAATTCTCATCAACTCTGGCAATAATTTTGTCGCGACGCCTGGCGTTAATTAAAGTAGTAATAACTGGCTTTCTACCTGGGGGAAGTTCATCAATAATGGATATATCAAGATTACCGTAGTAGCTCATTGCCAATGTTCTGGGTATTGGCGTTGCCGTCATAATTAATTGGTGAGGAAAGTGAGTATTCCTTTGATTCTTGTCGTTTAGGGCAAGGCGTTGATTGACACCAAAACGGTGTTGCTCATCGATAATAACCAAACCTAATTGTGAAAATGTCACTCCTTGTTGTACCAGTGCATGAGTGCCAACAATAACTAACGATTCTTTGTTTTTAAGGTTATCCAGAGTATTGCGTTTTTGTTTGGCCGTCATCTTGCCTGTTAATATGATGGGCATAATACCCAGAGGAGCAAGCCATTGACTCAATACATAAAAATGTTGCTGCGCCAATATTTCGGTTGGAGCCATCAACACCGCTTGCATATCATTATCAATACAGGTCAGAATGCTTAAACAGGCAACCAATGTTTTGCCGCTGCCAACATCCCCTTGTAACAACCTTTGCATGGGATAAGATTGAGCCAGGTCACTGGCAATATGCTCAAAGCATCGGCTTTGCGCATTGGTAGGAGTAAAGGGTAGTTGGTTTAAAAAGTGCTGTATCAAATTTGTTTTGGGCTCTAATGAAGACGCTTGAAGCTGGTGCTGCCGTTGCTTGACTTTTATTAGACTGAGTTGATGTGCCAGCAACTCTTCAGCAATCAGCAATTGTACCATTGGGTGTTGTGAGCTACTCAACAATTCAATATCTGTACCTGTAGGTGGCGCGTGTAAAAAGCGAATAATTTCAGACAATGACTTGCCTGTTTGTTGCGTTTGACCCGTGATTTTTTGAGCAATTTCGTCGGGCAGAATCAATGGCAAGTCATATCTGTCAAGGCGTGCCAGTGCAGATTGAATAAGCTTTCGCAAACGTATCTGGCTAACGCCATCGGTCATCGAATAAACTGGTGTAAGGTTTTGTGGTAAATCTGTTGGATTAAAGCTGTATTCAGGGTGAATCATTTCTAAAGCTTTTGTCCCGTATCTCACTTCACCAATACAACGAATTTTTTTATTCACCGTGAATTGCTGTTGCTGTGTTCGATTAAAATGAAAAAAACGCAGCGTTATTGCCCCTCTGCTATCTTCTACATCTACCAATAAACTGCGCCTTTTACCAAACTGAATATTCGCCGCAATAACATTCCCCTCAATCACTACAAAAGAGTAGGGTTTAACTTGAGAAATGGGCGTTATGCGCGTGCGGTCTTCATAGCGCATGGGGAAATGCAGCAACAGGTCCTGAAGCGTTTGAATATTAAGGCGTGACAATTTTTCCGATAGTGCCGCACCGACGCCAGGCAAGGTTACAACTGCTTGTAGTAAAGACATCTTTTAACCCAGATTATGCATGAGAAATTGTAGCGAAGACAAAAATGGCAATAAAAACAAGCGGAAACATAGCAGAGCCATGGTGAGTATTATTTTTCGAGCAAGCTGATGTTTTGCAGTCATTTTTAGATCTGGCAGGTTTCTAATACCATTCCTGAAAAATATTAACATGATTAGTGTTATAAAGGATGTTAAAAACTTGAGAGGCAGGATAGCCTCGACAAAGCTACAGGGATGTACTCGTGCGGTTTTTAACATCCTTTATAACACTAAATATTTATTGTGATTGGTGTAATGCATAATTTGGGTTTAATTTTATCCGTTTTGTGGTTCGAATGAAAAAACATTATAATCCTGTATGCAAATTATCTCTTTATATTAATTCGGTATGAAAATACCGAACTAATATGTGGCACAAGGAAGGGCCACCGACGAGCGATAGCTCGGTCGCGAACCATTGAAATACAAGAAAAATTCGCATATTTTTGCTAGTATTTCAATGGTGACCAATAAAATACGCAGGAGCGATATTTTATTGCCAGATTAACTATTTACGCAGAACCACTATTATGACATTTCATAATGTTCCCCAATCGAAGCAGTTATTTGACAAAAGTTGCAGTCTAATTCCTGGCGGTGTGAACTCCCCTGTTAGAGCCTTTAAAGCGGTGGGCGGAACACCTCTTTTTATAAAGCGGGCGGAGGGCTGTCATTTATACGATGAAGATAATAATCAATATATTGACTATGTAATGTCCTGGGGTGCAATGGTTGCAGGCCACTGCCATCGAGATGTACTGGCCAAAGTCGAACAAACCATGAAAAACGGTCTTAGCTTTGGCACACCCACTGAACTGGAATTACAAATGGCAGAATTACTTTGCCAATTAGTGCCCAATCTCGAGCAGGTAAGAATGGTTAATTCCGGCACGGAAGCAACCATGAGCGCACTACGCCTTGCCAGGGGTTATACAGGTCGCGATTTAATCGTAAAATTTGAAGGCTGTTATCATGGGCATAACGATTCGCTTTTAGTAAAATCCGGCTCTGGCGCACTCACTTTAGGCATACCAACTTCACCTGGCGTAAGTGCAGAAACTGCCGCGCAAACCATTACTCTTAATTACAACGACAGCGCAGGCTGCCGTAAATTCTTTGCTGAAAAAGGCGATGAAGTTGCAGCAGTGATTGTCGAACCTGTAGCTGGCAATATGAACTGTGTTCCGCCAGTGGATGACTTTTTGCCCACTTTACGCCAATTGTGCGACCAATATCAAAGTTTATTGATTTTTGACGAAGTGATGACGGGTTTTCGAGTAGCTCTGGGCGGTGCGCAATCCGTTTATCAGGTAAATGCTGACTTGATCACATTAGGCAAAGTCATTGGCGGCGGTCTTCCAGTAGGTGCTTACGGAGGCAAACGGGAAATTATGCAGCAAATTGCACCGCAGGGTCCTATATATCAGGCTGGTACTTTATCGGGAAACCCTATGACTATGGCCGCTGGCATCGCTAACCTTGAACTCATAAGCCAGGAAGGTATATATGAGCGTTTTTCAGCACTAAATCAGCAATTAATGGATGGTTTGAAAGCTGCTGCCAATCAGTATGATATAGCGTTAACTACCAACCATATCGGCAGCATGTTTGGGCTATTTTTTACTGACTGTTCCAAAGTTACGACTTACCAGCAAGTGATGAACTGCGATACTGACCGTTTTAAACATTTTTTTCACGGCATGTTAAAACAAGGTGTATACTTGGCACCGGCTTCTTATGAAGCGGGCTTTTTATCAATGGCACACAACGAGTCAATTATCGAACAAACGATAGAGTGCGCTGACAGTGTCTTCGCTACTTTAGCTTAATGTGAACTCAATATGAATAGCAAAACCAAAGTTATGATTGTCGGCTCGGGTAATATCGGAACCGACTTAATGCTGAAAATCATTCATCTGTCACAACATTTGGAATTAGTTGGCCTTATTGGTATTGACCCCGATTCCGAAGGTTTGTCAATGGCAAATGATAACAACATCCCCACAACAGACAAAGGTATAGAGGGAGCATTAACCTTGCCTGATTTTGGAGCTACGAAGATTTTATTCGACGCAACATCTGCAAGTGTACATATCCACCATAACCAATTTTGCCAGCAGTACAATAAAATTATTGTCGACTTAACCCCAGCCGCTATCGGCCCTTACTGTGTCCCTGTAGTAAATTTGAACACATTAGAACAAGTCAATAATGTCAATATGGTTACTTGCGGCGGACAGGCTACCATTCCAATGGTGTATGCTGTCAAACAGGTTTGTGATACTTTAATCTACGGAGAAATAGTTGCGTCAGTTTCTTCGCGCTCGGCAGGGCCTGGTACCCGAGCAAATATTGATGAATTCACTCAGACCACTGCTCGCGGCATTGAAACCGTAGGTGGCGCACAGCGTGGCAAGGCCATTATTATACTCAACCCTGCCGAGCCACCATTAATCATGCGCAATACGGTATACACCTTCTCGCAGGGCGGAAGCGTGCAAGCTATTGAACACTCAGTGGAGAAGATGGCAGAAAATGTTCAGCAGTACGTGCCAGGTTATCGTCTTAAGCAAAAGGTACAATTCCAGATTTATGATGAGATGCCATTATTTATTCAAGGAATGGGTGCTTATGAAGGCATTAAGACCACTATCTTTTTAGAAGTAGAAGGTGCTGGGCAATATTTGCCCAGGTATTCAGGCAATCTGGATATTATGACATCAGCTGCAATGGCAAGCGCTGAAAAAATTGCTCAACGTATCACTCGAGACGCAGTATGATTGACCAAAGCAAGGTTCCAGCCCAAGGCAAAATTCACGACCCATGTGCCGAAAAAATCTTTATCCAGGACGTAACATTGCGCGATGGTATGCATGCAATTGGGCATCAGTACAGCGTTGAAGATGCAAGGCGCATTGCAACAGCTCTGGACAAAGCCGGGGTTGACGCCATTGAAATTGCTCATGGCGATGGATTGAATGGCTCCAGTTTCAACTATGGATTTGGCGCACACTCTGACTGGGAATGGATAGAAGCCGTCGCCGATGCCGTTGATAATGCTATGCTCACCACTTTGATACTGCCAGGCATTGCCACTAAACAAGAGATTAAACGCGCTTACGACTTGGGCGTTCGCTCCATTCGAGTTGCAACCCATTGCAGCGAAGCCGATGTTGCTAAACAACATATTGAAACTGCCAACGAATTAGGTATGGATACCATCGGTTTTTTAATGATGAGCCATATGCTTGAACCTGACGATTTAGCACAGCAAGCCCTGTTGATGGAATCTTATGGTGCAAAATGTGTCTATGTAACCGATTCAGGCGGTGCCATAGACATGGATGGCTACAAAGCACGATTTCAGGCTTATGATCGCGTGTTAAAACCAGAGACTGAACGCGGTATTCATGCGCATCACAATTTGTCACTAGGGGTTGCTAATTCTATTGTCGGCGTTCAGGAAGGCGTCCGCCGTGTTGATGCATCGTTAGCAGGAATGGGTGCTGGCGCAGGCAATGCCCCTCTTGAAGTATTTATAGCAGCCATTGACCGCAAAGGCTGGCAACACGGGTGCAACCTGAACGCCTTAATGGATGCAGCAGAAGATATTGTTCGACCCTTGCAAAAACGCCCTGTCAGAGTTGATCGGGAAACATTATCATTGGGTTATGCGGGAGTATACTCCTCATTTTTACTCCATGCCGAGCGAGCCGCACAGCAATACGGCATTGATACCCGTACATTATTGGTTGAATTAGGCCAGCGCAAAATGGTCGGTGGGCAGGAAGATATGATTGTTGATGTTGCTTTGGATTTATTAAAGCAATAAGAGAGTTTGCATAATTACTGCGCTTGTCAATACAGCGTTAAATTTTCGCCAAAATGCTCATTTACTGCCAAGAACTGCCGTAAAAGACATCAACCCTAGCTTTTAATAAATTCTACGCGTCGGTTGCAACGCTTCATTTCTTCTGTAGCGTTGGAACAAATTTGCTCTTTGTCGCCCTTATAACTAATTTCACTAATTCTGCTAGAATTTATACCACGTAAATTTAAAGCAGCACCTACCTGTTTCGCACGCCGCTCACTTAAACTCAGATTATACTCAGATGTCGCCCCATCTGCACTCGCATGACCTGTAATTCCAATTTTTAAAGCAGGATTATATTGCATTAATCTGACAACTGTTTCGACGTGTTGTATTTCTGATGTGAATATTTCAGAACTATCATTGTCAAAATGAATTATAGGCAGCGCTATACAACCATCGCTTTCCACCTTGGCATCTGACGCTGAATTGGGGCATAAATCGGAAACATTGAGTACACCGTCTTTATCACTATCATTATCAACGACTGGCTCAGGTTTAGGTACTGCTGAGACTGGTGCAGGTTCAGGTTTAAGTTTAGGAGCAGGTACTGGCTCAGGTTCAGGAGCAGGTGCTGGAGCCGAAACAGGGGCTGGAATTGAAACTCGTCTCTGAACCTTTTTAGAAGTTGACTTTTCGCCGAAATTCCAAATAACTTTAAGGCTAACGGCTGATATATCGTCAGAAAAATTATCGTAACTTAAACGATAACTTAGTTGTTGCCTTTTAAGTTCAGCACCAACACCCCAAAAGCCATCACATTCATCGCTCTGGCCAGAATCGGGAAGAAAGACTGTGTCCGATTCAGTATTAATTAAGCAGGCACCTGCTTTGATGTATGGGCTAAGTGTAGAAGACTCATCTTTGTACAGGTTGAAGGGTCTCCAACCGAAAGAAAGTGCGTGAATCCTGTGGTCAATCTCACCTGCTTCCAGGCCTGCATTAGCGCCTTGACTAAAGCTGATAAAAGGCGAACCTAAATCGTAATAATCATATTCAGCAAAAAAGCGCTTATCAAAGCTATAACCTAAACCTAAAGTGTAACCAAAATCAGTGTCATCTGTCGATTCAAAAATCGTATCAGCGGTATCAGGGACCAAAGAACTGACACTAAAGCCCCCTCCAACGTAGAATCCTTTGTCAACATCATCAACAGATGATTGGGACAGCAAATTTTTGGAAAGTAGTAAACAAAGAATCAGCAATATCCCTTTATATACCCCTTTTAAATTAAGTAATTTCTTAAACTTCATAATTAAACAGATATTCATATAATTAAAATTATAAACCCAATATTCCGACAAATATATAGGTTTTCATATGCAAGCAGTATAATTAATTAACCACCAAGTTCAACCTTATCAGCTTTCAAACTCATTATTATTATAAATTTTGCACTTTTTTACAGTATTAAAAGCTGCCACACATGCATCAAAACGCACCTTCAATCCAGTGAAAATTGTTGCTGCTATCAGGCGCTGTTAAATCATCAAACCCAATAACATCGAACCGGCATTGGCAGTTATCATTGGGAGCGTGCTGTTGCAACCATAATGTGGCTGTACGTCTTATACGCTGTTGTTGTCGGAATGTAAGCGCCAATATACTGCCTCCGTAATCGCGATGACCGCGATATTTTACCTCAATAAAAACGATTTCTCTGGACTGTCTTTTTTTACCCGTTGTGGGGGGTTGGGCGATAATATCAATTTCACCCGTTTTACGGCGATAATTTCGGTTGATTATTTGATAGTTTGCACGGCGCAGTAATTCTACCGCGAGATTTTCTGCTCTGCGACCTAGCCCTTGTGACAGGTTATTTCTTATCATCGAGTAATAGCCTGGGTTGCCCTGAAACAAATTGTGCCCAGGGTTGATTTTTTTTGACCCTGTTGCCCTCAATAGATAATGTACCTACAGCGCCATGATAAATACTGTCTGGCGCTGCCTTTAACTGAACAAGGCGTTGATGCAGATGGAAGGCATCGACACCCATGGCATAAAATTTCATTTGTTCCGGGCTGATGGCTTGTTGTGAATTTAAGTCCTGTTTAACTGCATCTTCACTGTCTAGTAACCATGGCATAATCAGAAACCTGATGCCGTTTATGTCATTGTCCAATTGCGGTGCTAATGTCCCAGAATAAACATTAGAAGTTGCATAAACAGGAATTTCCCCGGCAAAATAAAACGCTAACAAAGGCTTGATTTGTCTTGCCTCGGTTGGAGTTAATGCGAGAAAGATTGCATCAATATCTTGCCTGCGCCTCGGTGTAAATTCGAATTTATTTCCCAGTATTTGAGTCAGGCGTTGTTGCCTGTCATTACTTTGATGGATGTTGAGCAAATCACCCAATTGCCTGACATAATCACGGCTTGAAGTAAGGTAGTCGCTGCCAATTAGTACACGCTGCCAATAACCTAGCGCTTCCTGGTCACGATTCCACAAAGTTTCAAATGACTTGATTGCACGTTCGCCCCACGCGCTTTTACTGCCAATAGCAATGACTCTGCGGTGCTCATTTTGAACCATCTTGGCAACAATTTGCTGAATTTCCTGCTCTACAGCCAATGAAAATTCGGTAACGGCTTGAACCGTTTGAGTTTTTGTATCCAGTGTATTGAGTGCCAGCATCGGAATTAAACGCCTTTGATTTAGAGACTGCAACGCCTGTACATTACTTTTTTGTAAAGGTCCAATAATCAGTTCGATATTCTGCGATTCAATTTCACGATAAACCGCTGCAAGCTGTTCAGGATACGTTATTGCTCCCGTGTCATAAAAATGTACTTCGGGCACTTTGAAACCTTGTTTTAACAAATGAAAATAAGTAGCTAAAAACCCATCTCTAATTGCGTTACCTGCCACGCCTATATTGCCCGTAAAAGGCAATACCAATGCGACTTTTTTAGGTGCTCTTTGAATAAATTCATACAACGCGAGAATAGCTTGCGGAGGGCTTTTACTTGCAGGATGATTAACATTTTGCGTTTGCCACTGTTCAAAACGTCTTATTTGTTTTTCAATACCACCACCGCTGTCTTTATTAATTTGAATTAATTCCAACCAGCCTTTGTAGTCGCTATTTGCAAGGACATTACTATGAAACAGGCGTGCAAATGTTTGAATATCAATTCTGTTAAGCGCATCCCATAAACGTCTGTTATTGCTTGCCAGTTCTGCATATATGAATTCCTGCGCTTCAACATCGGATTGTTCTAATAACAGTTGCAATTGTGTACCGCGCAAATAATACATATACGACGTGTTTGAATAATCCCCTAAAATAAAATAATTGGTGGCGCGCTCCAGATACCATTGTTCAAACTGGCGTGTGGTTAAATTTAACCTGCCTTGATGATGCCATTGACTAATTAAGTCTAATGCCGACTTAGCTGCTTCGTATTGGCTAAAAGCGCTGTGCAACTGAGATTTAGTAATGCTGTAGTCAAATAACAGGTCTTTGGGCAGCACATCCTTTTGAATTTGATTAATTATGTTTAAGCCTCGATCAAACTGCGCATTGGCATTAAATTGCTGCGCTGCCTTTAATTGGTAAATTGGAATTTGCTCAGCACTGGCTTGCTCTAACAGTTCTAAATAATTTGGCTTTTTTTGGCTTTTTCTGTTCGTACTATCAGAGGACTGCTGTACTGTTAATTTCTCTTGCAGAGCTGATTGGTTGCTATAAGCTGAAGATTTAGATGAGGGTGATGAACAGCTAATCAAGCTAAAAAACGCTACATAAAACAGCATCCATTGCTTGCTATTACCCATTATTTTTATCATTATGAGACCTTTGCAACAAAAAATATTTTGCTCTCAGACAAGGCATTTTCATGCACAAAAGCGGAGTTTACTGTCGGTAAATGAGTATTTGAGCACGAAAATAACGCAGTATGAGCGTAAAAGAATTTTATTGCAAAGGTCTTTTTATGCATTTTTCTTTGAATTCAGAATATTATTACAGCGTATGTTTTACATTGTTGCAACCCCGATTGGTAATCTTGATGAGCTTAACCCAAGGGCACAAAGCCTGTTAAGGTCTGTCAATTTAATTGCTGCTGAAGATATCAGACATAGCAGAAAGTTGTGCCAACATTTCGGCATTAACACCAAATTAATGTCTTTTCAGCAACATAATGAATCGTTGCAAATACCTATTATACTCGACAAGTTACAATCTGGGGAATCTATTGCATTAATAAGTGATGCCGGAATGCCTTTAATTTCAGACCCTGGTTATAAATTAGTAAAGAAACTACGTGAAGAGCGCATTGCCATTCAAGTTATTTCAGGTCCCTGCGCCCTTATTAATGCTCTTGCTGGCTCTGGTATTGCTACTAACAGTTTTTACTTTGAAGGCTTTATTGCGTCCAAAGCCCCAGCCAGACTGCAACAATTAAAACCATTACAAACGCAAACCAAAACCAGTATTTATTACGAAACACCACATCGGCTATTAAACACTTTACAAGTTATGCTGGATTTGCTTGGTAACCAGCGTGTTATTTGCGTGGCGCGTGAACTTACTAAACTTTATGAAAGTTGGTATTACGGTACTATTGAAGAGGTCATCAATCAATTTAACCAGCACCCTGAACAATGCAAGGGTGAAATGGTTTTAGTGGTAGAAGGCGCCCCTCACACAGAAACCAAAAAGGTTGATAACGATAAAATTATTTCGGTATTATCTAACGAATTACCACCTAATAAAGCTGCTGCAATCGCCGCTAAAATAACGGGTTTAAATAAAAAACAGTTGTATGCACAAATTACCGGAATTCAATAATCAGCGCCGAACTGAGTTAATGCTGCATTAAAATATGCAGGAGCGATATTTTATTGCGAGGTTAAGTGGCACAAGGAAGTGCCGCCGACGAGCGGCAGCTCGGTCGCGAATCCTTGAAATACAAGAAAATTCGCATATTTTTGCTAGTATTTCAAGGGTGACCAATAAAATACGCAGGAGCGATATTTTATTGCGAGGTTAATAAGCCTGGCACCTGGTGATTAATAGTTGTTCAACGCAGTTAATAATTCTTGATGCCGCTTCGCGTAATTTCAACAATTCCACACATAAACTGCAGCGCACATGCCCTGCGGCACTCGTTCCAAAAGCTTCACCAGCTAAAACGGAAACACCGTATTCCTTTAATAAGTAAGCCGCAAAATCCTGTGCACTTAAACCTGTGCTGCGAATGTCTATCATTATAAACATGCCGCCTTCTGGCAAATGAGCTTTGATATCCGGACACTTTTGCAATAATTGATAAAAAACATCTCTGCGCTGTTTGTAAGCCTTGTGCATATTGTCTATTTCGTCAATTGGCCTGGTTAAGGCTGTCACTGCTGCTTTTTGGGCAAAGCTGGAACAACCGTAAATCATACATAGCGATAAATTTGCCAAATGACCGGATAATTCTTCGTTAGCTATCACCCAGCCCACACGCCAACCTGTCATGGCATGAGATTTTGACAGGCTACCAACGATAGCTGTTCTCTCTGCCATTCCATCTATTGATACAGGACTATAAATTTTTTGGTCGTAAACTAACTGCGCATAAACTTCATCAATAACCAGCCACAAATCATGCTGAAGACACAAACTTGCTATTTGCTTCCAGGCTAACTGACTGACAATACTGCCTGTCGGATTGTGCGGACTGTTAATAACAATAGCTTTGGTTTTAGCTGTAATGGCATTAGCTATATCTGTTACTTGAAAATGAAAACCTTGCTCGGCTTGCATCGGCACATTGACAATACAAGCTCCAGTGGATTCCAGCGTGGCTTCGTAGGTAACATACATTGGGTCGGGTACTATGACTTCATCCCCTGGTTCCAAAATACACTGTGCCACTGAATACAGGGCACACTGCGCACCAACTTGTACAGTCACTTGCTGCGCTGATACTTTATGTTGAGTTTGCTTATAAAAATGTTCGGCAATGGCTTGCCTTAAATCAAAATCACCGCGATGATCCGCATAATGAGTATTGCCTTTACGCAGATTGTCAATAGCCGATTGGACAATAGGTTGAGGTGTGTCAAAGTCTGGGTCGCCCACCGATAATAGAATAATATCTTCGCCATTTTGCTTGCGCTCTAGTGCTTCATAGTGAATATCCCACGCCGCAGCACCTTCTCCAGCAATACGCTGAACCAGGGATGAATAACGCATAACGCTTTAGCTTGTCTAATTATCCGGGTTTTCTAATTCCGCTGCTAACTGCCCTGGCTTTTCAAGAACCGAGAGGTGATGCTTGCCATCAATTTTCGCGTGAATGTCTACAGCTTGATGTAGTGGATTATAAAACTGTTTGTACCACATACGTCCCAATCTAAAATTGCCTTCTACAGGCGTTGCCATAATATTAATTGCTGGTTTTTTGTTTTCCCATATTTGAAAGTCCTGGGCAAATGCAGCTAGCGCTCCTTCCTGAGCCATTTTCGCATTGGCATAATCTTCCTCAGTCAATTCAAGGTTGGGGGCTTTTGATAAATTGTTATGCCATATTTTAATTAGACCATCTTCAATCGGCGTATGAAAAATAAATTCATAGCCATTAGCTTCACCAAATTTTTGTTTTGAAATCAGCAAACCTGGACCTGTGTACCAGGTCAACGTCGTTAAATAAGCGTTATACATACGATGAAAACCGCCTTGACGCTGAATAACAATATGGCCTTTATATTCATTTTCAAAATATTCGCAAGGTGCGCCGTGAGTAGGTCCAAGATGATGGGCATCCGCCATATTATCCAGCACTTCCTGAGGATGTAGGGCTAACTCGCCCAAATGGTCGTAACTACCATTAATCCATTGCGAATCGTCCCATTCATCAAGCACTGGCAATTGATAGTTCGGTTCAGTTCCTTCTGGGTCGTGCCACATAAAAATCGCCCCCATCTGCTCCTCCACTGTATATGAATTTAATTTACCTGCTTTGGGGCAAAGACCATCATAATAGGGAATATCATCCACCTCACCATTGGCATTAAACCGCCAGCCGTGGTAGGGACAACGAATAGAGTCACCTTCTAATTGCCCATTATTAACTACTATGGATGCGCTATTGCTTTTTGCCAAATGGGTCCCCATATGTGAGCAGTGCCCATCCAGCATCACCACTTTACCACTTTGCCCTCTATACAGCGCAAAATCTTTACCAAAAAATCGTACACCTAACGGACCATTATCCAACTCGGCGGCTTCGGCTACCATGAACCAACCTCTGGGAAAGGTATATTCACCTAAATTAAAATCTGCTGCTGTTGCTTTCATAAGGTTCTAAATTTAAAAATATTTTAAACTTTATGAGAGCTTTGCATAATGTCACGAGCGATGTCAAGACAAAGCAAATTTGAACGAAAAAGCGGAGTTTACTGGCAGTAAATAAGCATTTTGAGCGAAAATTTAACGCTGTATTGACGAGAGCAGTAATTATGCAAAACTCTCTTTATACAATTTAACACTTTTGGTTTCTTTGAACAATGTCTATTTACCAAAAGAGAGCTTTGCATTAAGGAATAAGTAAACAGCTGCTGCACTTTAGTGTAAACTGAGTAACTCTTAATTTCACTTGTTTAACCCAGATTATGCACTAGAAATCTATTACACACAATAATGACTTAAAAGCAGTCACTTGCTCGAAAAATAATACTCGCCACAGGGTGACTATGTCTGCGTTTATTGTTCTTACACGAGCGTCTGTTTTTATTGCCATTTTTGTGTTCATGACGAAGTCTAATACATAATCTGGGTTTAATATAATTTTTCATAACGCAAATGACGTTTTTTAGCAAGAGAACACTGGTACAATTTTGTTGCAGTATTGGTATATTAATATCAACGCAAATGCTTTATGCCCAACTTGATAACCCCAAAAAAATGGAACAAAGCCAATACAAAAGAGCTTTAAAACACATTGCGAAAAATGAGATCGGCAAAGCGAAAATCATTCAAAAAAGTCTAAGAAATTATCCTTTACACAGTTATCTACAGTTCCATTTATTAGCCGCTAAAGGGAGGAATTTAACGGAGCGCGATGTCACTCGGTTCATTGGTAAACATAAACATAGTTGGCTCGCTGAGCGCATGCGTAAACACTGGCTGAATACTCGAAAGTTACGACATGACTATAAAGGCTTTATCAAATTCTATGATGCCAATAAAGATAACTCCAACAAGGAAACACAGTGCTTTTTAGCCAAGTCTTATTTTGAGACAGGACAAAGTCAAAAGGCCATTGAACTGACCAGGTCTTTGTGGCTACATGGGGAATCACAACCTGAACTTTGTGATGATGGGTTTGATGAACTAAAATCCAGGCGCTTACTTAGCCAATCTTTAATTTTTCAACGGTTGATGCTAAGTTATGAAACCAACCAGTGGTCGATGATTCGCTACCTGAAAAGTCTAATCCGTAGTGCTCCTTACAAAATAAAGCTGGCTAACTTAAACAGGGTGCGCAAAAACCCCAATCAGCTTGTTGACATTCTTGATAACTCTACGTTAGATGCCGATTATCAAGCCATGATACTGTATATTATCAAGCGTCTTGCACACACTGATGCTAGCAAAGCCTTGAACTTATGGAAAAAAATTGCAGTAAAAGTTATGATTGACTCAAGCAACCACAACCAGATGTTGAATACTGTCTGCTCGCGAAGGCATACCATCGCTTTTTCTGAGCAATGTTTAAAAATTGCCAAGTTGAGAAAGCAATTTCCTGTCAATGCTATTTCTAGCCAAATTGAAACTGCATTGCAATTTAAAGATTGGAACTTGACTATGCAATGGATTAATATGCTTCCTGAAACAATTCAAATAGAGGAAAAATGGCAATATTGGTTAGCGCGGAGTTATCAGTACAGTGGCAAATTGGAACAGGCTAATGCTATTTTTAAAAATATTGCCAACAGCCCTAAATATCATGGTTTCCTGGCATCCATTCACATCAACCAGCCCATTCAGTTGCAGCAAAAGGTACGCCAGCTAGACAACGAGGTATTAAAGCAAGTCATGCAAACCCCGGCTGTTCAGCGTGCTATCGAGCTCAACAATATTGGTCACTCGCTGCATTCCAGACAAGAATGGAAGTACGCTATGAATACTCTCAATGGCGAACAGTTAATTGCCGCTGCGCATATTGGTATGCAGGCACAATGGGGATATGCCAGTATTAGTGCTATGACAACTGCAAAATATTGGGATGAATTGCACTTGCGTTTTCCCATTAACTATTTTGAATACTTTGAAAAAAATTCCAAAAAATATGATATGGATACCAGTTGGCTACTGGGGCTGTCGCGCAAAGAGAGCAATTTTATTGCAGATATTCAATCTTATGCTGGTGCTATTGGCGTGATGCAAGTGCTGCCAACAACTGCCAGAGAAATGGCGCGAAAAATTAACCTTAGATACAGTAAATCAAAACTTAAACAGCCATCCAGCAACATTAAATTGGGTAGCACTTACCTGAATTTAGCCAATAAAACTTTTAACCAAAACCCTGCTTATTCTACTGCCGCTTACAATGCGGGAATTTCTCGTATTAAAACCTGGCTAGATGAGAGTAGAGAAAAGCTCCCCATTGATGTATGGGTCGATACCATCCCTAATTCAGGTGTACAAGACTACGTTAGAAGTGTTATGCAGTTTTCTGTATTTTATGCCGATAAACTCGGCACTACATCGCCGCTATTGGCTTTTGGACAAAGTTGGTTTCATCAACCGGAAAAAGCTTTTAACTAACTATTAACCAGGCAATAAAATATCGCTCCTGCGTATTTTATCGGTCACCATCACCCATAGAGACGCAATTTCATTACAGAGGTCTCTATTTGAGAGCTTTGCTTTTGGTAAGGGCTACAACCATTACCTGCAAGCCATGCCTTGCATTATTTCCTGAAAATAACTGTAAATTCCAGGTTCAACTACGGAATCTAGGATAATGTCACGAGCGATGTCAAGACAAGGCAAATTTGAACGAAAAAGCGGAGTTTACTGGCAGTAAATGAGCATTTTGAACGAAAATTTAACGCTGTATTGACGAGCGCAGCGAGCGCAGTAATTATGCAAAACTCTCTATTTATATGCATTAACCCTTTTTGTCAAACAATGTTCAAACATACGTTGATTATAGCGTTTTGCATAATCAGTTGCCTGTTTTCTCAATTGGCGGTACTCGCTGTCTTTATGGAATAAATCGCCAATACCTTTGACATAATTAATACCACATAGGGATTTGGCTTGTTCAACGCGCGAAGCATTGATTCCAGGTATGATGGTGGCTCTTTGAGCAAGGGCTAATAATTGAAAGTTATCAGTATCTAGCGCTTGCTGAATTTTGGCATTGATATCAACATTTTTTACCCATTGCAATGCGTCAATATCTGTTTGCACTTTGGTAGTGCGCTCGTTATTTGGGGTGTAATTCGACGCCCGGTTGCTACATGCCGCCAGTAAAAGCGAGCTAAATAACAGTAACAGAGTCAGTAGTGGCATACTTCCGCCGCCGCTGGAAGTAGCTGTCGGGGTTGTTGGAGTGACGGGTGGCGGAGTAGGAGGCGTTACTGGCGGTGAAACAATATCTTCAATATTTTGGACAACACCAGCAACGGCGACACTATCAAGTTGACCTGCTGTTACAAAACTGTTCAAGGTATTTAATAAGTCCTGCTCTGTGGGTACATTACTGGATACATCCGCAACAATTTGACTAAATGCCATTAGCGCAATGGTATAGTTGTCTCCATTTTGAGGTCTATCTGTTGCAAAATTAATATCGCTTATCTGTAGATTATCGGCAAGTATTTGAGCTTGTGCGTCAAAATTCGTTAAGTCTCCGCTAGCCAATGCTAATTGAAAGGCAATTTCAGTAAAAGGTGAAACAACTACTGAATTGTTATCACCTGTTGTAACACTAGCGCGAGAGTTTAACTCTAAATTGGGGGCGACTACGGTTTGATTCGTAACTTCGTCGACATAGGAACCGCCTGTACAGGATATGGTAAAGATGCCTGTAGTGGTTAAGTCTGAAAAATTAGCGATACCTTCATTACTATCACCGTCGGCTGACGCCACAGTTGTTCCTGAATCATTTTGCAATACACAATTTGCACCAGTGATAGGCCCTTTGGTGACAAATACGGATAACGAAGCAATAGGTGCAACTGGTTCTATTGGTGCTGGAGGCGGAGATGGCTCAATCGGTTGTGTCGGATCCGAAGCTGGAACTAATCCAAAATCTGGAACAATTTCCAAACTTCCACCAGTGGGTTGGCCTGTGATGCTGAAGTCTCCTACATTGATATTAAAGAAAATATTATTGCTACAAAGCACCATCACTCTTGCTGCACTGGTGGCAGTAATGGAAGGCACAAAACTGTATGTGCCGTTATTGCTTACATTTCGGGCTATAAATCGGTTAAAGTTAACACCGGAGTCAGTTGATAATAAAATATCAACATTACTACAAGATATTGGCGCCTGATTAGTATTGGCAATATTCCAGCTAATGGTTTGTGTTTCGCCATTGACCCATTGCGTTGATGCTGTAGGTGCCGTCACACTAAAAGGCCCTGCTTGATTTATGGTATTGATAATTCGGGTGTCAGAATCCACGCCGCCACGTCCATCTCTTACGGTTAAACGGAAAGTCAGCGTTCTATTGGTGCTAGGTAGTGCTTCGCCTAATATGGTTTCACCATCAATAATATCCTCTAGTCTTGGCAAATAGCGCTGTGCCTGTGACTGTGGCAAAAATGTTCTGAAAAGAGGTCTTGTTCCATCATCTATCGAAATTTCTTCACGATTATTACTTGGCGCACCCAGGTCAAACTGCTCCCAGGCATAAGTTAAATTATCGCCATCGTCATCGCTACCCGTTCCTGATAGCAGCATTGGTGTATTGGCTGGAACAATCACATCAAAACCTGCATCAGCCACTGGAATGGCGTTATTGAGCGATGATAATGTTCCACAGGTATTTTGAGGTCGAGCAGTGAAACTTAACATTTCTTCAATAGAACCTATATGAAATAATGCATCTGCATTGGGTTGCAAGTCTTCTTCTCCACAGAGTTGAGCATAACCCATAATCGTACTACCGCTACCTGGTTCCCACGCTGCTGACTGCACTCGTTGATCACCACAAATATCTGTCGTGCCATTATAAGAATGATTTGCTCCTAATTGATGCCCCAATTCGTGGGCTACAAAATCAATCAGGAACACATCACCTTCTGGAAAAGGTAAACCTGTTAACCCTTGAGCTTTAAAACCATTTTCACATACTGCTGGCACGGCAACACCGCCTCCTCCAGTGGTTACCAGATGACCAATATCGTAATTTTCTGAACCAATGATATTGTCTATGGTGATTTGATTAACACTTAAATCATTGGAGCTGGCATTGTCAAAAGGGTCAGTATTGCCGTCGGTAAAAATAAGTTGGTCATTGTTGCCAATTAAACTGAAGCGAATGGCAACATCGCGTTCAAAAATTTCATTCACTCGATTCATTAAAACCACAATGGCCTCCATGGCATCTGCCACATTAGGCGCATTGTTGCCACTGTGGAATGCTGTATATTCGCCTGAGGCGCTTACTGCCATTCGGTAAGTTCTAAGTTCAGTCCCAACGATGGGGGTTCTATTGAGGACTTTATTGTTAACTCGCAACTTTAACTGTGTCTGTTTAAGTCTGTACTCAACAAAATTTAGCTCTTGTGACTGAGCATTTACCTTACGATAACTGACATGAACGCTACTTTGTTTGTTAACAGGGTCTAACATTAACCACTCTCCATTGTGATAATAATAACCATAAAATCCATTTGGAGTTAAGCTAAAACTACCCCTGTTATTATTATCGTCAATTTCATAACCTGAATAAGAACGAATATTGGGGTATTTGGCAGCTAATTCAGTTGACATGGTTGTGTTGGTATTTAGCCTGTAACTAGCGACCTTGCCATCGGGCAAGGGAAGGTCAATTTCAATGCTTTGACTTGCTGCTGTCTGGTCAACCACATAATCGTTAATGGTTTGTAAATTAAAATCGACATAGCGACCACTATTAACCTGAATACTATCCGTATCTGTGGTTCTTTTATAATGTAAATCCTGCCACGGCTTAATAACTTTTGCGAAAGCCGGGTTTGCAATTACAGTTGCGACAATAAAGACCAAACTCGTTAATTTAAAGATTGATAACGTCATATCTATTATAGTTTTTGGTTGATGCGTTAGTAGTAGTCACATTGAACTACCTTAAAGTTTAATTATTCGCTTTAGGTGACTTCTATTACTTACAATTATTGAACTGGCATTAAGTCTAATAATGCCAGTACCGTGGCTTCAACACCTTTGGTAACAGATAAATCAGGGTCGACTTTAAACAATGGGCTATGGTGCGAAGGAATAGCAGGACCTCCATTTCTAGCTGCTTCTATATCGGCTTTTTTGGTCCCACCTACGCTAAAATACACACTGGGAATTCTATCGTCTATCGTGAAATAAGGAAAATCTTCTCCACCCATACCTTCGGGGTAGATACTAACCACTTGTTCTTCACCCATATTTTGCCGCCATAGTTTACGTAAACGCATTGCCAGTTCGACTGTATTGACTGTGGGCGGCACATTTTCATCCAATATTTTAACTTCTGGTAATTTATCTTCAGGCAAACCTGCCACACGGCCCATATTGACCGCCGTGCGCTCTATTGCATCCAATAATTTTTTACGTGTTGCCACATTGGTATTACGAACTGTGAGTTGTAATACTGCCTTATCGGAAATAATGTTGTGTTTAGTGCCCGAATGGAATGAACCAACGGTAATAACGGCTGGCTCCCGTGGTCCTAATTCTCTGGATACAATGGTTTGCAATGCCAGCACAATTTGACTCGCCAGTACAATAGGGTCTTTACCCGAATGAGGTGATGCACCGTGAGCACCTACTCCGTGTACTATAATGTCCACACTGTCAACCCCAGCAAATGGTGAGCCGTCCACTACATTGATAATACCGGACTCTAAACCTGCTGCCACATGAAATGCCAGTGCATAATCTGGTTTACCAAAACGCTTATATAAATTGTCTTGCATCATTTGCCTTGCGCCTGTACCGATTTCCTCCGCTGGCTGAGCAATCAGCATCAAGGTTCCAGACCAGTTATCTTTGCGCTCTATCATCTGTCTGGCAGTGCCCACCAAACTGGTGATATGAACATCATGACCGCAGGCATGCATCACCTTTACCGTATGTTTTGTTACAGGGTCAACATGGATTGCTGTGGAAGCATAATCTAAACCGGAATTTTCTTCGACTGGTAATCCGTCCATATCGGCGCGCATCATAACGAGAGGACCTTCTCCATTTTTGTACATTGCCACTACCCCTGTACCACCTACTTGTTCAGTGACCTCAAAACCTAATTGGCGCAATTCACCGACAATGCGTTTAGCAGTTTTAAATTCTAATAAACTCAATTCGGGGTTGCGATGAAAGTGTTTAAATAATGGCTTTAAATAGCTTTCGTAATCTTTATTAATGGCTTTTGATAATTCATTTCCTGTTGCCATTAAAGGCAATAAAAGAGAAGTTGTCACTAAAAGCATATTATAGATACCTGACTTTAATCTGTTTCCTTGGCATGTTTCGGAAGTCAGGCTGACGTTTAAAAAATTTTTTACATTCATTTTCATAAAATAATCTCAATTAAGGTCACCTCTATTAATTCGCTCCTGCGAATTAATAGAATCGAAAATAAAAAATGCGATTTTTATTTTCTCGGAAAATCAACTGTTTACAACAATCAATTTTTGACAGTATATCCTATACTGCACGGGAACCTCAATAAATAGAGGTTCCCTTAAGTTAGCCATTGTAAATATACCTGTTCTTCAACAATTTGAACACCTTTTTGTTGCGCATCGTTGATTTTTTTAGCCCCTACATTTTCACCGATAATTAAATAGTCAGTTTTACTGGAAACAGATTTGCCTATGCTTGCTCCTAGCGCCTTTGCCTGAGTTTCCATAACCTCGCGCGAAAACTGCATTTTCCCAGTAAATACCAGAGTTTTACCACTAATAACAGAATCTGTTTGTTGCTGCTTACTTTTAAGCTCGGTTTCTATTAAATTAAAGCCTAATTGATAAAGTGTTAAAAAAGTATCTTTGACAGTTTGTAACCCTGCTACCAATTCGATAGCTGTTTTTTCAGCAAAACCCTCAATAGCTATAATTTGCTCCTGCGTTAAATCAAAAATATCTAACAGTTTGCAGTGGGCTAACAATTGTTCACTATTACCTGGTCCTAACCTCGGAATACCAAAGGCAGCCAGAAACCGCCAATCGTGTATGGCTTGAGAGCGGCTGCGCCGCAATTCCATTAATAAGTTTTGCGCGGTTTTATCACCAAAACCCATTGCTACCAATTGTTCGTGCTGTAACTGGTAAATGGCTATAACTGAATTAATCCCCTCATTACATAGTTTGATAATGGTTTTATCGCCAAAACCGTCATTATTTCCCAACACAGCAAAAAAATGTTCAATGCGTTTTTGTGACTGGGCCGGGCACGAATGCGTATTGGTGCAAATTAAAAAATCACTATCCCAACGTAATTGTGATGTACAGCTAGGACAGTTTTGCGGTATTTGCGGGTTCGCCTTGGTGATAACTTTTTCAATTTTAGGAATGACTAAGCCACTGCGAACCAGTTCAATAATAGTACCTTTTCCAATCCCTTGTTTTTCAACCATAGCGTAATGATGGGCGCTGACATGGCGAATGGTAACACCACTTAGCTTGGTGGGTTCAATTTCCACTACAGGATTAACCCTGCCTGAACGCGAGGTTTGCGGATTGACACCAATGACTTTGACCTGTGCCTTTTCACTGTTAATTTTAAATGCAATTTGCCAGCGGTGGTGGTGTTGCGTTGCCCCCATCTGTTGTTTTAACACCTCATTCACCACTTCAAAGATAATACCGTCCACTTTATAAATGGTAGATGTCCATAATTCTTCAATTAAAGCGTCAAAATTATCAAACAAAGTATCAATGGGACAATACCTGTTGGGTAGTTGACTAAATGGCATAAAAATGGCAGCTCCGTCTAATACAGCACGAGTGACATGAGCGCCTTGGTTTTTTTCAGCAAGTACTGCAGCCTGGAAATTGCGGCTATTATCGAAGTACTGATTTAAGTGAGTGTCAAAATAGACCTGGTCTATCACAATTTCCCCAGCTCCTTGACCGCGAGCACCGTCGCCGCCCACTTTTAAACCGCGGTTAAATACACGGCTGATGTCACTACCCCTGTAGCCATCGCCTCTGGTGTAGAGTTTAGTGCCATCGTCATAAGCGGCATAACCGTCAAGTTTAGGTGTTATGCGAATTTCAATATCGCTGACATCACATTCCAATGCCGCCTTTTGCAAGCGTTTTACCCATAATTGCATTTCTGCCAAACTATAGGCCTTGTCTGTTGATAACATTCGCTGCGGCAAAACAACCGTCTTACTACTAAACTCGGGCTCAGGTTCAACTTGATGTAAAAACGAGTGGTTGGGGTTGCGTCGCTCTAATTCTGCTCGCAGCACATGGTCGTAATAAGCATCGTCAACAACAGGATAACCTGCACGGTAACAGTGGTTGGCAAATTTTAATACAGATATCAAGGCTTCTTCTGTCAACAAGTCCATATTTAAATTACCTTCCATAAGTGACTCTAACTCCAAAGTTGCGATTGTGCTGTCAAATGATTGCAACAGCGATTGAATCCGCTCTGAAATTATCATTCAGTTGACTTGCAAAAAAGCGTTAAGTAAAAATAAGCCCCTGGCGCTCAAAGTCTTGCACTTTTTGACGGTAATGCTCAATACCTTGTTCGTTTAAATCACTGTGCCCACTGTCTTTCAATCGCCCGCTGTATTCTTGTTGTATGATTTTGATTGTCACTATCATTTGGTTATAGGCGTCAATATGAAAGCCATGTTGATTGACTTTTTCTTTTTGTAATTCCAAAATAAAGCACATGACTGGCGATGAAAAATACTCTTGTTCATGGTAATCAAAAGTACCTGGGTTAATACCGTTTGCCATTTTAAACCATGCATCACTGGTATCATCTGGATGATAATGGAAAATATCGCGTTCACCAAACCGTAAATTATTTGCCTGTAATATCTCGAAAAAGCGCTTACCTAAAAAGGGTGTATCATCAGCTGCCTGCAAATTAATGATAATCAAATCACCTAACAAGTCCTGATCCGTTTTCTTTACTGTTTTTGTTGCCGATTTAGGTTTTGATTTGTTTGTCCTGGTTCGCTGCCTGGATTCTATTTCAGGGCTTTCATCAAACATATCCAATTGTTGTGTGGGTTGCTGAAATGGCTGCTTTGGATGGGTATTACCATTATCTAAAATATCATCCGCTGGGTCTAACAATACAGGTATATCGCTTTCTGCATCAATATCTGAATAAAGCTCGCCATCAATTTTTACCACTCTTGGCGGTTCTTTATCACTGTAATTAGGTCGCTTGACTCTTTTGCTTATTTTGACTCTGCGATTCCCTTGAGATTGTTTACGGTAAATAATCAGACCTATTACTGCACCTACTAGTAAAAATAAAACTAATTCCAAACTCACTATTGATATTATCCTATCTAACATTACCCTACCATTTCTATTGCATCTTCAACATTTACGCTGACAACCCGGGATACTCCTGCTTCTTGCATGGTAACACCCATCAGCTGATTTGCCATTTCGATGGTGGCTTTGTTGTGACTAATAAAAATAAACTGGACTTTTTCAGACATTTTTTTGACCATTTCTGCAAAGCGTCCAATATTAGCATCATCCAGTGGTGCATCTACCTCATCAAGCATGCAAAAAGGTGCGGGGTTGAGTTGAAAAATGGCAAATACCATAGCAATTGCAGCTAGAGCTTTTTCACCACCTGATAATAAATGTATGGTCGAATTGCGCTTACCTGGTGGACGCGCAATGATACTAATACCTGTGTTGAGTAAATCATCACTTGTCAATTCTAAATAGGCATGACCACCACCAAACAATTTGGGGAACAACATCTTAAAGCCTGTATTAATTTGTTCGAAAGTTTCTTTGAATCGCGTTCGGGTTTCCTTGTCAATTTTGCGCATGACGCTTTCCAGGGTATTTAACGCATCTTCCAGTTCTTTATTTTGCTCATCTAAATACTGCTTGCGCTCTTGTTCCGATTCGTATTCTTCAATAGCTGCTAAATTGACAGCACCCAATTGTTGGACTCTGCGCTCTATCTTGTCGATTTGTTGCTGACTACTTTCTACCGTAATATCTTTATTTAACCGCTTTAAGTAGTCAGTTATATCAACAATATTTAGCGACTGCATGGCCTCTACAATGCCTTTACGCAGGGTGATAGTCTCTTGTGCCGTTACTTTTTGTTGTTGAATGCTCTCGCGTTGTTCTTGAACCGCTGCCTGATATTTCTGTAACTGAATTTGCATATCGCGAATGCTATTTTCTATTTCGCTGGTTTGATTGCGAACACTGCTTAGGCGAGTTTCAGTCACAATGCGTTGTTTTAATTTACTCTCTAATTGTTGTTGCAACGAATTGTCTGGCTGCACTTCTTCCCTAAGCTGTTTTTGAATGGATTGCATACGTTGTTGACTACGCTGCAATTGCTCATTTAAACGCTCCCCGGCGTCTTTGAGCGCTGCAATTTGAGTTTGTACCGTTCGCTCTCTAAGGGCTAACTGATTGTATTGGCTACCACTTTCACGTGCTTTTTCTCTTGATGCTTTTACTGCTTGTTCAATTTGTTGTTTTTGTTGCAACCGTTGTTCACGCTCGTCACTTAACTTTGCCATGGTCTCGACAAGTTCACTAATATTCTCTCTTGCCTGCTGAAGTTTTTCCTGGTCAAGTTTTATTTGCTCCTGTAATACTTCGTGCTCTTCATTAAATTTATTGTGTTGATACTGCCATTGTTCTAACTTGGCATTAAGTGCGGTAATTTGTTTGTCATTGTTAGATTGGTTTTGAATTTGCTGATTGAGGCTTTGCTGTTGTTGTTGCCTTTGTGCTTCCGTCTCAGTGAGAAGTTGCTCGGCCTTTGATAGCTGCGAGAGCAAATCATTTTCATGCTGCTTTTCTTGCTTTAATTGCGACTCGAGCGACTCTATTTCTTGCTGACGTTTGATAACACCAGATTGTGCTTCATTGGCATTGTAAGTTATCAGCCAGTTTGCACCCAACCACTGCCCCTGTTTGGTAACAATACTTTGGCTGTTATTTAACGCGCTTTGATTGAGCAGAGCTTGTTCTAACGACTCTGCCAGATAGATAGAGTCCACAAATTGGGGGTAATTCCCTGTTAAGACTCTGGACATTGCTGGCATATTGTTCCATTCTTCAAATTTAGCATTATCTCCTGCTTGAGTTTGCAATAAGCTTATGGATTGCTGAATACTGCCAAATGCTCGCTGGTAATCATTGATATTATCCACACAACGCGCATGCAAATGCGAACCCAATACTGCCTCAACTGCCATTTCCCAACCCGATTTTACTTTCAATTGGTCATAAAGTTGTGGCGTTGTATCTAGTCCTGTTTGTTTTAAAAATTCGTCGATGGTTTTATCAACAGCACTTTCTTGCAACGCTTTTAGTGATGCCTGTTGACCACTTTTTTGTTGAATACTAACGCGAGTTGTATTCAAATTATCGCTCAATTCGGTTTGCTGTTGTTTATATTGTTGAATGAATTGATTGACCGATTCTATTTCCTTTTTCAGACTAGCAATGGTATCGACAAAACCCTGTTGCGATTCCATCAGCATTTTAAATTCCTGTTGAAGAGGCTGCTGTTCCCTGGCTTGCTTTAGATTATTCATCTCATCGTCTAGCCGCCGGCTGTTATCGGCATGACGTTTTAATAATAATTCCTGATGCTCAATGCTGGATTTTTCAATTTGTGTTTGTTTTTCAACTTCTGAATAGTGAATCGCAAAACTGTCCCATTCCCGTTGCCATTGTTGCATTTGCTGTTCGGCATCGGACTGTATTTTTAAACTCGCTTCCATCGATTGTTTCGTATTGTTAAGCTGTTCCTCTAACTGTTCTATTTCTGCACTCCACCCATCAATTTTAATCACATCTTGTTCTAAATCCTGGGTAATATCCGCAAGAGCTTGTTGTGTTTCGGTTTGCTCCTGCAGCAGTTGTTCATTGCGCTGCTTATTGTGATTTATAGCCTGTTCTAATTGTGAAATTTCTGCACCTTCCGAATAATATTCCGCTTGAATTGTTGATAATTGTTGATTGCGTTCATTAAAATCAACACGTGATTTTTCCAGTGCTGCATTGACTTTTGCTTCGGCTGCTAAACGCTTTTCCAATTCCACATTTAAGGAAGATAGTTGTTGCTGTTCAGTTTCAACAATGGTATCAAAATGTTTCCATTGCAATGCTTGAAGTTGTTTACTTAACTCGCGTTGTTCAGTTTTATACTGTCGAAATTTTTCTGCAGCTTTGGCTTGTCGCTGCAGCTTTTGCAATTGACGCTGCAGTTCATCGCGAATATCAGTTAAGCGTTCCAGATTTTCGCGGGTTCGACGAATCCGATTTTCCGTATCACGCCGACGTTCTTTGTATTTAGAAATTCCAGCGGCTTCCTCAATATAAATTCGCAAATCTTCAGGTTTGGCGGTGATTAAATTACTAATCATGCCCTGCTCAATAATAGAATAACTTCTGGCGCCAAGACCTGTTCCCAGGAATATATCGGTAATATCACGCCGCCTGCACTTACTGCCGTTAAGTGAATAATCATTACTGCCGTCACGCTGTACTTTGCGCTTTACCGATATTTCATTGTAAGCGGCATATTCGCCAGTAATGCGTCCACTGGAATTGTCGAAAATAAGCTCAATACTAGCTTGACCGACAGGTTGACGGTCGCTCGAACCGTTGAAGATAACATCTGCCATGGAGTCGCCCCGCAGCTGTTTAGCAGAGCTTTCGCCCATAACCCAGCGCACGGCATCAATAATATTGGATTTTCCACAACCATTAGGACCCACGACACCACAAAGGTTGCCAGGAAATGTAACTGTAGTAGGGTCTACAAAAGATTTAAACCCAGCAAGCTTTATCGACTTTAAATGCATAGAGTGCCATTTTAGGTGCTCGATGCTTTGATATCAATCAGTCGAGGGTTTTTAATTAAAGTTATCCGTAGAGTGCTATAACCGTAGAGTACCATAAATTACAATCTGCGTTACAATAGTGATCATGAAATCAATTCGGCTTCAAAAAATATTGTTACACTGTGCATTATCTCTTCCTCTTATCCTGTTGAGTTATAGATTGGGAACAAATAATCTGGGTGTAAACCCTATCGAGTCTATATCTCACATTAGTGGCGAGTGGAGCTTACGATTGCTGTTTTTAACATTATTGATAAGCCCTTTACAAAAAATATTGAAAACCAGCAATTTCATGCGTTTTCGACGGATGACAGGGCTATGGTGTTTCGCCTATGTGGCAATTCATTTTGGTGTATTTATTGTATTTGAAGTAGAATTGCGTTGGGTTACTATTGTGTATGAAATACAGCAACGCCCCTATTTATTAGTGGGTTTTACAGGGTTTGTAGTGTTATTGGTTTTAACCTTAACCTCAACCAATAATATACAACGACGCATGAAACGTAATTGGTTACGGCTGCATAAAGGCATTTATGTAGCATTAGTATTGGCATTAGTTCACTTTTGGATGCTGACCAAATCAGACTATACCGAACCACTGGTTTATACTCTTGCAGGTGCAACCTTGATGATTCTAAGGATTAAAAGGGTTAGCAATGTGATGCGTAAATTCAATGTCTAATTCTATCAATCATTGTCTGGTGCTCGATTGTAGTGACCAACAACTCTCTGTTGCTCTTTATGTCAATGGCAGAACAATCGGTCACAGTATTGAGCATCCCAGGCAACACTCATTGCAATTACTACCCACTATTGCAGAATTGCATCTGCAACACGATGTTTCGATTAACCAATTACAAGTGGTTGGTGTAGGTGCAGGTCCTGGTTCTTTTACGGGGCTCAGGGTAGCAATTAGTTGCGCACAAGCGCTTAGCTATTGTACCCAATGTAAAATTGTTGCGCTATCTTCGTTACATGCGCTCGCCATTACAGCCGCTCAATCAATACCCAGTGACTACATTTTAACCTGCATTGATGCCCGCATGGGAGAACTTTATTGGGGGCTATATCAATTTGATAAAACAAGTAAGCGTGTTATTAATATCACCAGCGATAGTATTTGCGCTGTCGATGGTGCCGCCATCATGCAAAGCCTTACTCGCGCCAGGGGAGATATCATTGCTGTGGGTTCTGGTGTAACGCACCTTGTACTGCCAGAAAATGTTCGCTATATCCCTCACTGCTCCATTGATGCGACACTATTAATACCCGAAATTTTGGCAAAACACCAGATGGGTTTAACCATTCCTCTAAAGGAGTTAGAACCTGTTTATTTACGTGGCAGTAGCGCATGGAAAAAGTTAGATCAACAAAACAAAAGCTATCAATAGCTAATCACATTGATCATTTATGGAACTTTTTCATATTATTTTATTAGCTATAATTCAGGGGCTGACCGAATTTTTACCCATTTCAAGTTCTGCACATTTAATTTTACCTTCGCAATTATTCGGTATTCCCGATCAGGGGTTAAGTTTTGACATAGCTGTTCATGTCGGCAGTTTGATAGCTGTTATGCTCTATTTCCGTGTGATGTTAATTAACATGGTTATTGGCGGCTACCATTCATTAATCGGCAAGCAGTCAACTGACGGCAATATGGCCTGGTTTATCGTGATTGCTACAATACCTGCAGGTTTGTTGGGACTAGCTCTCAATGATTTGGTTGAAACACATTTACGCGGCATAGAAACAATTGCCACCACTACTCTATTAGGTGCCATATTACTCTGGTATGCAGTTTCTAAACCAAACGCGAACGCTTCTAAAACTTTAAAAGATATGACTCTTGCTTTGGCATTAATAATAGGTATTGCTCAAGCATTGGCAATCATTCCTGGCACATCGCGCTCTGGTATTACCATTACCATGGCGCTCCTGTTGGGGTTTACAGCAAGTGATTCGGCGCGTTTCTCTTTTTTACTGTCCGTCCCTGTTATCCTTTCCAGCGGTTTGTTTAAAGCGCTGGATTCAGGCGAAATCATTGAATGGCAGCCTTTAATTATAGGAGCGACGCTTTCTGCTATAACCGCCTGGTTCTGTATTCATTATTTTCTAACCTTCATTGAAAAAATTGGAATGATGCCGTTTATTATTTATCGCTTGATATTAGGAATTGTTCTGTTTGCCTTTATCGCATAATCTGGGATTATCATTTTGATGAATAGACAGCAGAAAAAGAGCTTTGCATAATGTCACGAGTGCAGTAATTATGCAGAACTCTCAGAAAGTTATTGTCGGTATGTCTGGCGGAGTAGACTCCTCCGTAGCTGCATATTTATTACTGGAACAAGGTTATCAGGTTGAAGGTATGTTTATGAAAAATTGGGAAGAAGACGATGGTACAGAATATTGCACTGCCATTGACGATTTAAACGATGCCAAACAGGTTTGTGAGCTTTTGGGCATTAAGTTGCACCTTGCCAATTTCGCCAGTGAATATTGGGACAATGTTTTTGAATATTTCTTACAGGAATATCGAGCTTATCGAACACCCAACCCCGATGTTTTATGCAATCGCGAAATAAAATTTAAAGTATTTAGCGATTATGCCAAAGCACTAGGTGCAGATTTAATTGCCACTGGCCATTACGTAAGGACCCTGCACACTGATAATCAATGCCAATTATTAAAAGGACTGGATGAAAACAAAGACCAAAGCTATTTTTTACATGCCGTGCCTGAATCTGCTTTGGCTAAATGTTTATTCCCCGTGGGGCATTTGGAAAAAAGCAAAGTACGTGAAATCGCTCATCAGCAAGGCTTTATCACTTCTCGCAAAAAGGACAGCACAGGTATTTGCTTTATAGGTGAGCGGCGTTTCAAAGACTTCTTGCAACAATATTTACCTGCGCAACCTGGTCATATTGAGACACTGGATGGCACGATAATTGGTCAACATCAAGGTTTGATGTATTACACCTTCGGACAGCGCAAAGGACTGGGCATTGGCGGGGTGAAACAAGCTGAAGAAAATGCCTGGTATGTGGCTGAAAAAGATATCGCTCGCAATGCACTCGTTGTAGTACAGGGCGAAGACCACCCCAGCTTGAAGCACAGCCAATTAAATGTGGAAACAATAGAGTGGATTAATCAAGCTTCCACACTACCTCTAACTTGTACTGCTAAAATTCGTTACCGCCAGCAAGATCAACCCTGCGAAGTCACATTTTGTGACAACAATTCAGGTTATAGTGTTAAATTCACGCGCCCTCAACGTGCGGTAACACCTGGTCAATACCTTGTCCTATACTCAGAAGAACGCTGTTTGGGCGGCGGCGTCATCACTCACCGGGTTTGAGCGTTATTAACCTCGCAATAAAATATCGCTCGTCGGTGGCACTTCCTTGTGCCACATATTAGCTCGGTATTTTCATGCCAAATTAATACTGATGGTAAATAAGCATTTGAGCACGAAAATAACGCAGTATGAGAGTAAAAGAATTTTATTACAAAGGTATCATACTTTATAATTGCGCTCTGTTTGACTTCCCTTACTTTAAATTTCTATTATGCTTGAAAAGCTGGACGTACTCCCGACTGACCCTATTCTTGGAATGAACCAACTATTTGCTGCCGATAGCAATCCGTTAAAAGTCAATCTTTCTGTTGGAGTGTACCAGGACAGCAATGGACACACTCCTATTCCTCGGGCGGTAAAGCAAGCAGAGGCTAAAATACTGGAACGACAAGACTCTAAAAGTTATATTCCTCAAGCTGGGGACGCCATTTATATTAACGGTCTGACCAACCTGTTAACAGATGGCGTAACGATTGATAAAGAACGCTTGCAATTAATAGCTACTCCCGGTGGTTGTGGCGGTTTGCGAATGGCTTCTGAATTGTTGGCTAAAAGCAACAAGAGTACCACTGTTTGGCTAAGCAACCCTTCATGGGCTAATCACAAACCTTTAATTGAAGCTTCCGGGTTGCAAACTCGCACCTATGACTATTACGATTTTTCTACAGGTGAAGTCAATTTTGATGCCATGATGCAATCGCTTGAACCAGCACAGGCTGGTGATTGTCTATTGCTTCACGCCTGCTGCCACAACCCAACAGGTGCTGATTTAACCTCTGAACAATGGTTAGAAATTATTGATTTTTGCAAGCGTAAAGGGCTGTTCCCCTTTCTGGATATGGCATATCAAGGCTTAGGCAAAGGCTTGAAAGAAGACAATTTTGCAGTGCAAACCGTTTTAGAGCAATGTAGCGAGGCGGTTATCGTGGTTTCCTGTTCAAAAAATTTTGGCTTGTATCGCGAACGCACTGGCGCTTTAATGGTTTTGTCTCTCAACGCTAAACAAAGTGATGCTGCAAGAAGTCATGTATTGAATAATGCAAGGTGTTCTTATTCTATGGCACCGTACCACGGTTGTAGTATTGTTGGCGCTGTCTTATCGGATAAATCACTTTCCAAACTGTGGAAAGACGAATTAGAATCTATGCGTTTATCAATTATCAAAAGCAGAAATTTGTTGGCAGATTCATTGAACCAAAACCAATCTAAAAGAGACTACAATTACTTAAAGCGTAATGGTGGAATGTTCTCTTACCTGGGCCTTAGTAAAGAACAAGTGATACAACTTCGCGAGCAATATTCCATTTATATGCTTGAATCATCTCGAATTAATGTTATCGGCATTCAGCCTTCTAGCCTGGAATATACCATTGATAGCATTGTAAAAGTTTGCGGCTAATATTGAACCCAGATTATGCATTAGAAACCTGCTACATCCAAAAATGGCTTCGCTACAATTTCATAATGCACAATCTGGGTTGAACCTATAAATTTCTTATGTCCCTTTCTCAATTTACTGAAAACAATATTGAATTGCTAAATGAAGGCATCAATATTTTAAATAACATCGAACATGGAATGAGCGACGTCTATACACAAATTCCAAAACCGTTATTTACCTCGTCTGTTGGTTCACATTTCCGGCATTTGTTGGAACACTATCAGCAGTTTTTCAGAGGTTTAGAGAGTGGACGAATTGATTACGATGAACGCCAGCGCAATCTGGCTATTGAACAAACACCCTCAGTCGCTATTGATACCACCCATTCTTTAATTAAGCGCTTACAAGATTTAGGCTCGCAACAAGACAGGTTGTTAAAATCATATCATCTGTCATCCACAAAACCGCAATCCAAAAAATTTTGTCGTTCATCATGCGAGCGAGAATTACTATTTCTTCAAAGTCATAGTGTTCATCACTTTGCTATTATTGCCGCCACCTTAAGGTATTTTAATGTAAATGTTGACGAGCAATTAGGTATTGCTCCTTCCACCATTAAGCACAATCAATCGCTGCAACAAGCAGGTTAAACCCAAATATGGCAATGTTGCCCAATAAATTGTTGATGGTTGGGTTGAGCAACAACTCTTAAGGTTCCTTTAATTCAACCAATAATTACGATAGTGCTGTAATTCGGCAATTGATTCTTTAATATCATCCAGAGCCAGGTGCGAACCGTTCTTTTGAAAATTATCAATTAACTCTGGCTTCCATCTTCTAGCCAGTTCTTTGACAGTAGAAATATCAATATTACGATAATGAAAAAAAGCCTCCAGTCTGGGCATATATTTTTGTAAAAACTTACGATCTTGGTGTATCGAATTTCCACAAAGTGGTGAGCGACCTACTTTTGAGTAACGCTTGACAAAGGATAATGTCATGGCTTCAGCTTCCTGAATACTAATTTTACTGTCCCTGACTCGCTGTATTAGCCCTGATTTGCCATGTTGTTCGGTACACCATTCATTCATTCCATTTAAAACAGCTTCGGATTGATGAATAACTATTGATGGACCCTCTATTTGGTTTAGCAAGTTGGCATCTGTGACAATAGTGGCAATTTCGATGATATGATCCGAATCGGAATTTAATCCTGTCATTTCCAAATCCATCCAAATTAGATTATTTTCGCTGGCTTCTAACATTCGCTTTTTATCTACGTTTCTACTGTTTATATTATTTATACAGGGTTTAAAGTTTAATTTTAAATGAAAAAGCATTATAGTGTGCGACGCTAATTTTAGCATTGGTTGTTTGTCTTTTAACGATTAATTTCACACCAAGACAATAGAAACTTTCTGTAAATATGCGCGGAAAGTGTCTTATTATTTTTAACAAATGCATATTGAAGGTATCAACTTATGTCTTTATCGGCTCGAGAAAAAAGTGCTATTGTCAAAAAATTTGCCAAGAGTAAAAACGATACGGGTTCAGCAGAGGTACAAATCGCATTGCTAACTCATAATATCAACAAACTACAAGATCATTTCAAAGAACATCAAAAAGACCACCACTCTCGTCGCGGCCTTATCCGAATGGTAAACCAGCGCCGCAAATTATTAGACTACCTCAAACGCAAAGACAGCACTAGCTATACTGCCATCTTAAAGGCGTTAAAGTTACGTCGCTAATTCGTGCTACAAGCACTTTAATATTACAGGTACATATATTGTGAATCCCATAAAACAACAATTTCAATTTGGCGGGCAGTCAGTGACTTTAGAAACTGGACGCATTGCTCGTCAAGCTGACGGTGCTGTCATGGCTACTGTCGGCAACACCATGGTACTCTGTACCGCCGTCGGCGCAAAATCAATTAAAGCTGGGCAAGATTTCTTCCCACTGACCATCAATTATCAAGAGAAAACTTACGCAGCAGGAAAAATTCCTGGCGGATTTTTTAAACGCGAAGGCAGACCCAGCGAAAAAGAAACATTGACATCAAGATTGATTGACCGCCCTTTACGCCCTCTGTTTCCAAATGATTTTAAAAATGAAGTCCAGGTTATTTGTACGGTAGTTTCCAGCCATAAAGATGAAGACCCTGATATTGCAGCTTTAATTGGTGCATCTGCTGCAGTAAGCATTTCAGGCCTTCCTTTCAACGGTCCTGTTGGTGCAGCACGTGTTGGCTACCACCTGGAGAAAGGCTACTTACTCAACCCTACTTATAGCGAATTGCAAAACTCTACTCTTGACATGGTAGTAGCTGGAACTGGTGATGCTGTATTGATGGTAGAGTCTGAAGCTAAAGAGTTGCCCGAAGACATTATGCTGGGAGCGGTATTGTTTGCACACCAAGAAATGCAGGTAGTGGTTGACAATATACGCGAACTAACTACAAAGGCAGGAAAGCCACGTTGGGAATTACCTGATGCTCCCGATCACAGCACTTTGCTCACCCAAATTCAGGCAGCAGCTGGCGACAGCATCGCCAGTGCTTACGCTATTGTTGATAAACAGGAACGCCGCAATAAACTTACCCAGTCCAAAGACGCTGTTATCGAGCAATTATGCACCAACGCTGAAGATGCTCCAGATAGTTTGCTGGTCAGTGATTTATTTGGTTCAATTGAAAAAAGCTATGTTCGCAACCGCATTCTCGACGGTGAATCACGTATTGACGGTCGCGACACCAAAACCGTTCGCCCAATTAATGTTGAAGTGGGTGTTCTCCCTAACACTCATGGTTCAGCATTGTTTACCCGTGGCGAAACTCAAGCACTGGTTGTTGCTACATTAGGCGCACAGCGCGATGCTCAAATTATTGACGCCCTTGAAGGTGAAAAGAAAGACCCTTTCATGTTTCACTACAATTTCCCACCATTTTCTGTCGGCGAGTGTGGTCGCACCGGTTCGGCTGGCCGCCGTGAGATTGGACACGGACGCCTTGCGCGCCGTGGCATTGCTGCAACGCTACCTGATTTGGAAGCATTTCCTTACAGCATTCGAGTGGTATCAGAAATTACTGAATCCAATGGTTCGAGTTCCATGGCATCTGTCTGTGGCAGTAGTCTGGCATTAATGGATGCCGGCGTTCCACTTAAAATGCCAGTGGCTGGTATTGCCATGGGCCTGGTTAAAGACGGTGATCGCTTCAGCGTACTAACCGATATTCTTGGTGATGAAGATCATCTAGGTGACATGGATTTTAAAGTCGCTGGTAGTGTTAGCGGTATAACAGCACTGCAAATGGACATAAAAATTGAAGGTATTACTGAAGAGATTATGGAAATTGCGTTAGAGCAAGCTCAACAAGCGCGGGTACATATTCTCAATGAAATGAATAAAATCCTACCAACACCCAGAACCGAAATCAGCCCTAACGCACCTCGATTTGAAACCATGCGAATTGAAGTAGATCGCATTCGTGATTTAATTGGCAAAGGAGGAGCTACCATTCGCAGTATTATTGATGAAACTGGTGCCAATATCGACGTAGATGATGACGGACTTGTCAAAATTTATGCCAGCGACAATGAAGCTCTACAACTTGCACGTGAAAAAATCGATGCCGTCACTGCCATTGCAGAGCCAGGTAAAGTCTATAAGGGTAAGGTTGCCAAAATCGTCGACTACGGCGCTTTTGTCACTATTTTACCGGGTCAGGATGGACTGCTTCATGTTAGCCAAATTGCTAATGAGCGCGTCGAAAATGTTACCGATTACCTGAGCGAAGGTCAAGAGATTCAGGTCATGGTGATGGACGTCGACCCGCGTGGAAAAATAAAATTATCAATGAAAGATGTTGAATCTGCTTAAATTCTTTAACCTATCAATAAAATATCGCTCCTGCATCTTTTATTGGTCACCATTAAAATACTAGCGAAAATATGCGAATTTTACTTGTATTTCAATGGTTCGCGACCGAGCTATCGCTCGTCGGTGGCACTTCCTTGTGCCACATCTTAGTTCGGTATTTTCATCCCGAATTAATAATTTAAAACTTATTATAATTTATTGAGGTATTTATTTTTATGACAGACATGACCTATCTGCCACCTGTTATTGGCACGGTTGGCTTGGCTTTTGCCTATATCTTGTATACGCTTGTAAAACACTATCCAGAAGGTGAAGATGCTATAAAGAAGATTGCTGATCAAATTCATCTAGGCGCTATGGTATTTATGAAGCGTGAGTATAAGATGCTGGTTATCTTTTTAGCGGCATTAATCATTATCACCTATATTGCTTTCCCTACTCCAAATACTGCAATTGCTGTGTTTGTCGGAGCGCTATCTTCTTCTATCGCTGGCTGGATTGGTATGTACTCTGCCACCAAAGCCAATGTTAGAACCGCAACAGCAGCTCAACAAAAAGGTGCTGCCAGTGCATTGTCAGTGGCATTTTATGGCGGCTCGATAATGGGTTTATGTGTAGCCTCTCTTGGATTAATTGGCCTGGGCAGCCTGTTCTATTTCTTTGGTGGTGGCCACGACCTGGAAGGCTTTGGCATGGGCGCATCCGTTGTTGCATTATTCTCACGCGTCGGCGGCGGTATTTTTACAAAGAGTGCTGACATTGGCGCTGACCTGGTAGGTAAGATTGAAGCTGGTATTCCTGAAGATGACCCTCGCAATCCAGGCGTCATCGCCGATAATGTAGGCGATAACGTGGGCGATGTTGCAGGTATGGGTTCTGATATTTTTGAATCTTACTGTGGATCAATGATTGCAACTATCGCTATTGCGTATACCATGACAGGCTTAGCAGATAAAGAATCCATGATGTTCCTGCCCTTAGCTTTGGCTGCAGTTGGTTTGGTATGTTCTCTTGTCATGATTTTTGTAGTTAAAATGCGCTCAAGTGCCGCACCAGCCGCCGCACTTCGCACGGGTACACTAGGCGCTCCTTTAATATTCATTATTGCTGCTTATGTGTTAATTGGCGAGTTAGGGTTAGGCTCTAATATTTGGTGGGCAGTAGTTTCAGGTGCTGTTGGCGGTATCGCTATCGGGCTTATCACCGAATATTATACTGGCGGTTCCCCTGTCGAAAAAATTGCTAAATCTGGTGAAACAGGGCCCGCAACTGTTATGATTACCGGGCTTTCTGTCGGTATGCAATCGGTGGTATTACCACTGCTTTTCATTGCTGCCATTATCTATATTTCAACCGAATTAGCAGGTTTATACGGCGTAGGCATCGCTGCAGTAGGTATGCTATCTACTGTAGGTATTACCATGGCGATTGATGCCTACGGTCCTGTAGCTGACAATGCTGGCGGCATTGCTGAAATGGGCGGTATGGGGTCAGATGTTCGCGAAATAACCGACTCACTGGATGAGTTAGGCAACACCACTGCAGCTATTGGTAAAGGCTTCGCCATTGGCGCTGCAGCTTTGGCAGCATTGGCAATTATCGCGGCTTTTGTTGAAACCGTAACTTTAAAATACCCTGATTTTTCTTTACAATTATCCGATCCAATTGTCTTGGTAGGATTATTTATTGGCGGTACCATACCGTTTTTAATTTCATCCATCACCATGACTTCAGTGGGTGATGCCGCCTTTGATATGATTAATGAAATTCGCCGTCAATTCAAAGAAATTCCCGGCTTATTAGAAGGTAAGGCAGAACCTGACACAGCTAAATGTATAGACATTGCAACCACAGCTGCCTTAAAACGCATGATGCTCCCTGGCGTTATTGCTGTATCTACCCCTCCGGCTGTCGGCTTTATACTCGGTGCTGAGGCTCTAGGTGGCATGTTAGGTGGTTCATTGCTAGGCTGTGTGCTAATGGCACTGATGATGGCAAACGCTGGCGGTGCCTGGGATAACGCCAAAAAATTCGTTGAGAAAGGGAACTTCGGCGGTAAAGGCACTGAAACTCACAGCGCCGTTGTCGTAGGTGATACCGTAGGCGACCCATTTAAAGACACTTCTGGTCCTTCTATGAATATTCTCATTAATGTTATGGCAATTGTCAGCCTGGTCATTGCACCTTTACTGTAAACGGAAATTAACAGAACCTTTTAAACCCCGCTTTACGCGGGGTTTTTTATTTGAGATACTGGACCTGGATTATTAGAAACCTACCACATCCAAAAATAATGATTGAAAACTTCTGGTCACTGGTGATATTTGTTTTTATTAGTGCCATAACCCCAGGTCCCAATAATATTATGTTGTTAACCTCTGGTCTGAATTTTGGCTGGAGACGTAGCCTACCTCACTGGTGGGGTATCGTTATAGGTATGCCAATATTAGTTGTAACCATAGGCTTAGGTTTCGGCGTTGTCTTCGAGCAATTGACTTGGCTGCATACTTTAATTAAAACACTGGGCATTATTTATCTTTGTTTTTTATCGTGGAAAATTGCCAATAGTTCCGCACAGGAACAAAACCGTTTAGGTTCACCTCTAACCTTCGTTCAGTCACTGTTATTTCAATGGATAAATCCCAAAGCCTGGGTAATGGGAAGCAGTGCGATTGTCGCCTTTAGCAGCCAAACTAATATTTTCTGGGATACCTTGCTGATTGCCTTTGTATTTTTTATTTTCACCTTTCCCAGTATCAGTATCTGGTTACTAGGTGGACAGACTCTACAAGCACTAATGAAGAAGCCTGGACTAATACGCTGGTTTAACATTTCTATGGGACTGTTACTGTTATTTTCTATATTACCCATTGCTATAGAGTTACTGGCAGAATTGTCAGGGCTTTACTATCAACCATTTTAGTAAATCTTTCGTCTTTCGCTTTATTGAAAATTTTATTTGAATAACTGGATAAATTTATTGCCAACCCAACCTTAAGCGAGTAGAATTTTTTACATGATTTATGTAAAGGGAAATTCAATAACGCAATTACCTGCACAAAGGTTGGGACAGAGAAGCGTTACTTGATTTCCATATGACACTTACTGCTTAAAATAACTATCAACTTGGAGACCTATCATGGCATCACGCGGCGTTAATAAAGCTATTATTATCGGTAACCTGGGCAACGCACCGGAAATGCGTTATACCGCAGACCAAAGAGCTATTGCTAGTTTTAGCGTGGCTACTTCGGAAGTTTGGCGCGACAAAAACACTAATGAAGAAGTCAATCGGACTGAATGGCACCGTATTTCCGTATTTGGAAAGTTGGCTGAAATTTGTGGTCAGTACCTTAACAAAGGCAGCAAAGTGTTTATTGAGGGACGAATTCAGACGCGCAAATGGCAAGACCAATCAGGCAATGATCGCTATACTACAGAAATTATTGCAAATGAAATGCAAATGTTAGACAGCCGAGGCAGTGCTAACAATGCAACAGGGGCTATTGAAAACAATCAACAACCGTCTCAAATGGCAGCACAACCTGCTGCTCCTGCTACAGCAAATTCAAACTACGACGATTACGACGACGATATTCCGTTTTAGCCCAGGTTATGCGTTGAAGAACTATTTGAAATTTTTAAATTAAGGGCCAGATGCTGAAAAACGGTGACACGATTGCGAGGTTCTGAACAAAAACTCATAACTGGTGATTCCATTTCGTAATGGAATCGAACCAAAAACAGAACGCTGCTTAAATGTTTCATACATCGGATTAGTCTTGAGCTCCATAATCGTCGTCAGCATAGACTGCTTCAGGAATTGGTCTATCAACAAATTCGACAAACGCCATCGGCGCTTTATCGCCTGTTCGCAGTCCACATTTCAGAATACGTACATAGCCACCAGGGCGGTCTTCGTAGCGATCACCCAATTCAACAAATAACTTGCCCACTGCAGCTTTATCACGCAGGCGAGCAAAGGCTAAACGGCGATTAGCAACAGTATCTTTTTTAGCTAATGTAATGAGCGGTTCTATATATTGACGCAATACTTTTGCCTTGGGTAAAGTCGTTTTGATAAGTTCGTGTTCAATAAGTGATACTGACATATTTTTGAGCATTGCTCTTTTATGTGAACCCGTTTTGCCGAGTTTGTTTTCACTTTTACGATGACGCATGTCTGTTTTCCGATGAGTTAATTAAGGTTTACTAAAATTAAGATACAGGGTGGTGCGGTAAATTGATTGGAGGCCATGTTTCCAAACGCATACCTAGAGTTAAACCTCTGGACATTAGCACATCTTTCATTTCATTGAGTGATTTCTTACCCAGGTTAGGTGTGCGAAGTAATTCTTGCTCTGTGCGTTGCACTAAATCGCCAATAAAATAAATGCTTTCTGCTTTTAAGCAATTAGCTGAACGTACTGTCAGCTCCAAATCATCTACTGAGCGCAAGAAGATTGGATCAATTAATGATTCTGTTTCAGGTGGCTGCGCATGATTAATCGCTTCTAAATCGACAAAAGCTGCCAGCTGCTGCTGTAAGATGGTAGCTGCGGTGCGAACAGCTTCTTCAGGGTTAATTGAACCGTTGGTTTCAATATCTATAATTAATTTATCCAAATCAGTACGTTGTTCAACACGAGCACTATCTACCACATAAGATACGTGTCTTACTGGGCTAAAGCTAGCATCAAGGTGTAAGACACCAATAGTTTGGCTGTCTTCATCATCGCGAACACGAACATCGACAGGTTGATAGCCACGGCCTTTAGCTACTTTTAAAGTCATGTTCAATTCGGTGTTTTCATCTAAATTAGCAATGATATGATCACCATTTATGATTTCAACATTCTGGTCAACTTGAATATCACTCGCTGTTACCACACCGCCTTTTTTGCTTAAAGTCAGATACACTTCGTCCAGAACGTGAAGTCTGGTGGCAATACCCTTAAGGTTCATTAAAACTTCGATAACGTCTTCACGGACACCTGGTAGTGTTGTGTATTCATGTTCAACGCCTTCAATCTGCACTTCGACAATGGCAGAACCAGGCATAGATGATAAAAGAATACGGCGCAATGCATTTCCCAATGTATGTCCAAAACCACGCTCGAACGGTTCTAGTACAATTTTTGTCTGATAGAGACTGTCGGAACTTACATCAATTTGTTTGGGGGTCAAAAAGTCACTTACATCAATCTGCATGGTACACCTAAATAATTGTTATTACGGTAATGATTGCTATGTGTTGATTACTTGGAGTAAAGCTCAACAATCAAGCTTTCATTGATTTCTTTGGGTAATTCATCGCGATCTGGAAGTCGCGAAAATATACCACTTAATTGGGTTTTATCAACATTTACCCAATCAACATCTGCACGTTGACCAGCTAGATCAAGTGACGATTGAATGCGCAGTTGCTTTTTACTACGCTCGCGAATGCTTATGGTATCGTTAGCTTTAACGGAATAAGAAGGAATATTAACCTTTTTGCCATTGACTAAAATAGCGTTGTGAGAAATTAATTGACGACATTCAGAACGAGTCGAACCAAAACCCATGCGATACACAACATTATCTAATCTGGACTCTAGTAAAGACAATAAGTTTTCACCAGTATTTCCTTTTATACGCGCCGCTTCTTTGTAGTAGTTGCGAAATTGCTTTTCTAACACGCCATACATGCGGCGCACTTTTTGCTTTTCACGCAATTGAATACCGTAGTCTGATAAACGACCACGGCGTTGACCGTGAGCGCCTGGCGCCGTATCAACTTTACATTTTGACTCTAGCGGGCGAATACCACTTTTAAGAAACAGGTCTGTGCCCTCACGGCGTGAGAGTTTACAAGTTGGACCGATGTATCTAGCCATTTATGCTTCTCCGAAAATGAATTAAACTCGACGTTTTTTGGGTGGACGACAACCATTGTGTGGAATAGGTGTCGCGTCAGTAATTTTGCTAATTTTATAACCAAAGTTATTTAATGCACGAACAGCTGATTCACGGCCAGGGCCAGGGCCCTTAACTTCAACTTCTAAATTTTCAACGCCAAACTCTTTAGCTGCATTCGCAACACGTTCAGCTGCTACCTGTGCTGCAAAAGGTGTACTTTTTCTTGAACCACGAAAGCCTGAACCTCCAGCGGTAGCCCAGCAAAGTACATTGCCTTGTCGATCTGTTATGGTGACAATGGTATTATTGAATGACGCATGAACATGAGCAACCGCGTCAGCAATAACCTTCTTGACTTTTTTCCTGGTCCTCTTAGTGCTAGGTTTAGCCATTTATATATCTCTAGTATTAATTAGCGTTTAATAGGTTTACGTGGCCCCTTACGGGTGCGCGAATTGTTCTTGGTATTTTGACCACGAACTGGTAAATTACGGCGATGTCTCAAACCGCGATAGCAGCCCAAATCCATTAAGCGTTTAATATTCATTTGCACTTCACGGCGCAAATCGCCTTCGGTTTGATAATTGCCAACTTCTGCGCGCAATTCATCCAGTTTAGTATCATCTAATGTTGAAATTTTTTGAGCGGGATTAATACCAACCGTTTCACAAATTTTTCGTGAAACAGTGCGTCCAATACCGTAGATATGAGTTAGTGATACTTCAGCATGTTTGTGGTCAGGAATGTTTACACCAGCAATACGAGCCATTAAATAATCTCCGAAATAGTGTTAATCAGCCTTGGCGCTGCTTATGTCTTGGTTCAGTACTACAGATAACTCTTAGTACCCCTTTGCGTTTAATAACTTTACAGTTTCTACACATTTTCTTTACAGATGCTCTAACTTTCATTATGTTACTCTATACGTTTTTATGGTTAGCGACGACGACCCGACAAATTAGCCTTCTTCATTATTGACTCATATTGATGGCTCATTAAATGCGATTGGATTTGCGTCATTAAATCCATAGTCACAACTACTGCAATTAATAGTGATGTACCACCTAAATAGAAAGGTATATTCCAACCCACTACCAAAATTTGCGGTAACAAACAAACCAGAGCTATGTAGATAGCGCCAACCATAGTTAAACGGGTCAGCACATCGTCTATGTAACGAGCGGTTTGCTCACCAGGACGTATACCAGGTACAAAAGCACCTGATCGCTTTAAATTATCTGCAACGCTTTTTGGGTTATACATCAATGCAGTATAAAAAAAGCAGAAGAATATAATTAATACAGAAAATACAATTAAGTTTAGCGGTTGCCCAGGACCAATCGCCAATACAATTTCCTGCAACCATTCATTTCCACCTTCAGATCCCTGGCTGAACCATTGAGCTATGGACGATGGAAATAATAAAATACTGCTGGCAAATATAGCGGGAATAACACCTGCCATATTCACTTTTAGGGGCAAATGGCTGGATTGCATCGCACCGCGACCTTGATTGCGCTGAGCATAATTAACGGTAATCCGACGTTGAGCGCGTTCTACGAAAACAACGAAATAAACAACCGCAATAGCTAATACAATAATAAATATTAGTAGTAATGGGTTCATTTCCCCAGTGCGTGCCTGTTCAATGGTTTGACCAATAGCAATTGGTAAACCAGCGACAATACCTGCAAATATCAGCATAGAAATGCCATTGCCGATACCGCGTTCATTGATTTGCTCACCCAGCCACATCATAAACATAGAACCGCCAGTTAAAGTAGCAACGGCAGTAATGTAAAAATTAAGAGTACCTTCCAGGACTAAACCCTGACCTGCCATAGCAAAGCTCAGACCTATTGATTGAATCAATGCCAGTGCAAAAGCGAAGTAACGCGTATACTGTTGTATTTTGCGCTGACCAGATTGTCCTTCGTTTTTTATTTGTTCAAGAGCGGGAACCACAGCTGTCATCATATTTAAAATGATAGATGCAGAAATATAAGGAACAACACCTAACGCCAAAATACTCATACGTTCCAATGCACCACCAGAAAACACGTTGAACATACCCAATATGGTATCCTGATTTTGATTGAATAAATTCGACAATTGGTCAGGGTCAATACCAGGTATTGGAATATGTGTTCCAATGCGATAGACAATTAATCCTAACAATAAAAATCTAAGTCGAGCCCAAAGCTCGCTAAGACCTTTATTTTCGAGTGGATTTGCCATCTTAATCTACGCTCTAACGGTTATAATTAATTATTTAACGCTACCGCCTGCCTTTTCAATAGCAGCTTGAGCGCCTTTAGTAACCTTGATGCCTTCAACATTGACAGCTTTAGTTACCTCTCCAGATAAAAAGATACGCGCACGCTTTATCTGAGCTGTCAGTAGGCCTGCCGCTTTAAGTGCGTCAACAGTAATAACCTCAGCATCGACTTTGTTTAGTTCAGAAGTGCGAATTTCATCAGTTACCATCGAAATACGTGAGCGAAACCCATATTTAGGTAAACGCTTGACCAAAGGCATTTGTCCTCCTTCAAACCCCGGGGCTACTTTACCACCTGAACGAGACTTAAAACCTTTATGACCACGTCCACAGGTTTTACCCCAGCCACTACCAATTCCCCGACCTACGCGCTTTGGAGAGCGAGTTGAGTCCCTTGCTGGACTTAATGTATTTAAACGCATTTGTTCACTCATTTTAATTCTCTGTTATCAGTCACTAACTTTGACCATATAATTAACTTTATTAATCATGCCGCGAACTGAAGGGGTATCTTCTACTTCAACACAGTGGCCAATTCGACGCAACCCCAAACCAGCTAAGCACTGACGATGCGATTGAATGCGTCCAATACCGCTTTTAATCTGTGTGACTTTAATTTTCTTGGTAGCCATATAATAAACTGTAAATAAGAATAGGGTTTAGCCTGTAATCTCTTCAATCGACTTACCGCGCTTAGCGGCTATATCGGCTGGCGATTTCATGTTTTTCAAGGCATTAAACGTTGCCTGAACCACATTGACTGGATTGGTCGAACCATAACATTTAGCCAATACGTTTTGAACTCCTGCCAATTCTAATACTGAACGCATAGCACCACCAGCAATAACACCTGTACCTTCTGATGCTGGCTGCATATAAACTTTAGATGCACCATGTCTGGAAGATGAAGCATATTGAATGGTATGACCATTGAGGTTGATATTGATCATGTTACGGCGAGCTGATTCCATGGCTTTTTGAATGGCTAGGGGCACTTCTCTTGATTTACCTCTACCAAAGCCTACCCGACCTTCGCCATCACCCACTACAGTCAATGCAGTAAATGACATAATGCGACCACCTTTAACTGTTTTAGCTACACGGTTGACCTGAACTAACTTTTCGCTTAAGCCTTCGACTTCGTCTTTTTCTCTGGATTGAAATGCCACTATTTAACTCTCTACTAACTTAATTAAAACTGTAAACCAGATTCACGCGCAGCATCAGCAAGAGCGCGGACACGACCGTGATATTTAAAACCGCTGCGATCAAAAGCCACTTTTTTGATGCCTTTATCTTTAGCACGTTGTGCAATAAGTTCACCAACCTTTTTGGCTGCATCAACATTGCTTCCGCTATTTGAATTCAAACTTTTGTCTCGAGTTGACGCTGCAGTAATAACGGTTGCACCTTCTGGCGCTATGACTTGAGCATAGATATGCTGGTTACTTTTATGAACACACAATCGGTTTATGCCTAAACTTGCTATTTTAGCGCGGCTACGCTTGGCTCGGCGGGCTCTGGATTGTTTCTTTGTAATCATTATTTATCTGTTTATTTACTTACTTTTTTTGGCTTCTTTACGTCTGACGTATTCATCAGCATAGCGAACACCTTTACCTTTATAAGGTTCAGGTTTTCGGAAGCTACGAATTTCAGAGGCAACTTGCCCTAAAATCTGTTTGTTGGCACTTTTAAGTACAACTTCTGTCTGGCTAGGTGTTTCGACACTGACTGCATCAGGCAACTTGTAATTAACGGGATGCGAAAAACCCAAATTTAACTCCAGGGTTTTACCAGAGGCTTTAGCTCGATAACCGACACCAATAAGTTGCAGTTTTTTCTCAAAGCCTGAAGATACGCCAATCACTGCATTATTAATGAGTGAGCGCATGGTTCCAGACATGGCATTTGCCTGCTTGCTGCTATCAGCAGCACTTACATTGATGATGCCATCTTCAAATGCCACTTTCACCAGTGAATGAACATTAACACTTTGCTCGCCATTACCACCTTTAGCAGTAAATGTTTGACCGTCAATTTTTATTTCTACGCCCTTAGGTACGGTAATGGGCATATCGGCTATTCGGGACATATTACTTTAAACCAGTTTCGATTCGTTTCTCAATTAAAATACAGTACAAAGTACTTCGCCACCAATGCCTTGACCACGAGCACTGCGGTCAGTCATTACACCACGGCTGGTGGAAATAATGGCAACTCCCAAACCTCCGCGAACAGTAGGCAGGTCAGCCGCACTGACATAAGCGCGTAAACTGGGTTTACTCATGCGGTGAAGTTCACTGATTACCGCCTCTCCGTTGTGGTATTTCAATTCAATGGAAAGTTCTTTTTTAACATCGCCAGCAACACTGTGCCCGCCAATATAACCTTCGTCTTCCAGCACTTTGGCTACTGATACTTTAGCCTTGGATGAAGGCATGGTTACAGATTTCATTCCGCGCATTTGAGCATTTCTAATGCGGGTTAGCATATCTGAAAGTGGGTCTTGCATACTCATACTTACTTACTCTTTTATTTTGCGCTTACCAGCTTGCTTTTACCACACCTGGCACATTGCCCATCATTGCGTGTTCACGCAACTTGTTACGACACAGGCCAAATTTTCTATAGACAGCGTGAGGGCGACCAGTGATGACGCAACGACGCTGCTGGCGCACTTTGCTGGCATCACGAGGCATTTTTTGCAATGCCATTTGGGCATCCCAACGCTCGTCATCTGTACTGTTAATATTTTTAATAATGGCTTTAAGATCAGAACGCTTCTTCGCATACTTTGCTACCAGCTTGGTGCGTTTGCGCTCACGCATAATCATACTTTGCTTTGCCATAAGTACTAACCTCTGAATGGAAAATTAAACGCTTTTAACAAGGCTTTGCCTTCTTCGTTGTTTTGAGCCGTGGTAGTAATACAAATATCCAGACCACGAATCTTGTCAATTTTATCGTAATCAATTTCCGGGAAGATAATTTGCTCGGTAACGCCCATAGTGAAATTACCGCGTCCATCAAACTGTTTAGGGCTGATACCGCGAAAATCTCTAATGCGTGGAATTGCTACATAAATTAATCTTTCCAAAAATTCATACATACGCTCTCTACGCAAGGTAACTTTACAGCCTATTGGCCAGCCATCGCGAATTTTGAAACCTGCTACAGATTTACGAGCCAAAGTAACAACAGGTTTTTGACCAGCAATAGTACCCATATCATTAACCGCGTGTTCCATCACTTTTTTATCAGTCACTGCTTCACCTACACCCATATTCAAGGTGATTTTGGCGATTTTAGGAACACGCATTGTATTATCAATACTCAGCTCTTGCTTTAGCTGAGGAACAACGGTGCTCACATAATATTCTTTTAAATTAGACACTTGATTCTCTATTTATGCTCTATTTCAGATAATCTATTTACTCATCGTCAACGCTATCAATTTCAGCGTTGTTTGATTTAAAAACTCTTACTTTGCTACCGTCTTCATTAACCTTAAAGCCCACTCTGTCAGCTTTTTCAGTTTCAGCATTCCAAATAGCAACATTGGAAACTTGAATCGGTGCTTCTTTTTCGATGATACCTCCTGCAACTTGTAGTTGAGGGTTGGGTTTTTGGTGCTTTTTAATCATGTTTACACCTGACACAATCAAACGACCGTCAGACATGACTTTTTGCACGGTGCCTCGGACACCTTTATTTTTACCGGCTATTACGACGACTTCGTCTTCATGTCGGATTTTGCTAGCCATTTACTTCTCAATAATAATTTGGTTAATAATGAATCTTTATTTATAGCGCTACTTATAAAACTTCAGGAGCTAATGAAATAATGCGCATAAATTGTTCGCCACGCAACTCGCGAGTTACAGGGCCAAAAATACGAGTACCTATAGGTGCTAATGAAGCATTCAGTAGCACTGCTGCATTCTCATCAAAGCTGATGGAAGAACCGTCAGGACGACGAATACCTTTTTTGGTGCGTACCACAACAGCACTGTGAACATCACCTTTTTTAACACGGGCACGTGGAATTGCTTCTTTAACTGTGACTTTAATAATATCACCAACACGAGCGTAACGCCGCTTTGAACCGCCAAGCACTTTGATACACATAACGCGTCTCGCTCCTGAATTATCGGCTACGTTAAGATAACTTTCAGTTTGAATCATGGTTTACTCCAACTACTCTCGGCGCTTTTTTAATTGGTTTATACTTCTATGGCTTTTTCAACAATACGTTGTAAGGTCCAGGATTTGGTTTTGGACAGTGGTCTCGACTCGGCCACTACAACCGTATCACCTATACCACATTGATTGTCAGCATCATGTGCATGGACTTTTGACGACTTAATTACGTACTTGCCATAAATAGGGTGTTTAACTCGACGTGCCACTTGAACAACAATGGTTTTATCCATTTTGTTGCTGACAACTACACCAGTTTGCACTCTAACTCTTTTTTGCTCACTCATCTTTATTTACTCAATTATTTACTCAATAACGGCTATTAACTTGAAGCAGAAGCGGATTCGTTTAGTACAGTTTTTACTCTCGCCACTTCGCGAGACACTTCGCGCAAACGATGCGTTTGATTTAACTGTCCCATAGACTTTTGGATACGCAATTGTAATTGCTCTTTGCGCAAATCGACCAAGTGGTCGTTCAACTCTTCTTCTGTCTTTTCTCTTAATTCGTCAGCGTACATTATCAATACTCTATTACATTACCGTGCGGGTAACAAAAGTGGTTTTAACTGGCAATTTCGCCGCAGCCAATGCAAAGGCTTCACGGGCTAATTCTTCACTTACGCCTTCCATCTCGTACAACATTTTTCCTGGCCTAATTTGTGCTACCCAGTATTCTACGTTACCTTTACCTTTACCTTGACGCACTTCTAATGGCTTTTCGGTAATAGGTTTGTCTGGGAAAATCCGTATCCAAATTTTACCACCACGTTTAATATGCCGAGTCATGGCACGACGCGCAGATTCAATCTGACGCGCAGTAATGCGTCCACGTTCAACCGACTTCAGGCCAAATTCACCGAAGCTGACTTTGCTGCCACGAATAGCAAGACCACGATTGCGACCTTTCTGCACTTTGCGATATTTGGTTCTCTTTGGCTGTAACATCAAGTAACTCTTTCTATTCTATTTTCTTTAGTGAAATTAAGTTCTGGGCCTGGCAACTTTACCCGCAGCTTTTGCCTGCTCTTCATTGCCTATTAATTCGCCTTTGAATACCCAAACTTTAACACCCAGTATTCCGTAGGTTGTCAGACCTTCGGCTGTAGCATAGTCAATATCTGCGCGTAAGGTGTGCAGTGGCACACGACCTTCACGCTGCCATTCGGCACGTGCAATTTCAGCCCCGCCTAAACGCCCACCAATTTGTACTTTTATACCCAATGCGCCAGCACGCATAGCGTTTTGAATAGCACGCTTCATAGCGCGGCGAAACATAATTCGGCGCTCTAATTGTGATGCAATACTTTGAGCAACTAAAGTGGCATCAAGGTCAGGCTTTTTAATTTCTTCGATGGCTATATGCACTGGCACACCCATCATTTGAGTCAATTTAGCGCGAAGCACTTCAACGTCTTCGCCTTTTTTACCAATTACAATCCCTGGTCTGGCAGAATAAACAGTTACTTTTGCTTTTTCGGCAGGCCTGTCGATTTCAACACGACTAACCGATGCTTCTTTTAACTGCTCCATCACATATTCACGAACTTCAATATCGCTATGTAATTTTGCTAAATAATCTTTCTTTTCTGCATACCATATTGAAGAATGATTGCGAACAATTCCTAAACGAATACCTCTTGGATCGACTTTCTGGCCCATTAATTACCCTCTTGATTCGCTACAACCACATTAATGTGGCAGCTTCGCTTTAAAATACGGTCTGCGCGACCTTTGGCTCTTGGTTTTACACGTTTCATGACTCGACCCTCATCGATAAAAATTTTGGCAACATGTAATTCATCTATATCTATTGCATTATTATGCTCGGCATTGGCTATCGCTGATTCCAATACTTTTTTGATTAATTGTGCCCCCTTACGTGGGCTAAATGACAAAATAGTCAATGCTTCTTCAGCACTTTTACCTCGAATTTGCTCAGCCACCAATCGAGCCTTCTGGGCAGATATGCTAGCACCACGATGTTTTGCTAATACTTCCACTATCTACCTCTTAACGCTTTGCTTTCTTATCCGCTGCGTGACCACGATAAGTACGTGTAGCAGCAAATTCACCCAACTTATGTCCTACCATTTCCTCAGTAATGTAAACAGGCACATGCTGGCGACCATTGTGCACAGCAATTGTCAAGCCCACCATAATGGGAAAAATAGTAGAGCGACGCGACCATGTTTTAATGGGTTTACGGTCATTTTTTTCAGCAGCCACTTCCACCTTTTTTAACAGGTGCAAGTCTACAAATGGGCCTTTTTTCAGTGATCGAGACATCTATTAATTACTCGTTATACTCTCTATTTAAAATTATTTACGTGAACGCTTGCGTACAATTAACGAATTAGTGCGTTTATTTTTACGCGTTTTGTAGCCTTTAGTAGGCGTACCCCAAGGCGAAACCGGGTGACGCCCACCAGAAGATTTACCTTCACCACCTCCGTGTGGGTGATCAACCGGATTCATAGCTACACCACGAACTGTTGGCCTGATACCACGCCAGCGCTTTGCCCCAGCTTTACCAAGTGATTCTAATGCATGTTCGCCATTCGACACTTCACCCAAAGTCGCTCTGCAATCTGACAAAACTTTACGCATTTCGCCGCTGCGCAGTCGCAATGTCGCATAAGCGTTGTCTCGAGCTACCAATTGAGCGCTACCACCAGCACTGCGAATCATTTGTGCGCCTTTACCTGGTTTTAGCTCAATGCAGTGAATCACACTACCTAATGGCATATTGCGAAGAGGCAATGTATTACCCACTTTAATAGGCACTGATTCCCCTGACTTGACTTCCGTACCAACTTCTAATTTATTGGGCGCAATAATGTAACGCTTCTCACCATCTGCATAACTTAATAATGCAATCAGCGCTGTACGATTTGGATCGTACTCTAATCGCTCTACCTTGGCGACGATATTGTCTTTGTTACGCTTAAAGTCAATAATGCGATAGCGCTGTTTATGCCCGCCACCACGATGTCTGGTTGTAATGCGCCCTGCATTATTCCTGCCGCCAGACTTGCTTTTCTTTTCAGTCAATGGACGATAAGGCCCTCCCTTGTGTAAATTTTTATGAACGACACTAATAACGTGTCTGCGACCTGGTGATGTGGGTTTTCTTTTTACAACTGCCATAATTACTATATCAAACTACGTTATATCAATTAAACTACACTGGCGTAATCAATACGTTGCCCAGGCGCCACAGTAACGATGGCTTTTTTCCAGCTTTTTCGCTGCCCCATACCAAAACGCGCACGCTTGACTTTACCTTTGACATTCATAGTACGAACACTAATTACATCCACACCAAAGGCGATTTGTATAGCTTCTTTAATTGACTGTTTATTTGCACCGGGAAGCATTCTAAACGTATATTGACTATAAGCCTCACCACCGGCTGATTTTTCAGAAACCAATGGCGATTCAATTAATGTATAAAGTTGCTCGGTGTTCATGCTAATAATGCCTCCACTTTCTTAACTGCAGCTTCGCTAATAATGACTTTATCGTAGCCAACCAAACTGACAGGGTCTATACTTCTAACGTCGCAATATTCAATATTTTGCACATTCCTTGATGACAGGTAAACATTGGCATTAAACTCATCGGCAACAATCAAAACATTGCCTTCTCCACCTGACACAGCTTGAACCATAGCAATTAACTGTTTTGTTTTGGGCACTTCCAGGTTAATCATCTCAGAGACTATTAAACGTTTTTGACGCAATAACTCTGAGAAAATAGAGCGCATTGCAGCGCGATACATTTTTTTATTGATTTGTTTGCTGTGGTTTTGATCAGAGCGAGCCGCAAAGGTAACGCCACCACCACGCCAAATAGGGCTGCGGATAGTACCAGCTCTTGCGCGACCAGTGCCTTTTTGACGCCAAGGCTTACGACCACCTCCAGAAACTTCTGAACGTGTTTTTTGTTTTTTAGTTGCCTGGCGACCATTAGCCAAATATGAGGTTACAACTTGATGAATTAGCGCTTCATTATAGTCTTGCTCAAATACAGGTGGAACATTCATTTTTCCCGACTTACTTCCATCAATAGTTAAAATATCCAATTTCATGCATTAGCCTCTTTGGTTTTCACGGCTGGGCGAATAATCACATAACCACCTGGAGCGCCTGGCACTGCACCTTTAATCAGCAACAAATTACGCTGTGTATCAACACGAACAATTTGCAGGTTCTGAGTGGTTACCATGCGATCGCCCATATGGCCCGACATCTTTTTACCTTTAAATACACGGCCAGGTGTTTGACACTGTCCAATAGAACCATTGGAACGGTGTGAAATTGAGTTGCCATGAGTTGCATCTAACATTGAAAAATTCCAGCGCTTAACACCTCCTTGAAAACCTTTCCCTTTTGAACGTCCAGTAACATCAACAACTTGACCTTCAGTAAAAGATGATATATCCAAATTGCTTATCGCCTCTTCGCCATCAGTCAATGCCTGAATATCAGCTTCGCCACATCGCAATTCACGAATAAAAGCGCCAGCTTCACTATTTGCTTTTGCAAAATGCCCTGCCAACGCTTTACTTGTTCGATTGGGTTTTTTACTGCCAACTGCAACCTGCACTGCCGAATAACCATCGGAAGACTCACTTTTAACCTGCGTGATGCGGTTTGGTTCTGCCTCAATAACAGTCACAGCTATACTGCTTCCGTCTTCGGCAAATATTCTGGTCATGCCGCTTTTGCGACCGACAACACCTATTGTCATCTTAGTAAACCTCTGTGTACGGGGCTTTTACCCGCTATGGCCGACGAATGTCGTTACACTAAACCAGAATAGTTAAATAATTAACTTACTATACTAACTAACTGGCACCTAAATGCTTAGCTTAAGCTGATTTGAACTTCAACACCTGAAGCTAAGTCTAACCCCATAAGCGCGTCAACTGTCTTCTCTGTAGGGTTGACAATATCTAGTAAGCGCTTATGAGTTCTTATTTCATACTGATCGCGAGCGTCTTTATTCACATGGGGTGAAATTAACACAGTAAAACGCTCTTTGCGTGTCGGCAATGGAATTGGACCTCTAACATTGGCACCTGTACGCTTTGCTGCATCGACAATCTCTTTTACAGACACATCAATCAAACGGTGGTCAAATGCTTTGAGCTTGATTCTAATATCTTGATTCTGCATGCAAAAACAACCTCTATATGGTAGCTAATTATTAACACGGTCATACCGCTCTTATGACATACAAAATAAGCTATTAAAGAACGGTTTTACCCCCCCATTGCCGAGAGGAGGGCGCATTATAAGCACTTCTAAGTCGCTGTCAACTTTATGGCATTGAAAACATCAATCTTTTGCAACTTTATTAACCTCGCAATAAAATATCGCTCCTGCGTATTTTATTGGTCACCCTTGAAATATAGCGAAATATACGAATTTTCTTGTATTTCAAGGATTCACGACCGAGCTGTCGCTCGTCGGTGACACTTCCTTGCGCCACATATTTGTTCGGTATTTTCATGCCGAATTAATAATTCCTTCATTTATCTCAGTCATTAATGAGATAATCAACCATGAACAAACCATAGACTATATTATTATTTCTCAATAACTTGAAACCGCGTTGTAAAGTAGTTTAGAATGTTGGTCTTCATCGAATTAAGTATTATATTTTGAATCGCCGTTTATTTATAGCCAGTCTTTTTTCTAGTGCTGCTGTGTTGTACACCAACCGCTTGACTCAAAGCCAACTTGAGACGGTTTTTGTACCTCACTCAATACCTGAAGTTAAACTTTCATCTATTTCAACACAGCAACTCATGTTGTTAGAATCAGCCATTGAAGATAACGAAAATATAGCCATTGCGACGCTCAACAGACTCGTCAATAAAAATGCCAAAGACATCTCAATTATCAGCAACAATGCTATAGCTCCCTCCCCAATACGAGAAACAAACCAAAATGTAATACAAGATGTATCAAGCAACTCCAGCGTTAATGCCAGAGTTAAAAACTTTAATACGGAATTTTTAGACGATCTGCACGCAAGTGCGCATGAAATGGCATTAATCCGTTCCATAGCTAAACGCTTAAAACGCATTCAAAAAGTTATTGGGTTCGGCAATTTTAATTTAATCAGCTTTGACCAGGCTATAAGCTATGCGAAAAACTTTGATCGTATAGGCCGCTTTAGTAAAGGTGAATTAAATTACATTGACAAACTTTTTAACACCGAAGCCAGCCTTTATGGTTTTTATGGAAAGAAAATTTCCAGCTCTCTTACCGAAACCATTCGAAAAAAAGAAACCGTTAAAATTGCTTACTCAGGTCATTCACTATTTAAAGGTGAATCATTAGATTATTACAATCGCCTTGTTGCCGATATGGGTCCCAGCATTATCCTTACCTCTGGTATACGCAGTAACATCAAGCAACTTGGTTTGTTTCTCAACAAGTGTATTATCACCAAAGGCAATTTATCACAAGCTTCTCGTTCTCTGGCCCCTCCCGGTCATTCCTATCACGGCATAGGCGATTTTGACGTAGGTAAAGTCGGCTTTGGTCTTAAAAATTTCTCCAGTGAATTTTCAAGCACTGTTGAATTTAAAAAGATGCAACAGTTGGGTTACGTGAAAATTCGCTACACTGAAGACAACCAGTTAGGTGTGCGCTTCGAGCCTTGGCACATTAAAGTGGTTTAATCCACCCACTCATTAAATTAGCTAACCGGGAGTTACTTCAACTACCGCGTAGTTCCCCCCTTTCACCCCTACGAAAGGATGACGTATATGGAATGACATCTTGCATAAACAACATTACATCAGGAAAAATGTTTATACAAAACCAAGCCGTGCTGTTTTCAACCCATAACATGAAAGGTCAAATCTATTTTGAACCCAGATTATCCTAGATTCCGTAGTTGAACCTGGAATTTACAGTTATTTTCAGGAAATAATGCAAGGCATGGCTTGCAGGTAATGGTTGTAGCCCTTACCAAAAGCCATAACGCAGCAGTGTGAACTGAAAGGGCTGTAAAGCCAGGTAGCGGTTTGTAATTCACTTATGAAGTGAATCGAAGAATAAGCGTTTATCAATAACATTCAAACTCTTAGAAGTGAAATTAGCGTTCAACTGCGGAATCTAGGATTAGGCATTAGACTTCGTAATGAACACAAAAATGGCAATATAAAACAGGCGCTCGCGCAAGAACAATAAACGCAGGCATAGCCTCCCTATGGTGAGTATTATTTTTCGAGCAAGCACCTGTTTTTGAAGTCATTTTTGTGTGTAATAGATTGCTAATGCATAATTTGGGTTGAATTATTCCTGTTACTTAATGTCAAAAAATCGAGGTGTAAAAACCAGAATGCGTCAATGCTCTCCGTTTCAAAATTCGCTACGACTTTAACTCTGAAATCCTATGCACAGAAGATCAAAAGCCATTTGTTTGAAGATAGCTGCTCTTGTTATTTTTTTTGTGATAATAAGCACAGAAGCGAGTGAAAATTTTTTACCTCCAAAGACTACTTACCATAGCCAACGTGTAGATGATTATCAAATATTCTTTCGGCGCGCAGGTAATCCAGAAAATCCAACGATTGTTTTATTACATGGATACCCTTCTTCTTCACATACTTATCGTGAATTAATTCCAATGCTTGCGACCAGGTATCAGGTTATTGCGCCTGATAACCTGGGTTCTGGATATAGCGATAAGCCTGACCCAACGTCATTTAAATATAGTTTTGATGTGTTAGCGAAATATACTACCCTTTTGTTAAAAAAACTAAAAATAGATAATTATGTTTTGTATATGCAAGATTTTGGGGCTCCAGTTGGTTTTAGGATGATGATGGAAAACCCTCAACACATCAAAGCAATGATCGCCCAAAATGCGAATGCCTACCTGGATGGTTTGACTGATAAACGCCAAACATTTTTTCGTCAAGCTCATGAAGACCGTTCAATTGAGCAGATTAATCGTTTAAGAGAGTATACAAGCCGAGAGGCCATCATTAATGGTCAGTATCTGCGTGACGTTGAAAAAGGCTCGATAAAACGGGTTAGCCCTGATGCCTGGACCCACGATTTACATTTTCTCCAAAGTGAGGTACACAGATCTATTCAAGTGGCTCTTTTTCAAGATTATTATAATAATCTATTAGCTTATCCAACCTGGCAATCCTTCATTCGTAAACAGCAGTACCCTGCATTAATAATTTGGGGACGCCATGACGCTGGATTCATTGTCCCTGGTGCGCTCGCTTATCTTCGCGATTTACCAAACGCTGAGTTACACCTTCTGGATGCAGGTCACTTTGCCGTGGAGGAAAAAACCAGAGAAATTGCTCTTTTAATTCTTCAATTTATGGATGAACTGGAGTAACAAATATAAGTTTTAGCCCAAATTATGCATGATTAATTCGACATAAAAATACCGAACAAATATGTGGCACAAGGAAGTGTACTACTATTATTTGCTCCCTTTGTCTGGCTTGGGTATTTAATTTGCAAAATCAATAGTTATAATGGGTTATGGCAAAAATAGTGTCACATGGGTTTATGCATTTTTCAGTTATTACATCAGTCATGTATGTCTTCGCTTTCGCCGCGAAGCTCGCATTTGCGTTGTTAGCGCAAATGCCTTATGACAAGATAATTCAACCCAGATTATGCATTAGAAACCTGTGGTTTTCCTGCCGTTTATTGCGACGTTATATTTATTGTTTATTGAGGTAAAAATGAAAAAGCTAATGTTGTTTCTATTGTTTGTTGCATCGAATGTGATTGCTAATGAATGGAGCGCTCCAACGGAAGTGAAAGATATTAATACAGGATATAAAGGAGGTATGATTCTATTTAATACTGTAGCAACGCACCACAACCCAAACTCAAACTGTCGCCCAACGTGGTATTCTGTTAAATCTGATACAGCAGAAGTATCTCATATTTTATCAGTATTATTAGCTGCTCAGCTTTCTAGTACAAAAATACAAGTTGGAGTAAATTCGGGTGTATGTTCATCAGATGGTAATAAATACATTTCAGTATCTCGCATTAGGGTTAAAAAATAATAAAAAACCAATCATATTTTACAAATTCATGAAAATTTCTCGAATCAGGGTATATCGTAAAGATCTCACCTATATTGGTGGAAAATATACTTGGGGTCGTGGAAATGTAATAGAGATCGGTAAATCTACCGTTATTTACTGATATCGAGCGCATACACGCCACCATGTCAATGCTCAAGCCAGGTGAAATTGCTTATGCCGATGCCAACCAGGGATGGACTATTAACGATGCTGTCAAAGTTGTTCGTGCGGTTCGTGATCTGGATGTCATGATCGAGCAGCCCTGTAGAACATATGAAGAATGCCTGCATGTACGAGCCCATACTGATCTGCCCATGAAACTAGATGAATGTGTCACTAATATTAGAATAGCGCAACGTATCGTCCAAGATAAGGCTGCCGAGGTAGTTTGTTTAAAGATTTCAAACCTTGGAGGGCTATCGAAGGCTTGCCTGGTGCAGGATTTTTTGGTGAATAATGGTCTCTCCGTGGTATCCGAGGACACTTGGGGAGGCGAAATTACTACCGCTGCGGTTGCCCATTTTGCAGCTTCCACACCGCGGGAACTTTTATACAACACAACAGACCTGCATAATTACAATGTGGAAAGTACAGGAGTACCTGGACCCGAGACAGGAGACGGAAACCTATATGCATCCGATAGCCCAGGCCTTGGCGTCGAACCTGATTTTGATTCTCTTGGTGATCCTGTAGCCATTTACAAGTAAACAAAAAAATGTCTGAAAACAAAATTTTTCGCACACCACATAACAAGCGCATATAGATGGACTTCGACAAGCTTCGCTTGCCTCCGTTGCTTATGAGTCCTTATAAAATGTAATTGTTTGTTGGTTAGGAAATGGTTAGCTCTATGATTAATATCACAACAGACAGGTTTATATTTCAGTTTGCCACTATTATTTGCTCCCTTTGTTTAACTTTGGTATTTATTTTATGAAATCAGTTGTTATAATGGTGCGCAAGAAAAATAATGGTACGTAGGTTTATGTTTATCAGTCATGTATGTCTTCGCTTTCACTGCGAAACTCTCACCTTTGCGTCGTTAACGAAAGGACTTTCTAACAAGACCATAAAATTTACTCGCTCATCGAACATAAAAACCTGCCGTTTATTGCGATATCAGGTACTTTAGCATTACTTTAATTTATAAATTTTAAACAAAGAAGGCATACAAAGTGAAATTAATACATATATTAAGCTTAATTATTTTCTTAAACGCTTGTGGGGAAAATTCCAATATTAGTGGAACGGTTAATCCAAATAATGGGAGAAATTCTATATTAGGCACTTGGGTTTTAGGATTTGATTGCGTTGAATCATATAATTTTAGTAATACCTCTGAATTATGGATTTTTTCAAATGAAGAGTTTGTAAGAGCTAATTACAATGTGACTCAAGATGACATAGGTAGAGATACGCTAGAATTCAATGTCTTTAGTGATAATTTTGGCGCTGACTGCATGGGAGATTCGTCAAATGATACGGGGGTTTTACTAGGACCTTTTTATGTAGAATATCAAAATAATTTAATGCGGTGGTATGACTTACCAACTAGGGGTAATTTACTTGCCACTTTAGATTATGTGGATGATAGTTTTTACGAGCCGCTCACAACAAATGGAAATACCTTATCATTAGTCGCTTTAACGCCTACTTTAGCTGAAGTTGGAACATTAACTCAATTTTCCATTACTTTAGATTACGAAACATTAGAGACGAGCGAAATCTCTATTGGATTTAACGATGAATTTTCTTTATCATATACTCTAGAAGAGTCTGTAACAGTAACAAGAGGCAATGGTCAAATTACATTAAGTTCCAGCACTACTCCATTTGACTGGGGCGAAGGTGTTAGCTTTTATATGTTTGTACAAGTGGCATCAAGAAGTGGCGTTAATCAGCGAGAGGTACTTTTTAGAAATAGATATGAAATAGAGTTAATTAATTGTCCAGAAGGAACTACTTTAAATGGAAGTGGTAGTTGTTCATAATATACTTAACAAGTCAAAGACACTACCTTTGGCAACCAAATTCACCACTTCGCTGCTCGCCGTTTACGCAGCATTATATCTTGAATAATGATTAACATTGCTTCTGTCTAAGTAAGTAATATATAAAGTTGTATGGTTAGATTGTTTTCGCCCCAATTTAACCTTACTTTTTTTAATAAGGGCGCAGGTATTTTTATCATGAAAAAATTTTTATTATCAACTGCAATATCAATAGCAAGCATATCTTTAATGGCAGAAGACTTGCCTTACAACACTCTTTCACTCGATTATCTTTCTCCTGAAAACGGCAATGGTTTTGGCCTAAGAGGTAATGTAGAAATCAGCGATAGCTTTTTTTTAGCTGGTTCTTATTCTCGCGTAGAAAATGATATTCCTTCGTTTACTAATTCTATCGACATTACCTCTAGTTCTTTTACCGCAGGTTTAGGTTATCATGTCCCGGTTTCAAAACAAGCCGATTTTGTGGGTACCGTATCGTATGTAAATCTGCGTTTGGAAGTTGATGATACCTCTGATAGTGAGGGAGGTTTTGGGTTAGGTGCAGGTATACGATATAAACCAATTGATTCGATAGAGCTAATACCATCTATTAGCTACGTGAGCGTTAGCGATATAAATGACTTTTCTCTTGGCGCTGAAGCGCGGTATTTCTTTGTTGAAAAAGTTTCTATAGGTGCTGGATATACGTATGGTTTTGATAGTGAAGCTGGTGTTTTTAATGTAGGATTCCGAGTCGATTTTTAATTGATCGATCTTAAATTGGTCAAGAAACACATGCTATTGGTCAAATATAACAAATCAAGTCAACGGTAGCTTTAGTATCAGGGCAATCGCATTAAAATGAATTATCGTTGAGTATCTTGCATAGGAAGCTAAAATCCCATCCTGCTTTTCTACGTTTAGCCTTGATGCTCATAGAAGATGGCTCTTGTTTGAGCATTTTAAATGCCATTTTGCGAATGAGCGAGAAATTTTCGGCGGCATTACCGGTTCTAACTCGACACTGGTCTTCATCAAAGGTCACATCTAATACCCAGTGCAGTTGATTTTCGATTCCCCAATGTTGTCGAATGGCTTTTTGGCAAAGAATGTGGCGTTAGCGGGTCTGGAACTGATGTAATAGCGTTGCTCTTTGCTTGTCGTATGCTGGATTTGGCGCGTTGATTCAACCATGATAATACTCATCAAGTCAGACCATTCAGGGTGTTGCTGTTTGAGCCATTGAATATCATCAATGACCCAATACTGACGTGTTTCGATACGCCCATGGCCTTTGTCAACGGTATCAGTGTAACGACTGTTATCCGATGTTGGAGTGTTACCCATGGCGTCAAAATAGGTGCGTACATCGTCGGATAAATCGCCATGGTTACCTTTGAGTGCTAACACATAATCGCCTTGTTGCTCACGGATACGCTGGGCAATGGTCTTCTGGCACCCCATGGCATCAAGCGTCACCGTACAACCTGACAGTGATAGTTGTTTCAGCAGTTCGGGAATGACGGTAATTTCATTACTATGGTCGGATGTTTTTATCCCAGATTATGCATTAGACTTCGTAATGAACACAAAAATGGCAATGAAAACAGGTGCTCGCGCAAGAACAATAAACGCAGGCATAGCCACCCTATGGTGAGTATTATTTTTCGAGCAAGCGCCTGTTTTTGAAATCATTATTGTGTGTAATAGATTGCTAATGCATAATTTGGGTTTATTTGAGCCAGACTCAAACCTTGTTCAACCGCAAAGGCACTTACCATATGCAGCATCACTTTCCCCCTGGCTTTATCGTGAGAACGACGTAAACTCTTGCCATCAATGGCGATAATTTGATCCGATTCAACGCGGAACAGGCTTTGAGTCCAAGAGCGAAAACAGGCTTCAAAATCGGTGGCTTTCAACAGCCCAAAAACACGACCAATGGTGTCATGGGAGGGAATACCATTGGGTAATTTCAGAAACTGAGATAATTCGTTATATTTACTGTTTCCAAAGAGTTCTATTTCGGTCCAACTTTCTGCTCCGCATAATCCTGGATTCCGTAGTTGAACCTGGAATTTACAGTTATTTTCAGGAAATAATACAAGGCATGGCTTGCAGGTAATGGTTGTAGTCCTTACCAAAAGCCATAACGCAGCAGTGTGAACTGAAAAGGGCTGTAAAGCCAGGTAGCGGTTTGTAATTCACTTATGAAGTGAATCGAAGAATAAGCGTTTATCAATAACATTCAAACTCTTAGAAGTGAAATTAGCGTTCAATTGCGGAATCTAGGATAATGTGCCAAGCACACTGAGCAAAATAATATCACTTAATTCGTGTTGCTTATGACGGTCTATCCTAGGGTCGGGTAGACCATCAAAGTGACCATGAAAACTTTCAATAAAATCGGTAGGGAGCATCTAAAATCACCAAGTAATATACTTGGGATAGACATATTCTCATTGTTTTATGTAAATTGCATGAAATCAGGATAATAATTCATTGATTTGATAGCAATTTTAATGCAATTGCCCTGGCTTTAGTATCTAATTTATGGAATCAATTGCTATAATGGACTACACTAAAAATAGTGAATGTAGCTTTATGCATTTATCAGCTATTAGATCAATCATGTTTATCCTCGCTTTCGCCGCGAAGTCTCTGTTTTCATTGCCAGCGCAAGCGCCTTCTAACAAGACAATTAAACTCACTTGTTCGCTTTGCTCGCGCATCGAACAGCAAAGCTTAAGGTTTTTCTGCTGCTTATTGCGGCGTCAAGTTGTCAGTAGAGCTTCTGGCTGATTGTAAATTGTCATAGAGAAAGTGCAGAATGTTTTTAGTAATCCAAATATTAGTGGGTGTTTCAATAGCCTCAGTCTATTTTTATCATGGTAGAAACAAGATTCAGGAAAGGGTTCTATATGGCTATACACTGCTTATAGGTGCACTATGGTATGTTGCCTTCGATATTCTTGGGGGCAATTCCAGCGATGTCATAAGCGTTAGGCACTGATCACGAAAATGAAAAGATAATCGATGAGTCATTACAATTTTCGAAATTTAGTCTTTGAAGGTGGCGGAGTAAAAGGGATAGCCTATGGCGGAGCTCTGCATGAACTTGAACAGCGAGGGATCCTTGCTGGTATCAAACGAGTAGCAGGTACTTCGGCGGGAGCTATTACTGCTGTTTTACTAGCAGTCGGATATAGTCACCAGGAAATCTCGGATATTACCGCAGAAACTAACTTTAATAATTTTGCTGATGACAACTTGGAAATTGTTCGCGACGCGAAAAGATTTATATCTGATTTTGGTTGGCACAAAGGCAACTTTTTCAAAAAATGGATTGGCAGACTTATAAGAAATAAAACGGGTAAGAAGGACCTTACTTTTCAACAGCTGAAAGATTTGGACAACACTCTTGATCTGTATCTGGTTGCTACAAATTTGTCCGACCAGGTTTCCGAAATATTCTCTCATGAGCATACGCCCAATGTAGAGATTAGAAATGCTGCCAGGATGTCAATAAGCATACCGCTGTATTTTAAATGTGTACGTTATGGTTCAGATGAAGATATAATGGTTGACGGCGGAGTTGCATGGAATTATCCGCTAAACATTTTTGACAAAAAAAATTACCTGGATAAATCTCAAAACGGCGAGGAAGTAGACTACAATCAAGGTGAAAATTATATCTTTAATCACGAAACTTTAGGTTTTAGATTGGACTCATTGAAAGAAATCGAATTCAACCAATCTAATTGGTCAAACGTACCAAGAGACATCGATAACATTCTCAACTACGCAGTGGCGCTTGTCGGTTTCATGCTTTCAGTAGCTAATAAAAAACATCTCCATAAAAACGACTGGAATAGAACTGTTTTTATAGACACATTGGATGTTAACGCGATCGATTTTGACTTACCCGAGCACCAAGTCAAGTCACTGATTGAAAGCGGCAAAAATGGTGTAATAAATCATTTTCAATGGAGAGATCAAAACTTTGCAGATAGGCCTGCCTAACAATAAGCTCCAGCGGATGGCTAAAGCCACCGCTGAGCTTGGTACCAAGCATTTCGATGTCAACGCGTATAAGCAACCTTACAAATTTTTTTCTCCATCTTGATGAACTCAAGGTGATAGAGCGTCGAACCTATATCCGAGCGGGAGAGCGTCGTGAAAACTCTGCTGAACATTCCTGGCATCTCGCGATGGCCTGCTGGTGCTTTGCCGAAGCCTTCGAAGACCATTTCGATATAGACCACCTCATTAAATTGGCACTCGTTCACGACCTTGGAGAAATAGAAGCTGGCGATACCTTTCTTTACGATGAGGAACGTGAGACCGCACATATCGCGGAGCGAGTGAGTGTTGCGAATACGGCTGCCCATGCAGGCAATGCCATTCCCAATTTACTCCAACTCTGGGACGAGCAAGAAGCTGGAGAGAGCAAAGAAGCCTCTCTACTTAAGGTTATTGACCGGCTACTTCCATTCTTACATAACATCACGAGCAATGGCCGAGCGTGGCAAGACAACGGCATCCGAAAGAATCAGGTGCTGAATATGCACAGGTTTATTGAACACGATAGCCCTGAGGTATGGTCGTGGCTGAAATCAAAAGTAGAATTTGCCGTAGAGCAAGGTTGGTTGGACGCAGACTAACAAGGCCGTCAACTTCCGCTTATACAGCTTAAGACCATATATGGACGCCACTCAAAAGTCAAATGTACTTCTACAAAACCCTGAAAGAATTCAATCATACTTCAAACATGACAAAATTAAATATGACCGTTGTATTCTGCATTAGATTATAATCGTTCTGAGACCTTTGCAATAAAATTCTTTTCTTCCAGTTCCTTAATTTACTTTTTTGAGTGTTTAAGCCATCGCCTTAATATGTTTATTTAAGCGCTGTTTATGACGCGCTGCTTTGTTTTTATGAATTACCCCTTTATTAGCCATATTATCAAGTACCGAAGTGGTTTGGCGATATAGCGCGGTTGCCGCTTCTTTGTCATTGCTTTGAATTGCAGCAATCGTCTTTTTCAAATAAGTGCGAGTCATGGCACGTTGACTGGATTTAAGTGCATTGCGTTTGACATTTTGTCTGGCTCTTTTAAGCGCTTGTGGTGAATTTGCCATATAAAACGATGTAGTAGGATAAGTGGTATTGGTTATCTATGGCGCCTTTTTACAGGCACCTCTAAATCAAGGGTGCGCAATTATTCCCATAAAGCCTTTTAATGTCAACTTTTGCATAGCAAAATACGTTAAACTATACAAAATATGCTACACCCAAAAATTATTAGAAGCTTGTGGCAACTGGAAACAAAGCCCCTTGCCAGTTCCGCAGTCACCATTGGTTCTTTTGATGGGCTACATTTAGGACATAAGCAGCTTATTACTGAAGTTATCAGCACGGCACACCAATTAAACGTACCTTCGGTCGTTTTAACATTTGTTGATTTGCCGCGTTGGCAATTTCAACAGGACAAGCGTTCTCCTCAATTGATGAGCATTCGTGAAAAATGCTCCCTATTATTGGAATGGGGCATCGATTATATAATATGTCAATATTTCAATGTTTGGCTACGCTCCCTAAGTGCGGACGATTTTGTCAATGAAATACTGCTCAAACAACTGAATGCTAAAGCTGTTGTTATAGGCGATGACTTTCGCTTTGGCAACAATCGCAATGGCAATTTTGAATTTTTACAAAAGGCAGGCAAGCAACTGGGGTTTAATGTCAAGCATACCTCTACTTTGGTAGTTGATGACGAGCGCGTTAGCAGTACACGCATTCGCAAACTGCTTGAAAACCATGAGGTTGCTCAAGCTAATCAACTACTCGGTAGACATTACAGCGTTTCAGGGCGAGTAATTAAAGGCAAAAAATTGGGCAGAACTCTGGGTTTCCCCACCGCAAATATCAAACTCAAACGCCGCTATGTCAACATGCGCGGTGTTTATGTTGTCAAAGTGCATTTTCAAAACACAACACAGCCTGCTTTATGGGGTGTTGCCAACCTTGGAGTTCGCCCTGCAGTCAATACTTTAGAGGATCCTCTACTCGAAGTGTACCTGTTAAATTTTGATGCCAACATCTACGGTCAGTATTTAATGGTTAACTTTTATTTACAGTTGCGAGATGAGCAGGATTTTGACAATATATCGCTCCTTAAACAAGCAATCCACGACGATGTGGAGCAAGCCAAGAAAATTATCAAAACACTTAAATGATAACCGACTACAAATCCACTCTGAATTTGCCAAATACGGCATTTCCCATGAAAGCCAACCTTGCTCAACGCGAACCTGCCATGGTGAAATTTTGGCAAGAAAAAAAGCTCTATGAACATTTACGTCAAAAACGCAGCGGACAACCTAAATTTATTTTACACGATGGACCACCCTATGCCAACGGCGACCTTCATCTCGGACACTCGGTTAACAAAATCTTAAAAGATATTATTATCAAGTCGCAATCCATGGAAGGTAAAGACGCACCCTATATTCCAGGTTGGGACTGTCACGGCCTGCCTATTGAACACCAGGTAGAAAAGAAAGTTGGTCGCGCTGGCAGTAAAATCGACAAAGCTACTTTTAGGCAAAAGTGCCGTGAGTACGCACAAAAACAAGTCGCCAGCCAAAAACAGGACTATCTGCGAATGGGTGTATTGGGAGACTGGGATAACCCCTACCTGACCATGAATTATGCAACCGAGGCTAATATTATTCGGGCACTAGGCAAAATCGCTGTCAACGGGCATTTACAACGCGGTTATAAACCTGTTTATTGGAGTGTAGTCGGACGCTCTGCCCTGGCAGAAGCCGAAGTAGAATACCACGACAAAACCTCTTTTTCTATTGATGTCGCCTACCCGCTAACTGATGATTCACAAGGCACTTTGGAAACCGCTATCAATCGTCAACTCGATACTAAAATCAGCCTGCAAATCTGGACAACCACACCCTGGACAATTCCTTCATCATTAGCTATTTCCATTCACCCTGATTTGGATTATTGCCTTGTTAATATTGACGAACGCCTAGTAATTATTGCCGAAGGTTTAATTGAGGCTACCGTTGAGCGAATGCAAGCCAAATCTGCCAATACGTTAGCAACATTCAAAGGTAATATTTTACAAGGACTAATTGCCACTCATCCTTTTTACGCAAGAGATATTCCTGTACTTGCGGGCGAACACGTCACTCTGGAAGCAGGTAGTGGCTGTGTACATACAGCACCCGACCACGGGCTTGATGACTTTTATATTTGCCAACGTCACGGTATAAACACTATTAACGGCATTGATGAAGGAGGGGTATTTAAAACTCACGTTGAAGGTTATGCTGGCGAGCATGTTTACAAAGTGGACAACAAAGTGATTGAACAGCTACAAGCTCATGGCAACCTGCAATCACAGCAGCAATTTGTCCACAGCTACCCTCATTGCTGGCGCACAAAAACCCCACTTATTTACCGTGCAACACCGCAGTGGTTTATCGGCATGAAAGATGATTTTGTGCAGCAACTAATACAACAAGTTAATCAAGTACAGTGGATACCGGGTTGGGGTAAAGAACGCATTGAAAAAATGCTGAAAAACAGCCCCGATTGGTGTGTTTCCAGACAGCGTACCTGGGGCGTACCTATTGCCTTATTTACTCATAGCGAAACGGGCGAATTGCACCCCAATACTGAACAGCTTATCGAAGCCGTTGCTGCAAAAGTAGCCATAGAAGGGATGGATGCCTGGTTTGAATCTTCAACGCAAAACTGGCTTAGTCAAGAAGAATCCAGTCAATACGATAAAGTAAGCGATACGCTTGATGTATGGTTTGATTCTGGGGTGACACATTACAGTGTATTAGAGGCATTCCCCAACCTGCATTACCCTGCCAACTTGTATTTAGAAGGCTCAGACCAGCACCGTGGCTGGTTTCAATCTTCCCTTAAAACCGCTGTTGCCATTAACGGTACAGCACCTTATAAAACAGTGCTGACTCATGGCTTTACTGTAGATGAACACGGACACAAAATGTCTAAATCGCTTGGCAATGTCATGGGCGCAACGGAAACCATGAACAAATATGGTGCTGATGTGCTTCGTCTCTGGATTGCCTCTACTGATTATTCAGCAGAAATGACCTATTCCGAACAAGCCTTTGCCCGTACAGCAGACAGTTATCGCCGCATTCGCAATACACTACGCTATTGCATGGCAAATCTTAATGGGTTTGATTTCAATCAACAATCCAACATTGATAACATGTTAGCCTTGGATCAATGGGTAATTAAAGCTGTTGCCCAGTTGCAACAAGATGTGCGCGAATATTATGCCAACTATCAATTTGTACAGGTTTACCAGCGTATTCACCGTTTTTGCATCATTGATTTAGGCGGTTTTTATTTGGATATTATCAAAGACAGAATTTATACCTGTCATCCTCAAAGTCGTGCAAGGCTCTCAGCACAAACAGCTATTTACCATGTAGCACAAACATTAGTACGCACTTTGGCTCCGATTCTATCCTTTACTACTGAGGAAGTTTGGCAAGAACTTAACACTGACTCTGATGACTTTTCGGTGTTTTTATCGGAATATCAAACATTACCTGTTATCGAAAACGCTGCTATAAGTGATGATGCCTGGCAAGTCATTCAAAATGTAAAACAGGAATTAAACACCGAGTTGGAAGTACTTCGCCGCGACAAAAAAATTGGCAGCTCGCTTGAAGTAGAGGTAATTATCAACTGCTCGCAAGAGATAGCTAAATCTTTAAATTTACTGGAAGACGAATTGCGCTTTGTTCTCATCTGCTCCAACGCTACAGTAGAAATAGGCTATCATGATAATATAAACTTTACCATAACAAGCTCCAACAACACCAAGTGTGAACGCTGTTGGCACTTTACTACCACAGTGGGTAATGATACCAATCATCCAACGATATGTACACGCTGCGTCACCAACATCGAACAAGGAGGTGAAAACCGCTGTTATGCCTGAAACACGAACTTCCAAACCCAACCCAACAGCTTATGACAACCTTGGCATTGCCATATTATTCATCGTTGCAATTGCCATCGTCTGTCTTGACCAATTCACCAAAAACTGGGCGCAAACAACACTAAATTACAGTGTTATTGTCAACCCTTATTTGAACTGGACTCTGTCTTATAACGAAGGCGCTGCTTTTAGTATATTTAGTGATTTTGGCGGCTCTCAACGCTGGTTTTTAGCTGGTATATCGCTTCTTGTCAGCGTGGTTTTAGTATTCTGGATTCCACGTCAAACCGATAAGCTCATATCTATTGCATTAACCTTTGTATTGGGCGGCGCTGTTGGCAATATGATTGATCGCTTTGCAACAGGTCGCGTGGTTGACTTTATTTCCATGCATTACGAACAATACTATTTTGCAATTTTTAATATCGCCGATATGAGCATTTCGTTCGGCGCCTTTTTACTGATTATCTATTGGTTATTTTTTGATAAAAAACAACATGATTAGCATTGGTGAAAACACTCAGGTCACTATGAATTTTGCGCTAAAACTTAGCGAAACAGAAGTGATTGACAGCACTTATGACAAAGAACCTGCAACCTTTACCATAGGCGATGGCAATTTATTAGTGAATTTCGAACGTCTACTGTATGGCTTAAAACCGGGTGATAGCGAAATTTTCAGAATTGACCCTGAAGAAGGTTTTGGACCTTACAATGAAGATAATTTACAGAAAATGCCACTGGATAGTTTTGCAGACATGGAGTTGTCTATCGGGTTAGTTATCACTTTTACCGACCCGGCATCAGGCGATGTTGCTGGTGTGGTTATTGATTACGACCAACAATACGTCACCGTAGATTTTAACCATCCGCTGGCTGGCAAGGAATTGTTATTTGAAGTCGACATACTCCAAGTCAATCCTGCGAGCATACACTAATGACAACCAAAAGCGTTAAACTCGCCAACCCCAGAGGGTTTTGTGCTGGAGTTGACCGCGCCATTGATATTGTCAACAACGCCTTAATGCAATTTGGCAAACCCATCTATGTACGCCATGAAGTGGTTCACAATAAATTTGTAGTTGATGACCTTCGGGAGCGAGGCGCTATCTTTGTCGATGAGTTAAATGAAATTCCCGATAACAATATCGTTATATTTAGCGCTCATGGTGTATCTAAACAAGTAAAAGATGAAGCGAAAAACAGGCATCTAAAAGTATTTGATGCCACTTGCCCTCTAGTTACCAAGGTTCATTTTGAAGTGATTAAATACGCAGCCGAGGGTTACCACTGTATTTTAATTGGTCATGCAGGACACCCCGAAGTCGAAGGAACCATGGGTCAATTTAGTACTGAATTTGGTGGCTCTGTACATTTGGTGGAAGATGAAAACGATGTCGCCAATCTTGATATAGCCAATTCAAACAAAATAGCTTATGTAACCCAAACTACCTTATCAGTTGATGATACGCGTATTGTAATTGACTGTCTACGCAAGCGCTTCCCCAATATCGCAGGGCCAAGGCGCGAAGACATTTGTTACGCCACTCAAAACCGTCAAGATGCAGTCAGGCAGTTGGCACTAGAGTCCGATGCTGTACTGGTTGTTGGATCCAAAAACAGTTCCAATTCTAACCGACTACGTGAATTGGCAGAGCGCTGCGGTTGCCCAGCTAAACTGATTGATTCCGCTGATGATATTGAGAACAACTGGATTCAACCTTTCAATCATATTGGCTTAACGGCTGGAGCATCTGCACCAGAGTCAATCGTACAAGATATAATAACCTACCTGAACCGACTGGGTTATAACTCAGTCACCGAATTAGAAGGTGAATTAGAAAATATCAATTTCAGTTTACCTCGCGAACTAAGAGTATATTAGCAACCTATCAACAATTTACTATGAATAATCGAACTGCTACTATTGAACGCAACACCAACGAAACGCAAATTAGTGTTAGTTTAAATCTTGATGGCACAGGTAAATCTTCATTTGATACAGGAATTCCTTTTTTAGAACATATGCTGGATCAAATTGCGCGACATGGGTTAATTGATTTAGACATCACTTGTAAAGGCGATCTTGAAATTGACGACCATCACAGCGTAGAAGACATTGGCATCAGCCTTGGTCAAGCCATCTTAAGTGCTGTTGGCGATAAAAAAGGCATTGCCCGTTACGGTCACAGCTATGTGCCATTAGACGAGGCATTATCGCGTGTGGTGATTGATTTTTCAGGGCGCCCTGGTTTAGAAATGCAGGTTCCTTTTACTCGCTCGCACGTGGGTAAATTTGACGTTGATTTGTTTTACGAATTTTTCCAGGGCTTTGTTAACCACGCCCAAGTGACTCTACATATTGATAATATTCGAGGTGAAAACAGCCATCATCAAATTGAAACGGTTTTCAAAGCTTTTGGTCGTGCATTGCGTATGGCATTAACTTCTGATGAACGCATGCAAGGCATCATGCCTTCCACTAAGGGCAGTTTATAGATGCCATTGCGCCATCAGCAAATTGCTATTGTCGATTACGGTGTAGGCAATCTGCACTCAGTATCCAAAGCCGTTAAATTGGTCGCTGATAATGCCGATGTATTGATCACTAACAATCACGATGATATCAACAATGCTGATAGAATTATTTTTCCTGGTGTTGGCGCAATGGGCGATTGCATGGCTGCCATCCATCAGCACCAATTAGTCGAATTGATGCAAACGCAAGCGCACGAAAAACCGGTATTGGGAATTTGTGTAGGAATGCAAGCTCTTATGAAGAGTAGTTGTGAACATTCGCAAGATATTATGGGTTTAGGGCTATTTGATGCCGAAGTTCAATGGTTTAATCAGGAAACTTCTATTCAAAATAGCGAGCTAAAAGTACCGCACATGGGTTGGAATACTATAACCATGAACGAACATGCGTTGTGGCATGGCATTAACCCTGAACAACGATTTTATTTTGTACACAGTTATTTCGTACCTTGCAGCCAATTACCCACAAATCAAATCGCTGCATCTTGTCATTACGGTGTGAATTTTGCCGCAGCTGTGGTAAAAGATAGTTTATTTGCCGTACAATTTCACCCTGAAAAAAGCCATGTTAGCGGCTTAAAACTTCTCAAAAACTTTACTAATTGGTTATAACATGCCTAATAAATACTCTCTACTACTTTTAATAGTCAAAGTGTCAAACTTTAACCTGACTCCAGACAGAAATCTGAATAAGAGCCAGGCTAAGGTTTGGCACCAATGTTGTACCGCACTATTTATCATTATTACTTCTACCCTTTTTGCTTGTTCAGCTTCTGTAGAAGAGCAACTCGCTGCAACCATAGACGAGCAGCAACTACGTTCGCACATTGAAACACTAGCCTCTGATAAATTTGAAGGTCGTGCTCCAGCCTCTCAAGGTGGTCTGTTAACCAGAAATTACCTCATCTCCGAAATGAAACGTATCGGCTTAAAAAGCATTAATGGCAGTTATGAACAGGAAGTACCTTTGGTAGAATTGACATTAAATACCGCTAAATCAAACTTTTCCATTAACGACAAAAAGTTAAAAACAGGTTCAGAAACTGTATTTTGGACAAAACGAGTCACGGAAAATGTCAGTTTCAACAATAGCGAAATGATATTTGTTGGTTATGGTATCGTCGCGCCAGAGTACAATTGGAATGACTATGCCGGTATTGATGTGAAAGGCAAAACCGTTGTGATGTTGGTTAATGACCCAGGCTTTGCCACCCAAAACAAGAACCTGTTTAAAGGTAACGCCATGACTTACTATGGTCGCTGGACATACAAATTTGAAGAAGCTGCAAGGCAGGGAGCCGTGAGTGCTATCATCATCCACCAAACCAGGCCAGCCGCTTATGGTTGGGGCGTGGTATCAGGTAGTTGGAGCGGTGCCCAACTCGACCTGGAGCGATTAGATGGTGGTAATAGCAGAACAGTAATGGAAGCATGGATAACCGAATCTACAGCCGAACAACTCTTTACCGATGCCGGCCTATCGTTTACCCAGTTGGCAGTTGACGCCAGTAAAACCGGTTTTAAACCTGTGGTTTTAGAAGGCATGCGTACCAGTGCCAAATTAGTGAACACCATTAAGCGTAGCAAGTCTGCCAATATAGCTGGAATACTACCTGGCACCTCAAACCCCGATGAATATTTATTGTATATGGCTCATTGGGACCACCTGGGACATAAAGAAACGGCACCAGGCACAGATAAGATATCTAACGGTGCAGTTGACAATGCCACAGGCACAGCCGGCATTCTTTCCATTGCAGAGGCCTTTGCTAATGCCAGCCCCAAACCCAAACGCTCCATCATGTTTTTAGCTGTTACCGCTGAAGAGTCAGGCTTACTCGGCTCTGCTTACTTTGCAGAGGCGCCACTTGTACCCTTAGAACAAATGGTAGGTGGTATTAATATTGATGGGGTATTACCGACACCCACAACCAAGGATTTGATAGTTGTAGGTTATGGTGCCTCCGAACTGGAAGATATGCTTAAAACCTCCGCTGCTAAAAACGCCATGTACCTGCGACCTGACGCCAGCCCGGAAAAAGGTTATTTTTATCGCTCGGATCATATATCACTCGCCAAAAAAGGTGTACCCATGCTATACGCAGACAGCGGCATTGATTTTGTCGAAGGCGGTGAACAAGCAGGGCTGGCTTTTAATGATGATTATGTCAGAAACCGCTACCACAAACCATCCGATGAATACGATGCCTCCTGGATCCTGGATGGGATGTTAAATACTTTCAATATTTTATACGATATGGGAGCAACGCTAGCCAATTCAGACTACTGGCCGAATTGGTATAAAGAGAATGAGTTCAGAGCGTTGAGAGATAAGCAACGAGGAAATTAAGCTATACGCGACTTACTTGGAATAGCTTATCAAGCGGTGCCAGACTTAAGTCTGGCACCTTCCATATAACCAATGATAAGATTATACTGAATAGTACATATCGAATTCAGCTGGGTGAGTCGTCATATTAAGACGCTCAACTTCAGCACGTTTGAGTTCGATGTAAGAATCAATAGCATCGTCAGAAAATACACCACCTTGAGTTAAAAACTCTCTATCGGCATCAAGTGCGTCAAGCGCTTGCTCTAAACTGGAACAAACGGTTGGATATTCTGCTACTTCATCATCAGTCAATTCATATAAGTCCAAATCTGCCGCAGCGCCTGGATCTATCTTGTTCTGGATACCATCAATACCAGCCATTAACATGGCTGAAAATGCCAAATAAGGGTTACAGGTTGGATCAGGGAAACGCACTTCAACACGCTTACCCTTTGCTGATGGCACATAAGGAATACGAATAGATGCAGAGCGATTACGCGCCGAATATGCCAAGATAACCGGTGCTTCAAAGCCTGGCACTAAACGCTTGTATGAGTTAGTTGACGCATTGGCAAAAGCATTAATTGCTCGCGCATGCTTGATAATACCGCCGATGTAATATAGGGCCAGTTGGCTAAGACCAGCATACTCTTCACCTGCAAACTGGTTAACGCCATTTAAACTAAACGATTGATGCATGTGCATACCGCTGCCGTTATCACCAACTAAAGGTTTGGGCATAAAGGTTGCTGTTTTGCCATAAAGGTGAGCCACATTGTGGACGCAGTATTTCAAAATTTGAACCTCATCGGCCTTCCTGGTTAAAGTGTTTGCACCCACACCAATTTCACACTGGCCTGCTGTACCCACTTCGTGGTGATGTACCTCAATCTCAAGCCCCATCTCTTCCATCGCTTGACACATAGAAGACCGAACATCTTGCAAGCTATCAACGGGCGGCACGGGGAAATAACCACCTTTCACTCTGGGGCGATGACCCGTATTACCATCTTCAAAACTTTTATTTGACGACCAGGCAGCTTCTTCACTGTTAATCTGGTATGAAGCGCCTGACATATCAGTATGCCATTTGACATCATCAAATACAAAAAATTCTGGTTCTGGACCAAACAATGCAATGTCGCCCAAGCCTGTGCTCTTTAAGTAAGCCTCTGCACGTTTTGCAATGGAACGAGGGTCGCGCTCATAACCTTCTCCTGTCGACGGCTCTACAATATCACAGCGAATAATAACTGTGGCGTCTTCAAAAAAGGGATCGACTACAGCAGAATCTGCGTCTGGCATAAGAATCATGTCAGATTCATTAATACCTTTCCAACCAGCGATGGACGAACCATCAAACATTTTGCCTTCTTCAAAAAAGCTCTCATCGACTTCAGATGCAGGAATACTTACGTGCTGTTCTTTGCCTTTGGTGTCGGTAAAGCGTAAGTCAACCCATTTGGCTTCACTGTTTTTAATTAAATCAAGAGATTTGTTGCTCATTTTAGTTACCTGGAGTGTTAAAATTTACGGATAGTGCTCAACCCCAGATTATGCATCAGAAATCTATTACACACAATAATGACTTCAAAAACAGGCGCTTGCTCGAAAAATAATACTCACCATAGAGTGGCTATGCCTGCGTTTATTGTTCTTGCGCGAGCGCCTGTTTTTATTGCCATTTTTGTGTTCATTACGAAGTCTAATGCATAATCTTGGTTAATAAAGTGAGCAATTCTAACATTTACTAAACTTATTTACTATATAAACAAGACTTATTAATGTCTAAAAAGCTAAAGACGGAAAATAAAAGCAAGCAAAAACCTCAAACCACCACATCCACGTGGTTTGTAGCATTGCTATCTATTGGTTTCGCAGCAACACCGATAATTGCAATGTATGGCATGAAATTTGGCTACACACCAGACTTGCATATGGCATCCTGGTTGCATGTTTTTATAGCGGCAATAGCCGCACTTTATTGGTGGCAAACGGCAAACAGCAAAAGAACCAACTTATCAATTACAGTCGATAAAACCTGGTATAACCCGCTGTGGCCGCTTATCACTGTCCTTATCTGGATGAGCCTTTCCCTTTTATGGGCGCAAGCTACAGGTTTGGCAATAACACGATTGATAGACTGGGTAATAGGCTTTATTGGGCTATGTATTGCTATGCAATGTATCACTACGGCTAAATCTCGCTCCCTTTTATTTTTGTGTCTGTCACTCAGTGTTATCAGTGTATCCGTTTTAGGAATTTTGCAACACATCTATGATGTCAACTGGCTCTTGCAAGCCGCCAAGCCCGGTTCATTCTTTTCAAATAAAAATCGCGCTGCACAATTTATTATCTTGCTTTGGCCTCTGCTTTGCTATTTATGGCTTAACGCTCAAGATAAATGGCATTACTATCTAACAAGTAGTGGTTTAGCTCTTACTATGGTTTATATAACCTATACCAACACTCGAGCCGCCTGGGTAGGTATGGTAATACAGATTATGGCGCTGGTTATACTTTGCTATTGGCAACACAGGCAACAATCATTCAACTCTGCTAACAGGCGCCATCAACTGCTTTCACTAGGGCTGTTTATTATTATTTGCCTTTGGCTTATTCCCATGTCAGAAAATGGTTGGGGACTTAATCAGTTAGCTGCAATCGGAGGAGAAGCCAATACTATTGCCCAAGCCATGCTAGAGCGCAGTGATAAAGACTTGAGAATTATTATGTGGAGTAATTCTCTGGAACTTATTAAGCATCACTGGTTAACTGGTGTTGGGCTAGCCAACTGGTTGGTGGAGTACCCAGCCTTTCATCAAGCCAAATTGGTTGATTATTTCATGACCTTTTCCAGCCAACACAACCATGCCCATAATGATTATATTGAATTGTTTGCAGAGTTAGGTTCTATTGGCTTTATATTGATTTTAGTTTTGTCATACTGCATTGTAAATGCAGCATTCAAAGCGATAGGTAACAGCCAAAAAGAAGTTTCTATTGCTGCTATTTGCTTATTTGTTGGCTTATTGGGGTTAGCAGTGGATAGTATTTTTAGTTTTCCGTTACAGAAAGCTGTGATTATTATTTTTGGTTTGTTAATACTGGGGGTGTTATTAGGTTTATACCAAAATACATTACTTCAACCATCAAGCAACAGACTGAAGTCTGATACCTACCTAATAAACAACGCATCGGCCAAAATTTACGCAGCGTTATTTGTCGTATTATCCATCGGATTAGCAACACTGCATTACAATTGGTATTTAGCCGAAATTAATAAACGCCAAGCCATCAGAGCTGCCAGTAAAAGTAACTATGACCAGGTATTACAACACGCGAAGCGTTCTTATAACCTGAACCCATGGCAGCCTACCATATTAAATACCATTGCCATTGCACATCAACAATTGGGCGATATACAAAAAGCAGTAGATACTTTAGAGTTGTCCTTCAAGACACAGCCTAATAGCCTTTACAACCTATTTAATGCCTCTGACTTTTATCTGAAACTTAACAAGTTTCAAAAGGCACAAACCCATTTAAAACATTTAATAGATATCAGACCAAATGATTATCACACTCAACAAATTTACGGTAAATTACTGTTTTACTATATCAAAGATTACCCCAATGCTATTATGCATTTGGGTCAGGCTATCGCCTTAACCGATGACCTTAACAAACAGGCAGAACTTCAACAATTGATCGCTCGTTCCCAGCAAAAGATACATGGCAAAAAATAAGAAAAAACCACCTCGTAGGGCTTCCAGACAAGTCAATCTTGCCCTTATTGCATTTTTAAGCTTTGTTGCCCTGGTTCCTCTGCTGGGATTGTACGGCCTGGATAAAGGCTACAGCCCGGATTTGCATATGGGTTCGTTACTACAAATAGGCGTATTGCTATTTTTTGGTTATTTCGTTTTTAAACATCCAGTCCAAATTATCAAAAGTCCACTTGTTATTTGCATTGTATTGCTCTATGTATGGGCCTCATTATCACTACTGTGGTCTATTAATCGTTACGAGGGCAGCTTAAAATTATTAGATTGGGGGGCAGCTTTAATCGGGTTTTTCATTGTAACGATTCTTTACAGAAAAAACATTCCCTCAATAACTCTCATGCTATCTATCTTATTTGCCAGTGGAGCGGTTGCTGGCATTGTCAGCGTATTACAAGTATGGGTGGGCTTTAGCTTTATACCGCAAGCTGCAGTACCAGGTTCATTCTTTAGCAATAAAAATATGGCAGCTCAATATATGTTGTTGACCATTCCTCTGGGATGGTACTTAATGTTAAAGCTCGATAAATACTGGTCCTGGTTATCGGCAGTTTGCATCGGAACAATGTGCGCGGCAGTGCTGTACTCCACAGCGCGAGCAGCGTGGATTTCACTTATTGCACAAATAGTGATATTTGGCATTTGGCTAATTTATGAGCTTTTGGCCAAGCAAAAAAATTGGCTGGCAGACAAACGCTGGATTTCCATACTCATTGTCTGCCTCACTTTTTCGGCAATGTTTTTTGTCGACGAAGACGGCATTAATACCAATGCCTTTAATCAGTATAGCGAAGAAGTCGCTTCTATTGGTTCCTCTATTTCATCAGAACAGAATGTACGCATTGCTATTTGGGCCAACAGCCTTGAAATGATAAAGGATAACTGGTTTAAAGGTATTGGGTTGGGCAATTGGACTGTGGAGTATCCCGTTTATCATCAACGCGTGATTATTGACAGACAAATGAGTATTGAAGTTAAACACGACAATGCCCACAATGATTATATAGAAATATTTGCAGAACTGGGTATTATTGGTTTTGCCTTGTTTCTGACCATTATGTATTTTACAGGATTTTATAGCTTTCGCCTTCTGTGTACCAACCGGGAAGTGAGTATTTCCGGAGATAATCGGCTATTTTGTAGTGTTATCTTTTTAGCCTTGTCGGGAGTAGGTATTGACGCTATTTTCAGCTTTCCGCTGCAACAGCCTGTACCTGTATTTTGGTGCTTTATGTTAATTGCTTTTATTTTCAGTATCTATCGCAATCACTTTGAAACTCAAGCCAATATCAACCATTGGCAACCAAATGCTCAGCTATCGAAGTGCCTTAGCGCTATCGCCATTGCCGGTGCCTTAGCGCTCATTGTCATGCACTATTATTGGTATCAATCAGAAATTTATAAACGCTTGGCAATTATTGCATCCCAAACTGGCAAATTTGATGCAGTCATCACCAATGCTGAAAAAGCCTATAACTTAAAACCTTTTCATGCAGAATTGCTACATGCAATTGGTGTAGGAATACGCGAGCAAGGTCATCCTGAACAAGCTGTTGATTATATGGAGCGTGCCTTAGAACACTACCCTCATACCCTTACCTACCTGACCAATATGGTCGATACCTATATTCGGGTTAAAGATTTTCCCAAAGCGCGCAAAACCCTGAAACATCTGATTACTATCAAATCGGATGATTTTATGACTCAGCGCCTGTATGGACTTATTCTTATCAACGAGTTTCACGACTATAAAACTGGTATAGCGCATTTACGTAAAGCAATTGAGCTTGAGCCCAATCATTCCATGGCTGAAAATTTGAGGCAGCGCATTGCCAAATATCAATCGTTGATACAAAACCAGCAATAGCACCATACCAGTGGATTTAACCTAATGCATAATCTGGGTTTAATACAACGCTTATTGTTAAACCGCAATGCAAGTGTCGATGAACTGACCCAAATCAACAGCCTCCATAATTTACTGCGGCCTGAATTAATCAAAGGAATGGATAAGGCCATTTCCAGGCTGGTCAACGCATTTGAACAACAACAATCAGTAGTGATTGTCGGTGATTATGATGTCGATGGGGCTACCAGCACAGCACTGGCGGTTAGAGCATTAACAGCAATGGGTTTAAAGCAGGTACAATACGTCATTCCCAACCGAATGATTCACGGCTACGGATTGAGCCCTGATGTCATCAATTTGGCCAGGGTCTACAACCCCCAATTACTAATTACAGTTGACAATGGCACTAGCAGCATAAGTGGTGTTGACTATGCTAATACTAACAATATTGATGTTATTATCACCGACCATCATTTACCAGCTGAAACGCTACCCTCTGCCACAGCCATTATTAACCCTAACCAAACAGGTTGTCAATTCCCGGAAAAAAGCCTGGCTGGTGTCGGGGTTTGCTTTTATCTAATGATTGCGCTTCGCAAACAGCTTCGCAACAATCATTGGTTCAACCGTAATAATATTGAAGAACCAAATTTAGCCAAGTGGCTGGATTTAGTAGCGCTGGGCACAGTTGCCGATTTAGTTCCGCTGAAACCTAATAATCGCTTGCTGGTGAATATGGGTATCAAGCTTCTTCGCAGCGGCAAAGGCAATAGCGGTATTCACCATTTATATACCTTGGCTAAAAACCAGCCCATTCAACAACTTCAAGTTTCCGATTTGGGTTTCAGCATTGCTCCAAGATTAAATGCTGCTGGTCGTATTGACGATATGAGCATAGGTATTGAATGCCTGCTAAGTGATAGTGAACCCAGAGTACAAGCACTTGCCATGCAATTAAATGAAATTAATCTGCAACGCAGGCAATTGCAAGGAGACGCCAGCGAACAAGCAAGAAATGAAGTAACAAAATTACAACTAAACACAGTGCAGCAAGCTCTTAGCATCAGTTTGTATCAACCACATTGGCACCAGGGTATTGTCGGTTTAGTGGCATCCAGCATTAAAGAACAATACTACCGCCCTACGATTGTGTTTGCTAAGGCAGATGAAAACTCTGCCTACCTGAAAGGTTCAGGCCGTTCTATTGAAGGCTATCACATTCGCGATGCTTTAGTATGGATAGATACTCGCTACCCCAAGCTAATAGAGCACTTTGGCGGTCACGCTATGGCAGCAGGATTAACTATTAAAAAAGAAAAACTGGAACAATTTACTGACGCCTTTGAGCAGTGTGTTGCGGCAACACTTGAACCCGGCTTACTCAAAGAAAAAATTATCAACGATGGGGCATTAGCCTCCGAAGACATAACACTAGACCATGCGAGAACTTTAGAAGAATACGTTTGGGGACAGCAATTCCCCGCCCCCCTGTTTGACAATTCATTCTCTGTTGTTGAGCAACGCCTGCTGGCGGAAAAGCATTTACGTTTGGAATTAACTATAGATTCAAAGTGTGTCAGTGCAATTTGGTTTAATGTCCCAGAGCCTATTTTACAACATGTTGCTGAAAACCCATTAGCTTCAATTGATTGCTATTATCAACTGCAAGTCAATCGCTTTCATGGTGATGACACGTTACAATTACAAATCATTAAAGTTAAATCCTGGAATTAAACTCGGTGTCTTCAAACAATCCATCCCAGTCTCAGGCTGATTTAGAATCATCAACAAACCAGCAATTGCTCAGCATTGCTTTAATCCCCTTGCTTTTTCTTATTGCATTTTTAGGGTTTAACATTTTTGTATTTGGCGACGACTCACTATCTGGCGCTAATCAAATTGCTTTAATATCTGCCGCTGGTTTAACCTCTATACTCGCAATGTACGATGGAATAGTCTGGGATGACATACAGGACAAAATTATCGACAATATTAAGGCTGCAATGCCTGCCAACCTGATACTCTTGCTGGTGGGGGCGCTCAGTGGTGTCTGGCTGCTATCGGGTATCATTCCTACCATTATTTACTATGGGCTAAACCTGTTTAATCCCAGCTATTTTGTCTTCAGTGCCTGTATTATTACGGCTATTACATCAGTTATTATTGGCAGTTCATGGTCAACTTCTGCCACATTGGGTGTTGCATTAGTAGGTATTGGTTTGACGTTAAATATCAACCCTGGACTCATTGCTGGCGCTGTAATTTCAGGAGCTTATTTTGGCGATAAATTATCACCTTTTTCCGATACCACCAATTTAGCATCTGGGGTAAGCAATGTCGACTTGTTCGAGCATATTAAATACCTCAGCCTGACTACAGTGCCTTCGTTTATTATTACGCTGATTATTTACCTTATTATCGGCTTAACCATGGACACCAATATTGAAGCTAGCCGAACCGAACAAATGCAGCATATTTTGGCAAACCACTTTAATATTAATTTATGGTTATTAGTAGTTCCTGTTTTGACCATTGGTCTTATTGCCAAAAAAGTACCTGCTATTCCTGCTCTATTTGTTGGAGTGGTATTGGGTGTGATTGCTTCATTACTATTTCAGCAGGAACTTATCCACAGTTTACTGAATAATCGCGACAGTTTTGGCATCTATCAAGTGATTATGGAAGCTATCTACACTGAATTATCCATAACCACTGGTGATGCACAATTAGATGAACTATTACAAACCAAAGGCATGGAAGGAATGCTCGGCACTATTTGGCTAATTATTTCAGCCATGGTATTTGGCGGTACTATGCAGGCATCGGGTTATTTAACCACTATTACTCGAAACATTGTTGCCAAGGTTAAAAGTTCTGGTGGCTTGGTAGCCACCACAGTATCGGCTTGCTTGTTTACCAATGTTTCGGCATCTGACCAATACCTTTCTATTGTCTTACCAGGGCGCATGTTCTCCGATATTTACCAAAAACGCAAAGTTGCCATGAAAAATTTAAGTCGCAGCATTGAAGATGGTGGCACGGTCACAGGGGTATTAGTACCATGGAATACTTGCGGTGCTTTTCACGCTGGTGTTTTAGGTGTACCTACACTGCTCTACGCGCCATGGGCTATCTTCTGTTTGATAAGCCCGTTTATGACCATTCTTTTCGCGGTGTTTCAAATTAAATGGGCAGAGGTTGACAACACATGATTGTTTCAATTTTAAATAAACCCATTTCAAGGTGCCAGACTAAAATCCGGCATCAACTTGTCAAGGCGTCAGGCTTTAACCTGACTTCTATCATCATAATGTTGCTATCGCTACTAACCATACAAGCTTATGCCATCAATATTGAACAGTACGACGCCGTCTATCAAATTCAGGTACAAGATAATTCCAGTGCAGCAAAAAGCGCAATTGGTTCAGGCTTCATGTTGGAAAAAAAACAAATTATTGTCACCAACTATCATGTTATTTCGCAATATGTCGCCAAACCTGAAAATTATAACATTGTGCTTCAAAACCAGGCGATAGCACCTATTGACTTAACATTAGTCTCTTTTGATGTTATTAACGACATTGCCTTACTGGTAGTTAGCGATGAAGCAAATTGGGAGAAATTACCCCTGTCATCTCAATTAAAACTAGCCACAGAATTTCCCAAGCAGGGGCAATCCATTCATGCCATGGGCAACCCTCACAATCTGGGTATTAAACTGGTAACGGGCATTTACAATGGCTTTGTTGAACATCGTTTCAATCAACAAATATTATTTTCAGGCTCTTTAAACGCGGGCATGAGTGGCGGCCCCACAGTTAATAACTCAGGCGAAGTCATTGGTGTAAATGTAGCAACGGCTGGTGGTCAACTCAGTTTTTTAGTTCCTTTTGATAAGGTATCAAAACTGGTTAAAAAATATAACCATAACGGTGCCTTTGCAACAGATGATTATCATCAAATCACTAACGACCAGATACTATCATACCAACAAATGCGTTATGAATCGTTATTGGATTCTGTTTGGCAACCTACTCAATTTGCTCAAATTGAAGCCGTTGCCGAAATTCGCGATGACATTCAATGTTGGGGCGACCGCAACCGCGATGACAACCCTAAAGTAATGCATCGACAAGTCCGTCTATCTTGTAGGGCAGGTGATTCTATCTATATTGAAAACAACCTGTCAAGTGGTCAAATTCACTACTCTTTTAACTATTACTTTACCGACGAACTCAATTCATTACAATTTTCTCATTTATTATCCCAATCGTCTTTCAACCCCGACAATAATGCTCGAGAACGCCATGTCACCAATTATGAGTGTGAACAGCAACACGTTAGCCTGCAGTCCAATGATGATAACAACCTGATGGCACTATGCATTCGCGCTTATAAAAACTACCCCGATTTGTACGACGCCCTATACTACTCCATTGCCAACCGCAACAACCAGGGATTTATTGCGCACTTTACATTAGCAGGAGTCAGTAAAGATATAACGCTGATGTTTACACAAAAATTTACCAATGCTTTTGCATGGAACGATGACGATGAGTAATCCACATATTATTATCAGCGTCAAGCACGTCAGCCAAGTCATGGCGCAAACCCATGTTATTAAAGAACAACACTGCAGTATTGGCAGGGCCTGGGACAACGATATTGTCATTACCGACAGCAAATGCCCTCTGCAGCTGGGGGTTATAACTAATGACAACGGTAATTTAAGTATTCAATACTCTCATTTCAATACCCCAGAATCACCAAGATTACTACAGTCAGGTGATGAATTGCAACACAAGCATTCCAATACGCTTACTATCAAAGTGTATCTTAGCAACCACCCCGCTCCTGGTATTGCACCTCAATCACCTATTGAACTTTTCACTGGTTGGCTTTCAAAACCGCTGGTCGCTATTGTAGCTACCTTTTTATATTTAGCCGTTAAACTATGGAATAGCGTACAAAGCCAAGTCCGCTTAATTGAATGGCAGAATATTATTGATGGTTTAGTTATGGAAACAATTACCGCACTTTTTGTAGTGGTGGTATTAACTGCCATTACTAAATTTAGCAAACAGGAAAAACGCTTTTTTACTTACTTAAGCATTACCTCTCTGTTTTTCGTAGTGCATTACGCTATCAATCAAAGCTTTGATGTTTTTTACTTTAATATACCGCTGGCATTTTTGATCTTTACTGCGGCAATTATCAGTTCGCTACTATTGGTAGCTGTCGCATCGCGTTTAATGATTGGCTTAATGACCAACTGGTCAAACGCAAGCAGTTGGATACTGGCTATATTGCTGGGCGCATTGTCACTCTATTACAATTACGGTCAGCACTGGTTGCGCAATGATAAGTTTTCGCAATCACCAAAAATTATTACCAAAATGTATCCTGGTTTTTATAAAATCGTTCCTAATTCCAGTGTTGATGAATTTCTTGAAGCTTCTGAAAACTTATTTGACAAAGTCGATAAACTAAAAACCAAATAGCTATGTTTAAAACGCTTATTAAGGATCCACTACTGCATTTTTTATTGGCAGGCACATTGATTTTTGTCGTTCTGGATACGTTACCAGGGGGCAACAATAAAGCGGTTATTCGCTTTGATGAACAGCAGTTAATGCAACGCTACGCTTCCGCCAGACGCATTACTGACCCCGAACTTTTAAAACTAATATGGCATAATTTAAGTAGCGAAGAACGCCAATGGTTCACCGACACCCAAGTACAACAAGAAGTGTTATACCGCGAAGCCAAAAAGATGGGGTTAGATGTTGACGACAATGTGATGCGCGCTCACCTTATCAACAAAATACGTTTTCTGTTAGACGACTTAGCCAGTACAACTAACCAGCCTTCTGACGCTCAGATTCGTGAATATTTTGAAAACAATAAAAACGACTATCAAATTCCACCACAAATATCATTTAGTCATATTTTTGTACGTGTGGAAAATAATAACTGGCAAAAATCCGACAGCAAAGCCAGGCAACTGTTAAATGATGCAAAAAATCAGCAATGGCAAGCTAATGACTCTCTCGGCAAAGGCGACAACTTCCCCTATCACAAACACTATGTCAATAAAACCGAACAGTTTATCAGCGGACATTTTGGCAGAGTCTTTGCCTCTCAATTATTTTCAAAATCCTTTGATACTGATAACGAGATTGATAGTTGGACAGGTCCGTTCCGCTCTGCTTATGGCAGCCATATTTTGTATATTACAAGTCGAAAAAAAAACCAAATACCTCAATTAAACACTATTAAAAACCGGGTAATTAACGATTACATGCGTTTTAATGCCAAACAAAAAACACAATTAGAAATTGACAGGCTAACTCAAAATTACCACATTAAAATTGAATAAGCCAATCGGTTTTATCCTGCTACTTTTATTCGCAATCAACAGCATTGCTGATGACTCTAAACCGCTGTTTATTCAAATCGACCAAACAGCTTCAACACAAGCTGTTCCTTACCTTTATCAGGTTTATATCAAAGTACCACAAACGGCTAAAGTGCCGATGGATGCAACGCTTACGACCCCAATGTTTTGTAGTCAACCATCGGCAACAACCAGGCAAATTACCAGCGATAACAGTTTGTTAAAAAACTATCCTCTTCAATGCAAACAACCATTAAACGGCAGCGAGTTAAGCGTCAAAATTGAAGCTAACGGTTCGCGATTGTTCACACTTATTAAATTTACCGATTTACAACAACAATTACTTTCTACCCTACTCAACCCCGGTGAAACTACATGGAAAATACCAGTCATACTTAGCGCCTGGGATAATGCCAAACGCTATAACAACTTTGGTATCATTCACATGGTGACAGGGTACGATCATTTGCTATTTGTTGCCTGTTTATTTTTTATCTGCCAATCGCGGGTAAAGAAACGCTGGAAGGCATTAATTACTACAATTACCGGGTTCACATTAGGGCATTCTATTACGCTCGGGTTAAATACGTTCGGTGTAATCGACCTTAATATTCAAGCCGTTGAAGTCGCTATTGCGCTGAGTATTGCATTTTTAGCAGCAGAGATTATTCGCTTTCAACACAGTCCATCATCGCCCCAAACCTTCACCTATCGCTACCCTGCCTGGGTATCAACTGGCTTTGGGCTAATACATGGCTTTGGTTTTGCATCACTGCTTAATGACTACGGGCTGCCTCAAGATCAAACCTTTATCAGCCTATTTGCATTTAATTTAGGTATTGAAATTGGCCAACTCGCTTTTGTAGCAATTTTGGTATTAATTGCCAAGCCCCTTAAAACGCTACTCGAAAAAGCCCGACATGAAAACGCGTTACAACAATTACCTATTTATGTTATTGGCTCTATTGCAATGTTTTGGTTTTTGCAAAGAATTGTGTAGCAGATATGCTCATCAGCCTTTCTTATTAACCTGGCAATAAAATATCACTCCTGTGTATTTTATTGCTCACCATTGAAATGCTAGCGAAAATATGCGAATTTTCTTGTATTTCAAGGGTTCGCGACCGAGCTGACGCTCGTCGGTGGTACCTCCCTGTGCCACATATTTGCTCGGTATTTTCATGCCGAATTAATAACTCACTAAAAAGCCTTCATTTAAACCCAGATTATGCATTAGACTTCGGAATGAACACAAAAATGGCAATGAAAACAGGTGCTCGCGCAAGAACAATAAACGCAGGCATAGCCACCCTATGGTGAGTATTATTTTTCGAGCAAGCGCCTGTTTTTGAAGTCATTATTGTGTGTAATAGATTCCTAATGCATAATTTGGGTTAAATTTAGCATTAACTTATACCCAAATAACAGCTTCTTCGAGCCACTTTCCCCAATTATGTTCACGCGGCTTGGTATTAGCTAATAATGTATCTAACTGTGTTACTACCCAATGGCTATATTCATTGACTTGAACTTGCAAAGCCTCAAAACTTTCAATAGCCGTTAGTTGACTGAGGTCTTTTAGCATACAATCTATCAACACTTTAGGCACGGTATTAATCGCTTGTTGTTCCAACCCATAAATTCTGCTCCACAGTTGAACATTGCGCCAAAAGCTGGATATTTTATTGAGTCTATCACCATCTATAGCTGCATCTATCAACCGACTACAAGCAATTAGGTAATCGGTTTCAAATACACCGCCAGGGCGCAGTTTAATAACTAGCGCGCCAGAGTCTTTAGACTGGGTTCGCTGTTCTCGAACCCGGTTAAGCATTTTGGCTGCATCCATTAAAAATTGTTCAGAATCGCGCGGTTTGTCAATAATCTTGCCAATAAAATTATTTAATCTCGTTTCCGTTTCAGAATACTCATTGCCATGTTCGCCAATCACTCGCGAATGAAGTAGCGCAATGTGCTCCCAATTTCTGGCTTTAGTGAGATGGTAGTTTTCAAAATTGTCCAAACTGACGGTAACTGCCCCCGACTTACCTGAAGGTCTTAGTCTTGTATCCATTTCATAAGCCCTGCCTTCGCGCGTTTTGACTTCCATTAAGTGTTGAAAGCGCCGCGTAAAGCGGTGTATGTCTTCCAGGTCTGTTTGGTCAGATGAGTATTTACTGACAAAGACCAAATCTAAATCTGATAGCGGTTGCATATAGCCCATACCCAATTTTCCGCACCCTACTACATTAATGGGTGCTTCGGTTAATTGCATATCGTCACAAACGATTTGTAACCCCAGACGAATGGAGTCTTCTGCCAAAGTAGTTAATTTCAGTGATAGTTGTTCTGCGCCAATATTGCCAGAGATTAAACGGTGCATATTACCGTAGAGTTGTTCGTTGACAAACTGACGTAACTTTTTTAACCGCCATTCAAAATCATTGCGGTTTAAAACAAAATCTGATTGGTATTCAAAATTTGCATCTATTACACTATCAATAATATAGGGCGATTGCTCTAATAGTATACGCATAGGTGGCGCATACAAGTACGCTTCTAAAATAGCTTGAATGACAATGGGGTGTGATGCAAAGATTCGCAAATACATTGCCCCTTTGGGTATACTGGTAAGAAACTGGTGAATACGCTCAACTATAGTATTGTGGGTATGGTTTTCAAATGGCAACTGATTAATTAATTTTATTAGCTGATAATACAATGGTTTTAGTTGATGAAACTGCTCAGTTTGGGCTCCGTACAAAGTAAAGCCATCAGACCAATTACGAACAATTTGGTACTGATTGTCTCCCAATTGTTCAAATAAATGAGAATCATCGCTATTGACATCCGGTTCGTATTGATATTGTCGATGCCCTTCAAATTTTTCAAAGAAAGATTGATAATGACGCTTAACTTGATTGCGATGGCAATCAATGGTTAGCAATAGCTGTTGAGTAGCTTCTATATTCAATAACGCAATAAGTTTTTGCAAAATTCCTTCTTGTCTAGGTATGCTATGACGCTGTTGATTGCCTAATAGTTGAATACCGTCTTCTACCCAACGTAAAAAGTGGTAAGCTTCAAGCATGGCATCTGCACTGGCATCAGGTAAGTAGCCGAGCTGTTTAATGAATTTATAAGTGCTATAAGTCTGGTAGCAACGCAACTGCGTTTTTTTACCGCCCCACAACAGTTGCAACACATTAGCTACAAATTCTATTTCTCGAATACCGCCAGAACCCAACTTTAAATTAAAGCTATTATTCCTGTTGTCGCTTTTAAGCTGTGGGTGTTCTTTATCAATATGTTTCTTAATAGCAAAAACATTATCAACAATAAAATAATCTAAATGTTCACGCCAAATATAATGTTCCAGTTCCTCTAGCATAGCGTTTCCCTGCTTGATATCACCAGCTACAGTTCTGGCTTTGACTAATGCAAGATGATGCCACGGCAAGGATCGAAAACGATAAAACTCCATTCCTGCACTGTATTCCATAACAATAGCATTTACCGATGCATCTGGTCGCAGACGCCAATCGACACGCCAGACAAATTGACCATCAATCACTTCAGTAAGTAATTTTGTGGTCAATTTCAAAATGGAGTTAGCGCTATAATTCGCACCCTGAGCTGGTGATTTGGGGAAAATTTCTTTGTTGTAAAAAGCAATTAAATCAACATCACTAGAGAAATTTAAGTCTTGCCCACCTAATTTCCCCATACCAAAAACAAATAATCCTGTTGGCTTTTCAGGTGCGTTATTGGCTAAAATTTTTTTATTACGGCTTTCCTGCCATGCCACTTCCAAAGCCTTTTGAATACTGGCATCGGCAAAATCAGTTCGCGCGCACCCCAACTGTTGGCTATTGCTATAATCGTTAGTATTAAAATAATGCAATCTGGCAAACGACCAATACCAATCATGTTCGGCTTTTTTGTCTCGAAGTTTTATATTTGTACTGGCAATATCATCCATTGAAATTTCGGAAACCTGTCGCTTGATTTTTGCTAATTGCTCTAAACAACACTCAAAACTATCAAGGTTTTCATCAACCAAATAGGGATAGCGCCTGGCAATAGCCTCTAAATAAGTCGAGTTTGAGTACCAACGATTCATCGAGTATTTTACAGCTGTTCTAGCGCCTGCAAAGCTTGTACTAAATTGGTTACCCCAAATACTTCCATGCCAGCAAGGGGCTTTTTCGGACAATTATCTTTTGGCACAATAGCTTTACTAAAACCGTGTTTGGTAGCTTCACGCAATCGCTCTTGACCATTGGCAACTGGACGAATTTCACCCGACAACCCCACTTCCCCAAAACTTAAACATTGTTTATTAACGGGTTTGTTACGCATACTGGAAACCACACTAAGCAAAATTGGCAAATCAGCACTGGTTTCTGTCACTTTGACGCCTCCTACCACATTGATAAAAACATCCTGATTGCTGATAACAATATCGCCGTGCCGATGCAACACTGCCAAAAGCATTGCCAAACGGTTACTATCTATACCTACTGTTACCCGTCTGGGGTTGGTAAAAGGGCTGTTATCTACCAAAGCTTGCAATTCCACCATTAATGGTCTGGTTCCTTCCCAAATGACCATCACCAAGCTGCCTGCAGCATGAGCGATAGAGCGCGACAAGAATATTGCCGATGGGTTGCTGACTTCTTTTAGACCAGTACCCGTCATAGCAAAAATACCTAACTCATTAACTGCTCCAAATCGGTTTTTTTGACTGCGAAGAGTACGAAAGCGTGAATCGCTATCGCCTTCTAACATCATAAAGCAATCTATCATGTGCTCCAGTACTTTAGGTCCAGCCAAATTACCTTCCTTGGTAACATGCCCCACCAGTATGAGTACGGTTTGGGTTTGTTTGGTATAGCGCAACAACATAGCAGCAGATTCTCTCACTTGAGAAACACTGCCTGGTGCCGAGCTGATTTCATCAAGATGCATAACTTGAATGGAGTCAATCACCAAAATATGGGGTTGCGATTGTTGTGCCTGCTGTAAAATGGTTTCGACCGAAACTTCCGCCAGCACATTCAATTTTTCACCATCTAACCCCAAACGATTGGCGCGCATGGCAATTTGTTGAGGTGATTCTTCACCACTGACATAAAGCGACTTGCATTGACTGGATAAAGCGCAAAGCAGTTGCAATAACAATGTACTTTTCCCCGCACCAGGGTGCCCACTTATCAATATACTGGAACCTGCTACAAAACCGCCGCCCAGCACTCGATCCATTTCTTTAAAACCGCTAGCAATGCGTGGGTAGTCTTCCAACTTAATGTCTGATAATAACTGTACTTGATTAGGCTGTAGCCCTGCATAGCCACTGCGTTGTCTGGCTTTTGGTTGGGTAAAAACGCCTCGCACCTCAACAATGGAATTCCACTCTTTGCATTGTGTACACTGACCCAGCCATTTACTATAGTCTGCACCACATTGTCGACAAACAAAGGCCTGCTTAATTTTAGACATGCTGATAGCTCACTCGTTCTAAAGTATCGGCATTTAGTAAAGTCATAGAACCACCCCAAACATAACCAGTATCCAGTGCTTGAACTTTTGGATGGTTGCTGATGCCATTAAGTGCTGCCCAGTGTCCTATTACTAAGGTAATATTACAGTTATCTAATATATGATGCGGCCAATGAAACCATGGAGACCAGTTGGAAGTAGTCGCTGATTGAGGCCTTTCCTTTAAGTCCATATTTAATTCATTTTTTGAATTGATAAAACGCATTCGAGTAAAATAATTCGTCATGGTTCGCCAGCGCACTTCACAGATTAAATCATCACTCCAACAGTTTGGATCATTTCCATACATGGTTGAAAAATAATGTTTAGACTGCTCATTATCCTGCAGTATTTCCTGTATTTCCTGATTGAATGATAGCACTTGCTGCAAATTCCACATAGGAGCAATGCCTGCATGGCTCAATAGCAGATTACGGCCTTTGTCATAATAGGCTAACGGTTGTTGCTGCAACCAATCCAGTAGCATTTCTTTATCTGGCGCTTGCAAAATATCGCCAAAAGTATCGCTTTTACGAGCATAGCTACAACCTCTGGCTACTGCCAATAAATGCAAATCGTGATTGCCCAAAGTACATACAAAGCGTTTCCCCAAACTGTGACAAAAGCGCAATACCTCAAGTGATTGCTCTCCTCTATTGACCAGGTCTCCTACGCTCCACAGGCAGTCTCTTTCAGGTTCAAAGCCCACTTGCTCTAACACTCTCATCATGCCGTTATAACAACCTTGAATATCGCCAATTATCCAGGTATTGGTTGTTTGGGTCGGCGTGATTTTTTGCATGGTGTTATTATCCTAGATTCATTTGTTTTGCGCTAATGTCTGAATGAATGCACCTACAATTTTGCGAAATGATTTTTTCGGAGTTAAAAATTGACTGGATTTGATTTTTTCGGAACGCACATTAAACTTATAATTTTTATGCTTTTTTCGGAGTAAATATGTAAAACAGCATTTATTACTAACTACTTGTTAACCCTCTATGCGTAGAGTTTATTCTAATTTCCTGAGTGAATTTTTAAATAAAAAAATTATCTTGCTAACAGGGCCCAGACAAAGCGGTAAAACAACTTTATCTAAAATGATATCAAAGAATCATTATTACTTAAACTATGATAATGAAACAGATAAAGATGTTATTGAAAGTCAAGCCTGGGACAGAAAGAAAAAAATTGTCATCTTCGTTGAGTTACATAAAAAAAAGCAGTGGAAACAGTGGTTAAAAGGAATATACGACACAACTACCATACCCCCAGGCATGGTTGTGACAGGTTCAGCGCGTTTAGACACTTACAAAAAACCGGGAGATTCACTGGCGGGGCGTTATTTTCAATACAGGCTACACCCACTGGATATTAGAGAATTATACCAATTGAATAATAACATCAATATTGATAACAGCATTGAACGATTGCTGAAATTTAGCGGTTTCCCTGAGCCGTACCTTGAAAATAAAAAGAGTTTTTACAATCGATGGAGAAAAACTCACCTTGATATTATTTTAAAACAAGATTTGGTTAGCTTAGAAGATATTCGCGATATTCAGGCTATCGAGAATTTGATAGAGTTAATGCGAAGCAAAATTGGCAACCCTGTATCCTATTCAAACCTTGCAAAACAATTGCAACGTAGCGATAAAACCATCAAGCATTGGTTAACTATTTTAGAGAATATGTATGTCCTTTTTAAAGTACAACCTTATCACAAGAAAATATCCAGAAGTGTTTTAAAACAGCCCAAATATTATTTTTATGACAATGCCCGAGTCATAGAGCAAGGTCCCAGGCTGGAAAACCTTGTGGCAAACTCTTTATTCAAAGAATGCCATTTTCGTGAAGACTGTCTGGGTGAAATATGGAACTTACATTACTTACGCAAAAGTACAGGTGAAGAAGTTGATTTTTTGATTACTAAAGATGAGCAACCCTATTGCATGATTGAAGTTAAGACAACTGACACCATACGAAGTAAAACTATGGGAAAATTCAAAAAGGAGTTAACTGATAATGTGCAACAAATACAACTAGTTAAAAATATTGAACGCGAATACAGTTACCCGGATGGCTATGAAATACGAAAGCTGGGAACCTGGCTAGCTCAATGGAATTAGCACTTTTTAGTATCATTCACTATATTCATACCTGCCACGCCACTGTTTCCCAATTCTACTGCGGCAAAAGGACCTCCCAAAAAGCGATGTTCGATGTCGTTAATATCCAGTACAGGGGTTTTTGCCAGTATCACTTTGGCAAATTGTTCAGCGTTATCTTTGGGCTTGTAACCTAAATAATTCGCTTTGCTATTATCTACTGGACTGCGATCATTATTAGATATTCCCCATACCACAGTAAATTCAGTGACAGGAGTATTGATAGACTGCTCCACTAAATGAATTAAATCATCGTAAGATAACCAGGTGCCCAAAGCTCTGGCATTATTGACTTGAGCACAAGAAAAAATTCGCATACAGACTGACTCAATACCGCGTTTATCCCAATACATACTGGCTAAGTCTTCAGAGAAGCACTTAGCCAAACCATAAAAAGTATCAGGCTTATGCGGTGCATCAAGCCCAATGCCTTTAGTGCGCGAATGCATTCCAATAGCATGGACCGAACTGGCATACACTACACGCCTTAAGCCATTGCGATAAGCTGCTTCCCATACGTTGTATGAACCTATAAAATTAGGTCCCAAAAGTTTTTCAAATGGAGCTTCATCAGCATAGGCCCCAAAATGAACAATCATATCCGCTTGTTGAGTTACAGACAGCATATCATCCAAACTGGCAAGATCAGCTTTAATATAAGTTTCCCCTGCATATAAATTGCCAATACCATCAATAATATCAGTACTGATTAGACAGTCAGCTAATTGGGTTAAGGGTTCGCGTAAATAAGAACCTAACCGACCTGCGGCACCTGTTAATACTAATTTTTTTAATTTCATCTCATTAACCCAGATTAACTAAAATATTGTGAGCGAATACCTTCAATTAAAATAATAGTTATCATTATAGGTGCTACATAGCGAATCAGCCATAAAATAAACCTGCCGATGGTCTGATCTGAATCTTGCAGCTCTTTGTTAATAATAACTTTGTCTAACCGCCAGCCTACAAAAACAACAACTAACAGCGCTGATGCCGGCAACATAAAGGTAGCGGTTAATCCTCCGTCTAAAAAATCCATAAATTTGAGTGAATATAAGCTACCCAAGCCCACTAACATAGTACCTACTCCAACAATAACTGAACTTTGCGCCTTGCTGAAACGGCTGCGTTCCGCCAAATGTCCAACTGCAGGTTCAATTAATGCAATAGCAGTGGTAAGCGCCGCAAACAAACCCATAGCAAAGAAAGCAGCACCCACTATGTTGCCCATTGGCATATCTATCATGGCGTTGGGCAGTGTTTTAAAAAACAGTCCTGCACCTGCTTGAAAGTCTAAATTAAAGCTGAAGACAATAGGAAAAATAGCCAGTCCTGCAATTAACGCTACGCCGGTATCACTCAACCCAATGATAATAGCAGAGCGTGGCAGGCTAATGTTTTTCGGCAAATAACTGCCGTAGGTTATCATCATTGCAAAGCCAATACCGATGGAAAAAAACGCCTGACCTAGTGCCGAAACCATCACTCCACCGTCAATACGCGAAAAATCAGGAGAAAACATAAAAGCTAGTGCTTGCAAAGTACCTCCTGAATTCCAACCGCTAATTAAACTAAATAAACTAAGCGCTATAAGCAAGAAAAAGAAAATTGGCATAAGCGTTTTTGACGCCAGTTCAATACCGCGATTAACCCCGCGCGCAACCAGCCAAATCGTCAAGCCGAAAAAAATAAGAAATGAAGGTAATAGTTGTATAGGGTCATCAACTAACGCATCAAACTGACTGGCAATTTGTTGCGGGGTTTGACCTTCAAACCCTCCGCTTAAAAAGCGTGGAATATAATCCATTACCCAAGCTGCTACCACAGCATAAAAGCTCATGATTAATAAAGAAGCAATTGCCCCTATCCAAACCGCAACACTCCATGTTCCAGAGCACCCACTGCGCAGCGCTATATCTTCCATGCTACCAATACAACCTGTAGCTCTACCTGAGCGCCCAACTAAAAACTCAGCCATTAAACAAGGTATGCCTATTAACAGCACACAAAGCACATAAACCAATATAAAAGCACCACCACCATTGCTACCTGCCTCGGCAGAAAACCGCCATAAATTCCCAAGCCCTACTGAACAACCAATGGCTGCCAATACAAAAGAAACGGTCGACGACCACTGAGCGGGTTGATTGCTGGATGAAGTCAAAGTGAATTACCTCAAAATTAATCATTATTATTAATCTGGCAATAAAATATCGCTCCTGCGTATTTTATTGATCACCGTTGAAATACTAGTGAAAATATGTGAATTTTCTTGTATTTCAAAGGTTCGCGATTGAGCTATCGCTCGTCGATGGCACTTCCTTGTGCCACATATTAGTTCGGTATTTTCATACCGAATTAATAACTGGGAGCCAGTTTACTCTAATCTAATCTTATTTCAGGTTTCTAATGCATAATCCGGGTTTAAATTACCGCTTTTTCAATAATAGGGTCATTTTTTAGTATTCGCTCGAAATTAAACGGCGACATATCCAGACTGCGGTATTCTCCGTAAATTAACCACTCTGCAGTACCCCTACCCATGGCTGGTGATTGCTGTAATCCATGACCTGAAAAGCCATTGAGAAATACAAAGTTTTCAATATCGGGGTGAGAGCCCATAATAGCGTTGTGGTCGAATGTATTCATAGCATAGTGCCCTGCCCATTCACTCTGCACTTTAATGGCTTCAAATTGCGGAATGCGATTGGCTAGAATGGGCCATACATGTTCATTCCACAGAGTTTGGTTCATTGCAAAGTCATCATAATCTACCGCCGGATCAATATCGCTATGAGCTCCACATTGGTAAGTACCACCACCATTTTCGCGCACATGAACACCAGAAGGGTCTATGGTTAGAGGCAAGTCGCAATCAAGTGGTTGTTCGGCTTGAAATATCCATGAAAAGCGTTTGCGTGGTTCAACAGGTAATTCAATACCTGCCATTTGGGCAGTGCGTGCAGCACGCGGTCCTGAAGCATTTAGCACCTTGCCACAATGAATAACCTCGCCCGATTTTAATGTAACACTTTCAATCTTGTTACCATATGAGTTTTTGTTAATAGCCACAACCTCATTTTCTATATATTCAACGCCGCGTTCTCGCGCCTGGCGCCTCCACCAATCAAATACTGCGGCGCCATCCCAATATCCTTCGTCTACCAAATTGATGGAGCCTAGCACAATATCATCAACATTGTAGAAAGGATAGTTGCTTTGAATTTCCTCTGCGTTCATTAGTTGCGTTGCCGCGCCAGCTTCAAATTGAACTTTTCGGTTTTCACGCAATACTTCGGCAAAAGTTTTATTGTTGGCCAGATACATATAGCCGAATGAGCGAATGGATAATTCTGGTATACGTTCATCATTACCCATGTAACTGCGAATGTTTTTGACAAAATCCGCGGCAAATTGTGAAATTTTGACATTCAGTTGGGCGCTAAATTGCTGGCGCATACAGGAATTGGTATGTGTTGTTGAAGCAAATTCGTAACTGGCATCACGCTCAACAACCAACACCTTGCCATTAAAGTCTGTATTATTAGATAAAAACCATGCGGTTGATGAACCCATAATAGCGCCCCCGATGATGACAATATCATAGGATGAGTGTTTTGGTGCTGAATTCCTATTAGAAAGTTTTTTAGTATTGACATTCATTTAAAGAGCGCTCCAACTTACGACTGTTTTGGTCCAGATGACGCATTGAAAATTGTAGCAGAAGACATATTACCTGTTTCTGCCGATGTGATTGCGTAATATTTTTTAGCATGTTCAACGCTTATATAACCCATAGCTATATCGCGCATTATTAAGGCCTTATCTCGCTTAGTTGGGTCGCCATAGCCTGCCCCACCGGGAAATTCCATTAATACGCGCTCACCACTGGCTACAAATTGTTTGCCTTTGCCGCGCATTGCCGAACCATTGCTGTTGGTAATACGTGTGGGGGCACCATTACCACCGTTGTTGCGCCCTTTAGCGGGAAAATGAACTCTGTCAAACATGGCTTGAAAGTCAAATTCATAACCTTCCATTACACCAACCTCCATATACTGACCCAATCCACCACGATAGCTTCCTGCTCCTGCACTGTCGGGCTTTAGTTCTTTACGCCAAATGATGACAGGCCCTGCATGTTCAGTGGCCTCAACCGGCATGGTCATCACTCCCGACGGGAAAGCTGTGGTATTCATGCCATCTTTAGAGGGCCTTGCACCACTACCCCCTGAATTAAAAGTCAGAATTTCACTGCGTTGGGCATTTTCTGGGGCTTGTCTATCAGTTCTGGGACGGATAGAAAGTTGAAAGTTACAGAGCGTTCCTGCACCTTCTGCTGGTACTGTATTTGGCAATATCGCATCTAGTGCATTATATACAGTATCGGGAATCATATGTCCGATGACGTGTCGCAAGGCAACTGGCGCTGGGTGTAGTGCATTGACAATACTATTTTCTGGTGCAGTAATGACAAATGGTGCAAGCGATGCAGCATTGTTAGGTACTTCTGGTGCAATGGCGCATTTGAGCGCATAACAGGCATAGGCCTGAGTGTACACCAATGGCACATTAATGCCTTTGGGGTCAATTCCCGAAGTCCCTGTAAAATCACACAATATCTGATTGGGTTGAATTTCAAGACTGGCTTTTAATACGATTGGGAAATCATAACCATCAATTGTCATTTCGCCGCTGGCTGTAGTACAGCTTTTGGCATCGAAGAGTTGTTGAATTTTTTCTAAGGTTGCTAATTTTGAATGACTTAAAATAAACTTTGCTATTTGCTCTAAATTGCTTAACTTAAATTCCTGTAACATTGCAATTAACCGCTGCTGTCCTATTTCATTACAGGTGGCAAGGGCGTACAAATCGCCAATTAATTGGTCTGGTTCGCGTACGTTAGTACGCAATAAATGAATAAAAGGCTTGTCCACTTGACCACGTTCAAATAACTTCATTATGGGGATATGAATGCCCTCTTCATAAACCGAGGCTGCATCCGCACCAAAGCCTCGCCCTCCAATATCCACAACATGAGCCGTACAAGCAAAAAAACCGATTAATTGAGATTGATAAAAACAAGGAGTCACCACTGTAATATCATGTAAATGCCCTGTACCTTCCCAAGGGTCGTTAGTAATATAGACATCTCCCTCAAAAATATTATTGCGTCCAATTCGACGAATAAAATGACCAACTGCTGCTGCCATTGCATTGACGTGACCAGGTGTACCTGTCACTGCCTGCGCCAACATTCGCCCTGTTACATCATATACCCCTGCAGATAAATCACCTGCTTCACGCACTGATGTGGAAAAAGCTGTGCGAATGAGTGCTTGTGCCTGCTCTTCAACCACTGAAATTATTCGATTCCACATGACCTGGTAGGTGACATTATTTCCTTTATTACCTTTGTTAGGTGCCAAACTTACATCTGGCACCGAATGATTGAAATTAGACCTGACTTCTAAAGAAGGTACTGTTATGTCAATACAACCATCTGTTTGTTTAATCGCGCTGCGATTTGAAGGCACGACAATGGTGGTTTCATCTTCAGTAATAATCGCAGGTCCTTGAACCGTTTGACCCACTTGCATGACTTGGCGTTGAACGATTGAGGCATCAACCTTTTCGCCTTGTGCTGTATCAAATAATTGCCGCTGACCAGAAATTTCCGCACTGCCCATATTTTGCGTTAATTTAATTAATTGTGCATCGGGTTTTGGTGTGCTCGCATTGACTGACCACAGCATCATTTCAATATCCATACCCTTGACGTGGCGACCAAATAATGTAGTATATTCTTTTTCAAATAGCTGAGTGTAGGTATTTAGCTCAGGGTTTTCTGCTTGCTGCGCACTTAGGTCTATGGGAATTTCCCAACCTTGGCCACTATAGCGCATGTAAACTTTGTATTCGGACACTATGCTTGCCTTGGCATCACAAGTACGTACGAATTGCCTGGTTTCTGTATTCAACTCAACAAAAATAGTTTTAATTTTTTCAGAATCAAATTCTGATAACTTCATGAAAACACTGCGATTAGCTTCAAAGCTAAAAGGAGCACGCAAAAAGCCCACAGCTGAACCTACCCCTGCTCCAACTGGCACTAGCAAACGATTGACACCCAATTTTTCACACAAGCGCCCAGCATGCAACGGCGCCGCACCGCCAAAGGCTATCATCGTATAGTTACTTAGGTCTTCACCATTTTCTATAGCGTGAACACGTGCAGCATTTGCCATATTTTCATCGACCACTTCCAGCAAACCATAGGCAGCAGTTTGAGTATCAATATCTAATTTGTTTCCTAATTCACTATCTAATGCATTTTTGGATTTACCGCTATTTAACACAATAGAGCCCCCCGCAAAATTGTCTGGGTCCAATTTGCCTAATATTAAATCGGCATCGGTTACTGTGGGTTTATCCCCGCCACGACCATAGCAGGCAGGGCCAGGTTCTGAACCTGCTGACTCCGGACCTACGCGAATTTGTCTGAGCACATCGACATGGGCAATCGAACCACCGCCGGCACCAATTTCTACCATATCAATAACCGGAATGGAAATGGGCATTCCTGAGCCTTTTTTAAAGCGGTAAGTTCTAGCCACTTCAAATACACGGCTGGTTTTGGGGGCTTGATTGTTAATTAAACAAATTTTTGCTGTGGTGCCTCCCATATCAAACGACAGCACTTTATCCAGACCATACTTTGCTGCAATATTTGCCGCAAACACTGCACCACCAGCAGGACCTGATTCCACAAGCCTTACAGGAAATTCTGCGGCGCTTTCAATAGAGATAATCCCTCCGCCGGAATGCATCAAAAATACAGGGCAACCAATATTATTATGTTGCAGACTTTGCTTGAGTCTATCTAAATAACGCTTCATCAATGGCTTGATGTATGCATTGACAACCACTGTGTTAAAGCGCTCATACTCGCGCATTTGCGGTGAGACTTGTGACGAAAGTGACACCATCGCCCCTGGCATTTTTTCCTCAATGACGGTCTTTATCATGTCTTCGTGGGCGCTGTTGGCGTAAGAGTGCAATAAGCCTACGGCAATACTTTCATAACCTGCGTTTTTGATTTGTGCTACCACAGCTTCTGCATCGCTACGCTTTAGAGGAATCAGCGTTTCGCCTCGTGCATTAATACGCTCTAGCACTGTATAACGTCGATTGCGAGCAAGTAAGGGGTCAGGCAAGTCTAAATTTAAATCGTATTGTTCAAAGCGCGACTCTGTCCTCATTTCAATAACATCTCGAAATCCTTGCGTGGTTATAAACGCTGTTTTGGCACCTTTACGCTCTATTAGCGCATTGGTTGCCAATGTCGTTCCATGAATAATTTGCTGAACTTGTGCAGGCATGATACCCGCTTTATCACAAACCTGATTAATGCCATCAACAATGGCTTTTTCTGGGGCATCGTAAAGGGTAAGTATTTTGGTAGAATACTGTTTATTGTTGACTTCCAGTACAACGTCGGTAAAAGTTCCTCCAATATCGACACCTATTCGAATTGCATTGGCTGCTATAGACATTTTATTAGAGAGCTTGGCACAATGTCACGAGCAATGAAAATACAAGGCAAAAATATGCAAAAAAGTGGCGCTTACTGTTAGTAAATGAGCATTTTGAGCATATTTTTAACGCAGTAGCTTCAAATGCAGTAATTGTGCCAAATTCTCTATTGGAAAAACTTTTCAATAACTTTGATATATTGTTGCTTGTGGTTGGTGTACATTTGAACGTGGCGTTGACTCAAGGGTTCATCGTCACCTGGCTCAAAAAACTCGGTTTGGATATTGGGCTTATCTTCTAGCAACTGCAGCTCTGGCTCTAAAACCGACTGTCTAGTAGTTTGGTCGCCTTTATTGTTTAAAATAAGCACAGGAACATCAACATTTTGCAATAAATTGCCTAAGTGCATTTCGTGGTAGTATGGCGTGCCATCGCTAGTAGTAATTTGTTTGGCAAATTTATTTAACCCTGCATCTAAAATAAAGGCAGGCAAGGGTAAGTCAACACCTCTCAATGTCGCATCAATATTACTTAAAGGACTATCTAACACTATTTTTTCAACAACAATACCTCGTGATTTCCACTCTCGCTGTAAATCATTCCTATGCAAAAAAACGGCTGTTGCCATTGCGCCCATTGAAAAAGAATAATAGGTAAACTGATTGGATGCAAAATTATCTTGACAATAGAAAGTAGCAGCGGCAATATCCTCAGCAAATTTATTACCCATTGCGGTAACTGCCTTTGAGGATTTACCTGAATTTCGATGGTCGGGGATAAAAAAATTGTAGTGGGTATCTAAACCCAGCTGTTTAAACATTGCCAAAAGCTTCATAGGTTTAAGGCGATTGGCAGTGCGCCCATGGCTTAACATAATCACTGGCGCCTTAATGCCGCCGTTATCTTCGCTAGCAGATTGCACCCACCATGCACTGAGTTTGATATGAGCATCGTATAGGGAATTGTAGTTAACTTCACGCCAATTGTTATACCCATAATCACCAGGGTTTTTATTGTCGTGAATATCGTAATAGGTTGTGCGCATTTCTTCTGAATCAAACACCTGTTGATGGGTAATTCGATCATAAGTCGTCACTTGCTCAACCAGTTTGTCAATAAACAGCGGCAGAATAAAAAAATAGCCAATAATACTAATGGCAATAATGATAGAAATAACTACCCCAAACATCTTCATCGTAATTTTCCAGTTATGTAATGGTTGCTGTGTGTTATATTTTGGAAGTGGTTTCAGTCATGACTTTAGAAAATAATGACATGACTTGTTTAACAGGTTTGGGAAAGACCTTGCCACCTGCTTGCATAGCGTGTTCGCCATGCCTTTTTTCATCAATAATCATTTGTTTGACAATGGCTTGGCTCTTGGCATCAGCTTTAGGTAAACGCTCGGAATGATTTTCCAAGTGTAAACAAACCTGATCTTCGGTTGCGCCAATAAAGCCCAAACTAATTTCATCACTGATTTTACCCGTGGTATAACCCAAAGCATAAGACAAACTATAAAATATGGGATTTAAATAGCTGGTGTGGCTACCCAGTTCGTTAATGCGTTGTTCACACCACGCCAAATGGTCAGCTTCTTCGTCTGCCGCTTGCTGCATGGTCTCAGCAACTTTTTTTTGATTAGCACTGTGCGCTTGCCCTCGGTAAAGTGCCTGAGCGCAAACTTCCCCAGTGTGATTGATACGCATCAAACTGGCAGAAAGCTCACGCTCTTGCGGCGTTAATTCCGGTTCATTCAGCGACTGCGCTGGCGATTCTCTAGCAGGTTTTGGAGCATTAACAAACAAGGTTCGCAGTGCACTGTCAGCCTGAAGAATGAAAGCATCTAACACATTAGCCTACCGCTATTAGAGAGTTTTGCATAATTACTGTGCTCGTCAATACAGCGTTAAATTTTCGTTCAAATTTGCCTTGCCTTGACATCGCTCGTGACATTATGCAAAGCTCTCTATTAATCTTTAATTTTTAGTAAGAAATTATCAGCGGAAAGCAGTTGACCACCTTGAGCTGCAAGGTAACCCAAAATCAGCATCCAGTAGTAATGCTGCTGTGTTCCTGGGTAGACAAATACTTCAATGGTCAAAGCCATAAGGAATAAGCCAATTGCACCGACACGAGTAAAAATACCAACTATTAACATAATAGGTAATACCAATTCGCCTAATGTTGCTAAATAAGCGGAAAGTTCTGTAGGTAAAAATGGTACTACCCAATCTTCTGAAAACATTTCGATGGTTTCTTCAAAGTCGCCGTATAACCAATCATCTAATTTGAGAAGCCCAGAGCGAAAAAATTCCATACCAATGTATATGCGCGCTACAAGGTTTACCACAGGTGTAATAAGTCCTCGGCATAAATCGCTCAATGTATTGTATAAGTTAATAATCATAATATGTTCTTTCGGTTAGTTTTAAATGTATGTAAGTAAAGGGCTTTGCAAAACAGTTATCAATGCTCCAGTTGCCGTTTCTGCGCCGTATTGCTGCGACAACTCGGCAATACTTTGTTGTAAGGTAGCACTGTTTTTAAGCATTACTAATAGTTTGTATTCTGACTCATTTAATACTTTTATTTCAACTGATTCAACCTTAAACACTACAATCCATTCAATATAATTTTCAGTAATTTCAATATTGACGGTCTCTTGATAAGAAGGCAGCGACTGTTTCCATATTTGTTTAATGGGATAATTAAATTCAAATAGCGCAACACTTTCATTCAATTGAATTGGCTTGTCGAGCAGCTGTTGTTGTTCATCGACAGTCTCTGGCATGGAAATGCTGCAATTGTTTGCGTAATAAGCGCTGTGTATCGCCCATTCAAGTTGTATAAGGTTGGGAATGTAAGGATAATTTTCTAACAATTCATATTGCTGGGAAAATTGCGCAAGCGTTGAACCAAAATAGTGTAAATTACCTCGTTCTGGTTGCTCTCTACTAATATAGTGATGTAAAAACTGTGCAGAGAATTCAGCACCCAATGCATTGACAGTAGATGGATAGACACTTTCAAGATATTGTTTAATAGCGCTAAAACAATTGGTTTGGTAGACTTTAATTCGCGCTTGATGAGTTTTAATAAAACCATCATGCGACGATTTCATTGAAAATATATCGTTAAGAAATTTTGTTGAAAAAGACTCTTCTCCAGAATCTTCAACAAAATCATGACAGTCAAAAGGTAAATTGGCAACACCAGATTGTTCAACACTAAAATTCGCATTGGATGCTATAACGGTTTTTACAGTTTCTGAGGCATCAACCAATACGGATAGTTCAGGAATGTTACTATCCCATTCTACAATAGTGGGTTGTGCACCATGTTGTTCCAAGGCATAGGCATATAATTCCCAAACTTCATCTTTAACTGGCTGGTCGTGGCTATCAATTAATAGCTTTGTATTCGCTATTTCCGTTTCAATATGTCCTGCCAAATGAAATTGTTTTACAAACCCAGGTTCAATCTCACTAATAAATTGCCTTGGATTACGTCCTACATTAAAAGCGCTGATATAGATGTTGTTAATATCCATCAACAATCCGCAGTCTGTACGCTGTGCTATTTGATTTAAAAAATCCGATTCATCCATATTGGACGCTGCAAAAACTGCATAATTCGACGGGTTTTCAATATAGATTTGTCGTCCTAAATAATCCTGCATTTGTTTGACATGGTCGCAAACCAATCTTAAACTTTTTTGAGTTAATGGTAGCGGTAATAAATCGGGGACATGTTGATGGCTGTATGCGCTCCATGCCAAATGTTCGGAGACAAATTGAGGTTTTATATCATCTACCAAAGATTTCAATTCATTGAGATGATTAATGTCTAATGCATCGTAACGGCCTAATGACAGACCTACGCCATGAAGTGATATGGGGTAGTGTTGAGATAATTGAACGAGCCAGTCACGCGCACGCGAAACACCGAAATAATTCTCGCTGTGAGCCTCTAAAAAACCGACAGGAGGTTGATTTTTCGATACTTCCTGCAAGTGAGGTGAGCGTATTCCGATACCATGGTATTGACTGACATTCACTGTTATATTGATCAAAAATAAGTGCCACACTTCAACTTGGCGCCACTTGAGGCTATGTTGTATCTAGAAGGTGTCACATGAAAACGAAAGATGCCAGGCTAAAGCCTGGCATCTATGTAAGTTTAAAGCGCGTGTAACAATTAAATTAAGAACTAACTACACGCCCACCAGTGATAGAATCATCTGTTTGGTCTGCAACTTTTCTACAGGTTCGCGCTAACTTTTTCTCTTTAATACCTTCTGGAGCTGCAACTTCACCTTTGCAAATACTGACGATATTAGCGCAGGTACCAGCGGGAACTTTAACCCATTCATTAAGTTGGTTGTCGTAAGTTGATTGACCTGCACAAGAATGCCCATTGGCCTCACAACCATTTTTACCAGTTTTTACAATATCTGCGCACTTTTCAGAAGCTGCGAAAACTGGAACCGATGCTGTCATAAGCGCTGTTGCTAAAATTGAAGATGCCGCTACGGCTGTAAATGTTTTTTTCATGATTAAGCTCATTAATTAAGTTAATTTCATGGTTTTGGATTAAATGCTATAGTTAAGGTTCAATTTTATTATTGATTATTAATATATTCCACAATTTCCAAATCAAAACCAGTCAGTGCAGGATATTTTAATGGCGCGCCCATAATGCGCATTTGCCTGACACCTAAATCACGCAGTATTTGAGCCCCGGTGCCAATTTCCATAGTGGAATAATTGACAGCTTTTGGCTGTTCAATTTCATCAAACATCATTTCCAATTGATTTTCAAGCATTTGAGAACGCGATAATTCTCCTCCAATTAACAAGATAACGCCACAACCGTCTTCAATAACTTTTTGCATGGCGTCTTGCAACGTCCAAGGCTTAAAGTCAGTTTCTTTGGGCGAAATAATGGAAAAATAATCCCGAGCAGGATTCGGCAAATGCACTCGCACAAGGCAGGGTTCATCGCTTTTGATAGACCCTTTAAATAAAGCGTGGTTAATTCTACCGCGAGCGGTATCGAGATAAGTTCGCAAGGTAAAGTTACCATAAGTCGTATTGACTTCCCTCTCTTTGGTGCATTCAATCGAGCGTTCGTTGGCTATGCGGTATTGAATTAAATCTTCGATAGTGCCTATTTTAAGTTGGTGCTTTTGAGCGAATTGCTCCAGTTGTGGTCTGCGCGCCATAGCGCCATCTTCATCCATAATCTCTACAATAACTGCCGCCGACTCAAAACCTGCCAAGCGCGATAAATCACAAGCAGCTTCGGTATGACCTGCCCGCACTAATACACCACCTGGTTGAGCGATAATAGGGAAAATATGCCCAGGTTGCACCAAGTCTGAAGGTTGCGCCTGCGGAGCTACTGCAGTTTGTATGGTTTTAGCCCTATCTTCTGCTGAAATACCTGTAGTAACACCTTCGGCAGCTTCTATGGATATGGTAAAGTTAGTGCCATAAACACTGTTATTGCTATCGACCATACGTTTTAAATTTAAACGCTCTGCCCTTTCTTGAGTAACCGTTAAACAAACTAATCCACGAGCATTATGCACCATAAAGTTAATGTCTTCAGGGCGCACCATAGAGGCCGCCATTACTAAATCCCCCTCATTTTCGCGGTCTTCATCATCCATAAGCACTGCCATTTTCCCTGAACGGATGTCTTTAATAATTTCTTCGATGCTGTTTAGTTTCATATAAAATTGAAATATATTGATATATTTTCGCTAGTATTCCAAGGGTTGCCAATAAAATACGCAGGAGCGATATTTTATTGCAAGGTCAATAGCCCCAGTATCTTACTCTACCACCTTCTTGTTTTTCAAGCTTACTTCCCTATACCAATCATTCAAAAGTGGATAAACTGCCTTTGGAATATTGAAACCCTCTGGGTAACTCACAGCAGATAGATATAAGCCATAAGCAGGTGCGGTATTAACCGCTTCGCTTCGCAACTTTGATTCAAAAATTCTCGCAAAATTTTCAATACTCTGATAGCCCATACCCACAGGTAATAATGAACCCACAATATTTCTTACCATGCGGTATAAAAAAGCATTGGCTTTGATTTGGATAATAATATATTGATTCGATTTCGACGCCTTGCAATATTCCACACTTCTGACAGGAGAATGGGCTTGGCAACCTGTTGCACGGAAAGCGGAAAAATCGTGGGTGCCCACCAGGCATTGTGCTGCCTGGTGCATAGCTTCTGCGTTAAGCACTCGATATTCCCATGTTACGCGATTGTTTAATAGAGCTGGTCTTGATTGGCTATTATCAATAATATAAACGTAACTTCTGCTTGTTGCGCTAAATCTGGCATGAAATTGTGCGGGCATTGCTGCTGCCCAACGAATACTGATATCTCTTGGTAACAATCTATTTGCTCCTTGTATCCAGCTTTTTTCTTGTCTGATTGCATGGGTATCAAAATGAGCAATTTGTTGAACAGCGTGAACACCTGAATCTGTTCTCCCTGCACAAACCGTAAATACTGGATGATTAGCAACACTGCTTAAAGCAGCCTCAATTCGATTGGCGATAGTATCGTGATTCGGTTGGCGTTGCCAACCATGATAATGGCTGCCATCGTATTCAATACCTACAGCAATTCGCGATACACCAGAAGGCAATTGTTCTTCTGGCTGGTATTCTTTATTGGGATTTATGACCAGCTGCTTTGAGACAACAGTAGTTTAGCTTTCCTTCGTTGATTAACTGTGCCATTTTCCAATACTTCCATTAATAACTCTTCTGCGCCTTTAGTGTCACCTAAATCGAGATAAGCCTGAGCTAGTTCCAATTGAACAGAGTCTTCACTATCATCGCTAATTAACCCATCAAATTCATCCTTTTTCTGGACGCTTTTCTCTGCTTCAAATTCATTTTCAGGTTGACTTGCTTGCGTTGCATTCAATGGCGTAACTGAGGTAGTTACCACAGGAATATCCAGCATTGGTGTTGGATTACCAGCTAATTTTCCAGCCTTACTATCAACGCCATTGCTGTCATTTTTTACGACTTTATCCGCTTTAACTTCCTGGCGTTTTTCTTCCAGGCGTTTACGCCATGAGACCTTTTCAGTTGTTTCATTTTCTGGACTATCCGTTTCTTTTATTGGTGCAGCCGCTGCACTTAACAAAGTGTTATCTATTCTATTGTTAATTCTTTGGTATGCCAGGTAAATTAAAAACCACAAAATACTAACTGCAATTAAAACCAACAGCGCAACCGTAGCAATTAAAATATACTGCTCAGGACCTGAGTTTTTTATATTAAGCAGACCTGTTCTACCTATAGAGAGCTTATTAAGCTCTTTGTTGTTAATCTCTAAAATACTTTCAATATCATTAACTTGATTACGCAATTCACGCATTTGATTTTGCACATCGGCATTTTCCAAACGAATTTTTTCAAGTTGCTGTTGGAAACCATCCATTGATTCATTTAAAGTATCTTGAATTAAGGGCTGAGCTGATTCTATAACTGTAGGTGCATCTGTCTGAGCGTCATTACTAATTACAGGAATAACAGCAGGATTAGTTACAGAGCTGTTTAAACTTGATACCGCCGTATTAAGAGGAATAGCATTAACTTGCGCTACCGTTGGTATTTGTAATACAGCATCTGTCTTCAAACTGTTAATATTGCCATTCAAAAAAGCACTGAAATTATATTGATGCAACGCCTTGGCTGTTTTATGTACACTGGTATTGAATCGCCTTGAAATAATAGTAGCAATTGACCAAAGCGTTTCACCTTTACGCACTTGCCAGGAGTTACTGGCAAGGAAGTTATAATCCGATGTCTGAGGCTCGACGGACGAAGGTGCTACGGTTACCGGTTCTTCGCGTCGATTTTGATACTTATTTTGTATGGAATAGCTTTGACCAGAAGGCTTCTGCGATTCAGTGTTTTGACCTGGCAACCTGACATCAGGTGGAGGTGGCAATGCGGCACCGCCTGATGATACAGGTATATTTCTGTCAGGAGTTGGTGGTTGTCTGTTATCGTTGGCAACAGATTGCGGGTTGTAAGCCTTTATATTATCCGATACACCGCCACCATTGTTAGGGTTTAAGCGCACAACATATTCACGCAACAATTTGCCTTGTGGCCATCGCGCCTGTACCAGGAATTTAATGAAACTGGTTTTTACTGGCGATACAGTGGTCACACTTACCACAGGTTCTCTACCGCTGTAATCCAGTTTAAAACGTAATTCTGAATGAATGGGTTGGCGCTCAACTCGCGCCAGATTGTAATCTGACTCAGTTGCCAGTGCAACTAAAATTTTACCGCGTTCAATCTCATAACTATTAAGAAAATTAATTTGGGCACGCAATGGTTCGTCAAACTTGCTAAAAACCTGTATATCGCCCAGCCCCAATGCCAGCAAATTAGCATTAAATAAGAATGTCATTCCTATAATAAAAACCTTTATTCTCATTAGTTTCGATTAATTATAAAATTGGTTAGACTCGTAAACACCAAGCGAATAGGCTTATTAACGGCAATATTATTCCTTTTGTGTATTTTCTTACACATTTTGTTCAAACAAAATGGTCAAAATTCGGCGTAGGGGTTCAGCTGCTCCCCACAATAATTGGTCTCCAACGGTGTAAGCAGAATAGATATTGCCCGCCATATTCATGGATCTGATTCTGCCGATGGCTATATCTAGAGTGCCTGTGACTGCAGTCGGTGTCAATTGATTTAAAGTGTCACTTTTAGTATTGGGGATAACTTTAACCCAATCATTTGCCTCAGACAACACTTTTCCCATATATTGTGGTGATATGTCCTTTTTTAACCCAAGAACTAGTCCTTGAGAGTGACAGCGCAATGATGAAATACGTACGCAAACCCCATCTATTTTTATGGTTTCAGGGGGTAAGTTGAGCAGTTTATTGGCCTCAACCTGTCCTTTCCATTCTTCACGACTTTGACCATTAGGCATCTCACTATCAATCCACGGTAATAAACTCATTGCCAGTGGGTAGCCAATAAGCTTTTTTGGTAATTGTTCAGAGCTAATTTGCTGTTTAACAGCTCGCTCCAATTGCAATACTGAAGGTTGTTCAATATCGACATTATCACAAACATATTTCATTTGCTGCATCATTTCTCGCATAGCTCCTGCACCTGCTCCAGAAATGGCTTGATAGGTCATGGCACTTACCCACTCTACTAAATTTTCCTTTAACAAACCATGTATGGCAAGCAACATTAAACTGACGGTACAATTACCCCCAATATAATCTTTAATACCATTGCCAATACCTGAAACAATATGATCTTTATTTAATGGGTCCAGCACAATAATACTATTATCTGCCATCCGCAAACTTGATGAAGCATCTATCCAGTAACCATTCCAGCCCTTACTACGCAATTGAGGATGTATTGAGCTGGTATAGTCACCGCCCTGGCAAGAGATGATAATATCCATGTCTGCCAAGGCATCGGGATTGTTTGCATCCATTAACATAGTATGTTGATTGTCGGTTATCAAGGGTGCAGCGCTGCCTTGTTGCGATGTGGTGAAAAAACAAGCAGTAAACGGCAATTGAAAGTCCCCCTCCGCAGACATACGTTCAAGCAAAACAGAACCAACCATTCCTCGCCAACCAACAAAACCAACTTTTTTCATAGAAGTAACAAAAAGTAAAGATAAAAACTGACTGCAAAGTATAGCATATTGGCTATAATAGACTTATGTCCAAATTTCAGTCTACTAATAAAAGTCAGGATAAAATTCTAATTAGAGGGTTGACAGTCAGTTGTATTGTCGGAATATTGCCCAATGAACGAGTCAGCGAACAACCTTTATCTCTGGATATTGATATGTATACTGATTTTACACCCGCTGTAAATTCAGAAAGCGTAATAGATACTGTGGATTATGCACAAGTATCTGCAAAAGTGACCGACTTGGTGCAACAAAAAAAGTTTCAACTGCTGGAAACCATGGCGCACCGTATTTTGGATATGATTTTAGTTGATTATGCCGCAGTATATGCCGTGCAAATTACCATTGAAAAACCACAAGCCGTAAAAACCGCTCAATGGGTTGGCGTAACCTCATACCGCGAGCGATAAATTGAGCGACATTGCGCTAATCACAGGAGCAGCAAAACGAACAGGAAGAGCGTTAGTTACAGGTTTGGCGCAAAGGGGCTGGGATGTTATTATCCACTGTCATCAGAGCCTTGCTGAGGCACAGCTGCTACAATGCGAGGTTGAGGCTATAGGCAGAAAAGCCTTTATATACAGTGCAGATTTGACGTCATTAAACGATATTGAACAAATGACCAAAGGCATTTGCAAGCAATTTGACCATATTAAATTGTTAGTTAATAATGTTGGCAATTACCCTATCCAACCATTAATGGCAACTACGCCTCACCAGTTCCAACAATTATTACAATCCAATGTGCAAGCGCCGCTTATTTTGGTTCAACAACTAGCACATATACTAACAGATGCTTTAATAATCAATATGGGCTGCGCCGGGGTAGAATATCCATTAGTCAACGCCAACGCACCCGCTTACCAAATTAGCAAGTCAGCACTATTAAGCATAACCCGCACATTAGCATTAGAATTGGCTCAAAACAATACTCGTGTAGTAATGATTAGCCCTGGTCATTTATCCAATTCGATTGATTTGCCAGACGACAGCGATATGCATTTTCCATTGAAAAGACCTGGCTCTATTCGCGATATTTTAGCCACTATTGACTACTTACTTGGAGCTGGCAATTACGTAACGGGAACCAATATTGATATTGGCGGAGGTTACAAACTGAAATTGTGATAATCAATAAAGCTCGCAATAGACCTTCTACCTTAAGTAAGACCATTGCATTAAGCAATGGTCGCGTGATACAGGATAGTATCACTCAAAATCGAGCACTATAAGTGTTTGATGGGGTTAGTGTCAGGTTAAAACCTGACACCTGATTAATGACTTAAATTGGTTTGGCAGTATTAAACCTTGCTACCAGAAAACTTGGCAGTCCCGAAAGCACCCAGTTTAGCTTCACCTGAAATATCGTCGCCGTCAACAGTAGCTGTGAATTCAAGTTTGATGGGCATAGGCTTGGTTACATTGCATGTCCAGCTTAGGTTGTTACCATCAACTTTACCATCTTCAACGTCGACAGTGTTACCTTGACCTTCTGATGACCCTGTTAATACATCGCCATCCTGCTTTAACGTCAATGTGGATTTTTGTGGACCCATTGGCGTTGAAAGCGTAATTTCATAAGTGGCATCTATTGACATAATATTCTCGTATAGTTAAAAAAAAGACTCTGAATTATAGCTAGGGTGGTTTGAGGACTCAAGCAAATACCGTATTACACACTTATATTATGACCTGATTCTCTGATTGATTATTAACCTGGCAATAAAATATCACTCATCGGTGGCGCTTCCTTGTGCCACATATTGAGAGTTTTGCATAATCCCAAATTATGCAAAACTCTTAGAAGTGAAATTAGCGTTCAACTGCAAAATCTAGGATTAAGTAAGTGGACAGTGAATACCTTGCGGAGAATCAATAGTACCCACACAACGATTGCAATGAATACAACCACTGTTGTAATCCGTATTTGCGTTAACTGCGTGTTGTGCATCTTTGACAAAGTTTGGATTTTTGATAAGAGGCCTACCCATTTGAATAAAATCCAAGCCACTACTCATAACTGTTTCTATACTCTCTAATGTCGAGCAACCACCTATATAGACAACTTTGGCATTATTGAGTACATCTCGAACTCTTTTGGCACCATCTAAAAAATATAACTCATGATAAGGATAGTGCTTAAAAATTTTAGACGCAAATAATTTTAGTGCTGTACGCACAACAGGATTCGTTTCATATTCTATCATTCCTGTTGCTATACTTGGCCCGCGAAACATCTTCATCACATTAAATGAACTCGTACCGCCGCTAGTGATTAACGCATCAATGCCTCCTTTATCTAACATGGACGCTACTGCTATCGCTTCGTCTTGTTGTAAACCATCTTTAATACCATCAGTTAAACCCATTTTGCCTAAAATGGGAAATCCATCACCCACTGCTCTGCGCACCGCTTCCAATACTTGCATCGGCAACCGCATTCGATTCGTCAAGCTGCCGCCGTATTTATCACTGCGGCGATTAGTTTTTGGGCTAATAAACTGGCTCAATCCATAACCGTGTCCAAAGTGAATTTCCACTGCATCAAAACCTATTTCTTTCATTAGCAATGCCGAGCGATAATAACTCTCAATCATATAATCAATATGCTTTTGTTTCATAGCTCCGGCAAAGGGCAACCCTGAGGCTATACCTAAATTATTAATTTGTGGCGAAGCTCCTAAAGGTCTTTTGAGATATTGCAGTTGTTTATTTTTAGAAAAATTGCCACAGTGTGTCATCTGACCCGACACTTTAGCCCCTGTTGCATGTAAGGTTTTTACAAATTTCGACAATGGTGCTTTAACACCATTGTGAATGTAAAGCATATTTTCATTAATTCGACCATCGGGGTCTACCGTGCAATAACCCAAAGTTGTCATACCAATACCACCTTCTCCTATTGCCTTGTGGAAATGGATCAAATCATCTGTAACCTTTCCCTGCGGGGTTTTACCTTCAAAGGTAGCTGCCTTAATAAAGCGGTTACGTAATGTTAAATGACCTAAAGTCGCCTTTGAAAACGCTTTGTTTAATTCGGCACTAGCCATTGGTTTAACCCAGATTATGCATTGGAAATTGTAGCGAAGGCAAGGAAAATAAGCGCAAGCATAGCAGGGCTATGGTGAGCATTATTTTTCGAGCAAGCTGGTATTTTTGAAATCATTTTTGGATGTAGTAGGTTTCTAATGCATAATCCTAGATTCCGCAGTTGAACGCTAATTTCACTTCTAAGAGTTTGAATGTTATTGATAAACGCTTATTCTTCGATTCACTTCATAAGTGAATTACAAACCGCTACCTGGCTTTACAGGTTCAACTACGGAATCTAGGTTAATCCGGGTTTTAATATATATAGGGTATTATTGCTTTTCGATTGGAGGGATAATCATCAAAATTTTTCAAAAACCAGCGGTGAGTGACCATGGCTCGCGGCACCAAATTGCCAATAGTTATAGCCAGTACAAACACCGCTCCCAAATTCCATGTCATGACCGCCAACCCTGCAAAAGATAAAATTTCACCAAAGTATTGCGGGCAAGTTACCCATTTAAACAAACCACCGTATGGAATCTTGTAGCGCGTTTCATCGGATTTAGGTTTTTTTGAGCGTAAATTACGCAAAATACTATCGGACTTTACATTAATGTTAAACCCAATTATATAAATGATGACGCCTAAAATAAACCGTGGGTCTTGGAACCAGCTATCGTCATAATGACTACCTAATTCAACGATATAGTACGCGTTTAGATAACTGTGTAGTACCAAAGTCACCCACCCTGCAAAAATGACACCAATTGCAAAGGAATTGGAAGACCCCTCAGCTGTACGCATTAACATTGGCGTTACAATAGCTCGATTCAGGTAGTGAAACACCCACAGCCCCAAAAAGAATAAAGGTACAGCCTGCGTGGCATTGCTGCCCATAAAAAAGAAAACAGGAAAAGCTATCAAAGCGGGAATTTCCATTAATATCCAGCCTGTTTTCGAACCAAGTTTCAAGCCACCACCTTTTGCGCCAAATCGCCCGCCGTATTGTGCAGTTCCCATTTGGCTACTTAGAAAGACCAATAGAGCCATGATAAAACCAGCGATTAACAGGCTATCGTAAGTTGCATTACCAGTATACCAACTCATGGCAATACTCAATCACGCAGCTAAATTTATACCAAGCACCTCTAATTGCCTCAAATTAGATTTTTGGCTGGCGTGTTCAATTGTCATAGCCACTACATCAGCATTGGCATCAACGTCAACAATCATATCAGACGATGCATCATACGTATCAACTATCTCATTATTATTCAATTGAATATATAACGTGTCAGTATCTTCAAAGTGATTTATTTTCATAGTTTAAACCTGCGGTCAAAAAAGGCATTGTGTACTGTTTTCATATCTTCAAGCAAAACAACCCTAAGAATTTTATTATTGTTTTCTTCGATATGTCCCCAACATCTTACTCTACCATCTTCTTGTTTTTCAAGATGTAATGGATTATCAATAACACTTTGAATCCAGTTATCTTTAATTAAAGCCCTGTCAGGTCTAAGCTGTCTAACTTTTTTAAAGTATGGGGTCCACTTGTATATACACACTGAGACCTTTGCAATAAAAGAAATTTTGTTTTCAAACAAGGCAAAAACGCACGGAAAAGCGGAGTTTACTCGTTGTAAATGAGCATTTGAGTACGTTTTTAAGGTAAAAGAATTTTATTGCAAAGGTCTCACACTATTATTGATTTCAATAATTAAGCTATAATCTGAGCAAAAATTTAACGCCGCATTGTCAGGCTCAATCATTATGCAAACTTTTCATACCATGCCTAAAAAAATGCACATGATTAGTGTTATAGCGGATTTTAAAAACTTGAGAGGCAGGATAGCCTCGACAAAGCTACAGAGATGTACTCGTGTGGTTTTTAAAATCCGCTATAACACTAAATAAGACTATTGCATTAAGCACCCTGCCTATGCAATGGTCTTTAAATATTTATTGTGATCGGTATCAGTTTATCACTTAAACCTAAAATATAATGTAATTAAAACCATGCAAAAAATAGATTTTAAAGACGAGCAAGCCTTACAGACATTAGTGAGTGCTAACTTTTCGAATTGGAGCCAACCTGTCACCGTCACTCAACCACTGATTAACGATTTTGCCCAATTAAGCGGTGATAATTTTTGGATTCATGTTGATGAAGAACGCTGCAAAGCTCAAAGCCCATTGAAAACCACCATCGCACATGGTTTTTTAGTATTATCTCTACTAAGTAAAATGCCTACCGACAATGATATATTAGGTAAAATTAGCGGCTTTACTCAAATGTATAATTATGGTTCGAATAAATTGCGTTTTTTAACCCCCGTGCTTTCGGGCAGCCAAATACAAAGCCGTAATCGCGTTAGTAACATTGACGTTACCCAACACAAAACGCTGGTAACATTCGAAACTCAAGTCACAATGGTAGGCAGTGAAGATAAACCATCACTGTTGTATGAATTAATTTTAGTGTTAATGTAAATATCATGAAAGAAGCTGTTATTGTCGATGCCTTAAGAACACCAATAGCCAAGGGCAAACCTATTATTGGCGATTTATTCGGATTTCACTCCGCGCAATTACTAGCTCTGTCATTAGATGCCATTGTCAAACGCAACCAACTTAATCATTCGGATGTTGATTATATTGCTGGTGGTTGTGTGACTCAAGCTGGCGAGCAATCAAGCAATATCACCCGCACTGCATGGTTATCGCTTGGTAAAGAATACACAGCAGGTGCAACCACTATGGACAATCAGTGCGGTTCAGCGCAAACTGCCAATCATGTCATATCGTCAATGATTGTAACGGATAGCATCAATATTGGCATAGCCTGCGGTGTTGAAACCATGAGCCGAGTGCCCATGGGATCTAATGTTTACAATGGTCCAGGTACTTATCAGCCTGAACCTTGGCCCTGGGATTCCATTCCCAATCAATTTGTTCATGCCGAGCGCATCGCTACCGATAAGTACATATCGCGCGAAATGTGTGACACTTTGGGTTTTAACTCTCAACAACGAGCGCAACAGGCATGGCAACAAGGGCGCTTTGACCGAGAAGTTATAAGCGTTGAAGCGCCAATTATGGGCGAAGATTACCAACCGACAGGAAAATTTAAAACCGTCAATTGCGACCAGGGAATGCGACCAACCACATTGGATGGTTTAGCCGAATTAAAATCCATTATGCCTGAAGGCGTACATACTGCGGGCAACTCATCACAAATATCTGATGGTTCAGCCGCAGTATTATGGATGAGCACTGATGAAGCCAAAGCGAGAGGTTTAAAACCGCGTGCCAGAATTATTAGCGATTGTGTCGTGGGTACTGACCCTTACTATTTGTTAAATGGCCCAGTCGATGCAACCCAGAGGTTATTTAAGCGCAGTGGTATGACCAAAAATGATATTGACTTATTTGAAGTCAATGAAGCTTTTGCCGCAGTCGTGCTATCCTGGTCTCAAGAGTTTGATATTAATCTCGATAAAATTAATGTCAATGGCGGCGCAATTGCACTGGGCCATCCCGTCGGTTCAACTGGCGCAAGGCTAATTTGTACGGCTTTACACGAATTAGAGCGCAGCGACAAAACAACTGCCCTTATATCCATGTGCTGTGGTTCAGCTGTTGGCACCGGCACTATTATCGAACGCATTTAATTTAAACCCAAACGGTGCCAGACTTAGGTCTGGCATCTATTACCCAAGAGAATATTTATGAGCGAATTAACAGGCAAAGTGGCAATCATCACTGGTGCAGGTCGCGGTTTAGGTCGAGCCGAAGCCATGCATTTAGCACAGCAGGGTGTGCGAGTGGTTATCAATGATATCAACACTTCCGACTCTAGCGATGCCGCCCACCAAACAGTAGAAGACATTAAAAATGAGGGTGGTGAAGCCATGGCAATATTGGGCGATTGCGCCGACAGCAATGATGCCAAAGCTCTAATGATAACAACACTAGAGGCATGGGGTGATATGAATATTATGATTAATAATGCGGGTGTCCTGCGCGATGCCACCATCTTTAATATGACCGACGAAGAATTTGACCTGGTCATTCGTGTACATCTACGCGGACATTTTATCAATATGCGCAACGCTACCGCTTATTGGCGCAGCAAAGCCAAATCTGGCAAACCTGTATATGGCAGACTTATTAGCACTTCATCAGAGGCTGCTATCTATGCATCACCAGGTCAACCCAACTATGCTGCGGCAAAATCGGGTATTACTACCATGACATTAGCAGCAGCACAGTTGATGATCCGCTACGGTATCACCTGCAATGTCATCATGCCTCGCGCTGCAACCGATATGACATTAAACAGCCCCGCCGCTGGTTTATTTCAAGCTCCAGAAGAAGGCTTTCACCAATTTGAACCATCCAATGTAGCACCACTTGTCACCTACTTAAGCTCTCCTCAAGCCAGTCACATTTCAGGTGAAGCCTTTATTGTATGGGGCAATATGGTTAATGTCATGCAACGCCCTGTCATTTTGCCCCCACATATAAACCCCGAAGGTGAAAAACAATGGAATTTAGATACCTTGCACAACAGCTTATCGAAGCATTTCAATGACGATTATACTGCGGTTGCCGACGGTTTTACCGTACCCATTCCTATGGGTTAAGCTCATTATTAACCTCGCAATAAAATATGCGAATTTTCTTGTATTTCAAAGATTCGCAACCGAGCTATCGCTCGTCGGTGGCACTTCCTTGTGCCACATATTTGTTCGGGATTTTCATGCCAAATTAATAACTCCAAACAAGTGATTATTATGTTTAAAAGATTTTCATTTTTTATTTTAACTGCCTTTTTAACTCTCTCGGCTATAGCTGCAACCGAAAAACCCAATATCATTATTATGCTGGCTGATGATTTAGGCTGGAACGATGTCGGTTATCACGACGGTGATATCGACACACCATCACTAGATAAGCTGGCAGCCGAAGGTATGCAACTTGATCGCTTCTACACCTCGCCAATTTGTTCACCAACAAGAGCGGCATTAATGACAGGACGCGACCCTATCCGTTTAGGTGTCGCTTATGCGGTGATCTTGCCATGGCAATCCAATGGCATTCACCCCGATGAGCATTTTATGCCCCAAAGTTTTAAAGCTGCAGGTTATCAGACAGCAATGGTTGGCAAATGGCATTTAGGTCATGCGCAACAAACTTACCACCCCAACGAACGTGGGTTTGAGCATTTCTACGGACACCTGCACACAGAAGTTGGTTTTTATCCACCCTTTTCCAACCAGGGCGGTAAAGATTTTCAAGTCAATGGTAAATCGATAGATTTCAAAGGCAAACGCGAAGATGGCTATGAAACTTTCTTGTTAGCAAAAGAAGTTCATCGCTATATTAAAGAACGCGACAAAGACAAACCGTTTTTTATCTATATGCCGTTTATTGCCCCACACACACCGTTAGATGCTCCACAAGATTTACAAGACAAATACAAAGATATCAATACTGATTTAGAGTCATCACGCAGTGAGAAAACTGAGCGTACTCGGCGCAATGCCAAGTTGATCGGTTTCGGCAGTGCCAGACCTATGTATGCCGCTGTGGTTGATGGCATGGACCAAGCCATCGGTCAAGTATTGGATACCCTGGATGAAGAAGGTTTAACCGACAATACCATTGTCTTATTTTTTAGTGATAACGGTGGTGCAGCATACAGTTACGGCGGCGCTGATAATGTCCCCTTGCGCGGAGGTAAAGGCGAAACTTATGAAGGAGGTATTCGTGTTGTTTCGCTCATTCGCTGGCCTGGAAAAATTCCTGCCGGCAAAAAGATGAACCAAATAATGACCGTTATGGATGTCTTTCCTACCCTTGCCGAAGCAACAGGCGTTAAACCAAAAAACTCATTTGATTTTGACGGCAAGAGTTTGTGGCAATCCATTCACAAAGGCAAAAAAGCACCGCGCAAAGAATACGTATTTTTCGCATCCGAAACGCCAATTTTTGGTCAATTCAACACCACTGCATTTAATGATGAATGGAAGTTGATTCAAGAAATTGAACAAGACCAGTTAGAGACCAAATTGGTACAACAGTTATTCAAAATATCAGAAGACCCTTATGAGTACAACGACTTGTCAAAAGAGCACCCGGAAATTGTCGAAAAACTGGCCAAAAAAGTTAGAGATTGGCGCGCACTCTACCCCATTAGCGGCACACGCTCTGAATTAATGCCTCCACCAGGATGGCGAGCACCTCTGGACTGGGCAAGCTACCCTAGACCCATAGAAACCCTGCAACCAGAGCCCGCTAAAGGTATGCCACCCAACAAGGCGTCACTGAGAATGCTCGACCAATGGCACGGCGAAAGAGGTCGACTAATTTACGACTGCGAACCTAAATGGTGGTTAGGTGGGTTTTGTTATTAGAAGAGAGCTTTGCATAATTACTGTGCTCGTCAATACAGCGTTAAATTTTCGCTCAAAATGCTCATTTACTGCCAGTAAACTCTGCTTTTTCGTTCAACCCAGATTATGCATTAGACTTCGTAATGAACACAAAAATGGCAATGAAAACAGGTGCTCGCGCAAGAACAATAAACGCAGGCATAGCCTCCCTATGGTGAGTATTATTTTTCGAGCAAGCGCCTGTTTTTGAAGTCATTATTGTGTGTAATAGATTTCTAATGCATAATTTGGGTTCAAATTTGCCTTGTCTTGACATCGCTCGTGACATTATGCAAAGCTCTCTAGAAGCAAAAAATCACTCAAGCACCCAACGGGCGCAATAACGCTCTTGAAATAATATGACGCTGAATTTCGGATGTGCCTTCCCAAATACGTTCAATTCGGGCATCCCGCCAAATACGCTCTAACGGTAATTCATCCATCACACCCATGCCTCCGTGTATTTGAATCGCTTCGTCGGCGACAAAAGCCAGCATTTCGGTAGCCTTGAGTTTTGCCATTGCCATGTCCGAATCTGTGCAAGTGCCGTTGTCGTATTTCCAACCCGCTTCCCACGTAAGTAATTCGGCAGCTTTCATTTCCATACTCATATCAGCCAGTTTAAATGAAACGCCCTGGAATTTACCAATTTTTTGACCAAATTGTTCACGCTCTACTGACCATTGCAATGCATGTTCAAACGCTCGCTCTGCACGCCCAAGACAAGTGGATGCAACCTGTAGACGCGTGGCTCCTAGCCAATCGTTTGCCACTTCAAAGCCTTTGTGTAACTCACCGAGCATATTTTCAGCAGGTATTCTACAGTTATCAAATTCCAAAATAGAGTTGGTGTAACCTCTGTGTGATACATTATTGTAACCGTCTCTTACAGTATAACCAGGTGTGCCTTTGTCTACAAAAAAGCAACTGATTAATTTTTTCTTGCCTTTTGGTGTATCTTCTTCACCCGTTGCCATATAAGCAATGGTGAAATCAGCAATATCGGCATGAGAAATAAAATGTTTGGTACCATTGAGTATAAAGTCATCACCATCACGCACGGCTGTGGCTTTCATTCCGCGCAAATCAGAACCTGCACCAGGTTCAGTCATTGCCATACAGTCCCATTTTTCGCCACGAATGCACGGTTCCAGATATTTTTCGCGCTGTGCTTTAGTACCAGCACACAAAATATTGGAAGGTCTGGCAACACCTGTCCAATGTAAAGCGTAGTTAGCACGCCCCAATTCTTTTTCATACATTAACCAGGTTAAAGTATCTAAACCTGCGCCGCCAAACGCTTCTGGAATATTGGCGGCATACAACCCTGCTCCGATGGCTTTTTGCTGAACTTCCCTGATTACATCCATATCCAGATGCCCTGTTCGCTCAATTTCAGCTTCGTGAGGGTACAACTCCTTCTCCACAAAGGATCGGGTGGTATCTATAATTAACTGTTGTTCTTCGGTCAGGTTAAAATTCATGTTATTATTTCAAATAGAAGTAGGTAATATTATTGCCTGACATCATAAATCACTCTATGCAAATTTCTCAATAATTTTACAATGTCAACCATTTATCTATTTCGGCATGGTCAAGCCTCTTTTGGTAAATCTAACTATGACAAATTATCAGACTTAGGCTGTGAACAAGCTACAGCACTAGGCAATTTTTTAGCCGATAGCGACATTATTTTCGATGCTGCTTATGCAGGTAGTTTGCAACGCCAGCAAAAAACAGCTCAACTTGCGTTGGCACTGCAACCTGACACTGTAGAATTAATCATTGATAAGCGCTTTAATGAAATTAATAACGACGAACAAATACGCTATTTACTTCCCATTTTAGCGAAACAAAATGACCAAATAAAACAACTCGTTGATGGTGGACTAAACAACAGCAAGCAATTCCAAAAAGCAATTGAAGCAGTGTTCAATTTTTGGGTATCTGACAATTCCCCCGATATGAGCATTCAAACCTGGCAAGACTATTCAACCAATGCCATCGCAGCCTTTAACGCAGTTCAAACTGAACAGGGTTCAGGCAAGACCGTGGCAATATTTACATCAGGTGGCACTATTGCTACTCTTGTAGCTTACGTTTTAGGGTTAAAAGGAACGCAAACCTACCAGTTTTATGAGCCAGTAATTAACTGCTCACTTACGGAAATTTTTTACAATCAACGCAAGTGCTCGCTATCCTGTTTTAATGATTATTCTTATCTTACACAAACAAATAAAAGCCTGGTCACTTATCGTTAGTAGGCCCAAATCAGGGTTCTGGCTTAATATCAAACTGGTTAAAATAAAAATCAAACTGCTTGCGAAGCAGGGCAGGGGAAATTCCGAAATCACGGTCTAGTTGATAAATAATTGAACCGTCTTTGCCGCGTTTGTGTGCTTCAATATAGGTTTGAAACTCATGTTGTGTGGTTTGGGTAATTTCTAAATCTGCTTTAGCATACACTTGCTCCAAAATTGTCATATTATTTTCCATAAACTGGTGAAATAGTACATCAACCGATTGTTGTCTAGAAAACAAATGGCGGTTATTCAACGAGCTTCGCAATAAATTTTCAATTCTATCTGACCAGTATTCCAATAAATTGTTAAGCTCTGGACGTTTACGATTCATACGCTGACTATAACCAAGCATGGTAATAATCGATTGAATCACTGCTACAGGGTCGCGATGAGTATAGATAACTGTAGCATCGGGAAACACATGTTGTAGCGCAGGTAGTTGCTCTAAATGTTGTATGCATTTTAGTACCCAACGCTCCAATGCACGACTGCCTTGTTGCCGTTGTTGCCATATAAATAATTTAAGCACATTTTTCATGTATTCGTAATGCGGCTTCTGATCGTGGCTTAAATAATAATCGCGCCACCTGGGCGAAGGTGTCATCCACTCATAATTAGAAGCCGAAAAGTTTGGGTTCATTATTTCAATTTCTTCATGAATGTGATCAGGACTCATCGGGTGCATAATAGCAAGCGGAGGCACCATAGCTTTCATGGATTCCCATCCCACAGCGCAACGCTGATAGCGCGGGTCTTGCTGATAATCATCAAATTGCAGATGGCGCTCCGCTACGGGCTGTACGGGTTCGCAAGACAACCAGTACGGCATTGAACGCAACCGGGAATCAGAAGCTAATAAATTGAGTAAATGGGTTGTGCCGGAACGCGGCAAGCCTGCTATAACTATGGGTTTATTGATTTCTATATCCAGTATTTCCGGGTACTTGCTCCACTGCTCATGTAATAATAAGCGATTTTTAGCATCCTGCAATAATTTGTTACGCAACGAAAGCCTGCCAATATTGGATATTAATTCATCACTGTTCCACTCGTCAATTAATACCTGTAAACGCTCGGTAAAATCTTCAACCCCAAAATCTGATAAACCTGTTACCTGCATCGCCTCTTGTAAAATAGAGTCAATACTCAAGTCCACTTCCACTGCACCTAAAAATGCCTGCGCTTGTTGCTGCCCTTTGGTCAATTTGGGGGCAGCTAAATCATCAATGGAAAAAGCTGTCATTTATATGGCCGATTATTACAAATTACTGGGGTTTAATCGCACAATACCCCAACCAGTGCCATAATATATTCTACCTGCCTGATCAAGTAAAGTACCAGCGAACATACTGTTATAACGCTGATCGCCCAAAATATAGTGAAAAGTAGGCTCTCCTGTTTGCCAATTAACTGCCTCTATTGTCCACTGATTGTTTCGTGCGCCTACGAAATATACCTGGTTACTGCCGTGGCTGAACAGGGGTACAGAATTAGGTGAACTAATGGTTTTATTCACCCATGCTTCTTCAAGCTTTTGGCGCTCAGAGTTCCATTTAAATTTGTGAATACCATAAGGTTGATGCCTGGGGTTACTGCCAAGATACGACACCAACAATGAGTTAGCACCTTTGGGAAGATACCAGGGTGCATTGCGGCCATTGTTGTTAACAACCATTGCACCATAACCAGCAACCACTACCGATTGTTCCGACTGTATTTCAATTAAATTCTTATCGCCCATATTAGCTGGTAATTGTCCTGCTATACGCCGCGACAGTGCACCTTCGATACCTTGCCAATTCTCAGGGATTTCATTGCGCCAGAACAGTACCACATTCATAACATGTGCTCCATCTGAAATGACCACAAATTGGTCTTCATTGCCAAAGCCCATTAAACTGGGTGTCGCTCCTGAACCATGACCCCATTCATTGTTATAAGCCGCTGTCCAGGCACCGTCCGATTCAGATCTGGATAGCTTCGACCCTGTCCATATCACTTTATGCATATGTTGTTGCGAGACAATATAAATGCCGCCTTGTTGGTCAATAGGGTAACTGTTTCTAATCCAGCCATAGCCTGTAGGTTTGGTAGCCTTGTCTTCTGCGCCTTTGGAGTGGTGCAAGCGTAAAATATGTTGCTGGGTAAATTCACGGTTAATAGCAACAACATAGCCATGTTCTGTTACTGTAATTAACCAGCCATCGTAAGTCATATTCAGACCTATATTTTTTCCTGTTGCATCACTTCGCACGGCAACAGAACGCTTGAGTTCAATAGCTGAATTGATATCGTTGGGATTTTTATCGCCAAATACATGAATAACACCTTGCATGTCCATCATGTAAAATAGATTGTCTTTATCCAGCAATGTATAAATTCCTGCAAGATTTCTAAACTTCTTCGACTGTTTGTACCCTTCATAGAGCGCAAAAAATCCATCGTTATTATTATTTAATTTATCAATACTTTGATTTGCCTCAGCTTCTGTCCAGCGTTTGGCATCTGAAAAAAAATACTCATCAATAACTTCAAAGCTATCGTGGTCCAACTTGCTAATTCTATCAAGACCAATACTCCAGATTGTCCGTTTACCATTGGAATAAGCATTGGATATCTGCGAACCAAAATGCCCTGGACCAACAGCGGCAAAATTGATTTCACTGGATTTTAGTTTACGGGTTTTATCGATAGGTCCCGCGATAGCCAATGAGTCTTGCTGAGCAGAATTGCCATGTCCCATAGCATAAACTGAATCGGCCAACCAAGGGTTTTTAGGGGAAAGATTTGCCGAAAATAACGTGTAACACCACAGACAGCAAAATAAAATGAAAAATTTATAGTAACCCATTTGCGAAAAGGTAACGTATGTGTAAGTTTAATTATTGTATAATAATCGTTGAATTCTAAAAGTCAACTACTTATTACTCCTAATCATGACCACAAAAGCCCTTGACATAGGCAAAAGAGAGATTCAAAAGCAGGAAGTTCGCACCAGAATTAACAATGCAGCCATTGAATTATTAACTGCCAAAAGCTTCGATACCATCATGGTCGATGAAATTTGCACACTGGCTGGTGTCGCTCGCAAAACCTTTTACAATTACTATTCTTCTAAAGATGAATTAACCCAAAGTTTGTGTGATTCACTAATTTTTGCCGAAATAGCAAATATCGCTGCAATGGGTTTTGAGCGCTACACTACTTTAGAAGATAGATTGTGTTTTCTTGTACAAAGCATAGGGGAGGTATTGTCAGAGTACGCAGCTTTAGAAAAAACACTTCTTCGATTTGTCCTTCAAAATATCAGCTTTGAAAATGGGCGAGCAGAAGAAATGAAGCATGAATTGGAAAAAATGAACAGTGCTTTTGAATATATCCTCAACCAGGATACCAATACGAATTTGCCCTGGTCAAAACAATTCATGATTGAACTGCTGGCAGGTTTTACTATGAGTTTGGTGATTAATTGGGTTAATAACGAAAACTACCCATTGCAACAGCGTATTGACGAGTGGTGTTTATTTTTAAGAAACATATTAAAGAACACCTAGGCAGTGCTATCTCACAATTTCTCCGTATCTGTTGGTGGTTTCCAATGGAACCCTGCCCTGGTTTGTATGTGCTGCCAAATTTTTGGTTCGGGCATTATTGCCTTATTTGGTTTTTTCGTTAATCCACTGAGTGTGCAATTTAATGTAAGTGTTGCCACATTGGGGCTAGGTCCTTCCCTTATCTTTGTCAGTACGGCTTTAATCAGTCCAATTCTTGGCATTCAGGTTGATAAAATTAATATACGAAACATTCTTCTAACTGGCGTTATTGTGGCAGGTTTGGCATTAATGGCTATTTCACAAGCCACATCGCTATGGTCAGTAACTTTATGCTTTTTTATATTTTGCTGTGCCTTTGTTGGTTATGGTCCTATGGTCTGCAATTCACTGCTAACTAAAACCTACCAAAATCACTTACCTCGCGCTTTAGGAATTTCAGCATTGGGCATCAGTATTAGCAGTGTTGTTTTACCACCTTTTTGTGCCTTTTTACTCAATTATTTTCAATGGCAACAAACACTTGCCATTTTAGGAATGATCATTACTGGATTATTGGGTCTGTTAATTTCAATATCTGTGAAACAACCTCCACACAGTGCTGAACCTAAACCAGCAGAAAGTACAAAAACAACTCAGAAGCATTATAAAAGCAAAGTATTCTGGCTAATTGGAATCGGTTTTGCCATATTGCTCTCTGTGCCCATATTGTCCATTTTTAGTTTGGTTCCACATTTTCAGCAATTGGGTTATAGCGCAACCGATGCCGCCTGGTTTGTTTCATTAATGGGTGCTGCTGGCATGGCAGGTAAAATAGCCTTGGTCCTTTGGTCAGATAGAATCCGAGCCTATTTAAAATGGGGAATTAGCTTGGTTATTGTACTTGGCGCTATAGGCTATTTACTCATAGCGCTATCCAGCCAAACACCTATATTAATTCTTGCTTGCATTCTGGTGGGACTTTGTGTGGGCATCAGCTTACCGATGCAGCCGTTTCTTAACAGCATCTATTTCGATAAAACCATTGCTGGTGCTGTCAATGGGCAACAAGCACCGTTATTTCTGCCTTTAGGTATTGCTATTGCTCCCCTATCGGGCTGGGTATTTGATACCACTGGCAATTATTCAATAGCCTTTACAGGTGCTGGTGTTGTAACCTTGTGTGCTTTGATTTTACTATTGCAATTACCTTCAAGCACAAAAACCGAGGGCAAATACATAGATTCACCCCTACCTTGAAAAAATTATGAAAACTTACGCAATTACAGGTAGTGCATCGGGAATTGGTGCATCAATTACTCAACATTTAATTGAAAACGGGCATAAAGTGATACAAGTAGATCGCAACAATGCAACTATTGAAGCAGACTTGTCAAGCGCACAGGGCAGGCAGCAGGCTATTGAACAAATTATTCAACAAACAAGCGATGGGCTAGATGGTTTTGTTCCCTGCGCAGGGTTAGGGGCTGTCGTAAAGCCTGCCTCTCTTATTGTGAAAGTCAACTACTTTGGTGCAATACAAATGGTGGAAAGCTTAAAGCCATACCTTAAACAATCAAGCTCCGTAGTGATGATAGCCTCTACCTCGGCGCCCATGGCAAACGACACTCAAGCCATTGATTTAATGCTGGCTAATGAAGAAGATAGTTGTTGCAGACACATCGATGATATAGGTTTTGGTGTTAATGCTTACTCTGCTTCAAAACATGCCATTTGCCGCTGGACACGAAACCATGCCCCCGATTACGCTCGAGCTGGCATACGACTAAATGCTATAGCCCCTGGTCACGTTAACACCCCTCTTTCTACTGAAATTGAAAAGGATGCCTTATTAGGCGAAGCCATTAAAGCCTATGTACAAGCAACGCCACTGGGTCGCTCTGGTAATGTCGATGATATTGCGCACTTAGTCTTATTTCTTTTAAGTGACAAAGCCTCTTATATGTCGGGATCCGTAATCTTTAATGACGGCGGACATGATGCAATGTTGAGGCCTGATAAATTTTAGCCCAGATTACCCTCAACTATCATGTCCAGTTTAACTTGACCAGTACAAATTCCAGGTTCAACTACGGAATCTAGGTTAAATAACGGAGTACAGGACATACCACAACTTTATCATTTCTTATACTACCCCTCTACTTTACAGTGAATAAAGAGTATAATAAACCCATGAAATACATTAGTCCTTTCACCGACTTTGGCTTTAAAAAACTCTTTGGAAATGAAGATAACAAGGCATTACTTATCAGTTTTCTCAATGATTTATTACCCTTAGACAACCCCATTGATAAAGTTGAGTATCGCAATCTCGAACAACTCGGTGCTAATGCCGATAACCGAAAAGCTATTTTTGACATTTATTGCACCGATACCCAAGGCAAACATTTTATTGTCGAAATGCAAAAAGCCAAACAGCGTTATTTCATTGACCGCACCTTATTTTATTCAACTTTCCCAATTCAGGCTCAAGCCCAACGCGGTGATTGGGACTTTAAACTCGAACCCGTTTATTGTATTGGGTTGCTTGACTTCGCTTTTCAGGACAGCACTAAAGATTACCTGCATACTGTCAACCTGAAAAACCAGCACAATGAAGTGTTTTTTGATAAGTTGAATTTATACTATATTGAGCTGCCCAACTTTAAAAAGAGTGAAGACCAACTTGATACACACCTTGATAAAATGCTGTATTTTATTAAACACCTCGACACTCTTGATTATATCCCTGAAATATTTAGCAACGATACCGTGATTCGAAATAGCTTCGCTATTGCTGAATTAGCCCAAATGAACGATAAGGAACGTATCGCTTATGAACAGAGCCTGAAAGACTACCGCGACCATACCAATACCGTAGTAACCGCATTTGAAGATGGTAAGATTGAAGGTAAGATTGAAGGTAAAATTGAAACAGCAAAGAAAATGTTAGATAAAGGCTTTAGCCACAAAAATGTTGCCGAATTAACAGGTTTAACCATTGAACAAATAACAGCAATTAAACAATAGTAGCTCACACTTCCCCTAAAAAACTCATGTGTAAATCAGGATTGTCCATCAGGTTAATCGGTAAATCGTGATTTTTTCATAAGAATATACTCGCATAATTAATGATAAAACTCTACTTATCAAGACTCCGAATTATTGGGAGGATTACCCCACTATGAAAGCGAAACTCTGTATCTTTGGTATTAATTAACTCGCTATCCAGCTGTAAAAATAATTCAACCCTATCCTCTATATTTTTCGTTTTATCAACTGTCTCGGCTAGTCTCAAATAGTCGGTGAAATGTCTGGCTTCTGACTTTAACAGTGATGTATAAAATTCGGACAATTCATTATCAAGTTCGGGCGCCAGAGAATGAAAACGCTCGCAAGAACGCGCTTCTATAATTGCCCCTACAATTAAGGTATCGATTAAACGGTTGGGTTCTGCTTTCCTGACTTGTTTGCGCATGGCTTCAGCGTAACGTGAAGCACTGATGTAGTTATATTCAATAGCCCGTTGTTGCATAATTTTGACGACTTGCTCAAAATGCCTGAGTTCTTCTCTGGCAAGGCGTGACATTTTATTTAAAAGTACAAAATTATCAGTATAGCGATACATTAAATTCAGTGCTGTTGACGCTGCTTTCTTCTCGCAATTGGCATGGTCAATTAGCAAAATGGATAAATTTTTCGGCTGGATCGCCTGTTCTATCCACTGCGTTGGTGTAGGTGTTTTTAAAAAATTATGTATTGCAGAAATATCAGACATATAAGCCTAGCGTTTAGCTAATATATTAAATTGAGTGCGAATTTTGCTATCTGTTGTTTGATTGATATAACTCGGCTGATGTGTTGCCAAAATTTCTCTGGCTTTTTGATTGGCCTTTGCCCACATATCTTTCGCGCCCATTTCTTTCCATGTTCGCGGTTCAAGACGATCACTAAGACTTGGGTAGTAATACTCTCTCATCATCACTTCATAAGTTTCCGAAGCCCCGAGAAAATGCCCTTCTCCGTAGACTGAATTGCGAATCACATCAAATGCCAGAGTTTCTTCATTGACTTCAATACCGCGCAAAATGCGATGAACATGCGATAGCATTTCGTTGTCTATCACAAAGGCTTCATAAGATGCGCCTAATAAACTCGCCATCATGCCTGACGACTCATAAATCATATTACAACCTGCCAACCCAACACCCAGTGAAGACAGTGCTTTTTCCAGCCCCATTTGCGCATCTACCGCTTTGGCATCACTCATAGAAGATGCCGCACCCGAGGGCAATCCTAACCAATTGGACAGCTGCGCCGATGCAGCATTTAATAAAGTGACTTCCCCACCACCGCCAGCAAAAGCGCCAGAACGCAAGTCAATAACCAACGGCCAGTTGGAGAATATCATGGGATAACCTTCTTCAAACACATTGACCATCAGCAATGCTGCCAAGGTTTCTGCCAAGGTTGACGCTAGCATACCAGCAATGGTAGCTGGCGATGTTGCGCCTGATTGTGCTGCTACAATGTTATTAATGGGTACTCCGCGCTTCATGCATTCGATAGCGACCAACACCGCATCTTCACCAAAACGCAATGGTGAAATTACAGGTGATATATGCGCCTTGCAAAAAGGCTTAGTTTTGAATTTACCTTCACCTCCCAAAATACAGTCAAACATATCAATAATGGGGTCGACATGTTCCGCAATAGTAAAACTTGTACCTACTGGTTTTTGTGTACGGTTTGCCAATAAATATGCTGTATTGACATCCAAATCAAAATTATCAGGCAAATCAGTGGCAACACAACAGCGTGTAAACCAACTAACATTATCTAAAGTGTCTATGGTTCGGGTAAAGCCATCCAGATCTTCCAGGGTTGATGGACGATATTGTTGAGAGTCTATATCAAGTGTCTGAACGGCTGCGCCACCTGTGCCGTAATATACCCTATCCTTCCCCACTTCAAAATCATATTTACTGTTTTGACCGTAATAGATAAAGGTTTTGCAAGCTTTATCAATATAGTGTTCTACCATGGTATTAGAAAAACACAATCGTCCGCGCTCATTTTGTGTCGCCCCTTTAGATAGTGCCTGTTGCATAAGTACATCGGGAACTTCACCCATACCTATCTCATTTAAAATACGCAATGCCGTGCGATAAATATCCTGTATTTGACTCTCGATCAAAGGCCGATATTGGCCACCAATAGCACCAGGTGGGCAAGGGTTAACAACAGGAGGTTTACTGCGTTCCAGCCTTTTTGCTTCGCGCGGGCTAATACCTTTACGCCTGCCTTTTCGAATTCTTGACTCAGACATCAACAAGCCCTCTTGGTAAACGGTTTTCTGGGTCGTATTGACATTCTTCTATAATGATAGCGGGGTATTGTTTACCAATAATATCAATGCTCAAAACCCTACCTGGCTGATTCAAACTGGCTTCAACAAACCCATAGGCTATATTTTTTTCTACCCGAAAGCCATAGCCTCCAGAAGTAACACTTCCGACTAGCCGATTATTGTGATAAACACTGGCACCACCATGTGCGCTGGCAATATCGCAATCAACTTGCATTACCACGAATTGACGTTTTGGCTCTTTTCTTTGTAACAAAGCATCTTTGCCGATAAAGTTCGCTTTATCCATTTTAACAAACCTGTCTAGTCCATGTTCGAATGGATCATGCTCATCAATTAAATCCGCCTTCCAATGGCGGTAACCTTTTTCCAGACGCATTGACTCGGTAGCGTATAAGCCAAACAAACCCAAATTAAAATTTTCACCTGTTTCACGCAATAATTGATAGACTAAAAAAAGTTGCTCGTTGGGAATATGCAACTCAAAAGCCTGTTCACCTGAAAAGCTAACACTCATTGCAATAATGTTAGCATGCCCTATAAAAATAGACCTGGACTGCATCCAGCCAAAGGCTTGCTGCGACATGCTAGTTCTAGGTGAGAGTTGCTGTAACAATGGTCTAGTCTTAGGACCTGCTAGCACCAATATGGTATAGGCAGACGTTAATTCACCAATAGTCACTGTTTGCGGTTTGTGTTGATTCAACCAGTCTAAATCATGCCATTCACTGGCAGCTGCCGAACCATACCAAAAATGACTTTCGCCCAATTTGGCAATGGTGGCTTCGGCGATTACCCGCCCTTTTTCATTGAGTAAGTAACATAAATTAACCTTACCTGCTTTGTTTGGTAAAGTACCACAAATTAAATTATCAAGAAATTCAGCGGCACCTTCGCCTTTAATGTCATAGCGGTTAAAGCCCGACACTTCCATTAGCCCAACATGCTGTTGTAAATGCAAAACTTCTTGTGCCACTATCGATTTAGTTGCATTAAATCGGAACCCAGGTTCGTCTACAAAATTGTCATCAGGTTTAAAAAATGATGCTCGTTCCCAGCCATTGACTGTACCCCATGCAGCTTTTTCCTGTATGAGTTTTGAATACAAAGGTGTTGTTCGTGCCAACCTTGCAGCCGGCCTAAATTCGTGAGGCAGATGGTAATGAAATTCATTTTGATAATCTTCAACAGCTTTTAAACAGGTATGTTCAGTATTCGCCCAACTTGTAAAGCGTCTAGGGTCTAAACACCATGCATCCCATTCGCTTTGACCGTCGACAATAATTTCTGCCAGAACTTTACCATGTCCACCACCTTCACCTATTCCTGCTCGAAGCCCGATAATACAGTACCCATTTTGCAGTCCTGGTATTTTACCTACCAGCGGCAGGCCATCTATGGTATAAGTAATGGGTCCATTGATGACAGTATGAATTCCGGTTTCAGTTAAGCAAGGCATGCGTTCAAATATACCTTCCATATTATCCAGACATCTGTCCAGGTCAGATGGGCATAATTCTTTGGTAAAATTCGGGTCGATACCATCCATGCCAAAGGTTTTGCAACCCTGCTCATAAATACCCACTAATAAACCCTTTTTTTCTTGACGTGAATAAAAATCATCTTTTGGGTCTCGAATGACAGGTACTTGAAAATCTAATGCTTCGATAGCAGGAATATTATCAGTAAGAAAAAACATATGCTCCATCGAGGTTACAGGGTGAGTCGCCCCAAGCATTGCCCCCACTTCATTGACTCGATAACCTGCCGCATTGACTACCTTTTCGCAGGTAATATCACCTTTTTGAGTATGAACAATAAACTCTCCATTGGTTTTTTTGCTAATATTAAACACTGGATTAAACCGCGATACGGTTGCACCCATGGCCCTTGCGTGACGTGCCAATGCAAAGGTTAAGCCCGATGGGTCCACATAACCATCAAGCGGATCCCACCAAGCCCCTAATATATCATCTCCGCGCAACATAGGGTGCCGCTTTAATGTCTCTGCTCCATCAATAAACTCCATATCAATACCCATGCCCTTAGCCATGGAAATATGATGTTGATAAATATCAATATGCTCCTGGGTATAAGCCGTACGCATACCGCCAGTAATATAATGGTAAAAAGGGTGAAGCTCGTCTTCGGCCAATTTTTGGTAGAGCTTAATGCTATGCTGCTTTAGCGCCAACATGGTTTGCGTGCCTCCAAATTGGGTAACTTGAGCAGCGGCATGCCATGTAGAACCAGAGGTTAATTCATCGCGCTCAACCAGTATGCTATCAGTCCAACCCAGTTCTGCCAGGTGATATAGGGTTGAGCACCCTGCAATGCCCCCACCAATAATAACGACTCGTGCATTGGACCTAAAATTATTGCTCATTTCTCATTACTGTTAGTAACTATCTAACCTGACGATAAAATATCGTTCCTGCGTAATTTCATGCCAAATTAATAAAGCAATAATATTAATTCAGTTTTTTTACTTTCACAAGATATAGCTAATACGTTAGTTAATTTCTATAATTTATACTTACTAAATGGTCACCACAAACATCCCATTATCTTTATACATCCACATTCCATGGTGCGAACGTAAATGCCCATATTGCGATTTTAACTCTCATGAAACCACAACGATTCCGGAATATGATTATGTCAACGCACTGGTCAGCGATATTCAGCAAAGTTTGCATTTCATTGAAGGTAAATGTATCCAAAGCATTTTCTTTGGCGGCGGCACCCCCAGCTTATTCAACGCAGAGGCTATTCATGAAATATTAAATAATGCCTTTAAACATTTTTCAGTTGCTTCAAACTGTGAAATCACTTTAGAAGCCAACCCCAGCAGTTTGGAACGCCATAAATTTTATGACTACAGACTATCTGGAATTAATCGCCTATCCATAGGTGTACAAAGTTTTCAAAATGAATTATTGAAGCGTTTAGGGCGCATTCACAATAGCGATGATGCAATACTGGCAGTTGAACAGGCTCAAAATGCAGGTTTTGATAATATTAATATTGATTTAATGACAGGATTGCCCAACCAAAGTTATGAGCAATCAATAGCTGATATACAACAAGCAATAGATTTACAGGTTCAGCATATTTCCTGGTATGAGCTAACTATAGAGCCTAACACTACTTTTTACTCCAAACCACCAGTGCTACCTACTGAGACGCTTATTGACAGTTTCGATCAAGTAGGTAAGCAACTATTGAAAGCAAATGGTTTTAATCGTTACGAAATTTCTGCATATAGCAAACCAAATCAACAATGCAAGCACAATATCAATTACTGGCAATATGGCGACTATTTAGGTATTGGCGCAGGAGCGCACAGTAAAATTAGTACCATCAACAATGAGCTTATGACTATTTTGCGCTTTAGTAAGCGTAAACAACCAACTGGTTATATGCAAAATCAACAGGCTGTAAATCAAACACAGGTTATTAATAACAATATTTTATCTGACTATTTACTCAACGCCTTGCGTCTTATCAATGGTTTTAAGCTTCAACACTGTACCCAAAGAACAGGGTTAAGCCTTTCCGAGGTTACCAACTCCATGCAAACATTACAAAATCAAAATTTTATATCCATCAAAAATAATACAGTCATTCCAACTCATCTTGGCATCAATTTCCAAAACGAAGCCATTATGGCGATTGATTAATGGGTACAGTCATTATTGTATGTAATAGATTTCCAATGCATAATTTGGGATAATGAGACCTATGAAACAACAACTACAAATCATGCTTGAATTACAGGACGAAATGAACAAGATTGTCAATGATGATTGGCGCAACCAGGGATTTGAATGGTACCGTGCAATATGGACAGAATGTGCCGAAATGCTTGATCACTACGGTTGGAAATGGTGGAAACAACATCATTGCGACAAAGAACAAGTAGCCTTGGAATTAATTGATATCTGGCACTTTGGTTTAAGTGATTTACTAATGCGTTTTGACACCTACGAAGCAATTATTGGCGAAATAGAAAGCGGGTTTAAAGTGGCTGAAAAGAGTACAGAAGACTTTCGCAAATTAATTGAACATTTTGCTTGCGATATTTTGCTACACCAACAGTTCAACCCCTTAAGTTTTGCAGTACTAATGAATGCTATGAGCATGGATATGGACGCGCTCTTTAAAGCCTATGTGGGTAAAAATATTCTCAATCGGTTTCGTCAAGAAAATGGCTACCAACAAGGCACATATCGCAAACAGTGGCACGGTAAGGAAGATAATGAACATTTGGTTGAAATTCTTGCTCAATTGGATGCTGGTAGCGCCAATTTTGTGGAGCAGTTATACGACAAATTAGTTGCACGTTACCACTAAAACGACTAAATGCACTGGATACTGGCTATTCTTATTATGGTAATTCTCGGGTTACAAATCCGGCTTTGGTTCAGCGAAGGCAGCTATGAAGAATTGCACCAATTAAAGCAAAAAATCGAACAGCAAAAAGCCACTAATCAACAATTAGCCCAAGAAAACAAAAAGCTGATTCAAGCCATCAAGGCATTAAAAGAAGATGATGAGGCAATTATTGAACGAGCCAGAGAAGAGCTAGGTATGGTCGGGAAAAATGAAACTTTTTATCAGTTAATACCTTCTACTCTCACGGAAACACCTTAGCATGACAACTTTTCATGCCATTATTCCCGCCGCTGGAATCGGCGCAAGAACCCAAACAGATATTCCCAAGCAGCATTTAAAACTGCCTAATGGCAAGACATTATTGCAACAATGTGCTGAATTATTGTCTGGTTTCGTCGAGCATTGTGTCATTGCTCACCACAATGACGACAAATTAATAACATCAACACCATTGCCACAAAATTGTAACCTTGTGACAGGGGGAAATTGTCGAGCAAAATCTGTCTTCAATGCACTGCAATGGTTAGTTCAAAAAGGTTTTGAGAATGATTGGGTTTTGGTTCACGATGCAGCGCGCCCTTTTATTGAACACCAACCTGTTAAACAGCTAATAGATCATGTAGTAACAACACAGAGGGGAGCAATTTTAGCCACACCAGTGGTGGATACTATTAAACAATCTAATGCTGACAAACATATTCAACGCACCCTGAATAGAGACGAGTTATGGCAGGCTCAAACCCCTCAAGTATTTCCTATCAAACACTTATATGCAGCTCTCTCACATGCTGAATTAGAGAAAATCAGCGATGAAGCAAGCGCTATGGAATTAGCTGGTCACGAAGTGGATTTAATAGAAGGCACTGCAAATAACATAAAAATTACTTACCCGAAGGATATAACTATGAACCAGTTACAAACCAACCCACTGTCAATACGCATTGGTAGCGGCTTTGATGTTCATGCCTTTACCGAAGGTAGTGGTTTTGTGCTAGGTGGCGTTAGCATCCCTTACCATCGTGCAATAAAAGCACATTCAGACGGCGATGTGTTATTGCACGCTTTATGTGATGCCATATTAGGCGCGTTAGCCTTGGGCGATATCGGCCAGCACTTCCCTGACACCGATGTCAAGTGGCACAACGCCAACAGTAGAGAGCTACTAAAAGCCGTCAATAAGATGATTCAAAAGAAAGGCTACACTGTAGGGAATATCGACATTACCATTATGGCACAAGCCCCTAAATTACTTCCTTACAAGCAGGCAATGATCAATAATATTGCCAATGATTTAGGCGTAGATGTAAGTCATGTAAGTGTTAAAGCCACTACCACCGAAAAATTAGGATTTATTGGTAGAGAAGAAGGAATTGGCGTTCAAGCTCAAGTACTGCTTCACTAAAGCATATAAGGTCTCACAATATTGGGTGTCAGACTTGTATCTAACTCCCACCGCTATAATTTATTGGTATAATTCCATTTTTATAATTTACTTGTAACCTTATTTAAAACGTGAACAATACACAGGAACTTAAACGCGCAGGTTTAAAGGTAACCATTCCTCGTGCGCGTATATTGACCATATTAGAAAACAATAATAACCACCTCAGTGCCGAAGAAATTTATCAAATTTTATTGGAAGAAAACGAAACCATTGGCTTAGCTACCATTTACCGAGTATTAACTCAATTTGAAACCGCAGGTTTAGTGTTGCGTCACCAATTTGAAGGAGGACGCTCTGTATACGAATTGGACAATGGTGTTCATCACGATCATATGGTTTGCGTAGAAACAGGTAATATCATTGAATTCAATAATGAAACTATCGAACAATTACAACACCAAGTCGCCGAACAATATGGCTACGAAATTGTCGACCATACCTTAACGCTTTATGTTAAGCCCAAACCAACCCAAAATAATACTTAATTTCTCATGGAATTTTTAGCAGAATACGGCTTATTCCTAGCCAAAACAGTCACTCTACTTATTGCCATTATGCTTGTAGTGGGTATGATTCTTGGCAGTAAAGAAAAAACCAAAATGGAACAAGGTCAATTGGAAATTAAAGACTTGAGCAAGCGTATTAAAGAAATCACCAACGAGTTGCTGGAAAGCACCGCTAGTGATGAGGAAAAGAAAAACTGGAAAAAACAGCAAAAAGAGCTAGACAAAAAATACAAAAAAGAGCCTCAAAACCGCTTGTTTGTTCTCAACTTTAAAGGAGATATTGAAGCCAGCGCAACCACTCAATTAAGAGAAGAGATTACTGCAATGCTAAGCATTGCTAACAAAGATGACGAAGTTTTAGTACGTCTTGAAAGCCCAGGAGGAGTGGTACATGGCTATGGTTTAGCCGCTAGTCAGTTACATCGAATCAAGCAAGCTGAAATACCTTTAACAATAGCAGTCGATAAGGTAGCTGCTAGCGGCGGTTATATGATGGCAGTAGTGGCCGATAAAATTATTGCCGCACCTTTTGCTATTCTTGGTTCTATCGGTGTCATTGGTCAAATTCCAAACTTTAATAGATTGTTGAAACGCCTTGATATTGATTACGAACAACATACCGCAGGAGAATACAAGCGCAGCTTAACCATGTTAGGCGAAAATAAAGACGAAGACCGCGCCAAATTTAAAGAAGACTTAGAAGACATTCACGGCTTGTTTAAAGATCATGTATCACATTTTAGACCCCAACTTGCCATTGATGATATTGCCAATGGCGATATTTGGTTTGGCAGACAGTGTCTTGACAACCAATTGGTGGATGAAGTTAAAACCAGTGATGAATATTTGCAAGAAAAATTTTCAACACATAAAGTATTAGAACTTAGCTACAAACAGCGTAAAAACTTGCAACAGCGCTTACTAAAAGGGGCGGAAGAAAGCACTTCATCCATAATCAATAAAGTTCTATCAAAAGCGAGAGAGAATCGTTTTTTTTGAAGTTATTTGTAGAAATTTAGACTTCATCTGACAATTCCCTGTAAATCAAGGTTGTCTGTCGAGTCAAGTTAATAAACTTTTACAGCTAAACAGCTTTTTATTGCGTCATATTCTCTAATTCAATCCATCTTTCAGTGGCACTATCTAATCTTGCTTGACTGGCAGTTAAGGTCTCTAAAACGGGCTGTTGCTGTTCAAAACTCATGGTGTGAAATTCAGCACTCTGTAGTTGTTGGTTCAATTCAGTAATGCCCGCCTCTAGCTTTTCAATGGTGTCGGGAAGCATATCCAATTCGCGTTGCAATTTATAACTTAATTTTTTCGGCTTTGAAGCCGTACTGCCCATTACAGGTTGCGTGGCTTTATTAAACTTCAGTTGATTTTCACCCTGCTGTAATGCTTTGCCTTTGCGCATCCAGTCCGAATACCCTCCAGGGTATTCAACAATTTTACCGCTGTCTTCAAATACTAAAATACTGGTAACGACATTATCTAAAAATTCACGGTCGTGACTCACTAATATTAAAGTGCCTTTATATTCCACTAACTGCTCTTCCAGCACCTCTAACATTTCAATGTCCAAATCATTAGTCGGTTCATCAAGCACCATTAAATTGCTCGGTTTGGTAAATAATTTTGCCAATACTACACGGTTTTTTTCACCACCTGAAAGTGCACTGGTGACTTGCTGTGAGCGTTTAGGGCTAAATAAAAAGTTTTTTAAATAACCGATAATATGTCTTTCGCGCCCATTGACTTTTATGTATTCTTTCCCTCCTCCCACATTGTAAGCAACTGTTTTATCCAGTTCTATATCGTTATGAGTTTGGTCAAAATACGCCATTTCAATATTGGTTCCAAGTTTGACCGTGCCATTATTGGCATTAATACGTCCTAATAAAATTTTAAGCAGTGTTGATTTGCCTACCCCATTATTTCCCACCAAGCCAATTCTGTCGCCACGCATAATTCGTAAGTTTACATTTTCAATAACTGACTGAAAGTTATCCCTGGTTCCAAAACCGTGACTTATATTGCGTGCTTCAATGACTTTGCGTCCCGATTTTTCACCTTCGACAATATGTATTTTAGCTTTCTTCTCGCGTTTAACGCGTTGCATTTGTTCTTCGCGCATTTGTATAAGTAAACGCACTCGCCCTTCGTTACGAGTTCTTCGCGCCTTAATACCCTGCCTTATCCAAACTTCTTCCTGGGCTAATTTCTTGTCAAATAGAGCATTTTGAGTATCTTCCACTTCATTGGCTTGTTCTTTGCGCCGCAAATAATTGCTGTAATTGCCCGACCAGCTAATCACATTGGCCCTGTCTATTTCCACAATTCGCGTTGCCAGCTTTTGCAAAAAATGCCTGTCGTGAGTGATAAAAACCACCGTGCCTGCATAGCCTCGAACCGTATGTTCGAGCCATTCTATGGTACTAATATCTAAATGATTGGTAGGTTCGTCCAGCAATAGCACATCGGGCTTTGAAACCAAAGCCTGACCCAGTGCTACCCGCCTGCGCCAACCGCCAGATAACTCGTTCATGGTCTTTTCAACAGGTAGCCCAAGTTCAGTGATAATGGTTTCCACTTGCTGGTCTAAATTCCAACCCCCTAGTGCATCAATAGTATTTTGCAACTCAAACAATTCTTCATCACTAACCCCTTTTTCCAGTAATTGATAATAATCGTCAAGTCGTTGCTGTTGCTGCGCTAGCCCTGAACGCACCACATCAATAACTTTATGATGCCTGGCTTCGGGTAATTCCTGAGCAAGTTGACTAATTTTAACATGGTCACGATAATGAATTTCACCCTGATCGGGTTCTACCATTCCAGAGATGATTTTCATCAGTGTTGACTTGCCCGTTCCATTGCGACCAATTAGACAGATGCGCTCTTTTTCTTCAACTGTAAGTGAAATATTAGTGAATATTTTTTGTTCACCGTACTCTAGCGAAATATCATGTAGTCTTACCAGTGTCATTGGTTAGTCTAATTGAATGTGGAGCAATGCTTCAATGGAATCAATAATACCTATAGGGTTATGCTCAAGCAAAGCATCAACATGATGAGCGCCATAACTTGTACCTACACTTTTAATGCCCGCGTGGCAAGCCATTTCCAAATCAAAAGTGGTATCGCCAATCATTACCGCTTGTTCCTTATCTACCCCGGTGAAATCTAAAATATCGTGCAGCATTTGTGGGTTGGGTTTAGAAGGTGCTTCATCCGCTGTGCGGGTATAGAGAAAAAAATCAGTGGTATTACTAAGTCGCATGGCTCTGTCCAGGCCTTTGCGGCTTTTGCCTGTGGCAACTGCCAGACTATGACCATTGTCAGATAATTGTTTGAGTAGGTTATATGACCCTGGATACAATGTTTCTTCACGCTGATTGTTTTGGCGATAATGCTCAGCATAGTACTTTCTAATTTTTTCGAGCATTTCACTGCCATTGCCTGGGTACAAAATTTCAATGCCTTCGTTTAAGCCCAGACCAATAATGCTCCGCACTTCTTTGTCGGTTTTAATGGGTAAATCCAGAGCTTTAGAAACAACTTGAAAGGAACTAACAATACTGACAAGCGAATCACTTAACGTACCATCCCAATCAAATATGTATAACATTTATTTTGACTCGATTCTCGTTTTTAATCATCCCGGATTATTGATAATTCAGAGGGAATGGGGGCATCAATCACCACTGGCGGTTTACCTTCCAATTGAAATTGTAACTTTCTTGCATGTAGACACAGCCGATTAAGCCCTATGGCCTTGGCTGCTTTGTTGATGCTTTCGATACCATATTTCGCATCCCCTAATATAGGAAAGCCACTGTGTTTGCAGTGTACACGAATTTGATGCGTGCGCCCTGTCAGCAATTCAATATCAAGCCAACTTAATATAAATGGCTCATTTGCGACACTCTTGGTACTATCAAGACTCAAGTTTTCAATCACTTTTAATCTGCGAAATAATGTTGTTGAGGGCTTGCCATTGTCACTAACTTTAACCACTCTCTCTCCTGACTGTAATACATTTTTTTGCAGTGGTACTTCCACCCGTTGTAACGATTTAGGCCATTTACCAATCACTAATGCATTATAGTGCTTCTGCATTGCCCCGGCGCGAATCAATTTTTGTAATTCTAATAGGCAGCTGCGTTTTTTTGCCAAAATTAAACAGCCCGATGTCTCCCTATCCAACCTGTGTGCTAACTCCAAAAATTTGAACTCGGGGCGATTTTGACGCATATGTTCAATCACACCAAACGCAATGCCAGACCCACCATGCACCGCCCAACCACTGGGTTTATCGAGGACAATAAGCTGCTCATCTTCATATAATATGCGCTGCTCTAACTGATTATTAGCCTCGCCAAAATCGTTGGTTTTGGGCTTTGCTTGACGAATTGGAGCTACACGCACACTGTCTCCTGCGCTTAGTCTAGTGGTGACTTTAACACGCTTTTTATTGACCCGCACTTCATCTGTGCGAATTAAACGATATATCAACGAACGCGGCACTCCTTTGAGTTCGCGTAATAAAAAGTTATCCAGGCGTTGACCTTGTGAGCTTTCATCAACATCAATGAACTGTACTTTATCAGTAGTCAAGCTAAAAGTCTGTGGTAACCGCGCCTTTCGATGCAGAGCTGACTTGTCTTGCATATTTACCCAATACAGCACTTCTATCAAGTGGTCTTGGCTGCCAACGCTGTCGGCGCAGTTCAAGTTCATCATCTGAAATATCGACGCTCAGTTGCTTATTTTCTGCATCAATAACAATGGTGTCGCCGTCTTCAATTAGTGCAATAGTACCTCCATCAATTGCTTCGGGAGTAATATGACCTACCACAAAACCATGAGTCCCGCCTGAAAAACGCCCATCGGTAATAAGCGCAACATCACTACCCAAACCCTGCCCCATAATGGCTGCTGTAGGACTGAGCATTTCACGCATACCAGGACCTCCTTTGGGACCTTCATAGCGAATAACAACCACATTCCCAGCAACAATTTTATTATCTAAAATAGACTGCATTGCCAATTCTTCACCATCAAACACTTTGGCCGCGCCCTTGAAGACCAAGCCCTCTTTGCCTGTAATTTTCGCAACAGACCCCTCGTTGGCGATATTGCCGTACATAACAACCAAGTGGCTGCTGGGTTTAATGGGGTTATCCAAATCGCGAATAATTTGTTGGCCTTCTGGGTAATCATTAAACTCTGCCAAGTTTTCAGCTAAGGTTTTACCTGTCACAGTCATACAGTCGCCGTGTAATAGCCCTGCTGATAGCAGGCGTTTCATTAAAGGTACAATACCACCAATTTCAACCAATTCAGACATCAAAAAATGACCACTGGGTTTGACATCTGCCAGTACAGGCACCCGCTCGCCAATTTTAGTGAAATCATCCAACCTCAATTCGACACCGATGCTGTGAGCCATTGCCAATAAATGCAGACAGGCATTGGTTGAACCTCCCAGAGCAATAACCACGGTAATCGCATTCTCAAAGGCTTGCCGTGTCATAATGTCGCTGGGTTTAATATTTTTTTCAATTAAATTGAGTACCGCTTTTCCAGCATTGCCAGCATCTTGCAGTTTGTCATCTGATACCGCATTTTGAGCCGAGCTATTAGGCAAACTCATCCCCAATGCTTCAATAGCAGAAGCCATAGTATTGGCCGTGTACATACCTCCACATGAACCAGGTCCTGGAATTGAGGTTTTTTCAATATCCAGCAATTCAATATCCGATAAAGTACCGCTGGCTCTACCGCCTACGGCTTCAAACACCGATACGATATTGCGACGTTTCTCACCAGGCAAAATAGTCCCGCCATATACGAAAACTGAAGGGCGGTTCAACCGAGCCATTGCCATTACACAGGCAGGCATATTTTTATCGCAACCGCCAATGGTAACGACACCATCCATTCCTTGACCTGCAACTACTGTTTCAATGGAGTCAGCAATCACTTCTCGCGATACCAGCGAATAGCGCATCCCCGATGTGCCCATAGAAATACCATCTGCAATAGTAATCGTATTGAATATAATAGCTTTGCCTCCAGCTTCATCAGCGCCTTGACAAGCTGCATCTGCCAACGTGTTAATATGCATATTGCAAGGTGTCACCATGCTCCAGGTCGAGGCAATGCCAACCTGAGATTTTTTAAAATCTGCATCTTCAAAACCCACTGCACGCAACATGGCTCTGCTCGGTGTCTGTGTAATTCCATCTACAATTTCTGCAGAATATGGTCTATTAGCAGTATTTTTTAGTGGATTATCGGTCATTTTGTACTTGTTTTGAGTGGTTTAGAAATAAATTATTGAGTTGATTAACAAATTACAGTTTACAAAATTCATTATAACGATAAGCTTATAAAGTTGCATTTTTAACATTAAAATTTGCTATTATTCACAGCTATATTTCCATAGCTTCAATAACATTAAAATCATCTCTATTATGAAACTCCTTTATTTACTGCTCAGCCTGCTTTTCTTTGGAATTTCCAATTGTTATGCCGAAGAAAACAGCGATACCATTGCCCAAGGCAAAACCAAATCAGCCGTTTGCGCTGCATGCCACGGCGCTAAAGGCATCGCTACAATTGATATTTATCCCAATTTAGCAGGACAAAATTATGGTTATCTTGTTAATTCTATCAAGGCATATCGCGACGGTAAACGCAAAGGAGGTTTATCAGCCGTCATGACCCCTATGGCTGCAAATTTAAGCGATGACGACATCAACAATTTAGCTGCCTACTATAACAGTCTATCCAATTAAAATCCCGATTATATGGCTAGCCCTAAAAACACCAGATATTTTTGTGCTGAATTGGCAAAAGATTTTGGTCTTGAGGAAGCCATATTTTTTGAGTGTTTAAAGCTATTAAAGCAACAGGCAAAAACCAGTGTTGTCACTTCCAAAGAACAGCAGCGCGAGTGGTATGAGATACCTTCTTCCACACTGATTGAGCAATTGATATTTTGGAACTCTGACAAAATTGAATCCGTATTACAGTCTGCTCGCAATTTCGGCTTAATATTAACCGCATCGCCACCTATCAACCAGACAGAAACCTTTCGCTATAGCTTGTTGGGTTCTGTCATCAAACCACATCGCCTTGCCAAGTCACAAAGAGTACCCCAAAAGCCTACCAAAGCGACATCCATCACTGTTAACTGGCACCCTATTGAGGACACTTTTCAACGCCTTGCCGGGCAAAATATTCCTAAAGAATTTGCGCTTGAGCGTATTCAGGCATTTGTTGGGCGCTATAGACAAAGCCCTCAAAAAGAATTACCCTGGGCGTGGGATGATCGTTTTTATAGTTATTGTTTATCAGAATGGCGCAATTTTGAGATACTTCAACATCAGAAAAATAATACCGCTAAACCCATCAGTGAATACTGGCAACCCAACCATTTATTTTTTGAAAATTTAAGACAAACACAGATTCCCAAAGAATTCGCCTTGATGCAATTAAAACCCTTTATTATGTATTGGATGGATAGAGGTGAGTCACGACCTTCCTGGAATAAGTCGTTTCTCGATTACGTTGTATACCAATGGAGAAACCAACAAAACAATCAAGCCAAAAATAAAACGCAAAGCACTAGAGATATAAGTATTGAAGAAAAACTTAAAGACCTCAGCTGGTTACTCGACTAAACATTATTCGCAAGAAAACATAGACTTTTCTGAAACCATTCTTCAGGTTTTTGCAATATTTGAATTGAATTACCACAGTCAATATCACGCTGCAATCGGAACTAGAACCAGGGAACAAAACTTAATCCGCTTATGGAAAAATAGTTTGGATGCTTATTCCACCGAAATTATTTTGAAGGCAGCAAATCATCTAATCAAAAATAATCAGTACCTACCCAATATCAGCCAAATGATTGACGCTTGCAACAACATACTAGTAGGTGATAACTGTCCTGACGAATTAGCGGCTTATGAAGAAGCCTGTTCCGCACCACATCCTAAAAACGATTATCACTGGAGTCATGCCGCTGTCTATTTTGCCGGGGCAAGGGTAGGGTGGGAGCGAATAGAAACTCAGCCTGAAAGTACCACATTTCCATTGTTTAAACAGTGCTTTAAGCAGGTAAAAGCCGAAATTGCACAAGGTGTTGAAATGAATGTATCTCCAACGCCTCTATCAATAGAAAAACAGCATAACCCTGTACCTAAGGAAGAGATGGGGAAGTATCTTGAACAGCTGAAAACGATTTTAAAAACACAATAACTTCCAGGCTTTAGCCTGACTCCTTAAACCTAGATTCCGCAGTTGAACGCTAATTTCACTTCTAAGAGTTTGAATGTTATTGATAAACGCTTATTCTTCGATTCACTTCATAAGTGAATTACAAACCGCTACCTGGCTTTACAGCCCTTTTCCCGACTTCGACAGATTTGTCATCTAATCAAGCTTGAAAGCTACTAAATTGGTCAAAATACTTGGGTTTTGATTTGTAGTGCCTAGTTAATTTTTATTATTTACTTTCGTTTTGCACTGTGCTATAATGACGCTATGTTCGTTCGAGTTAAGTCCACTCCCAATAGCCCACGCAAAACTGTTCAAATTGTTGAAAGTATTCGCGATGGTAACAAAGTCAAGCAAAAGATAGTACGCTACGTTGGCGTTGCCATGAATGACGACGAACTGGTTAAATTAAAAGAAGTTGCCGAATATGTTAAAGCCAATATTGAGGCTGAACATCAGGCCAGTTTGTTTAATCCAGAGCAGGTCGCACAGCAAGTTATTGAAAGTAAATCACAATCTGAATCAAACAAACCGCTTCAGGTTGATTTAAAACAACTGCGTGAACAACAGCGTGTCACTGTGGGTATCCATGAGATATATGGTCAATTATTCGATGAATTGGGTTTTGGTTCATCGATTGGTCACCCCAGCCATAATGTCAGTGCTGTTGATATTTTCCGCCATATTGTATTGGCTCGTATTGCTAATCCTGTCAGCAAACGAGAGACGGTGACCTCATTAGAGCAAGATTTTGGCATTAGCATCCCATTGGAGAAAGTCTATCGGATGATGGATAAATTGGATGATAAAGCGATTAATCGAATAAAGGATACCGTGCTATCAGGAACACGTCAGCTGGTAGGTCATGCTGTTGATGTGTTGTTCTTTGACTGTACAACACTTTATTTTGAATCTTTTACAGAAGATGAGTTAAAAAGCAATGGTTATAGTAAGGATATGAAGTTTAACCAGCCTCAGGTTCTGTTGGCGTTATTGGTGACTCAAGATGGGTTACCTGTCGGTTATGAAGTATATCCAGGCAACACATTTGAGGGTCATACGTTACAAGCAGCGATTGCTGATTTACACTTACACTATGACATTGAACGCATTGTATTTGTTGCTGACAGAGGGTTGCTGAGTCAGAATAATTTGACTCATCTTGAAGCTCAGGAGATACCCTACATTGTGGGGGCTAAACTCAAGACCTTACCCCAACAAGAGCAAAGAGCCATCTTGAAACAAGTTGGCTATCTCAAACAAGGTAATGACGATGAACCCCGCAGCTATGAGTTTACATATCAGGGTAGACGCTGGATTGTTGAATATAATCATGCCCGAGCAGAGAAAGACCGAAAGGATAGGGAGCAATCCATAGAACGCATTACTAAAAAACTTAAGCGAAGTAAGAATCCTAAGAGCCTGCTCAGCAATTTTGGTTACAAGAAGTATTTGAAAATGGCAGGCGACACGCATATCAGTGTTGACCAGAGCAAAATAGAACGCGATTCCCAATGGGATGGGCTCAAGGGCGTAGTAACGTCATTAGACACCATGTCAGCACAGGGCGTTTTTGGTCATTACAAAGGGCTATGGCAAGTTGAAGACAGTTTTCGCATCACCAAACATGATCTGAAAGTACGCCCTATCTATCACTGGACACCCAAACGCATTCAAGCTCATCTGGCTATCTCTTTTGTTGCATTTAGCTTAGTGCGATTCTTAAGCTATCGTGTCAAGCTCCAGCACAGAAAGTTATCACCTGCTGTGATCCGCAATGCGCTATTGCATGTTCAGCGTAGTCTATTGGTGCATATCAAAACGAAAGTGCTTTATTGCATTCCTTCCAATGTTAACCCTGAGGCCAGCAAAATTTACCAGGTGATGGGTCGAAAACTCTCAACCACTCCATTCCAGCTAACGTAGAAACTTATAAATAACTCTTAATAAATAGCTTGTAGTGCCTAACTAAAATTGGGACTCTTTTAAAATCAATCACTTACGAAAAAAAGTGTCGAAGTCGGGAGCTGTTCACCGATCTTGAAATTGGCAATAAACGTGCCGGTCAGTTCTTTACACCCAGCCATATTTCTGAATTTATGGCAGAAATCAGTCTGAATGATCTGGATGCGGTTATTGTCGCAAAATATTTCTTAAATTTCAAAATTTCTGTCCAACCAATGGGGTCCACTTTTATTTCTTCAATAATTCTCTTATCTTGAGAATAACCAGTAATCGTAATTAATAGCAACCCAAGTAATATGAGTTTTACTATGGAATATAAATGTCTTCCATTATTCATAATTTGGAGGGCGTCGTTCACAATCAACCCTTCTTTGTTCAATACAATTTTCGAACTCGTTCTCACCAAACAAAGTGATTAAAGTCAGAGCTGTAGCGTCAGCAGCTTCCTTTGTTCCAATAGAGCATGCACAAAGATAAAAAGATAGAAATAAGGTAACTAATATTTGAACTAATGGTTTATAATGCATTATCAACTCTTAATACTAAAAATCAAAAATTTTAAATAAATTAAAGTAATCATAGCCTTTAACAGCACCGCCTAGACAAGTACTCAAATAACTCTCTATAGCAGAGAATATTCTTAAATTACTCGACCAAGTTTGAATAGAATGACCTGATTTTGTTAATACTAAGAATTTCATATCATTACTGTCCTTAAATTTTTTATAAAACTCTTTAGCATGATTTAACGGTATTAATTGATCATACTTGCTATGAATTAACAATATATTACTATTTTCAAATGATAGTTCATAAGGAGATAGGTTTTTCGAATAATTTTGCTTTATTTCTAAAGGACTTCCATAGTACTTATTCATAAACAGATTTTGATATCTCTCTTCACCATAAATTTGTAGAAAATCTAAAGCAGTCTTTTCTAAATTCACTAAACTATTAATTGCAATAGTACATTTTATTCTATCATCATAATAAGTTGATAATAAAGATAAGTAACCTCCATAACTTCCACCCATAATTGCAATATTGTTAGGGTCAGCTACTCTTTCATTTATTAACCATGTAATTGCTTCGTCAATATTATCTAAAATAATCTCAGGTTGTTTATAAGGTTTCTTTAAATATAACTTTCCATAGCCAGTTGAACCAAAATAATTCAAATTGAGTACTGTATACCCTCTATTTGTTAAAAAGCTTATATCACGATTAAAATCATTATACCCTCTCGTTTCTGGCCCACCATGCAAATAAATAATCGTTGGAGCATTATTAAAACTAGTATAATCTGGACGTGCTAAATAACCATATACTATACCTCCTTTTTTCGTAGGGATTTCAATTTGATGATATTTAACATTAAATTTTTTATATTGTGAAAAATCTGACTCTTTAATAGTTTTAATAGTCCCTTTACTAATATTGACAAGAAAATATTTATTACCAGTTAAATCACTGCTTCTAAAAATAAACTTATTTTGCAAACGATCATAACTAACCACAAAAGTTGTCTTATAATTATTTTCAAAAAAATCTTTAATAAACTGGAAATGGCTATCATAAATATCAATTTTAGTGCCTTTGCTATGATAAATAGCAAATAGTACTCCACCATTATTATAATTTGGAATTGCTTGGGAAATGTCTACCTTTTCTGGCATTTCAAGAGGTACTGTCTGTTGATTTATTTTGAAAACATTCTGAAGTATTATTTTATCCGTACCACAATTCGTTAATAAACTTATATATTCCTCAGTATTATTAAAATACTTTATAGTGTCTGTTTTATCGCATGACATTACAGTCACATAATCCCCGTTTTCCAATAATTCAATTATTTTTTTATTTTTGTCTAATCTGACTCTACCTACCACTTTACCTTTTTTAGTTATAAACCAATCTTCTATATTATCATCTAGTGATGTAAGTCGGGTAAAATGAGATGTTTTATAATTTAATCTATAGTAGATAGGATTCTTATTATTCTTGTCTAGAATTTTTACAACAATATCAAACTTTGAATCTAAAATAGCGTGACTATAGTATAAAGAGTATTTTTCATTCAGCTTAGGAGCCAAAATTAAGGACGAAGTGTCTTGGATTCCCCTCAATGCTAAGCGATAATATTGAGAATTTTGAGGATTTGGAACCAAATGCACTATTGATTCTGAATCAGAAACCCAAGTGTATTGTGATATATTTGATTGTTGTGGAATTTTAATTATTTTTTTATTAATTAAATCTTTTATAAAAATTTTAGTTTTTAAATGCTCTACAGCCTTATAGGATATTTTAGTGCCATCAGGGCTGATTTGAAACTCACCACTATACTTTAGATTTGCCACATATGATCTTATAGGTATTAAATCTTTACTCTCTATGTCCGATAATGATTGATGTTTAGGTAGACTTGTACAGCTTGTCAAAAAAACAGCTGTGATTATCCATGTTATTTGCTTAATATTCAAATTGATGCTTGATCTTGTCATCTTTATCTCGAGTTAAAGTACTACATATATCTGGCCATAAATGTACTTGATCAGGATAGTTCTTAATCCATTTTTCTACGTTTCTAAAATAATTTATTGTAACTCTATCTATTGTTTGATTTGTTGTCTCTGTATCCATTTTATCAGGTAGTATAGGTTCTTCTATTTTTATAACATTGTTCCCCGTAGCGTCTTTATAATTAATCACTGGGGCTATGATTGCTTTTGTCGCTACAGCTAATTTAATCGGACCATTTTGTATGTGGCATTTTTTATTCAAAAATTGCATACTTGTTCTGCCTTCTACCCTAGCTTCTACGTCACTCATCATTACGACTATATTTTTTTTCTTAACTGTATAAATAGCTGTTTTCCTATATCTGAATCAAATCTAATTACATTAATATTAGGGCATGTCTTTTGAAGACATTCATTAAATGCAAGTTCACTAGCCCGCATATTTCATAAAAAAAGTACGGTGCTTGTTTAATGCGTTATAATTCAATGTGTTAAGTCAAAATTATAAGCCAAGCACCGATGACAGATTATACCTCAACTTCTACTTACTTTTCACCTTTAAATCGCCGTCAAATCGAAACTCAATTTAGTGGTGGCGATATGACCAGCGATGCTGGTGTTTTATTGCTCAGAGAGCTTGATAAACACTTATGTCTAAGCAAGCAAGTGGCATCGGTATTTCCCGATACCCGGCACAGCAGTTATGTGAAACATTCACTGCAGAGTTTGATTCGTCAACGCTTGTATAGCTTATGCATGGGTTACGAAGACCTTAACGATCACGAGACCTTGCGACACGATAAGGCATTACAAACGGCAACGGAAGCTGATCAAGTACTGGGAAGCCAGTCGACATTGTGTCGATTAGAACAATCATTTACTGCGCAATCAAACATTGCCATTCATGACGTATTGTTGAACCTATTTATTGATTCGTTTGATAGTGCCCCAGAGGAATTAATTCTCGACTTCGATGCCACTGATGATCGCGTCCATGGTACGCAAGAAGGTCGCTCTTACAATGGTTATTATCGGCATTATTGTTTTTTACCCTTGTATGTATTCTGCGGTGAACAACTGTTGGTCAGCTATCTTCGACCCAGTAATATCGATGGCGCGAAGCACAGTTGGGCGATTCTCAGTTTGTTGGTAAAACGGTTGCGTAAACAGTGGCCTAATGTCAGAATCATTATACGTGGCGATAGTGGGTTTTGTCGGCATCAAATGATGAATTGGTGTGAGCGTCATGATGTTGGTTACGTGCTGGGCATTGCAAAAAATAGCCGAATACTAGAGATGTTGTCACCCTGGATTGATGCGGTCAATGAACAATATGAACGATCTGGAAACCCCTTGCGCTGGTTTACTCATATCCAGTATGCAGCTCAATCATGGTCGCGTCAACGCCGTGTCATCGCTAAAATTGAACATACTGGAAAAGGCATGAACCCGCGATTTGTGGTGACGAATTTATCGGGCGAACATCAAGCTATTTATGAGGATCTCTATTGTGCTCGTGGCGAAATGGAAAACCATATTAAAGAACAGCAACTCGATATGTTTGCTGACCGAACGAGTTGTCATCACTGGTGGCCTAATCAATGGCGACTGTTGTTATCGTCACTGGCTTATGTGTTGATGGAGCGACTACGTCATCACTGCTTAAAAAGCACTGTTTTTGCCCAATTACAAGTAGGAACCATACGCCTTAAATTACTCAAAGTGGCTGCCGTTATTTTATCCAATACCAGGCGTATACGCTTACTATTACCCAGCGCATATCCTTATCAAGATATCTTCGAGTTGGTTGTCGCCCGGCTTAAACCTGGATAAGACTGTAAAAAGTGCTGCCCCGGCACGAGAACAAACAATGGGGGTAAGGGGGAGTTATGTCTGAAATTCGGGCAAAGAGCATATTAAGCTACGTATTCAACAAACTTAAACTAAATTAAAGCAGGATAATCCAACTTCACCTTAAACTCGAAGTTATTTGTAGGTTTATGAAATATGCGGGTTAGCAGAGTTGCACAAAAGAATTAATTTGAATATGAAACTGTATCACTTTTGCGGCGGTGAATTCTAATTCGGGTGAGAAGACAACTTCTAGTAAGTATTATCAGTCCATAATTGTAGGCGTTGATAAATAAAATCAATCGATAATCGTTCTTGCTCTAGTCGCGAATGTTGGTAATATTGACTTTGCAACCTATTAAACAACAAGCGTTCTTCAGCCGTTAAATACTCAGGTTCTTGTGTCAGCGATGTTGGTTCATCAACCATTCTACTAAGATGGCTTTTCAGTGTCTGTTCATCCATCATCAATGGCTGTACAGTCGCTATTGCCTTTCGAGCGTTACTAAGAATGGCTAGTCCTTCAGAGTCAATATCACCCCAGTAACCAACCTGCTTGGATTGCAACCAGGGCACATTCATCCATACAATATTTTTACCCCCGCCAATAACGGCGATTGTGTTGTCTAATGTTGGTAGTGCCAATCCTGATTGTATATTTTCGACGACCAGAATTCGCTGTGCTGGCAGTGCAAATTTTTGTAGCGTCTCTGTATCCATTTTAAGTAGAGGTAAGTTGCCCAGCTTAGCACGGGTTACCTCGCATAGTGGTCGAATCATTAGCCAACTAGAAGGGTTTTGATGGCAGTTTAGCCAAGCTACTAATCCACCGGATTCTTTTACTGAACCCTCATGTAATACATCTGTAATTGATTCTATAAAATATTCATTGGTTTCGATAAACTTACTATCGATGCCTATAACAGGTAATGCGCGCAAGTAATTGCCAACACCCATATTTTTAAATAATTGTGGTACAAGTTGTATGATTGCATCAATGTCCTGTGGTGAGCAATGATGAATGAATTCTAAATGTTCAATTAAGGTGTTAAATAAGGTATTTTGAATAGCATTGTTTTTGTCGTCAGCCAGCGTACGCAAACGTGTTATAGCTACAATCCACTGTTTTAATGTATGCGATTGCGAATCTCCCAATAATGCGGCTAATGTCTCAATGTCAGGAATAATTAAATGGGTCGGTACTGATTGATTGGATAGTTGCCGATAGTTGACGCTTTTCCATTGTACGTATTGGTTATACTTACATTTTTTCCAACTATCAATAAAGCATTGGAAATGCGTTAAATCAGCTAGTGCTGTATTACCTTTAGGCGGTTTCAACCCAATACTGATTGGAAAGGGCTTCTGTCCATTGAGTCGGCTTTTTAATGTGCGTCTATTGTCCCATTCACGTTTTTGTAATAGTATTATAACTTGTTCAGGTAACAGTCCCCACTGGTGCTGTTTCGATGTTTGCTTAGTCACGGTAATGGTTATGAATTTGCATGCCTAATGTTTCTGCTTCGGCGAGTAATTCTGCATTTTTGTTGTTGCGTATACGATCAATTTCTTCCCATGTCAATTCAATAAAATGACTTTCATGGGTGTCTTGGTCTCTTTCAGCAATCAGTAGTGAACGAGCAGATTCACGTGCTAAATTAAGGTTTTTATAAGGTGTGATGAGATTTATGTGAATATTCAACTCTTTAAATACTTTCAACACTCTCCTACTGACAGTCTCAGCAGTATTAGAAAAAGCTTCATCTAAAAACACTGTGCAATAAACGGGTTTATCATGACCATCTGGAGTAAGCACATAAGCGAGGCTGGCCGCTACAATAGTCCCCGCAAAAGACTCTTTTTCCCCACCTGATTTACCACTGGATGACTCCAAAACATCGACTACACACGCACTGGAGCGTTCAATTTCCTCGGCGTAAAACGACAATTGATAACGCGAGTCAAGAAGCCTTAAACTTTCTAACGTATTGGCAGAAATACTATTGCTGGCTTTTTCTAGTATATCGACCACTGCTGATAGCTGTGCAAACCGTTGTTCGTGGTCATCACTAGTTACTTGACTTAAAACGCCACGCAGTTTTTGCTCAAAATCTTGGACATGGGCATACTTTTCTTTTTTGGAACCTAGTTTTAAATGAGACCCTTCTCTAAATTCAGTTTTACTTAATACGCTATTGATCGTATCAATACGTTCTAATATTTCTTCATGTTCCGATTCTAATTTGGTCTTAATACGTGCTAATGATTGCGTTGCATGTTTGTTTAAACGCTGTTTGAATTGTTCAACTAATAGCGGCAACCCTTCATTGTTTAGGTGATGGAGATGTTCGTTAAAATCATACATGCCTTCTAAGCCTGTTGGCCAATCAACACATAAATACATCCATTTTTCTTTACCCCGAAAGCGCGACATGATGCCATTAGCTTCTAGTTCGGCACCGTTTTTTTTGTTGCGTTGGCGTTCTATCGAGTCTTCCAGCTTTTTTTCAAATGACTGTAATAATTCAGCCATTTTATTCAAACTATTTAGTGATACTACCCCAACGCGCTGTTTGAGTAATTCTCGGCTATCGCCTTCAAAACCTTTTTCTGCTTCGGCTTGTGCTGTATTTCTGGCATTTTCTGCTACTTTAAGCTCATTGTTATTGGCACCTTGTTGCTGTAGTAATGTGCTTTTTGTAGCTTGAATGTTGGATAACTCATGCTTAGATGTTTCCCAGTGCGCTTTGGCTTGCTGTACATCACCTCCTGCTTGTTCAAGACGCTTTAAGTCAGCAGTGATGTCATCGACTTTTTTCTGCCAATAAGGAGCATTGATTTGATTCCACTGATAACGTTGAAATCCTTGCAATAATGTTTTACGAGCACCACAGGCATCCAATTGTTTTCGTGCTTTCACGGCTGCCGTATCCAACTCAATTTTCTCGCTTTCTAGTTTTTGTTTATCAGTATTTAGTAGTGATAAGCGTGATTTATTAGAAAACCCTAACTGCCAACGCCGTCTATCATCAACACGACTTTGATCTTTCTTCTCAAATCGGCCCAGTTCCATTTGTATTAAACCCTGCTCGGTCATCGAAAAAGGTGTAGCGTTGAGAATATCGACACTACTGACGCATTCCAAATCAAACCGATTCAAGTGTTGTTTAAGCCAGTCACGATATGAATGTCCGCGCCATACTAATTTTTTTAAGAAACCAGTCGTTTTAAATTCGGTAAATGATTGTTTATTACCACTGCGAACCACTTGTACACGCACATGTAGGCCAGTGTGACGAACATTGAGCCACTGCGTAACCATTGTATAGTGAGCTTGCGGTACCAGCAGGGTGGTTCTAACACCACCCAATGCGCGTTCAATGGTTCCTTGCCAGTTTCGTTGTTGATCTTGTACATCAATAAGCTCGCCAATAAAAATCAATTGTTCAGCAGGTATTTGTAGTGATGCAACCAGTTCGTCACGCAAATGTTGAAATTTGATGTCAATATTAGAGTCAGGCCGGACTTTAATCGCTTCTATTTCATCGGTTATTTGTTTAATCTGTTGTTGCGATTCACTGAGTTTTATCCCTGCTTCAAGAAGTTGATTTTGACATAGTTCTAACTCTGCATGAATTTGCTGCAACTGCTGAGTCACAGATGCACAATTGTCGTTAAAAATACGTTCAGTAAGCTGTTCTGGCAAGCCTAGTGCTTTGGCGTCAATCTGATATTTTGATGATTCATTGATAACAGGTTCTAATTGATTTTTAGTGTATTCGACTTCCTTTCTCAATGATTCTATCTTATCACCACCTAACTGTAGGTACTCACTATGATAACGCTCAACATTACTGGCGGCATCTTGTTCAAGCTGCTCAGTGTCTTTAATATCTTGTAATATTGTATTGAGTTGTTTTTTAATACTATCGATCTTTATAGTCCATAAATTGGCAGATATTTCACCAAAATAAATGGAGAGATGATTCTTCTCCAGTGTTAATGATTCTAATTCGAGGCGAGCGCGTTGTATATCACCTTCCAATTGTGGTAATTTTTGTAAATGGTCAGCGCGTTCACGAGCATCGACCAATTCATTGTGAATAGCAATTAAGTCATTAAATTCGCTGACTACTTTTCGAGCATCATCTTTAACAGAACTTGGTTCTAATACTAACTCTCGAATCAGTTTGGTTAAGTCGTCGATCTTTTTTAACCCTAATGCACGAGCTAATAGTGATGGTGCATTTTTATTTTCAATATGTAGTAATTGCTTATATAGCTCTTGATAATCGGAAAAGTTATCATCGCAACAGGTAATATGTTGGTCATCGCGCATCCATTGCTTTAACGCTCTAGCGTTGCCGTCACCAAAGGCATCACGTATTTCTTTGAGTTGTACGTTACGTTTGGCGACGGCATAAATACGCTTAACATCAGAGAGTGCATTGCTGGCTTGTGTTGTCCAAAATATCGCAGCTAGAGTGATTTCAGAACCATCGTCACCGCGATACAATGCTCTTAATGCAGTTACTACCGATTTTTCACGTTTACTTTTTACACGTGTTCCAATCCCGTCATGGGCTGAACCATAACTGCCTCGCATATAAGACATTAGCGTACGGTCAGAACGATCACCCTGAGCAGCAGCAATGTTAAAAGTTGCTTTGCCTGCGGGAAGCAATAATGCCATTAGACCATCAATAAACGTGGATTTTCCTGAACCATTGCCGCCAGTTAATAGGGTGCCATAAGCATCAATGCGCGCTGTATGTTGACCATTAAAAGAACCCCAGTTGAAAACTGATAGTTCAGCTAATCTAATTTGTCCAACTTGAAAAAGGCTTGTGGTGTTGTCAGTATTTGTATTCATCATTATATTAGCTAGCTGTATCAGGCTATTTCGCTGTTATCATCAAAGCCATCCTCAAACGCAGCACCATTGGTTATGGCAATATTACGGTACTCTTGTAACATCGTTTCCAAAAACTCAGCATTGACTACATAACGAATAACGGGAGTAATTTCATAACGTTCTTCGCTGCCTCGCAAATGCGAAAGTATCTTACGGCTAATCATTCGCTCTATCACGGCCTTTAATGATCGACGATCAGCTTTAGAGTTATTGATGATAGGGATGAATGGCGTTAAGAATGATTCGAGTCGTTCAATATCAATAACGACTTTCTGTTCGCCATGGGTTTCGCGTTCTTGGTAATATTCTCTTAAGCATAATAAGATGAGTGTATCGTATAGTGACAGTGGACGTTTGGTAATGAGTGAAGGAATATCGTCGATGTTGGTATTGTCATCAGTTTCTTGAATACCACTGATAAAAGCAATACCTGCTCTAGGGTCGAGTATAAGCTGCAGATATATTTCTGACAGGTGGACTCTGATAGCATTTTCATAACGACAGATATACTCAAATAACTTGGGTTTTTGTGAGCTGATAATAACACCTAAACGCATAAGGTTAACCAAGGCACGCCGCGCTTCATGAGGCATTGTTTCGGAAGTTAATTCAGTAGCGAGCTCCTGCGTTGGTTCTTGCGAGGCTACATTGCCGTTATCAAAGTTTGGAGATTCTGTAGTGTTATGATTCATAAGAGTTGTTAGCGTTTATTACAATTCCAATTGGTCTATATTAGTAGGGAATAATTCTGCACTGAGTAAAAAAACAGGAATCGAGACATTGATCTGGGCTCCGTGTTTGTCTGTCACAGTAACTAGTTCTTTATTATCGACTATAGTAGCATTGATGGCTTTGGCTACGCGCAAGTAGGCGACTAACTCTTCTAATCCAGATTGTAAATTGTTAATTTTAGTAAGAGAGGCAATAGTCATTGGACCATGCTTCTGCAATGTCACTAACGTACTCATTGCTATCTCTTGTAACTGCACTGTATCTAAACTATCGAGAACATCGGTATTAGGTTCTCTAGAGTTAATGGATTCAGTAATATCTCTAGTATCAAGTTTTTCATCAGGGGCTTTTAACCGCCAGGCCTCAGGTGAAACAATGCTAATGGCACTAACCGGAATTGATAGTGGTGTGAGCGTTTTTAATTCGCAGTTTGTTTCACGTAAGTGTACTGCCACTCTTTTAAGTTTTGATAATAACTTGTTTACTGCTCTATTTTCCATCGCAGCACCACTTTCAATATAGGTACGTAAGTCCTCTTCGGTTCTTCGGCGAATTTTAAAGACGCGTTCACTTTCACTACTCAATACACGCATCAATTGACCAAGGTAACGTTGTTGAGTCGCGGTTAGTTGTTGTGCAGCTACATGAGATAGGATACTGCGCAATTGTTCACGGAATTCCATTGAACGGTTTTGATCACAAAGTAATTGGAAGAAACTTTCAAAGGCACTTCCAGCTTCTGATTTAGCTAACGCAGTTTCATTGTCCATCAGTGATATAAGAACATCACCGCGAGATGATTCATCTTCAATAATTTTAATTCGCAACGCTTTGTCCAATTGACGTGTCTCGTCTTCAACGCGACGAAAATCACCCGTCAAAACTGAAGCCAATTGATAAATTTCTTTAATGCGTTCTCGCTGTTCAGCATCGGTAAGTTCACTAATAATACCGGCCTGTAGATTGTCAATTTCAAGTTGGATTTCGGCTTTCTTATGTTCGAGAAGACTAATTCGATCATCCGCATTAGCACTGATGGCAACAGCAAAGTCACGAACAGCTTCTTGTACAATGCGCAAATGTGATGCGGTGGTTCCAGAAGTGCGCTCATCAAGTCCTTGGCAAAATCTCAAAGCCATTTCACTGTGGTCGGTTTTACTGAGCATGTCGTCCATTTCTCGTAACCAACCCGAATTAATCCATTGATTAATATAAGCTGCGGCATTAGTTTCCGTTTCCCATATACCCAATTCACGACAACGAATTAACTCGGTTTCTAGTGCAATACGTGCGCGACTGTACAACACTTCATTGTCTTCAGCGAACAAACTTTTAAAAAAAGCCAGTATTAGAGGGGCGTTGTCAGCCCTAAGTAACTTCCACGTTATGCTTTCATTATATAGTCGTCGGTATTTAGCTTGTAATCCTTGAAAATTCAATATGATTGTTAGTGTGATGGTTATAAGTAAAAACAGGTACTAGAGTACGCAGTATACTACTCTAAAGCAAATGCCACCATAAGTTAGATAGAGTTAGACCTTTTAGGGGATGTTGACACCAGTAAATCTAACTTATTATGGAGGTATTTAAGCTCACCAAATTACAAAATTCACCTAAAGTTTTGGGAATTATATATTTAACTTCATAAGACGCAGCATTTAAAGTCATAATAATCTCATTAGTTGTATAATAAAACGAGTTTCCCATCGAAAGCAATTTGGAGGTGCAATATGACCAAACTTTTGACTTTCCCTTCTACTTACTCCTACTTGCAGCAACAAGAGGAGAGCTAACTGAATGGGAAGAATTAGGAAGTAATTACAAAGTGCAAGACATCTATGAGTTTTGCGTACTCTCTTCACTTGCTGGTGTAGAGTCTGGTTGTGCCATTCTGCTACAGTAAATCCAGATAAGTGGGGCGTTACAGGTTAGCTATTAATATTGTCCGGCGGGGCTGGACTTTATTAAGTTTGTGTAGGTAACGCCTACTTCCGACTTTCTCAAGGAAACTCACTAATCTTATACAATAACTGCGTTAACTTAGAATTTTACACCAACACCGTACAGCAAATCAAAGTTGATGGTTAATGCGGTACGGTACTGAGCGTCGCTGACATCTTCAAGTGGTATGGCAAATACTTTTGCGGCAGTAGCACTATGAATATCAAGCCCTTCAGCAAAAGTTCTGGATTTCGCCTCATCGGCAGCTACTAAGGTATTATCTGAATTTGACATAATAAAATCTCAATTGCAATGTAAAATGTAGTTATTAACTCTGCATTAAATATTCGAAATTATTAAGCTGCATATTTAATTTTCTGATGCTTGAAATAAGATTGAATTCTTTCGGGTTGCTGTTGTAGCAGATTCATATGCTTATCTAATTTTTTAGCAATATCCCCTTTCTTTCGAGTCGGTTTATCGTAAGCGCTCAATTAAGCACACTCTTTAAATTTTTGAATTGGTCAGGTAGCAGTTGTTCGACGTTGTTTAAATCTTCCATCTGCGGTAGCTTTTCCAACACCCACTTGAGATAAGCATGGGGCTCCACCTGATGGGCTTTGGCAGTTTCAATCAAGCTGTAGAGATTAGCACTGGCTTTGGCACCGCGAGTTGAGTTCGAGAACAACCAGTTCTTGCGCCCCAGTACAAAGGGTCGAATGGCATTTTCGGCTGGGTTATTGTCGATGGGATAATCGCCATGTTCAATGTATACACTCAGGTAGTTCCATTGATTGGTCAGATAGACCAGGGCTTTACCCAATGCTGTTTCAGGAGGTGTAATCAATAGATTTTTCTCGCGCCATTGGTTGAGTTTATCCACAACAGGTTTTGAATGTTGCTGACGATAGGCTCTGCGTTCAGGTTCGGTGTCAAGCTGCATTACCTGTTTTTCAATGGCATATAACTTTTGTATCCATGCTAGAGCTTGGTCGGCTTTGCCACTTTTGCCTTTAGGCTGTGCTTGTTTCGCCTCATGGAACTTGCGCCTTGCATGAGCCCAACAGCCCAGACGCTGAATCTCATCACTCTTAAGTTGATTATAGGCAGAGTAACCGTCCACCATGATAACTCCCTTGTACCCTGACAGTAAGTGTTCTGCAACAGCACCACTGCGACTATCAGCGTAGTGAAATATGACATCGTGATAGCTTTTATCCGGAGGGCCTGCACGTTGTACCCACATGTAGTGTTTTTTGTTGCTTGAACCCTGCTCAGGTCGCAACACTCGTACTGGCGTTTCATCCATATGAATGACAGGTTGTTCCAATAATCGATCACTTAGTGCATTGATCAGCGGCTGTATCAATGTGCCACAATGAATCATCCAATTGGCTAGTGTATTACGCTTCAAGTCCACCCCAATACGTCGAAAGATAGTTTCCTGGCGATATAGCGGTAAACTATCTTGATATTTACTGGTGATAACATGGGCTAATAGTCCTGCACTGGCAATGGAGCTTTCAATCGGTTGTTTAGGTTTGCGTGCAGTGACTATATAAGACTGGCAATGAGGGCAAGCATATTTTTTGCAGATATGTCGAATGACTTTAACCTGTGCCGGTATAATATCAAGCTGTTCACTACTGGCTTCACCAATAGCTTTCAGTGACGTGCCATCATGTGGGCAGATGCGCTGCTCTGCACTCAAATCATAGATGCGTTCTTCACGTGGTAAATCATCAGGTAACGCAACCCTGCCGCGTTTCTTGCGGCGATGTGGCTTAACAGCAATACTATCATCTGATGGCGCTGATTCCAAAGCATCGTCATCACAGGCGTGTTCAGCTTCATCGAATAAGGATAACTGGTGAGGATTCAACTGCTCCGAAGAACGCCCAAAACGTTGTTGACGTGCTTGCGCCAGTTGCTCTAACAACTGTTGAATGCGTTGTCTTTGGGTGTTCACTGTAGATTCCTTGCGTTGCAACTCTGTGTCTTTATCCTGTAGTTCATTATTCTTATCTTGTAGCGTTTTATCCTTGCTATGAATCAGTTTTAAATGCGTTGCCTGCTGCTTTTCAAGACGCTCAACTTGCTCAACAAGTTGTTGATTTTGCTTCTGTAATTGCACCAAATTCATCACGCAATTATAGCAAAAACAACACCAGAAATCCCTCTAAATCAACCCCCAACCGATAAATAATTTAAGGCTTTATGACCTTGCATCCTGGTCACATCCAAACCGCGCAATAACCACTCCAATTGTTCAACAGACCACTCCAATACTTCCGATTCCAGGCGCTTGGGCCACTTGAAACGATGCCGTTCAAGACGTTTATACCATAAACAAAATCCCGTCTTGTCCCAGTACACGATTTTAACTTTGTCACGTTTGCGATTACAAAATACAAATACTGCACCACTCATCGGCAACAGCGATAGCTCTTGTTCAATAATCAAAACCAGTCCATTAATCGACTTGCGAAAGTCAACATAGTCACGATGCAGATACACCTGGGGCACCCAATCCCACTTCATGACAAACCTGTCAATACCTCAACCAGCCAACTCGATGACACTCCAACTGGAAACTCAAGCCGTAGCTCTGAATAGTACACAACTACTTTTTCTGATTCAGGGACTTCTAACTTAGGCTGTATCTCAACAGGAACAAAACGCTCGCAACCAATACCTGAACCCCTTCGGGTGACTGTTTCTTCTACCTCCCAGCCCAACTGTTTACGACGACGGCTAAAGTGCTTGCTACAAATACTTCGAGACCCACACCAGGACTTTATACTTTGTCCACTCAAGGCTTGGGCTTCAAAAAGAGCAAACCAGTCTTCCGGGCTGCGCTTCATAAGTAATCTCCTAATAATTAAACGGAGATGCAGTCTCTAACAAATAGCATTAAATTTAAAGAGTGTGCTTAATTGAGCGCTTACGGTTTATCAGCACCCATTGAGCGCTTTAAATCACAATTGAGATACTCATCGGGGTTAAGTTCAGGGGAATAGCTAGGCAGATAGAAGACCTCAATTTTTTCAGTATTACCTGCTAACCATTCTTGAACCAATTTAGCATGATGTACGCGTAAGTTATCAACAATCAAAAAAACCTTTTTAGATGATTGCTTTATTAATTGTTTCAAAAATTTGATGAAGACCTGAGCCGTGAACTTATCGTCATAGACCATAAAATGAAGTTTTCCTTGATTAGTAATGGTTGACACCATGTTAACTCGTTCACGCTTAGCGTGAGATAATACTAAAACTGGTGTTTGCCCTTTAGGAGCATAACCGCGAGGATAATGCTCTTGACTCGAAATACCTGTTTCATCACCCCAGTGAATTTCTGCATCTTCATCCTGGGCGCGTTGGTGAATTGCAGGATAATCTTCATCAAGCCACTGTTGAACTTGAGCTGGTTGCTGTTCATAACTACGTTTGACTGGACGCTGGGGGGTAAAACCCCAACGATTAAGGTAAAGACAGACAGTTCGATAGGCTAAATCAATTGAAAATTCATCATCAATCAATTGTTGAACTGCTTTGATTGACCACAGTGCAAAATCCAACTTTAACTGGTCTGGTGTCTTATCAATAATCAACTTCTGAATATGTTTTTCTTGCTCCGGTGTTAAGTCCCGTCCCACTCCCAATGGGCGTCCTCGTGGTTTTTCTTTGGTGAGCTTTTCGCCTGATGCTTTATATTCACGTAACCATTCTGATACCGTGATATAGCGAAGACCAAGCTCTTCGGCTATGGCTTTTTTTGTACGGTCTCCCTTCTTGTAAAGGCGAAGACAAATTTTTTTCAATTCTAGTCGAGACTCGGGGCTAAGGGGTAAGCGCTCAATTAAGCACACTCTTTAAATTTTTGAATTGGTCAGGTAGCAGTTGTTCGACGTTGTTTAAATCTTCCATCTGCGGTAGCTTTTCCAACACCCACTTGAGATAGGCATGGGGCTCCACCCGATGGGCTTTGGCAGTTTCAATCAAGCTGTAGAGATTAGCACTGGCTTTGGCACCGCGAGTTGAGTTCGAGAACAACCAGTTCTTGCGCCCCAGTACAAAGGGTCGAATGGCATTTTCGGCTGGGTTATTGTCGATGGGATAATCGCCATGTTCAATGTATACACTCAGGTAGTTCCATTGATTGGTCAGATAGACCAGGGCTTTACCCAATGCTGTTTCAGGGGGTGTAATCAATAGATTTTTCTCGCGCCATTGGTTGAGTTTATCCACAGCAGGTTTTGAATGTTGCTGACGATAGGCTCTGCGTTCAGGTTCGGTGTCAAGCTGCATTACCTGTTTTTCAATGGCATATAACTTTTGTATCCATGCTAGCGCTTGATCGGCTTTGCCACTCTTGCCTTTAGGCTGTGCTTGTTTCGCCTCATGGAACTTGCGCCTTGCATGAGCCCAACAGCCCAGACGCTGAATCTTGTCACGATGTAGTTGATTATAACCAGAGTAACCATCCACCATGATAGCTCCCTTGTACCCTGACAGTAAGTGTTCTGCAACAGCACCACTGCGACTATCAGCGTAATGAAATATGACATCGTGATAGCTTTTATCCGGAGGACCTGCACGTTGTACCCACATGTAGTGTTTTTTGTTGCTTGAACCCTGCTCAGGTCGCAGCACCCGTACTGGCGTTTCATCCATATGAATGACAGGTTGTTCCAATAATCGATCACTTAGTGCATTGATCAGCGGCTGTATCAATGTGCCACAATGAATCATCCAATTGGCTAGTGTATTACGCTTCAAGTCCACCCCAATACGTCGAAAGATAGTTTCCTGGCGATGTAGCGGTAAACTATCTTGATATTTACTGGTGATAACATGGGCTAATAGTCCTGCACTGGCAATGGAGCTTTCAATCGGTTGCTTAGGTTTGCGTGCAGTGACTATATAAGACTGGCAATGAGGGCAAGCATATTTTTTGCAGATATGTCGAATGACTTTAACCTGTGCCGGTACAATATCAAGCTGTTCACTACTGGCTTCACCAATAGCTTTCAGTGACGTGCCATCATGTGGGCAGATGCGCTGCTCTGCACTCAAATCATAGATGCGTTCTTCACGTGGTAAATCATCAGGTAACGCAACCCTGCCGCGTTTCTTGCGGCGATGTGGCTTAACAGCAATACTATCATCTGATGGTGATGATTCCAAAGCATCGTCATCACAGGCGTGTTCAGCTTCATCGAATAAGGATAACTGGTGAGGATTCAACTGCTCCGAAGAACGCCCAAAACGCTGTTGGCGCGCTTGCGCCAGTTGCTCTAACAATTGTTGAATGCGTTGTCTTTGGGTGTTCACTGTAGATTCCTTGCGTTGCAACTCTGTGTCTTTATCCTGTAGTTCATTATTCTTATCTTGTAGCGTTTTATCCTTGTTATGAATCAGTTTTAAATGCGTTGCCTGTTGCGCTTTCAGGCGTCGGTTCTCCTCAATAAGTTGTTGATTTTGCTTCTGTAATTGCACCAAATTCATCACGCAATTATAGCAAAAACAACACCAGAAATCCCTCTAAATCAACCCCCAACCGATAAATAATTTAAGGCTTTATGACCTTGCATCCTGGTCACATCCAAACCGCGCAATAACCACTCCAATTGTTCAACAGACCACTCCAATACTTCCGATTCCAGGCGCTTGGGCCACTTGAAACGATGCCGTTCAAGACGTTTATACCATAAACAAAATCCCGTCTTGTCCCAGTACACGATTTTCACTTTGTCGCGTTTGCGATTACAAAATACAAATACTGCACCACTCATCGGCAACAGCGATAGCTCTTGTTCAATAATCAAAACCAGTCCATTAATCGACTTGCGAAAGTCAACATAGTCACGATGCAGATACACCTGGGGCACCCAATCCCACTTCATGACAAACCTGTCAATACCTCAACCAGCCAACTCGATGACACTCCAACTGGAAACTCAAGCCGTAGCTCTGAATAGTACACAACTACTTTTTCTGATTCAGGGACTTCTAACTTAGGCTGTATCTCAACAGGAACAAAACGCTCGCAACCAATACCTGAACCCCTTCGGGTGACTGTTTCTTCTACCTCCCAGCCCAACTGTTTACGACGACGGCTAAAGTGCTTGCTACAAATACTTCGAGACCCACACCAGGACTTTATACTTTGTCCACTCAAGGCTTGGGCTTCAAAAAGAGCAAACCAGTCTTCCGGGCTGCGCTTCATAAGTAATCTCCTAATAATTAAACGGAGATGCAGTCTCTAACAAATAGCATTAAATTTAAAGAGTGTGCTTAATTGAGCGCTTACGCTAAGGGTTCTTAAATCTACTTGTTTCATGACTAGTATTATAACATAAAATTATGATATATTCATGCAGGGTTAATAACTACCGTTTCTCGCGTGTAACTATTGCCGACACTCGCATTAACTCCCCCACTGACGCCTGTGACATCTCCATTGCCTCCTGGTGTATTAGGTGTGCAGCCACAGGCTGCAACATTATGATTATGGAGCGCAGTATGCGCGACAACCTTAAAGTTCATTCCCTTTCAAGCCAACAGCCGAGCCGTGCAGTGATGAGCGGAGTAAACGCGAGCACTGTTTGAGGCAGGATGCCGAGTTGCGCAGCGTCCGCTCAGAACAAACGGCGAGGGAAGCTGCAAGCCTGTTGGCAAGGGTGCCTTTTTTGGTTAACTTTTTTGGGCAAACAAAAAAGTGACAATTTATCACCTTAACGACTGCCGAGATGTTTCTACTAAAAATTGCTTTAAACATTTACCACCTTCGTCATACGATAACAAAATGGTTAACGGTGTTAGATTTTTAAGTAGCTCTTGTTCAGTGTTAAGCCATTTATCTATATCTACTCCTTGCAAGTAATATACCAAACCTTGGGCTAATTCTATTTTTATTCCATGCTCATTTTTCAGTCTATTAATTTCATTAATTTGTTGTAAATTTTTCGTCCTACCTTTCTCTAAAACTTCCTTTAACCACAACACCTCATCGCAATTATTTGCTAACTTTAATAATGGGTCTGGTAATGGCTTTGGTTCTTTTTTATATTTGGATACAATTTTTTCGTATTTCAATTCTAAATAAATATTCCTAAATTGAATAAAAAGAAAAAAAGAACTAAAAATTATAAGACTGAGTGCTATAAATCTATACTTTTCGCTTTGCATTAAATAACCTGAAAATATAAATAACACACATAATGCAAGTAATACTTTCCTATTAGGAATAGATAACAATACGACATCCATTTTTTTTCTAGTAATATTTAATGGTTTTAATAGCAAATAAGTATTGTATATAATCGCATAAAATAAACAAACTAAGGAACTTGCAAGCAACCAATCAATTATGATTGACTGCACAACTACTAAAAATATTCTATATCCACATAATGTGATATGTAATGTAAAGATAATTATTAAACTAATCTGGGCTATATTTAGCTCATTCTCTTTACTATCCTTTAAACTTTTTGAAAAACTTATGAATATTAAATAAAAACCTAAATAAAGAAATATACTTAAAGGCAAAGTTAAATCACCTGTCCTAACAGGTATTTTGTACAGTACAAAGTATTTTAAGTAATCATCAAATAAATTGCCTATAACATACAGATATATATATGTCATACCTAAAGTAAATACAAATAAATTATTGACGTTAATTATCTTCATCTTCATCTTTATCTTCATCTTCGTTATTCTCAATTAACCTATCAATTGCATCACTAATTAAAGGTTCCGAAACAATCCCTATACCTATTGCAGCTCCAACTAATGTTTGCGGGCTTATACCTGTATTCGCCAGTGCAGAAGTGACATCTACCGACAAATCACCTACCGTTCCGCCACCATTAAATGTAGCTGAAGGTAATCTAATATTAGCTATTTCATTCAAAGAATTAATACCTTCATCCAATAATCCAGTAGTAGCTCGACCTGTATCGTCTAATAAAGGTCTTGTCGTATTAACTAAACCACTGACTAAATCAATTGTTTCGTCAGCTGCTCTAGTCCCTGGAACTGCTGATGCAGCTAACTCTATTCCAGCTATAACTCCCGATTGTATCCTTATATCAGTTGGCGCATCAGAATCTGCTGCCGATTGTATTGCATTTAATCCGCCGACAATACCATCAGCAACGCTAGCTATAACATCCAGGTAATTAAAAGAATCATCATTTGACATCCCATTTAATACGTCCGAAGCTAATTCCAAATTATCAGGTACAAATAAACCTAAATTTGACTCTCTTACTCCCTCCGACTCTTCTCTATATGGCGTAAGGTTTAAGGCTTCTCCTGCCTGCAGATTACTTAACTGCGAATCAAGATTTCCTAAATTCGTATCATCTAAATATCCCCCAACTACACCTAACGCATCACTTAGTAAAGATTCATCTGTATCGCCTTCTTCTCGAACAATTATAGCTGCATCAGCATTACCTATATCAGCACCTAGTATCGTATTCAATTGACCTATGGCTTCTTGCGTGTCAGATTCACTAATATAAGGGTCTACAAGACCTGTATCTCCAGTTTCTAAAACATCAAGTAATCTAGCTGCATCATTTGAGGTAATTGGGTAATTCCCTGCAACACCTTGTGTCGGCCTATCTTCCAGGTTTAATATAAATCCTATCTCTGGAGGTGTGAATGTTTCGCTATACAATACCTCACTATCCCCCACATCATTCGAACGCGCGATTCCTGCCTGTACCCATACATTGGTATTCAAATTAGAAGTATTAATACCATCGCGTGTAATGGTTTCCCCAATACGTGTCGCAAATTGGTCGCCACCATCTTCTGCCAGTGCCGTATTTCTATCACTATCTTCTCCTCCATTTGTCACCTGGACACTGCGTATTAATTCGTGACCTATGGCCTGATTTAGCTGGTCTTCATTAGCGACATTAACATCTACATAACTTTCGCCTTGTTGTTCACCATCAACAACCGTTGCGCCATGTACTACACGATAACCGTCTTCTGTAAAACCATTTTGTAAACTTGATGAATCCGTTTGATTACGGTCATAAAAATTCAAATCTGTGGGTTCAATTCCAAATTGTGCTTGTGCTATAGCTCTTATTTCTTGCTGTGCTTGTAATACAACGGTTTCATCGTTTGAATTCAAGCGAGCAACTACATCCGCATATTGTGGGTCTCGTTGTAGTTGATGCCCTAAATCTGTAATAAGTAAATTATTACGAACACCTGTAAGTGAATCAAATATATTAAGGTGCTCATCGGTAACTGCATCGCCTACTGCATCGGCTATATCAACACCCAAATCTCTACTGTCTGAAAAATTTTGAGCTATTTCCTCCCTTCCTTCTTCTGTAAGCAAACGATGGTCTATGGTCGCATCTACACGCATTTCATTGTCTATGCTAAACAATTCATTGACAGTATGGGTTACGTCACGATTAATGGCGTTTATGTCGTCTGAGTTCTCTGTGTCTGCTATGGTAATATTACCTTCACCTAACGTAGCAAGTGTTGTACTGCGCTCGTAGCTGTTGCTGTTGTTAATTGATATATTGCTACTGTTTACATTAAGTTCCATACCACTGCCTGAACTGGCATTGCCTCCCGTGTCTTGCGTGGCTTGACCCGAACCAGGACTTGAACCAATACTAACATTTGTGCTTATGCCTCCGCCTATTTCTCTACTTTCACTTTCATTAGTACGATTGATAAACGATAAACTGCCTGTGTTTAATGCTAAATTACCCAGATCATTACCCTGTTCATCTACAGTGGCTAGTAGTGAACCAGCTAGATGTGTGTTGCCTTCTACGTTTATGTTGGCTACACCACCCGAGGTAAGGCTGCTAACTACCGTTTCTCGCGTGTAACTATTGCCGACACTCGCATTAACTCCCCCACTGACGCCTGTGACATCTCCATTGCCTCCTGGTGTATGTAAATCGTTTTTACCCGATGTGGTGTCTCCCCCTCCTAAACTAACACCTGCACTAATACCATAACCTAATTCTCTTGTGCTGCTGCGGTCTTGTTGTGATTCTATGTTTAGGTCTCCACCTATATCAGCTATTAGTACGTCACTGGCATGAACAGTACCACCAGCTATGTTGGTGTCTCCCTCTGTCGATAAAATAACATTGCCAGCACTAAGGGTACTGTTGGTATGCTCACTGCTGTTGGATCGCGATTCATTATGTGAAAAACTCGCATTGATGGAAGGACCGCTAGTAGCACCGTAAACGGTTTGACTGACTCTAATATTAGCTTGCTCGGTTTCTGATTGACTGCTAAATGTATCAATACTCGAGTGAACATTCAACTCATTAGTTGTGATGCCTAACGTATTATCTGCAAGTAAATGACTTCCTCGTATTAATGTTTCATTAGCGCTATCTGTTCCTGTTTCTATAAATATATTGCTACCGCTTATGTTCGAGCCTTGACCCGTATTCGAGTGACTGTCGCTTTCAGTTTGTGAACCCGATATATCTAACTGAATACCTGCATTAAAACCATAAGTCCCCGCACTTTGAGCCGCCGCCGCCGTTTGCTGGGCTAAACCCGTTACCTTCGACACTAAATTAACACCCGCTAAAGCAACTCCTGCTACATAAAAACCTCTATCATTATCCATGTCACTTAAACGATGTTCTAACGATTCAATATCCGCATAATCAATACCTGGCACACCATTAGCATAGTCCGCTTGTAATTGCATTAAGCGTGTCTCTAAATTCTTTTTATCTTTGTCAAAACGATTCAATGCCTTTTCTGCATCTTTAACCTGATCTTTTGCATCTTCGACCGCCTTCGCCGCTAAAGCAACCTCTACCGCTTGATGCTGAACCACAACGCTTAACTTCGCTGAACCGTGAGTTTCTTCCAAACGACTTTCAACACTATTCCTGGATTCTGTTATCGACACATCTCCATCGGCTCTTAATACCACTGAACCTGAATTTTCACCATCCACTAAATCTAAGCTACCCTCAGCATTTATACTACTTGCCGAACCCGCCCCTGCCGCTACATTTGAACCTGATACTTCAATGTCGCTGATGGAATCCAAGATAATATCACCACCTGCAACTAAATTACTGCTACGGCTTGTTACTTCATGCACTTCGCTGTCAATCTCATCATAACTCGCTTCCGCTAATGTTATCGTCAAACGACCATCGTCAACATTCGAACTCGTCAAACCTTTAACAACATCCCCTAGACTTATGCTAATTTGCTCTTCATAATGAGTCGTATTGCGAGTGGTTTCTGAACTGGTGACCTCTATTCCACCTACATCAGTTCGTATGCCTATACCCCCATTTTCTGCTATAACATCCGAACCTGATACCTCTGCGCTACCCGCATCAATAATAACATTGGTATTCGCATGTACTACCGATGCCACTGAGTCTACTGCCGTTTCCGTATCGCGTTGCTCTTCACTGGAATAAAGACTACCGTTAGAGAATAAACCCGATGACTCTGAAAAACTCTCCGTATAGGTTTGTGCTGTTACCGATTCAATTGAAACCTCATCATCCGCTTGTAACAATATGCTATCACCACTATCTAAACTTGAACCCAATAGGGTTATGTCATTCGATGATATTAACGAAATATCATCTTCTTGCGTAGTAACGCCACTTCCTGCAAGTAATTCTTCACGACTGGTTTGACCTCTTGCACTACCGCTTAAACCAAAAAGTCCTCTTTTTATCGTCTCTGATCGAGTAAAGTTAACATCCGTTACACTTTCAAGGCTAACATCATCCCCAGAGATAATAGCGGCTCCCCCTGCACTCAACTGACTACCCACAATAGATACCGCACCACTATCTAATTGCCCAACACCATTATTCGTTAACACGCTATTAATCGTTAAATGACTCCCTGCACTAATATCACTACCTACCGTTTCAGTTTGGAAAATTTCATTTATAGTAACTCTACTACGTCCAAACGACTTTTTCTTCTTGTCGTATTCAAAGTCGTAATTTTCATCGCTCACGCTTAATATAGTGGTGTCACGCTCTGCTGCTAAGCTGACATTGCCACCACCATTAACTTGGCTACCCACTAAAGTCAGATCTCTACTTGCATCAATACTGACATCTGAACCTGCATTTAAGGTAGTACCAATATTAGTAACACTGCTGCTAATTTCTTCATGACGTTTCCAACTGGCTTCATCGTGCGTACTGTCAGCTACTGACGCTAAACTGATATCCCTGCCGGCCGTTAAACTGGCGCTGCCCTGCGCGCTTAACTGCACACCTGAGGCCGTTAAATCCTGACCTGCACCCAGGGCTAAATCACCGCCAGAGGTTAAACTCGATGTTACATGCGTGACACCACTACTGGCACGACTAACACCCCGACTGTTACTGCTGCTGTGATACTCGTTAGCAGCAGAGGCTATCACTAAATCATTGCCAGCCAGCGCTGTTAAATCGCCTCCAGCGGCTACATCAGCTGCACGTACCAAAATATCTGCACCCGCATCTAACAATAACGAACCGCCTGCACTTAATTCCGGAGCTGTACCTACCTGGGTAATCGAGCCACTTGAGGTGCCCCTCGTAACAACATCCGCCTGATTAATAATACTACCCTGGCGCGCAATTAACGCCGCATTGCCACCGCTGGTAATGCTGCCAACAGCTGAGCCTTGCGAATTGAAGATATCATTTTGTGCAACCAGAGTTAAAGTACCACTGCTGCGAACAGTACCGCTGGAATTGTCTATACTGCCGCCTTCGCCGTCAATCAGGTTACCGTTGTCGTCAAGCCCTGCGCCCGCAATGGCTGTAACATCACCACCTTCAATTGTGCCATCGCGATTGTCTAAAGTATCTCCTCGTGAAATCAGCAACACCCTGCCATTGCTACCCGAACTCAGCAAACCGCCACGATTGTCAATAGCTCCATCGACTGCTATACTCAAGCTACCATCTGCGCTATCTTCTCCTTCTGCACTACCCCCACGGTTATCAAAATTACCACCTGCTGTGACACCTGTATCGCGACCCGACAGGGAACCGCTTCGATTATCAATATCTCCTGCTGCACTGACGTCGGTAATATCACCACTGATAGAACCTGACCTATTGTCAAGATTGCGACCCGATGTAACCTGAGTAAGTGAACCGCTAATACTGCCCACTGTATTGTCAATATTGCCAGCAGCCCGAACAATGCTGCTACCTGCACCATCAATTGTACCACCGCTATTATCCAGGCCGCCGTCTGAATCCAACACTAAATCACCTCCTGATCGCACCACCCCTGAATTAAGCAATGACTCGGAAGCACTGACTTGCAATGCCGTGTCTGCATCCAGCAACCCTGTATTGGCAAAGCGGGAAGTTTCCAAATCAATAATAGTGCCACTTAATACGGCGCCGTTGGCTGCGATGTCACCCTCACGCAGCGACGATGCATAAAAAACAGGTGCCAATACCGTGCGTTGCGAACCATCGCTTAAGGTCACAGGTTGTTCCACCAACCATAAAATATCATGGGTTAAACGTGCAACCTGTTCTGCACTTAACGCAACCCCTAACGATAATTGCAACTCTTCCTCTGCTGCTACCGCATTGGTATATAAATACTCCATTTGCGCTATGTCGTTGTCTATGCGTTCCTGCGTAACCGCATCCTCTAAATAACGCTGACCCGTAGATGCCTGTATTGCCTCGCGAACCAGACGTGTTTCAAAAAACGCATCGCCCAGACGCTGAGTGGTTTCCTCCGGGTCTACATCCAGCTGCTCCAGCAAAAAGTCAGACCCCAGAAAATTGGTGAACTCTACAAACTCCGGGTTGGTTTCTACCAGAAAGTTACTCATTGCCTGCGGTGTATCGTTAACAATAAACAACCCATCAGCAGTGGGCAAACGTAAAAAGTCTATGGGATTATACGTCGCATTGGCTAACAACAACCGTTGCTGTTCCACACTTAAATCAGGTGAAATGTAACGGTTGGTAGCCGCAGATTGCAGCATGGCTTCAACGCTGTCCAACTCTTCATTGGCATTGTTAACTGTCACCATGTCTGCTGCATTGCTGCCAGCTGTTGGCTGTGCGGCACTGTCCGTAGCTTCAAGAGCAGCAATCGATTGTGAACCTTGCCCATCTATAGCAGCAACATTGGCAACAGCAGCCAAATTGGTTACATCCATTGCTGTGTCAACTATACCTCTTACCATTTCTGCCCCACTGGCAAGCGTGACTGCATTATCTGACATGTTCTCTGCGCTAACCATGACAGGATCAGTACCTGCTGTGACCATTGTGAGCGTTTGACCCGATTGCATTGCCATATTGATATTGCCTGTTGCTGTTACCATTGGCAAATCAGCGTTGGTCATTTGCCCTTCTAAATCTGGCACAGGCATACCATTGCCAACGCTGACCTGACCCATGTTTCTGGCTTCTATGCTTTCTATAGTCGATATGGAGCTGTCAATAGACCCGATTGTGCTGCTGTTGGATGCAATACTATCGGGGCTACTGGTATTTACCAGTTGTAAATTCGATGGCTGATTACTGGATGTTGCGCTCAGGTTGTTGCCAATGTCAAAAGATGCTTCAACCATCGCATTTGACACGGCGCCAGATGCGCTCAATGTAGCGTTGACGGTGTTGATGTTGCCATCAACTGTGACTAACTGAGCGCTGGCATTGCTACCGATATTGGGGTTGACATCAGGGTTGTTAAAGTTGGTTGACCCCAGTCCTGGGTTAGTGCTATCTGCAACAGTTAAAGTGCCGATATTGTTGGTATTGGTATTGACATTATCGCCATTGATGTCAGATTCGTTAAAGCCATTGCCGTTATTCGTTTGATTGGTGAAAGTTGCTACGCTACCACTACTGTTAACCGTTGCAACCGTTACACTGCCATCAACATTGCCGACAGTAACATGATTACCGGTATTGTTGATATTGCCAATTGCTGTGCCGTTCCTGTTGCCAACTGTACTGGAACTGGCTGTAGTGGTTTGGTTTTGATTGGTATTGCCTGCTCCGCCGGCAAATTGACGGATATTAGTATTGTCTATTTGATTGGTAAAAGAGATAGTAATAGCTCCACCAGCAGAGATGGTGGAAGCCACTTCAGTGCCACCTGCTACTACCACTTCCCAGAAAGGATTAAACGTAACAGGGCTTGTACCGAGTCCAAAACAAAAAACAACACTCCCCGAAATAATTTCGCATGGCGTATAAGTCACAGGATTAATCGAACCAGTAAGGGAATTAACATTTGTATATACAACTGTCCCTGCATCAGGACGTAAAGTTGCTAATAGATTATTGTTCCCTATAGATAAATCATAAGTTAGAACATTTAATACATTCGTGCTAAATATCGAAGGAGGTATAGTATCCTCAAAAAAAGACGTTGTTGATAAAGCTCCTGCTCTGCGCTCTTCTGCAGATGAAATATTAAAGCCTTGATTGGTTAAATCAATTAGCGCTAATTCAGGAAAATTTCCGGTTGATGTGCGCGAAGTTCTACAAGTGGTTATTGAATTGCTGTCTGTGGTACAACTGCCTGACGCAATGGAGTCTAAACTTAAAAATGAACTTTGTGTAAAATTATTGCTAATACCTTCATTGAGCAGCGCACTTCCTGTCAGGTTAATATTGCCATCAGCTGCAATCAAGCTGATTCGATTGGTCAGGTTGGTGGCGTCAATGTCGATATTACCCCCTGCAATAATGGAAGCTATACCACTGGTGGGGTTGCCATTGGCATCAAGCGCAAGCCCAGTGGCGCGCTGGTTTAACAAAATGGAGGTAGTAATATCAATATTGCCACTAAATGCCTCAATGGTACCAGAACTGTTAACAACCTGCGTATTGGTCTCGCCACTGCTGTTGGCCGCAATGCGGATATTATCAACTGCGAAAATATCCGCATTGGTATAATTACGGACTTGATTGGCATAGAGGTTAATATTACCAGCTGCAAACAATGTATTGTAATTGTTAAGATTATTGGTCAACGTGGTTGTCAAGTCATTGCCTGCTGAAATAATACCGCTATTGCTTAACCCGGTGGCGCTGAGGTTAAGATTATTCGCCGCACTAATTCTGCCATATTCCTGATTAACCAAACTGCTTAAAACCAGATTAAGGTCGTTACCTGCGCTGAGTACAGCCCCTGAATAATTGGTCAGCGCAAGGCCGGAAAGCCCCAGGTCAGCGCCAGTTGACAGCTCACCGTAATTCAGGAAATTGCCGTTGGTGTTAATCTGTAAATTGCCTGCTGCAATTAAATGATTGCTACTGGCATTAGTGACATTGCCCGTGGTATTGATGGTCAGGTTGGTACCGGCGTTGATCAGACCTTCGGTTAATGCCAGGCCACTGCCGCCCAGGGTAAGGTTGCGCAACGACAGCAACTGACCGTTGACATTGCTGAAACTGTTAGCGCTCGTGCCTTGTACATTAATGGTTGCATTGCCTTCACTGTAGAGTGTACCGCCGTCATTGTTAAAGGTTTGTGCGGTTAACTCCAGACCGTTCACTGCATCGGCAATAATATTGCCGCTGTTGTTGACGCTGCTGCCACTGATGCGAACCCGATCACCCTGTAATATAGCATTGCTGCCTGTATTATTGAGTGTTAAAAAACTGTCAATCAAGACTGCTCCGTTAGACAAGATACTGCCATTATCATTAATGATACTACTCGAGTTTATGTCCAGCTCACCTGTATTGGCGTGGACAATAGTGCCTCTGGTGTTGTTAATTCCATGTCCACTTAGTGTCAGGTTGATAGCGTTGGTGCGAATTTCGCCATCAGTATTATTAAAATTACCAACGCCAGATGCTAAAGTGCTGTTTAGCGTGGCTGTGCTGACTATAACACCCCGAGTATTATTCAGTCCACCTGCCGCTGTTAAATTAACACTGCCACCAGTGTCTATTAACCCATCTGTGTTATTGATGGATGCTGCTGTGCTGGTGTTTTGAGCACTGATATTGCCATCGGCTATTATATTGCCACCAATATTATTCAGGGCAGTTGTGGTAAATACAATGCCAGCTTCACTGCGAATACCCAGTCCCTGGCTAACAGCCCCTGAATTGGAATTATTTAAAGTGATGGCGTTAATATTTAAACTGCCACTGCCGTTGTGGGCAATACGTCCACCTGAATTGTTAATGCTGTTGGCTATAATCTGCGCCATATTTGATACGATTTCAATAGCGCCACCAGTGTTATTTAATGTTCCTGCATTAACATTAATGCTTGATTGACTGCCGGCTAGTGCGCGAACCGTACCTCCAGCATTGTTGATGCCTGTTGCACTTAGTGTCAAGTTGCCAACGGATTGCAATAAGCCGCCATTATCATTGCCGAAATTGCCTCCTGTATTAATCTCTGCCGTGGTGCCTGCAATAATCACACCTGCTGCATTATCGAATACGTCTGAATGAATATTGATGGCGTTGTCACTGCGAATATCCCCGGCATTGTTATCGACATTGAGAACTCCACCTGCTACTGCCTGAATGCTGATATTACCCCCTGCGTGTAATTCACCACCTGCGTCGTTATCAAAGTCTGTCGTATTGAGTGTTGCAAAACCATTGCTGAAAATAGAGCCTGATTCGTTATTGATTTGGGTAGCACTGTTAATTGTGACATTGCCTCTGGCGACATTAATAATACCATTGATATTGTTGATAACAGGGCTGTTAATAGTAATTGCAGAGGCGTTGGTTGCTATAGTACCGCCGTTATTGTTAAGCCTGACACCTATATCCAGATCCAGACTATTGCTTGCTGTACCCAACGCGGTAATCTGACCTGCTCTGCCAGAGTTGACACCGTTTGATAACTCGGCTGCAGAGATGCGAACACTGTCAGCTTCTATTAATCCTCCACTATTATGTGAAACAGCACTATTTGACGTAGCTGTTAAACTGATATTGTTTTGTACCTCTGCATTTGCAGCAACAATTTCGCCTCTGGTATTGTTGATGGCACTTGCGGTGACGTTAATATCGCCAGTGCTTTCGATAACACTGCCAGTATTATCAAGGTTGCTGGCGACAGTAATAGTCAAGTCTCCCTGATTGTTATGGTGCATGATATCACCGCCATTCAGGTTATTTAGCACTACCGCTTCTATGGTAGCTACCGATGCCTGGCTTTGAATAGTACCTGCATCGTTAACCAGTGTGCCATGAATATCCAGGTGGAGGTCGTTATTACCTGTACCCAGGGCACTGACAATACCTGAATTGGTGAAGCCATTGGCATTGACTGCAACACGGTCGCTTTCAATCAACCCTGCATTGTTGACATTGGCTACTGCAGCATTGGCTCCAATGCTAATGGCGTTTTGTGCGCTGGAGTCGGCTGAAATTTCTGCATTATTGTTAAGGGTTGCGGCATCAATGCCAATGGAGCCACCACTACTGATTAAACCGCTGCCATTATTGTTTAGTGTGTCCCCCACATCCAATTCCAGATTGCCCTGGCTGGCAAGTTCTACAGAACCTGTGTTGACCAGGTTATTGGCGGCAATGATGGCATCGCTGCCTCTGGATTGAAGCACTCCCTGGTTGGTTAAGCTGCTGGCAACATCAATATTAAAACTATTGCCTGTGTCAGCAGTAGCACTGATAAACCCGATAGTGCTGCTTTCAATGCCATTGTCAAGGTTGCCGACATCAACATCAATATTGCCGCTTTCTATGAAACCACCGTTATTGGTTAACGTGCCTGCACTGTCGATGTCTACAAGATTATCGGCCAGAAGTTGTCCCCGATTATTAGTCAATGCACCTGTATTCACTGTTATGCGATCGTCACTGCTAATGCTGCCGACATTATTATTGAGAGTGCCACTGACATTTAGTGCTAAAGTACCGTTGTTGCCTTGAACAATCACGCCGTCTGTATTGGTTAAATTGGCAGCAGTGATGGATGAACCTTGACTTCGGGTTTGTATGCTGCCTCCTGTATTGTTAACAAGTGCGCCTGTGGCGTTGATATCAAGACGATTGACACCTGTTCCCAGGGCGCTGATTAGTCCCCTGCGAGTGCTGCCTTCCAGGGAGCCTGAGCCGTTAATTAAACTGCTGCTTGCCCTTACTGTAACGCCGTCGCTTTGAATGCTGCCTCCCAGATTGTTTAAAGTGGCAGCATCAATATCAATTAAATTACCTGCCTGTTGTGAAGTTTCGATAAAGCCCAGATCATTGGTAAGGGTTATGCTATCAATATCAATGCTGCCCTGACTGTTGATGGCGCCTCTGCTATTGTCTAATAGCGTTGTAATATCCAGGCTGAGCACACCACTGCCCGATTGCAAAATATCACCTTCAACATTGGTAAGCATATTGGCAAAAATAGCTGATTCACTGGCAGCGCTCTGGATTAACCCGCCACTGTTGTCAATAGTGCCATTAACGTCAATATCAAGACTGCCTGCTGTCGTCCCCAATGCAGTAATCACACCTCTACCCGAGCTATTAGCCGTATTGGTGAGCGAGCCACCGAGATTGATGTCGATAGTGTCGGCTTGAATATTCCCTGCTGTATTGACCAGTGTTTGCCCGGTAAGGGCTATAGCGTTAATAACAGCAGCTGCGTCAGGGTTATCTCTGGCTGTTATGTCGCCATTGATATTGCTAAGGGTTGTCGCATTGATATTGATACCGCCAAAGCTGGTGATGCTACCTTCATCATTCACCAGTCTGACATTGGTACTTAACGACAGCAGACCATTATTTGCCAGCAGGATGTCACCATCCTGATTGTTAATTTCACTGGTATCCAATAGTGCCGATGCCGCTTGAGTCTGAATAATACCCGCATTAGTGAGTATGCCGTCAATATCCAGATTCAGGCTATTGGCTTGCGTACTCAGTGCCGTAATCAATCCTGCTCCCGAGTTGGTCAGGTCCTGGCTTAAATCCACAGTCAGGAAGTCGCCTTGTAGCGTTCCATTGGTATTATTGAAACTTTCAGCTTCAATGCTGACATGATTGGACGCTGAACTGACGGCAATAATTCTGCCAGTGTTGGTATTGTCAATTGCCAGTTGATTGCTGTTATCGTCGTCTATTGCAATATTACCTCTGCTGATAATATCGCCCGAATTATTATTAAGACTATGAGTGATATTTACATTGAGTGAGCCGCTATCTGCCAGTTGCGATAGCTGACCACTGCTGTTGTCAAGCGATTGACTGGTAAGGGTAAGGCTACCCGCATTACTGATGAGTTGACCAGAGCTGTTATCAATACTTGCCGCAGAAAGCGTTAAATCAGTACCTGCATTGATACTGCCATGACTATTATTGGTTAGCTGCCCACTTGCATTCAACAGGGTATTGCCAACGGCGGCAATATTGCCGCCATTGTTAGTCAGATTGGCTACAGTGGCATTGATATGGCCGCCACTGACAATGCTGCCTGTTGTATTGTTTAAATCGCTGTCAACACTCAGGTTAAGTTGAGTGTTGCCAAGTAATGCAATATTACCAGTTGAATTATCGAGGTTATTGGCGGTGATTGCAGCTTGCGATGCGTTGGTTTGAATGACTCCACCGTTGTTTTGCAAAGTGCCTCCAACATCGATAGCCAGACTATGTGCTGAGCTGGCTAAGGCAAATATGGTGCCACTGCTGCCATTTTGCATGTTGTTGGTCAAATTGTTGCCAACATCTATATCGATGCTGTTACCGATAATATTGCCTGCGTTATTGTTAATAGAACCTGCATTCAGGGTGAGAGCTACGGATGAAATATCACCCTCTGCGCTATTGTTCAGTTCCCCGGAAACTGTGATGCTAGCGGATTGTCCACCAACTAATGTGCCACTTTGATTATTCAGGGTTGAGGCATCAACAGTGAGCAAATTATTGGAAATGATGCGCCCGCTGTTGTTGGTTAATGCCTGTACAATATCAACACTGACATTGTTATCGGCAGATAGGGTTCCACTGCTGTTGATAAGTTGATTACTATTGACAGTAATATTGCCTGCACTGCCAATAATACCACCACCTGTGTTGTCGATGCCCTCTGTTATATTGAGGTTAAAAGTGCCAGTGCCGTTTACAGCCAGAGCTCCCCCCTGATTATTTAGACTACCTGCTGTTAAGGTAACATTGCCTGCTCTTGTTTGAATGCTGCCGTCAATATTGCTTAAAATGCCGCCTATATTCAATGCCAGGCTGTTTGACTGTTCACCCAACGCCAAAATGGTTGCGGTGCGATTGCCGCTGTTATTGTCTAAATTGCCACTGGTAGTAACCCTAACATGCTCCCCACCGATAGTACCTGAACTGTTGTCAATGGTGCTGGCATTGATATTGAGCATATCCCCGATAATACTGCCGCTGTTGTTGTCAATGCCTGACACGGTAGCAATGGTATTGGATGTACCGCCAATTAATACGCCTCCCTGGTTGATTAGACTGTCGGTAGCCAGGGTAAGCGCCGTACCTGCATCAATTCGTCCTCCACTGTTATTACTGGTCTGATCGACACTTATGTTAATGTCTCCCGGGGTTTGCAATAAACCCTGACGATTGTCAAGACTGGCGCTTTGCAGTATTAGTGCGCCATTACTGCCAATACCGCCACTGTTGGTGAGCTCGCCATTTACGTTGATGTTCAATTCGCCATTACCCGTCTGCGTAATCATTCCATTCTGATTATTTAATACTGCTGCGGTAATGGTGCTGGCATTGGCATTGGTTTGAATAGTGCCCGCTGTATTGTTTAGAGTACCTCCTACTATTAACTCTAAACTTGCCTCTGAGCTATTAAGCGCCACGATACTGGCAGTGACTCCGTCAACATTGGTAGTGTTATTCAAATTGCCTCTGGTGGTAATACTTAGCCATTCACCGCCCAATGTTCCCGAGTTATTGTCGATATGATTTGAACGAATAACGACATTATCAGCAGTGATAGAGCCTTGCGTATTGTTAATATCCTGCGTGACTTCAAGCGTTAAATCATTGCCTGCCAATAGAGAGCCCTGTTGGACATTGACCAGTTGATTGGCTGTGATGCCAAGGTTGCCGTTGGTGGCTATGCTGCCACTGCTGTTGGTTAGAGTACCTCCAACGCTTAGAGTGAGGGCGTCACTGGCACTGCTTATAGCAACAATCATCGCCTGGGTACTGCCGTTGATACTGTTTGCACTGTCTCCTGAGTTGTTAGTGACATTTCCTGTGGTGGTGAGCGCTATCTGATTGGCACTAATTAACCCTGCTGTATTGTCAATGTCGGTTGTATTGATAGTCAGTTGATTATCGGCACTGATGCCTCCCTGCAAATTGTTGACACTGTCAGCACTTAAGCTGACTGCTGCTGCCCCAATACTTCCTGCGGTATTATCCAGCGTCTGGTTAATAGTGAGTTCAATATTCTGACCACTACTTAGCAGACCCTGCTGGGTATTGACAAGTTGGTCAGCTTCCAGGGTCAGGTTACCATTGGTTACAATAGCACCTGAACTATTGGTTAATGTTGATGCCACGTCAACGCTGAAGCCCTGGTTGCCAATAACCGTTATATTTCCGCTGCTATTGTTGAGCACACCAGCAGTTAGCGTTGCACCTGCTGCTTCGGTTTGAATAATGCCCTTAATATTTTCCAGTATGCCTGTTACATTGATGTCTAAAGCTCCTGAGTCTGCGCTTAATGCCAGTATGGTTGCTGTGTTGGCAGTGCTGTTATTAGTTAAATCACCGCGAGCAATAATAGTTACTTGTTGAGCGCCAATAAAACCGGATGTGTTGTCTATATCAGTAGTGTCGAAATTAACCTCGCCATTTGATATGACATTACCTGAAGTGTTAGTGAACGTATCCGCTACAACGTGGAGTGCATCGGTGCCAACCGCAATAACTTCACCATTGGTGTTGTCAATAACGCTTGCAGTCAGGGTAGCTCCTTGCGCTGCAGTTTGAATGCTGCTGCCAACATTGCTTAACACACCTGCAACATTCAGTGCCAGGCTGTTTAAGTCATCACTTAGAGCAACGATGCTGGCACTGTCGGCATTAATTACATCACCACTGGCAGCAATCGCAACGTGTTGAGCGCTGATAATACCCCCACGATTGTCGATATCACTGGCATCAATGCCAATAGTCCTGCCTGCTATAGCCCCGCTTTCACTACTTAATGTACTTGTATCTATAGCAATATCTGAGTTACTGGCAATGCTGCCATGACTATTGGTTACAGTGCTGGCTGCAACCATAAGGGTATGGCTGCCTGCGTGTTCAATACTGCCAGCGTTGTTGTCAAGTAGCTGTGCGCTTAAGCTGAGTGTATCAGCATTACTGGCAATAATACCTGACTGATTCGATAGATTGCCGCTAACCGCAATACTGCTGGTGGCTGTACCCGCTGCGCGAATAAGACCTGACTGGTTGTCAAGACTGGATGCTGACAGCGTTAATGCGCCGCCTGCATCAATGCTGGCTGAGTGATTATTGCTGATACTATTGGCAACGCTTAGTTGTATATCCTGAGTCGATAATAAAGTGCCTTGCGTGTTGTCAAGCTCGGTCGCGCTAATGTTTAAATCGCCATTACTGGCAATGTTACCACTGCTGTTGGTTAAGGTGTTGGCAACCGCTATAGCCAGGCCTTCACTGCCCGCTACAATAATAGTACCGCGCTGATTGCTTAAAGCACTGGCCGTTAAGGTAGCCCCTGCTGCATTGCTTTGGATGCTGCCATCATCATTGTTTAACACACCTGCAACATTCAGTGCCAGGCTGTTTAAGTCATCACTTAAGGCAACGATGGTGGCACTGTCGGCATTAATTACATCACCACTGGCAGCAATCGCAACGTGTTGAGCGCTGATAATACCCCCACGATTGTCGATATCACTGGCATCAATGCCAATAGTCCTGCCTGCTATAGCCCCGCTTTCACTACTTAATGTACTTGTATCTATAGCAATATCTGAGTTACTGGCAATGCTGCCATGGCTATTGGTTACAGTGCTGGCTGCAACCATAAGGGTATGGCTGCCTGCGTGTTCAATACTGCCAGCGCTGTTGTCAAGTAGCTGTGCGCTTAAGCTGAGTGTATCAGCATTACTGGCAATAATACCCGACTGATTCGATAGATTGCCGCTAACCGCAATACTGCTGGTAGCTGTACCCGATGCGCGAATAAGACCTGACTGGTTGTCAAGACTGGATGCTGCCAGCGTTAATGCGCCGCCTGCATCAATAGTAGCTGAGTGATTATTGCTGATACTATTGGCAACGCTTAGTTGTATATCCTGAGTCGATAATAAAGTGCCTTGCGTGTTGTCAAGCTCGGTCGCGCTAATGTTTAAATCACCATTACTGGCAATGTTACCACTGCTGTTGGTTAAGGTGTTGGCAACCGCTATAGCCAGGCCTTCACTGCCCGCTACAATAATAGTACCGCGCTGATTGCTTAAAGCACTGACCGTTAAGGTAGCCCCTGCTGCATTGCTTTGGATGCTGCCATCATCATTGTTTAATGCACCTGCAACATTCAGTGCCAGGCTGTTTAAGTCATCACTTAAGGCAACGATGCTGGCACTGTCGGCATTAATTACATCACCACTGGCAGCAATCGCAACGTGTTGAGCGCTGATAATACCCCCACGATTGTCGATATCACTGGCATCAATACCAATAGTCCTGCCTGCTATAGCCCCGCTTTCACTGCTTAATGTATGGGTATCTATAGCAATATCTGAGTTACTGGCAATGCTGCCATGGCTATTGGTTACAGTGCTGGCTGCAACCATAAGGGTATGGCTGCCTGCGTGTTCAATACTGCCAGCGCTGTTGTCAAGTAGCTGTGCGCTTAAGCTGAGTGTATCAGCATTACTGGCAATAATACCTGACTGATTCGATAGATTGCCGCTAACCGCAATACTGCTGGTGGCTGTACCCGATGCGCGAATAAGACCTGACTGGTTGTCAAGATCAGATGCTGCCAGCGTTAATGCGCCGCCTGCATCAATAGTAGCTGAGTGATTATTGCTGATACTATTGGCAACGCTTAGTTGTATATCCTGAGTCGATAATAAAGTGCCTTGCGTGTTGTCAAGCTCGGTCGCGCTAATGTTTAAATCGCCATTACTGGCAATGTTACCACTGCTGTTGGTTAAGGTGTTGGCAACCGCTATAGCCAGGCCTTCACTGCCCGCTACAATAATAGTACCGCGCTGATTGCTTAAAGCACTGACCGTTAAGGTAGCCCCTGCTGCATTGCTTTGGATGCTGCCATCATCATTGTTTAACACACCTGCAACATTCAGTGCCAGGCTGTTTAAGTCATCACTTAGAGCAACGATGCTGGCACTGTCGGCATTAATTACATCACCACTGGCTGCAATCGCAACGTGTTGAGCGCTGATAATACCCCCACGATTGTCGATATCACTGGCATCAATACCAATAGTCCTGCCTGCTATAGCCCCGCTTTCACTGCTTAATGTATGGGTATCTATAGCAATATCTGAGTTACTGGCAATGCTGCCATGGCTATTGGTTACAGTGCTGGCTGCAACCATAAGGGTATGGCTGCCTGCGTGTTCAATACTGCCAGCGCTGTTGTCAAGTAGCTGTGCGCTTAAGCTGAGTGTATCAGCATTACTGGCAATAATACCTGACTGATTCGATAGATTGCCGCTAACCGCAATACTGCTGGTAGCTGTACCCGATGCGCGAATAAGACCTGACTGGTTGTCAAGACTGGATGCTGCCAGCGTTAATGCGCCGCCTGCATCAATAGTAGCTGAGTGATTATTGCTGATACTATTGGTAACGCTTAGTTGTATATCCTGAGTCGATAATAAAGTGCCTTGTGTGTTGTCAAGCTCGGTCGCGCTAATGTTTAAATCACCATTACTGGCAATGTTACCACTGCTGTTGGTTAAGGTGTTGGCAACCGCTATAGCCAGGCCTTCACTGCCCGCTACAATAATAGTACCGCGCTGATTGCTTAAAGCACTGGCCGTTAAGGTAGCCCCTGCTGCATTGCTTTGGATGCTGCCATCATCATTGTTTAACACACCTGCAACATTCAGTGCCAGGCTGTTTAAGTCATCACTTAGAGCAACGATGCTGGCACTGTCGGCATTAATTACATCACCACTGGCAGCAATGGCAACGTGTTGAGCGCTGATAATACCCCCACGATTGTCGATATCACTGGCATCAATGCCAATAGTCCTGCCTGCTATAGCCCCGCTTTCACTGCTTAATGTATGGGTATCTATAGCAATATCTGAGTTACTGGCAATGCTGCCATGGCTATTGGTTACAGTGCTGGCTGCAACCATAAGGGTATGGCTGCCTGCGTGTTCAATACTGCCAGCGCTGTTGTCAAGTAGCTGTGCGCTTAAGCTGAGTGTATCAGCATTACTGGCAATAATACCTGACTGATTCGATAGATTGCCGCTAACCGCAATACTGCTGGTAGCTGTACCCGCTGCGCGAATAAGACCTGACTGGTTGTCAAGACTGGATGCTGCCAGCGTTAATGCGCCGCCTGCATCAATGCTGGCTGAGTGATTATTGCTGATACTATTGGCAACGCTTAGTTGTATATCCTGAGTCGATAATAAAGTGCCTTGCGTGTTGTCAAGCTCGGTCGCGCTAATGTTTAAATCGCCATTACTGGCAATGTTACCACTGCTGTTGGTTAAGGTGTTGGCAACCGCTATAGCCAGGCCTTCACTGCCCGCTACAATAATAGTACCGCGCTGATTGCTTAAAGCACTGGCCGTTAAGGTAGCCCCTGCTGCATTGCTTTGGATGCTGCCATCATCATTGTTTAACACACCTGCAACATTCAGTGCCAGGCTGTTTAAGTCATCACTTAAGGCAACGATGGTGGCACTGTCGGCATTAATTACATCACCACTGGCAGCAATCGCAACGTGTTGAGCGCTGATAATACCCCCACGATTGTCGATATCACTGGCATCAATGCCAATAGTCCTGCCTGCTATAGCCCCACTTTCACTACTTAATGTACTTGTATCTATAGCAATATCTGAGTTACTGGCAATGCTGCCATGACTATTGGTTACAGTGCTGGCTGCAACCATAAGGGTATGGCTGCCTGCGTGTTCAATACTGCCAGCGCTGTTGTCGAGCATTTGAGCGCTAACACTTAATGTGTCAGCATTACTGGCAATAATACCTGACTGATTCGATAGATTGCCGCTAACCGCAATACTGCTGGTGGCTGTACCCGATGCGCGAATAAGACCTGACTGGTTGTCAAGATCAGATGCTGCCAGCGTTAATGCGCCGCCTGCATCAATAGTAGCTGAGTGATTATTGCTGATACTATTGGTAACGCTTAGTTGTATATCCTGAGTCGATAATAAAGTGCCTTGCGTGTTGTCAAGCTCGGTCGCGCTAATGTTTAAATCACCATTACTGGCAATGTTACCACTGCTGTTGGTTAAGGTGTTGGCAACCGCTATAGCCAGGCCTTCACTGCCCGCTACAATAATAGTACCGCGCTGATTGCTTAAAGCACTGACCGTTAAGGTAGCCCCTGCTGCATTGCTTTGGATGCTGCCATCATCATTGTTTAACGCACCTGCAACATTCAGTGCCAGGCTGTTTAAGTCATCACTTAAGGCAACGATGGTGGCACTGTCGGCATTAATTACATCACCACTGGCAGCAATCGCAACGTGTTGACCACTGATAATACCCCCACGATTGTCGATATCACTGGCATCAATGCCAATAGTCCTGCCTGCTATAGCCCCGCTTTCACTGCTTAATGTATGGGTATCTATAGCAATATCTGAGTTACTGGCAATGCTGCCATGGCTATTGGTTACAGTGCTGGCTGCAACCATAAGGGTATGGCTGCCTGCGTGTTCAATACTGCCAGCGCTGTTGTCAAGTAGCTGTGCGCTTAAGCTGAGTGTATCAGCATTACTGGCAATAATACCTGACTGATTCGATAGATTGCCGCTAACCGCAATACTGCTGGTGGCTGTACCCGATGCGCGAATAAGACCTGACTGGTTGTCAAGACTGGATGCTGCCAGCGTTAATGCGCCGCCTGCATCAATGCTGGCTGAGTGATTATTGCTGATACTATTGGCAACGCTTAGTTGTATATCCTGAGTCGATAATAAAGTGCCTTGTGTGTTGTCAAGTTCAGCCGCGCTAATGTTTAAATCGCCATTACTGGCAATGTTACCACTGCTGTTGGTTAAGGTGTTGGCAACCGCTATAGCCAGGCCTTCACTGCCCGCTACAATAATAGTACCGCGCTGATTGCTTAAAGCACTGACCGTTAAGGTAGCCCCTGCTGCATTGCTTTGGATGCTGCCATCATCATTGTTTAATGCACCTGCAACATTCAGTGCCAGGCTGTTTAAGTCATCACTTAAGGCAACGATGCTGGCACTGTCGGCATTAATTACATCACCACTGGCAGCAATGGCAACGTGTTGACCACTGATAATACCCCCACGATTGTCGATATCACTGGCATCAATGCCAATAGTCCTGCCTGCTATAGCCCCGCTTTCACTGCTTAATGTATGGGTATCTATAGCAATATCTGAGTTACTGGCAATGCTGCCATGGCTATTGGTTACAGTGCTGGCTGCAACCATAAGGGTATGGCTGCCTGCGTGTTCAATACTGCCAGCGCTGTTGTCAAGTAGCTGTGCGCTTAAGCTGAGTGTATCAGCATTACTGGCAATAATACCTGACTGATTCGATAGATTGCCGCTAACCGCAATACTGCTGGTGGCTGTACCCGATGCGCGAATAAGACCTGACTGGTTGTCAAGATCAGATGCTGCCAGCGTTAATGCGCCGCCTGCATCAATGCTGGCTGAGTGATTATTGCTGATACTATTGGCAACGCTTAGTTGTATATCCTGAGTCGATAATAAAGTGCCTTGCGTGTTGTCAAGCTCGGTCGCGCTAATGTTTAAATCACCATTACTGGCAATGTTACCACTGCTGTTGGTTAAGGTGTTGGCAACCGCTATAGCCAGGCCTTCACTGCCCGCTACAATAATAGTACCGCGCTGATTGCTTAAAGCACTGACCGTTAAGGTAGCCCCTGCTGCATTGCTTTGGATGCTGCCATCATCATTGTTTAATGCACCTGCAACATTCAGTGCCAGGCTGTTTAAATCATCACTTAAGGCAACGATGCTGGCACTGTCGGCATTAATTACATCACCACTGGCAGCAATCGCAACGCGTTGAGCGCTGATAGTACCACTGCGGTTATTGATATCGGTTGTATTAATTTCTACATCTGTAGCCGTGATAATGCCGTTTTCGCTATTTATGGATGATGCTGCATCAATATTGATCCTTGAATTACTGACAAGAGATCCACTGGTGTTGGTAATGGTAGTGGCTGCTACTATTAGAGCCTGTGTGCCTGCATGTTCAATACTGCCAGCGTTGTTGTCAAGTAGCTGTGCGCTTAAGCTGAGTGTATCAGCATTACTGGCAATAATACCTGACTGATTCGATAGATTGCCGCTAACCGCAATACTGCTGGTAGCTGTACCCGATGCGCGAATAAGACCTGACTGGTTGTCAAGATCAGATGCTGCTATCGCTAATGCGCCGCCTGCATCAATGTTGGCTGAGTTATTATTAATGGTATTAGTAACACTTAACCCAATATTCTGTGTCGATAACAAGCTGCCTTGTGTGTTGTTTAACTCATTGGCTGATAACGCAAGGTTGCCATTAGTGGCAATAGTCCCGCTCACATTAGATAGTGTATTGGACACATTGATAGTAAACCCTGTAGTACCTGCAACTGCGATATTCCCGTTTTCGTTGACAAGGCTACCTGCTGTCCAGGTGGAATCTGCTGCATTGGTTTGGATATTGCCACCGATGTTGCTCAAGGTTCCGCCCACATTCAATGTCAGGCTATCTAAGGCTGTTCCAAGTGCCACAATAGTGGCTGTAGTATTCGCGGCGTCATTGATTAAATTACCGCTGGTGGTCAGACCTACGCTCTGACCATTGATAGTGCCACTGCTGTTATCTATGGTTGTGGAAACTACTGCTATATCGGTAGCTGTCAAGATTCCGTTTTGATTGGACAATGTTGATAATGTATGAATATCAACATTTGAGTTGCTGGCTATCTGACCGTTGGTATTGGTTAAGGTACTGCTTGCTATGGTTAAAATGTCAGAGCCTGCATGTTCGATGTGACCATGGCTGTTATCAATCTGCTGCGCCGTTAAACTCAATGTGTTGCCGTTGCTGGCGATATTACCTGACACATTAGAAAAATTATTATCGACAATAATGACTGTCGCTTCAGTTCCCGCTGCAATGATTGAACCGCTATTGTTGTCAATAGCACTTGCTGTGATGGTTTGGTTAGCGGCCGAACTTATTAAGCCCTGTCGATTATTGATAAGCCCGGTACTGGTTAGATTGATTTGATTTTGTGAATTGATGATACCCAGTCTGTTATCCAGCAGCGCTTGATTGTCAATGGATATTGTGCCGCCACTGGTTATAAGCCCTGATGCATTGTTAATCTCTGTGGCCTGAATAGCGATGTTTTGGCTGGCGCTTAATGTCGCTGTTGTTCCTGATGCTGCACTATTAACTAAATTTGCCGCCACAATATTTAATTGATTGTTTGAAATAATTGCTCCATCGTTGTTAACAGTTCCTGAACTACCAGTGCCACCAAGTGTAATTGATCCCGTGCCTTCAAAACTGTTGCCTGTTGTTAATCCCGATGCCAGGGTTCCTGTTTGATTAATAGCCGAGGCACTAATATCAATATCGCCCAGTGCAGCAGTTAATCCGTCCAGATTAACCTGACCAGAGGCTTGAATATTTAACGAGGATTCGCTGTAAGCCGTTCCTCTGATTGATACATCAGCATTAACCGATTGCAGTGATATATCACTGGAGCTGTTGATGTTATTCAGACTGACAATACCATCAGCACTGATACTGATTTCACCTGCGCTCGCAGCCATATCGGCAGCGAACCGCACACCTAACCCTGCTTCTGTTCCCACTAGCCTGATTCGGTTGGCATAGATGCTTCCCAACAGGCTTGCATCTAATGCAAAATCAGGTTTTTCCGAGCCATCGTCAGCAAGCGCCTGTATATCTCTGGTTTGTCGATTAATCAGATTTCTACCCGTAACAATATCAAGCTCATTTGCATTAAGTAACGCATTGAATTCAACAGCTCTGGCATAAATTTGCAGTTTATCTATGTTGCTGGCATTTAACCCCAATCCCTCAATAGCGATATTGCCCTCTTCAACCCGAAACGATTCCAGTAACGTACCATTAAATAATGGCCTTCCTGTCGTTAAGGTTACGTCAGGGGTATTAATAAACCCGCAGCCATCACAGGTTATGCCATAGGGGTTAGCTAAAATATATTCTGCCTGTTGACCCGCTATTTCTGTAACCCCCCTTAGTTCGCTTCTGTTGCCAATCGTTACCTCATTGAGAATAATTCGTGCCTCATTGTCCGTCTGGAGCTGACTATTCCCGGCTATAAACCCTGCCAGCTGAGTATCGACAACTTCAGCGCTGTTGTTCACAATTAAACCATTGGTATCGACATTAAATTCGGTAAATTGATTGCGTGACACGCCCTGGTCTGACGGTGTGGCTATGTTTAGTATAGGAACGCCATTTGCTGCTTCATCCAGTTCAGCATTAACAAGCGATGCGCTATCTGGAATTATAGTCCCCTGCTGTGCCAGTAATGTCAGCGGATGTAACAACGGTTGAAACGTCAAAGCAAAGCTCAATGCATAGGAAATAATCTGTAACGGCAATGGTTTCGATGCTTCGGGTGATGGATGTTGTTTGTTCATAATTATCCTGACTCCAAAATGTGTTACTCTTTAGCTGCGGTTGCTTCTAATTCTGAATGTGATACAGTACTGGGTATTAATGACTCTGGTTCTTTTGAAGCTGTTCGTCTCATTCTTCTGAACCCATCCAGCAAATCGGTTACCAGCCCTATACTGAAATAAAGCTCACTGTCGCGGTATTCGATACCAGGAGGTGCATTTATCGCTCTGGCGTATTCAACTGACAAATTCATTAAACCTCTTTGGCTCCGCAGCCCAAAACCTATGCCGTGCAAACGTCCAAATGCATCTCTTTCAGGAATAAACTCGCGTTGCGCATCTCTGACAACACCAAAATCATAGCCGATAGTGGCTTTCCAGTCTCCAAAAATTCTACCAAACCAATTCGCTGGCTTATTGATGACATCGACGCTGATATCGGTTCGAAGATAAGCGCCCGAGTTGCCGCTAATGCGCTGTAAGTCGTACCCCCTCACTGTATATTGACCGCCAATACTAATTTGCTCTGAACTGAATAATGTCTCGGGACTGTGTTGGGCTGTCAAACTGATATTATAGGTACCTGATATACGACCTGAGCTAAAACGCTTATAGTAATTGCTTCTCAAACGATATTTATTGAAAATAGCAATGGGTTCTCCTGAATTAGAGCTTCTGGTCTCAACCGCTCCAAACCAGGGCAACCCACGTTGAAATGTAAATGAACCCGTTAACTGCCCACCTTTAAAATAACGCTCAGCCCAAAATTCTATACTGCCTGAAGTTAGTGCTCGACTGGTAGTTTCAACTAAAACGTCTTCAATAAAATTCTCGCTTTCCCTATAGCGAATCGCCAATCTTGAACCCATTTTGTATGTTTGACTTCTTTTAAGTAACTTTGATATACGCAGCGAGTGATTAAAATTAGACCCTGACGACAGAAAAGTGGTTTGAGAGCCTTCTATAACATTCCCATAGCGAAACCATGAGCTGTCTAAATCTATATTCCAATAACCCAAAGGTATATCATAATGACCTGAAATATTTTTATTGCCTAATTCACTATCAAGTGACGATAAATCAGCAACGGCATTTAATGAAAAAATACCGAGAAAGCTCAAGGGGTTATCTACGGTTAAATTTAGCCCTTGTTGATCTTCAAGACTATTATCAATATTGAACAATAATCGCCATGCTGGCGACGTCTTGTCCCGAATTGATACAACTGATGAACCTACTTCTTCGCCGGGTATCAATTCCATGCTGGCATTGTGGGTTGACATTCGGTTAATTTGATCGATACCTTGTTCCAAATCTCTTAAATTCAGCAGTTCTGCATTGCTTTTGGGGAAAGCCTGATTGAGTTGTCTCGTACTGAGAGTTCCTTCATCTGAATGAATTTCAACAATGTTGCCTTCAACGACTTTAATCGTTAAATTTTCCAGGCTTAAATTTTGTGGGGGAATATAGCCTCTGGAGGTTATAAAGCCTTTTTCAATGTAAAAACTGTTTATAACTGTAAGAATGCTGTTAATATCATCAAAGTTCAAACATTTTCCTTGATAGCGTGAGCGCAATTGCTCCACTTTTTCAGGTGGTATTTGGGTAATTCCTTCTATGGTTATTGTCTTGATCAAATAGCATTGCCTGTCAGTGGATTGCTGTTGTTTCTCCCTGGAGGAATCATCAGCGCCGGATGCATCTATAGCAGGGTTATTGTATCTGGATTCATCTCTCTTCCTTTGTTGTTCTTCCCTTCTTAATTGTTCCTGTTGAATAAGACGTTGTTGCTCTTGCAAGACACCCTCAGAAATTATCTCTCCCTGTCCATAGGCAAACAAAGATACAAATACCAACAAGTACGCACCATAAGCACCCAAGCGTGTTAATGTACTTTGCCTTCTTGCTTTCATTCTGTGTCTGGACCTGTTGTTTATTTCTGACTGTTTAACCCTATATACTTAATGGATAGCTCTAAGCCATGACTACTCAAACTATAAGTTATAAGTACGCCTTCTGTCAAATATATGTGTGGCTCAAGGAAGTACCACCAGCGAGCAATAGCTCAGTTGCGAGGTTAATAAAAAGCATTTGAAAAGTCATTATCCTAGATTCCGTAGTTGAACCTGGAATTTACAGTTATTTTCAGGAAATAATGCAAGGCATGGCTTGCAGGTAATGGTTGTAGCCCTTACCAAAAGCCATAACGCAGCAGTGTGAACTGAAAAGGGCTGTAAAGCCAGGCTCCGGTTTGTAATTCACTTATGAAGTGAATCGAAGAATAAGCGTTTATCAATAACATTCAAACTCTTAGAAGTGAAATTAGCGTTCAACTGCGGAATCTAGGATTATAGTTACAACTTGATACTCTTATGTACAACAAAATGTTCAAAAAACAACTTCAGGTGTGATCTTTACATTTTTTAACCCGAATTTTGCATTAGAAATCGTAGCGAAGGCAAAAATCTACTGCGTAATCCGTATTCAAATAGATTCTGTTGAGCTGTGGAGTGTAAAATACTTTGAATTTCGAAGCTGAGCAATTTTAGCACCCACTATAATTAATGAGGGTACTAAAAACAGGGTCACAAAAAATGCCATAACGACACCATAGGTGAGTGATACTACGATAGGTTGCAGAAATGCTGCTTGAGTAGAACGCTCTAACATCATGGGTATTAAACCAATAAAAGTGGTTAGTGAGGTAACCAGAATAGGTCTAAAGCGCGACACTGCTGCAGTGTAGATGGCTTCAACCCTGTCTTTGCCACTGCGCTTAAAACGATTGTAGGCATCTATTAATACCAGGTTGTCATTAATGACGATACCAGAAGCTGCCACTATACCAAAGTAGCTATACAGCCCAACAGGCATATTGTTGATAAGGTGCCCAATGAAAGCCCCCAATGCGGCAAATGGAATAGCAATTAATATAAGTATGGGTTGAGCATAGCTTTTAAATGCAACAGCCAATATTGCAAACATGGCAAAAAGCGCCAGTAGCACTAAGGTAAATATTTCTTGCATAAATTCTTCCTGTTCTTCTGCACCACCTGTCAGGCTACTCTCAACGCCAAAGTAACGCTGCTTCCAGTTGGGAATATAGTTGTCTTTCAAATCTTCCAGGATATCATCTCTGACTGACTCATTTAAATAGCCGCGTATTTCTATAGAGCGTTTGCCATCTCTGCGATCAATTTGTTTAAATCCAGGTGCAAAGGTAATATCGACAACCGATTCAAGCGGTATTTCCCTGCCATCTTCAGTTCTTATTCTGAGTTGATTCAGACTTTCCAATGAAGTACGCAGTGATTTGGGGTAGCGTAACATAACCTTGACGTCATTGCCGTCTCTTGGCAGTCGCTGCACTTCTTCACCGTGAAACGATTGCCTTACCTGCCTCATGACACTAGCCAGCGATAGCTGTAACTTTTCTGCCTGGGGCTTTAATTCAAATAACGCTTCCTCTTTAGCCGACTCTATACTGGTTGAAATGTAACTGACTGCGGGGTATTGTTTTAACTGTTGAGTAAAATCTTCAACCGCTAGTTGTAATACATCCAGATTTTGGTGACGAATAGAAAATTGAAGGTCAGCAGGACTGCCACCAAACGAATAGGCAACAGTAAAAGTTTTTGCCTCAGGTATATCGCCGATAAGTTTGCGCAATTTTAAGGCTGCTTCTTTTGCCGACAGTGTGCGAATTTCCGGAGGTGCCAATTTAACGATAGCTATGACACTGTCTTTGCGTGAACGCGTGTACCAGTTTTCAACAATTTTTCCTTCAGGGTTTTCTGCTTCAACTTCCTTAACCAATTGACGCTGCGCCTCTTGCATTTGTGCCAGTATAGCCAGTGCGCGTTGAAACGAGGTTCCGTCGCGCAAATCAATATTGACAAAAATTTGCTCGCTTTCTACCTCGGGTTCAAACGATGTTTTAATATGCCCTGCCCCGAGTAACCCTGCAAAACCGATAATAATTGCACCAAAAAAAATCGCATTAATCAATCCTGGACGCGCTAGTGTTTTACGTAAAAAAGGACCGTATTTATCATGGCTAAAATTGATAATACTCTGAGATATTTTGTGTTGCAATTCGCCTAATTTACTGCGCTTTGCTTTGTGTTTCAAAGTTGACAAATGCGCTGGCAAAATCCACATTGCCTCAATAATTGAAAACACTAATGCCAAAATAACCACCCATGCAATTTGCTTGGTAAACGCCTGGACAGGGCCTGAAATAAACAGCCAGGGTAAAAATGCAATAATCGTGGTAGAGACGCCAAATATCACTGGTAGAAACACTTTTTGTGCCCCCTGTGTGGCTCCCGCTATTCCTCTATTCTCATTGGAAAACTCACTATGAATACTCTCCCCCACAATAATTGCATCGTCTACTACCACCCCCAGCACTAATAAAAAGGCAAAGGTTGAGAGCATATTAAGTGATGTTCCCAAATAATCAAGAAAAATAAAAGCACCTGCAAATGCTGTGGCTATCCCCACTGAAACCCATAAAGCAATCATAGGTCTCAATGTAAGCAACAGCACAATGAATACCAAAATAAGACCACTAAGCGCTGCACTGCTTATAGTATTCATGCGGCTTTTAAAGTCATCTGCCAAATCAGTCCAGATGATAAGGCTGGCGCCAAGAGGTAAATTGTTTTGCCGCGATTCAACCCATTCTTTAACGGATTTAGAAGTCTCAATAATATCCATATTTTGGGTCGACATTACCTGTAACAGTACCGCTGGCTCACCATTGAGTGTGGCTAAAATTTCATTTTCTTCAAAACCATCATTGATTGTTGCTATATCATTGAGCTTAAGATAGGCACCATTGGCTAACTGCTTGACAATAATATTGCCAAATTGTTTGTCGCTATTGGCCAGGTTTTTTGCCCTCAGCGAATAATTTCCCGCTGTAGTTTCCAGGGTTCCCGCTGATAAGTTAATTGAGCTATTGCGAATAGCCTGTGCTATTTCATCAAAAGTAATTGCATGACGGCGCAGTGAAAGTTCACTAATTTCGATGGATACTTCTTCATTGCGAATGCCAAATAAATCGACTTTGGTAACACCCTGCAATGACAGCATTTCACGTTGCAGGGATTGAGCCAGGTGCTTTAAAGCCTTTTCACCAATATTGCCATGAACTGCGACACGCACCACTTCATGTTCAGTGGCAAATTGCTGCACGGCCGGCAGTTCCATATCGCCAGGAAACCCGACGATGGAGTCAATTCGGTTTTTTATTTCTGCTTGCAATCCTTCAAAGTTATCGCTGCCCTCTGCAAAAACCTGAACATTACCATTACTTTCTCTTGAATTGGATTGAATATAGTTTATATCTTCTACGTCTTTAATCGCTTCTTCAATTCTCGTAACAATTTGTTCTTCGACATCTTGCGGAGAGGCACCAGGCCACACTACATTGATTTGCATACCTGGATAAGGGAAAGTTGGAAAAAATTCCCGTTCCATTTTGAAATAACCAACAATTCCAGTAATAAAAATTGTTAGCATTAATAGATTGGCAGCAACGTGATTGTTGGCCCACCAGTGAATAACTCCTTTCATTTATTCCCGTTGATTATTGACAATTGTGGGCATGCCCTCATAAGCCCCTGCCAGGGGCGATATAACGACTGCATCACCCTCGGCAATGTCTCCGCCAACAATCGCTACGTCCTCAGAACTGCTTAATACATCAAGCGTTTTTATCTGTAATTTATTTTCCTTAACCACATACACCTTGTCGGCACCGCGCAATGCATCGCGAGGTATTTTGATACCGCTGATGGGTTTAATTGCATCAAGACTCACCGCTACAAACGACCCTGGTGACAACGGATAAGGTTTTGATGTATTATAAGGGTCATCAACTACAATAGTCGCAAAAATCAAACGTGTGCTGGATTCGATATTGGCATCGACACTTTTGATGTAACCCTGCCACTGATTAAGGACTCCCCCAAAACTATGGACAATATTTGCCATAATATAATTATTTTCAGTCGATTGATAACCAGGTTTTAGCCCTAACTCAATAAGTTGTTTTTCTGTTAACGATAGCCTTATCTCCACTTTATCCGTCGAAAAAACGTGCCCGACAATTGCGCCTGGCATAATAAACTGACCCAAACCTACAGTTTTGCTTTGCACCCTTCCGCTAAAAGGTACTGTTATTTTCGTACGTTCTACATTTAACCTGGCCTTGTCCCACTGCGCTTTAGCCGCTTTCAATTGAGCTTGCGCTTGCTCAACCTGTGGCTTGTTTAACTGCAAGGGTTTTGCTTTTTTGTTTGGATTGACAGACTTCCATTGTGCAGCTTTAATTTCTGCCTCGCCAAGCGCAAGTGCCAATTCTGTTTCGGCTTGAGCTAAATCTGCACGAGATGATGCCAAATTCAATTGATATTCGGTATCATCAACCCAAATTAACGTCTCGGCTGTATTGAATGCCCCACCTTCTACGAAATTATCAGCGATTTTAACAATTTTACCAGATACCTCTGACACTAAATTAATCGTATTTTGGGCTCTGACTTCCGCTTGAAATTCTAAACTCCATTCAAATTCACCATGTCCTGCATAAATTACATCGACTGTAACATCTATGGTTTCTTCTGGCTCTTCTTTGATTTCAGGTTTGACTTGTATCAATGCCCAAGTAATTAAAACCGCGCCCAACAGCACTAACAAAGGTATGAATTGGGATAAGTTTTTTTTATTGATAATCATATCAGTCACAATAAATATTATGCAAAGCTCTCTTAAAAACCATTATATTAATCCGATCGTATTTAACATTTCCACGATTAAGCCGTTAACAACAAAATTCTTGGATATAACAGTAAATGTAAAGGCAATGCCTGCACGTATTTAACTAGGCACAACAAAGCACTTTTAAAAAACTCTATAGAAAAAGCAAAAGTGACAGACCAACTACCCCAAGAGAATCATCGAAGTCGGGAGAAACACCCGTTTCGGATTGTTTCAATATAGCAATAATTTGACTTTCAGCAAATCATCAATGAGCGGTAATATTCAATAATCTTGCCAGAAATGCTGATGTTAGGGGGATATGGGGGCAAATCATCAATATCGAACCATTGTGCATCACCAATTTCAACTTCATCAATTTCTATTTCTCCACTGCCATAATCGGCAATATAGCCTACCATTAATTGGTTGGGGAAAGGCCATGCCTGGCTACCAAAATAGCGAATATTTTTAACTTTTATTTTAACTTCTTCAAACACTTCACGTTCGACACATTGTTCCAATGTCTCTCCAGCTTCAGCAAAACCAGCTAGCAGCGAATACCATTTAGCGTCAGATTCAGGACGTTTTGCCAGCAGCACTTGTCTACCCTGTACCACTAACACAATCATGCAGGGTGAAATTCGCGGGTAACTGTTAAAACCGCATTGTTCGCAAGATGCCAATAATTCAGCAACATTGTACTGCATAGAGCTGCCACATTGACCGCAGAATTGGTGGGTTTGAAAATGGTGTGCTACCTGCATAGCTCTACCTACATTGAGCAGCTGATAGCGGTTTTCAGCCAGGTGGTAGAGATTGGTTAACTTATAAGTTTCAAGTAACTGAATATCTGGTTTGTGCTTATAAATACTTAGTTTTGTACTTTCCCAAATTTCCGGATTTTTGTTCTCGTCAATAAGTCTTAAATCAAAAGGTTGCTGTAGCGGTTCGCCTAGCATTGCCTCTAGTTGCCTGTCCGTTTCAAATGCATTTGTTTCGTTGATTACAACTTTATTACCTACTATATAGTAATGCATAATATCTCTTGTTTAAATCAGGTAGCAAGACGCGATTTAACCTTATTCCTGGCTTGAATGAATTGACTTTGGGGAATATAAATCAGGTCGGCTATTTTACGTATCGCATAATCTTCATATTTATCCAGTTTGCCATCAGCATAAACCAGTGACCACAAGTGTTCCAGTAATTGTTTTTTCTGCGCTATGCTGTAATTATCGCGAATCTTCTTAGTGTGTTGGTAAAAATCCAGCGATGCATTACTGCTCTGCTTGGCAGAGTGGACTACCTGTTCGATTTCCTCAGGACTTACTTTTAATTGTTGTTGAATAATCTGGCGCAATAAAGCTTCTTCGCTACTATCCATATGATCATCTGCAGAGATAATTTCCACCATTAAAATAACAGCGGCTGTTTCAACATCGGATAATAATGCAGGAGTGTTTTGCTTTTCTGGTTTGTTAAACCAGTTTAACAATTTTGAAGTCATTATTGTGTGTAATAGATTTCTAATGCATAATTTGAGTTAAATACGGAAATTAAGTTTCATATTGGGGTTTTCCTTATAGGCTTTAAACGTATTAATATTGATATGATTTGGATTTAACTCAATTAGGCGATCTATATGGATTAAAGCCTTATCACGCTGGTTTTTAGTAATGTAATGAATGATCATATTGTTTTCAATATCTGCTGCAATTTTGCCATTTTTATACGCATCTTCATAATGTTTGCCTGGCGTATCCAGACCTAGCTTCATTGCCAGTAGAATCATATACTCATAGCTTGTAATAGTAATTAACAAATCCTTCTCAGGTACTTCGGTTAGTCTGTCATATACAGTTCTGGCTTCTTTACGTTTTCCTAGCGAAAGATACAATTCAAATAGCTTTTTATAAAAACCATACATGCCTTGATTGGTATAACTTAAACCCCGCTCAGCAATTTCAATAGCCTTTCGGTATTGTTTAGTTGCCACATATGCGTTGTAATACAAGTCCATCGTACTGTATTCATCTGGCCAGCGCTTAACCAATGGCTGCATCATATTGATGCTTTTTTGATAATTTTTACTGTTATTTAACGAACTTCCAACCGCCCAAAGGATAGGAACCTGCTCTTGATTAAAAATTACTGTACCCGTTTCAAAGCCTTCTCCGTTAGTTTTAATCGTTTTGTTAATTCTTTCATAACCTCCCCACCAATCTAAATTCACAAACCATGCAAATACCATGGTAACCGACAATACCCCCAATAAGGTCCTTGATTTAGCCAGAGAGCCAGACACAGAAAATACTTTAATTCCATGTTGCTCTGCCGCCTTTATAATAAATGCACCGTAAGTTGATGCTATGATCAGCGGCACTGTTAATTGAAACGGAAAGCTGAATAACGCATTGACCAAAGATGAACCCCCGGCTGCAAATAATGACATATAAAGCAATCTATCCATTCCTTGTACTTTGCGCAGCAAAAACATGGCGCAAAAGAAAACAGATAATAAGGCGCTTAACAGCAATATGAAACCGATTAACCCTGCTTCTGCCCATGTTTCCAGATAATCATTATGAGCCCTGAAGGTTCTCATGGATTTGTTATTTTTATACCCTGTCAGCATTTTTTCAAAGAACCCTCCTAGCCCCCAACCCACAATGGGCTTGTCTTTAATTTGGTTAATCGTTGCTCGCCAAATATTCCAGCGTGATGCCGAACTCTCTGTCCCATAACTATTAGCTTGATCAATAACTGATGTAATACGGGAGCCCATCACTTCATAGATAGGCTCAAATTTCCTGTCCTGTCTGAAGTTGACCAGTACAACTAAAATCATTAGTCCCGTCAACAATGCTTTTGTTTTTAAAGGCGACCAATGGAACCATGTGCGGCGTTGTTTTCTATCAAATAGAAAAAATAGCATAAATACAATTAAGCCTGCAGCATAACCTATCCATGTGGCCCGAGCCACGCTGTGGTATAAAATACCTACTATAAAAGCATAAGCGATTGCATAAAACCAGGTCATGCGTTTATCAGATCTGGTTTTCATAAATAAATAGAAACAGATAGGTGCAGTCAATATCATTAATTGCCCTAACATATTTTTATTACCAAAGGTTGCCGCTGGAACAATCACTTGAGGCACCGCCGAAAAACCAAAATACATTTGAGCATAAGCCAGGAAACAAACTCCAAGCGCACTGTAAACCAGCCATCTTAGTAAAGTTTCAATATCTTCTTTGTCAATTTGTAGACTTAAATAAAAAATCAAGGCAGCTGATAACCACATCAGCCATTTAAACACGAAGAAATTAGGGTTAGCCGCCCAAAAAATGGTAAGCGATACCCAAATGAAGAGGCTTAGGAATAATAGCCTTGGAACACTGAATACCCATTCTCGCAAACTGTCTTTATATTGCCATGCAAATATTACAGCTAGAAGCGACAGTGCCATTTGCGCCCATATTGCCTTAATAAACATATGATTGGCAATCGAAGGTGTGGTCCAGGGTCCCATGTTCGTTACTAGAAACACGGTAATTCCCAATAACAGGCTTAATCTGGCACTATTCATTAACAAACTCGACTGCCCTGTTTTTTTCTTGTTAACTTTTGACTTTTTATTTTTCATTAAATATTAAAATATGCTCTTGGATAAAAAAATGGTCAGTATCCACTGACCATGAGAGCTTTGTACAATGTCATGAGCGATGAAAATACAAGGCAAAAATATGCGAAAAAGCGGAGTTTACTGGTAGTAAATGAGTATTTTGAGCATATCTTTAACGCAGTAGTTTCAAGCGCAGTAATTGTGCAAAGCACTCACCATTTTTATTGTAATGAATCTAACTGATCTTTACATTAACTTCCCAAGATATAAACACAAATAAATAAGCCTACCCAAACCACATCAACAAAATGCCAGTACCATGACGCGGCTTCAAACCCAAAATGATCATCAAATTTAAAATGCCCTTTTAGCGACCTGATAAATTGAATCAATAATATTAATGTCCCCATAGCCACATGAAAGCCATGAAAACCTGTTAACATAAAAAATGTTGTACCATAAATGCCAGACTCCAATGTCAAACCCATTTCTGCATAGGCATGGTGATATTCTTTGTATTGAAGAAAAAGAAAGAAAAACGCTAACACAAGCGTAATGCCTAACCAGAAATTAAATTTTCCACGTTGATCATGCTTTAATGCGTGGTGAGCAGTATGACAGGTAACACTGGAAGTAATCAATACAACTGTATTCCAAAAAGGCAGCCAGTTAGCCCAGGCAGACAGAGAACCAAAGTCTGATAGCCCCATATGTTGATTCGGAGCAATATATTTATCTGTGTCAGGATTTTGCATCAATGGCCAACTCGTTTCAAAACCCTCCCACAAAAGTGCATTAGTATCAGCACCTACACCTTGACCATCTAACCATGGCAATGCAAAGACCCTTACATACAACAATGCACCAAAAAAAGCAGCAAAAAACATCACTTCAGAGAAAATAAACCAACCCATACCTTGAACAAAGGAACGCTTGACTTGTGCGTCGGGCAAGCCGCGTAAATTTTCATTGATAACAGTAGAAAACCAAAAATACATGACTACGGCTATACAAAGCAGGCCGATGGTTAACAAGGTTAAACCACCGCCAATAACAGCGGTAGCTGCACCGTAAGCTGTGGTGCCTAAAGAAGCGGCCATAAATACCGGTAGTTTACTTTGCTCGGGTATATAATAAGAACCTGCACTCATTTTAAAATACTCTTCGTTAATTCATTGCCAAGTTACTCTGCTTGCTAATATCAAATAGAGTGTAAGAAAGTGTCACCGTACCAACTGATTTGGGTAACTCAGGGTCAACAATAAAAACCAATTTCATTAATGTTTCTTCACCTGCTTTTAACGGTTGGCTATTAAAACAAAAACATTCGGTTTTATGAAAGTAGTCAGTTGCATTGATTGGGCTAATGTTAGGAACAGCTTGTGCAACCATATCTCTGCCTGTTACATTTTTAGCATAGTATTCAATTTCAACAGGCTCACCCGGGTTAACTTTAACTTCAAATACTACCGGTTTGAATTCCCACGGCATGGTAGCCGCATTGGTTGCCAAAAACTGTACTCTTACAGTGCGTTCACTATCAATATCTAACGTATTGTTAGCTTCATAGCGTTCTTGCTGCTGTAGCCCTACACCTGTGATTTCACAAAACAGTTCATACAGAGGGGGTAGACCCCAAACGGCAAAACCAAACATCACAAAGGCTCCTGCCACCAATTTGGCAGTAATGACTTTATGAGGACGCTTTTCAGACATAAATCGATTAATAAATTAATATTTAGTTATTTAACTTCTGGTGCCGTTGAAAAACTGTGATAGGGTGGTGGCGATGGTAATGTCCATTCCAAACCGTGAGCACCCTCCCATGTTTTGGCCTCAGGCGCTGGCGCACCACTGCGAATGGTACGAATCACATTAAACAGGAATAGCAACTGCGATGCACCATAAATAAAAGCACCAATACTGGATACCATATTCCAATCTGCAAATTGTAATGCATAATCTGCATAGCGTCTGGGCATACCTGCTAATCCAAGAAAATGCTGTGGGAAGAAGGTAATATTAAAGCCGATGAATGATATCCAAAAATGCAATTTGCCCATGCCTTCGTCATACATTTTCCCCGTCCACTTAGGCAGCCAATAGTAAACCGCCGCAGTCATACTGAATACCGCACCAGCTACCATCACATAGTGAAAATGCGCTACAACAAAGTAGGTGTCGTGATATTGTATATCGCTTGATGGAATGGCCAACATGACCCCCGTAAAACCACCTAATGTGAACAATATCACAAAGGCAACAGCAAATAGCATGGGAGTTTCATAAGTGATAGCACCTTTGAACATGGTGGTAATCCAGTTAAAGACTTTTACTCCGGTTGGTACGGCAATAAGCAGTGTTGCTATCATAAAATACAGTTCTCCCGTAATTGGCATTCCAACGGTAAACATATGGTGCGCCCAGACTATAAAGGACAAAATAGCAATACTGGCCGTTGCATAAACCATAGAGCTGTAACCAAATAATGGTTTGCGACTAAATGCCGGAATAATATGCGACACCACCCCAAAAGCAGGAATAATAATAATATAAACTTCCGGGTGACCAAAAAACCAAAATACGTGTTGGAATAATACCGGGTCGCCACCACCAGCTGCATCAAAAAACGCTGTGCCAAAATTAATATCCATCAGCATCATGGTAACAGCTCCTGCTAATACTGGCATCACTGCCACTAATAAAAACGCAGTAATCACCCACGTCCATACAAACAGTGGCATTTTCATATAAGTCATGCCTGGTGCCCGCATGTTGACAACGGTAGCAATAATATTGATAGAACCCATAATGGATGAAGCACCAATAATATGCATACCAAAGATGAAAAAATTAACCGAGTCAGGAGCATAAGTCGTTGATAGTGGGGCATAAAAAGTCCAGCCAAAGTTAGGACCGCCACCCTCCATGAATAAGGTACTAACCAGGATGGTAAAACCAAAGGGTAAAATCCAGAAACTCAGGTTGTTCATTCTCGGTAGTGCCATATCAGGTGCACCTATCATCATTGGAATTAACCAGTTAGCCAAACCTACAAAAGAAGGCATAATGGCTCCAAATACCATGATTAGTCCGTGCATGGTGGTCATTTGGTTGAAGAACTCAGGTTGAATCAGTTGCATACCTGGTTCAAACAATTCAGCGCGGATTATCATAGCGAACAATCCACCTACCAGGAACATAACAAAACTGAACCATAAGTAGAGCGTACCAATATCCTTATGGTTTGTAGTAAATAGCCAACGGCCAATGCCCGAAGCTGGTCCGTGATTGTGATCTGCCATCAGTAATAACCTCTTATTGAGATGTTTTGAAATTTAAAATATCCTTAGGTTGAATCAAATCTCCTGAATTGATACCCCAAGCATTTCGCTCATAGGTAATAATTGCAGCAATTTCCAATTCATTGAGCAGGTTGCCAAACGACTGCATAGCTGTTCCCGATTTGCCGTTCATCACAATGTCAATATGGTCATTAATAGCACCTGAAATATAGGGGCTACCAACCATTGAAGGAAATACACCCGCAATTCCCTTGCCATCAGTTCCGTGGCAGGCAGCACAAGATCGATTATAAGCGGCCTCTCCAATTTCCATCATCTCATCCATGGTTTTGGTTTGTTCTAACACTGCAGCCAACTCTTTGGCTTGCTGTTGCTTATCTGCAAGATAGGCTTCAAATACTTCTTTTTCTACCGCCTTGACAACCACCGGCATAAAAGCATGGTTTTGGCCGCATAATTCTGTGCATGCCCCAAAATAAATACCTGGTTCTTCAACCACTGCCCAGGCATCGTTTACAAACCCTGGAATCGCATCGCGCTTAACACCAAAGTCGGGAACCCACCATGAGTGAATGACATCAGCACCTGTAATTTTAAAGGCCACTTTGGTGTCAACAGGAATGACTAAAGGTTCAGTCACTTCGTTTAAATAAAACTCTCCTTTGGCTGTGCGGTTTTGAATTTCGTCTTCCGGAGTGGCTAATTCACTTAAAAATTTAATATCTTTGCCTAAGTATTCATATTGCCACTTCCACTGTAAACCTGTTACTTTTACGGTTAATTCCGCATCTGCTGTATCGTAAGCTTCAATAATAGCCTTACCAGCGGGAAACATTAGCCCCACACAAATAATGGCTGGAATAATAGTCCAAATGAATTCGGCAGTGTGGTTGTCGTGAAATTGTGCAGGTTCATGTCCTCTGGATTTACGATGCGCCCACATGACATAAAACATAAAGCCAAATACCAATATACCAATAGCCACACAAATCCAAAACACAACCATATGTATGTCAAAGATGGTGCGACTCAAGGGCGTAACGCCTTCTGGCATATTGAGCACATCGATATATCCTGAACTAGCCAAAAGCGCTGCAGGGAGCGCAAACAGTGCCAGTAACACCATGGCTCTTTTAAGTAATTTTATGGACATAAATTTTCTGCACAAGGTTGATTTTATAGCGGCGCCATTATAGCCAAGATGGTTCAACACTCAAAATTTCAGTTGGGGAAATTGAAAAATAATTACTTTACGGCGTTAGTTGATAAACGGTTTCTATCCATTGCGATTCTTTTATGAAAAAATTGCCCCAAGGCTCCCATTTCTCAGGTAACCCCTCCTTGACACTTTGTTCCATGGAAAGCCCTTTCGATTTATAGTTTGTAACTATCGCTATGGTTTCTCGCATCATTTCAACATAATCCTCTAAACCCTGCTTATTGGTAACTTTGCCATGGCCGGGAATGACAACGGTATTATCATCTATCTGATTAATCACTTGTTTTATATTATTCATATAGCCTTCAAGACTTCCACCTGAACGCGCATCGACATAAGGGAAATATCCAGCAAATAATTGGTCACCCATATGCACCACGTTAACCGGGTTAATGTAGACAATACTATCGCCATCAGTATGCCCTGCCCCTGGATGTACAATAGTTAAACCAAATCCGTTGACGTATAACTCCAAATGACTGCTGTACGTAATATCGGGTAATGCCGCGCCTGACTGTTTTTCACCAAGACGCTTGCGAACATTGTGATGCGTAATAATTGTGCTATCTGCCAATACTTCATTAGACCCTGTATGGTCATAATGCCAATGAGTATTCAGCACATAGACTGGCAGCCCTGTCGACTCCTTCAGCGTTTTGACTAACGCCTCACTATCGCGCGCTAACCCATTATCAATAAGCACAGTGCCGTCATCTCCTGTTATCACTCCAATATTACCTCCACTGCCTTTTAAAATATGAATGTTATTGACAATATCCTCGCGCTCAAAAGGAGGGGCTGAATTGGCAAAATTAGCTACTACAATTAATGTTATAAAAATGATGCTTAACTTAAACATGAGTTACTCCAAATTTAGTGAATTGGCTGTATCTTCATCAACAGGATTGATGCTTATTATAACCCCTATTTTAGGATGGTCTATATAATGGTTACGTTGAGTGAGTATACGCTGACTCTTTTTTAACAAAAAAATATTTTCGACAGGAATTAACGCGCTTTGACCACTGTCATGAGGGTTATCGAGAAAGCGTTGTAAGTTGCCAGGAAAATGCATGGCTACTTGTGTTACCCAGAGCCTTCGCTGTAAATAATCCTGCAATTCTTGTCTCGCTTGTTTTTGTTGCCATTCGTCCAATGCGGTTAAGTTGCCCGTTATTGGGTCTTCTATATGGCTGACATCCAGAGGCAACTGACACTGGGGATAGCCTTCACTATTGGGAATGGAAATACTGTTTGGAAATTGATTAAGACGCTGTTCTATACGTTCATTCCATGTTGTAGTTTGCGTAGTGAGAAATGTGCTATCTTGCGTTTTATTTAGATTTACCGTTATGGAAAATAGTTGTTTGCGTTGTACAACTGGCAATAATTTATAAATATTGCAGTGACGTTGGTCTACAATTCTGGGCACAGGTGGCAAACTCGGCCACTTGGGTTGCATAGTAATTGATTGAGAATCTTCGATATGACTTGATGCAATGCCTGTCCCTTCTTCTAAAAACTCAGTTAACCAGAGATTGGTATCAAGGTGAAAATAGCGCGACAAATAAATTTTAAACGCACCTTCTAATTCGTTATGTTGAAAGCGAGTATAACCGCCTTTTACCAATATCCAGGGAGCATTGGATTTATCCAGTGCTTGCTGATACCAGGCATTATGCCATAATACGCGGTAGCCCCAGTGTTTTGTCAATTTCCGATTCGCATCTTGTAGCGTTTTTGGCGCTTCAATAAAACGTTCGTCCTGGTCTAATACAATGAGTGGTTTAGACCAGGTTAATTCCAGGTTGCGATAAAAAAATTCATCGTCCTGATTGGTTTGTTTAAATATCATTATTTCGATTTGATACCACTTTTTATTATCTTCAGACAATGCAATAGATGACAGCATCATTGAAAAAAATAAAATTTGTAAGACAGGTTTTACGAGTTTACCGACCATGATTAAACCTGGATTAAAAGACATCCCTTTTGCTCATTATGCCAAAAAGCTCCTCCAATCGGTTAAACAACAGTTTTTGCGAAAAATTATTGTGATAGTAATGCTGTCCTGATTCGCCCATTTTGCTCAACTCATGCTGTGTTCTATGCGATAAATCAAGGATACATTGACACAGCGCCTCAGCATCTCCTGCTTTGCAAGTAATTCCCGAACCCGATTCTACAATGACTCTTGCCGCTTCACCATCTATCATACCCAATATAGGTTTTCCTGCTGCAAGGTAGCTTTGAATTTTTCCCGGTATGGTTTTGGTAAATACCTCATTGGTTTTTAATGCAACAAACAACGCATCTGCTACTTTGTAAAACCCTGCCATGGCCTCAATAGGATGTCGCCCCATTACCAAAACATTGTTTAATTCACGATTTGCTATTTGCGCTTCCAGCCAGGGTGTCATTCTTCCATCACCTACAATAACGATACGCACGGGTTGCTTTTGCCGAAGCAATTTTTCTGCTGCATCAAGCACCGTTGGAAAGTCTTGCGACTCTCCAACATTACCCGCAAATAACAATGTAAACAAACTGTTATCACGAGGTAGCAAACCAGTATCTGTTGCTTCATGCCGATAATTATCTTCGGCCCAACTGGGAAAATATATTAATCTGTCTTCATTTATGGGTTTTGTGCACAATGCTTTTATAGCTTCTTTAAACCGGGATGATTGCATCAACAGATAATCCGCTCGATTGTAAATCCATGAAACCAGTTTACCTATCAGTGCAACAGCTGTTTTATTTTGCACTACGTTTAGTGCCACTAAGGTTTCCGGCCATAAATCCAGTATCCATACTGCTACTGGTGCTTTCTTTAATTTACCCAACATTATGGCGGGTATCGCTGCTGTTATGGGAGATACCGTATAAACAAATATGGCGTCAAAAGGTTTACCCCGAAGTTTTATTATGCCCACCAAGGTTGCGTTGACCAGAAAACTGGCAAAATTAGCCATTAATTGCAGACCTCCATTGCCCCTGGGAATAATCGGAGCCCGAATTATGTCAGCACCTGAATAAGTGCTGTACTTCTGTTTGTTTAATTTGTAGTCGTCAAAAATTTTTCCCACCGGGTAGTTGGGCTGTGCAGTAAGTACAGTAACTTCATGGCCTTTTTTGACAAAATTTTCGACCATTTCATTAATACGCATATTTTCAGGCCAAAAATATTGCGAAACCACTAGCAGTTTTAACTTCTTATCACTCACTCTTGAATTAATAACTGTTAATTACTTGTACTGTCTCCAGACAGTACGCATTATATAATCCCTGTAACTGATGATGATTTTAACGACTTTATCCGAAACATTTTCAACATTATAATCATGGACAAGACAAGTGCGCTGTAACTTTACATCTTCCAACAGGGCTAACGCTTGCAAGGTTCTATCTAATTCTAATCCAACCATCATGACGCTACCCTCTTCCATACCCTCAGGTCGTTCGTGAGCTTCGCGAATATTTAACGCAGGGAATTGTAAGATAGAGCTTTCTTCTGTTATTGTTCCACTGTCAGACAACACAGCTTTTGCCGACAGTTGCAATTTGTTATAGTCACTAAAGCCCAGAGGCTTTAACAACACTACGAGCTCATTGAAATTGGCATTCACAGCATCCAGGCGTTTGCGAGTACGAGGGTGGGTAGAAAAAATAACGGGATGCTGATATTTTTCTGCAATAGTATTGACCAGTGTTACCAATTTATTTAAGTTAACCTCAGAGTCTATATTTTCTTCACGGTGAGCGCTAATAACCCAGTAGCAACGCTCCTGTAAATTTAATTGTTTCAGAATATTGGACCCATTTATTTTATCGCGATAATAATTAAGAACTTCCAACATAGGGCTACCTGTTTTAATGATGCGGTCTGCTGGAAGACCTTCATTAATTAAATAGTCACGCGCTATTTGGCTATAGGTTAAATTAACATCCGCACAGTGGTCAACAATACGCCGATTAATTTCTTCTGGCACACGCATGTCAAAACAGCGATTCCCAGCTTCCATATGAAATATTGGAATTTTACGTCTTTTGGCTGGAATAGCAGCCATACAACTATTAGTATCTCCCAGAACTAACAATGCTTCAGGCTTTAATTGTTCTAACTTTTTATCAACTTCCTTAATAACATTGCCTATGGTATCGGCCCCATTGTTACCTGCCGCATTAAGAAAATAGTCGGGTTGTCGAATACCTAAGTCTTCAAAAAAAATAGCATTAAGCTCATAGTCGTAATTTTGACCAGTGTGAATCAGTTTGTGATGACAGAACTGATCCAGTTTCGCTATCACTCTGGAAAGCCTGATTATCTCTGGTCTGGTGCCTACAACAGTAGCTACCTCAAGTTTTTTCATATCAGTGCATCATTAAGATTAAAGTCATTATTCAATAGGGCAATTATAGGTGTCAGGGTTTTCAGGGTCAAAAATTTCATTCGACCACAGCAATACCAGCAATTCTCCAGTACCTACATTGGTAATGTCATGTGTCCAGCCAGGTACGGTTTCCACAACTTCCAACGCTTTTCCTGAGGTAACAACTTCATGAAAATCATTATTGACTAAATGCTTAAAACGAAAACGTGCCTGCCCTTGAACCACTAAAAATTTTTCATTTTTGGTGTGGTGAAAATGCCCGCCACGTGTCATGCCTTCACTGGCGGTAAAAAAGGAAAACTGTCCACTTTCTCTCGTTTTTAGTATCTCGCTAAAATCACCTCTGTTGTCTGTGTGCCTTGTCAGTGTATAGCAAAAATCTCTGGCTGGAATAAAACTTAAATAGGTTGCATATAAGGCTCTATCAATTCCGACACCTACATGTGGTGTAACCAATGTCTCTCTACTAGCTTTATAACTCCGAATTTTACTGACCAATTCACCCAAAGTTATCTTGTACTCGGGTTCTACTTTGGCATCTGTAATGTCGATATTACCTGAAATAGCTTCAATGAAATGGTGAATAACATCATCAATATACACCAGTGTAAGCTCCGTATCAGGGTTATTGATCTGGATGGGTAAATCATGAAATATGTTGTAACAAAATGTAGCCACAACAGTATTGTAATTTGGTTTAGACCACTTTCCAAAAACGCCTGGCAACCGATAATTAAATACATCTGAGCCTGTTGTTGCTTTGTATTCTTTTAGTAGCGTTTCTGCTGAAACCTTACTTGATGCATAAAAATTTAACTCTTTAACCTGTGTAGAAGAACTAAAAATAATGGGTATGTTTTTCCCGGTTTGCCCTGCAAACTGACATATTTGCCTGGTTAGCTCCACATTATCCGTTTGAAAAGCAGACTCTTTTTCTGGTCGATTGACCGCCGCTAAATGCACAATACAGTCTGCCTGATTAATTTTTGCTTGTAATTGTTCACTGGAATGAGTGCGATTAAAAGTAATCACTTCAAAATCATTATATCGAGATAAGTGCTGCACCAGATTTTTCCCTATAAATCCGTTGCTACCTGTAACTAGAATATGTTTCTTCGACACAAAAATGATTTATTTAATTGCTTAAACCCAAATTATGCATTAGAAATCGTAGCGAAGGCAAAAATGGCAATAAAAACAGTAGCTCGCGCAAGAAAAATAAGCGGAAACATAGCAGGGCTATGGTGAGCATTATTTTTCGAGCAAGCTGATGTTTTTGAAGTCATTTTTGAATGTAGTAGATTTCTAATGCATAATTTGGGTTAAAATACTCTTGATATAGTCCAGTTTCATGAGCATTTCTATCATTTCGTCAATATCTAACTGTTTCGTGTTATGAGAATTATAATCTTCCATCTGTGATATATTTTCATCTCCCTGCTCAAAGTACCTGGAATAGTTTAAGTCGCGCAAATCTGGTGCAACTTTATAGTAATCACCATAATCAACAGACTTTAACATTTCCTCCTTGCTGAGTAATGTCTCGTATAGCTTTTCGCCATGACGAGTTCCTATTACTTTAATTGGATGATTGGGCTTATCTAAAATACGAATCAAAGCTTGCGCTAGTATTCCTATTGTTACAGCGGGAGCTTTTTGAATAAATAAGTCTCCATTGTTACCGTTTTCAAACGCAAATAGTACCAAATCGACCGCCTCAGGCAGAGCCATCATAAACCGTGTCATGTCAGGGTCGGTTATCGTCAACGCCTCTCCAGTTCTTATTTGTTCAACAAAAAGTGGTATGACTGAACCACGCGACGCCATGACGTTTCCGTATCGGGTTCCTGATATAACCGTTTCACTGTGGTTTAAGTTTCGTGATTTTGCCACCATCACTTTTTCCATCATGGCTTTAGAAATGCCCATCGCATTAACGGGATAAACCGCCTTGTCTGTACTTAAACACACAACTCTTTTAACTGCGTTTTGAATGGCAGCTTCCAATACGTTTTCTGTACCGATGACATTGGTTTTTATCGCTTCCATTGGATAAAATTCGCAGGAAGGTACCTGTTTCAACGCCGCTGCATGGAAAATATAATCGACTCCTCTGGAGGCGTTTAAAATACTTTGATAGTCCCTGACATCACCTAGATAAAATTTTATTTTGCTATGATTAAAGTGTTTGCGCATGTCATCCTGTTTTTTTTCATCACGACTGAATATGCGAATTTCCGCAATATCTGTATTTAAAAACCGGTTCAAAACCGTAGTGCCAAAGGAGCCAGTACCTCCTGTAATAAGTAACACTTTGTCAGTAAACATTGTACAGTATGTCATATTATTGGTTAATCAAGCTGGCGAATTTCCGAAATGGCTTGATCGGCAGTTTTATCGCGAATCATTAAATTGGTTATACCCCCTGCCTTCTGTGCCAATAAACAAATACTGCTATAAATAAAAGGGTTAATAGTAGCCGCTTTGGTTAGCATAGGGTTGCTGGTTGGTTTTGGCTTGTCATGTTCATATATACTAAAAAAGCGCTTTATGGGTTGAGCCTGTACCTGCGCGGCATCTGGATAAAAATGAGCTGTTAAAGATTTACGGGTTTTAAAATCAGAACTGGGTTTATGGGCACCATGTACAACAAAACTGTTCCATATCAAAATATCACCCTTCCTGGGCAGAAAATCAAAGCGCTTGGCCTGCGGAAAGTCTTGCCTGAAATTATTATCATTTTCAAGGTTGTCAAAGTTATAATCTTCAAATTCAACACGCCGCCTGGGAGAATTAGAGTACAAACAAAAAGCACCTGCATCAGCATCTATATCTTCTAATGCAAACCAGACACCGACCAGACTTCCTGCTGGACTGGTGTCAAGATACCAGGTATCTTGATGTAATTTTGTACCCGTGCTTTTATCAAACAACATTGACTGGTAATTGACATGCTTTTCACTATTGGTAAAGTCAGTTAGACAGTCACTCACCGAACTGTGAAAAATAATGGCTTCAATAGCGCGGCGAAATTTAGAGTTATAACCTTGTATATGAGGGTTTTGAATAGAATTGATTTGATTGCCATACGCATCAAGTACAGGAAATTCAAAATTAGTAGTGCCTTGAGCTCGAAAGATGGAACGCCTGCTCACTTTAAATTGTTGATGAATTTCCAGCAATTGTTCAATCAAATGGTGTGGAATTTGTTGCGGATAAGCTTTAAATTCGTTGAGATAACTCATTCGTTAACTAGTAGGTGGTAATATCAAACCAAAACACTATTATACTCCAAAATATCATTTTTAATAAGCCAAATACACGGAGTTATATAACGAGGTCTTTGCAATGAAATTCTTTTATACTCATACTACCCTATTTCGTCACAAAGTTTTTGATAACGTGTATCGCGTTAAACCCAGATTATGCATTAGACTTCGTAATGAACACAAAAATGGCAATGAAAACAGGTGCTCGCGCAAGAACAATAAACGCAGGCATAGCCACCCTATGGTGAGTATTATTTTTCGAGCAAGCGCCTGTTTTTGAAGTCATTATTGTGTGTAATAGATTGCTAATGCATAATTTGGGTTAAAGTAAGGAGGTTCTTCAAACATGAATTAACCGAAGCTCTCATAATGTTTATTGCTTAAAATATTTAAAGTACCCTTTATCTGCAAAATTTAGCATTTCCCTGTCTCCTGATGAATCGCCAAAGGCGTAAATTTCTGAATAGTCATCTATGTTATACCTTTGAAGAATGCGATTAACCTTTTCAGGACCATAACAATTTTTACTTTTAAAACCGACAAACCGATTATTGTTAAAAGCAGATTCCGTACATATTAAAGGAATACCAAGTTGACTGGCAATAGGGTTTAACCAGATATCCAGGGATGCACTAACTATACATAGCTCGGCAGCGTTATTGCTTTGCAATTGTTTAATTTTGGCTAATGCATCGCTAAAAAAATATGCTTTGAAGCAACGCGCAAAATCCTCTGCTTCCGATTCCAATTGCGCTTTTGTTTTGTTTTTAAATAGAAATGTCAAATACTTTTCTTTGAGTTTACCACTGGGGTAAAGCTTCAAGAAAAACAAGGCAATATATACTGAAAATCGCAAAACAGCCAGTAACCTTCTGGCGACAGGTATTGTATGCCGAACAAAACATCGCATGGAATCCTTTTCCGTTAAGGTTCCATCAAAATCAAACAGGTATAGCTTCATTTTACATTACACCCAGATTATGCATCAGAAATTGTAGCGAAGGCAAAAATGGTAATAAAAACAGTAGTTCGCGCAAGAAAAATAAGCGGAGACATAGCAGGGCTATGGTGAGTATTATTTTTCGAGCAAGCTGATATTTTTGAAGTCATTTTTGGATGTAGCAGGTTTCTAATGCATAATCTGGGTTAAATTAACCGACTCAATAATGATAAAGCTCTTTGCTTCACCTGTGACTTATGTCTACTCTGCTGCTGCTGTGGATTCAAAATACTCTCTCGATTATTCAAATACCATTGATAACTTTCAATCATCATTTCATTGCTGGAGTATTGCGGTGTCCACCCTAGTGACGTTCTAGCCTTATCAATATCAAAATAGAGCGACTTTCCATACATTAAAGAGTGATATGCGCTTAGTGGCGACAACCCAATAGCACTTGATAATTTCATTAAAGGGGTAAAAACTGCACTTGGCAACGATTTGATTTTTGAATTTTTACCAGAGTAATCAATCAGGTTTTGTAATACATCCCTCATGCTACCAAATTGTGCAGCCCCTATATTAAATATTCCACTTTGTTGTTTTTCAACACTTAAAATACAGGCCTCTGCCAAGTCATCGGCATGAACAAACTGGTAAATATTAAAGCCACCATCAAACACAGGAACATTCTTATTTTGATAAATCCATTCAAATAGAATTTGAAAAATCCCCAATCGCCCATGCCCGAGAATGGTTCTGGGTCGAATGATAGTAACATTAAAATATTGCTCGCACTGAAGACAGGCTTGCTCACCTTTTAGCTTAGCCTGCCCATAGGCCTCCATAGGAGTGGGTTGTGTTGATTCTATGACTGGATTAGACCTGGGAACACCGAATATGGCAGACGAAGAAGTAAATACCAGGTGTTGACACCGATTCTTTTTACTGCTTTCAAGAATATTCATTGTGCCCTGATTATTTACCGATTCGAATAATTGTTTATTCTTGGCAAGAGGAACTTGAGCCACATTATGAAAGATATAGTCCACTTCCTGGCAAGCAGCATCAACCGCTTTGGCATTGCGAATATCACCTTGATGAAACTCTATACGGTTCTTTAGCGATGGGTCCGGCTCGTTCAAGTCAAACACTCTGCAATGGAAATTTCTTTCTAAAAGCTTTTTGACTAGCACTTCACCAAAATAGCCAGAACCGCCTGTAATTAAAACCGTTTTATTTTTCATTATTGTTGGCCAAATATTCATGATACGCCGCTGAGGTTCCTTGATATAAATCAATTTTTGGCGAGTATCCCAGCTCTTGTCTGGCTTTGGATATATCACAGGCAATGGTTTTGTTCATTTCCGAAAGCACATGGATTTTTTGTACGTATATACCGACGAACTGCAATAACTTATCCACTAATTCTGCAACCTGTCCAACGATGTAGGGTAATTTAACCTTATTAGGCTTACAACTAACATTAAATTCTTGTTCAAATACCTTTTGGATGGTGCTAATCATTTCGTTCATACTTGGGCTGTGCTCATCCGCAATCCAATAAGTTTGACCTTTCGATTCAGGTTTTATAGCTGCCAGTATAATACCCTGAACAATATTTTTAACATTGGCAATCGAGCGCACATTGTCGCCACTGCCAACAATAGGAAATTGTCCCTTAATAATCATATTGTAAAATAACAATTGCCTGTCGGGCATACTTTCTCCATAAAACCAGGGAGGCCTGATAATACTGATATTGGCATTTTCTGCTATTTTCCGCTGCAAATACAACTCCATCTGCATTTTTGATTTCCCATAGTGCATATAAGGGTTATAAGGTGATTGCTCGGTAAATTTTTCGTTTACACCTGTATTATTGCCGCAGGGTGAATTCGATGAAATGACAATGATTTTATCAAAATTCTGAGCAATGGCACTATCAACCATATCGCGTGTGCCTTGAACATTAACCTGATAAAAATCTTTGATTTTTTGAGGGTGTATTATCCCGGCAGTATGAACTAATAATTTTTTGCCTTCCTTTGCACGGCTTATAAACGCCTGACAATCTTGCCTTTGTGTGATATCACCTTTAGATATTTGAATACTGGGAGAAATGGATTGCAGATAACTGCCATTTTCACTGTGATGAATGAAACAAAAAACATCCAGATTATTTTTTTTACTGACAACAATACACTGCTCATCGTCAACGAAAAATGACCTCGTTAACATTCGACCCAGCCAACCATTTGAACCTGTTATAAATACCTGATCAAAATCAAAATTCATTTTTCATGCGCTCGATAAATTTTAAAACATTCATACGGGCCAACGCCATAATAGTTCCCTGTGGATTAACGCTGGGCGAATCACATAACATTGAACCATCGCTGACATAGATGCTATTATCATTCCACAGGTAGCCATCGGGCGATAATTCAAAGCCTGCTTTAAGGTCTCCCATGGCCACTGATGCAAACAAATGAATTGTCATTAAATTCATTTTATTTACCAGTATATCAATAGAATCGTGTAGTTGTTTAATGGATTCAATGGGACCTGTAACATTAGCAGAAGGGAAAATTTTAGCTGCATTAGATGCAAATAACAACTCTCCCAAATAAAGTATACTTTGGCGCAAGTATCGCCTGTCTTCTTTTGACAAATTGAACGTAACCCATGGTGATTGAAAGCCTGGTATTTTTATCACATTGCCGCGTCCAGTGGGGGAAATCATCGAATAGTAAGTAGCCATATTTTGCCATTGGTCTAAATAGCTCATGCTCCTGCTATCATTAAGAGCAAGGGCAATAAAAGCTTTGCTGCTGATTGAGCATCCTAATGAAATGTCAGGAGAATGCTCTTTAACCTGATGCACTGGAATACCCATATCAGGGAAATTAACCCGTTCATCAAACAAGGCAGTAAATTTAAAGGATGGATGCATTTTTAAAGTTTGCCCCGCCCTCTTGCTAAGACCACTATTTTTAAGTAATAAAGGTGTATCAATTGCACCTGCTGCAAAGAACACATAATCGGTTTCAACTGACTTGACTTTATTGTCCAAAGTTACAAATGAAATCTGATTACGCTGTTTTTTCTTATCGACCTTGATGACTTGCGTATCACTAATGAGTTCCCCTCCCATTTTAAGGTACTGGGGAATAAGTGTTTCTGTCATAGATTGCCTAAGTGCATTGCCTGCACTATCATATTGATACCATCTGGGTATTTCAGCGCATTGCCAACCCAAGTGCTGCGCCCCTTGCTTCATTTTTATCGAAGCTAATGGAATTTTATCTTCTGGCATATAAGAAACATTGATCAACGCTTTGATCGCCTGGTAAGAATTGGCCAGTTGCTTTCTGTCAAAGGACAAATGATTTTTTGCTTCCCAGGCCTTTAGCACTGACTCAGGTATTTCGTGATATAACCCACTATTAACCTCACTTCCGCCGCCAACGCAAGCACCTTCCGCATAGTTAATAATAGCATTGCCAACAGCCACCGTAAGCCCACAATTTTTGTATTTATCGTACATTTCTTGTGAACTGTATTCAATCTTTCGATTTTGCTTATGGTAACTGCCTTGTTCTAACATCAACACATCAATACCTCGCTTTGCCAAATAATAAGCAGCAGTTGAACCTCCTGGACCAGAGCCCACAACTACCACCTTATATTTAGGTTTCAATGGTCTCGCTCTAGTGCTTTTACAAGGGTTAGTGATTCATATAAACGCACCATCAATCCAAATAGGGGGATATTTTTTGCCTGTATAAAATGTATCACTTTAACCTGTTGATTGAATGCAAGCCGTTTGAATGTTTTGCCATAGAACAATACACAAATGTTATTAAACGTCCATCCTGATATCACAAGTGCTATGCGCATATAGTCTGGCGCTTTCGCAATTTCCTTACCTATAAATGTTGCAATTTGTTCGGAAGACACAGCAGAATTTAGACCATGTATCTTAAGTATGATTTCGACCATATTCCCTACAAATATACTATTCATAGACCTGGATTCCGCAGTTGAACCTGGAAATTACAGTTATTTTCAGGAAATAATGCAAGACATGGCTTGCAGGTAATGGTTGTAGCCCTTGCCAAAAGCCATAACGCAGCAGTGTGAACTGAAAAGGGCTGTAAAACCAGGTAGCGATTTGCAATTCACTTATGAAGTGAATCGAAGAATAAGGGCTTATCGATAACATTCAAACTCTTGGGAGTAAAATTAGCGTTCAACTGCGAGGTCTAGGTTAAAACCTAAATAAAGATACAAACCATAAAGAAAAGCACCCAGAGACTGATGGATATCAAGATAAATTTGTCTCGAAACACAATATTAGTGGGTTCTTCAATCATGTATTCGGAAGTTGATATTTGTAAATATCGACACAGTCCAGCTATTACAAATATTGATGAATAAAACAATAATCCAGTCTCACCTGGAAAATTAGTTGTGAACAAGGTGTACATAACATAAAAAATACTCGTGCAGCAGACAAACAAAATCTGTAACATGTTGATTAAATCAATATTATAAGCAGTCAACGAGACCCTCGAGCTTATCCCATCTGTATGAACAATTTCTGCCTTGCGTTTGCCCAATGCCAACAACATGCATATTGAGAAAGTCATTGCAATTAACCAGTGTGAAGATTCAATGTCAGCAGCCCAAACACCTGCTTGAACTCTTATTACGAAGCCTATTGCAATAACCATTACATCCAATAATGCAATATTTCGAATCCATTTAGAGTATAAATAATTGAGCATGATGTAACTGGCTATATAGGTAACAATACCACTTCCCGTCACATAAACTAACGCGGCAATAGAAACCATAAGTAATAATTGGTAACCTCGCGCTGCTGCAATGCTAATATCACCTAGAGGCAATGGTCGAAATCGTTTGATTGGATGACGCTTATCTTCTTCGATGTCCTGAATGTCATTAAAAATATAAACCACACTGGACGCCAAACAAAAAATCAGAAATACCAGAAATACATCGGCAAACAGGTGAGTATTAAAGATGTTACCCGACACTAATGTCGGCACAAAAATAAAACCATTTTTTACCCAATGTTTAACTCTGAATAATTTTAAAATAGATTTCATTAAGCTCATCAATTTGATTAATTCGACATGAAAATACCGAGCTAATATGTGGCTCAAGGAAGTGCCGCCGACGAGCGATAGCTTGGTCGCGAACCATTGAAATACAATAAAATTCGCATATTTTCGCTAGTATTTTAATGGTGAGTAATAAAATACGCAGGAGCGATATTTTATTGTCAGGTTAATAATCATTGTTGATTGACATAGCTTTTCATCTTCTCAATCGTTCCTTTGATAGAATCATCAATATGGATGACTGGTTTATCAGATTTAAAGTAGGTTATATCTCTTCCTCGCTTACGGTTATAATCAATGATAGCTTTATATTGATTGTCAAGAATACAATCCTGGTAAAACCCAAAGTAGGAATAGCCATTATGAAAGAGCGGTTCGGTGTAACCATCTAAAAATCGACTTCTAAATCCAAAACCTTCTAAATGAAAGTATTTTCCTTTTAATTCTTTGTAAGACTTTTCATAAACTGGTAACTCATGAAATAGAAAACCATACTTAAAAAGGAATTTATGGTGAAATGGCATCAATATAATAAACACTATAACCGACATTCCAAATAGCAATGGATAGTGCCACTGTAGCGCTATAAATTTTACTCTCTGTAATAGCGTTAAGCCAACATAGATTGATAGTGTATTCATAAATAAAGTCGACTGACTTGGGAATGGAGAACTCTCTAACCACAAAGTAATAAACAGCGCTATATATAACGACGCTTTAAACCAATCCTTGAAATATAAAGTCACAAGGAAAAAGATAAAATTAATTGCTAATAATGAAAACCAAACAGTTCCCCAAATAACGGGATGATCACAAGACCACTTTGTATTAATAAAAAATACAAAAAAATATAAATCTTGCCAATCAAAGATAAACAAAAAGGCAATAAGCACCAGTATGGCAGGAATAGCATACCTAAATGTCTGCAAGAAGCCTTCTCTTACCCATAGTAGCATCCCTAGAGGTATTAAAAAGAAATAAATTCTGGGGGTAGTAAAAATCGCTATAGCACAACCCAACAAAACCAGAATTATTTGTTTAGGGTTAGGCTTGTCTAGTCCGGAAAAATAAATAATATAGGTTATCAAAGGTAAACATAGAAACTCTGGCCTCAATTCAAAAAAATCAAAGTGAGGAAAAAGCGAAACCGACATCAACAAAATACTGATGCCCAGTGAATATTTAACCTTTGTGGCTTTATCCAAAAAATAAAATGCAAGCACCCAAATGAGTGTTTGAATGACCCTCGCAACGAAAACCTTTCCCAAAATACCCGGTGCAAGCTTTATAATTGCAAAAACATACCATAATAAAGGAAAGTGGTGATCCCAAAAATCGACAAAAGGCGTATAACCATTACCAATAAGATGGATAAAATGCATATGCACGCGCTCATCCGTAATCAGAGGTTTGATTAAGTAAAAACTTAATACCACCAGAAAAAGAATGAAATAATAAACTCTACTATTCCAAAGATTACTTGTTAGACGTAAATTCAATGCACAGCTACCGCAATAAAATAATTACATTTTCTGATCCAGATACCTTCCCGTTTCCATGTGCGCGAACTCAGGAACTAAACTTAAAAATAAATCAACCAATACCTGCTTTTCCCAACGCCCTTTGCTTTTTAACATTTCAATGTCAATAATAAACTTATCAAGCTTTTCACTGTTATAACTCGCTTGATGGTTAATAACTCCTAACCCTTTATAACGCTGCATATCCAGGCGCTCTTTACCTGTGAAAAATTCCTCATAATCTTTTTCCCCAGTAGTGTCGCTATCAAAAAAGTAGCACGGCCATTGCTTTTTGAGGATAAGTTCAGAACATTTATTGCGAGCATCATCTTCATTATCACAATAATAAGGTTCATAGCCCTGAGTCTTCAAGTAGCGTTCTGCAATGTCTGAAAATTTTGTCAAATTCAATTCGCTGTTTAATTTAGGGAAAAATATCTCCCGGTTCTCACCAAAAATTCCTGACATCAAACAAAGTTCGCCTGACTCTTGCGGTGTAATAAAATAGCGAAGCACATCTTTAGGGGCCGCAATAGGTTGTTGTTTGGCAAGCCTTTGCGAAAAACCATGCAAAAGCGACCCATCTGAAAATGCCACATTGGCAAATCGTGCCATTGAAACTGGCATTTTTTCACTTTCTCGCATTAAAAAAAGTTCCATAATACGCTTACTTGCGCCCATCATGCTTACTGGATTTGCCGCTTTATCTGTAGAGACACAAAAATATTTTTTTGCCCCCAACTCGTGCGATAACTTAAACGTCTTTATTGTATTTAAAATATTAACACTCAACATCCGCATCAATGTATAAGGGTCTTTTTCACTTCTAACGTGTTTTAATGCCGAAAGATTGAATACATAATCATAAGGTCCTTCCACAGCCATCAATGCTTCAAACTCTATAGCTCCACAGTCTATGGCAAAGGTTCGAAAATCGCCATCAATATAACCAGCCGTACTTCGAACGTCCCTGACCAGTTCAACCATATTGTTTTCACTGATATCAACAACATGCAGTTTTTTGGGGTTACGCTTAAATAGTTCTTTAGTAACCGCCTGACCGATTGAACCCGCACCACCTATGACCAAAAAACGACTTTTTTTGATTTCATCTAACAAAGTTGTCTGTACGTTATTCAAGTCGCTATCGAATAACGAATGGTGCCGACCTAAAATTTCGAAAATATTCATTGTAAGTTACGTTGTATTTCAGAAGGTACGCTGGATGGAATATTGACTATACACGAGGCCAATTCTATTGAATTTTTTAAACCATCGTGCTCTGATAATGCAAAAATATCAAGATCCGGCATTAATGTCCAGGCTGGTCTTGTCTCAATACCCGCAGCGTTGGTTTTTTCCAAAAATTCATCCCGCTCTTGCTGGTTTTCCAACAAGATGGTATTGAGCCAATAATTGCTCCTGGCACCTTCTGGCTCTTGAAAAAATTGAATATGGCTGTTCACAAAGTGCTGTTTATATTGATTAGTAATGACTCTTTTATGCGCTAACATCTGTGACAGCTTTTCCATTTGTGCACAACCTAACGCCGCATTAAGATTGGGCATCCTGTAATTAAAGCCGATTTCATCATGTAAGAATAAATAGGGGTGCGGAACTTTAGCTGTAGTGGTTATATGTCTGGCTTGCCTGGCAAATTTTTCATCATTGGTGATAATGGCACCTCCTCCTCCAGTGGTAATGACCTTGTTCCCATTGAAACTAAGCACACCTGCAATACCCATAGTTCCTGTATGTTTGCCTGTTGAAAAACTTCCAAGAGACTCTGCTGCATCTTCTATTACAACAATATTGTAACTATCACAAATTTCAACAATTTCTTCCACCGCACAAGGGTGACCAAAGGTGTGCATGGGTACGCAAACTTTAATAATCTTACCTGTCGTTTTATTGGTTGCTACTCCATTTTTCATAGTAACATGAGATAGCAGATAGCGTTCCAAAGCACAGGGGCATAATCCTAAGGTATCCCTGGCAACATCAATAAAAATAAGACTCGCTCCAAGGTATTTGACTGGGTTGCAAGTACCGACAAAAGTTAAGGCTTGCGTAATAACTTCTGTATTTTCGTCAACACCTGCTAATGTTAATGCCGCATGCAAAGCAGCTGTTCCATTACTTGTTGCAATCACATATTCGGCGCCTGTAAATTGCGATAAAGCACTCTCAAAGTCATTCACTTTAGCGCCAACTGACGATACAAATGTTGAATCAATACAGTTTTGTAAGTAGATTTTTTCATTGCCTTCAAACAAAGGCCTATGCAAAGGCACATTATCTGATTGGTATAGCTCTCTAACGAAGTCAATGAAAGCACTGATTTGATGTTCAGTTAACAATGTACAGCTCTTTCAGATATATTTAAAGTATGGGTTGAGGGCTTTGCACAATGTCGCGAGCGATGAAAATACAAGACAAAAATATGTGAACTTTGGGGCAGTAAATGAGTATTTTGAGCATGTTTTTAAAAGCGCAGTAATCGTGCAAGGCTCTCGGGTTAATAAAGTTGTTTTAATACTGCTTCTTGTTTTTGCACAACAGATTCCCTAAAGCGCACTGATGTCACTAATCGGTGCAGAGTATCACTCCATTTGCCATCAACTGGCAATAGATTTTCTAATGTCAGAAATGGATTGTCCGCTTCAAAAGGCAAGTCCATTACTAAAATAATTTTACCCTGTAGCATGGCTTCATATAACATTGTCGAATTGCATCCTATCACCAGGTTTGATGCCATTAATGATTCTGTGGCAGATTGATAACTATCGAGCGTTAAATTAGGCAAATCTGGCTTTTCAAACAACAAAGTATTGTTTTCCTTAGGACTTAGCCGAATACAAAACTCAATATCTGGAAAGTCAGAAGCCAATTCGTAAAACCGAGGTAGTGCATTAACTCGAAACGATCTGTAGTATTGCGAAACCAATAAAATGTTAGCAATCGTTGCATCTTTGGATAATTTAACAGGTTCACTCGCGCCAACAAGAGTACGGTTAAATTTAATTTGTTCTTTGGGTACCCCATAACGGGTCATACAATCAATTGAATATTGATTAAATAAAACCACTTTGTCACTATTTAAGGGAATATTGGGAATTGGAGGGTCACCAATCCAACCGTGTTGCAATGTTATCGTTGGAATTGAAGATAACCTGGCAATACTCGATGCCACAATTGAACTGAAGACTTGATCATTGCCTAAATATATTGTTTTTGGAGCTTTACTGGCGATAATCGTTTGTAAGGAATCAAAGACATTACCATACTCGGGGTAGCGCTTAACCAGCTGATTAAGCTGTTGAACCAAATCATTCCCTATACTAATGTTCTGGAACATTAAATTGGAATACTCTGATGTGTCCAGTTCAGGCAATTTAGTAAAAAAATTCCACCCTTTAAAACATTTGCGAAAAGAATCGAGATTGACGTATTTTCTTTGCCCTGTATAAGTTGTACCACTGACCTGATAAGCGTAATCACGAATAATTAAAGTATCTTCTTGAACCTTTAAATATCTCTCTAATTTTGAACAATGTAGCGGTGCCTGGCTAATACATAGTGTTTGAATGTTTTCGGGCAACTTATTATCTTCATTTATTGATTTTAATCTATTCATCAAAAAAAGCAGGTATTTAAGCAGCCCTATTGTAGGAAAAAGGAGTTTCTTAGCAAAATAGTACCTGATGGTATCTCTCAAACTCCGACTTAAGCAAATCACATCAAGTTGCTGATGTGCCGCAATTCGAAGCGTACTGATTCGATGGTAACTATTATATTTTACCAGATGAGCTAATGAGTCATACTCGCTACCTATGGCAATAATTTTTTCATTGTTTGCAGCGCGAATCAAAATCTTTTCAGGGTTTATTTGCTTGATAACAATGCTCATTTCAAAAAGTGCACGCAGGTAAGGCCAGATTTCTTTGTCAGTGGCTTTAGGCTTTATCGCTGTTAACATTCCTTCAATTTCCGGTGTACTGCTTTCAGTACGATAATAGCTATTAAACAATTGCTCCGACAACGCTAATGTTCTTTGCCCTACAATCTGAAAATACCCACTTTGCTTCAATACATCCCAAAAATCCCCAATAGTATAGACAACCTTGATATGACTAAAGCTGGGTAGTTCACTTTTCTTCGAAGCATAATTACACAAATAGACCTTGATAAAACAACCGTCTTTTTTAGCATAGCGATTGAACCGCTCACAGTCCTTTACCGTAAATGCTATTGCTAAATATTCATGTATATTTGACACTACTTGGCTATAGCTTATTAAATATGTCTATTGCCCTGGCTATTTGATGACGCTTTGCAAAACTGTTTAAATACCTGGTACGAGCGGCTTCTTTTAACTTTTCGCACAATTGCGAATTATTGGCGAGTAACACAATATACTCAGCCATTTTTTGTGAATCATCCTGAGCACAGAGCATGCCATTAACACCGTGCTCAATCATTTCGGTCACCCCTGAAACGTCTGTTGAAACAATTGCGCTTCCCAGAGCCATGTATTCCGCTACCGTTCTGGGAAAAGCTTCTGCCCTGCTTGGAAACAAACAAATGTCAGCACATCTGGCAAAAGTCAACGCATCTTCTCTATGTCCATGGAAGACAAAATTCGATGCCATAGTCGATGTTAAAATGACTTGTTTAATTTTATTTCCGCCCCATTGATTGGATACAACACCGACGATATGAATCGTAAACGTCAAGTTTTCTTTTGCCAGATATTCAGCGACCTTCAACAACATATCCTGACCTTTGCGAGTTTGTACAGAACCAATAGCGACAAGGTTTAAAATATCTTTTTTAAACCCTAAAGTTGGTAAGAAATCATCTTTACTGGAAGATATTAGTGCGTTGACTTCATGTTCATCAATTGAGTTTGGCAAGTAATGACTATTAATTTGCTCTCTTAAATAGGGTTGCCAACCCTGCATGCCACTGCTGGAAACAAAAACAAGATCATCAAACAGGTTAAGATAATCTGCCGCGTCAACAATATTTTGCTGGCCATTCTGGCTCTTCCCCTGCCAGATAAAAGATTCCGGGTTTCCTCTGACCACACAAATTTTTCTAAAACCCTCAATGTTCAATAATTGGTGACTTTCCATAATAGTCGACCAGGAATTGACAAAAAGTAACCCCTGTTTCCCTGAATAGTTAATTGTCGAAGGTTTGAACAAATTTTGGAGGAAAATCAAGCATTGTTTAATGCGCCTGAGCAAGCCGAAAGTTTTAGGCTTGTACAGCGTTTTAAGCCGTGTTACCTTCCCAAGTGAATGGATAATATTCCCGTAAAACTGCTGTTGAGTCATGTGAGTATAGTCGTAACTTACAACATTGACATCCTTATAGTGCACTCTCAAAATTTGCAGAAAGTCTAAACCAGATAACGAAGAGCCACCATGCTTTTTCGAATTTAAACTCTCTGAGACGTAAACAATCATTGTCAGTTAACTCTCACCAGGCGGTTATTTAAGTAAATAAAGACGACCAACAATGTTAAGTTGACCAATGAGGAAACAATGATGGATACAGAATAAAAATGCTCCACTGACCATTGGGTAAAAATAAATGTGCAGAGGAAAAAGGCCGACAGTTGCAATATATTTGTCAGCAAGGGAATCAACAGTTTGGATTTTGACAAAAATTGATTAAATATTAAGAAATTATAAGTGGTATGAATAACAATAAAAAAAGTCAAAATAATATACTCTGTTTGTAAACTGCCCTCCAATTTTTGATTCAGAAAAAACCACAAAACATAATCTTGAAATATGATCATCATTGCAATCAGCCCTGTACACACCAGCAGTTTCGCACCCAATATTTGCATGGTGTTTTCTTGTATGCCTTGTTTGTTTATACTATAAGGAAACAGTACAACCATACTCGATGTTACCGCCGTAGTCGCCACATTAACAATGCGCATGAATATCGAATAAATAGCTAAAAGTTCCAAAGTAACAAGCGATTTAAAAGCAATTAAGGAAATGTGAGGCAGAGTGTTATAACTTAATCTGAACGGAATATACAACCAGGACTTTGTGACTATGCCTTTTAACACCGACCAATCTGGCGTACCAAATAATCGGTTTTTGAGCACATAACCAAAGCATATGATATGTTCCATCGCCATACACAAAATGCTGAGAATAAAAAACTTATAAAAATCGTCTTCACCTCTTACCAATAGCAAGGTACCAATGACAAGGATGACTTTGACCAGGGTTTTCCTCTGTAACACAAATACACTTTTAATTTTACCTTGAAAAAAAAATTCTGAGGCTATTGGTGTTGAAACCAGTAATGTACAAGCAATAAGGGTTAGCCCAAGGTGAATATTCAATACCTCGACCAAATAATATACAAATATTGGTGCTAATACTAGCGCATTGATAAAACCTAGCAGATAAGCTGTTCCCAACAACCTGGATATTTGCTCACTGGATGCTATACGCTTAACCAACTCATAATGTGGAAAAGTAATAACTAAATGAAGTAATGCAATACTAGCTGTCACTAAGTACCATGTACCTAAGTCAGATAATTTTAAGTTCCTTACCAAGTGAAATTGAACCAGCAAGGGAGAGCCAATAGTAATGACCTGAGTAATTAAATTAGCTGATAAATTTACAACTAATTCTTTTCGCATCAACACAAAAATACCTTTGTTTAAACCAGATTATGCATTAGAAATTGTAGCGAAGGCAAAAATGGCAATAAAAACAGGTGCTCGCGCAAGAAAAATAAACGCAGTCATAGTCACCCTATGGTGAGTATTATTTTTCGGGCAAGTAACTGTTTTAAACAATTACACCCTCATAACCCTTCAATAAGCGTTAGCTTTAGCTATTCACTTGACTGACTTTTATACAATATTTGCACCAGAACCAGCTACCTTTAGACCAATAATACCCACTACAATTAAACCAATGCAAACAATACGGATAATTGTTATAGGTTCACTAAACCAAACCATGCCAACAATAGCAATACCTACCGCCCCTATACCTGTCCATACTGCATAAGCGTTACCCATTGGAATACTTTTTAGCGCATAAGATAAACATGCAAAACTTAACCAGGCTGCAATGATAAAAATGGCAGAAGGTAGTAGCTTTGTAAAACCCTCTGAATATTTTAATGCTACTGCCCATATAATTTCAAAGACTCCTGCAATAATAAGAATAATCCAAGCCATAAGTGATTGCTCTATTAATATATTTTATAAAAAGTTAATTCCAAATGGTTTTCCGCTCTTATCGGTTTTCCAACACGTTTCACAAGACCTGCTTTTTAGAAGATGATGGCTAACACTTCCATTAGATTTTTTAAGAAGTTGAAAGTAATCCTTGATGCTATTCTCATCCATATTTAAGTAATCCGTTTGCTTATATTTTTCTTCACTATTCCATCGAATCATGGGTAATTTATGGTCAATTGTTAGTTATGGTCAATTGTTAGTTATGGTCAATTGTTAGCTGGTTTACAGGTCATTGCGGCATTGTCATCAACATTACTATAAATCATGGTCTACATGGTGTCTGTATTAATAGGCGACATTGTACCAGCTTTCACTTGCCTGTCACGGCTTCGCATACCCACAACAGCCACTTTAGTATAGGTTAACAGGTATATAATTCCCTTAATTTTTTTTAAATACGGCAATAAAAACCGAACTCCAGATTAAACTTACAGGTTTTTCTTCTAATGGAATTAAGCCGTCGCAAAGACGATTATAAACCTGTGGAGAAATTGCATTATTTATACTTGGAATCATTAAATGAGGGTGTATCCCATAAATTTTTTCTACCGAAAAATTATACTTTGAGGCGGTAGTTACGGCTTGCTGAGGAGTCGATTGCCGGGCTTCTATTGCTGTTGAATATTCTTTTTTAGCCTGTTTGGATGGTGAATCTTCTGACAAAGATTTCATATTTTCACTGGTTAGCAATTCACCTGTAATCAAATGTAAATTTTTTATAACCTGATTAAAAGACTCTTTATCAATACTGCTGTATAGACTTTCAACTTCTTGTACTAGGTCTGAGAAGCTATTCGTATTAACCTCATTAAGAGTACGGTTTGAAATGCTAAACAAATTAAATAATCTGTTTCTAAATGAAACGATAAAATATCCACCTTGTCTTAATTGGCGTGAAACTATTTCAAATAAAACATCATCGCTATCAAAATAACCAATTACCCCCATAGCAGTCACTGCATCAAAATCGGAATAGTCAATATCTTTTATCGTGTTTTCTTCGAATGAAACTCTACTTTTTGTTAAGGAATCTTGCCTGGATAAATTTTCTATTGCTTTTTCTAACATGGGTTTGGATTGATCAACACCTATAATAGACAATCCCATTTTTGCTAATTCAATAGCGACTTCCCCTCCGCCGCAACCCACATCAATGAGAGAATTAATATCTTTTCTATCATTAATTATTTGCTTTAATACTCTTAATCTGTGTTTGGGTGTAGGGTAATTATACCCGCCTTCTTTATACGCATCTTCCAACCACGCATTGGCATTGACTTCAAAATATTCTTCTACAGCTTTGGTTTCATTTTTATCAAACATATTTTAATTCGCTTTGTAAATATCTGAATTTTTCATTCAATTTCGGATGAACATCTAATTTTCTTTCAGAGGCAACACTCCGCTCCTGTAATTTTTTTAATTGATTCATCGTTTGTACACCTTTAGTGAAATTAAACCTATCAATAATATCTTCCATGATACTTGCAGGTTTTGTAACTAAATCTTCATATTTTACCTGTATAAACTCTCTGGAATATTCCGAAAGAGAGCGCAGCGATTTTTCCATTAACGAACACCAATAGTATATTCCTCTGTCAAATAAGTTTAAATTTAAAAAAAAGTTAAAATCCTCGCGATCGACCCACCATGGAATATGCCAGCTACTACCTTTCCATTGATACGGAATATATAGTTGAGCGTTCACCGGCTCAATCAGTTGTTCATCGGAAAACCATTTTTTCTTTTCTAAATCAATCGCCACGTCATAACCATTCCTGACTACATGAATAAAGGATGGATTATTCAAAGCACTATCCATAAACATTAAAAATGGAAAACATTCCGTTAATGTCACGACAAGCCTTAAATTCTTCCTCGCAATATAGTCATCAACATCTTTTCTGGAGTTGAGATTATTCATTCGGTAAGTGATTTCTTCTTTTTCTTTTTTCTCCCAAATAGAGCTTAAATCCTGCTTTCTAAAATTAGCTCTTCGAAGTAAAACAAGATCATTAAAAAGTTCGCGCAAGTAAACTTTCATCCAGGATTTAGCTATATTATTATTAATTAACCCTGTTCCTGAAACCATCGGTAACAACATGCCTGTATAAGGTTCATCGGCATATTCTACTTGTGGGCAAGACGCTAATACATTACCCAAAGTTGTTTTACCAGAACGGCAGGCACCCGTTATAATAATTGGTGATAACTTATCACCTATAGAATCAGGGAATACAGCTTCATCCAAAGCCATATATTAACCTCGAGTTATCGCTCGTCGGTGGCACTTCCTTGTGCCACATATTTGTTCAGTGTTTTTTTGCCGAATTAATATCAACTCAAATTCCAATGAGCTATGTTAGCACCTGATTCAATTAGGTACTGCCTTGCATTTGGCAGCCCATTACCAATAAAATTAAACAGGTTAGCTGTAGCCACAGCTGACACCCCATCAAGGGACAATCCTTGCAATAAATGTTTCTCGTTGCCTGCCCCGCCCATTACGATTAAAGGCGTTTTGATATATTCCAGATAATGTGAAATCGTTGTTAAATCAAAACCAAAACCGGTTCCGTCTTTGTCAATTGAGTTCAATAGTATTTCTCCCACACCTAATTCCTGCAAGCGTTGCAAATATTCCTGTAAAGTTTCTGATAGTGCTTTTTCGCCATCATGAATATAGATAACAGGCTGCTCATCAATTAAACGATAGTCAATACTGGCAACCACACTTTGTTCGCCATAGCGCCGCGCAATGTCTGAAATTAACTGGTTATCTTCAACCAGACTACTATTTAAAATGACTTTGTCAGCACCGTTGTCAAATAACTTAATCGCATCGCCAAGTTTACGAATACCGCCACCTGCGGCAACTGGAATAAAAACATTCGTCGCCAGGCGCTGTACACTTTCAGAAAATTTTTCAAGATCTTTTTGTCCTCTCGATGCATTGACCACAATTAGCTCGTCTATAGAAAATGATATCGCCTGAAATTTGTAGTTATTTTCCAGCCAATTAATATCTCCAACCCGCTGCAACCTAAAATTCCGACTTTGCATAAAGTAGCCGTTATTATAAATCAGACCAAAAATAATTCGATTACGCAGCATTAAAACAATTGTAAAAAATTTTTTAAAAGTTGCAGCCCATTGGTCTGACTAAGTTCTGGGTGAAATTGAACTCCCGCAATATTGTCTTGTTCAAAACTGGCGATAAAATGCTCAGAGTAATGACACGTTGACTGTCCAATATCACTAGTAGACTGCAATCGATAACTGTGAGCAAAATAAAAATCAGGTGTTGGATTAATTTCGCGATACAATCGGCTGCCCTCGCAAGGAGTGACCTGATTGAAGCCGACATGAGGTATTGAAAACTTATCGTTTTGAAATTTTTTGAGTTGCCCACTTATTAGCCCCAGTCCTAAATTAAATCCGCTCTCTTCACTTGATTTCGCGAGAAGCTGCATACCAACACATACTCCCAACAGAGGACGTTTTTCCTCAAGTACAGTTTGGATTAAAAATGTCTTCAAATTCAATTCTTCAATACTTTGCATCGCTTTGGCAAAATTGCCAACACCTGGCAGCAAAAATTTATCCATATGACTTAGTTGTTTGATATCGGAAGATACTGTAATATCACTATAACCAATATAATGTAACGCACTTAGAATAGAACTTATATTTCCCACACCATAGTCGACAATGCCAATTTTCATGGCGTAAAGGGTTCTCCAACCGTGAATTTTGGCTGCCAGATACCATCAATTTTCTCAAATAATGCTTTATTCGCATAACGGTCAAGCACGGCATCAAATTCTGCCTTAGTCATTTGGTAATAATCCAGATAAGCACCGATAAAGTCTTCAGGGTATTGATTGTCATACGCCATCACCAGATTAATGGCCTGATCTCTGGTCATGGCGCCACGCCTAATTTCAATACCCGCATCTTGAGTGGCTCGCCCAAATCCAAATTTGAGATACATTAAATAGGCATGCAACGAATACAGCGCCTGATCGTTTTGAGCAAAATTAGTAAAAGTGCCTGTATTACCTTCCTCTTTCTCTTGTAAACCACAGTGTTCTTTCGCAATAACATAGTTGCGATATGAATCCCAGTCTTCATAATAAGACCAGTGCGTAAAAGATAACTGTTTTTGTTGAATCATCTGATCGGACGGAAACTGCCAGAATGTTAGATCGCCAGCGTTAACTTCAGGGTCATCAGACACAATTCCTAACACCTTGTCATAACCGCCCTCAAAATAGACTCGCTTCATGTACTCAATATCGTATAAAGATTTATTCTTGCTTTCCGTAGAACCACCATACTCTATTTCGCCATCCTCTCCGTAAAATAACAATGGAATATTAAAGTTCATCGCCACTTGAATAACTGCGGTTTTAACGGCAATTAACCAGCCGTAATAGGGAAAGCCTTTTTCAATAAACCCATGCTTATTTATTTTTTGCATAATCTGGCAATCAGGGGAAACATGGATATGGTTAAATCCTGAATTAATAAAATTTGACAGATTTTTATCGCCCAATTCTAACGATAGTGCTGGCCTTACTGTAACTGCCAATGGGTTCACATCATATTGGCTTTTAAGCATGTAAGCGACATAGGAACCATCTTTACCTCCACTGACCGGAACAATGCAATCAAAACCATCGCCATTTTTAGAGCGATACTTTTCCAATAATTGATGAAGTTCTTCCTGCCTCCTGGACCAATCCATTATTTTTTTTTCTTCAGACCATGAGCAGGCATTGCAAAAACCTCTTTCGTCAAAGCTTATTCTTGGTCGAGTTGACATGTTCAAACAGTTAGCACACCAAAATATCTTTTGTTGCATAAGTTATAATCGCTATAAAATAAAACCGTCATCAACAACCAGATTTTGTCCGTTGACAAACCTGGAGTGATCTGACAATAAAAAACGGATGCTGCCATTAACATCGTTAACATCTAACATTCCTTTGCCGTGAGTTTGTTGCCGATATTTTTCGACAAAAACATTGGGTTGAGCATCCATTATCCCTCCAGGGCTTATCGTGTTTATTCGGAAATTGCTATCGCGAACATACGATGTCGCGTATTTACTAATATGTATAACTGCTGACTTGATCGCTGCATATTCTATGGGCATGGTCATGGTTGTATCTTTATACAAATCAAAACGCGGCGCTATTACACCATAAATTGAAGCAATATTAACCAGAGACAGCGGTTCGCGGTGTTTTAAAAAATATTGAGTGCACTCGCGGGTAAATAAAAAGGCTGAACCTAAATGCAACCCTACATTATCATTAAAACTTTCAAGTGAAACGTCGATAAAGTCTGCTCCATAGCTTTTATTTCGAGGATACGATGCGTTTACAGCGCCCGTTAACCCTGATTGTTCTGCAAACAAGGCACTCACCGCTTGCTCGTTTGTTATATCTAATTGGTAAAGTTTCAACCTGGAACAATCCAGGTTAGTCTTACTATTCATTGCCATTTGTAATTTTTCAATTTCAAGATCGAACCCAATCACCTCTCCACCATGTTGCAAGATGTCCTCGACCAGACTTTGCCCAAGTAGCCCGCCAGCGCCCGCAATCAAAATTTTTTTATTTTTTAACATCATTGAATCATTATTATATCAACCGAGAACTCTGCACACCAATTGAGTTATTTAGAGAGCTTTGCATAATGTCACGAGCGATGTCAAGACAAGGCAAATTTGAACGAAAAAGCGGAGTTTACTAGCAGTAAATGAGCATTTTGAGCGAAAATTTAACGCTGTATTGACAAACGCAGTAATTATGCAAAACTCTCATTTAACAATACTTCTGCTAATTTAAAGTCATAAATATCATCAATATCAACAGCCCTGTGTTTAGGCACTTTGACTGCCACAACGCTCCCATCAAATATACCGGTGTTGTTTTTTATATATTGTGGCGAAGTCGCATAAACTACTGTTGTAATATCGTAAACTTCTGGAGCCTCTTGCCGCCTGCGTATTTGTTTGCTATCAATAACCAACTCAGCTTGGTCATAAGTGTTTAGCTGCACCATATTAAAATAAGGGTTGCGCGACGACGGTGTTACAGAAATACAAATATCGGACTGAGTTGTTCGCCGTTTATCAATAGCGGCTTCAACATCTTTCGGCGCTCGCAATGGACTAGTAACCGGTAAATTAATAAATTCATTAAAAATGCCATGATGTTCTTCTACCCAGTTGACGGCATGTTGCCAAGCCAGCCATTCTGGCGTGTTGTCCTGCGCTATAGATGCAGGTCTTTCAATGATTTCAGCACCAAAATCTTGAGCCACCTCAATAATTTCACTGTCTTCGGTCGAAACAAATACCCGCTGAATTTGCTTAACCTGTTTTGCTGTTTCTATAGCATAACCAATTAATGGTTTACCTGCTAATGGGCGAATATTTTTTCGCTTCAGCCCTTTGGAACCTCCTCTGGCAAATATAAAGCTATAACAACTCATACCCTGATTTAATATCATCGACCAAGCGGTTGGTATTCAATGCCTGCTCCACAAGCACGCAATGGTTTGCTCTTCCCTCTATCAAATTGATAAAATCCTCTAACATATCAATGTACATTTCATTGGTATCCCACTTTGCATTTTCGTAGATCAGTTCCGATGAGACCGATGAGTGACAGTAAATACTATTGGTTATCAAATCCCATTCCAAAGAACCTTCACTACCTATTAACGTACACATCCTAAATGCTTTTTTCTGTAAAAAATCCAGATGCACTGTACAAACACAGCCTTGTTTGGAAACAAGCATGACATCGGCAAGCTCTTCGACATCTGTTTCCAGTTCAGAAGACTGTCTCAACATGGCGTGTTTAATATCAAGGGGTCCCAGCAGCCATTGCAAGTAATCAAATTCATGGCTTAATTCAAGTAACACCCCTCCGCCCAAATGATGCTGAGATGAAACCGACTTTCGATAATCAATACTGCGCCAGTCGGGTAGATATTGCCCAGTATTGACAATACCGTTGTAAATACTACCTATCTTGCTTTGCTCAAGTAATTGCTTCATTATTCTTGCCGAGGGCATATATCGTAAACAATAGCCTATAGCTACAGGTACTTCTGATTCGGCCAAAAGATATACCAGTTCTTTACCTTCTTCAACACTAATGACCATTGGCTTTTCAATAAGCAACGGTACTTTGGCTGCTATCAATGGACGCGCTTGTGTCGCATGTAAACTGGCAGGCGAGGCAATAATAACAAAATCAGGTTGTTGAGCGATTAACTCATCAACCGTTCGTACGGTTACATCCACACTACCTAAAATTAATGATGCACTTGTCTCTCTGGAAGGTGCGGCTATAACCTTGGCTTTAGGAAAAACCTGTTTTATATTTTGCCTGTGCCTTAACGCAATACTTCCTGTACCAATAACTCCAATTTGCATAATAGTAGTTATATTAATTGATAAGGAGCGCCCAGTTCCAATGCAATAATATCCTTTTGAGCTTTGTCAAAATCGCTAAAACGACCAATATCCAACCAATAATCATGAAAGGGGTACATTACCAATTCACCCGTAAAAGACTGTAAAAAAATAGGCATATCAATATTTTTATTCTTTGGTACAGCGCGAATGACATCGGGTTCAATAACATAAATACCTGCATTGATATAGTGGCGATAGATTGGCTTTTCAACCATTTCTGTAATTAAATGCCCATCATTTTCAATGACTCCAAAGGGTATCTGATATTCATGTTCTCTAACACAAATAGTAGCTTTGGCACGGTATTTACTATGATATGCTAACAACTGTCCAAAATTGATTTTTGATAGAATGTCACCATTAATAACGATAACAGGCAAATCACCTATATCATCAGGCAGCAGCCCTAATGAGCCACCTGTTCCAAGAGGCTCTGTCTCGTGAATGTATTTTATTTTGACGTTCCAATTAGAACCGTTGCCAAAGTAATCTTGAATCACCTCAGGTCTATAATGTATTGATATATAAAATTTATGAAATCCCGCCTGTATAAATTTCTCTAGCAATATTCCCAAAATAGGCTTGTCGCCTACTTTTAGCATGGGTTTAGGACAGTTATCTGTCAATGGTTTCAAACGAGTGCCAAATCCTCCTGCCATAATAAATACTGGATTATCATGTTGATTCTTTCCCCGAAAGTCGTAAATTGACTTAATGTCAATCAGTCTTCCATTATTGTCAACAATGGGTATTACAGATATTTTTTTGTCAACCAACAATTGATAAATTTCTGCTTTACTGGTTCCATCAACAGCCGTTTGAGGGTTTAACTTCATTACATCAGAAACGACCGTATCTAATCCATAATCATTCGTCAATGCCCTTCTTATGTCGCCATCCGTTAATGTACCCAACAATATTTTATCGCTATTAACAACAGCCAAAAATCCCGAGCCTTCCCGATTAAGCACTTTCATTGCCTGTTTAATAGAGGATGAAGGTAATATTAAAATATTTTGAGAGTTTTGCATAATCATTATCCTAGATTCCGTAGTTGAACCTGGAATTTACAGTTATTTTCAGGAAATAATGCAAGGCATGGCTTGCAGGTAATGGTTGTAGCCCTTACCAAAAGCCATAACGCAGCAGTGTGAACTGAAAAGGGCTGTAAAGCCAGGTAGCGGTTTGTAATTCACTTATGAAGTGAATCGAAGAATAAGCGTTTATCAATAACATTCAAACTCTTAGAAGTGAAATTAGCGTTCAACTGCGGAATCTAGGATTATTCATTGCTATTTTAACGACTTTTTCACTATGGGTGCAGGATAGCAAATGGCATTGCTACCGATAGACCTGGTTATTGTAGCTCCCGCTCCAACCACACTATTATCACCAATGGTGACAGATTGTATTACCGATGACCCAATTCCCAGATGTACCTGATTACCTGTGGTAACACCGCCAGAAATAGTAACCCCTGGAGCGATATGATTTTCGCTACCTATGTTGCAATCATGTTCTACAATTGCCCCAGTGTTGATAATTGTATAAGCACCTATTTCGCTTCCTGAGTTGATAATGGCACCGTGCATTACTTGTGTTCCTTCCAATAGTGTAGCATTTGATGAAACAATGGCGTGATCTGAAATAACTGTTTCAAATTCATAGCCCAATTTTTTATAGTAATTGGTCAACTGATATCTGAGCTTCTGACCCGGTATTGAGCCCACTGCATTGACCAATTTGACGTCCGAACAGTCAAACTTTAACACATCTTCATCATTTGTATACCAGTCAACACCGCTGAAAATGGAGCGCTCGTCTTTCTTTGGGCTAACAATGCCGATGATGTTACGACCTTGTTGAATCAAAATATCCATTAAAACCGCTGCATGACCACCAGCCCCAATAAAAATTAGAGGTTTAGTCAACTAGCATATCCCCTTTACTATAAGCCCTTTTCGCACTTCGACTCAAATAGTCCCAATAATGGCCAGGGCTTACTCCATGACCTGGTCTTTTGGTATCTATATTGTCAGGACTAAACTGCTCACCTTGCCGAATATCATCAGAAGCAATTAGGCTTTTTCTGGCAATATTAATATTGCCTAATTCGGATGGTCTTGGTGCTTTTACGCCATCACCCAATACTAACTCTACTGCTCGAATCGAATCGATCATCTGTTTTAACTGAGCAGGGTTTAATGATGCCCGATGATCAGGTCCTTCCATTGACGTATCCAGAGTAAAGTGCTTTTCAATCAAAGTTGCTCCGCGCGCTACCGCTGCAATGGCTACCAATATGCCTTCACTGTGATCCGAATACCCTACATTCAGGTTAAAATTTTCCTTTAAGGTATCCATTGCTCTTAAATTAATATCCTCAAAAGGAGCAGGATACTGAGTGGTGCAATGCAGTAATTTAACTTTATCATGTAAAACCTGCTTAGCTTCGGCAGATGCATAAATTTTCTTAAACGCATTAATGCCTGGGCTTTCAGTATCATTGAGATAACCAAACGCAATAATGCTCAATGCCTGTTCAATATCTTCCAGTGTCGCCATGCCTGTCGATACAATCATATCGCAACCCGTTTTTGCGTGTTGCAACAGCAGTGGCGCATTGGTAAGTTCCCCCGATGCTATCTTCAAGGTTTTTAAACCAATTTCCTGTACCAAAAAATCAAGACTTTCCTTATCAAATGCCGTGGATAAAAACTCAATACTATTTGCTTTTGAATAATCAGCGAGCACTTTGAAATCGTTAAACGATAATTCCAGTGCCTTCAACATTTCCTGTTGCGATTCAGTTTTATTGGTATTAGTAACCTGATAAGCGGCTTTTTGAGCAGATTGCGATGCTAACCGCTCTGCCTTAAATGTTTGAAATTTGACAACATCTGCGTTAGCAAGCACTGCCTGGTCAATCAGCTTTTTCGCCAGTTCAATATCGCCGTTATGATTGACGCCTATTTCTGCTATTATGGTTGTTTTTCCCATCACTTATATCAATCACAATAAATATTTAGTGTTATAGAAGATGTTAAAAACCGCACGAGTACATCCCTGTAGCTTTGTCGAGGCTATCCTGCCTCTCAAGTTTTTAACATCCTCTATAGCACTAATCATGTTAATATTTTTTAGAAATGGTATTAAACCCTATCGACAAAAGACTTCAATTGATAGTCAGCAAAATTCAATTGAGCCAGTAGCTCAATAATTTGCAGAGCGGCATCCCCTTGACCGTATGGATTGACAGTGGTTTGCAACTTTTGCTTATAATTTTTATTGCAACTCAATTTTATAGCATCTGAAATAGCACTTTGATTCATATCGACATCTATTACCGAAAGTGCTCTGGGGCGGCCTCGCTGCCTGGTCCCTATATTAATTGTCGATATTTTAAAACTCGGTGCCTCAATGATGCCACTAGAAGAATTACCAATAACCGCAGTAGCATATTTCATCAGTGAAAGATAATTCCTCGTCCCTAATGATGGTACCAACTTTATATTATCTGCCTTGGAAATAGACTGCCATTGCCTGATAATTTCGTCTCCTCCGCCATCGGCATTGGGGTATGTAATGACATAATTCATATCAGAATTCTCCTTAATGCTCTCTATCAAGGGATAGATGTCGTTCTCATTAACATCCATTGCTCGCGTCACAGGGTGGTAGGTAACAAGTGATACTGGCCGTTTCGTATCCAGCCCTAATTCAGAAAAAATGGCTGCTTTTGATAATGGTTGCTCACTATTAATATTGTCCAAACCAGGTGCTCCTACCACAAAAACCGCATCTTCATTTTCTCCCAGTTGACATACTCGCCTTGCAAAAGTAGACGTAGCTACAAAATGAATATTTGCCATTTTGGTAATCGCGTGTCTAATGCCATCATCAAATGCTCCTTCGGTAATTTCACCGCCATGAATATGAACAATGGGAATACCCAACACCATGGCTGTTTGAGCCGCTGCCAAAGCCTCATAGCGATCCCCAAGAATAATAATGGCATCTAACTGGTTATAACTGAATGCATCAGTAAATCCCAATACCGCCAAACCCATTGACTTCGCCGTCCCGACCATTGAAGAAGACGACAGCAACATCTCGACAGGAACAATGTTATCTACACCATCATCACGTAATTCATTTATAGTATTGCCATAGTTTTCCGAAAAATGTGTACCGCAAACAAAAACTAGCCCCTCAAACCTGCTGTCTTGCTGAACTAAATGTATGGTTTTGGATAACAAGCCATAATCTGCACGCGTACCAGTAACAAAACCTATTCGCTTAATACTCGTCATTTGGGTAAATAGAAACCAAACATATTCTGGGTTAAAATTCCTAAAAGTTTCAGGCAGGCTACCGCAGGATTATACTATGTAAAACCCAATAAAATACGGCATGTTCAGTGCTTGAACATTATAGAGACATATCTGTTTTTGGCAACTCTCAATAGCCATCAGCAAGATGATTAATACCTTGCCTTCGATGGCTAAATTGCGCAAGTGATTGTGCAAATAGCATCTGTCACCTGCATATTTTAAAGCCGGTAATCAACGTCACTGTCTTTTAGAACCCCTTTTAAATCAAACAGCACACAATTTGATTTGCCCAACATTTTAACTGCTTTAATTGACATTTCCTTAAACTGTCTATGCCCTACTGCCAAAACAATAGCATCGTAAGCACCTTTTTGTGGTTGATCAATAGCTGGCAATCCAAATTCCGTTACGGTCTCTTCAGGTTTTACCCAGGGGTCATAGAGTGATAAATGACAGCCGTAATCTCGCAATTCATTTACAATATCAACGACTTTTGTATTGCGCAAATCAGGACAATTTTCTTTAAAGGTTAAACCCATTATCAGTACATTAGACGATTCAACCGCTATCTTTTTCTGAATCATCACCTTGGTTAATTGTGCGGCAATATACAATCCCATGCTATCGTTCAAGCGTCTTCCTGCCAGAATAATTTCTGGCTTATAACCAACTTGCTCAGCTTTAGACGTTAAATAGTAAGGATCTACCCCTATGCAGTGTCCTCCTACTAATCCTGGTTCAAAATTGAGAAAATTCCATTTAGTACTTGCCGCTTGTAATACAGCTCTGGTATCAATACCCATCTTGTTAAACATCATTGCCAATTCATTCATAAAGGCAATGTTAATATCGCGTTGTGCATTTTCAATAACTTTAGCCGCTTCTGCAACCTTGATGGATGGCGCTAAATGCGTACCCGTATCAATAATGCTGTTGTACAACTTATCCACCTTGTTTGCAATTTCTGGTGTACTTCCCGATGTGACTTTAACAATTTGTGAAACGGTATGCTTTTTATCGCCAGGGTTTATACGCTCTGGGCTATAACCGCAGTAAAAGTCCACATTAAATTGCAGTTCACTAATCTTTTCCAGTATGGGCACACAATCTTCTTCGGTAGCACCTGGATACACCGTCGATTCATAAATAACGATGTCGCCTTTCTTGATAACTGCCCCCACCGTCTCGCTGGCACTTACAAGGGGTTGTAAATTCGGTTTCTTATTATGATCAATTGGAGTCGGTACGGTAACAATAAAAATATTACATTGCTTTAATAACGCTATATCCGTTGTGAATGTAATACCATTGGTCAATGCTTCTTGTAATTGTTCTTGTGTTAATTCCAGCGTTCGGTCTTCAATATTGCGAAGTTGTTCAATACGCGTAGGGTCTACATCAAACCCTACCACTTTGTACCTGGCGCTGAAGGCATGCGCCAATGGCAGACCAACGTAACCTAAACCAATAATTGCTATTGTGTCCACAGCCGATCTATACGTTGTAAAATTCTCGATACCAATCTATAAAATTATTAATGCCTTGCTGTACGGGTGTTGCGGGTTTATAGTCCATGTCCTCAACTAAATCCTGTACATCGGCAAATGTTGAAGGCACATCACCAGGTTGAATTTCCAGCATGTTTTTGTCAATAATTGCGTTCAACCTGGTTTCAATTGCACGGATAAAATCCATAAGCTGTACCGGGTTATTATTCCCAATATTATAAAGTTTGTAAGGGGCAGAAGATGAAGACGGTAAAGTATCATACCCATTCCAGTTGCTATCTGCCTTGGCAGGGTTATCAATAACTCGTACCACTCCTTCAACAATATCGTCAATATAGGTGAAATCGCGCAACATTTTACCGTGGTTAAACACATCAATGGTTTTACCTTCAAGCGCGGCTTTTACAAACAGGAACAGTGCCATGTCGGGTCTGCCCCAAGGTCCGTAAACGGTAAAAAAACGCAACCCTGTAGTACGGATATTGTACAAATGAGAGTAAGTGTGCGCCATTAGCTCGTTAGATTTTTTTGACGCGGCATACAACGAAATAGGGTGATCCGTATTATGCGCTGTACTAAAAGGCAATGTTTCATTTAACCCATACACAGAAGAGCTTGAAGCGTAAGATAAATTGTCAACACTATGATGTCGACAGGCTTCCAGGATATTGAGAAACCCTACTATATTGCTTTGGATATAGGCATCAGGGTTAATCAGGGAATAGCGCACACCCGCTTGGGCAGCTAAATTGCATACCGCATCAAATTGTTGTGCTGCAAACAAATCAGTTAATTGCGCTTTATCTTCAAGGTTCAGTTTAATAAATTGATAACTATCATTGTGTGTTGATGCGAGTAGCTTGCCATATTCAATATCGGCTCCTGCTGCTAAATGTTCCACAATCCCTGAGCGTTGCAACCTGCCATACTTGACATTTTGATCATAATAATCGTTGATATTATCTAAACCGATGACGCTGTCTCCTCTGGCAACTAACCTATTGGCAAGATGACTACCAATAAAGCCTGCTGTGCCAGTAACTAAAATTTTCATATAAAATTGATACAAAAAACAAGGAAGGCATTTTAACCCAGATTCCGCAGTTGAACGCTAATTTCACTTCTAAGAGTTTGAATGTTATTGATAAACGCTTATTCTTCGATTCACTTCATAAGTGAATTACAAACCGCTACCTGGCTTTACAGCCCTTTTCAGTTCACACTGCTGCGTTATGGCTTTTGGTAAGGGCTACAACCATTACCTGCAAGCCATGCCTTGCATTATTTCCTGAAAATAACTGTAAATTCCAGGTTCAACTACGGGATCTAGGTTTAAATTGGGTATCCCCTGCTAACACATCAATAATAGTTGGTATTATCTCAGCGCGATTTTGTTGTTGTGCAAGCGAATATTGCTCATCACCCATAAATTTTATGACGCTGCCACCTTCCATTGAAAAGTTGTCAGGATGTTGCTGCATTAAATTGACGATGCGAATCGCTTCAATCAAATTATCGCTGTGAATCCAAAATTTGCAATGTTTGTCATTGCCAATAATTTTCTCAATACCCAACTTGTCACAGCGCTGTCTTAAAGCGGTGGTGATAAATAAATAATTAACTTCATCAGGGGTTGAACCAAAACGATCAACCATTTCTATCTGTATCGTATCCAGCTCGCTTTGGGTTTTAGTGGCAGCCATTTTTTTGTAAAACCCTAATCGCAAATTGACATCAGGCAAATAGTCGCTGGGTATAAGCGCTGACAATCCAATATTTATATCAATGACTGGACGCACCATAGATAAATCATCAATATTATTGCCTTTGCGCAATTCCCTGACTGCTTTGTCTAGCATCTCTTGAAACAAATCAAAACCTATAGCGTTAATTTGCCCACTTTGTTGCTCGCCTAATAACTCTCCTGCTCCACGAATTTCCAAATCGTAAGTTGCCAGTGTGAAACCACTGCCTAAGTGTTCAGCGCTTTTAATCGCATCAAGGCGTTTACGAGCATCTTTCGACATTACGGAAGGTTCAGGGGTCAATAAGTAAGCGTAAGCTTGATGATAAGAACGTCCCACCCTTCCACGCAACTGGTGTAATTGTGCCAACCCCAATTTGTCAGCTCGCTCCATAATAATCGTATTGGCATTAGGATTATCAATACCCGTTTCAATAATAGTGGAACATACTAAAATATTACTGCGTTGTTGATGAAAATTGAACATGACACGCTCTAATTCACGCTCTCTCATTTGTCCATGTCCTACAGCTATTTTTGCTTCTGGAATTAATTTAGCTAATGCATTAGCAGTGCGTTCAATAGTTTTAATTTCATTGTGTAAAAAATATACTTGACCTCCTCGGTGTAATTCGCGCTGAATAGCTTCTTTAATAATACCCAAATCGTACATGCAGATAAAAGTTTTAACTGACAGGCGTTTGGCTGGCGGCTGGGCAATAATGGACAAATCACGCATCGACGATAATGCCATATTCAAGGTTCGCGGAATAGGTGTTGCTGTTAGTGACAATATATCAACTTCTGCACGCAGTGCCTTTAATTTTTCTTTTTGGCGCACTCCAAAGCGATGTTCTTCGTCGATAATTAACAATCCTAAATTACTAAAATCCAAATCGGCAAATAACAATTTATGTGTGCCTATTAAAATATCAACTTTACCTGCGTTAAAACGCTTCAACACTTCCTTTTCTGCATTTCCCGCCTGCAGCCTGGAAATTAAATCAACCTGAAAAGGCCAGTTGGAAAAGCGCTCAGCCAGGGTTTCCAAGTGCTGGCTGGCAAGTAATGTTGTAGGCACCATCAAGACCGTTTGCTTATTGGAAGCTGCGGCAATAAAAGCTGCGCGCATAGCAACTTCGGTTTTTCCAAACCCCACATCACCACATACTAGTCTATCCATGGGTTTGGCTTGACTCATGTCATGGCGAATGGCTTCAATAGCATCAAGTTGATCGAGCGTTTCTTCAAATGGAAACTCGGCGCAAAATTTGCTATAACTGTTTTTATCGCAGTCAATTGCACTGCCTTGCCTTGCACTTCGCCGCGCATAAATTTCTAACAATTCTGCAGCGCTATCGCGAATGACTTTTTGAGCTTTATCGCGCGCCTTACTCCACTGTTCACCACCCAATTTATGTAGTTTAACAACTTCCTCAATATGACTGGAAGTGAACCTGGAGATAAGATGTAGTGATGAAACCGGAACATACAATTTGTCATTTCCAGCGTAGAGCAACACTAAAAATTCGTCAGTTTGACCACGAACCGTTAGGGTTTCAAGCCCTTTGTAAATGCCTACTCCATGTTCAAAATGCACTACTGGGTCGCCTTCTTCCAATTCCATTAAATTTCGAATATAGTCCTGTGCCAGGCGTTCCCCTACATGGGTTTTACGTTTAGTGGTTTGTTTGGCAGGAGAGGAATACAGTGTAGGCCTGCCTCCTAACAAGGTTTGCTCACTGATGAAGGCTATACCTTCCATGCTGAAACTATCACTTATAGGAGCAACAGTGATATAAGTACCTTGTTGATCTGGCAACTCGTCAATTACAATGGCTTCAATATTGGCTTGTTGTAATAATTTATGCAATGTCTCGCGACGACTTTGATTTATCGCACAAAAAATCACTTGCTGATGACTTGAAACCAAACTTTGAAGTGCTTGTGCACTTGAGGTTAATTCCATACCCTCTAACAGACCTGCACCCTTTATTTGCGCTTTTGAGGTATTGAGTTTAATACGTAAATGTTTATTACAACGCTCATTCCACTGCTCTAACGGTAGAAATAATTCTGCTGGTGGTAAGGGCGGACGTTGCCCCAAATTTGGATAGTCTTCATAACGCTGTTGAATTTGTTGCCAGTATTGTTCAAAACTCTCAATGGCTTGCTCATTTTGAATGATAAACGACTGTGCTGGTAAATAATCGATTAGCGTTACCATTTTGTCGTGTAATAATGGCAAGTACGACTCTATCCCTGGGAAAGGTCGCTGCTGCTCAATCATTCTAAGCGGTTCGGCTTTTTCGGTTTCAAAAAATTCAAACCATCTTGTTTTAAACCTGGCAACCGCTGTATCACTTAATAAATATTCATGTGCTGGAAGTAATTGGAAATGCTGAATTTTGGTGATGGTCATTTGAGTTTCCGCATCAAATAGCCGTAAAGTATCTAACTCATTATCAAAAAAATCCAGGCGTAATGGGTACTGGCTACCCATTGGAAAAATATCCAGTAATGCGCCACGCACACAGAATTCCCCGTGATTTTGTACCGACGATGTCGAAAGATAACCCGCTTGTGTAAAACGCTCTGCCAATTTGTTTATGGAAATAATATCGCCACAGGACCAATCGAAACTATTGCCCTGAATGAAGCTTTTGGGTGGCAAACGCTGCATTAAAGTATCAATTGATGCGACAATAATTAACGTCTTTTGTGCTTCGGCACCACTACTATCAAAATTAACGTCAATACTGGTTAAGCGGCTGAGCAATTGCAATCGCTCAGAAATAATATCTGCATTGGGCGAAAAAATATCGTAAGGCAGCGTCTCATAGTCAGCAAAACTGACAATGTCCAACGCTGCGTTATCACCTTTAAAGAAAGTTAATTCATTCCAAAGTTGATTGGCTTTGGCTACAGACGGCTCAACTGCCAAAACCACTGCTGCAGGTAATTGACGACAGCGCTCAATAATAGCTAGTGCATTTGCAGCAGAAGGTTGCGGTGGCCAGAAACTTGCAACTTTTAAATGATTGGGAAAATCAGGAAATGACTGAAACATCAACCGTAAATTTTGAAAAAATCAAGTTATAACGCTTTACTTCGAGCTTTATTTTTCGCTTTGACGGGCCTTTTGGACGGCACTTTGTCCGACTCTTTGCCCACCAGCTTGAAAGTGCGCGAATAATAAACAGCAAATAGCCAATACACAAGCACTGGTTAACAATATAAAGCCTCCAGTCCACCCCCAGTAATCCACACTGTAACCTAAAATAATATTTGCTGCTACTGCACCACCTAAATACCCAAATATACCTGTTAATCCCGCTGCCGTGCCAGCGGCTTTTTTGGGTGCTAGCTCTAATGCATATAAGCCAATTAACATAACTGGACCATAGATCAAAAAGCCTATTGTAAACAGTGCCATACGATCTATATTTGGATTTCCAGCAGGGTTGAACCAATACACAAGTATAGCTACAGTTACCAAACCCATAAATAATATGCCAGCTGGTGCACGTCTGCCTTTAAACCATTTATCGGAAATCCAGCCACAGAGCAATGTACCGGGAATACCCGCCCATTCATACAAAAAATAAGCCCATGATGAAGCATCAATAGAAAAGTCTTTGGCTTCTTTTAAATATAGCGGCGCCCAATCCAACACACCATAACGAATTAAGTAAATAAATGCATTAGCAATGGCAATGACCCAAAGTACTTTATTGGGGAATATATATTTAAAAAATATGGCCTTGGCTTTAAGCTCCTGCTCCTGGCTACTGTGATAGTTACCTGGATAATCATTATTGAAAGCCTCTATTGTAGGTAAACCGCAAGATTGCGGCGTATCACGCAGTAAAATTAACACCAAAGCAGCAATGGCTATGGCAAACAGTGCTGGCATATAAAATGCAGATTTCCAGTCATCATTAAACATCCATATCCCCAATAGAAAAATAGGACCAATTAATCCACCGCCAATATTATGTGCAATATTCCACCACGAAACCACTTGTCCACGCTCTCGCCCTGACCACCAATGTACCATCACTCGTCCACAAGCAGGCCACCCCATACCCTGAAACCAGCCGTTTAAAAAAAGCAATACAAACATAATACCCAGCGAAGACGTTGCCCAATTCGTCCAACCCAGCAATAGCATAATTGCAGACGATAGTAACAATCCAAAACTGAGAAAAAATCTAGGGTTAGAACGATCTGATACGCTGCCCATTAAAAATTTCGATAATCCGTAAGCAATTGAAACGGCTGAAAGCACAATACCTAATTGACCGCGACTAAAGCCCTGTTCCACTAAATGCGGAATGGCTAAACTGAAATTCTTACGCACCAAATAATATCCTGCATAACCAATAAAAATACCAATAAACAACTGCTCGCGCATACGCTTATAGGTAGCGCTGTGCAAATGTTGCGAAAGCGGTTGAATATGGGGTGCTGGTTTAAAAACGCCAATCATAAGATAACCATATCAGATAAAGCGAAAATAGTTTACATAGCCCATTAATTAATAACAAAAAAATCACATTTTTTTACTTTTTTAAAATACAAAAGTCAACAAACCACATTAGCGCCTTAGCTGTAATTTTAATACTTCAAAACTATACCAAAGGTTAAGAATAATAACCGCAACAAACAGTACCCAAAATAATGTTGTCAACCCATTTCCATTTACTAAGCCAATAGGCGAAAATAAAAGGTAAATCAATATAATTCCTGTAACCAGTGTCGAGCAGGCGGGTTTTAGAAAGCGCCAGGGCTGCATATTAACTTTAGGTTTATAAGTAAATTCCCATGCCCTTTCCAGTGGGAATTTATAACCTATGGCTAACATAATACCCAATTCTGCAACAAACAAGATGGCATAAATATGAATAAAATTAAGCTCTATTGACAGAATGAATTTCAGTAGCGTATAAGCCACAAGATGAAACACAATGGTGACTTTAGCACCTAGTGCTGGCACTCTACGAAAAAACAGTCCTGCCACTACAATGGCAATAACCGGAATGTTATAGAAACCTGTAAAAATTCGAATAATTTGCCACAATCCATCGGGAGCAAATTGCAACAGTGGTGCAACAATAAATGAAAAAATAGCGATAACAACGCTGGTTATTTTGGCGGTTTTAATTAATTGAGCATCAGTTAATTTGCTTTTGGACATGGGTTGATACATATCGAGACAAAACAGCGTAGCAGCACTATTTAATAACGAGTTGAAAGAACTGAATACAGCGCCTAATAATACGGCAAGAAAAAAACCTGATAAATAAACAGGCAAAACATCTTTTACTAACTGGGGGTAAGCCAAGTCAATAGACGGCAGACCTGTTCCAACATTGGCATAGAGGTGATAGGCAATAACACCCGGTAACATCATGATAAAAGGGATAAGTAATTTGAAATAGCCAGATAGAATTACTCCTTTTTGCCCTTGCGCCAGGCTAGCTGCACCTAGCGTTCTCTGAATAACATATTGGTTAGTTCCCCAGTAAAATAAATTGGCAAAAATCATGCCAGTGAATATGGTAGCAAATGGAACAGGGTCTGTACTATTGCCTATTGCATCCAGTTTATGAGTTTCATCACTTGTAACGACACTTAACCCTTCAATAAAATTACCGCCGCCCAGCGCAACAAGCCCTAATATGGGCACTAACAAACCAACAATTAACAGGCCAATACCGTTGATAGTATCAGAAACCACTACCGCTTTTAATCCTCCAAAAATAGCGTACAGTGCCCCTACAATGCCAACCGTTATCACCGTAATTGTCAGTGCTTGAGAATAAGTAACTCCAAGTAATTCAGGCACATCAAACAACCGACAAACGGCAACAGAACCCGAATATAAAATGGAAGGAATGGTTACCAGACCATACCCCAACATAAATAAAATGGCAGTCATCCGCCGCACACCAGCGTCGAAACGCTCTTCTAAAAAGCTGGGCAATGTGGCAAATGCACCTGATAAATAACGCGGTAAAAATATCACCGCCATGATAATAGTTGCAATTCCTGCGGTAACTTCCCACGCCATTGCACTCATATTAAAACCGTAGGCAGAACCGCTAAGACCAATAAGCTGCTCTGCCGATAAATTAGTCAATATCATAGATCCTGCTATAAAAATACCCGTTAAACCTCTGCCTGCCAAAAAATAACCGTCTTTATCGTTCACGCTTCCTTTAGTTTTTTGATAAGAATACCAGCCGACTAAACCCATAAAAAAGCAGCAAGACAGTAGGGTAAATAGTAAGTTATCGCTATTCATAAATGATACCAATCACAATAAATATTTAAAGACCATTGCATTTAGCGTTACAGATGATTTTAAAAACCGACAGGTACATCCCTGTAGCTTTGTCAAGGCTATCCTTCTTCTCAAGTTTTTAACCAGTGTTGCACTTATGAGTAGAATGTGCGGGCAGTAAATGAGCATTTTGAGCGAAAATTTAACGCTGTATTGACGAGAGCAGTAATTATGCAAAACTCTCGAATAGTACTATTAGTTTGACTTAAGCAATCCATACACTTTCTATCTCGCCAGGTTGTGCGTTATTATCAAAAAACTCTCTAGGCTTTGACAATGGAATTTGTGTACCTTTTAATGCAAACACTGCGATATCATCCAGCGCCACTGTCAATTGATAAACCTGTCCTCCTTGATAATAACCCTTATCAGCATTAGTATCATTCGGGTTAAAAATTGCCCACTGTCCTTTAGGCAAATACACTTCTACGCGATTAAATGGGTTAAAGCAGGGAGCTACTAACAAATCGCTACCAAACATAAATTGATTTTCAAATGCCCAGGTTTCTTTCTGGTTGGGGAACGCTAATACCATTGCTCGTTGTACTGGCATTCCATTGTCACTAGAAACCTGCATATTGCTATGCAAATAATCAAACAGTTGATAACGCAGCTTTAAAGCTTTAGCCACAATTCGCTCTGCTTCATTGGAATACGACCACGGCTCTCTTGATCCAATACCATGAAAGCGGTAGTGGGCGGAAAAAACCGCTGCCTGTGCCCATCTTATAAACAGCTTTTCATCGCGAGTATCGCGGTAAAAACCGCCTACGTCTGTCGCGTAAAATGGTGCACCCGATAACCCCCAAGATAACCCTCCTCGAAAATTAGCCATCATTCCTTCCCAATCTGCCTGCGGATCTCCACCCCACTGGCTGTTGTAGCGCTGACTTCCTGTCCAGGCGGCGCGACTAAATAAAAAAGCCCCAGACCCACAATAACTCTCTGCCGCTTCATACACGCAACGATTGTAAAGATGCGAATAGACATTGTGTAATTCGCTGCCATTGGTTCCGTTATAAGCCAGCATATAATCGCTGTCTAATTGCTCACCAAAATCAGCTTTTATCATATCCACACCCATATCAAACAATGGTTTGTGGCTTTGCTTCCAAAAATTGTAGGCTTCTGGGTGAGTAAAATCTACAATACCAGAGATAGGAAGCGGCGTTAACACATTGCCAAAAGCTTGTTGGTTCCACTGATAATGATAAGTCTTTCCAGTACGACTATCTTTTAATAACCAGCCTCTGTCCGCCATTTGCTGAAACAATTGATGATGTACAGAAACCAAAGGATATTCCCAAACACAAATTTTAAAATTCAGCTCTTTCAACTGCTGAATAACTATTTCGGGATCAGGATAGCGCACGGCATCCCATTCAAAGGCAAAACGGATTTTGGTATCTTGCCATGCACGTCCGTCAAAGGTGATGACATCGCAAGGCATTTTGCGATGCCTGACCTCTCGAGCAACATTGAGTATTGCGTCGGCATCTTCGTAATACGCTTTAGACAGAATTACACCACAACTCCAGACAGGCGGCAATGGTGCGCGCCCTGTCAAGGCCGTGTAATATTCGAGCATTAATGCACCAGTATTACAATCTGGGGCAATCGTATTATTTGAAAACTTACCTGCCAATAAAAAGCAATCAAGGTACCCTTGTTCTACCCAGGCACAATAACTACGCTGTGACCAGCAGGGAGCACCCACAGCATGAGTAACGGCGGCAGCACTGTGAATGAAACATCCCCATCCCATTGGGCTCCAGCAAAAAGGAACATTTTTGTAGGAAATTTCAGCATTAACGCCTAGCGCATCTTCATTATTTGAGCGCAATAACTGCCCACGCTTATTGAGTTGTCCCCATTTTTCCCCAAGCCCGTAGATGGGTTCTGATGATTGTAAATTTAAAGACAATAACCAACCTCCTTGCATTTTTGCTAGCGGTGGCATTCGATGCCGTCGGTTAAAATGCCCATCAATGGACGATTGTATCACTACATTGTCCTGAGTGTCCTTTAAAACAAATGCAAAAGGGTCACAGGTGATAATGACTTGATAATCCTTACTTTGTAATATCCAGGTATCTCCTCCATTGGTATCCTTATCTCCTGATTTAATGTCCAACGATTGTGACATTGGTTCATCTATTAATAATCCATAATCCAGGTCAACGTCCGTTGCAGTAGATAAGCGTAACCCAAAATCGTACAGTCTGATGACTAATATTCCTTCCTGGGTGGAACAATGTAATTGATTGCCATTAGCTACCCTTGGCGTTTCAACTAATGACAATGCTTCAATGCCATTCCAGTTAGGCGCGATAAATGATTTAGAAATGGTCTAGACCTCTATATTGTTAACCTGGGTTTATTGGTCACCAGCGAAATATGCGAATTTTTCTTGTATTTCAATGGTTCGCGACCGAGCTATCGCTCATTGGTGATACTTCCTTGTGCCACATATTGGCTCGGTATTTTCATGCCGAATTAATATTAGAGAGCTTTGCATAATGTCACGAGCGATGTCAAGACAAGGCAAATTTAAACGAAAAAGCGGAGTTTACTGGCAGTAAATGAGCATTTTGAGCGAAAATTTAACGCTGTATTGACAAGCGCAGTAATTATGCAAAACTCTCTATTAAACTGATAAGATAAACAAAACTCTCTTCACAACAATAAGCTATACTAACACATTCTTTTTGAGACGATATCCATCCACTGCTATGTCACAAACAAATCACATTCCGCCCATAGGTTTTGGACTATGGAAAATTGCGCCAAAACATTGTTCCAATGCAGTATATGAAGCAATCAAGTTAGGTTATCGTCACTTTGACAGTGCTTGTGATTACGGTAACGAACGCGAAGTGGGTGTTGGCATTGCCCGCGCAATAAATGAAAAATTATGCTCTCGCGATGAATTGTGGATTACATCAAAATTGTGGAATACCTACCACGACCCAGCACATGTTGAATTAGCCCTGCAAAAAACACTAAGCGACTTACGACTGGATTATTTGGATTTATACCTTATACATTTCCCTATTGCTTTGGCTTATGTTCCTTTTGAACAGCGCTACCCGCCCGAATGGTTTTATAATCCCGAAGCGCCGCAACCAAGCATGAAGCCAGCCAAAGTACCACTACACAAAACATGGCAAGCCATGGAGTCGTTGTTGAAAAAGGGTTTGGTGAAAAACATAGGGGCTTGTAACTATAATTCAGGGCTACTTCACGATTTGATGAATTATGCCGACATTCAACCCACTATGTTGCAGATAGAATCGCACCCTTTTTTAACGCAAGAACCATTGATTCGACTATGCCGTCATTACCATATAGATGTAACTGCCTTCTCTCCTCTTGGTGCTCTATCATATTTAGAATTAGATATGGCGAAAGTACACGAATCAGCTCTTGGTCAACCTTGCGTTATAGCAGCTGCAACGCGATTGAATAAAACGCCCGCACAAATTATACTGCGCTGGGGCGTTCAACGCGGCACAGCCATTATACCCAAAACAATCAAACCGCAACGCATGTCAGAGAACCTGGCATTGTTTGATTTTAAATTAACTACTGAAGAAATGGCCTCCATTAGTTCGCTTAATCGCAATCGACGATTTAACGACCCAGGTGTATTTTGCGAGGCAGCATTTAACAGCTTTTACCCCATTTATGATTAATCTTATTAACCTTGCAATAAAATATCGCTCCTGCGTATTTTATTGGTCACCCTTGAAATACTAGCGAAAATATGCGAATTTTCTTGCATTTCAAGGGTTCGCGACTGAGCTATCGCTCATCGGTGGCACTTCTTTGTGCCACATATTTGTTCGGTATTTTCATGCCGAATTAATACATGGCAAATCAAATGTCTGAAACAGAACCCTTTCCAGTTACAGTTAACAATAGCGATAATTTCACTTCTATAAAGCAAACGCTTCAATGGCTTAAAACCAATAGGCCGCAGTTAGAAACCAGTCTTAACAATAGTGGTGCAATACTCTTTCGAGGCTTTCCAATTCGATGCGCCAAAACCTTTGATCAATTTTCTGCCGCTTTTGGATACCCGAATTTTACCTATCAGGAATCGCTTTCCAATGCCGTAAGAGTTAATTTTACCGACCGCGTATTTACCGCCAATGAAGCTCCTGAAGATGTAGAGATTTACTTGCATCACGAAATGGCACAAACACCTATTTCTCCTGACAAGCTGTTCTTTTTTTGCCAACATGCAGCCGAATATGGCGGCGAAACCCCACTTTGTCGCTCTGACCGATTATACGCCCGATTGCAACAAGACAACCCCGATTTAGCCAAACGATTGTTGGAAAAAGGAGTCAAATACAGCATTAATATGCCAGCACAAGACAATCCTGAATCAGGGCAAGGTCGCAGTTGGAAAAATACACTTAGTGTCGATACCATCAATGCCGCTGAAGCTAAACTGGAAGCCTTAGGTTACAGTTGGGAGTGGGGAAATGATAACAGCCTAAAAACCATAACTCCTGTGCTTGCCGCAGTAAAACGTCTGGACAATGATAAACATGTATTTTACAACCAGCTTATCGCCGCTTATATGGGCTGGCAAGGGGTGAGAGAAAATCCTTCTAAATCAATTGTTCTAGGCGATGACAGTGCCATCACTACTGAAGAGCTTAAACAAATTGTCATCCTCGCCCAGGATTATACTTATAATCTGAAATGGCAAGATGGCGATGTTGCTTTAATTGATAACAAAATGGTCATGCACGGTAGAAAACCCTTTGCAGGTAACCGCAAACGCACTGTACTTGTCTCCCTTGCAGCTTAGCATAAGCCATGTCGGTAATCACTGACACCAAACAACTTTTCTACCGTATCGCCAGTTCAGGCTATATGCCTGCATCCTGGTTTCGCCCACCTTTACCTGCTATTGACTCCAAACAGTCCGCCAGTCAACCGGTGTCCATGGAAATTGTCAGTCATTGTTGGAATTATTCAAATCTATTAACCTATCAGTTAAGCTCTTTAGTTCTTAACCCACCTACAAATCATCACCTTACCTACACTCTATTCTACTGTGAAGAAGACGAGCCCACTGCCGCGTTAGTAAGTTTCTTTAAGCAAAAGTTTGTTGAAACCATAACCTGGAATTTTCATACATTAGATAAGTATCAAATGTTTCGACGCGCCATAGGCAGAAACCAGGCAGCATTAGCATCGAAAGCCGACTGGTTGTGGTTTGTTGATTGCGATTTAATTTTTGGAGAGAACTGCCTCAATGAGCTAGGCAACCAGCTCGTTGGCGCAAACGACTACCTGGTCTACCCCAGTAACGAACAAATTACCGAGTTATTACCTGAAGAACATTCACTATTTCACCCTAAAAATATTTTCCAAATCAATGCGGTTGACCCATCCATTTTTTATACTGGCAGCATTGAAAAAGCAAAAGGCGCTTTTCAAATCGTTAACGGTAATATCGCCCGCGTTTTGGGTTATTGCAACTCCGTTAAATTTTATCAGCAACCCGCAGAGCGTTGGCAAAAAACTTATGAGGATAAAGTATTTAGATGGTTACTTGGTACTGAAGGCAGACCTGTTAGCTTCCCTAATTTATCGCGTATCAGGCATCAGCACAAAGGGCGTTACCAACAGAACTCAATAATCAGCCGATTGCGCAAAGCCATTCGCCTGGCTCAAGGGTAGTTAGTAACAATGCTATGGCTATATCAAATTCTATGGCATTTAATGTTACCGCTTGTCGGTATTTATTTTTTGATTCGAGTGCTAAAAGACAAAGCCTATGCCAAAGGATTTTGGCAGCGCCTGAGCATCATCAATGGCAGGCTTCCTGATAAGATTATTCATATACATTGTGCATCCATGGGCGAAGTTAAGACTGTTGCACCTCTTGTTAATTTATTACTGGAAAGACACCCACAATTTTCATTGGTAATAACTAATACTACCGCTGCAGGGCGAATGGAAACGGAGCGACAATTTGCTGGAAAAGTCTACCAGATGATGGCTCCGCTTGATTTATTCTTTGTCATTAAACGATTCTGCAGTAAAGTTAAACCACAATTGTCAATTTTTGTTGAAGTTGAGATATGGCCTCAATGGTTGCGAATATATAAACAGTTTAATATCCCCCTTCTATTAATTAATGGTCGCATGTCAGAAAAATCTTTTCAGCAATATATGCGGCTTTCAACCTTATTTCGACCAGCTTTTAGCGCTTATGACTGGGTGGGTGCTCAAACAGATGAAAATAAACAGCGCTTTGAAACACTAGGTGCGCAATCTGTCACCACTACCGGCAATTTAAAATTTGCATTAACGCTACCAGATAATATCGACAAAACAGCTTCTAAAATTAAAATCCAACATGACTTAAAGCGTCCTTTGTGGATAGCTGCCAGCGTACATGAAGGTGAATACCAACAAATTATTGCTGCACATATTAAACTGCTTGAGCAATTTCCAAAAACTCTGTTAATTATTGTGCCACGCTATAAAGAGCGTTTTAATGATGTAGAAAACGAACTGCAAAAAGCAAAATTAGCCTATATAACACGCAGCAGTCATGAGACCGTTAAACCAGGCGACCAGGTTTGGTTGATTGACAGTATAGGAGAGTTAATATATTTTTATGCTTTAGCCGATATTGCTTATGTCGGTGGTAGCCTGGTGAATAAAGGTGGGCACAACCCGCTCGAAGCTGCTGCATTATCTATTCCAATTATGATGGGACCTTATACACAAAATTGCCAATTTCCTGTTGACTTGTTAAAACAGCCTGGCGCTTTAATACAAATTGAAAATTCAAAACAAATCAGTAAGCACTTGGCATATTGGTTCACAAATCATACAAAGCGAAAACAAGCGGGGAAAAATGCCAAACAAATTATTAATAGTCAATCTTACATCCTTGAATATTATTTTGATAAAATCATTCAAAAGATAAATCAATTAAACTCATGAAAAAAATAATTAACCATAAAATAAAGTGGTGGTGGAGTACCCGCGTTGCTGGATTTTTAAAAATACGTACAACAGGCTATTTGCGCCAACGTGCTAATGAAAGCCGCTGTTTATCTTTTACAAAAATTGCCGAGCCTGTGCCTACGGATAATTCAAAAGGTATTACTGTTATTTTAACGGCATATAAGCGTGCAGAGTATTTGGTTGACCAGATTAATGCACTGAAAAACCAAAGTATTCCACCTAAAGAAATTTGGGTATGGAGTAATCAAAGCGATAAAAATTTGTTGGATGTTTCAGATAAGGTCGATAGGGTGGTGGTTTCCAACAGTAACTATTCTTTTTGGGGCCGATTTTCACTGGCGACCATGGTAAGAACTCAATACATTGCATTGTTTGATGATGACATTTTGCCAGAGCCGCAGTGGTTTGAGAATTGCCTGCAAACCATAGCCTCAGGCGTTGAAGGCATATTAGGAGGATCAGGTGTTATTCTACCTTCAAGCGGAGGGTATTCCAGTAAAAATAAGGCTGGTTGGAATGGTCTTCATAGTGACCATATTGAACAAGTGGATTTAGTAGGCCATAGCTGGTTCTTTGATAAACAGTACCTCAATTATTTTTGGCGAGAAGAACCTGTAACATGGAAAAATGGGGAAGACATTCATTTTTGTTATATGGCATTAAAATACGGTGGAATAAAAACCTATGTTCCTCCACATCCTGAAAACCAACACTCACTTTGGAGCTGTAGATCTGATTTTGGTAAAGTGGTGGGTCGCCTTGAAGTGGCAACTTACAAAAATGCCGGCCACAAACAAGGGCGCAGTGACATTGTAGAACGATTTAGAATGGATGGCTGGAAGACAATAAAAGCCAAATAGTCTGGTATTATCATTTCTCTTTCTTTCCTTGTGCCACATATTTGTTCGGTATTTTCATGCCGAATTAATATATGAAGGTCATTGCATTAGGCATCCTGCCTATGCAACTGGGGTCGTATTGAAAAAATGCGATTTTTCAATACTCGCAAAATCAAACACTTATAGTGCTCGATTTTGAGTGATACTATCCTGTATCACGCGACTATTGATTATAACCCAGCATTAATTGTTCCCAGCACTTTTCATTCCAATGCAAGCTGGAATTCATAGTGCGAGCTTTTTTAAATGACCGATTTAATCGGTCTAGATTATCACTCAACCTCCTCAACGAGGTTTGGCGGCTTTTGTCAAAATCAATAAGCCATATTTTATTATCTTTATCTATTAAAATATTGCGCAAATTCAAGTCAGAATGATAAATATTTCGTTGGTGAAACAGCGCAATTGTTTTGCCAATGCCCTGCCAAATATTTGTAGGTAATGTTTTTTGTTTCAGTATTTCATACAAATTTTCAGAGGCATTGATTTGAGACATAATCAGACTTGCCTGGTACCCTATTGCACTTTTGGTAACCAGCGCCGCAATGGGTACAGGAGTCGGCAGGTTATAGGTAGATAGCCGTTCAAGCAATTGAATTTCTTTAAATGGACGCGTGTGTTTTATGCCTGTATAAACATAATTATTCCTGGTGATATTGGATATAAGCCCTCCTCGACAGTAGTGCCGAAGTACGAAAGAAATATTGTCTATTGTAAAAAAATAAGCGCGTTTTCTTCCTGTAGAATGCCCGGTAATATATTGATACCGCTCTAAATACTCAGCGTTAAACCAGTTTCCATCTACCGCAACATTGCAATGATTTGCAACAATAAGGAACTGTCGATGGTTCAACCTTGTGATTTGAGGCATCGTTAATCTTTCTCTATAACGTCATCAAGACTCTTTACGAATAACTAATAAACCACAAGTCAAACCAGAATACTTGGCATTGGGTACAGGCGAATTTGACCCATTGAGGTTGTCATCGAACTTGATAATAGTTTGATTGAATAATTTTTCAAGCTTATTAAGTTGCATTCCAGGCAGGTCAAAAGTGACAATTAAAACCCCTCCAGATTTAACTTGTTGCAGCAAATGATGAAGAATGAGCAAGTGATCCGTATCCACTTCTTCAACGGTCGATACATTAATAACTGCGTCAAACTGATTCAGGTAACTCGATGGAGGCGGTGTTGTCAGGTCCCAAATTTCTGTATTTGGAACATCAGAAACCAATAAATCGCTATTGACTACTTTACTAAATTTTGATTCAAGTACATCTTTAAAAATAATGTGACAAGCGTTAAACCCCCAAGAGCTATTATGAACAGCTATGTCATTCCCATTGGTAAATTGTTCTATTTTGTCAATTACCAATGGATATTCAAAAACCCTGGACCATTCCTCGTATTGCATATCAATCCTGTCGGATAAGCGAATATGGCGAAATTCAAGTACGTTTAATTTGAATTCTGAAAAATCGACATGACTAAAATAGCGGCTCCAGGATAAATATCTGGATATATAGCGCTTTAGCTTCATTGTTTTTTAAATTGAGTGAGTTATTTCATATCAGTAGAGAGCCTTGACACTATCCGCTGACTTGCTTTTCCATCTCCATAAGGGTTATGAGCTTTAGCCATTGATTGATAAAAAACATCATTTGAAAGTAGCTCAGACACTCCTTCAGTTATCGTATTAGCCTTGGCACCAACCAGCTTTACAGTGCCTTCTGATACAGCTTCAGGACGTTCAGTTGTATCCCGCATTACCAGCACAGGTTTGCCCAAACTCGGCGCTTCTTCTTGAATACCACCACTATCGGTTAAAACAAGATAGCAGTGCTGCATTAAGTAGACAAAAGGTTCGTATTCAAGAGGATCAATTAAATGAATGTTGCTACCTTGAGATAGCAGTTCGTAAACAGGTTTTTGAACCTTTGGGTTTAAATGAACAGGATAGACAAACTGAATGTCTGAATAGCGTGTTGCAAGTTGGCTAATCGCCTGACAAATATTGTCAAACCCATCGCCAAAATTTTCTCGGCGATGTCCAGTAATTAAAACAAATGGTGTAGTCATCCATTCAAAATTTATAAGACTATTGAGCCTTTCAGTTACTGAATGTTGCAAATGTGCATTTGTCTGAATTTCATTAAGAGTCCATTCTAGTGCATCAATAACAGTGTTTCCTGTTACTTCAATGGTATGACTATCAACACCTTCTGCTATCAGGTTTTTTTGACTTAATACCGTGGGAGCGAAATGCAAGTCAGCAACTTTAGATACAACTTGTCGATTAAATTCCTCAGGAAAAGGCGATTGCATATTGTAAGTCCGCAGCCCTGCTTCTACATGCCCAACTTGGGTTTGGGTATAGAACCCAGCCACGGCAGCGGCATACGCTGTAGTGGTATCACCATGGACTAAGAGCATATCTGGTCTATGTTCAATCAATACATCTCGCATAGCCATCATGACTGAACTACTGATATCGAACAAATCCTGACCGGATTTCATAAGATTTAAATCAATATCTGCTTCAATCTTAAATAACGACAACACTTGGTCAAGCATTTCTCTGTGTTGAGCAGTAATACAAACCAAGGTTTCAAACTTGCTATTTAATTTTAGTTGATGATAAAGCGGAGCCATTTTGATTGCTTCTGGACGTGTGCCAAAAACAAGCATTATTTTTGTTGTCATGCGTGAATTATAGCCTGAAGTTTCTCTATTAACAGAGATAACCTTAATTTGATTGCAAAGGTCTCAGATTATGCATTAGAAATCTATTGCATAATCCGAGTTTAATAATTTTTAACTAAATCCATACCCTTATACAGATACGCAACCTCTTTTTCATAACCATTGAACATTAATGTGTCTTGTTTGAAGAATGAACCCAGCCTGCGCTCTTTGGCCTGGCTCCATCTTGGGTGAGAGACATTCGGGTTCACGTTGGAATAAAAGCCATATTCACCAGGTGTTTGCAGGTTCCAACTGGTTTCGGGCTGTTCTTTGGCAAAGCGAATTTTAACGATAGATTTAATACTTTTAAAACCGTATTTCCAAGGTACCATCAAGCGCAGCGGTGCTCCGTTTTGATTGGGCAGTGGCTTGCCGTACATCCCTACTACCATCATGGTTAAAGGGTTCATAGCCTCATCCATTCTTAGCCCTTCCCTGTAAGGCCAGGGTAGTGATTGAAACCATTTATTTTGCCCAGGCAAGCGATTTTTACGGTCAAAAATAGTTTCAAAAGCTACATATTTTGCATTGCTGTTGGGTTTGAAGCGTTTTAACAAATCGCCCAATGAAAATCCCACCCAGGGAATAACTGCCGACCATGTTTCCACGCAGCGAAAGCGGTAAATGCGCTCTTCAAAGTCATGAGGTTTTAGAATATCTTCCAAAGTATAAGTACCTGGGGCTTCACACTCCCCTTCAATAGTGACAGACCAAGGGTCTGTAATGAGTTTATCAGCATTGCGCGCAGGATCGTTCTTGCCTGTCCCCAGTTCATAAAAATTATTGTACTGAGTAACCTGTTTGTATGAATTAGGGGTTAAACCCACGTCGATAGTGGTTTTGGCACTGCCAATTTTATCGCTGAATTTTTCAATGGATGCATTCGCAGCTAACGGCAAATAGGCTGCCATGGAGACACCTGCACCATATAAACTATTTTTTAAAAATTTTCGGCGACTATGAAACAAATTTTCATTAGTAACTTCATTTTCGCTACATTGCCACAGCGGCTTGGTTTTAATTAACATAGAATGTAAAATTTATTATTGAATAAGTCTTTGGTCATAAAATAATGTATAAGGTTCATTTTATCATTGTTACATTGGTATTTTGTAAAAATTGGTAATGACAAAGAGCCATTGCCAGTGCATCGGAAGCATCTTCTGTTGGTCTGGCAGGCAACGTCAATAGTTTTTGCACCATATAATTCACTTGCTGTTTGGTGGCAGCCCCTGTACCTACAATGGTTTTTTTCACTAATCTTGTCGAATATTCAGCAACTGGTAATTGTGCGCGAGTAGCTGCAACAATGGCTACTCCTCGTGCTTGCCCCAATTTAATCGCTGACTGTGGGTTTTTAGCAAAAAACACTTCTTCAATTGCCATTTGCTCTGGGCGGTATTGTTCGATGATTTGTTGTAAATTGTCAAATATGATGTCCAGTCGAGTATTCATATCTTTTTCTTTTAAGCGAATAATGCCACTCGTTACATAGTGCAGACGGTTGCCCAAAACATCAATAATTCCGAAACCGGTTCTTAAAGTACCAGGGTCAATACCTAGAATTCGCATTTAAACATCATTTGATTACTCAAGTTACATTATAATATCGTACTTCACAATTGCATACCTAACCTACACCCAACTTTCGTTTAATATCAACATGTTCCAAATATCAGATGCTGCTAAAGACAAAATAACCGATTTAAAACCGCCTTCAGGTACTATTGGTTTTGGCAAAATTATGGCTCCGATTATGTATCATGCATCTTACAGCAATGGCAGGTGGGCTGACGGCGAGGTTGTCCCCTATACACCTGTCACAATAGAACCAGCTGCTAAAGTGCTACACTATGCGCAAAGCGCGTTTGAAGGGTTAAAAGCCTATATGGCAAACGATACCGGACAGCCTAATTTCTTCAGACCTGAACAAAATTGGGAGCGCCTTAATCGCTCTTGCGAAAAAAGTTGTATGCCTCAAGTACCTAAACAATTATTTTTAGAAGGCATTCATTCAGTCACATATTTATGTAAAGACTTAATTCCAAATCAATCTGGTCAATCACTGTATCTGCGACCTTTTATTTATGGTACACAAGCCGAATTAGGCATGGCTGTTTCCGACAGCTATGAATTTTTGGTTATCGCTAGTCCTTCTGATGCCTATCATAGTGGGGATATGCGCTTGCTGGTTGAGCGCAATACCTGTCGCTCTATCCCTGGCAGCACAGGTTCGGTTAAAGTGGGAGCCAATTATTTACTGGCTCTGCATTCCGCACGACGGATTCAGTCTTTGGGTTTTGATCAAACACTCTGGTTAGACCCGCACCAAATGACTAATATTGAGGAGTTATCGGGCATGAATGTATTTGCGCTTATCAATGGCGATTTATTCACCCCAGAATTAAACGAGTCATTTTTACCCGGCATTACGCGCTCATCATTAATTGATTTAGCTCGGCATTTGGGACATAAAGTCACAGAACAAAAAATGCCTATCGCCGATTTACTATCTGCTATAAACGACGGTAGTTGCAGTGAAGTTTTTGCTTGTGGTACGGCTGCAATTATTAGCTCTGTCTGTTGTATTGGCGATGGATTTGAAGACAATCACATCTACGACTTACCCCAGGCACACCCTGTTGCGAAACAATTGCGGGGCAAATTGCTGTCCATTCAAGAAAGGCAAAAGCCCGACCCTTTCAATTGGATTACATCTATTGACAACCAATATTTACCAATAAACTTGTAATAACGATGTCAACCATTCGAATTCAGGAATCTTGGCTTAAATATATTCAACCTGAATTTGAAAAACCTTATATGCAGGAATTAAAACAATTCCTGCGAGCTGAAAAAGATAACAAACGCATTATTTTTCCACCTTCTGGTCAATGGTTTGAAGCATTAAACACTACAACTATTGATAACGTAAAAGTAGTAATACTGGGGCAAGACCCTTATCACGGAACAGGGCAGGCGCACGGGTTGTGTTTTTCGGTAAAAGCCAATGTCCCTGTTCCACCATCACTGTTAAATATCTATAAAGAACTCTACAATGATTTAGGTGTGCCCACTCCCAACCATGGTTATTTGCAATCGTGGGCAGAGCAAGGTGTGTTTTTATTAAATGCCACACTAACTGTTGAAATGAATAAGGCGGGTTCACACCAAAATAAAGGTTGGGAAACGCTAACTGACTTTATTATTCATCTGGTTAGTCAGCAATGTAATAATGTAGTCTTTATGCTTTGGGGTCGCTTTGCTCAAAATAAGTCTGTTCTAATTGATAACTCTAAGCACCTTATTTTAAAAGCTCCTCACCCTTCGCCGCTGTCTGCTCATCGCGGTTTTTTGGGTTGTAAACATTTTTCTAAAGCCAATAATTACTTGTTGCAAAATGGCAAACAACCAATACAGTGGAATTCTGTTAATGAAGTGACTTAAAGTTATGGCTTTATCATATAGGAACCTCTATTTATTGAGGTTTCCGAGCAGTATAGGATATACTGCCAAAATCGACTGTTGTAAACAGTTGATTTTGCGAGAAAATAAGCGGAACATGGCAGAGGCGGCTATTTTTTATCAAGACTCCAAACACCAGAACCTTTACAAGCAATATACAAAAAGACGAAGCAATACATTGTAGCGAGTTCTCCACGATTTAATAATGGAAATATATTATTGGTACCATGAGCCATCCAGTAGGCAACAGCCATAGTACCACTACAGATGAATGCGGCATGACGCGTGTAGAAGCCAATCATCACTAAAACACCACCAATTAATTCAATAACCCCTGCGGCATATATTAGAGGTGACAAATCGTATTTAAAGTCAGTGGGGTAGTTAAATAGTTTTTGCGACCCATGCCACAAAAATAAAAAGCCTGCAACAATACGCATTAATGCATAAGATCGATCAGTATATTTGTCTAGGAAAGCCATAAAAAGTCTCCAATGGTTGATTGAATATTTCAGCCCTTATTCTACAAAGAGAAATACAAAAAATCCAGCAAATTAACAAAGCGCGCTTTTATTAATTCGGCATGAAAATACCGAACTAATAGAAGACCATTGCATTAACCTAGATTCCGTAGTTGAACCTGGAATTTACAGTTATTTTCAGGAAATAATGCAAGGCATGGCTTGCAGGTAATGGTTGTAGCCCTTACCAAAAGCCATAACGCAGCAGTGTGAACTGAAAAGGGCTGTAAAGCCAGGTAGCGGTTTGTAATTCACTTATGAAGTGAATCGAAGAATAAGCGTTTATCAATAACATTCAAACTCTTAGAAGTGAAATTAGCGTTCAACTGCGGAATCTAGGATTATGCAATGGTCGCGTGATACAGGATAGTATCACTCAAAATCGAACACTATAAGTGTTTGATTTTGCGAGTATTGAAAAATCGCATTTTTTCAATACGACCTCAGTTGCATAGGCAGGATGCCTAATGCAATGGTCTTAATATGTGACACAAGGAAGTGCCTCCGACGAGCTATAGCTCGGCCGTGAACCATTGAGCTCAGATTAATATCAATGACTAGCTGAATTAATAAGTTGTTGAATAGCTTCTCGCTGCGGATGATTTGGCTCTAACTGCAATACCCTTTGATAGAACTGGACGGCTTGAGGCTTAAAATTACCTTTATTGTGATACAGCAATGTTCCCATGTTGACGTTGCCAATAACCGAGTTGGGCTCAATTTTCAATAAATGTTGTACACCTTCCATTGCCTCTGGGTATCGACCTATGTGCATTAAATTAATAGTGTAGTTCTCCAGCGCTGTCACCGTATTAGGGTATAGATTTAAGTAATGGTGGTAAGTTTGAGTTGCTTGTTCACGCTGTTGTAATTGAGACTCTGCTATAGCCTTAACCTCTAATACTTCTTTTGACCAGGGCGTCCATTGATAGGCTGCGTTGGCATGAATTAACATAGTATGATAATCGTTGCGACGCAAATACTTACCCGCAAGACGGTATGAATCTCGTGCCTGATATTTAGCATAGCCTAAATAACTAACCGACAATAACATAATAAAACTAATGACCAACGAACAAATTAATGCTGTACCTTTGATAGTAATACTGCGTTTGGGTAGAGTCGATAACAAAACGCCGACTAAACACATCGAAAAGACAATAGTATGGCTCAATTGCAACGGGAAGCTAAACAGTGCAGTTACACCTAGTCCTGATAATGCCAACAAAGCACTTAACTGGATAATGGGTTGAGGATGTGCTCGCAATTGCGCTGTCAGAACCAACAATCCACATAGCATAACCAACAATATCAAAGCGCCAACAATGCCAAGACTCGCTACAATTTCCAGGTAATCATTATGCGCGTATTGCCATACAACATTGCTAACTGCCAGCCAATCTTGAATATTACTTGACTTATAAAGCGGATATTCCACTTGCCAATTACCTAGCCCAACTCCTGTCAACCAGTTATCTTTAATCATAGTGATAGTATTAGCCCAGTTGACCAATCGGATACTACCATTTTCACGCTCCGTATTGGCTTCGGTAATAATGCTTTGTGCTTCACTGCCAATATCCGCCATTGCTGTAGCATTAAAACCTTGATGATTCATATGAATCATCACTACAAACACAGCCACAAAACAGGCTAACTGTACCAAGCGCGACGATGTTATGTTCCTGGGTCTTAGTGATGTAATCACTAAACAGGCAGCTATCATTAATAACAACTGAAACCCAACAGCCAGCCATGCACCTCGGGTTTTTGCATATACAATCATTGCTAAGCACAATGTCGCTATCATTCCAAACAACCATTGTTTTAACAACTTTACCTCTAACAGGTATAAGGCTACAATCAATGGCGTAACCAAAACCAGATATTGTGAGAAAATATTTTTGTTTTTAAAAGTAGCAGCAGGTGGTGCGGGCTGTGAAATCCAGTCAATATTAAATAAATATTGCCCTATTCCCAGTAATACAATAGGCAGTGAAACAAAAGCAAATCCTTGGTACAAAATATTGACATTATTTTTTTGAGCAATCAAATGTACTGCTATCATTAATCCTAACCAGGCGCACAACCAACGCAACCAAACGTCTAGTGTCAGATAAACATTCACAGACCAAAGACTGGAAAACAACCCCCAAACCAACAAGGCATTTATTCCCCACAATAGCCAATGCGAGCTATAACTCCATTTCAGTTGACCATGCAATTGATAATTTTTCCATACATAGGTAAAACCAAAACTCAAAACTATAATGGGCAAATAAATTTCCATAAAAGCATTGCCGCCAGTAGATGCCACTAATGGTGCTACACAAATTGCAAGGCAAAAAGTAACCCAGGCAAATTGCTGATTTGGACCGACATTACCTCGCGATTGCGATTTTTTTTTCTTGGCTGCCATCTATTAACCTGGCAATAACATATCGCTCCTGCGTATTTTATTGGTCACCATTGAAATACTAGCGAAAATATGCGAATTTTCTTGTATTCCAATGGTTCGCGACCGAGCTGACGCTCGTCGGTGACACCTCCCTGTGCCACATATTTGCTTGGTATTTTCATGCCGAATTAATATTCTAAAACAGGTTAGCAAGAAAAATTCGTACCACATTTAGTAAAATAAAACACACCAATACCGAAAAATCAAAAATGCCCATTGGGGGCAGCATTTTACGAATGGGTCTAAGTAGCGGTTCAACAATGCCACGAATTAATTGCAGGGCTGGGTGGGTATTAAAAGGTGCAACAAAACTGGCAATCGCTACTATAATTAATGCGAAAAAATAAATATCAATTGTATGATTTAACAACCAAAAGACACTGGCAATCAATACGCTATTAATATATGCCAGAGCGTTAATCCCTTTCAGGCTATAAATTAACATCAACAAAACCAATTGCATCACATAAGCCCAGGTCAACGCCGCCAGACTAAAACCTTTAATGCTGGGCAAAACCATACGAAATAACTTAACACCAGGCTCTGTTGCCCTGACAATTATCTGGCTGATGGGATTAATGTAACTAACGCCTGCCAAGGGTAAAATCACTCTCAACAAACAGACAAAAATGTAAAAATTTCCCAGCGTTTGAACAATAAAAATCAAACTGGATGACAGAGCATTGCCCATAACATTTCAACAATAAATTAAACAATCGACATTCTACCCAAAAGCCTGATATTTTTCTCGGTTTACATTGAGCCTGACGGTGGATTCGGCGACAATATACATTCCAAAAATAAACCACACTGATTGCAGAGAACTCTATGCCACCTTCTTCCAACCCTACACCAGCTCGCCAACACTTAGCCAATGCTATCCGCTTTTTAAGTATGGATGCCGTGCAAAAAGCCAACAGCGGGCACCCTGGCGCGCCTATGGGGATGGCAGATATTGCAGAAGTTTTATGGAACGATTACCTGAAACACAACCCCAACAATCCCAACTGGGCAAATCGCGACCGTTTTATTCTTTCCAATGGACATGGTTCCATGCTAATTTATTCATTATTGCATTTAAGCGGTTACGACATATCCATTGGCGATATTAAAAATTTTCGCCAGTTACACTCAAAGACCCCTGGGCATCCTGAATACGGTTATACGCCAGGAGTAGAAACAACTACAGGACCACTGGGTCAAGGCATGGCCAATGCAGTAGGCATGGCACTGGCTGAAAAAATGTTGGTCGCTCAATTTAATCGCAACAATCACAACATTATCAACCACTATACTTATGTCTTTGTCGGCGATGGCTGTTTGATGGAGGGCATCTCTCACGAAGTGGCATCTTTGGCTGGCACTCAAGGCTTAGGTAAATTAATTGTGTTTTATGACGATAACAATATTTCAATTGATGGCGAAGTCGCAGGCTGGTTTAGCGATAATACCCCGCAACGCTTTCAATCTTATAATTGGCAAGTCATTGAAAATGTTGAAGGACACGATAGCAACGCTGTAGCCAAAGCTATTGAATTGGCTCGCAGTAACAATGAACAACCTACGTTAATTTGTTGCAAAACCACCATAGGCAAAGGCTCTCCTAATAAAGAAGGTAAAAGTTCAGCCCATGGAGCGCCGCTTGGGGTTGATGAAATTGAGCTGACACGTCAGCGCCTTGACTGGCGCTTACCCGCTTTTGAAGTCAGCGAAGACATCTATCAAGCCTGGAATAATTGCGACAATGGCAAAACGTTGGAAGATGACTGGAATCAACAATTTTTCGCTTATCAAAAGCAATATCCCGAACTTGCTGCGCAATTACAACGCCGCTTAAATGGCGAGTTACCTGATAATTTTATAGAACAGTCCAATCAATATATAAATCAGTGCCAACAAACTGCTGCTAAGGAAGCCTCTCGAAAATCATCGCAGAATTGCTTAAACGCCTACGGACCCCTGCTTCCTGAATTAGTTGGCGGCTCCGCTGATTTGGCCGGTTCAAATTTAACATTGTGGTCGGGTAGCAAAGCCATTAACGCCAATGATGCATCGGGCAATTACTTATATTACGGTGTGCGTGAATTTGGTATGACTGCGATTATGAATGGTATTGCACTACATGGTGGTTTTATCAACTACGGCGCTACCTTTCTCATTTTTATGGAGTATGCTCGCAACGCGGTTCGCATGTCCGCATTAATGCAGCAAAAGTGCATCCATGTCTATACTCATGACTCTATAGGTCTAGGTGAAGATGGCCCTACTCACCAACCTGTTGAACAACTTGCAAATTTACGCAGCACTCCAGGTCTGCACACCTGGCGACCCTGCGACAGTGTGGAGTCAGCCGTTGCCTGGCAACAAGCTATTTTAGAACAAGGCCCATCGGCACTGGTGCTTTCACGTCAGGGTCTGAATTGCCAAACGCGCACCAATCAGCAACTGCATCTTATTCAACGCGGCGGCTACATATTAAGTGATTGTAACGGCGAACCCGATATTATCTTAATTGCCACTGGCTCTGAAGTACAAATAGCCCTTGATGCACAGCAGCAACTGAATCAAATAAATATTCGCGTGGTTTCAATGCCCTGTACCGAACGCTTCGATAATCAAGAGAATAGCTACCAGCAACAAGTATTACCCAGCAAGGTCATCAAGCGCATAGCCATTGAAGCAGGTCACGTTGACAGTTGGCATAAGTACGTAGGCTTAGCCGGTAAAATTATTGGTATGAATAGTTTTGGAGAATCTGCCCCTGCCAATGATTTATATCGGCACTTTGGAATCACTGTGGAAGCCGTTATTGAAGCGGCAACATCTTTGTAGAGATTTGCTATTATTCGCATAGCTATTAACGGTTTTGGTCGAATTGGTCGCAGTATTCTGCGAGCCTGGACAGAGCGCCAGGATGAATTTGTCAACAACTTACAAATTGTGGCTATCAACGAGTTAGCCGATGCCAAAACACTCACTCACCTAACTCGCTATGATTCAACGCATGGACGCTTTCCACAGCCTGTTGAAAGTGATGGCGAAGCCCTAATTATCCATTTCCCTGAATATTCTCAGCGTATTACTCTTTCGCACCACAATACCATTGAAGATATCAATTGGCCCCAAGTGGATTTAGTGCTGGAATGCACTGGCGCTTTTACCGACAGAGCCACAGCGAAGAAGCACTTAACCCGCGGGGCATCCCGAGTCATGTTCTCACAACCTGCTGATCGCGACGTGGACGCCACCATTGTCTTTGGTGTCAATCAACATTTACTTAGCCCCGCGCATCGCATTATTTCTAACTCGTCTTGCACTTCAAATGCCATTATTCCGGTTATCGACGCCCTGGAGCAGGGTTTTGGCATTGAATCTGGCATTATTCGCACCTTGCATTCAATCATGCAAGATCAACCTGTTATTGATGCCTACCATCACACAGATTTACGTAAAACGCGCGCCGCATTTAATTCCATAATTCCTGTTGATACCTCGCTTGCTATAGGTATTGAGCGTATTTTCCCCAATTTGACAGGCCGTTTCAAAGCTCATGCCATACGCGTTCCTACCCTCAACGTATCAGCTATTGACTTTGCTGTACTGTTAAAAAAAGATACTCAATTAGAACAAGTGCACCAAATACTTACAGAATATACAAAGCACAGCCCCAAACTGTTTGGATGCACTACTGAACCCCTTACTTCTTGTGATTTTAATCACGACTCGCGCTCCATGATTATCGATTTAAGCCAAAGCTTATTAGCAGATAACAGACTATTAAAACTCATGATTTGGTTCGACAATGAATGGGGCTATGCTAACCGCATGTTAGATTTAACCCACTACTGGCATTTCTATACAAATGATTGATATAACTCATCTCAAACAACTAAAAGACCTCGAATTCAATGGCAAAATACTGTTGATTCGCGAAGACTTAAACGCCCCAATAAGCGAAGGTAAAGTCAGTTCTGATGCGCGTTTGAAAGCAGCTATTCCCACTATAGAATTGGCGCTATCACAAGGAGCATCGGTAATTCTTATGTCGCATTTAGGACGACCGAAAGAAGGTACATACAGTGAAGAATTTTCGCTGAAGCCTGTTGCCACGCATTTAGGTTCACTGCTAAATATTGATATTCCTGTAATAACTGATTGGAAAAATGGTATTGATTTTAATCAATCAAAAGTGGTTATGTTAGAAAATGTGCGTTTTAACTCTGGCGAAAAGACAAACGATGCGGCGTTATCCAAAGCCTATGCACAACTAGCTGATATTGTTGTGATGGATGCCTTCGGCACAGCTCACCGCGCTCAAGCCTCTACTGAAGGCGTAATTCGCCACGCCAAACAATCTTGTGCTGGTCCTTTACTATATGCCGAACTACAGGCCTTGAACAGTGCTTTGGACAATCCTGAAGCGCCATTAGTAGCTATAGTTGGTGGCTCTAAAGTCTCAACCAAACTCGATGTGCTCAACAGCTTAATAGACATGACCGACCAACTCATTGTTGGCGGCGGTATTGCCAATACTTTTTTAGCCGCCGCTGGCTACTCTGTTGGTAATTCGCTGTACGAAGCAGACTTAATTGATACTGCAAAAGTCCTGTTGGATAGTGGCAAAATACCATTACCTGTTGATGTGGTAACTTCCAAGACCTTTTCTGCCGATGCAATACCGACAACCCTAAGTGTTGACCAGGTTAGTTCAGATGACATGATTTTAGACATAGGGCCGCACACAGCCAAAGTCCATCAGCAAATTATTGAAAGTGCCAGTACCATTCTTTGGAATGGTCCTGTAGGTGTTTTTGAGTTTGAAGCTTTTGCCCAGGGCACGCACTCCCTGGCAAAAGCTATTGCAGAGGCTTCTGCCTTTTCTGTGGCTGGTGGAGGTGATACACTGGCGGCTATTGATACTTTTGGTATCACTCAACAGGTTTCATACATATCGACTGGTGGTGGTGCTTTCCTTGAATACGTTGAAGGCAAACAACTTCCAGCGGTTATCGCTTTACTTAAAAAATAATTTTTCGGAGAATTTATTATGCTGATTTCAATGCGTCAATTGCTCGATCATGCAGCGGAAAATCAATACGGTGTTCCCGCATTTAATGTCAACAATTTAGAACAAATGCGTGCGATTATGGAAGCTGCGGATAAAACTAATTCCCCTGTTATCGTACAAGCTTCTGCTGGTGCACGCAAATATGCAGGAGCCCCATTTTTACGACATTTAATTTTGGCTGCTATTGAAGAATACCCCCATATTCCTATTGTGATGCATCAAGACCACGGCACTAGTCCCGCGGTGTGCCAACGCTCCATACAATTAGGTTTTAGTTCAGTGATGATGGACGGTTCATTACTTGAAGATGGCAAAACACCAGCTGACTACGACTACAATGTGGACGTTACTCGCAAAGTTGTCGATATGGCCCACGCTTGTGGCGTTTCGGTTGAAGGCGAATTGGGCTGCTTAGGCTCGCTTGAATCTGGCATGGCAGGTGAAGAAGATGGCGTGGGAGCAGAAGGAATATTAACTCATGAGCAAATGTTAACCGATCCCGACGAAGCCCTGGATTTTGTTCGCGCTACTCATGTCGATGCACTTGCTATTGCTTGCGGCACTAGCCACGGTGCTTATAAATTTAGCCGCCCGCCAACTGGTGATATTTTGGCAATTGACCGCATTGTTGCTATCCATAAAAAAATTCCCAACACCCACTTAGTCATGCATGGTTCGTCTTCTGTACCCCAGGACTGGCTTGCTATTATTAATGAATATGGCGGTGAAATTCCTGAAACTTATGGCGTTCCAGTCGAACAAATTCAAGAAGGCATTCGCAATGGCGTACGCAAGGTTAATATTGATACCGACTTGCGTCTGGCATCCACTGGCGCAATTCGCCGCAATTTAAGCGAAGCACCCTCAAACTTTGACCCCCGCAAGTACCTTAAAGAGACCATTAAAGCCATGTCTGATATTTGCGTAGACCGCTATGAGGCTTTTGGTACAGCGGGTAATGCCGATAAAATAAAACCCATTAGCCTGGACTCCGTTTCCGAGCTTTACGCATCTGGCAACTTATAAACATTCATGTCAATTGTGAGCATCACTGGCGATCTGGCCAGCGGTAAAAGCCGTGTTGCCAGACAACTTGCAGAAATGTTACATTGGGAATATTTCTCTACTGGCTCTGTTCAACGCAAAATAGCCACCGAGCTCGGTATGACCACCTTAGAGCTTAATAAATACTCGGAGACTCGCCCTGAAATTGACAATCAAATTGATGATGAAATTAAGCTACTTGCGTCATCATCAAAAAATTTGGTTATTGATTCGCGTATGGCATGGTATTTTTTGCCCAATTCTTTCAAGGTGTTTTTAAGTGTTGACATAAAAACTGCCGCCATGCGTGTGATGAAAGATGATGTGCGAACTAACGAACCCATCTACAACAGCATTGAAGATGCAACCGCTAAATTGCTGGAACGCAAAACCAGCGAAAATAAACGCTATATGCAACTCTATCATGTTGATTGCTCTAATATGAGTAATTTTGATGTGGTGTTAGACACTTCCAATGCCAACCCAACCCAAGTGGCAAAACAATTACTGCATTTATTTGAACAATCGAAAACTTGGTAATCTGCCTATGCAACTGGGGTCGTATTGAAAAAATGCGATTTTTCAATAATCACAAAATCAAACACTTATAGTGCTCGATTTTAAGTGATACTATCCTGTATCACGCGTCCATTGCCTAAGCAAACAGCCATTTCCAAAGCACTCTATAATTGACTTTAGAACCTGTGGTGAGAATTCCAATGCGGTAAATACGACTTGATATCCAAACTCCCACCAGGATTGCTAAATTGAGCAGTCCTATTGAAATGAGTATTTCCCACATTGGTACATCGAAAGGTATTCTTGCTAACATGGCGACAGGGGAAGTCAATGGAAACCAGGAAAAGCCCACTGCCAATGCGCTGTGGGGGTGTTCGGCGACAATCATCAAAGGGATGAGGCTAATGATTATAGGGACCGTTAATACAATACTAAATTGTTGCGCTTCTTGCATACTTTCCACAGCGCTTCCAACTGCCGCGAACAAGCTACCGTATAGCAAAAAACCGCCAATAAAATAAATGATAAATATTAAAAATAATTGTCCATAAGGCAGAGAGTATACAATATCAAGGATATTGACAATGAATGCAGGTGTCTCTTCAGCAACAGCTGACGCAGTGTCGACCATATTGCTTGAGTTTGCACTGTAATCAAACATTGAGGCTACAATGAACGTGGTACAGGTAAACATTATTGTCCATATTGCAATTTGTGTAATAGCCACAGAACCAACTCCTAATATTTTTCCCAGCATCAACTGGAAAGGTTTTGCTGACGCTATAATGACTTCGACAACTTTACTGGTTTTTTCTGTCAGCACGGCTTGCATAATAAAGGTTCCATAAATCAGCATAAACATATAAATCATAAAGCCCATAATATAACCAACCAAGATGGAAATTTCTGAGCTTGTTTGTTTCGAGCTTCCATCTTTGGAGACAATAAAGGTACTTATATTGACGGGAATATTGAGTTGTTCTATCAGGCTTTGGTCTAATTCTAACTGCTGCATCTTGAGTTCCCTGAGCCGTTCACGCAAAGGGGCAGTTAATTTGGAAGTAAAAAATAAACCAGGACTGGATTTGGAATAATAAGCCATGCCTCTGGGATAATTCAATCGAATTTGCGGGATATATAGTATGCCATGGACGGATTCATCTTCTAACATGAGTTTTGCTTGTTCCAGTGTTTGACCTGTGAATTCTAATGGTTGGTCTGGAACTTTTAGTTGGCTAAATAACCCGCTTTCATCAATAACGATAACCGTTTTTTCCTCTGGTCTGAAACTTTCCACTAGAAAACCAATTAATACAATAATGGCAGGAATGATTAATGGCATTAGAATGGTTGAAATGATAAAGGAGCGTTTTTTAACATGCTCAAAGTATTCCCGTTTCAAAATAAGCCAGATATTATTCATGGTGTTAGCTCTCCTGTACTTTTTGAATAAATATATCGTTCATACTCGGTATTTGCTCTGCAAAATGATGAACCTGTGTGATGGGTAATATTGCCTTGAGCAAATCGTTAGGTTGGTGCCTGGCGTTTAATTTTACTTTTGATTGTATTAAACCATCACTTTGTTTGACACTTTTTAGTAATTGAAAACTGTTGTGAGTACAAATCGTTTCAATTGGCTGCTCATGAGTCAGGTCATAAATATCCGTTTTGAACTGCCTGCGTAGTTCACTACTGGATGCATCAATAATTTTTCTACCCTTACTGAGCATAATTACCTTGTCGCACATTTCTTCAACCGACTCCATGCGATGAGTAGAAAAAATAATGGTAGCGCCAGCTTCACGCAATGCTATTATCTGCTGTTTAATTAAATCAGCGTTTATGGGATCAAAGCCAGAAAAAGGTTCATCCAGTATGATTAACCTGGGGTTGTGAATAACAGCGGTAATAAACTGTACTTTCTGACTCATACCTTTTGACAAATTGTCAACGGACTTATTCCACCAATCGCCAGCATTCAGTATTTCCAGCCAATTACTAATAGCTTGTTTGGCCTGGTTGGTTTGCATTCCTTTCAGTTGAGCGAAAAACATCAACTGCTCACCCACTTTCATATTTTTGTAGAGTCCTCGTTCTTCAGGCAAGTATCCAATTCTGCGAATATCGGCAGGAATAACTTCTTGTCCATCAAAATATACTACACCAGAATCTTGAGCGATTATTTGGGTAATAATTCGAATCAAAGTGGTCTTTCCTGCTCCGTTAGGTCCTAACAGACCCAAAATACTCTGCTTGGGAATGTTAAATGTAATATCTTGCAGTGCTTTATGCTGAAAGTATGATTTAGAAAGCGCTACAACTTTTAAACAGTAAGAGTTCATATCCATTCAAAATAAGGCGAATTAACGGTACTAGACTTTAGTCTGACAATTGTTCAGGCTATTATTACACAATTACCAAAGAATAAATTACCTATGGGCGCACTACTTGCTATTTTAGTTGTTATTATCTGCATTATCATAGGTGTGCCTGTGGTATTTGCTTTTGCCAGTATGACCCTGGTACTGACACTGGTGTATGGAATCGATTTATCTTTTGTGATGACAACGGGATTTTGGTCAATTAACTCCGTCATTCTGATTGCACTACCACTATTTATAATGATGGGTTATATCATGCAAGCAGGAGGTATGGCCGCGCGTTTGGTATCTTTTGTAGAAACATTAGTGGGTCGCTCCAAAAGTGGAATGGGTTCGTCAATGGTTGTAGCTTGTGGTATATTTGGTGCCATCTCGGGAACCGCTTCGGCAGCGGTAGCTTCGATTGGAACGATAATGACAGACCCTATGGAAAAACATGGTTACCAACGACCCTATACCAGTGCATTATTAGGTATTTCATCGCTACTGGGTTTGTTAATACCACCCAGTATTACCATGATTTTATATGCGGTAGTCACCCAACAATCAGTTGCCGCCTGTTTTTTGGCGACCATTGGCCCAGGTATTTTACTAATCGCTAATTTAATTCTATTAAATCGTTTTTTTGTTGGCAAAGAAGCAGGAGAAAAGGGTAATCGTTCAGAGCGTTTTAGAGCTATTAAAACCGCAGGCTGGAAAGCCATGCCTTCACTGCTTGTACCTTTTATTATTTTGGGAGGCATTTACGGTGGGATTTTTACCCCAACGGAGGCAGCCGCTGTAGCGGTTATCTACACCATTCCTGTGGGTATGTTTGTTTACAAGGAATTAGACTTCCAAAAAATGAGCGCTGCTATTATTGAAGCCGCAACCACTACGGGAGTCATTATGATTATCCTGGTTTTTTCATTTGTGGCAAGCCGAATTTTTACCCTGGAACGTATCCCTCAGGAATTAACAGAATTGCTGCTGGCAACCTTTCAAAGCAAATGGGCTATTCTGCTTGCGGTGAATATGTTTCTTGTGTTACTGGGAATGATAATGGACGATGTTAGTGTAGTAGCCATTGTCAGTCCCTTACTTTTACCGGTGATGATAAATATTGGGGTAGACCCCGTTCACTTTGCAGCCATTGTCGGCACCAGCGTAGTTATTGGCTGCAATACACCGCCTATGGCTCCCATATTATTTATGAGTTGTCGCGTTTGTAATGTCAATATATCGCAAGTATCTAAACCTGCGCTAAGTTTTATGTTTTTTGCAGCCTTTCCTGTCATGCTAATTACAACTTTTTGGACGCCATTGTCATTGTATTTGCCCAAAGCATTGGGTTATCTGTAAGCAGTAACTATAGGGTAACCCTCTCATAATGCCATGTCAATCCTAAGTTTTCCTGGTCTCGCCCAACAAATGGATTGTCCTTTCCTGGACTCCAATAGTCCTTCATACAATACCTGTGGCCGTTAACCACTGTATGCCGACAATTAATTAATTTTGCTCTGACCCCGATTTTTGCGTGTGTAACCTGAATGTTTTTTAACAATTTGAAGCCATCATCGCTGTAATAATACAGAGATTTTAAAAAATTTTGGTGCAACCCCAACTCATAGCCCTGCGCGGACAGTGGGACATGACAAAAAAATTGTCGTTATTTGTAATCTTTATATTTATCCAGGAAACGAACAGGTTTGCTCAGGGCATCGCGTCTGAAGGGATCACCTAATTCACGAGTACACATAATTTCAATAACGCTAGTTTTGCCATGGTTCATTTGGGCGTCTATCGCTTTGGTTAATGCAGAGCCAATGTCTTCCAGTTTGTTGACACGAACACCTTCTGCACCCATTGAACGTGCAATTTGTGAAAAATCCTGATGCGTTAATTCAGCTGCAACAAAACGCTCGCCATAAAAATCAACCTGATTTTTCTTCTCTGCACCCCAGTCGCGGTTGTGGAAAACTATCGCCGTTACAGGAATATTGTGGCGTACACAGGTCATGATTTCTACCATGCTCATCGCCCAGGCACCGTCACCAGCGTACGCAATGGCAGGTCTTTCAGGTGCAGCAAGTTTTGCACCAATAATGGTTGGCAGAGCATAACCACAGTTACCAAAACTCATAGGTGCCAGGAAGCTGCGCGGCTTTTCAAAGCGTAAATAGCTATTGGCCACTGAATTAATATTGCCAATATCAGTTGAGACCATAACATCTTCCGGCATGGCTTTTTCTAATTCGCGCAATACTTGCCGGGGGTGTAAATAGCCTTCTTCATTTTGCTCAATCATTCTCAGGCTAAAGTCGTCTTTTTCGTGAATCCACGTATCAAGCTCTTTTTCCCAGGCATCTTTTTCCGCTTTAACGCTAGCAAGGCGTTCTTCTTTATTGGCATGACAAGCCAGGCTTTTAGCTGCAAGGCGCTTGCACATTTCAGTGGCAACGGCTTTTGCATCGCCACAAATACCTACTGAAATTTTCTTGACAAGACCCAGCATTTTGTTATCGGCATCAACCTGAATAATTTTGGCTTCTTTTGGCCAATAGTCCATGCCGTGTTGCGGCAAGGTGCCGAAAGGTCCAAGCCGTGTGCCTAATGCAAGCACAACGTCTGCTTGCGAAATTAATTTCATTCCGGCTTTAGAACCTTGATAGCCGAGCGGTCCGCACCAAAGCGGATGACTGGCAGGGAAAGAGTCATTGTGAAGATAGCTGTTGACCACAGGCGCAGAAAGCGTCTCGGCGAGTTGTACGCATTCATTCATACCATCAGCCATAACCACGCCACCGCCAGACACAATCACAGGAAATTTGGCTTGGGCAAGCATTTCAATAGCTTCATTCATGGATTGTTCCCCACCATAGCCGCGATCTAAACGACGTGGCTCTGGAATTTCAACATCAATTTCGCCATAGAAATAATCGCGGGGAATGTTTAGTTGAGTTGGACCAATTTCCGAAAATGCGCGATCAAAACAACGCGCTGTAAATTCTGCCATACGATTGGGGTTATTAACGTGGCCTTGATACTTGGTAAACTCCTGAAACATGGGCAGTTGGTTTGCTTCCTGGAACCCGCCAAGCCCCATACCCATGGTTCCTGTTTCAGGAGTAATCATAACTACTGGGCTATGAGCCCAATAAGCGGCAGCAATAGCGGTAACGCAGTTACTGATGCCGGGACCGTTTTGTCCGATACACACGCCGTGGCGGCCACTAACTCGCGAATAGCCATCAGCCATGTGAGCAGCGCCCTGTTCATGAACGACAGGAATCAGACGAATGCCCGCTGGCGCAAAAATATCCATAGCATCCATAAATGCTGAACCCATAATGCCAAAAATATGTTCGACATTATTGGCTGCCAATGTTTCGACAAAGGCTTCACTAGGTGTCATTTTCATAGAAAATACCTCAATAGAATATAAAATTAAATACGGTTAATAGCCCTGTTTTTGAAGGGTCAGCCATAGTAGGATAATTACTGTAACAATACAAACAAAAATCATTGAATTATAGCCGGTATTTAATACCATTCCTAAAAAATATCAGCATGATTAGTGTTACAGATAATTTTAAAAACTTGAGAGGCAGGACAGCCTCAACAAAGCTACAGGGATGTACTTGTGTGGTTTTTAAAATCATCTATAATACTATTAACCTGTCAATAAAATATCGCTCGCCGGTGGCACTTCCTTGTGCCACATATTGGTTCGATATTTTATGCCGAATGAATAAAAATTAATATAAGAGTATACGCATGAATAACACTGGTAATTTAATTGACTGCCATGACATCACCCAGAGCAATAAGAAACATGTATGGCACCACTTGACGCAACATAAGCCCTATGAAGAGAATGAACCTATGGTTATGGTTTCGGCTGAGGGTATGTATATTACCAATAATCACGGTGCTGAATTTTTAGACGCCACTTCTGGTGGCTTGTGGACAGTAAATGTTGGCTATGGGCGCGATTCTATTGCTAAAGTTATTTACGACCAGTTGGTTAAAATGCCTTACTATGCAGGTACCATTGGCAGTGAGCCAGGTGCTGTTTTTGCACAACAATTAATTGAATTATTGCCTGGATTAAGCCGCGTGTACTATTCCAATTCAGGCTCGGAAGCCAATGAAAAAGCTTATAAATTAGTGCGCCAAAGAGCACATTTTATTAGCGGGGGCAAGAAACATAAAATTATTTATCGCGACCGGGACTACCACGGTACAACCATAGCCACCTTGAGTTCAACAGGGCAATTTCAACGTAAAAATCAATACGGTCCTTTTGTTGAAGGTTTTGTCGAAATGCCTCACTGTTGTTGCTATCGCTGTCCATTCGGTAAAACTTATGGGCAATGCAATATTGAATGCGCTCATTCCCTGGAAGATATTATTGTCAGAGAAGGCGCAGATACCGTTGGTGCTGTGGTGCTTGAGCCTATCACTGCTGGCGGTGGCGTGATTGTGCCCCCTGCGGAGTATTTTCCTGTTATTGCGGAAATTTGCAAAAAATACGATGTACTACTTCATATTGACGAGGTGGTATGCGGTTTAGGCAGAACCGGCAAATGGTTTGGACACCAGCATTTTGGTATAACACCGGATATTGTCACGATGGCAAAAGGTGTTGCCAGCGGTTACGCTGCCATTTCGGTGACAGCGACCAGCGAAGCATTGTTTAATATGTTTAAAGCAAATGCCGATGACCCAATGAGCTATTTTCGCGATGTTAGCACTTTTGGTGGTTGTACCTCAGGCCCTGTAGCCGCCATTGAAAATTTGAAAGTGATTAACGAGGAAAACCTGTTAGATAATGTGAATCATGTCGGTAATTATTTATTTGAAAAACTGTATGAATTGCAAGACAAGCACCCTTGTATTGGTGAAGTTCGAGGTAAGGGTCTGCTGGCGGGCCTGGAATTGGTTCTTGATCACGACACCAAAGAACCTGTGCCAGAGGCAAAAGTGGTTAGTGTATTTGGTGAGTGTTTTAATCGCGGATTATTAGTAGGTCGAACCAATCGCAGTTTTGAGAAATTCAATAATACCCTGGTATTTAGCCCTGCCTTTATTTGTTCTACCGATAATGTTGACCAAATGGTTGAAACAATGGATATTGCCCTGGGTACTATTGCTTGATTAACGGGAAAAATGCTAAAACATTCGTTCAAGAAACCGCGCCAGGCATTCAATGGCTTGGTGCAATTCTTCTTTTCCAGGCAAAAAGACAATTCTCAGATGGTCAGTTGTTGGGCAGTTAAAGCCTGTACCTTGCACCAATAATAACTTTTCTTGCAATAATAAATTCAATACAAGTTGTTCATCGTCTTTAACCGGATATTTCTTTTTATCCAATTTGGGAAACAGATAAATTGCTCCTTTAGGCTTTACACAACTTACTCCTGGTATGGCAGTTAATAGTTCGTAAGCTAAATCGCGTTGTTCTTTTAACCTTCCGCCAGGCAGTACCAAATCGTTAATACTTTGGTATCCTCCCAAACAGGTCTGAATGGCATATTGTGCAGGAACATTGGCGCACAGACGCATAGATACTAAAATATCCAACCCTTGAATATAATCTTTTGCGGCCTGTTTCGCGCCGCTTAACAACAGCCACCCACTGCGAAAACCTGCTAGTCGATAAGCTTTAGACAAGCCGTTAAAAGTTGCACACAATGTATTGTGAACCAGCGTAGATAAAGGGTAATGAATAGCGTCTTCATACACAATTTTATCGTAAATTTCATCGGCAAATACTACCAATTGATGTGTTTCGGCAATAGCAACCAATTCTTCCAAAAGCGCTTTAGGATACACTGCACCCGTAGGATTATTAGGGTTAATAATAACAATGGCGCGTGTCTTGTTGGTAATTTTGGAGCGAATATCGGCAAGGTCAGGGAACCAATCGGCGTTTTCATCGCATATATAGTGCACAGGAGAAGCACCGCTTAAAGCTACTGCCGCTGTCCAAAGCGGGTAATCGGGGGCGGGAATCAATACTTCATCATCATTGTTAAGCAGAGCTTGAATGGTCAGGCTAATAAGTTCACTAACACCATTGCCAAGGTAAATATCATCAATATTCGCTGTTAATACACCGCGCTGTTGGTAATGCTGCATAACGGCTTTACGTGCCGAATAAACGCCTTTTGAGTCGCAGTATCCTTGTGACTCGGGAAGCATGTGAATAACATCTTGTAGAATTTCATCAGGTGCATCAAACCCAAATGGCGCAGGGTTGCCAATGTTTAATTTTAAAATGCGTTGACCTTCTTCTTCCATTCGAGATACTTCGGTTAGCACGGGACCTCGAATGTCATAGCAGACATTGGTTAATTTAGTCGATTTATTAAAAGTCAATGTAGTGTGAGTGTAAAAAAATTTTATTGCAAAGGTTTCAATCCGGGTTTAATTGTGGACTTGAATCAGGGCATCCACTATACAGGTTGAGTTAGAATATACCATTAACGGATTAATCTCAATTTCGGAAATAGCGTTGGTTTCATCCAGTGCACAATGGCATAGTTGTTCGATACACTCGGTCAGCATATCCAAATCCACAGCAGGCTGATTGCGATAGCCATTAAGCAGGGGAAAGCGAACAAGTTTTTTAATGCTGGACTGAATTTGTTCATTAGTAACAGGTAATAGTAGAATACTGATATCTTTGATAATTTCAATATCCACGCCTCCCATGCCAATGGTTAATGACCAGCCAAAATGAGATTGCTGCTTAATGTTAACTACCATTTCAGCAATAGGTTTGGGTTGCATAGCCTCGACTAAAAACTGCTGGCTTAAATGCCCCATACTGCCTATGGACTGTTCTAATTGTGCTTTGTTGCTGATATTAAGATGCACTGCATTCATCTCGGTTTTATGCAATAAGTTTTCACCTACTGCTTTTACTACAACGGGGTAGTGAATATCATTGGGAAGCTGATTGGCACTGATCAATTGGCCTTTAGGGCATATTAATCCATATTGACTTAATAACTGCTTACTTTGGTCTTCTGTTAGGTAAGAAGTTGCGCTTATCGTTTGATTTGAGGGAAGGCAGTTAAAAGGCGGATTGGCGTAAGACTGGGCGATAAATACGGCTTGTTCAATGGCGGTAATGCACTCGCCCAAACCTTGCATGGGAACAATATTATTTTCAATAAGCCGCTGCATGATATTTGAAGGCATATTCTCTGACAGGGTTGAAACCACAATACCACAGCTGTCTGAATGTTTGAGCGCGTCAATAAAGGCATCTTCACAGATTTTCCAGTCTTGCAAATTCGCTGTTGCGGTGGTTGGGTAATCTAATACAATGGCAACCCATTTGAAATTGTCCGTAGCTACAGCTTTAAAGCATTGATAGAGTGCATCATAATTGCCCCAGATATAAGTGTGGTAATCCAGGGGATTTGAAATATGTACCCTGTCACCCAATATTGAATGTAGTTTTGTTTCAGCGTTGTCACTAAAGTGCGGTAATTTTAACGCTGTGTTGTCTGTATAGTCCGCCACCAGAGCAGCTTCCCCTCCAGAACAACTCATGGAAATAAAACGGTTGTCGTCAGAAATGCCATAGCAAGTAACCAGTTTTAAGGTTTCTAAAAATTGATCTAAATGCTTAGCGCGGGCAATACCTGATTGTTGAAACAGGCAATCGTACAAATAGTCTTCAGCAATCATGGCACTGGTATGTGATTGTGCTAATTTAGCCCCTGAAGACGATGCTCCTGATTTAATGACTACAATAGGGACATTATGCTGTTTAGCGCGATTGGCTGCATCGCAAAAAGCGGAAATATCCAAAATACTTTCAAGGTATATACCAATGCTTTTAACACGACTGTCTTCAAGCAATGCATGAATGACCATGGTAATATCGACATCGGCTTGATTGCCAAGCGTAATTAAATGGCTCAATGGCAAGCCGTGACGTTGAAAGCTTAAACTAATGGCCAGGTTACCACTTTGGGTAATTAGCGCACAACCGGATTGCTGTTGTTGCCCACCAAAATTGTCGGGCCATAGTGCAATGGCATCAAGATAATTAATTAAACCGTAACAGTTTGGACCGACAATGGCAGTATCACCAACGGCTTCAACCAGTTGTTTTTGCAAATCTTTTCCTGCTTCGTTAAGTTCAGCAAACCCTGAGCTATAGCAAATAATTCCGCCCGTACCCATTTGGCTTAACTGTTTTACCACACCCAGAGTTGCCTGGTTTGGAATGGCGACAAAGGCGGCATCGGGGACGATGCTTAAGTCATTCACACTGTCGAGGCAAATAATACCATTAATATGCTTTCGCCTGGAATTAACGCAATGAATTGAAACCTCAGAGTTAAACGTCTGTAATTGTCTGGTAACGACTTCGGCTTCAGAGCCGCCAATTACAGCTATATGTTTAGGGTTAAGCATCCGTTTTAAACCATTGATTTTCTGTTTCATTAATAAATTGTAATTAGAGGGTTTACTAATTGATAAAAATAATGATAATTATAGATTGGCAATGTCCCCCAATGATTATAAAAACGACATACAGACTTCCAAAAAACCTTATTCACAATTTATCAGAGACAATAGATGATTTCAGGCAATATGCAATCCAGTCAGCTTAATTTAATTAATATTCTCCAACACGCATCGCGCTGGTATGGTAGTGTTGAGGTAGTGACCAACTCCGTTGAAGGTGGCGTTCACCGAATAACCTACACAGAAATTTATGGGCAAACCCAACAATTGGCTCATGCGTTAAAAAAGCTTGGCGTGAGTCCTGGTGACAGGGTCAGTACCATGGCCTGGAATACCTGGAGGCACCTGGAATGCTGGTATGCCATTGGTGGTATTGGGGCTATTTGCCATACTTTAAACCCAAGGCTCTTTGCTAATCAAATTGAGTATATTGTCAATCATGCGGCTAATAAGTTTATTATTATTGATATAACATTTGTACCCATTATTGCAGCGGTTATCAGTAAACTGCCAACTTTGGAGGGAGTTATTGTGCTGACGGATGAAGCACATATGCCTGACTGCAGTGCTCTGACCGTTCCTGTATATTGTTACGAGACGTTAATCAAAGGTGAATCTGATGAATATGATTGGGAAGAGTTTGATGAAAATACAGCTTCATCTCTTTGTTATACCTCAGGTACTACAGGCAATCCCAAAGGAGTTTTGTATTCGCACCGCTCTAACATTATTCATGCCTATGCAACAGCAGGTGCTGAATTATTTAATATGACATCACGAGATTCACTGTTAATGATTGTCCCGATGTTTCATGCCAATAGTTGGGGTATGTCATTCAGTGCTCCAATGGTTGGGGCAAAATTAGTGATGTCAGGGCCTTTTATGGATGGTGCCAGCGTTTACAAATTAATGACCGACGAAAGATGCACTTTATCGGGCGCCGTACCTACTGTCTGGACAGGGCTGCTGGATTACCTGGATACTAATAATCTACAAATACCCGATTTGCGTGAAACCTTTATTGGTGGTTCCGCTGTGCCGCGTTCCATGATAGAGCGGTTTGATCAGGATTATGGTGTCGATGTTATTCACGCCTGGGGTATGACTGAGACCAGTCCACTTGGGACATTGAATCGCCCCTTACCTTTTATGGATAAATTGTCGGACGAAGAGCGCATGGATATTCGCTGCAAGCAGGGTAGGCCTTGCTTTGGAGCCGATATTAAAATTGTCGATGAAGAGGGTAATACACTGCCGCATAATGGTGTGGCATTTGGGCGTTTAATGATTAAAGGGCCTTGGGTGGTTGAGCGTTATTATCTTGCCGAAGAAAGTGCCACTGATGATGACGGCTGGTTTGACACTGGCGATGTGGCAACCATTGATGAACATGGTATTATGCAAATTACTGACCGCGCCAAAGATGTGATTAAATCGGGAGGTGAATGGATTTCATCAGTAGATATTGAAAACTGCGCTATGGGTCATCCAGAATTACAAATAGCAGCTTGCATAGGTGCAAAACATGTTAAATGGGAAGAACGCCCTCTATTAATTGCTGTCAGACATGAGGGTAAAGAGCCAAGTAAAGAAAGCATTCTGGATTTAATTGGTCAGTCTTATGCGAAATGGCAAGTACCTGATGATGTTGTTTTCATCAACGAGATGCCATTAACAGCTACAGGTAAAATCGACAAAAAACCGCTTCGTGAGCAGTTTATAAATTACTATGTAAAATAGTAACGATGATTAAGCTGTAAAACCCGGCGATTAGGTCATCCAGCATAATACCCCAGCTGCCTTTGATATGTGAGTCACACCAGTTAATAGGGAACGGTTTTACAATATCAAAAAACCGAAACAGGATAAAAGCTGCCAGCATCCACTGCCAGTTAAGGCTTATGCCATACAGTGTTACCCAATAGCCCGCAAATTCGTCAATAACGATATGGCTATTGTCATCGTCACCGATAATCTTTGCATATTGGTTAATGCTTAACACGCCAATGAGCACCATTACCAGCAAACCAGCTAGATAAGTGCTTGTACTTAGCTGGGTAGCGCCTGTCACTTGCGCTATTCCATATATCGACAACATACAACAAAGCGTTCCTATAGTACCAGGCATTCTGGGCGCCAGGCCAGAGCCAAAACCCAAAGCAATACAATGCCAGGGGTTTTTTAAATGTGTAATATCAGGTTGCTCAGCCATTGAAATGTTTATACCCTGTTGATTGATTGACAGGAATACTCACTCCCTGATTAAACAGGTTAACAGATGCTTTTGAGTGATTCGTAATATGTCCAATCTGGCTTAATTTAATTTTGGTAGCTTTTGCTATTGATAGCAATACATCATGGTGCTGAGGCAGGGCGGTAAAACATATTTGATAATCATCACCGCCATACAATGCCAGTGCAACAGGAACCAATGGAGCTACAGGCAGTTTTTCAATATGAATAGTAGCACTGCATTGGCTTTGTTGACAAATGTGCCCTAAATCAGCTACCAAACCATCGGAAATATCAATAGCTGAGTGGATATACTTCGCAGCATTGTTGACAAAGGTGGTGGGTATTTCAGGTCGGTAGTATTGTTCAAGGCACTGCTTCTCAAAAGGAGTCAATTTGAGCTTATTCCACAATTTGTTTGCCACTGCAAAAGCGGGCTCACCCAGTGTTTGTGTCACCCAGACTTCGTCTTTCACTTGCGCGTTGGAACGAAGTAATGACTTGCCTTGAGCAATAGTGCCTAACATCTGAATACTAATGGCTAATGACCCCTGAGTAGTATCGCCTCCAATTAGCGACAAGTTGTATTCTTTGCCTATGTCCTGCAACCCCTGGCTAAAATCATGTAGCCATGCGCTATCTATGTTCGGTATTGTCAAGGCAAGCTGATACCATTTGGGTGTAGCTCCCATAGCAATTATATCACTAATATTGCTCAATAAGGCTCGATAAGCAATCTTTTCAGCACTGGCTTTTTCTGGAAAATGAGTATTTACTAACAATGTGTCTGTTGCTGTTACAAGCTGATGACAGTCAGGAATATTCAGTACTGCGGCATCATCGCCAATTTGTGTTGCATTCAACTCGCTGGAGCCTTGGCAAGGTGCGAAATAGCGCTGAATAAGTTCAAACTCATTCATTATTAAATGTTGCTGTTACGTTCTATTTTCGCTATTTAATTCTATTGTACGGTGTTCTTTTGCCAGTTTATCCAAAACGCCGTTAACAAATTTTTTACTATCCGTTGGACCAAATTTCTTGGCTAAATTAACGCCTTCATTAATAACCACTTTGTATGGAATATCAATTCTTTGACTCATTTCAAAACTGCCAATACGTAAAATAGCCAGAGATATGGGGTCTAATTGTTCGTACGGAATATCAATAAAAGGTAAAAAATGCTCATCCAGCTGCGTCGTTTGCTGGCTGATACCTTCTAATGCTTCTTTAAAGTAAATATCGTCAATTTTATCTGCATTGACATCAACCAACATTTCCTTTGTAATCTGAGAAATGGAATTTCCAGAAATTTGCCATTGATACAAACTTTGCAGGCATAGCTCACGCGCGCACTTTCGCGCCATTGGGCTAGAGGGCATCTCTTATATGCTTGTTCTGTATGTAGGGCTTTAAGGTTTTACAAAACGCAAAGTCATGCGGTCACTTTCACCAATAGCCAGGTATTTGGCTTGATCCACTTCACCTAAAGTTAAAATGGGTGGCAACGTCCAAACGCCGTTGGCATAATCTTTGGTATCTTTGGGGTTTGCGTTAATTTCTGATTTCGCATCCAGTTTAAAACCGGCAGCTTCTGCAAGAGCCACTATTTCAGCTTCTGTAACATAGCCGTTAATACCGCCGTCTTCTCTGGTTGTGCGTTTATCAATGCGGTGCTGAACGACACCTAAAATACCACCAGGCTTTAATACATTGTAAAAAGCTTTTACGTTATCTGCCGCTAATTCATCGCGAATCCAGCCGTGAAAGTTGCGGAAAGTAACCACCATGTCGACAGAGTTATTAGCACCCAGTTGCACCGAGTCAGGTGGCGAAAATTTTACAATTTCAACCTCACCAAATACATCAGCTTCATCACGAAAGCGTTGTTCCATCGCCTTTTGCTGGCGATAGCGGAATTTAGGTTGGTCAGGCACCTGAACATCATACCCTGCAACAATCAACTTGCCTTCATTTTTCAACACAGGGGCTAACACCTCGGTATACCACAAACCACCAGGAGAAATTTCCAATACTGTCATATTTTTTTCCAATCCAAAGAAATAAAGCGTTTGCGCAGGGTGGCGGTATTGGTTGCGCGCAATATTTTTAGCGCTTCTGTGCTTGCCATTAGCAGCTAAATTGATAGCGTGCTTAATACCAGGCTCTTGAGAGTTTTCAGAACCAGAATGTTCATGTGAATAAGCGTTAGTAACTAGAACAATTAAAAATAGTGCTGTAAATGTATTTTTCATGGGGCTAAACATACCTATGTGAGTGGTTGCAGTAAAATGAATTCTACTCCTTTTATTTTAGATTAACAATGTATTGTTCCAGTTTTTGCAAACGCTCCACAGTTCCTATATCAAACCAGGTGCCTGAGTAAACTTCTCCAGTGATGTTCTGATTGTTGGCAATGGCGTGGTGCCAAACGTCACCAAGAGAGAAAGCTTTGCATTTGGATGGATAATTTAAAATAGACTTTAGCGTTAAAATGGATAATCCACTGTACGTGTAAGAGTTTTTGTTGGGACGTTGTAGTTGTTGGCCGTGAGTCAGACTAAAATCGCCATTGGAGTTGTGCGTTGGGTTAGGTACTAAAATTAAGTGATGGTGATGGCAATTTTGGTATTGCCATAAGTTTTGATAATCGTAATCCAGCCAAATGTCACTATTGTGTAATACAAAGGGTTGCTCACCCAATAAGTCAGCAGCTTTGATAATGCCTCCCGCTGTGTTGAGCAATTTTGCTTCAAAAGACCATTGAATTTCAATGCCTAATTTGGAACCGTCGCCCAGAGCGTTTTGCAGTTTGTCAGCATGCCAATGGCAATTAATGACAAATTGCCTGAAGCCAACGTTTCTGAATTTTTCAATACTGTGAACAATTAAAGGTTTTCCTGCCACTTCTATCAATGGTTTGGGTAAAGTGTCAGTTAATGGGCGAAGTCTTGTTCCAAGTCCTGCTGCCAGTAAAAATACCTTCATTGAGATAGATCTAACAACGGAAAAGGATTGGCTCTTTGGTGATACCAGGTTTGATTTTGCGCAATAGGCAAGACCTGGTTGGTTAAGTAGTCGTCAAGCGAGGTCAACATTTCATATTGACGGGTAACATTAAGAGCCATATCTAATACATGGCGTAAATAACCTAGATATTGATGCTTGTTATCGCGAATGGATAGCCTTGCAAATATGCCTAATACTTTTAAGTTGCGTTGTAATCCTGTCAGGTCGAACCATTGCTGCCAGTGGGGATGGCAGGTTGTATTGAATTCAGTCAGACATTGATTGACTAATGCATTTGGATATAGAATATAGCAGTCGCGCAGAAGCGATACCAGATCATAAGTAACAGGTCCCCAAACAGCATCTTGAAAATCAATGATGGTCAATGAGTTGTCGGTTTCAGAGACCAGCAAATTACGGCAATGATAATCTCGATGAACCAGTACTTGTGGCTGTTGTTTAAAATTATCAATCAATCCATCAAATGCAATGTCAAACTGGGTTCTTAGGTGCCTGTTAATGGGTAGTTGTAATAGTTTACCAATAAACCAATCGGAGAAAAGGTTTAATTCACGGCGTATTAAAATTTCATCGTAATCATGCACCCAATCGGGTTTGGTTTTGCACTGCTGTATCTTGTGGAGTAAATCCATAGCACCAGATAATAGCCATTCGGTTTGATTCACATTTTCATGGATGGCTTCATAAAATAAAACGCTGGGTTGAATGTTATCTATCAACATATACCCATTTTGCACATCGGCGCAATGAACAGCAGGTGCTGCGACGTTTAAACGCTTAAATAAAGATGCGGTACGAATAAATTCAGTTGTACAATTTCCACTGGGGCTATCGACAGCGAGGTATTGTTGAAAAGGGACTACGTCAAAATAGCGACGGCTACTGGCATCACCTGTACGCGGGCTTAATTCTGCCTTAGTATGATGCAGTGCATCACAATAAAAATTAACGAAGTTTTCTAATTGTTGAAAACGCTCGTCAGTTTGTTGAGGCATAAACGTAGTAGTTAATGGAATATGTAAAACGTCATTTGATACCTATTCTAGCACATTACAGTAGCGTGCTGATATCAGTGATATAAATCATCCGTACTGCCAAAAGTGTCAGACTGTATTTTAACAGGATGTGAAAAATATTCTCGTTAACTTTAGTGCGCAACAGTGTTCCAGCCCATGAACCAAGAGTTGCAGCAATAATCATTGCTGCCACCAATTTCCACCAAAGCATAATATTAAAACCGACTAATCCAAACACAATCACTTTAAACAGGTGAGTAATAGCCATTTGAGCCGCAGCAGTTACCACGATGGAATCACGCTGTATTTTTAATCGGTTCAGGCTGGGGATGGTCATAGGACCAGTAGTTGCACCAATGCAACCAAAACTGGTTTGAAACAACCCCAATACAAAAAATTCATGTTTAACTCTGTTTAGAAAATTAAAAAGAGCAGGAGCCCAAACATTAAGCAAAATAAATCCGGCAATAATCAGAGTAATGTAATTAAGATTCAGCAGTTGAATAAATTGTTGCCCCATAACTGCACCAATAGTGGAACCCAGCAGGAAGCCCCAAACATATTCCATACGGATATTGCGTAACGAAAATGCACAACGGCTGGCATTGCTGGCGAGTTGCACTAAAGCATGAATAGGAACGATTGCGGAAGCAGGAACTAATCCGGGCATGAGCGCAATTAATAATAAGCCGCCACCAGAACCGGTTATAGCAGTAAATGTGGAGGTAAAAAAAGCAAAGACAATTAATAATAGTTCCATTTAACCCAGATTATGCATTAGAAATTGTAGCGAAGACAAAAATGGCAATAAAACAGTAGCTCACGCAAGAAAAATAAGCGAAAACATAGCAGGAGACCTTTGCAATAAAAGAAATGTAGCTGGTTTCTAATGCATAATCTGGGTTTAACTAAATTCATCACGAATTAAATCATTGTGTTGACCGAGGGCGGGAATAGGTTCGAAATTGAGAGTATCGTCTTCCATTTGTACGGGTGGTGCAGGAATTTGTACCGTATCGCCAGATGGCAACTTCACATTCCAACGCCTTAACTGAGGATGATTAGATACGTCAGCAACAGAATTAAGTGCGCCAAAGGCAATATTGGCGTTTAGTAATTGCCGCTTCATTTCAATGCCTGAATATCGACTAAAATGTTCGCCTATGGTAGCATCCAGTAATTTGCGGTTGGCAACACGTTGGTTGTTGCTATTAAAGTGCTCGTCTATCGTCATATTGGGTTGCTGTAGTACCTGATTGCAGAAAGCAACCCACTCACGTTCATTTTGAATGGCAATCACAATAGTCACATCATCGGCAGTAGTAAACCCTCCGTAAGGTGCAATGGATGGGTGTTTAAGACCTACACGTTCAGGAGCGTTTCCACCGTAGTCATAGTGAAGCAAGGGGACATTCATCCAGTCGACAGCCCCATCAAATAACGAGACTTGAATACCGCTTCCTCGCCCTGTTATTGAACGCTTAATTAAAGCTTGTTGAATACCAATAACCGCGTTCATGCCTGCACCTATATCGCAAATGGATACGCCAATTCGACCATATCCTTCTGCTGAACCACTTATTGATAGCAAACCGCTTTCAGCCTGTATTAATAAATCATAGGCTTTCATATTTTTGTAGGCTTCGCCTTCACCATACCCGCTTATATCGCAAGTGATTAATCTCGGGTATTTTTCGCGAAGCCGCTCTGAACCCAGCCCTATACGCTGTGTTGCACCAGGGGCAAGGTTTTGAATGAATACATCGGATTTAGCTAAAATGCGGTGCAACAACGCTAAGTCGTCCGAGTTTTTAATATCCAATTGAAGCGATTGTTTACCGCGATTTGCCCACACAAAATACGAAGCTTCGCCTTGTACTACATTGTCATAATTGCGAGCAAAGTCGCCACAATTGCGCTCAATTTTAATTACCCTTGCACCAGCGTCAGCTAACCGACAGGAGCAGTAGGGAGCGGCGAGAGCTTGTTCCAAAGAGACAACTAATAAGCCTTCAAGCGGTTTGCCCATAATTAAACCCAGATTATGCATTAGACTTCGGAATGAACACAAAAATGGCAATGAAAACAGGTGCTCGCGCAAGAACAATAAACGCAGGCATAGCCACCCTATGGTGAGTATTATTTTTCGAGCAAGCGCCTGTTTTTGAAGTCATTATTGTGTGTAATAGATTTCTAATACATAATTTGGGTTAAATATTCATTGTGATTGGTATAACACTAAGATTGTCCATACTTTGAGGACGATAAGCAAGAAATTTGTCTATCATATTTATTTATAAGTGATACACAAAGTTAATTGATGTGAATGTATTTACATCAATTAACTTTGTGTATCATTTTTTTCAATATATGAGATACAAGCTGTTTTGTGCTAAATAAGTTTACATCTAAGACATTTGATGTTAATATTTTTCATAATATTAACGTCTAAAAGTTTAATGATAAACCCAGACCTCAGCGAGGCAATTGAGTACCACTACGAGAAGTTCCCTCCCGGTACTCTCAATTATCAGAAATTTATGTCAGAGTTGCTGGCAGCTACGGATGCTATTGCTCGGTATGACCAAATGCTCAAAAGTATGCATAATAGCGAAATACTACTTGCACCCATGCGAAATCAAGAAGCAGTTATTTCTTCGAGAATGGAAGGAACGATAAGTACTATGGATGAAATCCTTAAGTATGAAGCGGATCAGATAGGGGATGACAAAGGACAGGTCGGTGTCAGGTCAGAGATTATTGAGACAATTCTGTATCAACGTGCCTTAAAAAGTGCCCAGGGTGCTATAGAAGATAAGCAGGAGATTTCAATATCGTTAGTGAAAGCAATGCACCAGCAGCTCTTGAGCTTTGGTCGCGGGGCAAACAAATCACCTGGCAAATTAAAAATCGAACAGAATTATCTGGCAGACAAGAAAAAAATTTTGTTTGTACCCATTGCTCCTATTCATCTTGAAAGCCATTTAGAACAATTATTTGAGTATATTAACAGTGAAGAGCATCCGAATTTAATTCGAATTGCACTCACTCACATCGAGTTTGAAGCACTGCACCCATTTGAAGACGGTAATGGCCGAATAGGAAGAATGTTAATTACATTAATGATGTGGTCTCTGGGTACTATTTCAGTTCCTCACTTTTATGTCAGTAGTTACTTTGAAGATAACAAAGACGAATATATTGACACCATGCGCCGTGTGTCAGAAAAAGGTGATTGGGAAAGTTGGTGCAGCTTTTTTCTGACAGCAGTACACCAACAGGCCATAAGAAATCTTGGAATCGCTGAAAATATCGGGAATCTCTATGAAAATATGAAACATAGATTTTCTGAATTGTTGGCGTCGAAATGGAGTGTAACGGCGCTTGACTTTATATTTACAAATCCAGTGTTTCGGAACAATCGTTTCACAAATGATAGTGGGATTCCAACGCCAACCGCCGCCAGATTCACTCGAGTGCTTTTGGACAACAACTTATTAATGACAATTGAAGAGCCTTCTGGACGAAGACCCGCATTGTATTCATTTGAACCTCTTTTGAGTTTGGTTCGTGTTTAACCCTCTTGTATTTATATTTGCATTGGCGTTTTTAATAAGCTGTAAAACGCAGCAATCGCCGAATATTACAGATAATGTTAAAGGCACTTTATACCGTGCCACTGTGGTGACGATGGATGATGAAAAACCCGAAGCCGAGTCAGTAATGGTAGTTAATGGGAAAGTGCACTCGGTTGGTTCTTTTACTCAATTAAAATCCATATATCCCAACGCAACGATTAATCAGCAATTTAAAGATAAGGTAATACTGCCAGGTTTAATAGACCCACATATCCATCTATTTTTAGGTGCTATGTTATACTCAAAGCCGATGGTTCCTCCCTGGGATATGCAATCGCTTACTGGTAGCGTTAAAGGATTGACAAGTAAACAAGCTTTTTTGACCAGAGTGAAGGAGTTATGGCAGCAACATAAGCAATCTGAACAAAGTGATAAACCTTTAATTATTTACGGCTACCACCACTTGGTACACGGCGACTTAACCCGAATTGATTTAGATAAAATAGCAACCGATGGCGATTTGCTGCTATGGCACTACTCTGCCCATGATTTTTATTTTAATAGCCATGCCATTCAAACTATAGGCGCAACACCAGAGCTGGCTGAACAATACCACGGTTTTGAATTATTTGAGTCGGGTGAAAATCGCGGCACATTGACAGGACGTATTTATGAAGATGCATCGGCCTGGCTATTACCTAAAATTGCTCCCTATATTCTCGACCCCGCCTCAATTAATTACGGTTACAACGGGCTGATGCAATTGCTGAAAACCAATGGCGTCACCACAGGAGTTGAAATGGCTTACGGCATATTTGGGCGTGTACTTGAAGACCAGTATCACAAAGCATTGTACCTAAATAAACCGCCCAAAGTACAACTGTATCTAGTGCCCGAATACCGAGCCTTTAAGGCCGAGTTTAAAGATAAAACCATTGAGACAATCCAGACTATGGTTGCTCAAAGCAAAAAAACACAGTTACCCGTTTTACCTAAAGTGAAATTTTTTACAGATGCGGCTTATTATTCACAAACCATGCGCTTTGAAGATACCTATGGGCAAGCCCAAGGGCTTTGGGTAACCCAACCTGACAATTTAGAGCAAACCTTGCAGCCTTATTGGGATGCGGGACTGTCTCTACATATTCACTCCAATGGCGATTTAGCGCAATCGGCAACCTTAAATGTCATTAAATCGTTAACAGCAAACAGCCGTAAGACCAGGTTGCCAAGAACGGTTATTGAACATGCAGGACTGGTATTGCCAGAGCATATTCAACTAGCCAGCCATTTGAATGTGGGTATTTCGGCTGCTAGTCATTACGTTTACTTTTTGGGTGAAGACTATAAAAAAACCATTGGCGATAAAGCCAATTATATAACGCCTTTGGCCTCTACGTTAAACGCCAGAGTGCCATCGGCTCTGCATTCAGACGCTCCTCTGGCACCACCTGCGCCGCTAGCAGCCGCGGCCAGGCATATGTTGCGTACAACCTATCAACAAACAGTAGTTGGAAATAACGAAAAACTGACAGCAAAACAGGCATTATCCACTATCACTACTCATGCCGCATGGGTTTTGGGCTTAGAAGAGGAGATTGGCTCTATTGAAAAAGGTAAAAAAGCAAATTTTACTATTGTCGATCGCAACCCATTAATTACGCCAGCTGAACAATGGTTAGATATTAAAGTGGAAACAACTGTTTTGGAAGGTGTAATCTCCCAATGATTGATGCAATTAAAGCTATAGTTGGAAGCAAAGGTATTGTTCAAGGCGAAGATGTAACTGCAAGAGAAGGCTGGCACGGCTATGAATGTGCGTCTCAATTATTAGTGCGACCTAAATCGACAGAAGAACTTAGCCAGGTGGTTGCACTCTGTTATCAAAACAATCAATCAATGGTAGTACATGGTGGAAGAACGGGATTAGTTGGAGGCGCTAATGCTGATAAAAACGATATAATTATTTCACTGGAACGAATGAACCAAATAGAAACAGTCAATGTTGAAAACCGTACCATGGTAGTAGAGGCAGGAGCAATACTGGCTCAAGTACAACAACAGGCGCAACAAAAGAATTTAGAATTTACTCTGGACCTGGGGGCTCGGGGCAGCGCAACTGTAGGTGGTGTATTATCCACCAATGCAGGGGGCAATCAAGTCATTCGCTACGGTGCTGCAAGAGATCAAGTGCTGGGTATTGAGGTAGTACTACCCGATGGTAAAGTGCTAAACTGCATGAACCAAATGTTAAAAAATAATGCAGGTTATGATTTAAAGCATCTATTTATCGGCGCTGAAGGCAGCCTGGGTATTATCACCAAAGCCGTTATTCAGCTGCGCCCGCCTATGCCACACAAACAAAGTGCATTGGTTGCAGTGAATGACTTTAAGCATTTGCCCACGTTGCTAAATGTATGCGGCGCAGAGTTTAACGCTGCTTTGACAGCGTTTGAAGTTATGTGGCAATCGTTCATTCTCGTTGCAGCTTTTGATACGCGATTACCCAAATTCCCATTGAGTAGTAATTATCCTTTCTATGTGTTGATTGAACAGTCAGGTACTAATGATGAAAGCAATCAACAACAATTCATCAAAACTTTGGAATCTTGTATAGAAAATGAATTAATTGTTGATGCATTGGTTGCTCAGTCTGAAAAAGAGCGACAGTATTTATGGAACATTCGCGATAATATCGACTATTTAATGAGTCAGTTAAGACCTTTCTGCAATTTCGATATTAGCTTGCCTATTGATACTATGGAAAGTTATATTGACACTATTAAACAACAACTGGAGCAACTGTTAGGCGATATTAAATGGGTTATTTTTGGGCATTTGGGAGATTCTAACCTTCACATCATCGTCTCAATTGACGAGTCAGTAGAAAATTGTGAACAAGCTATTGAAACCATTGTTTATAACAATCTGGTGCCGTGCAATGGTTCGATAACAGCAGAACACGGCATTGGCATTGAAAAGAAAAGTTATTTATCTCTGAGCCGCGACGAAACTTATATCGACACCATGCTACAACTTAAACAACTGTTTGATGCCAGAAATTTAATGAATTCAAAAATTATATTTTGAGAGCTTTTTGTTTGTTAGTTGCTGTAGATTACTCCACGTACACAAAAGTTACTTGGCAAACAGTATCAACTGGACGCATCTGAATCTACTCCAATTTTTGCAATTGTTGCAGTGGCAGACACCATGCATTTCTGGCTCGCCTGCTACTTCAATTGAGAGTTGGCCACAACAACACTCTGCAATTCTACTCATTGGTTAATTATATATGATAATAGCTGGTTTAAGACCATTGCATTAATCCTGCCTATGCAATGGTCTTGGTTTATCAAAAAAATTCTGCTCATATCTTTAGGCATAGCTATACTACGCATTTATTACAAGCTGACATTGATATTCGAATGCTTATTGCCAGGAAAGTAAAGCGGAATCACTTGAATGGCCAGCATGGCGCCAAAAATTAAAATACAACCGATATACGCAATTGTGGAGAGTATCTCCCCTAATAAAATAGATGCAAAAATTGCGGCAAATAATGCTTCGGTTGATAGTAATATAGCTGCATTGGCTTCTTTAGTGTAGCGTTGCCCAATAATTTGTAGTGTAAATGCAAAGGCTCCTGCAACTAATGCGGTGTAAAGTAATTCGGGAAGAGCACCAAGCAGTTGGGATAGTGTTACCTTGTATTCAAAACTAAAAACCGGATTTAACAATAGAAAACACAGACAACCGAGAACACCAACTACCGTGAATTGTATAAAAGCAATAGTGTAGGGGGCATGAACACTGCGTGTAACAATGCCAACGTAAATAACATGTGCGCTCCAGAACAGCGAACAGATAATAATCAGCACATCGCCAACATTTAAACTGTCTATTTTGCCGCCGTTAATCAGAAAAATACCCAGCAGTGCCATAGCAGCGGCAGGAAATACAATTTTATGTTGCAATTGTTTAAAAAATACACGCATAAAGATAGGCACAAAAACAATATACAGTCCCGTTAAAAAACCTGCATTGGTAACTGTGGTATAAATAAGCCCGATTTGTTGCAACAGCATTCCCATAAAAAAGATAGCACCTACGATAACAAAGCGATGCAGTTTTAAATCGCGCCATTGTACTTTGCCGTTTTTATGTCTATTCTTATGCTCAAAATAAGCAAATGGCAGTAATGCCAGCGATGCCATCATAAAGCGAATACCCACAAATAATATGGGACCAATATCGTCCATTGCGGTTTCTTGAGCAATAAACCCAATTCCCCATGCTATGCCTGCACAGAGCAATAACAAGTCGGCTTTACTTTGAGTCATGGATTAAACCCAAATTATGCATTAGAAATCTATTACACACAATAGTGACTTCAAAACAGGCGCTTGCTCGAAAAATAATACTCACCATAGGGTGGCTATGCCTGCGTTTATTGTTCTTGCGCGAGTGCCTGTTTTTATTGCCATTTTTGTGTTCATTACGAAGTCTAATGCATAATCTGGGTTAAATGCCAATAGAAAGGTAGGCATGCGCTATACGGTCAATGGCTATCATCATGGCTGCGGTTCTTAAATCGGGAATATTGGCGTCGGAATTCCATTTCTCGGAAATGGCTTGATAGCCAGTGCGCATGGTGTCATCCAACCCCGAAAGGACCAAGCTTTTTTCTGAAGGACCTTGAATTAATTTATCTCTCAATTCCCTATTGAATTGTTTGCCAGTGAGTAATTCAATACTGTCTAACAATTCAAGAGTAAAACGCTCATGTTCTCTGCGTTGCATACGACCAAATCGAATATGGTTAAGGTTTTTCACCCATTCAAAATAAGATACGGTAACACCGCCACCGTTGGCATATAAATCAGGAATAATAATTATTCCTTTATCACAGAGGATAGAATCAGCTTCTGCAGTAATGGGGCCATTTGCAGCTTCAATAATTAACGGAGCCTTAATGTTGTTGGCATTGTTTTTAGAAATTACCCCCTCAATAGCAGCGGGAATAAGAATATCACAGTCATCGGTTAATAGTTCAAGGCTTTCATTGACATAATTAGGAAAGCCTTGAACGCTGCCATGCAGGTCAATATGTTCATGTAGTTTAGCAATATCAATGCCTGTAGGGTCAACAATACTGCCATCGCGTTCTAAAACATGAGTAATAATGGCTTTGTCTTCGGTAGAAAGAAATAAACTGGCGTGGTAACCAACATTCCCCAGACCTTGAATCATAATGCGTTTGCCTTTAAGTGTGCCTGAAAGGTTGGCACGTTTCACATCTTGTGGGTGTCTAAAAAATTCACGCAGAGCGTATTGTACGCCTCTGCCAGTTGCCTCTACTCGACCTTGAATACCACCACTGGTAATGGGTTTACCAGTTACTGAGCCAAAGGAGTTCATATCGGTTGGGTTTAAACGTCGGTATTCATCGGCTATCCAGGCCATTTCGCGCTCCCCTGTACCCATATCAGGGGCAGGAACATTTTGAGATGGATGAATCAAATCACGTTTGGCGAGTTCTTGTGTAAAGCGTCTTGTTATTTTTTCCAATTCGTTTGCATTCCAGTCGTTAGGGTCGATGCAAAGCCCACCTTTAGAGCCGCCAAAAGGAATGTCTAACAATGCACATTTGTATGACATTAATGCCGCCAGGGCTTCTACTTCCTCCTGGTCAACTTCGGGAGCAAAACGAATGCCTCCCTTTACTGGTTCTCTATGTTCTGAATGTACTGAACGGTAACCCATAAAAGTATGTAGACTGCCTCGCAAGCGTACACCAAAGCGCACTGCATAAGTGGAGTTGGCAACTTTTATTTTATAAGCCATGTCTTCGCTTAAGCCTAAGACATGGGCTGCGCGGTCAAACATGATTTCAACCGAGGATAAAAATTGATTAGACATAGTTGTTACTGGCTGTGTCGGTTCATAAATTCAAAAGGGTAGATAGTTCACTAAGCGCGGTATTGAATTCGTCGATTATGTTGCTATCTTGTAAATCATCCAGTGTTAATTGATCGCGATAATGACGATTAACCCAAGTGGTTAATTGTTGATAGCGTTCATCGTTCATAAACACATTGGCCTGAACACTCTGGCGTTGTTGCTCATTCATTACTACTCTTAAACGCAGGCAAGCTGGTCCGCCTCCGTTTTGCATACTTTGACGTAAATCGAAATAGTGTACAGAATTTATAGGGTTGTTGGAAGACTGAATCAAAGTTTGTAAATAATGGTAGACATTTTCATTTTCGCGACATTCACCAGGTGCAATAATAATAAAATGGTTGTCTTCATCAGGCTGTGATATATCAATTAATTGGGAATTAAACAAATAAGTGCTAACGGCTTCCTCAATTGATATATCCTGTTCTGATACCTTGACAAAATGCATGGGAGCATCAGGGTGCAAGCGCTGCATTTTACGTTGTATTTCATCAATAACTTGTCGGCTATTCAAAAATGCTAACTGGTGGTAAAACAACAAATTATTGCTGCCCACAGCAATAACATCATTGTGAAATACTCCTCGGTCGATGGCATCAGGATTTTGCTGTGCAAAGACACATTGCTCAGGTAACAGGTTATGCAACCTGACAATTGCTTGTGATGCCTCTAGTGATTGACGTGCAGGGTATTTGGTAGGTCTGGGCGCATTGCCAAAAGACTGACCTCCATAAACAAATAGTTCAATACCCGCACTGGCGTGATTTGCCGATAAGCGGGTATGATTTGCTGCACCTTCATCACCAAAATATAATCCTGCTGGTAGCGGGTCGTGGTGTTTAAAATACTGCTGATTGGAAAAAATAGTCTTCAATACTTCCGCTGTATATTGGCTTTCAAATGAGCGGTGAAACATTGCCGATAAATTGGCAGGAGTAAAGTGTGTTAAACCATCCCTGCAATCAAGCCACGGCGACACGGTTGCAGCATTGGCCGTCCACATAGGAGATGCAGAGAAACAAGCCAGCGCCAACGAGGGGTTGTCTTTCCACAGCGATGCTATCATTTTTTTATCGTCACCGGTATAGCCAATGGAATGAAGAAATTCCATATTTGGTCGTCTGTGAGGAGGTAATATACCCTGGTTGATACCCATATCCGCTAAAGCTTTCATTTTGTCTAAACCTTGCAGTGCTGCTTTTTTAGGGTTGGAAATAGCTTTGGAATTTTTTTTAGAGGCCATGTTGCCATCAGATAAACCAGCGTAATTGTGGTTAGGTCCAACAATGCCATCAAAGTTGACTTCAAATACCATTAAATGTGAATACCTGCGGTTAGTTTTTCGGGTAAGATCAAGCGTTTCTGTTCTAAACTGGCAACAGGGTAGGCGCAATAATCAGCCGCATACCAGCCACTGGGTCTGTGGTTACCGCTATCGCCAATGCCACCAAAGGGCGCACTGCCACTGGCTCCGGTTAGGGGTCTGTTGCGGTTGACAATGCCTGCGCGGCTGCGTTGGAAAAATTGCTGCCAACTGGCATCGTCATCGGTCAACATACCTGCGGCTAACCCGTAGCGGGTATTGTTGGCCTCTGCAATGGCTTCTTCCATGTTATTGACTCGAATAACTTGTAACAATGGACCAAAATATTCTTCATCGACACGCTCAACTATGTTGGTGACATCAATAATGCCAGGCGTCAAAAAAGGTTTGTCAGCATTTAGGCGGCGCATGGTTGTAATGGCGGTAGCTCCTTGTTGTAAAAGCTGCTGCTGAACAAATAGCAGAGATTCGGCTGCGCGGTTGTTAATGACCGAACCCATAAATGAATTATCATCAGAACCTACTTCAATATTGTTAGTGACATCAGCAAGCTGTTTAAGCAACTGCTGGCTTTGGTTGCCATTTATGACAATAAGTCGTCTGGCGCAAGTACAGCGCTGCCCTGCTGTAATAAAGGCAGATTGTATAATGTTATAAATTGCAGCCCTGAAGTTATCAACTGCATGTACAATTAATGGGTTGTTGCCGCCCATTTCCAGAGCCAGGAGTTTGCCTGTATTGCCAGCAAATTGTCGATGCAGTAATTTGCCTGTTTTTGAACTTCCTGTGAATAATAAACCATCAATTTGCGGGTGGGAGGCAATGGTTTTAGCTGTGTCAACTGAACCTTGTAATAAAGTGATAACACCGCTGGGGAAGTTGCATTGTGTTAGTAAGTTAATGATTTTTTCAGCAACCCAGGGCGTTAATTCACTGGGTTTAAATACAATTGCATTGCCTGCTAATAATGCAGGTACTATATGACCATTGGGTAAATGACCAGGGAAATTGTAAGGTCCAAACACCGCTAAAACACCGTGAGCGCGGTGCCTGATTGCTGCGGTGAATTCGTTATTTTCAATTTGATTTTCTCCAGTACGCTGGTAATAGGCGTTAATGGATAAATCAATTTTACCAATCATGCTGGCAGCTTCGGTTTTCGCCTCCCAAAGAGGTTTGCCCGTTTCTTGTGAAATGGTTAAGGCCAGCTCGTCGGCATTATCGCGCAATAATTGTTGATAATTTCTCAATATTTCAATGCGCTGTTCAATAGACATCATTTGCCAGTGTAACTGGCCTTTTCTTGCGGCTGTTAAGGCTTGATTAATTTGTTGCTCAGTTGCGCTGTTTCCCGACCAGATGATATTGTTGTTGGCAGGGTTTTCCGACTGCAAAACAATGCCCTCGCCCGAATGCCATTGTTGGTTGAAGTAATGAGTCATAGCAAAAAAATTAAACCCAGATTATGCATTAGACTTCGTAATGAACACAAAAATGGCAATAAAAACAGGCACTCGCGCAAGAACAATAAACGCAGGCATAGTCACCCTGTGGTGAGTATTATTTTTCGAGCAAGCGTCTGGTCTTGAAGTCATTATTGTGTGTAATAGATTGCTAATGCATAATCTGGGTTAAAAGCTGATAAAACGTATGTTACTGCCAACACTAACCTGCAAATGTTTAGCTGTAGATTGATTGATAACGACCAGGCCATCTTCCACTTTAAGTGGTTGTAGTACCATTCGATAATTGTGTAATAATGCATTACTAATGATATACCCGAAGCCTTCTAAAGTATTGTCAGCAACAATGGATTTGACGATGCTGTCATGGCTGGCGGTAACAGTTTTTACTTGTGAAACATCGCATTGTACGCAAGGACCTCCATCAAAAATGTCGACATATTTTCTGTATTCCAAGCCTTCTTTTTCCAAAATTTTCATTGCAGGAATCGTATCGACATTAGGTTTGCCGATAACATTTCGGGCTTCATGTGGAAGTAAGTCCAGATATACTGGAAATTTTGGCATCAAGTCAGAAATGAATTGTGTGCCGTCAATGGCGTTAATCAAGTTGGCTCGATTGTAGGATATACCAAAAAATTTATGGGTGAAATGTTCCCAAAATGGCGATTTATTGTTTTCGTCTAAATAGCCACGCAGTTCAGCAAAAATTTGCGAATCAAACCGTTCAGGAAAATCAGCCACAAGCATAAATCTGCTGCGCGATAAAAATTTGCCAATACCGTCACGGCGATATTCAGGTAGTAAAAATAATGATCCTAATTCGGTACAGCCTTTAAAATCATTAACCAAAGACAGTATGGGGTGATGCAGGGTAATGTTTAAGCTTTGTGAGGCTTGAGATATTGTAGAAATCTTGTAGTTGTAAAACGGAACTTTATTGCCGACGCCAACATAAAGTGCACAACTACCTACAATATTACCACTTTCAGCATCTTCCAATACCAGAAAATAAATTTCACTAACGGGCTGATGAATGTCTTTATCAAAGTCGGTAGCGCTGAGTGTTAATTTTTGTTCCCAGCTTTCACGGTCATCAGGCATGGTGGTCATGCCTTCACCTGTTTTATTGGAAAGCATTAACATTGAATCTACATCAGTTATTTGTGAGCGTCTAATGATTAACATCTTAAAACTGAAGTTGAGATTGAGAGAGTTTTATCAGTAATGCAGCACTAAGTTTTGCGCGTTCAGTTAAACTATCCAGCAGAATATATTCATCGCAACTGTGAATATTACCTCCTCTTACTCCTAAGGTGTCAATATTGGGCAACCCTGCCGCTAATAGATTATTACCATCGCAACAGCCACCTGTTGCGATGGTATTAATGGGAATATTTAATGCTTGACCACACTGTGTTAACAGGTTGAATAATTGTTGTTGGCTGGCGTTCATGGGCTTGGGTAGACGCGTAAATTGCCCTCGCAAAGTGACGCGGTAGTCACTCGTGTTGAATTGCTGAATAATGGCTTCAATCAATTGTTCTGCTTGTTGTTGAGCATTGGTGCTATTGACACGAATATTGAAGTGACAAATGGCTAAATCGGGGACAGTGTTAACTGCACCACCACCAACAATTCGTCCTATGTTAATGGTAAAATCGGCTTGTTTGCAGTCTGCATACCCTGCATAGCCTATAGTATTTAAACTGTCTAACTGTTCAATGATTTTAGTCAAGTGGACAATAGCGTTGCGCCCTAAATGATGCTCTCTACCGGCATGAGCCGATTTGCCTTTGACAATCACGGAAAAATTGCCACTGCCTTTCCGCGCGCCTGCCAAAGTGCCATCGGGCATGGATGGCTCATAAATCATGCCGACCTGGTGGCTCCTGGCAGTTTGTTGTAACAATGTGTTTGAGCCGATTGAACCAATCTCTTCATCGGGGTTGATAATCACTTCCCAATTAATGGCATTGCTATATGGACTTTGTTCAATGGCACAAAGCGCCGTTAGCATGACAATAATGCCCCCTTTCATATCGGCTACACCAGGGCCATTTAGACAATTTTTATTAATTGGTGTTACTTGTTGAAAACTATCGTCTGCGGCAAAAACTGTGTCCATATGCCCGCAAAGCAAGACTTTTACTTTATCAGCAAAAGTGTTTAACTTTTTTATATGCAGCGCGCGCCCAACAGTAGTCGTCGAGATAGTGCCATCGTCGTTGACGACTTCAAGTTCAGGTAGTTTAATACTGTCAATACTGACATCCAGTTGTTCAAACGCCGTGGCAATTTTGTTGTGCATTTGCTCCAGACCTTCAAGGTTGAAACTGCCTGAATTGGTTTGTGCCCAATCAATCAGGGTTGCCACCATATTGCCATGTTGTGCATCAATCCATTGCATAATGGGTTCCATGGGAGTTACATCAGCTTGCAAAGGACTCAAAAACACTATCAAGTATAGACATCGCATTACTGACATGAGTGTCGTCAATAATAAGAGGAGGCATAATGCGCACGGTGTTATCGCCAGCTCGACCAATTAATAAATATTGTTCGCGTGCTTTATTCAGAACTTGCAAATTTTCAATATTTTGACAAACTACGCCTAACATCAAACCGCGCCCGCGAACTTCACTAATCAGTTGGGGGTATTTTTGCTGTAGAGATTCCAGGCCCGCCTTTAATCGTGCGCCAGTTTGTTTTACCCGATTCAGAAAAGCGGTATCGTCAATAATATCCAGTACCGCATTGCCTACTGTCGTTGCAAGCGGATTGCCGCCGTAAGTACTGCCGTGAGTGCCAACCACCATTGATTTTGCTATCTTTTTAACACCTAAACAAGCTCCAAGTGGAAAGCCAGAGCCAATGCCCTTGGCTGTGGCAATGATATCGGGTTTGACGCCAGATTGCTCATGGGCATAAAATTGTCCGCTGCGACCAACGCCACATTGTACTTCATCGAACATTAGTACCAGGTCATTGTCATCACAGAGTTTGCGAAGTGCTCGTAAATAGTCGTCTGTTGCTGCGTCTATTCCGCCTTCGCCTTGAATAGGTTCTACAATAATCCCCGCTGTTTCTTCAGTGATGATATTTCGCATGGCTTCAATATTATTATAAGCAACGTGGTCATAACCTTCATCACCACGGGTAAAACCTTTGATATGAACGGGGTTGCCAGCCGCGCAAATTGCCGCATGAGTTCTGCCGTGAAAAGAGCCATGAGTCCCAATAATTCGGTATTTGTGTGCATTGCCATTATCAAAATGATAGCGACGCATCATTTTTAAACCGCATTCAACAGCCTCTGTACCAGAATTAGCCAGAAAAGCAATGTCCATACCTGATAGCTCACACAAACGCGTTGCCAATTGTTCGCCTTGAGGAACGCGGAACAACCCGGAAAGGTGCCAAAGTTTAGTAGCTTGTTCAGTTAACGCCTTAATTAAATAAGGGTGACTGTGCCCCAGGGAACTAACCGCAATGCCCGCAATAAAATCCAGATACTGATTGCCATCGCCATCAAATAAATAAGCCCCTTCACCCCGAGTAAAAATAATATCTGGTGGCGAATAAGTAGGCATTAAATGTGCGCGTTGCTGTTGGTATTGTGTTGTGGTCATTCTAAGGCGTTGTGGGATATTTATATAAAATGAGACCTTTGCAATAAAAAAGATTTTGCTCTCAGACAAGGCATTTTCGCGTGCAAAAGCGGAGTTTATTGATGGTAAATGAGCATTTGAACACGAAAATAACGCAGTATGAATGTAAAAGAATTTTATTGCAAAGGTCTCAAAATAATTATAACGTATTCATTATAGTTAAGGGTTGTTCTATAAGGTTATTACCAGTAATATGCTTCGGTGTAACTTATCTTTGAGCAAATTATGAAATTACTTATAACAGCGATTCTTTTTTCTTTTCTATTCCTTTTTTTAAATAGCTGTTCAGAAACGATTCAAACTGCAACTAATACAAAGCAAAACACAGAATCTGCCGCTGAGTTTGTCGATAGAGTCAATGCTGAAATTATCGAACTGAGTAAAGAGGCCGAGAAGGCAGCCTGGGTCAGGGCAACGTATCTTACTCCTGATACAGCCTATTTAGCAACAAAAGCCTCAGAAAAATTTTTGGCGTTTAACAGTAAAATTAATCAAGAAGCCAAGCGTTATAATCTTGATGATTTAACGGGTGATGTGGCTCGCTCGGTGCAATTTATAAAACTGGGTAGCAGTATGCCAGCGCCGAATGACCCGGAAAAGCGCAATCGCTTGGCTGAGCTTAATACGGAAATGGAAGGTATGTATGGTTCTGGTAAACACTGCAAAACGAATGATAGTGGTGAAGAAACCTGCCGTGATTTACAGGTTTTATCGAAAGTAATGGCAAAATCTCGCGACTATGATGAGTTATTAGACGCGTGGCAGTCTTGGCGTACCATCTCAGTACCTATGCGCCCTATGTATGAAGAGTTTGCTGATTTGATGAACCAGGGGGCTAAGGAACAAGGCTTTGACAATACCGGGGTTATGTGGAAGTCTGGCTACGATATGCCGGTGGCTGATTTTGAGCAAGAGACCGAACGGCTTTGGTCACAGGTTAAACCGCTTTATGATCAATTGCATTGTTATGTCGGTTCCAAATTAACCGATCATTACGGCAGCGATAAAATCGAGCGTGGCAAACCGCTCCCAGCGCATTTATTTGGCAATATGTGGGCTCAGCAATGGGGCGAAATTTATGATTTACTCGAACCCTATGCAGGCGTTTTGAATCTTGATGTCACTAAGGGTCTGGAAGATAAAGGGCATGATCCAGAAAGTATTACACGTTTGGCAGAAGGTTTTTTTACTTCGATGGGTTTGCCTGCATTGCCAGATTCTTTCTACAAAAATTCGTTACTGAAAAAACCGCGTGACCGTGACGTGGTTTGCCATGCCAGCGCTTGGGATATGGGCAATGGCAACGACCCTCGCATCAAACAATGTATTGAGCCAACTGAAGAAGAGCTAACCACTGTTCACCATGAATTGGGGCATATTTACTACTACATAATGTATAAACATTTAACACCATTGTTAAAAGGCGGTGCCCATGATGGTTTCCATGAGGCTATTGGCGATACTGTTGTGTTATCCATGACTCCAGCTTATTTAAAAACCATAGGGTTGATTGATAATGATAAGCTCTCGGAAAAAGCGGTCATTAACCAACAACTGAAATTAGCACTGGATAAAATAGCATTTTTACCATTTGGGAAGTTAGTTGATCAATGGCGCTGGAAAGTGTTTTCAGGTGAAATTAGCCCGGAGAATTACAATCAGGCCTGGTGGCAGCTTCGCGAATATTATCAAGGTATTAAACCGCCAGTGGCGCGTAGTGAAGCAGACTTCGACCCTGGTGCAAAATATCATATTCCAGGCAATACACCCTATACCCGCTATTTTCTGGCACATATTATGCAATTCCAGTTCCACAAATCATTGTGTGAAACAGCCGGTCATACTGGGCCATTGCATGAATGTTCTATTTACGGCAATAAAGATGCAGGCAAGCGTTTAGGTGATATGTTGGCGCTGGGTGCCAGTAAACCCTGGCCTGATGCAATGCAAGCTGTTACGGGACAACGCCAGATGGATGCCAGTGCCATTATTGACTATTTTGCGCCTCTAATGAGTTGGTTAGAGGAGCAAAATAAAGACCAAACCTGTGGGTGGTAACCATGAATAAGTGTTTGGTGGGTGGTAAACATGAATAAGTGTTTGTTTGTTATCTGTATTGGATTAATGCTTGGTGCTTGTGTCCAAAAAACCGAGCCAGAAACAATTTCTGAAGTTTTTCAAGAACAGTTGCTGACGCAATTACTTGATGCAAAACGCGGTGACGTCATTACTATTCCCGAAGGTGTATATCACTTTGATCGTTCGTTATCACTGCGAGTGGACGGCGTAACGGTTCGCGGTGCAGGTATGGATAAAACCATTTTAAGTTTTAAAAACCAGTTGGCTGGGGCAGAAGGCTTCCTCGTAACGGCTAATGACTTTACCATCGAAGATTTGGCTATTGAAGATGCCAAAGGCGATGCACTTAAAATTAATGAAGGCAAAAATATCATCATTCGTCGCGTGCGAACTGAGTGGACTAATGGTCCTGATACCGGCAATGGTGCCTATGGCATCTACCCGGTGCAAACCGAAAACACCTTGATTGATGGCGCCGTTGCCATTGCAGCATCAGATGCTGGTATTTATGTTGGGCAATCGAAAAATGTTATCGTTAAAAACAGCAGAGCAGAATACAATGTTGCTGGTATTGAAATTGAAAACACCCAAGATGCGGATGTGTTCGACAATGTGGCGATTAACAATACTGGTGGAATCTTGGTTTTCAACATGCCTAATCTACCTCAGGAGGGATTGCGTACTCGCATATTTAATAATCAGATTATTACCAATAATACAGACAATTTTGGCGCAGAAGGAACAGCTGTTGCCAGTGTACCAGCTGGCTCAGGTATTGTGATTAATTCAAATGATGATGTCGAGGTGTTTAACAACCAATTTGAAGACAACAATACGGCGCATATTATTATCAGCAGTGTTTTTTCCACTAACTATTCCAGCAGCGAAGCTGTGGAAAATTTCGATCCTTACCCAGAACGTATCTACATTCATGATAACAGTTACAATGGTGGTGGCAGTAGTCCCGATGGTTTGGAATTAAAAGCTTTAAAAGTATTAAAATTTGGCCTTACGGGCAGTTTCCCCAATGTGATTTGGGATGGCTATCAAAAAACGCAAGGGGTAAGGCTGTGTATTGCCAATGAACCCGATACCAGGGTATTAAATGCAGATGGTCCCAACGATTATAGTAACCCACAGTTGGGTCACAATGAGTACCTTTGCAACCTCCCTGCCCTGTCAGCCGTTTCCATTTGAAACCTTTTTTTGGGAAGGCGTCAGGCTTTGGTCTGGCGCCATCAAAACTATGGACATTAGTTTTGGTTGTTGCAAGTTGCTCACCCCCTTTCACCAGCAATAATGAACCTGTTTTTTATGCTGACAGCAACCCTGGATTACTATCAGACTGGAACTTATTTAGCGGTGCTAATCACTCGTTAAAGCCACTTTCAGACAACACTCTTGTCTATAGCTTGAACAGTAGTTTGTTTTCAGATTATGCTGATAAGTTTCGCACAATTTCACTGCCTGCAAACACTAGGGCACGGCTGGATAGCGATGGTTCGATAAACTTTCCCAACGGAACCATTATCAGCAAAACTTTTTCTTACCCTGAACAATTGTTAGAAACTCGCTTGTTAGTGAAACGAGAAACCGGATGGGAAGCGCTACCCTATGTGTGGAATAATCAAAAACACCAGGCAACACTTAAAAGAACTGGCGCTATCATTAAGCTGAAAAATAGCGGTGGTAACATTCCTGCTAACTATATTGTTCCCAATACTAATCAATGTGCAGGTTGTCATCAGCTCAATCAGTCCATTAAACAAATAGAGCCAATAGGCCCCAATATTAAAAATATTCCCGTAGAGCAGTTGCAGGAGTGGATAGATACGGGGTATTTAACAATAAGTAATGGTTTATCACTGGTGCAAGTGGCGAACAACAATGCCATCAATGTCAACTGGCAAGACGTTAGCTTGCCAATAGATGTCAGGGCCAGGGCTTATTTAGATATCAACTGTGGTCACTGCCACAGTCCAACAGGGCCAGGTGATACGTCAGGATTATATCTAAATAATTCTGACGTTAAAAAAGTGAGGCTGGGTGTATGTAAAGCCCCGATAGCTGCAGGACAGGGTACTGGCGGCAACCTGTTTTCCATTGTGCCAGGGCAACCAGAAAACTCAATAATGATTTATCGCATGAACTCAACGGACCCAGGAGCAATGATGCCAGAATTAGGGCGAACTTTAGCACACCTTGAAGCCGTTGAATTATTATCGAACTGGATAAAAGCGATGGAAGGGGACTGCGTAGCTCTTTGAGCACAAAAATAACGCAGTATGAGTGTAAAAGAATTTTATTGCAAAGGTCTCACTCTTGCAGTTATTGGCTTTCAAAAGGAATAGGTTCGCCAGTATTCATCCATGTCCCGGTAGCAGTGCCTAGCAGTTTATCGCCTGCATGCAGTTCACCGTCCACAAAGATAATGCTTCGTCCGTGCCGTGTGACTTTGGCAGAAGCAATAATAAAATCGTCTATACGGGTGCTGGATATAAAGTTGGTGCTCATGGATATGGTTACGCATAAATTACCGCAAGCCCTGGATGCGGCTCTGCCCATGGCTTCATCTAGGAGTGTCATAGTAACGCCGCCGTGCCCTCTGTCAGGACCGCCACCATGATGTTTGACCAGCTTTAACCCTGTTTTGACGACACCTTTTTCAGTGGATAAATAAAAAGGACCAATATAATTGCTAAAGTCAGGCGTGTGTTGGGTAGTGACAAAATTATCAGGAATTGCTGTTCGCGAGGTTTGTGCGTTGTTTGCCTGGGTCATAATAATTAGTGCTGTAACCTTAAAAATGCTGGAGGTTCGCCGCCGCCGTGGACTTCCAGGGTGGCACCAGATATATAGTTGGCATCATCAGATGCCAGGTAGAGGCAAGCTTTAGCCATATCACTACCGTTAAGCATTCGTTGCATAGGCATATTTTGCTCAATTTTTTGAATACCGGCTTCACCACCGTAGTGATTGGCTGAATTTTCTGTTCGAGCGAGCCCTGCAACAATCACATTAACGCGAACTTGTGGCGCCCATTCTTGCGCTAGTGAGCGAGTTAAATTAACCAGCCCAGCCTTGGCTGCACCGTAAGCAGCTGTGCCAGGAGAGGGACGCTGTGCCGAAACACTTGCAATATTGATAATGCTGCCAGTTCCTGTAGTACCTACCATTGATTGATATGCCTGTTGACTCAGCACGGCAGGGGCAGTTAAATTTAAAGCTACAATAGCTTGTGTCAATTTGGGGGATGCATTTGCTGCTACTACTTCTGGACTACCTCCAGCATTATTGATTAATACATCGAGCCTTCCCGTTTTTTCAATACAAAAGTCAACCAGCTGCTGAGAACTTTCTGGTTGGCGGACATCGCATTGAAAGAATAAAGCTTGTTTATTATTAAAGGCAGGAAGTTGTTCAGGCGTGTTGCGCGAACAGATGACGACATCAGCACCTGCTTGCAAGAAAGCTAAAGCGACATCCGCTCCTAGTCCGCGACTGCCACCAGTGATTAGTACAGTTTGGTTGGAAAAAGAATACACGGATATAAAAAAGCACCAGTTTATTTAACTGGTGCTTTTCTTGATATGTGTGGGTTACAGGAAATGAATGGTGCCAAAAATCAGAACCATTAGTAAAAGGCTCATGTGAATAACACCCTTAACGGTTTGCATGGGACCAATTTTGCCAAAAATAGCATTAAGCTCAAGCAGTATAATAATTAATGCCGCTATCATAAAGCCCGTATCGGAATGGTCAGTGCCCAGGATATCGACTGCACCGTTACTGTGCTTATTAAGCATACCCATTAGCATGGTAGATGAAAACAGTACATTGGTTCGCGAAGCAAGTAACGCTTTAGGAGCGGCAGCGGCTTTATCACCTTCTGTAATACCACAAACAATTTTTTGGTTGGGCCAGATAATTAGCCACACGTTTAAAAACATAAAAATTCCGGCCAATGCGCCAATCATAATGCCGTGGTTCAAGTAAACGCCAACGCCAGCAAGTAGCAGGTACAGGCCTGTCAAAAATGTTAGCATCGCGCCCCAGCGAAACCACCACAACGCTCTTGGAGCAAGCTTTTCGGTCGCATCAGACTTAGCATCTGCAGTAGCTTCTTTAAAATATTCGCCTTGTATAAAGTTAAAGTAGTAAAGTAAACCAATCCATGTAATACCAAATAAGACGTGTCCCCAGCGCATTAGAAAATCAAGTAATAGCATAAGTTAAACCTCAGGATAAAAAGTTGTAAAATGAAGGTAAAACTTTAATAGAAATTGTAGACAATGGCAAGAGAAACCCAGTGTGTGGTATAAACTGTGAAATTAGTTTATGAGAATAATTCTCATTAAATAAAGTAAACAATAATGAATCGTATTTGCATTATTGTTTGCATCGAATATAATACCCACTCTTTTGATTAATTTCTTAATATTATGCGTAATCGTAATCAATCAATATTTTTAAAACCACTGACAGTTTTAGCTATACTTGTCGTGAACCCCTTGACATTGCTGGCCCAAGATTCTGACATTGAAGAAATGATTATTGTGGGCAAGTATTTATCTGTCGATAAGGCTTATTCCCTTAAAACACCTACGCCGATTATTAATGTGCCGCAATCGCTTTCAATCACTACGGCAGCTCAAATTGTTCAACAGGGATTTGACAGTGTCAGCGATATTGTACTTTATACGCCAGGAGTCAATCAATCGCAGGGCGAAGGTCACCGCGATGCAATTGTATTTCGTGGCGTTCGCTCGACAGCAGATTTTTATATAGACGGTGTGCGCGATGACGTTCAATATTACCGCTCACTTTACAATCTGGAGCAGGTTGAAATTTTGCGTGGCCCTAATGCTTTGTTTTTTGGCAGGGGCGGTACCGGAGGAATTTTCAACCGCGTTACTAAAAAGGCAGTAATTGGTGAAAACTTTGGTGGTTATCTAGGTTCAGTTGATAGCTTTGGTGCAACTGCTGTACACCTTGATAGAAATTACACAGTGAATGATACTGTAGCTATTCGCATTAATACTTTTTATGAGGGTTTAGATAACCACAGAGACTTTTTTGACGGTGACCGTTTTGCTATTAACCCAACAGCATTTATTCAGTTAACACCAGAAACCACATTGAATTTGTCGTATGAATATGTTGATAATCAACGCTTTATTGACCGCGGTATTCCATCGCTAAATGGGGCGCCAGCTGAAGCGTTAGAAGACATTACTTTTGGCGATCCCGAGTTAAATACAACTACCCTGGAAGCCAATATATTTAGAGCCACAATTGAGCATAACTTTAATGATTATTTAAAAGGGAATGTCAATTTATCTTATGGAGATTACGACAAACTCTATTCTAACTTTTTCCCGATTAACTTCAATGAAATAACGAATATTGTCGACATAGATGGCTATGTTGACACTACGCAACGCACTAACTTTGTTTTTTCTACAAATTTGGTGGGTGAGCTTGTCACTGGGGATATTTACCATACTATTGTAGGTGGTTTCGAGTATATTGGTACTTCTAACGACAATGATCGTTTCAATGCTTTTTTTGATCAAACATTGGACGATGTTGAGGTTTTCAATGCAACGCGACCACTTAGCCTTATTGGCGGTGTCGGCGTAAATGCATCGGGCAACGCAACATCAAATGATTTTTCTGTGGATCTAAATGATGACACAGAAGGTGATGTTTCAGTGTTTTCTTTCTATGTACAAGATGAAATTGAAATTGCACCATGGCTTGATATCATTTTGGGCTTGCGCTATGACAGTTTTGAAATAACAATTAACAACATCCAGACACTTATCGACACTGGCGAAGCAGACATTGTCAGCAGAACTGATAGCGAAGTTTCGCCACGATTGGGATTTGTGGTGAAACCTCAAGAAAACCTTTCAATATACGGTAGCTTTAGTGAAAGCTTTTTGCCTCGTAGTGGGGAACAATTTGCTGATTTGCCTCGTGATCAGGATAATACAGCAGATAGTGCCGTTTTTGACCCGGATACCTTTCAGAATTTAGAAGTTGGAGTGAAATGGGATTATTCGGACCGCCTTAGTTTTACCGCTGCATTGTTTGAAGTTGAACAGAGTTCACCACAACCTGGCGATGAAGCAGGAACTTTAGTTGTTATCGACTCTGATGTAACAGGGTTTGAAGCCCAGGTACAAGGAGAGATTAACGATTGGTGGTACATTTCTGCAGGGTATAGTTTTCTTGACGGAAAGCAGGTAGATTCTGAGTCTGGATCTGAGACTGATTTGCGTTTGCGCGAATTGCCAGAAAATACAGTTAACCTTTGGAACCAATTCCAGGTTGCACCACAATGGGGTCTAGGCGTTGGTTTTACTTATCAAGATGATAGCTTTGCCGATAATGACAATGGTGTTACATTGCCGAGTTTCTTTCGCCTGGATGTATCGGCTTTTTATGAAATTAACAATAATATCAAATTGCAATTAAATATTGAAAACATAACCAATACCGATTATTTTCCAAACGCTCATACAGCGAACAATATTACAGTTGGCGCCCCAATCAATGCTAAATTTTCTATAGTAGGTACTTTTTAAACCCAAACCGAGACCGAGCTATCACTCGTCGATGGTACTTCCTTGTTCCACATATTAGCTCGGTATTTTCATACCAAATTAACTAACGAATTTCTTAAACCCAGATTATGCATTAGACTTCGTAATGAACACAAAAATGGCAATGAAAACAGGTGCTCGCGCAAGAACAATAAACGCAGGCATAGCCACCCTATGGTGAGTATTATTTTTCGAGCAAGCGCCTGTTTTTGAAGTCATTATTGTGTGTAATAGATTTCTAATGCATAATTTGGGTTAAAAAAATTTACTTTCGTTACCAGTTATTATTAAATTCTGTTAGAATAATAATTCCTTTATAGGAAAATTGTTTTGAACAACACCGATTTTGATTCGGACAAAGACACATAGCAATACACAATAGGACATATCGACCCCTCAGCAAGAAAGCGCAAAATGTATTGCACGTAACGGCTGTAACCTTTGCGATTTGAATGACCACTTAAAAAAACCATTTAAGAGCAGCCATTTGTAAATGGCTACAGCTTTAATAATTAACCATCCAATTGATGGGAAGAGATTTAAAACATTAACAATGTATTTATTAATTCAATTACTTATATTATAGTTTATAGCTATCTATACGAACGAAAATCTAAATAATATTAAAATGTATATACTGTTATTCAATTAACAGGTATCTCTTCTCATTGTAAGGATATTTTGAGAATATCAATGAAAAGAATTTTAATTAATGCAACGCATTCGGAAGAAATCCGCTCGGCGCTAGTGGAAGGGCAAGTCCTATACGATCTGGATATCGAAAACCGTATTAAACAACAAAAAAAGGCTAATATCTACTTAGGGGTAATCACTCGTGTAGAATCCAGCCTGGAAGCTGTGTTTGTAGACTACGGTGTGGAACGTCATGGATTTTTACCCATCAAGGAAATAGCTGATAACTACAAGTCTCAAGACGACACCATCAAAGTGGGAGCCAATGTTATTGTGCAAGTCGAAAAAGAAGAACGCGGTAACAAAGGTGCGTCACTCACAACCTACATAAGTCTAGCAGGGAGGTATCTGGTTCTACTTCCCAATAATCCAGATGGAGGTGGTATTTCAAGACGTATTGAAGGAGTCCAACGCGAAGAAGTTCGCAATACTATCAAGCAATTAAATATTCCCGAACAACATAATATCATTGTGCGAACCGCGGTAATAGGACACACCACCGAAGAATTACAATGGGACATTAACTACCTTGTTCAACTTTGGGACTCCATAGAAGTTGAAGCCAAAAAAGCCAAGGCACCACATTTTCTTTTTCAGGAAAGCAATATTATCATTCGCTCAATTCGCGATTATTTGCGCCCGTCCATTGGTGAAGTGCTAATTGATGACCCCGATGCATACAACTTAGCCATGGCGTTTGTTGGTCAGGTTATGCCTGAATATCAGAATAAAGTGAAACTTTATAATGAAAGCGTACCTCTATTTAATAATTTTCAAATAGAGCGACAAATTGAAACAGTTTTTGAACGGGAAGTTAAACTGCCTTCAGGAGGTTCAATTATCATTGATATGACAGAAGCATTAACCGCAGTTGATGTTAACTCGGCGCGCGCTACACGCGGCGGCGATATTGAAGAAACAGCGCTCAATACGAATCTGGAAGCCGCTGATGAAATTGCAAGGCAATTGCGATTACGAGATTTGGGCGGCTTAGTGGTGATCGACTTTATCGATATGTTAGTGGCTAAAAATCGCTATGCGATAGAAGACCGCGTGCGCCGTGCATTGAAAATGGACAGAGCACGCATTCAAACCAGTAAAATATCTAATTTTGGTCTTATGGAAATGTCAAGGCAACGCATTCGGCCATCTTTAGATGAAACTATCTTTAACCCTTGCCCTCGTTGTAATGGTTTAGGCCGTATTCGTGGAATGCGTTCACTGGCACTATCAATATTGAGGTTGGTCGAAGAAGAAGCACAAAAAGAAGGTTCGCAAGAAATTAGAGTTTTTTCCTCAATAGATTTATGTACATTTTTACTCAATGAAAAGCGTTCATTATTAGAAAATATTGAAAAAATTCACGGTGTATACGTCACCATTGTTCCACAATTGAATATGCATACACCGCATTATGAAATTGTACGAATTCGCGACCAAGACAATTCTGCAAGTAGTGCCAGCTATGCACTTAAGCGAGAAGATATATCGGAAGAAGAATCAGAATCAAAAGCGGAAAAAGTCGCTATCATACCCAAACCAGCCATTCAAACTATGTTGCCTAGTGAGGCACCTCCAGGAAAACCCAAGCCATCTAAAAAGACAGAAAAATCAGAGAGTCTGTTAAGCAAAATTCTGGCTTTTTTTACTTCTGAGCCTAAAAAGCAGATAAAGAACAGTAAAAATGCAAACGGCAAACAACAAACACGTAAAGGCCGAGGTTCTTCCAATCCGACAAATGCGGTAGGTAAAAAGCCTCGTCAACAACGTGGCAAGAGCGCGGCGAAGCCCAGTCCAATAAAAAATAGTCAAGCCAGCAAAACGCAAAAAACGACTAGAGCAACAGAAATTATACGCCAAAAAAATAAGGCAACATATACCCAAACTGCTCTGGAAGAAAAAACGAATAAACGCAAGCCAAACACTACTACAGATAGTAAAGATAAGCCAAAAACCGAAAAGCCACAAACTAATCGCAAGCCAAGACAACGTAAGCGTAAAGACCCCGATGGTGAATTAAAAGCTATTCTTGATAGAGTTGAACCTAAAACCGAGCTAGTAAAAGCAAATGCTGAAGATGTTGTTGCAAAAGAAGCATCAACACAAAAAAGTGAAGGACCTATAGTAGTTTCATTAAAAGCAGATACGCCTACAGAGGCTGAGCTTGGAGAAAAGTTAGTAGCGAAAGAAAGCCTCACAGAAAATCAGATAACTTCTGAAAAAACAACGCCAGAAGTTGAACCAGTTGACAAATTCGTTGAGTCACAAACATCCGTAGAAGAAAATACAAAGCAGGAAACGGTGTCTGGACAGCCAAAATCAGAAGTCACTAAGCCCGTTTATAAACGCCCTGCTAATGACCCACGCAACAAACGCAAAGCCGAGGCAGAAAAAACAGAAAGTTAGGCATCTAACAGAGAAAAACTTGCCTCTAATTTTGGTATCGTTATAATTTCGCTTCCTCAAATACAACGCGGAGAGGTGGCTGAGTGGTCGAAAGCACCGGTCTTGAAAACCGGCGAGGGTTAATAGCCCTCCCAGGGTTCGAATCCCTGCCTCTCCGCCAGCTTATTGTCCGTGACGATACTTAATATACTTCAAAGACTATATAAATAAAGGATTTTAGCTAGTTAATCATCTTTTTAGTTCTTTCATCGCCCATTGAAATCCACGCCATTTGTTGGTATTATAAAAGCTCGATACCAACATTAGTGAATTTTGATACCAACAAACGATAAAATTAACTGCCATTCAGTGTGAAAAAGCCAAGCCAAAAGACAAAAACTACAAATTGGTCGATGGCTATGGTTTATATCTGCTTGTTAAGTCTAACGGTTCTAAATTATGGCAATTGGCTTATAGATTTAACGGCAAACAGAAAACACTATCCATTGGGCAATACTCCCATCCACTGGGTTTGAAAGAGGCTCGGCAAGTAAGAGATGACGCTAAAGCGTTACTAAAACAGCAGTTAGACCCTAGCTTGGATATGCTTTAGCTTAATTTCGGCTATTATAGAAATAATTTCATTGTGATTAGTATCAAGTGCCTCGCAATATGCAAGCAACTCCATAATATCAAGTTTACGCTCTTTATTTTCGATTTTCCCGACCATCGAGTAGATAACACCCAACCTGTCAGCTAATTGTCGCTGTGTTAAATTTGCCTCCTTTCTTTTGGTAATAAGCCAATCTATCAGAACAGTATATTCTTCACTGTAAATAGAACTTCTGAAATCTTTTGCATTCATGCACCAATTTTAGGTACAATGTATTACTCACCAAAAATCGGTTCAAACTAATATTTTTATCAATCATTCGACATAATTTTTCATCAACATCAACATCAACATCAACATCAACATCAACATCAACATCAACATCAACATCAACATCAACATCAACATCAACATCAACATCAACATCAACATCAACATTCTGTATAATCCCACTTGTCAGAAGTATATTACAACTAAATTGGAGAAATCTAAATGAAACTTAACAGGCTATTTATTCTAATTGCTGCCCTAATTACTCTTAGTTCATGTGGAGGTGGTAGTTCATCATCAACACCTAATCCTACAACCAATCAAGCACCAGAGGCATTAGATAGACCTTTTGGTGTTGAGGAAGACAATACACTAGACTTGATGCTCATAGCAACCGACACCGACGGTACTATTGCCAGCTATCAAATTGTTACACAACCCAGCAATGGCACTTTAACGGGTACAGGGGCTTCACGTATGTACACGCCCAATAGTAACTTTAATGGCAATGATATTATTGAATTTACTGCAACCGATAATGATGGTGCTGTATCAAGGGTAGCAAGGTATGACATTATAGTTATGCCTGTTAATGATGCTCCTGAGTTCTCTTCTAATTCGACAATTTCTATCGCTGAAAACAGTATTTCAACAGTGGTTACGCTAATAGCCACCGATGCAGACAACGATACGATTACTTTTTCAATAGCAGCAGGTTCAGACTCAAATTCATTTGCCCTCAACAATGCAGAGCTTTCTTTTAATTCATCACCTGATTTTGAAACCCCGACTGATTCTAATACTGACAATATTTATCAGGTTGTAGTCAGCGCAAGCGATGGTGACGCTATTACTAACCAAACCTTGAGCGTCACAGTTATTAATGAAGAATCACGATTAAGAGCTATTGTAACTTATCCCCCGAATAATTCTGATTTAGGTGGTGGAGTTACGCAAACCACCGTAACAGGGTTTGTAACTGATATAGAAGATAGCTCCACGACAATAAGTATTAACTCTATAACTGTTAATGGAGTGTCAGCAAATCTTTCAGACAATCAATGGACTGCACAAATTCCTGTTACAGATGGTTTTAACACCTTAACAATCGCTCTTATTGATGGTTCTAACCAAATTACAACAAAAACTCAATCTGTTTTAAATAATCCCTATTTAGTTATTCCTAGCGGAATGACTTTTAACCGCTTAACAAATCAGTATATAGTTTTAGATGCTTTCTCAAGAGCTATATTCGCTATTGACGCGAGTACCTATGAAGAATCTATACTACTTAATGATTTAGATATAGACTTCGAAGGATTTTCAGGAATGGTATTATCTAATAGTGATACTGTAATAATCTCGTTATCTACATCTATTCTTGAGTTAAATTTATCAACAGGGAACAGCGCAACTATCTCCAGTAATAACGATGTAGGTGTTGGTCTAAATTTCAATAGCCCATCAGACATTACTCTTGATAATACCAATAATCTCCTTTACGCAATTAATAATTCTTTTGAATTAATTGAAATAGATGTGGTGTCAGGTAACAGGAGAAGTATAAATGCCATTAATGCCAATGCCATTGGTATTGAACATATCGAATATGATAATAGAAACAATCGCTTATTAGCACTTACAAGAGCTTCACCTAGCGATTTAGTTGAAATTGATGTCTCAAATGGTCAAACAACAACCCTAGCCATTAATGTTGATACTGCACTTCTAAACATCATTGATTTCACTCTCGATAGTAGCGATGGAAATAGAGCTTTTGTAGTCATTGAAGAAGGCACAATTGGTGTTACCCTTGAAATCGATTTAATCACAGGAGAAGGAATTTCACCTGCCCAAAGTGTATTTAGGCAAACAATTCTAGGTGGAGGAGGTTTTATCCGCTATAACGAAATAACTAACGAGCTAATTTACATTACAGCACTTTTAGGCTTACAGGTAAGGAATCTAAATACAGAACTAATCAGATTTATAGGCTCAACAAATATTGGTCAAGGGCAAAGTATTGAAGAACCAAGTGATTTAATTTTAGACGAACAAAACAATCGTTTAATTATTAGTGATTTGGCTAGAGGAGTTATTTTTGTAGATTTGGATAATGGCAACAGGTCAACACTAGCAAGTTCGGGGAGTATATCTTTACCTTATTCGATGGCTTTAGGCAACTCAAATCAGCTTTTTGTAGCAAGTTTAGGTTTTGATAATATATTGCAGTTTGACCTGACTACAGGCCAGTCTTCAATGTTATTTAACCCAACGTCAATAACAAATAGTCTTTCCGAGGGAATATTCGATATTACGTATGATGGTGTAAATAATCAGTTATATATATTAATGAGAAGCAGCACCAGTTCTTCGATTATTGGAGTTGATATTGAAACAGGTAATACCAACACCATATCAAGTGACACAATTGGTAATGGCGTCAATTTTAACTTTCCAGCCTCCATTGCAATAGATAGCAATAATAATAGATTATTCGTTGTTGATTTAGGTCTACAATCATTACTTGAAGTTAATATTTCAAATGGTGATAGAAATACTATTTCTTCAAACACCATAGGTAATGGAATTAATTTTGATTTCACTACTCCTGCCGTTAGAATTATATACGATGAATTCAATAACAGAATTTTATTTTCGCAACGTGAAAATGATATTTTATCCGTAGATGTAAACACTGGTAACAGAGAGAGCATCAAACAATTTAATTCCTCAGATAGAGTTTTTGCTTTTGTAGGGATAGCCTTAGATAACCTAAATAATCGTCTATTTGCTAGTGACCCAGTGAATGGAGTTTCAATAGTTGATTTATCATCGGGTGAAGGAGCTATTTTCTCAAGGTGACTTTGTAACAATCATTTTCAATGGGTATATTGCTTGATGCAACATCTTTAATCGCCTCGATTTCCACAGCTTTAGCTCTTGTTTTTGGTGTTTACACTTATATCAGGAACAAACGCCAAGATACTGTTAATGAATTTAAACGTTTGATTAATGAAGCCAATATTGAACTGGATGATTTAGTTGCCAGCTATCAACCGTTGGTTGCAAAAGTAGCGCAACAACTGGCATCGGGTGAGTCAGCTGAAAGTAAAATACTGCTAGAATTGGTTGCTGTTGCTATTGCTCATTCAGAAGATGAACGAGAGGCGCTTTTAGAGGCTCATGACGAGCGTTTTCGCGCAGCTATTACTTTTGCTTTGGATGAAGAATTTACCGTTATAACGCAACGTAGAGCCTTGCAGTCGGTGAATAAGATTAACCACCTCTCGCAGTACTCCAATGTGGTTTATCATTTATATTGGGGTGTGAGCAAGTATTATTGCCAATGCCTATAACCATTCCTTTTCTAATGAATGGATACAACACAGAGTGAAAGCTGCGATTGCTGCATTACAGGCTAAGGCATACGGCAAAGAAGCCATGATAAAGGGCAAGGATGATATTCAATTGCACTTTAAAGCTATTCTGGCTATGTCCTTGGCTTTTTATGATAGAGGTATTGACTATATCAACATCATTATTGCCGAAGTCAGGGAATTACTGGATAAGGTTATTCCTGAATATATGACTAAAAGTGACAAGCAGATATACAAGATGTTGCAAGCTGATAAAAAGCACCAAACAACCCGTTTTGCGGGTAATGCTCCGATTGTGACTTTACGAAACGTTGCTAACCATATTATTCCCAATCCTGAAACCAGCCAGATTCATATTTTTGAGTCTATCCCGACTTCGACAGATTTGTCATCTAATCAAGCTTGAAAGCTACTAAATTGGTCAAAATACTTGGGTTTTGATTTGTAGTGCCTAGTTAATTTTTATTATTTACTTTCGTTTTGCACTGTGCTATAATGACGCTATGTTCGTTCGAGTTAAGTCCACTCCCAATAGCCCACGCAAAACTGTTCAAATTGTTGAAAGTATTCGCGATGGTAACAAAGTCAAGCAAAAGATAGTACGCTACGTTGGCGTTGCCATGAATGACGACGAACTGGTTAAATTAAAAGAAGTTGCCGAATATGTTAAAGCCAATATTGAGGCTGAACATCAGGCCAGTTTGTTTAATCCAGAGCAGGTCGCACAGCAAGTTATTGAAAGTAAATCACAATCTGAATCAAACAAACCGCTTCAGGTTGATTTAAAACAACTGCGTGAACAACAGCGTGTCACTGTGGGTATCCATGAGATATATGGTCAATTATTCGATGAATTGGGTTTTGGTTCATCGATTGGTCACCCCAGCCATAATGTCAGTGCTGTTGATATTTTCCGCCATATTGTATTGGCTCGTATTGCTAATCCTGTCAGCAAACGAGAGACGGTGACCTCATTAGAGCAAGATTTTGGCATTAGCATCCCATTGGAGAAAGTCTATCGGATGATGGATAAATTGGATGATAAAGCGATTAATCGAATAAAGGATACCGTGCTATCAGGAACACGTCAGCTGGTAGGTCATGCTGTTGATGTGTTGTTCTTTGACTGTACAACACTTTATTTTGAATCTTTTACAGAAGATGAGTTAAAAAGCAATGGTTATAGTAAGGATATGAAGTTTAACCAGCCTCAGGTTCTGTTGGCGTTATTGGTGACTCAAGATGGGTTACCTGTCGGTTATGAAGTATATCCAGGCAACACATTTGAGGGTCATACGTTACAAGCAGCGATTGCTGATTTACACTTACACTATGACATTGAACGCATTGTATTTGTTGCTGACAGAGGGTTGCTGAGTCAGAATAATTTGACTCATCTTGAAGCTCAGGAGATACCCTACATTGTGGGGGCTAAACTCAAGACCTTACCCCAACAAGAGCAAAGAGCCATCTTGAAACAAGTTGGCTATCTCAAACAAGGTAATGACGATGAACCCCGCAGCTATGAGTTTACATATCAGGGTAGACGCTGGATTGTTGAATATAATCATGCCCGAGCAGAGAAAGACCGAAAGGATAGGGAGCAATCCATAGAACGCATTACTAAAAAACTTAAGCGAAGTAAGAATCCTAAGAGCCTGCTCAGCAATTTTGGTTACAAGAAGTATTTGAAAATGGCAGGCGACACGCATATCAGTGTTGACCAGAGCAAAATAGAACGCGATTCCCAATGGGATGGGCTCAAGGGCGTAGTAACGTCATTAGACACCATGTCAGCACAGGGCGTTTTTGGTCATTACAAAGGGCTATGGCAAGTTGAAGACAGTTTTCGCATCACCAAACATGATCTGAAAGTACGCCCTATCTATCACTGGACACCCAAACGCATTCAAGCTCATCTGGCTATCTCTTTTGTTGCATTTAGCTTAGTGCGATTCTTAAGCTATCGTGTCAAGCTCCAGCACAGAAAGTTATCACCTGCTGTGATCCGCAATGCGCTATTGCATGTTCAGCGTAGTCTATTGGTGCATATCAAAACGAAAGTGCTTTATTGCATTCCTTCCAATGTTAACCCTGAGGCCAGCAAAATTTACCAGGTGATGGGTCGAAAACTCTCAACCACTCCATTCCAGCTAACGTAGAAACTTATAAATAACTCTTAATAAATAGCTTGTAGTGCCTAACTAAAATTGGGACTCTTTTAAAATCAATCACTTACGAAAAAAAGTGTCGAAGTCGGGAGATGTTGCAAGCTGATAAAAAGCACCAAACAACCCGTTTTGCGGGTAATGCTCCGATTGTGACTTTACGAAACGTTGCTAACCATATTATTCCCAATCCTGAAACCAGCCAGATTCATATTTTTGAGTCTATTTTGAAATTGGAGGCTTTGTTGGTTAATGAAAGCCCTGAAAAAGCTAGAAACTCATAATTCGCTTGTAATTTGTGTTTAAATGGTATAATTTATATACCATGTTTGAATTTGATAATCATAAAAGTCAATCTAACCTGCAAAAGCATGGCATTGATTTTGATGAAGCTCAACAAATTTGGTTAGACCCTAATTTTGTAGAAATTCCAGCTAAAGCTAAAGATGAAAGTCGCTCATTAGTTATTGGTCGTATTAACAATAGATTTTGGTCGGCAATCATTACTTACAGAGGTAGTTCAATACGAATTATTTCTGTCAGACGTTCACGTAAAGAAGAGAGAGCATTTTATGAAAGCTAAACAAATAGATGAAGCGTTTGAATCAGATACTGATATATTAAATATGTTTGATTTATCTCAAGCCAAACGCCCACTGCAAGAGCAGAAAAGAGTCAATGTTGACTTTCCAACATGGATGATTAGTTCGTTAGATAAAGAAGCAACCCGTTTGGGTGTAACTCGCCAGTCTATTATAAAAATATGGTTGGCTGAACGTTTAGAGAAATTAGCTTAAATAGTAGATATAATTATTGACGGTTTTACTGTATGAATGAAAATGAATTAATTGTGATTTTAGCTGTCGTTGTCTTTCTAACAGGGTTAGGCATTGTTGTAAAAGACGCAGTTACGAACCCGTTATAATACTTTTTCTCATTAAAAAGTTGGCATCAGTGTTGGTATCAAAAAATTTATGGATTTAATAAGTCATTTTATATCAATAATTTAAACCGCTAATCACGCTGCCTGCCTCCCGCTTTTGGACTTACCCTAATTTTGTAGAAATTTCAGCTAAAGATGAAAGTCATTCATTAGTTGTTGGTCGCATTAACAGTAAATTTTGGTCGGCAATCATTACTTACAGAGGTAGCTCAATACGAATTATTTCTGTTAGACGTTCACGCAAAGAAGAGAGAGCATTTTATGAAAGCCAAACGTCCTCTACAAGAGCAGAAAAGAGTCAATGTAAGACCATTGCATTAAGCAATGGTCGCGTGATACAGGATAGTATCACTCAAAATCGGGCACTATAAGTGTTTGATTTTGCGAGTATTGAAAAATCGCATTTTTTCAATACGACCCCAGTTACATAGACAGGATGCCTAATGCAATGGTCTTAATGTTGATTTTCCTGCATGGATGATTAGTTCGTTAGATAAAGAAGCAACCCGCTTGGGTGTAACTCACCTGTCTATTATAAAAATATGGTTGATATTAAATTACCAGATTAATAATAGCGCGTTGGGTCTTCCATTCCCGCATCATTAAAACCCTGTTTGCGTAAATAACAACTGTCGCACTGACCACAAGCTTTGCCCAAAAGGTTGGCTCTATAGCAAGATACTGTCATGCTGTAGTCAACCCCATGTTGTATGCCTTTGCGAATAATGTCGGCTTTGCTGTCGTTGATAAGAGGGGCTTCAATACGAACAGGCCGTTGTTCAACGCCACTTTTGGTTGCTAATGCAGCCATAGCAGCAAAGGCTTTAATATACTCAGGTCGGCAATCAGGGTAACCTGAGTAATCGACTGCGTTGACCCCGACAAAAATGACTTCAGCATTGACGACTTCGGCATAACCCAAGGCAATACTTAAAAATATGGTATTGCGGGCGGGTACGTAGGTAACGGGAATAGCGCTGTTATCAATATCAGCATCGGGAACGGCTATTGAAAAGTCTGTCAATGCTGAACCGCCGATAGCTTCAAGGTTTAAATGAATAATTTTGTGTTCAATGGCACCCATTGATATTGCCACTTTTTCAGCGGCATCCAATTCTGCTACATGGCGCTGACCGTAGTTTAAGCTTAAACTATAGCATTGATAACCATCGGCTTTGGCTACGGCAAGTACTGTGGCAGAGTCCAAACCGCCAGAAGTTAACACAATAGCTTTTTTTGCTGGGTTAACGACCAGGTTCATCGTTCCATAAATATTTATGCAGTTGTAATTGTAAGCGCACTTGTAGTTTATCGTCCAATATCCACTGGGCTAATTCTGTGGGGCTTAGTTGAGCATGAATGGGTGAAAACAATAATTCATTAACTTTCGCGTTTAAATTGTATTGCATAATCGTACTGACAGCCCATTGATAGTCGTCGCTATTACCAATAACAAATTTAATTTGATCGCTGGGTTTTATTGTGTTTAAGTTGACCCAAAGGTTTCGATGACACTCATTAGACGAAGGTGTTTTTAAATCTAAAATGATGTGTATATCATTTGGGACATTGGCAATATTGATTGCTCCACTGGTCTCAAGGCTAACACTATAGCTATGTTGAACTAACAGCTCTAACAAATCAATACAATTTTCCTGCGACAAGGGTTCGCCACCTGTAACGGTGACATGCTTGCAATGATAGTTTTGAGTTTGTTCTAAAATGCTTTGAAGGGTGAATTTTGCGCCGCCATGAAAGGCATATTCCGTATCGCAATAACTGCAACGCAGAGGGCAGCCTGTTAATCGAATAAAAACTGTGGGAAGTCCACTGAAAGTGGTTTCACCTTGAATGGAGTGAAAAATTTCGGTGACACGCAGGCTTTTGTCAACCACCTTTGTTTGGACACTTGACGCCGCCGTTCTTAATTTTAGCACCAATACTATAAAAGCGATGCGGGTGTGGCATCACCTGCTGTTGCAGAACTTTCTTCAGTTGTTAGATTGTTCTCAATAAATTTGTTAACCAAGTTAATAACTTTGGTGTCGCTGCTGTTAACAGCTAAGTCCATTAGCGCGGCTGTGCGCTCAATATCGCCTAAATCAAAATAAATTTTACCAAGGAAATAAGCAACTTCACCTGCTTTGCGGTGAGTGGGGAAATTCTTTAGAAATTGCACAAATTGTTGCCGTGCTAATTCGTCTTTTTTCTGTAATTGATAGATACGCCCTGCCCAAAACAAAGAATTAGCGGCCTGATCTGTTGTGGCGTAATTCTCAATAATAGTGATAAACTGCTCTAAAGCCTCTGAAGCCTGTTTATTTCTCAGCAGGTTGAATGCCTGTTGATAAAGTACATCTACATCATTGGTAGTATTGTGTTCGTTAGCCTCACTAATACCAGTCGTTGCATTGAAATCGTTGAATTCATTTGTAGATGTTTCAAATGTAGTGCTGTCATTAATATAAGAGGCAGTGGGAGCTATATTGCCTTCACTGCGTTCAGAAATTTCAATCAATCTGCGATCAAGATCCAGGTAGTCTTTTATTCGTTGTTTTTTGAGTTGCTCAATTTGATAGTTCAATTCCTCAACTTGGCCACGTAATTCTTGCACCTCATAGCGAATGGCCTGCAATTGGTCATATTGGGTTAATTCCTGCGAAGGTTCTTGCCCGGCAGGCGAAGTGTCGACAATAGGTTGTGGTACCAGTGCCTGAATTGTGTTGGTATCTGTTTGTTGAGCATAAGTATTTGCCCAAACGAAAACGCTAGCAGTTGCTAGCGTTTTACCGAGATTAATGAGTAACTTTGGCATTTACTGATAGTCGAGTACAGCCCTGCGATTAATTGACCAGGCTAATTCAGTATTAGCGCGCGAAATGGGCTTCTCTTCACCATAACTGACCGTTTCAAGCTGAGAACTGTTAACCCCTTGGGCTGTTAAATAATTTTTAACCGATTTTGCACGTTGTTCGCCGAGTGCAATATTATATTCACGTGAACCGCGTTCATCAGCGTGACCTTCAATAATAGCGTTTTTACCACTGGATTGTAAGTAGGCAGCATGCGCCTTTAATGCCGTTTTGGCCTCATCGGTCAGTACAGAACGGTCAAACGCAAAATAGTAAATAGTAGCGGCAGTCGGGATGCTGCTGTCTGTCATGCTTCTGCTGCCTGTGTCACTATCGCTGTCAGAAATATCTACGGAAGTGACATCACTATGTTCAGCAACATTTGAGTCAGTAGCGCTGGAATTATTAGAACCATAATTGTCTGAACGACTAGAAGTGTCAGTGGTATTGCTAGCACAGGCTGTCAATACTAATAGTAACGATGTTAATAGAATGTGTTGTTTGTGCATGGAATTGCCCTTATAAACTTTTATGGTGGATAAAGAAAAATCAAAGCGTTCATTCTACACTAGTTTTTTAACAATGAATAGTTAGAAAACCCCATAATTATTGGTTTTGCATACAGGAAGAGACTTTTGCACTTAAATGGAAATTATTAGGTTTGTACTGACTATAGTAAAAACGGACATCTTAAAGAAGAAGCGGCTGAACTTAATCAATTAAGGAGTGATAATAAACGTTTAAAAATGGAACGTAAAATATGATTTTATTACTCGTGAATCAGAGTATTATCCTGTGACTGCATTATGTCGAGTGATAAGTGTTAGCAGTAGTAGTTATTACGCCTGGTGTAAAAGTCCTGCCCAAGTTATCAATGTAGAAACATTACACACTGAGTCTCGAGGTAGCATAGGAGCTAGAAGGTTATCCAATGCATTGCGCAAAGAAGACTTTAATGTGGGTCGTGCCAAGGCTAAAAGTTTAACCCTGAATGCCCCCAATCAAATTTGGGCAGGTGATATTAGCTATTGCTGCACTCATGAAGGCTGGCTCTACCTACCAGTAGATTGACGTAATGTTTTTTCATACTATTCCCTATCTTTGAATAAGAATATCAAAAGTCTTTATATGAAAATTCTTAACTACTTTTATAGCTGTAAATATGCACTATAACAGGGAATCCCTCATGACAGTCACTCAGACTAAGTTGAACTCGCTTGTTACTCATATGGGCAGCTAATATCAAGGAATATAATTCACTAAAGAAAGGGTGGCTTTGCTTTAAGATATAAGCATCTTGCCTAGCGCAATTGTCAGGATTTAGTGTATATTCGTGAGTGATTAATGCTCCTGAATGTCCTTGCCAAAAATGAATTCTGTTAACTGTGCCATTGGGAGTATTATTTGATGCAATCACTAATTGGGAAACTGCAAGAATAAATAAAATCATCAAAAACTTTTTCATTGATACTTCACTCTCTTTTTATAAAAAATAATCATTACTCATACTAGACTATCTACCGTCTGTAGACAACAGCAAAATTGACTATTTGTACAAATATTTTCCAGCAGAACAAAGTCAAAGCCCTAGCAGAATCATTAGCACTGAGACATTATACCAATCTTAAGCGAGCTTATGGTGTTGCTTCAAAATCAATGAACCAATTAGCACAAGACAATTGCGCCCAAAATATGGAAACAGCATGGAAAAGGCGGTTTAAAAGGCTTGTTTTTGCATTTTTACATGCTGTTTAACATAAAGTTATATAATTAACTGAAAGTATTGTTTTGTAGAATGTAATTTACAACAATTTGCTTTGATTCAAATTTAAAATTGTTTGCTGTAAATTTTAAGCCATTTAGCAAAACCTTTTTCGTTTATTCCATCACTTGCAAGACGCACCATGTTTCTTACGATTTCTATTTGAGGAGGTGAGCACAGTTCCCCATTAAGTCTAAGAAACACATAAACAGAAACATAAGCAGTGCATTTATTGCCATCGGCAAAGGTATGCACTTTGCTAATTCCAAAAGCGTAGCTGGCAGCTAATTCGTAAAGTGATATGTTCTCATTAAATGCATACTTTTGTTGTGGACGAGCAATGGCCGCACTTAATAAATTCTCGTCTCGGAGACCAGAATCCAAACCACTGTAAAGAGCAATAAGTTTTTCATTAAAAGCTATTATTTGTTTAGTTGTCAGCCAAATTGGCTCTATCATTGTTTAGCTAATGCTTTTAATGCGTCTCTATCGCGATTAATCACTTCATCAGCGGCGTTCATAGCCGCTGCAAATTCAGGATCATAAGGCGTTACTAAAACGCCATGCGGTGTTTCAATATAATTGACATTAAAATAGCTATTCACTTGCCATATTAACCCAGATTATGCATTAGACTTCGTAATGAACACAAAAATGGCAATGAAAACAGGTGCTCGCGCAAGAACAATAAACGCAGGCATAGCCACCCTATGGTGAGTATTATTTTTCGAGCAAGCGCCTGTTTTTGAAGTCATTATTGTGTGTAATAGATTCCTAATGCATAATTTGGGATTAATGCAATGGTCTTTTCTGTTGTATAATCTGGGTTCAAGTTGATTTTTTTAACCGATTTATTGATTGAAGTTATAAATAAATTTTTTAAATGCTGTTTGATGACTAAGAAAAACTCTCTCACACATATTCCTGGAGACAAAGGACTTCCGATTATTGGTATACTATTTCAGTTCCTCGAAGATCCGATGCAGTTGGTATCAACTTATGAAAAACAATACGGCAAGGTTTATAGAAGCCAATACTTAAATAATGAGCGCGTGACATTGCTGGGACCTGGTGCACACAAGTTTTTGCTTGTGGATAACGTCGGCAATGTCACCAGTAAAGAAGCCTGGCAACTTCCCCTTGGGAAATTGTTTCCAAATGGTTTGATGTTAATGGACGGTGACAAGCATAAATATCACCGCAACATTATTCGTCAAGCTTTCACCAAAGCTCCAATGCAAGGATATTTAGAATTGATGAAGCCCATTGTTGACCGTGAATTGGATATTTGGGAACAACAACCTGAATTTCGGGTTTTTGATGCGCTTAAGTCCCTTACACTACAGGTAGCTGGTACGGTATTTTTTGGCATCGATTTTAAAGATGATGTCAACAAAGTAAACTCTGCGATTGTGGATATTGTTAAAGCGGCGCTCGCTATTCCAATCAACTTACCTTTTACCACTTATGGCAAAGGACTTAAGGCGCGGCAATTTTTAGTCACATATTTCATGGAGGTGATTGAGCAAAAACGCCAGAATCCCGGTAAGGATTTATTTAGTATGCTCTGTCATGCCAAAAGTGAAGAAGGTGATCAATTTGACGACCAGCAAGTGATTGACCATTTAATTTTTATTTTGATGGCCGCACACGACACCACCGCCAGTGCCACAACCAGCTGGATTTATGAAATGGGCAAAAATACCAACTGGCAGCAGAGCGTTAGACAAGAGATTCTGGAAACACCTATTCATTCCAACCAAAATGAAGTGATTGCATTATCGCAATACCCCAAACTCAATAATACCATTAGCGAGGTACTGCGTATGCACCCTCCGCTTATAACACTGCCGCGCTTTACTCAATGCCCTATCCATTACAATGGTTACGACATTCCTGAGAACACTAATGTTTCTGTGGTATTACAGCACAGTCACTACCTTGAGGAAATATGGAGTGACCCCATGCGTTTTGACCCCCAGCGTTTTGAACGCAAAGAACAATCGCGCTGCCCACATGCCTATGCTCCTTTTGGCGCGGGACAACATCACTGTGTTGGTTATATGTTCGCAGAAATGGAAATGCGTTTAATTATGACAAGTGCTTTACGCCGCTTTCATTGGAAATTTGATGAACACTACAACTGTGATTTTTCACTTGCTCCCTTGACTATGCCTAAAGATGGGTTGCCAATAAAGATGCAACCCAACACAAATATTAGTGACGATAACTAACCGCTATTTAGCGGTTTCAGACGAAACCGCTCTATTCTTTCGGCGCTAGGTGGGTGAGTAGAAAAATAGTGATGAACTGACTTTTTACTGCCTTCATTCTTGCCTGCTCCTTCTTTAAAGGCTTGTGTTAATTTTTCCATAATGGTCGAAAAACGCTCTGTGGAAATGTTATGTTCAATAAGCTTATTGTAAGCATATTCATCTGCCTGTATTTCCAGTTCTCGCGAATTTGCAGCAAACGACAATGTTAGTGGCAAGTTTACTACCAAGTCAGACACCGACGCAAAATCTGTCAGCATAAAAGCCAATACTATACTCCACATTGCTGATTGAACCAGGTTAATTAGTCCATGTCGGTGGTATACATGACCTTGTTCATGAAAGTATATGGCTAGAAGCTCTTCATCATTCTCGCTCATATTTACCAGTTTATCGGTAAATACTATGGTACCGTTAGGCAGTGCAAAAGCGTTAGCATATTTTGCTTTGCGAAATTCTACAGAATAACCTTCTTTAACATATAGTGGGTCGTATTCTTTAAAATAACGTCGCAACTGATGAATGCGTTGTTCTGATAATTCTGAGGGCTTAAAAAATCTATCCAGTGCCCAAAGTGTTTCTTCACTACTTCTAATTAACACATCGCTATTAACATTTTCCGCAATGTATCTTGATAATTTGGGAATACCCACTAAAGTTGTAAATAGTAGAACGGAAACAATTAACAACAAACAGGTCAGAACAGTAAATTTACTTTGCTCTAAAAACCGCATACTCCGCTCAAAACCACTTACATTTAAGCTGCGTGTTAGTGCTTGAAATTTGGCTGTCTCGTGCGTGACGAATTGCTGTCTATCTTTGAAGATGATTTTGCAGGGAATATTGCCAACAGCATTTAAAAATTTAAGTGATTCTATAGGCGCTTTAAGAATTTCCTGTTCGTTGGCATTCTCGACAATCACCATTAGATCATCTATTTTGACAGAACCTTCTATCGCATTGGACGAAATGCCATCAAAATATGTTCCTTTAATCATTCTAATCTTGGCTATACGCTGATATCCATATCAAAAACATCTGAAATTTCCGTAGCAGTAGCATCTTCCTCATTTTGCGCTTGCGCTATGAAGTCGTTAAGTGTTGTACCATATACACTGGTACATTGAGCCTTATATTTAGCTACCCTGACCGTTGCCCAAGGCATATAAAACCCTAGGGTTATCACTAACAACATCAGGTTGGTCGTGCCTATATATACCCATCGCCACAACGATAAATCGCACTTAAACTGGTGACTATCATTTTCAACAGAGATACTATTAAAAATCAGTCTATAAAGTAAACCACTCATTAAAATGCCTGGCAATATAAATGAAGCATATAATATGACAGTGAAAATCATATTATTTTTAGAACCAAGGTCAATATTTGTCATGTCAAAACTGGAATAAAATTGAGCCAGCAGAATTCCAACAACGATGGTTGACATCAATATTAACCAGGCTATAAAAAATATTTTATAATAAGTTGATGTTTTTGCAACGAATTCAAAACTTTTACCACCATAGCTGTGATTGTTATAAATGTAGTGATGCAATTTCTTTAATGCCAATGGAAATAAAATGCCTAATGTCAAAATTGAGATAAAAACGTAGCCAAAATTGACAATAAATGAATCTGCCACTGTCCCCTTAAAATTAAAGTTCTGACCTCTATATTCGCTATATCTTGCGTTAAAACGCAAACTAAAATAAATCAATATCGGGGACAATGCCATCAAAATAAAAGCGACAATTATGGACAAAGATAGAGAGTAATAACTTGCACCAAGGTAAATCATAAACAAAGCCATTCCGATTAATCTTCCCTTTAACAATTGAATTGGGTTGGCAGTGTAATCAAATGAATGGTCATCTAAATAGGTATTGCCATATAAATACCGATACTTTCGCACCTTTGCCCATGGCGCATATAAAGTAAACGTAACAATTGTTAACAGGGTATTAACAATCCATATTTTAAAATAAGCTGCTCCATTTCCAGTGAACTTAAATGGGTACCTCGCTTTGCTTTCTGACACCTCAGTCATGATATATACCTCTTTATTTGACTACTTTAACAAGCTCCAGTCTACTTGTTTTAAGGTAGTTGTCAAATTTATTCAAAACGCCTTGTGCAAATTGTTTAATTCTGGCAGGCTTTAGCAATCAATGGAATGAACACAAAAATGACAATGAGAACAGGTGCTCGCGCAAGAACAATAAACGCAGGCATAGCCACCCTATGGTGAGTATTATTTTTCGAGCAAGCGCCTGTTTTTGAAGTCATTATTGTGTGTAATAGATTTCTAATGCATAATTTGGGATTATTAATTCGGCATGAAAATACCGAACAAATATGTGGCACAAGGAAGTGCCACTGACGAGCGATAGCTCGGTCACGAACCCTTGAAATACAAGAAATTCGTATATTTTCGCCAGTATTTCAAGGGTGAGCAATAAAATACGCAGGAGCGGTATTTTATTGCCAGGTTAACTATGCAATGTCACTTGGCTTGAGGCTCCACCCTTATAACCTTACCTTCCTTCGAGTCTGTCAGAATATAGAGAAGTCCATCCAACCCGACTTTTATATCGCGAATACGTTCGTCAATTTCTGCAAATAATATTTCTTCTTCGGTGACTTTTCCAGCTTTTAATTCTAGTCTGCGTACATCGTGGTTGACTAAGGTACCTACAAATAAACTCCCTTGCCAGTTGGGGAAGGCATCGGCATCATAATAAGCTAAGCCCGAAGGGGCAACGCTTGGCACCCATACTTTTATTGGGTCAGCGAAACCTTTTAACGATTTATATGGCGAGATAATTGCCCCTGAATAGTTAACGCCATGAGTTACAACGGGCCAACCGTAATTTTCACCTGCTTGAATAATATTTACCTCATCACCACCTTTAGGTCCATGTTCATGTGCGTAAACAATATTATTTTTGCTATCATAAGCCAGTCCTTGAGGACTGCGATGACCTAAACTATAAATTTTGTCATCACTGCCTTTAGCACCCACAAATGGGTTATCCTCAGGCGTACTGCCATCGCTGTTAATACGGACAATTTTACCCAGTTGAGTGGATGCATCTTGAGAGCTTTCTCGCTGTTGAAACCCATCTCCAGTGGTTAGCAATAGTGTTCCATCATTCAGGAATACCATACGACCGCCATAATGTGCCGCTGTCTTTTTAGTCGGGTTAACTGTAAATATGGGTTGAACATTTTCTAAACGATTATCGACCAATTTGGCTCGAATAATACGTGTGGCATTGGCCTTGGGTAAGCCATAAGCAAACGCGAGATAGAGTGTTTGATTTTTGGAAAAGTTTGGATCTAATACAACATCAAAATAACCTCCCTGGCTTCTGACATAGGCTTCGGGGGTATTGGCAATGGGCTCACTCACCTCTCCACCGACAGATAGTATCCGCAATTCACCACTGCGCATGGAAAGCAGAAAATCACCATTGGGTAAAAACGCTATAGACCAGGGGTAATTTAAACCTTCTGCCAGGGTTGTTAATTGATAATTTTGTTCTTTAGAATGTGTTTGAAAGCTAGCCAGTATAATGAAAATGGCAATCAACAATAGAGTACAATATTTATTTTTCATGGTGCATAACTTGTAATGATAATTTCGGAGCCTGATATGATATCAGGCTTTAGCTTGACCCCACCAGTTTATCACAGACATGCATAATCTGTGCTAAACACAAGCTTAATTGCCTTGGCTAGGATTAATTCTGTCTGAAATGACCAAAGCCACATATATCCCCAGTAACATGCTTAAAAGTGTCAACAAGCTGCTCAATGAAAATGTTGGTAACATAATTAATAGTTGTTTGTCGTTTCCACCCAAAGCCATAAAACCCCCAACACCCATTAATAGCCCGCCAAACAAGCTGTTTCCTGCACTGGTTATTTTCGGCAGTTGTAATTGAAACATTTTAGAACGAATGGCTACCGCCATCATACCCAGGATAACAAAACCGAAAATTGCCAGGCGTTGAAATGAGGGTAACGCTACCGAATCAAAAAAATAAGCATAACTAATGCCAATGGTAAAGTCGCTGGGTGTCCACTGCGGTTCTATTAAAAAAATACATTCGGACAGCACGCCGAGCAGTGCGATTAAAAGCAGTGCCTTTTTATTGTCGTTAAACAGCACCCAGACGACACCAATAACCGACAAACTAAATAGTACCATCATATGTGATTTTGAATATTTTAATGGATCGCCATAAGGAATGGCTAATTCAGAAAAATCGTTTTCTAAATATTGGTGAAAGTACAGCATAATAATACCTCCCAATGCCCAACCACATAAAGTAAACAGCATGGTACTGTTGCCTCTGGCAAATTGATTGATTGTCCCGATAGAGCAAGCGCCGTTAATAGTTGCCCCTATTCCAAAAATAAATCCACCAATGATAAACGACGCTTGCAGGGGAAAAAGTTGGTAGTGGTGCCTACCTTCTGTATAGTCAACAATGGCTAAGGCAATCCAGGTCCATGTACCTGCCAGTAGTATAGCCACTAAGAAAGATGGTTTTTTTGCTCTCGCCAAATGCACTCCTCTGACCAAACAAATACCTGCAGATTGAGCAAGATAACCAATAATATACGCCAGTAATAGCGCAAATACCAAAATCATAAAATAAAATTAATATTGTTGTTATTAATTCGGCATGAAAATACCGAACTAATATGTGGCACAAGGAAGTGCCCCCCGACGAGCGATAGCTCGGTCGCTAACCATTGAAATACGCAGGAGCGATATTTTATTGCCAGGTTAATAGCCTTCTTTTAACGATGCCATAATACCGCGTTTGCCAGACACTGCATTATCCAGCAATGCTCGCCACAGCATTTCTATTGCCTCCACGCCTTGATGATATTCCGTTTCAATTAACTGTTTCAGTTTGGACGATAATCGTACGGTAGCTGTAAACCCCTTTTCTGTTAATACTTGAGGACCCCACTCTTTATTGCGTTTGTCAATTTGTGCGGGCGCGAAAAAAAGTGTTGGTCTGGCTCCAGGCAATACAACTTTTTCATTAAAACTTTTCCAATGAGTGGCACCAACAATTTGACTGGATTTCATGTTATCACCCAAATGGTGGTGCAGCGCTGACAATACCGATTTATCTCCAGACATATCAACATATACTGACGGTAAATTAGCCACTGAATTGGCGTAATCATAAGTAACAACCTGGTCACAGAAGGTAAGGCTTTTAACAAAATCAACATTGCTGGGGGAAGTAAGCCCAATAATTCGCCCACTATAGTTATTTTCACGTAAAAAAGCCGCAAGGCTGTAACCCGTTTTAGACGATACAGAACTGATAATAATTTGCTCGGCATCAAAGTAATCATTGCTGTATAAAAAATCAGCGATAATATAGCCTGTCATGTATAGAGGGAATAAAATGCAACGCATATCTTCCAGTTCATGCATCATTTCGGGTTCAGCCTGGCAGCGATTGTAACGATTGTAAAGTGCTGGCAATTGACGCCGATGTTCATAATCATCAAAAAAAGATTGCTCTTTAACACCACCTGGTAACATCACAAGATGGCTAGCCATAGGAAAAAAGCCGTAAATACGCTCCCCCACTGCAATATCAGGGTGCTTGCTTTCGATAACGTCACCCATGCCCCACACGGTGACTTTACCCCAGTCTTCTTCATTAGTGGGAAAATAGTTCCAATAACCAATCATATCACCAGAGACAGCATAAGTGACATTGTTGGCAGTTAAAGCAAATTTGTCGATGGCGACATATATTTCACCTTCCGCCAATTGAGGTTGTGGTAATTCTACACTGCGAGTGTTGTGATAATTAGTTCTGTTAACCCAAATTTCGGTATGTGTTATTTTCATTATCTTTGCTTAACCTCTTTTATATAAAAACTGGCATTAACCGAAATTAACGATGGCTTAGGTTTGAGCATGAATATTAAATGAAAATGTCAATAGCACTATTAATGTAAGCGGCGCAAATACTTTTAGAATTGTCATAGTGATTGTTATATAAATGATTAAACAATGTATTCTACTTGTTGAAGCTATAGTAAACAATTACAATCCTTTTTCCAATTTAATTAAGGTAATTTGTATTGCAGTTTAAGTTTTTTTCATTACTCATTTTTAATTTGATATGTGGCTTGGCCTATACAGAAAACGCTGACGTCATCTATCTCGGCGATAACATTATTACCGTTGATGAAAGCAACCAAAATGCAGATGCAGTGGCAATAAAAGGAGAACGTATTATCGCTGTTGGCAAGCGTTCAAAGGTACTTAAATTTAAAAACGATGCTACCAAAATTATTGAACTGGGTGATAAAGCCTTATTGCCAGGGTTAATTGACGCTCATGGACATATTGGCTTTCAGGCCTATCTAAGTACACAGGTTAACCTGTCATCACCACCAGTGGGTAATATTAAAACACTTGATGATTTGAAAACTGCACTAACCGAATATATTCAGCGCAATGAAATTCCGGAAGGGCAATGGGTGTTAGGTTATGGCTACGATGAGTCATTGCTCAAAGAAAAAAGACACCCTCAACGTCACGACCTTGACCAAATTGGCACAAAACACCCAATTTACTTAACTCATGTGTCAGGACATTTAGGTGCTGTTAATTCAAAAGCGCTTGAATTGGCAGGTATTAATGCTGACACTAAAAACCCAAAAGGAGGCGTTTATCGGCGTGAACAAGATAGCAATATCCCCAACGGTGTATTAGAAGAAAAAGCAGCTTTTGGAATTCGGGAGTTATTTCCACAACCCGGTTTGGAACAAAGTGTTGAGAACTTGATAGCAGCACAAAATTACTATGCCAGGTATGGCATTACTACCATTCAAGATGGTGCTGCGGATGAAAACCTTCTTAAATTATTGTCCTATGCTGCAGATCAAAATAAATTATTCATTGATACGGTAGCGTATCATTTTATGCTGGACCCAGACGGCGAATTACCGCAAAACTACTCTAAAGCCTATAACAACCAATTTCGAATTGGCGGGGTCAAGATGATACTGGACGGTTCACCTCAAGGTAAAACTGCTTATTTATCGGAACCTTATAAGGTCCCACCACATGGTCAAAATAACCTCTACCGCGGTTATCCAATTTATCAACCCGACATTGCCACGGCAATGATTGATAGGATTCTAAGCGCCAAATTGCCATTACTAGCCCATGCTAATGGCGATGCCGCAGCAGAAATTTTAATTCACGCAGTCGCAAAAAGCCATGAAAAACTCGAAAATAAAGATACACGCGTTACCATGATTCATGCTCAAACGGTACGCGAAGATCAATTAGACCGAATGGCGGCGTTGGGAATGATTCCATCGTTCTTTTCCACCCATACCTTTTTTTGGGGCGACTGGCATCGTGATTCAGTGTTAGGAATTGATCGCGGCTATCGCATCAGCCCAACACAGTCAGCCCTTAGACGCAATATGACTTTTACCGTTCATAACGACACTCCTATAGTACCTCCAGATATGGTACGGTTGTTATGGAGCACGACCAACCGCCGTACTCGAAGCGGCGATATTATCGGCCCCAAACAACGCATTTCTACTTATGAAGCCCTTAAAGCCATGACCATTTATGCGGCAAGGCAATATTTTGAAGAAGATACCAAAGGTTCAATTAGCGTAGGTAAGCAGGCGGATTTAGTCATTACATCACAAAACCCTTTAACCATGAACAAAGAAGATCTTCTGAATTTGAAAATTATAGAGACTATTTCTCGGGGGAAAACGGTCTATCAAGCGCAACCAAGCAGATTATGAAACAGACCCCAAAAACTACATTGGTTCGCGGCAAGAAAAATGCCGTTTACAGCAAAGAGCAAATCTACCAAATTGTTGATTCCAGCTTTCTATGCCATGTAGGTTTTGTTGCAGAAGCTGAAGCGCGAGTCATTCCTACTGCTTATGTGCGCATAGGCGATGCCATTTACTTTCATGGTCACCTGCACAACCAAATGATGAATACCATGCTAAACGGACAGATTATCTGTATTACTGTGACTCTACTTGATGGCATCGTTTTGGCGCGCTCTGGGTTTCATCACTCTGTTAATTATCGTTCTGCAATACTGTTCGGGAAAGCTGAAAAAGTTACGGGCACCGAGAAGGTGGAATCGTTAAACTTGCTATTAGATCACCTGATTTCTGGTCGTTCAAAAGGTGTTCGACCACATACTCAACAAGAATTAAACGCCACTTTGGTTGTCAAAGTGCCTATTAATGAAGCTTCTGCCAAAGTACGCACAGGTCCACCCAATGATGCCGAAGCTGATTACGAGTTAGATATTTGGGCAGGAACAATTAATTTAGAAACCAAAATTACCGGGGTAGACAATTGCCCAAGATTGGCTCATGGTGTTGCAACACCTGAGCATATTACAAATTTTGTGAAGCGATCAAAGATATTCTAACTTTTCATTAAAAATAGATCATGTATCTAATTTAATAGATTTTTATAGAAATATAATCTAATTTTAAGTCAATAACAAGATTAATATAATGTTATTGCCTAACCACATTGAATTATAATGCCACTTTAAATTTAACCTGCAACTATTCATGGCTTCCAATTCCTATTACAACCACCATCGCTACAGCGCTTACTTACCTATCGCTTTAACGGACCGCACCTGGCCAGACAAAGTTATTGAGAAAACACCACTATGGTGCAGTGTTGATTTACGCGATGGCAACCAGGCATTGATTGACCCTATGACTGTTGAACAAAAGATTCAATTGTTTGAATTATTGGTTAAAGTAGGTTTTAAGGAAATTGAAGTCGGTTTTCCTGCAGCATCACAGCCTGATTTTGATTTTGTTCGCTGCCTGATAGAACAAAACAGAATTCCAGATGATGTCACCATTCAAGTCTTAACCCAGGCAAGGCAAGAATTAATTCAACGGACCTATGAATCAGTTCAAGGCGCACGCTGCGTCATTGTCCACGTCTATAATTCAACTTCTATCGTTCAGCGTCAAAAAGTTTTTGAATTAGACCGAGAAGGTATCAAAGATATTGCCGTGCAAGGTGCAAAGTGGGTATTAGAAGGCGCGCTTGCCCAACCCGATACCCATTGGCGTTTTCAATACTCGCCAGAGAGCTTTACGGGTACGGAAATTGATTATTCACTAGAAGTTTGCGAAGCGGTGATAAAAGTATGGCAGCCAACAGCTGACAATAAAGTGATTATCAATTTGCCAGCTACGGTAGAAATGACAACTCCTAATGTTTATGCTGACCAAATCGAATACATATCGCGCCACATCAAGCATCGCGATGCGGTCATCATCAGTTTGCATACTCACAATGATAGAGGTTGTGCCGTTGCAGCAGCTGAACTCGCCGTACAAGGTGGTGCAGATAGAGTAGAAGGCACATTATTAGGCAATGGTGAACGCACTGGAAATATGGATATTGTTACCATGGGCATGAATTTATACAGTCGCGGCGTTGATCCTGAGCTGGACTTTTCCAATATTGACGAAATCATCCAGGTGGTAAAATCGGTTACTAACTTGCCCGTTCACCCCCGCCATCCTTATGCGGGAGAATTAGTATTCACCGCCTTTTCAGGCAGCCATCAGGATGCTATTAAAAAATCATTAGCCAAACAATCCGATGACGACATTTGGGATGTAGCTTATTTGCCCATTGACCCACGCGACCTCGGACGCTCTTATCAGGAAGTGATTCGTATTAACAGCCAATCTGGCAAAGGTGGTGTTGCCTATGTATTAGAACAAGGTCACGGCTTGCAATTACCGCGCTGGTTGCAAATTGATTTTAGCAAAGTGGTACAAAAACAGGCAGAAACTATCGAGAGCGAAGTCTCTCCTGTTGAAATTTGGAAACTGTTCAATGAGCACTATTTAAAATCGCAAACACCTTATGCTCTCGATAATTTTAGCTTAAACCACCACAATGGTCAGGACACATTAGCAGCAGGGCTTTTGCATAATGGAAAAACCGTACACATACATTCCAAAGGTTCTGGTGTGGTTGAAGCCTTTGTCAGCGGATTCGCCAAACATATAGGCACAGAATTAGTCCTGGTTGACTATTCAGAACACGCCATAACCAGCAGTGTAAATTCCGATGCCGCCTGCTACGTACAGATGAATATCAAAGGCGAACGCTACTGCGGCGTAGGCATCAGTTCGGACATTATTGATGCCACATTAAAGGCAATATTATGTGCGATTAATACCTTTTTAAGAATAAGTTCTTATTAATTTGGTATGAAAATACCAAACAAATATGTGGCTCAAGGAAGTACCCCCGACGAGCGATAGCTCGGTCGCGAATCCTTGAAATACAAGAAAATTCGCATATTTTCACTAGTATTTCAAGGGTGACTAGTAAAATACGCAGGAGCGATATTTTATTACGAGGTTAATAACTGAAAAATATTTTTGCTATTCTGAAATAGAAGCTCCATAATGCAGAGTTTACTTTTTTCGCTGTTCAACTGCATGAAAGACATCCGTATTCAAGGTGCGCGCACTCACAATTTAAAAAATATTGACTTAACCATACCACGCGATAAACTGGTAATTATTACGGGGTTGTCAGGCTCTGGCAAATCGTCACTAGCCTTTGATACGCTCTATGCGGAGGGGCAAAGACGCTATGTGGAGTCGCTTTCAGCCTATGCGCGACAATTTTTGTCAATGATGGAAAAACCTGATGTCGACAGTATTGAAGGGCTATCGCCCGCCATTTCAATCGAACAAAAATCCACCTCACACAACCCGCGTTCAACCGTGGGTACGGTTACTGAAATTTACGATTACTTGCGCCTGCTTTACGCCAGAGTGGGTGAACCTCGCTGCCCTGAACATGACTTATCGTTAAAAGCACAAACCGTTTCTGAAATGGTTGACAGCGTTATGCAAATAGACGCAGACAAACGCATGATGCTACTGGCGCCAGTGGTGCGCGAGCGCAAGGGCGAACACTTGCAATTATTTGAAAAACTACGCAGCGATGGCTTTGTCAGGGTACGAGTGGATGGTGTAACCTATGAACTGGATGAAGTGCCAATGCTGGATAAAAAACGCAAACACAGTATTGAAGTGGTAGTGGATCGTTTTAAAATTCGTGAAGATATAACCCAGCGCCTGGCTGAGTCATTTGAAACAGCGTTAAATTTAGCCGATGGCTTGGCAATGGTCAGCGAAATAGACAGCGATAATACCCCAATACTTTATTCATCGCGTTTTGCCTGCCCTATTTGCAACTACAGTTTGAACGAGTTAGAGCCTAGATTGTTTTCGTTCAATAGTCCTAATGGTGCATGTAGCGACTGCGATGGTTTAGGCGTACAACAATTTTTCGACGCTGAAAAAATTGTCCAGTTTCCTGAATCAAGCTTGTCAGAAGGCGCAATTCAGGGTTGGGATCGGCAAAATTTTTATTATTTTCAAATGCTCACCTCACTGGCAAATCATTATAAATTCAGTGTGGATACCCCGTTTGAAAAGCTATCAACTAATATTCACCAAATACTACTTTATGGCAGTGGTAAGGATATTATTGAATTTGAATACCACAATGACCGCGGGACAACTTTTATCCGTAAAGATGCATTTGAAGGTGTAGTGAATAATTTTGAACGCCGCTTTCGTGAAACCACATCGGAGTCGGTGCGCGCTCATCTCATGCGGTATCTAACCACCAGCGCCTGTAAAACCTGCAATGGTGCAAGATTATGTGAAGCGGCCCGTCATGTATTTGTCAACAATAAAAACCTGCCCTTTATCACTCAAAAACCCGTGACGGATGCGCTGAATTATTTTCAAACACTCAATTTGAAAGGAATGCAGCAAATTATTGCCGAAAAAATTATTAAGGAAATTGCATCGCGCCTGCAATTTTTAAATGATGTCGGCTTGAGTTATTTAAGTTTAGAGCGCAGTGCCGATACGCTGTCAGGTGGCGAAGCACAGCGTATTCGCCTTGCCAGCCAAATTGGTTCAGGCCTGGTTGGCGTGATGTATGTACTTGATGAACCTTCCATAGGTCTGCATCAACGCGACAATCAACGCCTGTTGGCAACACTTACCCGGTTGCGCGATTTAGGAAACACCGTCATTGTAGTAGAGCATGACGAAGAAGCTATGGAGGTAGCAGACCACATTATTGATATAGGACCAGGAGCAGGAGTCCATGGCGGACAAGTCGTAATTGAAGGAAATTTAGAAACTATAAAAGCTAGTAAACACTCACATACAGGTGCATTTTTATCGGGCAGACGCAGCATTGCCATCCCCAAAAAACGTCTAAAATCCAATGCGAAGAAACTGACAATCAAGGGTGCTTCAGGCAACAATCTACAAGCCATTGACTTATCCATCCCCGTGGGCTTGTTTGTGTGTATTACCGGTGTTTCAGGTTCAGGCAAGTCGACACTGATTAACCACACCCTATACCCCCTTGCTGCAACAGAGTTAAACAAAGCCACTACCCTTAGTGCTTCCACTTATAACGACATTAGTGGCCTGCAACATTTTATTAATTGCGTCAATATAGACCAGGGGCCGATTGGCAGAACACCGCGCTCCAACCCCGCAACTTACACAGGGTTATTTACCAATATCCGGGATATTTTTGCTGCCACTCCAGAATCAAGGGCCAGAGGTTATAAAGTTGGTCGCTTTAGCTTTAATGTAAAAGGTGGTCGCTGTGAAGCTTGTCAAGGTGATGGCGTCATTCGAGTAGAAATGCACTTTTTACCCGATGTCTATGTCACTTGTGAACAGTGTGAAGGTAAACGCTACAATCGCGAAACATTGGAAGTTCAATATCGCGGCAAAAACATTCACCAAATATTGGATATGACTGTTGAAGATGCATTGAGGTTTTTTGAGGCTGTACCCAGTATCAACAAGAAATTACAAACCTTAGCCGATGTGGGTTTAACTTACATCAAGCTAGGTCAGCAAGCCACAACCCTATCTGGCGGTGAGGCACAGCGCATTAAATTATCGAAAGAACTGTCAAAACGCAGTACGGGTCAAACGCTGTATATTCTTGATGAGCCTACCACTGGACTACATTTTCACGATATTGATTTGCTGTTGAAAGTGCTACATCGCCTGCGCAACCAGGGTAATACGGTGATAGTCATAGAACACAATCTCGATGTGATTAAAACAGCAGACTGGGTGATTGATTTGGGCCCAGAAGGTGGCAGTGGCGGCGGTCAAATTATTGCCGAAGGTACACCCGAGCAAGTTGCCAAGGCTTCAAAGTCATTTACAGGGCATTTTCTGAATAAAGTGTTAACTTAGCTCTGGCATCTGATACCAATCACAATAAATATTTAGTATTACAGATGACTTTAACCCAAATTATATTGATATTTTTTAGAAATAGTATGACGCCCTGATAAAAAATGTTTTCAGCGCAGGAAAAACAGTCCATTTTTGTATTAGTTAGCATCTACTTTAGTCGGATGATAGGTGTATTTATCGCCATTCCAATATTGGCATTGTATGCAGAACAAATGGATGGATTCACCCCGATGAAAGTGGGTATAGCATTGGGAATATTAGGGCTGACCCAGGCCTTATTGTTATTACCTATGGGACTATTGTCTGATTATTGGGGTCGAAAAAAGGTTTTGTTAATAGGTTTTAGCCTATTTACTGCAGGTAGCATAATCTGTGCTGATGCTCAGTCACTCGACCAATTAATATTCGGCAGAGCCATTCAGGGAATGGGCGCTGTAGCAGGTGTATTGCTGGCACTAACAAGCGAATTAATTCGCGCAGAAAACCGCAGTATTGCCATGGCAATAATTGGCGGTTCAATTGGGCTTTCTTTTGGTATTGCGCTGGTACTCGGCCCCTGGATAGCTAGCCAATACAATTTTGCCAATGTCTTTTGGTTATGCTCCATACTTGGCGCTATTTGTATACTGATTATTGCCATTAAGGTTCCATCAAAAAACCCGACTCAATCAACCGAAATCACTGCTTTAAATCAACTCAATAAAAGCATTGTTGACAATATCCTAAGCAATCGTCAACTAATGCACTTTAATTTATCAGTGTCCATTTTACACTTTATGCAAATGTCGCTGTGGCTGGTCATACCGTTAACGCTTGTTAAATTGGGTTACAGTACCAACGAACATTGGCAGTTTTACCTTTATGTAATCGGCACAAGTTTTCTAATAACACTGCCGTTAATTCGGTTAAGTGAAACCAGATTAGTCAAGCATAATAACAACGCAATGGCATTTACAATAGTGTCTTTGGGATTATTGCTAATGGCTATAGATTTTAATCGTTGCTTATTTATATTAGGGTTATTCCTGTTTTTTGCAGGTTTCTGCTTTTTAGAGGCAAAATTACCTTCCCAAACCAGCCAACAATGCAGCGAGGAATTACGCGGCGCAACCATGGGAATTTTCAGCACTTTTCAATTCCTGGGTCTGTTTGCTGGCGGCGTTGGAGGAGGGCTATTAGTTACCCTATTTGGAGGTACAATATTGTATTGGACCTGTGCTGTAGCTCTGTTATGGAGCCTGTATAGCTACAAACGATTTCCCTCTGAGTCTAATTCAACGATAGTGTAATCAAGCGATTGCAGCTTCGGTAATACGGTTTGCTTGTCGCCAACAATAAGAACTCCCATGCTTGCAGGGTCCAGATATTTGGAGGCCAACTTTGCCGCCCCTTCAAGACTCATATTGTTTAAAATGTCTTGTTGTTGCTCAATAAAATCAGGCTCTAACTGGTAGCGGTAAATTTTGTCGAGAAAATCGAGTTTTTGCGAGGGCGTTTCAAAAGCTCTGGCGTCACGTTGTCCAATGGAGTTTTGTGTAAACAGCCACTCTTCTTTGACAGGACCTGTTGCGTGATATTGGCTGAGCTCTTTTAGTATTTCTTGTAATGATTCCAGCGTAACATTACTGCGAACACCGCTACGAGCAACATAATAACCATATTGTTTGGTACCTATAAAATAACCTCTGGCACCGTAGGTGTAGCCTTTGTCTTCGCGCAGGTTCAGGTTAATTCGAGAATTAAAGGCTTCACCCAGTGCGTAATTCATTAAATCTGCACGGTAGTATTCACCCAGCGCATCATAAGGTAATGCCTGCTTAAAAATACGAATTTCAGATTGGGCAGCATTGGGTTTATCAATAAAATACAACGTGGAAGGTTCAATATCTGGAAATTTTGCTATAGCAGGCTCAGGTGGAGACTCAGTATTTGTTTGCCAGTTTCCTAACCAATTCAAACGCTCCAAAATGGCTTCTTTGGGTAAACTGGAGACCACCATAACCCAAGCTTTATCGGGGTGATAGTGTCGGTTATAGAATTGTTTAACATCTTGCAGTTGAAGTTTTTCAACACTTTCTATACTTCCCGAATCAGGGAAGGCAAAACTGTTATTGTTGCCAAATAACAACTGATGCATAACTTGATTAGCTGTAACGGACGCTTCCTTTTTGTTCGCTTCAATACTTTGAATAATTTGGTCTTTGACCTTACCAAACTCCTGAGAATCGAATTTTGGTTTTAATAAATGCTCCGATGCAAGATTTAGAGTGTCCATTAAATTATCGGTCAAACTTTTAATAGAAGTAACGGTATAAAAATCTTCACTGCTAATGGAAACGCTAGAACCCATTTGTTGTAGCCGATTGCTTACTTCCTCATTACTTGACAATTGAGTAGACTCGTTTAGCATAGCCGCTGTCAATGCTGCCAGACCAAGCTGGTCAAGATTTTCATAGCGTTGTCCAATGCTGAAATTAATTTTCATAGCCGTTGTCGGCACTTCACTGTTAACAGAACCTACAACTTGAATACCATTGTCAAGTGTAGCACGCCAGACATCAGGTGCTTTCAAACTGGGGTTAGCTCCAGCGGCAGGTATTACACTTCTGTCAAAATGGCTTTTGGCTACACGAAGCTCTAAATCTTCTGCATTGGTGGTTTCATATTCAGGTAGCGTGCGATCTTGATAAATAAAAGTGTCAGTATTGGCAACAAGTTGTAATTGCCCTTTGGGCACTACACTTAAAATGACTGCAGGGCTGTTTTTGATATATTGCTCAAACACTCTCATCACATCTTCCTTAGTGATATTGTTATAGCGTTCAATATCTTCTTGTACGTAATTGGGATTGCCAGTAAAAGTCTCATAGTTCGCTAGTTGCGAGACTTTGCCACTAACGCTTTCCAAACCATATACCATGGATGAGATGATAAGCCCTTTGACTCTGGCTAAATCATCATCATTAACACCGCGTTGTTCAAACTCTAAGAGCGATTGGCGAATAACGTCTTCCATCCTGGACAGTTCGTTGCTGATGCCAGGGTTTGGTAAGGCAAAAATATTAAAAGTACAAGATAATTCCGAGCAGGGATGCGATGCTCCTGCATTGACTGCCAACCCATTTTTAACAAGATTTTTGTAAAAAATCGAAGACTCTCCTTCCCCTAAAATATTGGACAGCACATCCAATGCTGCCTCATCGGGGTGGCGAAGATAAACAGTGGGGAAACTCAGATAAAGTAGCGGAAGGTTTATATTGTCTTCATAGGAAATATAGCGATTATTGTCCAATGTCACCGCGTCAATATCGACCTTGACAACTTCTGGTCCTCTGGGAATATCACTAAAATACCGCCTTACCCATTGCAAGGTTTGGTCTTTATCAATGTCACCCCCAATCGTTAGCGTTGCATTATTGGGGCCGTACCAACGCAAAAAGAATTTTTTCAAATCATTTACATTCACGCGATTCAAATCTTCAATATAACCTATGGTTGTCCAGGAGTAAGGGTGACCTTCTGGGTATAGCGCTTGTGAGATTTTTTCAAAAACCAGTCCATAAGGGCGATTGTCGTAGCGCTGACCACGTTCATTTTTGACAGTTTCACGTTGTACTTCAAACTTTTCTTGAGTGACGGCATCCAGGAAATAACCCATACGGTCAGACTCTAGCCACAAAACTTTTTCCAATTGGTTAGAGGGAACGGTTTCGTAGTAATTGGTTCTATCGCGGTTAGTGGTACCATTTAGCGTACCACCAGATTCAGAAATAATTTTGAAATGCTCTTCATCAGCCACATTTTCAGAACCCTGGAATTGCATATGTTCAAAAAAATGTGCAAAACCAGACTTGCCAATTTCCTCTCGCGCTGAACCAACGTGGTAGGTAATATCTACATGCACCAGTGGGTCTGAATTGTCTTGATGCAAAATGACAGTTAAACCGTTATCCAACAAGTATTTTTCATAAGGAATGACAATTTGTTGATTGTCCGAAGCCGTTATTTTTTCGATAAAACTAATGCCATTTGGCAACTCAGGTTTAACCTGTTGAGGCAGTTGCTGCGTGGTACAACTTGATAGCACTAATGCAGTCAAGGCAATATATAAAGACTTTATGTTTCTTAATAATTGAGTTTGGCTAATTTTCATATGAGTTCTCACGTTTGGTTTATATGGAGACTACTTTGGGCAGCGATGATTAAGAATCCTGTTCAAACTGTGATTCTACAATATTTCTTACAAATTTAATATCAAGAGGAGATAACCGACCAAGATAAGATAGAGTGGAGTAATTGTACAAAACTCTCATTGCCATTATTCCTATGAATAAATGTAATTTTAATCTAAATAAAGTTTAGGTAGTGCTATGATATGATAGCCATCATCATTATCAACATCTTATAACATTGGAAGACTCTATAATCAGATTGTTTATATTTGCAGCAGTTTTAGTTGCTATGGCTCTGTTGGAAATATTCATTCCAAAACGCCAATTAATTCAAAGTAAATCAAAACGCTGGGGAACCAATCTAAGTATCTCGGTCATTAATAGTTTTGTTGTTAAATTACTTGGCCCTGTTTCTGCAATGGTAGTGGCTCACTATGCTACGAATAATAATTGGGGACTGTTTGCCTTAACACCTTTGCCACTGTGGTTGGAAATTGTATTGGCATTTATTCTGTTAGATTTGGCTATTTACTTTCAGCACGTTTTGTCGCATAAAATTCCTCTGATATGGCAGTTTCACAAAGTACATCATAGCGACAGAGACATTGATGTCACAACTGCCATTCGCTTCCACCCTATAGAAATTGTATTGTCCATGCTTTACAAGGTAGTTATTATTGTAATATTAGGGACATCTCCCATTGCTGTATTTTGGTTTGAAGTTGCACTAAATGCCTGTGCAATGTTTAATCATTCCAACATTAATCTGCCTTTAACCTTTGACAAGTATATTCGCAAACTCCTGGTTACACCTGACATGCACCGCGTACACCACTCTATCATTGTTAATGAGACCGATTCTAATTATGGGTTTTGCCTTTCAATATGGGATAGATGGTTTAAAACCTATAACACCCAACCTCAACAAGGGCATTATGACATGATTATTGGGCTAGAAAACCAGCAGCATCACTCAACGTCTAACTTCTTTTGGAGCTTAGCTTTTCCCTTTAAAAAACGCACCGACCCAAAATTCAATTCAACCCAGGTTATGCATTAGACTTCGTAATGAACACAAAAATGGCAATGAAAACAGGTGCTATAGCCGCATCGCCTTTGGCTCGCCTGGCTTTGGTCATTTATCTGAAATAGGCATTGCTGGTGTCGCTGTGGTCGGTAATATCTTTAACACCTGCTAATTCGGGCAATTGATTCATTAATGAGCGTTCAACGCCATCTTTTAAAGTTAAGTCTAACTGACTGCAACCTTGACACCCTCCACCAAATTGCAGCACTGCAATGTTATTGTCTGTCATCTCAACCAAGGAAACTTGCCCACCGTGCGCAGCCAAACCGGGATTAACTTCATTCCATAAAATGTAATTGACCTTATCTTCTAATGGGCTGTCATCACTAACTTGCGGCACTCTTGAATTAGGGGCTTTGATAGTCAGCTGACCTCCCATTTTATCTTTATTAAAGTCCACCGTCGCATCTTCTAAAAACCGCAAACTGCGTTCTTCAAAAAAGATACTAAAGGCGGATGTTTCACTTTTCACATCATTTTCTTTTTCCTCTCCAGGGCGGCAATATGACAAACAGGTTTCTGCCTCTGGTGTCCCAGGGTTCATAATAAACATACGAACACCAATGCCTTCGCAATCCTGTTTTTCCAATAATCCCGCTAAATAGTCTACAGCACTATCGGAAAAGGTAATGCTATTTAAATAGATTTGTGTCGCGTCTGTCATACAATTTATGAAATAAGTGTCAATGTTGAGTTTGCAAGCTTATTTTAGAACAAAACAGCCCAATTTCGAACAATAACCACATAGGTATGGCTAATAATGTTTGGGAAAATATATCAGGCGGCGTCATTAACATGCCAATGACAAAAAAACCGATAATAATGTAGGGTCTCTTGGACGCAAGGCTTTCAACACTGACAAAGCCACTGCGCGTTAATATGACAATGGCAACAGGTATTTCAAAAGCCAAACCAAAAGCAAAAAACAGTTTTATGGAAAAATCTAAAAAGCTGTTAATGTCGGGCATCACGGCTACTGACACTGGTCCTACAGTGGTTAAAAACGCAAAGATTAACGGAAAGACAATATAATAACTAAATAAGATGCCTGCATAAAATAAGATAATACTCGACAGTAGTAGCGGTGCGGACACTCGCTTTTCCTGTTTGTATAACCCAGGTGCTACAAAAGCCCAAAGTTGGTACAGCGAATACGGCATGGTAATAAATAACGCCGCATAAATGGTTAATTTCAGCGGAGTAAAAAATGGGCTGATTAAATTGGTCGCTATCATGCTGCTGCTATTGGGAATAATAGCACGAAGTGGCTGTGATAAATACTCGTAAACTTCGTTGGCAAAAGGAACCAGCACAATAAACACTATCAACGCCGCAACCAAGGCGCGAAGTAAGCGGTTTCGCAGCTCAAGTAAATGCTCAATAAGCGATTGCGACGTATCAGTTGTCACAACTCTTTTCTCTGGACTCACTAGTAGTTGATTGATCGATAGAAATATTAGATTGATTTAATTCTTTATCCATTTCTTGTAGCTGTTTCATAACTTGATGATTGTGAACGTCTCTTTTAATTTCATCTAACCCCAATTCATCTTCAACCGATTGCTTGACAGAATTAAATTGGTGCTTGAGGGTATAAATCCAACGACTAATAGTTTTAATGGTTTTTGGCAAACGCTCTGGACCCACCACTAACAGAGCAAGTAGTGCTATGACGATTAATTCACCAAACCCCATTGTATTATTCTATCTAAAACAGTATCAAACAACCGTTAATGCTAGCTGACAGTATTGGCTTTCTCCTCCTCTTCCTTTGACTGCTCAGTTTTCGCTGATTCAGTTTCATCATTGGGACTAATCGCTTTGCGAAAGCCTTTGATAGCGGAACCTAAATCAGTTCCTAGCGAACTCAATTTTTTGGTGCCAAATAGTAATAAAATAATAGTCAATATTATTAACAATTGTGGAATGGAAATGCCGCTGATACCCATAGTTGACTCTTAGGTTGAAATGTAAAGCTTAATTGTTGTCTCTTGAAGCCTTTTCGTCAAGCCCTGACACCCCAAAACGCCTGCCTAATTCCTCAATAACATCGGAACTCGACAAATCTTGCTCCGCCAATAGCACTTGGCAATGAAACCATAGATCCGCCACTTCAGCAACAAGGCTCTGTTTTCCCTCGGGGTTGCCTGATGTGGACAGGCTGGCAATTACGGTTTCCACCGCTTCTTCGCCAACCTTCCGAGCGATACGTTCACGCCCCGCTATAAGGAGTGATGCCACGTAAGAATCCTTTGCCAGTGTATTTTTACGCTGTGCAATCACTTCATCAATACGCTGTAATATGTTATCTGCCATATTCTTAATTTAATTGCTTGAAAAAACAACTGGGATGACCTAAATGACAGGCAATTCCTTTTTCTTGTTCAACTTCATACAACAGGCTATCATTATCGCAATCTAACCAAACACCTGTGATTTTTTGTAATTGCCCCGAGCTTTCACCTTTGCGCCACAATTTTTGCCTTGAGCGCGACCAATAAGTTGCATAACCATCTTCCAATGTTTTTAACAAAGCCTCACGGTTGACCCAAGCCTGCATTAAAATGAGCTTGCTATTTGCTTCTTGAGCAATGGCAGGAATTAGCCCTCGACTACCCCACTGAATACTGTCAATTAAAGCGTTATTTTCAGCATTTAAGTTCATGACAGCTCTTTTTCAACCAACTCGGCAAGCTCCTTGCTGTAACGATTTGCCAGTTTTAAATCGGCACACTCGACCATCACCCTAACCAATGGTTCAGTACCTGATGAACGCAGCAATACGCGGCCCGAATTACCAAGTTCAGCTTCAACCTGTTTAACCTTATTCCAGATTGCAGTTTTACTGTTTAACTTTTTGTTGTTTAAACAAGTGACATTAATCATTTTCTGTGGCGTTTTTTGCAAACCGCTTTTGGCTTCGTTCAGCGTTAAATCCATTTCTTGTAGTGCAAATAAAACACCAAGTGCCGTAATAATACCATCGCCAGTGCGACTGACGTCACCACAGATGATATGCCCTGAATTTTCACCACCCAGGTTCCAATAATTTTCACGCATTTTTTCAATCACATATCTATCACCCACCCCCGCTCGATGAAACGGAATGTCGCGCTCTAGTAGTGCTTGTTCTAAGGCATGATTGGTCATTAACGTACCTACAATTCCACTTAGCTTATTTTGCGAAAGCAAATACTCTGCCAAAATAAACAGGATGTCATCGCCATCGAGCAGTTCACCTTTATTGTCAACCATAATCAACCTGTCGCCATCACCATCAAACGCTATCCCTAAGTCAGCACTTTCTGAAAGCACTTTAGATTGTAATAATGCAGGTTTTGTCGACCCACAATCAAGATTAATATTCAGACCATCAGGTTCACAGGCTAATAGAACCACTTGTGCACCCAGTTCGGTAAACACTTTGGGTGCTACTTGATAAGTCGCTCCGTTAGCGCAATCTAACACAATCGTTTTACCGCGCAACGACAAACCCAGAGCACTGGCTTTACAAAATTCCACATAACGCCCCACCGCATCAGATACCCTAAAAGCTTTACCTAGCAATTCTGAAGGTACAGTGTCAATTTCTTTTGTTAACTGTTCCTCTATTGCATGTTCCAACTCGTCGTCTAACTTATAACCTTCACGGTTAAAAAGTTTAATACCGTTATCATAATGAGGATTGTGAGACGCGCTAATTACCACCCCTGCACAAGCATTTAAGGTGCGAGTCAAATAGCTAATGGCTGGCGTTGGCATAGGTCCTAACAACCCTGGTGACGCACCAGCGGCAATAAAGCCTGCTTGCAGGGCAGATTCGAACATATAACCGGAGATGCGTGTGTCTTTACCAATTAAAAAACGATTCTCTTGTTCACTGGAACCCATCACTTTACCGATGGACCAACCCAGCTTCAACAAAAATTCAGCAGTGATAGGGAACTCGCCTACTCTGCCACGAATACCATCTGTCCCGAAATAATGTTTTATTTTTTTACTCATCAAATACAAAGCTTAATGACTTACAATATACTGCCAAATTTGGCAGGCTTGTTTAGTGGCTTTCACATCGTGAACACGCAATATTTGCGCACCGTTTTGTAGAGCACACAAAGCCAGAGCAATACTACCTGAAAGGCGCTCCTCAATTACTGCGCCTGTGATTTTTTCTATCATAGACTTACGTGACAGCCCCGCCAATATAGGATATGGGTAGTTCATACCTGTTGTCAGTTTAGATAAATTTTTCAATAAATCAATATTTTGTTGCAAACTCTTACCAAAACCAAAGCCTGGGTCAAGCACTATGCGATTATTGCTAATACCAGCTTCATTACAGGCATCAACACGTTGTTGTAAAAAAGCACTAATCTCATCGACAACATTGTCATATTGGGGCGCAATTTGCATGGCCTGTGGCTGCCCTTGCATGTGCATCAACACTAGTGCTACTTGTGAATTGGCAACTTGCGATAATGCGCCAGATTGTTGTAGCGCTCGAACATCATTGACAATATCAACACCCTGCTCCACAGCATAAGCAATGACCTCAGCATCACTAGTATCAATGGATACCAACGTATCAAACTGCTTTTTAACCTCACTAATGACCTGCCCAATACGCTTTATTTGCTCACTTGCCAATACAGGCAATGCCCCTGGCCTGGTCGATTCAGCGCCAATATCAATAATATCTGCACCTTCTGCAATAAGTTTTTCGATATAAGCTAAGGTTTTCGTTGTCGAGGTTAAAACACCTCCATCAGAAAACGAGTCTGGAGTCATATTGACAATGCCCATAATCGCAGGGCTATCAAAATGATATTTTTTTTGGCTAGCGCTAAACGAAACCGGCTGATTATTCGAGTTAGATGATTTATGCAGGTTCAGCAATATTATCTTTATCGTTGTCGCTTGAACTGGTTGATGCTCCACCGCCGTCGCCAAAGTCGCTACCCCAATCTTTAGGTGGTCGCACTTTGCGGCGATTCATTAAATCTGCTACCTGTTCATCGTCGATGGTTTCATATTCCATTAGCGCGCCTTTCATAGCTTCAAGGATATCGCGATTATCTTGTAACAGTTGTTCTGCTTCTTTATAGCTTTTATTAATAATACGTCTAACTTCTTTGTCGATTTCGCTGGATGTCACATCCGAATAATTTTTACTGCTAGTGTAAGAATGAGGGTCTTCTTCACCGTACATTAACGGACCTAACTTATCACTTAAACCCCATTTAGTTACCATATTGCGCGCAAGTTGAGTGGCGCGCTCAATATCATTTGATGCCCCCGTTGTGACCGCATCGGCTCCACCAATTAACTCTTCGGCAATACGACCACCAAACAGCGAACAAATTTGGCTGTATATCCCTCGACGGCTATAGCTGTATTTATCTTCTTCTGGCAAAAATTGAGTAACGCCTAAAGCGCGCCCGCGTGGAATAATAGAAACTTTATGTATTGGATCGTGTTCGGGCATCAACCAACCAACAATGGCATGTCCTGCTTCATGATAGGCAGTGTTTACTTTTTCTTTTTCGGACATCACCATGGTTTTGCGCTCCGCGCCCATCATGATTTTATCGCGAGCGCGCTCAAATTCTTCAGGACCAACCAGTTTTTTATTCATACGCGCTGCTATTAACGCGGCTTCGTTTACTAAATTGGCTAAATCTGCGCCTGAAAAACCAGGTGTACCACGAGCCACTACATTCATTTTTACCATTTCATGTAATGGCACTTTTTTGGCATGGACTTGCAGAATTTTTTCACGTCCTCTAATGTCAGGCAAGTTGACATGAACTTGACGGTCAAACCGACCAGGGCGAAGCAGGGCAGGGTCGAGAACATCGGCACGGTTTGTTGCTGCAATAACAATGACGCCCTGATTGCTCTCAAAGCCATCCATTTCTACCAGCATTTGGTTTAAGGTTTGTTCACGCTCGTCATTGCCACCTCCGTAACCTCCACCACGATGTCGACCAACCGCATCAATTTCATCAATAAATATAATGCAGGGCGAATGTTTTTTAGCTTGTTCGAACATATCGCGCACTCTGCTTGCACCTACGCCGACAAACATCTCGACAAAATCAGAACCTGATATGGAAAAAAACGGCACTCGCGCCTCGCCAGCAACGGCTTTAGCCAATAGCGTTTTGCCCGTTCCAGGAGGCCCCACCATTAAGCAACCACGAGGAATTTCACCACCTAATTTTTCGTAACGAGTGGGGTCTTTAAGAAATTCAACAATTTCTTCCAAATCTTCCTTGGCTTCATCCACGCCAGCTACATCTGCAAAAGTGGTTTTAATTTGGTTTTCATTTAATAGCCGCGCTTTGCTTTTGCCAAACGACATAGGCCCTCCCATTCGACCAGCACCCGGGCCTTGCATTTGCCGCATCATAAACATAAAAATAAAGATAATCAGCAACAGTGGAAATGATGCCACCAGTAATTGTTGTAGCAAACCCGCTCTTTGCCGTTCCGTACCGATAACTTCTACATTGTTTTGCAACAAGTCATCCATTAATTGGTTATCTGTAACATTGGGTCGAACCACATTATAGAGTTGGTTATTGCGAGTTTTTCCATAAATCATTTCACCTTCAAATGTGGCAGTATGTATATTGTCATTTTTGACTTCACGAACAAAATCCGTATAGGTTAAGCTAACACCTGTTGAACGACTTTCAAAAGATTGAAAAATAGCCATTAGCACCACACCAATTACCAGCCACAAAAATAAATTCTTAGTCATTGTTAATTCTCAAATCTAATAAATACATTTCAAGTTGTCTATTCTAACTCATATTGGGATGAATCGTTAACTCCGAAATCCCTTCGCTACCAGATAAACCTCTCTAGACCTGGACCTGGAAGCTGCTGGCTTTCTAGTAAATGCTGCGTTAAAACTTTGTTTGACCGCTTTTATATAAGCATCAAAGCCTTCTCCGTGGAATAATTTGCTAACAAAACTGCCGTTCTGGGCTAATATACGCTGTGCCATATCTAACGCCAATTCAGCTAGATATATGGACTTGGGTTGATCTATCACTTTCACTCCACTCATATTGGGGGCCATGTCAGAAATTACAAGATTAAACTTTTGGTTTCCTACCGCATTCATGATGGAATCAAAACAAGATTGTTCGGTAAAATCGCCTTGAATGAATTCCACATCAGCTATACTATCCATCGGTAATATATCTGATGCAATAATTGAACCCCTGCCACCGATAAATTCGGCAACAACTTGCGACCAACCACCAGGCGCTGCGCCCAAATCAAGGACTTTATCATCAGGATTGATGAGTTTATCGCGCTCTTGCAATTCCAATAATTTAAAACTGGCGCGCGAACGGTACCCCAAGCGTTTGGATTGTTCAACGTAAGTGTCGTTAAAATGTTCATTGAGCCAACGACGACTGCTTTTACTGACCATAGTGCTAATTATAAAAGTTACAAGGTTTTTGGTGTTCGCGCCAAAGCATATACCTCAACAGATTCTGCTCCAGCTTGTTTCAGCACCTTGGCGATATTATCGACAGTAGAAGCTGTCGTTACCACATCGTCAACCAATGCGACTTTTTTGTTGTGCAATGACTCTGTAACTTCAAAACAATTCGCTAATTGTTGCATACGCTGTTTACGGCTCATACTCTGTTGTGATTGTGTAGGTTTGACACGTTTAACTGCGCTATCATTCAATTGAATATGCAATTCTTGGCTTAATATTTTTGAAATTAGCGATGCTTGGTTATAACCGCGATGAAATTGCTTTTTACAATGCAATGGAACAGGAATCAAACAATCCACTGACTGATGATGTTGGTTTACAATTGTTGCCAATTGTCTGCTTAACTGACGATAACCATTTAAATTACGTTGATGTTTTAGCGCATTAATTAAATAATCAATTGGCGCTTTATATACAAAAGCCGTAATAATTCGGTCGAAATGACGTTTAGTGGTTAGACACTCACCGCAATATGTCGACTGCTGCTCGATATCAAGTGGCAGGCAACATTGTTGACAAAAAGGGGCTTCAAGCTGAGGTAACTGACTTAGACATTGATAGCAGTAATTACTATATTGTGTATTAGACAATTGCCTAATACACAATATACAGTAGCCAGGTAAAATTTTTTGGATAATTTTTGTAAACATTGTTGCTCTAATACTTGCAAAACCCTGATGAAAATAAGCAATAAATTATTATAGCCATTGTCACTGCTGTCCCATAAATATTTAATAAGTTGATAAAACAAAGACTATTCTCTGTTGATTTGGTAAAATGGTTGTACGAAAAATCATTTAAGATCAACAAGAAAATAGCTTTGAGTCATCATAATACTGTATTTTCCCAATTACTGAAACTGGTTTCGAGGCATGAATTTGAAACACTTGCAAAAAAACATCATAAATATCTATCCTTAAGGAAAATGTCTCGTTGGCCACAGTTTAAGACCATTGCATTAACCTAGATTCCGTAGTTGAACCTGGAATTTACAGTTATTTTCAGGAAATAATGCAAGGCATGGCTTGCAGTTAATGGTTGTAGCCCTTACTAAAAGCCATAACGCAGCAGTGTGAACTGAAAAGGGCTGTAAAGCCAGGTAGCGATTTGTAATTCACTTATGAAGTGAATCGAAGAATAAGCGTTTATCAATAACATTCAAACTCTTAGAAGTGAAATTAGCGTTCAACTGCGGAATCTAGGATTAAGCAATGGTCGCGTGATACAGGATAGTATCACTCAAAATCGAGCACTATAAGTGTTTGATTTTGCGAGTATTGAAAAATCGCATTTTTTCAATACGACCCCAGTTGCATAGGCAGGATGCCTAATGCAATGGTCTTAGTTTGTGTCGTTGGGTTTTGCTCAAGTCGTTATTAGCGCGAGTGAATGAACAACAACCGCATCCATTATACGAATCACTTTTTTATAAGTTGTTTATAGCGCTGTCAACAATTGGCACCCAAGCATGGATTTCGCTTTAACCCAGAAGATTATGCATTAGAGATTGTAGCGAAGGTAAATTGAATTACTTAGTATCGTCTTGAGTGACGTTGGCTTTGATTAATTCAATTTTAAAAATAAGCGTGGCATTAGGACCAATAACACCGCCAGTACCACCAGGTCCATAAGCTAAATCACCAGGTATGGTAACTTCCCAGGTCGATCCTTCTGGCATTAATTGAACAGCTTCAGTCCAGCCTTTAATCACTCTATTCAATGCAAATTCAATGGGCTCACCGCGTTGATAAGAACTGTCGAAAACGGTGCCATCAAGCAGTCTGCCTTCATAGTTAACTCTAACGGTGCTGGTTGTACTTTCTGGTTTAGGGTCTTTACCTTCAATCAAAATTTTATATTGAACACCCGACTTATCGACAATTACGCCTGGCTTTTTAGCGTTAGCTTCCATATAAGCCTTGCCTTCTGCTAAATTTGCAGCGCCTGCAGCTTCTTGAGCGGCTTTAACTTTTTCTTGAATCGCTTGCTGATATTGTTGCATGGCTTGTTGCATCACTTCTGCGGTCAGTTTGCTATCGGCATTATCAAGCGCATCTGACACGCCATTTATCATGGCGGTTTTATCCAGGTCTAAGTCGCCCTGGCTTACGAGCTGTTTAATGGAGTTATAGCCAATAATGTAGCTAGCTTGTTCAACATTGGTTTCAAGTGACGATTGCTTCGATTCAGCTGCTTTCTGGTTACAACTTATGAGTATTGTTATTAGTAAACCTGATAACGCAATATATGTAATTTTCATAAATAGTTCCTAAAAATAAATAGTTAATGTAAAAGGTAAAGGGAGGATAACTTTTGAGTTTATTAAAGTCCAGTAACTATAGGTCTTATATCAGGATTTTATAAATAATATATCACTTATTTTATAACCACGATTAATGCCGCGTTGTTCGTATTTGGTAGTCGGTCGCCAACTGGGTTTTTCACTGTGTGAAAGCCTGCTATTTTTTAGCCCTGATACAGTCACAAGATTTTCCAGGATACATTCGGCGTAGGGTTGCCAATCAGTCGCAATATGCAAAATACCTTCTGGCTGCAACTTTTGTTTAAACAGTTCGATGGTTTGAGGTTGAAGAATGCGTCGTTTATGGTGCTTTTTTTTATGCCAGGGGTCAGGAAAAAACAGTTGAATGCGATGCAGGGTATTATCAGCAATACATTCATCCAATACATCCGTAGCATCAGCCAAATACAACCGTAAATTGGAGATGTTGGACTCAGCCACACACTGAAGCAAATGGCCCATGCCAGGGGGGTGAACTTCAATGCCAATGAAATTAGTACGAGGTTCTAATTGACATTGTTGCAATAAACTCTCGCCATCGCCAAAACCTATTTCTAACACTAAGGGGTTATGGTTTTGAAATGTTTCTGAATTATCAATTAAACCTTTTTCCAAATCTAAACCATAAGTTTGCCACGAACGCTCGAAGGCCTGGATTTGTCCTTGTGTGATTCGTCCTGCCCGAATGACAAAAGAGCGAACGGCTTTGCGACGTGATTGAATGGGTGGAATAATCACAGATTCAGCGATAAAGACAGACGAGCACTAATTTCGAAATCGAATTTCGAGCTTTTTGCGTAACTTTTTCATAGCAGCCTCTTCAATTTGTCGAATACGTTCGGCAGAGACATTGTACTGGTCAGCTAAATCGTGCAAGGTAGATTTACTGTCTTGAAACCAGCGCTGTTGAATAATGTCACGACTGCGATCGTCAAGAGTGGTAATAAATTCATGCAACGCTTGTTCACTGAGTTCAGAGGTTTCGCTCATTTCAAGTAGCCTTAACGGTTCATACCGTTTGTCTTCTAAATAATAAACAGGTGCTTTAATACCAAAGTCGTCGTCATCGTCATCGGGGCCATCAAAAGAAGTGTCAAATGCCATTAAACGTTTCTCCATTTCTTTCACTTGTTCGGCATCCACATCCAGGTCTTCGGCGATGGCTTTGGCCTCATCCATAGTAAGCTGGTCAAAACCTTGTTTGCGACTACGCAAATTAAAAAATAATTTGCGTTGAGCTTTAGTAGTTGCAATTTTAACTATGCGCCAATTGCGTAGAACAAACTCGTGAATTTCAGCCTTAATCCAATGCACAGCAAACGAAACTACCCGTACACCGTGTTCAGGGTTAAAGCGTTTAATCGCTTTCATCAACCCCACATTACCTTCCTGGATAATATCCCCTAACGGTAAGCCATAACCTTTATAAGTATTAGCAATATAAACTACAAAGCGCAAGTGCGATAATATCAATTTACGGGCGCTATCCAAGTCTTCATCATAATAACATTTTCCCGCTAATTCACGTTCTTCTTCGACAGACAATACCGGTATACGCGATATGCCTTGAATATAGGTCTCTAAATTCCCTCCAGGCGACAACATATCCAGCGGTTGTAACGCTGTGCTCATTGCTTTACCCCCGACAAGGTAGAATTGTGGTTGTTAATTGCAGTTACCATTAGACAAATATTTTACAATCTAATTATTAACCTGACAATTAAAATATCGCTCCTGCGTATTTCAATGGTTCAGGGTTGAACTATTGCTCGTCAGTGGCGCTTCTTTAGTGCCACATATTAGCTCGATATTTTCATACCGAATTAATATGGGGCAATTATAGAAATATTCAAGCGCAATATCAAAATTGCTAATTATCATTTACAAAAACTTACTATTTAGAGACATCAAAGTTGAACCTGTAACGACACTGTGGCAAAATCGCGCCTTCGCACGCGAGTGTGGCGGAACTGGTATACGCGCTAGGTTTAGGTTCTAGTGGGGCAACCCGTGAGAGTTCGAGTCTCTCCACTCGCACCATCTTATTAATTTTATAACTACCTTTTAACTTTGAGGAATTAGATGCAGGTTACTGTTGATCAAACATCGTCGATAGAATGCAATATCAAAGTGGTATTGCCTGTAGATTACACGCAAGAAAATGTCGATAAACGCCTGAAAGATCTTGCTAAGAATGTCAAAATTGATGGCTTTCGCAAAGGCAAAACCCCTTTGCATATTGTTGAGTTGCGCTTTGGAGACAACGCTTATTTTGAAGCCGTTAACGATGCCATTAACGACTCGTACAAGCAAGCGGTTACAGAAAAAGAATTGCCCGTTTTAGGCATGCCTAAGATTGAAAACATAGAAGCTGACAAAGGCAAAGAGATCAGTTATAACGCTATTGTTGAAGTTTACCCTGATATTGAAGTTGGCGAATTATCCAAATTAAACATCGAGCAAATTGAAGCCAGTATCGTTGATACTGATATTGATAATATGATAGAACAATTGCGTCAGCAACAAAAACAATATGAAGTTGTTGAACGTGAAGCAGCTATTGGTGATAAAGTAAAGATTGACTTTGATGGCCGTATTGATGGCGAACCGATAGAGGATGGTTCTGCCAATGAACAAGAAATAGAATTAGGTTCTGGAAGCATGATTCCTGGCTTTGAAGACGGCATTGTGGGAATGAAAGCAGGAGAGCCAAAAACCATTTCAGTAACTTTCCCGGAAGATTATCAGGCAGAACATTTACGTAGTGCTGCTGCAGAGTTTGATATTAAACTGCATTCTGTTTCAGAAGCACAAATTCCTGACGTCGATGAAGCCTTTATGAAGAAATTCGATATTGACAGTGGAATGGATGATTTCCGCGCTAAAATTAAAAGTAATATGGAAAAAAACCTTAATCAGAGCATTAAGTTAAAATTACAGCAGTCGGTTACCAAAGCGCTAATTGAATCTCACGATATTGAAGTCCCAAAAGCATTGTTAAAAGAACAAGTCGATAACGACAAGCGCAAAATGTTTCAACAATTTGAAAGAGGACAACAATTTGATGTTAACCAATTCCCTGACGAGCCTTTTGAAGACAAAGCCAGAGAGACTGTTAAAGCAGCACTAATCATGCGTAAAATAGTAGAAACCGATGACATAGAACCCGATAAAGACCGTATCAAAGCCTTTATAGAAGCTGAAGCCGACGGCTATGAACAACCCAAAGAGGTTATTGATTTTTACTACAGTAATGAAAACGCACTGAACCAGGTGGAAGCGAAGATACTGGAAGAGCAAGTGGTTGAACATATTGTTGCTCAAATGAAAGTTAAAGTAATATCCATGAACTATGAAGAAGCTATGAACCAACAGTCAGAAAATAATCAATTAGAGAGTGAAAAATCCGATGATTAAGCCCAATAATTTAGGAATGGTTCCCGTTGTTATTGAACAATCGGGTCGTGGTGAACGCTCGTTTGATATCTATTCAAGGTTGCTTAAAGAGCGTGTTGTGTTTTTGGTTGGCGAAGTTAACGACCAGGTAGCTAACCTGGTAGTCGCCCAGTTGTTATTCCTTGAGTCAGAAAACCCTGACAAAGATATTCATTTTTATATAAACTCACCAGGTGGCTCGGTAACAGCAGGTATGTCAATTTACGATACTATGCAATTTATTAAACCTCAGGTCAACACCATGTGTATTGGTCAAGCCTGTAGCATGGGTTCTTTTTTATTAGCTGCAGGTGAACCGGGTAAGCGTTTTGCTCTACCCAATTCCCGTGTAATGATTCATCAACCCAGCGGCGGCGCTCAAGGCCAGGCTACGGATATCAACATACAAGCACAGGAAATATTAAAAATACGTAAAAAACTTAATGAACTATTAGCGCATCACACAGGACAAACCATTAAAAAAATTAGTGCAGATACTGAGCGAGATACCTTCATGGATGCATCGGAAGCACGACAGTATGGCATAATTGACGAAATTCTAACTAAAAGATAAATTTTTTGCCTTAATTTATTGTGAGTCCTCGTTCTTATGAGTAAAAAAAATACCGACTTTAATTGTTCCTTCTGTGGCAAAAATCAAAAAGACGTTCTCAAGCTTATTGCCGGTGCTTCGGTATTTATATGCAACGAATGTATCGACCTTTGCAATGATATTATCAGCGAAGAAGAATTTACAGGAGAAATTGAAAACAAAAATCCAGCACTACCTATTCCCAGTGAAATTAAAAGGGTATTGGACGACTACGTTATTGGACAACAATATGCCAAACGCGTACTATCGGTTGCTGTTTATAACCACTACAAGCGACTTAATGCCAAAAAAACGAGTAAGAAAGACGACTCCAAGCCCGAACTAGAAAAAAGTAATATTCTACTCCTTGGACCAACTGGCTCTGGCAAAACCTTAATTGCCAGCACCTTGGCAAAACTTATTGATGTCCCTTTTGTTATTAGTGATGCTACAACTTTAACAGAAGCTGGTTATGTGGGTGAAGACGTTGAAAATATTATTCAACGTTTATTACAAGCTTGTGAATATGATGTAGAAAAGGCCCAAAGAGGCATTGTTTATATTGATGAGATTGACAAAATTACACGATCACGTGGCAATGTTTCCATTACCCGAGACGTATCGGGTGAGGGTGTGCAACAAGCTTTGTTAAAACTTATCGAGGGCACGGTTGCTGCCGTGCCACCGCAAGGAGGTCGTAAACACCCACAACAGGAATTTATTCATGTAGATACCAGTAATATCTTATTTATTTGTGGTGGCGCTTTTTCAGGATTAGAGAAAATAGTGATGGAGCGTAAAGAAAAATCCAGCATCGGCTTTGGTGCCACCATTAGTTCCAAGAGCGATGAATTAAACAAAGATATTTTTGAAGCCGTTGAACCTGAAGACTTAATCAGCTATGGTTTAATACCTGAATTTATTGGCAGGTTGCCAGTAGTAGCGCCTCTGGAAGAGCTTGATGAAGAAGCGTTGATTCAAATTTTAACCAAACCCAAAAACGCTTTATTAAAACAGTATACTGAGTTGTTTGCCATTGATAACGTCGAATTAGACGTTCGCCCCGACGCTCTGGAGTCCATTGCTGAAAAAGCTATTGAACGCAAATCAGGAGCTAGAGGGTTGCGTTCCATTTTAGAATCAGTACTACTCGATATCATGTATGAAATTCCCAGTGATGACGATATTTCCAAAGTGGTTATTGATGCATCAGTTATACAGGGCGGTGCAGAACCTATGCTGGTTTACCACAATGCTGGCAAAAATAAACAAGAAGCAGCAGATTAAACCGAAAACTATTGAGCACAAACTACTGCGTATATTTTTTTAAACGATGAATGTTGTCAAACTACCCAATAAACCGCTGCCACTCCTGGCTTTGCGTGATGTCATCATTTACCCAAACCTGGTTATGCCTTTGTTTGTCGGCAGACAAAAATCAATAGAAGCGGTTACCAAAACAGAGACATCGGATTACAAACAAATATTACTTAGCGCCCAAATCGACCCGGAACACGAAGACCCAGGTAATGACGATATTCAGCGTTATGGCACACTGGCAACGATGGTGCAATTGATGAAGTTACCTGATGGAACCTACCGCTTATTAGTTGAAGGCAAGCAACGTGTACATTTAACTCACATTATTGACAGCGATGGCTATTTACAAGCGAACTATGAAGTATTGCCACAAAGCGTAATAAGTGATGCCGAAGCAATAGCTCGGGTCAAAGCCTTGAAAAACAGTTTTGTCGAATACCGCAAGGTAGATAAAAGTAAGCTGGCAAAGGAAATTATTGATGGGATTAATAATGAACTGGACCTGACCTGTTTAATTGATTTGATGGCAATGCACCTACCATTGCCATTTGCCACCAAACAAGGTATATTAGAGCAAGTTTCACTGCATGAACGCGCAGAATTGATGATGGAGTCGCTCAAGTGGCAGCAAACCAAAAGTGATATCGACAAAAGTATTCAACGTCAGGCAAGACAGCAAATTGAAAAAAATCAACGCGATTACTATTTAAATGAACAAGTCAAAGCCATAAAAAAAGAACTCAATAATGGAACGGAAGCCGAAGCTAACGAGCACGATAAGTTACAAGAACAAATAACCGCAGCTAAAATGCCGCAACATGCCCTGGATAAAGCAGAGGCTGAACTCAAAAAGCTCAAACAACTATCGACCATGTCAGCAGAAGCCTCAGTTACGCGCAGTTATTTGGATTGGATTATTAATTTGCCGTGGTCAAAGGCTTCAAAACTAAAGAAAAATTTAAACCATGCTCAACGCGTACTTAATTCGGATCATTACGGCTTAAGCGATGTTAAACAGCGCATTCTCGAATTTCTTGCCGTACAAAAACGTGTTAATCGTCAGCACGGACCCATACTCTGTCTGGTAGGGCCTCCGGGTGTGGGTAAAACATCTTTAGGAGAGTCCATCGCCAAAGCAACGGGTCGCCAATATGTCCGCATTGCGCTGGGTGGTGTTCGTGACGAAGCTGAAATTAGAGGCCATCGCCGCACCTATATAGGTTCTATGCCTGGCAAGATTATTCAAAAATTATCGCGCTCTAAAACCAATAATCCACTTATCTTACTTGATGAAATTGATAAACTGGGAGCCGATTACAGAGGAGACCCAGCCGCAGCGCTACTTGAAGTGCTAGACCCTGAACAGAATAAGGCATTTAATGACCATTATATTGAAGTGGATTTTGACTTATCCAAAGCCATGTTTGTTTGCACGGCTAATTCAATGGCAATTCCAGAAGCGCTTATAGACCGAATGGAAGTTATTCGCATTCCAGGCTATACCGAACCTGAAAAAATGCAAATTTCCACACAGTATCTAATTCCCAAATCACTCAAAGGTCACGGCGCTAAGGACAAAGAATTGACCTTTAAGCAAGATGGCCTACTTGAAGTGATTCGTAGTTATACCAGAGAATCAGGTGTTAGAAACCTGAAACGTGAAATTGATAAATTAGTACGTAAAGTTATCACCGACAATGTCATGGTCAAAACTGCTGGTAAGAAAACGGTAAACTTAACGGCGAAAACAGTTGGTAAGTATTTAGGTGTAGTGAAATATCGTCACCAACAGGCAAGAAATAAAAGTGTAGTGGGTTGCGTGACTGGTTTGGCATGGACCAGTGCAGGAGGAGAATTACTATCCATTGAGGTAGCGGCTTTGCAAGGTACCGGTAAAGTCATTAAAACAGGTTCTTTAGGCGATGTGATGCAAGAGTCAATACAAGCTGCCCTGACAGTAGTTCGCAGTAGAACTGCTGCTTTAGGTGTCAGTGAAGACTTTCACAGTCGGCAAGACCTGCACATTCATGTCCCCGAGGGAGCAACACCTAAGGATGGACCCAGCGCAGGAATTGGTATGTGTACTGCAATTATTTCAGAATTGACACAAATAGCGGTGAAATCATCAGTTGCTATGACAGGTGAAATTACTCTGAAAGGCGAGGTACTACCCATTGGCGGTTTAAAAGAAAAACTGCTGGCGGCTCACCAACGAGGCGTAGAAACAGTGATTATTCCTAAAGAAAATGAACCTCAATTACAGGAAATTGATGAAAAAGTTAAAAAAGACCTTACGATTTACGCAGTAGAGTGGATTGACGAGGTATTAGATATTGCACTAATCACCCAACCTCAAGCTGCCTTGTCTGATGGTTCTGAAAATACAAAAACATCAAAAATGGACACCGAATCCCAAGCTAGCACCACCGCACACTAGCAATAGCACAGTATTTCATTAGAAAAGCCTGCTTTCTTGTCAAAAGCTCTTGACCCTAAGAGTAATATTGTTTTTAATTGTTAGGTGCTTGGCAGATATCAATACTGCTAACACACCTTAATCTAACTCAATCTTTTAACAATACTTCATAGGTACTATAGTGAACAAAAGCGAATTAATTGATGCGATTGCATCTTCAGCAGGCATTTCTAAAACTTCAGCAGGTCGAGCACTTGACGCAACTACCGAAGCAATAACTGGCGCTCTAGCCAATGGTGATTCAGTATCATTGGTTGGTTTTGGCACTTTTGCTGCAAAGAAACGTGAAGCTAGAAGCGGTCGCAACCCTCGCACTGGTGAGGCTATTCAAATCGCGGCTTCAAATGTTCCTGGCTTCAAGGCGGGCAAAGCATTAAAAGACGCTGTCAACTAAGCACAAATACAAATATTTGTGGATTAACTGTAATAAGTTAATCCTGTTGATAAAGACGCGCTTTTTAGCGCGTCTTTTTTTTGTTAGGATAGCGCACCACTCAATGCAAGTAAAATAGCTTATTATTTTAAGAAAATGATTCAATATATAAACAGTCGAAAAAACAGTTCCGTTGCACTTATCATTGTTGCCATTATTGCAATACCTTTTGCATTTTTTGGCGTAACTTCTGTGTTCCAGTCTGGGGTTAGAGTTGCCGATGCAGCAGAAGTTAATGGCCATGTCATCAGCATGCTCGATTTACAACGCGGTGTGCGTAACAGGCAGCAAGAAATTATTGAACAACTAGGTGAAAATGCAGACCCGAGATACTATGAAGAAGCCAGTATCAGACCAGCGGTGCTAGGCCGCCTAATTCGCGAAAAATTGTTTATTGGTATGTTAAAAGACAACAATATAGGCTTTAGTGAAAATAATTTAAAACGTGAAATTCTTGATATGCCACAGTTTCATGCTGATGGTAAATTCTCTCAAGACATTTATCAAAATACGCTATTAAATTTAGGCTTTACTACTCAAACTTTTTTAAACGAAATTGAAGACGATTATATTTACCAAACCTTTTTACAATCAATTCGCAGTTCTTCATTTAATACCCAAGTATCCTTAGATAATTATATAGAACTATTGGGCGAAAAGCGCAACTATACTTATTTAAAATTACCTGTGTCACAACAGATAGAACAAGCCCAGGTGACTCCAGAAGAAATAAAAGCTTACTTTGAAGAAAACCAGGAAAATTACCGTGTGCCTGACCAAGTTGTCGTGAAATATATCAGCGTAGATAGTCAAGCACTATTACCACTGGTTAAAATAGACTCCAATGCTATACAGCAGCGCTATGAATTGAAAAAACAGCAGCCGCAATCAGAGCTTTTAGAAGCGGCACATATTTTAGTAGAACCTCAAGACGATGGCTCTCACTTGCAAAAAATTCAAGACATTCAAGAAAAAATTCAAAGTGGTGAAAGCTTTGAATCATTAGCCAGCAATTACTCTGATGATTTTGGTTCAGCGGCTAATGGTGGCAATCTCGGGTTTACCGAAGGTGAAACTTTTCCTGAGACATTTGAAAGCGCATTGGCGGCATTAGAGGTTGGTCAAGTTTCAACACCTGTCGAAACGGATAGCGGTATTCATTTAATTAAATTGGTTAGTCGTGGTGGCTCAACTTTGGGAACATTAGAGGAAGAAACCTCAAGCATTGTACAAGAATTGGTTGACGAAGGTATTGCCCAAAAATATACCGAAGTGGTAGAAGATTTAAAAGACCGTGTCTATGTAAACGATAACCTGGAAGAAGTTGTTGTCAGTATGCAAGACATTATTCCCCTGACAATAGCCACAAGCGAACCCTTTCCCAGACAGGGCGGCGAAGGTTTAATGGCTAATCCCAATGTAGTAAATAGCGCCTTTAGCGATGAAGTACTCAACCAGAAATTGATATCTAATGTGATAGAAATAACAGGTGACAGTGATGAATCTAATACTGCTGTCGCAGTTCAGCTTCAAGAGTTACAACCCAGTTACATTCCTGAATTAGAAGTGGTATCAAATGCTGTAGAATTAGCCTTAAAGCAACAAAAAGCATCAGTTGCACTGGAAGTTATTGCTAACGATTTAATGACTAAATTGCAAGCTGGTAATGATGTTGAAACCTTGGCAATGGAATACAATGTTGAATGGCAAGCACAAATTGACGCAACCAGAAATAGCTATCTTGAAGAAGACCAGTTTGCTTTTAGTATTCACGACAACCAACTTCCCGTTGTCCGACAATTTACCCAACGCAATGACGACAAAGTCGTGCTTAGATTAGACAGCAAAACGCCAGGTTCACGAGAAGATTTTACCCAAGAAGAATTGAATAATCTTTCGCAGCAACGCGCTCAATCACTGGCAGTACAAGCATTAATTGCCTATCAGGATTATCTTATGGAAAATGCAGATATTGATACGCCGTTAACCTATCAATAGTGCGCATCGCCTAGCATATAAAACCAATGGGCAAGTCATTAGTTATCGTTGAGTCTCCAGCAAAAGCCAAAACGATTAATAAATATCTGGGCAATGACTTTATTGTTAAATCCAGTGTTGGACATATTCGAGACCTACCCAAAGCGGGCTCTGTTACACGCGATAAAAAACAAACCGCACAAGAAGCTGTCAAAGTGCGCAAAATGGATGCGGATAAAAAACAGCATTACATAAAAGAACGCGACAGAAAAAAGCTATTTGACAGAATGGGCATAGACCCCGATAAAGATTGGCTAGCACGTTATGAAGTATTAGACGGCAAACAAAAAGTAGTCGCTGAACTGAAAAAATTAGCTAAGAATGCCGATGCCATATACCTCGCAACGGATTTGGATAGAGAGGGTGAAGCCATTGCCTGGCATTTGCAAGAAGTGGTTGGTAAAAATCATAATTATAAACGCGTAGTTTTTAATGAAATTACTCAAAAAGCCATTAAAGAAGCTTTCTCTAAACCATCCACCATTGATTACAATCGCGTTAATGCGCAACAAGCTCGTCGCTTTTTAGACCGTATTGTGGGTTTTATGTTATCGCCGTTATTATGGCAAAAAGTAGCCAGGGGCTTATCAGCAGGTCGTGTTCAATCGGTAGCGGTACGAATATTGGTTGAGCGTGAGCGTGAAATTAAATCGTTTATTCCAGAAGAATTTTGGATATTGCATGCTGACCTGTTAAGAGACAATAGTACGTCAAAAGTTCGCTTTGAGGTAGTGAGAGGAGCAGATGGTAAAAAATATCGCCCTGCTAACAAACAGGCTTCAAATGTAGCAGTTGAGGCTTTACGCAATGCACAATACAGCGTGATAAACAGAGAGGATAAGCCCACTAAATCCAAAGCGCCCGCCCCATATATAACGTCAACCCTGCAACAAGCTGCCAGTGCTGCTATGGGCTTTGGTGTGCGCAAAACCATGACATTGGCACAGCGATTATACGAAGCTGGACATATTACTTATATGCGAACTGACTCGCTGAACTTAAGCGAAGAATCCATTCAAAACTGTCGTCAATACATTGAAAAAAATTTTGGCGATAAGTATTTACCCAAAACAGCAAAGCAATACAGTAGCAAAGCTGGAGCACAAGAAGCACACGAGGCTATACGTCCTTCCAATGTCAATGTGGTTGCCAGCACTCTAACGGCTATGGAACCAGATGCCAGGCGCTTATACCAATTAATTTGGCAGCGTTTCGTTGCCTGCCAAATGGTTGATGCACAATTTGTATCTACAGTAATTGATGTGCAAGCAGCAGACTATCACCTCAGAGCCAAAGGTCGTGTGATGAAATTTGACGGCTATCAGAAAGTAATGCCCACTCCCACCAAAAAGGAAGATGAACAGGAATTACCTGACTACGCCGTGGGAGAGACTTTACAATTACAAGCCTTAAATCCTAAACAGCTCTTTACCAAACCGCCCGCACGTTATTCTGAGGCAAGTCTGGTTAAAGAATTGGAAAAAAGTGGAGTTGGTCGTCCATCAACTTATGCCAGCATTATCCAGACTATTCAAGACAGAGGCTATGCCAGGTTAGAAAATAAACGTTTTTATGCAGCAAAAGTCGCTGAAATTGTTACTGAGCGTCTTATTGATAGCTTTAGTGATTTAATGGACTACGAATTCACAGCAAGAATGGAACAGCAATTAGATGATATTGCCACAGGTAGTATTAACTGGAAACAATCTCTCAATAATTTTTACAACAAATTTTTAACGGATTTAGATAAGGCTCAGCAGGATATGCGCCATAATCAACCGATTCCTATCGGCTTATCTTGTGAAAATTGCGGGCAGCCAATGCAAATTCGTAATGCTTCAACTGGGGTATTTTTGGGTTGCTCGGGTTACGGACTACCTCCTAAAGAACGTTGCAAAAAGACCATGAGCTTATCCAATGGTGATGAAGCCATTAATACCGAAGCAGATGAAGATTCGGAAGGTTTCTTATTGCGTACTCGCAAGCGTTGCAAGCGTTGCAATTCCGTTATGGAACCCTGGCTTATAGACAGTCAGTACAAAATTCATATTTGTGCTAACAATCCAGATTGTGCCGGCTATGAATTGGAACGAGGAGAATTCAAAATACGCGGTTACGAAGGTCCAACATTAGAATGCGATAAATGCAGCAACGAAATGCAACTCAAAGACGGGCGCTTTGGAAAATACTTTGGCTGTTCTAACAGCGAATGTAAAAATACTCGTAAATTATTACGGAATGGGCAAGTAGCACCACCTAAAATGAATCCTGTCCCCATGCCTGAATTGCGCTGTGCCAAAGTTGATGATTACTATTTACTGCGCGACGGTGCAGCTGGACTATTTTTAGCAGCTAGCCAATACCCAAAACATAGAGAAACTCGTGCACCTTTGCTAGCTGAAATTCGTTCCCATAAGGATGAATTAGACCCTAAATACCACTATTTGTTAAGTGGACCAGATACTGACACTGATGGCAACGACGTGATTGTACGCTACTCTCGTAAAACTCAAGAAATATATCTTCGTGCCGAACAAAATGGCAAGGCTACAGGCTGGAGCAGCTATTATCGCAACAACCAATGGGTAACGAGCAAATAACCGAACAATTCATAAATCTGTGACTTACGCACAACTGGTGAATTTACATTTAACGATGGCGCAAGATCATATTGAGCTTATTGAAAATCAAACTAATCAACGGAAAAAACAAGGTCTGATTGTTTCATGTCAATATCATCTGTATTTAGTAACTGTCTTCTATTTACGAGAAATTGCCGTTGAAATGATTTTACCTGATGTGGACAGTATTCTTTCCATCGATCAGTTTCAAGTGTTATTAGGCAAACATCAACTGGTCAATGGTAATATCAATCAACTTGTTAATAACAAATACTGGCAACAAATTACTATGCAGCACGAGACCACATTAATGGCGCAACATAGCAATCATTCAATATTAAATACCATTAGCAGCGACCAACTGGATTTATCTTTAATCGACACATTAAAACAAGCTATTTCAGAACTACAATCTATCATTCAACTACAGCGCCAATTATCAATTAATGATTAACCTAGATTCCGTAGTTGAACCTGGAATTTACAGTTATTTTCAGGAAATAATGCAAGGCATGGCTTGCAGGTAATGGTTGTAGCCCTTACCAAAAGCCATAACGCAGCAGTGTGAACTGAAAAGGGCTGTAAAGCCAGGTAGCGGTTTGTAATTCACTTATGAAGTGAATCGAAGAATAAGCGTTTATCAATAACATTCAAACTCTTAGAAGTGAAATTAGCGTTCAACTCCCGACTTCGACACTTTTTTTCGTAAGTGATTGATTTTAAAAGAGTCCCAATTTTAGTTAGGCACTACAAGCTATTTATTAAGAGTTATTTATAAGTTTCTACGTTAGCTGGAATGGAGTGGTTGAGAGTTTTCGACCCATCACCTGGTAAATTTTGCTGGCCTCAGGGTTAACATTGGAAGGAATGCAATAAAGCACTTTCGTTTTGATATGCACCAATAGACTACGCTGAACATGCAATAGCGCATTGCGGATCACAGCAGGTGATAACTTTCTGTGCTGGAGCTTGACACGATAGCTTAAGAATCGCACTAAGCTAAATGCAACAAAAGAGATAGCCAGATGAGCTTGAATGCGTTTGGGTGTCCAGTGATAGATAGGGCGTACTTTCAGATCATGTTTGGTGATGCGAAAACTGTCTTCAACTTGCCATAGCCCTTTGTAATGACCAAAAACGCCCTGTGCTGACATGGTGTCTAATGACGTTACTACGCCCTTGAGCCCATCCCATTGGGAATCGCGTTCTATTTTGCTCTGGTCAACACTGATATGCGTGTCGCCTGCCATTTTCAAATACTTCTTGTAACCAAAATTGCTGAGCAGGCTCTTAGGATTCTTACTTCGCTTAAGTTTTTTAGTAATGCGTTCTATGGATTGCTCCCTATCCTTTCGGTCTTTCTCTGCTCGGGCATGATTATATTCAACAATCCAGCGTCTACCCTGATATGTAAACTCATAGCTGCGGGGTTCATCGTCATTACCTTGTTTGAGATAGCCAACTTGTTTCAAGATGGCTCTTTGCTCTTGTTGGGGTAAGGTCTTGAGTTTAGCCCCCACAATGTAGGGTATCTCCTGAGCTTCAAGATGAGTCAAATTATTCTGACTCAGCAACCCTCTGTCAGCAACAAATACAATGCGTTCAATGTCATAGTGTAAGTGTAAATCAGCAATCGCTGCTTGTAACGTATGACCCTCAAATGTGTTGCCTGGATATACTTCATAACCGACAGGTAACCCATCTTGAGTCACCAATAACGCCAACAGAACCTGAGGCTGGTTAAACTTCATATCCTTACTATAACCATTGCTTTTTAACTCATCTTCTGTAAAAGATTCAAAATAAAGTGTTGTACAGTCAAAGAACAACACATCAACAGCATGACCTACCAGCTGACGTGTTCCTGATAGCACGGTATCCTTTATTCGATTAATCGCTTTATCATCCAATTTATCCATCATCCGATAGACTTTCTCCAATGGGATGCTAATGCCAAAATCTTGCTCTAATGAGGTCACCGTCTCTCGTTTGCTGACAGGATTAGCAATACGAGCCAATACAATATGGCGGAAAATATCAACAGCACTGACATTATGGCTGGGGTGACCAATCGATGAACCAAAACCCAATTCATCGAATAATTGACCATATATCTCATGGATACCCACAGTGACACGCTGTTGTTCACGCAGTTGTTTTAAATCAACCTGAAGCGGTTTGTTTGATTCAGATTGTGATTTACTTTCAATAACTTGCTGTGCGACCTGCTCTGGATTAAACAAACTGGCCTGATGTTCAGCCTCAATATTGGCTTTAACATATTCGGCAACTTCTTTTAATTTAACCAGTTCGTCGTCATTCATGGCAACGCCAACGTAGCGTACTATCTTTTGCTTGACTTTGTTACCATCGCGAATACTTTCAACAATTTGAACAGTTTTGCGTGGGCTATTGGGAGTGGACTTAACTCGAACGAACATAGCGTCATTATAGCACAGTGCAAAACGAAAGTAAATAATAAAAATTAACTAGGCACTACAAATCAAAACCCAAGTATTTTGACCAATTTAGTAGCTTTCAAGCTTGATTAGATGACAAATCTGTCGAAGTCGGGGGGTCTACGGCTCCCGCTCCAATTAAATCAATGACTTAAATAAAATCACGGAATGAAAAACTCTCAAGCATCTTTTTGGGTCACTGTATGGTCATTAACTATTCAAAATTAGTATAATTCTTTAACTTTTGAATCGTAATTTTCAAATAAAGAATATCCTAACGCTAATGATGGCATTTGAAAATTAACATATTCATGGTTAACTTCAAGGCATACATCTCCCCATGAATCCTCAACTGGAAAGTTTATAAAATATATTAACCAATTTAAATTATTGATTTCTCCTTCATAATCTAAAATGTCTTTAATGAAAGTTAACCGAGACTGGATATTCTCAAAGGCATCTTTAAAAGTATTTGGATTCACAGGGGCATTATCAATAATCTTGAACAATTTATTTTTATCCTCTTGATTAATAATAAATAGCTCACGTTCAATAACATTTATAGGAGAGATTAGTTCTAGTAGCAATTTCTCGGAAATTTGAGTTTTATCGCTTTCCCCCATTGATTTCAAACTATTGTATAGAGTACTTAGTTGATAATTTATCAAATCAATTAATTTTTTATCTAAATTCCTAATCCCTTCAAGTGATTTAGGGAAGCAACACTTATGAAGGTTAACAATACTAATAATTTCAAAGTACATTAGATTATGTGATTTAATAATTTCTTCTACATGTGCTTTGAAACTATCTAGGTGTTTATAGTGATTAGCGAAAATGTTTTGCTCTTGGTTAATTTCAATTTGTTTTTTAGCTTGTTCGGAGCGATGATTGGCATTGAGAATAGCAATAATAGGAATTAGTAGGGCAAGTATTCCTATAGGTACTTGGAATTTCTCAACAATATTGTTAAACCAGCTACTGCTATAGCTGTCGCCTAAATCTAAATTAGTATTGGAGATAATAGACTGCGTAATAACAAACGCGACTATTAAAATCAGCGAGATAAATATCCATAAGATAGGTAACTTAAAGAATTGTGTATTCGGATTAAACAATAACGGGTTATTACTATTATAAATGTTTAAATTTACATATCGCCCTTTTTCAGTTTTATTGTCCTTCAACTTTAAAAAATGCAAATCAGCAAGTATCTTTGTAATTCTAAGGGCAAGAGCTATTGTAAACATTGCAGACGCAAATAATATCAGACTAACACTTGGACGATTGGGATTATTATAAGGTGCTGGACTATACTCATGGACGAGCTTTACATATTCATTGTAACTACTTGTGACTGTATCCATGACATTTAATATTTCAGTATCAATACTACCATGATAATAATCTTCTCGTTGAATTATACCAATAGACTCATTGTGCTGTACTTTAAACAATGCCTCATTAAAAAGTAGGTCGTATTTAAAACAAAATTTAGTTTTCGGACTTACTTCAGAAAGTTTAACCCCTTCAGCTAATCCATTGTAATTCTTACAATACATACTCAAAGATTTATTGTTTAAATCAGATAAGAAATAACTGTACTCCACTTTTAAAATAGACTCTTTTTGATAATCCTCTGAAACTTTAAAAAATTCATTTAGTTGTGTAACAAAAGTTATCAAGGTAAAACTTGCCACAAAAAACCAAATGAATTCGGCTATTTTCCAGTTTTTCTCGGACATACAAAATGCCCTTATAAATAAAATATCGAAAAGCACTATAAATAACAAAAGTAACGCAATTAATGATAGAAACCAGTTTAGCGCTGAATTATGAAGGTTCAAAAAATTGATAACTTCTCTATCATACTCTTTGCAAACTATTATTAATGCAACCATAAAGATGGCTATATAGTGGTATTTGTTTAAAATCCACTCCCTCTGATTTTTATTACTGTTACTCTTAAAAAACTTGATAAATCCTTGGGTGAGTTCTGGTTTAATCACATTGAAATTATGAGGATTTACTGACACTAAACCGACTGGCTTTTTTAATTTTTGTAATCATCTCTGTAAGCCGATTTGCCAAGTTTCTCTAATGGGATATCCCAATAGTTTGATATGTCTCTCCTGCAAATTTCAACAAATCCCATAACAAGAGATGTAAAGTTTGTTGTGCTGCATTTTCTTTCAGTTAAGCAGCTATTTAACTTCAAACCAAAGTTTTGCACGTAATCAAGAGCTTCACTACTCAAATACAATCTATTTTTACCGATGTAATATTGAAAAACTTTAAGGTCATCGTCTTCTTGCATAGCTTCATTATCTTTTGACTTTAGACTAATTGCAGCTAATGATTCAGCCACTTCTTCACAACTTTCTAACTGCTTTGCCCAATATTCTTTTTGGTACTCGCGTTGTGTCGAATCACTATACTGACAACCATTAAAAAATATGGATATAACAATAGCTACAAAACCTAGAGCTTTAATGACGACATCCCAGAATCGGTAAGTTACTTCTTCCATCTTTCCAGTGTTTTGAATGAACCTAGTTAATATTTGCTTTGATGATAATTTGCTCATATTCCAATATTACCATATCTAACAATCAGAGCAACTATTAAAACACCTAAGTTCGCATAATAAGTGCACATCTTAAAAAAGTCGATTAACTGTATAATGCAGTTCGTCGAAAAACTTAAAGGTGATGCAATGACCACACGATATATACAATTAACCGACAACGAAAGATACCACATTTACACCATGAAACGAAGCGGATTTAGCAATTCATCGATAGCAAAAAGTATGGGTCGTCACCATACAACGATAGGTCGTGAATTGAAGCGCAATACTGGCTTGAATGGTTACCGTTTTAAGCAGGCTCATGAGAAAGCTCAGCAACGACATCAAATGAAGACAAAGTCAATAAAGCTAACAAAATCGATTCAAGATTTTATTATTAAGAAGTTGAAGATAGACTGGAGTCCTGAGATTATTTGCGCCATTCTCAAGATGGAGCAAGGCATTAGTATTCATCATGAAAGTGTCTATCGCTTTATTTATGCCGATAAAGCCAAGGGAGGCAATCTTTATCGGCATTTGAGTCATGCCTCTAAAAAGAACCGCAAACGCTATGGTAAGAACGATTATAGAGGCCGTATCCCCAATCGGATTGATATTGAAGAACGCCCCTCTATTGTTGATAAAAAAAGCCGATTAGGCGATTGGGAAGCGGACACGGTTATTGGTAAAGGCCATAAAGGAGCTATCGTTACACTAGCAGAGCGGCGTAGTCGACTTTATCTAGCTATGCCAATTGCCCGTAAGACAGCAGAGCTAACAAGCGCCGCAGTTATCACTCTTTTAGCTACTTTTAGGGATTATGTCCACACGATAACCTATGATAATGGTCGTGAGTTCTCAGCCCATAATATCATTGCCGAAAAGCTCGATTGTAAAGGCTATTTTGCTAGGCCTTATCATAGTTGGGAGAGGGGCTTAAACGAACAAAGCAATGGGTTGCTTAGACGTTATTTTCCTAAGGGCATGGCATTAGATAAAGTAACCACTACCGAGGTATTTAATGCGGTTGATAAAATTAATAATCGACCACGTAAATGCTTGGGGTACAAAACCCCTTGGCAGGTATTTCTTGAGCTAACTCAAGATAAACTTATTTTTTCTAACCAATGTGCACTTATGAGTTGAATGTGCGACATAGTCCCTACGTGTCCAATGATGTATTGCTTCTAAGTACAAAAAATATCAGAAAACTCATGTAAGGTTCACTACAAGCGAAACCACATATTGTGAGGGTTCAGTACATGTGAGACAAGAGCATAGAAATTAAGCTGCCTGTGTAATTTTCAAATAATACTCCATTGGAAACTCTAGTCGAGACTCGGGGCTAAGGGTTCTTAAATCTACTTGTTTCATGACAAGTATTATAACATAAAATTATGATATATTCATGCAGGGTTAATACAATGATTTTAGCGTCGACTCGCTAAAAAATTGTAATTTTGGATATTATTCTTGAAAAGAAATATTTTTTTTGGTTTAATGTCGCACCCTGAAAATGATGACGCAAAATCATAATCAGCAAATAAGAGTTAGTTTATTCAAATTAGAGAATTTTAATGTCTAGAGTCTGTCAAGTTACAGGTAAAAAGCCAATGAGCGGCAACAATGTCTCTCATGCTAAAAACAGGACTAAGCGCCGTTTTTTGCCCAATCTTCATGTTCGTAAATTTTGGCTGGAATCTGAAAAACGCTTTATCAAACTAAGAATTTCAGCTAAAGGTCAACGCATTATTGATAAAGTTGGAATTGATAAAGTATTAAGTAATATTCGCGAGCGCGAAGCAGTTTAAGCAATAAACTTTGACGAGATAGATTCATGCGTGATAAGATAAGACTCAACTCATCTGCAGGTACAGGTCATTTCTATACTACAGATAAAAATAAAAAAAACATGCCTGGGAAATTTGAAATTAAAAAGTTTGACCCAGTAGCACGTAAGCATGTTATATATAAAGAAGGAAAAATTAAGTAATAATTAGTTTAACGCGGGATGGGGCAGTCTGGTAGCCCGTCGGGCTCATAACCCGAAGGTCGTCGGTTCAAATCCGGCTCCCGCAACCAATTTTTTGTTTCAAAACATTTTAAAAGCCTTGTCAATCAAGGCTTTTAGCATTATGGACTGTTTCACCTTTTTTCTTGAAGTAGCAGCATTTTGCTGCTATATTTGCTGCTACATTTTTCGCCTAAATGCAGCTCTATCCCGTGTTATTGACCGACAAGCAAGTAAAAAGTTTTCAACCCACCGGTAAAGATCAATGGCACTCCGACGGCAACGGCTTGCGCTTATTGATAAAACCCAACGGTTCTAAATACTGGCGATTAAACTACCGCCATCTCGGCAAACAAAAAACTTTCGCTATTGGCGTCTATCCCGATATATCGCTCAAAGCAGCGCGCACTGAGCGCGACAAGGCACGGATGAAGCTACAAGAGGGCGTTGACCCTGCCAGTGAGCGTAAAGCGACCAAGCGTAAGCAATTGTTCGGTGAGGCGGAAAAATTCTCTACTTTAGCGTCTCAATGGTTGGAAAACAAAAAGGGCAAGTGGACAGAAAAACACGCTCAAGTGATTGAAAGCCGTCTCATCAAAGACTGCTACCCCTATTTAGATGTCAAACCAGTCACCGAGATTCAAACGGTCGATGTACTGCATGTCATCAAAGCGATTGAAGCTCGTGGGGCATTAGATGTCGCCAGTCGAGTATTGCAATCGGTTACTCAAATATTTCGCTATGGGGTTCAAATCAGTTTACTGCAATACAACCCTGCTACTGAACTGCAAGGCGTGGTCAAAACATTCAAGTCTAAGCACCGCGACTCATTACCCACTGACCAGTTGGGAAGGTTTCTGCGAGAACTTGAAGATTACCACCAACAAGGGCGGTTACTCACCCAATTAGCGATTCAATTATTAGTGCTGACCTTTGTTCGACCTGGTGAACTGCGTGGCGCACGATGGCAAGAATTTGACCTAGAAAATGCCCTTAGAAATGGACCCCATTTTTCAGACAGTGGCTTAAGAAATATTTTGGACAGGTTTATGCTGCTTTAGGCAGCGTTAAATTGGCATAATAAATCTGATCGGGAGTTTGTCTCCCCTTCAAATTTTGATGCCGTCTGTCTTCGTTAAAGAAACGAAAATACTCATCAATACCAGCTCGTACTTCAGGGACTGTGTCGTAGGCTTTTAAATAGATATTTTCATATTTAAGGCTACGCCACAATCGCTCAATAAATACATTATCAAGCCAACGACCTCGACCATCCATACTAATTTCAATGTTATTATCAATGAGTACAGAAGTAAAGGCGTCACTGGTAAATTGCGAACCTTGGTCAGTATTGAATATATCAGGTTTACCATGGCGTTGTATAGCCTCTTCAAGAGCTTCAATACAAAAAGCAGTATCCATTGTGTTAGATAATCGCCATGACAGTACCTTACGACTGAACCAGTCAATAACAGCCACTAAATACACAAAACCTTTAGCCATTGGAATATAGGTTATATCGGTTGCTCATACTTGATTAGAACGGTTGATATTCAACCCTCTCAAACGATAAGGATAGATGCGATGAGCCTTATTGGATATCGTGGTTTTCTTCTTAGGAAAGATGGCTATAATGCCCATGGCAAGCATCAATCGCTGTACTTTCTTTCGATTGATGAAGATATCTTCGGTCTCTAATTGGTCACGAATACGGCGGCTGCCATAGAAAGGAAGCTTCATATGGATAGCATCAATACGCCTCATCAAATCGACATCACTATCACTGAGAGGTTTAGGCTGATAATAAAAAGTAGAGCGGTTGACTGATAGTAACTCGCATTGTTTTGACACCGCTAATGTGGGATGAGTCATATCAATCATCTCCTTGCGTAGGGGCTTGAATCCTGTCTAGCCCGCGTTCTAAAAAATCGCGTTCCATCGTTAATTGACCAATTTTGGAATGCAATTGGTCAATCTGTTTGACATCAGATTTAGACACACTACTGCGTTCAAATAATGATGAGGCTTGTTCCATTAATTGCTGGCGCCATTGATGAATTTGGGTTTGATGTAAGCCAAATTGTTGCGACAGCTCGGCTAAGGTGTTATCACCTCTTGCCGCGGTTAAAGCAACTTTAGCTTTAAAGGATGGTGAATGGTTTCTTCGTTTTGTCATAATAATATGCTTCAAATAATAGTAGGTTTATTGTCGCAAAATATTTCTTAAATTTCAAAAATCCTGTCTAACCGATGGGCTCCACTTCTTAATGACTATAGCCGTACAGGTAAACTGACAACTGTTGAGAAACGTAAAGGTCGGGCTATAGGCAAAGGTCGGAGTTTATCGCCCGAACAAGAACTATCCATACAACGAATGATTGTGGATAAAACGCCCGATCAGTTGAAATTAGATTTTGCACTTTGGTCAGTCAAGGCGGTACAGCAATTAATTGAAGAACAATTTGCGTGCAAATTGGCGACACGAACAGTGTGCCGATATTTATCACGCTGGGGGTTCACTCCCCAACGACCTATAAAACGAAGTTACGAGCAACAACCAGAAGCAGTCAAGCAATGGCTTGATAAAACCTATCCTGTCGTACATCAACGCGCTCAAGATGAAGATGCAGAGATTCATTGGGGTGATGAAACAGGTGTCTCAAGTCAGGAGCATTACCCTCGTGGTTATGCGCCCAAAGGTAAAACACCTGTATTAACACTATCTCATGCTAAACGAGAACGGGTGAATATGATTTCTAGTATCACCAATCAGGGCAAGGTTCAATTTATGATTTATGATGATAAGTTTACAGCCCAAGTATTCATAAAATTCTTGAAGCAATTAATAAAACAATCGTCGAACAAGGTATTTCTCATTGTTGATAATTTACGTGTTCATCACGCTAAATTAGTCTCGGAATGGTTAAAAGGTCATACTGAAAAAATTGAAGTGTTTTATTTACCAAGCTATTCACCAGAACTTAATCCTGATGAATATCTTAACTGTGATTTGAAGCGTTCAATGGGGGCGGATAAACCTACTCGAAAGAAAGGAGATATTGCTAAAAAACTCAATAAGCATATGTCTATGATTCAAGAAAAGCCTGAAAGAGTCAAGTCATATTTCAAGCATAGAAAGATTGCTTATGCCGCATAATTATTACGAATTATTATGGCCAGGTTAATATCGGAAATAATGGTGCGGTTACCTGTTGTTAAATCAATCCCAGTAATTTCCCCTCCAAAACGCTCGGACACTAAAAGCCTATTACTACCAAAGTCTAATTCAATGCCTTGAGGATTATCTAGAGTTGCACCAATCCCTATATTATTATCAGAAATAATAGTGCGGTTACCTGTTGTTAAATTGACAGCAATAATTGAGTCATCATCACTGTTAGTAACTAATAGTCTATCATTCGTCGCATCTAAAACAATCCCAGAAGGGGTTAAGAAGTTTACTCCACCTCCTGTATTAGAATCGGAGATAACAGTACGATTCCCTGTTGCCAAATCAACAGCAATGATTCCAGTAGTTCTAAAGCCAGCATCAACTACAAATAATTGATTATTGATTGTATCTAAAGCTATATCCACAGGCTCTCCAAAATTTGTTCCAGTACCTGTATTAAAATCAGAGATAGCACTTCGATTTCCTGTCGTCAAATTAACGCCGATTATATCTCCATTGGCTCTATTAGCTACCAATAATTGATTAGTAGCAACGTTTAAAACAATACCTTGAGGGAAATTAAGGGTATCCCCTGTTCCTACATTGTTAACAACTGTTACTAATACCGTTTCACTAAATAATTCTGATGAACCTGTTTCACCAAAAGAATTAATTGAAATAATTGCAATATAAATATTGTCTCCATTAGCATCTAATGGGTTTTCAACACTCACAGAGACATTAAAAGATAACTCACCCGTATTTGAGTCAATATTAAAGAATGATGCATCTCCTCCAGTATCAATGCCATAAATAATAGTATCACCATCTATATCAGTAGCTATTGCAGTATAAAAAGCTGTTATATTATTTGCAGGGGCGATAGCTGTATTTGCGGAGGTAAATACAGTTGGGTCATTTGTAGGACTAACAATAATATTGTAGGTAAAGGGTATTGATGAAACGCCATCATTGTCAGTTACAGTAAATTGAAAGCTATCAGTACCACTAAAATTAGCACTGGGTGTATATGACACATTTGCTAATACTCCAGAGATGGGTAGCCCTGTTAAAGTACCATTTACAGGTTGTGATACCGCCTCAATACTCGCAATTGAGCCATCTAAATCCAACCCTGTTAAAGTAAATGTAACAGAACTATCCTCATCGACACTTATCGCTGAATTAGGGTCTTCTTGTATTATAGGAGCTTGGTTAGATTGTCCGTCACTGGTTAATATATTGATATTATAGGAAGTGCCTATTTCGTTATTAACGCCATCAGAACAAAATACATTAATGATTAAATTACCCGTTCTTACTGGCGTACCACTTATTGTCAATCCACTAGCAGTCAAGCCTTGATTATCAGTACTTGCAATTTCGCTTCTGGTAGTTAGTGTATCGCCATCTGTATCAGTACAAAAATTATTAGGCACTGTGTATGAAAATGGCACATTGATTGTTCCTGTTTGGTCAGTCAGCACAGCACTATTTATTATTGGTGCTGAATTGCCTGCGACACCAACAGTAATTCCAAAAGTATCAACAACCGAACCACCTGTCGCTGAACAGGTAACATCAACACCAACCGAACCTTGAGTAGTTAATGTTCCTGATACGATATTATTGGCAACACTTAAACCTAGTATATTCGGGTCGATACTTGTACTGATAGTAATAGGGTCATTATCTGCATCGGTGCATACATTCGTTGGTATCGTGAAACTAAAATTATCGCCAACATTAGCAGACATATCCGCTATTGGATTTGCGACAATAGGTGCTGAATTTGTTGGCTGCTGAGGTGTTGTTCCACTGCCTGAACCACCACCACAAGCGGTTAAAATAATTGATGAGATTAAAAAAAGACTAGTTTTAAAATGAGATTTCATATTGCTTTACCATGAAAATATTTGTATATCTTCGCATACTATTTACTAGTGCTAGTGAATACACTAATATAGTTACTGCAATCGTTACTTAGAGTGTCCCTTTGTCGGGTCACTCGCTGAATACAATAGCTATTTATGACTTAGGGTAGCTCCCCAAAGTCTGGTGAATAGGCGAGACTCCCCACATTTCTCTATGTGACGGTTGCAATGACCTGACGCCATTTATTTGGTGTCAATTTTGCAACCAACGAATAGAGAAAGAAAAATGAAAAAGTACACATTGCTGTATATGGTAATGGCACTGACTGCCTGTGCTACACCTACCCCTCCTTATCAACCTACTGCCGAAGATTTTGGCTCACCACCTACCGACTATCAAAATAAAGTCAATGATTATCTTGATGGTGTCTTACTTGACCCTGATAGTAAGCGAGTTAAATATTTAGCTGAGTTAAACCAAGGAACATGGCTAATGACCAAGGGCTTTAAAGTAATTGATACCTATGGACATTTTGTTTGTGCTGAGATTAATGCTAAAAATACCTATGGAGGTTATGCAGGTAGTTCGCTATATTTCTTTGGCTTTAAAAATGATGAATTAGTTGAGGTTATAAACGAAGATGAAGTCTATACCAATGCACGAGTAAAATGCCAATGTGAGCAAAAAACGTGGTATGGTTTGTGGTGTGGTAAATAGATAAGCTGTAAATTCTAACAATGGATTGTAAACCTACTAATCCATTGCTAGAATTGTCTTATGATTTGAATCTAAATTATTCAAGTTTATCTATACTAATGCTTTACTTCACTTTGGAGACTATTTTGGAATTAACAGCAGTACTAATACCTGACGAATCAAACGGGTTTGTGGCAATGAACCCTGAGACGGGAACTCATTCTCAAGGTGAATCTATTGAAGAAGCATTAACTAATTTAAAAGAAGCTACCGAGTTATATCTTGAGGAGTTTCCTGTTACTGTTTATGGCAAACCAATGATGACAACAATGGATGTATCACCTGCTTATGCCTCCTAGCTTACCGCATATTTCGGGTAAACAAGCTGTTAAGGCTTTTGAAAGACTAGGCTTTGAAGTGGTTAGGCAAAAAGGCAGCCATTTAGTAATGAGACGCGGTGCAAATGGCTGTGTTCTACCTATGCACAAAGAAATAAAAGTTGGCACATTATCTGGGGTCTTGAAACAGGCTGGTGTTTCTTACGATGATTTTATTAAAGCGCTATAGTAACATTATCGAATAACCCCACTGTGAAAATAAGCTACTTTAAAGATACTGATACGTTGTATATTGCATTCAATGAATTAGAGATTATTGAAACCGTTGATATTGATGAAAATACAACGATGGATATTAATGCTGATGGCAAGATGGTTGCAATGACTGTAGAACATGCTAGTGAAAGGGCTGACCTAGATAAAATTACTTTATCGGGAATTGCCGCATAATTTCGCCTAATAATACCCTTAACAAAATCTAAAAAGGGGTTTTATTGGGGGTTTTAAAACGAACAATAGAAATAATTTTATTTATTATTAGTCAGATAGCTATTCAATTAAATCCCACCTCTGGGCACCACTTGTGGTTATATTAAACTATTTAAGGTAAGAACTAGGCAGATAGCCATATTTTTTCTTCCATGCACTTCTTAATGAGGATGGGGTAGAGAAACCAGAAAGAAATGCTGCTTGATCAATAGTTTTATTATTTCCTATTAAAGATTTAGCTTCTTCTAACCTTAATTCCGTTATATATTTTTTAATAGTAGTGCCAGTAACATCATAAAAAAGGCGTTGTAAATGCCTCAATGAAATATTGAATTTTTTACAGAGCAGACTATAAGTTATCTTTTCGGTGAAAGTTTTACTTATATAGTCTTGAATAGAATGAATCATAGGACTTACATGATTTCTATGGCTAAAATGCTCCGATAGTTGTGAGTCATTTGCCATACGTCTACGAGAAACAACTAAATCCCTAGCAATAGTGACTGAGCATTTTTTATCAATTAAGTCGCTTATTAATTCTAAGCAAAGATCAATGCCTGCAGTAACTCCTGCAGAAGTATAAATATTGTCAGATTTAACATAAATACGATCTTTTAATACTCTCAATAAAGGATACCTCGTTCCAAGCTCTTCTGTATATCGATGATGGGTAGTACATTGCTGATTATTAAGTAATCCAGCCTTAGCTAAAAGAAATGCTCCAGTACAAATACCTGCAATAGTAATATCTAATGGTGCTATTTTTTGCAACCAACATATACTCTTTTTAGAGTTTTCATCGGTAAATAATTCAGAATCATATTTTGAAGCACAGACTATAACTATAGATTTTGGAGGTATTATTTCAGGAGGGTCTACCACGTTACTGATATTTAACCCTTGATAAGATTCAACCAAATTCGAAAATGCAATATAATGTAATTCAAACCTACGATCTATTTGATTTGCTTCATGAAAGACTTGGCATGGTCCAGATAAATCTAATATGTGAAAATTATTATTTATTAAAAAGTATATGTTATCACTGCTGTCCCACAAATTTCATGAGAAAGCTATCTGTACTTGAGGATTATACGGCATAGGGTCGGGAGGTTCATTTTTTAACAGTTTCCAAAGGTCTCTACGCTCAAATAAATTGATTTGAAATATCCTAATAATCTGTTGAATACTCAAATCTAATTTTCCAGAGAATTTAAGGTAAGCCACGATAAGATAAGTACACATAGCTATCCAAATTTGAGTCAACACAGCATTCTTTGAAGTGCCAATAAACGATTTTATTTTAAGGTTTTGTTTAATGCATTTGAAAAACAATTCAATTTGCCAACGAGCTTTGTAAATATCAGCAATAGTTTTTGGAGCAAGCTTTAGATGGTTGGTTAAAAAGAAATAATGCTTTTTCGTTTCTTTATCATAGTACCCCACACGTCGAAGTTTGCCTTGATATTCGCTACCTTTTTTGCTGGTTAAACTAATAATTTGGTCGGAGGTGATTCCTTGAGCTTTGTTTACTTTTCGACGTTCTTTGACACGATAGCAGGTATTCTTTTTTATTCGAGTCACAAAGTAAATTCCTTTAGTATTGAGTAAGTTATACCAACTGTAATCAGTATATCCTCGGTCTATAGCTACAATTGAACCTTTATCAAGTTTAAGAGTGCGAGCAGCCGTTACATCGTGTTTCTTGCCTTGCGTTACCGTCATAAACGTAGGCAAAAAACCATCGTGGTCAATTCCTACATGTAACTTTATAGCTCCTTTTGCACGGCGGAACGTCGCCCAAGGAAACACTGATAAACATAAATCAATGGTAGAGGAATCAAATGAATATAATTTATTTTTGAACTTGAATCCATGTCGTGGTGCTAATTGTTTACAGCGAGATAATAATTTATAAAACAAGTCTTCATAAAGTTGATAAGGTTGTTTTTTATTAACTCGTGCTAGTGACGAACGGCTTACTTCACCCATACCCAAATGGTAGCTTTTAGAGCTTTGTCTTGATAAATTATCGACAATATCTCGTAGACTACAACGTCCTGTAAGTTGTGCAAAACTTAACGATGCGAACTGTGACCAACGAGACATTTTTCTCAATGATTGACCTTCATGATGGGTTTTTGCAAGTGTTTCAAATTCATGTCTCGAAACCAGTTTCAGTAATTGTAAAAATACAGTATTATGATGACTCAAAGCTATTCTCTTGTTGATTTATAAAGTGTTTTTTTGCAACTCTATTTTATCAAATTAATGAGAGATACGCTTTGTTTTATTCTATCGTTTTTTTGGCAGAAAAAACTGTTTTAATTATTTAAAGAAATAACGACAATGCCTACTCAATTGTGGGACAGCAGTGATCTAAAATATCATTTTCTGATACAAAACTCTTTAGAGCTTTATAACCCCTCTACCAAAATATGACAACAATAATATAAACGCATAATAAGTGCACATCTTAAAAAAGTCGATTAACTGTATAATAAGCAGTTCGTCGAAAAACTTAAAGGTGATGCAATGACCACACGATATATACAATTAACCGACAACGAAAGATACCACATTTACACCATGAAACGAAGCGGATTTAGCAATTCATCGATAGCAAAAAGTATGGGTCGTCACCATACAACGATAGGTCGTGAATTGAAGCGCAATACTGGCTTGAATGGTTACCGTTTTAAGCAGGCTCATCAGAAAGCTCAGCAACGACATCAAATGAAGACAAAGTCAATAAAGCTAACAAAATCGATTCAAGATTTTATTATTAAGAAGTTGAAGATAGACTGGAGTCCTGAGATTATTTGCGCCATTCTCAAGATGGAGCAAGGCATTAGTATTCATCATGAAAGTGTCTATCGCTTTATTTATGCCGATAAAGCCAAGGGAGGCAATCTTTATCGGCATTTGAGTCATGCCTCTAAAAAGAACCGCAAACGCTATGGTAAGAACGATTATAGAGGCCGTATCCCCAATCGGATTGATATTGAAGAACGCCCCTCTATTGTTGATAAAAAAAGCCGATTAGGCGATTGGGAAGCGGACACGGTTATTGGTAAAGGCCATAAAGGAGCTATCGTTACACTAGCAGAGCGGCGTAGTCGACTTTATCTAGCTATGCCAATTGCCCGTAAGACAGCAGAGCTAACAAGCGCCGCAGTTATCACTCTTTTAGCTACTTTTAGGGATTATGTCCACACGATAACCTATGATAATGGTCGTGAGTTCTCAGCCCATAATATCATTGCCGAAAAGCTCGATTGTAAAGGCTATTTTGCTAGGCCTTATCATAGTTGGGAGAGGGGCTTAAACGAACAAAGCAATGGGTTGCTTAGACGTTATTTTCCTAAGGGCATGGCATTAGATAAAGTAACCACTACCGAGGTATTTAATGCGGTTGATAAAATTAATAATCGACCACGTAAATGCTTGGGGTACAAAACCCCTTGGCAGGTATTTCTTGAGCTAACTCAAGATAAACTTATTTTTTCTAACCAATGTGCACTTATGAGTTGAATGTGCGGATTATAATATTTTTTACATTAATGGCGTTAATAATCCTGATGATGAAGAAGCAAAGGATGCTGCCTTTGAAATTTCACGATTGCTTGGATTACCTCAAGGTAGAGTGAGAGTTTTATATAACCAGAGTGAAGGCTTTTTAGAAGATTTGGCGGAAACCTATCGTTTACAGCAAATAGATGCCATACCGTCAAATTTTTGGAAGCTGTACAATCCAAAATCAAATAATCTTGTACCCAGCGCTGCTGAGTTACATGCCAGAGCATTGCAACGTATGATTAGCAGAAGTACAGCTCAGCAAGATATTAATGATTTTGTCGACGAAATAATAAGTTCAATTAATGAATCAAGACCTAAAACTATTATTATTGCCCATTCACAGGGAACTATATTTGCCAATTTAGTGTATTCTGAAATTATCCGTCAGAATTCTGAATTACAATCTTGTATTGGAACAGTTATGGTAGGGGCTGCAGCCAGTCATATTGATAGTGAAGGAGGTTGGTCTACTAGCCATCAAGATACCGTTATTGCTGCTGCGCGAGCATATTTACCAGTAGCTCCATTAGCAAGTAATTTCGATCTTGGTCTTGCTGACCAAAGGGAAAATCTGTTTGTAGATTTCTTGAATCATAATTTTTTGAAAACCTACCTGAATGGAAGCGTCTCGTGGAATCATATAAACTCTAATATTACCAGCCTTAAAAACCAACTTGATAATGATTGTGGTGAGAAGAGGAAGAACCCGAACCAGAGCCAACGCCTGAACCTCCATTAGTTTGTAGTGATTCTGACATGGCTATTTGGGTAGCTAATGACAATAATGCACGTGATGATAATTTTAATTTATTTATTGATAATCGAAGTTTAGGTCAGTTGAGGTTAGAAACTGATGATTGTAATGGTCATCTGATAATGAATACAAAGTATAGTCAATTTTCTAAAAATCAAATAGCTTATCATCCTGATGTTACTAGCCGTATTTCTGGGTGTTTACCTAGTTTTCAAAATGATACATCATCAAGGTTATTGTTTAATAGCAATGTCCCATTGACAAGAGAAAATAATCAATACTCAATTAACCTACAAAATATCAATCCAATTTTAATGGTAATTTTGGGAAAATATATAGCTTTCAAGTTTGCCCACATGAAAATGATGGTCGCCCAGTTTTGCGTAGGTTATTAACTAGTGCATACTACTCAGGAGGCACTGGTGAAAATATAGGTCCTTTTCCTTTTCAAACTGGGGCATGTCAGTCATGTACTGATTTAGGTAATACAGGTTCATTTCCCGATAATCGAGTAAGTGTAACTTTTCAAAGAGATGGCTATGGTTCATGTACTGCATCATATACATTGGATGGTGTGTTTGCTGGAACTTTAAGTGGTACTTTTAATTCAATACCCCAAATTATGAGATTGACACCTGGACGGCATGTACTTCAAATTACCTCAGCGTCTAGCTCTTGCCGTATAGGGAGTAGCTCCTCTGACGCTAGTTTAGCTGTCATCATAAATGGTTCAACAGTAGCTTCAATTTCAGCAGTGTTGCAGCACAGTGATGATTTTTATGTTCCAGCTATAAGTATGGATAATACCCCTTAATTTTTTGCAAATATTTATACAATGATTCAAATTCTGGTACTGTCCCTCTACTCTTTTCTCGCTGAATAAAATCACTAACCCGCTCAAAATTGTACCAGTCAATATTACCACCTTCATCCACAATCCCCAGTTCCTGAAAATCTCGTATAGCGCGAGTGGGGTCGTTATCACCTGTCGCCCAGTCACCTTCGCGCCGTAGGCATTGAAGATCTTTTTTGAGGCGGGCAATATTGGCAGAATCCAGAATATTGCCGTCGTAGCCTGAGGTATTGCCCAAAAGGTACTGGGCGACTTTGCGGGCTTTGATAATATCATCAAAATGAATGTCGATAGTACCGCCTTGAGTAATTTTTGTGCCACGCTGAAAGATCGGCTGAGCCAGTGCCAGCGTTTCGCAAGCGTAGATCATTTGCCCGGCAAAAACAATCTCGCCGACATCTTCACCATTGAGACTGGCGGAAAATTCGACTTTGAAATGGCGATTATCGGGTAGCTGAAAATCGACAATCCGCGTGCCATCGGGTTTTTCATAAAGCTGGGTGTTTTTCTGTAGCTGGGCGGGGTGTTTGAAGCTAAAGGGGATTTTTTTACCATTGGAATCCAGCCCAAAGCCTGCGTCAAATGATTTTTGTATATCGCTCCCAGTCTTTGCCTCCACATCAAGCTTTAGCTCTTTTTCGATAATTCGCCTGAGCTCCTTTTTTCGCTGGTTATCGACAATGCCCGATTCAATCGCGCTAAAGACGCCGCGTAGATTTCGCGGGTGGAATTGCCCGCCAGATTGATTTGAGCGTTTTGAATAATTGCCTGTTCGGTCGGGAGAAAATGTGTCTGGATCACCGCCATAGTCTCCTGAATGTCAGCGATACGTTCTAAAATTGCTTTGGCTACATCAAGGTTGTCGATGACAATTATGTTTTCATTCTTGCCCGAAAATTGCCCTTTATCGCGAATATCAGTGTGAATTTTAGCAAGGGTTTGAATGTCCTGATTGCCGATAGCTTCGAGCTTGCTTTGCAATATATGGCTAAAATCAGCATTTTCCCTTTCAAGCAGAACATTATCCGAATCCAGCTGTCTCTCGGTTTTGACGGAATGTGCATTTATTGTATCTTGTCGAGACTCAAGAATTTTTGTATCAATGTCTTCACGGATACATGCTAAAATTTCCTGAACAGGATAAGCCGTAATGTCTTCGGTACACTGGCTTTGAAACTCAGTGAGTGCGACAATTACAATATCGCGGTTTTCAATGCCGAAAATATTATCGAAAGACTTAGCGAGACTGATGACTTTTTGCTGTTCCACTTCCTGAGCCAGATTATGGCGATCATTACAGCATTGATTTTTAACGGCTTGCTGTTCCTTGATAGCCTGAGGTGATAAGTCTATATAAGCGTGGCTTTGGCTAATTTCCGCAGACGATTGAAACTCTGACATTTCACGGCATTATAGCCAAAATGGACTTTTTAGCAAAAGTTTATAACGTCAGCTATTTAATACTATTTTAATGTAAATTCAGTAATTGCCTTGCTCAAGTGTTTCAATAGCTTCTTTCAAAATAGCATTTCCCTTTTCCAATTGAGAGTTATAGTGCTGTTTTGCCTTGATCCTTTGCATGGTTTTCGCATGAGCTTTTTGCTTTTGAGCCAAAGCAATTTTTGAGTCAATACTTTTTATTTTGCCAACACATCTAATATTTGATAGCCCCTGCAAACCTTCACAGCTAATGCTTCGTTTTTCCTTTTGTAATTGGACTATCAATTTTTCATAGTATTCTGGTGCGTGGGTGTCGCTGGTTTTTGATTCTTGAGCGTAGGATAGATTTAGGCTACCGAATATCAAAGCTACTACCAGCAATGATTTTGTGAATGTAAAAAACTTGAAATATGTCTTGGCAACGTAATGACAATTATCTACACTACTTCGCGATTGCTGACCAACCACTCGCAATCGGTCGCGACAATTATCGGAAAAGCCAGTGCCAAACCGCTGGCTTTTTCGCCAAAAAAGTTTTGACAGATTTTTAAATATCCGTATGCTGAGAGTGACTACCGATTTACTGAGATAGTTGCCTTCTTCACAAAAGAGTTTGCTCGCGCAAACTTTTTTTGTATAGTGCGACCGCCCATTTGGGCAATGCATTGGCACGGCGGGATAGGTGGCAGTAGGTCGTCTATAGTCGCCCCGAAGAAGGCAATTATCGAACCGCGCTGTCGCCCGCCATGCTATTCACGCTTTGAGCCTTCTAATTTTTTGTGCAAGCGGTTAACCACTTCATCAATAAATGTGTCAGCTAATTGCTGGAACTGATGATGATTGAGTAGCTTATCAAAAAACATAGTAACAGCTTTATCCACAATCTTGTCGACCAATTGGTCAAGCTGGTTCTCGCATATTTTAACCTCGGGTGCCTTTTGAGCTGAAATGCCCTTGGTGGTAAAAATATCGTATTCCAGTGCTATTTGCCGTGCTTTCTGGCGATCAATACCCAGATAGCGCATGGTGCTTTTAGGGTCTTCATGTCCCAGCAGTGTTGCGATAATTTCGATAGCGATATTTTCTAAATGCAGGTAGGCGGGCTTGGTACGCCGTAATGAGTGAGTCGAGTACAGCGAAGCGTCAAGTTCCAATAATCGCGCCCAGCTTTTAACAATATCGCGAAAACCTGATTCGGTCAGTGCCTTGTGTTCATATCCCCGCCGAAAGGAAGTAAAAATATGATCGTCATGGTTCTTTTTGGATTGCTGTATCCACACCTCTAAAAATTTTAGTGCCAGCGGTGTAAAGGCAGTATAGACACCTTCAGAGGTCTTTTTTTGGCGTGTAGAAAATTCAGTTTTGATATTGCCCAAGCTGTCGTAGAGGTCACCTACTTTAAGACGGAGCAGGTCGCTGACCCGCAACATTGAATCAATCCCACAGGTCAGCAGTGCCAGTTCGCGCGGTTTTTGCTGTTCTAGCAGTATCACAATCAGCCGTTGGACTTCAGAATAGCTAAAAGGTAGCTTCTGCTCATTGGCTTTGTCTTTATTCCACGGAATTGAAGAATGCTTGAACATGGTAAAAATGGCGGTGATCCAGGGACACTTCTGTTATTTCCAAAAACAGCTGTATATTGATAGTTTATTCCGCTTAACTACTGAGTCTTTGTAAATATGTCTGAGAAAAAATGCTTTTTGAATACCGCTAAAAGCCTATTAAATCAAGGCTTTTTTACTTGCGCTAATGGAAAAGCAAGTATTGTGAGTCTGTACAAAATATTTTCTATTTTTAAATTCCTTGCCATGCAACACTATTTCTACTGTTTCCGCACTGGACGCTATGTCGATATGCGTACACTGTCGTTGTGTGAATTTATCCAGCTTTTGCGTGATCCCCCTGTGTCAGGATAGTTGTCCGCTGTATTTTTTTAGTCTTAGGGGGCAATGAGAATATGTTATGTCATCATTTAGTTCCGAATTCAAAGAGAAACTGATATCCAAAATGTTACGCAATCCAAGTTTAAATGTACGTCAATTTAGTGAAGAATGTGGTGTTAGCAAAACAACGTTATATACTTGGCTCAAGTCATATCAACTGGAGCCTCCTATCACTAAAAAATCACCCAATCCCGAACAATGGAGCGGCGAACGTAAGCTTCGTGTTCTCATTGAAACAGCCACGCTTAATGAACAAGAATTATCGGTTTATTGTCGAGAACATGGCTTATATGCTGAGCAAATTAACAGTGGAAAAGCAATGCTATTTCAGTTAATGATAACGTGCCTAATCGTCATCAGAGTCAGTTAATCAAACAAGAACAAAAACGCGTTAGACAACTGAGTAAGGAATTGAATCGTAAAGAAAAAGCACTAGCGGAGGCAGCGGCATTGCTGGTATTGCGAAAAAAGGCCCAGGCCATTTGGGGGGACGACGCGGACGAATGATCATCGAAAGTGACCGCCAAATGGCTATTGATTTAATTGATGAAGCAGTTGAGTCTGGTGCTCGTCAAAGCAAGGCTTGTGATGTTTTATCGATCTCAACTCGAACCTTGAGTCGATGGAAATTGCAACTGCATGAGCAGGCGCAATTGAACGATCGGCGCAAGGATGCCGCGCGCAAGCGCATACCTGCTAATGCACTGACACCCGAAGAACGTGAGCAAATTATTGTATGCTGTAATCAACCTCAATATCAGAACCTACCACCGTCTCAGATTGTGCCTAAACTGGCCGATAAAGGTATCTATTTAGCCTCAGAATCAAGCTTTCACCGCATACTGAAGTCTGTCAATCAACTTAACCATCGTGGTCGAGCTAAAGCCCACTAATCCGCCTGACAAACCGAGTAGCTACCAAGCCACGGCTCCCAATCAAGTATGGAGTTGGGATATTACCTTTCTTCGTAGTGCTATCAATGGCATGTTCTACAAATTATATCTTATTGAAGATATTTTTAGCCGTAAAATTGTTGGTTGGGAAGTTCACCAACAAGAGAGTGCCGCTCATGCCAGAGTATTGGTGAGTAAGTCATGTTTGAAGGAGGGGATTAAACCTCAGCAGTTGGTACTTCACTCTGATAATGGCAGTCCGATGAAAGGCGCAACAATGCTTTCAACCTTGCAACAGTTAGGCGTTGTGCCATCATTCAGTCGACCGTCTGTGAGTGATGATAACCCTTACTCGGAGAGCCTGTTTAGAACATTGAAATATACACCATCGTACCCTAGTAAACCTTTTGCTTCTATCGACGATGCTAGGCACTGGGTGCATGAATTTGCACAGTGGTACAACCATCAGCATCAACACAGTGCTATTCAATTTGTGACACCTAACCAACGCCATTTAGGTTTAGATATTGAAATACTACAGCGTCGAAAACAAGTCTATGAGAAGGCTAGATCAGCTCATCCTCAACGATGGTCTGGTGCTATTAGAAATTGGGATTATATCGATTCTGTTTGGTTGAATCCTTCCAAAAATCAATATGACGAAAGCTTACATTTAGCTGAAGCAATTTGATCACTTTAGCGGACATCTTTCTTGACATCTACCGTGATCGACAAGAACGCGGTACACCAGCAGAATTGCTGAGTGAATGCCTGAATCAATTTTTGGAGCAGTATTAAATTTTGAAGTGGTCACACATTGTGATCAGTTGTAAAATGATTGCTCAATCACTGCAAAATAAATTGTCCAAAAAGCTATCATAAAATTTATTATGGAATCAAAGCAAACTACCTCTGTTATCATTTTTTCGGGATGCTAAATGGAATTTATTGAATACGGAAATCCCGATGGAAAAACGGTCGTCTATTTTCACGGCGTACCTGGTCATCCAGAGGAAGCTGCAACTTTCCATGACCATGCAAAGAAGCATGGTCTAAGGATCATTTGTCCCAATCGTTTTTCTGTTCCATTAAATCTCACAGGTAGGGATTATTATCGTTTTTTGGGAGAATCAATTGATTCACAAAATCTACAAGAGCCTGTCACTCTTGTTGGATTTTCAATCGGAGCTCAATCAGCAATTTCCACCAGTGTATTTATTTCAAGTGATATCGGACACATATACCTATTGTCTGGGGTAGCACCATTACAGGAAGAGCCTTTCCTCGAAGAAATGGCGGGTGAAAAGATATTCAAAATGGCAATGAACTCACCGCGACTATTTCGGGTAGCGGCGTTTGTCAAGAGTTTGCTAGGGAGATACTTCCCATCGCTGGTGGCAAAGAGCCTTTTCTACTCAGCACAAGGCAAAGACAAAAATCTTGCATCTGATCCACAATTTCTGAGTTACATTGTTCCCGTGATTCATAAGTGCTTTAGCGCACCTAGCTATAGTTATGTTCGGGAAATTTTAGAATATACTAAGCCATGGAAGTTGTCCATATCCAGTTGTACTGTACCAGCTACTCTCTGGCATGGCACATCTGACAACTGGTCGCCTTATGAAATGGCGGTATATTTGGGCAATTTGCTACCAAATTTGGTAGGTATTGAGCGCATGGAACATTTATCGCACTATTCCTGCTTACGAGAGGCTTTTCCAAAATTATGTGCAGAACTGTCTCCGTCATAACAAGTGATAGAGCTATTTGATTGCCGATAGTTTTAACTTATCCAAATAATCCGCCCACCATTGCATCATATCAAAGCGTTCGTCCATATAGCGCGCGTGGTGGGTGTAAGCACTGCGTACCTTGTTTCGCTCTATATGCGATAATTGTCGCTCAATGGCGTCGGGATTAAAGCCTTGCTCGTTAAGTATGGATGAGGCATTGGCGCGGAAGCCGTGTGGGGTGGCTTTAGCCTTACCTTCCGTGTTGCCATCGTAGCCAAGCCGAAACATGGCACGGCGCATGGTGTTATCGGACATACATTTTCCGCGATTGATTTCACAGGGGAATACTAAATCCTGATCACCGGAGATAGGCTGTAATTGTGCAAGCACTTGCAGGGCTTGCTTTGACAGCGGGACTATATGCTCGGTTTTCATTTTCATGCGCTCAGGGGCTATGCGCCATAGCGATTTGTCCCACTCAAAATCGCTCCAGTGTGCGCTGCGCAATTCGCCTGGTCTTACAAAGGTTAAAACCAGCAATTTCAAGGCCAGCTGGGTCAATAGTTTGCCTTGCAGGTGGTAACTGTCCAGATCATTGAGAAATCGCCCCAGCTGGTTATTGGGGAGCGAGTCGCGGTGTTTGGACTTGTGCGGTTTTAGCGCACTGGAAAGATCGGAGGCGGGATTGTATTTAATTTTCCCTGTCTGCACACCATAGCGGAAGCTGGCGTGAATACCCTGTAAAATTCGCTTGGCAATATCCAACGAGCCTCTGGACTCAATATCGCGGATCACTTGCAATACGTCGGGAGGCTCTATTTTATCAATCGGCTTTCTGTCCAGTGGCTCAAAGCAATTGGTGCGTAAGCGTTTGATCACTGTATCAGCATAATGTTCGGTCCATGAATTTTTTTGATGGTGCCACCATTCCACTGCCAGCGTTGAAAATTTTTCGCTGTCGCCGTGTCTGGCACTGTTTCGGAGGTGCTTTTTCTCAATGCTGGGGTCTATGCCTTCTGCGACCTGTAACCGAGCCCGATCGCGTTTCAGGCGGGCGTCTTTGAGCGATACTTCGGGGTAGACGCCCAGTGCCAGCGATTTTTGCTTGCCACCAAAGCGATAACTCATGCGCCAATATTTGGCGCCGTTTTGTTTGACCAAAAGCCTGAGACACTTCTCATCGACCATCCAGTAGTCTTTGGGTTTTGGCTGTAAGGATTTTATTTGTTTGTCAGTTAGTGTCACTGTTGCTACACTTTAAAATTGAACCCAAGATAGCAACGATTGTAGCAACGTTTGGCTGAAACTTCAAGGAATATCGTGAAACAATATGAAACAACGAAAGGGCTAAAATCCTTTATTTTTAGCCCTATGTGAGACGATTTGAAACATCCTGAAACGTTGAAATGGTGGAGGCGGCGGGATTTGAACCCGCGTCCGTCAGTCCGCCGCTTGTAACTCTACATGCTTAGAGCCGTTTATTAATTTAACTTAGTTGCAACCCAACGGGCAGGATACAATAAGCGAGTTAGTTAAAAATTTAGCGATACTATCACCAACAAATAGCATCGCGATTCAGATAGAATAACAATCAACCAACTTATCTGAAGTCAGAAGGCTGACCGCTAGCGGGTTTTATTAGGCCGCTAGAGCGTAGTCGTCAGTGTTGGCAACTATAAAGATGCGGTTTTGATTTTACGAGATTAATCGCCATCTCGACATGCATTACAAGTTTTGTAACCGACGTCGAATCCGAAACGCCCCCTATAAAGGAGGTAAATTATATAGTAAAATAGCTGGTTTTCCTATTGAAATTTTAACGCATTGAATATTTCACAATACATGCAGCAGTTAGGGTGCGAAGCTAGAACCGCTTCGCGAATCATATCCTGTGCTGAAACTAATCAAAAAAATACCGCTTTACACTTCATTGCGCAAGCACTAAAAGCTGAATCTGACAACATTCTGTCAGCAAATACAATGGATATGCAACAAGGAAAAGACAACCAGTTAGAAACAGCGCTGCTGGATAGATTAGAACTTAATGAAGCACGATTGAATTCAATGATTGAAGGCTTAAGTCAAGTCGCCAATTTGGCAGACCCTATTGGCGAAATAAGCTCCATGGTACGCCGACCCAGCGGCATTGAAGTAGGCAAAATGCGAGTACCATTAGGTGTTATCGGTATTATCTACGAATCGCGCCCTAATGTGACCATTGATGCCGCAAGTTTGTGTTTGAAATCAGGTAACACCGCTATATTGCGTGGTGGTAGTGAGGCTTTTCATTCCAATCAAGCCATTGCCAAATGCATTGGGACAGGACTCGAGCGAGCAGGATTACCAAAATCTGTCATACAGGTATTGGAAACCACTAATCGCGATGCCGTAGGTGAACTAATCACCATGAAAAACTTTGTTGATGTTATCATTCCGCGGGGCGGTAAAAACTTAATTAAACGTATCAGCAACAATGCTTCAATTCCCGTTATCAAACATTTAGATGGTAATTGTCACGTTTATATTGATGAAGGAGCTAACATTGAAAAAGCCATTGCCATCGCCATCAATGCAAAGACACACCGCTATGGCGTTTGCAATGCGATGGAAACCTTACTGGTTGCAAAAGCTATTGCCAAACAGGTATTACCTGGCATCGCTAACGAATATTTGGCAAAAAATGTAGAAATTCGCGGCTGTGAGCAAACCAAAAAACTATTGAATAATATCGAAATAAAACCCGCTACGGAAAACGATTGGTATGAAGAGTATCTGGCTCCTGTGGTTGCCATAAAAATTATCAACGATGTCAATGCCGCAATTGAGCATATCAATCACTACAGTTCGGCACACTCAGAAGCCATTGTCACTGAAAATTTAACAAATGCCAATAAGTTTATGCGTGAAGTCGACTCCAGTTCCGTCTTAATTAATGCGTCTACACGCTTTGCTGACGGCTTTGAATATGGCCTCGGTGCAGAAATTGGCATATCAACCGATAAAATACACGCTCGTGGCCCCGTAGGTTTGGAAGGGCTAACCTCACAAAAATGGATTGTTTTTGGCGACGGAGCCATAAGAAACTAGAAGCCCGACGATAGTGCTACATACCATTGGACTATTAGGAGGAACTTTTAATCCTGTGCATAAAGGTCACCTTAAAACCGCTGCTGCACTAAAAGAGCATTTGAATTTTGATGCAATGTACCTGCTTCCCTGCTATATCCCACCCCATAAAAGTTCGCTAAATGTATCGGGGCATCATCGCTTGGCAATGCTACAATTGGCGCTTGCCGACTATCCACAACTTGGCATTGATGAACGAGAAATTTTGAAAACCGATGTTTCTTATACCATTAACAGCTTAATTGAAATCCGGAATGAAAACCCAACAGCCAGCATCTGCTTTTGTATGGGTTCTGACGCATATAACCATATTTTAACCTGGTTTCGCTACAACGAATTACTAAATTACGCTCATTTAATTATAACTCAACGCCCTAATAACAAACCATTTAGCCATGCTATTAACAAATGGCAAGCTGACTATACTGCGACAAACCTTATTCAACTACTTGAAACCACAGCAGGGTCAATTTATCATTGTTCACTCACCAACATTCCCATTTCTTCCACACAAATTAGAACTGACCAAATCAAAGATTACGCTATAAAAGCCGTTGATGACTATATTGCCAAACACCAACTTTATATCCATGACAGAATCACTTGAAGCTATTATTATCGACGCTATTGACGAATTAAAAGGCAAAGATATTACCGTGCTTAATGTCAGCGAATTGACCTCTATTACTGATCAATTCATCATCGTAACGGGACACTCTTCGCGTCATGTCAAATCCATTGCCGACAATATTATGTTAAACACCAAACAGAAAGGGATTGCCGCACTCCATCACGAAGGCATAGAAGCCATGGACTGGGTGGTAATTGATTATGGTGACAGCGTTGTGCATGTTATGCAAGAAGCCACTAGAGAGCTTTACGATTTAGAATCTCTCTGGCGTTTGCCAGCAGCGAACCTTTCAACCTGATAGCATATTTAAGTTGTGCAAATTGAAATCATTGCCATTGGCAACAAAATGCCCGATTGGGTCGCCTCGGGCTTCGCAGATTATCAACGGCGTTTACCCAAACACTTAAAGCTATCATTACGCGAGATTGCAATATCCAAAAGTCATCGCAACAATACACAACAACAAATAGAGGAAGAAGGTCAGAAAATTTTAAAAGCCATAAATAATGACAACTTGATAGTAGCCTTGGACGTCAAAGGCAAAACCATCAATTCAGTTGATTTGGCGCAATTGTTAGACAAATGGCAAATCCTGGGAAAAACAATAAAGATTATTATCGGCGGGGCTAATGGTTTATCTGACGATTGCAAACGAAGAGCCGATTTATTATTATCGCTATCAGCACTAACTCTGCCACATCAAATCGTTAAATTAGTGTTCACCGAACAATTATATAGAGCCTGTACCATTAACAGTGGTCACCCTTACCATCGCGAATAATGTTTAACGAATCTTCCTTGAATAGCGGACACATAGAAAAAAAAATTTCTAGAAAGCGGGTAACTATTATGGCTGGAATAATACTGTTACTAATAGGTATTATCTTGGCAAGGTTCTATTATTTGCAAATTACCCTCAACTCCAACTTTACCACATTATCTGATCAAAACCGTGTACATGGGCGTTCCATTGCTCCACTTCGAGGCTTAATTACAGACAGAAATGGTATTGTTTTAGCTCAAAACGTACCGAGTTTTGAATTAAATATCATTCCTGAACACAGCACCAACATTAAACAGCTCGTCACTCACATTAGACAAATCATTAAAATTTCTGATGACGAAGTTGAAGAGTTCTGGCAACATTTAAACCGCTTTAAAAGCCTGCCCTACCAACGTGTCCCACTCAAGTTTCAGTTGTCAGAACAAGAAGTTGCTATTTTAGCGATAAATGAATACCGATTGCCTGGCATGGAAGTACAAGCAACGCTGGCACGAAACTATCCTTTCAAAGAGCAAATGTCTCATGTGCTGGGCTACGTTGGCAGAATTAACTTGCAAGAACAAAAAACACTAGATAAACAACGCTACGAGGGCACTCACCTTATTGGCAAAATTGGTATTGAAAAGCAATATGAGTCTGAGCTGCTTGGACACTTGGGTTATGAATCGGTGGAGACAAATGTATCGGGAAGAGTCTTGCGTTCCATAGAACGACAAATAGCGGAACAAGGTAGTGAAATTCAATTGTATCTTGATGCCGAATTACAGCAAGTCATCCACAAGCAAATGGAAAATAGACGTGGTGCAGCAGTAGCGATTAGTGTAAAAACAGGAGGCATCCTGGCAATGGTTAGCATGCCAACATTTGATAGCAATCCTTTTGTTACTGGTATTAGTCATAAAGCCTACCAAAACATTCTCTCCAACCCAGATAAACCATTGCTCAACCGCGCCTTACTGGGGCAATATCCACCAGGCTCAATTATAAAACCAACTTTTGCCTTGTCTGCACTACAAGCTGGTACAATTACCGAGCAAACTAAAATTAAAGACAATGGCTATATTCAAATCCCAGGTAATGGTAGGAAATACCGCGATTGGAAGCGCGCAGGCCACGGTATTGTCAATTTAAGGCAGTCCATCGCTCAGTCTTGTGATGTGTTTTTCTATGAATTAGGCTTAAAGACAGGTATCACCACTTTAAGCAAAACAGCCAACCAACTCAATATTGGCCTGCCTACTGGTATTGATATGCCTCAGGAAAAGCCGGGCTTAATGCCAACGCCTAAAATCAAAAAGTGGTCTGATGGAGAAACAGTTAACACTTCCATCGGTCAAGGTGACATGCTAGTCACCCCGCTACAAATGGCACAAAATACCGCAATTATTGCTCGTAAAGGTGTTGTCATTCCGCCTAAAATGATTAAACGTATTGATGGTAAAACCATCGACAATATCGTTAGTAATACCATAGAAATAGAGGACAGGCATTGGCAATTAGTTCACCAATCAATGATCGACGTAGTACACCACTATAAAGGAACCGCTGCCAGTTTAAACCGAAAGACAACATTTAAAATTGCATCTAAAACGGGTACAGCACAAGTCGTCAGTATTGAACAAGATAAAGAATATGACTCTGAACAACTGACTGAGCGTCAGCGCGACCACGCCTGGTTTATTGCCTTTGCACCTGTTGACAATCCTAGTATTGCCATTGCAGTGATTGTAGAAAATGGTGAAACCAGCACCAAATCGGCAGGTTTGGTTGCCGTTGCTGCCATTAATCATTGGCTATCAAAAACACAAAGAACAGCAATGTCTCAACAGGCAGCTATTAATGAATAATCATCACATTTTGCAGGAATTTTCACACAAAATTTCGACCGATACCCCTGTTATTGTAAAGAGGCTACGTATAGATGGTATGCTTTTATTACTCATTTTATGCCTGCTATCCATCTCGCTGCTCATGCTTTACAGCACATCTGGCACTAATGATCCTTACTTTTGGAGCCAGCTGAAGTTTATTATTGTAGGATTACTAACCATGGTTGTAGTGGCACATATACCCATATTATTTTGGCAAGAATGGAGCTGGGTCGCCTATATCGGCACTTTAGGACTATTACTTGCAGTTCTATTTTTTGGCGATGAAAGCAAGGGTGCCCAGCGCTGGCTAAATATTGGCTTTAGGTTTCAGCCTTCAGAAATTATGAAATTAGCACTCCCCTTGTTTGTTGCCAGTTATGTCGCCAAATATTCTGTTCCTATCAAATTTAAAACGCTCTGCGTTGCTGTAATTTTAATATTCATTCCATTAATATTAATACTCGAACAACCCGATTTAGGAACAGCGCTATTAATTGCCAGCAGCGGCTTGACCATTATATTTATTGCTGGTTTAAGCTGGAAAATTATCGCATCGGCAATTCTGTTATTTTTAATCAGCATCCCTGTTATTTGGAATTGGATACTGTATGAATATCAGCAGCAACGCATTTTGACGCTACTAAATCCGAGTGCTGATAGATTAGGTTCAGGCTGGCATATTATTCAATCAAAAATTGCCATAGGTTCTGGCGGCTGGGCTGGAAAAGGCTGGCAGCAGGGTACTCAGTCGCAATTAGATTTTTTACCTGAAAGCCACACCGATTTTATTATTGCCGTAATTGCAGAGGAATTCGGTTTAAGAGGCATTTTAATTTTATTTTCACTATACTTACTTATTGTTGCCAGAGGATTATGGATAAGCTTTAATGCAAGAAGCTTATACAATCGCATTTTAGGCAGCGGCATCATCACGGTATTTTTTACTTATACCTTTGTCAATGCAGGTATGGTTGCAGGTATTTTACCCATTGTAGGCATTCCGCTGCCTCTTGTGAGTTACGGAGGCACTGCACTTTTAACTTTGCTGGTTGGGTTTGGTATATTAATGGCCATAGCTCAAGACCAATCCACCAAATTTTCTAATCCCTATTTATACAAACCGCTCTAAATATTTATGCAATTCATCACCAAACTTCTTTACGCTCCATTATTGTTTATTTTAATTTGCACTCATGCCATTCCCAGCGACAATAAAAACATTAATTATGCTACCCGAAGCGATGTTAAAGCCTTTATCGATAATATGGTTAAACAACACGGCTTTGAAGAAAAGCAATTAGTTAAGTGGTTTAGCCAGGTTAAATACAAGCAAAGTATTATAGATGCCATTTCAAAACCAGCAGAGAAAAAATTTACTTGGGCTCGTTATCGCAACATTTTTATAAAAGACAATCGTATCAGTGGTGGTGTGAAATTTTGGAACAAAAATCAAAAAGTCTTGAGCGAAATGGAGCAACAATTTGGTGTTCCTGCCGAAATTATTGTCTCCATTATTGGGGTTGAAACTTTTTACGGGAAAATAAAAGGTAGCTACCGCGTAATGGATGCTTTAAGCACACTGGGCTTTGATTACCCCCAGCGTGCAAAATTTTTTGCTAAAGAACTGGAAAACTTCTTGTTGCTCGCTCGCGAACAAAACCAATCACCGCTGAGCCTGACAGGTTCTTACGCTGGAGCTATGGGTTATGGCCAATTTATTCCCAGCAGTTACAGAAATTTTTCCGTAGACTACGATGGCGATAAATTTGCCGATATTTGGAATAATGAAAGCGATGCTATTTGGAGTGTGGCAAATTACTTTAGCAAGCACCACTGGAAAATTGGCGGCAATGTTACCTTTAAAATTTCACCCTCTGACATCGCCCCTGAATTCGTCGATACAACATTAAAACCAAAGCGCACAGTTAGACAACTGCAAACTCAACTAGGTCAACCTTTGGTTTTTAATACCTCTATGACGGAAGACGATAAAGTCACATTAATGGCACTAAAGGCAGAATCTGAAACAGAATATTGGATTGGTCTACACAACTTTTATGTGATTACCCGCTACAATCGCAGTAAGCTCTATGCTATGGCAGTATTTCAATTGGCAGAAGCCATTAAAACTTTAAAGAATAAATGAACCCCGTAGGCCTTAGAAAATCCAAACGCTATTTAAACTTTGTTAATGCTATACTGCTTTTTTTAGCAGTAATATCAGTTATTAGCCTAATATCGTTTTTTGGGTTACTTTACTTTTGGGGTCAAATTTTTTTAGAAGAAGGCAAAAAACAACAAACTCCATCAAACACCACGACTTATAACATCAATGAGTAAAAAAGTTATCTTCACCATTATCTCCCTATTGCTAGTGGTGATACTCTATACCCAAAAAAATCGAATTTTAACCACCTTTATGGAAAAGGCTTTGATAAATCGAATGGATAGCGACTTAATTACCGAATTAAGTGACGGTTTGCACTTGGCGCTTTGTGGTGCTGGTGGTCCACTAGCCGCACCTAAAGCTTCAGGGCCTTGTGTTGTTGTTATAGCTGGCACTCGCATGTTTGTGGTAGACGCAGGTACGGATGGCCTGCGCAATATAGGCCGCATGGGTTTACAAGCTGGACAAATCGAAGCGGTGTTTTTAACCCATTATCACTCTGACCATATTGATGGACTCGGTGAACTGGCAACCATTCGCTGGGTTGGCGCTGCTAATAAAGCACCACTACCAGTATATGGCCCAACGGGTCTGCAACAAGTTGTCAATGGCTTTAATAATGCCTATGCTCTGGATAAAGTCTACCGCTACGAACATCATGGCGATGGCGTTGCTCCGCAAAGTGGGTGGGGTATGGTTGCCAAAGAATACTCCACTCCAGCTGTTGGGCAACTTGAAACATTAATAGCCGAAAATCACTTAACAATTGAAGCCTTAGCAGTTGACCATGCTCCTGTTGTGCCCGCGGTGGGGTATCGTTTTAGTTACAAAGGTCGCACTTTACTTATCACTGGTGACACCATTGCATCAGATAATGTCAAACATTTTTCCAAAGGTATTGATTTATTAGTACATGAGGCTCTGTCCCCAAATTTAGTCATGCAAATGCATCAAGCCGCCAATACCATTGGTAATGACATTATAAGTCAAGTCACCTTGGATATTCTCAACTATCACGCATCGCCCAAAGAAGCGGCACAAATTGCCAGAGACGCAAATGTCGGTCACCTGCTCTACTATCACATTGTGCCACCCATTGTTGTACCTGGCCAGGAAAGTCTATTTCTAAATGGTGCTGATGACATATTCCCCGACTATACCCTGGGTGAAGATGGCGTAATATTTTCATTACCTGCCAATTCCAAAGACATTATAAAAATACGTGATAGCTTGTAAAAGCATCCTGATAAATTAAAAATAATATTAATGAAAGAATCTTTATTACAAAAATTACAAATGATGGTCGAGCGCTTTGAAGAAATCGGTGCACTACTAAGCGACCCTGAAATTATCAGCGACCAAAATCGTTTTCGTGAACTGTCGAAAGAATACAGCGAACTTGAAGATTTAGTTAAAACCTTCTCCAACTACCAGTTAGCTGTGGCAGACCGCGACACCGCCATGCTGATGATGGAAGACAATGATCAAGAGCTGCGTGAAATGGCTAAGGAAGAACTGGAAACCAGCGATGAGAAAATTGCCAATTTGGAACTGGGTTTACAAAAGCTACTATTGCCCAAAGACCCTAACGATGACAAAAATATTTTCCTGGAAATTCGAGCCGGTACTGGCGGTGACGAGGCCGCCATTTTTGCAGGAGATTTATTTCGCATGTATAGCCGTTATGCCGAAAATGTTCGCTGGAGAACCGAAATACTGTCATTTCGGGAGGGTGACCACGGCGGTTATAAGGAAATTATCACTCGCATTAGTGGTGAAAATGTCTATTCAAAATTGAAATTTGAATCAGGCGCGCACCGCGTACAACGTGTTCCTGAAACAGAATCGCAAGGGCGCGTTCACACTTCTGCCTGCACGGTTGCCATTTTACCCGAAGCCGACGTATTAGAAGATATTGACATCAACAAAACCGACTTGCGAATTGATACCTTCAGAGCCTCTGGCAAAGGTGGTCAGCATGTAAATAAAACCGATTCTGCCATTCGCATTACCCACATTCCCAGTGGCATTGTGGTGGAATGTCAAGATGAACGCTCGCAACACAAAAATAAAGCCAAAGCTATGTCTGTGTTACAAGCCAAACTCAACATGCGACAAGAAGACCAACAAACTCAAGAACATGCCGACACTCGGAAGAGCTTGGTGGGTAGTGGTGATCGCTCTGAACGCATTCGCACCTATAATTATCCTCAAGGGCGTATGACTGACCACCGAATTAACCTTACATTGTACAAATTAGAGGAAATTATGCAGGGCGATTTGACGGAAATTTTTCAAACCCTGTCAAATGAACATCAAGCCAATCAGTTATTGACTCTGACGCAATAAATAGCGATTGACTTATAAAATTATTTAAATGATAATTATTCTTATTATCACTTTTACTTAATTTCCATGATATCAACTAGCGAATCGCTCTGGACGCTACCAGAAGGGGTTCATTGTGAATTGGTAAAATTTTCCGACAATTTGCCCCAAAATTATAAAATTCGTTTACTGGAACTGGGCTTTCACCCTGGCGAGCGCCTGCAATGCCTCAATTCTCCAAATTTAGGGGCACCCAAAATTTACCGTGTCAGCAACACGGTTTATGCCCTGGATGAATCCATAGCCAGCCAATTAATTATTAAGATTGTTTAGAATTAAACATAAATGACTCAATCCATTCTTTTAGTAGGTAGTCCAAATTCAGGCAAAAGTCTGTTATTTAACAGACTTACGGGGCTTAGTCAAAAAGTTGCCAATTTCCCCGGCATAACGGTTGATGTCGCCAGTGGCAAATTCCAGGGATTAGACAATGTTGAACTGATTGATTTCCCTGGCACTTATTCGCTAAACCCCATTTCTGCTGAAGAGGAAGTTGCTGTCAATGAGTTTCAAAAATCATTGAATGATAAATTCTTAAGTGCAGTGCTATGCGTATTTGACGTAACTCGAATGGAGAAAAGTCTCTATTTCAGCCTGCAAGTCGTGCGCGAATGTCAAAAGCATAATAAACCCGTTTTCTTGATAGCCAATATGATGGATATAGTAGAAAACAATCAGCTGGAATGCGACCTTGATGGTCTGGCTAATTATTTAAACACACCAATATTACCCTTATCCGCCCGCTCTGGCAAAGGTATTGATCAACTTATTCAAACGCTAAAAAATAGGGATGGCCAAAATTCCACTGCTAATAATTTAGCTGAAGTCGATGACATCATATTGCGTGGCGAAGCCCATACTCTATCTCATCGCTATGGTCCCAAAGGTGATACTTTAGTGAATACGCAACACAAATTCGATAATTTATTCTTGCACTCTGGGCTGGGAGGCTTATTGTTTTTTGTGGTTATGTATCTACTATTTCAGTCCGTTTTTACATGGTCTGCTCCCTTTATGGATTTCGTTGAATTATCCGTTGAACAGACAGCCAATTGGATATTGCCCTTTATTAGCAATAACATGTTAAAAGACTTTACAGCCGATGCGCTATTTGGTGGTATTGGTGCCTTTTTAGTCTTTGTACCGCAAATTTTTATCTTAACGCTCATTATCGGTTTTTTGGAAGACTCTGGCTATTTAGCCCGAGCAGCATTAATCTGTCATCGGCCCTTGCGATTTTTCGGGCTGACGGGGAAAAGTTTTATCCCTCTACTCTCTGGTGTTGCCTGCGCCATACCTGCCATTTATGCGGCGCGCTCCATAGACTCCCCACGCAAACGCCTGTTTACCTATATGGCAATCCCGCTCATGCCTTGCTCTGCAAGACTGCCTGTTTACACCCTGTTAATTGCAGCGTTTATTCCCAACAATACCGCACTTTGGGGATTAGTCGGCTGGCAGGGCTTAGCCATGTTTACTATGTATTTCTTTGGCATTTTTTGCGCTTTGATTATTACTGGCATTGCATCACGCACCCAAACCAATAACCAAAATGATTTGCCTTTCGTCCTGGAAATGCCAGCTTATCGCTTACCTGTAGCAATACCATTAATTCGCAATGCCATCAATCGCTCAAAACATTTTATTACCAAAGCCGGAAAAATTATTTTAATGGTGACCGTCGCTATCTGGATACTAGGTTATTTCCCCAATCAAGGCGCAGATTTAGGTCAATCCTGGCTGGGTATTACTGGGCAGTATATCGAACCTGTCTTTGCACCACTTGGATTAGACTGGCGCTACGGTGTCGCAGTGCTTACCTCCTTTTTGGCACGCGAAGTCTTTGTAGGCACATTGGGAACACTATTTGGCATTGAAGGCGCTGATGAAGCTGTTTTACCACTGGTTGAAACCATTCAACAAAGCGGACTTCCCATCGGCTCTGGCATCGCCTTGCTTATACTATTTGCTTTAGCGCTACAATGCATATCGACCCTCGCCATCCTCAGTAAAGAGAGCCAGTCAAAATGGCTAGCCAGCAAAATGTTGGTAGGTTATGGTGTACTTTCCTACACCCTGGCACTACTCGCCTATCACATATTTTCTTAGTGACCAGACCACCGTGCTTCAGTCAGGTTCTACACCTACACCACCATCTGGCCAGCGCGGGTCGCTAAAACCAGATAATCTTCCATTATTCCAATGAATACCTTGTACTTTGCCAATGGTCCAACGCGTGGGTCTAAGGATATGACCTTTATCTTGAAGTAAGACAACAGTATCTGGCGACAATCCTTTTTCAGTGGCAACAACATCAGGCAACCATTGGTGGTGAATCCTTGGTGTGGCAATAGCTTCGGCTATGTTCATTTCAAAGTCAATCACATTGATAATGGTTTGCAGCGTTGATGTAATAATACGGCTCCCCCCTGGTGCTCCTACTGCCAAAATGGGTTGTTTACCTTTAAGCACAATGCTGGGCGACATGCTTGAAAGCGGTCGCTTTTTAGCTTCTATTGCATTGGCTTCTGCCCCTACTAAACCATAGCCATTAGGCGCACCTGGTTTGGCTGAAAAATCATCCATTTCGTTGTTAAGTAAAAATCCTGCGCCACTCACAGCGATGCCATTGCCGTAACTAAAATTCAGAGTATAAGTATTAGCAACAACATTACCTTCTTTATCAAACACATTAAAGTGGGTGGTTTGTCTGCTTTCCCGAATCAGTTGATAAGTACTGCTGTCCCAATCTTTGCCGTTAAGCGGACCAAGCCCTGGTTCCATTTCTTTTGAGCGTTTGGCCTTTTCTAAATTGATACGATTAAATAATGCTGTGGCATATTCTTTACTGGTCAATTTTTCAATTGGTACTGGGAAAAAGTCGCTGTCTCCAAGATAGACGCTGCGATCAACATAGGCCAGTTTCATTACTTCAATCAGTCTATGCAAATATTCGCTACTGTTCGAGCCTAATGATTTTAAATCCCAGTGCTGTAGTATATTGAGCATCTGCACAATGTGAACACCGCCAGATGAAGGTGGCGGCATGGAAACAACAGTATAGCCTCGGTAATTTCCTGTTAAGGGTTTACGCTCTACCACACGATAATTCTTCAAATCCTCCAATGTCATAATACCACCCTGGCGCTCAATTTCTTCAATTAATAACTTTGCAGTTTTACCTGTATAGAAATCATCACCATTGGTTTCAGCGACTCGCTGTAGCGTCTCACCCAATACTGGCTGCTTAAACAGTTCTCCTTCTGTGTAACTAGTGCCATCGCCTTTAAGGAAATATTGGCTGGAAGTCTTGTATTGTTTTAAGCGCTTACTCACTCTTTGAAACGAAAAAGCTTGCGTCGGTGAAATGGAAAAGCCATTTAATGCAAGGTCAATAGCAGGTTGCATAACTTGCTTAAGCGTTAATTTTCCGTAGCGTTGCTGAGCATGCACCAAACCTTTTACCGAGCCAGGCACTGCGGTTGCCAGTGCGCTAAAACGCGCTTTTTGGTTGTCGACATCGCCGTTGTCATCCAGAAATAAATCTCGATATGCCAATGCTGGTGCCATTTCTCTATAATCCAGCGCAATGGTTTTATTCTCTTTGGCTAAGTGAATTAGCATAAAACCGCCACCGCCAATATTACCCGCTTGAGGGTAGGTAACAGCCAAAGCAAAACCAGTCGCTACAGCTGCATCAATGGCATTGCCTCCCATACCCAAAATATTTGCCCCTACCTGGCTAGCAATTTTTTCCTGAGCTACCACCATCCCCCTGTCTGAGTTTACGCTAGTGGGATGATGTATGGAGTCATAACGCAAAATATTGGCATGACTGGACAACACCAATGCCAATAAGGAAATAGTTGTAACAATTAATTTAGAAATATAAAACATGGAAATGGCTTAGGGTGGGTATTCCCTGTTAGTTTAAACAAAATTCAAGCAGATATTTACTTTTTTAGTTTTTTTCTGCGTTGTTTTATTAACTCATTGCCCTCAAGTGAATAATTCCAAATAGAGCGTTTTTGTTGTTGCATATATTAACTCTCCTAAGTTCGCATAATAAGTGCACATCTTAAAAAAGTCGATTAACTGTATAATGCAGTTCGTCGAAAAACTTAAAGGTGATGCAATGACCACACGATATATACAATTAACCGACAACGAAAGATACCACATTTACACCATGAAACGAAGCGGATTTAGCAATTCATCGATAGCAAAAAGTATGGGTCGTCACCATACAACGATAGGTCGTGAATTGAAGCGCAATACTGGCTTGAATGGTTACCGTTTTAAGCAGGCTCATGAGAAAGCTCAGCAACGACATCAAATGAAGACAAAGTCAATAAAGCTAACAAAATCGATTCAAGATTTTATTATTAAGAAGTTGAAGATAGACTGGAGTCCTGAGATTATTTGCGCCATTCTCAAGATGGAGCAAGGCATTAGTATTCATCATGAAAGTGTCTATCGCTTTATTTATGCCGATAAAGCCAAGGGAGGCAATCTTTATCGGCATTTGAGTCATGCCTCTAAAAAGAACCGCAAACGCTATGGTAAGAACGATTATAGAGGCCGTATCCCCAATCGGATTGATATTGAAGAACGCCCCTCTATTGTTGATAAAAAAAGCCGATTAGGCGATTGGGAAGCGGACACGGTTATTGGTAAAGGCCATAAAGGAGCTATCGTTACACTAGCAGAGCGGCGTAGTCGACTTTATCTAGCTATGCCAATTGCCCGTAAGACAGCAGAGCTAACAAGCGCCGCAGTTATCACTCTTTTAGCTACTTTTAGGGATTATGTCCACACGATAACCTATGATAATGGTCGTGAGTTCTCAGCCCATAATATCATTGCCGAAAAGCTCGATTGTAAAGGCTATTTTGCTAGGCCTTATCATAGTTGGGAGAGGGGCTTAAACGAACAAAGCAATGGGTTGCTTAGACGTTATTTTCCTAAGGGCATGGCATTAGATAAAGTAACCACTACCGAGGTATTTAATGCGGTTGATAAAATTAATAATCGACCACGTAAATGCTTGGGGTACAAAACCCCTTGGCAGGTATTTCTTGAGCTAACTCAAGATAAACTTATTTTTTCTAACCAATGTGCACTTATGAGTTGAATGTGCGTCTGGTTAAACTTCATTTTTTCCAAAGTTTTTTGGCGCATTCTTTTCCTCGATTCGGGCGTTCCATCATCAAAAATAAGCACAAACATAGCAGGGCTATGGTGAGCATTATTTTTCGAGCAAGCTGATGTTTTTAAAATCACCAAGCTGCTACCAGAAACCAATATTAGACATGGATACCCAAGGCTCAACGATAGGCAGTGCACTGCCTTTTTGCAATAATTCAATAGAGATATTATCAGGCGAGCGAATAAATGCCATTCGGCCATCACGCGGTGGTCGATTAATTGTCACCCCTTTATCCATAAGCTTTTGACAGGTTTCATAAATATCATCTACTTCATAGGCTAAATGCCCAAAATTTCTGCCTTCAGAATAAGCTTCTGGTTGCCAATTGTATGTCAGCTCTACCTGCGCAGTTTCATCGCCTGGTGCGGCAAGAAAAACCAATGTAAACTGACCTTGTTGATTGTCATAGCGTTTTAGCTCTACCAGACCTAATTGATTACAATAAAAGTTTAACGACTCTTCAATATTGGTGACTCGCACCATAGTGTGTAAATATTTCATGGGTTAAATACTCTTGATGTGTTTAATAAAAAATAGGTAATAATCCCTGCTACAATAACACCGAGACCAAACAAAGCCTCTTGTGGGCGTTGAATCAGAATGTAGCTCAGAGTCCAGCCCGTTAACAATAAATATACAATTGGAGGCAGAGGAAACCCCCACACGCGAAAACACTGAGTACGATTATTTTGTTTTAAACGCAAGATAAATAAGCTAATGACTGTTGCAAAAGTATTGAGCCCTAAAGTAAAACCTGCAAAGACTAAAATGGAATCAAACGTTCCTGTAATGATAAACAACAAGGTAACAATCGACTGGCAAATAATGGCGCGAGAAGGAATGCTCGAGCGGTTGACAACGGCTAACCATTTAAAAAAATTAAAATCTTCGCCTATCATTTGCAGCACTCTGGGCCCTGCAATAATCATGGCACTTACGGTGGAAATTAACATAAATGCCATGGCAATTCCCATTAGCCCGGTCCCGAAATCACCAAATACATAGCTTGCTGCAACATAGCCAATCTCAACCTTCCCAACCATAGCCTCCATCGGCGCAACGCGAAGGAACACATAATTTAATAACACATATAACAGCGTTACTACCGCTGTACCTATCAATAGCACTCGCGGCAACTGTTGTTGCGGGTGTTTTAGTTCGCTGCTGATATAAGTAGCTGCATTCCATCCTGTATAAGCATAACTGACATAAATTAGCGATACCGCAAAAGAGCTACTGGTCATAATGGAAAAATCATCAATACCGGGAATAATTTCAACCGGTTGTAAATTACCTGACTTGCGAATTAACCACAAAGAAATCGCACAAAAAACCACAATAAATCCTATTTTTAGCAAAGTAAACAGATTTTGCATAGCACCGCTGCTACGTCGATTCAATGAATGTACAAATGTGAGAGTAATCACTAACATACAAGCCAACGGTATATAGGGCAACTGTGGAAAGACCGCGCTTAAATATTTGCCAAAGGTTATAGCAGCCAAAGCAGTTGGTGCCGCAAAACCAATAGTGGTAGATACCCAGCCAGACACAAAACCAGCGCAGGGGTGGATAAGTTGCGATAAAAAGTTATATTCACCACCAGAACGTGGCAGTGCAGCACCAAGTTCCGCATAACAAAGCGCGCCACAAAACGCAATAATACCCCCTAAAATCCACAATATCAACAACACAGGAGTTGATTGAATGCCCACCAATTGAAACCCTAAACTGGTAAAGACGCCAGTACCAATCATATTGGCAATAACTACAGCTGTAACGGTTGAAGGAGCGAACCAGTTTTTTGTTGTCATATTTTTTCAAAATTTGAGAAATTATAGTTTAAGTGCTTAGACAAAAGCTAAATTTTAATTAGAATGGCGCACATAATATAGACTAATTCTTCAAAGAGCGAAATGATTGATAATCGTAAATTTTACATCGACGGCGAATGGGTTGCCCCTGTTATCCCCTGCGACCACAATGTTATCAACCCCTCCACTGGCAAGCCTTGTGGAGTAATTTCATTAGGTAGCGAAGTCGATACTAACGCCGCAGTAGCCGCTGCAAAAAAAGCTTTTGTTAAATGGAGTCAAACCCATCTGGATGACCGCTTGTCTCTGATGCAAAAACTGTTGGATATTTACAATAAAAACGCCGACGCCATGGGCAAGTTAATGTCATTAGAAATGGGCGCGCCCATTGATATGTCTCTTAGCGACCAAGTGAGCTCTGGTTCTATGCATTTAAGCAATATTATCGACACTGCGCGCAATTTTACCTTTGAGCGACCCTTAAATGAAAACTGTAAAGACACCCATATCAGCCTTGAACCCATCGGGGTTTGCGGCTTAATCACTCCATGGAATTGGCCAATGAACCAAATGGTGCTAAAAGTCGCCCCTGCACTTGCCGCAGGTTGCACTATGGTACTTAAACCGTCTGAAATTGCGCCGCTTTCATCAGTGTTTTTTGCCGAAATGATTGACAAAGCAAATTTCCCGGCAGGAGTCTTTAACCTCGTAAATGGAGACGGTATTGGCGTTGGTACTCAACTATCGCAACATGTTAATATTGATATGATTTCATTTACAGGCTCAACTAGAGCAGGTAAAGCTATTACCAAAAATGCTGCCGACAGTATCAAGCGTGTCAGCCTGGAATTGGGGGGCAAGGGGGCAAATATTATCTTTGCCGATGCCGATATCGATGCAGTAGAGCGAGGCGTTATGCGTCTAATGCATAACTCTGGTCAGTCTTGCGATGCTCCTTCAAGAATGTTAGTGCAACGCTCAATTTACGAAAAGGCAGTAGAAACCGCCAAAACCGTTACCGAATCAATCCAGTTAGGCGATGCGTTGGCATCAGGTGACCATCTCGGTCCTGTCGTCTCAAAGGTACATTTTGACAAAATACAAGGCTTAATCCGCTCTGGCATTATTGAAGGTGCAAAATTGGTTATTGGCGGTGAAGGTTCACCTGAGTTACCCGAAGCTTTACAAGGCGGTTATTTCATTAAACCCACCGTATTTGCCGATGTTTCTGATGATATGGCTATCGCCCGTGAAGAAATTTTTGGTCCGGTTATAGCCATTATGCCCTTTGATACCGAAGAAGAAGCCATCGCTATTGCCAACGACACCCCTTACGGTTTAACCAATTATATTGAGACATCCGATATGGCACGCGCCAAACGCATGGCAAAACGCCTGCGCTCCGGGGTTGTCGAATTAAACGGCAACTACGCAGGCGAAGGTGCTCCCTTTGGTGGGTTTAAACAATCAGGCAATGGTCGTGAAGGTGGCGTTTGGGGGCTGGAAGATTTTCTGGAAGTTAAAACGATAACCGGTTGGACCGACTAATGAACCTCCATCTAATTATGCTATTTCATTTCAGGTTCGACTAATACATAAATCAAACTGGCATATTTTATAAGAATTAACGATGAAATTTCAAGGTATCTATCCACCTGTCATTACCCCCTATCACAGTGACGGTGCCATTGACGAAGCAGGCTTTATTAATGTTGTCAATCACTTATGTAAATCTGGCGTTCACGGCATTGTTGTCGGCGGTACTACAGGTGAATACTATGTCCAAAATAGTGATGAACGTTCACTCCTGGTAAAATTAGCGTCCGAAACTATCTGCCGTTTTAACGCTGACAACTCCCACAACGTCCAGTTGGTAGTAGGGGTTGGAGCTATTCGACCAGATGATTCCATCGCCTATGGGCTTATGGCCAAAAAGCACAATGCTGACGCAATACTTATGGGTTCTCCTTATTACGCCGTGCCCACGCAGCGCGAATTAGCACACCACGCTTTAACCATTGACCGCGCCGTCAACTTACCAGTCATGCTCTACAATTACCCTGGCCGCACTGGTACAACCATGGGTGAAGAATTTTTTGATATTGTGGGTAAAAGCCGCAATTTTCAATCCATTAAAGAGTCTACTGGCGATATTAATCAACTGCATTTACTTGCCAGAGAATATCCGCAAATTAACTTAATGTGTGGCATGGATGACCAGGCGTTAGAATTCTTTGCATGGGGTGCGAAGGGTTGGGTTTGTGGTGGTGGTAACTGCCTGCCTAAAGAACATATTGCTCTTTACAAGGCCTGTGTTATTGAGAAAGACTTTGATAAAGGCCGAAAAATTATGTCGGCGCTTATGCCTTTTATGGGTATTCTTGAACAAGGAGGCAAGTTTATTCAAACTATTAAATATGCCTGCCAGCTGGAAGGGTTACCCACTGGTCCAGTTCGCGCACCATTGCTGGAATTGGTCAAAGAACAAAAACGCGATGTAGAACGCGTGTTAAAAACGCTTAAAACAACTCTTTCTGACCTGGTATAAACTATGACTGTACTTACTGAAAACGAATACAAATCGCTTGCTGCCTCACAAATTTTCCCTACTGCTGCCTACATTAATGGCAAGGCTATTGCCACCGATACAACCTTTGATACCATAAACCCTGCCACCGGCGAGACTCTTACAGCAATAAGTGTTTGCGGGCAGGATGAAGTAAATCTGGCAGTAGAAAAAGCCAAAGAAGCATTTGAATCGGGTATTTGGTCTAAATGCCACCCTTCAGAGCGCAAACAAATATTAATTAAGCTATGCAAGTTAATTAAACGCAATCAACACGAATTAGCGGTTTTAGAGAGTTTAGAAAGCGGTAAACCTATTGCCGAAGTGGAAACAGTGGATATACCAGAAGCCATACATTGTATTCAATGGCATGCAGAATTAATTGACAAAATTTACGATCAGGTTGCTCCCACTGGCGACGATGTATTAGCCATGGTAGTGCGTGAAGCCATTGGCGTTGTAGCTGCGGTTGTCCCCTGGAATTTCCCTCTGTTAATGGTAGCCTGGAAACTAGGACCAGCTCTTGCCTCTGGCAACAGTTTAATTATCAAGCCTGCTCAGGAAACCAGTATGGCAACTTTAAGGTTAGCCGAACTGGCTACCGAGGCGGGCATTCCCGACGGGGTACTTAATGTTGTAACAGGCAGTGGTTCAATGGTAGGTAGAGCGTTGGGAATACACCCCGATATTGATATGATTACCTTCACTGGTTCAACTGCTGTAGGCAAAGCGTTTTTAAAGTATTCTGGTGAGAGCAATTTGAAGGAGGTTGTGCTTGAATGTGGTGGAAAGAACCCCTGTGTGGTAATGGATGATGCCGATGATTTGGATGTGGTTGCGCAGCATGTCACCAATGGCGTATTTTGGAATATGGGGGAAAACTGTTCTTCCAATTCTCGACTTATTGTCCACAGCGACATTAAGCAGGCATTGCTGGAAAAAATACAATATCGCACCCAGCAGTGGCGCACTGGCGATCCACTTGACCCAAGTAATAATTTAGGAGCTATTATCAGCGAGAAACACTTCCATAAAATTATGGGTTACATTGAGCAAGCCAAACAAGAGGGCGCTAACTTGGTCGCTGGAGGCAATGCCTTTGAAGTCAAGGGAGCAGGGTATTTTATTGAACCCACCATATTTGACGGCGTTAACTCCGATATGCGAATTGCGCGTGAAGAGATTTTTGGCCCGGTGTTGGCGGTTATTGAAGTTAACAGCAGCGACAGCGCCATTAAGGCTGCCAATGACACCGAATACGGGTTAACCGCTTCGGTGTTTTCTAGCAATATTAAATCAGCGCACCGCATGGCTCGCGCTATTCGCGCTGGCACAGTTACGGTCAACTGCTTTGGCGAAGGTGATATCAGCACACCGTTTGGCGGATATAAACAATCAGGTTTTGGTGGGCGCGATAATTCTGTTCATGCCCATGACCAATACACCCAATTAAAAACCATTTGGGTTGATATCTCCGACCAACAAGTCGAATCACTACCTTAATTCCCGGCAACCAATGCTTAACGTCACGCAATTTCCCAATGACTTTTCACATTGTGGATGGTATGAAATTGCAGGTGAAAAACCACATTTTGGTGGTTTTCAAAACCGCCATGATACAGATTGGTTAGTTATTGGTGCTGGCTTTGCCGGCGTTAGTGCCTGTAGACGGCTTATGGAAAATACGAATGGTCAATCAATAACTTTAATTGATGCTCAAAAAATTGCGTGGAGCGCCTGTGGTCGCAATTCAGGGTTTATGATTGACCTGCCTCACGAACTGCAAAGTGATGATTATTCAGGTGCTGGACGTCAACAAGACCTCAATCAAATTTTATTAAACCGCAGCGCTATTGATTTTGCCCGGCAAATGGCAACTGACTATAACTTAGGCGATAGCTTCAAACTCTGTGGCAAGTACCACGGCGCAACCGATGGTACCGGGCAAAAGGCTCTGAACACTTTCTGCCGTCATTTAAATCAGTTAGATGAGTCGTTTCAAGCCCTGTCCGCCTCGCAAATGCGTGAGCTTACAGGTTCACAATATTTTAGTTCAGGAATTTACACACCCAATTGTGCAGTATTACAACCTGCACGTTATATACTGGATATAGTAGCTGGCCTGCAACAACATCACCTGATCAGTATTTTTGAAAATTGTCCCGCACTACAAATTGAAATCGACAACTCTGGCTACCGTATTCAAACCCCACAAGGTGTAATTGCTGCTGGAAAAATTATTTTAACCGTAAACGGTCATCTGGAATCTTTCGGGTTTTATAACAATCGCACTATACCAATTTACACCTTTTCAAGTATGACTGAGGAATTAACATCCGAGCAGGTTAAACGCTTAGGCGGACATGATGAATGGGGCCTTATTCCCGCTCACCCAATGGGTACAACGGTTAGAAAAATTAACTATAACAACAGTTCGCGTATCATCATTCGCAATACCTTTACCTACAACGCGAATAAAGAAACCACAGCAAAGCAAATTGAACATTTAGGCAGGCGCCACGATAAGTCTTTTCAACAACGTTTCCCTATGTTAAACGATGTAGCCATGCAGTACCGCTGGGGGGGACACCTTTGCCTTTCCCTAAATTCTGTTCCTATTTTTGAGCAATTACAACCCAACCTTTATGCCGCCTGCTGCCATAACGGGTTAGGGCTAAGTAAAGGTACATTAGGTGGTATGTTAATTGCCGATTTTGCAACAGGACAAAGCAATCCGTTAGTGAACTTGCTACGAGCTGAACCTAAGCCCAATCGACTACCTCCTAAACCATTAATGACTGTTGGTGCCAATGCTTACTTGAAATGGATTCATAGGCAAGCAGGTTCTGATTTATAAATTGACCCAGATTAAACCCAAATTATGACTGATGCTGTGGGAAAAGAACGTCGCGGTGGTCGCAATGCCCGACGCAATTTACGCACCAATGCGATTGAACCCATGTTGCCGCATTTAGAGCGGGGACTTCCCTGCGTTGAGGCCTTAAATGAGGAACAAATTTTAAAAATTCACAATGCCTCATTAAAAATACTGGAAGATGTAGGAGTCGATTTTCGCGATGATATTGCTTTGGAGCAATGGCGTGAAGCTGGTGCGTCAATAGGTCCTGAAAGTGACGGTTACCGTGTTCGTATTGACCGGAATCTGGTAATGGAATTAATCAGCAGCATCCCCGAAACCATTACCTACCATGCTCGCGACCCCAAAAAAAATGTCACCATTGGCAAAAACAGTTCCATTTTTGTGCCCATGACTGGCGCACCTTTTATCCGCAATTTAGAGGGTGAGCGCAAATGGGGTTCCGTTGAGGATTTAGCAACCTTTCACAAGTTGGCGCATATGAGCCCTGCTCTGCATTCCAGTGCCCATGTGATTTGTGAACCTATGGATAAACCCGTAGGGCATCGTCACTTATGGATTACTTATTCCTCAATGGCATATTCCGATAAAACATTTATGGGCATGTCTACTACTGGCGAAAATGCCAGCGATGTTATAGATATGTGTAAAATTTTATTCGGTGAAGACCATTTGCATACCCATCCTGTTGTTACCGCAAACTGTAATGGCAATTCACCATTAGTATGGGATGAATCTATGTTGGGTGCAATGCGCGAATTTGGCAAATATAACCAGCCCGTACTTTGCTCTCCCTTTGTCCTGGGCGGCGCTAACACCCCAGCCGATGTAGCTGCAACGGTGGCACAACTTAATGCTGAGGCCTTGTCGGCACTGGCGTATACCCAATTAATTCGTAAAGGAACACCTGCCATTTACGGACATTATTTGAGTACCGTATCCATGGCATCAGGAGCGCCCATGGCAGGAACGCCAGAAATATCGTTAATGAATTTTATGATTGGTCAATTGGCCCGCTTCTACAAAGTACCATGGCGCACTTCAAACACCTTGGGCGGGGCTAAAACCTTTGATGCCCAAGCTGGCTATGAAAGTGCTACTACCCTAATGGCCGTAATGATGAGTGGCGCCAACTATATTTGGCACTCGGCTGGCTGGAATGAAGGCGGTATGCACTGTTGCATGTCCAAATTTGTGGTTGATGCCGAACAATGCGCTATGGCGTATCGAATGGCTCAAGGCGTGCAATGGGATAACTTTGATGAAGCCGTTGCCACTGTTAGTGATATTGGTCCTGGAGGACACTACCTTGCCCACCAATTTACTCAGGATCATTTCCAAAGCGCATATTTTATGCCCAGGCTGTTTGATAATAATTCGATTGAACAGTGGGAATCCGAAGGCTCAATAGAAATTACCGAGCGCGCTCAAAATTATGCGCGCAAGTTGCTTAGTCAATATCAACAGCCAGAGCTTGACCCTGTCATCAATCAAGCATTGCTGGAATACATTGCCAAACGCGAGCAAGAGGTTCCTGCCAATGTCAGCTAGAATTCTTATCACTGGTGCAGCAGGAGGCATTGGAACCGCCATTGTCAATAAATTTTTGCAACAGGGAGCGACTATTATTGCTTGCGATATTAAGCCTGTTGACAATGCCCACCACAATATCACTGGCGATTTAACTGACAATACTTTTTGTAACCGGCTCGTTGAAGAAGCATTTGACTTAGCAGGTGGTTTAGATATTGTTATCAATAACGCAGGCATTATTTGCCGCGGCAACATACAACAGACCAGCGACAATGACTGGCAATTGTCCATGCAAGTTAACGTCAATGCAGTATTTCGAATATGCCGCTCCGCGGTTGCTATTATGAGTGAGCAAGGCGGTGGAGTGATTGTCAATATCGCCTCATGTTGGGGATTATACCCTGGGCCTGACCATATTGCTTATTGCACATCAAAAGCTGCCGTTGCTGCATTGACACAGTGTTTAGGCCGCGACCATGCACATCAAGGCATACGAGCCAATGCAGTTTGCCCTAATGAAGTTAACACCGCTATGCTTCGCAGCGGTTTTGAAAGACGTGGTTTCAATCCCGAAACCGCAGTTGCCAAACTGGGTGAAACGGTTCCTCTTGGACGTATTGCCGAAGCTGAAGACATTGCCGATGTTGTAGCTTTTTTAGCCTCAAACGAATCGCGTTATATCACAGGTACAACCCTGGAGGTAAATGGTGGCAAAGCCGTTTACTAATAAAGTTTTTATCGTTAGCGGCGGCAGTAGCGGTATTGGCGCTGCCATTACTCAAACGCTAATTCAACGCGGTGCACAGGTAGTTGTAGGGCAGCGTTCTGAATCCGATTCAGGCCATTTTATTCAAACCGATTTATCCAAGCCCGAAGCCTGTCAAAGGCTGATTAAAAGCACCTATGATACATTTGGTCAACTCGATGGCCTTGTTAATAACGCTGGCATGATGTTTGAACGCTCCATTCAAGACACTAGCCTGGAAGACTGGAATCTTAATTTAAGTATTAACCTCACTGCACCCTTTCTATTAATAAAATACGCATTGCCTTACTTAATCCAAACCAGTGGTAGTATTGTGAATATCGGCAGCATTGAAGGGCTGGGCGCAAACCCTTTACACAGTGCTTACTGCGCCAGTAAAGGTGGGCTGCACGCACTCACGCGCGCCGTTGCTATTGACCACGGCATTGACAACATTCGTTGCAATGCTATTGCTCCAGGTTGGATTGATACCGATTTAAACAATGATTTTATTGAGTCCATGCCCAATCCTGCAGCGTTCAAACAAAATCTTAAAACCATTCATCCTCTTGGCCGAACAGGCACACCTGAGGATATTGCCAACTTAACTTGTTGGTTATTGTCTGATGAATCGAATTTTGTTACTGGGCAAGTATGGGCAGTGGACGGTGGACGTATGGCAAAACTTAGTTTACCTTCTCTGTAATCAATTTTAAAGCTATAATGGCGAGCAGTCAGGTGTCCGTGCTTTAACGTAACATTTCATTAGGTACACTACTATTAGCTCCAAAAATTCTTATATGAAAATAATCGAATCTCAAGCCGAAGCTATCAGCGGTAATACAAAGCAATTTGCCGTTCTCACTACCAAATGGAATAGCTTTGTTACCGACAACCTGGTCAGTGGTGCACTAAAAGCCTTTAAGCAATCTAATATAAATGAAAATTGCATTACACTTATTAAAGTACCAGGCGCAATGGAGCTACCCATAGCCGCCCAAACCCTGGCGGCTACTGGCAACTATGCCGCCATTATTGCCTTGGGTTGTGTCATTCGCGGTGGAACGCCACATTTTGAATACGTTTGCAGCGAATGTACAACAGGTCTTGGACAAGTGCAACGTCAATATCATTTACCCATCACTTTTGGTGTGTTGACAGTCGATAATGTTAAACAAGCCATGGAACGCTGCGAAGATAATGCTGGCAACAAAGGTTTTGAAGCTACCAATACAGCGCTAGAAATGGTGAGTTTGTTGGCAAAGATACAAAAATCTTCTTAGGCATCAAGTCTCAATCTGGGTTAATAGGTTTGATAACGCTGTCTTACATGGTTTTGACGCATTTTGATTTGTTGCTTTCTGCGCTTTGCATCCCAACGCGGCATATCTTGTGGAATATACTGGTCTAAATCGGCTAATTTAATTAGTTGCCCTTGGGGTTTTAAATTAATATCTTCATAGGGGCTTTGAATGCGCAATATCACTAACCCTTGGGTTAAGCCTGCGGTATCCATCCAGTTTTGAATACCTGCGTCGCGCGACGATACGACAAAATAATACATGCCGTCTTTGGCTTTGTAGGCTTGCCCTTGACCATTGCGGCACCATGACAGACTTACTTGTCGATTGACCCAATCGGGTGCCGATGCCCAAAAATTGCTGATATGTGTCCCGCAATAACCCGCATTAACTTCCGGTAGTTTAAATACCAACGCCTCGTCATCTTCTAAGCTGAAATAACCGACGCCATAGTATTGTGAAATAATACCCAATGATTCGGTAGCTTTAAATTTTGAAAAGTTGTTATGTCCTAACAATTGTAATTTTTTAGCAAAATCGACCCAAAATCTGCCTTGTCTTTTTAGCACGCCCAACGCTGTTTTTAGTGGCGTTAATAACTGCGATTCATGTGGATTAGCTGAAGGAATACCCGCACTGCCCAAGCGTTCAATAAAAACGGTGCTGCCTTTTTCCGCTTCCCAATTGCTGTAGCTATCGCGAATAATCAGATTAAGCTGCCCATTGGTTGGTTTTAGCTGCATCCAGTTAACGCCCATTTTCTCAGCACTTAAAAACACTTCATAATTACCATTTCCATCCGTGATTAAATCTTCATCTTCAAAAACGCTAATCGCCCCTTTAGGATTGGCACTATCGAATAATTCCAGTAACCAGTCGGCCGTATTGCCGCGATTGCCCCAAATTCGATAAACCCAATCGCCCGTAGGGTTGCCAACAAAAGTATTGCGGTAAAATGTGTCGGGATTATCAATACCCAATCGAATACTCGGTGAAAGCATAATGCCTATGTGTGGATTGTATATATCCGCTTGCATGGTACGCGCCGTATTAGAGGCGATAAACGATTGCAATAAATCGTAAGCTCCTGCGCGGTGAGCATCGTCAATGTCAAATACATCGCTGCTGATAAATTCCTGCCTGACTTCTTCAATGGTTGCATAGTATTCGTCCCATAATTGGTGAAGGCTTTCGGTAGCCTCTGTGGGTTCAGTTTGCTTGAATTTACCGCAGGCTACCAATAGCAGGGCAATCAAAAAATAAGCAGGAGTTTTCATAAAAATTTTAAGATATGTTGGTGTAATGCTTGTAACCCATCATCTAAATTTTCACGACCAAAGCTTAGGCGAAACCGATCAGTAGGAGTTGGTGTCAGTGTAGAGGAGTAAATGCTACCTGGCAAAAATAATACACCACTTTCCTCAACTAAAGATTTACAAAAGACTTCAACGCCTTCAGCGCCCAGGTATTTAGGAAATGCAGTACAAGAACCATCAGGTCTTTGCCATTCAAACAGGTTGGGGTAGTTTGCAAAAAATGCATCCCACTTTGCCAGGTTCTCATCAACAATAGCACAATTTCTATCCAATAATTGTTTGCGGTAACGTAATGCTATTTTAGCTAAACGCTCACTGGGACCTGAATTGCAAATGGATAGGTAGTGTTTTAAACGCTCCATTTTCGATAATATGACTTTATCCTGGCTGGCAACCCAACCAAGTCTAAGTCCAGGCAAGCCATAAGATTTAGACATAACATTGAGTGATAAACCGCGCTCATACAAATCAGCTACAAAGGGTAGGTGCTTGACACCTGTAGGGCCTAGCCCATTAAAAATTTCATCGTGTAAAATATAAATACCATACTTACGACACAGTGCTATTAATGCGTGGTAGCTATCTAACGGTAATATGGCCCCTGTTGGGTTGTGCGGAAAATTGATAGTCACTAATTTGGTATTGGATTTTATAGCAGCTGCAATTCTATCAATATCCAGCGACCAATTATCATTCGCCTCCAACGGGACACCTGTTGCTTCGCAAATAGTGACTGGCAGCGTTTCATGTGATTGATAATTGGGAGTAACCACAATGGCATGGCTATCTTTGTCTAAAATAATCGCATTGGCAGCAAAAATGGCTTCGCTTGCGCCAGCAAAACATAAAATATTTTCAGGGCTTTGGCTGCTGTAGGTGGTGGCTATAACTTCACGCAAATCAAAAGCCCCATAGGTTTCAGTATAGCCCAGCCACATACCTTCAAATTCTTCGCGTTCCTCATCGGTCGCTATTGCCAGTAAGTCACGCAGTGAAATACTTTGGGCATCTGATGCAGTAAGATGATAACGCGCACTAAACTCCCATTTAGAAAAATAAGTTTCCAATTTAAAATCAGGTAGCATGGTAAAAGTATGAATTAATCGTTTTTTTAATCCGGTTTACTTCGCTACACCAGCAGGACTTATCAGGGTTTCCTTAAAGAATTGTATTAATTCTTCTTCGCTCATTTGTATTTGCTGCGGTAAAGAAGAAGTCATTTCTGCACGTAGTGGCTTAATCGTTACAGTACTGTTAGTGACTTCATTTTGACCAAGAATCAACGCAAACTTTGCCATACTTTTATCCGCTTTTTTCATTTGACTTTTAATACTGCCCCCTCCGCAGTGAGTTTGCAGTTGAATAGTGGTTTGTTGCCTAAGAGTTTGAGCTAGTTGCATGCCTTGAGTTTTAGCAATATCTTCAATAATAAAATAAGCATCAAGTGTCGGTACATTGTTTAGATCGTCTGAATTACAGGCTTCAACCAGCAATACCAGCCGTTCAATACCCATACCAAAACCCAATCCTGCAACAGGCTTTTTAGACCCAAGTTGCTGCACCAAACCATTGTACCGACCACCGCCCAGCACTGTTCCTTGCGCGCCGAGTTGGTTGGTTACCCACTCAAATACTGTGTGGGTATAATAATCTAAACCCCGAACCAAGCGTGGATTAATTTGAAAATTGACATTTAGAGCCGTTAACAATTTTTGAAGTTGTTTAAAATGTACTAGCTCTTCATCGCTTAAATAATCTATCAATTGTGGTGCATTAGACGCAATAGCTTGTGTATTAACATTTTTAGAGTCCAATATACGTAGGGGATTACCAGTTAGTCTGCGCTTACTATCATCATCAAGTTCGTTAATATGATTGTTGAAAAACGCAACTAACGCACTACGATGCGCCGCTCGTGATGTAGCTGTACCCAATGAATTCAACTGTAACGTCAATGCATCACTGACCCCCAATTCATGCCAGAACTGTGCTGTCATGGCAATTAATTCGGCGTCAATATCAGGACCTTCCAAGCCGAATATCTCAACACCAAATTGATGAAATTGCCGCGACCTTCCCTTTTGTGGGCGTTCATAGCGAAACATTGGCCCTTGATACCAGAGACGCTGAGGCGTTTCCAGTAAATTGTGCTGCATTGCTGCGCGCACGCAACCTGCTGTGCCCTCTGGGCGCAGTGTTATCGACTCTCCACTACGGTCATTAAAGGTGTACATTTCCTTTTCGACAATATCGGTAACTTCGCCAATAGAACGACAAAACAACTCTGTTTTTTCCGCTATAGGAAAACGAATCTGCTTATAACCATAACGCTGCATTACATCAATAATTCTGCCCTCAACCCACTGCCAGCGTGCTGAATCGCCAGGCAATAAGTCATTCATCCCTCTTATTGATTGAATGTTATCGCTCATATTATAATCCAGCGGCTTGGCTGGCAATGATATTCGCTTTCTCTAATTCCTTTTTCGCAACCTTTGCCCTTATCATAGCTTCCAGATCATCAACGATATTTTCCGTCGCAATTTTTTTGCTGGGCTTGCCATCCTGGTAGACAAGGTGCTCATATGCAGCACCAGTTAAGCCGACATCCACTACTTTTGACTCACCAGGTCCGTTGACATAACAGCCAATTACTGCAACATCAATTGGGGTTTTAATATCATCAAGGCGCATTTCCAATTCGTTGACAGTTTTTATCACGTCAAAATTTTGTCTGGAGCAACTCGGGCAGGCAATTAAGTTAACACCTTTGTTACGCAATTTAAGGCTTTTAAGCAAATCCCAGCCTACACGTACTTCTTCTACTGGGTCTGCTGCCAAAGAAATGCGCAATGTGTCTCCTATACCATCCATTAATAATAAACCTAAACCTACTGATGATTTAACAGTGCCTGTGCGAAAGCTACCAGCTTCGGTAATACCCAAATGCAGTGGTTGATCAATTTTACTGGCAATTAGTCGATATGCATCAACGGTCATAAAGACTTCGGATGCCTTTAGGCTGAGTTTAAAATTGGGAAAATCCAGTTTGTCCAAAATATCGATATGACGCATAGCTGACTCTACCAGGGCTTCAGCTGTAGGTTCGCCATATTTCTTTTGCAAATCTTTTTCTAAGGAACCTGCATTAACACCAATGCGAATAGGGATATTTTTGTCTTTGGCTCTATCCACCACCTGCCTGACTCTATCTTCTCTACCTATGTTGCCAGGGTTAATACGTAAACAGTCTGCCCCACAATCGGCAACTTTCAGAGCAATTTTGTAATCAAAGTGGATATCGGCAACTAATGGCACTGTTACTTGATTGCGTATTTCAGCCAAAGCTTCTGCTGCTTCTATAGTGGGCGTTGACACCCTGACAATATCTGCCCCCACATCAACCATTGCATTAATTTGAGCGACAGTTGCATCAATATCGGTTGTTTCAGTATTGGTCATACTTTGTACCGCAATAGGGGCATCGCCACCTACAGGAACATTGCCGACCATAATTTGGTTAGAGCGGCGGCGCACAATGGGTGATTCAAAGTTCATAGTGAGCTGTTTGAGATAAAGACGTGTTATTATACCTATTTCAGCAAGTTGGGGCTAGACAGATTCTTTAAGTGACAGTATTATGCGCCCTTTGATTTCCGGGGTATAGCGCAGTCTGGTAGCGCGCCTGCTTTGGGAGCAGGATGTCGGGAGTTCGAATCTCTCTACCCCGACCAGTTTAATAATAATGTTGTTGACTTGCGCTTGTAGCTCAACTGGATAGAGCAACGGCCTTCTAAGCCGTAGGTTCCAGGTTCGAGTCCTGGCGGGCGCGCCATGACTCCTTCCTATGGTGGCTGTAGCTCAGTTGGTAGAGCGCTGGATTGTGATTCCAGTGGTCGCGGGTTCAAATCCCGTCAGCCACCCCATTAAATTGATACAGAGGTTACTATTTATGAAAACTCCCATTCGTGTTACTGTTACTGGTGCTGCTGGCCAAATTAGCTACTCTTTACTTTTTCGAATTGCCGTAGGTAATATGCTAGGCGATGATCAACCAGTAATTCTACAATGTCTTGAAATTACTCCTGCGTTGAACGCACTACAAGGAGTAGCCATGGAATTAGAAGATTGCGCCTTTCCACTACTACATGACATTATTACAACTGACGATCCTGATATCGCATTTAAAGATAGCGATTATGCTCTGTTGGTAGGCGCAAGACCTAGAGGCCCTGGCATGGAACGCAAAGATTTGCTGGAAGCCAATGCTGCTATCTTTTCAGTTCAAGGTAAAGCCATTGACGCTGTTGCCAGCCGTAACATAAAAGTTTTAGTAGTGGGCAACCCAGCCAATACCAATGCGTTGATTACCCAACGCAATGCACCTTCTATCAACCCCAGACAGTTTACCGCCATGGTTCGCCTTGACCACAACCGAGCCATTTCACAGCTGGCATCAAAACAGCAAGTAGCCAGTACCGATATTTCAAAAATGATTATTTGGGGTAATCATTCATCAACACAATACCCTGATTTGCACCATACTACAATTAACGGCAACGCTGTTATTGATGGTATTGACAGCCATTGGTACAAATCTGATTTTATTCCCACTGTACAACAACGCGGCGCAGCAATTATTGATGCGCGAGGCGCTTCCTCCGCGGCCTCTGCAGCATCGGCAGCTATAGACCACATGCGTTCCTGGGCTTTGGGAACAACTGTGAACGATTGGGTAAGCATGGGCATATACAGTGACGGAAGCTACGGTATAGAAAAAGGTCTAATTTATGGTATGCCCTGCGTTTGCAAAAATGGCGATTGGAGCATTGTTCAAGGTTTGGAAAACAATGAATTTTCCATTGCCAAAATGCGCGCTACCGAACAAGAGCTAAAGGAAGAGCGTGATGCCGTTAACCACTTACTACCTTAATTGCTTTTTTATGTTACAAGTTGGCGACAGCGCACCTGATTTTGAGCTACTAAATCAGAATGGCGAATCAATAAAACTCAGTGACTATCGCGGTAAGCCCATTGTTGTTTACTTTTACCCTAAGGCTCTGACTCCTGGTTGCACTGTACAAGCCTGCGGTATTCGCGATAGTAAAAACGACCTTGCTGCCAAAGGTATTAAAGTCTTTGCTGTAAGCCCTGATTTGCCAAACAAACTTAAAAAGTTTGAAGAAAAGCATCAATTGAACTTTGATTTATTGTCAGACCCTGAAACTGAAACCAGTAAAGCTTACAGTGTTTGGCAATTAAAGAAATTTATGGGCAAAGAATATATGGGGGTTGTTCGCAGTACTTTTTTTATTAATGAACAAGGTGTTATCAGCTCTGTTATGGATAAAGTCAAAACCAAAACACATCACACCGATTTACTCAATTACTATAAATAATACATTATTAACATTATGCTAGATTTTTTTATTACTCCTGCCTATGCCCAGGCTGCAACATCTGAGTCTAACCCAATTTTTCAATTACTTATTTTTGGTGGCTTATTTTTATTGATGTACCTGCTTCTCATTCGCCCGCAGCGCAAACGTCAAAAAGAGCATCAACAGTTAGTTAATAGCCTTAGTGTTGGCGATGAAGTGGTTTTAACCAGCGGCATGCTTGGCAAAATAACTACATTAGATGACCACTACGTTAGCGTTAAGGCTGGCAAAGACAACAACAAAGCCATAGAATTATCATTTCAACGTCAGGCAGTTCACGCTGTGCTACCTAAAGGCACAATCAAGGGGATTGCTTAAACCCAGATTAAAGGCTATCATAGGTTAGCCTAGAATTTAACCATTATGAGCTAGCACAATGCATCAACCACTGGTTATTGCAATATCTTCAAGGGCTTTGTTTAACATGGATGAAAGCCACAGCGTATATACTCAAGATGGTGTTGATGCCTATGCGCGTTACCAAATACAACACGAAGACACACCATTAGCGCCTGGAGAGGCCTTTAATTTAGTTCGAAAACTCCTCGACCTCAATAACCTTTACGACCACAATAACAAATTAGTGGAAGTCATTTTACTCTCCCGCAATAGCGGCGATAGTGGATTGCGTGTTTTTAATTCCATAAAACATCATAGCCTGGATATTGATCGCGCCGCTTTTTGCGGCGGGCGCGACCCTTGGCGTTACATTAAAGCCTTTAACAGTCAATTGTTTTTATCAATGGATGGCAATGATGCCAAACACGCACTGGATGTAGGTGTTGCCGCTGCCACCATGTTTAACCGAGATAACAATGCCTCTGCAACCGATGATTCAGAATTGCGGTTTGCATTTGATGGTGATGCCGTTATTTTTGGCGACGAATCGGAGCGAATTTATCAGCAGCGAGGTCTGCAAGACTTTACTCAAAATGAACAATCAAATGCCTGGAATAATTTAAGCGGTGGTCCTTTTAGACCCTTTTTAGCAGCTCTACACAATATTCAAACACAATTACCTCAAGACAGTTGCCCCATTCGCACCGCACTAGTTACCGCACGTTCTGCTCCAAGCCACGAGCGCGTAATCCGCACCTTGCGCAGCTGGAATATTCGCATTGACGAATCATTATTTTTAGGGGGGTTGGATAAAGCAGAGTTTTTACAGTCTTATGGAGCAGACGTATTTTTTGATGACCAATCGCGTAATTGCGAATCTGCCAGTGAATATGTTGCCAGTGGTCATGTCCCTCATGGTGTAAGTAATGAGTCAGCAGCTTCATCAACATATCAAGCTATACCTGTTCGCTCAAAAGCCAATCGCTATGGGCAATGGGCGAAATAACCAAAATGTACCAATATGATTGAACCAATTTAATTACTATTAACTCTAAGACACTAAATTTAACAACAAACAACAGATTCTATTATGAAAAAAATACTAGCCCTCGTTCTACTTACATTATCTTTTAGCGTTTTTGCAGCTGGTGCTTACAATACCAAAATTGGTCGTTTCAGTAATTCAGACTTTGTTATTGGGGGCTACGATGTCGTTGCCTATTTTACTCAAAATGCACCAGTGAAAGGCTCTGAAGAGTTTGAATACCAATGGAGTGATTCGCGCTGGCTATTCAGCTCTAAAGAAAATTTGGAATTATTTGCTGCCAATCCTGAAAAATATGCACCTCAATACGGGGGTTACTGCGCCTGGGCCGTAGCTCACGACGATACTGCTAAAATTAATCCCTCACAATTTAGCATTATTGACGATAAGCTATACTTAAATTACGATGCCAGAATTCAGAAGAAATGGAAGAAAGACACGAAGAAGTATATTGTTGATGGCAATGAACTTTGGCCTGATTTATTAGAAGACCTGTTAGACGAATAAACTCGTTTAGCCCTTTCTCTCAATGCCCGACTTCAGTCGGGCATTTTGTATTGGCTCCACCACTTATTATTAATTCAGCATGAAAATACCGATAATATGTGGCACAAGCGTTGGCAAAGTCACTCAGGCTATATACTGCAAGTTTGAGTGAATCAGACATGAAAATTCACCACGCTATCCAGAATAATCCGGGTTAAACCTTCTCTATCACCAACGAGCCAATAGAGTAACCCGCCCCAAAAGAACAAATCACACCTATATCGCCTGCAACCAAATCTTGATTATAAAGGTTAAACGCAATAATTGACCCAGCAGATGCTGTATTAGCAAAACGGTCAAGCACTATAGGAGCTTCTTTTTCGGTTGCATCACGCCCCAATAAGCGTTTACTAATGAGCGTATTCATATTGATATTGGCTTGATGCAGCCACCACCGCGTCAGATCGTTTGCATCTAAATCATATTGCTGTAAATGATCACTAATGTGTTTTGCAGCCATTGGACACACTTCTTTAAACACTTTTTGCCCATTTTGAGAGAACAAAGCATCAGCAGCGTAGGGGTCTGTATCGCTGGTTCTACTGGTATAACCGAAATTGGAGCGAATATTATTAGAATAAACCGTCTGGGCTTTGATGCCCAAAATTTTGTAACAATGGGCACTATTGGATGTATCGCTGCGCTCTACTACAGTGGCAATTGAAACATCACCAAAAATAAAATGGCTGTCTCTATCGCAATAATTGACCTGCGGCGATGTCAACTCAGGGTCGATAACCAATACAGCATTAGCTGTTCCTGCAACAACCATTTCATAGGCACGATGTAACGCAAAAGTTGCTGCCGAGCAGGCAACTAACATATCAAAACCAAAACCTTTGATGCCCAAAGCATCTTGAACTTCAATAGCTATAGCAGGGTAGGAGCGCTGAGTATAGGCGCATGAGACAATAACTGCATCAATATCTGCCGGCTTCTTACCCGCATTATCCAGTGCTTTTCTCGCAGCGTTAATAGCCATTTCTGCCTGTACAGAAGTTTCATCATCACCTCTTGCTGGAATGTAAGGACGCATACGCTCGATATCTAAAATGCCTTCTTTGCGGTAGGCATAACGGCTTTTAATACCCGATGCTTTAGCAATAAAGCTTGCACTTGACAGTGGTTTTTCTTCAAGCTCACCAGAGACAATTGCTCTGGCATTATCTGCATTGTATTTTGTTGCCCACTTATTATAAGATTCCACCAATTCTTCATTAGTTACAACATTTTCAGGAATCCATAACCCTGTACCACTTATAACTGCGCAACTTTCTGTGTAATTCATGAATTATTTCCAGCGAGGTTTAAATTCAGGTGGCCTTGGAAAACGCGACTCAAAGTCAAATGCCGAAAGCTCTAAATGCGAGCGTGTATATTCTTGCGAAGCATCACGAATAGGGTTCCAATCCCAGCTATGATAATTTCCATGATGCAGTGCAGAGGACACCAACCTGCGACGGCGTTGATCAACTAACACTTTTTGTTTTAACTCATCGGCATTCCAGTGTTCACCAGCTAATTTTTTAAACGCTAGTGTGCACTCACTATAGTCTGTATTACTGGCTAAATTGGTTATTTCGCTAAGGTCATTGTACAAATCAAACAACTGATCCGGGTCACCCTTGCATTGAATGTATTTATACCGTTTATCTCTCAGCATTAACATTGGTTCGCTTAAACCCTCGCCTAAATATTCAGCTGCAACAACTCTGGAATCATATTTTGCATTATTATTTGCAATATCAATCAAGCTGTGTCCACTTAATGGGTCAATAACCTCTGGCGCTGTTTGCTTATCAGAACTACTTACCGCAATATCTACTAGTGTTGGTAGTATATCAAGCTGACTGACAGGAAAATTAACCTCACCAACGCTTAAATCTCTATCGTTAACTATTAACGGAATACGCGATGACCACTCGCGGAAACTCATTTTGTACCAAAGACCATATTCGCCAAGCATATCGCCATGGTCGCTAGTAAAAATAATGGTTGTATTATCGCGTTGTCCCGTTTCTTCTAAAGTGTCAATTAATCGACCAACCCATTCATCAACATAGGTTACATTGGCAAAATATGCGCGTCGCGCATTGATAATTTCTTGCTCTGAAACGTCCACTGCACCAAGGGCAATGACCTTTTCAAGGCGTAAATTATGCGGGTCATTATCCTTAGGGTTTGGCCTTGCACAACTCGGTAATGGAATGTCAACATTTGTATACATATCCCAGTATTTTTGTCTTGCGGCATAAGGGTCGTGAGGGTGTATAAAACTGGACACCAGGCAAAAAGGCTTATCCTGCATTGAGCGTGCGTAATTGTATAAAGCCCGCATACTGACCGCTCCCACTTCATCATCATAGGCAAGCTGGTTGGTGATACTTGCTATACCTGCCTGCTTGATTGACGACATATTGTGGTACCACAAGTCTATGCGTTTATCCGGGTTTTTCCAGTCGGGAACCCAACCAAAGTCTGCAGGATAGACGTCTGTAGTGTAGCGCTCTTCAAAACCATGAAGTTGATCCGAACCGACAAAATGCATTTTCCCGGCTAGCGCTGTTAAATAACCCATCTGTCTTAAATAATGTGCAAAGGTTGGTACGGTACTAGGCAGGTAAGAAGCATTATCGTAACCACTTATAGCCGAAACATGTTGCCCTGTCATAAATGCATAGCGTGCCGGCGTACACAAAGGACTTGATGAATAAGCATTTTTGAATAATAAGCCAGTAGCCGCTAATTTATCCAGGTTAGGCGTAATAGCATAATTTGTACCATAGCAATTCAACCCAAACGCAGTGAGTTGATCCGCCATGATAACCAAAATGTTTTTTCCCATAATGCTTACTTTACAGGAAGAACACTATGCAAAAAATTCGTACTTTAACGCTTAATAGACTTCAAATAATCCGGCAGCTCCCATGCCTCCACCAACACACATGGTAACAACAACATATTTGACACCTTGGCGACGACCCTCCATCAGTGCGTGCATGGTCATTCTTGCACCACTCATACCATAGGGGTGGCCAATAGAAATTGCTCCTCCATTAACATTAAGCTTATTATTATCAATACCCAGCCTGTCTCGACAATAAATGACTTGCACAGCAAAGGCTTCATTTAGTTCCCAAAGGCCGATATCATCCATGGTTAAACCATTGCGCTTAAGCAATTCGGGTACTGCAAAAACAGGGCCAATACCCATTTCATCGGGAGCACACCCCGTTACCGCCATACCGCGGTATGCACCAAGTGGTTCTAAATTTCGCTGTTCAGCTTGTTTGCCATCCATTAATACCACAGCTGCTGCTCCATCTGAAAGTTGCGACGCATTACCCGCAGTAATTGAACCTCCATCGCGCACGGCTCCTAAACTACTCAGACCTTCCAAGGTAGTAGCAGGGCGATTGCCTTCGTCTTTAGTCAAAGTAACTGTTTCGGTACTGGTTTCGCCAGTCTCCTTGTTGGTAACTAATTTTTCAGCCGTTACTGGAACAACTTCATCATTGTACAACCCATTTTCTTGAGCAACTGCTACACGCTTTTGCGACTGCAATGCATATTCATCTTGTGCTTCACGGCTGATATTGTAGCGCTTGGCGACGACTTCAGCAGTGTCTAACATCGCCATATAAATATTGGGAGAATTGGCAATAGCTTGAGGGTCTGCTAATTTATGACCATTGTAGTGTTGGGTTTGAACCAGGCTAATAGACTCACAACCACCAGCCAGAACGGTAGACATACCATCGTGAACAATTTGCTTTGCCCCTGTTGCAATGCTCATTAAACCCGATGAACACTGCCTGTCTATTGTCATACCACTAACCGTTGGAGGAAGACCTGATGCAATGGCTGCAATGCGTCCTAAATTCATACTTTGAGTACCTTGAGCGATGGCTGCACCTATAATGCAATCGTCAATTTCGGCTTTGTCAACACCAGCGCGTCCTACTGCTGCTTGAATAGCGTGAGAGCATAAAGAGGGTGATTGCAAATCATTAAAAGCCCCTTTGTAAGCTCTACCGATTGGGGTGCGAGCGGCACTGACAATTACTGCTTCTTTCGTCATAATGTATCTCTCAAATATAAAAAAATAGTGGGAAAATAAAGTTTTTTGTCATAATATTAATTATCTTATTTATTTCAATGTTATACTGACATGGTCAATAATCTATTGAATAAACTCCGCGCAAGTAATTATGTCGATAAACAAGAAATTTAAATGTGTAAAATGTGTATTTGTGACAGTATTAACTATCATTATAACGAATGTTTTTGCCCAAAGTACTAATTCTGGAAAATTTGAACAATATAAGGATGAGGACTTACTGCGTATTAATATAAAACTCGTCGAACTATTCAGCAATAAAGAATTCAGAATAAGTAAACAATTAGCTGATTACGTTTTAGAGCAACGTCCTGAATTACTTGATGGTGCAGATGCCCACATTGCCTATTTCTATAATAACTACGGAACTATATTAATTGAAAACGGGAAGCTTGATTTAGCCAAGCGATATTATATAGAATCTATTAATATTTGTAATGTAATTGTTGAAGAAGATATCAAAAAAATTTTAGCACGGTTTCATAACCGTCTTGGCAAATTGTATGGCTTGACTGGCGATACTATTCAACAACGAAAACACAAGCGCCTCTCCAGGCGGTATCGTATAGAATCGACTAATGAAGAACGTTTATCACAACAAAAAATTGAGGAAAATAGTGGTGCTTCCGCACCCCTTGGCGATTCAAACCAATTTAATGGATTATAGTATTAACAATAATCCAGTAAAAACTGGCATAACAGAGGTACAGGTCTAGCAGTAGCACCTTTTTGACTGCCGCTTTTCCAGGCTGTTCCTGCAATATCCAAGTGCGCCCAATCACATTCTTTACAAAATTCTGCTAAAAAGCAAGCTGCAGTTACACTGCCCGCCGTTTTACCCCCAATATTAGCCAAGTCTGCAAAAGGACTTTTTAGCTGAGCAGTATATTCTGGCCAAAGTGGCATTTGCCAGGCTCTATCTTCTATTTGTTCTCCTGCATTTAACAGCTTATCTGCCAACATCTGATTATTACTATACATGCCCGACGCATGATTGCCAAGTGCAATAACACATGCGCCTGTCAAAGTGGCAATATCGATAATGGTTTCAGGTTTGTAAGTGGTTTGAGTATAAGTAAGGGCATCGCATAATATAAGCCTGCCCTCAGCATCCGTATTTAAAATTTCTATCGTCTTACCTGACATACTGGTCACAATATCACCAGGTCTCGATGCGCACCCACTAGGCATATTTTCTACAGCAGCAACTACGGCAACAATATTCATCGGTAGTTGTAATTGATACACAGCTTTCATTACCCCTAATACTGTTGCCGCTCCACACATATCATATTTCATTTCATCCATCCCAAGACCTGGTTTTAATGAAATACCACCTGTATCAAAGGTAACACCTTTCCCCACTAATGCTACTGGAACATCTCCCGCTTTGCCACCTTTGTATTCCAAAGTTATTAAATAGGGCGGTTGATCAGAACCCTTGGCCACCGATAGTAGTGAGTCCATACCTAAATTTTGCATTGCTTGAGTATCAAGCCAATTTACCGTTAATGGCGCTGCACAACTCATACTTTCTTTCGCTAGTTGTTCCGCACATTGTTTTAGATAGGCAGGATGACAAATATTCGGTGGTTGATTGCCCAAGTCTTTGGTCATGGTACAACCGCTGCCAATAGCATTCCCATGCAAAATGGCTCTATTGTAATCATCTACCTGGTTAGTTGCAGCAAATAATTCAATATCTGTTACCAATGTGCTGCTGTCTCTTTGATTTGTTTTGTAATAATCAAATTTGTATTGATGGTCATGAATAGCTAACACTAATTGATTAACTATCCAATAGTTTGTTAATGTCTTGTTTTCAAAATTCTGACTATAGTCATCTAATGCTATACAAACAGAACTGGCTCTGGCATTTACACAGCGTGCAGCCAGTTTGCTTAGCATTTTTTTCACTTTTCTATTGCTGGCTTGTGTTTTAGAGGCTTCAGCTCCCATATTAAACAGCATGATACGCTTACATGCCATGTTTTCGGGTCTTGATATGAAACTATGGTTGCCCATTGCATCACCTAAATCACCATCTTCAATTAATTGTTGAACGGCATTTTCACACAGATCATTGATTTGGCTTACTACCGCGCTTAAATCCGCCATGGGATTAATTAATAATACCAAACAGTCAGTTTTTATATTTTGAATGGGTTCAACGGTAGAAGAAATGGTTGCTGTTTTCATTAGGTGCTATTTAATTTTATAGATAAAAAAAGCCGCTGCGCCAAAAATTAGAATAATGGGAAACAGCAAAGTATAAAGTGGCGTTAAATTGAACACGATACTGACAGAAGGCATAAGTGTTTGCAACATATAACCGCCAACTGCACAACAAGACCCCATTAAAATTTTGCTGCCTGTGTCGCGTTGTCGACCCGAAATAAAAATAAAGAGGCAAGACAGTAACATCAAACTGTAAAAATTAAATGGTTGTAGTAACTTGCCCCAAAACGCTAATTCATGGGCGCGGGATTGTTTATATAGCGCCACTAATTGGCTAAAAGGAAGTTTGGTTATGTCTTGCGATAGGCTATTTAACGTAGTAACCGATGGCAGATCTTTTGAGATTTTAAATTCAAATTGTTCAGTAGCTATTTGCTGTGTATCAAAGTTTGTTACTTTGACTTTATCTTGCAACCAATATTCATTTTCTGGATTATAGCTTTCATAGGTCATAGAAGCGATAGTTTGAATTCTGACAATTTGGTTATGGGCTTCGGAAGGTTGCCAACGCGTAATTTTCCTGGCAACCCCTGATGAAAATAAATTGGACAAGTGATAGTAATTATTATCATGTTTAAACCAAATTTCAGATTCATCAATTCTGCCATCATCATTATTTGACAACAATAAAGACTTCTGCGCTTTAGCATTTTGCTCCAATTTGGCGATATTAAGCTCTCCAATTCCCCAAATCAATAACAAGAAAACCAACGCAGGTAGCATAGCCTTGTGTAGCAATAAAAAAATCGACTGACCTGAACATCTAAGCACATTAACTTCACTATGGTGCGCCATCAATGCCAAAGCTATCATGGTTCCTATACTAATAATCACTGCAGACAATTCAATTAATTCGCTCGGTAATAACTGTATACTGTACCAGACCAAATCTACAAACCTGAAATTATTATTTAAATTATCAGACTGCTCCAATACCTGACCTATGAACAGCAAACAAGACAGCATAAAAAATAGTAGCAAGCACCAATTGAAAACGCTGGAAAAGAAATAACGGATGATTATCATAAATTTTAGCGGCGCAACTTTTGGCATTCCTCAAATCGATAACAACCTTCCCAATGATCGTTAATAATCCCTAGCGATTGCAAATAACTGTACACCATCACCGTTCCTGTAAATTTGCAACCACGTTTTTTAAGATCTTTACTAATAGTATCAGACAGCGCTGAAGATACTGGTGCTGGTTCATCCTCTTGCAATTGATTGACGACAGGTTCACCATCCACAAATTGCCATAAGTAATTACTAAAATTACCGTGTTGATTTTGAATATCCAGGAAAATACGGCTATTGCTAATAGCCGCATTAATTTTTGCGCGATTTCTTACAATACCTTCATCTTGCATCAATCTTGCTACGTCAGCATCAGTATAGTCGGCAATAATATGCGGGTCAAAATTATTGTATGCTCTGCGAAAATTTTCACGCTTAACCAATATAGTAATCCATGACAATCCTGCTTGATTGCTTTCTAAAATCAATTTTTCGAACAATACAGCATCAGTAAAACAGGGCACACCCCATTCAGTGTCGTGATAATTAACATAAAGTTCTCGGTATTTTTTACTGCTAAAAGACCACTTACAACGCGGTCTGTCATCAATTGCATATTTAATCATGGGTTATATTATAATGCCAATACCCATTATATGAGAGCAAAATTCTAATGAAATGCCTGATACAAAGAGTAAGTCATGCATCAGTGACTGTCAACAATAAAATTGAAAGTAGCATTAATCAAGGACTGTTACTGCTTTTAGGTGTTGAACAAAAAGATACCAGCGAAACCGTAACAAAAGCTGCTGAAAAAATGCTCAATTATCGAATATTTAGCGACCAGGATGGCAAGATGAATTTAAGCCTTAAGACTACAACTGGTGAATTATTGATTGTATCTCAGTTTACTTTAGCGGCATCGACAACAAAGGGGCTTCGACCAGGCTTCAGCAAGGCGGCAAGCCCACAGTTGGCAGAGTCGCTATACAATGAGTTCATTGAATATTGTGCGAAACAAGTAACTACCAAAGCAGGAATATTTGCAGCGAATATGCAAATTGAACTGGTTAATGATGGCCCTGTGACTTTTATGCTGGAAACTTAAACATATCAAATGGGTTTAACCCAAATTCTAATGCATAATCCGGGTTTAAATATCGTTGCAGACAACAAAGTAGCCAATTTCCGTGCAATTGAAGCTTTGGGCAAAGTGACCTTTTTACATTCTGCCGATATTTCTCCTCAAACCATTCAAGATGCTGATGTGTTAGTTGTTCGCACCGAAACGCCAATTAATCAAAAGCTGTTGCAGGACAGTAAGGTTAAGTTTATCGCCAGTGCAACCATTGGCTTTGATCATATTGATACTCTTTATTTGAGAAAAAATAATATAGGTTTTGCCAATGCCCCTGGCTGCAATGCGCAAGCAGTGGTTGAATATGTACTCGCTGCTTTATTTAATCAATATTCCATGAATCAACTCAAGCAATTAAAACTTGGCATTATCGGTTGTGGCAATACTGGCTATCGTCTTTATAAATTATTATCTAAATTAGGTATTCAATGTTTTTGTTATGACCCTTTTAAACAAGGTCAATCAAACGTTAATTGGGTAACATTTAACGAGGTAATACAATGCGATATTATTAGCTTACATGTCCCTTTAACTCATAGCGGTAAGCACGCCACTCGTCATTTAATCAATAAAAAAATTTTGGAATCACTAACTCATACGCAGTGCATTATCAATACTTCAAGAGGTATGGTTATTGATAATATAGCTCTTTTAAACTTTAAACGACAAAACCCGGAATTTAATGTTGTACTGGATGTATGGGAAAATGAGCCCCACATCAACTTAAAGCTGTTAAACCTTGTCGAAATTGCTACACCACATATAGCCGGTTATTCCATGCTTGGAAAATTAGCAGCTACACAGCAAGTCGTTGATAAAATTATTGACTTTTTTAATTTTCCTAAAAAGAAAACATCGGTTTTTTACGTTGAAAAACATGTCATTGATGTAGAAGCACTGTCATTTGAGCAAGCGTTTCTACAGCATTTCAACCCTGACCGTCTAAGCTGTCAAATGAAACAAAATTGTGGCAATGCAGCTGATTTTAAACGGCTTCGCAACCAATATAAACTGCGAAAGGAAGTGACAGAAATTGAGTGGTTAAATATTAATGCTAACAATCAGCTGTTAAAGCATCTCGCGTAAAATTTTCCGTCCCCGTTGAAGTCACTAATACATTATCTTCAATACGAATGCCTCCAAAGGCTTTAAAATAATCCACTGCTTTCCAGTTAATATGACGGGTATAAAGACTTTGTTTTAATTCTGTTAACAGCGAGTCTATAAAATAAAACCCTGGTTCAATGGTAAATACTTGATTGGCTTCAATCACTCTATTTAAACGCAGTGCAGGGTAATCAGCTAATTTGGGGAGTATATCGCCCAAATCATTTGCTAGAAAGCCGCCTTTATCATGTACTTGTACTCCTAAAAAATGCCCTAATCCATGCGGAAAAAACCATTTTGACAATTTGAAATCAAGGCATTGCTCCAGGGAACAGGATACAAATTCATAATCCACCATAAACTGGCAGATTTTTTGATGAGCCTGATGGTGTAATTCACCATAACATTTACCTATTTTAATGTTATCAATAATGGCTAATTGTAATTTATCAAAAATTTCTATCAATTGAGTAAATTCAACATCAAAGCTATAAGTGCGTGTAATATCTGAAGCGTATCCACGGTACGGCGCTCCTGCATCAATCAGCATACTTTTTGCATTTCTATTTTCACTGTCCTTTTGGTGATAATGTAAAACCGCAGCATGTCGATCAAAACCCACAATAGTGTCATAAGGTAATTGATGCTCAGATGTTATGCAACCTCTTAAGAAAGCATAATGTACTTCTAATTCGCTGGCTCCCTCCAAAAATGCTTGTTTTGCGTATTGATGCCCTCTAGCACCAATGCGATTGGCTTCTTTTATACAGAGTTGTTCGTACTCACTTTTACAACCCCGGTAAAAATCCAGGTAAGCTATTATCTGCGGTGGGTTAATTTGCGCAATTCCCCAATTTGGCTCTAATGTATGTTGTTCACCAATAAAGACTGTCTGCGAACTATTTGTTGGTAAATGTTTACTTACTTCTTGAACGCTTTCGATATTTACACAATCAAAATAGTTTATCCAGTTTTCACTTGGTAAATTTGGCCAATACGACCAGTAATCAACGGGCTTATAATATAGCAATTTGGGGGTTAGTCCACGCTGCAGTAACAAGTAACAGTTAGGATTTTCTGCAAGTGGTATCCATACTTTAAAATAAGGATTAACTTTAAAAGGATGCTCCATGTCATCACTAAATTGTAACTGTGCCAGTCCACTGGAAATTATCATGCTATCAAATTGATAGCGGTCAAATAAAGCTTCTTGCCTGTTTGTTAACGCTCTAAAATGTTCTTCGTAGCTTTTAAATATTGCTTGCATAATCTGGGTTAAAGGAGTCAGGTTAAAGCTTGACACTTCTTGAGTAAATTTGCTACTGGTTGCGGCAACCCAACTGCTTGAGGAGTCATTAAATCATACCATAGGGTTAATGTATCGTCTTCAATTCGCTGTGGTTTTTTATCAATATCAATAATGACAGGAAAGTAATTTAACTGAAAATGGCTAAATTTGTGGCTCATTGCTGACTGTATTTCAATATGGTTTACATCCATAATTCCCATATTTGCCAGTTCTTTTTTCACCTCTTGTCTAAAAATTTTTGGCTTTGTTAATTGCAACTGTTGAAAGCTATATAAGTTACTCCATATTCCTGTAGGCGGGTTTTTACGCAATAGTATTTTATTACTAAAACGGACAATTAACATACCACTATATCTTATTGGGTAGTGTTTTTTGGGCTTCGGCTGTGGAAACTGACTTTGCAACCCACGTTGGTACGCTCTACACAGTGATTTTACAGGACATTGCTCACATTGTGGCAACCCTCTGCCACAAAGCGTTGCACCTAAATCCATAATAGCTTGTGTATAATCTCGCACTCGCTCAACTGGCGTTAATTGTTTAGCATACTTCCACAATTGTTTTTGTACCCTGCTATCGCCAACCTGGCCCTCCACACAATAGACGCGGCTTAGCACCCGTTTAACATTGCCGTCTAATATTGCTGCCCTTTGGTGATAGGCTTGAGCGGCAATAGCTCCAGCGGTTGAAGAACCAATACCTGGAAGCTTTTCAAGTAACTGAATATCCGCAGGCAATTGCGAATGATAAACTTCTACCACTATTCGAGCGGTTTTATGCAAATTTTTAGCTCTGTTGTAATATCCCAGCCCTGTCCACAAAAATAATACCTCATCTAAATGACTTTGTGCCAGTTGCTTTATTGTAGGAAAGCGCTGCATAAAGCGCTGAAAATACGGAATGACTGTCGCAACCTGAGTTTGCTGTAACATCACTTCCGACACCCAAATTTTATATGCTGTTGGATTTTGTTGCCACGGCATATCTTTGCGACCATATTTATCCCACCATTTCAGCAATTTACTGCTAAACTTTGACATTTGCATGAGTTACAATGCTGCCATGTTTATTCTCATTATTGCGATATTAATCGCCCTCGTGATTATCTCCCGCTTATGGGCAAAAGCCAAAGAACAAGGAGCATTGCGACCTTTTATCAACAAACTCATCATCGGTGGTTTTCTCGCTCTCTTGGTTATTTTAGCATTAACTGGCAAATTGCACTGGTTAGGACCTGTTATTGGTTTTGTACTATTGGCACTTAAACGCTTGTTTTTTGTTGCCGTCAGATACTTTCCCATTGTCGCACAATTTTTGAATATTGGTAGATCTGCTTTTTCCAAAAAGCAAAATCGACCGCACTCCCCGAAAATGACAACCTCTGAAGCTTACAAAACTTTAGGGCTGCAACCTGGAGCTACCAAACAAGAAATTATTGATGCGCACCGCAAGTTAATGCAGAAATTACACCCTGACCGCGGTGGAAACGATCACCTGTCGGCACAGATAAATAATGCCAAGGAAGTACTACTCGAGAGCTTTGCACAACGTCACAAGTAATGAAAATACAAGGCAAAAATGTCAATATTAACCTGGCAATAAAATATCGCTCCTGCGTATTTCAATGGTTCGCGACCGAGCTGACACTCGCACAAGGTAAAGTAAGCAAAAGCATAACAGAGCCATAATGAGTATTATTTTTTGAGCAAGCGCCTGTTTTTGAAGTCATTATTGTGTGTAATAGATTTCTAATGCATAATTTGGGTTTAATGTATAACCCAGGTTCAATAATTTTAAGTACATTCTCCATCTATTTGAACAATTTAAGTTCACAACATCAGGGTTTTTGGTTAGAATACTGACCCCTTTAAATTTGACCCTATTCCCATGGCACGAGTAACTGTTGAAGACTGTTTAGACAAAGTATCCAATCGTTTTGAATTGATAATGGTAAGCAGTAAGCGCGCACGCCAATTAATGATTCAAAACAAAGAGCCAATGATTGACGCCAGCAACGATAAGCCAACTGTTATTGCCTTGCGCGAAATTGAAAACGGTTTAATCAACGCAAGTATTTTGGAAGAAGAACCCGATGCGCCATTCTTCAAGGAAACGCCTATTGTCTATCAGGAAGAAGGCGACGAATAATTTGGCATCATGTCACTCCTTCAGGCCGTCGATCAGCTCAGTGGCCGACTAAGCTCTTATTTAGAACCTTCACAAATTAAGAAGGTTGTTGCTGCTTTTAATTTTGCTGACAAAGCTCATCTCGGTCAAACTCGCCGCAGCGGCGGTCCTTATGTCTCCCACCCAGTAGCTGTCGCCAATATATTAGCAGACTACCACATGGACCACTACACATTATGTGCAGCAATGTTGCATGATGTTATTGAAGATTGCAATGTCAGCAAAGAGCAAATCAGCAGAAAATTTGGTATGACTGTCGCCTGTTTAGTCGATGGCGTCAGTAAACTCAATCAAATGGAGTTTTCCAGCCAAAGCCGCGAAGAGCAACAAGCTGCTAATTTTCAAAAAATGGCACTAGCCATGTCCAGGGATCTGCGAGTCATACTGATTAAATTAGCTGACCGCATTCATAACATGCGTACCTTAGGAGTTATGCCCAAAGAAAAAAGACAGCGCATTTCCCGAGAAACCCTAGAAATTTACGCCCCCATTGCACAACGACTTGGCATTAATGCCATGCGCATCGAATTAGAAGATTTAGGCTTTAGTAATTTGTACCCACTGCGCAGCCACAAATTGCGGGAAAGCCTGGAAAGCATTCGAGGCAACCGCAATGATCTGGTAGTAGAAATACAAGATATTATCGAGCGCCGAATTTCAAAAGAATTGGTTGAAGTAATTGTTATCGGGCGAGAAAAACATTTATACAGCATCTATCGAAAAATTCGCAATCGCAAAGTGTCTTTTAAAGATATGAAAGACGTTTTTGCCTTTCGAATTATTGTGAAAACCGTTGATGAATGCTACCGTGTATTAGGTATTGTGCACAGTATCTTCAAGCCTTTACTAGGGGCTTTTAAAGACTACATCGCCGTCCCCAAAGTTAATGGATACCAATCATTACACACCATTGTAATGGGAACACATAGCGACAAAGTAGTACCTGTAGAAATTCAAATTCGCACCTTTGAAATGGATGCCATTGCCGACCACGGTATTGCCGCTCACTCCGAATACAAAAAAGGTAAAAGTTCTTTTGCCTCTATTCCTGTTCGCGCCAGCCAGTGGATTACCGACCTTTTGGAAATGCAGCAAAATTCGAGCAATGCGATTGAATTTGTCGAACATGTAAAAAACGATTTATTTCCAAGCGATGTCTATGTATTTACCCCCACAGGCGACATTGTAGCATTACCGCAACGCGCTACAGCACTTGATTTTGCCTACAGTATTCACACCGATGTCGGCAATAGTTGTGTAGGCTGCAGGTTGAATGAACGCCTTGCCCCTCTTTCCGAACCTTTAGAAAACGGTCAAGTCGTGGAAATTATTACCGACAAACGCGGCAAACCCAGTCTGGCATGGCTTGATTATGCTGTTTCTTCCAAAGCGCGAAGTACAATATTAAATTATCTGAAACATCAACATTCAAAAGATGCGATTAAATTAGGACAGCAGATGCTGAATCAGCTGTTGGTTGAAGATAACACCGCTATAGATCAATTGTCACCCAACCAGATTAATCACATATTAACTGAAACCAGGCACAAAAACCTGGATGTATTACTGCAACAAATTGGTCTTGGCAAAACCCCGGCTTTTGCTATAGCCAGTTTGATTTTAGGTAAGCAGGCAATGGCAGAGCTCACCCAAAAAAAACATATTCCTCTCGTTATTGATGATACCAACTGGCAACTGCTAAATTACGCTATTTGTTGCAACCCCATTCCCGGTGACCCTATCTATAGCCATTTTACCTCCGGGCGTGGAATGGTAATTCACCGCCATAAATGCAAAAATATCAGGCAAGATATCGACAACCCCGAAGTTTGTTTGCCTGTTTCCTGGGCTGCTGGCATAAATAGTGAATTTAAAACAGAAATTACCGTAGAGGTTGAAGCGTTTCGCGGTGTTATGGGTCTACTCGCCAATAAAACAGCCGAAAACAATGCTGGTGTAGAAAATATCAACTTAATTGAGCGCGGTAATGATATTGCATTGATTAAACTATCATTATTAGTACAAAATCGTGTTCATTTAGCTCGCGTTATGAAAAAAATTCGTGTGTTCAAATTTGTTCACAATGTTAAACGCAGACGCGATTAATCTTGAAAATTACTTTTAATAATCAATTCAAATTATGAATATTATCCACACATCATCAGCACCTGCTGCAATTGGCTCTTACTCACAAGCTGTACAGGTTCCCAACAACGGCTCTACGGTTTATATTTCAGGACAAATACCGCTCGACCCCGCCACCATGGAATTGGTAAGCGATGATATCGAACTACAAATTCATCAAGCCTTTAAAAACCTCATTGCCATTTGTAAAGCGGCTGGCGGTACTTCCAGCAACTTTGTCAAATTGACTATTTTCATGCTAGATTTAAGTCATTTTGCGTTGGTCAACAGCATTATGTCGGAATACTTTAACGACCCAATGCCAGCCAGAGTTGCAGTTGAAGTTAAAGGACTTCCCAAAGGCGCTCAATTTGAAGTTGACGGCACTATGCACTTGAATTAAAGCAATGCCTGTAACCCCTATCAGTTTTTCTGAATATCAGCAGTTATGCGCCAACTACGATAAAGTGCCGCTATCCGTTGAAGTACTGGCAGATACAGAAACACCACTCAGTGCCTACTATAAGCTTTCGAATGACTCTTTTAGTTTTTTATTTGAATCTATAGAAGGTGGCGAGCGTTGGGGACGCTATTCCATTATCGGCTTACAATGTCGTGAAATAATTAAAGTCCACCAGTTCCATATAGAGCATACAGCTGGTTCGAACACCATCTGCAATGGCGATATTTCCGACCCTTTAGACTATATTGACAATGTTATCAAACAAATTAAAGTACCACAGCAAAACAACCTCCCACGATTTTATGGTGGGTTTGTTGGTTACTTCGGCTATGATACGGTGCGCTATGTCGAACCCCGGTTGTTAAAAACTCAAACAACTGACAACCTCCATATCCCCGACATTTTGTTAATGCGTGCCGATGAATTAGTAATTTTTGACACCGTTTCCGGCACCTTGCTGTTAATTACCCATATTGATGCCGATGCCAGGGAAGCCTCCTACAATGCAGGGGTAACACGGTTACAAAGCTTACAACAACAGCTGAAAACCAGCATTTGCCAGTTAAACGATTTACATTTAAACACAGAATATCAAACCACACAAAGTATCAACCAAGATTTTACCTCCAATACCGGGCGCGAAGCCTACATGCGCATGGTGGAAACAATAAAAGACTACATTCACGCTGGCGATGTTATGCAAGTTGTACCTTCACAGCGTTTGAGTATTGAGTACAAGGAGTCAGCTCTTGATTTATACAGGGCTCTGCGTTTTTTAAACCCTTCGCCCTATATGTATTTACTCAATTGCGGTGAATTTAACATCATTGGCTCTTCCCCTGAAATTTTAGCGCGCATTAAAGATTCAACCGTTACCGTCAGACCTCTTGCGGGTACTCGAAAACGCGGTTGCGATGCAGAGCAAGATAAATTATTGGAACAGGAATTACTTGCCGATGCCAAAGAAATTGCCGAGCACTTAATGTTAATAGATTTAGGACGCAACGATATTGGTAAAATTTCTCAGACGGGCTCAGTAGTGGTAACCGATCAAATGAATGTTGAATATTATTCACATGTTATGCATATTGCCTCTAATGTTGAAGGTCAACTTCTTCCCCAAATCTCTGCCATTGATGTAATTCGCGCTACCCATCCTGCTGGAACTTTAAGCGGAGCACCCAAGGTCAGGGCCATGGAAATTATTGATGAATTTGAGCAAGAAAAACGGGCTTTTTATGCAGGGACTGTCGGCTATATTGGCTGGTCACAAAACGGAACCAATGAAATGGATATGGCAATTGCCATTCGCACTGCCCTGCTTAAAGACAAACGACTTTTTGTTCAAGCCGGCGGCGGCGTAGTGGCTGATTCCGACCCTGCCAGTGAATGGCAGGAAACCATTAACAAAGCCAGCGCCATGTTTCGCGCTGTTGCTATGGTAAAATCCAACTCGTGAATAATATAAAAGTGGCCGTTATTGGCAGCACAGGTTATACAGGCGCTGAACTGTTGCGGTTATTGGCACTACAAAGCTCTGTCGAGTTGTGCTATGTCAGCTCCAGAACCGAAGCAGGTAAGCCGCTTGGCAGTGTTCATCCCCAGCTTCGCAATTATTACCACTTGAATTTTTGTGAATTTGAACAAATAGACTTCAATCACGTTGATTGTGTATTTTTTGCTACACCTCATGGCGTAGCTCAAAATTACGTTTCAATCATTTGGCGCTATGACCACATTAAAATTATTGATTTATCGGCAGATTTTCGGCTCAAAAATCAATCGGTCTGGGAACAATATTATCAACAATTGCACAAAGCTCCTGAATTAATTGGGCAATCTGTTTATGGTTTGCCTGAATTAAATCGACAAACCATTCAAAATGCACGGTTAGTCGCTTGTCCCGGTTGTTATCCAACTTCTGTCATTCTTGGTTTACTGCCGATTTTATCTACCCAGCACGCCGATGTTTCCACTCTTATCGCCAACTGTACATCGGGTATAAGTGGCGCAGGCAGAAGCGCTTCGGTCAATAATTTACTGGCGGAAATGTCAGAAAACTTTAAACCCTATGGTATTGATAACCACCGCCATAAACCTGAAATTGAAGAAGTGTTATCTGATATTGCTAATCTGAACGTCTCTTTAACCTTTACCCCCCATCTGCTTCCCAATATTCGCGGCATACTCAGTACGCTATATGTAAAACTTAGCAAACCCTGTACAACTGCAGAAATACAGGCATTATATGAAGCACATTACAGCAATGAACCTTTTGTAACTGTACTTCCGCAAGGAGAGCTACCACAAACCCGATTTGTTCGCGGCACTAATCAATGCTTAATTTCTGTATTTTGTTCCCGCCCCGATTTATTAACAGTATTTACCGCAGAAGATAATTTGTGTAAAGGTGCTGCAGGACAAGCTATACAGTGCATGAACATTATGTACAGCCGCGTTGAAACACAGGGGTTAAATCAGCCCGCTCTCATTCCTTAAACGGTTATGGATATCAAACAATTTTTTTCAAAAACCGAATCAGCAGAAGTTCAACGCTATATCCCGCTACACCGAACACTGATTAGAATATGCGTTGCACTACTGTTAATCATTTTTCCAACCATCAGTTTTTTTATCGGCGAAGTCGTTGGTAATATCAATAAAGGTAAACAATTGGCCGAACAACAGCAATTATTTGATTTATCCGAATCCCTGGACGAAGATTTGCGCAAAACGACTAACCAGCTTAATCAAGCTCAAACCCAGTTAGATATTTCAAAAGAAACCATCGAATCTTTGCGTTTGGATATACTGGAGTGGCGAAAAAATTATGAAGGGTTAAGCGAAAGTATCAACCGCTACCGCGAAGTGATTGCCACAGGAACAGGGGCGAGAAGTATTGTTGTGGAGCGCGCGCAAATATATACCGACACAGACAAAAATATTGAAGTTCCAAATGAAAACTTTTTTATTTTAAAAAGCTCTGTGGTCCAATATACATTAAGTAAAGAGCGCTTTATCGGCAAGATGTCTATCGCCATTGAGGGTTATGATAATAACAAAAAAGTAACCATTGAACATAAAGACCTTTTTGAAGACCCTTTTAAACCATTAGACTTTTATTATTTTCAACATAACGATTTGTATTTTGCTCTACCTGACACTTTTAACCCTAGAGTATTAAAAGTTTTTATAGACGGGACTAGTATTCAAGGTCTAATTATTGAAAAATATCGTTGGAGCTCAATACTTATTGACCCTCAAACTGGCAGTTGTACACCACAAAATACTTAAATCTGTTGCTATTTAACACACTTCAGTTCTAAAATTTTTTTGATAGCGGTTAAGGTGTGTTATTATGTTCGACTCGCTAACAAAAATGCTATCCATTAAAGTCTATTTTAAATTGTTGATATTATGATCAAGAAAAACATCGTAGAAAAAACCATGGGTGATGCTACAACATTAATTGCCCGTAATACTGAATTTATTGGTACTGTAAATTTTTCAGGAGAATTAGAAATTGAAGGTCGCATCATTGGTGACGTTGTTGCTATTGACGAGGCTCGCGCCAAAGTTCGCATTTTAGAGCAAGGCTATGTCGAAGGTAATGTCACCTCCCCCACAGTAGTAGTTAACGGCAATGTTAAAGGTAATATCTACGCTGCTAAGCAATTAGAGCTTTCCAATAAAGCCTTAATTGAAGGCAATGTGCATTATGATGTTATTGAAATGTCTAAGGGTGCCAAAATTAATGGCTCTTTGCTTTATGGAGCTGAAAAACCCAAAAACGCAACGGTTAAACCCACTATTGCCCCTGCAAAAATCGTTCCCCAAGCCCAGTAAATTGGTAAATGTTAACGACAGAAGTTTTTACACCTGAAGTTTTATATCTTACTGATAACGCAGTCTCTAAAATTCAATATTTAGTTGAAGACGAAGGCAACACCAATTTAAAATTAAGGGTGTTTGTCACTGGAGGCGGTTGTTCTGGTTTCTCATACGGATTTTCATTTGATGAAGACACGGCTGAAGATGACACCATTATTGAAAAAAATGGCGTCCAGGTGGTATTGGATGCTCTAAGTTATCCCTATTTGGAGGGCTCTGAAGTCGACTATCAGGAAGGATTAGAGGGTTCGCGTTTTGTTGTCAACAATCCTAATGCAACGGCAACTTGCGGTTGCGGTGCATCATTTTCTATATAGGTTCTATTTTGATGTCTCTCCTCGATGGCGCGCCACTACAATCGTTTCTCTTGAGGAGCCAGACTGAAATCTGGCTTCGCCCTGATTAAGTTAAGTCTCAATAGGAATCAAACTTTTGTTTGACCCTTCTCAAGCTTTTTCAACAACCAATGAAACATGATCCCTGTTGGCTTTTATTTTTATAACACGTTATGAAACATTTTTTAACTTTATTGGATTTTACCCCAATCGAATTAAATCAATTAATTCAGCTAGGTATTGAAATTAAACAAAACCCACCCCAACCTGAGTTCTGTAATGGCAAAATCATGGGAATGATTTTTGATAAGCCGTCAACTCGTACCCGAATTTCATTTGAGGCAGGAATGAAACAATTAGGCGGTGATGCTCTGTTTTTGTCCAATACCGATACTCAGCTAGGCCGCGGTGAACCCATAGAAGATAGCGCCAGAGTCATATCGAGAATGCTTGATATTGTAATGATTCGCACCTTTAAACACAGCATTATTGAAAATTTTGCCAAACATTCCACAGTTCCAGTTATCAATGGTTTGACCGATAGTTTTCACCCCTGCCAGTTGCTTGCCGATATTATGACCTTTGTTGAACATCGTGGCAGTATAGCTGGTAAAACCGTCACCTGGATTGGCGACGGCAATAACATGTGTCAATCCTATATTAATGCCGCTACACAGTTCGATTTTAAATTAAAAATTGCCTGTCCAGAGGGTTATGAACCCGACGGCAAAATGATAGAGGCAAATAGTAATAGAGTTGAAATTACATCAATACCTAGAGGCGCTGTCGAAGACAGTGACTTGGTGGTAACCGATGTATGGGCATCTATGGGTCAGGAAAAAGAAAATAACCAGCGCCTACAAGATTTCAGCAATTATTCAGTTGATCATGAATTGATGAGTTATGCCAAAAACGATGCTCTATTTATGCACTGCCTACCTGCCCATCGTGGTGAAGAAGTTAGTGCAGAATTGATAGAAGATAAAAAAATCAGCGTGGTTTGGGATGAAGCCGAAAATCGGTTACATGCGCAAAAAGCCTTGATACAAATGCTGTTAAATCAGTAAATCGGGTGTCATGCTTCAGCATAATCCTGGATAATACCTTACTGCTATGACAATAAAATAAAGGTGTCGCCATCACTCAAAGGTAGATACAGCGCCTTTTTAAATTGTTTGGCCAATACCATTTGTTTTAACAAATCTTCATATTTGCCTAACTGTATCGAGTAAACTTCTTTTTGTTTTCTGGATAATCTTGACTGCGATTTATAATCAATTATCCAGCAAATATCACCGTCAATAAAACAACGATCTATAATTTTGGTTTTTGGTGTTCCATTATCGTCAATATAGTCAATGCTATACTCTACTTCATTAAAAGTATAGTTGTTATTTAATATCCATAACCCTGTATTGTCATTGAGCGCATTGTCAATTCCCAATTTGATGCGATCAAGCGCCGACTCAATGAGTTGCTGACTAAAACCTCTGGACTGTAAAACCGAATACCACAAACCAAGTTGCCTGGCAATTCGCCCCTCATTCCAACAATCAACCCCTTCAATGACTATTTGCTTCAAAGTGCGGTGCAACAATGTACCAATATCCGAACCAAGTAATTGCCAGGTCTTTTGGTCTATTGTTTTGGGTTGGTTTTTTTCCTCTGAATCTGATAACCATTCCTGTCGATAATCCACCCCTGTCTCTATCGGCAATCGCCATATTCCTTGTTTTTTATCTGGTCCCCAATCATCAACTTTTTCAGCCTTATAGCTGTTCATAAAAAATTGGTTGGAATGAATCGGCCAGATAATCTCAAGCAATGAACTTGCAGGCGGTGTTACGAACTCTTTATCCTGCTTTAACACCGCAGTCAAAAATAATTGTTTTACGGCGCGTGTACAGCCCACGTATAGTAAACGCTGTAATTCCTGAAATCGCAATTGTTTAGCATCTTCTTTTAAGCAATCATAAAATGTATCTTCTCTAGCAGTTGCCGGTTTTGGTGCAATTAAAAAAAGAGGCTCTCCACTGGCTTGTGTGCGCTCACGCCAGCGAATTAATGGATTATCATCACTTTTAGGAATGCGCTCCATTGCTGGAATAAATACATAGTCAAATTCTAGTCCTTTCGATTTGTGAATTGTCATAATTTGTACACTGCCTTTTGTTTCCAGTACCTGTGGCGAGCTATAGGTAGTTGCAAGGGCTGTTTCAAGATTTTGCAAATCACTAAGTAACCCTCCCTCTTGATGTTGCTCTAGTAATTGTAAATAGCTTTCACAATTGTAAAGCGCTTGCCTGGTTATTATTCTATCGCCACCTAATGAGCGCCAACAGGCTTCGACCAATTCTCTTAACGCCACTGTTCCAAGCTTTTCAGAATAACCAGACATGATATTTTTAAACCGCTGAATGCGTTGATAACCTTCTTCTGTCAACAGGTTTTGTTCAGGTAGTGTCAAAATAACATGCCAAATACTTTGCAAATGAGGATTGCTTTGATGCAGTTGCAATAAGTCTCTTGAGGTCAAACCAACTAATGGGCTTCTCAAAATACCAAACCATGAAATACGGTCAGCGCTACTGATAAAACACTTTGTTAAGCTCAATAAATCAATAACTGCTAAATCTTGCTTTATGGCTTGTAAATCATTGCCGACCCATTGGATGCCATATTTATTGAGTAATTCAATAATATCACGCAAATGCCTGCGGTTTCTAACTAATATAGCAATGTTCGCAGCCTGGTTCTTTTCCTGGTTTTGGATATTTTTAATTGCATCAACGATCCATTTGGCTTCATCAGCCTTTTGTTCAAATAAATGATAATTAACTGCCTCACAATCAATCTCTCCCTTTACTGCTGTTGAAGCGTTATAACCGGTTTGATTCATTGCACAATCATCCTGGTTGGGCAAAACTTGTGAGAACGTCTCGTTCACCCAATCGACGATACCTGAGTGTGAACGAAAATTGGCTCTAATACTAAGACTCTCTAACTCGACCTGACCCACACCTTTTTCTTTGGCATTAATAAATAACCCTACATTAGCTTGCCTGAAGCTGTAAATGGATTGCATAGCATCTCCCACTAAAAACAGGGTTTTACCATCACCTGGCTGCCAACCCTCTGTTAACAATTCTAGTAATTTAATTTGTTGATCAGAAGTGTCTTGAAACTCATCGACCAATATATGCTGTATTTGATAATCCAGTCGTAACGCTAAATCAGTTGGAGACTGTTCGCGTTCCAAAGCTGATAGTGCTGACGTTGTAATTGCACTGTGATCACAACAACCTCTTGCTTCAAATAAATTGTTTAAAATTGCCACCAAGTGGGGCAATAACTGAGTAAGAGCATGTAGATGATGCCAGCGAGTGTGCGCTATTATATCGGGTAAAAAGCCAACTTGTAGAAGCTGGGGCAATAACCGGGTACGGATTGACAATTCTTGCAATAAGGCAAGCATTTGTTGTTTTTGTTTATTTTTTTGGGGAAATCCGTTATTTTTATTTATATTTTTCCTCCACTTTCCCTCTTTGGTCAATAACAATATTTGAATAACATTTTGCCATTGTTTAATGGTTGTGTTTTCATCCAGTTTTGAGGGCAGTATATTTTCACCATTAAATTCTGGATAATTTTGGCTGGCATATACTACTAATTCTTCTAGCTCATAAATCGCGGCACCAAGTTCCTGTCTTAACTGTGCTATGATTAAACTCGCATATTGTTTGAAATTATCAAGTATGGTCTGTTCATTCATCTGCCCTTTAAATAATAACGATAACCAACTGAAACGATTTTGCAACATGCTTGATAACATAGCGGCTATACTTTCCAGGTTGTTGTCATAGGTTTTAAGCAACTCAAAATAATGTTGATAAAGTTCTGATTCCTGTGACTGATTAGATAAATATTTAAATAATTCAACAACTGCTTCACGATAAATATCAGTGGCATCATCAATAACTGCCGTTACTGAATTCCCTCCGTTTGCCAAGCTCATCTGCTGAACAAGGTGATAACAAAAGCTATCTATGGTGCGAATTTGCAACCTGTAGGGCGTCAGTATTAACTGCCATTGTTGGCGCTTATCTTGTTCTAGTACTGCTAGCGCCCTATCTCTGGTATTTTGTTCATGTTCAGATTGAATCGGCAGATTTTGCTTTGCGTTTTTCAAGGCCTTAAAAATTCGCTCTTTTACCTCTGCCGCAGCTTTGCGCGTAAACGTTATCATTATCACTTGTTCCGGTTTTTCACAACCAGCCAGTAATGTTAAATAACGTTGAATTAGCAACTCGGTTTTACCTGAACCTGCGGGTGCACTCACAATAAATGATTGTTTTGGGTTAAGCGCTTTATCTCGAATTAGTGCATCTGCTATTGTCATGGTTCTGTATCAATTCTTGCCTTTTATTCTAAGTTTCTATGTAGTGGAGTCCATACATCCAGTGTTGCTGGTGGACGTTTTTTCATTTCAATATTACCGTTAACATAATGAGTAAGTGTGTTTTCAATACTGTTTTTCCAATATTTTCGGTAACGATCCCATTCTACTGCTTTAAGCTGGTGTTGCTCCCAACTATTTTTGTCACAAAGCCCAATAATTTTTTGTTTTGTACTATTTATTTGAACAATTGCAATACCCTGAGAATTATTTGCAATCAAAGCATACAAAGGTAATTGAGGTTCTGGTGGTGGTACTAAGCTCTCTAAATCTACCTTTCTATTCTCTCCGACTGCCCAGAGCTTACTGCTTAAATTTTTAGTGGTTTTATAATCAATAATTAAATACTTTTTGCCCGCATTAACATCTATTCTATCAACACGCAGTTGTAATGAAATACCGGCTATTTCAATATTAACTTTTTGTTCAGTGGCAATTACATGAAATGGTGGTCGCTGTTTTTCATTTAACAACCATTCATACACCATATTTACCATTCTTTGCTGTTCCACTTCTAGCTGTAGTGGTTCTATAGACGTTTTGGTAGCGACTTTATCCAATACTTTTGAAACCACTGTGTTACAGCGTTCCCATAATTGTTCATCAGACAATGCTTTTAATGCCGCTGCGTCTTTTAATTCGCCCCAAATTAATTCCATCACTTTATGCAGAAAGTTACCTTGTTGCAGGGGTGAAATTCCTAACCCATGATTAATCAAGGGTTTTGCATTCAAACGATAGATAACAAATGCAGTAAATAAACATTCTCCTGCTTGTTTAACCAAACTGGCACCTCCTTCAATAGCTGGTTTTTCATGGTTCTTTAACGGTAACACGGTTTCATCTTCCACCCATTCTAATGCCAAGATTTTTCTCTGGGCATCAATTGATTTAACATTGATAGCTTCAACCGTAAAGCGACCTTCTAAAAGAGGGCTTATGGTTAAGTCGGGCTGGTTATAATCGGTTCGATAACTATATGTGATGTCTTGACACGATTGCTCCAGTTGAGAAAAAAGATGTCTGCATAAAGCTATTTCCCATTCTGCGCTACTGCGTGGTACTTCCATTTCTCGCATTAATGAAAACGGAATGAGAGGGTGGCTTTTCACTACCGAGGGCCAATACTGATTATCTGCACTGCAGAGCCAAACAGCGTTAGAGCCTATTGCACCATCTATGGTGTCTATAATTCGAATCGGTTTGCTTTTTAGTTGCCTTGGTTGAGGTTGCCGAGCAATTTGATCTAGCCATTGAATGGCTTGATTAATATTACATTTAGAGATAACACTGTCTAATTGTGCTGCTTGTTCTTGAATATTCATTATTAACTTTTGGTAACGCTTAAATTCAATATCCTCATTTAGCTGTTTTAACCACTCACAGAAAGTATTTAACCAACAGGTCAGTGATTGTTTTTGAGATAACTCTTTTATCTGTTTACCTTTTTCTAAAACAAAAAGAAAATCTTCACCTTTTTCAATACCTTTTATTTCATTGCAAACATACTTATAAAAACCTGAAAAACTGCAAGGTTTGTTGTTATTGCAAAAAGGGTTCTCATCATTACTTTCAAATAATAAACATTCAATAACGGCTTGCAACTCACAATTGGGCTGAACAATCCAATAGGGTGAGTGAACCAATTGCAATACTTCATTAAAATTCAATCCATTGACTAACCACTGCAACAATAATTTCATTGTATTATAACTGGCATTATTAATGAATTTATCCGCACCTCCTATAGCAATGGCTTCACTTTGTGTTTGGTTGGTTAAGCGTTGAATTAATGAATAGTTATCTGCTAATAATGGTGTAATAATACTAATAACTGCTTTTGGGTTTTCTTCATGCTTTTCTAACGCCCATAGAATGGCTGTGGATAATTCCTGTTCAGCGTTTGCATTCGTTAATTCAACAACATTAATTATTGGTTGTTCACTAGCGTTGAGTTCCGAACTTGTAGAGACTTTACTACTGTATGCGTGTAATAGTTGCATACTGTGTTCTGCTATTGGGTTTTCATCTGAAAACCCCACTAATTGAATCGCTTTTTGGCTTTTTACATCAATTGAATCGGCTAATAATTCTAACTGTTTTTCTTTTGTACAATAATTGTTTTGTACCATCAACCACTCAAAACGCTCTATCCAACGGCTGTACTGAATGCTATTTTCTTTATCCTGGTTATTTTCAAAAGCTTTTAAACGCTTTAATATTTCACGCTTGTTAAATTTTCCCTGCTGCAATCTCGTCCAGCCGTTAGATGCCAATTCAACTAATTGAAAGTGGTTTAAATGCTCAATATTCTGATTGAGTTGATAAATAACCCTAGACCATATTGCCTTTGTTTGAATAGCCGTGAGCACTTTAAGTGGCTTACCTCTCACAAAACAATTGGAATGCGCCCCATCTATTAATAATTCCCATTGCTGTTGCACCCAGTATTCAAGTGGCAGAATGGTTGTTTCTTTTGGCGTATCTTCTAATTGCTGTTTTTTTAGAAAATCAGCTGTTGTTTGATTAGGTGTAAGAATCAACATTCAGGTGAAAACCTCTGGTTATTAGTGATCTTTTTAATTGATTGTTGTCTGCCATGTTGCTGGTTGTGATAAATAGATGTCTGTTCTCACGTTCATTATTTACCAAGCGATTGTTGTTTAAAACAAATTTTACCCGTTTGGCAATAGCCTGCCCTGAATCTACCCAATTAATTTGCGGATAAAGCTGTTGTAATTGTACTTTTAACAAAGGAAAATGTGTACAAGCTAATACCATTGTATCCATATTGATGTGTGCCTTAACAAAAGCATCAAGTAATTGTTTTATCTCTTGTATGTCGACATCTCCCGCTGTTAACTGTCGCTCTGCAATATAAACCAATGAATCACAGGCATGTAAATATACTTTACAACCCTTAGCGTGGTCATCAATTAATTGTTGGGTATAATCTCGCTTAATCGTTGCCGATGTTGCTAACACACCAATGGCTTTAGTCTGCGACTGCTCAACAGCAGGCTTAATGGCAGGTACCACACCAACAATAGGAAAAGTAAATAATTGACGTAACCGAGGCAACACCAGAGTGCTGGCAGTATTACAAGCAATAATCATAATATCAGGATTTAACTCGCCGACTTTTTCAGTTAACAACTGTTCTGTTCGTTGTAATAATTCTTTGTCGGTTTTGTTGCCATAAGGGAAAAAGGCCGTGTCTGCCATTACGTTGTAATTTCCTGAAATGGACGCCTCCATCATTGCATCGACAATGCTTAATGCACCCACTCCCGAATCAAACACTATAATATTCATGCCTGGTTAATAATCAGTGATGTTTCTGTTAATTTAGGTTAATATATCAAGACCATTGCAATAAGCAATGGTCTTTTATTGTTTTTGTCATTGTAATCAATGTTGTTTATGGCTGCACGTCACTCTTTCCAATCAAATCGTAAAACTTCTAATTCCAGTAATTCTACCATTTCATGGAAACAGGTTTTCTGTAGTTTTATTTTAGGCGTAATTGCAACTTTGGCTTTGCAACATTATATTAATGCTGACCATCAAAGCATTACAAGTGTTGATGAAGAAAATTCTGTCACTTCTAAAGATGAAGAAATTCATTTTGATTTCTTCAATATTCTACCCAATCAAACCGTTGATGTTGGTGATTTGGAACAAGAAATTATCAATTACGAATATTATCTACAAGTAGGTTCTTTCCAAGATAAAAAAGATGCCGAAACCAAGCGTGTTGAGTTAATTTTATTAAACCTTGATGCCAATATTGAAGCTGCTAACGTCAATGGAAATAAAGTTTACCGCGTTATTATCGGACCTTATCCCAAAAGGACACTAATGTCTAAAGATCGCTCCCAACTCATTACTAATGGTATTAAACCTTTATTGCTAAAACGTGATATAAATTAAACCAGATTGTGAACATTGAGTTCGTATCCTCTGTCTTTATAATAGCCATAGGCTTCTCGACTATTTTTTCTGGCTTGATGATCTGCTGGTACAATTTCTAATAAGCGCAAAAAACGGCTAAAGTTGCCTGGAATAGTACCACTTAAATTAATTAGAATATGGTGATAATCGCGGGGAGCTAACGCGGTACCAATACCTATCCAACTGTTGTTGAATGCTTCATCTGTTTGTTGATAATAGTGGTTGGGCATAAATGTTTCGGGTGTTTTATGCCACAGGTTTTGACAAAGGGTTTCACATTGTAAATGACCTTGAGCTTGTATATAAAGGAGCTGTCTGGTTTTCATAATTTTTTGAGCCAGTTTGTACACACAATTGAATAAAGTGTCTGGTTCATTATCAGGCAAGATATAAAAATCAATCTTGGTCATAATATTCCAATTCTAGCGCTTGCATCATAGGCTGCACCTTGTGCAATGATTCCAAATATTCTTGTTCGGGGTTAGAATCAGCGACAATTCCGCCGCCACCCCAACAATGTAGTACATCTTGATTGTCTGCCAGAAACGTACGTATAGTAATATTGCTGTCAACTTTACCACAGGCACTAAAATAAGCCATACTACCACAATAAATATGGCGCGGCGATTGTTCCAGGTCGTCAATAATTTGCATGGCTCGTCGTTTAGGAGCTCCTGTTATAGAACCACCAGGGAAAGCGTCAAAAATGACGTTTAATGGCGAACTGTTTTCTGCCATGGTTGCATTAATTTTGCTAACTAAATGGTGTACGTATTTATAACTTTGTAGTTCAAATAAAGCTTCTACTTTTACTGAATGTGGTTGACTGTTTATGCTTAAGTCATTGCGAAGCAAGTCAACAATCATTAAGTTTTCCGCCTTGTTTTTAGGGCTTCGAGCTAATTCTACAGCATTGTTTACGTCCGTTTCTGTATTGTTGGAACGCGATGCTGTGCCTTTAATTGGCCATGCAGATATTGTTTTATCATTGGCTATGGAAATAAAACGCTCTGGCGAAAAACTTAAAATACTGCCCTTTTCATGTTTCATAAATGCAGAAAAAGGGGCTCCTTGTTTTCTAAGGTGCAAATATGCATTCAGAGCCGAACCAGAATATCGCGCAAAAAAATGTTGCGCGAAATTAACCTGATAACAATCTCCACTATAAATATAATCAAGTACTTTTTCTACACAATTGGTATAAGTCTGTTTTTCAATAGCTGGCACAAATTTTTGTTGTAATTTAAAGGCTTCTATTGCCTCTTCTTTTTCTGTTTTGAACCTGTCTGCTATTGCTTGAACGGTTTGCGTTGAACACTGCGAAAGCGCTGTCAATGTTGCTTTTTCTAATTGATTATCAATAACAAGCGCCCAGGTGTATAGCCCAAAATCCAGTTGCGCTTGATGTGGCTTTGTCTGATAGATCTCTCTAGCTTGTGAAAATGCATCATAATCAATGCTGCCTGCTAAACCACCGACAAACGGCAGGTTTTCACTATTAGTGCCACCTTGATTGCCAAAACAATTTTTATAATTATCAGCTATTTGTTGAATATAATATGTTGGGTTATTTGTTTCAAAACAACCACTGATTCCTTGATAACTCTGGCATCGCGGTGTAATCACCAGGTTAGGATATTGATAGTTAATATGGCAAATGGGTTCAGCACAAATAATATCAAAGCGATCAGAGCCTGCGCTGTCGAACCATAAAACTTTATTTAAATTTTTTACCCTTTTAAAATAATGATCGCTGGGTTTGAAAGGCAGCTTTAATTGCTGAATCATATTTGCGTCAATTTTTGTTGCTACAACCTAGCAAATAATTGTGAGCATCATCACAGTTGATTTCTTGAGTTTCGCCCGTGCGCCTTTGTGCATATTCAACAATATTATTGTCAAGCCCTCTTTGACCCACTACCAATCTGTGAGGTATTCCATACAGTTCTGAATCATTTAATAATTCTCCCAAGCGTGCCCCTGACTGGTCAAAATATAGAACGTCTATATTGCTGTCCATTAATTGTTGGTAAAGCATTTCGCAATAATTTTTAACCGCTTCCGATTTTTGAATATTGACAGGGATTAACGCCACTTGAAACGGGGCCATGGTCTCTGGCCAAATGATACCTTTGTCGTCATGGTTTTGTTCAATAGCTGCCGCCACAATGCGGGTAATACCTATGCCGTAGCAGCCCATTTGCAATACACGTTTATCACCTTTTTCATCTTGAACTCTACAATTCATCACTTTTGAGTATTTATCTCCCAATTGAAAAATATGACCCACTTCTATACCTCGACAAACAGTTAACTCGCCAGAACCATCAGGGCTAGGATCGCCTGCCTTGACTTCTCGCAAATCGGCAATGCGAATGTCTCCTACATCGCGCTGCCAATTACAGCCTGTTAAGTGATAGTCATCTTCATTTGCACCGCAAACAAAATTATTAACTGCTGCTGCTGCGCGGTCAACCACAATCGGCAAATTTAAACCCACTGGACCAATAGAGCCAAAAGAGCACCCTAATTGGTTTTTTATTGTATCAGCATTGCTAAAAGTTAAGGGTTTGGTGAGGTTTAAATGCTTTTGAACTTTGACAACACTTAATTGGTGATCACCGCGAAGAATAAGCGCCAATAATTTATCATCGGCATTGACTATTAATGTTTTAACCGTACAACTGGCTTCAAGGTTAAGTAACTGGCAAATCGTTTCTATGGTTTTTTCGTTCGGGGTGTGAACCTTTTCTAACGGCTCTAATACTTCTGCTTGTTGCTTTTCTGGCGCAAGCGCTTCTACCATTTCAACATTAGCGGCAAATTGGCTGCTGGATTTGGATTGATTGCTAAAAGCAATAGCATCTTCGCCCGAGTCTGCCAACACATGAAATTCGTGAGAATGTTGTCCTCCAATACTTCCACCATCCGCAACGACTGCACAAAACTCTAGACCCAGCTCGGTAAAAATATTGGTATAGGTTTCATACATCAAATCATAGGTTTCCTGAAGCGATGTTTGGTCAATATGAAATGAGTACGCGTCTTTCATGAGAAACTCACGCGAGCGCATTACTCCAAAACGCGGGCGAATCTCGTCGCGAAACTTGGTCTGTATCTGGTATAAATTAAAGGGGAGTTGTTTATAGCTTTTAACCATTCCCCGAACCATTTCAGTAATAACTTCTTCATGAGTTGGTCCAAGACAAAAGTCATGAGAATGGCGGTCTTGCAAGCGCAACAACTCCGGACCATATTGCTCCCAACGCCCTGATTCTTGCCATAATTCAGCAGGTTGTACCATCGGCATTACTAGCTCTTGCGCACCTGATGCATTCATGTGTTTTCTAACCACAGCCTCTACTTTTTTGAGAACTTTTAAACCTATTGGTGTCCAACTGTACAGTCCTGATGCCAATCGTTGAATCATTCTTGCTTTTAACATAAGCTGATGGCTGCTAACCTCCGCTGTGTTTGGAATATTTCTTTGTGTTTGTACAAAGTAGTGTTGATGACGCATTTTTTTACTTGTTTATTCTGTGTAAGTTTTTCAGTGTAATAACATTGTAAATTTCAGGTTGGCATCATAGCAGAATCACTTGTTATAAGTCGCTTCTTTTATTATTGAATCATACTTTTAAAATTAATGATAAAATATCCAATATATTATTTAATAACCTGAATCTACATAAAATAAATCAATGCAAGACACAGATAAATTTTTTGTTGAACATGAAGCTCAATCAACGCATGGCGAATTGGCTCTTTCTAATAACCTCAAGGTTATACTACCTGCTAAAGGCTTTCTTTCTTCTGAACAGGTCGATTCAGAATTAAAAATACTTGGTACATTAGGTGTCGACGATTACATCACACGCGTTTTAGATCCTGTTGAAGCAAAATCCAGACCCAGTGCAAAAACCATTATTAGTCGGATCAATGGCAAAGTTATTAAACAGGTTTCAATGGGACCTCTTTACGCCGTTGAATTGAATATACTGATTAATGGTAAGGATAGAAGAATTGGGTTTATCGCCCAGGACCGTCACGCTAATAATGGTGTTTGGGGACCTGAACATCACCAAAGTGCTCGGAATATTGTCCGGGAATTTTGTGACCACTCTATTCCCATTGTCTCTTTTATAGATACTCCAGGAGCTGATGCTGGAGCTGAGGCAAACCTTAATAATCAAGCCCACTCTATTTCACACCTTATCACTGAAATGTGTGACATTCATGTGCCAACTGTAGGTATTATTTATGGTCTTGGTTATTCTGGTGGCGCTATTCCTTTAGCTGCCACCAACCTGCTATTAGGCGTACGTTCTTGCGCATTTAATACTATCCAGCCTAAAGGCCTTGCCAATATTGCCAGACAATATAACTTATCCTGGCAAGAAAGTGCACGCTATGTTGGGGTGTCTCCCTGTGAATTATTGGATAAAGGTATAATTGATGGTGTTATCAATTGGGCTCCCGAGGATGGTGGTTCTGTGGACCCATTAGTCAATGCAATTATTGATAGTATCGAGGCTATTGAAAAAACAACTTCTGAAATGGTAGCAAATAGTTCAGATATTTTTCATCATTACCAGCGCAGTGTTAAGCGCTTTATACACCCATCTGAATCACTGCTAAAACTTCGAGATATTTCCAATATACCTGTCACCAATACCAACACTCGTCACCCAAACATTTTTGGTCATGCTTGTACTCACTTGCGTTATTTGACCATTCATCAACGTATTGAATACTCAACAATCAATTCTTACGGTCAACTATCTGGTGAAACTATCCCTCAGGGCGACCTTAATGAACGCACCAAAGCGCTACAAGAAAAAAACTTTAATGCCTGGTTAAATCAACCCGATCAATTACTCTATATTGACGATGTACTAAATAGTTGGAAGCGCTTCAAAACCCATAGAAGCGAACTTAATGTAGAACGCAATAAACTTAGCATTATCTTTTTAGGTGAACCTCAGGAAAACTACGAAAATTCAAGATACCGCCTGGGTTTTGCTATTGGATTGTACCTATACAACCGTTGGAAATCTGAAAGCGCTGACAACTTCCCTGTTTTATTAGAGCTAATACAAAAAAACCAAACACATAACGATACTATTTTTGCGCGAGTTAACAGTGATTTGCACCTGTTAGACATTATGTATATCGGAGAACTTAAGCAAACCATGATAGAAATATGCCAAAGCATGGTAACTTTTGATAGCCTTTACAATCAACTAATCAACAACTTTGTCGATATCGCTGAAGAGTCGAGGTCCAGTCATGTGATATCTGAAGACACCATTGGTAAATTATTAAACGACTCCCTTAGACATAATACCAATAGTCAATCGGCCAAGGTTTTTTCTACCTGGTTGAATTATTTCGTTAAGTTTAGAAGGCGAGGTGAATTTCTTAAAACCGTAGAAGAGTGGAAGCGAGTATATTTTCCTCGTCTTTCTGATTCTTTATTAGTATTAATCACCTTTTTCTTTGAAAGCCTGATTCGCAATTTTTTACTAAACAAAGAGGCGGGTAAAGAATTCGATGGGCGTATCAACCCTGTGCATATTGGAAAAAGAAAAGATTTTTGGAATCAACTAGATATTGCATATAAAGACGTTTTAATACAAAATATTTTAAGCTGTGTTAAACGCCAAAAGAAAACTCACCCTCAAGCCTTCATTGACCTCTTTTTTGAATCTTTCAAAGAAGCCGATAAAGACTTAATGAGCTCGAACCCTGTTAATTTCCCAGGGTTTCGATTATCTATTGAAAAAGCGCTGGCAAACAATATTATTCCTTGTGGCATGATAACCGGAATTGGAACATTAAAATCTTTGGCTGGCAAACAAGTTGGCGTTGCTATTTCCAATACCAGTTTTCAGGCCGGTGCTTTCGATATGGCAAGCGGTCAAAAGCTTTGTGATTTATTAGTTGAATGTGCACGCTTAAAACTTCCTGTTATTTGCTTTGTATCCTCTGGTGGTATGCAAACAAAAGAAGGTCCTAAATCATTGTTTTCAATGGCTATTGTTAACGATAGAATCACTCGGTTTGTACGCGATAATGATTTGCCCATTATTATTTTTGGATTTGGTGATTGCACTGGTGGTTCTCAAGCCAGTTTTGTCACTCATCCTTTTGTTCAAACCTATTATTTTAGCGGCGCTGATATCCCTTTTGCTGGCCGAGTTGTTGTTCCTTCCTTTTTGCCCTCGCACGCCACAGTTTCCAACTATTTGGCTTCTAAACAAGGAGCAATGCGCGGATTAGTTAAGCACCCATTTTTTGACGATTTGGACCAGAAAATGGCTGAAATAGACCCCTCTATCTCTATTCCTGTAGAGTCTGTCAATGATGTCATCAAGCGGGTGCTTGAAGGCGAACTTATGCCTGAAACAATTGACCAACAAGCCCAAGCCAATCATAAAAATGCAATTGATTTAATGAAACCTGTTGAGAGCGTTTTAATCCATGCCAGAGGTTGTACCGCTGTTAAATTAATACGCATCGCCCAACAACTGAATAAAAAGGTGATTTTAGTTGCATCAGACCCTGATATGGAATCCATTCCTGCTACGATGCTAAAAGAACATGACGAATTAGTTTGTTTAGGAGGTCAAACTTCTGATGAAAGCTATTTGAATGCTAATAGTGTGTTAAGTATCGCCAAACGCTTTAATGCCAGCGCACTGCACCCAGGTATTGGCTTTTTATCTGAAAACGACCAATTTGCTCTCCAGTGTCGAAAAGATTACCAACTTAATTTTATTGGTCCTTTTGCCAGTAGTATGCAAACGATGGGTAATAAAGCTAATGCCATTCACACCGCTATGTCTGCAAAAGTGCCTGTTGTTCCTGGGAGTCATGGTATTTTACCAAGCGTTGATGCAGCAAAAAGTATGGCTGTCGATATTGGCTATCCTGTTTTATTAAAAGCTGTTCATGGTGGTGGCGGTAAAGGAATTCAAGTCGTTCGTTCAGAACATAATATGACAGCTGCATTTAACCGGGTACAATCCGAAGCCAGAGCTGCTTTTGGTAATGGCGATTTATACCTGGAAAAATTTATTGAGTCGATGCGTCATATTGAAATTCAAATATTGCGCGATGTTTATGGCAATACTAAAGTTTTAGGACTTAGAGATTGCAGCGTTCAACGTAACAATCAAAAAGTACTTGAAGAATCAAAATCTACTTTACTTAGTAAAAAACTTCAATCTGATGCTTTTGCCTACGCAGAGCGATTAGCTAATCAAGTTAACTATTTAGGCGCCGGGACAGTAGAATTTATTTTTGACTTGGTAAACGATAGCATTTACTTTATGGAAATGAATACAAGACTACAAGTTGAACATCCTGTAACGGAATGGACAACCAATATCTCTATTGTCTCTGAACAATTCAGAATTGCTGAACACCAATCTATTGAGCATTTAGAACCAAAAAACAAAGGGTATGCAATTGAAGCAAGAATCACAGCAGAAAAGCCATTAATAGCAGATAATGGTAACATTGACTTTATCCCAACTCCCGGATTAATCACTGAATGCAGTATTCCCGAATATAATTATTTAGAAGTGATAAGTATTGCTGATAAGGATATAACTATATCTCCCTTCTATGATAGCCTTATTGCCCAAATTATTTGTTATGGCAACAACCGCAAAGAAGGTGTTAAGCGGCTTATTAATGTATTAGATAAAATGGTAATTAAAGGCATTTGTACGAATATTCCTTTGCTCAAACGTATTTTAACTGATGATATCTTTGCTTCTGGTAATTACGATACCAACTATTTACCACAGCTTTTAAATAAAATAGATAAAGATAGCTTAATTGAAGAAATCACCTTAAGTAGCGGTGAAAATAACACCTCTCTTAAAGATCAAATTATTATCGCTGATACCCGCCAATTAAAAGTGTTAGCACCAATGACTGGTATCTTATATTTAACACCAACACCTAATGACTCTGCTTATATAGCCGAAGGAGATCATTTTAAACTCAGTAATATTTTATGCCAAATAGAGGCAATGAAAATATTTTCACCCATATCATTAGCCAATTATAATACCAACGATATTATCTATGCTGATTTGGATTATCGAGTTATTCGTATTAATCAGACGAATGGCTCTCAAATTAATTCTGGTGATTTATTGTTTGTTATAGAGCCTATTATTTCCTGACTTTTAAAACATTGAAACGGTTATGGTTTATAGCAAGTGTTAGTTTATTGCTTTTGACTACGCTACTGGTTTATTCCTTTATTTGTGCACAATCTATTGATTTCCAACAATTTCAACTTGTAAAAAAACCTTTAAGCTTTCCAATTAAACGTAAATTATTAACACTGCAATATATTAGGGAGCATTATGACCAAAGCGCCAACAGTATTTTAATTAACCCAAAAATTATTGTTGTTCACTGGACTGGATCAAACAACCTTAATGGCGTTTTTAATCAACTTGATTCCCCCACATTACCAAAACATTCTGAAAGTATTGTGAAAAAAGCCGGAGAGCTCAATGTTTCAAGCCATTTTTTAGTTGCCAGAGATGGAACCATTTATCAACTAATGCCTGAAATATGGATGGCAAGACATACAATTGGATTAAATCGACATGCTATTGGCATTGAAAATATAGGTGGACCAGATTCTCCTTTAACATCTGATCAACTCAATGCAAATACCTTGTTGGTGGATTATTTGGTTAATAAATTTCCTGATATTAAATATTTAATTGGTCATTATCAATACTTATCATTTTACGAATCTCCTTACTGGGAAGAAAAAGACTACAACTATTACACAATAAAAACAGATCCAGGAAAAGCTTTTATGCAAGCACTTTATTCCAAAACACGTTACTTATTGCTTTTGAATCAATACATTAAAAACTGATAAGCTCTATAAGCCCTTGTTTCACGTGAAACAAAGTAGCGTTTTCTCTCTTAAATTTTTCTATTAGATTATTAACTTCTTCTTGGCTTATAACCGTTATAAACAGCTGTGTATCAAGCTTTTTAATCAAATCTACAACTACTAATTGATAGTTAATATCAAATTCTGATCCAAAATCATCAATCAAAACACAACAGTTTCCTTGTTTATGTTTTTTGTAAAAAAGTGCTTGGGTAAGTTTTAAGATATATACTAATAATTTTTGCTGTCCTCTCGATAAAACAGATTCAACATTGGTTTTGTTAATAGTAAATGTTAGATTTGCTCTGTGTATTCCTTTAAGAGTGGTTTGGTATTTTTCATCTCGTTTTTGGCTGTTTTCAATAACTTTAAATAAGCTTTGACTATCATCCCAACCAGGGTTATAGTCAATTCCTATGCTGGGAATGAAACTATCCAAATTGGTTAATTGTTGATTGAGTAATTCTAAATAAACATTTAAGTAATGTTTTCTTGCAACATTTATTTTTTCACCACAATCTGCTATTAATTGAGTCCAGTAGACTAGCTGGTTTGCATAACCTTCTATAGAGGGGTTTTTTAATAATATATTCCTGTGGTTTAATGCTTTTTGGTAATGCTTATGCAATGTTGAATATCCATGTTCCACGTGAAACACTCCCCAATCTATAAACTGCCTTCTTTTTTGTGGTCCCCCTGTTAATAAATCAAAGGTTCCTATGTCTATGGATATTATCGGAAATTTTTTAGCTAGTAGGGAGCTGTTCTTTATGGGTTGATTATTTATTTGTATTTTAGATTGATTTCCGCTACTGCGTTGAATTGAAATATTATCTACGTTTTTTTGATTATTGCTAGTGCTACCCAAGACCCTGAAAAAATTATTATTGTAAGTAATTGCAGTATCCAGTTTATAAGAGCGAAATGAACGCCCTGTTCCTAATAAATAGATAGACTCAAGCAATGATGACTTTCCACTTCCGTTATTGCCATAGATAATATTAAATTTAGAATTGAAGCTGAGCTGTTGCTTTAGTAAATTCCGAAACTGATCAATCTCATGAGTCAGTAAAGGCATTGTTAATTAGAAACTCTTTTACAATCTCATAGGCATAATTACATATAAGGAATCACAATATTGAGATTGTTGTTCAATAATAGCACTATTATTTTCAGAAAGCTTGATTATGAATTTTTCAGAATTATCTGTGTTGATAATGTCCAAAAGATAACTGACATTAAAACCTAAGTCAACCACCTCTTCCTCCGAATTATATATAACATTAACCTGTTCTTCCGCTTGTTCTTGCTCTGGGTTGCTGGCAGAAATAATTAGTATTGAATCTTTTATATTAAAGCGCAAACCGCGATATTTCTCATTTGATAAAATTGCGACTCTTAAAAAAGTCTGTCTCAATTTTTCTCTATCACATTCTATAATTCTTTCCGAGTCACTACTTTCGGGAATAACTTTATTATAATCCGGGAATTTTCCGTCGATAAGCTTTGAAATAAAGCTGTATCTGTCTGTTTTTATTGAAAAAACACTGTCTGAAAAAATAATATCAATAAGTCCAGGACTATCTTCCAGTAGTTTTTCTAACTCTAATACTGCTTTTCTAGGTAAAATATTTTGTAATACTTCATTTGTAGATGTTTCAATATCAATTTTTGATGTTGCTAATCTATGGCCATCTGTTGCAACCAAACGCAATGAGTTATTCGTTATTTCAAACAAACTACCGTTCAAATAAAAACGTACATCTTGCTGCGCCATAGCAAAACAGGTCTTATTGAGAAGTTGTTTTAGTTGGTCCTGGGCAACGGAAATTCGCAGTAGTTCATGCGGTTCTGTTAATTTAATCGTTGGAAATTCATTACCTGATAATGTACTTAATACAAACTGGCTAGCATCGGAAAGTATTTCTGCTTTATTGTCCTGGCAATTAACTCTTATTAAAGCATTTTCGGGTAGCGAGCGGGTTATATCGTAGAGTTTTTTTGCAGGTATCGTAATTTCGCCTTCGTCTTCTGCTGATTCACACTTAACATCTACCTGTATTTGAACTTCAGAATCAGAAGCCATCAACTTAATAAATCCTTTTTCAATAGTAATTAAAATATTAGATAAAACAGGCATAGTGTGACGACGTTCCACTACCCCCATTATCAGTTGCAATGACTGTAAAAGCTGATTTCTGTTTATATTAAATTTCATGCGCTGCTCTCAACAAGACTTTATTGAATAACTCTGAATTTAAATAGAGTAAAAGTCTCTATTTATTGGGTTAATTTTCGAGTTAACAATTTTATATCTTCATTACATGCATCGCTAGTGGTAATCAGCTTTTTTATCTTATTATAAGCATGAAGCACGGTTGTATGGTCTCTACCCCCAAAATTTTCACCTATTTCAGGTAAACTTTTAGTAGTAAACGATTTACAAAGATACATAGCCAAATGACGTGCATATACCAAATGTTTAATTCTTCTTTGAGAAACGAGCTCTGCAATGGTAATATTTTTAAAGCTAGCGACTTCTTCTAAAATAAACGATATACTTACATCACTTTGATGAATGGTCACCAAATCTGCAATAGAATCTTTAATTAAATCCAATGTTATTGCGTTATTATGCAACAACGCACACACTTTTATCCGCTTTATCGCCCCTTCAAGTTCTCTTGCATTACTTTTCAGATGCTGAGCTATGTAGGCAGCATTTTCGTAATTTAATTCAAAGCCTGAAAGTTGGGCTTTTTTTTGTAATATTGCAACTCTTGTTTCAAATTCAGGGGGAAACATTTCAATGGTTAATCCTGATCCAAATCTCGATTTTAGTCGCTCTTCTAAACCGTTAATTTTCTTTGGATACCTATCACTGGTAAATATCATTTGTTGTTCAGTATCCAAAAGGAAATTAAATGTATGAAAAAATTCTTCCTGGGTTTGTCCTTTACTGGAAAAAACATGAATATCATCAACAAGTAAAACATTCGCCGAACGATAGTAGTTTTTAAAAGCATTCATCGACTTTTTATTTAACGATGCTACCATATCTTCAACAAACTGCTGTGCATTAATAAAACAAACTTTTATATTCTTGTTTTTATCCTTTAATGCATTACCAATAGCACACATTAAATGCGTTTTTCCTACCGCTGTAGCTCCATAAATGAAAAGAGGGTTAAATGTTCTTTTATTACTATTGGCAACAACATGTTTTGCAGCGGCATACGCAATTTCATTCGAGCTCCCTTCTACAAAATTATCAAAATTCAAATGACTGTGAAGTTGCAATTCAGAGCGTTTAAGTACCTTTTCGTGCTGAAAATTTAACAGATCATTATCCGCAGAATTAAAAGAAGAGTCTGTCCCTGTTCTTTGATAATTAACGTCTGAAACCTTTTCACTCATGTAATTCTGTTTATTAGTTTTGTCTGAAAAGTTTTGCATTTCCAGCATTTCATTTTTAAGTTTGAACTCGATCTTCTTGTTGGTTAAATAATCTACTTCATTTAAAATGCCATTAATTGAAGGCTCCAATGTCTCTTCAGCCCAATCTAAAACATAAGAGTTTTCACAATAAAACACCAGGCTTTGTTCTGTTTCAGACAAATTTATTTTGCTAAGCCATTTTTCATTGTCTGCCTTATCTAAATTATTTCCAAAATTTAAAAAAGAGTTATGAATTTTATGCTGAAGTGTTTCTGAAAGCTGGGTTGTATTTTCGTTGTAAGATATTTCTAGAGGCATTTATTATAAATTATATTTATTTTAATTGATTTACGCTGATAAGGTCGAAGTATAACCAATTTCCAACATTTTTCATATTTATTTTATAAAAATAAAAAGCCAACCAGTTCATATAGCTATAAACTTCTAACTGATAAAAAAGCATTTATTTGATTTATTAAACAAGAACCTGTTTAGCCGTTAATAAAACAGGTTTAACTAATATTATCAAATGCTTGCTTACATAATAGTTGTTGTGAAAGTTTGTTGACTATATTAATACGAGCCCATTGTATTAGGCACCCTGTCTATGCTATTTAGAGCGCATTGAAAAAAATAGAGTTCAAATTTTAGTAACTCTAGCCTGTATCGCGCGGTCATTGCTAAATGTAAATGGGGTTTAAATATATATTTTTTATTAAATATAATTATTATTGTTATTATTAAGAACAATAATTATGGGTATATTTAATAATTTGCTTTTAAAAACAATACAAATTTATTCATTAAAACTGTGGATAATTGCCTGTTAAGTACTCTCTTTTTAGTTGAAAACTTTGTATAACTTTTAAAATCAATTTATGTTCAATTATGTTTTTTAGATTTATACAAATTATTAACATAGTTGTTAACAGCTTTTTCAAAAGGTTATTAATTATTGATAACATTCGTTATAATTAAAGCCATGTCTGTTTATTCAATTCTACAATTTCCCGATCCAAGGTTGCGTACCAAGGCAGAACCTGTGGTTGTGTTTGATAGTAAACTTAAAACTATCGTCGATAATATGTTTGAGACCATGTATCAGGCACAAGGTATTGGTTTAGCAGCAACACAGGTTAATATTCATTATCAAATTATAGTAATAGATATTAGTGAAGAACAAAATCAACCTCTTGTCTTTATTAACCCGGGTTTTGAGGTGTTAGATGATGAATATGATAGTTATAGTGAAGGGTGTTTATCTGTCCCTGGTTTTCAAGAGGATATTGAAAGACCTAAAAAAATACGTGTTAATTATAAAATATTAACAGGAGAAGCAATGCAGCTAGAGCCAGAGGGATTATTAGCTGTTTGTATTCAACATGAGATAGATCATTTAAAAGGAAAACTGTTTGTTGATTATATCTCACCTTTAAAACGTCAGCGTATTCGAAAACAAATCCAGAAACAACAACGAAGCGCATAGGCTGATGCAAACCAACAATATTATTTTGGCAGGAACGCCATCTTTTGCAGCAACTATTTTTGAGGCTCTGATTAAAGATAATTGTTATAATATTAAAGCTGTTTATACCCAACCGGACAGACCTTCAGGAAGAGGAAAAATTGTAAATGTTAGCGCGGTCAAACAATTAGCACTTAAACATGAATTACCCATCTATCAACCGCTAACATTAAAAACAGAAGAGGAAATAGAAAGGTTTAAAACCTTGGTATCTAATCTGGATTTAATGATCGTTATTGCCTATGGGCAGATACTACCAACAGAAGTATTAATGGCACCGCGTTTGGGTTGTATTAACATTCATGCATCACTTTTGCCAAGATGGCGAGGAGCAGCACCTATTCCCCGTGCAATTGAAGCGGGAGATAGTACAACAGGTATAACGGTTATGCAAATGGATAAAGGGCTTGATACTGGTGCAATGTTATTAAAAGCAAGTTGTGATATATCAGAAGTAGATACGACTTTAAGTCTTCAGCAAAAGCTGGAAACAATAGCAATTAAAGCATTAAAACAAACACTTCGTAATATTTCTAACGTAAAAGCACAACCCCAAAATGAAAAACAGGCTTGTTATGCAAAAAAAATAAAAACAAGTGAGGCAAAAATTGATTGGTCGTTAACAGCTGAGCACATACACCGAAAAATAAGAGCTTATTATCCAGCACCAGGCGCCTATAGTTTTATTGATGGAACTCGTCTAAAAATAGGAGAGGCAATGATTAAAGATAGTTATGCTAAAGCCAATATTGGTATGATTATTGAATGTAATTCCAATGAAGTTTGGGTTCAATGCGGTAAAGGAGCTCTGGCACTGACAAAAGTACAATTACCAGGGAAAAAAATGATGCCTTATCATGACCTGCTTCAGGGTAATGCTAAATTATTTAAAACAGGAAAGGTTTTTGAATAAATCCTCTGCAATTAAGACACGAATAGCCGCAGCAAAATTAATCGTTCCTGTCCTTGCAGATAAAGGTTCATTTAGTGGCAAAGCCCCTGGTGAATTTTCATCTCGAGATCAAAGCTTTATAAAACAACTCAGCTATGGAACGCTGCGTTATTTACCAAAACTGGGATGTATGTTAAATCAATTGCTAAATAAACCTTTAAAAAATATAGAAATTAAAGCCTTAATATTAATTGCATTGTATCAATTATTTTATTTAAAAACACCACCTCATGCCGCTATTTCAACCAGTGTTGATGCCTGTAAGAAATTAAACCAGGGTTGGGCAACAGGACTTGTCAACGCTGTTCTTAGAAATGCAATCAGAACACCGCCAGATGACAAATTATCAAATAAAGCAGAATTCAAATACATCCACGCCAAATGGATGGTAGAAAGTTTTCAAAAACACTGGCACCAATACTTTGAACAGATTATAGAAGCTAATAATAATCAACCACAACTAACACTACGTTGTGTTAATAGAAAACAAAGCTCAGAGTTGTTTGATAAAGAAAATATCGAATATCAGTTATCGGAAACATTCGATAGTGCACTAACACTGACAAAAGCTAAGTCAGTTACTGAAATACCAGGGTTTAATGAAGGCGTTGTAAGTGTGCAAGATACCTCGGCTCAATGGGCTGCAAAATTATTGGATTTAAAACCAAACCAACAAGTTCTGGATGCTTGTGCAGCACCAGGAGGAAAAACAGCACATTGTTTACAATTAGAATCTATTAACTTGACAGCAGTTGATATTAGCGCAAAGAGGCTGAATCAAGTAAAGGAAAACTTGCAACGAATTGGCGCAAGAACTGAAAATTATCGTTTATTAGTTACTGATTTACTAAACATAACAGACCAACAATTCGATAGAATATTATTAGACGCACCCTGTTCAGGAACAGGGGTTATTCGTCGTCATCCTGATATCAAGACATTGCGTCGCCCATCAGATATCATACAGTTTGTCAGGCAACAGGAAAAGCTGCTTAAGCACTGTTGGTCACTTCTAAAAACAGGAGGAATACTGCTTTATTGTACTTGTTCAATTATGCCAGAAGAAAATAATCAGTTAATTAAAAGATTTATTGAACAATTCCCCAATTGTAAGGAGTTGCCTATTGATAGTCGTTGTGGAATAGCGCAAAATTTTGGCAGACAGATTTTACCCAGCGCCAAAGAAGGTGATGGTTTCTATTATGCTCGCCTTATAAAAACAACTGATAACTCATAACACATTAAGCCAACAACACAAATTATGCAAATACTTATTTTAGGGGCAGGTCAGGTTGGTAGTAATATTGCCGAATATTTGGCATCGGAAGGTAACAACGTCACTGTAGTTGATATTGATAGCAAGCGTTTAATCAGCTTAAATGAACGTATTGATATCAAAACCGTAGAAGGACATGGCTCTCACCCGGAAACCCTGGAGCAAGCAGGAATAGAAGATGCAGATATGTTAATTGCTGTCACCAAGTTTGACAATGTAAATATGATGGCGTGTCAAATAGCTTACAGTTTGTACAAAACACCAACTAAAATAGCCAGAATTCGCTCCCAGGGTTATACCAATGAGCGCACCCGAAAAAAATTATTTCAAAAAGACCATGTTCCTGTTGATGTGTTAATCACACCAGAACAACTGGTCACAGAACACATAGCAAAACTTATCAATCAACCAGGGGCACTACAATTGGTTGACTTTGCCCAGGGAAAGGTACAGTTAACAGGTGTTAGAGCAACCGACAAAGCCCCGATGCTTGGGCATGAGTTGCGGGAGTTAAAAGAGCATATGCCTAATGTCAACTGCCGGGTTGCTGCTGTGTATCGTGACGGTAAAGCCATTATGCCAGATGCTGATACAGTAGTACATGTCAACGATGAAGTTTTTATTCTCGCTGATGCAAAACATACTCGTGATGTAATAAGTGAAATGGCAAGTATTGACAAACCCTATAAACGCATTCTAATTATTGGGGGTGGAAACATTGGGTTTCGATTAGCGCAATTACTGGAAAGAAATCACAGTTTAAAAGTTATTGAACTGGACGAAGAGCGCTGCCAATATTTGGCGGGTCAACTTAACAAAACCATTGTACTCAATGGCATGGGAACCAATGAAAAGCTCCTGCTGGAAGAAAACATAGAAAGTGTCGATGTGTTTGTAGCAGTAACTAATGACGATGCTGTCAATATTATTTCATCCATGCTTGCCAAGCGCTTAGGTGCAGGTAAAGTTATCACTTTAATTAGCAACCCTACATTTGGTGAGTTGATGGAAGGTAGTGTTATCGATGTGGCAGTATCACCTCAACAAATAACAACCAGTGCGCTGTTGACCTATGTTCGTAAAGGAGATATGGTTCATGCCTACCCTCTCAGGCGCAATGCAGCAGAGGCAATGGAAATTATTGCGCGTGGTAATAAGAACAACTCTAAAGTGGTAGGTAAAAGAATACGCGATATTGAATTGCCGCAAGGTGCAGGAATTGGAGCCATTGTCCGCCAGAGTAAAGATAATGAGGCCAACAGTGAAATAATATTAGGGCACAGTAATACGGTTATTGAAGAAAATGACCATATCATTGTGTTCACAGTCGATCGAACCAATATCAAACAAATAGAACGCTTAATTCAAGTTGAAATGGGGTTTTTCTAAACGTGCACCCAGCCACCACTTTTAGAATTTTAGGGTTGTTGATTATTGTCTTTAGTGCAACCTTCATTTTGCCCATTGCAGTATCTGTTATTTATGCTGAAGCGAACCATGTACACTTTATTTGGTCATTGCTTATTACCTTTACTTGCGGCGTATTATTGTGGTTACCTTTTAGCAGTAAAAAATTGCAAAAAAGACGAGACATGTATCCAAGAGACGGCTATATAATTACTGTTTTGTTTTGGTTAGTGTTGAGCTTGTTTGGCACCTTACCTTTTCTGTTGCAGCAAGATTATAGCATATCGTTTACCAACGCTATGTTTGAATCAGTATCAGGGCTGACAACCACGGGTGCAACAGTACTCAGCGGCCTGGACAATTTACCTAAATCGCTTTTATTTTATCGTCAGCAATTACAATGGCTTGGAGGTATTGGAATTATTGTTATTGCTGTAGCGGTGTTACCTTTATTAGGTATTGGAGGAATGCAGTTGTATCGAACTGAAGCACCAGGGCCAGGTAAAGATTCCAAACTCACACCGCGAATTGCTGAAACAGCAAAAGCACTATTTATGGTTTACTCGGTTTTAACACTCGCTTGTATGCTTGCTTACTGGGCTGCAGGGATGAACCTGTTTGATGCCATAAGCCATAGCTTTAGCACAGTTGCTATTGGTGGATTTTCTACACACGATAGTAGTATGGGTTATTTCAATGACAAACCGCTCATATTATTGATAGCGGCTATCTTTATGCTGTTGTCAGGGCTAAACTATGCACTGCATTTTTACAGTTTTATACGCAAAAGCATGGGTCATTATTTTGATGATCTGGAAGCGCGAACCTATTTTTTGCTACTGATTGCTGCTATTTTGTTAGTGGTATCAGGTTTGCAAATGCAACAAGGTCATAACACAGTACTTGGTACAACGCTAATTCAAGGTGTTTTTCAGACCATATCAATAGTAACAACTACAGGCTTTACCAATACCAATTTTAGCAACTGGCCGGGTTTTATTCCTATATTGCTAATTATGGTAGCCATTATTGGTGCTTGTGCCGGTTCAACAGGCGGAGGTATAAAAGTTATTCGATTGTTAATTCTGTTTAAACAGTCTATCAGACAAATGCGTTTAATGATTCATCCCCATGCTGTTTTCCCTATTAAGGTTAACAACCAATTAATTGATGATACGGTCATTGATAGTGTCTGGGCGTTTTTGGGTGTTTACATAGCAGTATTTTGTACGATTAGTATTCTCCTAATGGTAACAGGCCTGGATTTTCTCACCGCATGGTCAGCGACCAGTTCCAGTTTAGCCAACTTAGGCCCTGCATTGGGTGAGTTTGCATTAAATTATGATAGTGCATCAGTATTTGCCAAATGGTTACTTTGTTTTGGTATGTTATTAGGCAGGCTGGAACTGTTTACATTATTGGTTTTATTTGTTCCTATGTTTTGGCGTAAATAGCATGGAAAGTAGTCCAATTAAACAACGCATTCAAAATTTGCGTGAGCGCACTGATATTTTGCGCAACTATATGAATTATGCAGATAAAAAAGAGCAGCTTCAAGAAGTATCCTTACTGCTTGGCGATTCCGATGTTTGGAATCAACCAGAACGAGCCCAAGCACTGGGTAAAGAACGTGTAGCGTTAGAGTTGGTAGTAAATTCGATAGATACGCTGGATATTGGTCTAAGTGATAGTGAAGAATTATTAACCATTATTATCAATGATAATGATGTAGGCTCCTTGGCTGATATTGAACAAGAAATAGAAAACCTGACATTCGTTTTAGAAAAACTGGAATTTCACCGTATGTTTTCAGGGATAACAGATGCGAATAATGCCTACCTTGATATTCAATCAGGTTCAGGAGGAACAGAAGCACAGGACTGGGCTGAGATGCTGCTTAGAATGTACCTGCGTTGGTGTGATAACGAAGGTTTTAAAGCAGAGGTTATCGACAAAACTCCTGGCGATGTTGCTGGTATTAAAGGCGCAACTATTCATATAATGGGCGACTACGCTTTTGGTTGGTTGCGTACCGAAACAGGAGTTCACCGCCTGGTTAGAAAGTCGCCGTTTGACTCAGGCAACCGTCGTCACACATCGTTCGCATCAGTTTTTGTATCGCCAGAAATTGATGATGATATAGAGGTGGATATCGATTCATCAGATGTAAGAGTGGACACTTACCGATCCAGCGGTGCAGGGGGGCAACACGTCAATAAAACGGATTCTGCCGTAAGGCTTACCCACCTTCCTACAGGTATAGTTACACAAAGCCAAAGTGGTCGTTCACAACATCAAAACAAAGAAGAAGCGTGGAAGGCATTAAAGGCAAAACTGTATGAAATGGAAATACAAAAACGCAATCAGGAACAGCAACAACTTGAAGACGCTAAAGCCGACATAGGTTGGGGTAGCCAAATACGTTCTTATGTGCTTGATGATTCGCGAATCAAAGACCTGCGGACGGGACATGAAAACCGCAATACTCAAGCTGTGCTGGATGGCGACTTAAAACCCTTTATTGAAGCCTCTTTAAAATCAGGCCTGTAATTTTACATTTATCAACTTAAACCAATGACAGACGAAACCAATCAACTTATTGAAGAGCGCAAGCAAAAACGCCAGGCTATTAGCGATAAAGGTATCAGTTTCCCCCATAGTTTTGAGCGCAGTCATTTAGCACAACAATTACAACAAGATTATGCAGAACATGATAAGGCTACATTGGAAATTGCCAACATAGAAGTATCGGTTGCCGGTAGAATTATGGCTAAACGCGGGCCTTTTATGGTATTACAGGATAGAAGCGGGCGCATTCAACTCTATGCCGATAAAACCACACAACAAGTCATAAAAGAACAATGGGGTCTTTGGGACATAGGAGATATAGTAGGAGTAAGTGGTTACTTACATCGCTCAGGAAAGGGAGATTTATATGTTAACATACAACAACATACCATGCTTAACAAAGCGCTAAGACCACTTCCAGAAAAATACGCAGGACTTACCGATACAGAAATTCGCTACCGTCAACGCTATGTTGATCTAATTGTCAATGACGAAAGTCGGAAAGTGTTTATCACGCGTAGCAAAATTATTCAGTTTATCCGCGACTATTTTAATCAACGTGACTACCTTGAAGTGGAAACGCCCATGTTACAAAGCATACCTGGAGGTGCTAGTGCCAAACCTTTTACCACGCATCATAATGCACTGGATCAACCCATGTATTTGCGGATAGCGCCAGAACTTTACTTAAAACGATTAGTTGTTGGTGGGTTCGAGAGAGTGTATGAAATTAATCGCAACTTTCGTAATGAGGGGTTGTCAACAAGGCACAACCCTGAATTTACCATGTTGGAATTTTACCAAGCTTATTCAGATTATAATGCTTTTATGCAGTTGACCGAGGATTTAATGCAACAACTTTGTAAATTGGTCAAAGGTTCAACACAGTTAACCTACAATCAACAAATTATTGATTTTACAGCGCCGTTTAAGCGTTTAAGCGTGATGGATGCCATTTTGCGTTACAATACGCATTTGACCGCAGAACAAATTGCAGATGTAGTGTTAATGCGCAATGAATTAGAGCGTCATAATATGTTTTGGCAACCCTCTTGGGGAATTGGCAAATTACAAATTGAATTATTTGAAAAAACAGCAGAACATCAATTAATTCAACCAACTTTTATTGTTGATTATCCTACAGAAGTTTCACCACTTTCCAGATGTAATGCATCTCAACCAGATATAACAGAGCGTTTTGAATTTTTTGTAGCGGGGCGCGAAATAGCTAATGGTTTTTCAGAGTTAAATGATGCTAGTGACCAGGCTGATCGTTTCAGACAACAAGTCGTTCAAAAAGATGCAGGAGACGACGAGGCAATGCACTATGACTACGACTATATCAGAGCTTTGGAATATGCTCTTCCTCCTACAGCAGGTGAAGGTATCGGCATTGACAGATTGGTAATGTTACTAACAGATAGCACCTCAATACGTGATGTGTTGTTATTTCCTGCTATGAAGCCAGAATTATCTAACTAATTTTCCTTGTGCGAGCTTTTTGTTCCGCTTTCGCTACAATTTCTAATGCATAATTTGGGTTAAATGAGTTTAAATGCGTTAAGACAGGAAATAATTAATAAGACTCACCTTGATGAGTATGCAGCAGTTTCCCAAATATTAAAAGACGATAAAGATACCGAAGCACAAAAACAAAACGCATTAAACCTTGCAAAAAACCTGGTTATTGCCTGCAGGCAAAACAAACATAACAAAGGAACTTTGGATGCTTTTTTGCAAGAATTTGGTCTATCTAACCAGGAAGGTGTCGCATTAATGTGTTTGGCAGAGGCCCTGCTTCGAGTACCCGATAGTCAAACAGCGGACAGGCTGATAGCGGAAAAAATTCAATCAGGAAATTGGGCAATGCACCAAGGTAAGTCGGAATCATTATTTGTCAATGCTTCGACCTGGGGGTTAATGTTAACGGGTAATATAGTTAAACTTGACCTTGAAATTACAGGTAAAACAGCCGGTTGGGTAAAAAAATTGTCAGCAACACTTGGCGAACCAGTGATTCGGGCAGCTGTATTACAAGCTATGCGCATTATGGGAGGGCAATACGTACTTGGCACAACCATTGGCGAAGGTTTAGAGCGCGGTATTAAAGATAACCCAAAAGGAACGCGTTTTTCGTTTGATATGTTAGGAGAGGGTGCGCGCACAGAAGAGGATGCAAAGCGTTATTATCAATCCTATTTAAAAGCCATATCGGGTATTCATTTCTTGAGTGATGACTCTCAATCACAACAGCTAATAAAACAGGACATTTACAGTGCTAACAGTATATCGGTTAAACTGTCTGCGCTTTATTCACGTTATGAATATTCACATAAAATACAGGCTATGCGACATTTATATCCGCGGATTAAATCCTTATGTTTGGTTGCAAAGCAGTACAATATTGGCTTAAGCATAGATGCTGAAGAAGCCGCAAGGCTTGATTTATCATTAGATATTTTTGAAAAACTTGCCAGAGAGCCCGAGCTTGTCAGTTGGCAGGGTTTAGGTTTTGTGTTGCAAGCCTACCAAAAGCGGGCGCCTATGGTTGCCGGGTGGTTGATTCAATTAGCAGAAGAGACACAACGTAAACTTATGGTGCGCCTGGTTAAAGGTGCGTATTGGGATGCAGAAATCAAACATGCACAAGAACAAGGTTTTAGAGATTACCCCGTATTTACTCGCAAAGCTAATACTGATGCAAGCTATCACCATTGTGTTAATATTTTACTATCAAAACCCAATGCCATTTTTCCACAGTTTGCTACGCACAATGCCTATACTGCTGCTTACATTTTGACCAGGCTACAGGAAGACGAGTATGAGTTTCAACGCTTACATGGCATGGGGCATGTGTTGTACCAACAAATTCGTCGACAAAATCCTCAACGTGACATTCCAGTTAGAGTTTATGCGCCTATTGGCAATCATAAAGATTTGTTGCCCTATCTTGTTAGAAGGTTGTTGGAAAACGGAGCAAACAGTTCATTCGTTAATCGGTTTTTAGATAATCAAGTACCCGTTGACCAACTCATTCAAGACATTCGCGCGGAGGTACAATCAACGAAAGCATTGCGACATCTTCAAATACCTGTGCCCGATAACATCTTTCACCATATAGGTGAAAAGCGTTTTAACGCTAAAGGCATTAATCTGGATTGTTCCGATCAAACCAGGAGCTTATTAAATATAATGGAAAGTGAAATGGCGCAATTATCACGACAAAAGCCACCACAAGATGTAAGCGATAAAACTATAGACAATGCAATGGATATTGCCAGTAAGGCTCAAGAATATTGGGGGGAATTGCCTGTATCACAACGAGCCGATATCTTAAGAAAAGCTGCCGATAATCTGGAAGCAAACACTCAGCAGTTGATGTCAATAATCACCTTTGAAGCAAGACGTACCCTGGCAGACGGATTATCTGAGGTCAGGGAGGCAGTGGATTTTTGTCGCTACTATGCCCTGCAAGCCGAGCAGCTCTTTGCAGGCGTTGAATTAAAACCCAAAGGCGTGTTTTTATGTATCAGTCCGTGGAATTTTCCGCTGGCAATTTTTATTGGTCAAATTACCGCAGCCCTGGTGACAGGGAACAGTGTTATTGCTAAACCTGCAGAGCAGACACCAAGGGTTGCAAAAGCAGCACTACAGCATTTTTACAATGCAGGGGTACCCAGGGAAATATTGCAATTGCTGCTTGGCGATGGTGCTAAAATTGGTGGACACATTATGGCAGATAATCGGCTCTCAGGCGTTGTTTTTACAGGTTCGACAGAAACAGCGAAAGCAATCAACCAGCAATTAGCTCAACATCAAACCCCAGTAACTTTAATTGCTGAAACGGGAGGTATCAATTGTATGATAGCTGATTCCACTGCATTGCCAGAGCAGTTAGTTGACGATATTATTGCTTCCGCGTTTCAAAGTGCAGGGCAGCGCTGTTCTGCGCTTAGAGTTTTATTTTTGCAACAGGATATTGCAGATACAGTATTAGACATGTTGCAAGGGTCAATGCAGACTTTAGAGGTGGGTGATCCTTGTCATTTGAGTACGGATGTAGGACCAGTTATTGATTTAGAGGCGTATCAAACATTGCAGCATTATATGCAAAGGCGCGTTCAGGATTCCACGTTATTAGCCAGCGCAAACTTAAATGATTCGGCAACAAAAAGAGATTATTATATCACGCCTCAAGTTTATGAAATTAAGCATTTAGAGCAATTAGAAAAGGAGGTTTTTGGTCCGGTTTTGCATGTTATTCGCTTTGCTTCACATCAGCTTGATCAGGTCATTGAGCAAATTAATAACAGTGGTTATGGCTTAACATTAGGTGTACACAGTCGCATACAAGCCGTTGCCGACTATATTTATCAACGCACGCAAGTTGGTAATACTTACATCAATCGCAATATTATAGGTGCAGTTGTTGGGGTTAACCCTTTTGGAGGGCGTGGCTTGTCGGGAACAGGACCCAAAGCGGGAGGTCCTCATTATTTACTCAGTTTTATACAACCCAACGTCAAAACACAAGAGGTTGTTGAATTGTTGAGCTACGCAAAGTTATTTGCCAATATAGTTGAAACACTTATTAAACCGTCAATAACCATGCCAGGCGCTACAGGAGAGTTGAATACATTATCGCTTTACCCAAAAAATAAAGTATTTTGTTTAATCGACTCGAATGATTCGCTGGAACAAAAGCAACTCCAAATACTGGCAGCACTAAGTTGTGGATGTCATGTTGTAGTAAATGTTGATGTGGATATTGCAGTTTTCAAATCACTCTCGCTTAATCTTAACCAACTGGAAATAGTGAAAACCCCCCAAGAGGAATTGTTAAAAGACAGCAGCATAGAAGCTGTTTGCGGTACTTCTAATAGTACCCGTAATATCGAAGTTAAAAATATTTTAGCGTATCGAGACGGTCCAATTATTCCTGTTATTGAACTGACAGAAATATGGAGTGTGAACACCTTAACCTGCTGGTTTGCCTACTTATTCAAATTTTTCTTCGAGAAAACCAAAACAGATAATTTGGTGGCCAAAGGGGGTAATACCCAATTGTTTAACTTATAAACCGAAATTATGTGGGTGTACCAGGGCAAAATCTGCAAAAATTGCGCTGGTCTCATTGGCCCCACGCTGAATAGCAATAATATTGTTGCGACCCTCAATACATACTTTTTTCATTGATGATTTACCTGTTTGATATTGTGGGGGGTGTAAACGCAGTATTATTCTGCAATTTGCAGTTTTTTATTGGCGATTAAGGCTTCTATCATTACATCACTATAGCCTAGCGAGCTTAGTATCTCTTTGCCCTGTTCACCTAATTTGGGGGCTGGAGCCGATATGGAGCTGGGCGTTTTTTCAAACCGCGCAGCAGGGCGTGCCTGACGTATTTCGCCAAAGCCTTCAAACTCATGTTTTTCAATAGAATTATTTGCGATGATTTGCTCGTGTTGCATCAATTCCATTCGATTGAGCAAAGGCGCGCAGGGCACTTCTTCTTCACTTAACCGCCCAAGGACTTCCTTGCTCTCCCATTTTTTGATTTCATCCGCCGTGATTTGCTTGCGCTCGGTTGCATTAACAAACCGGCTAGCTGTGGTTTTAAAGCGTTCGTCGTCAATTAAATCTTCGCGCTTTAGCGCTCTGCACATTCCCGCCCACTCTGAATCGGACACGGCTCCTGCGGTGATATAACTGTCCTGAGTTTCATAAATTAAATCCATCGTTCCCTGAAATTTTTTAGCATCAAATTCGTTTTCGGCATAGGTCAGGCCCGCCATCGCCTCTGGCCAGAAAAAAGCTAACATGGCATCGAGCATTGACAGGCGAACGTGTTGCCCCTCACCAGTTTTTTCGCGCACGTAGAGTGCTGATGAAATAGCCTGCGCTGCATTAAGTGATGTTACCTTGTCAGCGATAATAATGCGAAACATTTGCGGTCGCCCCGCTGCCCTGTCTTCCTGAATATCAGTAGCACAGGATAGTGCCTGTATTACAGGGTCGTAAACACGCTTGTCGGCGTAGGGGCCTTTATCGCCAAAACCACTTATAGATACATAAATTAATTTGCTATTTCTGGCTCTAAGTGTTGCTTCCGAAAAGCCCATACGGTCGATGGCTCCAGGGCGAAAATTCTGTAAAAACACATCCGTCTGCTCGGTGAGTTTCAATAATATCGCTTTGCCTTCATCGGATTTCAAATCCAGTGCAATTGACTTTTTGCCCCGATTGCATGAGAAAAATCCAGCCGTTACATCATTGTGAGCTGGACCAATATGACGCATTTGCTCGCCGTGGAGCGGTTCAACCTTGATCACTTCTGCACCCTGGTCTGCCAGCATCATTGCCGCTACTGGACCTGAAACCATGGAGGTTAAATCCAGCACTTTGACACCACACAATGGGCCGGTTTTTGCACAATTCATGACTTGTTCTCAAATAATATTATGGTTAACTTGCATAGCTTTTTGATAAGCAGGGCGGGTTGTAATTCGTTGGCGGTATGATTGTATGGCATTAGGTATATCAATATCACAAAACGCCGCCCAATCAATACAAGACATCAGGGGTTTCAGCACCCCAAATTTTGATGGTTGTCATGGTTTCTCTCACATTACTGGCAGACTTTAACAATAAGTAGCGAATAAAGGAAATGAATAGATTTTATATATATGCTAAAATTTTAGAATAGCTTTTATACATTCAAATAATTTAACAGTGGAAATATCCGAAATCAAATTGATTCAAAGCATCAGTCGTACTGGCAGCTTGTCACAATCTTGTCAAGACCTATATATGTCACAACCCACGCTCAGTAAAAAACTGGCAAGACTTGAACATCAATTAAACGCCCAATTATTTTACCGATACCCTAAAGGGCTGATGCCAACCGATACGGCAAAATACATTCTCTCGAAAGCACCGCCGCTACTTCAACAATTCTCGGAAATTGAAAGACACATTGATTTGATGAACCACCTGGAACAAGGCCAGTTGAATCTGGGAGTAGGTCCCATTATTGAACAAATTATATTGCCAACGGTGCTGGTTGATTTTATTGAGAATACTGGAAAAACCCGAATTTCGGTAATGACTGAGGATGATGAAACCTTGCTGCGAATGTTTGCAAATTCAGAGTTGGATATTATCGTTGGGCCCTTTGAAACTGGAGCTTGGCAACAAAAGGATATTGTAGTACTACCAATGATTGAAGATGACATTATTGCAATTGCCAGAACCAGTCATCCGCTGTTTAGAAATGATAATTTTGATGAGGCAACTCAATACCCGTGGATTGCACCCAAAGTGCGGGGTAATGTAAAACTCTCTCAAATTCATTCCATAGTGGAAACCATAAAATTGGTATCCGATAACTACAACCTTCTTAAAAAGCTGGTTCTGGCAACAGATACTATTTGTGCAGCACCAAGAGCTATATTCAAAAATGAAATTGCAGCAGGAGCGTTACGAGAAATTGATATGCCTTTGTCCATTCGCTGGGAAAGCGCATTACTGATTCGCCCAGAGACACTGGTAACGCCTTTAGCCAATTATGTTGTTTCCTTGTTTAAACAGGTAGCAAGTCAATCGTGCTAATGTAAACCAATTTTATTATAATAGTGTGATGTATCGCATTTCAATATTGAGTGTTTTATTCAACCTCTTACTGGTGAGTTGCTTATTATCAGTATCGCCTCAGGTTTTGCCACAGTCTACCAACACGGTTACTTATCATTTGGTGATTGATGAGACCACGGTTAACGTTACTGGCAAACGCAGACAGGCGCTAGCAGTAAACCACCAAATTCCAGCACCTGTATTAAACTTTACAGAAGGTGATGTCGCTGTGATTCATGTGCATAACCAATTGACGACAGAGACATCCGTACATTGGCATGGTTTGTTACTACCTAATCTTCAGGATGGCGTTTCCTACCTAACGACACCACCTATATTAACCGGAACGACCTATACTTTTACTTTTCCTCTCAAACATTCAGGAACCTATTGGTATCACTCGCATACAGGCTTACAGGAACAGCAGGGGGTATATGGTGCCATTACCAGTCATGTGGTCACCGCTCATTCCATCCATTGTCAAAGGTTTGTTCAAGGAGCGCTGGATTTTGTATAAAAATCGCATGCCTGATATGCATATAGCAGACATATACTATTAGCGCAAGCTACGACAATCGCTTTGGCGCAGGCATTGGTTTGAAATGGCTGTTTTAAACAGGAGGTATTGCAACATTATGGCTAAAACATTAAAATGGGGTCTTATTTCTCAATATTAACGCAATAAAAATATCGCTCCTGCGTATTTCAAGGGTTCGCGACCGAGTCTCCGCTCGTCGGTGGTACTTCCTTGTGTCACATCTTTGTTCAGTATTTTCATGCCGAATTAATAATCTAAAGTAGAATTATGCAAGTTATTAACCACACCAAACCCAATCAAGAGCAAATGCAAGGCTTTACAGAAGGCGATATAGATACACCTATCATTATGCTCAATTTACTTAAATTTAAAGACAAAGCAGAATATGAAGACGGTAGAGAAACGACATTAACTGGCAAGCAGGCTTATCAAATTTATGCCAAAGAAACACAACAACACGTCAAGAATGTTGGTGGTGATGGCGTTTTTAGTGGGCGGATTAATCGGCTAATGCTGGGTGAAATCGACGAGCTTTGGGATCAAGCTATTTTAGTGCGCTACCCTAGTCGTAAAGCCATGTTAGAGATGATAATGAACCCCGACTACCAAAAAAGTGAAAAACACCGCTCTGCGGGGTTGCTGGGACAACTGAATATAGAACTTAAAGAGAGAGAGTGGTAACAATTCATAAGTTTGAAACAGTAGGTCTTTAATCATTTTGGTTGTTTCGTTGATTTTGGTAAAAAGCTTGCATATGGAATTGTTGTAATTCTGTTGGATTGCGATAGTTAATACCAACAGGGCAGGCATTTCTAGCCAGGCAGCCTTGTTGGTGGCAATCAGCATTTGAGTCGTGTAAGTGATTGACACATGTAGCAACGTCATAATTGGCTTTGCCATTTTCGAAGCTGAAGGCGTTTACTGGACAGCTGTTTAGGCAAGGTAAGCCTTGGCAACTTTCGCAGGGGGACGGAGGTTTTTCGCTAGCAATGGACATATCGTTTGGAATATCGAGCAGCAATAATGCAAAGCGATAAGCGTGCCATAGCCCATAGTCACGGTGAATAAACATGCCCAGTTTGGATGGGTATACTTCATCTACCGATTCTGCCCAGGTTAAAAAAGGGTGGTAGGGCGGACCTTGAAAGGGAAAGATGGCTTTAGCGCTGAGTTGTTTAGCTATATGGGTTCCAGTTCGCATTGCCCAGCGGTCGATGGGGTCTGCTTTACCGTCGTTGTATTCTGGTGATTGTTTGATAGTAGTCCATGCACTACCACCTGCGCTGCCAATAAGTACCATAGCGCGATAAGGAGCGTTATCGATAGATTTGCAACCTCTAATAATTAGACCAAAGGAATTAACCAATGCGGAAATGTCAGCTAGCGAGCAACTCATCGCCCCATTGTTCTAATGATTGTAAAATGGCCGATTGCCTGGAATTGGTTTGATTGCACTGACGTAATTCTATATGTAATTCGTTAAGTCTTTGACGGTATTGTTCAATGGTTAAACTAGCGCCGCCAGAAGCGTCAGTCAAACGCAATTTGCGGTAGTTTTGCCATTCTTGCTGTTCCTGTGCTGATAAACTCTGCGGAAAATTACGAGCGCGATAGCGCCAGAGTAATTCGTTTAACTTTGAGGCTTCAAACACAAAGCGTCTATCGCGAAGCTCATTGCCATTACCTTTTACGATTTGCTGGCACAGACGTTTGTCGTTGTTACTTAAAAACCCATCGTATAAAAGATGTTCGGGGTCGGAGCTTTCACTTTCAAATGGCTTTTCTAAAATTTGTTGAAGGGCGGTTTTAAATTTAATTAGCTTATCGCCTTCGAGCCATTGAGCGTAGTGTTGTTGCCATGTGTCGCGAGATAAGCGCATACGAGTTTGCACATCATCATCGACCAACCTGGTTGTTGCCACTATAGGGCTGCGGTTGGTGTGAATAATTTTTATGGGTAGGCGAGTTAAACCTTGTTTTTCCAATTGCTCATTAGAAGAATATAGACGCTGTTGTAATTGTTCAGGGCTTGAATCAGTTTCAACGGGCGCAGCAAGGTCTATGGTTACGATGGCATTGGTGTTTACAGGATGAGCCATAAAAGGTAACACAATAGAGGCGCAGGCCTGCTTTGATGAAAACTTGCTGGAGATATGAAGTAATGGTTTAAGGCTGCGGATATTGGTAAGTTCCAACACCTTTTGTTTGCGTCGCAATTGCCAGCAATAGTCGTATAATTTAGGTTCGCGCTGTTTAATTAATTTTGCTAATTCTATGGTAGCATTGACATCGGATAATGCATCATGTGCATTATCATGGGTTAAATTATTAGTAATGCTTAAATTTTCTAATTTAAAACTGGGGACAAAATAGCTAACATCAGTTGTTGCTTCTGGCCAGTTTAATGTGTCGGGGCGTAAGGCGTAGACAAGTCGGACCATGTCAATAATATCCCACCTGGAATTGCCATGGTTCCATTCGCGCTCATAAGCGTCGTAAAAATTTCGGTACAGAGCATAGCGACTGAATTCATCATCAAACCTTATGTTGTTATATCCCACACCACAGGTTTTGGGTTGTATAAACTGTTTGTGAACGTGGGCAATAAATTGATATTCAGGAAGGCCTTGCTGCAGCGCTTGTTGTGGAGTAATACCCGTAACCAATACGGCATCTGGCGAAGGCAGCGTATCCAATGCAGGTTGGCAAAAAAGATTGATAGGCTCGTCGATAATATTGAGATTCGCATCGGTGCGAATGGCGGCAAATTGGCTGATTCTATCGCGTTGAGGGTTTGTACCAGTGGTTTCGTAATCGTGCCATAGCAGGCTGTCTTTATTTTCCATTGTTATTTCTTGTGCTATTTAAATGCTTAATTTCAAAAGGTGTGTCAATGGGGGCATCGTATAAATGAATGGCATTCGGTGATACTTCAATCCACCAATAATTATCTGTCCAGTCACCAAGTACCATGCGTTGAGCGTTGATAGACTCAATCCTGTGTACTTGTGGTTTGTGGGTATGACCGTGAATGAGAGTATTTAGTTGATAGTGTTGTAGTGTATCAACAACGGCTTGAGGGTTAACATCCATTATCTTTTGATTCTTTTGCCTGGTTTGCACACGGCTGGTTTGCTGAACTTTGCCAATAATGCGATGCCTGACAGCCAGTGGCAACGCGTACCAAAATGGCTTTAACCAGCCAGTATGCATAATTCGCCTGAATTTTTGATAGTTGATATCATCAGTACAGAGTAGGTCTCCGTGCATCATTAGTACCGATTCGCAGTGCGAGTTGCCAAAATTGGTAACATGATAGTCAGGCAGTAATTGAATATTGCAATGCTCTGTAAAGCGTTTACCAAATAGAAAATCACGATTACCTTTTTGAATAAAAGCTTCTACTCCAGCGTTTGTCAGTTGTTTTAAAGCGTTTCTGATGGTGTTACTGCAATGGTCTTTAATATCATCGCCCGGCCAAAAATCGACCAGGTCACCTAAAATATACAGTTGTTGACAGCGACCGGGCAAGACTTCCAGCAATTGTTGAAAGCGCTGGGTTAAGGTAGGAGTATGATTACTGATGTGTAAATCAGCAATAATAACAGCGTTAAGCAAGGTGCCCATCAGTGTGCCTTGTTCCAGTTGGTTCCTGAATTGATATCGACAACCAGGGGTACGGACAAGCGATTGCTGGCTATTGTTTCCATCCGTTGTTTAATGCCTTGCATAACACTTTCCAATTCAGTGTTGGGTACTTCAAAAACTAATTCATCGTGAACCTGCATGGTTAATTTAGTAAGTGTGTGTTCACTTACAAGCCAGTTTTGAATACTGATCATTGCCAATTTAATAATATCTGCCGCCGTGCCTTGCATCGGCGCATTGATGGCGGCGCGTTCTGCCCCCTGACGTTGCATAGGGTTGCTGCTGTTAATATATGGCAGGGGTAAACGTCTGCCAAACAGAGTTTCAACGTAACCATTTTCTTTGGCGTCGCTGCGAATCTGGTTCATAAATTGTTTAACGCCAGGGTAGCGCTCAAAGTAACGGTCAATATAAGCTTGTGCCTGTTTTCGCCCTTCGCCTAATTGTTTGGCAAGGCCAAAAGCAGACATGCCATACATTAACCCAAAGTTAATGGCTTTGGCGCTGCGGCGCTGGTCACTGGTAACCTCATTAATGCTGCAATCAAAGACTTCAGCAGCGGTGGCGTTGTGAACATCCATATTGTTTGCAAAGGCATGTTGCAAGGAGGCATCGCCAGATAAGTGCGCCATAATACGCAGTTCAATTTGAGAGTAATCTGCCGCAACCACACTGTAGCCACTGGGCGCAATGAAAGCGCTGCGAATTTGTTTTCCTTGTTCAGAGCGAATGGGAATATTTTGCAGATTAGGGTCAGATGAAGACAAACGACCTGTAGCGGTAACGGCTTGATGATAAGAGGTATGAATACGTCCTGTAATGGGCGAAATCATTTTTGGCAGCTTGTCAGTATAGGTCGATTTAAGTTTTGTCAAGCTGCGATAATGCAGAATGAGTCTGGGAAATTCGTAGGATTCAGCCAGTTCTTGCAGTGCATCCTCCGCTGTAGAAGGTTGTCCTCTGGGTGTTTTTTTCTTCGATGGTAATTGCATATCTTCATACATTATTTTTTGCAATTGTTGGGGTGAGGAAATATTAAATTCCGTACCAGATAACGCATAAATTTCAGTCTGGATTTGCTCAATTTCAGAGCCAAGTGCAACGCTTTGAGTAGTTAACATTGCCGCATCAACGAGGGTGCCAGACATTTCCATTTGAGTAAGTACTGCAGCTGTCGGCCATTCAATGTTTTGATATAGCTCTTTTAAGGGTTCGCTAAATTGCTGCCAGAAGTATTGGTGCAGACGCAGGCAAATATCGGCATCTTCTGCGGCGTAGTGGCTGGCTTGTTCCAGGTCAATTTGATCAAAAGTCAGCTGACCTGATCCCTTGCCTGCGATGGTTTCAAATGATACACAGCTGTGGTTTAAGTATTTCTGTGCCAGTGTATTCATATCGTGTTTTGAACCTACGGCATTTAACAGGTAAGACTCCAGCATAGTGTCATATACTAAACCTTTGATACCAATTTTGTATTTGCTCAATACACTTGCATCGTATTTGAGGTTTTGCCCAATAATGGCTTTGGATTCATCTTCAAGTAGAGGTTTTATATCATTTAAAATTTGCGCTCTATCAAGTTGTACCGGCGCACCCAGGTATTGATGGGCAACAGGCACATAGGCGGCGCTGCCCGCAGTTACAGCTATGGAAAAGCCTACAATTTCAGCTTCTATCGGATTAAGGCTGGTGGTTTCAGTATCAAAAGCAAAAATGTTGGCTTGTTTAAGTTTGTCCAGCCAGTAGTGCCAGCGCTCAAGAGTCAGTATGCATTCGTAGTTAATTTCGGTAAGAGGTTGAATTTCAATATCAGGCTTATTGGTGGTATCGCTATTGTTGGCTTTATCCAGTTGGTTTAATTGCCGGTTCATCTCATAGCGTTGATAAAAATTGCGCAGTTGTTCTTTATCTGCCGCTGTATTGGTAATAGTCAATACATCTTCGATTAAATTGACATCGAGTTTAATGGTTGCAAGTTGTTTAGAAAGCAAAGCGGTTTCTTTATGCTCGGCTATTTTTTCAGGCATTTTCTTGGCGCCGCGAAAATCCAGTTCACGAATAGCTTCCAAGTCAGCATATAGGGCTTCAATGGTTGGCAAGGCATTTAAAATAGGCACAGCACTTTTTTCACCAACGCCAGGAATTCCAGGAATGTTGTCAACTTTATCGCCAATAATAGCCAGGTAATCAATAATTTGCTCTGGCGGCACACCAAACTTTTCAATAACACCATCGCGATTAAGGAAGACATCATTCATGGGGTTAAACAATGTAATATGCTGATTAACCAGTTGTGCCATATCTTTGTCACCAGTGGCAATAATAACGTCTCGGCTAGCTTTTGCAGCTTTAATGGCTAAAGTGCCAATAACGTCATCGGCTTCAACACCAGATTCCATAATAAATGGATAACCCAAAAGCTTCACCATTTGGTGAATGGGTACTATTTGTTGGCGTAAATCATCTGGCATGGGTGGGCGATGGTCTTTGTATTGCTCGTATAATTCATCGCGAAAGGTTTTGCCTTTGGCATCAAATACAACAACAATGGGGCTGTCTGGGTAGCTTTTGCTTAATTTTGCCAACATGTTGGATACACCGCTTATAGCTCCAGTGGGGAAATTGTCCTTGGTACGTAAATCAGGGAGAGCAAAGTATGCGCGAAACAGGTAGGAAGACCCGTCAACCAAAATAATAGGCGAGTGCGTTACAGTTTGAGTCATGAGTTACGAATCTTTGGCGAATTGAATGAAAGTAGTATTGTAGAAAGGTAATACGCCCATTGGTTGCTGCATTTTAACCCAGATTATGCATTAGATTTCGTAATGAACACAAAAATGGCAATAAAAACAGGCGCTCGCGTAAGAACAATAAACGCAGGCATAGTCACCCTATGGTGAGTATTATTTTTCGAGCAAGCGCCTGTTTTTGAAGTCATTATTATGTGTAATAGATTGCTAATGCATAATTTGGGTTTAGTTGAGCCCTTTAAATGAATCTACTTAAAGTCAATAAATTAAATAAATCCTTTGGACAGAAGGCGCTTATTTCAGTTAGACTTGCCCACAAATTTTCTACGATAATAACAACAGGGTCGTTTTTGTTGTCACTGTTTATTTTAAATCGTTTCAATAAATATATATGATACAAGAAAATAGTCAAACGATTGGTTTTATTGGCGCAGGTCATTTAACCGACTTTATGATTCGGGGTCTGCGTCGTGGCGGTTTTACAGGAAAAATATTATTAACGCCGCGTTCTAAAGCCAGGGCAGAAGTGCTTGCCGAGCAGTGCCAATGTGAAATTACCGAAGTTAATGATATTTTAAAACAAGCAACTATTATTGGTTTGGCGGTGAGGCCACAGCAAGTTGAAGAGGCATTATCGGTGCTGCAATTTGAAAATCATCATGTAATTATTTCCTATATTGCAGGTTTGGATATTGCCCGAATAAAAGCGCTAATTAACCCTGATACTGACGTTATTCGCTGTATGCCAATAAGTGCGGCGGCGGTTTGCGCCAGCCCTTCGCTGTTGTACCCTAAGCATCAGGCAGTGGAAATATTAATGGATTATTGCGGTAAAAGCATAGTATTACAGCAGGAATCAGATTTTGATGCAGGTTCTGTTGTCGGCTGTGTCTACGCATCATTTTTAGATTTTTATGCCAATCTTAGCGAGAATCTGGCAAATTTAGGTATGGATGATATGACAGCCAGAAAACTGATATATGGAGTATTGGCTGGAGCAGTGGCGATGGCATCTGACAATATTCAACAAAGTGCTCATCAACTTGCCAGTGAAGTTGCGGTTGAAGGCACTTATTCAAAAATATGTTTGGATAGTCTAAAACAAGCCAATGCTTTTGAACCATGGAAAGCTGCTATGCAGCAGCTTTTTAAAAAATTAACTTAAACCCAAATTCTGCATTAGAAAGCTATTACACACAATAATGACTTCAAAAACAAGTGCTTGCTCGAAAAATAATACTCACCATAGGGTGACTATGACCGCGTTTATTTTTCTTGCGCGAGTACCTGTTTTTATTGCCATTTTTGTGTTCATTACGAAGTCTAATGCATAATCTGGGTTAAATTCACCATATTGACTATGACGGAAAATAACAATCTTTTAGCCATATCGCCGATAGATGGGCGCTATCATGCTAAAACTGCAAAACTGAACCACATATTTAGTGAATATGGATTAATTCATTGTCGACTAGAGGTTGAGGTGCGCTGGTTACAAATGCTGGCTCAACAGCCTCAAATACCTGAAGTACCTGAGTTAAGCGCAGATGATAATGCATTTCTGGATGCAATTGTCAGTCAGTTCAACATTGACGATGCCAGGGCAATTAAAGAGATAGAGGCTACAACCAATCATGATGTTAAGGCGGTTGAATATTTTCTCAAAGCGAAATTAAAACAAAAGTCTGGTTTAAGTAGTTGTATTGAATTTGTTCATTTTGCCTGCACCTCTGAAGACATAAATAATTTGTCGCATGGCTTAATGTTACAGCGAGGAAGAGAGGTATTGACAGAGGTCATGCAGTTGATAGTTGATAGACTCAAAAACGGGGCGTTGGAATTTGCGAGTGTGCCAATGCTGTCGCGAACACATGGACAGGCGGCATCACCAACGACCATGGGCAAAGAATTTGCCAATATAACTTATAGGCTGCAACGTCAATTAAATCAATTTAATCGGATTGCCATTTTGGGAAAAATGAATGGTGCTGTCGGGAATTACAACGCGCATATAGCAACCTATCCGCAGGTTGATTGGGCGGCGATTAGTGAAATTTTTGTTAAATCATTAGCGTTGGAATGGAACACTTATACCACTCAAATAGAACCGCATGATTGTATTGCGGAATTATTTGACTGTTTGACTCGTTTCAATCAAATTGTTATTGATATGAACCGTGATATCTGGACTTATATCTCGCTCGGCTATTTCAGTCAAAAACTGGTAGAGGGTGAAATTGGCTCATCCACTATGCCGCATAAAGTTAACCCTATTGACTTTGAAAACTCCGAAGGCAATGCAGGTTTGGCAAATGCAGTGTTACAACATATGGCAGCGAAGCTTCCTGTTTCAAGAATGCAGCGCGATTTGACAGATTCAACAGTGCTGCGCAATATGGGAGTGGGTTTTGGCTATAGTATTATTGCCTACGAGGCCACACTAAAAGGTTTGGGTAAATTAAAAATTAATGAAATCGCACTGAGGGATGATTTAAACAATAACTGGGAAGTATTAGCAGAGCCAATTCAAACCATAATGCGCCGCTATCATGTGGTAAACCCTTATGAAAAACTCAAAGATTTTACTCGTGGCAAGAAAATAAATGCTGAAGATGTTGCGAGTTTTATTGATGCTTTAGATATTTCCGAGGATGCTAAACAACAAATGCGTACCTTAACACCAGCAAACTATATAGGTAACGCTATAGCACAAGCCAAAGTCATTGAGGAGAAGTTAAAGCGACTTTAACCTAGATTTTGCAGTTGAACGCTAATTTCACTTCTAAGAGTTTGAATGTTATTGATAAACGCTTATTCTTCGATTCACTTCATAAGTGAATTACAAACCGCTACCTGGCTTTACAGCCCTTTTCAGTTCACACTGCTGCGTTATGGCTTTTGGTAAGGGCTACAACCATTACCTGCAAGCCATGCCATGCATTATTTCCTGAAAATAACTGTAAATTCCAGGTTCAACTACGGAATCTAGGTTAATTCTGCAAGTTGTCGAATTAATGTTATTTGTGTCTGTTTTTGTTCTGCTGTTAATTCGCTGATGGGAATGTCTTTTAGGCCTTCAATTTCCCAGATAATGCGGTTGCGTTGTTGGCGTTTAATAATATCGTTTTGGTAAAGAGCGATAAACATTTCTTCAGCTTGCTTTGCGGTTATTTCCAGGCCAAATTGTTTTTCCAAGTTTTGATAAATGCTCATAAAGTCATTTAAAAGGTGGGGATATTTCCCCGCCAGATAAGCAATGATACTGGTTATGTCGGTTTCAGCTTGATAGCTCTCTTCAATAGCCTCTTTGACGCAAATCAGCAAGTGGCCATTTTCTTGTGAATCAATAATGTCCCAGTCAATTTTTGGGTTTTGGGTAAGCTGTGGGTTAATCAATAAATAGCGCAATAGTTGATTGGTTGTAATCAACAGATTATAGTTGACAGGTTGTTCAAAGTGGCTGTCAGGTTCATCTAAATCATTAAATAAAAATTCATCTTCCAACGGAGGAGGCTCTAATTCGTTGAAATGTGTTTGATGTGAGGTTTTAACAGGTTTTGTGCCAGCGTTTGGTATTTTTCTGGCTTGGGGGGTTTTCTGAATGAGAGTCTTAACTTTATTTTCAGAAAGTCCAGTAATGCTCGCAACCTGATTTAGCAGAAGCGTTTGAATTAAAGCTTTAGGCAATTGATTGATAAGCGCCATTGCCGCCCTTGCAAATGTTGCTTTTCCTTCAATGGTCTCTAAATTGCTATTTTGTTTGGCGTAGTCAATTAAGTAATTGGATAATACTTTGGCATCAGTAACTTGCTTGTGAAAAAACTCTACGCCTTTGCTGCGCACAACACTGTCGGGGTCTTCGCCATCTTCTAATAGTAGAAAGCAAGCTTCTCTACCGTCTATCATTTCTGGCAGACAAACTTCCATGGCTTTATCGGCTGCTTTGCGCCCGGCTTCATCGCCATCAAAACAAAAAACCACCTGGTTGCAGTATTTAAACAGTTTTTGCAGGTGGCTTTTACCTATAGCAGTACCAAGTGTTGCAACCACATTGTTAATACCGTATTGAGCGAGTGCCACCACGTCCATATAACCTTCCACCACAATAATAGTATCTAAAGATTGGCGTTGAATAATGGCTTCGTATAAACCGTATAATTCGCGGTTTTTATGAAACAGTTCAGTTTCAGGTGAATTCAGGTATTTGGGCTTATCACTCTCATCAATCACCCGACCACCAAAACCAATAACTTTACCTTTGACATTGCGAATTGGAAATATTAAACGATTTCTGAACCTGTCGTAGTAACCCCGATTGTCATCTTTACTTACAATTAAGCCTCCTTTTTCTAGCCACTCTATGGCATTGTTGGTATTGTCGGTTTGCTGAATGTGTTTGATAATATTATCCCAACCTTTGGGAGCGTAACCAATAGCAAACTGTTGAATGATTTTATCGCTTAATTGGCGTTGTTCAACATAAGACCTGGCCTCTTTTTTTAGCGGCAGTAATTGTTGAAAATAATGGGTTGCCATATCCATAACTGAAAGCACGTCAGGATTTTGCTTGGGGATATAAGCAGTTGTTTTGGCAGGTATTTCAATACCGAACCGATTGGCTAAGTAGGTTACGGCATCGGCAAAGTCCATTCTGTCGTATTCCATAATAAAGCGGATGACATCGCCACCTACGCCGCAACCGAAGCAGTGATAAAAGCCTTTGGTAGGGTCTACATTAAAAGAGGGTGTTTTTTCATCGTGAAAGGGACAACAGCACTTTAAGGTTTTACCCTGTTTTTTGAGAGGAACGCGCTCGCCGATAATATCGGCAATATCCGCCCTTTGGATTAAATCATCGACAAAGTTACGGTCAAAAAGTGCCACCGTTTTAAATGGCGTAGCGCCTTAGGAAAGTTGTTGTTTAACTAACAGGCTAACCTTACCAGCATCAGCTTTGCCTTGAATTTGAGGTTTCAAAAAACCCATCACTTTACCCATATCACGCACTGATTCTGCGCCAGAGTTGCTAATCGCCTGGCCAATTAAAGTACTTAATTCCTCATGGGTTAAAGGTTCGGGTAAAAACTCACGAATTACGTCGATTTCAAATTGCTCAACGGCTGCTAATTCTTGACGGTTTGCAATTTGGTACTGCGCTATACTGTCTTTACGTTGTTTGATCATTTTATCTAAAATAACAATGATTCTATCGTCAGTTATTTCAATACGCTCATCCACTTCAATGCGTTTAATGTCGGCCAATATTAAACGAATGGCACCAAGGCGTTCTTTTTCTTTAGCACGCATGGCATCTTTCATGGCAGTTTGAATTTGGTCTTTAAGCATTCTTTCTTCTGGGGGTTTTATGAATTAGACAAACTAAAACGCCGGCAATGCCGGCGTTTAGAACACTGGGAGAGCCATTATAGCTCACAAATGAAGATTAATATAGGCGCCTGAATTTGCGCCTTTCGCGAGCAACGCGTTTGTGGTTGCGCTTTACAGCGGCAGCAGCTTTACGTTTGCGTTCCCAAGTGGGCTTTTCAAAAAATTCGCGGCGACGAACTTCCATAACAATACTGGCTTTTTCACAAGCTCTTTTAAAGCGTCTTAGTGCGTAGTCAAACGGCTCGTTTTCTTTAACTTTTACCGAAGGCATATGGTGTATCTCTCTAAATATATTTAAGATGTCAAATCGAAGGGCGCGTTATCCTATATGAAAAGCAAAGATATCGCAAGAAAAATCAAATAAATACAGTATAAACCTTAATTAATCGTTTTTAACCTTGGAGTGACATAGCCTGAACGAATGTACCTTTCATCGTATGCTGCTCTGGCAAACACTTCTTCTACCATAGGGGTGAAGAATTCTATTGTCTGATTCAGGTAGTTAGGGTCAAATGATGATTGATCCCAAAGCTCGCAAAAGTCAATGCAATTTTGATAACAGGGGTGATTGCTATACTGTTCACGCGCATATCGGTCCCAACCGTAGTGGTGCCCATAGTAATAGGTCTGAAAAATGCCATGGTTGGCAATTACCCATGTACATTCTTCACGCACAAAAGGGCGTAGCACTTCGGCTGCAAATTTATCATGATTCTGTGGGGCAAACCCATCGCCAATATCGTGTAGCAGTGTAGATACTATCCAATCAATATCCGCGCCGTCTTTGCAGGCGCGAGTAGCAGACTGCAAGGCGTGTTCCAAACGCGATATTTTGTAGCCATCCAATGATTCTTCCCCTTGTTGCAGCAAGGTGTTTATCAAGCGTTTAGCGGTGTCGCGATGGTAAGGCTTTTCCAAGGCTTCAAGCATTTTATAATCTTCATAAGTTCCGTCTTTCATTTGGGTAAAGGAAACGGTTGAATTAGTCATTAATAAGCTCTAAAGTTATAATTGCGCCAGTATAAATCAAAATATTTTTGAGAATTTAATACAACCATGCCTTTTGTAGAAAATAGCCAATTCGCACGTTGGTTTCGCAACGCTGCACCCTATGTGAGAATGCACAGAGGTAAAGTATTTGTTGTGGGCTTGCCTGATGAATGTACAAAGGTTGACCTTGGTGACCTGGCAGAAGATATTCAATTGCTGCAACAGTTGGGAACTAAAATTATTGTAGTGCACGGCTCGTCCGATAATCAAAGTCCAGAGCAACGAATTGCTCAAAGCAGTTTGTTGGCTCAGCGCTTAATAGCGTTAATCAGTGCCAATAAATCAGGGGTTCAACATGGATTAAATACCACCGTAGTTACAGGTAACTATATCAGCGCAAAGCCTATAGGCGTGATAGAGGGTGTAGATTATGGAATGTCCGGGAAAGTGTTAAAGGTCGACAGCCGGAGTATTGGTAAGCAACTGGATGAAGATTCTGTGGTGGTTATTTCACCAATAGGGTATGGTAAGCAGGGAGATACTTTTGACTTGCAATTTGAAGACGTTATCAATAATGTTTCAAAAGCAGTCAGTGCGGATAAATTAATTATTTACAGCCGACATCTGCCACAGAATATCAGACATACTATTTATAATCCGCAGACATTGGCAGACATTGGCTATATATATATAAATGGTGTTTTAATTAATATAGTCCAATATGCCTGCTCACAGGGTATTGCCAGAGTTCATTTGCTGGACGTTCATACATCGGGAACCATTTTACAAGAGCTTTTCAGTAGTTCAGGTTCAGGGCTATTGATAACGAATGAGCAAACCTATGTTATTCGTGCGGCAATAGAAGATGATTTGAATGCGCTTTATCATCTTATAGAACCGTTGATAGAACAAGGTATATTACTTCCAAGAAGTCGAAACGATATACAACAAATAATAGATGATTTTAGTGTTGTAGAACAAGATAATATTATTGTTGCCTGTGCGGCGTTACACAGTATAGATAACCAATACAATGAAATAGCCTGTATTGCCACCCACGATGAGCATCAAGATGCAGGCTATGCTACCAATTTAGTGAAATTTTTAGAGCAACAAACTCAAGCACAAGGTAAAAATAAAGTGGTTATCTTTACTACTCAAACTATCGATTGGTTTAAACAACGTGGTTATCAAATCATTGACATTGATCAACTGCCTCAATCCAGAGTTCAGATTTACAACCGCGAACGAGCCTCGAAGGCTATGGTAAAAGTATTTAATACAGGTAGTAATGATGCCTAATGCAGTGGTCTTATTTAGTGTGCTTTGCTTTTTTTAATTTGTTGCCAGTATTGTTCCAATATATCAGAACTGGTTTCTTCCAGCGTTTTACCAGCTTGCTTTAATTCAGCTTCCATACCTTTTAGCCGAGTTTCGAATTTTTTGGTGGCATCACGCAGTGCATGTTCAGGGTTGACTGAGCATTTTCGTGCCAGGTTAATGGCTGTAAATAGTATATCGCCAACTTCTTCGTGAATTTGTTGAGTGTCATCAGCGTTTTGCGCCTGTTCTAATTCGTTTATTTCTTCATGTAATTTTGCAATAACAGGGGTGGCATGGTTCCAATCAAAACCTATTGATGATGCGCGTTTTTGAATTTTTGCGGCACGGTTAATAGCAGGTAAAGCGACAGGGATGTCATCAAATAATCCTTGTTGTCCTTTGTTTTTACGCTCTTCCTGTTTAATGGCTTCCCACTGGGCTTTCACCTGTTGTTCGCCTTGCAGTGTTTTCTCTGGAGGTAAGCTATTGAGAGTGCCATCCGCAAACACATGAGGGTGGCGGCGAATGAGTTTGGTGGTTAGGTTATGAATAATATCTGCTATAGAGAAACGCATACTTTCATCAGACTCTTCGCTGCCCAACTGGCAGTAAAAAATAATTTGAAATAACAAATCGCCCAATTCTTCTTTTAATGCGGGGATATCATCATTGTCAATAGCCTCCACCACTTCATAGACTTCTTCAATGGTCGATGGCGTAATGCTGCGATAGCTTTGCTCAATATCCCATGGGCAGCCTGTTTCGGGGTTGCGCAGACGTTGCATCAGAGTGATTAAATTGTCAAGGCTGTATTGTGCCTCAGCCATTAAATACTCCTGACGACAAATAGCGGTCTCCTCTATCGCAAATAATGGTAACAATGGTAGCATTGCGTACTTCAAAGGCTAAATCAATGGAAGCGGCTACGGCTCCACCCGATGAAACGCCGCAGTGAATGCCCTCGCGGCTTGACATCAAGCGCATCATGGTTTCTGAACGTTGTTGCGAAATATCAATAATTTTATCAACGCGTTGTGGTTGAAAAATTTTGGGTAAATATTCCTTTGCCCAACGGCGAATGCCGGGAATAGATGAACCATCTTCAGGTTGTAAGCCGATAATTTGTATGGATGCGGATTGCTCTTTCAGAAATCGCGATACCCCCATAATGGTTCCTGTTGTACCCATGGAGCTGACAAAATGAGTAATGCAACCTTTTGTGTCGCGCCATATCTCGGGCCCAGTTCCCTCATAGTGAGCCAGCCAATTGTCGTTATTGGCAAATTGATCTAATACTTTACCCTTGCCTTCGGCTTGCATTTTTGTGGCCAAATCTCTGGCACCTTCCATGCCCTCCTCTTGCGACACCAATATCAGTTTTGCACCGTATGCCTGCATGGAAGCTTTGCGTTCGTCAGTGGCATTATCGGGCATAATTAATGTCAAAGGATAGTCGCGAATAGCAGCAGCCATTGCCAGAGCGATACCTGTATTACCACTGGTGGCTTCAATTAGTTGATCACCAGGTTTAATTTCGCCTCTGGCTTCAGCTCGGGTAATCATACTTAGTGCGGGTCTGTCTTTAACCGAACCAGCTGGATTTTGCCCTTCTAATTTAGCGAGAATGGTATTTGACGGGTGGCAACCAAATTGTTCTGGCAAGTGTTGTAACTTTACTAAAGGCGTATTGCCTACAATAGCATCAATTAAATGGTACATTTCATGTTGTTATGGTTCATTTATTTCAGTCAAGCTTATGACCAGTTAATTTTAAAAATAAATCTTCTAGTGTAGGCCGTCTGACTTGTAAGGAGTCCAAACGGATATTGTCATTAATCAACTGTTGTATTGTTTGTTCTACATTATGAGAGTGAAAACAAACATTGCCATCCAGAATATCATACTCAATGGCTGCGGTAGATTGCTGTTTACCCTTAGACCAGTCGTTTTGATTTAAGGTCACTAAAACATGGTCAAAATGCTGTTCTAATAACTGGGTAGGTGAGCCTTCAGCAATAATATTGCCGTGATCCATAACAATTAAATTATCGCACAGGGACTGTGCCTCATCCATATAGTGGGTAGTAAGCACAATGGTTTTTCCTTCACGTTTAATACGGCGAATTAAATCCCAGAATAAACTGCGTGACTGAGGGTCTAATCCGGTGGTAGGTTCGTCCAAAAATAATATGTCGGGATTATTGGTTAAAGCAATGGCCAATAGTAAGCGCTGGCGTTGCCCACCTGATAATTTGCTGGCATCGCGGTCGATAAAATCAGCCAGGTGGCAAGTTTCAATTAACCAATCCATCGGGATGTTATTTTGATAAAAACAAGAAAACATTTTAAGTTGGTCGCGAACAGTTAAAAACTCCATTAGCGATGTGCTTTGAAATTGAATACCAGACTCACGCTTAAGCTTCTTTCCATCCGTTTCCCCTTTGTAATAAATAGTACCTGATGTGGGCCTGGTAATGCCTTCTATCATTTCTATGGTGGTTGACTTGCCAGCTCCATTAGGGCCAAGTAGCCCGATGCTCTGACCGGCCTGTATTTCAAATGAAATATTGTTGACGGCATACAGGTCTCTATAGCGTTTGACCACATTTTCGACAACAACGATAGGTTCATTTACCATCAGGAAACTCCGCTTTTCCGTGCGAAAAGGCCTTGCCTGAGAGCAGTATTAAATAAGCAGTGAGTTGGTTTGCTTTTATAGTTTTACCATCAATTTGCCTTTATTGTCACCTGTAAAGAATAAATTCAAACCACCGATGGCGGACTCTAAACCTTCAAGGACATGTGCGCGGTATTTAATTTTACCAGACATCACATAAGGCGTTAATTGAGCCAGTAACTCGCTGGCTTTGTGTAAGTGGTCGGGCATGGTGTAGCCTTGAATGGTTAAGCGGCGTTTAATGATAGGAATCCAATTTGGACCAGGTGATGGCTCTTCTTTAGAATAGTCGGCAATCATACCGCATACAGCCACGCGACCATGAGCATTCATTTGTTCAATGACGACATTTTGAATGGGGCCTCCTGTATTTTCAAAATACATATCAACACCATTGGGTGCAAGCTCGGTGAGTTTTGTTCCAAGGTTATCAGTTTTATAGTTAATTGCACCATCGAAACCCAATTTGGAACATATCCAGTCAGCTTTTTCATCAGTGCCAACAACGCCAATAACTCGCAGGCCATCGGCTTTGCCAAGCTGACCTACAATAGAACCCACAGAACCAGCAGCACCTGAAACCACCAGTGTTTCACCTTTGGCAGGCTTGCAAACATGAAAGTAACCTTGAGTAGCAGTTAAGCCTGGCAGTGCAAAAATTGACAAAATCATTTCATCCTCAACAGGGACTTCAACTTTGTTCAGGCCAGTGCCATCGTGAACGATGTATTGTCCCCAGCCCATCATACCCATTACTTTATCACCTATTGCAAAATTTTCATTTTCGCTGGCAACGACTTCGCCAATACCGCTTGAACGCATCATGCTCCCCAGTTGTACAGGTGGTATATAGCTGCGAGTATCAGGGGTCATCCAACCCATCATGGCGGGGTCTAAAGACATGTAGGTTTGTTTGATAATCACTTGTCCAGCAGATGGTGAGGGAAGTGTTTTTTCAACCACTTCGAATAGTTTTGAATTGACTTCGCCACCAGCATAATGTTGCACAAGGTTGATTTGAGTATAGGTAGTCATAAAATAATAAAGGGGTTTTAATTAAAATTGGTGCTATTGTCACACAGCTATAAAAGCTTTTCCAATACCAGAACAGGTTCCAGTAATTAATATTGCTTTTAGGTGTCAAGGTTTCTTTTTTGTTACGTTGTAGAAGGATATATTCTTGAAATCATTGTTTTTATGCGTTTGTAATAGCTATAATAGTTGTTTGTTATTAATTTGGCATGAAGATACCGAGCTAATATGCGGCACAAGGAAGTACCCTCGATGAGCGATAGCTCGGCCCTGAACCATTGAAGGACAAGAAAATTCACATATTTTCGCTAGTATTTCAATGGTGACCAATAAAATGCGCAGGAGCGATATTTTATTGCCAGGTTAATAGTCACGTTGCAAATTGTAAGAGATTCAGTGACCGATGCTGGCAAGATAACCTTAACCAAGTAACTTATAACAGATAGTGTCCAAAATCGCAAAACTGCTATATGTGTCGCTGCTTAGCAATATTTTGCTAATGGTACAGCCTGCGTATGCAAAATCAAATTTAGTAGATGTATTGGACCATGTGATTGAAGTTCACTCCGATTACGCCGTGGTGGATGTCGAGAATAAAACGGCAGTGCTTTCAGGAAATTTAGCTATTACCCAGGGCAATCGGCAAGCGAAAGCACAAACGGCAACCATTAATTTTGATCAACGCAGTGGCGAATTACAGGGAAATATTGTAATGAGTGAGCCCAACCTGCAATTACAATCCAAGCGTTTGGCTTTTAGTAGTGGGCAACAAATAACGGCTACACAAGCCAGAGCAACGATAATTGATAAAAGGGCGCGAACCACAGGTGACAGTATTAGCCGCAATACAGATGGCGTAATCAACATTAACCAGGCCACTTACACAGTGTGTGACCCAGAAAATGAAACCTGGAAAATTCATGCAAGCCATATCAAGCTCAATATTGATAAAGGCTATGGTGAAGCACGCAATACTCGCTTAAAAATTGCTAACATCCCTGTTTTATACTTTCCTTATTTGCGCTTTCCTGTGGGCGATCAGCGCCAGTCAGGCTTGCTATTTCCCAGTGTTAATTTTGGCTCAGACAATGGTTTGGATATTGTTCAACCTTTTTATTGGAATATTGGACCTAACAAAGATTTAACTGTAGCCCCAAGGTGGATTCAAGATAGAGGTGTTGGGCTAGAATTTAATGGGCGCTTGTTGACCAAGCATACTTTTACCCAAATTGATGGCAGTTATTTATTTAACGATGATATTACCGATGACAGACGTTGGGCAGGCGAAATACAGCATAGCGGCAAGTGGGGAAAAGGCGTCATTAGGCAAGGCGAGTTTCGTACACAAGTCTCTATCAAACGAGCGAGTGATTTAGATTTTTTTGAAGAAGTTGGAAGCACACAGGCTGAAGGAGATGAAGCATCGACCTATCTCACCCAAAGTGCGTCCATCGGTTACAAAACACCTATTAAAAAAGGCGGAGAGCTTAGTATAGGGGGAGGGTATCAAACCATTCAACGTATTCAGTTTTTAGATGGTGAACAATTTCAAATATTGCCTTCGGCTTTTGTGAATCTATCATTGCCTTTAACGCGAACATTGAGTTTTGAAGCTCAGCAATCTTATCATCGATTTGAGCATGCAGATGAATTGCAACCACAGGGCCAGCGCCAGCGCCTGGATTACCACTTACAATATTCAACTCAACGCCCTTGGGGTTTTCTTAAAGCGCGTGCGGGAATTAAAAATTTATTGTACCAATTTGAAACATCTGATGTGGCTACCATTCAAGATGCACAAGTTAATGTTTCAGTAGCCTCTGTTGACAGTGGGTTGGTATTTGAACGTGCCACTAATAAATTGTTACAAACCTTTGAACCCAGGCTTTACTATGTATTTTCTGAATTTGAAGAACAGCAGCAACTGCCTGTTTTTGATACTTCCGAAAGTACTTTAACCTACCAACAACTGTTTCGAGATGACCGTTTTAACGGGTTTGATAGAATAGGTGATACTAACCAACTAACTTTTGGTGTTACATCGCGTTTTATCAATAAAAATAACGGGCGTGAAATAGCTTCCTTCAAAATCGGGCAAAGTTTTTTCTTTGAAGACCGTCAAGTTGCTATTATTGAAACGACTCCGCGTTTAGAAAACGAGTTTTCCGAACTCATTTTACAAGCAGATATTGATGTGAATCGCTATTGGCGTTTTTCGGGAAGAGCAAACTTTAGCTACAGCACGGACAATCAGCCGTTTCAATTAGAAGAGGGTGACTTTCGTTTAACGTACCGAGGTCAGTCAGAGAGCTCTCAACCTTTAATTGTTACCGCAAGTTTTGGGTTTGAACGTGAAGATGTCCTGTTTAATGAACGCATAGAACAGGCTGAAATGGCTTTTTACCTGCCGCTTGTCAAACAATGGCAGTTATTTGGCAGGGTGCAATACGATTTTTTTGGCAGGCGTTCACTCAATAATTTAGGGGGCTTTCGCTATCAAAATTGCTGCTGGAATGTGGATGTGATGTATTTCCAAAGAGTTGAAGTTAACGCCAGTAATTTGCTTGATAATCGGTTAGATCGCGGTTTTGAGTTAAGATTTGAACTTAAAGGTCTCGGAGGTGTCGGTAAAAGCATCGAAACTATTTTGGAGCGCAACATTTTTGGCTATACTGCGCGCTCTAAATATTAAAACAATTTACTTCAGGTGTCTCCATTGTCTACTACAGTTAAAACAATACTTTTTCTAATATTATCAATTTTTGCCAGTTCGCATCTCATGGCGCAACTGAAAATCCTGGATGGTATTGTTGCAGTGGTTGATGACAATGTTGTGCTATACAGTGAATTGGTTAAGCGTGTTGACGATATTTTAAAGCGTTTGAAAAATGCCGACCAACCGTTGCCACCCAGAGAAATGCTCAACCAACAAGTGCTAGAACGTCTAATCAGCGACAGAGTGCAACTAAACAGAGCGGAGCGAATGGGGGTTGAAATTCCCATTGAAGATATTAATCGCTCGTTTGAGCGCTTGGCAAAATCGCGTAATTTAACTACTAACCAGTATGCGGCTGCGTTAGAATCTCAAGGCTTTTCCATTGCAGACATTCGACATCAATTAGAGCGAGAAATTATTTTGTCTCAGGTTCAGCAATTGCATGTGAATCGGCGAATTAATATTACTGACAGCGAAATTGATAACTTTTTACAATCAGGCGAGGGCCAATTTTGGCGCAAACCCGATTTTTTTGTTGGTCACATTGTTTTTCCTTTAGGCGATGATGAACAAAACTCAAAATCTTATGCCGATATTGATGAAGTTCTGGAACAAATTCGCAATGGCGAAGATTTTCGAAGTTTAGCCATTCGCTATTCAAAAGGCCCTACGGCACTTGAAGGAGGAGACATAGGCTGGCGCAAGGTTGCAGAATTTCCAATTGAAATAGCCGAAGCCATTGGTGATTTGGATGTGGGTGATGTCAGTGTTCCAGTGCAAAGTGGGGGTGGTGTGCACATTATGAAAGTGTATAACATGCGCGATAACCAAACCGAAATGATGATTGAACAAAATAAAACTCGCCACATCTTAATTCCTACTAATGAAATACGCGATGACGATGATGCACAAAGTTTGGCGCAATCGCTGGCAGATAGAGTTCGTGCTGGCGAAGCCTTTGATGAACTTGCCAAAGTGTATTCCGAAGACTATAGTTCAGCGTTGCAAGGTGGCGATTTAGGCTGGGTGCTTCCAGGGCAAATGGTACCTGAATTTGAGCAGGCAACCAAGCAAGCCAAGATCAACGAAGTTAGCGCGCCTTTTCGCAGTAAGTTTGGCTGGCATATTTTACTGGTTGAAGAGCGTAAAGAAGTGGATATGCGCGAAAATGTAATTCGCAATCAAGCTGTTAATCTATTACGTAGTCGTCGCTATGATGAAGAATTACAATTGTGGATTCAAGAATTACGAGATGATGCCTTTGTGGAAATCATGCTGAATTCGGCCCAGGAAGAGGAAGAAGAGATTAACCTGAATATATGAAAACACCCTGTATAGCGCTAACAACTGGAGAACCTGCAGGTATAGGTCCAGATATATGCGTTATGTTAGCGCAGAAAAATCACGACTGTGCCCTGGTTGCCATTGGTGACCCTAATTTATTGCAACAACGTGCCAGACTACTGGGCTTACCTCTGGTACTCAAGGAAGTTGATCAACTCAACCCTCCTGCGAATAAACCTTCTGAGCTCTATATTGTTCCGCGTTATTTAGACTACCCTTGCGATGTAGGTGTTCTCAATCGTCAAAATGCAAATTATGTATTAAGCATTTTAGAAACCGCTGCTCAAGGTGGAGTAGACAAGTTCTATGATGCAGTGGTAACAGCGCCAATTAGTAAAAGTGTTATACTTGAAGCAGGGCACAAATTTAGCGGGCATACCGAATTTTTTGCTGAGCGCGCACGCTGTCAACGTGTGGTAATGATGTTGGCAGGAGCGACGATGAAAGTAGCGTTAGCAACCACTCATTTACCGCTTCGAGAAGTCGCAGATAGTATTAATTCAACTATGCTAGAGCAAACACTGGATATTATCCACAACGCTCTTATTACTCAATTTGGTATCGCCAAACCGCGTATTGCGGTTGCGGGGTTAAATCCCCATGCAGGTGAAGATGGACATATGGGCATGGAAGAACAACAAATAATCAAGCCGGTTATTGAACGCTTTCAGCGCCAAAAGAAAATAGTAAAAGGTCCTTTTTCTGCCGATACGTTATTTATTAAAAAGCAGCTTAAACAAACCGATGTTGTTCTTGTCATGTACCATGATCAAGGTTTACCTGTGATTAAAAGCCATCATTTTGATGATGCGGTAAATATTACTCTCGGGTTGCCCTATATACGAACCTCTGTAGACCACGGAACGGCACTCGATCTTGCTGGAACGGGGTTTGCCGAAATAGCCAGCTTGCAAGCAGCGGTGAAAATGGCGGCAGATATGGTTAAAGCTGGTTAAATGCAGCACCGTGCCCGTAGACGCTTTGGGCAAAATTTTCTTGTCGATACAGGTGTAATTAATGATATTATTGGCGTTATTGGGCCACAACCTTCCCAACTTATTGCCGAAATCGGACCAGGGCAAGGTGCGTTAACGCAGTATTTGGTCAAGCACTGTAAATTGTTAACAGCACTTGAGATTGATAGAGATTTAATCTCTCATTTAGAAGCACAGTTTGCAACATTCAGTAATTTTGAAGTGATTAATGCCGATGCACTTCATTTTAATTTTGCCGATTTAGCAAATAACCAAGACATAAGAATTGTCGGCAACTTACCGTACAATATATCAACCTCATTGTTGTTGCACCTAACAAGCTTTTGTCACAGTATTGCCGACATGCATTTCATGTTGCAAAAGGAAGTGGTTCAAAGAATATCTGCTACGCCAGATACCAAACACTGGGGAAGGTTAAGTGTGATATTGCAATATCACTATACAACGGATTATTTGTTTGATGTAGAACCCAGCGCATTTAAGCCCAAACCGAAGGTTGACTCTGCTATTATTCGTCTTGTGCCGAAAAAGCCTGCTACAAAGGTAAAGTCTCTGGAAATATTTGAATCAATTATTAAGCAATCTTTTGCCAAACGGCGTAAAACCATTCGCAATAATTTAAAATGGTCATTTAATGACTCGCAATTTGAGCAGTTGGACATTAATCCCAACAATCGACCTGAACAATTAACGCTTGCACAATTTGTAGCTATGGCAAATGCACTTGTTGATAGAGAGTAGCCATCATGATACCGCAAATTAATGTGAGTGTTCGCACTGAATTTATTAGCGAAACCTTGTTAGATAATGAAAGGTCCTACCAGTTCTATTATGAAATTACTATTCACAATGCCAGCGAATTACAGGTTCAGTTATTATCAAGGCATTGGTGGATAACCAATCAATTTGATAAAACTATTGAAGTGATAGGTGAGGGTGTCGTGGGCAAACAACCTGTTATCAAACCCATGCAGTCGTTCAAATATGATAGTGGTGCAGTTATTGCGACACCGGTTGGCACCATGTACGGCATATACAGTATGCGCACAGAATTGGGAAAAAGATTTGAAGTTGAAGTTCCTCAATTTGTCCTGGCATCCAAAAAACACCTCCATTAAATAATCTGGGGTTATACTAGCTTAAATGAATTTCTAGCCTCTAATTCCAGTAAATGCTGTTTTCTAGGCAGGCCTCCTGCATACCCTGTCAAACTGCCATCACTGCCGATAACCCGGTGGCAGGGAATAACAATAGCAATTTTATTAGCGCCGTTGGCAGCTGCTACAGCTCTAACTGATTTGGGATTTCCCATCGACTTTGCTTGTTGTGTATAACTTCGAGTCTCGCCATAGGGAATATTCAATAACTGTTTCCAAACATTTTGTTGAAAATCAGTACCAACAAGTTCTAAAGGCAGGGTAAATTGTTGACGCTTTCCATCAAAATATTCATTTAACTCTTGTCTCAGTTGTATGATATGTCCACTCTCGGCAGTAATAATGCTGGCTTTGAAGCGTTTTTGTAAATCCATTAATTCGGTTTCCAGCATTCGTCGGTCAGTAAACTCAAGCAGACAAATACCGCTGCCGACGCTGGCTGCAAGCATAGGCCCAAGAGGGGTTAATATTTGATAAGTCTTAATTAAATTTTGATTTATAGTCATAACAGGAAATTTTCCAGTAAGTTTTTTAAATGCACTAGTAAAGCCACTTAACGAGTTATAGCCACAGCCAAAAGCGGTATCAATCACTTTCCCGCCCTGGGTTAGATGCCCAAAGGCAATACCGAGTCTTAAACTGCGTAAATAAGATTGAAAGGTAATATTGTGATGCGTTTTAAACCAACGCCGTACACGGTTGGGGTCTAACCCGCGTTGACGCAGGTCATAGTCTCGCAATCGGATACTGGGGTCGTCATTGATTTCATTTAACAATGCTTGTAACCAGTTGGGTGGTTGATTAACTAATGTCATTGGTAAACAAACTTTACAGGGGCGGTAACCCAAACGCAGAGCTTCCTGCGTAGTATTGACAAAATCGACATTTTCAAATTTGGGTTTTCTGGCGCGACAAGTTGGTCTGCAAAATACTCCAGTGGTTTTTACACAGGCAATAAAGACACCTTCATATTGGGGGTCTTTTGTGCAGAGCGCACGATATAACTCGGCAGGAGAGTTTATGTTCACCAGGCTATGGTAAATCAAAAAATATTTGCTACCAACCGAAAAATTATCAACTATTTGTTGAGTTTAAAAAGAACAAGGCCACCTATTGCACCGGCTAAGGCTTGGCTTAATAGACCAAAGGTTGAGCGCGTTGGAGCAATGGGAGACACATCTAAAACCATAAATAGTGCAAAGTGCAAAACCAGTATGGAAACGAAACCAGCTGCAACGTACCATATCAGGGTCAGGGTGATAAATCTTCCAAGTACAAAGTGTGTGAACCCAAAGCCAAGCATTAAGGCAACAAAGATTAATGGTAAGTATGCACTTAGCATACCGACCAGGTCAGCTATTGCACTGTCAAAGCGTTGTGCTAAACCGATTTCAATTCCCAGATTAGCAAGAGTATTGAGGTTGAATTGGGAAACGAATACAGTGGCAACAACGTAGGTAACAAGTGTTGCTACAATTAATAAAGTTAGTGTGCGAAAAAAGTTGACCATTAATTATTTTAAATGTATTTTGCAATGCTACCACTTTAGCAATAAATTTAAAATATTAAAGATGTAAAGAGTATTAGGGGTACAATTAATTGAAGAACTGCTATTAATGCGATATATAAAATATCGAATGGTACTGCTATGTTTCCGCTTATTTCAGTCGCGCTAATGATGAGTGACTTACTGTGCTCCAATCCCTAAGTGTTTCAAATTCATGTCCCGAAACCAGTTTCAAGTGATTGTCAGGTTAATGTTCAGGCAAATTAGAACTATAGAAACTAATCTGGGTTAAAAACTACCAACTGCCACCAAGCGCTTTATAGACTTGTACTAAATTAATAAAAGTTTGCGCTTCCTGGTTGGCAAGTTGTTGTTCAATGTCTAATTGTTGCAACTCGGTGGTCAGTACTGCTTGTAGTTCAATAAGCCCTTGTTCGTTTAACTTGTAATTGACATTGGTGGTTTGCTGGGCTGCTTGTTGAGCGTTTTTGCTAGATACCAATGCTTTGGTTGATTGTATATAGTAACTTAGCCTGGTTTCGGCATCTATTATTGCGTTAAGAAGTACACCTTCATAAGTGGCTTCGGCGGCTTTGACTCTGGCTTTGGCTACTTTATAATTGGCATTGAGTTGATTACCTGCAAAGATGGGCCACTGAATATTGGGGACAAAACCTGTTGTCCGAGCAGCATTTGATCCAATATCGCTGATATTTGCTGCTTCAAAAGCGTATTGAGCATTGATAACTAACTTAGGAAAATATTCTGCTCTGGCAACACCCACTTCTGCATAGGCTGCGGCTAATCTGCGCTCAGCGGCGATGATATCTGGTCGCCTTTTTAGTAAATCAGCAGGTTTGCCTATAGCGATTAATTCAGGCAAAGTGGTTGTTGCAGGTTTTGTTAGCTGTTCGGTTATCTCAATAGGGGTAAGTGTGCTGACTAATCCCAAACGATACAAACTTGCATTACGTGATGCCTGTAGTAAATGTCGCCGATTGGTTAATTGAGACAATTGGACTTGGCTTTGTAATACGTCAACCTTGCTACTAAGTCCCAATTTGTTTTTACGTACAATAAGGGCATGAATTTGTTGTCTTAGTTCTAACTGTCGCTGGTGGTACTTCAATTGTTTTTCAATACCCATAAATTCAAAATAAGCTGATGCAACCTCTGCAATTAGTGATAATATTGTTGCTTCGTAGTCGGCTTGAAATGCTTGAAGTGAGCGAGAGGCTGATTGCGTTTTGCGTCTAGTGCCGCCAAAGAAGTCCAATTCCCAGCTGGTATCAATACCTAAGTTATAAACTTCATCGGTTCTATCAATAAGGCCAATATTCACTAATTGTCCCAAGGCGCCAGGCGCTGCAATACTAGCCTCGTAGGAGGTGTAATCGGCATTGGTTTGAATAGCAGGGTAGAAGCTGGAGCGCGCCAAAGCTCTTACAGCTCTGGCTTCGTCTAAACGTGATTTTGCGATTTTCATATCGGTTTCGCGCGCCATTGCGGTGTTAATGAGTCGGTGTAATTGTTCATCATTAAATGTTGTCCACCAATTGAGCTCATTGGTATCAACTTTCAATCCTGATTGATTAATGTAGTCGAAAGTTACATCGGAATCAGGCTGCTGATAAGTGGGACCTACTGTGCAACTGATTGCAAATATTGCTATAGAACCAAAAATGGTGATGCGCAAGAAAGCACAGTGAATGCTATTTATGAATCTCATCCTGTCACGACCTCGTTTCACGACTGGCTAGGTTGATAGTTGCGACCAAGTAATAATTTATACATTACTGGCGAAAAGCCTAAAGATAGAATAATAGAAAAGCCAACCCCGCCAGCTATGACAATGGCAAGAGGGGGCCAAAAGTCGCCGCCTGAAAATAGTAGTAGCGGAATAAAACCACCAATTGTGGTTAAAGTGGTAGAAACAATATGTCGTGAGCACCCAATGGTCTCTTCAATAATGGATTGAATATTCCCAGCTTTAGCTTCGGGGTTTGCTCGAATTGCTGCCAGTACCACAATGGTACCATTGATTGCCACACCAATTAAGCCAATACTGCCTATAATGGCATTGAAACCTCTTGCATAGCCACCAATCCAAAGCGATAACATACCCAAACCGACAGACAGGAAGGCCACAGCAAAAATGGTTAAAGCTAAACGTACGCTTTTAAATGATAGAACAATGGTGGTTATCATTAACATCAATAACACAGGCAAATAGGTTAATAATTGGTCAAATGCTTCAGCTTGCTCGGCGCTGTCGCCAGAAACAATAATTTCATAGCCCGACGGAACGCTAAAGCCGGTTTCTCGCATTTTCTGTTCAATGGCATTACTGACATCAATTACCAAATAGTCTTGATCAATATAGCCAAGTACAACATTGGCACGATTTCCACTTTTTCGAGAAATACTCCCTGAATCAGGAATCAATTCAAACTTACCCAGGCTGGAAGCGGGTATCCAGTCATCGGTTAGTGGGCTGACAATGGGCATGTTGCGAATTTCATCCAGATTAGAGCGTTGCTCAAATGGCAATCTAACTCGAATGGGAAGCTCTTGGATATCTTCTTGTAAGCTGCCGCCAATATGCCCCTCAAGATTGGCTTCTATTTGTCTTGATACTTCTACTAAACTTAGTCCTGCCTGCGCCACCTTCCCCTCATCAGCTACAAAATTGAGTTTCGGTAAGCCTCCTGTTACCGTAGCATTTGTTGCTACAATGCCTGGAATTTGATGCATGATAGCGCGTAATTTTTCACCTAGAACTTTGAGTGTATTATTTTCAGGACCAGTAATTTCAATGGCGATAGGAGCACCAATAGGAGGCCCTTGAGCAAACGGTGAGATAACAATTTGAGCTTGAGTGTACTGCAATTCCAATTCAGTTCGCAGTTCATCAATCAACCTCTTGCCGTCGGCAAGCGAGTTGGCGGTAACTATGCCGTGTGCATAACTGGAGTTACCTGTTACCGTCATAATTTTATTGTAATAAACTGTTGGGAATGAGGCTCCCAAGCGCCAGGAAAGTGCTTTAACTCCTTTGCGCTGGCGAAGTTGTTGGTCAATCTCCGCAATTAACTTATGGGTATGGTCAATGGATGCATCGTAGGGTAAATTAATTTCAATCTCGAATTGATCCCTGTCGGCAGGGGGGAAAAATTGCTGTCCTAGTGTTCCTGATAACATGTATCCTGCTATGGGAATACTGATAGTAATTAATAAAGTCAAGGCAGGATGTTTAAACGCGTTAACCATAAGTTTTTTGTAGCTTACTGAAAGCCATTTTGCATTAATGCCAGAGGAAAATTTGCTCAAGGTGTCTTTTGAGTTGGTTTTGGGGTTAAGAAAGATGCCACATAATGCGGGAATAATACTAACGGCAATAAAAAAAGATGCAATTAAGGCCAAAACTACTGCCACGGCAATAGGACCAACAAAATCGCCCATTGCCGCAGGTAATAAAAATACAGGCATAAAGCCAAGTATAGTGGTTAAAGTAGAAGCTAACAGAGGTACAAATAAGTGCCTAACGGAACGGCTGATGGCTTCAGAAGTTGACTTTCCAGAATCTAGGTGTTTGCGTATTTCATCGGTCATTACAATGGCATTATCTATCAGCAGACCAATGGCTATAATCATTCCAAAGATTGCCATCTGGTGTAGTTGTTGACCCATTACACTCAAGCCAAAAAGAGCTAAGGCTCCCGACAATGGCAAAGCAGAGCCTACAATTAACGCCGAGCGTATCCCCATGCTGAACATAACAATAAGAATAATTAATAATGCCCCGGCAATTAGGTTGTTACCTAATTCCAGCAAACGCGCCTGGGTATATATGTTTTGGTTAAAAATGGTTTCAATGTTAAAGCCTCCTCCATAATGTTGAACAAAGGGAGCAATTTTTGCATCGACCTTTTCAGCCCATTTATCAAGGCGAACATTTTTGTTGGTTCGAGCGGCAATCAGCACACTGCGTTTACCGTTGTGTAAAATTCTATCATTAAAAGGCGTTTTTTCTTGTTTGTGGATGATGGCAATATCGCCCAAAGTCAATACTTTAGCTGAAACAGATTGTGACGTATGCATTGAGGTTGCAATGGGAATGCGACCAATGCGTTGAGTAATATCAATTTCACCTTCCACCTCAATAAACAAGACGCTATTATCATTGCGGATAGAACCTGCTGGTACTTTGCTGTCGGCATTGGCGATAATTTGGGCAATGTTTGCAGTACTCAAACCCAAATCCGCCAATTTACCTCGATCAATTTCAACCAGTATTTCTTCCTCTGGCGCACCGTAAATACGTACAATATCAGAGCCAGAGACATTGCGCATAATGTCGGCAATGTCTTCAGCTAAACGCTTCATGATGCCTAGTTGAGCTGGAATATCTTTTTCCCAGGAAACGGCAATTATTTTACTAAAGGCAACAGCAGTAAATTTATCGTCCAGGTCGGGCTTTAATACCCCTGCTGGTAATTCATCCTGGACGGAGTCTAGTTGATTTTGAATTTTGGTGAAAACGCGTTGGTTTTCACCATCTTTTACATTGTCGGCTAATTCAAGATTAATAATAGAAATACCTTGAACTGATGCTGAATTAATTTCTTTAATTTCGATAATTTCATTAAGGGCATCTTCAATCGGGTCTGTTACCAAGGCTTCAACTCGTTGGGCAGAAGCGCCAGGGAACTGGGTAGTGATTCGAGGGAAGCGCGGGGTAATGTGTGGGTCTTCAATGCGTGGCAAATTAGTCAGAGCGGAATAGCCTGACAACACAATAATAATAAGCCCAAGGGTTAGAAGGTAGCGATTGCCGTAAAATCCCAAGGCTGCTTTAACAGGTAACATTAGTCTTGTAAAATGTAAACTAATTGATTGGGTACAACCCGATGTATTCCTCCTGCAACCAGTAATTCACCTGAAGACAAAGCTCCTGTTACAAAAACGCGTTCCCCTTGTTGGTAGAGAATGCTAATAACACGCTGTTCTAATCGGTATGAATTATTTTTATCTGCAACTGCAATCAATAAATTCCACAGCCCTCGATTGCCTGTGGTCAGAACATCAAGTGACACCCAAAAACCTGTTTGCTTGATAGTTTTAACATAAGAAAAGCGTACTAAAGCACCAGGTTCAATGGAAGTGTTTTCTCGAAGTTCAAATAGCAAATCAATTGTTTTTGTAATGGGGTCTAATGTTGGAACTATGGCTGTTAATGTTGCAGCAGTAGGGCTACCATCGACATCCAAGGTATATTCAGAGCCAATGCTCCACTGATTATTGTGGTTGCTGCTGACGCCAATTCGCGCTTTTCTTTTACCAGCTTGTTGAATATGTAATACGGGTTGACCTGCAGAGACAATTTCACCTTCATCGACAAAGCGCTGAATAATGGTTCCATTGTAAGGAGCTTTAATCGTGGATTGCCAAATATCAATTTTTATTCTTTGTAACTGTGCATTGGCAAGAGCTAAAGCTGCTTTAGCTTGATCGTAAGCTTGCTGTGTCTCATCGCGTTGTTGTATGGAAACTCCGTCAAACTTATAGGCGTTGAGTGTTCTATCCAAAGTCGTTTGGGCTAATTTAAGTTGAACTTGAGCTTGCTGCACTTGAGCAATAAACTGGCTTTCGGCAGCATTTAATCTCTCAATATTCAACCGCGCTAGTGCCTGATTTGCGGTAACTTGATCACCTTCTTCAACATTAACATGTACTAACTCACCTCCTAGATCAAAACCCAATCGGCTGCTTTTTCCTGCCTCAATACGACCAATATAATGTTCGGTTGATTGATAAGATTGTGATTCAACTAAAGGTTTAACTTTAATCGTTAAAATATGTGGCTTATCAGTGGATGGATTCTCTAAGTCACTGCAACCCCAAAGAAAAAAGGCACTTGAAAAAGCCAAATGAGAAATGCGAAATTTAAGCAAGGAGGTAAATAATGTCATAATGCTTTCATAGAGAATTTAAATTGTATATACTATGTAATATGCAACAATTTGCATATTACATGTAATGTTTTTAACATGCAACTTTCTCCATATAAATTTTTTTAAACTTAATCCAGATTATGCATTAGAAATCTACTACATCCAAAATGACTTCCAAAACATCAGCTTGCTCTAAAATAATGCTCACCATAGCTTTGCCGTGTTGTCGCTTATTTTTCTTGTGCGAGCTACTGTTTTTATTGGTATTTTTGCCTTCGTTACAATTTATAATGCACAATCTGGGTTTAATCAATGTCGCTTAAAAACACAATTTTATGCATGGTCATCAAGGAAGCTAAATCGGGATACGATATAGCCAAAGAGTTTGCTGAAGGTGTCAATTTATTTTGGGAAGCGAGCCATCAGCAAATTTATAAAGCCCTTGCAATGTTGGTGGATGAAGGCTGTCTTGATATTGATACTATTATACAAAAGGGCAAGCCTGATAAAAAAAATTACTTCATCACACCAAAAGGTAAAGAACTATTGGCAGATTGGGTGGACCAGCCGACCAAATTACCGACCAAAAAAATTGAATTGCTAATTAAATTGCTGGCAATGGAAGAGGTGGGAATAGAGCCTATCAAAAATAATTTACTGGAACATTATACAAAGATGGAGCAAAAAAGAGCTATTTTTAATAGCATACAAACTGAATTTTTTCCTAATGACAACGAGTATAAAAACTCGTTATACTTGACCAGTAAATATTTAGCCCTGCAAAAAGGTTTTCATATGGTTGATGGTGATCTCGCCTGGGTAGAACAAGCATTGACCATTCTCTCTGAATTAGAATTAAACCCAGATTATGCATTAGAAACCTGCTACATCCAAAAATGACTTCCAAAACATCAGCTTGCTCGAAAAATAATACTCACTATACTGCTATGTTTCCGCTTATTTTTCTTGCGCGAGCTACTGCTTTTATTGCCATTTTTGCCTTCGCTACAATTTCTAATGCATAATCTGAGTTAAACACAATGAGCAACGTATAATGTCATCAAATAATTTCGATATTATCATCATTGGAGCCGGGCTTTCAGGAATAGGCGCTGCGAGATATCTACAAAAATTTTGTCCAACAAAGCGATTTTGCATTTTGGAAATGCGCAATGTTATTGGAGGTACCTGGGATTTATTTCGTTATCCAGGCATCCGTTCAGACTCTGATATGTACACATTAGGACATAAACTGGACCCTTGGCGGGGTGTTAAAGCTATTGCCGATGGTGAGTCTATTTTAAATTACATCAATGATATCGCTGAAAATAATAACATTAATAAAACTATTCATTTCAATCAAAAAGTCACAACTTTAGACTGGAACAGTAAGCAACAGCGATGGACAATAACAACTGAAAACCCTGAAACAGGGCAACAGCAAAATTATAATAGCCAGTTTGTGCTTTCTTGCAGTGGCTACTACAATTATAGCCAGGGTTATACTCCTGAATTTGAAGGAGCTGATACTTTTAAAGGGAGCATCATTCACCCACAGCATTGGACGCAGGATTTAGATTACTGTAACAAACTTATTGTCGTCATTGGCAGTGGTGCAACCGCAGTTACATTGGTGCCAAGTTTGGCAGAAAAAGCATCAAAGGTGGTTATGTTACAACGCTCTCCTACCTATATTTTATCACGCCCATCGATTGATGTAATAGCGGGTTTTATCCGAAAAATCTTTCCAGAAGCATTATCTCATCGACTGGTGCGTTGGAAAAATATTTTGGGTTCCATGTACCTTTTCAGTATATCCAAAAGCAGGCCAGCTCAAATAAAAAAGTGGATAATGGGGGATATTAAACGTCATCTAGGTGATAACTACGAAGCCAAACATTTTGACCCCAAATACAACCCTTGGGATGAGCGTTTATGTTTAGTACCTGATGCTGATTTGTTTCAAGCCATTAACGATGGCAAGGCCGAAATTATTACCGACCATATTGAACGGTTTACCGAAACCGGGGTTGCATTGAAGTCAGGTAAAGAATTGAAAGCGGATATTATTATTACTGCCACAGGATTAGAAGTGAAAATTTTATCTGATGCCGTTTTAACCGTTGATGGTAAACAACTACCCATTTCAGAACGCTATGTATACCGAGGAATATTATTAGATTCTATTCCCAATTTTGCATTTATTACAGGGTATACTAATGCATCGTGGACATTAAAAGCCAATTTAATTAATGAATATTTTTGCCGTTTAATTAATTACATGGACAACCAAGGCTATAAACAATGCACAGCTAAAATTCCTGATGATTTGCAAGAAGGTGGCTCGATTATGAATTTAAGCTCGGGTTATTTGCAGCGTTCACTTGATAAATTTCCCAGGCAAGGAATGAAAAAACCTTGGGTTAACAACCAAAATTACTTTAAAGACATTATCAATTTCAGGTACAGTAGTGTGAACACAAAACATTTGGAATATCTTTAGATTAACTTAAAATTGTTTTGGGTCCAAATGTTTGGTAGTATCAAAAATCTAATACTCGCAAAGTCATTGACTTTGGGTGATATTTTCTATATCACACGACCATTGCTTAATAGTGGTCTTACTCTATTCAATATTGTCGCAATATTTCTGCGCTTCGTGTAAGTCTAAGGTTCCTTCATAAATAGCCCTGCCTGTAATAGCTCCGATAATACCAGCAGAGCGTTGTCGCATCAAATTTTTAATATCACTCATATTGGAGATACCACCGGAGGCAATAATGGGAATGTTGGTAGTTTTGGCTAATATTGCAGTGCTTTCAACATTAACGCCTTGCATCATGCCATCGCGGTCAATATCGGTGTAAACAATAGCACTAACGCCATCATCGGCAAACTGAGAGACTAAGTCTATCGCCTTGGTTTTGGTGGTCTCAGCCCAGCCCTGGGTTGCAACGAACCCATTGCGGGCATCAATACCTACAATAATGTGGCCTTGAAATTGCTGACAGGCCTGTTTGACAAATTTGGGGTCTTGAACGGCTCTGGTGCCAATTATCACCCAGGAAACGCCCGCTTGCAGGTAAAAGTCGATGGTGTCTAAATTGCGAATGCCACCACCTATTTGTAATGGGTAATCAGGTAGCGCACGGTGTATGGCTTGTACCGTATCAGCGTTGACAGGCTTACCAGCAAATGCACCGTTTAAATCCACTATGTGTAAACGTCTTGCACCTGCATTTTGCCATTGCTTTGCAGTGACTATCGGGTCGTCACTAAATTGGGTGACATCGTTTACGTTGCCTTGGCGCAGACGTACGCAATTGCCGTCCTTTAAATCAATAGCGGGGATAATTAACATATTAAATGGAAAGTTAGTGTTGACTTACTGTGAAATTGGCTTTATCAGGTTTGAAGATAAATGAAAGAAACTGCGTACGTTAGATTGCCAGTGTTGCAATTTAAGAATGATGAAACAATGTTCCAATGCCACCAGGATGATGTACATCGAATAGCATTTTGCTGCGATAGCCCAATTCATATAAAACCACATAAAAAGCACTGGTGGTAACACAATGGCTGCAAATTTTGCGGACCATGTGTGAAAACTGGGCATGGTTTTAAATTTTATTAAGCAGATAATAAAGGGCAGCAGAAAGGAAAAAATACCGACAATGACAAACCATTGAGCTTGCTGAAAATGACTTGGCCACAAAAAAAATAAGCTGGGAACCAGCGACAGATAAAACACAATATCGCCCAGCGAGTCCAGGTTAGCTCCAAAGTCGCTAACCATGTTGTAAGCTCTTGCTATCCAACCGTCTAATATATCCGTTATGATAATGTAGCTTAACATGATTACGAAGCTCGTTTGCATTTCGCGCCACGCAAACCCCAACATTAGCGGTGCGGCAATTAACCGGCTGGCACTTAATAAGTTAGGGAGATTAAATCGACTTGGTTTATTTTTCATTTGCGGTATTATATCTCATGCCGTGCATTCGCAAAGAGCTATTAGTAAAAGTGGCTAATAAATATTAACCTGCCAATAAAATATCGCTCCTGCGTATTTCAATGGTTTGCGACCGAGCTATCGCTCGTTGATGGTACTTCCTTGTGCCACATATTAGCTCGGTATTTTCATGCCGAATTAATAATCGTCATTATAAAAATTATAACTGTCTTGATAACACAACTCACCATACTATGAATCAGCAATCAAAAACAGAATTAATACAAGTGTTTGGATTAGGTTTGGTTGTGCTTTTAACGGGCTTGTTAGTCAATATGCCATTGTTATTTTTAAGTGTTTATTTGTTTATATACATCGCGCGGATATTAAAGCAGTTGGGGCATGTGAATGATTATGTTGCAACGGGAAATGAAAAAACTGTGTTACTTATGCCTATCATTGATAGTTTGTACAGCCGTATATTTTCGGGACAGCGGCGTAACAAGGTAGTGATGGGCAAGTTAAATATGCAATTGGAGCGCAATGAAAAATGGTTGGATCAATTACGTGATGGCATTGTGGTTATCGACGAGCACGATCATATTATTCGATTGAACAAGCGCTGTTGGCGACTGTTCGATTTAAAGTCGAATCAAACTCTGGGATTTTCGATTTATAGTTTAATTCGCACGCCTAAATTTACCGAATATTTAAAACGTCGCAATTACGAATTGCCGTTAGAAATACAACTTAACAATCCCAAGGCTCAATGGCTAGAAATAACTGTGACAGCTTTCCCTTACGAGCGCTTATTGTTATTGCGAGATATTACTGACCGACAACAAGCCAATCAAATGAAACAAGATTTTATTGGCAATTTGTCGCATGAATTAAGAACACCGTTGACAGTACTGCGCGGTTATACGGAAACTTTGCCACTAATTACCCAATGGCATAACGATAAGGTGGTAAGTGATGGTGACAATCAAATTGATGATGATAATATGCCACAGGTTTTTCAAAGTATGTTGTCTCAAATTTACCGACTGGAGCAACTAGTCGATGATTTAACAGCCTTAGTGACGATTGAATCTGCTCCTGTCAGTAGTACCAGTAAAGTTGTCAATGTACCACAACTCATACAACAGCAAATAGTCGACTGTAAAATGTTGAGTATTTATCAACAACAAAAAATTACTGCAGAAATTGATGAAACATTAGGTTTAACAGGAAATAGCAAAGAAATATTAAGCATTATCTCCAATTTGATTTGCAACGCTATAAAATACTCAAAACCTGAACAACCGATACATGTTAGTTGGCAAAAGAATACAAAACATTTGATATTCAGTGTTGAAGATAAAGGAGTAGGTATAGCTGAAGGGCATATTCCCAGATTGACAGAGCGCTTTTATCGGGTAGACAATAGTCGAGCTGCTAATCAAGATAACACTGTGAGAGAAACCATGCCTACCAGTGGAACTGGCTTAGGTTTAGCCATTGTGAAGCACGCCCTGATTAACCACCAAGCAACATTAGAAGTTACCAGTAAATTAGAAATAGGTAGTCGTTTTAGCTGTCTGTTTCCATTACAGCGTTGTGCTGTTATCTAAAAATGGTGGGCCGTGTGCGATTTGAACGCACGACCAATTGGTTAAAAGCCAACTGCTCTACCAGCTGAGCTAACGGCCCATTTCAGATGTACAATTTGGGAGGCGGTATGGTACTTAAATCGCTAGAAATTACAAGTAATTTTTAAGGTTTATTGATGATTAAGTGATTATTCAGCAGGGGCGATGGTTACTTGCAACCCCTCTAAATCTTCCGACAAACTTATCTGGCACGATAAGCGTGACGATTCGGGCTTATAATCGTCCAGACTTTCCAATAAAAATGTTTCGTCGTCGCTGCGAGGCTCTAATCTAGCATCATCGGTGAACACATGGCAGGTGGCACAGGCACAGCAGCCACCGCAAATGGCAGCGATTTCATCGTAGTCGGCATCGCGCAATGTTTCCATTAAACTGTCGCCAGAGTTGGCCTCAATTTGCCTAATATTTCCATCTAAGTCAGTTACATGTATGGTTGGCATAAAATTCTCTGATATGTAGGATTTAATCTGAAAGGCGCTATGCTAATAGCGAAGTGTGACCGAGTCAATTCCAACGAAATAAACGAGCTGAAATAGTTAAACATACTAAGGTAATGGCTCCAAGAATACTCAGTGGCATTGTCAAATCAACCAAGTTTGCGCCATCTATCATAATGCTTCGGGCTGAACCAATTAAATGTGTGAGCGGCAGGCACTGACTGATAAACTGTACCCATTCCGGGGCTTTATCCAGTGAGAACCAAGCCTCGGAAAGAAGTAACATGGGGAAAGTGAGAGCATTGAGTAAGCCGTTAGCCAATTCTTCACTTTTTACCTGCGATGCAACCAGCATACCCATTGCCAACAGTGAAGTATTGCCAATAATGCTAACGATAAATAAATCCCAATAACTGCCAAGCATTAATAAATTCAGAAAATAGTTTGACAGAGAAAAAATAGTAATCGACACAAATAGCATAATACTCAAGCGCGAAATAATTTGCGCCGTAATAAATTCAACGGGGGTAACGGGTGTTGCGCGAAGCCGTTTCAATACGCCGTTTTTACGATAGCGCACAATCACAAAGCCGACACCGTACAAGCCGCTGAACATTAAATTCATACCCAGTATTCCTGGTAAGACCCAATCAATATAACGGATAGCCTGCCCTTCAATTAAATGACGTTCCAATTTCAAGACTTTATCATTGTCCAAAATATCTTCTAAAACTCTGGCATTAGTTGACTCCGGGTTTACCCAATATTGTTGTTCATTATCCAATTTAAATAACATATCCAGTTGGTGGTGTTGGACTCTAACCAAAGCCGTATTAAAATCATCATAGTTGATGATGTCAATATAGTCCTGCTTGAATGCTGGGGGGATGTTGTAGATAGAGTCTTGCTGCTTAATCACCCCAATGGTAAATAATTTTTGTTCCCCAGAAAAGACAAATGCCATTACCAAAATAAGAATAGGAGGCATAATAAACGAGAAAAATAGTGACGAGCGGTCGCGCCAATACTCACGTGTACGTGCAATGGTTAATGCTTTAAGACGGCGGTATAACATTATTTATAAAACGATAGATTTGCTGGGCATAATTTTTAGCATTATGTTAAACAGGAGGAATCAAATTGAAAACAACCATCTAGCCAGTCGATAATATTGCTGCTTGTGGGATGTTCAATTTCATTAAAACGTGCTTTAAGCATGGCTTTATCAGTTTCAAGTAAAGACTCTAACCCTACGTTATTGAAATAATTTAATGACAAATTAATAAGCTGTGATAAGTTGCTGTCAAGTTGACTTATCACCTGTTCCAGGCGGTTTTCACCTTCAATAAATAATGTTGACATAACCAATTCAGACAGAGCCGCTGCATTCATGGGATTGATTAGCACTCCTTTGGTATAAGGTTGAATCTTATTCAAGTTGAACATCGGCCTTATTGGTAAAAAAGGGCTGGTCGTTTTGCCATCGGTAACTATGGAGTTATCCCAAATTAGCGGTTTGCGATTAAAAATAGTGGCGAATTTTGTTAGCTCTGAGCATTCATAATTTTGACTTATCACTTTCTCCCCGGTCCAGAAAATATCAATAGTTGAATCCAATGTGGACAAATCGCTCCAGTAATCTTCAGGTTTAGCGCCAAATAATGTCTCTAAAATGGGGTCATTGCTGTAGTAGCTCGGGCAGAAAATGATTTTTTCAGCGATAGATTCATTAGCAATAAAGTCTGTAATTTCGCGTTGAATTTTAGCCAAATTGACAATATCGCCGCGCATATCGTCAAATAAAACGCTCAAACAGTCTAGTTGTAGCCCTTTGAAATCTTGTAATTGCTGATGTAATGTTAAGCGGGTTTCGCTATCCCATTGCAGATGTAAACCATGGGGCGAAAAACCTATGCCAAATTGAATACCTGCATCGCCTGAGGCAAGGCGCAACTTATGTAACGATTGCAGATAATTTAAAGAGCGAACCTCATGCCAGCTCTTGCGCAAATAATTATCAGACTTCGGTGCGTAAATATAACTGTCACATTGATTGGATGCTAAAAACCGCAACATGGATAAGCGTTCAGAATGTGTCCAACTGCGGCCATAGAAACCTTCGATAACACCTAACATTTTAATTGTTCCACTATATGTATGGGTTTGAAAAGCCCAAGCTTTTCAATATGTTAATTTCTAGTAATTCCATTTCTTCTGCTTCACTATTGACAATATGATCATACCCAAGCAAGTGTAATAATCCGTGAATGCTAAGGTGCGCCCAGTGCGCTTCTATAGTTTTATTTTGTTGTTGCGCTTCAGTGTTGATAATATCAGGGCACAGCACTATATCACCTAGTGGAATGGGTTGTAACTGTCGGTATACACTCTCTGGAATACTTTCACTAGCTGGAAAAGATAGTATATTGGTTGCTTTATCTTTATTGCGGAAGGTCTTATTGATATTGTGAATTTCAACGTCACTAACCAAACGGATACAGGCTTCCAAATCGCTTGTTGCGCTAGCGTTACTGGGTGTTAAATCAATGGTTCGCTGTAGCCAATATTGCAAGGTCTTGGAATGAGGAGTCCATTGCTCTTTCGCGCTAGTTTGGTTTTGAAGATCAAGCGTTAGATTGCGAGGCATCTGTTTCGCGGCTTGTCGCGTTTACCTTGTCATAAGCTTCAATAATTCGTTGTACGACAGGGTGGCGAACAACATCTTTAGCATCAAAATAATTCAAATTAACGCCTTTGACATTTTTTAATAATTTTTGGGCATGAAGTAGCCCTGAACTTTTCTTGTTAGGTAAGTCAATTTGGCTTTGGTCGCCAGTGACAACGACTTTTGAACCAAATCCAATACGCGTAAGCAGCATTTTCATCTGCTCTTGCGTACTGTTTTGACTTTCATCAAAAATGACAAAAGCATTACTCAAAGTGCGTCCACGCATATAGGCAAGAGGAGCAATTTCTACCTGATTTGCTTCAATCAGTTTTCCTGTGTATTCAATTCCGAGCATTAAATATAAGGCATCGTATAGCGGGCGTAGATAAGGGTCAATTTTTTGTGACAAATCACCTGGAAGGAAACCAAGTTTTTCACCAGCTTCAACTGCAGGACGCACCAGTAAAATACGTTCGACTTGATCGTTTAAAAAAGCTTCAACAGCGCAGGCAACAGCAAGAAAAGTTTTACCAGTGCCTGCAGGGCCAATGCCAAAGCTAATGTCGTGTTTCTTAATTGCATTCACATAGTATTGCTGGTTGCCACCTCGCGGTTTAATAATAACTTTGCGCGTTTTAATGGATGTAGTCAGCAGTTCGGGTTGAATGCTTTGCTCAGAGATATGAGTCGCTTTGTTCAATTCTAATAAACTTAAATGGAGATGATCAGGAGTTAAGGCAGCAGTATTAGAAACGGATTGATAAAGTTGTTGGATATTATCAGCAATGGAAGCCAAATTTTTGTCAGATAGTTCTTCGCAATTGTTGGGATTTTGATGTTGTAATTGAAAGAAATTTCCCCTATTGGTAATTTTAATTTTAAAAAAGTCGCTTATTTGAGAAATATTAGTGTTAAGTTCCCCGCAAAAAGTGCTTAATCGTTGGCTGTTATCGGGTTCTAAATAAAAGTTAAATGATGTTGATTGTGTCAATACTGAGAATAAATTGGGTTATATAAATACGCCATTATATAATGCTTTAACTCAGTAACAAATTATAATGTGTTCTTTTTTATGTGTACAGCAACCTGGTTGCGCTCTGAAACAGGATTTTCACTGTGCTTTAATCGTGATGAAATGAAAACCCGGCAGCAAGCCTTGCCACCTGAAATTGAATCTATTGATACAGTCAATGTGATTATGCCCGTTGACCCAGAAGGCAAAGGTAGTTGGATAGCTGTGAACGAATACGGTTTGGCGATTTGTCTGCTCAACAATTATGGCGCTAAAATTAACGTCGAGCAAAGGCAATGGTTGAGCCGTGGGCAAATTATTCGCAAACTTTCCAGTGCCACTTGTATACAGGAAGTTGATAAGCGTATTGAAGCAATGAATCTGTTCAATGTAAAGGGCTTTCAAGTGCTGGCATTATGCAGCCGCTTTAACGAACCTTTAATATCCAGCTGGGTTTGGGATGGTTTGGAATTACTACATGTGCGCGATGGTCAGCAAATTTTTTCATCGTCGTCATTTAATACTCAGCCTGTCGTTAGCAATCGTCAACAGTTTTTTGAACAGTATATTGCTGAACATGAAGTGACTATAGAAAATTTACGACAGTTTCATAAAACAGAAAATACTGAGGATAGTCGCTACGGTGTTTGCATGGTGCGCTCTGAAGCAGAGACAGTAAGCTATACCGAAATTCATGTAAAACCAAATTCAGTTAGCATGTGTTATGTTCCTGGCAGACCAAGCCAGACACAAATAGAGCCCATTCAAAAGGATCTGAAGCGGGTAGTTGCATGAATGGTAAGCACGTATGAAACACTATTTTCGGCGCGAAAGCTTTATTTTGCTTATTTTGGGCATTGCATCAGGGTTGCCCTTACTACTGGTATTTGGAACCTTATCGGTCTGGCTGCGCGAGGCTGACGTTTCTCGAAGTACCATCGGGTTTTTAAGTTGGGCAGGATTGTCTTATGGGTTTAAGTTTATTTGGGCACCGTTGCTTGACCATTTAAAACTGCCCTTTTTGACAAGCAAACTTGGCAGGCGGCGGAGCTGGATGTTAATTTCACAACTTGTCATAGTTACAGCACTGTTTACTATGGCCCAATTTGACCCTGCTATAGGAAATACGGCATTGGCTGGGCTAGTGTTTGGTGCGGTGTTACTAGGTTTTGCATCGGCAACTCAAGATATTGTTATTGATGCCTACCGAATAGAAATTGCTGATAACGATTATCAGGCCATGCTATCGGGAATAGTAGTAGCAGGTTATCGTATTGGTATGTTATTGGCTGGGGCGGGAGCTTTGCAGATAGCTGAATATTTTTCGCCAAACTCTGCTATATATAGTTTTGAGGCCTGGCAAATGGCTTATACAGTCATGGCATTGGTTATGGGGCTTGCAATTATAACCACATTGATTATTCGGGAACCCAATGCGCCAGAGCAAATTATAGAAATAGGCGTTTATTCACAAGTGCAACTGGTAGTACATTTTTTGTTAGTAACCAGCGTGTTTATTGCTGTATTCAGTGCCATTCCAATGCTTTTTGATGTTGTATTATCTAAAGAGCAGCCTTTTATTGCATTTATGGCAGGAGTGCTTCGATTTATGATAGCTATAGGTATAGCATTAGCTGTAGCCAAATGCTTGTGCAAAACAGCATTATTCGATGAAAATGTTGCAGAGCAGGTATATGTAGTACCGTTTAAAGCTTTTTTCCAGCGCTATGGCAAATTAGCAGCTATGCTGCTAGCCGTAGTTTGTTTGTATCGAAGTTCCGATATTGTGATGGGTGTTATCGCCAAAGTGTTTTATGTGGATATGGGCTACCAAAAAGCGGATATTGGTAAAATCAGTTTTGGTTTTGGACTAATCATGACGTTGCTCGGTGGTATTTTAGGCGGGATATTATCCATTCGTTTTGGTCTTTATACCATGCTACTGGCAGGAGCTATTTTGGCCCCTGTTTCTAATTTGGTGTTTATCGTATTAGCAACACTTGAGACACCCTCACTCATCGCATTGACGGCGGCTATTGTGGTGGATAATCTATCAGGAGGGCTTGCGGGAGCAGTTGCTGTGGCATTTATTTCTTCACTGGTGGATAGGCGCTTTAGTGCAAGTCAGTATGCAGTATTGACTTCTATTACCGTGCTATTACCGAAACTATTGGCAGGTTATTCGGGGACACTAGTTGATAGCATGGGCTATGCATCTTTCTTTGCGCTATCGGCCTGTATCGGTATACCTGTCATATTCCTGATATTAAAAATTAAAGAGCCGTATAAGCACTTATTAGCTCATTAATGAGAATCGGTGTTTATTAGTTTGTTGGTACACGAAATTTGAGGTAGAACCCCAATGTGGCTACACCAAACTGGAACCTTTCAGGGGATACCTCTGCGCCGTACCAAAAAATGTTAAAAACCGTTAACTGTAAACCGAAAATTGCTAAAAGAGAGGGAATGCCCATAGCCTGAAACCCTTAAAAACCGCTTAAAACTTGTAATTTCGAAAAAGGGCAACTCGGAAGCAGGTGATTAAGTCAGCTTTACCGGGTACCATACATATATTATGTAAAATGGAAATATAATTCCTTTTTTACATAAACCCAAATTATGCATTAGAAATCTATTACACACAATAATGACTTCAAAAACAGGCGCTTGCTCGAAAAATAATACTCACCATTTATTGTTCTTGCGCGAGCACCTGTTTTCATTGCCATTTTTGTGTTCATTACGAAGTCTAATGCATAATCTGGGATAAAAATCAAGTGTTGAGATTAGCCACCTTACCTAAATAACAGCAAAATGCTGCTACATCAAGCAAAAGTGTGAGACAATTTGAAACAGCTAAAACGAAAAAAGCCTTGATTGACAAGGCTTTTAAAATGTTTTGAAATGATATAAAACAAAAAATTGGTTGCGGGAGCCGTATTTGAATAACGATAAACGCTAGGCGGTAAGAATAACTTTATTTGCCGGAAAATTCTAACCATTTAGCAAAGTCACTTTCGCTCATATCATCACTTGCTAGGCGTACCATATTTTCTACAATTTCCTCTTGAGGAGGAGATAAAGTAATGCCATTGAGCCTTAGGAAGGCGTAGGTCGATACGTAAGCGGTACGTTTATTACCATCAGCGAATGCATGAGCTTTGCTGATACCAAATGCGTAACTCGCGGCAAGACCATAAAGTGATGTATCACTGTTGTAAGTAAATTTTTGTTGTGGACGTGCTACTGCTGATTCTAGTAAGTTTTCATTTTTTAGACCAGAATCTAAACCACCAAAAAGAGTAATCAATTTTTCATTGAAAGCAAGTACTTGCTTAGTGGTTAACCAAACAGGTTCCCTCATCGTTTAGATAATGTTTTTAAGGCATCTCTGTCACGGTTGATAACTTCGTCGGCTGCATCCATAGCTGCGGCAAATGCAGGGTCATAAGGCGTTACTAAAATACCGTGAGGTGTTTCAATAGCATGAAGGGTATCACCTTCATTCACTTTTAGTCGGCGTAGTACATCACGAGGCCATGTAGTTGCTAGTGAGTTGCCTGTTTTACGTAATTTTAATGTTGCGTTCATATTTTCATGTTATTACATTTGTAAAATTATTGCAACTTTATTTGTCCTGCCTTTTTGGAAGATAATTCTACGAATATAGAATAAGGTTCGAATTTTTAAAATCATCTTAACGCTATTGGTCATTGACGATTCAAAAAATCTCAGCACAATGCTTGATACTATCTTCAAAACAGGCTGTTTTATCCCAATAACCTATTGCAAGGAAAAGACATGGTTCTCGCAAATACAAAAATGAGTATGCACTCTCATATCGACTAGTAGAACTCACGCTCAATACCCTACTGAATTTATTGTGGTTACCACTAGACTCATTGTTTCGATATTTACGAAAGCTACTGACAAATCTCAGCCCTTAGCCATTAGCGAATCTGCAAGACAGCGACATACGTTTATTACGGGTAGCACTGGTTCAGGAAAAAGCGAAACCTAGATTCCGCAGTTGAACGCTAATTTCACTTCTAAGAGTTTGAATGTTATTGATAAACGCTTATTCTTCGATTCACTTCATAAGTGAATTACAAACCGCTACCTGGCTTTACAGCCCTTTTCAGTTCACACTGCTGCGTTATGGCTTTTGGTAAGGGCTACAACCATTACCTGCAAGCCATGCCTTGCATTATTTCCTGAAAATAACTGTAAATTCCAGGTTCAACTACGGAATCTAGGTTAATTTGGGTTAAATACTTGGTACGTAATGATTTAACAGAACTAAAATCAGCAATAGTATTATTAGACCCACACGGTAGTCTCATCAATGATATTTCCCGATTTTCAGAGTTTACCGATTCTGAGCGATTGGTGTTAGTATCGCCTAACCTTTCAGCAAAACATCAAATCACCATTAATCCTTTTGAAGTCAGTGATACCAGTGAATCAGGCATTGAGACCCAAAGCTCGCACCTGACCTCAGCCTTTGAGCAAATATTGGGTGGTTTTACGCTGAATTTGGAATCGCTGATTGATGAGCGAAAAGCAATATTGTTTGATTTATCGGTGTCAGGGGGTTCCAAGAGTGCCACTATTATCTTGGGACAATTTACACCGCCTTGATTCAAGGCTATTCAATACGTTGCCAGCGTTACAGAGGTAATCCGAAAACACCAATTCATTTATTCGTCGATGAGTGCCAGTATTTTACTTCCAACGCCGCCGAAACCATTTTAGGTGAATCGCGAAAGTATGACTTATATTTGACATTAGCTACTCAGCGTACTCAACAAGTAGGCGACAAAATACTCGACGCCATACTGGGTAATGTTGGTGTGTTTTTGACTGGTCGAAGTTTAGGTAAAACCATGCAAAAAATATCGACTGAGCTAGATATTGAACGTGAAGCCATCTGTAATCTACGAACAGGTCAATTTTACCTTTCTGTTCTTTGTGCGAAATTAGACCCGAATTCTTTGATCGAATAATTGTTAGTCATCTTTTTGTTGCAGAAAATCTAAGTCGCACATAATCAGCGGTCCACTGACCTAAGTTATCACAAAGCCGATACTTTATACGCTCACGGACATTTCGCAAAAATTCAGGTCGTTCTTCAGCCGTCAAGGGTGCCATAAAACTATGTGAGAACGTCTCTAACCATCCGATAATATCACCAGGTAGTGGAGTAGGTCGGTCAATCAATGCAATATACTGAACATCAAAGTTAGCATTTCTTAATAGTTCTCCATACTCGCTATCAGATGCAAAATACCAAGGATCGTATTGCTCACCATTTAAACCTCGAGAATCTAATTCTTTGATCAGAGCAAGCCGAATGGTGTCTACACACCCAAAGCCACCACACTCCGCAACAAAACGCCCACCAGTCTTGAGACTACGACGAACATTTGCTATTACTGCGCTGGCGTCTTTCATCCAATGCAAAGCAGCATTACTAAATACAGCATCAAACTCATTTTCAAAATCCATGTCATAGGCGTTAAGATGATGGACATCCAAACCGAGTTGACGAGCTGAATTAATAAAATCAACACTGCTATCAATACCGACTACACTACATCCCAATTTGACAATTTTCTTTGTGAGTACCCCATCACCACAAGCTAAATCAAGAATTCGTTCTCCCGGGTGTGCGTTTAAAAGTTGTAATACAGGCTCTCCTAAACCGCTTACAAATCTGGCGTTTGCCTCGTATTGTTTACTATTCCAGGTTTGCTCATTCATTATGTATTCTCCGAAACAACTGCGACGGCTTCTATTTCTACTTTTGCAGTTTGGTCAATTAATTCGGACACTTCTATAATAGAGATTGATGGATAATATTGTCCAAAACGGCTATTCCAAACGATCGCAATCTCTTGCTTACTAGCTCTATAATCTTCAAAACTTGTAATAAATATGGTTAATTTGACGATAGCTTGCGGACCAGCAGTTTCATCTGCTGCTTGTAATATGAGCAACACGTTATCAAGACAAGTGAGAAACTGTTGCACCAAACTATCTCTTTGGATTACTCCACTTTGATCCGACGCCAATTGCTCAGATATATACAACAAGTTTGAGTTAGTGGGAACTAGAACACCATGTGTATAACCACTTGGTATATGACGTGAGGTTGGTTGGATTAATTTTAACATGGAATTAGTAGCCATCAGATTTGGTTAAATAAAAATTAAAATCTTCATCGTATAACCTTGTAAACATAGAAACAGAAGCTGGATTGTGATTACGTTGTTTTGTCATAATAAAATGCTCCAAATAAGTGATAGTTAATTGTCGCAAAATATTTCTTAAAACTCAATGTCTAGGTTCAGTACATGTGAGACAAAAGCATAAACATCAAGCAGCCTGTGTAATTTTCAGATAATACTCCATTGGAGTATCTAATCCAACCTTTTCGTGTGGTCTATAAGTGTTATAGTAACTTTCATAATCATCTAAGGCTTGATTCATCAATCTAACACTTAAACTCCCTTCATAAAAGGGATAAAACTCATAACGTGTTGTACCATTAGCCCGTTCAACACAGCCGTTTAAATCAGGACGCTTAGGTGGTAATACCCAAAGTTTGATACCGAGTTCACGACAGTATTCTTCAAATTCAGCCATAAATTCGCTACCACCATCCACTTGTATGGACTCAATAGTGAATGGGGCTTGTTGTTTTAAATACATGAGAAAGCGCTTAGCATTATGACTGGTTGCGGTACTGTAACAACGTAAGAATGTCATACCTGTTATCGGGCAGGTAGCTTTGAATTCTTTGACATTAAAGCCTTCGGTAAAACTAATACTCATATGGTCAATTTGAATCATCTGACCTACCTTCTTGGCTTTCATACCATATTGCCAACGTCTAGCATGATAACTAAATTGTCGTTTCTTTTTAGGCTTCATACGCCCGCCATAATAAAACGATACAGGCAATATCTTACCGTTTTTAATAAGTTTACTGATAATCCTACCGACGCTACTTTCACTAATCGTTTGCTGATGGTCACGAACCATTATTTTCCATATTTTACGCTTACCCCAACAACGGTAACGCTGCCTAATATGCAAAACTATTTGCTCTTGCTGTTTTGTCCATTGTGATTGACGGCGATTATAAGGGCGACGGCTTTGTTCCACTAATCCTTCCCAACCTAGCTGATTATAACGTGCGCTCCAGCGATAATAAGTGGCTCGTGACCAGCCTATTGACTTCAAACGAAGTGCTTCGCTACAACCTTCTTGTTTCAATTGGTCATAGAGTTCTAGTCTATGGATTCTGTCAATTGCTTCAGTTGGAGCTCTATCATTAATGCGCCAACTGCGATATGATTTGATTCGTAGGCTTAAGGTCTGCATGGGTAGTCTCTCTGTAAGTTAATTTAGTCAAATTACAAAGGCTACCCGACTTTAAACCAGCTTTCAAATGACCTATTAATTTGATGGAAAAGTCTTACGACTTTACCACAAATTAACAGGTGAAAAATTTAAAAAATAAGTCTCATATCTATCTGAACCTATACACTCAAAAAGATTGTCTAGATGATGGGATCCACTTCTCATCTACAACAAAATTCAGGACAATATGTGCCTAAAAAATCAATGCGTGAATCGGTGGCTAACGATATCCGCTCTATCTTCAATGCGCCTAACAAAGACCAAGCTAACCACTTATTAAAGCACTTCGTTCACCATTATCAAAAGCAAGCTCCCGATTTATCCAACTGGGCTGAAAACAATATTCCTGAAGGCTTTACTGTATTCAACTTGCCCGATAAGCACCGTAAAAAAATGCGTACGACAAACATGCTCGAACGCCTTAACCAAGAAATCAAACGCCGAACTAGAGTCGCAATAATTTTCCCTAATAAAGAATCTTGTGAACGACTTATTTCTGCTATGTTGATGGAAACCTCTGAAGAATGGATTGCTAGCGATAAACGCTACATCCCTGAAACAGATTAATTTTAAACAGCTATCTTTAAATGACCAAATTTACAGAAAAAATGTTGCTCAATCGACTGAGATATGCTGATCATTTTGAATTCCTAATTATGTGTTGATATGGTTGCTTCATTCTTTTTATATAAAGATAATGAGGTAAATACTGATAATAAACAAAATGTAGCTACCAAGAGAGATACCCATTTATAAGTATTTGTTATATCGTATATCAGCCCACCGCCCCATATTGTAATGAAGACGGAAACCTGATGGATTGTAAATAGAAAACCAAAAACTCTTCCTTTTATTTGAGACCCATAAAAATTCAAGCACATAATAGAGGTAATTATGACAGTTCCCATATATGTAATTCCAAACAAAATGGAAAACAATAAAAACATCATGCTACTATCACTATTGACTATAATTATCATTGCAATTAATCTAATAAAATAAAGTGACGCAAGTAATAGAGTAGGATTTAGAAATCGAAGAAGGTATCCTATTAAAAATGCTCCTATTAATTCGGTTATCCCTAATAAACTCAGAGTTGATGCGATTATTCTAGGTTTTATTGAAGTCTCTAGGATAGATTCTTGGATTAAAGGTACTAAGTGCACATCAATAAAAGCCATTGAAGCACCACAGCCTGCAAAAGATATCGCTAGTAGTATAAATGTAGGGTTTATGACATGTTGTTTTAGGTTCAATGTATCGTCATAATTACTAGTATCATTTTGACGGTTGATATTTGGTAAAACGAAGTTTAAATATATAGTACAAGGCAATACAATAAGCGTAAAAGTAATTCCTATACCAATACAGACTTGATACCAATTTAAAAAAGTATTCAGCCATACCCATAATGGAGAAAGTACAATAAAACCAATGGCTGTTCCATTTGTAATTGCAGCGAAGGCAAGGCCTTTGTGTTTTTCGTTGAAAATTTTATCTATTATTAATCCCAGAGGAACAAATGTCATTGCCGCTAAAGAGTAAGCAGCAAGTATCCCATAAAGGAGAATGAAAGCAAAAAAGGAGCTAGTCAACCCTAGCCCAAAGAAAACAATAGCCGTGGTTATGGCTCCTGAGCATATAGTTTGTGCAGCACCATATCTATCGCAAACCCAACCTACCAATGGAGAGACAACACCTATAGTTAAGCCAAAAACAGCCCCTGTTAAAGCAAAAGTTCCTCTCTCAATATTGTATTCTAGTGTTAAATCTAAAAAATAAACTTGATATGCTCCTTTTATAGCCGATGCAAAAAAAGTTATAACTACTCCAATGAATACTATTAAACCGATAGTTTTATTAGATAGCTGCATTAGATTCATGCTTTCGTTGAACTACCCAAGTTGAAGTGCTCGTATATTCCCTGATACATATTATAAAATAGTTCACAAGTTATTTTAATGGACTCTAGAGCTTCTTGTTGCATAGTTTCTGTTGTGCATAAATCTGTTACCAAAGCTAAACCTTGCTTCACATGTGCAACATCTTCTTTTTGATGTACAGAGAAAAATAATAAATCTTTTTCGTCTAGATTATAAACGCTTCCTAATATATTATGCCTAGCATCTTCGCCAATTTTTTCTAGGTTTTGACCTTCGCTTGCTACTAGTACTGCCGCTGCACCTATGTGATAAAGTTTTTTATTTTGGCACGCATTTAGTCTATACTCTATTAAGTTTTGTGTTGTAGGCAACGCAATAGCTGCATCACGCTCATTTTCAGAAATACCTATTGCCTTAATAAAATCTTCCATTAATAAAACATGATTCTTAGTATTTGATAAAGCACCAGTTTCTTCCTCATATAAATTGTGTAATAGTGCTCTTTTATGGCGTTCTATTGGGCAATGAAAAAATAAATTTTCAACGTATGTTAAGAAGTGCTTTGTTAGTTGATAGCCTTGCAAAGTTGTAAACTTTAATAAATTTAAATTTGGTTGCTCACTATTTAATAAATGCTTAAATAATGGATTAGATAAAGTTAAGTGATGCTCTAAAGTGGAGCGCATTAATTGATTGAATTTTCGTTTTTGTAGCATGTTAACTTTTCTCAAGGTTTAATAAATTGTTCAAAAGGTTTTGTGTTGTTATGGACATATAATGACCAGAGAAACTTTTCCCGTTATATCTAGAATAATCTTTCAAAGTTCCATATGTTCTAAAGCCAACTTTTTGCCATACTTTATGTGCTTTTGTAGACTCTCTGACATCTAAAGTTAAAATGTCAACATTATTATCTATAGCAATATTAGCTATGAATAGTAGTGTTTTTTCTAATAAGCCTGATTTTCTATAAGAAGGGTCTATAAAACCCTTTTGTAAATCATAAATATGGTCATTGGTACTTTGATTATTGCTTCTGATAATACAAGTGACAACAACATTATTTGTTTGAGTTTTTCCGATAACTATTTTGAGTAAGCCTTGGTCTATTTGATTGAACAGACCTTCTTTTAAAAGTAGATTTTTATTTTTTGTAAACTTTGTTTGATACCCTAATATGGCATCATCAATACTTTTTTCTAACAGTTTTATCCAAGAATCAAAATAAATATCAAATTTATCAGATTTATCTAAAACCTCCAACAAAATACCACCTGCCATCATATTTAAATATTTCTAATTTTTACCTTAGCAATATTGTCGTTATTTCTTTAAATAATTAAAACAGTTTTTTCTGCCAAAAAAACGATAGAATAATGCCGTTTGCTTAAATTCATATTGATTTTATATAGTTAATCCAATCTTGCTTTATCTTTAAAGTAGTTTATATTATTGTTGTCATATTTTGGTAGAGGGGTTATAACTTAAATGACAAATCAAAAGATATATAACATATACTTTTTAATAAATAATAATTTTCACATATTAGATTTATCTGGACCATGCCAAGTCTTTCATGAAGCAAATCAAATAGATCGTAGGTTTGAATTACATTATATTGCATTTTCGAATTTGGTTGAATCTTATCAAGGGTTAAATATCAGTAACGTGGTAGACCCTCCTGAAATAATACCTCCAAAATCTATAGTTATAGTCTGTGCTTCAAAATATGATTCTGAATTATTTACCGATGAAAACTCTAAAAAGAGTATATGTTGGTTGCAAAAAATAGCACCATTAGATATTACTATTGCAGGTATTTGTACTGGAGCATTTCTTTTAGCTAAGGCTGGATTACTTAATAATCAGCAATGTACTACCCATCATCGATATACAGAAGAGCTTGGAACGAGGTATCCTTTATTGAGAGTATTAAAAGATCGTATTTATGTTAAATCTGACAATATTTATACTTCTGCAGGAGTTACTGCAGGCATTGATCTTTGCTTAGAATTAATAAGCGACTTAATTGATAAAAAATGCTCAGTCACTATTGCTAGGGATTTAGTTGTTTCTCGTAGACGTATGGCAAATGACTCACAACTATCGGAGCATTTTAGCCATAGAAATCATGTAAGTCCTATGATTCATTCTATTCAAGACTATATAAGTAAAACTTTCACCGAAAAGATAACTTATAGTCTGCTCTGTAAAAAATTCAATATTTCATTGAGGCATTTACAACGCCTTTTTTATGATGTTACTGGCACTACTATTAAAAAATATATAACGGAATTAAGGTTAGAAGAAGCTAAATCTTTAATAGGAAATAATAAAACTATTGATCAAGCAGCATTTCTTTCTGGTTTCTCTACCCCATCTTCATTAAGAAGTGCATGGAAGAAAAAATATGGCTATCTGCCTAGTTCTTACCTTAAATAGTTTAATATAACCACAAGTGGTGCCCAGAGGTTGCGCCGAATAATAAATTTTAAAATAAATAAAAACAAATGCTTAATTAATTTTCAATCATTCAAAATTTATTTAGCACCCCCAATAATACCCCCAATTATTTTTGCTTGGACTATTTTTACACTAGATTAATCGATAGCGATTTTATCAATCATCTCTGCTTTATTCTCAATGCATAAATCTACATCAGCATGAATTGTTGGTTTTATTCTATGTCCCAACGTGTAAAAGAATGACTGTTTGCCCTCTCTTCTTGCAAATTTTAACGCTGGAATAAAGTCTGAATCACCTGAAACTAAAGCAATAATATCTGTATGATCTTTTAGAGTGAGAGAAGCAATATCCAAACCAATTCGCATATCAACGCCTTTCTGTTGGACATTCGGTATTAAATCATCTTTAGTTATGGTTATTGAGCTTTCTTTCTTGCTAATATCATATCGTTGCTGTTTTACATTCCATCCACGGAAATTGACCTCACCTAGCCTTACTGCAAAATATGGTAATTTTTTTAATTCATTCAGTAATATCAAATTACTTTGATATGTAGCCGTTTTAGAAAAATCAAATTTGCTTGAATTGCTGCCACCGCCAGTAAGCGGGATAGATTTTATACCTTTAAGAGGCTCAGAATCATAGTAATAAATACGATGTAGCTTTAGCCCTTCAAACTCAGGTCTATTTTGTAATTTATTAGTGAATTGTAACACCCTACTAGCACTTAGAGGTGCTTCCTCAGAAGCTAATTTCCTTTTTAAAAAAGCTCCATCTATTAAAATTGAGTATTTCTTGTGCATTACGGAAATAGAATAGATGCGGAGTCGGTACGCGAGGATGCTCTAAATAGAGTATTCTGCTTGGATTGTAGCGTACCTCCCGCAGTGGATATACATATTAAATCAAATTTTCGCCTACAGGAGAAGTAGGAAGCCCTCAGAAAAGACGATTAAGTACAAATTGAAGTCGCTAATAAGTCATATTTGTCTAATTACTGATGGCTAAACAAGAGTGTAAAGTGCTTAGTCTATCACAAAAAAGCCCCCTGAGTCGGGGGCTGGTTACATAGTAATGGATGGGTTATTTGGGTAACTCTAAATACACTTCATCACATTCACTGGCTAACTTCGATACTATCTTGTAGCGCATAGATTGCCCTAGTTCTTTGAGTATAGTACCAAATGCCAGGATATGGTTATCGTCAAATTGCGCTCCACTGTTCAAAGTAATAAAGTCGCCCAGGTCTTGGATAGCATCATTAATACAAAGTAGGTCATGTGCAGAATTAGATAATTGTTTAATTTGCTCATCAGTAGCAGTAAATTCAACTTTGTCACCTTTACGTTTAAGTTCGATAAAATCAATATTGTTCATGCCGCACCTCCCACAGTGAATTGCTGACCACCCACAGAAAGGCTTGTAATCGCTTCTAAGGGGATAGAGCGGTAGCCTTTAGCATTCATGTCAAATACTGTTAAAAGCTGTTTATGGGCATCTGTGAACGATTTGCTACCGCCTTTCAGGTATTTGGTTACACCAGTGCGGCAGTTCATAGTTCGTGGCTTACCGGTAGTGCGCTTGATAAATGTTACTGAGAACACTTTGCCATTGCCAACTAAGCGTTTCAGATTTGGCAACGTGAATTGGTTAGTCGTTACGCTTGCTTTCTCATTCAAATTTGAATGATTGACAATTGTAGTAGTTAGGCATTGGTTATCTGCTAAAGTCGATTCTAAGCCGAGAAATGCGCCTTTAAGGGCTGTTTTAGGGTTATTATGACACTTAGTAGTATCAACCCATTGTTCTGACAATATGGGTCTTAAATCGCTTGTATTTGCGTTTAAACGGCATTGTGATATTTTAGTGGTCACTGTACACCCCCAACTGAGTTTGAAACTCATTGTAGGCAGACATAGCCATTAATTGAGACTGTTGTATTTCTGCTTGGTTATGGTCTTCGGGAAACAACAATGTTTCTTTGACCTGTATCGCTGATTGACGTAACTGGTACACGGCGTTGTCTAATGCCTCTAAATCCGTTATGAGGTTATCTAGGGCTTGTATGTTATTCATTATGCCACCTCCTTGCCTTTGTAGAACCCAGCTACTACATTATCAAGGAATGCAATTACATTGGCACTACCTGAATGGTTGTAGTAGTAGCCGCTAGGGTTTACATCACCTCTAGCAGCGTACAACTTTTGCTTTTCATCAGCACTTAAATTGCTGTAATGGATAACGTCAGTAACCTTACTTGCATTGATAGCGTTCTGATTTTCTGAGTTGGCTCTTTGGGGGATAGCCTTTAATTGGCTAGTAAGTTTGATATAATCTTTGTATAACATGATTGGTACTCATTCTACTGTTTGTGTTTAGGGATTTTGGAGAGTTGGCGCTCTCCTTAATCCTGCTTTATTCTCTAAGGAATGGTTAGTATTTTACATTAATCTTGAAGTATTGCAAGCGTTATTTATTGTTTTATTATATTTAATTAGTTTTTTACATTAATATAATGCTGTATAATAATTATTTCATAACAACTAAGATATCTTAAATGACACCACAACAATGCAGAATGGCGAGAGCGGCTATTAAAATGACTACGCTTCAATTAGCTGAACAGGCAGGAGTTACACAGACAACATTAAACCGCTTTGAGAACGGCAAGGACTTCTACCAATCGACCGCTGATAAGCTGGAAAAAGCCCTTTTATCGACTGGCAAGGTCAGGTTTGAGGGTGATAAGTGTGTATGTTTGTGTGGCTCTGAATGACTAATTACTCATTTAAGCCTGGTCACATTGTCATGTGTGACTTTCACGGATTTATTGTTCCTGAAATGGTAAAGCATAGACCAGTAATAATCATCAAAAGTTGGGGCATTGGTGAACATGGTCTAGCTACAGTAGTTCCTTTGAGTTCGACAAAACCCAAATATCTAAAACCTTTCCATTATCGACTTCCTAAGAATTTATTACCTAATGACCGTTTTTTCCAAAGTAAAGAAACGTGGTTAAAAGGCGATATGGTTAATACTGTCAGTCATAAAAGACTATCATTTATCAGGGTAGGTAAACACTCCGATGGGCGGCGTAAATATTTCCATCAGAGATTGAATAGCGACCAACGGGAGGTTATTCAGCAGTGTTTAATCTCTGGTTTAGGTTTAGTTTTCAGGTAATTTATTTGCTTTTTGTGTTGCATTTAGCAAAACAATCATTATTATAGTACCTGTCCTCTGGCTCTGTTTCGGCATCCAGTCTTGAAGACTGCATCTAAGGTACGTCCATTGCAGCCAGCCCAGTAAAGCGATTGCAAGCTGTCTGGTGCTGCGATTCAGCCCCCTTCACTGGGGGTTTTGCTTTTATGGGATTAGAGAACCTTCAGGCTAGAACACCCTTACAACTCACCACATTCGCCCCTGGTTGATTCCAATATTACCAGCTAACTACACATAGCTTGCAAAGGCTATGCTAAAATCAATCCATGAGTACTACGCCACATATCAAAACTGAACATAACGGCGCTAAAAATAGTAGGGGCTACTGGGGCAGGTGTCTTAAGGTTAGGGCTGTATTTAAATATTTACGCAGACGTAATGGAAAAAAGCAGGTACGGCAGGAATTAGATACTGTACAAAAAGATAATACCGACACATTGCCACCGCTGATAGATGATGACGGCGAGTTGAGAGAGTTGACAGAGGCTGAACTCAAGCGTATGAGTCCTTTGTGCGAAGTTGACCCAGAATTGTACGAGATAGCGACTCGGCATCAGCATAGTTCGACCCTACCAAAACCATAAAATCCAATACAGCACATTCTGTGGCGTTTTAGGGCTTTTCACTACATCCATTGTTAGTTGTAGTAAAAAAGTGTTCAGTTTTAGACGCTGTTTTGCTAATCCCCTGATTCTTACCTCAGTTAAAAATCTCTATTACGTTGGCGAATATTGCGTTTAAGCGGTGCAAAAGTTACTCGATTCTCAAAGGTTGCTTTGGCAGTCTCAAAATTCCAACCTAGTGACTCCCGACTTCGACAGATTTGTCATCTAATCAAGCTTGAAAGCTACTAAATTGGTCAAAATACTTGGGTTTTGATTTGTAGTGCCTAGTTAATTTTTATTATTTACTTTCGTTTTGCACTGTGCTATAATGACGCTATGTTCGTTCGAGTTAAGTCCACTCCCAATAGCCCACGCAAAACTGTTCAAATTGTTGAAAGTATTCGCGATGGTAACAAAGTCAAGCAAAAGATAGTACGCTACGTTGGCGTTGCCATGAATGACGACGAACTGGTTAAATTAAAAGAAGTTGCCGAATATGTTAAAGCCAATATTGAGGCTGAACATCAGGTCAGTTTGTTTAATCCAGAGCAGGTCGCACAGCAAGTTATTGAAAGTAAATCACAATCTGAATCAAACAAACCGCTTCGGGTTGATTTAAAACAACTGCGTGAACAACAGCGTGTCACTGTGGGTATCCATGAGATATATGGTCAATTATTCGATGAATTGGGTTTTGGTTCATCGATTGGTCACCCCAGCCATAATGTCAGTGCTGTTGATATTTTCCGCCATATTGTATTGGCTCGTATTGCTAATCCTGTCAGCAAACGAGAGACGGTGACCTCATTAGAGCAAGATTTTGGCATTAGCATCCCATTGGAGAAAGTCTATCGGATGATGGATAAATTGGATGATAAAGCGATTAATCGAATAAAGGATACCGTGCTATCAGGAACACGTCAGCTGGTAGGTCATGCTGTTGATGTGTTGTTCTTTGACTGTACAACACTTTATTTTGAATCTTTTACAGAAGATGAGTTAAAAAGCAATGGTTATAGTAAGGATATGAAGTTTAACCAGCCTCAGGTTCTGTTGGCGTTATTGGTGACTCAAGATGGGTTACCTGTCGGTTATGAAGTATATCCAGGCAACACATTTGAGGGTCATACGTTACAAGCAGCGATTGCTGATTTACACTTACACTATGACATTGAACGCATTGTATTTGTTGCTGACAGAGGGTTGCTGAGTCAGAATAATTTGACTCATCTTGAAGCTCAGGAGATACCCTACATTGTGGGGGCTAAACTCAAGACCTTACCCCAACAAGAGCAAAGAGCCATCTTGAAACAAGTTGGCTATCTCAAACAAGGTAATGACGATGAACCCCGCAGCTATGAGTTTACATATCAGGGTAGACGCTGGATTGTTGAATATAATCATGCCCGAGCAGAGAAAGACCGAAAGGATAGGGAGCAATCCATAGAACGCATTACTAAAAAACTTAAGCGAAGTAAGAATCCTAAGAGCCTGCTCAGCAATTTTGGTTACAAGAAGTATTTGAAAATGGCAGGCGACACGCATATCAGTGTTGACCAGAGCAAAATAGAACGCGATTCCCAATGGGATGGGCTCAAGGGCGTAGTAACGTCATTAGACACCATGTCAGCACAGGGCGTTTTTGGTCATTACAAAGGGCTATGGCAAGTTGAAGACAGTTTTCGCATCACCAAACATGATCTGAAAGTACGCCCTATCTATCACTGGACACCCAAACGCATTCAAGCTCATCTGGCTATCTCTTTTGTTGCATTTAGCTTAGTGCGATTCTTAAGCTATCGTGTCAAGCTCCAGCACAGAAAGTTATCACCTGCTGTGATCCGCAATGCGCTATTGCATGTTCAGCGTAGTCTATTGGTGCATATCAAAACGAAAGTGCTTTATTGCATTCCTTCCAATGTTAACCCTGAGGCCAGCAAAATTTACCAGGTGATGGGTCGAAAACTCTCAACCACTCCATTCCAGCTAACGTAGAAACTTATAAATAACTCTTAATAAATAGCTTGTAGTGCCTAACTAAAATTGGGACTCTTTTAAAATCAATCACTTACGAAAAAAAGTGTCGAAGTCGGGAAAAGTTACTCGATTCTCAAAGGTTGCTTTGGCAGTCTCAAAATTCCAACCTAGTGACTTCAAGCCCTCATAAGCAGCCCAGGCATATACACGGCAGTCCAGTGGTTCATTTCTAACCCCAGACTTTGCAACCCATGTATAGTAAGTTCGCCCTTGTGATTGTCTCGGCTTTTTCTTCTCACTGGTCAATCCATCAAAATAGGCTTTGTTTCTATCAGTTGGAAAGTGGCAATAACTTGGCCCCGGTTCCTCAATAGCCAGTTTGCTGAATATCAAATCTTTGGCTGCCTGAGTACCCAGCATATAAACTGACACGTTGGCTTTGTTGTTCCTGCTCGGTGTTTTAGGCCAAATTGGTTTACGGACAATGGATGACTCGCTGGAGCCTTTAATTGCCCATATCCGGCGATTTATACGCTCTTTACAAAACTGATAGACTTGTTGGGTATGATGTCCTCCACTGTCAATACAGCCAGCAGTGATGAATATTGACTTGCCTGACTCATGTTTGAAACTTTGCTTTATGTAGCTGTCAAAATCATTCCATACCTGATTGGATGATGGGTCACCATCAAAAACGCGGTAGTCAATATTCCAGTTTTCATCCTCGGCACCAATACCCAATACCTCAACCTCAATTCTATCGTCCTGAACATCGGCGCCAAAAACCAACAAAGCGCAGTCCCGTGGAATCTGACTATTGTATTGCTCTACTCGTGAGATTAATCCCCCGCTGTCCATTTCACTGATTGACTCATCCCAACCCTCACCTAAACACTCATTGACAAATACTTGCAATAGTTCAGGACTGGCTTTGGCTTCAAGAAATTTGCTGACAATGCGCTCCAGTGAACTGAAAGGCGAGTAGCATTCCCAAACGTGGAAACTGCGTACTTTGGCATTATCATTTTGCGCTATCCAGCCACCGCCCATGCTTTCTGCGTGTTGTACTGCTCGTTGCCTCTGTAAATCATCCATCAGTCCACCACATTGAGTACAAGCGATTCTGGCCGTCTCTGGTTGATGGACTTCAACGCCGTCTATTTCCTCCTTATCCCAAACGATATTTCCAAACTTAAACAGCATCAGTTCTGAACAGTGACTACATGGCACCCAAAACTGCTCCATACTCCCACGCTCAAATGCTTTCAATATCCGGCTATTTTCTTTGAACAGCGGAGTACTGATTTTGATTTTCTTGGCGTCCCAAAAAGTTGTTGTTCGATTATCGGCTCTCACTACCGGGTCACCAGCACCGACTCCATCGTATTTGTCTATCTCATCCTGAAGCATCACTTTAATGGGTCTGCTGGCTAGTCCGTGAACACTGTTTGAGCCGACCATCACAATATGCCCGCCAGGGAACAATTTAACCAGTATCGTGCTGTTACCGTCTCTGCTCTTGTCTGAGATTTTATCAGACAAAAATTTGTTGTCCCGAATCATGGGAGCCAGACGCTCTTTGCTAAATGCCTCTGCCATGTCCAAAGTAGGCTGAACTACCATCATTGAACTTGGGTCTTGGTCAATGTAGTAAGCAGCGGCATTTTTAACCACTTGTGTTTTACCCACTTGCGCCGATGCAACCCAGATTACTTCCTCAGTTTCAGCATCGGATATGGCATTCATAATCTCGCGCACATAAGGCGTTCTTGAACTTCGATACTTGCCATGTTCTGCGCTATCTTCCTGTGATAAAACCAGTTTGCTATCTGCCCACTGTGTCATTGGAATATCTGGCATCGGGTCAAACCCAATAGATGCCTTTGCGCACTGCACTGACAACTGTGAGTGTTTGACTAACAGTACATCCAAATCAGTTTTGACCCTATGGGTAATTTCATCGTTTGATTCAAGTGTCTCTAATACAGGCGGCAGACTCGACAGAAACAGAGCGCGTAACTTGGCGCGAAAGCTAATCACGCAGTTTTCAGTTTCTCGCTTTAAGTTATCGATGGCGATTAGTTCGCCTTCCAGTATTTTGTTATCTAGCCCGCATATTTCATAAACCTACAAATAACTTCGAGTTTAAGGTGAAGTTGGATTATCCTGCTTTAATTTAGTTTAAGTTTGTTGAATACGTAGCTTAATATGCTCTTTGCCCGAATTTCAGACATAACTCCCCCTTACCCCCATTGTTTGTTCTCGTGCCGGGGCAGCACTTTTTACAGTCTTATCCAGGTTTAAGCCGGGCGACGACCAACTCGAAGATATCTTGATAAGGATATGCGCTGGGTAATAGTAAGCGTATACGCCTGGTATTGGATAAAATAACGGCAGCCACTTTGAGTAATTTAAGGCGTATGGTTCCTACTTGTAATTGGGCAAAAACAGTGCTTTTTAAGCAGTGATGACGTAGTCGCTCCATCAACACATAAGCCAGTGACGATAACAACAGTCGCCATTGATTAGGCCACCAGTGATGACAACTCGTTCGGTCAGCAAACATATCGAGTTGCTGTTCTTTAATATGGTTTTCCATTTCGCCACGAGCACAATAGAGATCCTCATAAATAGCTTGATGTTCGCCCGATAAATTCGTCACCACAAATCGCGGGTTCATGCCTTTTCCAGTATGTTCAATTTTAGCGATGACACGGCGTTGACGCGACCATGATTGAGCTGCATACTGGATATGAGTAAACCAGCGCAAGGGGTTTCCAGATCGTTCATATTGTTCATTGACCGCATCAATCCAGGGTGACAGCATCTCTAGTATTCGGCTATTTTTTGCAATGCCCAGCACGTAACCAACATCATGACGCTCACACCAATTCATCATTTGATGCCGACAAAACCCACTATCGCCACGTATAATGATTCTGACATTAGGCCACTGTTTACGCAACCGTTTTACCAACAAACTGAGAATCGCCCAACTGTGCTTCGCGCCATCGATATTACTGGGTCGAAGATAGCTGACCAACAGTTGTTCACCGCAGAATACATACAAGGGTAAAAAACAATAATGCCGATAATAACCATTGTAAGAGCGACCTTCTTGCGTACCATGGACGCGATCATCAGTGGCATCGAAGTCGAGAATTAATTCCTCTGGGGCACTATCAAACGAATCAATAAATAGGTTCAACAATACGTCATGAATGGCAATGTTTGATTGCGCAGTAAATGATTGTTCTAATCGACACAATGTCGACTGGCTTCCCAGTACTTGATCAGCTTCCGTTGCCGTTTGTAATGCCTTATCGTGTCGCAAGGTCTCGTGATCGTTAAGGTCTTCGTAACCCATGCATAAGCTATACAAGCGTTGACGAATCAAACTCTGCAGTGAATGTTTCACATAACTGCTGTGCCGGGTATCGGGAAATACCGATGCCACTTGCTTGCTTAGACATAAGTGTTTATCAAGCTCTCTGAGCAATAAAACACCAGCATCGCTGGTCATATCGCCACCACTAAATTGAGTTTCGATTTGACGGCGATTTAAAGGTGAAAAGTAAGTAGAAGTTGAGGTACAATCTGTCATCGGTGCTTGGCTTATAATTTTGACTTAACACATTGAATTATAACGCATTAAACAAGCACCGTACTTTTTTTTATGAAATATGCGGGCTAGGTTGCGGTCTCTTGCTAACCAACCTTCTTTGGCCGCTGTTGCCTCCTGATAGTCGAATGTGTCCTTGATGTCAGAATCATCAAAGTCAAGGACTTCAGTATCAACTTTCAGCATCTCACCGCCTTTCACAATTACCTTGTTCAAGGCTTCCCTCATAATCTTAACAACCTGCCTACTCTCAATCCTATGAAGTTCCGAACATTCTGCAATCAATAAATCACATACCTTGCTCTGTGCCTCATAAATCTGTAATGCCTGGCTTTGCGCATCGTCTTTGCTAATGTGCCTGGCTCTTTTCTGCAAGACTAACCGCTTACGATTTCTGGCTAACTGGATTTCTTTTTGTGTCTTGGCTTCAATACTAGTAACGTCTATTGGTTCAAAAGTTTCCACCCAGCGACTATCCTGATTTTGGGTTTTTCTATCCTTACAATATTCAACCAAATCGCGTGGGTAAAAGTAGCCATCATCCCGAATAAAATAATCTGCTGGCTTGGTGGGTTTTAACCATCTACTCAGATTCGCGTAGCTGACACCGCCAAAATAGCAAGCATCAGAAATGGTGTCACACTGCCTATCTAATTGCATGGCCTGAATATTGCCAAACAAGGGCTGTCAACACTTCTCCATCTTCAAAACTTTTGAATATGACACCTGGAGCGGAACCGAGCCATTGAATAACCCTTGCCATAATGTCAAAACTACGGACCCTACTTTTTATTGAATCACTACCAATAGCCAGAAATGCCGTTAAACAGCAACTAAAAGCCCTGTATTGGCTTTGATAGTTTAATTCGATACTCGCCATTGTTTAAATTAAAGTCACTTAAATCGCTTTGTACTGGCTCTAATGCAATATCACTTCCAATTGGGTAATGTCGTTAAATGTTTGGCAATGACAATAAATGTTTCAAGTCTTGAGTAAGCGTTGGAACTGTCGCAGTTAATCCCCATTTCAAATGGGTTATACATGACAAGCGTGTACTGTCCTGGTTGACCAAATACCAGTGCTGAATTTAAACCTTGTTTGTCAGCATCAATACAGACTTTACCGAACTGCTCAATAATCTCGTCATGGTCTTGGTAGCTATCAGCAATGTTGTACTCAATGTGCCACTTGCCAATATCATCATTCAATGCTTCAGTTAATTGCTTCTTTGCGTCTTGTTCTCTAGTGTTTAAGTTCACGGTACTACTCGTTAGTGGTTAAATGTTTCGGTGAATGCGGTACTGGTCAGGAATATACCTGCTGCGCTCTCTTAGTTTGATAATCAGTTGCCTTGCTTCCTCTACGCTGTGGATTACAGTAACAGCACCTTGAAACGCTCTGAAGAATGTAGCCTCATCCGGTGTTAGCTTTTGTCTGCTCGGTGGCTTATTGCCGTCCTTGACCTCAACTAATACAGTTTGACCAGCTACCCCGACAACCAAATCAGGAAAGCCACAGCCCAGGTTGGAGGTAACAA
>CBDBDZ010000013.1:0-1242220 GCA_965204215.1 Pseudomonadales bacterium | reverse complement strand
AGTATGACAACGATGGCTATAATCAATGGAACAGTTCGCAGACACTTGCAATAAGCTGGCTCAAAAATGCACAAAATTCGATTCAAAATGGAGAAGATGTGCCTATCGATTACGATTATATCAATGCTCTTAAAACGATATTAACAAATGACAACATGGATATGAGCATGCAAGCGCTCATGTTACAGTTGCCAACGGAATCTTATATGGCTGATATATCAGAGGTTATTGACACTCAAACGATTCATTTAGCCCGCAATGCTGTAAGAAGGTGTATAGCAGAAAATTTGAGTGAGTTGTTTCGTACTATTTATGTAAACAAGCATATCAGTAAACCTTATAGACCTGATGCGAAGCAGATTGCACAGCGAAGTTTAGTCAATATATGCTTAAGCTACTGGCTAGCGTCAGGTGATAAAAAGGCGCTAGAAGCGACTAAAGCGCAATTTGATAATGCTGACAATATGACAAACCGCAGCACTGCGTTGTCTTTATTGGTTTGCTCTGATGGCGCAGATATTGCTGGAACCGTAGCGAATCAATATGCCCAGGAGGCGTTAAAGGGTTTTTACCGGAAATTGAAGCATGAAAATCTTGCAATAACTACCTGGCTAAGTATTCAAGCGCAATCAGCGCATGATAGCACCCTGAATAATGTTCGAAAGCTGCTGAAGCATGAGTCTTTTTCAATCACAAATCCAAATAAAGTTCGGGCGCTTATTGGATCATTTGCTCAGAACCAGTATTGTTTTAATCACACATCTGGTTCTGGTTACGAATTCTTGACCGAACAGATTGTTATTTTAAACCAGATAAATCCGCAATTAGCATCAAGGTTAGCATCCGCTTTTTCAAAATGGCAGCGCTTTCCTGATGCGCAGAAGCAGTTGATGAAAAACCAACTGATAAAAATTCAACAAGAAGATTTATCACCAGATGTTGCAGAAACAATATCGAAGCTCCTTGGTTCTGGTTAGTCTGAAAAAGTTTAAGCGAAATTATTTGCAGCGTAATATATTAATGCTGGTGTTCCAGTATTAATTTCGCATAAGGCAGGATTCATGTTAAGTCGCCGTAGGCGATAATCACAAACGCCGCAGGCGATTTAGACATAGTCTAGATTATGCCTGAACAACAAGACAGGGATGTCGCTTGTTTAATCAACAAGTTATCCTTATTTTAATACTTTTGTCCAATTAAATACTTTGCAAAACCTTACATTTCCTTTTGTGATTAGTATTTCGTTGTCTCGAGAGCCTAAATCAGCAATATACTCTGTACTTCCCCCTTGAAGATGATTCACTCGTAAATATTCAATATTTTGAATCATTACTTCCCAATGCTTCTCTTTGGTTTCACACTTTATCAAACATCCTTTAGATGCACATTGATATGACGCGCTACTTTCTTGTGCAATTGCATTAAGAGATATTGTTGTTATTGCTATAAATAAAAATTTTTTCATATGATTACTCGTTTATTTTACTGGTGACATTAACTCTTTAATTTCATCAGCGTTTAATTCTTTCCTTATCATTTTACTATTAATTGTATCTCTAGCAAGGCTCATAACTAACCGTGCTATCATTTTTTTATCATGTTCATCTAGTACCCTAAAGTTATACGCAACAGTGTGTATTGCTTCAGCTGTTCTAAAATTTTTATTTTCAGATTCTTCCATATGATAATTCCCTAGCATTTCTTTTGCATCGTCTTCATTTCCAAATGCCAAATAAATCGGGTCTGAACTAGTTAGTTCTGAAACCTTAATTAATTCGTCTATGTAAATATCTCTCTTACCACCAGTTATACGTCTCAACGTACCAATATTGATTTGAGACAATTCTTCAAATTTTTCATATGTGCATGTATTTAAGATAGCATTTTTTATTCTTTCTGCTCTTTTCGTATCAGGCATAGCATTATTTATTTGTTTAAAGTTCATATATTTTAACTTCTCTTTTATTGGTTGATTTTTAAAATAACATATATTAGCATTTTTAATAAAATATATGTTGATTTGAGTAATTGCATTTGATATATTTTTTGCATGAATGTGCACATATGTTTTATTGAAACGTTTTTGAGTTTCAAGTTCGGATTACTAATAACATCCAAACTATTGCCGGAACTACACCTTAAACGTAACGCATTATGAATAGATTTTTTATAGATTGGTTTGCAGTATCTCAAGTTCATCAACATAAATTAAATTATGTTGGTGAGCAAATGGTTACTAGAACTGATTTATCAACAGGGGAGGTTATGTCTAACTCACCTAATTCAAAAAAATTGATGGTTCTTATTCTTCGACACTTACTATTCGTTGTGATGGCAATAAAGTTTCTATATCGGGTAATCCGTCAAGATTCCATCGTATAGATAATTTGTATGGATTAACGTCATTTCAGGAAATTATTCTAATGAGTTTTTATCGCATATTTTTAAAATATCGTTTGCTGATAAAGAATTTATGATACTCCGCGATTATAGGCAACATCTTGATGTTCCTTATGATTACGTTTATCCAAATGACAGCAATTCAACGACTGAATTATCATCTGTAAGCACAACTGATTTCAATCTTCCTTTCTCTGACAATTAGAATTATTTAATTTGTCGATGCCAATAAACGCACGATGCGTTTATAGCTGTATTGGATACAGCTTATACATGGATTGTATTGTAGTGATTGCGAACGCATCACGGTGAACAGGATGTAAGTAACGCTGCAAGCGTAACAACTTTTCATTATTCAGCCGCGCGAAGCGCATACTTAAAAACTTTCGTTGACGAAAACTTTATTAATTTACTCGAGTAAATTACCTAAGCGTTGGTATAAATCACCTAATTTTTCTTGAGCCTCTTCATAGAGTTTTTTAGCTTTTTCATCTGACTCTAACACTGGATGTTCACCTAAAATGTTATGTAGCAAGTCTATAACTACCCATGACCTATCCATTGCCTCAAAATGACTAAATTCGTTGATGTCAGGATTCTCGTTCATTTTTTGCTCTAGTTGATTAAATATTCCTATATTCTACCAGTTATGATGCGACGATTGATGAGGAATAGAGCTAGCCCGCATATTTCATAAACCTACAAATAACTTCGAGTTTAAGGTGAAGTTGGATTATCCTGCTTTAATTTAGTTTAAGTTTGTTGAATACGTAGCTTAATATGCTCTTTGCCCGAATTTCAGACATAACTCCCCCTTACCCCCATTGTTTGTTCTCGTGCCGGGGCAGCACTTTTTACAGTCTTATCCAGGTTTAAGCCGGGCGACAACTAACTCGAAGATATCTTGATAAGGATATGCGCTGGGTAATAGTAAGCGTATACGCCTGGTATTGGATAAAATAACGGCAGCCACTTTGAGTAATTTAAGGCGTATGGTTCCTACTTGTAATTGGGCAAAAACAGTGCTTTTTAAGCAGTGATGACGTAATCGCTCCATCAACACATAAGCCAGTGACGATAACAACAGTCGCCATTGATTAGGCCACCAGTGATGACAACTCGTTCGGTCAGCAAACATATCGAGTTGCTGTTCTTTAATATGGTTTTCCATTTCGCCACGGGCACAATAGAGATCCTCATAAATAGCTTGATGTTCGCCCGATAAATTCGTCACCACAAATCGCGGGTTCATGCCTTTTCCAGTATGTTCAATTTTAGCGATGACACGGCGTTGACGCGACCATGATTGAGCTGCATACTGGATATGAGTAAACCAGCGCAAGGGGTTTCCAGATCGTTCATATTGTTCATTGACCGCATCAATCCAGGGTGACAGCATCTCTAGTATTCGGCTATTTTTTGCAATGCCCAGCACGTAACCAACATCATGACGCTCACACCAATTCATCATTTGATGCCGACAAAACCCACTATCGCCACGTATAATGATTCTGACATTAGGCCACTGTTTACGCAACCGTTTTACCAACAAACTGAGAATCGCCCAACTGTGCTTCGCGCCATCGATATTACTGGGTCGAAGATAGCTGACCAACAGTTGTTCACCGCAGAATACATACAAGGGTAAAAAACAATAATGCCGATAATAACCATTGTAAGAGCGACCTTCTTGCGTACCATGGACGCGATCATCAGTGGCATCGAAGTCGAGAATTAATTCCTCTGGGGCACTATCAAACGAATCAATAAATAGGTTCAACAATACGTCATGAATGGCAATGTTTGATTGCGCAGTAAATGATTGTTCTAATCGACACAATGTCGACTGGCTTCCCAGTACTTGATCAGCTTCCGTTGCCGTTTGTAATGCCTTATCGTGTCGCAAGGTCTCGTGATCGTTAAGGTCTTCGTAACCCATGCATAAGCTATACAAGCGTTGACGAATCAAACTCTGCAGTGAATGTTTCACATAACTGCTGTGCCGGGTATCGGGAAATACCGATGCCACTTGCTTGCTTAGACATAAGTGTTTATCAAGCTCTCTGAGCAATAAAACACCAGCATCGCTGGTCATATCGCCACCACTAAATTGAGTTTCGATTTGACGGCGATTTAAAGGTGAAAAGTAAGTAGAAGTTGAGGTACAATCTGTCATCGGTGCTTGGCTTATAATTTTGACTTAACACATTGAATTATAACGCATTAAACAAGCACCGTACTTTTTTTATGAAATATGCGGGCTAGGAGGCACGACACTGCGATATGACGAAGAAACGCGCATCATTTCGCATAATGTATATTATGTTAAATTAAAAACATCGCATAAGCCTCTCAAAATCGATAAGTGTACCTATCTAGAGCGTTCGTGATTTAATGTATGATAAAACTATGCCGCTGGTTGTTCGAGCAAATCAATTCAGTTTCAATATTAAATACGGTACGCACTGCTTCAACAGTTAAATGTTGTTTCGTATCCCCATAAGCCAGCGATTTACCATCGTGCAGCAACAATATTTTATCTGAATAATTCAGCGCATGGTTAATATCGTGAATAATCATCAGTATACCTATATTGTTAGGCAAACACTGGCGCACTTGTTTGAGGACGTTTTCCTGATGTTCTATATCTAACGAAGAGATAGGTTCGTCCAGCAATAACAGTCGCGGTTGTTCAAAGTGCTGATTGAAGCTGACTTGCGCAAGCACGCGAGCAAGTTGTACACGTTGCTTTTCCCCGCCTGATAGTATTGGGTACGAGCGATTGATAAGATAACTAATATCCATGGCATCAAAAGCGGCTTCTGCAATTGCCTTGTTTTGTCGGAAACTGCTACTGTGAGGCGAACGTCCCAGCATCACCACATCCAGGCAACTAAATTCAAATGCTAAACCTGAATGTTGCTGTAATACAGCCATAAGTAATGCTCGCTGCTTGAGTTTCCATTGATGTAATGGCGAACCCAATAGAGTAATTTGCCCTTTCTTTTTTAGTTGTTCCCCACTAATTGCTTTAATTAAACTGGTTTTCCCTGCCCCATTTGCACCTAATATTGCTGTAATCTGACTTGGTTCCACATCGAAATTAATATCACTTAGCAATTGGAATTGCTTTAAATAAATGGATAAGTTACGTACAGACAACATCACTTAGACCAAATTCTGTACCAAAAATTATAACGAAGGCCTGGATGCAGCAAGTATCTAATGCATAATCTGTGTTCAAGTCTTGCCATAGCGTAACAGGAAAATAAAAAACGGTGCTCCAAGCAACGCAGTAATAACACCAACTGGAAGCTCAGCAGGTTTCATTACAGTGCGAGAAAGAATGTCAGCAGATACCAGTAAAATAGCTCCGGCAAGTGCTGATGCAAACAGCAAATTACGATGCTTTGGTCCTATTAGCAGCCGCATTAAGTGTGGAATAATTAAACCAATAAATCCGATAATACCGGTTAGTGCAACAGCTACTCCTACACAAAAAGCAATTAATATAATTAGCTGCTTGGTGATTGCTTGTACATCAAAGCCTAAATTGCGAGCGTCAGACTCGCCCAATAGCAACGCATCTAAAGCGTTGTGATAGTAAGGGAAGGCAATAATGGCGCAAAGTAAGGTGAAAAATGCGATAGTTACGTACAAATAATTGGTTCGGTTGAGCCCACCCAATTGCCACAAACTGATTTGACGTAACATATTATCATCGGAAATTACTTCGAATAAGCTATTAATACTGGAAGCGATAGCGGTTATTGCTATTCCTACTAATAGCATAGTAGCCACAGAAGTTCTATGTTCATTGGTTGCAAATTTATACACCAAAATTGTCGAAATCACCCCTCCTGAAAAAGCTCCAAATGCCACACCGCTAATTGATAGCAATTGCATAGTGATACCGGGGTCAAACCAGGAGTTGATCATGCTGCCAAACACAATAGCCGTACTTGCTCCTAGTGACGCACCGCTAGTTACTCCAACGAGCGATGGGTCTGCCAGAGCATTGCGAAATAAGCCTTGCATTGCTACGCCACTAAAAGCAAGTAATGCCCCAACAATACCAGCGAGCAGGATGCGGGGCAGTCGAATTTGTTGAATAATTAATTGATTGCTAGCATCATTTGTATCCAATGGCTGGAAAGTAAGCGCTGCTATTACATCTCGTAATGGAATGGAAACAGTACCCCAGCATAAGCCTGAAACCATCGCTAGCACTAACAACACAATCAGCCAGATAAACAAATTTGTTGTATTGAGCCTTTGCATTTAAAACAATCGGTGGATGTAATCCATATCCAGGTTTTGTCTCAAACAATCAGCTAACAGGTTGAGATTTTTTTCCCTTTGGTTATTAATGTCAACGGCATTGTCGTGAACTTTATTTAGCCCAGCCCACTGCAGAATAGCGTTACAACTGTCAGGAGTATCAAATAAACCGTGCAGGTAAGTGCCGATAATCTGATTATCCGGGGATACTGCTCCCTCGCAACGCATATCATCAGAAGTTAAGGTAAACAAGGGATTGTCTAAAGCTTCACCCTCACTAATACCGCAATGAATTTCATAACCTGACACAAATTTATCGCTGTCATTATACAGACATCCTGTTACATTTTTTAACAACTTCGAAGGCATAAGTTGCGTGGTAAGTGACAATAAGCCCAAAGCGCTGTAATGGCTTTGAACGCTTGATTCTATTTGATTGGGATCAAAAATATCAGTTCCCAGCATTTGAAAACCACCACAAATACCTAGAAGCTTACCACCATAGCGTATATGATGCCTGATATGTTGAAGCCAATTATTATCCAGTAGTGTAATTAAATCCTTCCCTACGTTTTTACTTCCCGGTAAAATGATTAAATCAGCCGCTGGAATACGTCTATTAATATGAACAAACTCAAAATTGACATTGGGATGAGCTTTCAGGGCATCAAAATCCGTATGATTACTAATCCTTGGCAATACTGGAACAATAATTTTTAAATAACATGAAGTTTTATCTTTAATTTGTTGATTATTAAAAGAATCTTCTTCATCTAATTGTAAGTTTTCTAAAAAGGGTACAGTGCCAATGACTGGTTTCCCTGTCTCTTGTTCCAACCATTGATTACCAGGAAGAAGAAGATCGATATCGCCTCTAAAACGATTAATAATAAAACCGGCCACCCTTTTCTGCTCGCTTTTTGATAGCAGTGCCAGTGTACCAACAAGATGTGCAAACACCCCTCCCCTGTCAATATCCGAAACGATAAAGACAGGGCAATCAACGGCCTCGGCAAAACCCATATTGGCAAGGTCGTTATGCCTTAAATTGATTTCAGCCGGGCTTCCTGCGCCTTCTGCAATAATAATATCATACTGCTTTGATAGACGTTGATAAGAGTCTAATACAGCTTGTTTGGCAATTGCTTTGTAATCGTGATACTGTGCAGCTTCCATCTTGTTAAAGACTTCGCCCTGAATAATGACTTGAGCAGTTTTATCACTTTCGGGCTTTAATAGAATAGGGTTCATATCGGTATGTGGAGCAATACCACAAGCTGTAGCCTGCAATGCCTGTGCCCGGCCTATTTCTCCTCCATCAATAGTCACAGCGCTATTTAACGCCATATTTTGCGGTTTAAATGGTGCTACTTTATAGCCATCTTGATGAAGAATTCTACATAAGCCAGCTACCATAGTCGATTTTCCAGCATCTGAAGTTGTTCCTTGAATCATTAAGGCAGATGCCATAATCAATAGGGCTAGAAGTCTACACCTTTACGCGCTTTTAATCCAGCCTGATAACCGTGCTTTATTTCTTTTATCTCCGATACAGTATCAGCAATATTACGTAATTTTGAACCCCCTCCTCGACCGGTTACCACGACTGTCTGTTCAGCCGGGCGATTGTTTATAGCCTCAATAATCATATCTTCGTCAAGGTAATCATAGGCTATCATGTAGGTTAACTCATCCAGCAATACCAAATGCAAAGCATCGTCTTGCAGCATTCTCAGAGCCTGCTCCCAGGTGGTTTTCGCTGCGGCAATATCGGCTGATTTATCTTGAGTATCCCAGGTAAACCCAGTACCCATTTGATAAAAATCAACTTCGGGGTGCTTATTGCGAATGAAAATCTCTTCACCAGAGAGTTGCACCCCTTTGATGAATTGCACAATACCCACTTTGTAATCATAACCCAAACAACGCATAACCATGCCAAATGCAGAGCTACTCTTGCCTTTGCCATTTCCCGTCAATAAAAGCACTTGTCCACGTTCTATATTGGAGGCTTCAATATGCGCATCCACTTTTTCCTTATGCTTTTGCATCTTGGCCTTGTGTTTTTGTTCGTTATTCATTGCCTGGAATATTGCGATTAAAAATTAAAAGTGATACCCGCATTAAAATTGATACCCTCTGTCTGAAAGAAGCTGACTGGTGTGACAAAGTTGTTAGCCACATTGACAAAGTATTCTTTATCAAAGAGATTGTCAATACTCACATGCCATGAAAAAGCATGACCAATATCCGGATTAAAGTCAATATCCTGGCTAAAGCGAACACCAATAATACCAAATCCAGGCAATATTAACCCATTATCATCTCCATGTCTGCCTGTTTCACCTCGCCAATTAACGCCAATATTATAGCTGTCAAATGACTTGTTTATGTTTAGGTAACCGGTACTTCGCGCTCGATCAGTCAAAAAGTTTCCTGTTGTGTCATTTCTGGCATCTAAATATTCATAGTTACCTGAAATGGTGTAAGTATCAATATCATAGCTAAAATTAATCTCTATACCTTCAAGTGTTGCCTCCTGTATATTATTTGCTAATCCAAAAACAAAAGTAGGAGTATCAGCCAGGTTGGGGTCGAATGCAATCAAATTATCGACATAATTACGATAGATAGACAAACCCACTTCACCTGCGTTGAATTGATATTCAATTCTTGCTTCAATTGAGTCTGAAACTTCAGGCTGCACATCCGGATTGCCAAAACCTGGAAAGAAAAGTTCATTAAAATTAGGTGCTCTAAATGAACGCCCACGGCTCAAAGATAGATCTAAAGGTGCTATGGGCGAATAACGTACAGCAGCATTACCAGTCACAATATTACCATAGGCCTCATTGTCATCGTAACGAATATTTGCAGAATATGCGAATTGTTCAGTATTTTGAAAAAATTGTAAATAGATACCTACATTATTTCTTTCATCCACAGGGAAATTTGCAGTAGTATCCACTTTATCTGTATAGTAATCAATGCCTCCTGTTAAATAGCTATTATCAATGCTTAAAATCGTTTCAGCAGATACAGTGAAGCGACTTGTCTCTATTTCCGATGGAAATAGTGAAGGAGGAGGCGTATTCACCTCATCAATAAAATAGCCTGCTTTTAGATTAAAGTCTAACTGTTCATTAATGTCCCATTTATAATTCGCGTTAATTTTATGTAGCCTTGATTCGTTAAATTGACCACCATCGGCTTCAAAAGGATTGTCAAAGTCTACTTCGTTATCGCTGAAAAGATAAGAAAAGCCTAAATCAGACTGTTTGTTAAGAGAAAAGTCAGCACTGGCATAAATTGAAAACTGTTCGAAAGCATCATCATCTTCATTGCCTTGAGTGGCATCCGTAGTTCTATCGATACCATCCTCCCTCTCATAATTAACGCCTATGCTGTATTTGTGATTAGTTGTACCTATTTGTGCACTCGCATCGTATTTCTGGTGGTTAAAGCTTCCTCCTGAGAAATTAATAGAAGCTTCAGTACCCTGTTTGACCGCTTTCTTGGTAAAAATTTGAATGACGCCAGCTGCCGCATCTGCGCCATAGAGGCTGGAAAGTGGACCTTTAACAACTTCAATTCGTTCAATGCTGCTAAGAGGTATTCTGGTTAAATCCGTTGCCCCTGTGGTTGCACTGGCAGAACGTACACCGTCAATTAATACCAGTATAGCACCCGGCGCATAACCCCGAGAAAAAGCGCCATTAACAGAACCTCTACCACCACTATCCCTGGTTTGCAATCCTGCTATTGAACCTAATAAATCAGGCAAATCTCTTGGCTGTTGAACTTTAATATCTTCTGCAGTAATAACCACAGAAGTCGCTATTGACTGTTTTAATGGAATAGGAAATTTGGTTGCAGTAACAATAGCTTCTTCTATTGTTTCTTCTGCCAAAACAAAAGGAGAAAGTAGCAGTGAAACTGCAATAATATTAGGTTTAATGTTCATTGGAAAATACCTCAGTAAATTTAAAATTTAATGAGAGAGAAGCAAAAAGTGGGGGATTCATCAGAAACTACCACCGATGTGCCCTCCGCTACATCGTGATTATTCGTATCATTACATATACAAATATGAGCTTTTAGGGCAGGTATCGGGCTTTTACCTATACAGCGAGTACAGATAACTACCGTTGCGGGGGCAGCACAGGAATTAATACACTAATTGGTTGTATCGCACCTGTTTCCCATTTAAGTGTTTGGGTATTTTGCAAGACAAGCAACCTCACATCACCTTCAAAGGTGGCGCCATGTTAATCTTGTTCGAGATATCCGTCAATATGGATACAGCAAATTCGCGTAAATTGATATAAGGATTTCACCTTTCTTTATCCCAAATTATGCATTAGAAATCTATTACACACAATAATGACTTCAAAAACAGGCGCTTGCTCGAAAAATAATACTCACCATAGGGTGGCTATGCCTGCGTTTATTGTTCTTACGCGAGCACCTGTTTTCATTGCCATTTTTGTGTTCATTACGAAGTCTAATGCATAATCTGGGTTTATTGGAAAAACTTATCCGCTGTTGAAAATGCTAGTAAAGTCCAACTGCCCATTCCCTTGACTTTGATGTTCATCATACAACTGTTTTGCCAATGCGGATAATAGTGTTCGCACATTATTTTTAGAGGCATTGTCACTAGCTAATTTTAAATCCTTGCACATTAAATCAACCATAAAACCAGGTCTATAATCATTGCTGGATGGTGAATTGGGCTGTACACCTGGGCATGGATTATAAGTTTCCAGTGCCCAGTTTCTACCGGTACTTGCTTGCATAATGTTAGATAAAATTCTGGCATCCATATTGTTTGCCAGTCCCAATTTAAGTGCTTCAGACGTGCCAATCATAATAACTGAAAGCAACATATTGTTACACATTTTGGCTACTTGCCCTGCTCCTGAGTTTCCTGCATGAAATACATTTTTCCCCATTGATTGCAGTATAGGTAAAGCGCGGTCATAAGCCACTTTTGCCCCGCCACACATAAAGCTTAATGTACCTGCCTCAGCACCTGTAATTCCGCCCGATACTGGCGCATCCATAAAACTAATAGCTGATAAATTGGCAGCATTAGCTACTTGTTGAACACTTTCTGCATCAATAGTTGAGCAATCAATAATTAAGCTGCCGGGCTTTAAATCATTAAGCACGCCTCTTTTGCCTGTATACAAATCAACCACATGTTTACCTGCTGGCAGCATTGAGATAATGACATCTGTATCCTGAACGGCTTGTGTAGCTGTATTTGCAGGGGTAGCTCCCTGGGATGCTAACGATTGCACTGTAGCTGAAACCAAATCAAAACCGGTTACTTTATAGCCTTTTTGCAATAAATTGCGAGCCATAGGTAAGCCCATGTTGCCCAAACCAATAAATGCTATAGATTCCATGTTATGACCACACTGCGTTTGTTTTTTTAAAAAAAGCACCAACACCTTGGTGTTGATTAGCGTCATTCCATAGTAGAGATACAGGCTTATATTTTTTTAAAGTAAATAGTTTAATCATGGTTTTATATATTTGATTTATTTAAGTTTTTAATATTGATTTTGCGATAATTTGACGCATAATTTCATTGGTGCCTTCCAGTATTTGATGTGCGCGTGTATCACGCACATAGCGTTCAATTGAGTATTCTTTAATGTAACCATAGCCTCCATGCAGTTGCAATGCATGATTGCAAATATTAAACCCAACATCGGTAGCAAAGCGTTTTGCCATTGCGCAATACTGCGTCTTATCTCTTGTATTATTGTCCAGTTTTGACGCCGCCAGAAACACTATTTGTCTTGCCACAGCTAATTCTGTGTGCATGTCCGCCAACTTAAATTGTGTATTCTGAAAATCTGCAATAGCCTGACCAAATTGATAGCGTTGTTTGACGTATTCTACAGAGCTTTGAAGGCAGTAGTTAGCAGCACCTAATGAACAGGCGGCTATATTGATACGACCACCATCTAAACCCTCCATTGCGATACTAAAGCCTTGCCCCTCTTGACCTAGTAAGCTCTCCACCGGGACCTCAACATTATCAAAATAAATGGCTCTGGTGGGTTGTGAATTCCAACCCAACTTCTCTTCTTTTTGACCATAACTAATACCTTCAAGTCTTGCGTCAAAAGCAAAAGCACTAATACCTTTACTGCCTGCTTCTCCTGTCCGTGCCATAACCATTAATACATCGGTATCACCCGCACCCGAAATAAAGGCTTTGCTACCATTTATCAAATAACAATCCGAATTCAAACGTGCTGTGGTTTGCAGCGAAGCAGCATCGGAACCTGCATTGGCTTCGGTTAAACAGTAACTAGCAAGTTTTTCACCCTTACACAGCGCATCCAGCCATTGTTGCTTGATGGCGTTGCTTCCATAACATGCCAGTATGTTTGTCGCCATATTATGGATACTAATATAAGCAGCAGTTGATGGACAACCCTCAGCTAAGGCTTCAATAGCAATAGCGGAATCCAGCCTTGAAAGGCTTGTTCCCAGGTCATCCACATACATAGACATCAGTCCTGAATCACCAGCGATTTTTAAAGTATCAACTGGAAAAATTTGTTGTTTGTCCCACTGTGCTGCCTGAAGTCGAATATATTGCTCAACAAAATTTTTAACACTAGCCTGAATGGCTAATTGTTGTTCGTTGAGTTCAAATTCCATAGTAAAAGAGATATCAACGCGGCTGCATACGAATACCTCCATCCATTCTCACACATTCGCCATTCATGTAGTCATTCTCTACTAAATATTGGGATAAGTGAGCAATTTCATCAGCTTTGCCCAAGCGCCTGGGGCATAATACGCTTGACTCTAGTGCCTTGTAGACCTTCTCTGGCAAAGTATCAAACAATGGCGTATGAATTAGCCCTGGAGCAATAGTATTAACCCGAATGCCATAATCTGCCAAATCGCGTGCAATTGTCAATGTCATACCAATAATTCCACCCTTGGATGCGCTGTACGCCGCTTGCCCCATTTGACCTTCATAACCAGCAATAGAGGCTGTATTAATAATTACGCCGCGGCCACCATCTTCCGTAACGGGTTCTTGTTTGGTCATCTGTAATGCAGCAAGGCGAAGCACATTAAAAGTACCAACAAGGTTAATATCAATAACTTTTTTAAAACTATCTAGCGAGTGTGCACCATCTTTGCCTACGGTTTTAACGCCAATGCCAATTCCCGCAAAATTATTACAAATATGAATTGCAGCAAAACGCTCTACCGTAGCTTGAATGGCTTTTTCAACTTGTTGTTCACTGGTTACATCCACACTATAAAAAACAGCATTGTCACCTAGTTGTTTGATAATATCTTCAGCGCGCTGCTGATTCATATCAAAAATAGCGATTTTGCAGCCCTTAGCGTGATAGCGCCTGGCGGTAGCTTCACCTAAGCCCGATGCTCCACCAGTTACTACAGCAACTTTACCTTCGATATTCATAATGTTATTCAATGAATTATTGTTATCATCATTTAAGCCGTTAACTTAACAAATAACAATGCTCTTATTCATTCAAGATATAGACAAAAAGTATCAGATCAATAGCGCATTGGATGAATCATTCAAAATTAGTAAAATATCATTACCCCAGCCATTGATAATGTTTCAGTGACAGCCTTCCATGTAGCAAAAACTCAATACCTTCTTCTTCTAATAACATACGCTGAATAATAACACCGTCGGGATTGGCTCTGGGGCTAATTTCACCTTTTGAATTAACCACACGATGCCAGGGTATTGTTTCACCTTCAAGCCTATACCCTTTTTCTAGTATTGCCATGGCTCTGCCTACCTGCCTTGCGGCTCTACCTAATCCTGTTAAATAACCAATTTGCCCATAAGTTGCTACCTTGCCTTTGGGTATGGCTTGCACTTGTTTATAAATGGCAAGGTAGCGTTCATTCATTAGTTAAACCCAGATTATGCAATTGAGTCGGTAGCCGCGCCCTCGAATGGTTTCTATTAAATTGTCACGTTCTATGGTTTTTAGCGATTTTCGCAATCTTTTAATATAGACATCAATAGTGCGTTCGTCAGATATGTCTGCAACTTTACCAAATTGTTCTAAAATTTGAGTACGTGTTAAAGGGCGGTTTTTGCTCTTGTAAAGAATTTCCAATAACTTATATTCCGTAGTCCCCAGCGTTATGCTTTGGTATTGAATATTGACACTACTACTTGCTTCATCAAACACTAAAAAATTAAAGTTATCAGGTTGCAATTTATCAATGCTATTACTTGAACGACGTATTAAAGACTGGATACGTGCGATTAATTCTCGCGGAGAAAACGGTTTGGTAATATAGTCATCAGCACCTGCAGTTAAACCTTTGATAATGTTAGATTCCTGTACTTTAGCTGTAATCATCATGATTGGAATGGTTGCTGTATTTTGATTTTTACGCAATGTTTTGATCCATTCAACACCATTCATATAGGGCATCATCCAATCCACTAAAATGACATCAGGTAAAGTTTGGTTAATAATTTCATTTGCTTCATAAGAGTCTTGAGCATGTAAACAGTTAAAGCCAGATACTTTTAACACCGTGTCCAGCATATTGCGAATATTGGAATCATCATCAACAACCAGGACATTCATTGTGAATATTAACTTAGGTTTTAAGTAATTTTAAAATATCGTTAAAAGCTTCATCAACTTGTTGTTGACTGGCTTGTTTTTGCTCTCCCATTCCCATCATTTTAATATCATCGGGCAATTCGTCAATAAATCGACTTGCAGTAACCTTTTTATTTTCTCCATATTGATTACGGCTCTTTGTCAGTGTCAAACAAAGGTTTTCACGCGCACGAGTCATTCCCACATAAAATAAACGACGCTCTTCTTCTATACCAGCAGCTTCAATAGAGTTGTAATGTGGCAGAATATTCTCTTCTACTCCCATCAAATAGACTTCTTTAAACTCAAGACCTTTACAGGCATGCAAGGTAAGCAAGTGTACTTGATTGTCGTCTTGTTCCTGTTCTTGATTATCCAGCACATCCATAAGCAACATTTTATTAATGACTTGCTCAAATAAAGTCTTCGTATCGCTGTGTTCATCATCTGCATATTCCATAGCCTTTTCAATTCCGTTAATGAGATAGCACACATTTTCATAGCGCTTTTCCGCCATTTTTGCTGAAGCGGAATTGTTGTGCAACCATTGTAAATAGTTAATATCATCTAATAATTCCTTTACTGCCTTGATTGGTTCACCTCGTTCACATAATTTTTTGTTTTTTTCAATCAGAGACTTGAATGTTTCTAAATGGGTTAGTTGGCTGTGATTGAGTACCGACTGCAAGTTAAAGTTAGTATCGGTTAACAATTGATAAATGGACTGATTGGTTTGATTGGCAAGCTCACCTAACTTAAACAGTGTTTGACTACCTATTTGCCTTCTAGGGGTATTGATAATTCGCAATAAAGCGTTATTGTCATCAGGGTTTAACACAAGACGCAAATACGCCATAATATCTTTAATTTCAGTGCGTGCGTAGAATGATGTACCACCACTAACCTTATAGGGAGTACCTGTCGTTTGCAACTGGGTTTCCAAATGCCTTGATTGATGATTGCTGCGGTATAAAATGGCAAAATCTCCGTAACTGCGATGAGCAATCACCATACGGTACTGTAAGTCTGAAACAATCCACTGCAACTCATCAAATTCATCTTGGCGACGCACAACACGGATGGGGTCACCATCGCCCAGTTTACTCCATAGGCGCTTTTCAATTTGACGTGGATTATTGCCAATTAATTGGTTTGCCGCTTGTAGAATACGATTGGTCGAACGGTAATTTTGCTCTAATTTAATTAATTCCAATTGCGGGTAATCCGATTGTAGTTGCAGTAAATTATCCGACTGCGCCCCTCGCCATGCATAGATCGATTGGTCGTCATCTCCCACCGCTGTCATACCTTGGTGCTGCGATGTCAGCAACTGCACCAATTGATATTGCGTATGGTTCGTATCTTGAAATTCATCTACAAGTAAATAGCGTATCTGACGCTGCCACTTAGTCAATACATCGTTATTATTTTTAAACAGCCTCAATGGTTTCAAAATTAAATCATCAAAATCCATGCTGTTGTATGCTTGCAAGGTTTCTTCATAGCGTTGATAAATTAGTGCCAGGCGTTGTTCTTCCTGATTACTTGCCAGCTCCATTGCCTGTTTAAAGTCGATATTCTTATTTTTCCAGTGCGATATTAAATTTAATATGAATTCAGTTTCCGCTTTGATTTTATCGGCTTCATTGTCTAACAAAATACCTTTCAGAATTCTTAAACTGTCTTCCCTGTCAAATATTGAAAAGCCTGACTTTAAATTTAAGTGCTTTAATTCCCTGCGAATTATAGTCAACCCTAAAGAGTGAAAGGTTGAAATTATTAAACCACGGGTATTTATTCCACTTAGCAAACTTTTTACCCTTTCTTTCATCTCTTTGGCAGCTTTATTAGTAAAGGTAACTGCTGCTATATTGTGCGATGCATAGCCAGATTGTTGAATCAACCATGCTATTTTTTGAGTAATAACACTGGTTTTACCACTTCCTGCGCCAGCCAGAACCAATACAGGCTTATTGACAGTTTCGACTGCTTGTAATTGTTGAGGATTTAACCCCATTACAACTTGAGACTAATAGGTTGAACTTGTTCATCAATCTTTGAAGCAGTTAAACGCGTGGGAAGTTCTTGAGAGAATGATATGGAAGGTGCAGGCTCATCAAAACCACAACTGATGCACTGACGGGTTTTTCTGTCTTTAGCCCTTTCAACCACTATAGTTTTATCGATTTGCTTACACTTCGGACATACCGCACCCGCAATAAATCGGCGCTTTGTAGGCATGGTGCTTTAATTAGCGCTCACTGAAAACCGCGATTTTTTAATATTGCGGCCAGGGTGAAGAAAGTTTAATTCAAACGAAATTTTTTGGTTCGCATTAATTTTCTGTAATTGCTGTTGATTACTTCTCAGGTAAGTTTGTGGCGTAAACTCTCTTCCTGCCTGTAAATTACCATCGGCATCTTCAAATGAAATAATAATATTAGGCAGTTTATGAGCCTGAGTTACATCGCGATTATGCAATTGTACTTTGGCGATGAGAATATCATCACTTTCAACCGAACGCCGCACTTCACCACTTACCTGAAAATACTTGCTGATATCACTATCCACCTCACAACTATTAACCATGCAATATAGGCGGCTGTATTGCGTGCCTGGGTAAGGACTAAATAACCAAACAATTTGCAATAATAGCAATATTCCTGCAACGACAATACCTGTTATAAAATAACGATTGCTAGCTGATGAGTTCATCGCCGCTGCTGTCGCACTATAGGCTTGCTGACGTTTGACGATGGGGTCATTAGCAAACATATCTTCGTGGCGTTCTTTTGCCATGGCACCAGGATCCACGTTGTTTTCATCTATTGGTTCTTCAGGTTCGCCAAAATAGCGATCTATGGATTCTTGCGGCTGTGTCAGTGGTTGGCTATTGCTCATCAACTCGTTAAATTCATCGCGAATATCATCTTCCTGATTAAGATCTCTTTGAGTTAATGTTGGCTCTATTGATTTTGCTGAAGTTTCCTTTGCCATCAACTTAGCAATATCTTTTTCACTCTCTACAGGCTTTGCAACTGCCGCTGCGTTGAGCACTTCTCCATCCATTGAAAAAAGGTTTTTTTGCTCCACTATCATAGATTTATGGGCATGAAATATCCCTAAGCAGCTGCCGCAACGCACTTTGCCATTGGCTTGATTGAGCTGATTCAGTGCCACTAGAAACGCAGTTTTACAATAAGGGCATTCAGTGACGGCTGTAAACGCAGACATTAAATTAAATAGTTGGAGTATGAGATCTTTGTAATAAAAGAAATTTTGTTTTCAAACAAGGCAAAAACGCACCGAAAAGCGGAGTTTAATCGTTGTAAATGAGCAATTGAGTACGTTTGTAACGCAGTTTGAAGGTAAAAGAATTTTATTGCAAAGGCCTCAGTATGTATTTTATATAGCAGGTATTAATACTTTAATTTCATGCGCAATGATTTTCAAGTTTTAGAAGCCTTGATATGTGAATCAGCTTGTTGATTTTTTAATCGCATGTAGATACACTTCGCAGTATTAAATTAATCAATCACTGAACTGGAAATTAAGGAGATATATCATGGGTCTTTCTATTATTCAAAGCCACGCCAATATTGGTGTTGATGCACCTGCTGTACAGGTCGAAGTCCATCTCGCCAATGGACTGCCGCAGCTTTCCATTGTCGGGCTGGCGGAAACAGCAGTCAAAGAATCGAAAGAAAGGGTCCGAAGCGCTATTACCAATTCGCAGTTAAAGTACCCTACTAATTTTCGCATTACTGTCAATTTAGCACCGGCGGACCTTCCAAAAGCTGGTGGGCGCTTTGATTTACCCATAGCCATTGGCATCCTGGTGGCTGCTGGTCAAATTGAAGCTAGCGATATTGATGATTATGTCTTTGTTGGCGAGTTAGCTTTGTCTGGCAAACTTCGCAGCGTTAATGCTCTGTTACCAATAGCTATAGCCTGCAAAGCCAATAACAAAAAACTCATTATCCCCAGTTGCAATGAAACAGATGCTATCTATAGCCAGTATGAAAACATTTACATTGCATCAACATTGATTGATGTGTGCAATCATTTAGTTGGACAACAAACCTTGCCCAAAATTAATTTAGTAAGTGATGACAATCAAATAAAATACCCTGATATGGCAGATGTCAAAGGGCAATATCAAGTCAAGCGGGCTGTGGAAATTGCTGCCAGCGGCAACCATAATATATTATTAACTGGAAGCCCCGGTACTGGTAAAAGTATGATAGCAAGGCGTATGCCATCCATCCTGCCACCGTTAACTCAGGAACAAGCATTGGAAGTAGCGGCAATTTACTCAGTGGCCGGGCTTCCAAGAACAGACTTTAAACAACCACCTTTTCGTCAAGTCAATCATAGCGCCTCTAAAATTGCCATAATGGGCGGAGGTCATCAAAAATTAATGCCAGGCGAAATAAGTCTTTGTCATTTTGGAACATTATTTTTAGATGAATTGCCAGAATTTCCACGTTCTGTGATTGAAGCTCTGAGAGAGCCTCTTGAAAACGGCAATGTCACAATATCCAGAGCGGCACTAAAAGTAAAATACCCATCACTGTTCTCATTAATCGGAGCTAATAACCCTTGCCCATGCGGTTATTATGGCTCAGCTGACAACAGTTGTCAGTGTTCCGATAATCAAATTAAACGCTACCAAAATAAACTCTCTGGCCCTATTCTCGACCGCATTGACTTGCGGGTTAATGTTTACCGACCTAGCGAGCAAGCTCTATTTTCTAACGCCCATGAAGAAAGTAGTGAAAATATCAGAAAGCGAGTGATTCAAACTCGTAAAATACAAATGCAACGTCAAGGCTGTGCCAATGCACAATTACAAGGCAAACAGCTGGAACAGTACGCGCCACTTACTTCAAATCAGCAACAATTTTTGCAACAAGCCATGAAACAACTCAAACTATCGCCTCGTGCCATACATCGTATTATTCGGGTTGCAAGGACGCTGGCGGACATGCAGGAGAGTGAGCAAATCCAGCAACAGCATTTGACTGAAACATTGAGTTTTAGAAAATTGTAATCATATTATGTATATCAGTGGCTTAACGCAGTAAGCAATAACAACTCTTTCAAAGACTATTGAAAATCTGTGCTAGTTTCAAAATAATCAGCTACTTAGAACCTTTATTTAATTCAAGTTTTAGTTGATTGATAGCCTTTTCTACTTTTCCCTTATCTTTTCTATTTGGGTCCAGTTCAATCATTTTTTCTAAAGAATAAATGACCTTGCTTAATTGACTTTGTTGTAAATAAATAAAAGCGAGGTCGTTATAGACTTCAGCATTATTAGCATCGTACTCTAGACTTTTTAGATAAGCTTGTTCAGCAGCTTGGTACTGTTTTTCAAAAACATCAACTTTTCCCAGTTTTTGATAGGCTTGAGCGTTTCGAGGGTAAATATCAAGCAAGTTCTGAAAACTAACTCTTGCCTGCTGATAATCTCCATTGCGCAAATAACTTAATCCTAAGTTAAATAATCCAGCAAAACTGTAAGGATAGTATGAATTATATAATTTTAAAACTTCAATACTATCATTATACTTTTTTAAATTGAGAAGTGAAGAACCGTATTGGAGAAGAACTTTCTTGTTATATGGGTTTTTTTCATAAACTTTTTTACTGGTATTAAGAGCAATTTGATTATAGCCCTGCCTATGTGCTTCCTTGCTAATATTATAATCATAATTAGTCATAAATTTGGGAAACATTATTATTATTAAATATACTAACAATAAAGTAGCCGGTATAAGGAACACAAGCCTGACAACATATTTAGGCACTGTAACAAAAGTGAATTGAGAACCTAAATTACTCAACATTGCCAAATAGATAATAGCTACAAAAGGTGGAATGCTTCGATACATCGGAAAACTGAACAATGTTGTAACACTAAGAGCCAATAACCCAGCACTGATACTGATTACATAGATTTTATTTTGACGTGAAGTTTGAAAAACATAAGAGTTTCTAGTTAATTTTACAATTACCAAAATCAAAGCAAGTAAGAGTGATAATCCGATTAAACCAGTTTCTGATAATAATTGTAACCAGTCATTATGAACATATCTTAATTTTGATCGCTCACCTATTCGTTGATCAACAACCACTGCATCGTGGTATTTTGGATAAAATAATTGATGATTGCCTAAACCATAGCCAATGAAAGGCTTATCTTCAATCATTGCGATGGTATTTTTCCAAATATCTACTCTATGACGTTCACTGCTATATTGTTCAATTGAGCTAATATTGATTATAAAGCGATCTTTGAAAAAATCACCGCTAGGTAATAATGTTAACCAAGTTATTGGTAAAACGGTGACAATAATCAATATTCTTTGTCTATTATTACGTAATAAATCAGGTAGTTCTCTATAGTATAAAATGATGATTCCAATAAATAATGTAGTTAAACTTACCATATTAGCTAACCATGCACTGCGACTTTCAGCAATGATTAGAAAAAATGACATACTAATTGATGCAAGCATCAGTAATAAAAATCGAAGTAGTGATTTTGATAAGAACATCATAGCCACTGCAATCGGTATAATCATGACTACGAATTGTGATGCTATGTTTTTATTACCAAATGTTGCTGATGTTGGGGTTTTATGAGGAATCCATTGTAAATAATCATAATATTGTGCAATACCAATCAAACTATTTACAGTTGCCGATAGAATCAAAGCCAGCATCAAATTAACGATTAAAGTTTTGCTATCTAATTGCAATAAAGTAATAAGTAATACTCCCAATGCCATCCAATACACCCATATTGGAAAAGCTTCATAAAAATTATAGGCGTAAAACACTGAAGCTAAACACCATATTAAAAAACTAAATAATACGAAGACTAAATTATTAAAGCGTAACTTTTGTTTATTAATTGTCCCACAAATAAACAAAAAAATAATTAAACAGATACCACAATAAATAAATAACTGCTTAGGAAGGTATGAAAAATCAGCACCTTTTACAGTAAAAATAACGGGAGCGGCAAAGGAAGTAATAGTTACTATAACTTCAACTGCTTTCCTATAAAATGCTACTCTATTGAAAACAGCCTTTTTTGCCATAAGTCAAACTTCTATTTATATTCAATAATACTCTAATAACCTATGGTTCATTCTAAAAGGCGATTTTAATGTTATTGATGTTTCTTTTTATGTACCATTGAATCATAGTAAGTGCAGTAACTTTAACCAGTATTCGTGTTGCTAGCTCTTGAAAGGTTTTGGCATAATTTCGTCGAATCATAAACTGGTCGCATAGTTGAGAGTATAATGTTTTAATAAGCTTTCTCATTTGTCAGAGCTATACTCAAAAGTGGTGTATAAGTAGTCGGTACTGAAAAATTAGCAATTTGAGGATTACAATTATAGTGATTGAGTATTGAATATGAGGATATTGTTTTCAAAAATGAAAATAAAAGTAGCTTTTGGTGCGTTATCAGGATAGCTAACATCAACATTTTGATAGACAAAGAAAAAGATCATCCATTTTTTCAAATTCCAGGCGCAAGCAGCCATCAGTAAATTGATTGAATCGCCCTCACTGCCTTTAAGCCAGTTCCTTGATAATCGATAATCGTGTTTGAGGTGCCCAATAATAGGTTCAATCGCTGCACGTTGCCGACATAATATTCGCTTCTTTTGGGATTGATACGGCGTATCTCGTTTCAGCTTTTTATTGGGTAATAACACCTCAACATCAACATGCTTGTTTGCACCTCGATAACCACGGTCAAGCACAGCTAGTTCTATTGTTGTTTGCCGATGCTCATGAGCAGATTCTAAAGCTGCTTTCAAATTCTTTGAGTCATGTTCATTTTCATCATGGCTGGCTACGCCAACAATGACCTGACTTTTCTGTGTGGCTACAATTGATGCTTTACGTCCATACTCATAGGGCTTATGGTCTTTGCCTTTGCCGACACAGTAAATGTCAGGTTCATGTAGTGAGTACACTTTGTTTTTATCTTTAGGTTGTTGAATTAGTACACGCTCATACAATTCAAACGATTCTGTCTGTAACGCCAATACTGTTGCTGGTAATTTTCGTTGTAATTCACGCAGTAAAATACCAGCTATAGTTCTTAAACGTTTTAATACTTTACGTGCTTTAGCACGTCGTTTTACATGACGAAAATAACGACAAGATAAACGTAATTCTTTCACTTCTTTGACAAAGGTTCGACGTTGTTGAATTCCTTCTTCTTTAGCTAACTTATTCAACCGATTAATAATCTTGACTGCCAACTTACTATCGGTTGGGTAAGTAATCGCTTTTTCTTGTACCCTACTATCAACCAATACCGTGATTTCATCCGATGCCTGTCCATGCAATAGTACGCTACTATGAAAAAGTTGCTTCACGCCCTCTTCGCCAATACGTTGACGAAACTTAACCAACTCAGTTGAATGACAAGGAGGCAATGTTTGAAACACCGTCTCTCCACAGAATACTTGATAGTAGGGATTCATTTGCCACTGTTCAACGACTGAATCATCACTCAAATTGTACAGTTGCTTTAACATTAACAGACCACTCATAAGTCGAATTGGTTTAGCACGGCGCCCTTTAGCACTGTATAAAGGGCTGAGCGATGACTCGATACTTGACCAATCTAGTTCACGACTCAAGGCCAGTAGCATATGATTGGGATTGAGTTGGCTGGCTATATCAAAAAAGCCAGTTTGGGGAGATATTACCGGTGATTGAGGGAGCATTGCTTAAATGAATTCGACCAAAAATAAGAGACCATTTTAACATATCTGGTCGAAATCACACTGACATAGTAACAAAATATATATAATAATCAAATAGATAAATGTTTTTCAGGACTGACTAATTATATTCTTCGATATACTTAAAACGCCACATTAAAAAGTGTGGCATTCATTTTGTTATGGAAATGGAAGTAATTTTGTAGTAGAGAGCTTTACATGAGTCGCGCAATGGCTGAATTGGGATTTAGTGTATAAGCTGATGTAAGATAATAGTAATTTTTACCTGAGTAGTGTTGCTATGGCTTGGAAAAATTTCTCCGAGACCTCACTTTCGGATTCGTTGGTTTCTCGTCACAGTATACTTGAAATAATTTGGAGATTCCAAACGAATTTTCAGAGTACACTCAAATTATGCAAAGCTCTCTAGTTATTTAATTAGGTCAAAAGGTATTATTAAAATGTACTTCTAATCCTAAAATTAAACCTTCTCCCCAATTGTTCAGTTACAGATACGTAGCCGATAGCTAATTCAATTGGATCTGGTTGACGATTTGTTAGATTATCTATACTTAGTTGTAAAGTAGTGTCACCTAAGATATTCAAATGTTCTAAATTATAGGTAAATGATATATTTTGAAAAATTCTAGGCCTTGTTTCTGAGACAAATGTAGTTGCTGTAAGGTCGTCAGGATCAAAATTTGATAAAAATATGTCATCACCAGTTTCATCTAGGTCTGGCGCGTCTTGGAACTGAATGCGATAAAAAACTCGGTAGGGTCCTTTTTCCCAAGTGACATCAAAAGTACCTTCGAATGATGGGTCGAAAAAGTCTCCTGCATCTTGATCTCCTGGTCTAGTTGGAACAACTTGAGTGATATCGCTAAAAGTTCTAACCGTACTCAAATCAAACTCAATTATTCCAAGTTCCTTGTTACTAAACCAAATTAAATCACTTAATGGAGATTCGTATGTAATTCTACTTACAAATCCTCTGACTTCTGAATTAGCTGCATTTAAGAAACTTTCGCTTACATCAACAACTTGACCAGTATCATCTCTAGTAAATTGAGAACATGCGCTGTTTGGAAATGAAGTGCTGTCAAAACAAGTTTCGGCAAGAGCTTCAAAGTCGAAATTTTCAATTCTGTCTTCTATTTCAATATTAAAAAAGTCTAGTTGAAAAGTTAAATTTTCTAAAAAAGAAAATTCAGGTAAGTATTCGAGACCAACAAATGAAGATCTAGAGCGTTCTGTGATTAGATTAGGATTCCCACCAGTCGCTCCCATAATAGTAGAATTTTGTATGTTTGAAGTAAAATTGTCAGGATCTGTAATTCCAGCAGAGATACAATTTGCACGGCGTACGTCTGGATTTGGCCCAGCATTAATTTCTCTATTGTCACAAGGGTCAGCTCCACTAATAAAAGCTTGTACTTGAGGGGAGAATAGTTCAACTAGCGATGGAGTTCTTATAGCTTGAGTTAATGTTCCCCTTATAGATAATCCTTTGTAGGGCTTTATTCTACCTCCTATTTCCCATGCGTTAGCATTATCTTCATTTTCTACGCCATTAGGATCTGTAATAGTGTTATTTACGTTTCTTATTGATGCCGAAAATTCTGCTAGCTCAATAAAATCAAAAGAACCCAAATCTATTTCCTGAGATAGAACTGGAATCAACAATTCGCCATAAAATTCAGAAGTATTTAGTCTACCAGCTGTTGTTGGGAAAGAAGAACTTCGAGTAATGGGTATTGAAGCTCCTAAACCAGGAACAAAAGAAGCGGTTTCTTCTCTATTTTCGTATCCAATAGCGAATTGTATGGTACCAGCAGGTAAGTCAAATGCATCTCCCGATAAGTTTGCTGTGTATACAGTTTGCCCAATATCTGAGGAAGTAATACTTGGACCACCATTGATAAAAGCCAATGCTTGGGGGCTTGCGGCACCTTGACCAAAAAGGTTTAAGGGAACGCAGCCTTCTACAAATGGTGAGTCTTCGTCAGTGATTCCCCCAAATGAGGGTGGAGTGTTAGCACCATCAAGCGTTCCTGTAGTGGCATCAATATTTGCTTGGCAAACAATGCTACCTAATTGTAAATCCGCTACACCACTACCCCCACTACTAATGAATTCAATTAAAGCGTCATTAACATCTATAGCACCATCACCATTAAGATCCGTATTACTATTAGTTAGTTGGTCAATTACTGGTTGTAAGCTGGCTTGGTTTAAAGTTACTGTGTTTAAAGCATTAGTAAAACGTCCATCAATTATTCCCGTAGTTTGTGTTTCTACATCAGATTGACCAAATACAGCGGTGATATCCCAATAGAAATTTCGTTCAGCAAATTCAAAACTGCCTTCGAGTGATGTGGTGCTTCTCCATGTGAAATTTTCAGTAGAGTCGATGCCATTTGATACTAAATCATTATTAAATCTGTTGATATTGAATGATGTTAATCCATTTGCTTGCAATATTCCTCTAGCCTGATCATTCAATAATGGATTGCTAACTGCGAGGGATACCGGACCAGAAGTCCCTGAAAAAGGAAAGCTTTGAAATCCTCCTTGATTGACTAGCTCATCAGCTTCAGTATTTGAAACAATGAGACTTTGTTTAAATTTGACATTTTCAGATATATCATAATTGGAAAATATTGTAGCTACATTTCTAGAGAGAGGAGATCTAATTTGAGCAACATTGTCAAAAAAATCTTCACCACAAGTACCTCCGTATGCAAAAAATATTGAACCAGCAGGAGTTTCTCCTGGAGTACATGCTTCAAGGTCTCCATTTGGTTGAAATTGGTAAAAGTTACCATCTGCAAGAGCTCCAATGCCTGCTGATGGAGCAAAAAACGCAGGTGGGACAGAAACAGCACCTCCTGCTGATAATAATTGTACGACTTGTCCCCCAGTTGTGAAAACATCGAAAGAATCAGGGAGTCCATCACCATCCAAATCATCATCGTTACCATCTCCATCTAAATCAAGACCTCCAAAATTTAAAAATCCAGGGTTGTTATTTACAAGGCTGGGTCTTTCATTTAGAAGTAACCCTTCTTGTCTGTCATGTTCTAGAGAAAATGTAATATTCCCTCTATTATCAGAAAAATTTGTACCCATTACTATTTGGTATTGATATGTCTCACCATCACCTTCTTCTGTTATACCAGTTTGAAAACTGGCTTCAAAACCTTCGAAATCTTCTTTTAATATTACATTAACAACTCCTCCGATAGCGTCTGAACCATATACTGCAGCACCAGCTAGTGGTACGACTTCAATTCTATCTACTAAAGCGACTGGAATGCTATTAATGTCAACTTGAAAACCACTTTCAGAGCCGAATATACTAGGGGTGTTTGAAGATACAAACCGTTTTCCATCAACTAATGTTAAAGTTCGTTGTGACCCCAAGTCAAATAGGTCTACAAAATTTTGCCCTACAGTGAAAGCGTTTTGCGCCCCATTCGGGTCTATTCCTGCACCAAAAGTAGGTACTTCGCTTAATGCATCAGCGATATTTGTGAAAGCTCTATCTCCAAGTAAACTTGAGTCTACAGAGATTGCTGGTCTTATTGTATCTAAGCCTGGTCTTCTAATTCTAGAACCAGTCACTACCATTTCTTCGATTTGTGAAGAGCTGGTATCATTTGGGTTTTGCGATTGTGCCTCGACTAAAGGGATACCGATCAAGCATGATGAGATGACTATAGAACTAATTAATATATTTTGTTTTGTCGATATTTTAGGTTGAATGTGTGGTTTCATAATTTGCAATCTATGGAAGTTTTAATAAATATTTAAGATTTAAGGAAATCTCTGTTTTATATTTTTTATATTTTAATTGAGGTATTTTGATGTTTGGTGAAGATAAACACCTCGCCGACCAGCTTAATACTACATTTTGGAATTGTCAATCATTTGTCCAGTTTAACTTGAGTGGTACATGTCAAAATTGTTCATGAATGGCTGACAGAGCATACTGAGAAAATTGAACCCAGATTATGCATTAGAAAAAATCAATTGGGCTATACATGAGTGAATAAAGAGATTAAAGTATTGAAATTATTGATATAAATAAAGAGCTCCCAATAGTTTACTCCTCGAAGAAAGTGACACCATTAGAGGCATGACACTACTTAAGAAATTCATCGATAAAGTCGGTTTTATCGACTTAATTGTCGATGATTTATTACCACAACCTGAATCCAACAGGGGTTACAATCCTAAACATATTATTCTTGGCTTCTGGTTGAGTCTGTGGACTGGAGCTAGTCGTTTTATTCATACTGATTGGCTTCGTTATGATGAAGTTTTGCTGAGTATATTTGGCGTTGATAAACTGCCTAGCCCGCATATTTCATAAACCTACAAATAACTTCGAGTTTAAGGTGAAGTTGGATTATCCTGCTTTAATTTAGTTTAAGTTTGTTGAATACGTAGCTTAATATGCTCTTTGCCCGAATTTCAGACATAACTCCCCCTTACCCCCATTGTTTGTTCTCGTGCCGGGGCAGCACTTTTTACAGTCTTATCCAGGTTTAAGCCGGGCGACGACCAACTCGAAGATATCTTGATAAGGATATGCGCTGGGTAATAGTAAGCGTATACGCCTGGTATTGGATAAAATAACGGCAGCCACTTTGAGTAATTTAAGGCGTATGGTTCCTACTTGTAATTGGGCAAAAACAGTGCTTTTTAAGCAGTGATGACGTAGTCGCTCCATCAACACATAAGCCAGTGACGATAACAACAGTCGCCATTGATTAGGCCACCAGTGATGACAACTCGTTCGGTCAGCAAACATATCGAGTTGCTGTTCTTTAATATGGTTTTCCATTTCGCCACGGGCACAATAGAGATCCTCATAAATAGCTTGATGTTCGCCCGATAAATTCGTCACCACAAATCGCGGGTTCATGCCTTTTCCAGTATGTTCAATTTTAGCGATGACACGGCGTTGACGCGACCATGATTGAGCTGCATACTGGATATGAGTAAACCAGCGCAAGGGGTTTCCAGATCGTTCATATTGTTCATTGACCGCATCAATCCAGGGTGACAGCATCTCTAGTATTCGGCTATTTTTTGCAATGCCCAGCACGTAACCAACATCATGACGCTCACACCAATTCATCATTTGATGCCGACAAAACCCACTATCGCCACGTATAATGATTCTGACATTAGGCCACTGTTTACGCAACCGTTTTACCAACAAACTGAGAATCGCCCAACTGTGCTTCGCGCCATCGATATTACTGGGTCGAAGATAGCTGACCAACAGTTGTTCACCGCAGAATACATACAAGGGTAAAAAACAATAATGCCGATAATAACCATTGTAAGAGCGACCTTCTTGCGTACCATGGACGCGATCATCAGTGGCATCGAAGTCGAGAATTAATTCCTCTGGGGCACTATCAAACGAATCAATAAATAGGTTCAACAATACGTCATGAATGGCAATGTTTGATTGCGCAGTAAATGATTGTTCTAATCGACACAATGTCGACTGGCTTCCCAGTACTTGATCAGCTTCCGTTGCCGTTTGTAATGCCTTATCGTGTCGCAAGGTCTCGTGATCGTTAAGGTCTTCGTAACCCATGCATAAGCTATACAAGCGTTGACGAATCAAACTCTGCAGTGAATGTTTCACATAACTGCTGTGCCGGGTATCGGGAAATACCGATGCCACTTGCTTGCTTAGACATAAGTGTTTATCAAGCTCTCTGAGCAATAAAACACCAGCATCGCTGGTCATATCGCCACCACTAAATTGAGTTTCGATTTGACGGCGATTTAAAGGTGAAAAGTAAGTAGAAGTTGAGGTACAATCTGTCATCGGTGCTTGGCTTATAATTTTGACTTAACACATTGAATTATAACGCATTAAACAAGCACCGTACTTTTTTTATGAAATATGCGGGCTAAGTTGTAAAACGGTACTCTCGGCAATAGTAAAATTACCGATGTTCAAACCTGATGAGCGGTTTGAACCCGAATCTTTAAGAATAGTTTTGAGCGATTTTTCAAACGCTTCATCTATTTTCACGTAGCTGGCACCCTATGTATTAGACCTTGTATCCGTCATTGTGCTAGAAAGGCGAAATAGATTCAATAAAACAATAACTTAACACCTCATTTCTAATTAGCATCCTCCGTACGATTCATCGAATCGAACTTCGGATTCCACTGTCACTCTTCCTTACTCATTCTTCCTACCCGTCATCATTCGTTCGTCATCGCTCCAGCGGCCTCCGCAGCTCGCTCGCTGCACCGTCCGTCGTCGCGGGGGGTGTGGTCTATCAAATAGAAAATAGGCATGGAGAAAAAAATTAACGCGGGTATCTGAAAAAATTTAGCACAGGGTAAATCAAATTTTTCGCTGTGCTTCCACCAATATTTAGTAATGAATAATGACTTCGGATAGAGACTTACTATCGCTTTGATTTATTCTTTTTTCGGTATCGTTGACGAGCTATTTGCCAGTTTTGTTCATGAGTGAAAGGTTCATTGCCATTCAGATACTGATTCTTATAACCGTGGTATAACGATGAAAGTACCGAAATTTTATTACAGGTTTCAAACAACGCACGACGACGTGCATTAGCTCGCAGACAAGCTCTTTTCAGCTTGGCACGCTTGCCACTAAGTCGGTCGAGAAAAGTAGCTTTGCGATAGTTCGTTATTTGCCGAAACAAAGCACGCTCAGTACGCAGTAATTCTTGTTGATACTTGTCGTAACAGTGATGCCAGCCATCAGCTTGAATCTCTGCCATCAGCAACGCTGCATCATCGCGCCAACTGGAACGGTCTTCGTAATTCGACAGTCCAAAGTTTTCCGCTTGAAACTTTCTCTGCGTCCAAGCACTCACCATTTTAGAATACATAAAATGTAGTGTTAACCCTATATTATAGACGTCCTTGCGGTTGCTGTTCATAATGTGGGCGGCAATGGCTTTATTCTGCTTTCGGTAGGATGTCTCTAAATGTTGCTGAAGACCCGTAAAGCGTTGTGGATCACTTTTCTGTAACCCATCGAGATACGAGTGTGCGTTGGCAAGGTGAAAACTGCGCCAGACCTTAGCACGAGTACCGCGGACATTAGCTTTGGGAATACTGATTTTGTTCTGCTTCCTAAGGCTTTTGTACTTGAAACTAAAGCCTTTTACCAAAACCAAAGGCTTGATATGTTCGGCTTTAATCTCTTGTCTCTGCATCTGATGAGTAATATCATCGTAGTTACGTTCCAACGCTGGCTGGCTGATATGATTGCCTTTCAAATCAGTAGTAATTTGTAGTGTTAACTTTGGTGGCTGAGGCTTTTCTTCGCTAACATATTTTGCTTGGGAATCGTTTTCTTTGACTTCAGGTGGTACAGTGATAGCTAGTTGAACTGCCTTGGATGTTGCTTTACCAGCACCGTCGCAAGCACCAATATAACGACTAACCGTTTTGACCTTTTGTCCCTCGCGAAAAGTCTCCTGCTCATACAAATAAGAGCGACCTTTTATGGTTTTAATGACTTGGTAGGGCACTCAACGTGTACTAATTTTAGTATTCTTGAGTGCCATATAAATTATAACTGGGGTTGTCCTTGCCTAGCATAATATGATGAAAATCTAGAGATTACATCCTTAACAAAAGGTTGAGATATCTGTAAATTTTTTGACACAAAATTATTTTCAAAACTATCAGAATCATGGTGATATAACTTCCTAAAGTTAATAAGCCCACTATCAAGTAAACCTTCTTTAGGAGGAAGCCAGTGACAGTAATTTGTTTGGTTTTTCCTTTTAGACTCCTTTCTATTTTTTTCATCCCTGCTGTCGTTTTCATTGAAAGCAAAAGGTTCAATTTCAGCTAAAAGTATTGTGTCAGTTCTTCTAATGCCATCTTGATTTTTAATCATGTCACACGATGGGGTTAATATGACAAACAAGGTATTAATATCTTTTCTTCTTACTATACTTCCAGTATGAAGTTCTTCGCTCAAAAGATATACTTCATCGTGAAAGAATGTTTCATTTTTGTCATCAAGATTATGTAGTAAGTGATTGAGAGTGTAGCGAAGTAGAGCTTTTTCAGTATTTTGATTATTTTTTGCATAGTTAACCCAAGAACTTCTTCTAGGCAATATGTTATTCTGAAAAACTTCTGATAAGGCACGATTAATTTGACCCCTTCCACCCATTATTTGAGTTATCCCTGTCTTGTATAAATAATATAACTCTAAGATTAAATCTTTGATATCGATTTCACTTCGTTTACAAACATTAATGACAGAACCTCTGATTTCAACAGAATCTGGAGTCGCTGTGTGAATAATTACTGGTAGTCTATAAAATCTATTTTTTATTTCTTGGATTATTGTTAATCCACCTTGCTCTTCTTTTTCTAATTTCATATCAATTATTGCTCCGTCGAAAGTACCATCAATTTTTTTGAACGCTTCTGCTACGTTTCGTGCTGATTCAAGTTCTATTTCTATTGAGTCCAATTCCTTCAAGTCAGAAATGGTACTGTAGAATAGATCAAGTTGACTCTGCACATCTTCAATAACAATAATTTTACAAATACTCATCAGTGAATACCTCTTGTTGTTGTATTCGAAAATATGCTCCAAAATCTGATTCTAATGCCGCTAATTCGTATCCATTTCTAATGGCTGATTCACCAGCGATAGCTAGACCTAACCCCATACCATTTGGTTTAGTAGAAAAATGTGGTTCAAAGATAACCTGACTTTCAATCAAACTTGCTTCAATTCCAGGACCGCTATCCTGATAATCTATAAAGAAGGTTTGTTTAGCCTGAGGTTTAATAATAATTTCTATCTTTCTGACAGAACACCGCTTTTCGCAAATCCAATAGATACTATTATCGATTAGATTCGTAAAAATTGAATACAAATCCTGTTCCCAGAAGTTATCAGAAATGTTTTTATCCCCTTGTATAATTAGCTCGATATTTGATTCACTTAATTTGCTTTCAAAAATTGATGCAATTTTTTTGAGTGAAGAGTAAATATTTAATAATTTTTGGGGGGACCTTTTCCCAACTGCTAGAGGGTCTAAACGAGAAAATAGTTTTGAAAAAATTATTGCATTTTCACTCAAGCCTCTAGTTTTTTCCTTTAGTTTAATCAAAATTGATATGTCTCCACTCTCATTATACTTATCAAGCCAATCATTAAAACTTCTTGTTTGTGTTCTAAAATAGCTAAGGGGTTGTCTTCCTTCATGTAATACTATGCTCATAATTTTACCGAGAGTAGCCTGACCTTGATAGAAAGCGACTGTCTTTCGAATATTAGTTACAGCTTCGCTTTTTTGTTTTTCACTTTGATTGATTAACGACAATACTTCTTGAATTGCCTTTGTTTCAATACCAGAATTAGACAGAGATTTTCTAATACCTGATTTTAATTCATCAAATGAAAATAATCTCTCTATATCTTTCTCGACTTCTAAAGTTTTTCGACTTAACCCTGCTTTAGACCTGTAATTAAATCGTCTTGCCTCAAGCTCTCCAATAACTTTATTTGTAGCTCCTACAAGCATTTTAAAAGCTGAATTATTGATTAGACCATCTCTAGCACTTTTTTCAATTAAATGTGAACTTTCTTCTCTTTCAATAAGGACATAGCCGATTACCTGATTAGTACCAATACGCATAGACGGGTTATCAACTCTTCGTTTATTTAACTTCAACCAATCATAGTCAGAATCACCAAGTGGTCTTATTCTAAAGCCATTTCTATATACTCCAATACCATTATGTAGGTCTAAAATGTTTTTTGCTTCTTGCTTGCCAACGTATTGCTTTGAAAATTGATCTTTCAAACCTCTACCAACAAGTGCGCCGATTGCTTCAGGTTCTCTATCGTATACACGAATATCGAAATATAAGTTACCACAGTTAGTCCTTTCTGCGACCTTAATTTCTATTTCTTCAGTGACTGAGTTTTTGGCGTTCTGTTGTGAGTATTTAAGTATGCCTGTTCCATCATTAGTTACAGATCCTACAATTTTATAATCAAATAGCTTGAAAATTGGAAAAGATTGAACAATTTCATTTCTATCTGTTTCCTCTCCAAAGCCTTGAATTTCAATCCTGATTTCAAATTTTTCATTAGAAATTTCTTCAAAAGGAGGGATTAGTTTTTGTAGTTCTTCGGTAAGTTTTTTAAAGGTTTTTTCATTAAATTCAGACCCACTTGAATCATCACTATTAATTGTTAGCGCCGTGCCACATTTATCCACGGATTTAGATGACTCAATTAATATTTCAACATTATCAAGGAATTCAGCCTCTGAGAAACTATCCCATTCAATGTAAAGACTTGTTTTTTCTCCACTGGGAGTTACTGTCTCTAGTAACAAGTCATTTCCTAAAATGGATGCTGCGTAGCGTCCAATGCCCTTACGGCCTTGCATAATTCGTCCATTTGGGCTTTCCTTTCTCTTGAGTTTGTCGTCAGTAGATGGAACCATCCATTTATTGATTACTACATTTCTGCTCATTCCATGCCCATTATCAGAAATAGTAATTACATATCCTTTTTCGTTAGGGTTTGGCGAAAGTGAAATATTGACCCTAGTTGCATCAGCATCATAAGCATTTTTGACTAGTTCAATAATAGCCGAATGGACATCTTGAATTAAATCCCTGCCAATGGTTAATATGTGACGACCAGCAGGTCTGATTTTAAAAGTATCATTATTTTTAGTCATGACCAGTTCTCTATAAGTTTTTCAGCTATTTTTTGTGCAAGAAGAACAGGTACTGCATTACCTATTTGGCGAAAAGCAGGAGTTCTAGCAGGTTTTCCAGTAATACTTTCAAAAAAATAACTATCAGGAAAAGTTTGTAATCTAGCTGCTTCTCTCGGCGTTAATGAACGATTTTGCTTTATATCAGGATGAATATAATAATGTCCATCTTTTGATATATGAGCAACTACAGTATGTGCATAATGGTTATTTGATGCGACGACTTTAAATCTATCTAAAAAAGAAGTTCTTTGTTGATGAGTTTTTAATCTGTTGGGGAGATTATTATAATTGAGCCTATATTTATTCTTATTCCATAACTTAACAGCAATTTTATATATTTCCAAATCCTGTTTCTTATTAGGACGTGATTGATGCCAAGTAATTGGATAGACGTCATTTTTTATTCCTGATTCGTATAACCAAGTTCTATCATAAAACTTAGCTTTGCATGGTGTAACACTCCCTTCTCCAGCTTTTATTGACGGTAAATCAGAAAAAATTTCTTCAACTAAAGCTTGAGGGGATAGCTTGATGGGTTCCGGATAGAAATTTTTTTTCTTACCCCTTCTACCTACTAAAATTACTCTTTTTCGCTTTTGAGGGACTCCATATTCTTCAGCTGAAAGAGTCATGAATTCAGTTTCATAACCACACTCTTTAAAAAGTGTACGCATTTCATCAAAATAGCTTATATTCTGTGTGTTTTTAGCGGACAACAATCCTTTAACATTTTCAAATACAAAGAATTTGGGCTTATATTGCTTTAAAAATTGGGCATAGTAAATATATAGAAAGTTTCGAGAATCACCTTTCATACGGTTTTCATCTCGTGATCTTCCAACTACAGAATATGCTTGGCATGGAGGTCCTCCAATGATTAAGTCTATTTTTTTACCGTTTAATATAGAATCAATTTTATCAAATATATTTCCGAGTTGGTTCTGACCTATTTCTGTGTTTATAACAGTTCCTACATGATTTTTGGGTAAAAAATTGTATAAATCCGAGCGATTTATTTTTCCATATAAATAATCAATATAGTGTTGTTCTTCTTGTTGGGATACTAACCAATGATAGGTTTCACGGGTTTTGAGAGTAAAGCAAGCTGCAATATCAGATTCAACATGGGCAATAGGATTGAACCCTGCTCGAATAAAGCCTTCTGATAGTCCTCCAGCACCTGCGAACAAATCAAGAAAGTTCAAACCTTCCCCTGCTTCACTAACTTCTCAACTGCCTTATTTATCTGTTCTTCCGATAATTGCCCAAACTCTTGAGCCAGTTCTGCTTTAAACGTCAGTAGCTTTTCTTCAAGGGCTTCTTCTTTTTCCATCTTTTTCTGTTCCAGCTTGGATTCCAGCGTCATTCGCATTAACTCAGCCTGCATCTGCTCCATCGTTTGCTTTTGCTCTAAATTCTTTTGAGCTTTATCGTATTGCCAGCGTAGTGATAATTCAGCCCCTAGGGATTGAACTCGAACATTTTCTTCCCGCACAAGGTCAGCAAAATCACGGTCACGGATAACGGGGTCGAGTTCATGATTAAGCTTAACGGCTTCAAGGTTCCCCTGTAGAGCCAGTTCCTGTCGCTGTTGGTGACTGAGTTCACGAGATTTTTGACGCTCTACCGCTAACCCGCTCGACATTTCTAGGCGAGCGCGATTCATGTCTTCTTTCAATCGTAGCAGTTCTTTTTTTTCTTCTAACGAATCAGGCATCTTTCAACTCTTTGAGTAATAGCATCATTTGTTGCATAGAAGCTCCTTGCTCATCGCCTGAATTGGCTGCCATCAGAGCTTCATTCTGTGTTTTCAATGTACCAAAGTATTCATGTAGAGTGGTCATATCTTTTTTCAAATCAGAGACGGTATCATCAATAAACTGTTTGTACTGCTTATTATGTGATTCTTGCGTTTCGGCACGTTCATAAACCAAATCTTTCATTACCATGATTAGTTCAAACTTCTCATCTAGCTTAGCAAGCTGCTTAAGACCTAAACCTGATATTTTATTAAATTTTGCTAGTGCTTCATTAATTTGTTTTTTATTAGTAAGTTGCAATTTATCAAAACGATTATTGACTTGATCTTGTGACTCTATTTTATCCGATAACGTTTCAATGGCAGTAATCGATGTCCGAGGTCAGGAATGATTTCATTTTTGTGCATGGTTAGTTTTTCAATAAGTTTTTGTTGGGTTTGTTGGCGAAGATCATTATTATAAAAGGCATAAGCTTTATCACCTGAATCATAACGACAGTATTTTACCTGGCTGCTTGCCTTGACTGTCAGTGCTTCTATTGATGAATGGTAATTTTTGAGGGTGAAAGTTAAATCTTCTATTTGTTGAGCGGCATCACCAAATTTCCCTGTTTCTGCCGCTTTTAAACTTTGAACAACTTCAGGTACCAAATTTTCCAGTTGCTGAAGTTTAAAATAAACCTGTTGGATTTTTGCTTTGGCAAATAATGAAAATTTAATATCCGAATATGCTGCCATTTTGTGAATGAATTCACTAAAGCTCTCAATGTCACAAGCTACATTAGTTTCATTTAATATTTGATACTCTTTTGATTCAGTGATTCTTGATGAGTGTCCCCAGTGTTTCGCGGCGTCTATCAGTATCTCAACACCTTCAATCAAAAAACCTGGAACAAGATAAGCTATTGCAGCAATAACTGCCAACACCCAAAAGAAAAACTCGTAAATAAGTCGCTCGTCTGGATCGTTGGGAAGTAGTTCTTGATAACCTAAAGCAAAACAGCTAGCTATAATAAGTCCTACTAGGATATAAAATGAAAGCCCATCTTTATCCATAGAAAAACTAGCCTAACCCGAAGAAAATCACTGTCATATTCAAAAATTCAAAATGTACCACATTGAGAATGACTATTCTAATGCTAATTTATGATTTAATCCACAATACTTCTTTTCTTGGAGCGGCATTAAGTGCAAAGCTGGGTTTGGTGATTTTTTTCCAACCTTTCAAATGTTGGTCATAAAGCGGGTGTTCGTAGGCACTGAGCAGTACTGAACCTTTCAAATTTTTTAATCGTTGCAGTAATTCGATATGGGCCTCATAGCTCATTTCGTATTTGTAGCCTTGGTATTTAGCGTTCTTACTTCGAGTGTTCCAAATATACGGCGGGTCGACATAGTGGAGGGTACGCTCTGAGTCAAAACGTTCAATCAGCTTCAAGGCATCGATATTTTCCATGACCACTGACCTCAATCGTTTGGATATTTTTCTGAGAGATTCGGGATAAGTCATCCAGTCACGTGTGGCACTGCGGTCACCTGATATTTGGTAACGAAAACCAGTTTTGGCTAATCGACTAGCCCCTGTCGCCCCAAAACCCATCAAAGCCCGAACCGCTAATCGCCGAGCGCGTTCAAGATTAAAGCTACTGGGCAAATAGGAAGTATTAAACTCTACCCGAGAGTACGGCGTATTTTCCAGCATATTGATAAGCCGTTCAGCGGTGTACGGGTTACGGATAATTTTGAAAAAATTGACCAGTTCGTCATTGAGGTCGTTGTAGATTTCAATGTCGCTGGGCTTTTTACGAATCAAAACACTCGCGGCACCACCAAAAGGCTCAACATAGACTTTATGCGGTATTTTTTCAATTTGTTCAATAATCCATGGGGCGAGCATCCATTTGCCACCATAATAACGAAAAGCGGGACGGGTTGGTTTGTCTATTTTTAGATAGGGTTATGAAATAGACTGAGACCAACCGCCAGCCAGTTTAGAAACGGCTCCCGAGTAAAGCAATAGTTATTTTTTCAGAAAATTTTAAAGTTCACACCAAACCCATCTCTGTCATCGAAACCACGCCCATCTCCCCGACGATTAAATGGTCGACTACTCTTACATCAATGACATTTAGAATATCTTTGATGGTTTTGGTGATGTGAATATCGGCTTGACTGGGTTCGGTGAGTCCCGACGGGTGATTATGTGCGAGTATCACTGCGCTTGAGTTGAAATCTAAAGCCCTTTTGACAATTTCTCGACAGTAAACATGGCAGGCATTAATCGTGCCTAGAAACATTTCTTCATAGCTGATAATTCGATGATGATTATCCAAAAATAACACCGAGAAAACTTCTCGCTTATAACCATCCATTTTTAACCTCAGGTATTTTTTGACATCTTGTGAGCCTTGTAACTGCTCTTTAGTCTCAATACAGCTTTCTAGTATTTGGGTAGCTAAATTGACTGCGGAAACTTCTTCTTGCTCTGACAATTGCTTGGTGTCGATATTGGCAAAACGGTTCTGACTATTTGATTCTACTATATCCAATAACATGGATAGTTACAGTACTGATGTTTAGGACAGTAGCCAAGAGTAAAAAATTATTTTTTTCGGCTACCAACACTTTTCTATCTTGCGTAGTTTTCGTGTTTTTATAGCCTTGATATGTGGATGTCAATTGAAAAAAATTTTTCAATGTTATTCTATAATCACTGTTAAATATATAGAAGGTTGAAACATGACAAATATAACAATAGAAGTTGCTTGTAAAAGAAGCGATAGTAGCAAAGATAAAGGTGACCTTTTGGAAGAATTAGCAAAAAAACTACTTGTGACCCAAAACTATGATGTCATTAAAAATATACGCACTATAAGTGCCGAATTAGATTTATTATGCAAACATAAGATCAATGGAAAAGAAATTCTCGTAGAATGTAAAGCTCAAAAAGAACCAATATCTGCATCTATTTTATATAAATTATGGGGTATAGTAGAGAGTGAGGGATATTCAGAAGGGTGGCTTATATCAACGTCAGATTTGACTAAGGATGCGAAAGGGTTTGTTGAAAAATGGAAGTCTAAAGATAAAGAAAAATCATCTCGGCTTAGCTTTTATACACCCAACTTTATTATTGAGTCACTAGTCAATTCATCAATTATAATCGAACCTCCTATTCGGGATGCTAAAAACTTTGTTGGAGAGCAGGAACTTTTAGGTGATTGGGTATTATTAATATCCAAGTATGGTTTATATTGGTGTGTATACACTTTAAAAGGAGGTACTCCTTATGGAGTTTTAATATATAGAGCTGAAAGTGGTGCTCATATTCAAGATGAAGATACTATTAACCCTGCATGAATATATCATAATTTTATGTTATAATACTAGTCATGAAACAAGTAGATTTAAGAACCCTTAGCCCCGAGTCTCGACTAGAATTGAAAAAAATTTGTCTTCGCCTTTACAAGAAGGGAGACCGTACAAAAAAAGCCATAGCCGAAGAGCTTGGTCTTCGCTATATCACGGTATCAGAATGGCTACGTGAATATAAAGCATCAGGCGAAAAGCTCACCAAAGAAAAACCACGAGGACGCCCATTGGGAGTGGGACGGGACTTAACACCGGAGCAAGAAAAACATATTCAGAAGTTGATTATTGATAAGACACCAGACCAGTTAAAGTTGGATTTTGCACTGTGGTCAATCAAAGCAGTTCAACAATTGATTGATGATGAATTTTCAATTGATTTAGCCTATCGAACTGTCTGTCTTTACCTTAATCGTTGGGGTTTTACCCCCCAGCGTCCAGTCAAACGTAGTTATGAACAGCAACCTGCTCAAGTTCAACAGTGGCTTGATGAAGATTATCCTGCAATTCACCAACGCGCCCAGGATGAAGATGCAGAAATTCACTGGGGTGATGAAACAGGTATTTCGAGTCAAGAGCATTATCCTCGCGGTTATGCTCCTAACCCGCATATTTCATAAAAAAAAGTACGGTGCTTGTTTAATGCGTTATAATTCAATGTGTTAAGTCAAAATTATAAGCCAAGCACCGATGACAGATTGTACCTCAACTTCTACTTACTTTTCACCTTTAAATCGCCGTCAAATCGAAACTCAATTTAGTGGTGGCGATATGACCAGCGATGCTGGTGTTTTATTGCTCAGAGAGCTTGATAAACACTTATGTCTAAGCAAGCAAGTGGCATCGGTATTTCCCGATACCCGGCACAGCAGTTATGTGAAACATTCACTGCAGAGTTTGATTCGTCAACGCTTGTATAGCTTATGCATGGGTTACGAAGACCTTAACGATCACGAGACCTTGCGACACGATAAGGCATTACAAACGGCAACGGAAGCTGATCAAGTACTGGGAAGCCAGTCGACATTGTGTCGATTAGAACAATCATTTACTGCGCAATCAAACATTGCCATTCATGACGTATTGTTGAACCTATTTATTGATTCGTTTGATAGTGCCCCAGAGGAATTAATTCTCGACTTCGATGCCACTGATGATCGCGTCCATGGTACGCAAGAAGGTCGCTCTTACAATGGTTATTATCGGCATTATTGTTTTTTACCCTTGTATGTATTCTGCGGTGAACAACTGTTGGTCAGCTATCTTCGACCCAGTAATATCGATGGCGCGAAGCACAGTTGGGCGATTCTCAGTTTGTTGGTAAAACGGTTGCGTAAACAGTGGCCTAATGTCAGAATCATTATACGTGGCGATAGTGGGTTTTGTCGGCATCAAATGATGAATTGGTGTGAGCGTCATGATGTTGGTTACGTGCTGGGCATTGCAAAAAATAGCCGAATACTAGAGATGCTGTCACCCTGGATTGATGCGGTCAATGAACAATATGAACGATCTGGAAACCCCTTGCGCTGGTTTACTCATATCCAGTATGCAGCTCAATCATGGTCGCGTCAACGCCGTGTCATCGCTAAAATTGAACATACTGGAAAAGGCATGAACCCGCGATTTGTGGTGACGAATTTATCGGGCGAACATCAAGCTATTTATGAGGATCTCTATTGTGCTCGTGGCGAAATGGAAAACCATATTAAAGAACAGCAACTCGATATGTTTGCTGACCGAACGAGTTGTCATCACTGGTGGCCTAATCAATGGCGACTGTTGTTATCGTCACTGGCTTATGTGTTGATGGAGCGACTACGTCATCACTGCTTAAAAAGCACTGTTTTTGCCCAATTACAAGTAGGAACCATACGCCTTAAATTACTCAAAGTGGCTGCCGTTATTTTATCCAATACCAGGCGTATACGCTTACTATTACCCAGCGCATATCCTTATCAAGATATCTTCGAGTTGGTTGTCGCCCGGCTTAAACCTGGATAGGACTGTAAAAAGTGCTGCCCCGGCACGAGAACAAACAATGGGGGTAAGGGGGAGTTATGTCTGAAATTCGGGCAAAGAGCATATTAAGCTACGTATTCAACAAACTTAAACTAAATTAAAGCAGGATAATCCAACTTCACCTTAAACTCGAAGTTATTTGTAGGTTTATGAAATATGCGGGCTAAAGGGCAAACACCAGTTTTAGTATTATCTCAGGCTAAGCGTGAACGAGTTAACATGGTGTCAACCATTACTAATCAAGGAAAACTTCATTTTATGGTCTATGACGATAAGTTCACGGCTCAGGTCTTCATCAAATTTTTGAAACAATTAATAAAGCAATCATCTAAAAAGGTTTTTTTGATTGTTGATAACTTACGCGTACATCATGCTAAATTGGTTCAAGAATGGTTAGCAGGTAATACTGAAAAAATTGAGGTCTTCTATCTGCCTAGCTATTCCCCTGAACTTAACCCCGATGAGTATCTCAATTGTGATTTAAAGCGCTCAATGGGTGCTGATAAACCGACTCGAAAGAAAGGGGATATTGCTAAAAAATTAGATAAGCATATGAATCTGCTACAACAGCAACCCGAAAGAATTCAATCTTATTTCAAGCATCAGAAAATTAAATATGCAGCTTAATAATTTCGAATATTTAATGCAGAGTTAATATTCAAAACTTATCTTTGTTAGACACGGTATTAATTGAGTATGACCTCAAAGTTAATATGGGTAATACAATTGAAAATGTATTGCCAAAAAAATTACCTTTTGTTGCCGAAGTGCAAACGGCAGATTCATGGAACGATTATCGCCCAGCAAGACCTATAGATTTTGTGGGTCGTGATACAACTCAAAAAGATATACTAAATTTCTTAGAATCAGCTAAGGAAGATTTAGGGACAAGAGTATTTGCCATAACAGGTGATTCTGGTTTAGGGAAAAGCTCCCTTATTGCAAAACTGAGAGATAAGTCTAAGAATAGATTTTATCGGAAAAAATATTTTGTTTATGCTGTTGACATGAGAGGAGCTCGGGAACCCACTTATATATTGGCATCATTGATTCAATTTTTGAGAGAAGCCCAAAAATGCGATTTTGGAGACAAAAATGAATTGTTTCTAACCAATCCAGATTCACCATTAAGCTCAAATAGCGTCCAGTTATATTTAGAATCTTTAGTGAGAAAGGAACAAGTTGTTTGTTTAATATTTGACCAATTTGAAGAGATTTATGCCAAACCTGAATTATTTGGAATATTTAATGCAGCTAAAAACCTAATGCTTGATGTGGCTAGCATTAAAAGTAATATTGTTCTAGGATTTGCATGGAAGACAGATAATATTTCACAGGATGACCATCCAGCTTATTATGCATGGCACGAACTATCTGACTATCGGAAAGAATTTCCTTTAGATGTTTTTGAAAAAGGAGAAATATTGAATTCAATTACTAAGTTTGAGAAAGAAATTCGACAGAACGTTGATCAAGAAATTAAACATCAAATAATCCAAGTTAGTCAGGGATTCCCATGGTTGTTAAAAAGGTTATATATTAATTTGTATGATGGAATGGTCAAAGGGAAAGGAGCAGATGCTGTATTAATTAATATTGATGTAGAGCGTTTATTTTATGATGATTTAAAGGATTTATCCCAACAGTCATCAGCATGTTTAAAGCTCATTGCTCAAAAAGCACCAGCTGATTGGAGTGAAATTATAGAAATATCAGGAATAACAGCTTTGAATAATTTAATACAGAAGCATTTAGTTATAAAAAGCGGTGATCGTCTTAATGTATATTGGGACATATTCAGAGACTATCTACTTACAAAAAAAATTCCAACTGTACCATATAACTACATTCCAAAAACCGAAGCATCTTCTCTTATAAGTATTTGTATAATGTTGAAAGTGGATAATTTTACAAGTTCTTTTGATATTGGGAGGCTGGTCGGCTTAAAAAAGAGAACTGTCTTAAATATAGGTGCAGATTTAGTAATACTTGGTCTAGCTGAGCGAAAAGGAGAATCTTTTAAAATAAGTGATAAGCTTGGTGTTAATGATGAAATAGCTATTTTGAAATCACTTCGTGAAAAAATGGGTAAACACTCCCTAAAAACAGCTCTTTATCAAGAGTACTCTGGTAAAATTATTAACCAATCTATTATTCGAAAAACTCTTAAAAAATGCGTGCCTAGAGCTAAACATGAAGAAAAAACTTGGAGTACTTATTCAAATAGGTTAGCCATTTACCTTATTTATAGTGGGTTTTTATCTCCAGTTAGTACTGATTTTATCGTACAAGATGCGGGATCAGCTATAAAAGATTGGAAAGATTTGATAAAAAGGGGAAATAAACGTAGTAAAGTTTTTTTAGCGTTAGTGTCTCCTTCAGCGGCTTTAAAAGCATTTAACGATATATCTGATTCAGGTTGCCTGAAAACCGCTATAAAAAGAAATGAACTATCGGTTTTAAAGAGGCTTGATTTAGTCACCGATAAGAATAATTTAGTTACTTTAAATCTTGATGTAATAAAAAAATCAGGAGGAAGAAAAGAAGCAATTTGGGAAGCTGTGAAAACTGAAATGTCTGTACTGAGATGTATTGAATTAATGAAAGAGTTTCCAAATATAGATGCAAAAGGAATTGCTGAGAAGATATCTTTTGAAAATAACCTTAACTGGAAAATAAAATCTAAAGCTAGATATGGTGTAGCTTTGAGACAGTGGTCTTTATGGATTAAAGAGGGAATCGAATTATCAAATATTCCAGAACCGCGAGAGCGTTCCAATAAGATTGGCAGGGTTTGAAATTATAGGAAAATAAAGAGGCATCTATCTTTTACAACTAATTTGTCGTGGGCATACCTTTTATCTTATTCTGATAATTGCTCGACATTGATATTGGTAAATCGGTTCTGATGTATAGGTTCAGATAGATATGAGACTTATTTTTTAAATTTTTCACCTGTTAATTTGTGGTAAAGTCGTAAGACTTTTCCATCAAATTAATAGGTCATTTGAAAGCTGGTTTAAAGTCGGGTAGCCTTTGTAATTTGACTAAATTAACTTACAGAGAGACTACCCATGCAGACCTTAAGCCTACGAATCAAATCATATCGCAGTTGGCGCATTAATGATAGAGCGCCAACTGAAGCAATTGACAGAATCCATAGACTAGAACTCTATGACCAATTGAAACAAGAAGGTTGTAGCGAAGCACTTCGTTTGAAGTCAATAGGCTGGTCACGAGCCACTTATTATCGCTGGAGCGCACGTTATAATCAGCTAGGTTGGGAAGGATTAGTGGAACAAAGCCGTCGCCCTTATAATCGCCGTCAATCACAATGGACAAAACAGCAAGAGCAAATAGTTTTGCATATTAACCCTGCATGAATATATCATAATTTTATGTTATAATACTAGTCATGAAACAAGTAGATTTAAGAACCCTTAGCCCCGAGTCTCGACTAGAGTTGAAAAAAATTTGTCTTCGCCTTTACAAGAAGGGAGACCGTACAAAAAAAGCCATAGCCGAAGAGCTTGGTCTTCGCTATATCACGGTATCAGAATGGCTACGTGAATATAAAGCATCAGGCGAAAAGCTCACCAAAGAAAAACCACGAGGACGCCCATTGGGAGTGGGACGGAACTTAACACCGGAGCAAGAAAAACATATTCAGAAGTTGATTATTGATAAGACACCAGACCAGTTAAAGCTGGATTTCGCACTGTGGTCAATCAAAGCAGTTCAACAATTGATTGATGATGAATTTTCAATTGATTTAGCCTATCGAACTGTCTGTCTTTACCTTAATCGTTGGGGCTTTACTCCCCAGCGTCCAGTCAAACGTAGTTATGAACAGCAACCTGCTCAAGTTCAACAGTGGCTTGATGAAGATTATCCTGCAATTCACCAACGCGCCCAGGATGAAGACGCAGAAATTCACTGGGGTGATGAAACAGGTATTTCGAGTCAAGAGCATTATCCTCGCGGTTATGCTCCTAAAGGGCAAACACCAGTTTTAGTATTATCTCAGGCTAAGCGTGAACGAGTTAACATGGTGTCAACCATTACTAATCAAGGAAAACTTCGTTTTATGGTCTATGACGATAAGTTCACGGCTCAGGTCTTCATCAAATTTTTGAAACAATTAATAAAGCAATCATTTAAAAAGGTTTTTTTGATTGTTGATAACTTACGCGTACATCATGCTAAATTGGTTCAAGAATGGTTAGCAGGTAATACTGAAAAAATTGAGGTCTTCTATCTGCCTAGCTATTCCCCTGAACTTAACCCCGATGAGTATCTCAATTGTGATTTAAAGCGCTCAATGGGTGCTGATAAACCGACTCGAAAGAAAGGGGATATTGCTAAAAAATTAGATAAGCATATGAATCTGCTACAACAGCAACCCGAAAGAATTCAATCTTATTTCAAGCATCAGAAAATTAAATATGCAGCTTAATAATTTCGAATATTTAATGCAGAGTTAATATTAGGCAGCGTTACCGTTGTTGGGGTAAGCGTAAAATATGGAAAATAATGGTTCGTGACCATCAGCAAACGATTAGTGAAAGTAGCGTCGGTAGGATTATCAGTAAATTTATTAAAAACGGTAAGATATTGCCTGTATCGTTTTATTATGGCGGGCGTATGAAGCCTAAAAAGAAACGACAATTTAGTTATCACGCTAGACGTTGGCAATATGGTATGAAAGCCAAGAAGGTAGGTCAGATGATTCAAATTGACCATATGAGTATTAGTTTTACCGAAGGCTTTAATGTCAAAGAATTCAAAGCTACCTGCCCGATAACAGGTATGACATTCTTACGTTGTTACAGTACCGCAACCAGTCATAATGCTAAGCGCTTTCTCATGTATTTAAAACAACAAGCCCCATTCACTATTGAGTCCATACAAGTGGATGGTGGTAGCGAATTTATGGCTGAATTTGAAGAATACTGTCGTGAACTCGGTATCAAACTTTGGGTATTACCACCTAAGCGTCCTGATTTAAACGGCTGTGTTGAACGGGCTAATGGTACAACACGTTATGAGTTTTATCCCTTTTATGAAGGGAGTTTAAGTGTTAGATTGATGAATCAAGCCTTAGATGATTATGAAAGTTACTATAACACTTATAGACCACACGAAAAGGTTGGATTAGATACTCCAATGGAGTATTATCTGAAAATTACACAGGCTGCTTGATGTTTATGCTTTTGTCTCACATGTACTGAACCTAGACATCTGATTGATTGTCTCTTTCGATTTTGCTATATTCAGCGGCATGGATAGTGACAGTACTGATGTGTAGAGTAGATTCATTTTTTCAATGATGTTTACATTTTTAACGTTTTCTCCCAACCCTACCTCGCTTTCGCGCTAACTTCCGCTTCTTCAATGCTTTCGCCGTATGGCTTTTTATTTTCGCGTCGTCTGTCTTAAGATAATCCAGTAACTCTCCAAAATTAGGCTGTTGCCCGACTCTTGCCCATATAAAAGCTGATATTTTCTTGAGTCGTTTCGGGTCATTGGGTTCGTAGCTATTGGGCGAAGCAACTTTCAACGCAATCATATCTCGCGCCGCAGATTTGGAGTGTGCATATTCAGAGTTAGACGGTTCGACGCTCCGTAACCATGCCAACGCCCAATCTATCTCCTCCTGTGTGGCGATACGGTCAAATGGATAATGTGCCATGATTATCTTCGCCGCTTCTAGGCAGTTTTTATCTTGGTTATTAACTCTGCATTAAATATTCGAAATTATTAAGCTGCATATTTAATTTTCTGATGCTTGAAATAAGATTGAATTCTTTCGGGTTGCTGTTGTAGCAGATTCATATGCTTATCTAATTTTTAGCAATATCCCCTTTCTTTCGAGTCGGTTTATCAGCACCCATTGAGCGCTTTAAATCACAATTGAGATACTCATCGGGGGTTAAGTTCAGGGGAATAGCTAGGCAGATAGAAGACCTCAATTTTTTCAGTATTACCTGCTAACCATTCTTGAACCAATTTAGCATGATGTACGCGTAAGTTATCAACAATCAAAAAAACCTTTTTAGATGATTGCTTTATTAATTGTTTCAAAAATTTGATGAAGACCTGAGCCGTGAACTTATCGTCATAGACCATAAAATGAAGTTTTCCTTGATTAGTAATGGTTGACACCATGTTAACTCATTCACGCTTAGCGTGAGATAATACTAAAACTGGTGTTTGCCCTTTAGGAGCATAACCGCGAGGATAATGCTCTTGACTCGAAATACCTGTTTCATCACCCCAGTGAATTTCTGCGTCTTCATCCTGGGCGCGTTGGTGAATTGCAGGATAATCTTCATCAAGCCACTGTTGAACTTGAGCAGGTTGCTGTTCATAACTACGTTTGACTGGACGCTGGGGGGTAAAACCCCAACGATTAAGGTAAAGACAGACAGTTCGATAGGCTAAATCAATTGAAAATTCATCATCAATCAATTGTTGAACTGCTTTGATTGACCACAGTGCGAAATCCAGCTTTAACTGGTCTGGTGTCTTGTCAATAATCAACTTCTGAATATGTTTTTCTTGCTCCGGTGTTAAGTCCCGTCCCACTCCCAATGGGCGTCCTCGTGGTTTTTCTTTGGTGAGCTTTTCGCCTGATGCTTTATATTCACGTAGCCATTCTGATACCGTGATATAGCGAAGACCAAGCTCTTCGGCTATGGCTTTTTTTGTACGATCTCCCTTCTTGTAAAGGCGAAGACAAATTTTTTTCAATTCTAGTCGAGACTCGGGGCTAAGGGTTCTTAAATCTACTTGTTTCATGACTAGTATTATAACATAAAATTATGATATATTCATGCAGGGTTAATAGTTCCATTGATAATTTCCATGCGTTTATAGTGATAGAAAAAAGGCTCGCCGTCAAAATATCAGATTTTTTCAGGCTTCAAATAAGCTTTTATCCTTCAAATTCAGGAACAACGCCTTTGGCTTTCTCGCGCTGTATAAAGTCACTAGTTCGCTCAAAATTATGCCAGTTAATTTCGCCCGCTTCATCGACAATTCCTAGCCCGCATATTTCATAAACCTACAAATAACTTTGAGTTTAAGGTGAAGTTGGATTATCCTGCTTTAATTTAGTTTAAGTTTGTTGAATACGTAGCTTAATATGCTCTTTGCCCGAATTTCAGACATAACTCCCCCTTACCCCCATTGTTTGTTCTCGTGCCGGGGCAGCACTTTTTACAGTCTTATCCAGGTTTAAAGCCGGGCGACAACCAACTCGAAGATATCTTGATAAGGATATGCGCTGGGTAATAGTAAGCGTATACGCTTGGTATTGGATAAAATAACGGCAGCCACTTTGAGTAATTTAAGGGCGTATGGTTCCTACTTGTAATTGGGCAAAAACAGTGCTTTTTAAGCAGTGATGACGTAGTCGCTCCATCAACACATAAGCCAGTGACGATAACAACAGTCGCCATTGATTAGGCCACCAGTGATGACAACTCGTTCGGTCAGCAAACATATCGAGTTGCTGTTCTTTAATATGGTTTTCCATTTCGCCACGAGCACAATAGAGATCCTCATAAATAGCTTGATGTTCGCCCGATAAATTCGTCACCACAAATCGCGGGTTCATGCCTTTTCCAGTATGTTCAATTTTAGCGATGACACGGCGTTGACTGCGACCATGATTGAGCTGCATACTGGATATGAGTAAACCAGCGCAAGGGGTTTCCAGATTGTTCATATTGTTCATTGACCGCATCAATCCAGGGTGACAGCATCTCTAGTATTCGGCTATTTTTTGCAATGCCCAGCACGTAACCAACATCATGACGCTCACACCAATTCATCATTTGATGCCGACAAAACCCACTATCGCCACGTATAATGATTCTGACATTAGGCCACTGTTTACGCAACCGTTTTACCAACAAACTGAGAATCGCCCAACTGTGCTTCGCGCCATCGATATTACTGGGTCGAAGATAGCTGACCAACAGTTGTTCACCGCAGGAATACATACAAGGGTAAAAAACAATAATGCCGATAATAACCATTGTAAGAGCGACCTTCTTGCGTACCATGGACGCGATCATCAGTGGCATCGAAGTCGAGAATTAATTCCTCTGGGGCACTATCAAACGAATCAATAAATAGGTTCAACAATACGTCATGAATGGCAATGTTTGATTGCGCAGTAAATGATTGTTCTAATCGACACAATGTCGACTGGCTTCCCAGTACTTGATCAGCTTCCGTTGCCGTTTGTAATGCCTTATCGTGTCGCAAGGTCTCGTGATCGTTAAGGTCTTCGTAACCCATGCATAAGCTATACAAGCGTTGACGAATCAAACTCTGCAGTGAATGTTTCACATAACTGCTGTGCCGGGTATCGGGAAATACCGATGCCACTTGCTTGCTTAGACATAAGTGTTTATCAAGCTCTCTGAGCAATAAAACACCAGCATTGCTGGTCATATCGCCACCACTAAATTGAGTTTCGATTTGACGGCGATTTAAAGGTGAAAAGTAAGTAGAAGTTGAGGTACAATCTGTCATCGGTGCTTGGCTTATAATTTTGACTTAACACATTGAATTATAACGCATTAAACAAGCACCGTACTTTTTTTTATGAAATATGCGGGCTAGTCAAAGTACCTAGTCGGTACTGAAAAATTAGCAATTTGAGGATTACAATTATAGTGATTGAGTATTGAATATGAGGATATTGTTTTCAAAAATGAAAATAAAAGTAGCTTTTGGTGCGTTATCAGGATAGCTAACATCAACATTTTGATAGACAAAGAAAAATATCATCCATTTTTTCAAATTCCAGGCGCAAGCAGCCATCAGTAAATTGATTGAATCGCCCTCACTGCCTTTAAGCCAGTTCCTTGATAATCGATAATCGTGTTTGAGGTGCCCAATAATAGGTTCAATCGCTGCACGTTGCCGACATAATATTCGCTTCTTTTGGGATTGATACGGCGTATCTCGTTTCAGCTTTTTATTGGGTAATAACACCTCAACATCAACATGCTTGTTTGCACCTCGATAACCACGGTCAAGCACAGCTAGTTCTATTGTTGTTTGCCGATGCTCATGAGCAGATTCTAAAGCTGCTTTCAAATTCTTTGAGTCATGTTCATTTTCATCATGGCTGGCTACGCCAACAATGACCTGACTTTTCTGTGTGGCTACAATTGATGCTTTACGTCCATACTCATAGGGCTTATGGTCTTTGCCTTTGCCGACACAGTAAATGTCAGGTTCATGTAGTGAGTACACTTTGTTTTTATCTTTAGGTTGTTGAATTAGTACACGCTCATACAATTCAAACGATTCTGTCTGTAACGCCAATACTGTTGCTGGTAATTTTCGTTGTAATTCACGCAGTAAAATACCAGCTATAGTTCTTAAACGTTTTAATGCTTTACGTGCTTTAGCACGTCGTTTTACATGACGAAAATAACGACAAGATAAACGTAATTCTTTCACTTCTTTGACAAAGGTTCGACGTTGTTGAATTCCTTCTTCTTTAGCTAACTTATTCAACCGATTAATAATCTTGATTGCCAACTTACTATCGGTTGGGTAAGTAATCGCTTTTTCTTGTACCCTACTATCAACCAATACCGTGATTTCATCCGATGCCTGTCCATGCAATAGTACGCTACTATGAAAAAGTTGCTTCACGCCCTCTTCGCCAATACGTTGACGAAACTTAACCAACTCAGTTGAATGACAAGGAGGCAATGTTTGAAACACCGTCTCTCCACAGAATACTTGATAGTAGGGATTCATTTGCCACTGTTCAACGACTGAATCATCACTCAAATTGTACAGTTGCTTTAACATTAACAGACCACTCAGTAAGTCGAATTGGTTTAGCACGGCGCCCTTTAGCACTGTATAAAGGGCTGAGCGATGACTCGATACTTGACCAATCTAGTTCACGACTCAAGGCCAGTAGCATATGATTGGGATTGAGTTGGCTGGCTATATCAAAAAAGCCAGTTTGGGGAGATATTACCGGTGATTGAGGGAGCATTGCTTAAATGAATTCGACCAAAAATAAGAGACCATTTTAACATATCTGGTCGAAATCACACTGACATAGTAACAAAATATATATAATAATCAAATAGGTAAATGTTTTTCAGGACTGACTAAGTAGTTGAAAAAAGCTGCATATCCTGTTGAAATGATGTTTGATAAAAACATTAATTTTAACCACTACAACGAGATACACCATGACTAACAATACTTTAAATTTATTCGAAAATCCAACAAGTTTTAGCGACGAACTGACAAAAATGTTACAAACTGGCGCAAGGCATCTAATTGTCTTGTCCCGGTACACGATTTTCATTTTGTCGCGTTTGCGATTACAAAATACAAACACAGCACCACTTATCGGCAAAAGCGATAGCCCTTGTTCAATAATCAAAACCAGACCCTTAAACCTAGATTCCGCAGTTGAACGCTAATTTCACTTCTAAGAGTTTGAATGTTATTGATAAACGCTTATTCTTCGATTCACTTCATAAGTGAATTACAAACCGCTACCTGGCTTTACAGCCCTTTTCAGTTCACACTGCTGCGTTATGGCTTTTGGTAAGGGCTACAACCATTACCTGCAAGCCATGCCTTGCATTATTTCCTGAAAATAACTGTAAATTCCAGGTTCAACTACGGAATCTAGGTTAATCGACTTGCAAAAGTCAACATAATCACGATGCAGATATTAAATATAAAATTAAAAATTATCAAATAAATCTATAGTATCGCTATAAGCCCTGATATTTCTACCATTGGAATCGGAAGTATTGGAGTGGTCTGTTGAACAATTGGAGTGATTATTGCGAGGTTTGGATGTAACCAGGATGCAAGGTCATAGTGCTTTAAATTATTTATCGGTAGTGGGTTGATTTAGGGCGCTTTTTAGGGTTGGTTTTGCTATAATTGCGTGATGAATTTTGTGCAATTACAGAAGTAAAATCAACGACTTGTTGAAGAAGTTGAGCGTCTTAAAGCGCAACAGGCAACGCATTTAAAACTGATTCATAACAAGGATAAAACGCTACAAGATAAAGACGGGTATTATCAGGGTGGCGCGGACGCTGGCGGACATGCAGGAGAGTGAGCAAATCCAGCAACAGCATTTGACTGAAACATTGAGTTTTCGTCAGGTTTGATAAGGAACCGATTTACAGAATACGATGTTTATGAAAAAATGCTGCTTATGACTACCATGATTTCTGAAGTTTACGAAGCGTTCCGCGTTGCAGGCGTACCTGAAGATAAAGCACGGCAAGCTGCTGAAGCGCTTAGCGCCGAAAATTTAGCAACCAAAGCTGATATTTACGAGCTTAAAGCCACTCAAAAGTTACATAGCTGGATGCTTGGTTTTAATCTGGCTTTTACGATGGCTATCCTCTGGAAAGTGTTTACCTGAACATAACTGGAGCGATATGTTCTGCTAACCATTACTTATCAATTATTATGAACAGGGTACAAGACAAAGTCGCCATTATTACTGGCGCAGGTAGCGGTATGGGCAAAGCTGATGCTATCCGCTTAGCTGAAGAAGGTGCTAAAGTCGTGTTAACTGACATCGATTTGAATACGGTTAAAAGTGTTGCTGAAGGCATTGGTAATAACGCTATTTACATGCAGCACGATGTAACAAACGAAAAGCAATGGCAACAAGTTGTGGACACCACAGTTAAGACATTTGGCGGCGTACATATATTGGTTAACAATGCAGGTATTCTTCAATTTGCCTCTATTGCTGATACATCGTTAGAGTTATGGCGTAAAATTCACGCTGTAAATGCCGAAGGGCCTTTTCTAGGCTGCAAGACGGTATTACCTGCTATGGAAAAAAGTGGGGGTGGCTCTATTATCAATATGTCTTCACTGGCATCAAAACAAGGTATGAATTTCGCAATTGCCTACAGTGCCAGTAAAGGCGCAGTTGAGTCACTGACACGTTCAGTTGCAATGCATTGCAAACAGCAACAAAATAATATTCGCTGCAATTCAATTCATCCCGATGGCGTTATCACGCCAATGGTAACTGACGTGACCTTTGGTACACGAGAAGCCAGCACAGAACAAATAGAAACATTGAAGCCCGTTATGGCGCTTCCTGAAGAGGTTGCTGCTATGGTATTGTATCTGGCAACTAATGAAGCTCGCTTTGTTAACGGTGCTCATTTTTTAATTGATAACTGCTCGTCAATTACCCCTCCTATTGGTGTTTAATGAAAGTACCTGTCGCCCTGGTTACAGGAGCTAGTCGTGGTGCAGGCAAAGGTATAGCGCTGGCTCTTGGGAAATCAGGATATTGCGTTTATGTCACTGGAAGAACGGCAAAAGATGGCGACAATCCACTGCCTGGCAGCGTTTGGCAAACTGTTGGCGAAATTAATCGCAATGGTTCTGGCGTTGGTGTTATTTGCGACCATTCAAGCCCTGAACAAATTGAAACGCTATTTCAAAAAATTCAATTAGAACAAGGACGCCTTGATATTCTGGTTAACAATGCTACTGTTATTCACGATGATCTCATCGCCAGTGGAAGTTTTTGGGAAAAGTCGATAGATATGGTTGAGATTCTGGATGTTGGCTTAAAATCTGCCTATTTAGCAAGCTATCACGCCGCTCCGATTATGACCAGGCAACAACGTGGACTAATCGTCAATACCTCATCTTTTGGCGCACGTTGCTATATGCACGGCCCTTGCTACGGTGCCCAAAAGGCAGGCATTGATAAAATGACATGGGATATGGCACATGATTTGCGCCCCTTCAATGTCGCAGCGATCTCTCTGTGGATGGGCATGTTGTTAACAGAAAGAACTCAACGCGTTATACAAGCTGAGCCTGAAAAATACACGGGCTTTCAGGAAATGGCTGAACTCCCAGAGTTTCAAGGCTTCATTATTGATGCACTATACAAAGACCCGGAATTATTACAACTTAGCGGCAACGCTCATATCAGTGCCGAATTAGGTGAGCGTTATCAAATAAAAAATACAGCGGGCAAACAACCTGTTTCGCACCGCGCAATGCTCGGCGGTCCTATCGAATGGAGTGCTGCTGTTGTTGAATAACGAAAAAGAAGGCATACTGAAATATGAAACCAATCTGGCATTTATGCGGGCAACCCCTATTATCTGTGTGTATCTTTCTGCCTGTAAATTGAATTAAATAAACAATTAAATATATCGCCTAACTTAATATAATAATTAGATATTTTTTTAAAATAGTGGTCTTATGTCTGAAATTATCCATCAATATGAACGCGACATTGAAGAAGGTAAAGCACTTCAGTTAAAAGCGCGTTACAGTACACCAGTTAAAGCCATTGCCAGGCAACATTCCAAAAACCGTATGACGGTATGGGAGCGTCTGGATATACTCGCCGATAACGAACCTACTATACTGTTTCAAAATTGGGGGAAAAATTTGGATGGTGCGTCGCTGGTAACCGCCGTTATTCAAATACAGGGTAGAGATGTTGCGGTGTACGGGCATGACTTTAGTGTGCGGGCAGGCTCTATGGATGCCACCAATGGCAAAAAATTAGCCAGGTTATTTGAATTGGCAGGCAAGCGTAAAATACCTCTTATAGGCATGAATGACTCGGCAGGTGCTTTTGTTCCTGCAGGAGTTGGCGGGCTTGATGGTTACGCCGAAGCATTTACCGCACTGCGTAAAATTAGTGGCATTGTCCCTTCTATTATGTGTATGTTTGGCTTTAATGCAGGCGGGGGTTCGTATTTGCCGCGTCAAGGCAGTTTTGTAATTCAACCCAGAGATACTTTTTTCGGTTTAACCGGCACTGGTGTAGTTAAATCAGTTTTGGGTGAAGACATCACACCTGGAGAACTTGGAGGACCTTCGGTTCACAGCCAAAGCGGTGTTGCCGATTTTATTGTAGAAGATGAAGTCAGTGCTTTATTAAAAGTCAAACAGATACTTACTTATATCCCTGATAACCATGAACAGATGGTACCTGTTCGCAAGCAACAAGCGCAATCTGACCCTACAGACCGATCAACCCAAACTGTTGATACGTTATTGCATCAAGCCTTTACATCACCTACGGGATATAACACACCTATTGATATCAGTATAATTATTGAACAACTTTGCGATCATGGCGATTATATGGAAATACAGTCAGAGCGTGCACGTAATACCATTACTGCTCTGGGTCGTTTAGGTGGCAATGTGGTTGGCTTTGTAGCCAATAACAGCGCCGTTGCATCAGGGCAAATTGACATTGCGGCTGCTTATAAAAATGCGCGGTTTATCCGCTTTTGCAATCTTTACAATATTCCTGTTATTTTTATGGAAGACACTACAGGGTTTTTACCGGGAAGAGAGCAGGAAACTGGAGGTATTGTGCAAGCAGGCCGCGCTATGCTCGACAGTATTATCGACTTGCGCACTCCGCGTTTTCTCGTACTAATTCGCAATGCCTTTGGCGGTGCTTACGCTTCTTATAACAACTACCCTACTGGTGCAGATTTGGTACTAGCTCTACCTTCAACAAGAGTAGCAGTTATGGGCCCAGCTGGTGTTGAATTTGTTTATAAAGAAGAATTAAAAGCCATCCGAAACCAAGCCAGGAGTGAATCTGCACGATGGTTAGCCCAACGGGAATCAGAGCTGGCACAGCGTTATGAACGCGAGTTAATGAACCCCAAAGAAGCGCTAAGTCTTGGTAGTATTTCACAGATAGTTATGCCTTGTGATTTACGCAAAGAGTTGGTAAAAAATATGCATTTTCACCTGCGTCATTATCGTGCTGAACCGTTGCAATCTGTACAACGCGAGTTTCACTAATCATTAATTTCATAATGCTATGAATTCACTAGTACACCGTGATCGCCGCTTAGGAAATGTTGCCACTGACTGGGTGGCACAGTTTAACTGCAGTCGCATTGCACCGCTAATCATTTGCCGTGGCCCTATTCGCTTTGAGGCGATGAATGTATTTACCGAAATGGGTATTAACCACTACGGCATACTGGTTTCCAATAAAGATTCCATTGTCTACCCCAATGCGTTGGCACCTGAACTTCGCGCATTCAAAAATCAACACCGCATTCACCCAATTGCTGATTACAGCGGTAACAATGCCGATGAAAGACGGCAGCGAATTGAAGAAATCATTACTATTGCCACTACTAATGGTTACAACGCGATTTTTGCTGGCTATGGATTTATGGCCGAAGATGAAAACATGGTAGCCGCCGTAGAACGCGTAGGGCTTACCTTCATTGGTCCTTGCTCTATGACAGTTCGCAAAGCTGGTTTAAAAGATGAAGCCAAGCGTACAGCAGAAGCCTCAAATGTCAGTGTGACGCCTGGTATAAACCAGGCAACTAATTTAGCCAATGTCAAGCGGCAAGTTGAAAATTTAATGCTCCAATACCCTGACTACAGAATTCGATTAAAAGCAACTAATGGCGGAGGTGGAAAAGGTCAACGTATTTTAGATAATGCAGAGGATGCCGAAATGTTGAGCAGAGAAATTCTCTCTGAAATGAAATGTAGTGATGATGACAATGTCATATTAATTGAGCTCAATATTGAAACCACTCGCCACCAGGAAATTCAGGTTATTGGCAATGGCGACTGGTGTATTACCTTAGGTGGCCGTGATTGTTCACTGCAAATGCACGAACAAAAATTACTGGAAGTGTCTGTCACTGTGGAAGAGCTTCAACAAGCTATACAATCGGCACAACAGCAAGGCAACACTATTGAAGCGGATATTCTCAAAACAGACCTGGATATTTTGAAAAAAATGGAATCGGAAGCTGTGCGCTTTGGTAAAGCTACAGGGCTTGATTCAGTATCCACCTTTGAGTGTATTGTCGATGGCAAAAACCATTTTTTCATGGAAATGAATACCCGCATTCAAGTAGAACACCGCGTTAGCGAGCTTTGTTATAAACTAATATTTAGTAACCCTGATGCAGCGCAAGAACAATTTGAAGTGGAGTCGTTGGTTGAGTTAATGGTATTGCTGGCTGCACATGGAAAGAGATTGCCTAAACCCAAACGTATTCTAAGAGAAGGCTCCGCAGTAGAGGCTAGACTTAATGCCACCAATCACGCATTGCAACCTCATGCGGGTGGTACTATCGAATATTGGTCGAAAGCGCTTGATACTGAAATACGCGATGACCAGGGTATATGCACGTCAAACCCTGACACTGATGCCTTTATCAAATACTACTTGGCAGGCGCCTATGATTCTAATATAGCATTGTTGTTAACCACAGGAAATAATCGCTTGGAATGCTACCAACAAATGGCGGAAGTACTACGCCAAAGCACTATACGAGGCAAAGATTTAGCCACTAACCTGGCGTTTCAATACGGCTTGGTTAACTGGTTTATTGGTAATAATATCAACGCTCGCCCTACTACTGCCTTTATTCAACCTTACTTGACTTTAGTAGGCCAACTTTATCAATTAGCGCAGAATATTGATTTAAAACTGTTACATCACAATATTGAAACCCCTGATGGCAATGCACATAATTTAATACTTAGACCGCTTCAAAAGCTCTTTAGTAATCCGCACCACTTAATGGGCTGGATCAATTTACAGCGCTTAAATTACAGTATTGAAAATCCGAGTTTAACTGTCAACCACCTTGCTGATTTATATCACTATTTGAATATGGACTACCGCAAAAACAGACCTGCTGCTAATATGATTTGGAAAGAAGATTATGAATTACTGCAAACGCTGGACACAGCAAAAAATATCCGAACCTTAGAAGTTCTGCCATGGCTAGCCAAACAAGCTGAGTGTTATAGCATTACAGTTTGCAACAACTTAACTATTGACATTCCCGATAAGTTTAAAGATAAAAGCTATCAACAAGCTATGAGTCTGGTACTAGCTCCACCTCCCCAAACCAACGCGAATCAGATACTAGCTGTCAGCGGTGGTATGTACTATTCCAAACCATCACCTGATATGAAGGCTTTTGTGGAAGTGGGCAGCCATTTTAATCAGGGCGATTCACTTTATATTGTTGAAGTAATGAAAATGTTTAATACTGTCAAGGCTCCTTTTGCTGGTACGGTTGATAAAGTCTCTATCGACACTGATGGCTGTATTATCAAAAAAGGGCAAGTCATTTTAGAAGTCACACCTGATGAACCCATTGTGCTTAATGATGATGAGCAAATTGCGTTACAACGCAAACAATTTACCCATGAATTTCTCAATCAATTAATATGATTACGGCACTAGACCATATAGCCATTGCAGTACCTGACTTAGAGCAGGCTATTAAGCGTTTTATGAACGATTTTGGCCTGGAATACAGTGGCACTGAAGCGGTTGAATCAGCACAGACAACCACTGCATTTTTTCCATTGCCCCCTACTCAAATTGAATTGATACATCCGCTTAATGGCAGTGGGCCAGTCGCCAAGTTCCTGGAAAAACGCTCTGGTTTGCATCATTTATGTTTCCGAACCGATGATATTTACGCTGATATTGCCAGGCTTAATGCTAAGGGTTATCAGTTTTTATCAGATGCACCTTATAAAGGTGCTCATGATTGCATGGTTATATTTATCCATCCTAAATCCTGCGACGGTGTTTTGATTGAACTCAGCCAACCAGCAGATAAATAAGTATAAATAAACATGAACGATAACCTGAAACTACAATGGGAAGCGCTAGCTAATAAACAGACCAAAGGCAAGTTACACGAATTAACATGGAAGACAACCGAAGGTATCGCCGTTAAACCTCTCTATACGCAAGCCGATATACAAACGCTGCAACATACTGACACCATGCCAGGCATTGAACCTTTTATTCGGGGGCCTCAAGCTACAATGTACGCAGGCAGGCCATGGACCATAAGACAATACGCTGGTTTCTCCACTGCTGAAGAATCAAACGCATTCTATCGCAATGCGCTAGCCAATGGTGCTCAAGGCATTTCTGTGGCATTTGATTTGGCCACGCACAGAGGTTACGACTCTGACCACCCAAGCGTAACAGGTGATGTAGGCAAAGCAGGTGTTGCTATTGATAGCGTTGAAGATATGAAACGATTATTTGATAAAATTCCTTTAGATAGTATATCTGTATCAATGACAATGAATGGTGCAGTATTACCTATTTTAGCCAGTTACATAGTAGTCGCTGAAGAACAGGGCGTGAGTATGGAGCAATTATCAGGCACCATTCAAAACGATATCCTCAAAGAATTCATGGTACGCAATACCTATATATACCCTCCGATTCCTTCAATGCGAATTATTGGTGATATTATTGCTTTTACCAGTAAAAATATGCCGCGTTTTAATAGTATTTCTATCTCTGGCTACCACATTCAAGAAGCTGGTGCCGATGCAGCACTAGAGTTGGCATATACTTTGGCCGATGGCAAAGAGTACATTCGCACAGCACTAGCTGCAGGACTCGATATCGATCAATTTGCACCACGCCTTTCATTTTTCTGGGGAATTGGTATGAACTTCTATATAGAAATAGCCAAAATGCGTGCAGCAAGACTACTGTGGACTGAAATTGTCAGTGAGTTTAATCCACAAAACCCCAAATCCAAAATATTGCGTACTCACAGCCAAACATCGGGCTGGTCGTTAACTGAGCAAGACCCATACAACAATGTAGTGCGTACCACTATAGAAGCAATGGCTGCTGTCTTCGGAGGCACTCAATCACTACATACCAACGCATTAGATGAAGCCATTGCCCTGCCCTCTGATTTTGCGTCACGAATTGCTCGCAACACTCAATTAATCATTCAGGAAGAAACAGGTATTACCAAAGTGATAGACCCCTGGGGCGGTTCTTATATGATGGAAAACTTAACTCAAGAAATTGCTCAAAAAGTACGAGAGTTAATTAATGAAGTTGAAGAACATGGTGGCATGACTAAAGCTATTGAAACAGGCTTGCCAAAATTAAAAATTGAAGCCTCTGCTGCACGCCGTCAAGCGGGTATCGATAGTGGTAGCGAAGTTATTGTCGGTGTTAACAAATACCAATTAAACGAAGCACAACAAAGCGACACATTGGATATTATGGATATTGACAATGACAAAGTGCGAGAAGCACAGCTTGTACAACTTGCTAATATTAAAGCCCAACGTAATAACAATGCGGTACAACTAGCATTAGATGAATTAACTAAAGCTGCCGGTAACCAAAATCAAAACCTGTTGGAATTAGCTATTAATGCTGCCAGAATGCGCGCTACTGTTGGCGAAATATCTGAGGCACTAGAGCGCGAATATGGGCGTTACCAGGCAAGATCGCAAACCGTTTCAGGTATATATGGTAGCGCCTTTAAAGACAATGAGAGTTGGAATATGCTAAGTAACGAAATTCAAAATTTTGAAAAAAATCATGGTCGCAGACCTCGTATGTTAGTCTGTAAAATGGGGCAAGATGGCCATGACCGGGGAGCCAAGGTTATCGCTACTGCCTTTGCTGACATTGGTTTTGATATTGATTTATCACCTATGTTTTCAACCCCAGCCGAAATTGCCATGCAAGCTTTGGAAAACGACGTTCATGCTATCGGTGTTTCCTCACAAGCTGCTGGACATAAAACGCTTATTCCGCAACTTATTGATGAACTTAATAAATTAGAAGTAAATGACATTATTGTTATCGCAGGAGGTGTCATTCCCAAACAAGATTATGAGTTTTTAAAACAAGCTGGCGTTGCCGAAATCTTTGGACCTGGAACGCCTATTTTACAATCTGCTAAAGCAACGATTGGCGCAATTGAGTCCAGGTTAAAATGACAAAAAACACTATGCACGCCATGCTACTCACTGGATATGGTGGCTTTGATAAACTCGAATTTAGAACCGACTACCCTATTCCCCAGCCAGAACACAATGAAGTGCTGGTCAAAGTGGGAGCCTGCGGTTTAAATAATACCGATATTAACACCCGCACAGGCTGGTACTCTAAAACTGTCGAAGCTGAAGTTGGTACAGGTGCTAGTTCAGGCTTCAATATTGAGCAATCTCATGGCTCTGGCTGGGGTGCTCAAAAGCTGCAATTTCCACGTATTCAAGGTGCTGATGTCGCAGGGGTTATTGTCGATGTTGGCAACAGCAATAATACCCACAGAATTGGCGAGCGCGTTATCATTGATCCATGGATTCTCGCCGATGGCAACTGGTTAGATAACCAAAACTCGGCTTATTTTGGTTCAGAATGCGATGGGGGTTTCGCTCAATTTACCAAAGTCAGAAGCAGTAATGCCATAGCTATTAACAGCAGTTACAATGATACTGAGCTAGCGACATTGCCCTGCGCGCTGACCACCGCTGAAAATTTAGTACAACGTACTGCACTAAAGCCTGGTGAAACTGTTGTTATTACTGGAGCATCTGGTGGCGTTGGTAGTCTTGCCATTCAACTTTGTTTGCTTCGCGGCGCAAAAGTTATAACTATTGCAAGTAAAGGCAAAGCCTCTTATTTATATGATTTAGGTGTTTCCAGCGTTATTGATAGAAATGAAACAGATATAAGTGGTGCTATTCAAGAAGCCGCTAATGGCACTATTGATGTGGCTTTAGATGTGGTAGGTGGGCAACTATTTAATCCCCTTATTGATAATTTGACTCAAGGTGGTCGCTATAGCTCTTCTGGTACTATAGCTGGTACCAAAGTTGATTTTGACTTGCGACAACTCATATACAAAGACCTGCAATTTACCGGGGCTACCATTGTTCCGCCTGGCACCATGCAACGCTTGATTAAATTGCTTGAATCGCATCAGATTAAACCGCTTTTAGCAGCTTCTTTTCCTTTGCAACAAGTAGTTGAAGCCCAGCAGATGTTTCTTAAAAAACAGCATGTAGGCAATATTGTCGTTATTCCAGAGCCGGTATAAAAATTATAACGAAGACAAAAACGGCAATAAAACATAAGCTCACGCAAGTAAAATAAGCGTTTATTGCGAGGTTAATAACACCGAACAAATTACATGCTTCCCAAAAAAAAGCCCCGCAATAGCGAGGTTTTTTACATGAGGTTGATACCCCAAATTAACGCTTGGAGAATTGTGGGCGTTTGCGTGCTTTGTGCAAACCAATTTTCTTACGTTCAACTTGACGTGCGTCACGAGTAACATAACCAGCTTCACGCAGTGCAGGCCTGTGCTCTTCGTTATATTGCATTAAAGCTCTGGTCATACCGTGACGAATAGCTCCCGCTTGACCAAAGCTACCGCCACCTTTAACAGTGATATTAAAGTCAAATTTGTCAGTCTCCTCTATCAGTTCAATGGGTTGACGAACAATCATACGCGCAACTTCACGACCAAAATAATCGTCCAGACTTTTACCATTGACAATAATATTGCCACTGCCTTCTTGCATAAAAATACGAGCAGTTGAGGTTTTACGTCGCCCTGTACCGTAATATGTTTGAGTTTCATTAGCCATAAATTACACCCCTTTTAATGTTAGTGGTTTAGGTTGCTGAGCGCTATGTGGATGCTCTGAACCCGCATAAACTTTAAGTTTTTTCAACATGGTTCTACCCAGCGGTCCTTTAGGGAGCATTCCTTTAACCGCCATGGTTAAAGGTCTGTCGGGATAGTCTGCAATCAATTTGCCATAAGTGCTCGTTTTAAGCCCACCTATGTAACCGGTGTGATGGTGATAAAGCTTATCAGTAATTTTCTTACCTGTAACTTTGATTTTTTCCGCATTGATAACAACGATATAATCGCCAGTATCAATATGAGGAGTGTATTCAGGTTTGTGCTTACCACGAAGGCGATGCGCTACTCCTGATGCAAGGCGGCCCAATACAAGACCTTGTGCATCAATGATGTACCAATCGCGTTTCACGGTAGCAGGTTTGGCGCTGTATGTCTTCATGTTATGGTCCGAAACGTGCTATATAAATAAGGGCGCGGATGATACTGACAAATATGGTTAAAATCAACCTTTAAATTAATTCAATAGCCATTTTCGTTAATTGTTGTGCTGCCTCCCCTGCAATAACAGCTTTAGAGCTCGAGGCATTGCCATCTATTGAACGCTTATAAACGCCTTGAGAAATAGATGCAAGTCGAAAAAAGCTAAAGACTAAGTACCAGTTCCAATTTTCAATCATCGGGCGTTGCATCATGGTGCAATAACGATCGAGTAAAATCTGTTCTTCGGGAATGCCCATACTGCTTCTATCGATGCCTCCTAATCCAGGAGTAATTCCCACAGCGGGTAAACGCAATGTCATACAGAAATATGCTAAATCAACAATAGGGTTTCCCAGCGTAGATAGTTCCCAATCTAATACAGCCAACACTTTGGGTTGATTGTGGACAAAAAGCATGTTGTCAAATTTATAATCGCCATGAATTAAGCAAATATCGTCTGTATCGGCGGGCATATTAGCTGGCAGCCACTCAATCAAGGTTTCCATATCGGCGCGCAACTGCGTTTCGGCAGCACGGTATTGCTTTATCCATAAGGCTATTTGCCTTGCAAAGAAATCAGTGCCCCTGCCATAAGTCGTCAAATTAGCTTGTTCTAAGTCAATGGAGTGTAACTGAGCTAAAGTATCAATGACGGCAAAATGGTAATTTGCACGACTCGTTTCTTCTATTTCAGGTAATGATGGATCTCCATGTAAGGTACCATCTGCAAAATCCATCACAAAAAAGAGACAACCTAAAATGTCAATATTTTCGCAGAGATGGTAAGTCAACGGTGCGGGAAAACCGTTATTATGCAAAGCAGTAATAACTCGGTATTCTCTATCCACAGCATGGGCCGATTTTAGCAATTTGCCAGAAGGTTGTTTTCTTAAAACGTATTTGCCGCTGTCTGCCGTTAGAAGATAAGTAGGGTTGGATTGCCCCACGCTAAATTTATCAATATGTTGCAAACCTCGAAATGATTCAATATTACTTTCTAAATATTGATTTAAGATATCTACATCAAGTTCCATTTTCTTTAAATGTTTTCAAAAACTACAGGCTGCCTATGGCTACCATCAATTAAGGTCTGGTAGTGACGTTCTATTTCAGGGCGTTTCAGTTTTAAAGTAGGTGTTAACAAACCGTTTTCAATAGACCAGGGCTCTTGCGTAACCAGAATATGAGATAGCCGCTCATGCGATTCTAACTGTTTGTTAACACTTTCAATGGTAACTGACAAACTTTCAGAAATTTTTTCTTCGGACATGGTATCCATACAGTTAAGCACTACTAGCGCCATAGGCTGTGGTTTGCCTAAACCCACGACACAGCATTGCTCAATAATGGAATTGTCTCCCAACAAACTTTCTATTGGCACCGGTGCAACATATTTGCCCTTGGCTGTTTTAAATTGCTCTTTGACTCTGCCGGTAATTACCCAACTGCCATCTGCGTTTTGTTTGGCTTTATCCCCCGTTTTGAACCAGCCATCACTAAACGCTTCTGCCGTTGCTTCAGGGTTTTTATAATAAGATTTAAAAATGGAAGGTCCTTTGATTAATAATTCGTCATTGTCACCTAATTTTAGTTGAATGGTATCTAAGGCTAAACCAATAGTACCCAGGTGCGATTCGTTATAAGGCATATTAGCACAAGCCGCACCTGCGGTTTCTGACATGCCCCAACCCTCACAGATTGGCATTCCCAATTTAGCATACCATTTCAGTAAACTTGGAGATATCGGCGCAGAGCCAGATGAAAATTGTGTACATTCTCCTAGCCCTAAACCTTCACGAATTTTAGCAGCTACACGTTTACCAACAAAAGGTATTTTAAGTAATAACTGTAATTTGCTATCGGGCATTTTTTCCAAAATACCAGTTTGAAATTTTGCCCATAACCTAGGTACTGATACAAAATGTGTAGGTTTAGCATGCTTTAGGTCTTGTACAAAAGTATCCAGACTTTCGACAAAATATATTTCTGAATTAACATAAAGCGAAGTCATGGTTACCACAGAGCGCTCGGTTATGTGCGCCATTGGCAAATAGGACACCCCTTTGGCTGTATCTTCATCATTGTATAATTCACGCAAGCTAACGGTTGCCAATGCCATATTTAAGCAACTCAATACCACACCTTTAGGTTTACCTGTACTGCCTGAGGTATAAACCAAAGTGTAAATATCGTCTTCTTGCTGGTCATATACATTGATTAACGGTTCGACATTGATAAAGTCAGCCCATTGATGACTGGATTGGTAACTGTCAATCAGAGCTTTGTAGGGAAAAGCTACGGTAGGAATATTGACATTTGCTACCTTTAAAGCAGCGCAACTATCCAATTTACCAACAAACATTAACTTGGCTTCACTGTGTTCCAATACATATTCAATCGTATGGCTTCCAGCAGTGGAATAAATGGGTACACTTATCATTCCAACCATTGCAATTGCAAAATCCACTACCACCCACTCAACGCTGTTTTTAGCCAATATAGCGACTTTATCACCAGCTTGTAAGCCGTTTGCTTGCAATGCCGCAGCTACTTTGCGCGCCAAACTATCAATTTCACCCCAGGTATAAGTCGTCCACTTACTGCCCACTGGCTGATGCAAATAAGCTTTGTAGGGAAAAGTTTTTGCGCGATGTAAAAATTGTTGAAGCGGTAATTTTTTTGTATTGTAATCGGACATAGTTAATGTGTTGTTGTGTTTTGGTTTTCGCTACCAGCTTTAAAATAAAAAGTAATAACGACTAATGGTATATAAGCTAGCACCAACCCAATTAGTGGCGAAACATAAAGGTTGACAACAGCATAAGCCCAGGGAGCTAACCACAGTAATTTTATAATAAACGATGCCATTAATATTTTATGAGCGCTATTAAAGCGTCGAAATGCATGTTGAAAGGCGTGTTGGCTGTGGGCATCAAACACTTTAACACCTCTGGCTGCGCGCCTGAGCAATGTCACCACACTATCAATTACAAAAACACCTTGAAGAATAACCCATGCCCACATATTGGCATCGCCTATACTCCAAAGCAACAATGACATTATACCCATAACCAATCCGAGAAAACAACTACCTACATCACCCATAAAAATACTGGCAGGCGGCCAGTTAAAAAGTAAAAAGCCTGTTACTGCTGCTGGCAGTAACAACAACAATAATGCCTGATTGTTTAAGTCATTTTGCCAGAACAATAACAAGTACATTAACAAACAAACACTTATCACCTCGATAGATGTAATACCATCAATGCCATCCATAAAATTATAAACATTAATGAGCCAAATAATACTGATAAACACTCCTGCCTGTAACGCCCAGCCTGTTACATAAAAGTTGGCAATTACATGAAAACTTTCTGGCAGAGGCAGAAACAACATGACACCCACGGCGGCAATCACTTGAGAGGCAAGGCGTGATATTGACGAGATATTTCTGTGGTCATCCATATAACCCATAGCAGTAATCAGAATAATGCTTGCAAGCATAACAAGGCTGATATTCATTACAATTAAATCCATTAGCGTCACTACAATCAACAATGTACTGAAGCTAATGACAAAACCAATACCGCCACCGCGCGGAGTAGCCTGCCTGTGATTGCGACGTTCATCAGGTATATCGACTAGCTGTTTCTTAATGGCGTAGTGCCTTGCCAAAAAAGTTAAAGGGGCAGCTAGAGCAAAACTCAGGATGACTAACAGGTAAATCATTTTTGTGCACTCGAAAAAGCATCTAATATGCCCTGTCTGGCACTATATGGTGGCTGCCAATTGAAAGCATTTAATGTAGGTTCGCAATTTATTTGCAAGTTAGATGTCAGGCGCAGTAATTTTTCTTTAGCGATTATTTTCCCCATGGCTTTAAGCAACCATTGGGGTATGGGTATTAACCATGAGCGGCTATTTAAGGCTTGTTTCATTGATTGCAATAATTCGGTGGTAGAAATATCGTCATTATCGCTTACCATCCATATCGAATAAGTATCGTTAATTTCAGTGGTCAATATTTTAGCAATTAACGCACTTAAATTTTTTACGTAAAGCATACTGCGCTTATTTGTGATTGCACCTAAGGGTAGCGGAAGATTGTTACTCAATGTCTGAACCAAAGCATCGAGGTTACCTTTCACTCCAACACCATAAACCAGTGGCAAGCGCAGAGTGATAACCTGTATATCTGATTGCCGGGCAATAGACTCTATTTTTTGTTCTGCCTGATATTTTGAGCGTCCATAATCATCAAGGTTGGGATTGGATATATCAATACTGTCATTATTGCTAAAGGCTTTTTCCGTAGTAAGCTCGCCATTAACTTTAACAGAGCTAATAAATATAAAGCGTTTGACACCATTAATAGCTGCTTGTTTTGCCAGATTAATGGTAGATAAGGTATTGGTTTTATAAAATTCTGCATAAGGGTCAACAGCCGTATCCTTCATTTTGTGCGCCCTTGCTGCACAATGAATCACGCATTCAACACCCTTTAACAGTACACCCCAGTTAGTAGATTCATTAAAGTTACAGGCACTAATTTGAATATTTTGCTGGCTGCTTTCAGCACTTTGGTTTCTAACCGTTCCTATAATGGAATAGTCTGCACTTAAATCTCTGACTAACTGCTTTCCAATAAAGCCATTTGCACCTGTAATAAGTATTTTACGCATTGACTCTAACTATCAGGAAGACTTGTTAAAAAGTTTTTTAATTCCATTGATAAACGCTACCGTTACAATTGCTGCTATTATAACAAGCCCTATTAGCATCAATATGGCTAACAGAACTTGAGTCACTTCATTCCAGTCGACTGGAAAGTAGTGATAACAGGCAGCAACAAATACAATGCATAGCAATAGTGGCATTTTAGATTGCCTTTGTTTTTTCAATTTAGCCCAAAAAGCCATTAATCGCCACCCTTTGTATTAACGCAACTTGCAACTTCCAAGTTGTTGGGTATATATTTTAGAACGATTTTCCACTTTTTTTGCCACAGCTAATAACCATTTTTTCTTATTGTGATTTTTGCGTTTAAAACCTCCATGTCCTTCGTGGTAGGCTAAATACAGGTTATAGGCATCTGTCAATGCTGTACCTGCACTGCGCTTGCTGACTGAGTTATACCAACCAATAAAATCTAACGCATCGGCAAAATTATTGCGTCTTGCCAAAGGTTTGTTGGCTTTGTCGCGGTACCAGTCCCAAGTTCCATCTTTAGCCTGCGAATAGCCGTAAGAGCTACTTTTACGCCACAATTTAACGCCCAATATCTCAATACGACCAGGTCTGGCATTGGCTTTAAAACTGGATTCCTGATGGATAAATGCCATCATAACAGGAATGGGTGTACCACGGCGTTTTTCCACTGCTTTAGCCTGTTTATACCATGCCCGCTTTTCTTTAAAGATAACGCAGAGGTTGTTAATATCACTTGGCGGATAGGTTTGACAACCCACCAACCCCATAATCAATACAATGGCAATCGATCGCAGGAAGATTTGTCGCAGTGATGGCATCAACTAATCAGTGGATTTATAACGTAATAACAACAATCTGGGAACTAATGTCATCACGCCGATTAAAGCACTTAACATAGCAATGGATGTTAATATAGCAAAAGAAACCAACGGAATAAAATTTGAGAATAGTAAGACTGAAAATCCGCAAATTATTGTCAGTGCTGAAAATAAAAGTGAACGTCCAATACTGCTGTGACTATTGGTAATAGCCTGTACACTGTTGTCCTGTTCAGCTAATTCATGTTTAAAGCGGTAGATGTAGTGAATGGCGTAATCAATTCCAATTCCTATGGTGATGGCAGCTATGGTTATGGTCATAAAATCTAACGATATTCCTGTATGCCCCATCATTCCTAAAATAAGCAATGCTGCGATTATATTAGGAGTAATGGCTATTGCCGCTAAAATAAATGAGCGAAATAATATAGCTACCATCATAAAAATTGCAATAAATACGGTTGCCAGAGTCAGGATTTGAGAATTGTATAAGCTCTGTAACATATTGTTGTAAAGATGCATAAGTCCTGTGTAGTGAAATTGTTCAGGTTTTAACTGCATGTCTTTTTCTGCAAAATGTTGAATACGCTGCATTAACTCATTGCGATTCAGATGTTCTGTGGTTTCAAAAATACGCATACTGATACGTGTCTGATTCACTTCGTCATCCAAAAAAGGTGTCACAATTTGCTCTTCCACATCACCTAGCTGCTTGCGTAATATGGATAGCTCTACATCACCAATTTCGATATTCAACAATTGTGTTGCTAACTGGTAACCCGTTGCCAGTGAGTAAACCTTGCCAATTTCAGGCTGTTGTTCTAAAAAATTGTGCAGCTTCTGAATTTGTTCAATACCTGCACGACTCCACCAATAGGTGATTAGCACTTCTTGTTCGGAACCTTCATCTTTAAACAAGTCATCTTCGGCAAATAAATCCTCATCTGTAAAAAGCTCATCATCTGTTAATTGGCTGCTATCGACCGTTTCGCTTATTTCCATTTTAGCTGGTGCACTGAGTATAATATCCAAAGGCATTGTGCCACCAAAATGCCTGTCAATGAATGTCATGTTTCTGGCAACCGTCGTGCCTTCTTTAAAAAAGTCGATAAAACGGTTTTCAACGCTTAATTTAAACAGTCCTGTCACTGCAATAATCGTAACAACTAAAGTCATTACCATAATACTGCGATGATGTTCTGTTACCCAATGACCGAGATGATTAAGCCATTGTCCTTGACGCTGAGAAAGATTTTGTCTAGGTAAATGATTAAATAACCCTAATCCAACCGGAATAATCACAAAACAAAGCAACAAGGCCAGAAACACACCAATTGCCATAATCCAGCCAAAGTCTATCACTGGTCGAATACCACTGACTACTAACGATGAAAAAGCTAATACAGTTGTGAACATATTGTACAGACACGGACTCCACATGCGCTTTAACATAGCGATGATAGACTCATCCAGACTATAACTTCCTCCTTCATGATAAAATTCTTTAAAGCGGATTAACAAGTGGATACAAGTCGCAAGTGATACGATAAAGAGAAAAATAGCAAAGTTAGAAGATATTAGTGTTACTTTCCAATTTAGCCATCCCAACATACCTATCATAATAACGATAATAGACAGGCAACTGATTAAAGGCAATAACACCAATTGCCATTGTTTAAACAGTAGCCATAATACCAAAACAACCATTAACACAATAAGTGAGCCGAATAGCTGCATATCTTGTTTAACGAAATCGATCATATTTACCGTAATCATGGTAGCGCCACCAATTTCAATATCAGCACTTTGCTTATAGTGTGATGCAATCGCTTCAATTTGCTGAATAAATAGCCTGTCATCCTTTTGACTCTGTGTAGCCATACTGCTAATGGATTGCTTTAGATGCTTCAATTGTATCTTCTGCACATCTGATAGGCCATTCAACTCTTGCTGCTTTAAGAGTGCATCGCGCTCTAGCACTAATTGCAGGTAATCCTGATTAACCGATAAATTAAGTAAAATAACGGTACTCTTCCTGTCAGCACTTACTAATGTGTTTTTATACAGTGGGTTAAAATCAAATTCTTTGGCTGCCAAATTCTTATCTGTGCCCTCTGAGGTTAAGGTTCTTGGTGTTCGAAGCAACGCCTGAATGTCGCCTTTAGGGCTAAAAAATAATGGCGCGTTAGTTATGGAAATAACACTTTGAACTCTGTTAATTTGTTTCAGTCGCTTTGTCAATTCGCTAATTTGTGAAATAGCCTTATTGCTGTATACATCGCCCTGTTTTGTGCTATATGCCACAACCAAAATATCACCTGAATTAAACCGCCTTAACGATTGTTGATAAAATTGCAGAGAACTGTCTCCTTCCAGTAAAATAGAATCTGACGAAGCATCAATTGCAAACTTGGGTACACCAACCAAACTGATTGCAATAATCAAACTATAGAAGAAAAGCATTACAAATTTACGCTGTATAACCAAACGTAAATACAATTGGACAAGAGAATTAAGCATGGTTAATTTGTCAGTGCATCAATCAATTTTTGATGAATGCCATCAAAATTTCCATTACTCATCATCACAAAATAAATGTCTTGCGAGTCATAAATTTTAAGATAGGCTTTACAGTTTTCAACAATATCGTCAATATGATACCTTACGCTACTATTACCCTGGTCTAATAATTCACTCATAGCCCAATCAACACGGGCATTTTGGTACCAAAGCGCAATATTTGCCGTTGCAACCGAAGTTAATAATTGTTGTTGATGCACTCCCATTTTCATGGTATTACTGCGTGGCTCAATTAAGGCTACAATAACAGCATTGTCAACTTTGTTGCGCAACCCTTCTAAAGTTGTAGTTATCGCCGTGGGGTGATGAGCAAAATCATCATAAAAATATATCTTTCGATTATCATTGACACTTTCACGCAACAATTCCATACGTCGTTTTACACCTTTAAATGTTGCTAATGCTTTTGCTGTAATTTCCGCTTTCACACCAACATGCATAGCCGCTGCAAATACCGCTATAGCATTTGCTATGTTATGCTCCCCTGTTAATTGCCAATTAACTTGAGCTACAACAGTACCTAAATGGTACACATCAAAGTGACTGCTATCGTTATTCAGCGCTTTGGCATACCAATGGGCACTATCATTTGTGCTACTGGTTAATTGACGTTCCGAGTAACAACCCTGCTCTATGACTTGTTCTATTGCGGTTACACCTTCAGGGGTAATTAAAAGTGCACATTCTGGCAAGGTACGAATTAAATGATGACATTGACGTTGAATCGCTGCTAAATCATCAAAAATATCGGCGTGGTCAAATTCCAGATTATTAACAATTAAAGTGCGTGGTCGATAATGAATAAACTTTGAGCGCTTATCAAAAAAAGCGCTGTCGTATTCATCGGCTTCAATCACAAAAAAATCACTGTCACCTAAAGTGGCTGAATAACCAAAATTCGATGGTACACCACCTATTAGAAATCCAGGTTTCATACCTGCATATTCTAACACCCAGGACAGCATTGAACTTGTAGTGGTTTTGCCGTGTGTTCCAGCGCAGGCCAGCACCCATTTTTCGCGCAGTATGTAATCGCACAACAATTGAGGGCCTGAGGTATAAGGCAGGTTTCGATTAAGAATAGCTTCTAACAGCGGATTGCCTCGGCTAATGTTGTTACCGATGACATATAAATCAATATCGTCATTAATTTGATTAGCGTCGTAACCCTCTTTCCATTTAATATTGGCTTGCTCTAATTGTTCCAACATAGGCGAATATACGTTTTTATCACAACCTGATACCTGATAGCTACTAGCACTGGCTAGTTGCGCAAGACTCCCCATAAAAGTACCGCCTATTCCTAAAATATAAATATGCACTTTATGGTATTTTCTGCGATGACAATAAGACCGACACCCATTTTGTATTGTCACTGGATTCCATTACCAACATGATCATTACGGTTAATGGCACGGATAAAATCATACCGACAGGACCCCAGATCCACCCCCAAAACACTAATGAAACCAATACTACAATAGGTGATATACCTAACCCGTCACCCAGCACTTTGGGCTCAATGACATTACCATAAAGCGTATTGCTTACAAAATACAACCCAGTGGTAATTAACGCATGTACTGGCCCTAATTGCAGAAGAGCCAGCAAAATAGGTGGTACTGCTGCAATTAATGAACCAAAATTAGGAATAAAATTAAGTAAAAACGCTAAAAACCCCCAAAGTAGCGGATAGTCGACGCCAATAATCAACAAACCGATATATATGGTTAAACCAGTAGCTAAGCTAATGGCAGTTTTAATTCCCATGTATTTTGTAATTTTGCTGTTAATCGTTTGTATCGTCGTTAGGCTTTCATGTTGCTCTGGAAAGGCCAGTTTAAGACGCTCATAAAGCCCGATATCTTCTGTCAGAATAAAAATTAAAAACAACACAATAATAAAAGTATTAGCAAGCACGCCACCTACTGCATTCAATAAATTAGTTGCCAGTGGAAATATCGCTGCCGGGTTTAGATGTTCATGCAGTAATTCAAAACTGATATCAATATCAAACTGTTTAAAAAAATCCGCTGCGCTGGTAAAGAGTACATCTAAACGCTGTTGATAACTTTCAGAATTGGCAATGAATTGGGTAACAGAATTACCAACTAATGAACCAATTAGCATACCGAAACCAATCAGTAACATTATCCCGAGTAAAATAGATAACCCATTAGGTAAACCTTTAGCATTGAAGAAATTAATCATAGGAGTCATCAACAAAGCTATAAATACTGCTAAAACAAAGGGCAATATAATCGGACTGGCAATTTTAAGACCAGCGATAACAATAACAAAACTAGCGCTGACAATGAGCGTTATTGACGCGGTGGATAATTGATTCATATTTAATGTTATAACAAATTATTTTCCATATATCGACCTAACCCCAAAGCAATCAAGCCAAGCAGGGTAACGATTGCCCATAAGATACCAAGTAAGCGCCAAAACCGAAAGGGTCCACGTTGAGTATCGTTATAACCACTATTAATAACGTTGTTAACGCGCTCAATATCTTCGCTGGATAAATCGTCAGGGTTATGCATATTCTGTATTATGAGAAAAATCCGTTAATAATACTGTATTTTGTCTTTAACTCAAACTACTTAATAAAAATCAGTTTAATACTTCATGCTTTTTGTACAAATGAAAAGTCCCACAATACAACACTGTATTACTCAAAACTCTCTATAGACTAATTGCCTGTTCTATATCCTCAATAATATCTCTTATATGCTCTAACCCTACTGATATGCGAATGAAGCTATGCGTAATACCTGCTAGTTGTAGTTCTTCAGTGTTTAACCTGGAATGCGTGGTTGAGGCTGGATGGGTTGCAATACTTCTTGTATCGCCTAAATTACCTGTCAGAGAGATCATTTTCAAGTTGTCGAGAAAGTCAGCAGCCTTACCATTTTTCATTTCAAAACCTACTAATGCGCCACCTGTGTTCATTTGTCTGTTAGCTAATTGATATTGTGGGTGAGATGGCAAAAAAGGGTAATAGACACGCTTTACCGCGTTATGATTTTCCAGATATTGCGCCACAGCCAAAGCATTAGCACTGTGCCTGTCCATTCTTAGGGCTAATGTTTCCAGGCTTTTGGATAGTACCCAGGCATTAAAAGGTGACAGGCTGGCGCCAGTTGGCCGGTTAAATTTGCGAAGTTTTTCTATAATTTTGTTGTTGCTAACAATAGCACCACCCAAGACTCTACCTTGACCGTCGATAAATTTAGTTGCGGAGTGGGTAACAATATCAATACCAAAACTTGCTGGTTGTTGTAGATAAGGTGTTGCCATACAGTTATCAACATTAGTCAGTACATTGTGTTTTTTGGCTAACTGACTAAGCCAGTTGAGGTCAATAATATCCAGCTTGGGGTTAGATGGACTTTCAACAAAAATCATCTTGGTATTGGGTTGAATCGCTGCTTCCCACACTTCGGCTTGGTTAATATCGACATAGGTGCTACTAATACCGTAACGCGGCAGTATATCGCGAACAATTTTGTGAGTGTTACCAAAAATAGAACGGCATACTAATAAATGATCCCCCTGCTCTAGCAAACCGATTATGGATACAAAAATAGCTGCCATTCCAGATGCTGTTGCCAGTGTATCATCCAGTTTTTCAAGCGCTGCCATTTTTAATTCAAATTCGCGTACACTGGGGTTAGTGAAACGGCTGTAAACATTGCCTTCTTGTAAGTCATTAAATAATGCCTCTGCTTCTTTGGCGTCATCAAACACGAAACTTGAAGTCAGGTATAGTGGTGTTGAGTGCTCTTTATTTTGACTTCGTGGCGTTTGAATGCGAATGGCATCCGTTTCAAATCTAGTTGACATGACTTCGCGATATCATTATCTTAGATTATGAAACGAGTGATTCGGTAAGCTGATTGAGGTGCTTAACCTTGGTTGCAAAGTTTGTCTTTAACTGTTTACGTATAATATTAAGATTGTTAATTAAACTATTAATTTCAATAGGAATAATATCTTGAAATAATTGTTTTAAGCGCTTTGCAACAGTCGGCGATTGACCATTGGTTGATATCGCAATTTTCAAGTTGCCTTTATTGACAATAGCACCTAAGAAAAAATCACAAAATGTTGGTGTATCTGCAACATTCACCAAACAATTATGTGCTTTAGCTGCACGATAAACCATACAATTTAATGCTGGATCTTCTGTAGCTGCAATAACTATGGAATAGTTTTTAACATCATTTGCTTTAAATGCTTTGATCTGATATTTGATGGAGTGACCTTTTAATAAAAAATGTAATTCTTCACTCATTTGCTGTGCCTGTACTGTAACATTGGCATTGGGACTACTTTCAAATATGGAATGAATTTTTTCAATAACAATACTGCCTCCACCGACAATAAGCACTTTGAGTTGATCCAGTTTTAAAAATACAGGGTAGAGCTGATTACTCACGGTTAAATAACCCTGGCATTTAATTTTTGCACCTGTTGCTCTGCACATGCTAACGATTGGCGCAACTTAACCACTTCTCCGACAATGATGAGTGCTGGAGAAGTTATCTTGTTTAGTGCTACCTTGGCAGGCAATTCCTTTAAGTCAGAGGTAACGACTCGCTGTTCAGATAAACCGCCCTTCTCCACTACAGCTACTGGCAAGTTTGCATCCGCTCCATGCGCGATTAACTGTTCACAAATACCAGCAATATGTTTGACTCCCATATAGAACACAAGCGTTTGATTTGGCTGTGCATACTGCATCCAGTTAAGGTGTTCCAGCTTGCCGCTTTTATTGTGAGCGGTGGCAAATAACACAGATTGCGCGTAATCGCGGTGAGTGAGTGGTATCCTTGCATAAGCCGAACAAGCAATTGCGGCGGTAATGCCAGGCACAACCTGATAGCTTACATTATTTGCTGCCAACCCTTCCTGTTCTTCACCACCACGACCAAAAATAAATGGGTCACCACCTTTTAGACGACAGACTTTTTTACCTTGTTTGGCTTTATCCACTAATAACTGGGTAATATCCTGTTGAGCAATCAGATGCAAACCGCGTGCTTTACCTACATAATAACGCTCTGCATTGCTGGGTATTAAAGCAATAATATCGCTGGAAATTAATCGATCATACACTACTACATCCGACTGGATAATTAGTCGATACGCCTTTAGCGTCAATAAATCAGCCGTTCCTGAACCTGCACCAACCAGGTACACTTCCCCTTGCTTTTTAGTTGTTTTAATTGGAACCAGCACCAGAAACCTCCAACCCAAATCTTAACTGTCTGATATTGGCAGCATTATCAGCAGTTGATTGATAGGCCAAACTAATTTCAGTAAAAGCCTTAATAACAGACTCTCTTTCACTTAATCGCTCAATTCTGCCAGCATTTAATTCAAAACTATCAAAGCCGCACCTCAGCATATAATAAAGTTGGTCGTAAAGCACATTGCCGATGGCTCTAAGCTCTCCTTTGTAGTGGTATTGCTCACGTAACAATCGTGCTTGCGAATAGCCCCTACCATCGACGAACAACGGAAATTCAATAGCTATAACATGAGTGTTATCTAAACTGATAGCTTTCATATCACTATCGCCGTTTAACGTAATCTCTGCCGGCAACGGCTCATTGATGAACTGCCATTTACCAGATACTTGTTTGATAAGTAAATTAATGACTTGTGCCATATACTCTCTGTTTAAATGGTTTAATACCAAGGCGCCTTACAGTCTGTAAAAAAGTTTCATTGGGTAAGCGTTGTTCAATATAGACAGACAGAATTGTTTCGATACAATCTGCCACTTCATGTTTAGCTACAGAAGGGCCTAAAACTTCGCCCAGGGATGCATCTTCTTTTGAAGAGCCTCCAATGGTTATCTGGTAGTATTCAACACCATGCTTGTCTACCCCTAAAATACCAATATTACCTACATGGTGATGACCGCAAGCATTCATACAACCCGATATGTTAACACTGATACTACCAATATTGTATAGTCTGTCAAAATCATCAAAACGCTGCTGAATTTGCCTGGAAACAGAAATGGACTCAGCATTAGCTAAAGCACAGTAATCCAGCCCGGGGCAGCAAATAATATCCGTTAACGAATTGATATTAGGTGTTGCTAATTGCAAAATAGCTAATTGTTGCCAAAGTTCAAATAATTCGCTTTGCTTAATATGTGCTAACAATAAATTTTGTTGGTGAGTTACTCGAATCTCTCCCTGGTTATACTTATCGGCAAGATCGGCCAAGCCTGACATTTGCTGAGCAGTTATATCGCCTGGTGCTTTCCCGTGCGGCTTTAATGACAAATAAACCACGCTATAACCTGCAACTTTATGTTCAATAGTATTCTGGGTTAACCAATCACGAAAGCGTTGGTTGTATTGTTCGATTAAGAGCTCAACATTAATTTTTTCATAGGAAAAAGGCTGAAAAAATTTTTGATAATATTCAATTTCCTCATTAGTTACCTGCAAGGAGGTTTCTCGTATTCGCTCCCACTCCTCTTCTACTTGACGCCCAAACTCATCAATGCCTAATGCGTTGATTAAAATTTTAATCCGTGCCTTGTATTTGTTATCTCGTCTTCCATGTAAATTGTAAACTCGTAGTACTGCCTCGAGATAAGAAAGTAAATCGCGCTTTGCTAAAAAGGGCTTAATAACTTTACCTATAATTGGCGTTCTACCTAATCCTCCACCAACTAATACTTTAAAACCAATTTCTCCAGTTGCATTTTTTTCAAGGTGCAATCCTACATCGTGAACCTGTGTAGCTGCTCTATCTTCGCTGCTACCAGTTATTGCAATTTTGAACTTGCGTGGCAAATAGGCAAATTCCGGGTGTAATGTAGACCACTGCCTAATAATTTCGCAATAGGGTCTGGGGTCTTCCAATTCTTTATTATTTACGCCTGCCAGATGATCAGCAGTAATATTGCGGATACAGTTACCACTGGTTTGAATGGCATGCATTTCATCCTCTGCAAGTTGCTCTAAAATATCTGGTATTTCAGCCATTTGCACCCAGTTATATTGAATGTTTTGCCTTGTGGTAAAATGTCCAAAGCCCCTGTCATAATGTTTGGCAATAAATGCTAATTTTCGCAATTGCCCACTATTTAATAAACCATAAGGGATGGCAACCCGCAACATTGGCGAATGTATTTGTGTATAAACACCATTCATTAAACGTAACGGTTTAAATTCGTCTTCTGTCAAATTCCCATCAAGAAAGCGTTGAGTTTGATAGCGGTATTGATTGATACGTTCGTTGAGTAGTTGATGGTCGTATTGATCGTAGCTGTACATATTTGATTATTTTATTTGGCTGTTTTATTTAATCGGTTTGTTTGTTATGCTGACAGCTATTAGCCTAGCATCGCTCACAAACTGACCTTTATATAAAACAAGTTCTATATAAAGAATATTTTGTATTTTATATAAAACAACGCCTAATTAAAACAAAATAACGAAATAAAGATAAAATAAATTAAATATTATGACTATTAAACCTCAGCAACCACCAGAATATGGCAAAGTCATCCAACGTCTCAGGAAGTCTAGTAATTTGTCGCTGGGTGATTTATCCGAACAATCAGGCGTTGCTAAGTCTATTATTTCTCAAATTGAGCGCAATGAAAATAATCCCACAGTTTCAACACTCTGGCGTTTGAGCTTAGCTTTAGATACGTCTATTGACGCAGTGTTTAAAAATGACAAAAAACAAAATTTTGTGCAGCACGCCAAAGCATCAGACACACCGAAATTAACCAGTGAAGATGGCAAATGTTGGCTTAGTATTATCGGCTGGTTAGATACCATCGATTGGGTTCAATACTACTGGTTTGAAGCCGAGCCAGGCGGTATATTGGAATCTGAACCCCACCAATCTGGTTCTGTTGAAAACCTTTCAATTATTGCTGGCGAGTTAGAAGTTACAGTGAATGATGAAATTAAAATTGCCAAACAAAATGAAACTTTACGCTACAGAGGTGATAGCTTTCACTCCATTAAAAACATTGGTTCAGAAACTGCCAAAGCGGTTATGGTAAATATTCTTAACCCTAAAATGTTTAATAAACTATAGGCTCTATCACTATCATTACCATACTTTAGATTTTACCAAACATAACGCTTCTTAGCACAGCGAACGAATGAATTTAATTGCCTTGTTAGTTAGGTATTTTGGGCTTGATTCCTATCCGATTTATTAGACCTCATACCCATTAAAAATAGCGCAGTGCCTACAATAAAAACAATTATCATTAACTCATAATTTTGCATAATAGTTACTCTCGTATTTTCAGTAATTTAACAGCATACAATTCAAATATGAAATAAACAATAGCTGACACAGCAACTTGAAGCCAGTTATCTGTATTTAAGGTTAAATAACCATAACTGGCAAATTGAGCCATTCCCAACAATTCGAAGACTATTTGCAATATGCTTACGCTGTCCAATGTTCATAGTTTGTATTTTAGCATAGCTTTCAGTAGGCGCTCCAAGTACTAGGGAGTTCCCATCAGTTGGATAAAATTATTGAAGTAGCTCACTCAGTTCACTTTGTCTCTGGGGTGATGAATTTAATAGTTTATTCACCCGATTTTCACTGTCAACAGCCGCTTTCATCACATCCTTATTATCGGGTCGTTGTGGCAACGAGGGGTAAGATGAGCTTGTAGATTCCTGACTTTCCTCCTCATCCAGTAATAGCGAATCCAAACTGTCATAAAGTCTTCTTCCTATGACGGGTTTAGCGCCTTCATTCAGTAAACTGTCAACTTCTTCAGTGATTTTAGGTTCAATGACAATTTCAGTTTCCTGCTCTTTACTTAATAAAAATAAGAGACTTTCTTCACTTTGTTTTTGAATAATGGAATCGGGTTCAGCTATTCTTTCATTCTGGCGGTTGTCAATGATATCTTGCAATCTGGGCGAGCGTTCATCAATAGGAAATTCTTCAATTTCTACGATTGGAGCCTTTCTGAAGCCACTACTTATTTTTGCTTGATCTTCAGATGTCTGCAATGTTTCACGCTCAAAACTGATATTAGTAGCGTCTAATTTTTTGATAATAGCATGCTCCAGCAAGTAATTGGAAAATTCTTTTACTTCTTCCGTATAAGCGCTACCAAAGCCATCAAGACTGATGACATATTCATTGTCAGGACTTTTTTCAATACGCCTGGCAATACCATCAATCAAGCGCTTGCCTGTTACATTAATTTTTCGACCCTCCTTCCTTGAGTCAAAAACTTTATCACTTTTAACCGTCAAATAAATAACCTTGGACCTTGGAACAATAATACCTCCAATCTCAAATCCTGAAGTATTTATATCATCAGAGTTCTCTATGTCAGCAAGCGCTGCTGGAATTATATCTGCTGATAACTCAACTTCACCAGGCTTTTCTGCATCGGCTAAAGTTTCAGGCGTTGGACTGTCATTATCTAATTTATCATAATCAATAGTAGACTCTAATGGCTCGGGTTCTTTGCTAACTTCTTGTAATACAGTAAAATTGCCGGGAGCTTTTTGGGTCTTATCTATAAATTTTTCATCGTAGAAAATCTCAACCACTACTCTTCTGCTAAGCGTTAAATTAATCCTTTCTTGAAGTTTAAAAACATTAGCGCCTACAACTTCAATTTCTTCTAGCTTCCCTTTTGCAAGTTGTCTTTTCAACCTTGAAAGTGTACTTATTGCATCAGTTTTTGTCGCAAAAGGGCCTTTAAACACATGAAATTGATTAGCGCTTTTGACAGCTTTTAATGTTTTATCATTGCGACGGATGAACTGTGTAGCACGATTTTCATTCATAATGCCATAAGAAATTATCCATGCAAAGTCATTATCGCCAGCAGGTAGTGAAGTTAATGTTAATCTGAAAGATTTGATTGGCTCTTCCTGCCCGCGTGAAATTATTTGTATATTGGCAAGGGCTACATTTGTTCTATCAGACAGCGTATTGGATACCCTTGTTGCTCTGTATCTGGCTATTCCATAATTATCCTTGTATTTACGAATAGTCTCTTCACGTTTTAAAGGTGTATTGTCAGAGTGTCCAGTAATTTTTAAACTTACGCGTTTACCCTGCGATTGAAGTTCTGAAATCACTTCGACAATATCTTGAATAACCTGATTATCTTTTTGTCTAACAGTAAAAGTTTTTGGATATTTTTTCGTTACCGTTTTATAAACTGTTGCATCAACGGTCTCTAGTTGAACCCTTGTCTGTCTGTCTGCGTCAACATAAATTTCAGAATAAGGAGTGCCAGGTAATCCAATATTACTATCTTCAATTTGGTAATCGGGAGCTTGTTGAAAAATCTCTCTTTCTTCTGGAATCGGTGCTTTAATTTCTTGATTTTGCTCTTGACCAAGTTGTAAATAAGGCTCTGGTAAAACTGGTGATGTTAAAGTGTGCTTTTCCTGACCAACTAATACTGCAGGTGCAACAGCAAAATTTACTTGCTCTAATACCCCTTGAGTTAATCGTATAATTTTGGGGTTTTCGTTGAGAAGTTTAGCGCCCTGTGGTAACGATGCTTTGTCTAGTTTTAAAATAAAGTTCATCCCTCTTGCATTCTGGCTAATTTCAATACCCGGGAAATTATATCGACCAAAAGCATCCGTAGTAATCCATTCACCACCTACTGTTGCCAAGCGAGCGCCTCCAATACCATTTTCTCCTTCATCCTGAACCCCGTTTTGATTGGTATCATAAAACACTTTTCCAATAATATTGGAACGCTGAAGGATGGGGTCAACTTCTATCATAACATTCGCTGTTGCTACTAAGCTAACTGCCTGCCCTCCAACGGTGGCAGTGGCTCGATTGGTTTTAATGCCAGTAGTTATACCCGAACCAACAATCGCAACATAGCTTAATGTTGCTCTTTCACCTGGGTCTAAATCAAACGGCGCTGTAGTCAAAGCATTGACACTTGATTGTAAATTTGCTGCAACTGTAGGTGAACTGCCAATACTAATGACATCTGAGCCTTCAAGCAATTTAAAGCCTATTGGTAATAAGTCTACAATCCGAACCTGTCGCACTGTAATTTCTGATATATTTTCAATGGCAACCGTATATACTAGAGGATTTCCTACCGTCGCTGTTTCTTTACTAACAGTTTTGGCAGCTGCTATACTACCAAGTTGCGGTATAGCAATGCCAATTGGATCCGTTATAAATTGCGCTGAACTATTGTCATCTAGACTTCCATTATTTTCTATATTTAACGCAAACATCAACACTTCTACAGGATTGCCGTCAGTATCCGTTAAATCCGTTAGCACTTCAGGTGTACTTATCGTTACACCTGGTACCTCCGATTCAGGCCAAAGCGTTACATAACCTCCATTAATAAATTTGCGAATAACAATATCTTCTAATACAGCACCTTCCTGTGATAAATCGTTGAAACCATAAAACAATAATTCAATATTAGCCATTTGTTCTGTAGCTTCACAACTTACATTAAAGTTAATTAAGCCTAGAGGATATGAAAAAATGCTATCCTCAGGCAGCGCTTCATTACTCAACAGATTTTCAGTCTCTTGCAAAGATTGCACTGCAACAAAAGAGTTGCACTCACTCCCTATACTTGCAATGGAAACTGGATTCGCATTATTCGTTAAAGAGCTATCCATCATGGTTACGACATTACCCTGAGCTGCATCAATTATCCCATCATTATTAGCGTCTGAGCCTGTTAAACCATCAACTTCTATCTGATTAGGTCCTGCTATTTCCTCTTCATCACTTATCCCATCACCATCCTGGTCACCCATAGAGAAGTCAACAATTGTGACATTAAAAAAGATATCTGTAGCAACAATAGTTAAAGTTTCATCAGCTATAATTTCTCGACTTAATGTCGGACAGATAAAGTCGCCGTTCGCATCGGAAAAATCTGCGCATAACACAACGCCACTGCCAATTAATTGCACATTAACATTGGGATCAGTTTGACCAACTAATATCCCATTGCGTACAACAAAACTTGTTACCGAAGGAGGAGTAAATTGTCCTTGGAATGAAGCTGGAAGAGAAACATTACCTACGCTATCTGTAGCAGTAATAGTGACGATTCCAGCCTCTTCAGGACGCTCATTCAGAGCAAATGCAACAAATACAGCACCATTTTCAGCAATTAATTCATTGCGTGTAGTACCGTTAGGTAATAGTATGTTTGCTGTAGTTAAACCTTCAGATTGTCCAACCAAATTAAAACTGCCATCAGACATATATTCAATTTGTATATCGGGGGTCGGGGGTATTTGAGTTTCAGTAAAAGATAGTGTCCGACTTTCACCGACATTGCCATTAACGTCTGTTACTAATGCTACCAGCACTCCACTGGGTTGAGGTAAACTCGAAGTAAAATCAAAATTGCCATTGGCGTCTATCGAAAAGGTAACAGAGCTTGCATCTGGCAATATTAATGAGAGTATTCCATTAGCCTCAGCAGTACCTGTGACCTGTATAATACCTAAAGGATTCCCGCTAATGATTATCTCTGGAGCATCAGGTGGCACAGTTTCCACATAGTTGACTTCTAAACCCAGGCTCTGGTTACCTGCTATATCAGTTGCAAAAATTTGAATCGTGCCATTAGGTTGATTGGGAGGACTTGTCGCACTGTAATTGCGGTTAGTGTCTGCACTTGTTGTAGTGGTAGAACCATCTGGCAGAGAAATTGTCAAGACGCTATTTTGCTCTGCTGTCCCAATAAATGTAATAACCCCGGCAGTATCACTGCCAATTTGCACAGTTGGTTGTGTAGGTGCAACCGTTTCAGTAAACGCAAAGCTAATATCTTCACCTATATTTCCAGCACTATCTATCGATTGTATCAAAATAATACCACTACTTAGCTGAGGTGAAGCTGAATTGATAGTGAAGTTGCCATCAGGTACACCAACAATTTGAATACTACCATCAGTGAAGGTTACCGTTACGCTTGTTCCTGACTCCACCTCACCACTAATGCTGACGTTACCCTGGGTATCGCTAACAACTTCCAGGTTGTTTATACTGGGAGGAATGACTTCGGTAAAACTAAACATTACTGTCGTACTATTGCCTGCGAAGTCTGTAACCGTAATACTACCTGTACCCCCAAAAGCCAGGGGTTGGCTCGACTGAGCTATAAACTGAGCAGTTGCTCTGTCAACAATTAATGTTTGTTGAGTTTGATCCGGGTAAGTAATATCCACCGTAAGCGTATCATCATCTCTTACTATTTCAGTAGTGCCTGTAATCACCGCATTACCATTGTTACTTGCAGAAACAGTAACAGCAGGCTCTGACGGTGCTAAGGTTTCCAGGTAAGTAACAGTAATTTCCTGGCTGGTATTCCCCGAAATCGCTATCACTTGGGCAGCAATAATACCATTGGGTTGAGGAGTACTTGAAAAAAACAAATACTCGCCTGTGGAGGGTATACCGACAGAATTGGTACTGCTATCAGGGAAAGTAACCAATATTTGCATATTGGGTGGCGCTGTACCACTGACTGTTACAAAACCTTGTAAATTTCCAACAACATTTAATGTTGGTGAGGCTATGGTGCTAAATGAAATCGTTAATGTTTCACTTCTATTACCTACGTTATCAATGACTATGGCAGTCAAGCTCTGGTCTATCGTTACACTGCTTGTAAAGGTGCAGGTCAAATTTGTACTATTGATAGCTTGTTCATTACAAATTTCAACGCCATCGGCAAAAACTAATAAAGTATCAATAACTTCTGATGCAAGTGCTGTTGCAACTAATCCATCCGTCGAGTCAAAAATAGCCTCAGGAAGAATACTATCCACAAATACGGTATCAGTTGATGACTCGTTTTGAGCCTCATCAACAGCAATAATATTTAATGCGGCGGCATTAGTTAACGCATTGCTGAAAACACAGACAAAATCAATAGAGTTGGCTGGAACAATAGCCTGGCAAACAATTTGTCCGTCAGTATTTCTGGCAATGATGGTAGCACCAGCCTCTGATTGCCCCATTAACTGTGTTGCGCTTGCAAATAGCTCAGGTGCCAAATCAGGCGCTATTGCATCGACAGTCGAATTTAGTATTACCTGATTTCCAGATGCATCGGTAAAATCTACATTGAGTAATGTTCCATCGGCAATCGTTACATTAAAATTGCAGATGAATGTATTTGACGAAGATATCGTGGTAGTACACAAAACACCACCATCCGCAGAATTAGAGACTTCTACCGCAACGTCAGCTTCACCACTTCCTGTCAACTGATTCGCATTCGCGAAGGCAATGCTTAAATTAGTAGGGTCCTCCTGGTCGACCACCAGTGTTTGAGAAAAACTATTAGCACTATTGTTGGCGTCTGTAATAATCACATTCAATATTTGTGTATTGGTAGGTATGGGTGATAAGGGGCAGTTGAAATTACCAGTAGCAATATCAATATTGGTGGTACAAATCAAATTAGAGCCTGTTGAAAGATTAACGACTTCAATATTGGATGCAAAGCCAGCGGTAGCAACGCCAGTGACATTGGTGCCATTAGTGTTTTGCAATGATATAAAGCCAACGTCATCATCGAAAATAGTAATGAAAGCATTAGAAGAGCTATTATCTATGAGCGTTCCCTCGACATTAATCACAGAAAGTAATTGTATGACAACTGATTCGTTAGATTCAAAGTCAGCATCCTCTATGGGAGTGATGAGTAGTATTGCATTCGATTGATTAGCAGGAATGACAATGCTGTCACTAATTTGGACGTAGTCGCTTGCATTAGTAGCCGTACCCAGAACGCTATAGATAACGATAGTATTTGAAGAACTGAGCATACTGCGAATAAAAGTGAATTGACCAGGAATAGTTTGGACACCATTCTGTTCAGCTCCATCGGCAGTGCCTGTAATACTTACTGTAGCGCTAGTTTGTGCCCATGTACTTATTGAAGCCCCAAGCCATCCAATAACTATTACCCACAATATATATCGCAGTGGTTTCACTGCATTAAATATTTTTGTGTGGATTTGGGTAAGCCGCATTTAATAAAATATAGAATTGTCATGGCATCATAACACTATATATTGTGTTGTTCCATAAAATTAAACACTATTTATGTGTTATAATTGTTTCTTTAAAACAATATAAATTTAGTTTATGCCAGCCAATAACCCCTATTTACGAATTGCTTCAAAAGCAGCGCATAATGCTGGCTCAATGATGCTCAAACAATTTGAGCGTTTAGATAGGGTTGAGGTTCAGGAAAAATCAAAAAATGATTATGTTTCTTCAGCGGATTTAGAGTCTGAGCAAATCATTATTGACGAAATTTGCAGCTATTATCCTAAGCATCGAATCATTACCGAAGAACGCGGTCAACTAGGAAAAAAACAAGAAGACAGCGATAATCAGGTAACATGGATTATCGACCCCCTGGACGGAACAACCAATTTTTTACACGGCATTCCCCATTTCGCTATATCTATTGCCTGTATCGTCAATGGCAAATTAGAACACGGATTGATATACGACCCTGTTAAAAATGAAGAATTTAGCGCCAGTCGTGGCAACGGTGCTCAATTAAACAATCGTAAGATACGCGCCACAAACACCAGCAAGCTAAGTGGTTCTTTACTGGCCACAGGCATTCCTTTTAGCGGTCAGCGCCTGGAACGGCTCAGCCAGTTTAATAATGCCATGAATGATATATTAGCGCAACAAACCTGCGGCATAAGGCGGCTGGGCTCTGCTGCTTTGGATTTAGCCTACGTTGCCGCAGGTCGTTACGATGGCTTTTGGGAACAAGGGCTAGCCTCCTGGGACATCGCCGCAGGAATACTCATAGCCAGAGAGTCTGGCGCCATCGTCAGCGACTTTAATGGCGCTGAAAACAGTTTAACTTCTGGTGACATTGTCAGCGCACCGCCTAAGGTTTATCGAGAGTTACTCCCTATTATCAAAAAAAGCTATCAGCTAAATAAATAGCATTAGGGCAACACTTCATAACCAGGTTCTTCAGGCTCATCATCTTCCATTTCTGCTGGAAACCCTCTACCTATAATATGCTCTCCAGTAGCTTCCTCTAAACGCTTAATAATATTCGGGGAAAACTCTCTATCGCCATAATGTGCTCTAGCGTCTTCAAACATGGAACAAAGCAACGGCGATAGCTCCAAAGGCACATTGTGTTGCCGGGCAATACTGTCGAACAAGCCAATATCTTTACATACCAAATCCATAGTAAAATTAATATCGCGGCTACCATTTAAAATAACCTGCGATTCGGTTTCATGTACAAACGAATTTCCCGAAGAAATTTTAATGGCTTCAAAAGTGGTATTCATATCCATTCCTGCCTTTTTAGCCACCACAAAAGCCTCTGCCAATGCAGCTAAATGAATGGAACACAAATAATTGGTCAATACTTTAAGCATAGAGGCGCTGCCTAAATCGCCTGTATGTAAAATTCTGCGCCCCATCGTTGTCAATAATGGCAAGGCCTTTTCAAAAGCTTCGCGACTGCCGCCACCAAAAATGGAAATATTGCCGGTTGCTGCACGGTGACAACCCCCTGAGACAGGGCAATCTAACGCAAAACCTCCCACAGCTTCTACTTTGGCACCAAGACGCTTAACTTCAGCCTCATCAGTGGTACTCATTTCCATCCAGAGTTGTCCAGTTTGCAGCGCGGACAAAATGCCGTTTTCTCCTTCAACCACCTGGGAACAAGCAGCAGGTGAAGGCAAGCAGGTAATGACCACTTCAACATTATTGGTCAGTTCGGCAGGACTTGAAGCGCTACTGGCACCTTTGGCAACAAACGCTGCTATCAATTCCTCATTCAAGTCAAGCACAGTTACGCTAAAGTTATTTCGAATCAGAGAGCTACACAGCTTTCCTCCTACATTTCCCAACCCTATAAACCCTACCTTGATTATTTTATTCGGCGCAATATCAGTCATAATTTATCATTAAGAAGTGTTAAAGAAGGGAATATTAATTCGGCATAAAAATACCGAGCAAATATATGGCACAGGGCGGTATCACCGATGAGTAATAACTCAATCGCTAACTCTTGAAATACAAGAAAATTCGCATATTTTCGCTAATATTTCAAGGGTAAGCAATAAAATACGCAGGAGCGATACTTTATCGTCAGGTTAATATAATACAGCTAGTTATGGTTATTTAATTCAAAAAACTGGAATAGCTTTATAAAAAAATTAATAATGTGACACCTCGCTACAAACCATATATTACAAATGTCAGACTCGTCCACAAGCAACGCTCCTATTCTAGATAGAAAAATATTCTCTTTTTCATTTGGCGCAACCTGCTTTATCATTATCTGCCTGTCTGTTTTTCCTGAGATAACCTCTAGCATAGCCACGCAAACCATGGGTTTTTTGACTCATAAATTAGGTTGGTTTTTCTTACTTACCGGAGTCATTCCTTTAATTATTTGTATTTGGTTAGCATTTGGCAGATATGCCGATGTTAAATTTGGCGACCCCGATGATAAACCTGAATACAGCAATGCCAGTTGGGCAGCCATGATGTTTGCAACCAGTATGGGTGCAAGTTTAATAGCCTGGGGCTTTGCCGAACCTATTTTTTATTTGGATACTCCCCCTTTTGGCATTGAACCCAATAGTACCTTGTCAGTCGAATGGGCGCATATGTACCCTCTCTACCACTGGAGTTTTATTCCATGGGGCATGTACTGTTTGCCTGGCGTGCCTATCGCTCTGATGTTATTTCGGCGCAAACAAAAAAATTTAAGAATTAGCGATGCCTGTGAAGCCTGCTTGCCGGAAAATAACAAAACTGCTTTAAAAACCTTTATAGATATTTTTGTAGTGATTGGCATTGTTGGCGGTGTAGCCACTTCCATCGGTTTTGGCGTACCTTTAGTCTCTTCATTGTTAGTTAAATGGTTAGGTGTGCCAGACACACTCTACACCAAGTTTGGTGTTATTATCATGTATACTCTTATATTTGGCTACAGCGCCTATAAAGGGCTTAACAAGGGTATTAAATTACTGTCAGACATCAACTTGGGAATTATGGTTACTTTTATGCTGTTTGTATTAATTGCAGGCCCTACAGTTTATATTCTCAATATTACAGTTAACAGCATGGGATTAATGATAGATAATATCATCAGAATGAGTTTTTGGACTGACCCTGCAGCACGCAGTGGTTTCCCCGAGTCCTGGACTATGTTCTACTGGGCCTGGTGGTTTGCCTACACCCCAATGATGGGCTTGTTTTTTGGCAGAATCTCCAAAGGCAGAACCATTAGACAATATATTTTCGGCGTATTAGGCTTTGGTTGTTTAGGTTCAATCAGCTTTTTAGCTATTGCAGGAGGTTATTCATTACATCTGGAAACATTCGAGATTCTACCAGCTCGCGAAATATTGAACGACCCCAGCATTTCCAGTGAAAGTCGAGTGGGGGCTTTAGTCGCCAATGTACTTAGCCAACTGCCCCTGTCAAGTATAGTGCTGGCAGTAGCTATCATATTAGCAGTAATATTTTATGCCACTACTTTTGACTCTGCCGCCTATGTACTGGCAAGTATCACCACAAAAAACTTACAAAACAATCAGGAGCCTGCGCGCTGGAATCGTCTGCTCTGGGCTTTCGCACTAGGTGCTGTTGCTGCAGGGCTAATGATTGCAGGTTCTTTTGATACCATCAAAGCTATGACCGTTATTTTGTCATTGCCTGTTATCATCATACTATTTATGATGATTTACACAATGATTAACTGGCTGAAAAAAGAATCGATATAAAACCGGTATAAATCCTGTATGATTGTGCACCACAACAATGCCTTAAACTCGGATTATGCACCCGTAGCTCAGCTGGATAGAGCATCTGGCTTCGAACCAGGTGGTCGGGGGTTCGAATCCCTCCGGGTGCGCCATTTTATTTGTAAAACAAATAAAATAAGCATTTGGAGGTAAATGAGAAACCCTCATGGGTTCGTATTCCTGTATCAACCACTTTTTACTGAGAGATAAATTTATGAGTACAATTCCTGCTGGAATGCCTGTAGAACAAGCAGAAGCCCCAGCTGAAACACAAGCCGAATTGATAGAACAAAGGTTAGTTACAAAAGATGATTTGACTAGAGAACTAAAAATTTAGAGTACCGATTATCTCTAAGACTAGGCACAATGATGGGCCGTTGCTATTGGTGCTATAGCCACATTAATTAAAATTCTTTAACCGAGAACTAATAATACCTATGGAGTTGCTAGAACCTGAGCAATAAACTACTGTCCGCCACGAACTAAACGAACTGCTGTATTAATATTAATTATGCTAGCACGAAAAGTGCTGTCGACTACGCCAAGATCGAAATTGCCGATCCACGATTGATCAGTAAGGCTGGCATGGGGCGATGAAGACCGGTAAGAGTCTGATACCGTGTTAGGAAATGCAAATGTGTTAATTGAAGGGTTGAATCGATCCTGCGCCATAATAGTGCGCAATTCTTCAATATTAGGCAATCTCCAGTCAGTAAAGCCCGCTGTAGTGGCGTTTTCAGCTAATTGTAGCGCCTCCTGCCAATCATGGGTAGTTGCGCTACCACTACAATTGGTACTATTTTGATCTTGCCCTTGTGCACAACGCTGCCATATTAAATTCGTTATCGTATCAGTTACGGTATTGTCTGCATTAATAATATAGCGTGAATCAGGCCATTCATTATCAATATAGGGGGCAAAAGTTTGGGCGCAAGCTAATGTTGACGCACTTAATAGTAAAGCCTTAAGCAGCATATAGCAAAGGACCTGTTGCATGATGATTTACCTCAAATAATAAATGTAAATTAAGTTATAAATAGCTCGTGAAGTTGACATTGTTTAAACTCATGATTTATCTCTCACTGCCCACCACGAACCAAACGGACTTTATGGGGTTCAACACGGAGATTACTGGAGATAACGCCAGTGGTGAAAAGGACACTCCTGGCTCTGTCACTACTGTTAGCCGCAGGCGACGAAGACCAGTAAGTAGTTACCTGCACCACATTAGGAAAAAAGTTAAGATCAATGGCAGGATTGAATGTTCCCCTGTTCACAATGGTGGCCAAAGTACTGACATTAGGCACGCGCCAATCAGTAAAGCCACAGAGCCCATTGGGATCGCTACCTGCTTCTACACCATTAGCGGTATTAACTAATACATCCCATGTAGGGTCATTATCATATATACCTTCACTAACAGGGCTATTAATACCTATTGCTGTTAAACCTCCCCAAGCGTAGCTACTTTCTCTATCGTAGACACTACCATCATCGGTCTCCACCTGCCATATCAGTCCTGTATGATTATCACGCACACATGACCATATGGTGCCATTTGCTTCATTGCCTGTAGTACTATAGGCAGCGTCTTGAATTGCCAGTACCGTACCTGTAGCACCTAATTTGGTAAAGTCAAAACCTGCTGCACCTGCGCCTACTTTAACCAGAGTACCTGCTAATGCCTGTGCATCTCTACCTTGTGAACAATCTTGTTGGGCTAGAACAGGCGTATCGATAGTGTCTAAACAATTTGCATTATCATCAGCAGGAAAATCACCACTAAATTGAATACCTGTATCATTGATTACTGAAAGCTGTTCATCGTTAACAATAGTAACCTCAATTGTTGGGGTTTGAGGTAGCTCCAAATTACTGGCATTGCTTAGAGTAATGGTTAGTATTTCATCCGGTTCAATATCCGTATCACCGATCACGATAATATTAATTTGTGATAAGGTCGTTGCTGAAAAATTCGCTGTTCCTACGGTTGCTGTTGCCGTGTAGTCATTATTGGCAAGTGTTGCACTGCCATCTGTAATAGCAAAGTCGACACTGGCAGTAGCAACTGAAGCTAAAGTTATAGTTACTTGCAAGGTGCTAGTCCCTGCATCGCCTTCTATTATGCTTGCATCGACTGCGCTCAGGTTAACAATGTCAACCAGCGTTACGCTAACACTTTGCGCTGCTCCTATATTAGTGCCATCAGTAGGTGTAATAGATATATTACAAACATTATCGCCACCACAAATCGGGTTTTCAAAGTCTGGCGAGTTATTAAAACTCAAGGCATTGCCGCTGATATCAAATAACCCTGCATCGGTGCCACCTACACTAAAGCCCTGGGTTTGACCTGGCAAGTTATCCGCATCAGTCGCCGTCAGGGTTAATACCGCTGTTGTATTTTCATTTACGTTGACACTGCTGGCACTGCTCATTATCGGGGCTGTGTCATTAAGATTAATTAGGGTTACTGTTACACTTTGCGCTGCACCTGTATTGGTACCATCAGTAGGTGTAATAGATATATTACAAACATTATCGCCACCACAAATCGGGTTTTCAAAGTCTGGCGAGTTATTAAAACTCAAGGCATTGCCGCTGATATCAAATAACCCTGCATCGGTGCCACCTACGCTAAAGCCTTGAGTTTGACCTGGCAAGTTATCCGCATCAGTCGCCGTCAGGGTTAATACCGCTGTTGTATTTTCATTTACGTTGACACTGCTGGCACTGCTCATTATTGGGGCTGTGTCGTTAAGGTTAACAAGGGTTATTGTTACGCTTTGCGCTGCACCTGTATTGGTGCCATCAGTAGGTGTAATAGATATATTACAAACATTATCGCCACCACAAATCGGGTTTTCAAAGTCTGGTGAGTTATTAAAACTCAAGGCATTGCCGCTGATATCAAATAACCCTGCATCGGTACCACCTACGCTAAAGCCCTGGGTTTGACCTGGCAAGTTATCCGCATCAGTCGCCGTCAGGGTTAATACCGCTGTTGTATTTTCATTTACGTTGACACTGCTGGCACTGCTCATTATTGGGGCTGTGTCGTTAAGGTTGACAAGGGTTATTGTTACGCTTTGTGTTACGCCTGTATTTACGCCATCAGTGGCGGTAATCGCTATGCTGCAAACATTATCGCCACCACAAATCGGGTTTTCAAAATCGGGTGGTGAATTAAAAGAAAGTTGTGCATTGTTGAACGTAAATAAGTTCGAGTCCACTCCCCCTGTTATCGAAAAACTGATTGTATCATTATCCGCATCTGTCGCTGTTACTGTTAATACCGCTGTCGTATTTTCATTTACACTGACAGCACTGCTGGCACTGCTTATTACCGGAGCTGTGTCGTTAAGGTTAACAAGGGTTATTGTTACGCTTTGCGCTGCACCTGTATTGGTGCCATCAGTAGGTGTAATAGATATATTACAAACATTATCGCCACCACAAATCGGGTTTTCAAAGTCTGGTGAGTTATTAAAACTCAAGGCATTGCCGCTGATATCAAATAACCCTGCATCGGTACCACCTACGCTAAAGCCCTGGGTTTGACCTGGCAAGTTATCGGCATCTGTCGCCGTTAATGTTAATACCATTGTCGTATTTTCATTCACATTGACACTGCTGGCACTGGTTATTACCGGGGCTGTGGTGTTAAGTCCGATACTCAAGTCTGGGACTGTGTCATCGCTGGTGACATTAACTGTTAATTGGGTAGTAACACTGAATTCACCATCAGAAGCACTAATACTTAATATATGATTACCCGTTTGCGCTTCATTTGGTACCAAGGCCAGTGTTACTTCACCACTATTGGTATCAATAGCAAAAATACCGGCATCATTTCCTGCACTGATACTATAAGTTAATGTACTATCAATATCGGTGCTGTAGCTTTGCATTTGAGCAGCACTGCTGACTACTGTACCTATAGCTTCATTTTCTGCTCGTGGGTCAGCAGTAGCCGCAGTCACTAATAAAACAGGTGCATCATTGACAGCTGCCACACTTATAGTAATTACCGCTATATTCGATGCTACACCACTTTGATCTACTGCCATAAATGCAAACGAATCACTGCCATTAAAATTACCATTTGGTGTGTAGGTAAGCTCAGGTGCTACGCCTGTCAAAACGCCATTATCCGGATTGCTGGTTATAACGTAGTCAGCAATGGCATTATCGGTATCTGCGCTTATATCAATGGCTACACTATTATCTTCATCAACTGAAACCGATTGGGAAGTGACAACTGGAGATATTGGTGTTGGTGCTGATGTATCACTCCCGCCACCACAGGCTGTTAAGGAAATAATAGTGGCGACAAGTAAAAATAATCGACTGTTTTTCATGCTCTGACTCTGACAATGTTTGAAAAATTTGCCCAATATGTAAATTGTTATGTTATCTATCTGATAATAGCGGTGTCCCTTTTTTTAAAAAAAGGGAGGTCATTATACCTATAAAATAATTTAAAACGCAATTTCATGTCTAGGTTCAGTACATGTGAGACAAAAGCATAAACATCAAGCTGCCTGTGTAATTTTCAAATAATACTCCATTGGAGTATCTAATCCAACCTTTTCGTGTGGTCTATAAGTGTTATAGTAACTTTCATAATCATCTAAGGCTTGATTCATCAATCTAACACTTAAACTCCCTTCATAAAAGGGATAAAACTCATAACGTGTTGTACCATTAGCCCGTTCAACACAGCCGTTTAAATCAGGACGCTTAGGTGGTAATACCCAAAGTTTGATACCGAGTTCACGACAGTATTCTTCAAATTCAGCCATAAATTCGCTACCACCATCCACTTGTATGGACTCAATAGTGAATGGGGCTTGTTGTTTTAAATACATGAGAAAGCGCTTAGCATTATGACTGGTTGCGGTACTGTAACAACGTAAGAATGTCATACCTGTTATCGGGCAGGTAGCTTTGAATTCTTTGACATTAAAGCCTTCGGTAAAACTAATACTCATATGGTCAATTTGAATCATCTGACCTACCTTCTTGGCTTTCATACCATATTGCCAACGTCTAGCATGATAACTAAATTGTCGTTTCTTTTTAGGCTTCATACGCCCGCCATAATAAAACGATACAGGCAATATCTTACCGTTTTTAATAAGTTTACTGATAATCCTACCGACGCTACTTTCACTAATCGTTTGCTGATGGTCACGAACCATTATTTTCCATATTTTACGCTTACCCCAACAACGGTAACGCTGCCTAATATGCAAAACTATTTGCTCTTGCTGTTTTGTCCATTGTGATTGACGGCGATTATAAGGGCGACGGCTTTGTTCCACTAATCCTTCCCAACCTAGCTGATTATAACGTGCGCTCCAGCGATAATAAGTGGCTCGTGACCAGCCTATTGACTTCAAACGAAGTGCTTCGCTACAACCTTCTTGTTTCAATTGGTCATAGAGTTCTAGTCTATGGATTCTGTCAATTGCTTCAGTTGGCGCTCTATCATTAATGCGCCAACTGCGATATGATTTGATTCGTAGGCTTAAGGTCTGCATGGGTAGTCTCTCTGTAAGTTAATTTAGTCAAATTACAAAGGCTACCCGACTTTAAACCAGCTTTCAAATGACCTATTAATTTGATGGAAAAGTCTTACGACTTTACCACAAATTAACAGGTGAAAAATTTAAAAAATAAGTCTCATATCTATCTGAACCTATACATTCAACTTCATATTGAAAGTATAATTTAGTCGTAATATTGCTATAATTAAACAAATTTACTCAATTGCTACAACCATTACCTGCAAGCCATGCCTGCATTATTCCCTGAAAATAACTGTAAATTCCAGGTTCAACTGCGGAATCTAGGATAATTGTACAAAGAGTTCAACTTATACGAAGCTTTAAATTAAATGAGAGTTTTGCATAATTACTGCGCTCGCCAATACAGCGTTAAGCAAAGCTCTCTAAATAAAAAAGCCCAGAAATAGCTTGACTCAAAAAAGAAAAAGGTTAATATTAATACTCTAGATTAACTTAATGACAGGTAATCAACATGGTTCAATTACAAACTCGGCAAACACCTAATATGACAATAGCAGACCAAGATCTTGAATACATTAAGTCTCAAATGCTTATTTGGATGAAAGAAGCTGACACCACATCCAATTACAACAAACTGACAGAACGTATTATTCGGGTAGAAGAAGGTTTAAAAACTCAAATACAATTGATGCAACAAGGTTTTGAACAGGTTGACCAACAACTTCAACTGCAAAGAGGGGAAATGAACAGGCGGTTTGAACAAGTAGATGAGCAGCTTCGCTTACAACGCGAAGAAATGGATAGGCGCTTTAAAGAAGTCGATAAACGATTTGAACAAATAGATAAACGATTTGAACAAATAGATAAACGATTTGAACAGGTAGATAAACGATTTGAACAGGTAGATAGGCGTTTTGACAAAATGTTTGTGAATTTTCGTTGGGCAGTTACGGCAATGATTGCATTTTGGGGGGTAACCCTGGGAGCTATGCAATTTATATTAAGTCAGGCTGTTTAACTGTAAAAGTTTAACCCAAGATAATACCCATCATAGCCCTACTATGCTTGTGTACTTGTGCTTCTTTTCCTTGATACCATCTTCTTTGGTAGCAGACTTGCCTGACGCCTCAATTAAGTCATACAACTGGTAATAGCCACCATGTTGACAATATCTTCAACACTTGCCCCACGTGACAAGTCATTTACAGGTTTATCAATACCCTGCAATATAGGGCCAATAGCTCTTGCTCTCGCCATGCGCTGAACCAGTTTATAGCCAATATTTCCTGCGTTTAAATCGGGAAACACCAGGACATTGGCTTGACCTGCCACACGATTTGATACTCCTTTTATAGATGCAACATTGGCATCTAATGCCGCGTCCAGTTGTATTTCCCCTTCCACATCAAAATTCACTTGGCGCTGCTGTAACAGCTTCGTTGCCTGCTCCACTTTGTGACTTAGTGGATGATTGCCACTACCTTTAGTGGAGAAGCTAAGCATAGCTACTTTAGGTTCAACACCCAGCAGCCTTTTAGCTGTATTGGCACTCGATTGGGCAATATTGGCTAATTGCTCAATACTGGGTTCTACCACTACAGCACAATCGGCAAAAATGAACAATTGTTCGTCAACTATCATAATAAAAGCACCGGAAATGGTGCTAATACCTGGCTTGCAACCAATAATACTAAAAGCAGCTTTGAGCACTGCAGAAGTGGTATTGGCAACGCCAGCAACACAGCCGTCATACATATTGTTTTTTACCATTAAAGTGGCTATATACAGTGGATTATTCAATATTATTTCCAGCTCATGCCTGGTAGCGTTTTTACCTTTTTTGTCGTATATTTCTTCTAGCAATGTTATTAACTGAGGATGCTGCTTATAGCTGGACTCGTCAATTAATACAGGGTTTGCTATGCCTTTATCCCGAATTTGTGCCGCCGCTTCAATAATACGTTTATCTTTTGATTCAGGTAAAACAATGCTTTTCGGGTTTGCGGCAGCTTGTCGTTGGATATTTTCAAGAATATTCACATTTCACTCAAAAGGATAGCGAACCCAATCATTATCGCCTTCCAACAGTGCTATTTTCATCGCAATTAATAGTTTAACCAAAGCTAGTATTGTACAATGTTCGCCTAAATTATCATACTATTTTTAATAACTAATGAGTTATCAGGTTTTAGCACGAAAATGGCGGCCTTCTACCTTCATCGAAATGGTTGGGCAAAAACATACCCTTAGTGCCCTGATTCATGCGCTGGATAATAACCGGCTTCATCATGCCTATTTATTTACTGGCACGCGCGGTATAGGCAAAACGACAGTAGCGCGCATATTAGCCAAAAGCCTTAATTGCGAACGTGGCATTTCCTCAGCACCTTGCAACGAATGCTCAGCTTGTAGCGAAATTAATGAAGGTAGGTTTATTGACTTGATTGAGGTAGATGCCGCTTCGAAAACCAAAGTCGAAGACACCCGCGAATTGTTAGACAATGTGCAATATGCACCTACTGTTGGCCGCTACAAAATTTATTTGATTGACGAAGTGCATATGCTGTCGAATCATAGTTTTAATGCACTGTTAAAAACACTGGAAGAACCACCGCCACATGTCAAATTTTTATTAGCGACAACAGATCCTCAAAAACTGCCTGTTACGGTATTGTCGCGTTGTTTACAATTTTCATTAAAAAATTTACTGCCTGAACAGATTGTTGAGCAGCTTGATAAAGTGTTGACTGGTGAGAATGTTGAATTTGAAAGCAACGCTTTGACCGAATTGGCGTTATCCGCCGATGGTAGTATGCGTGATGCACTAAGCCTGACCGATCAAGCCATTGCTCACGGTGGAGGCAAAGTAATATTCAATAACGTAGTTCAAATGCTCGGCATTATTGACCGCTCTAAAGTTGTAGAATTACTCGAGTGCTTATTCGACAACAATGGAGAAAAACTAATGCTTCAAATTGCTGATTTAGCATTATTTTCACCAGATTATCTATCAGTATTAGATGAGCTTATCAGTCTGCTGCATCGCATAAGTGTAGAGCAAATTTCACCATCAAATTCCTCTATCTATTTAGATAACGAAGTGGTTGCTAAACTGGCTGCTGACAAACGCTTGTCAATTGCCAATATTCAAGTTTACTATCAAATAGCTATCATGGGCAGACGCGATATCAGTTTAGCTCCCAGTGCCAGAATTGGGTTTGAAATGGTGTTACTTAGAATGTTGTCATTTCAATTAATTTCCGAACCGCAAACATTCGCTGAACAACTCAACACAGACAGTTACGAAACAACTAGCCAGGCTCCTAATGAATCGCTTGCCCAGCAACCAAAAATAGAACCAGCACCTGAACCCGTTAATTCAACCTGTTCTTCTACCCCTGTTCCCAAGCCTGAAAAATGGGGTGAATTTTATTGCAGCCACCGCATAGATAATATCAAAGTTAACGACATACTTAATAATTGTTCGCTACAAGAAGTTAACGATAATGTACTGACATTTCATTTGAACCAGGACAATGCTGAGCGTTACGATGAAACAAATAAGGCAATCATTGAGCAAGAACTAAGCAAGGTTTTTACCCAAGGTATTAACATCGAAATTATCATAGCCCCGCCGCAATATCAAACACCTCAAGAACACTTTATCTGGCAGCAGCAGAACCAAAAAGATAGTGCTATAGAACATTTAAAAAATAATGCAGGCATTCAAAAGCTCAATGCCCTGGGGGCGTCTATGGATGAAAACGCCGTCACCATTAAACATGATAGTAGTGAGGTTAATAGCACAGGGTGAGTGAATTTTTCCTAATCATCGTCAGTACAGTTTTGGTTAACAATTTTGTGTTGGTGCAATTTTTGGGGCTATGTCCTTTTATGGGGGTTTCCAATAAAGTGGAAAGTGCCATTGGCATGTCCGCAGCTACCACTTTTGTACTCACTCTAGCCACCATATGCAGTCATTTGGTTAATACCTATATATTAATTCCATTAAATATCTCTTTTTTAAAAACCATTGCTTTTATTGTCGTTATTGCCTCGGTGGTATCTTTTTCAAAAATGTTTATTGAAAAAACCAGCCCACTACTCTATCGTGTATTGGGTATTTTCATTCCGTTAATTACTACCAATTGTGCCGTGTTAGGCGTTGCATTACAAAATTCAGCCCAAATCAAATCCCTCTATCAATCAGCGCTCTATGGCTTTGGCGCAGCTCTGGGCTTTTCTCTGGTACTTGTCTTATTTGCTGCCATGCGTGAGCGCATTAGCGTTGCAGATGTACCCCAGCCGTTTCAGGGCGCATCCATTGCCATGATTACCGCTGGCATTATGGCATTGGGTTTTATGGGTTTTGGAGGCTTAATCTAGCCATAATGTTTGCATTCATCATCAACAACCCTGCAATAGCCTCCATTGTAACGCTACTACTAATTGCGATTATTTTCGGTGCATTGCTGGGCTTTGCCTCAGTTAAATTTAAAGTCGAAGGCGACCCACTCATTGACCAGATTGATGCAATACTACCGCAAACTCAGTGCGGTCAATGCGGTTACCCGGGATGTCGACCTTACGCCAATGCGATAGTCAGCGACGAGGTCTCCATTAACCGTTGTCCGCCAGGAGGACAAGCTACTATCGACCAACTCGCTGAATTGTTGGGGGTTGATGCCATTCCTTTAGATTCAGAACACGGCGTTGAGTCAGAAGTCAAGACCGTAGCCTACATACATGAAGAAGTTTGTATTGGCTGTACTAAATGTATTCAGGCTTGTCCTGTCGATGCTATCTTAGGTGCCGCAAAATTAATGCATACAGTAATAGCATCGGAATGTACAGGTTGTGATTTGTGTGTTGAGCCCTGCCCCGTTGATTGCATAGACATGATTCCAGTTGCTCAAACGCTAAATGATTGGCAGTGGACAATGCCCACAAATAAGCCTGATGATAGTATTATTGCGTCAGATAAGGCAGCAATATTATGAGTAATATCTATCCATTAACTGGCGGCATTCATCCTCCAGAGAACAAACAACAATCGCTTCAGGGAGGGTTAATTCTGTTCCCCACCCAAAAGATACTCACCTTGCCGCTGTCTATGCATATTGGTAAACCCGCAGTACCTGTAATTAATGTGGGCGATAATATTAAAAAAGGTCAACTGATCGCCACTGCGGATGGCGTAATCAGCGCTAGTGTCAATTCGCCTGTATCGGGTACAATCAAAGCCATTGATAATTTTGCTATAGCCCATCCTGCGAGCAAAAATATTGCCAAAGCGCCTTGCATTCAAATTGAGAACGATGGCCTGGATGTCTGGCATGAAAACTGCCAACCTTTAACTCAATACCAGAAGCGAGACAAACAGAACATTATTGAGCGACTAATTAACTCAGGCATTGCCGGTATGGGTGGCGCTGGCTTTCCCACTCATTCAAAACTTACCAGTAACAAACCTATAAACCGTTTAATTATCAACGCAGCAGAATGTGAACCTTATATCACAGCCGATCATTGTTTAATGCTCAACTATCCTGAAAAGATTATTGAAGGTGCTAAAATATTGGCTTATTGCCTATCGACTGACGCGACAACACCTAAAATAACTATTGGTGTTGAAGACAACAAAGCCGATGCTATAAAAAAACTGCAACAATTAATTAAAGATGAATGTCATATTGAGGTTATCAGCTTTCCTACCCTCTATCCTTCTGGTGGGGAAAAACAATTAATTCAGATACTCACGGGTACCGAAATAGCTTCCGGGAAATTACCTGTTGACCATGGAATTGTTATGCAAAATGTTGGTACTACCAAGGCAGTTTACGATGCCATTATTGAAGGTATACCGCTAATCAGTCGCATTACTACAGCCGTTGGCAAAAAATTACATGTCAATGCTAATTTTGAAGTTGCTTTGGGAACGCCAATTCAGTCCATACTTGAGTATTGTGGATTTGAATATGCAAATAATCCACTGACAAGAATCATTATTGGCGGGCCAATGATGGGTTTTACAATTGAAGCACTTGAGGCTCCCGTCGTCAAAACCACCAACTGCTTATTGGTACCCAGCGAGCAAGAATTAGCCCTACCCAAGCCAGCATTACCCTGCATTCGCTGCGGTCACTGCGCTGAAGTTTGCCCTGCATCGCTATTACCTCAACAATTACTTTGGCATGCCCAACATCAAAATGAAACTCAGTTACAACAACACAATTTGTTTGACTGCATAGAATGCGGCGCATGCTCTTATGTTTGCCCCAGCCATATTCCTCTTGTGCAATACTATCGCGCCTCCAAAGCGAACATTCGCGCCAATGCTGCAGAAAAAATTGAATCGGACAAGGCTCGTCAACGCTTTGAGGCTCGAAAATTACGTCTTGAACAGCAGCAATTAGAAAAAGAGCAACGCCGTCAAAAACGCCAACAAGAAGCCAAACTTAAAAAACAAAATAGCGATGCACTACAACAGACCATTAATAAAATTAAAACCAGTAAGAGCAATCCTGCCGAAGAAGCTGCTAAATTAGACAGACAACAGATCACACTGGAAGAGCGAATTGCATCTTACCGCACTGTTATTGAAAGCAGTGAAACACCACCTGAAAAAATTGCTGCGCTTCAAGCAAAATTAAACAATACTCAAGCACGTTTAAATAAACTACTTGAGCGCAGAACCGCCTTGACCGCAAACTAGCAAGATGAAATTATTAAGGCTTTCTTCTCCTCACAGCATTTCTGGTAATAGTACTCAAGCGGTTATGCGCTGGGTTTGTTTCGCTTTAATTCCTGCTATTTTATTGTTAACGCTATTTTATGGTTGGGGAACGCTTCTCAATTGTACTTTAGCCATTAGCTTTGGTTTGCTATTAGAAGGTTCTATCGCCAAATTGCGTGGCAGGACTATTGCATACTATTTAAATGATTACAGTGCTATTCTTAGCGCATTATTGTTAGCACTTACTGTACCACCCTATAGCCCTTGGTGGATTTTACTCATTGGAATGTTTTTTGCCATTGTTATTGGCAAACAATTATTTGGTGGGCTTGGCAATAACCCTTTCAATCCTGCTATGGTGGGCTACGTTGTTTTATTAATATCCTTTCCTGCTCAATTAACAATTTGGCCTCAAGCACTATCATTACAACAATTACCACAGCTTTCCATTATGGATTCCATCGCTATTGTATTAAACCTTAAAGAGTACAGTCTTTATTTACCCGATGGCTACAGCGGAGCAACCGCGCTGGATATTATTAAACACAATAATACTTTAACCCTGGAACAAATTTATCAACAGCCGTTATTTGCTAACGCCAAATTTGCTACTGTAGGAAGTGAGTGGGTTAACATCGCTTTTCTATCAGGTGGTATTGTACTTTTATACAAGCGCATTCTTACATGGCATGCTCCAGTAGGTATGTTGCTGGCCCTGTCCATTTGCGCCATGTTTGGTTATAACGATGGGGGTTCTGACAGTCATGGTTCCATTACCTTTCACTTGCTAAATGGGGCTACCATGCTCGGAGCTTTTTTCATTATAACCGATCCAGTATCTGGTGCTACCAGTAATAGTGGCAGATTCGTTTTTGGTGTTGGTGTTGGACTAATTACCTATATTATTAGAATTTGGGGGCAATACCCTGATGGACTGGCTTTTGCTGTTTTATTGATGAATTTTTCTGCACCCTTTATTGATTATTACACTCAACCGCGAAGTTATGGTCACAATACGAAAAAAACACGCAATATTATGAATGTTCAATAGGCCATGTCAATATATCGCTCCATATACAACAATATGTTATTACTTAGCATTTTTTCTGTAGTTACTGCCTTTGTTTTAGCCACAACTTACAATTTAACTCGTGAGCAAATTCAAAAGGTTCAACGCGAAGTGGAAATCAAAACCTTAGCTGAATTAATGAGTTCAGTTCATTATGATAATGATTTACTGGCATCTACTTTAACGTTAAGCGTGGAGACGCAAAACCTTTTAAACACCCAGTCTGGCAGTGCCTATTACGCAACCTTAGGCAATAAGTTTCAAGCCATTGTACTATCGACTACTGCCCCCGATGGCTACAACGGCAATATCAATATGTTAATAGGCATTGACACACAAGGTAATATAACGGGATTGAGAATTACCGCACATAAAGAAACACCTGGACTTGGCGATAAAGTCAGCCTTAAAAAAAGCCCATGGGTACTTGGTTTTAATAACAAAGGCTTTAATAATTTGCCTGCAGAAATGTGGGCAGTTAAAAAAGATGGCGGCGTATTTGACGCCTTTACAGGTGCTACTATTACACCACGTGCAGTGGTTAAGCGTACCAAACAAACCCTGGAATTATTCCATACAAAAAAGCTGCAATGGATTCATCAAATTGAACAAAACACCTCGACAAACCAATGAATATATCTGCCACCAATGAAACAACTATTAAAGATGAAGCTATAGCTGTTAACAATGCTTACAAAACCATTGTCAATGAAGGTCTATGGGTTAAAAACCCTGCTCTGGTCCAGTTGCTTGGATTATGTCCTCTTTTGGCTGTCAGTGGTTCTGTTGTTAATGCTTTGGGACTGGGGATTGCCACGCTATGCGTATTGATTGGCTCTAACGTCAGCGTGTCTCTGATTCGCCATCATGTCAGTAATGCGATTCGACTGCCTGTATTTGTTATGATTATTGCAACATTCACCACTTGCGCGGAATTGCTGATGAATGCCTACACTTACGAGCTATATCAAATTCTCGGCATTTTTATACCTCTCATTGTCACCAACTGTGCTATTTTAGGAAGAGCTGAAGCTTTTGCCAGCAAAAACAATGTGCTAGCCTCAGCATTTGATGGCTTGATGATGGGGCTGGGTTTTATGCTGGTACTGATATTGTTAGGCGCAATTCGAGAAGCTCTGGGCAATGGTACCTTATTTAATGAAATGGAATTATTATTAGGTACATGGGGAAGGTCGCTGCGCATTGAGTTATTTAATGCCGATCAAACCTTTTTACTGGCAATTCTTCCTCCTGGAGCTTTTATTATTACCGGTTTATTAATCGCACTAAAAAACAGCATTGATAATGACGTTAAACAACGTTCTGTTAAAAAACCTGTTATCGCTGGCAGTAAACGAGTTCGTACCACAGGTAAAATCACATGAAAATTGATCATATCAGGCAAAACTATGGCAAGTATGCACTACATCGCCGCGACCTTGACAGTTGCCCTTTTAATCAATTTGAAAAATGGCTTGTAGAAGCGCTTGAACAAGACCCATTGTATGCCAATGCTATGAGCATCGCTACTGTTGACAGTACTGGTGCGCCAAATATACGCACCGTGTTGTTAAAAGGTGCGGATAATGATGGTTTTCGGTTCTTTACTAATACCTGTAGTCAAAAAGGCAGAGAGCTATCACAAAACCCAAAAACCAGTTTATTATTTCATTGGTTAATTCAGGAACGTCAAGTAAGAGTCAAAGGCATTGCACAAGCGCTACCCAAAAACGCTGTAGAAAATTATTTTCAATCACGGCCTCGAGGCAGTCAAATCACCGCCTGTGCTTCAAGACAAAGCCAGACAGTTGATAGCCGCCTGTATTTAGAGCAGAAAATAGACTATTATCAAAATTTATATCAGGGCACAAATATTGAGTTACCCGAAGATTGGGGTGGTTATTTAGTAAAACCCACCAGTTTTGAATTTTGGCAGGGGCAAGCCGATAGACTACACGATCGCTTTCAATATAAACTCGATAATGGTCAGTGGGAGATTCAGCGTTTAGCTCCATGACAATTAAAGATAAGCACCTGAGCTTATTATGCTTTTTGTTGTGTTTTATCATTTATTATTTATGTCTGCCCAGTGTTGTAACTCTTGAAGATTCAGGACTATTTAATCTGGTTTGTGCCAGTGCAGGCATTGGCCACCCGCCAGGCTATCCTTTGTACAGCCTTTTATGTGTGCCATTTGCTCACCTGCCTTTTATTTCTACGCCCCTGGGTTTAAATATTTTCAGCGCATTAACCGGCGCAGGTTGTTGTGCTGTGTTGTACCTTATATTGATACAATTGTCGCTTGATAAAACAAGCGCTTTACTTGGCGGATTCGCCCTGGCTTTTTCAAAAGCCTTTTGGTCGCAGTCGATTATCCAGGAGGTCTACACTCTCAATTTATTGCTGAGTTTGAGCAGTTTCTTATTCATGCTTCGTTTTCGGCAAACACTACAATTAAAAGACTGGCTATTAACCATTGTTCTATTTACTCTTGGTGTCTGTACTCACTGGCCACTCACTATGCTTTTTGCACCAACATTAGCTATAGTATTTATTGGTACAATGGTGGCTAAATGGGAAGCTTTTAAAAACTGGTTAAGTTATAAAATTGTATTTTTAAGTATAGCCGTCATGCTGTTATCTTTGTTACCATATTTGTATTTGTGGCTGCGCTCTTTACAGTTTGAAAACATCAATTTTTACGGCGCACTCGATAATTGGAAACGCTTTTTAATATATATTAGTCGCAGCGGTTACGCAGGTGTTGATTCATCAGGAGGAGCACAACATAAAATTTACTATTTATGGTGGCTTTTGGACCAAGCCAAACAGCAATTGACTATTATTGGTTTTGGCATTGCACTAATCGGTATATCAGGATCAATAGTAACCTGTTATCGCAATCGCTCATTTGATATATTACTTGCACTTTTCTGGGCATTACTGTCAACTACAGTTGTTTTAACCTTTATACTAAACTTTAGCTTTGAGCCTACTTTTCAGGCTGTATTTAGTGTTTACCCGTTATTATCATGGTCAATAGCAGCCATTTTCTTCGCTTTCGGAGTATCTTACTTAATTCATTTAGCTGTTAATATCGAATGGTTACATCAATTAGTGAAATATGGTTCTGCTGGTGTTGTGGTTTATATGTTATTTCAGCACTATCCATTAAATGACCGTTCTAAGGATAGGCTGGCGCATGAAGCAGCCCTGCATATTCTCAATCAACTCGAACCCAATGCAGATTTGTTTGTATTTGATGACACTCACTTGCCTATTATTTATTTGCATTATGTGGAAAATGTCAGACCCGATGTAAGAGTCTATAACACTCAATCATTAATTCTGGGTAATCGGCTGTTTGATATTGATACACCAATACAATATCGTCCTGCAATATTTGCCAATCATATTGTTCAATCAGGGCGACCAACTTATTATTTTCAAGCCCTCAACACCCCTTTCGGTTATGAAGACAACGGTATTTTTCGCAAAGTAAGAACAGATTTGCCCAAAAATTCTAACGAATGGGTGGATGCGCCAGAGCTTTGGGAGTTTTTTAATAAACTCTATAAGCAATACTCACATTTACCCTTCAATAATTATTGGAATAATTCGTTTATAGAAACATTCATTTCAGGACATTTGTTTCATAAAGCCAATACGCAAACCCTAAACCAACAACAAGCACAAAACTTTATCTCCATGGTCTTAAATAATAATCCTGATAGTTACCACGCCAATCACTTACTCGGAGTGCTTCGTATCACTCAATCACGCTGGAATGATGCTATTGAACCACTTAAAAAAAGTGTTGAAGTACAACCGCGACTTATCGACCCTTTAAGCAATCTCATTAATACCCTGATTCATCAAGGCCGGCGTGAAGAAGCTATTGAATATTTAATAAATCACAACAAACGCTGGCCAAGTAAACGCAATGAAACCATGATAGAAGAAGCAAGGGCAGGCAAATTTGTCAATCAAGGCTAGCCAATCAAACTTATATGATCAGCTATAGGAAAATCACCAGCATTGCCTTCCCAATGCTACTTGCCAATATCAGTATTCCACTATTAGGTATCATCGACACTGCAATTCTTGGACATTTAAACAATTCCAAATATTTAAGTTCCGTTGCACTTGGCGCACACTTTATGAGCTTATTGTTTTGGTCATTCGGTTTTTTGCGCATGGGCACAACGGGATTTACTGCCAGAGCTAAAGGTGAAAACAACCTCCAAAGTATGAATAATGTCTTGCTTCAGTCACTATCCATTGGAATGATTTGCGCTGCATTATTACTATTGCTCTACCCTCTATTTTCTGAATTAGCCATACGCTGGCTAACACCACACAATAGCCCTATTGCTACATTGGCTCTTGAATACAGCAATATTCGTATATGGGGTGCTGTTCCTGCCCTGCTTTTGTACAGCATTACAGGCTGGCTTATAGGAAAACAACATACCAAAGCAGCTATGACGGTACTTGTCAGTTTAAATGTCATCAATATCATTTTAGACTATGTATTGATTGTAATCTTTGACATGCATGTGCGTGGAGCAGCCACAGCAACACTCATTGCTGAATACAGCGCTTTGATGATTGCAGTATATATCATCCTGGCCCACCACAAAATACGCCCCACTGCAAAGGAGCTTTTTATAGTGCTACAATTTAATATGCTCAAACCCATGTTAATCAGTTCAAGGCAGTTATTTGTCAGAACGCTTTGCCTGCTTAGCGTCTTTATGTTTTTTACCAGCCAGGGTACTTTTTTAAGTAGTGATATTGCGGCGGCAAATGCTGTATTAATCAGTTTAATTGCCTTAACTGCCTATATACTTGATGGTTTTACCTATGCGGCTGAAACGCTTTGCGGCGAACAATGGGGCGCAAAAAATATGAAACTTTTCAAACAGGCTTGCTGGCGCAGTTCACAATTGGCATTTATTACGGCAGTAGCTGTTAGTATGACCTGGTGGTCAGGACAAAGTTGGATTATTGCTATGTTTACCGATATTCCAGCAGTTGTTGTAGAAATAAATAAATACTACTTTTGGCTAATTTTATTACCATGCATAGCCGTGTGGAGCTATCTACTCGATGGTATTTTTATCGGTTGTGGTTTTACCGCGTCCATGCAAAATGCCATGCTGTGTTCGACGTTGATTTTTTATTTTCCTGTTTGGTGGCTGTTTCAGGATTTAGGCAATGCCGCACTGTGGATGAGTTTTTACTGTTTTATCATCAGCCGAGTGTTGACCTTAGGTGTTGTTCTCATGACAATACTGTATCAGCCCAAATTTTTTCACCCAACTCTCAAACCTCATGATTGACTGCCTTGCTGAATCCATCAAAAATGGTGAACGACGCGCTTTAGCCAAGGCAATTACTCTTATAGAAAGTGCTAAAGAAGCCGATATTCAACAATCTCAACAACTATTGCAAGCGTTAATGCCAAACACTGGCAATAGCATTCGCATTGGTATTACTGGAATCCCTGGTGTTGGAAAATCCACCTTTATTGATAGTTTTGGGCAGTATTTAATCGACTTAGGCCAAAAAATCGCCGTGTTAGCTGTAGACCCAAGCTCACCTGTGGCTGGTGGTTCTATTTTAGGTGATAAAATACGAATGCAAGCACTTAGCAAACACTCCAATGCCTTTATCAGACCATCCCCTTCATCGGGAACTTTGGGTGGTGTAGCACGCAAAACACGCGAAACCTTATTGCTGTGCGAAGCCGCAGGCTTTGATGTGATTTTAGTCGAAACCGTAGGTGTTGGGCAAAGCGAATATTGTGTTGCATCAATGGTCGATTTTTTCATGGTATTAATGCTGCCCAATGCAGGTGATGAAATTCAAGGCATTAAGAAAGGTATTATCGAATTGGCCGACGCACTCATTATTAACAAAGCTGATGGCGACAGCCAAAAAATGGCACTGGATACCCAAAATCATTATCAAAACGCTATTCAACTACTGCACCACGAAAACTCCTGGAAACCACCAGTGCTGACCTGTTCAGCATTGAAGAAGTACAATATTGAAGCCATTTGGGAAATGCTGCAAAACTATCGAGACATATTTGGCGAGCAATTAGCAAGTAAGCGCACCCAGCAAAAAGTGCAGTGGTTTGAGCGTTTAATTACAGAATTATTGGAACAACGAATAAATACCAATATTACCGCTTTAAAATCACAACTGTCCAGTGATGTTGCCACGGGTAAAATCACGCCGACCAGAGCTGCTTATCAAGTTGTTAATTCATTATTGTCCTTGCCAGATATTAAACAGGATTCATTCAATGATTAAACCGGTTGTCTGGAAACTGATTACCTTGAAACCGTCATATCGTTTCACAATGGCAAATGAGGATTTACCCGCACCACTTTTTACTATGCCACTCATTTACCTTGGGTTGACGACTATGGTTTATAATTGTCATACCCAACCGTCCGCGTGGGAATCCTTGGCTAAAACATGATCAGGCCTGCCAGCTTATGGCGCAGATTAGCTGCCCTGGTTTATGATATATTCCCATTATTTGGCATATCATGTGGCGTTGTGGCATTGACGATGGGGGGCGCTTATTTAGTGGGTTTTGAATTTACACAAGACTTTCAATCAACCATTCCGCAGTGGTTGCTCTTGCCCTTGCTTATTGGCAGTTGGTCAGGCTTTTATATAGGCTTTTGGTTTTATAAAAAACAGACTATAGGAATGCTGGCATGGCGCATTCAAATTCAATCCATCACTCATTCACCACCTACTATTAATCAATTATTAATCCGTTGCCTGGTGGCTACTTTATCATTAACTCTATTTGGTGCTGGCTACCTATGGATGTTATTTGATAGTCAAAAACGTACATGGCACGACATTGCATCCAACACAAAAGTTATTCATTTAGACGCGAATACAACTTATTGATATAGACATATATAGTAGGGATGAGTTAAAATACCCACTATATATATGCATTTGCCGTAATTTTTGAGTTTTATTTAATTACGGTTAACAATCATTCAACGAGTAATAATTGACCCTAGAGAGAAAAATTCAAAACGCATTGCTGGTACTGGAAGATGGGCAAATATTTAAAGGTTTTAGTATTGGTTCTGAAGGATATAGTGTTGGGGAGGTGGTATTTAATACATCAATGACAGGTTATCAGGAAATTTTAACTGACCCCTCTTACTGCAAACAACTGGTTACTCTTACTTACCCGCATATTGGTAATACTGGAGTTAATTCAGAAGATGAAGAATCGAGTTCTATCTGGGCATCAGGATTAGTTATTAAAGACTATCCAAAGCTACACAGTAATTTTCGCAGTGAAACGGATTTATCCACTTATTTAAAACAACGCAATATTGTTGCAATAGCGGGCATTGATACTCGACACTTAACTGCTACTCTGCGTGATAAAGGTTCTCAAAGGGGCTGTATTATCACATCAAATAGCTTGAATACTGAATTTGATGCTGTTTCTAAACAAGCATTGGAATATGCACTGAATTTTAGCGGATTAAAAGGACTGGATTTAGCCAAAGAAGTTACCACTGATACACCCTACCATTGGCAGAATGGTCTTTGGTCATTGAACTCTCAACCATCCGAACAACCCAAAGACAAGCAATACAAAGTCGTTGCTTATGACTTTGGCGTTAAACGCAATATTTTAAGAATATTAGTAGAACGCGGTTGTGACGTTCACGTAGTCCCTGCCATAACCGAGGCCTCCACTGTACTTGCTATGAAGCCTGATGGCATTTTTTTGTCAAACGGACCTGGTGACCCCGAACCCTGCGACTATGCAATTACTGCAATAAAACAGTTATTAAAAAGTCATATTCCAATATTTGGGATATGTTTAGGTCATCAATTATTGGGACTGGCATCAGGTGCTGTCACCAAAAAAATGAAATTTGGACATCACGGAGCTAATCACCCTGTACAGGATATTAAAAGTTCGTTGGTATACATTACCAGCCAAAATCATGGCTTTGAGGTAGATGAAATCACATTGCCTGAATGTTTGAGAATTACTCACCGTTCTTTATTTGACCAATCTTTACAAGGCATTGAAAGAAATGATTGTCCTGCTTTTGGTTTTCAAGGGCACCCTGAGGCTAGCCCAGGACCACATGATATAGCTCCATTATTTGACCACTTTATTAAACTTATTCAACGTTATAAAAGAGGTAACAATGCCTAAGCGCACCGACCTGAAATCTATCATGATTATTGGTGCTGGACCTATTGTGATTGGACAAGCTTGCGAATTTGATTATTCAGGTGTACAGGCTTGCAGCGCTTTAAAAAAAGAAGGCTACCGTATTATTTTAGTCAACTCCAACCCTGCCACTATCATGACCGACCCATTGATGGCAGATGCTACCTATATTGAACCTGTGGAATGGCGTACAGTTGCCAGAATTATCGAAACTGAAAAGCCCGATGCCATTTTGCCAACAATGGGTGGTCAAACCGCACTAAATTGCACCCTGGATTTAGCGCGTAAAGGTATTCTTGACAAATATAATGTAGAGCTAATTGGCGCTAAAGAAGATGCAATTGACAAAGCCGAAGACCGTAATCGCTTTGACAAAGCCATGAAAGCCATTGGTCTTGAGACACCACGTGCGCGTATTGCCCACAGTTTGGATGAAGCGCGTAAAGTTGCTGATATATTTGGCTTCCCCTGCATTATTCGTCCTTCCTTTACTATGGGTGGTTCAGGCGGTGGCATTGCCTATAACAAAGAAGAATTTGAAACTATTTGCCTTAGAGGATTAGACTTGTCCCCTACTAATGAATTACTAATTGACGAGTCTCTAATCGGTTGGAAAGAGTACGAAATGGAAGTGGTACGCGACAGAAATGATAATTGTATTATCGTCTGCTCCATTGAAAATTTTGATCCGATGGGCATTCATACAGGCGACTCCATCACCGTTGCTCCAGCACAAACACTAACGGATAAAGAATACCAGTTAATGCGCAATGCTTCAATTAAGATATTGCGCGAAATCGGCATTGAAACCGGTGGTTCTAATGTCCAATTTGCGGTCAATCCTGCTGACGGCAGATTGGTTGTCATTGAAATGAATCCCAGAGTATCACGCTCTTCTGCCCTGGCATCCAAAGCCACAGGTTTTCCCATTGCCAAAGTGGCTGCAAAACTGGCTGTGGGCTTTACCCTGGATGAATTGCGAAACGAAATAACAGGTGGTTTAACACCCAGCTCATTCGAACCAAGTATTGACTATGTGGTTACCAAAATACCGCGCTTTGCATTTGAAAAATATAATAACGCCGACTCACGTTTAACCACTCAAATGAAATCGGTTGGTGAAGTGATGGCCATTGGCAGGTGTTTTAAAGAATCTCTGCAAAAAGCTTTACGCGGATTAGAAACAGGTTACTGTGGCTTAGACCCTGTCACCAATTTAGGCGATAATGAAATTGAAAGCAAGCTGCAACAAGAGTTAAGCATTCCTGGCGATAAACGCTTATGGCATATTGGTGATGCGTTTCGCTATGGCTTTTCTTTAGAGAGAATACACCAACTTACCAATATCGACCCTTGGTATTTGAGTCAAATTGAAGACCTAATCAAAACTGAACAGGCCATTGGCGCTATGCAACTTAATGATTTTAATGCAGAATTATTGCACCAGTGCAAAGCTGATGGTTTTTCCGATAAACGCATAGCTCAACTGCTGGATTGCAGTGAGGGCGATGTGCGCAACAAACGCCGTAGTTTAAAAGTATACCCCGTTTATAAACGTGTTGACACCTGTGCTGCAGAATTTTCCTCATCAACGGCTTATATGTACTCAACCTATGAGCATTTTTGTGAGGCACAAGTAACAGCCAAACCTAAAGTATTAGTATTAGGCGGCGGACCCAACCGAATTGGTCAAGGTATAGAGTTTGATTATTGCTGTGTCCACGCATCCATGGCAATGGCTGAAATCGGCTACGAAACCATTATGGTCAACTGCAATCCTGAAACAGTTTCAACCGATTACGATGTTTCCGACAGACTCTATTTTGAAGCGGTTACTTTGGAAGATGTTTTGGAAATTGTTCGCATTGAACAACCCGAAGGTGTTATTGTTCAATTTGGCGGCCAAACACCACTAAAATTAGCACTGGCACTGGAAGCAGAAGGCGTTAAAATACTAGGTACGTCACCAAATTCTATCGATCAGGCCGAAGACCGTGAACGCTTTCAGCAGGTAATGACCGAATTGAAATTATTACAAGCTCCTAACGAAACGGTTTACTCTGAAGAAGCGGCAATAAATGCTGCGCAGCGCATTGGTTATCCGTTAATGGTTCGCCCTTCTTATGTGTTAGGTGGTCGGGCTATGGAAACTGTCTACAATGATGATGAATTAACTAACTATATCAAAACTGCAGTTAAAGTCAGCGATAGCTCACCTGTGTTGCTTGACCGCTTTTTAAACGCTGCCATTGAAATTGACATTGATGCGGTCTGCGATGGAAAAGATGTCGTGGTCGGTGGTATTATGCAACATATTGAACAGGCAGGAATACACTCAGGCGACTCGGCTTGCTCGCTACCACCTTATAATCTGCCCGAGCATGTACAGGATGAGATGCGTGAAATTATTAAGCAGATGGCAATAAAATTAAAAGTCGTCGGCTTAATTAATATGCAGTTAGTCTGGCAGGATAACAAAGTCTATGTCATAGAAGTTAACCCACGCGCATCGCGTACTGTACCTTTTGTATCCAAGGCTATTGGCCGCTCTCTGGCGCAAATTGCAGCCAAGTGCATGGCGGGAATCAGCCTGAAAGAACAAGGCTTCACAGAAGAAATTATTCCTCCAGATTATTTTGTCAAAGAAGCGGTGTTTCCCTTTAATAAATTTCCGGGAATTGATCCTATTTTAGGTCCGGAAATGAAGTCTACTGGCGAGGTCATGGGAATAGGCTGTAATTTTTCCGAAGCCTACTCAAAAACCCAACTTGCCGCCAATGACGAAATACCTCTTGCAGGTACTGCCCTGTTGAGTGTTCGCGAGCGTGACAAGATTGAAGTGGTGGCAATTGCTAAAAATTTGCACCAACTTAATTACTCTCTCATTGCCACCGAAGGCACCGCCAAAGTGATTGAGGCTGCTGGCATTCCTGTAACCGTTGCTAACAAAGTTACATCCGGGCAAAGACCCAATATTGTCGATTGGATTATAGATGGTAAAATCAATTTAATTATCAATACCAGCGAAGGCAGGCAGTCGATTGAAGATTCCGCCACGATTCGTTCCAGCGCAGAAATTCATCGTGTCTACTACACAACGACTCTTGCCGGCGGACTGGCTGTGTGTATGGCAATCAGTGAAACACTGCAAAGTGAAAGCAACATTAATGTCCGCTGTTTACAAAACTTGCATCAACAGTTGAGATAACATAAAGTATCAGTCTACTATTAAAACAATGTCAGACTAATATGAACAAGTTTCCGATGACACTTGAGGGCGCAGAAGCTTTGCGCACTGAACTAGAACATTTAAAACGTGAAGCTCGCCCGACTGTAGTCAAAGCCATTGCCGAAGCTCGTGAACATGGCGATTTAAAAGAAAATGCCGAATACCATGCAGCTCGTGAACAACAAAGTTTTATCGAAGGGCGAATACAAGATATTGAAGGCAAATTAAGCCATGCTCAAATTATTGATATCAAAGCAATCCCTGTTTCAGACAAGGTCATTTTTGGTACGACCGTAACCATTCTCAACCTGGAAACCGACGAAAGCAGCACTTACAAGCTGGTAGGCGATGACGAGGCAGACGTTAAAAACAGTAAAATTTCTATTTCTTCGCCTATGGGTCGGGCTTTAATCGGTAAATTTGAAGGTGACGATATCAATGTCAAAACTCCTACTGGTGACATTGGATACGAAATTGAAAAAGTAGAATATATTTAACCTAGATTATGCCTATTGAATTTAAGTTTTATTGGTTAGTCGCCTGTTTGTTATTAGCCACCTTATTTGAATTTGTTATTCCCATGCGTAATATGCAATATAACCGCTGGAGCCATTTTCGTACCAACGCTGCACTACTTGCATCTACCATGATAATCAATAGCCTTTTTGCCTTGCTGCTCGTCAATTTAATACAGTATTCAGGCATTCTGGGGTTTAATCTGTTTGAAACATTACCACTTGGTTATTGGGTTGAATTTTTAATAGCGTTACTAATACTGGATTTTGTAGCCCAGTATCTGGTTCATTACCTGCTGCATCAAGTACCAATTCTTTGGCGATTTCACCAGACACATCACAGCGACACTCATGTAGATGCGACCACTGGTACGCGGCATCATCCTGTTGACTATATTTTTCGCGAAATTTTTTCGCTAATTGCCATTTTAATTATGGCTATTCCACTTGAGTATTATGGCTACTACCGTCTAATTACCGTATTTTGCACCTATTTCACTCACGCCAATATTCAGTTGCCAGCAAAAGTTGATAAAGTGTTAAGTTATGTCATTGTCACGCCCAAGGTACATAAATTTCATCACCACTTTGAAGCCCCCTGGACCGATAGCAATTACGGTAATATTTTTGTCTTTTGGGACAAGTTATTTGGAACCTATGTCTACCAGGATGAGAATGATATCAAATACGGTGTTGATGTAATGGATATGCAGCGTACCGATGATTTAACCTATCAATTAACTAATGCTTTTAAAAGCGGATAAAGCCAGGTAGCGGTTTGTAATTCACTTATGAAGTGAATCGAAGAATAAGCGTTTATCAATAACATTCAAACTCTTAGAAGTGAAATTAGCGTTCAACTGCGGAATCTAGGTTAAATCTTGTCGAAACCAAAAAATAGCGATGTCATCCATTTAAAAACCGGATTTATTTGTACTTGATTGCTTTCTTATCCTCAATTAATCTACCCCAATAGAAATTATAAGGGTGAATATAAGGCGTACTATTTCCGCCTTTAAATACTGCTCTATCTTCATTGTGCCAGCGGAATATACCACCTGTCAGATTATAAGATTGCTCTATACCCTGTTGCTTAAGTTGTGGTGCTATTCTTGAAAGTAAACCGGACGAGCGCCTGCCTACCGAGCAATAAAATACCACTGTTTTACCCCGTAGTAAATCACTGTATTCCTCAATAAAACTATCGGAATTAATATCAGGCTCTACCTGTATTGCTCCATCTATATGGCTGACGTCGTACTCGCTTTTTTCTCTGACATCAAAAATAACTACATCATCAGCGTTCCACTGTTCCAAATTAGCAGCTTCAACATGTTCAATATTAGCGTAACGCTTGATAATTTTATTGTGAATTTTGGTTAAAACACTGTCATTAGCCATGGTACTTGAACATAGAGCACATGCAATCAAAACTGCAAACGGCACTGTTATTTTATTAAAATAAATCATATTTATTCGACAATAAGCCCCCTTAATCATTCAAAATGAATGAACCAAATAACTCTAAAAATAATCTACTAATCAACCTGGCAATAAAATATCGCTCGCCGATGACATCTCCTTGTACCACATATTAGTTCGGTATTTTCATGCCGATTTAATAAGTAGATTGACTATTGTAATAACACTTTATGAAAAATACACTCCCTGTGCCAAACTGTTGGCTTAAAAAACTGGTTGCTATCTTTTTTGGATTAGTTGTAAGCACTGTGAATCTGGCCGAAACTCAACAGGTTGCCCTACCACAGAGCTTTTTGGTTTGGCTGGCATGCAGCATTCCCTCAAACTCAATTAATTAAGCGTTAAGGGCTTAAATCTCAGACAACGTCTATCGGTAGTCGTGAAACCTGGCATCAGCAGTTATAAAACGAATATCTGTACCCATCATAATTTGTAGCCCCGCCAAAAGCAACACCATGAACTGCTACAATAACAGGTACTGGCATTTCGTGCCACACCCATGCTGCCTTTTGCCAGCGGTTAGCATCGCCGTGAGTGCGAGTTGCTAAAGATTGACTGGTTACTCCATCATCGGCGCCAAAATTAGCTAAATCCAACTCTGCACAAAAAATATGCGAATTTTCTTGTATTTCAATGATTAGCGATCGAGCTATCGCTCGTCGGTGGCACTTCCTTGTGCGATATAATAAAAGCGAGTTGTTTTATTATATGGTTATGTGGTGCACATTTTGTTATGATCCGTATCAATCTGGTAGGTGATTATAAAAGCTAAAAGTGTATAATATCGATATGAATCTTATCAGCAATATCAACCCAGAACGTATTCGCTGGTGTTGCGATCAATTGTCAATGACAATTGCTGATTTAGCTGTTACCAAAAGCATAAAAGAGGAATCTCTAAACAATGGGAGCTTGACTTACTCTCAACTCAAAACAGTTGCTGGCTATTTTGGATATTCTCCATTATTTTTTCTGCAACCCGAAACCCCACAGACAGAAAAAATTCAATCTCCAGCCTTTCGTTCATTAACTAATCAATCTGTAGGTATGAGCCGTCAACTAATTAATATTATTCGGCGAGTAGAACAACACAGAGACCTTTACCTAGAATTAATGGATGAATTAGATGAAGACATTCTCCCCTTTACACCTCCAAAACTTTTAGGCAACATTGATGAAAAAGCCCAAAGCGTAAGAGAATGGCTAGGTTTGAATTATAACCAAAGGTATAGTTATAAGGACTACAGGTCAATACTCGAGTCCAAAGGTATCATGGTTTTTCAAAGTATGGGTTATGCTGGTAAATGGCAGTTGAGTGACAATAATGCTGTTGGTTTTTCAATCGCACATACCAAAACACCCATTATCTTTGTCAAAAAAACCTCTCTTCAAATGCAAACATTCACCTTGTTCCACGAACTGGGACATTTATTGTTGCACGAAGGTCATTGCATAGATGACGAAACACAACTACATTATGACAACATAACTCAACACGAAAGAGAAGCCAATAATTTTGCTGCGAAATGCTTATTACCAAGCAATTTACTACCAAACATTGTTGTACCCCCCCCCCATCTTTACGATGAGGAATATGGTTCACTTGCGAAGCAATTAGGTATTAGTGTTGAAGTTATAGTTATTTCTTTACTACAAATGGGCTTAGTTAATCAACCAGACTATAACAATTACAGACAGCTAAAACAGAGTCAAAGAAGGCTAGCGGAATCTACGCAAGAGCAACAGGAACCTATTCCTCGTTCCTATAGGTATAGAGAGCCTTTAAATATTTTTGGTGATAACTATGTCCGTACAGTATTAAATGCACATTATGCGGGTCTAGCAACGCTAAGAAAAACTAGTAACTATCTGGATGGTTTAAAAATCACCGATATAAAAAAATTACAAAAAGCCTTTTGAATATATTAATTGATGCATCCGCTATAATTTATGGTTGGGATAACCACCCTATTGAATTGCCTATATTTGATAAGTTATGGGAATGGTTGAGTGAAGAGCAAATTGCTAACAATACTATTGGGATGGTCAAAGAAAACTTTGAGGAAGTAGAAAAGGTAAGCCCTGACTGTCATCAGTGGCTTAAAGATAAAGGCATTGCAGTGATTAATGTCAATAACCAGGTTCTTCAAAAAGCATATAATGTATCCTTAACTATACTTGAGGTAAGAGACGACAAATACAGTAGTAGTGGATGTGATTTTAACGATTTATTGCTTATAGCGGCAGCCTCAATTAATAGTATGACAGTGGTCACCCAAGAAGCTGTTCAAACACCAACCTCTAAAACGAAAAAGCAAAACTACAAAATACCATTGGTTTGTTCATTACTTGAGCAGCCAATACAAAGTTTATCTTTTCTTGATTATCTAAAGCACCAAAACCATTAAAACAACACTGTAATTGTCAAACACAATATATATAGAAAATGGTAATTAAACCAGCATCCCTCTCAATACTCCATCAAATACCATATTCCCATCCATCTTCCTTACATTATACCGATACCGATAGAGGGTTCTCTCCCGAATTAGCGGAGAGTTAAAAACAGGATTATACATGACAAGCCTGTCGGTTGATAATTTTGCGCTTTCCAGGATTATGGAATCGTTGAATACAATCAAAAACATCAGTTTTAGCCTGTCGATGAGTACGGTAAACACCTATTGACTCGTTTACGCTTAAGCCTGCCAAAAAAGCCTTCACATGCAGCATTCCCTCAAACTCAATTAATTAAGCGTTAAGGGCTTAAATCTCAGACAACGTCTATTGGTAGTCGTGAAACCTGGCATCGCGCTTTGCCATGCCGGCATAAACAGCTTCTAGTTGATTTTCCTTACCAATAATTTCAGCTTGTTCAACAGATTCCAGCATTAAACCATCCTTAGCGTCCATATAAGCAATCTCATTAAAAACTTTTTTGGCTTTCACAATAGCACTTGGGCTTTTAGATGCAATTTCCATAGCCAGTTGCATGGCATCTTCAAAAGGTTTCGATGAAACATGGGTAGCAAACCCGTATTCTTTAGCTTGCTCACCAGTAAATTCTCGATGCGTGTAGGTTAATTCACGAATAATATCCTCGCGGACACTATGGCGAAATAACACCATACCACTCATATCGGGAATTAAGCCCCACCTTACCTCAGTAATACTCAATCTGGCATCAGCGGTTATAAAACGAATATCTGTACCCATCATAATTTGCAGCCCCCCGCCAAAAGCAACACCATGAACTGCTGCAATAACAGGTACTGGCATTTCGTGCCACACCCATGCTACCTTTTGCCAGCGGTTAGCATCGCCGTGAGTGCGAGTTGCTAAAGATTGACTGGTTACTCCATCATCGGCGCCAAAATTAGCTAAATCCAGCCCCGCGCAAAAGGCTTTTCCTGCTCCTCGAAGCACAACTGCACGGATGGATTTGTCGGCTGCTATCTGCTCGCCTGTAGCAATAATAGCATCAAACATAGAAACGCTTAGCGCATTTAATTTTTCTGGTCTGTTAAGTGTAACCGTTGCTACTTGATTAGCTATTTCAATTGTGACTATATTGTTCATATAAAATAAAAGTTAATCTGAGAGATTTGCATAAGTACTGCACTCGCCAATACAGCGTTAAATTTTCGCTCAAAATGCTCATTTACTGCCAGTAAACTCCACTTTTCGTTCAAATTTGCCTTGTCTTGGCATCGCTCGTGACATTATACAAAGCTCTCAATCTGGATTAATGATGATAAATTTTCATGTAGTATACAGTTGCACTATAAATAACGCCACCACCTAAACAAATAAATAATAAATGCCAACTGCGCTCCCACGCGCTCCAAACTGACCATTGATTCCAATAAAAGTTGATTACAATTAAAAAGCCAAGCATGATTGCAATAGCGATAAATAATCCCGTAAAAAACGACAACCAATTAGCAGTATGTTGGTAACTGTCTTGCTTTCGTAATGACCAATACAGTAGGCCTGCATTAATCCAGGCTGAAACTGCGGTTGCCAATGCTAAACCCACATGCCCTATACCCCACCAATAATATAGTGGCAGTACAAAAACGATGTTTAGTACCATATTTGAAACCATAGCTATAATACCAATTTTTACGGGTGTTTTAGTGTTTTGTCGGGAATAAAAACCAGCTGCGAGTACCTTGATTAACATAAAGGCAATAAGTCCTGTACAATAGGCAATTAAACTTAAACTTGCCATCGCGATATCATTTTCAGTCATGGAACCGTACAAAAACAAAGTGCTTAAAATAGGCTGACTCAGCACAGCCAGTGCACAGGTTGCAGGTACACCAATCAACAATACCATTTTTAGCGCCCAATCCATAGTGTGGTTGTATTCACCGCCACCGTCTTTAACAAAGGCTCGAGAGAGTTTAGGCAAAATAATGGTCGCTATGGCAATACCAAACACACCAAGTGGTAATTCTATTAGCCTGTCTGAATAATAAAGCCAGGATACACTGCCACTAATAAGAAACGATGCAATCAAAGTATCAAACAACAAATTAATTTGGCTAACAGATACGCCAAATATAGCTGGCGTCATTAACTTTAATACCCGCTTAACACCACTATCATTCCAACTTTTCAACCACGACTTATAACCGAATTGGGGCGTAGGTAGTCTATCAATCTGTTTTAGAAAAGGTAGTTGAAATACAAATTGTAAAACTCCAGCTACCAACACTCCCCATGCCAACGCCAATATAGGTTCTTCAAAATATCGATGAGATACTAAAGCCGCGCTGATTAAACAAATATTCAGTATAACTGGCGTTGCGGCTGGGACAGCAAAACGATCATAAGCGTTAAGTATGGAACCACAAAACCCTGCCAGAGAGATAAAAAGCAGGTAGGGAAAAGTTAACTTAATCATCTGACTGGTTAAGTCAAATTTGTCTGGTTCATCAATAAAGCCAGGTGCAAAAATAAAGGCAACCACAGATGAACCTATCACAACTAACATCACAAACAGAGTCAGGACACCTCCTAATAGCTGCCCTACTCTTTGAATAAATTGCTTAATGGTTGCCGAATCGCTGTTTATCCTGTAATCTGACAATACAGGTACAAAAGATTGAGAAAAAGCGCCTTCGCCAAAGAGTCTACGAAAAAAATTGGGAATCTTGAATGCCACAAAAAACGCATCGGCAACATCTTGTGAACCGAACATTCGTGCTATCAGAATATCCCTTATCAGTCCAAATACCCTGGATGACATGGTAAAACTTGACACTATACCACTCGAAAACAGTAATTTCTTTGTTGTCACTTGCGAGGATGGTGTGGTTTCAGTCAAAATGCGCGCTCGTATCTATTTATAAACTGACAAATTGTAGCTTGAACCCTGTAACATTAAAAGCTGTTCTGTTTGATTTGGACGGAACCTTATTAGACACTTCGCCCGATTTTTTAATTGCCACCAATTTATTGCTGGAACGCCATAAAAAACCCGGTATTTCCCAACAACAACTAGCTCCTTATATTACTAATGGTTCGGCTGGAATTATTGAAAAAGTATTTGACATATCTCGAAGTCACGCCGCATTTAAAGTTTTATGGTCTGAATTATTAGAACTCTACAGTGAACATATCGCCGATAAAACCCACTATTTTGCAGGAATGGAAAAAGTGTTAACTTATTTACAGGACAACCACCTACAATGGGGCATTGTTACCAACAAACCCAGCAAGTATGCTTTTCCCTTACTTGAAAAGTTAAACATAAAAGCTGGATGCTGTGTCTGCCCCGACCATGTTGTTCACGCCAAACCCTCACCAGAAGGTTTGTTGCTGGCATGTAACCAACTCAACATTCAACCGCAACAAGCTATCTATATCGGCGACCATAAACGCGACATAGACGCTGCCAAATCAGCTGATATATTAAGTATTGCCGCTTGTTACGGGTTTATAGTAGATGGTGATGACCCCAACCTTTGGAACGCCAATTATATTATTCAAGAGCCTTTAGAAATTATAAATATTCTTCAATCTTCACAATTTATATAAAAACAAAATATGAATCAAGATTTATTAAATAAAGTTATTTTAGTGACAGGAGCCAGTAGCGGCATCGGTCGCGCAATAGCCAAAGCCAGTGCAAAGCGAGGCGCAACAGTTATTTTGGCGGCAAGAAACATAGCCCAACTTGAAGTTATATATGATACCATTGTTGAAAAAGGTCTTCCTGTCCCCAGTATACTACCATTGGATTTAAGCGGGCTGACTCAAGCAGACTGTAATAGAATTGTTGAACATATCCATAATAAATATCACAAACTTGATGTACTTATCCACTGTGCTGGTATACTCGGGCAACGGGCGCCTATGCAGCAACAAGAGATTCAACAGTGGGAACAGGTTATGAACGTTAATGTCAGTGCACCAATGATGTTGACTCAGACGTTAATTCCCTGCCTTGAACGCTCTGACAATCCTCATATTATTTTTAGTAGTTCATCAGTAGGTAAAACAGGTCGCGCTTATTGGGGTGCTTATGCGGCATCAAAATTTGCTACTGAAGGCATGGTACAGGTTTGGGCTGATGAGCTTGCAGCCGTATCCAATATAAAAATTAATTGTGTAAACCCAGGTGCTACTGCAACACCCATGCGTGCTCAAGCCTACCCCGCTGAAAACCCTGCTACCATCAAGCCACCAGAAGATGTTGTCGATTTATATATCAACATTATTCTCAATAAAGGCAATCCTCCACATGGACAATCTATTGATTACAGTTAAACCCAGATTATGCATTAGAAACCTACTACATCCAAAAATGATTTCAAAAACACCAGCTTGCTCGAAAAATAATGCTCACCATAGCCCTGCTATGTTTGTGCTTATTTTCCTTGCGCGAGCTACTGTTTTTATTGCCATTTTTGCTTTCGCTACAATTTCTAATGCATAATCTGGGTTAAATTTTGAATTTACTATGCTTTCCTTTGAACAAATCCTGGCTGAATTCAGCAAAGACGACTTAATTTACCTTTTTGTACCTATTTTCCTGATTGCCGTCATCGCTGAGTTTGTTTATGCGAAAAAACATCAATTGCGTTTGCATACCAAAGAGGATACCCAGGCATCATTTTGGATGATGTTATATGTAGTTTTTGTCGACATATTGCCCAAATTTTTATTCTTTGCGCTAGCCATGTGGCTGCATGATATAAGCCCATGGAAAGATGTCATCCAACGCCAATGGTGGGCATGGCTGCTACTATTTTTCATGGATGATTTTATTTACTATTGGTTTCATCGCCTTAATCACCAGGTTCGACTATTTTGGGCTGGTCATGTCAACCATCATTCTGCCATCAAAATGCATTATGCCACTGCTCTCAGACAAGGTGTAGGTGAACGCATTCATAAATACTTGTTTTGGATGCCCTTACCGCTTTTAGGTTTTGACGCGCTAATGGTGTTTATGATGATGAGTATTAATTTGTTTTATCAATTTTGGACACACACAGAATTATTCAAACGCTTCCCCAAACCTATTGAATATATTTTCAATACACCTTCTCACCACCGCGTACATCACGCATCCAATATTCGCTATCTGGATTGTAACCACGCTGGTGTATTAATTCTTTGGGACAGGTTATTTGGTTCCTTTTCCGAAGAAAAAGACCATGAACCACCTGTTTATGGATTAACCAAAAATTTGGATTCGTTACATCCACTTCACGTTTTAACCCATGAATATCGTGCAATATGGAACGATGTCAAACGTGCTAACACCTGGAGCGATAAATTAAAATATATTTTCCATGCACCTGGCTGGAGTCACGATGCCGAAGACAAAAGAGCCAAAGTCCTCCGAGCTAACGCAATAAAACACCCTATCTAGATATACCTCATGTATTCAAGATTAAAAATTATTGCAAAATGGTTATATTTCCAGCTAAAATTTTTCTTCCCATATCGGTGTTACAAAAACTGTCTGCATACTTTAACCCCCAACCAATGGCTCTATCAAATGCAATATGAGCACCCCAAATTAAAGCACTCTGTATTAATATGAATTCACTAACAAGCAGCCCATAACCACCAATACTAACCGGAAATAACATACAGTGTGATAAATTGTAGCAAACGCCGCCAAACTCAGGGCTTTTAAAATAAGCCAAAATACTGATATCTGGTAAAAAAAAGCATAAAAGGAATATCCAGAAATTAAACCCGCTGTAAAAATAGCAGCAAACACAAAAAGTGAGTATGGCGAAAGATTCTAATCGTCTCTGGAGAATTGGGTTCATAATGTTTTTATAGCACTTCAGTTAAGATGAGAATTGTTGAGAAATCAAATGGAATATAATACTTAAACCCAAATTATCGCACCACCGACTTTTTTATGCAAACAAACCTTTTACAGCGTTTAGATAGATTAGAGTCCATCGACGAAATTCGCCAATTAGCCGCTAAATATTCACTTTCACTGGATATGCGTGACCTGGACGCACATGTCAATTTATTTGCCGAAGACATTCAGGTATCCAAAGAATTAAAGGGACGCTCTCACCTCAAGCGTTGGTTAGATGACACTTTGCGTTTACAGTTTACAGGAACATCGCACCATATAGGCAATCATATCATTGAGTTTGATGATGCCGATAACGCCCATGGCATTGTCTATTCCAAGAACGAACACGAAACCGACAAAGAGTGGATCATCATGCAAATGATCTACTGGGATAACTATCAACGCATTGATGGCCGCTGGTATTTTAGACGCAGGCTTCCTTGTTACTGGTATGCAACCGACTTGAACAAACCGCCAATAGGCGATAATAAAATGCGCTGGACTGAGCGTGAACCCTATGAAGGCGCTTATCACCAATTATTTCCATCGTGGGAAAGATTTTGGAAAAATCCACCCACTGACAACACACCTCAGGTCGCAGCACCAGCCCCTCTTGAACAATTTCTAAAAACCATGCGTGACAATGCACCTTACCCCAAAATCAAAGTCAGGTAACTGATTCACACCATGAAAGCATTTGTTAAACCTGCAACCATACCTCAAGTTTTGGAATATGCCGCAGACCAGTGGGGCGACAATGCTGCGGTTATCGACAATATTCAGCTAAATTACGTTGAACTTCTGCAAAAAGCCAGGCAAGTAGCCAAAGCCTTCATTGCCAACGAAATACAACCCAATGAACGCTTTTCAATATGGGCACCCAATATCCACGAATGGATATGGATAGCTATTGGTGGACAGATGGCAGGTTGTATTTTAGTACCTATGAATACGCGCTACAAAGGTATTGAGGCAAGTGAAATTTTAACGCTGTCACAAAGCCGTTTATTATTTACCCTTTGCGATTTTTTGGACACTCACTACCCGAAATTAATTGAGCCTTTTGAACATCCAAAATTACAGCAGACAATTTTGATACGTGGTGCCGATACTGCTTACCAGACATTAGATAATTTTCTACAAAGTGGAAATGTCATCAGCGATACAGAATTAAATAAGCGCAGCACCGCTGTCAAAGCTACCATGTTGTGTGACATTATGTATACCTCCGGCACAACAGGCAAGCCTAAAGGGGTAATGAGCAACCATCAACAAGTAGTGGATACCTTTATAAAATGGTCTGATGCGGTCAATTTAAGCACTGATGACAACTACCTTATCGTCAACCCATTCTTCCATACTTTCGGCTACAAGGCCGGATGGTTAAGTTGCCTTTTGACTGGGGCAACTATCTATCCAGAGTCCGTATTTGATGCCCCTAAAATATTACAACGAATTGGGCAAGAACGTATCAGTATGTTACCCGGCGCCCCTACACTTTTTCAATCGCTACTCGCCGATACCAGCAGGGCACAATACGATGTATCGAGCTTGCGCTGCGCCGTAACAGGCGCCGCAACCGTACCGGTTCAATTAGTTAGAGATATGCAAAGTGTTCTGGGTATTGATGAAGTCTATACAGGTTATGGACTAACTGAGTGCGGAGTGGTCAGTATCTGCCGTAAAGGCGATGCTATAGAAACCATTGCCAATACAGCAGGCAAAGCATTGGAAGGTTTGGATGTAAAAATAGTTGACAGCAATGACCAAACAGTACCTCCTAACAACTTAGGCACAATAAAAGTCAAAGGTATGGCAGTTATGCAGGGCTATTTTGAAGATCCCAAAGCCACTCAAAAAGCCATAGATAGTGAAGGTTGGATGGATACTGGTGATATAGGCTGGATGGATGAAAAAGGCTATATTAAAGTCACAGACCGTAAAAAAGACATGTATATTTGTGGCGGCTTTAACTGCTACCCTGCTGAAATAGAAAACTTATTACTCACGCATCCCGATATCCTGGATGTCGCCGTTACAGGTGTTCAGCATCAGCACATGGGTGAAGTTGGTCATGCCTTTATTGTTAGCAAGACAGCATTAAATTCTGAAACACTGACAACATGGTGCCGCGAAACAATGGCAAATTACAAAGTACCTGCCAAATTTAGCTTTGTAGCGTCACTGCCGCGCAACGCATCAGGAAAAGTGCAAAAATTTTTATTATATCAAAGTGAGAGTTTTGCGCAATAAGACCATTGCATGATACAAGATAGTCTCACTCAAAATCAAACGCCTGTAATCGCTTTTAGTTCCAAATAATCTGCAAGTCCCCAACGCCCTTTTTCTCGCCCGTTGCCTGAGCGTTTATAACCGCCAAAAGGCGAATTGGTTGTGCCACCAGTGTAATTAATTGCAATTTGTCCTGCACGAATTTTCCTGGCCACTTCAATGGCATGTTCCTTGTTGTCAGAACTGACATAACCCGCTAAACCGTAGACACTATCATTGGCTATCGCTATGGCTTCTTCTTCGTTATCATAACCCAACAACGCAATCACTGGACCAAAAATTTCTTCGCGAGCAATGCGCATCTGATTATTCACATTCGCAAACACTGTGGGTTTTACATAATAGCCTGTATCAAGTCCTTCCGGCCTACCAACACCGCCTGTTACCAGGGTTGCCCCTTCATCAATTCCCGCTTGGATCAAGCCTTGTATTTTTTCATATTGACTGCTGTTGACTACGGGTCCCAAATGCTCTCCTGGTTTGGCAGGGTCGTCAACTTCAATAGTTTCCACTGTTTTCTGTGCTACCTCAATGGCCTGCTGCATTAAATGTTTGGGCAGCAACATTCGGGTTGGAGCATTACAAGATTGACCGCTATTGTTAAAGCAATAATAAATACCTTCTTCTACCGCTTTGAGTACGTCGGTATCTTCCAATAAAATATTAGCAGATTTTCCTCCAAGTTCCTGACAGACGCGTTTGACCGTATCTGCCGAGGTTTTCGCCACGGCTATACCCCCCCGGGTTGAACCGGTGAATGACATCATATCAATATCGGGATGTGATGACATGGCTTCACCCACTATTTGACCGTAGCCCTGCACCAGGTTAAATACCCCTGCTGGCGCGCCAGCGTTATCTATAATTTCTGCAAAAATAATGGCACTTAATGGCGATTCTTCACTGGGTTTTAATACCATGGTACAACCCGTCGCCAATGCTGGAGCAACTTTAACTGTAACCTGATTCATCGGCCAATTCCACGGCGTTATCATCCCGCATACGCCAATTGGTTCATGACGTATTAACATTTTTGTCCCGAAGTTATTCTCTTCATATTCAAATTCAAACGCTTTTAATGCGTTAATTGCACTGCGAATATGATTTAACCCTAATGTGGCCTGATAACCCACCGCCAAATCTATAGGCGCTCCCATTTCAGTGGACATAGCCAGTGCTATTTCATCAAATCGGTTTTGATAACCTTCGTAGATGCTTTCCAATAAATCAAGGCGCTGCTGTATACTCCAGGTAGCGTAATTATCAAAAGCCCTGCGCGCTGCTTTTACCGCACTGTCAACATCGTTGGCATTGCCCGATGTTAAACTCATAAAAGCCTTTTCGGTAGCAGGGTTAACAACAGCTATAGTCTCTTCGCGCTTAGGGTTTACCCATTCGCCGTTGATATAAAAATGATATTGATGCCTGGTTAAGTCTTGTACGTTCATTGATGGGTTTATGTTCAAATTAATTTAAAAGACAGTCTTCATAGGGGTAGGTTGATAACAATTCATAACCTTCTTTAGTAATTAATACCTGTTGCTCTAATTTAACACCATCGGTCTCACCAACGGCGCCAATATAACTTTCAATACAGACGACCATGCCGGCTTTTAGTTCACCTGAATAACAATTTTTGTCGATAAAAGGCTGTCTAAATGGGTGCTTGATTTGTGGGTACTCATCACACATTCCTACCCCATGTAACAAGCAGGAATAGGCATTATGTTGAAACTCTTCAGGGGTTTGCCAGACATTTTGTCTAAATGTCTCAAAGTCAACGCCATCTTTCACCAAATTCAAATTGTGTTCAATTTCTTCCACTGCATAAGCATAAAGCTGTTTTTGCCTGAGCGTTGGTCTGGCTCCTGATTCCAGCCCACAAAACAGCGTGCGCGAAACATCGGCAAAATAACCATTGGGACCTATCATATCGGTATCAAAACCCACTAAATCGCCTGCGCAGACTCTGCGCGGTGTTGCCTCTTGTAACCAGGGGTTAATGCGCGGACCAGAAGCCAGCATTCTTCCTTCGTGCCAGTCGCCATCGTAAATAATATTGTTGTAATTGAGTAACCCCCACAACTGCAATTCACTGACACCAGGCAACATAGCAGTGCGCATTTTATCAATACCCTTCTGCGCCACCTGCACTGCAACTTTAATGCATGCAATCTCATCTTCCGACTTAATGGTTCTTGCCATTTCGGTAACAGGCACACCGTCAATCACCTCTAAACCTTTGCGTTCCAATGCTTGAACCAATGTAGGGTTGACATATTCAAGTGCCACCCTGCGATTATCTGTAGCCAGGTCCACCTGCAAATAATTCAACACATCCTGAGCAAACTGTTCGGCATACTGTTCAATGTGATTGCCACCGTCAAAAAATGAAATAGCTCTGGCTTCTCGCGATTCAATATCAAGCGTTTCACTGGGTTGATAGGCGCCGTGAATAACAGCCTTGCCTTCACAGGGGTAGAATAAATAAGTCGATGGAATATGGGTTTGAAACAATGCATAATTACGATAATCAATGGCGTAGCGCATGCAAATGGGATTGACAATAACCACCATTGCCGCGCCATGAGTTTCAAGTTCAGACTTTAAGCGCTCAGTACGCCATTGATGCAGACGTTGCCAATTAATCGCAGGCAATTCAAATTCTGTCTCCCAGAACTGCATCAAAAACAACCCCGAGCAATAAAAGCGCTATTGCGATACTCAGGTTTACCATAGCAAAACTCACTGCCATCAGGGTTTTCTACACGCCCTCCCGCAGCGACCAGCACGGCATGACCTGCGGCAGTATCCCATTCCATAGTAGGGCCAAAGCGCGGGTAAACATCAGCTTCACCTGCGGCGATTAAACAAAATTTTAATGATGAACCTGTGGATATGGTATCCCTGATATTATTTTCTTCCAGCCAGTTGTCAGTAGCCTCATCACGATGTGATTTGCTGGCTACCGCTAATACCCCTGTTGATGGCACATCCCTCACTGAAATAGATTGCCTTGTCGGCTGATTATCACTTTGTTCAAAACAACCTGAACCTGAACCTGAAAATAAACGCTTTAAAGCAGGCGCATAGACCACGCCTAATACCGGTTTATTATTTTTAACTATCGCCACATTGACAGTAAATGCCCCTAAACCATCACGCCTTAAAAATTCTTTAGTACCATCCAAAGGGTCAACCAAAAAAAAGATTTCAGGTGCGACAATATTATGGCTTAACGCATTTTCCTCTGAAATGATGGTAATTTCAGGCGCTATGGCTTGTAAAACAGGCAGAATAATAGCCTCTGCTGCCTTATCCGCAATAGTAACTGGCGAACCATCAAGTTTGATATCGGCTTCCGGTGGTTGTTGATAAATTTCCATAATTTTGCTCCCTGCCTCAACAACTGCCTGCTCGATAGGTTTTAACAAATGATTGTAATCTTTCAACTGAATTTGCTTACAACTGACCGGCTTCTTCTAAAACTTTTCGAGCCACACGAAAACATTCAAGTGATTGGGGCACGCCGCAATATATACCAACCACATGAATAATGGCGCGAATTTCTTCTTTTGTTACGCCATTATTTAGTGCACCCTTGCAATGAATCTCCCACTCGTGCATTTTTCCCAAAGCGCCAATCATGGCAAGGTTCATCATAGAGCGCGTTTTCGGCTCAATAGCCTCATCACCCCAACCAAAGCCCCAACACCATGCAGTCATGGCTTCCTGAAAAGGTCTGGTAAAGTCATCAGCTGCGGTCAGGTTTTTTTCAACATATTCTGCACCCAAAGTGTTTTTACGCTGTTGCAAGCCAATATCAAAAAAGTCTTCTTTCATAAGGTTTCTCTTGGTAGTTATTAATTCGGCATAAATACCGAGCTAAGTATGTGGCACAAGGAAGTGCTACCGACGAGCGCTAGCTTGGCCCAGAACCATTGAAATGCAACAAATTCGCATATTGTTAGTATTTCAATGGTGACCAATAAAATACGCAGAAGCGATATTTTATTGCCAGGTTAATAGCGCTTCTCTTGTCCATTGTTGTAGCGCTTTAATTGAGTGTTCAGATTTGACACCGCCATTGGAATCTAAAACTAAAGGTCCTGGAATATAACCCTTACTATTCATACCACGCTGCACAGACTCCACTAATAAAATATCCTCAGCAACAGTGGTTTCTCTATCCTGAATAGCTAATTGTTCAGCCACTTCGGTTGGCTCACCATCACGGTAATACCAGCCTCTAAACAAATCGACCTTATCAACTCCTCTTGGCCGCCAGTGGTAAGTGTTCAATACATTTCCAGGGTAAACCTGAAACGAAAACATAGGCCACAGAAACCATGACGAGTAATGCCCTGCATGTTCATTGCTATCCAAATCAATAGGGTATGTCATTTGGTCAATGTTCTGGCACTCTGTGATATGCCTTAAGCAATAGCCCTGGGGCTGAATATCATAGGTTTCAGGTTTGACCACACCATTGGCAAAGGTCGGGTGATTCAACGCACAATGATAGCATTCAGAATAATTTTCAACCGATACTTTCCAATTGCAATTCTCTGGCACCTCTACCCATTTATAAACTTTCAAGTCATCAATATGCGGCACATAACTTCTAAGCTCCCGTTCAACATTGGGAAACCAGTCGCACATGGGTTTAGCCTTTTTATCCAGGTTGACAAAGATAAATCCACAAAAAACTTCCGTTTTAACTTGAGTTAAACAAATGGCGTCTCTGTTAAAATGAGCGGTTGAGGAAGCATTCGGCGCTGCGCGCAATTTACCTTCCAGGTCATAGCTCCAGGCGTGATATGGACAGACAATAATTTTGCTATTGCCCTCACCTTTCATTAATTCATGCGCGCGGTGCTGGCACACATTATAATAGGTCTGAATAGTGCCTTGTTTGTCTTTAATACAAAATAATGACTGCTGCGCAATATCAAAAGTAAAGTAATCTCCAACCCTTTGCAGTGTGGAAATATGTCCTGCAAACTGCCACGTCTTCGCTTGAATTTGGTCAAGCTCCAATTGATAGAGGCTATCATCGATATAATAGCGCGCATCTAAACTCTTAAGTGCCTGGCTCATAATTTAATTGATTTTGATTATCCAGGGTTATTGCGAATAATAAATTCCCAACTCATGCCTGCGTTTGTGAAAGCGTTCTATGTTTGTGATAACAGTAGCGCTAGCATCAGCAATAACAAAGGCCAGCAGTGTTTCTAAAAATGCAGAAAGCGCCACTGTGGATGTAAAAAATTGTGGCGAATCAACCTGCACGACAAAGCGATAATCAGCAGGCGATGCAATGGGCGAAGCCAAAGTGTCAGAAATAGCAATAATGGTCATTCCCGTTTTTTTTGCTAACTCGACGACATCGACAATTTCCTTGAGATACGGTTTAAAACTCATCACAATTAACACATCTCTATGATCCGATTTAGCAATAGCGTCAATTGGCATGGAATTATTATTGGGTATGGCACTAATTTTATCAATAGCCATTCCCGCTGTATAAGCAAAATTCTGAGCCAGCGAATTCGACAAGCCCACACCTAAAATATAAGTCCAACGTGACTTAACGATATGATCGGCAGCCAGTTTAATCAAGTATGACTGGTTAGAGCGGTACATGGTTTCCACATTGCTAATAGAAGCCGCTGCCATATCTGCATATAAATTCGCAAAATTACCACCTTTACCCAAAGCTTGTAACCATCTTGCCCTGTCGGGAAAATTTTCGTTAGCTTTTTTTAATAATTCACGGAAAGGTTTGCGAAAACTCTCATAGCCATCCAACCCTATGGCATTAGCCATACGAATCAAGGAATTCGGCTTAACCTGGGCTGCCACTGCCATTTCCCGAATGGAGGTTAACCCAATTTCGTTAGCGTTATCAATTAAATAGATGGCAGCCTTACGCACTTCTGGAGTCATATCAGGTAAATTTGCTGATAATTGCGTAAGCAGGCTTTCAGTTTTCAGGTTTTGATTCTGCTCAACTTTAGTCAATTTTTTTAGCACAGTTGTTTTATTCATAGAGAGTTTTGCATAATTACTGTGCTCGTCAATACAGCGTTAAATTTTCGCTCAGAATGTTCATTTACTGCCAATAACGCAGCATGAGTGTAAAAGAATTTTATTGCGAGGTTAATAAAGGTCTCACAATGGGGTTTATTGTAAATTTGTTATATTTAACTTGTCTAGCACTTTTCTTTTAATTTTTAATAATGGTACAATTAATTTAATATTTTTTTAAAAATTAATTTTTTGAACCAAAACTCGGCAAAATCAAGCAGCCTCACCCCAGCAAAAATCATCCTATGAGCAAGCTGACAAACAACTCATCAAACAATCAAATACCTTCACAAGCCAAAGTTGTTATTATTGGCGGCGGCGTAATGGGATGCGGATTAGCCTATCACCTTGCACACGAAGGCTGGACCGATATCGTCTTACTGGAAAAAGGCGAATTAACATCAGGCTCCACATGGCATGCAGCAGGTCAAATCACCCATTCAACCTCAAGTTATGCATTGGGAAAATGTGTAGGTTACAATATTGAGCTTTATTCCAAAATACTGGAACAGGAAACAGGACAGTCCGTCACCTGGCACGGTTGTGGTTCATTTCGCCTTGCCTATACCGATGACGAACTGGACTGGCTTAAACATACAATCAGTGTGGGCAAATCATTGGGCTTTCCTATGGAAATTGTTACACCTGATAGCATTCAGACACTACATCCTTTTTATAATTTGGAGGGCGTACAAGCCGCCCTGCATACTCCGGAAGATGGCCACGCTGACCCTGCTGGTGTCAGCTTTGCCATGGCACAAGGAGCACGTCAACTAGGCGCTAAAATTATTCGTCGCTGCCGAGCTATCAATGTGCAACAACAAGCCAATGCCGAGTGGCTGGTTTCTATCGAGTCAGGTGACATTCGCTGTGAGCATGTTGTCAACGCGGGCGGCACCTATGCCAAACAGGTAGGAAAATGGTCTGGACTTGATATTCCCTGTACATCGATGACTCATCATTATTTGATTACCGAACCCGTTCCCGAATTTCAAACCCTGGACTATGAATTACCTGTAATTCGCGATGACAGAAAGGTTTCTGGCTATATTCGTATGGAACAAAAATCGGGTCTTATTGGTATTTATGAAAAAGCCAATCCCAATACCGTGTGGCTGGATGAGTGCCCATGGGAAGCTGAGCACGAGTTATTTGAGGCAGATTATGAACGCATTATGCCGTGGCTGGAAAATGCGATGGATAGAATGCCTGTTTTTGCTGAATTGGGTATAAAACGTGAAGTACATGGCGCTATATCTCACCCCCCTGATGGCAACCCTTTGATTGGACCTGCTCCTGGCTTAACCAATTACTGGTTAAACTGTGGTTGTCAAATTGGCATTGGTTGGGGACCAGGTCTTACCCGTGAACTGGCTCGCTGGATGATTTACGGCAGTGCCGATATTTCCATGCGCGAATTTGACCCCAGGCGCTATGGTACATTCGCCAATACTAACTACCAAATTACCAAAGCCAAAGAAGACTATCTGCTGCGCCATGAAGTCCCGTTTCCGCATTTTAATCGACACGATGCACGCCCAGTCAAACCGAGCAGTTTATACGACAACTTAAAACGACAAGGAGCGGTATTTGAAGAAGTTTATGGTTGGGAGCGCCCTCGTTACTTTGCCTATGGCAATGTGAAACAAAAAGATTATTATTCCTTCAATCGCCCCGACTGGATGCCAGCTGTAATTCACGAGGTAAAATCGGTTCGTGCCAGTGCTGGTATTATGGACATTTCGGCCTTTGCAAAAGTGGAAGTTACAGGTAATGATAGCGTCAAATTCGTTAATTACCTGATTCCCAACAATATTCCCTCAAATGCTGGGCGTATTATTTTGACGCATTTACTAAATCCCAATGGGCGCATTGAATTAGAGACAACCATTGTTCGAGTAAATGATGATACTTTTTACTTTACCTGTGCAGCTTTTTTTGAACAGCGATTACTCGATCATTTACAACGCTTCAAAGCAGGTTATGAGATTAACATCACCAATCGTTCCAGTCAGTGGGGAGCATTAACTATCAATGGTCCCAAGTCACGCGATATTTTATCTCAATGTACCGAGCAAGCTCTTGGCAATGAAGACTTTCCATGGCTTTGGGCAAAAGTTATCAACATAGCCAACTGCAAAGTATTGGCATTAAAAATGTCCTATGCTGGTGAACTGGGTTGGGAGTTTCACGGTGACCAAGACTCAATCAAGACTATTTATAACGCGCTTTGGCAAGCTGGGCAGGTATACGATATTGTCAACTACGGCTCTTTTGCCATGAATGCTATGCGCCTTGAAAAAATGTTCAAAGGTGCCAGCGAGCTTACCAACGAAGTGAATCTGGTTGAAGCAGACGTCATGCGTTTTGTAAAATTGGACAAAGCCGATTTTATTGGCAAATCCGCTACAATCAAAGCGACTGAATCCAACAATAAATGGCGTTGTTGTTATTTTGAAATAGAAGTCGATAACATTGCCGATGGCAATGGCGGCGAAGCCATTTTATACAAAGATAATCAAATCGGTTTAACCAGTTCAATTGCCTATTGTCCCAGTGTTGATAAAATATTGGCATTTGGTTATATTGAACCCAAATACGCCAATGAAGATATAGCCAACCAACCCAACTACCTAAAAGTGATGATTATGGGAAATACCCGAAATGCAAAACTAATTACTCAACCACCTTATGATCCAGCCAACCTGCTACCGAGAAGCTAATGAGTGAACCCTTTCAATTTCCCACTGACGATGCCCAATGGGTACAAGATATTCATGCCAATCACTACTTGCAAAGCTGGTCGGTGCAAGGTAACAAGCCCATAGTCATCACCGGGGCACAGGGTAGTTGGTTCTGGGATAGTAACGGCAAACGCTATCTCGATTTTCAGTCGCAATTAGTCAATCTTAATCTGGGTCACCAGCACCCTAAAATTATCGAAGCCATCAAACAACAAGCCGACAAGCTCTGTTACATTAGCCCTGCTATGGGCAATGATGCTCGCTCCGAACTGGCTGCACTTATTGCCCAAATTACCCCAGGCGATCTCAACACTACTTTTTTCACCTGCGGCGGAGCCAGTGCTAACGAAACAGCTATTCGTATAGCCAGGCACTTTACCGGACGACAAAAAATTATTGCGCGTTACCGCTCATATCATGGTGCAACTGGTGGCGCACTATCACTAACAGGAGACCCACGCCACCATTTGACCAAAGCCGATATGCCAGGTATTGTCAGAATACTGGACCCCTACCCTTACAGACCTCACAGTGGGCACAAAGACCCTGCCAACTGCCCTGTATGTCAGGGCGCGCCATATTTAGAGGATATTCTGCAATTTGAAAATCCCAATACCGTTGCAGCCATGATTATAGAGCCAATTGTCGGCACTAATGGCATTATTGTTCCTCCCGATGGCTATCTGCAGTCTATCAGAGAAACCTGTAAAAAATACGGCATTTTGCTTATTATGGATGAAGTGATGGCGGGTTTTGGACGCACTGGAAAATGGTTTGCAGGCGATCACTGGAACATAGTTCCCGACATCATTACCGCTGCCAAAGGCATCAATTCAGGTTATGTCCCGCTGGGAATCATGAGTGTTAATCAAGCGATTGCAGACTGGCTCAAAACCTGTAGCTTTCCCAGTGGTTTAACCTACGCAGGCCATCCTCTAGCCTGTGCATCAGGAGTAGCAGCTATCAATGCGATGATTGAAGAAAATACCCTGCAGCAAGCTACTACAAGTGGTGAGTTAATGCGAAGTAGACTCACAATGTTAATGAACAAGCACCCTTGTATTGGAGAAGTGCGAGGCAAAGGCTTGTTTAACGGCATTGAACTGGTAAAAAACCGCAACTCCAAAGAACCCCTGGTACCCTATGCAGCCAAGGGTGAAGCCGCTAAACCTGTACAGAATGTTTTGAATCGCGCAATGGAAAACGGTTTATTTCTGTCCGGTTTCTCAAACTGTATCCGCTTGGCCCCACCGCTTAATATTAGCCGTGACGATTTGCTATCAGGTCTTGATATTCTCGATGACTGCCTGGATATTGCAGATAACTATTGTAGCTAATCAAACGGCTCAAATTCGTTTCACTCCCCCATACACTCATTGTGTTCGCACTGTTTAGTGTTTAGTAAAGCGCTATCACAACGAAGCCTAAATCTCTATAAGAAAGCTCTATTTCAACTGATAATTAGCTAATGATTCCAGTGCTTTAATCATGCTGGAATGATCTTCATTACTTCCACCATTGCTGACACATGAGTTAAGTAATTGCTGACAGGTTGCGGTGTTAGGCAGGCTAACACCCAATGAGCGAGCAGATTCCAGTGCCAAATTTAAGTCTTTTTGGTGCAAGCACACTTTAAACCCTGGGTCAAATGTACGATTAATCATACGCTCGGCATGAACTTCCAATATTTTAGACGATGCAAATCCACCCATTAAAGCCTCCCTAACCACCGTTGGGTCGCACCCAGCTTTTGAAGCGAATAATAAGGCCTCACTCACTGCCTCTATATTCAATGCCACAATAATTTGGTTGGCAATCTTACAAGTCTGACCTGCGCCATTATGCTCCCCTATTAAGGTAATATTTTTACCCATCAGCTGAAACAGTGGCAAGGCACGCTCAAATGATATCCTCGACCCTCCTGCCATAATCGTCAAACTGGCTGCTTTTGCGCCCACTTCACCGCCAGATACAGGCGCATCTAGATAATACCCACCACTGGCAATCACTTGCTTTGCCAACTCAGCAGTAATAATTGGGCTAATTGAACTCATATCAATTACCAAAGTATCAGGCTGCATACCACTTAATACACCATTACCACCAGCTATCACCTGCTGCACATCGGGGCTATCGGGAACCATGGTAATGATGGTTGTAGCCTGACTTGCCACCATTTGAGGTGTATCGACAACTTGCACATCCAAGGCTTTTAAGTTGTCAGGTACGGACGAGCGATTCAAGCAGGTGACGATAGTATAGCCAGCATTTGCCAGATGCTCTGCCATAGGCGCGCCCATTACTCCCAGTCCAATAAAGCCAATTGTGGTTGATTGATTCATAAATTACTCTTAGAAAGAAAGTTTATTTTTAATTGTTGATGCTAAAAACTATTGCCAAGCACTAATTTCTAAAACTATACTGTTCACATTTTGCAAAAATGCAATTGCTTATTCTATCGAATTATTTGAGATATAACCAATGACAGTAGACAGTGATTCTATATTTTCTCCCGATAAATACACAAAAACACGTTTGCCTATTGAAGATGCAAGCCCGTTGCCACCAGAGGTATATACATCCCAAGAGTGGTACGACAAGGAAATGGAGACTATCTTTCGCAAACGCTGGCTACAGGTAACGCGCGAAGAGGAAATACCCAATGCAGGCGATTATGTGCGAATTGATATTATCGGCGAACCATTAATCGTATTGCGTGATACAGAAGGAACAGTCCGCACCCTTTCCGCTGCTTGCCAACATCGCTATGCCGAATTGGTTACTGGCAAAGGCAACTGCAAACGCTTGGTATGCCCCTACCACGCCTGGACTTATTCACTAACAGGTGAATTACTCGCCGCACCGGCAATGGCTGACGCCAAAAACTTCAACAAAAAAGACTACTGCATACCCAGCGTCCGCACCGAGCTTTGGGGTGGATTTGTTTTTATTAACTTTGATGATAATGCCGATTCACTGATGGACTCACTAATGGGCTTACCTGAGCGCTTTAAAGATTACCATTTTGAAGATATGGTTGTGGTTAGAAAATGGGAAAACCGCTTCAATGCCAACTGGAAAATATGGGTAGAAAATTCGCGCGAAGGCTACCACGTCCGTACAGTTCACCGACCATCGTTCGATACTTTTTACCCCAATGCAAAGCTATCAGAATTTCACGCCACAGGAGAACGCGGCGTTTACACCATTAATAGCAGCGATGTCGAAACTGGACTCTATGTGCCGCGCAACGCCACCTTGCCGTTTATTGACACCCTGTCCAAAGACGACAGCGAAAAAACCCATTTTATGGCATTTTATCCGCATTTATTGATGAATATTCCACCAGATCGCTTCACCTTTCATCAATACTTCCCAGAAGGTCCACACTGGACTAAAATTATCACTTGGTGCTGTTTTCCCAAATCTACCGTAGCTTTAGATAACTTTGAAAAAGACTTTGAACAGATATACGTGCCACCCATGTTAATGTTTATTGGTGAAGATAAAGGTATTTGCGAAGTAGTTCACAGAGGTGTTGTAGGCCGTCTTGCCAGACCAAGCCGCTACTCGCCCGAAGAAGAAGAAACCGTACACGAGTTTGCCAACTATGTCCTAGACCATGTACTAGGGCCTGTTTAACCCAGATTATGCGTTAGAAACCTGTTACATTCAAAAACCATTATGAAACGACAACAAATATCCATACCAAACGTAGTAGAACCCGCCAACCCCGATGCCGCCTCTCAATGCTTAAAAGTAGGCAATATACTTTATATCTCTGGGCAAATCGCCTATGACAACGGCGAGCTGGTAGGCAGAGGCGACCCTGTAGAACAATGTCGCCAGTGCTTCCGTCATATCAAATCCTATGTTGAAAAAGCAGGTGGCACTATGGACGATGTGGTTGCCCTGGATATCTTTTTAAGTGATATTCGTTATCGTCAAGCATCATTTGATACTCGCGCCGAAGTATTTACAGCTCCAGGTCCAACCGCTACCGTAGTAGGTGGTGTTGATTTTGCATTTGAAGGTCTACTGGTAGAAATTAGTGCCAGAGCTGTGTTACCTTCATGACTTCTATCTCACCCAGTACAGGCAAAATTCAAACCGTAACTGGCTTAATTGATGCCGATGAATTAGGCATAACACTTGCCCACGACCACCTATTATTTGAAGGTGGCTTTCTCTATGTCGAACCTGAGGATGATGCAGGCAAAGCCCTTGCCCGCGAAGAAATCACCCTGCAAAATCGCGGTTGGGTAGGTTACCACTGGACATCCAATTTTCACAACATTGAATTGCAAGATGAAACATTGGCAGTTACCGAGCTCAAACGCTTTATTCAAGCAGGTGGCAAAAGTATTGTCGACCCCACAAACATTGGCTTGGGGCGCAACCCACAAGGGTTACAGTACATTGCGGAATTGACAACCGCCAATGTCATAATGGGTGCAGGCTACTATTTAGGTGTTACCCACCCAGAGGATATGGACAGTAAAACCGAACAGATGATAACCGATGAGATTATTGCCGATATAACTGTTGGGGTTGATAACACCGATATAAAAGCTGGAATGATTGGTGAGATAGGCTGCGCTTACCCTTGGGACAACAACGAGAAAAAAAGCTTACATGCCGCAGCAGCCGCACAAATGGAAACAGGGGCAGCATTAATGGTACACCCAGGGCGCGACCCCATGTCACCAGTTGAAATTGTTGAAGAAATCAGCAAAGCTGGGGGCGATTTATCGCGCACCATTATCTGCCATATTGACCGCACCTGCCTGGATAGAACTTGGCTCAGAGATATGGCACAGACTGGCTGTTATTTAGAGTATGATTTATTTGGCAATGAAAGTTCCTATTACCCACCCAACACCAAAGTGGATATGCCCTCTGATGCCCAGCGCATGGATGTAGCACTGTGGCACTTTGAAAACGGTTTTGAAAAGCAGATTTTACTCTCGCATGATGTAGCCACCAAACACAGATTGCACGCCTATGGCGGATTGGGTTACGATCACTTAATTACCAACATTGTGCCACGATTGGAACAACGCGGTTTAAATAAAGAGCAAGTTAAACGCCTGATTGTCAATAATCCAGCTGAAATATACAGCTTCATATAGCATGGTCTAAATTGCATTTACATATCGAAAACTGCACAGCACTAGGTGAAATATTTGAAGTTACCCAGCAATGTTTAGACGAAACCATAGCTAGACACAAAGAACTGGCTAGCCAAATCACAATCACGCTCGGTACTGACGGCGACATTATTGACGATGTGCTGCCTTCAGTGAATTTGCTATTTGCATGGGATTTCGATCGCAACAATCTACAACAACGTGCTCCTAACCTTCAATGTATACAATTGCAAGGCGCAGGTGTCAGCCATTTAACACCTTTTGATTGGGTTCCCGCTGCTGTCACTATCACCAACAGCAGAGGTGCTCATGGCGCCTGTGCAAGCGAATATTTGATGATGTCCATTTTGGCGTTAAACAACCAATTACCCGCTATGGTTCACAATCAATATCACAACCAATGGCAAAAAATTCACAGCACGACACTAGCAGGTAAAACCTTGCTAATTATAGGCGTTGGACATATTGGTGGCGATACTGCTGCCCTTGCCAAAAATTTTGGAATGAAGGTCATTGGTATTCGACGCTCGGGCGAAAGCCTCCCTGTTGTTGATGAAATGTATCAGCCACAACACTTGCATAAACTGTTACCTCAGGCGGATTTTGTGCTGGTTACAGCCCCACATACCCAATTGACTCATCGCATTATTGGAGAAGATGAATTTAAATTAATGCGAAAAGGCACTGGCTTTATCAATTACAGCCGTTCACAATTAGTCGACTATACTGCCATGCAACAAGTATTAGAGCAGGGTAAAATAAGTGCCATTGTCGATGTATTTGATACCGAACCCCTTCCCAAAGAATCAGCACTGTGGAAAACACCCAATTTAATTATTACCCCACATTGTGCATCTAACGACCCTGTTAATCATACCCCACGCAGTTTGGATTTGTTGTTTCAAAACATTAAAAGGCTGTTAACGAATAAGTCATTAATCAATCGAGTCGATTTGGATGCTCAATACTAATTCCCCCAGTGTTGATTACTTATTATTCGGTTGGACAGCCGCTTTTATTGCCGCCTTTTGCCTATTGGCATTAATTGATATACAACAGCTATCAGATTGGGTCGATATTGGGTTTAACTGGTCCATACAATGGTTTGGATTGTACTGGCAATTGTTGCTGTTGGTTAATTTCGTTATTGGAATTGGTATATGCTTTTTAAAGGGCAGTAAGACACAACTAGGAGGAACTCAAACTGAGTTTAGCCTGTTTCAATGGGGTAGTATGATTATGTGTACACTGCTCGCTGGTGGTGGCGTGTTTTGGGCGGCAGGCGAACCCATAGCTTACTTTTTATCCACCCCGCCTCTGTTTGCCAATGAATTGGCAATTGAGTCAAAAACACTGCAAGCCTCCTACCCTGCTCTGGCACAAGCCTATTTGCATTGGGGCTTTTTAGCTTGGGCAATATTGGGTTCTCTGGCAACTATTTTATTGATGTACTATCACTATAATAAGGGTCTGCCTTTAGCACCTAGAACCCTGCTATATCCCGTATTTGGCGATAAAGCCATTCACGGTGTTATTGGTAATATTGCCGACATTTGCAGCATTATTGCCGTGGTTGCAGGAACTGTAGGTCCCATTGGTTTTTTTGCACTGCAAGTTTCTTATGGCTTAGGCGAATTAACCGCCATTAACGATGGAATGATAACCAGAACTATCATGCTTATTACCTTGATGTGTATTTACGTTGTTTCGGCAATAACTGGGCTATCGAGAGGTATTCAAATACTCAGCAGGTTTAATATTATTTTAGGGCTAGGATTGCTGACATTTATCGTTATCCTGGGGCCAACATGGTTTATATTTGAAGCTTTTTTCAACAGCATGGGTTTTTATTTGACCCATATTGTGGATATGGCGCTTTATCGGGGCGACACAGACTGGCTAAGTTGGTGGACCCTATTTTTCTGGGGTTGGTTTATTGGCTATGCGCCACTGATGGCAATATTTATTGCCAGAATATCCAAAGGACGTTCGGTGCGTTCTATTATCATTATGCTTTCCATTATTGCGCCTATTGTCACCAACTTTTGGTTCACCATTATTGGTGGTAGCGGCATAGCTTTTGAATTGGGAACACCCAATGTTATTGCTTCCACCTTCGAAGGCTTTAATTTGCCAGCCGCCTTATTGGCAATGACCCAACAACTTCCTCTAGGTTATTTGATTTCAATTTTATTTTTACTGCTCACTACTATCTTTGTAGCCACTACAGGCGATTCCATGACTTATGTAGTATCGGTTTGCATGTCCAAAAAAGACCAGCCTATGTTGTGGGTACGAGTTTTTTGGGGTGTAACCATGGGGCTTATGGCTTGGATTCTTATCAACTTGGGCGATGGTAGTGTGGGAATATCCAAGCTGCAAAGTTTTATTGTTATTACCGCTGTTCCTGTTTCAATTATTATTTTGCCTACCCTGTGGGATGCGATAAAAATTGTACGCTCATTTCATAATCTTAGTTAAACCCAGATTAAGAGCATTGCAATAAGCAATGATCGCGTGATACAGGATAGTATCACTCAAAATCGAACACTATAAAAAACCCAAATTATGCATTAGAAATCTATTACACACAATAATGACAATAAAACAGATACTTGCTCGAAAAATAATACTCACCATTGCAAAGGTTTAATCTATCAGAACCAGCATAATATCCATTACATTGGTGTGAGTAGGTCCTGTCGCAAACAAATTTCCTATGGCGTTTAAATAAGTACCTGCATCCGCACCTTGCAACGCCTGTCGAGCATCAGCCCCCTGTCCCCAGCTACTGCCATCAATCAATCCGCCTGCCGCTTCGGTAGGTCCATCGCTACCATCAGTGCCTGCTACCAAAATCGTTATATCATCCCTATCTGCAATGCTCTCTGCCAATGCCAGCGCAAGGCTTTGATTGCGCCCGCCACAGCCCGGGTTCGGCGGTAAAACCACGGTTGGTTCACCTCCGTAAATATACAGCCCTGCAACAGCATCAGCTAGTTGCTCCTGGAGCCAAGCGCAATGTTCAAATATATCACCGTATAGCGTTTCTTGATTGTAGCGAACCTTTAACCCCAAAGACTGTGCTTCAATAGCCGCTCTATCTCGAGCAATTCGGTTTGAGGCAATTATTTTCACTGCACTTTTAGCTCTACAACGCTGAGTATCACCAATTCCTGAGCCGATTACTGAAATCGAATCGCCCTCTACGTCAGAAATAGCGTAAACACGAACCTGCTTGCCTGTAAAGACTTCCAATAGCTTGCCGTCTTTAATTCTAGATACTTGCTTACGCTGCAAATTAATCTCATCAATAGCCATACCTGTGGCAAGCATTGCATCGTTCTTTATTTGCAACTGCTTTAAATCGATTCCAGCAGGTAAGACTTCCGCCAATGACGACGCGCCACCCGATATTAACAATAATAAACGGCTATCTGTTGGCATTGCTCCTACGCGCTGTAACAGCCGCTCACCAGCTAGTAATGAATTCTCATCAGGTGTTGGATGCGATGATTCGATTATTTCAATTCCCTTGCTATTTGCACTATCTGCAAATTCACCTTTACTATGCTCGTATTTGGTAACTACCAGCGCAGGACAATCAGCATATATTTCACGCGCGCCTTTGCACATACCAACTGCCGCTTTGCCGACAGCCACAATCAAATCAGGCGAAAATGCCTCATCCAGCATTAAATTGTCCACTACCACCTGCCTACCGCTGACAGCGCTTACGGCTTTACACCAAATCGACTTTAACAACTCTCGCCGTCGTCTCTGTCTATCAGACATAGCTTTTAACCCAGCTTATGGATTAGACTTCGTAATGAACACAAAAATGGCAATAAAAACAGGTACTCGCGCAAGAAAAATAAACGCAGTCATAGTCACCTTATGGTGAGTATTATTTTTCGAGCAAATACCTGTTTTTGAAGTCATTTTTGTGTGTAATAGATTTCTAATGCATAATTTGGGTTAAATCTGGGTTATTCAGTAAAACGCCTGAATCCCCGTTTGCGCTCGCCCTAAAATAAGCGCATGAATATCATGCGTGCCTTCGTAAGTGTTAACCGTTTCCAGGTTGCACATATGACGCATTACTGGAAACTCATCGGAAATACCATTACCTCCCAGCATATCTCTAGCTGCCCTGGCTATTTCTAAAGCCTTGCCACAGGAATTGCGTTTTAGTAATGAAATAAGCTCTGGCGCTAATTGTCCTTGCTCTTTCAGTTGCGTTGCACGCAGACAACCTTGTAGGCCCAAGCTAATTTCAGTTTGCATGTCTGCTAATTTTTTCTGCACTAATTGTGTTGCTGCTAATGGGCGATTAAATTGTTTTCTATCCAGCACATACTGCCTGGCGGTTTGCCAGCAAGTAACAGCACTACCCAATGCGCCCCATGCTATTCCTAAACGCGCACTGCTTAAGCAACCCATTGGTCCTTTGAGACCTGTGACATTGGGCAATAAATTGCCATCAGGAACAAAAACATTTTTCATCACAATTTCGCCAGTAATAGAAGTTCGAAGGGACAATTTTCCTTCTATTTTAGGAGTCGTTAAACCCTGCATGTCACGCTCTAAAATAAAACCGCGAACCACATCGTCATCAGTTTTCGCCCATACTACTAATACATCTGCAACTGGCGCATTAGAAATCCACATTTTATTGCCTGATAACAAGTAACCTCCTTCGGTTAATTTGGCTCTGGTCAGCATACTGGAAGGATCTGAACCATGATCAGGTTCAGTCAATCCAAAACATCCAATCCACTCACCACTGGCAAGTTTGGGTAAATAATATTGTTTTTGCGCTTCACTGCCATAGGTATGAATGGGGTACATCACCAAGCTAGACTGGACACTCATCATCGAACGATAGCCCGAGTCAACTTTATCAAATTCGTGTGCGATTAACCCATAGGCTGTATAGCCGACATTAGAACAGCCGTAACCCTCTAGCATGGCTCCTAACAAACCCAGTTCGCCCATCTCTGGAAAAATATCCGGGTCAAAATATTCGTGCCGATAAGCCTTAATCACTCTAGGTTGTAATTTCTGTTGGGCATATTGTCCGGCAGTATCGCGTACCATGCGTTGCTCCTCGGTAAGTTGCTGTTCCAGCAAGAAAGGATCTTGCCAAATGAAGTTTGCCCATTGTTTAGATGCTGTCATAATAAGAAATGAGAATTAATTTAGTGCTTAAATATTCTATAGGTAAACCCATTCATTTGCCAAAAAATAGCGCAACTCACGCTAGATAATCCGATTGCCAAGACATTAAGCTCATGCAACAAAATAGTAACTTGCCATTACGTTGCAAACGAAGCTAGTGTGACGACATAAGCCTCGGTAAGTATCACACGGCTTCTACTTCAACATCTACCCCATTAAGTACCGCATTACCTGTTAATGTATCGTAAAATTTATCATCGCATAAATCATTAGCACTAACGCCTTGTTGTTTTAGTGCGATAGCCATTCTTGCACCTTTATCTCTACCATTAGTATGGTGCCCCCATCCATGTGGTAAGCTGACGACACCTTGCATCACCTCATCACTTGCTATGGCAATGGTTTGCACACTGCCGACTCTGGAGCGGATGATCACTAACTGATTATTTTCAATATTGCGCTGAGCCATATCATCTGGATGCATAATTAACTGCCAACGGGGCTTACCTTTGACGAGTCGTTGGTAATTATGCATCCATGAATTGTTGCTGCGTACATGCCTTCTGCCAATAAGTTTCAATACTGCTTTACCGCCTGCCTTATTTTGTTGTAACCGTTGTAAATCATCAACCAAAAAATCCGGAGCTAATTGAATGGTAGCATCTGCTGTACATAAACGATCGAGTAATGAAGGTTGTAGTACCCCTAAATCAACGCCATGAGGATTGGCTTTAAGCTGTTTCAAATTAGCGCTCTCGCCATGAGGTCCGTTGCGAATACCCATATCGACCATTACATGCGGCGCAGGCATGGCTTTAAAATCAAGGCCTTTACGCTCAGCAATAACCGCGCTTAATTCATTAAATATTTGCCAATCGTGTTTTGTGCCTGATTCAGGTGCAAACAATGCTTCGTTGAAACGCGCTGTATTGTGAACGGACAGGCGATGAAAAACAATATCATAATGATCATGTTCTAACGGACCAGTAGGGGGAAGAATAATATCGGCATGACGAGTACTGGCATTAATATACAAATCAATAGCAACCATAAAGTCCAACTGCTCTAGTGCTTTATCGATTAATGTACCGTTAGGTGCTGATATTACTGGATTGCCCGCTATCGTTATCAAACCTTTAATTTGTCCCTTCCCTGGTGTTAAAATTTCTTCAGCCAAAACAGATACAGGCAACTCCCCGCCAAATTCTGGCAACCCGCTTACACGACTATGAAAACGCGCAAAATGTCCTCTGCCTGGCTGATTATCAACTGATATATAACCAAAAGCAGGTGATGCAGGAATTGCCCCACCCCTGACATCGACATGATTGGTTAAAATATTTAATAATTGAATAGCCCATTGACACAGGCTTCCAAATTGCTGTACCGAAACACCCATACGTCCATAAATAACGGCTTTTTTAGTTGTAGCAAATTCTTTAGTGAGTTGTCTAATTTGTTCGGCACTGATAGCTGTCATTTGTTCTGCCAGCTCTGGTGTAAAAGGTTTGACTACTTGCTGAATAATCTCTAAGCCTTCAAGATGGTTTTGTGTGTGTTCAATATTGACTAAATCAGCCTCGAACAATTCATTGAGCATGGCAAATAATAAGTAAGCATCGCTACCTGGTTTTATGAATAAATGCTGCGATGCGATATTTGCGGTTTCACTGCGCCTTGGGTCGATGACAACTATTTTACCGCCGCGTTTTTGAATAGATTTTAAGCGTTTGGTAACATCGGGTACGGTCATCATACTACCATTGGAAACTAGCGGATTAGCTCCTAAAATCAACATGAAGTTAGTATGATCAATATCAGGTATTGGCAACAAAAATTGGTGTCCGTACATTGCCAGAGCTATTAATTGATGAGGCAATTGATCTAAAGACGTGGCAGAGAAGTTATTTTTGGTTTGCACTGCATGCCTGAGTAGTCTGCCATGTGTCTGGTTGCCATAATTGTGAGCTCCAGGATTACCTGCATAAAAAGCAATAGCATCATTGCCGTGGTGTTTTTGTAGCGAACACAACTTATCCGCAATTAACTCAAAGGCTTCATTCCATTCAATTTGTTGCCAACCATTAGTCGTTTTCTTTACTGGGTATTTGAGTCTATCCTGGTCTTCCTGTAAGTCTTTTAATGCAATAGCTTTGGGGCAAATATGACCACGGCTTAATGGGTCTTGTTTATCGCCTTTGATGGAAACAATTTTGTCATTATCGACTTCGATAGTTAAGCCGCAAATGGCTTCACATAGATGGCAAGCTCGGTAGTGAGTTTTCATAAGATTTAAGGGTACTGGGTTAAGAATCAAACTTTAGTCTGACTTAAGACCATTGCATTAAGCAATGGTCGCGTGATACAGGATAGTATCACTCAAAATCGAACACTATAAGTGTTTGATTTTGCGAGTATTGAAAAATCGCATTTTTTCAATACGACCTCAGTTGCATAGGCAGGATGCCTAATGCAATGGTCTTAACTTTGACATTGTACACTAATCTACAAACAATAAAGTATCAAACTTTAGTTTGAACTCAATTGAAACCAGGCTATTATGAGGGAAACTGGATTAAACTTGTTTGTGGCTATAGTTATCGTTTACGGCGACGTTTACGTTGCTCACTTCCGTTAACATCCATTGTAACAACTGTTTTTTCTGCCGGTTTTTCGATAACAGAAAATAAATTGGGAAATTCGTCGGTTTTATTTGGAAAAGCCATGGCATCGACGAAATATTCCTGAAATTTGGGTTCAATAGCAGTTTCAATTTTTTCAATATCCCGAACCACACGTTCAATAGTCTGTCGTGAGCCCTGATTATACAATGCGATACGCGCACCTGTTCCTGCCGCATTACCAGCAGAAGCTACATAGTCTAAAGGACAATCAGGAATTAATCCCAGCACCATGGCATGCTTGACATCAATATGGCTACCAAAAGCACCAGCTAAACGAATACGATCCACATGTTGTATACCTAATTTATCCATCAACAATTTAACTCCTGCATAAAGTGCTGCTTTCGCTAACTGTATTTGGCGCACATCGTTTTGGGTGACATAAATATTACGACTGGGGTCACTTTCATTAAAATATAATACATAGGAATGAGTTCTATCATTACTGATAATTCGTGAACTTTGTTCTGCAAGCGAACCATCGAGCACACCATCGGTTGTAATAATGCCAGCTAAATACATTTCAGCCACCACTTCTATAATTCCAGAGCCACAAATACCATTGACCCCTAGAACGGCTGCATCGTCACCAAAACCTTCCTCATTTGACCATTTTTCGGAACCAATGACTCGAAAACGAGGCTCCAGTGTTTTTCTATCAATATGCACACGTTCAATAGCGCCAGGAGCTGCGCGCTGACCACAACTTATTTGTGCGCCCTCAAATGCTGGGCCTGTGGGGCTTGAACATGCCAACAAACGGTTCATATTCCCCAGTACAATTTCAGCATTGGTGCCAACATCGACCAATAAAGTGTATTCTTCTTGTAAATAGGGTTCTTCAGACAACACTACTCCTGCTGTGTCAGCCCCTACATGACCAGCTATACAGGGTAATACATAGGCCATTCCACCAGGGTTAATATTGATATTTAACTCTCGTGCTGCAATCGTTAGTGCCTGATCAGTTGCCAGAGCAAAAGGCGCTCCACCTAATTCCACTGGGTTAATACCTAATAGCAAATGATGCATAACAGGGTTGCCGACCAAAGTCATTTCCAGTACGTGGTCAGGTGAACAGTCATTGTCTGCAGTAATTTTCTGAACAATATTATCCAGGCCTTCGCGCACCGCTCTACTCATTTCCTCTACCCCTTCCGGGTGCATCATAACATAGGAAACACGGCTCATTAAATCTTCACCGTAGCGAATTTGTGGGTTCATTAAACTTCCTGAACCGACAATCTCGCCTGTTACCAAATTACATAAATGAGCAGCTATAGTGGTTGAGCCAATATCTACTGCAATGCCGTAGGCATCATCTTTGTAGCCTGGCCAAATTGCAATAATTTTTGATTGGGCTACACCTCCAAAATCTCCTGTGTGAATAGCTACGGTAACAGCCCATTTACCTTCCCGCAATTTCGATTGTAATTCACGCAGCAAATAAAAATCACATTTGATATTTTTTAAACCCCAATCTCGATCCAAGGCATCATACAAGCGCTGTAAATCGCCTTTAGGATTTTCCATAGCCGCTTCTTCAACTTCTATATAATAGAGATGAGTGCTTAAATCCAAAGTAATATCTCGCAAGTCAGCATCTTTGCGGACCACCTGGCGGTGTACCTGGCTTTCTTCTGGTACATCAATAACTAAATCGCCTTCAATTAAGCTCTGGCAACTTAAACGCCGATTGTCTTTTAAACTGTAGCGTTTTGCATAACGCTCTTCCGTCTGACTAAAAGCAGAGATATTATTTCTTGAAGAAATAATATTGTGTTTAGAGAAATTGCCTTCGGAGCACTCTATCTGGCAACGACCACAAAGCCCACGCCCACCGCAAACTGAATCGACATCTACCCCTAAACTACGCGCTGCCTGAAGAATCGGAGTTCCTTTGATGAAAGTACCACGCCGACCTGAAGGGGTAAATACGACTTTGGCTTCATCCACCAGAGTAACCTTGAAACAACTTAAATTAAGAGAAACTTAAACGGCCTTAACCACGACGACGGCGCCTGCCACCTTCGCGTCCACTACGTGAACTTTCACCTTCTGGTGCTGGTTCGCGATAATTTTTAATCCAATTGGTACAATCCGGGTCGTGACCCATCATAACGTCAGCTCCCTTTACCGCTTCCATAACTTCAGGGTGTAATGGGCTGGTGATAGCAGAAGTCATGCCTGCACCAATCGCCATACTCAAAAATGCACGATTAATGCCGTTGCGATTAGGCAGTCCAAAGCTGACATTGGAAGCACCACAAGTCGTATTAACTTTCAATTCTTCTCGAAGACGGCGCACTAGTGCCATAACCTGGACCCCTGCACTGTTCATTGCTCCAATTGGCATTACCAATGGGTCTACCACTACATTATTTACTGATATGCCATAGTCTTGCGCACGTTCAACAATTTTCCTGGCTACATCAAAACGCACGTTTGGATCTTCGGAAATGCCTGTTTCATCATTAGAAATTGCCACTACTGCGGCATCATGCTTTTTAACCAGCGGTAAGACACGCTCTAAACTTTCATCTTCACCCGTTACGGAATTAACCAGGGCCTTACCTTGATAAACAGACAAACCTTTTTCCAGCGCATCAATAATCGATGAGTCAATGCAAAGTGGCACGTCAGTGATGGATTGCACCAATTGAATACAATCGGCAAGAATTTGTGGCTCGTCAGCTAAAGGTATCCCTGCATTAACGTCTAACATTTGCGCCCCTGCGGCAACTTGTGCAAGCGCATCAGACTCAACACGGCTGTAGTCGCCATTTTTCATTTCTTCGGCAAGAATTTTACGACCTGTGGGATTAATACGCTCTCCAATAATAATAAAAGGTTGATCAAAGCCAATTTTAACTTCTTTGTCAGGTGAGCTTAAAACGGTAGTTGTCATGGTGGAGAATCTCTAAATGTAAAATTAATCAATATCAATAGTGACTTTGAAACTGTCTTTAGTTGCTTCAATGTTGCCATCAGTTACAGCGTAGCTCCATATAGCTGAGCGCCTGAGCCCGCCAAGTGGGTACATATGAACGCCTGAAATGCCATTGTCGGCATCACTTGCAACATATTCAGCCAAGTCTTTGACTACTTTATCTGGTGATTGAAGCAATAGCAATTTATGGAGGTTTTTCGCTTGTTTGGTCAATACCTTCATCGATGCACCTACACCGCAGGCTTTGGCGTGACCCAGTAGCGACTTCAATGTGGCAAGTCCTGGTATACCAATATCAATAGGCAAACGGTTACCTTCAGCGTTGACTTTTTTATCCCATTGAATAATGGGTTCAGCCTCAAAACAAAATTGTGTCACTAAATGCAGATTGGCATCAGTTCGCTCATTAAATGCATTTTTCCATTTTAAGGCATCACTAATAGCTTCATCAGACATATCGGGGCTACCTTCCGGGTGACCGGCCAAACCAATGGTTTTAATACCGTATTTGTCCAATAGTCCTGTATCTAAAATTTGCATGGAATCGCTAAAGTCACCTATTGGTTTTTCAACAGCCCCTGCAATAACCAAAACGCGTTCAATTCCAGTTTCACTGGTCAACCTATCCAAATTACTATTTAAAAAGTCTTTACCGGGCACACTACGTGCGGCTATATGTGGTACAGGATTCATTCCTTCATTTTTTAAACGCTTAATTACCGCAATGGTGTCGTTAAAATCTGAACCAGGTAAAAAGGTTACATAGACAGTAGTTCCCTCTCGCAAATAATCTCTAAAGTCTGCAATTTTTTGGGCAAAACCTGGTGTGGTTTCAATGGTGAAACCTGTCATAAATTTAATTACATTATCGAGCATTTTTAAAACCTTTGTTTTTAATCATCTGCGAGAGCATATCACTATCAACACTGTTTTCTAATTCCATTGCTTTTTGTTTGGCATAATCAGCAGGAGACAAATCTGATTCAATACTGGAAACTTCACGTCGCCATTCTTCCATATATAAATCACTACTGCCTTTTCCTGCGCGCATAGCTGCGCGGTCAATAGCTTCCTGATAACGCTCAGAAAGCATAGCTTTACCTTTATCGCGCCCTTTCTTAACAATAACCTGGGAGGGGATGTCGCGCCAGTAGACAAGAGTTTGTTGCATGATTTTGGATAGCCAAGTATGTAAAGGCTGGCATCTTATAGCAATATAAACATGGATAATGTGTATGTCCGACTTGAAACAATCTGGTGGCGACTTGTTTGAAAGTAGCAATTCACATTATCAAATATTGAAATCTGTCCATGCACAGGCCAACAAAGCAACGTTCAGCAAAAATACAGCAGGTGATAGAGCGACTTACAGCCATGAAGACAAGCTCCCTACTAAAATAACTCTCTTTATTCCCCAATTAAAAAACCCTCAGTTTAATGAGGTTTTTTTGTTTAGTTACTCTAATTAAGCTATTAACTACCTGGGACAGGCGGCATTAACACAAAAGTATTGGTAGCCACCCCAGCATCAGTGTCTTGCTCAGTATTAACAGTAGAAACTGTCCACCCATCAAACTGGACATTAGTAGGAGCCTCTCCAGGTATAGCTCCAATACGAAGGCCATCTGCACTTATTCCAGCGCGATTGAGGACATTTTCATCGCCATCAGAGTCACCATTATCTAAAACAGTAGCAGATGGATCTGTTGAAGCAGTATCACCAATTGAAGATAAATACCAACCAGATGTAAAAGTTCTTGTCTCCGATTCACCAGTAAAATTTACAGGCATCATTGAACCATTATAGTAACGTAAACCATTACCATTTCCAACCCCCATAAAATCAGAATTTAAATCTCTCATCTCTGGCGGTAGTGAATCTTCCCCTTCTCTAACAACTCCAAACGCAGGATTACCACCTGCTTCGTTAGCGCAGTGCACTCCATCTACATTAGCTCCTAAGCCGCTTACATCAGCCGTTCCATCTACTTCGTAACAACCATTAGCAAAATTAGCAATTATTACATCATGGAAAATTCCTGAGTTGACATGATCCGCAAACAGTATCCCAAATTCCCTTCCATCTGAGTCAGCAGCAGATACGCTGGTAGCATCTCTGCCCACTAAAGTAACACGCTGAAACATGGGTTCAACCGTGATCGTATCTGTACTTTCAGAAGCGTAGATACCCGAACGACCCGAATTTAATCGGTGAATGACAAGTAACTCCTCAGTAGTACCACTGTAATCATTGTACCAAATACCATCTCTCCCTGGACCTGTAACTAATACCCAATTGAGTGAAGCGTTTGTATCCTGCAAACGAATACCGTCTCTCGCAGAATCATGTGATTGAACAAAATCTAAATCCGCATTACTAGAACCATTTATTACGATATTATCATTATAAATTGTTCCTGCCACTGAAATACCTGAACCACCTTCTGCTACTACTACAAAATCTAAATCTGCATCACCGCGAATAAAAAGACCACCCCATTCTCCAGCACCATCAAAACCCACATCTGAACTAGAAAAAATTACAGGGTTGGCGCTTGTACCAGATGCTATAATTGAAGACCCTTCGTGAACGAAAATATGCCCTAAACCTGAAGCAAAAACATTAACACTTGCGTCTATAATTAAACTGACTGTTAGTGTTGAAGCGACTGTATCCTGAGAATTTGGATCAACAGTATTCGTTTGCACCTCAACGCCTCCAATTTGCAAACCACCATCGAGGTACCAGTTAGTACCTGCAGTCAAATTGGCAGAGCTTGTTAAAGCACCTTCAGAGATTCCACAATTTGGCGCACCAGCAGGTGGAGTCACTCTTAAATTCACGTCTAAATTCCCTAGTACAGCTGGGCAAGTAGGAGTAGCATTTGCTGGTATAACAATATCTGATGTAGCCATAGCATTAAATCCTCCTTCGGCAGTAACAGTCACTTGAAACGATAAGGTTTCAGTTGTATCAACTGATGGCAAACTTATATTTACTGTTGCGGCATCTGTATTTGATAATACAGCATTTGTACCTGAAGTTTGCACCCATGAATAGATGAAGGTGGGGGTACTAGTTACACCCGTCGTTAAAGCATCTATGCTAATGTTGACTGGGTCGCCGATGTTAATCACTCTGCTGGAAACAATTACTCCTGAAAGAGACGGTTGTTCTTGGTCAGTGCCAATTTCCGAAAGAGTATCTGAATCACAAGCTATTAATGCAAAAACAAGTAAATATATTGGTAAGTAAAAAATTTTCATTGGTATGATCTCATGAAATAAATTATTAAAAAGTACTAATTAAATGAAACTCTGGCCGCAAGGAAGATATATCGCCCTGCAGCATCATAAGTACTAGGGAATGTATTCCCATTTTGAGTATCAACAAAGCTATTAAAGCCAGGGTCATTACCAGTGATATTATTTACACCAAAGGTAACATCAAATTGATTATACTGCCAGTTTGCACTAACATCCAGAAAACTTTCAGATTCAAATATTGTTAGAGGTGATATTGGTTCGCCATCTAAATTTTCAATTTCAGAAAAGTACCGCCATGAAAGTGTTAGTTCTACATCATACTTTGAAGCCCAAACAAAATTTGTTACATGCCTATAATCAAATACAGGGTCAGCATTAACACCACCAGCACCAGTACAACCGCCAGCAAAATTACCTAAGCAATCAAGCGGTGTGTCTCCTGGAAAAGCAGTCTCTTCAAAATTGAATAATATCGATGAAGTATAGCGCACAGAAAAATCGCCTATATCTGCAATTCCAAATAGCTCAGCTGGGTTAAAATCATAATTAATATCAATATCTATGCCATCAGTTGAGCGATTTGCTATATTCTGCAAATTTGATTCAATAAACCCATCAATTTGGATAGTTCCTAAATCATCTCGATTGAAAAGTGCGCAAAATATGGGATCCCCATTAGTTAAGCAGCCAGAAAGTACAGTAGCAGAAGGAACAGTATTAATAAAATCCTCAACGTCAATATTAAAATAATCAAGGCTAATAGTCAAACCATCAATAGGCGGCTGATAAATAGCGCCAACTGTGAACGTATTCGCAACTTCTGGCTGCAACCCAGCATTACCACCAGTTAGCTCTTGCAACTGTCCAGCATCAGGAGGGACAAACCCAAACTGAGCTGCGGGCAATCCACTTAAAGCACAATTTTCCTGACTTGCAGAGGGAGTAGGACCTGAACAAGGATCAGATGCATTAAATAGTTGTATAGCCGTCGGGTCAAATAATTCAAAGACATTCGGAGCACGTATAGCTCTTTGAAATTGTCCTCTAAAACGAATATCATCTAGTGGGATATAAGAAAGCCCTAGCGCAAAGGTACTTACACCAAAACCATCACTCTGTTCTCCTCCAATAAGCTTGTTGCTATAGCTATAATCTGAATAACGATATGCACCGTTAAAGCTTAAATTTTCTACTCCACCCACACCCTGTATTAATGGTATTTGAACCTCCGTAAAAAACTCATATACAGTCGATGATGCATTTGCAGGAGTAGATGGGCCCCCTAAACCTGTTGCATTGCCTGTAAGCAAAACATTGTCTGGTTGACTTTGTAATCCATCCCTTCTCCATTCGAAACCACCTAATATTTGAGGTGCATCTTCTGCCCAAGGCAAATTATAATCAGCAAGAACACCATCAATAGTAAAACCAAAAATATTTTGAGTTGACGAACCTGTTAATACTGTTGGCACTGCAATAGCGTTTATCGCTTCTAAATTCACTGGTGATGTTCCAAACAAATTGAGAGGGATACATCCATCTCTTCCAGAAGAACATACTACATTACCATTACTATCTTCAACAGCAAGAAGAGCTTCATTTAATAAATCAATTTCAAAATCTTCAGTATTGATGGTGGTTTGAGCTGTGTCGGAAAATTGACCAAAAATATCATAATTCCAATTATCATTAATCGATCCTCTAAAACCTCCTACCACTCTCAAGTTACTCAATTCAATACGCGAGTTTCTACCTCCGCCTTCAACATTTCTCCTGTTCACCTGAATTGGAGCCAAATCATCTCCAGCTAAACCACGACTTGTGCAAATTAGTTGGCGCAACTCTCCTGATAAAAACGGATTATCACAATTAATTTGTGACACTTCACCAAAGGTAGCCGATGGCGCAATTTGTGCATCAGTTACATTGCGTGTATAACCAACTGAGAGGTAAGATTCCACATGATTATTAAATTCTTTATTAGCATAAAAGCCAGCTTGAGTTCTTATTGTGGGTCTTTGAAAAAAATTAAGAGGATTAAAATTAAAGGCATTATTTGCTCCAGTAATAATATTGCCATTGGCATCACGAGGAATGGTGCCGCCTCCATCAAGTGAAACCGTCAAGCCTGGGGCTAATGTCCCTGGCTGATTAGCTAATGGAGTATTTGTTACAGGGTCAACTAATGCATTTAATGAAAAAGAGGTTGGAAAAGGACCAAAATTAGAACCTAAGCATTGAATATCGGTAAAGAACCCAAAATCACCAATATCAACAAAGGCACATCGAGATATATCCCTTGTCCCTTGAAGAATAGCACTTTGGTCAACATATTTGAAGTAGCCAGTAATATTGGCACTACCATCTCCTGAATTCACTCCAAAAATAACGTCTATATCAAAGGTATTCCCATCTATTACACCACCAGTTGGAACTAAACCATCTGTAGCTGTTCTACTTAAAACGTCTTGAGCAAAGTCGTTATTATTTCCATCTTGATTAAAACCATAGCTAGTAGCAATTTCAACACCTTCAAAGTTTCTTCTTAATATAAAATTCGCCACGCCACCAATTGCATCAGAACCATATACAGCAGAAGCTCCACCTGTTACAATTTCAACTCGCTCTAACAACGCGGTTGGAATTTGGTTTAAGTCAGCGGGAATAAAGTCAGGCCGACCAGGAGCCAATCGTTTACCATCTACTAAAACCAATGTTCTTGCCGCACCAAGACCTCTAAGATTAAGTGAAGCAGTCCCTACTGCACCATTTGACACCTCGTTAGTTTGAGCAGAAACAACCCCAGGTAATGTATTCACAAAATCTACTATATCAATAGTACCTCTTTTTCGAATATCCTCAATTTCTACTTGAGTAACAGGACTAGGTGAGATCAGGTTGGTTTGCTTTAAACGCGAACCCGTAACAACCATTTCTTCTATTATCGTTGAATCATCAGCAGACTGCGCTGAGGCAACAATGGAGAGCATTAAAGACGGCACAATTATGGAGGCACTAATGGCCACACTCAGAGCTAATCGTTTCAAAAAGGGACGTGTTTTCATATATTTCACTCAGATAAAATTAGTGGGTAAAAGTTTTCATCATTAATCTACAAAAATTTAAATTAACTCTAAATTAACTCTGCGTCTAACGATGGACTGTAGAATTATTACACATCAATTATTATAATCACAACAGTTTTCAAAAAAAATGAACTTAAAAAAAAAAACAGTCGTTCCGTTAGTTAGCGAGTGATATACTCCACTTAAATCCAATTCACTTTAACTTGGACATTTCATAAAAAAGTTTGATGCTTGACTAATGTAATGCGTTATAATTCAATGTATTTATTAACCCTGCATGAATATATCATAATTTTATGTTATAATACTTGTCATGAAACAAGTAGATTTAAGAACCCTTAGCCCCGAGTCTCGACTAGAGTTGAAAAAAGTTTGTCTTCGCCTTTACAAGAAGGGAGACCGTACAAAAAAAGTCATAGCCGAAGAGCTTGGTCATCGCTCAGCCCTTTATACAGTGCTAAAGGGCGCCGTGCTAAACCAATTCGACTTATGAGTGGTCTGTTAATGTTAAAGCAACTGTACAATTTGAGTGATGATTCAGTCGTTGAACAGTGGCAAATGAATCCCTACTATCAAGTATTCTGTGGAGAGACGGTGTTTCAAACATTGCCTCCTTGTCATTCAACTGAGTTGGTTAAGTTTCGTCAACGTATTGGCGAAGAGGGCGTGAAGCAACTTTTTCATAGTAGCGTACTATTGCATGGACAGGCATCGGATGAAATCACGGTATTGGTTGATAGTAGGGTACAAGAAAAAGCGATTACTTACCCAACCGATAGTAAGTTGGCAATCAAGATTATTAATCGGTTGAATAAGTTAGCTAAAGAAGAAGGAATTCAACAACGTCGAACCTTTGTCAAAGAAGTGAAAGAATTACGTTTATCTTGTCGTTATTTTCGTCATGTAAAACGACGTGCTAAAGCACGTAAAGTATTAAAACGTTTAAGAACTATAGCTGGTATTTTACTGCGTGAATTACAACGAAAATTACCAGCAACAGTATTGGCGTTACAGACAGAATCGTTTGAATTGTATGAGCGTGTACTAATTCAACAACCTAAAGATAAAAACAAAGTGTACTCACTACATGAACCTGACATTTACTGTGTCGGCAAAGGCAAAGACCATAAGCCCTATGAGTATGGACGTAAAGCATCAATTGTAGCCACACAGAAAAGTCAGGTCATTGTTGGCGTAGCCAGCCATGATGAAAATGAACATGACTCAAAGAATTTGAAAGCAGCTTTAGAATCTGCTCATGAGCATCGGCAAACAACAATAGAACTAGCTGTGCTTGACCGTGGTTATCGAGGTGCAAACAAGCATGTTGATGTTGAGGTGTTATTACCCAATAAAAAGCTGAAACGAGATACGCCGTATCAATCCCAAAAGAAGCGAATATTATGTCGGCAACGTGCAGCGATTGAACCTATTATTGGGCACCTCAAACACGATTATCGATTATCAAGGAACTGGCTTAAAGGCAGTGAGGGCGATTCAATCAATTTACTGATGGCTGCTTGCGCCTGGAATTTGAAAAAATGGATGATATTTTTCTTTGTCTATCAAAATGTTGATGTTAGCTATCCTGATAACGCACTAAAAGCTACTTTTATTTTCATTTTTGAAAACAATATCCTCATATTCAATACTCAATCACACTGCTGTCCCACAAATTTCATGAGAAAGCTATCTGTACTTGAGGATTATACGGCATAGGGTCGGGAGGTTCATTTTTTAACAGTTTCCAAAGGTCTCTACGCTCAAATAAATTGATTTGAAATATCCTAATAATCTGTTGAATACTCAAATCTAATTTTCCAGAGAATTTAAGGTAAGCCACGATAAGATAAGTACACATAGCTATCCAAATTTGAGTCAACACAGCATTCTTTGAAGTGCCAATAAACGATTTTATTTTAAGGTTTTGTTTAATGCATTTGAAAAACAATTCAATTTGCCAACGAGCTTTGTAAATATCAGCAATAGTTTTTGGAGCAAGCTTTAGATGGTTGGTTAAAAAGAAATAATGCTTTTTCGTTTCTTTATCATAGTACCCCACACGTCGAAGTTTGCCTTGATATTCGCTACCTTTTTTGCTGGTTAAACTAATAATTTGGTCGGAGGTGATTCCTTGAGCTTTGTTTACTTTTCGACGTTCTTTGACACGATAGCAGGTATTCTTTTTTATTCGAGTCACAAAGTAAATTCCTTTAGTATTGAGTAAGTTATACCAACTGTAATCAGTATATCCTCGGTCTATAGCTACAATTGAACCTTTATCAAGTTTAAGAGTGCGAGCAGCCGTTACATCGTGTTTCTTGCCTTGCGTTACCGTCATAAACGTAGGCAAAAAACCATCGTGGTCAATTCCTACATGTAACTTTATAGCTCCTTTTGCACGGCGGAACGTCGCCCAAGGAAACACTGATAAACATAAATCAATGGTAGAGGAATCAAATGAATATAATTTATTTTTGAACTTGAATCCATGTCGTGGTGCTAATTGTTTACAGCGAGATAATAATTTATAAAACAAGTCTTCATAAAGTTGATAAGGTTGTTTTTTATTAACTCGTGCTAGTGACGAACGGCTTACTTCACCCATACCCAAATGGTAGCTTTTAGAGCTTTGTCTTGATAAATTATCGACAATATCTCGTAGACTACAACGTCCTGTAAGTTGTGCAAAACTTAACGATGCGAACTGTGACCAACGAGACATTTTTCTTAATGATTGACCTTCATGATGGGTTTTTGCAAGTGTTTCAAATTCATGTCTCGAAACCAGTTTCAGTAATTGTGAAAATACAGTATTATGATGACTCAAAGCTATTCTCTTGTTGATTTATAAAGTGTTTTTTTGCAACTCTATTTTATCAAATTAATGAGAGATACGCTTTGTTTTATTAACGCCTACTCAATTGTGGGACAGCAGTGACTCAATCACTATAATTGTAATCCTCAAATTGCTAATTTTTCAGTACCGACTAATTAAAATCGCTCACCACACTCAATAGCCGATTTATCCTGCTAAAATTGAGAGAATTTATTGCAAAAGAGCAAATTTACTGGAAGTATAACCTGTAATTGCTATAAAGTGAGCATACTAAACTTTAATATTAGTCTATCCTTTACTCGTCTAGAATTAAATATGAAAAATATAATTATCCTCCCTTTATTCTTGTGTGCTTTTATAGTATCTTGCAACCAGCAAAAAGAAGAAAATAATATTACCAAAGAAAACACGCAACAAACCGAATCTCAAAAAGCTAACGCTTATTTTGAAGAAGTTTTTCAGACCGAATTATCTTTTTCACCAGAGTACCAAAGCTACCTGGGCATTAAAGACAATGCGGGTAAATGGGATGATTTATCGGACAAAGCCAAACAAGCTGCTCATGAGCGAACCAGGAGCTATTTAAAAACAGCGAAAGAAACGATAAACCCCAAACTGTTAGATGATGCTACGTTGCTTAGCTACCAATTATTTATTAAAAATTTAGAAGAGGATTTAGAAGATTATAAGTACAGATATCACAATTATCCTGTGAATCAAATGTTTGGTGTACACGCCGATGCCCCTGCATTTCTTATCAATATTCATCAAATTACCGATGTCAAGGATGCCAAAGATTACATTTCTCGTTTAAACGGACTTAACTCTTATTTTGACCAATTAATAGTTGGACTTAAAACCCGACAAGACAAAGGCATACTTCCACCCAAATTTGTGTTCCCTAAAGTATTGGATGACAGCCGCAATGTTATTAAAGGCGCTCCATTTGACGATAGTGATACAGACAGTGTATTACTGGCTGACTTTAAATCTAAAATTGCAGCCCTGGATGAAACCATTCAACAAGAACTGTTAAACGATGCTGTCAAGGCTTTGAAAACCAATGTACTTCCCGCTTATACAAAACTCATCGCCTTGCTTGAAGCACAACACAAAGCAGCTACAACCGATGACGGTGTATGGAAATTACCCGATGGTAAAAATTATTTTGAAAACCGACTAGCGCGAATGACCACAACAGATATGACTGCTGATGAAATTCATGAAATTGGCTTGAAAGAAGTGGCTCGCATTCATAGCGAAATGCAAAAAATCAAAGACCAGGTCAATTTTGATGGTGACCTGCAGGCATTTTTCAAGTTTATGCGTGAAGATGAACAGTTTTATTATAACAGTGACCAAAAAGGCAGAGACAGATATATTAAAGAAGCCACTGCGCTGATCGACGCCATGAAAGGTAATTTGGATGCAATGTTTATTACCAAGCCTAAAGCTGATTTAATAGTAAAACGCGTTGAAGAGTTCAGAGAAAAGTCCGCGGGTAAAGCCTTTTATCAACGCCCTGCTCCTGATGGTTCTCGCCCTGGCATTTACTATGCCAACATGTATGATATGGCAACGATGCCTACCTACCAAATGGAAGCTCTTGCCTACCATGAGGGCATTCCTGGTCACCATATGCAATTATCTATTGCCCAGGAATTAGATGACATACCAAAATTCAGAAAATTTGGCGGTTACACTGCTTACATTGAAGGCTGGGGGCTTTACTCGGAATACCTGCCTAAAGAATATGGCGCTTATACTGACCCCTATTCTGATTTTGGTCGCCTTGCTATGGAGCTATGGCGAGCCTGCCGATTAGTCGTTGATACTGGTATCCATGCCAGGAAATGGACACGTGAACAAGGTATGGAATACTACCACACCAACACCCCTGATGCCCCTGATGATGGCACACGCATGGTAGAACGTCATATCGTTATGCCTGGTCAAGCCACCGCTTATAAAGTCGGTATGTTAAAAATTCTCCAACTGCGTGAAATGGCTAGAAAACAATTAGGCGATAAATTTAATATTAGAGAATACCACGAACAGGTACTAGACAACGGTGCCGTGCCATTAGGTGTTTTAGAACAGCAAATCAATAACTGGATAGCCTCTAAGTAACTTAAGCCATGGCCAGTAATTATGATATTTATCAAACGCATTGGTCAGCGGAAAAACCCAAGGCTGTTGTTCTTTTAGTTCACGGCCTTGGTGAACATTGCAATCGCTATAGTGCATTAGGCGAGTTTCTGCAAAACCACAATTACGCACTATATGCGATTGACTTGCCAGGGCATGGTCAGTCTTCTGGGTCAGCTGGACATATTGATAGTTTTAACAGCTATCAACAAGCCGTATTAGATTACTATCAAGAGATTAGAAGCCAATACCCGAATCTGCCCATTTTTTTACTTGGGCACAGTATGGGAGGACTTATCAGTACTCACATTTTGCTGGATAACCAACAGTTATTTAAAGGTGCTTTGCTATCTGGTGCTGCACTACAAAGCCCACAGCAACCGCCTAATTGGCAAATGAAAATTATTGCTTTGTTAGCAGCAATAGCACCCAAATTAAAACTGATACAACTGGACGCTTCTAAAATTAGCCGCTTGCCCGAAGTGGTAGAAAAATACAATAATGATCCCTTAGTGGGCAAAGAAAAGCTTTCCGCCAGCTTTCTTATTAATATGTTTAAAACCATGACTTTGTGTAAGCAAAGAGCTGGCGAAATAACACTTCCCATAAAAATTATGCACGGTGGTGAAGATGTTATGACAAGCGCTGAAGGTTCTCAATTTCTCTATGACAATATTTCATCAACTGACAAGACATTAAACATATACAGTGGTTTATATCACGAAATTTTTAATGAACCCGAGGCAATGGATATTTATAAGGAGATGTTAGAGTGGTTAGAACACATAAAATAGTCATGACTATTTTAAGACCATATATAGCCTTTTATAATTAATACCTACGCATTTTTAGCGTTCAATTCTGCTCAAATAGAATTGACTATTGGTTTGGTCAATAAAAAATTCAAATTGTCCTAAATAATCCATTCCCAACAACCCTTCCGCAGGTAAAGTCGTACCTAATTCAATTTCAGCAATAGTAAAGCGCTCTGTTTCAAAGCCTGCCAGGCCAAAACTGCGACTGCGTTTCAGTGCACTGCGAACATTACCACCAGCGGTGGTTAAATTGATAGTTTGAGGTGTGGGCGTTAAACGAATTTGTTTTGCAATTTCGGGGTTTAAAGTGCTAATGGATGCCCCGGTATCAATTAGCATTGGAATTTCCTGCCCATTAATTTTTACTGGAATAATAAATTGCTGGTTGTAGTTTTGCAGCGCAAATACCGCTTCACTATTTTCACGTATACTACTAACTATATCGTTGTTAATAGTATCAGCTTCACTACCTTCGTCGATAGTTTTAATATTACGCAATGTCTGCAGCGCCGCAAATTGGCGATTCAAGGCGTGTAAAACTCTGGCTTTGCCCAAAAACAACTCATCCTTATCACCTAAATTTCGGATTAAATAATCATAGGCATCAATTAAACTTGACCACTGTTCAAAGCCCGATAAATAATTAATCCAATCGTGAACAATACTCTGTACCAATATCTCTATTTCACTGTTTCCTACCTCATCTTGAAAATAGCTTCTTAAGATGAACAAAATATCAAGCGCACCTTCAAAATTGCCCTGCTTACTTAAATATAAGGCATTGAGCCATTGACCAACCGGACTGATGGTATCCAGCTGTAAATAGGTATAAATGAGTTGTGAATTGCTTTGATAATCTGTCGTTTTAATTTTCGATAACAGAGCCCTTCTGACCGGCTTCAATGCATCAATAGTTGGGTCTGACCAACTCGCCAGCCAATTAATAAATTTTTGATTATCAGATGTCTTCACCCAATTAACAACCTGTTGCATTGTAGGTTGTCTCTTACGTTTAATTTGCGATGTTCTTTTTGCAACTGGTTCAGATAGCACAGCCCTCTCTTCACCAGAAGAATTAGCCTCTTGCAGATAAAAAGGAACTCGTACAATCTCAGGTTGAATATTCTCTTTGGTAATCCACCAACCCGCAGCAAAACCAATGCTAATCAGAATAAGAGCCGTTAGCGTGGTTTTAACCATATGATCAACCCAGATTAAACCAGTTGCTTAAATACCGCAGGCAGTATTGGGTGCAAATTATTGCTCAAACTCCCAATATCGTCATTAATTGCACGTTGCATTTTCGGTGTCCAGAAACGCTTAAGATGGTTGTACACAGCTGCATGCAACTGTTTTTCATCTTTGCCATATTGCTGGTTTTCGACAACTTGATTTGCCATGGAGACTAATTTATTTAAGTATTCTGTGCGTGATGCTGACATAAGTTTAAAATAACAATAATATTTAGAGAGCTTTGCACAATTACTGCGCTCGTAGCATTGTGCAAAGCTCTCAATTAAAAAAATCAAGAATACAGGCTATAACGCTGTTCACGCGCAAAGCCCACCAATTGTATACCCGATTGTTTCGCCAATTCAATGGCCATAGACGAAACGGCTGACACTCCAACAATTAATGTAATATTAGCACGCATGGCTTTTTGCACAATTTCATAGCTGATACGACTGGATACCATCATAAAACCTTGATTTGTTGACAATTCATTCATCAGCATATGACCGATTAATTTGTCAACAGCATTATGCCTGCCAATGTCTTCAAATAAGGCAATAATCTCGCCGTTTTGTGTACACCAGGCTGCACCATGTATTCCACCTGTCTGCCGCTGCAAGGGTTGATGCGACTTAAACTCATTCTGCGCTTTAAGTAATGCCTGAGTATTTAATTCACAATCACTGCTAACTTTGCTAACTTGAACTTGTAAATGTGCTAGAGATTCTTTGCCACAAATACCGCAACCACTAACACCAGCTATAGCTCTGCGTGTTGATTTAAGCTGCGCAAATTGCGCTGTTGAAATGGTCAACTCCAATTCCAATCCTGTGTTATGTTCGATTAACTTGATATCATAAATATCAACCACCTTATCAATGACACCTTCGGTCAAGCTAAAGCCGATAGCAAATTCCTCAAGGTTGACAGGCGTTAGCATCATCACTGCATGGCTAATTCCGTTATAGCTTACAGAAACAGCTTTTTCACTAATAATGCAATCATTATTTGTGGTTCTTTCACCTGCTCGAAAACATTGCGCTGTGGCTCTGGTTACGCCAGAGCCATTGGGTAAATCGAGTCGATACTTATACGACTTCAAGAGCAGCTTCTTTAGTCCCTATACGCCTGGCTTTCTTGAGGTAATCGGTTTGAATATTACTAAAGGCTCGATAGCGCTCTTGCCACTCGGACGGTTTCATAACTCGCACACATTCAACCGCAGTCACTTTATATTCAGGACAATTTGTTGCCCAATCAGAATTATCTGTGGTAATAACATTAGCGCCACTAAACGGATGGTGGAATGTAGTATAAACCACGCCAGGTTGAACATTTTCCGATATACTTGCTCGCAGCACCGTATCACCAGCACGACTTGCAATGCCTACCCAGTCACCGTCGTCAATGCCGCGGTGTTCGGCATCATGGGGATGAATTTCCAATACATCTTCATTATGCCATTGAATATTTTCAGTACGACGAGTTTGCGCCCCTACATTGTATTGCGATAAAATCCGACCCGTAGTTAACAACAATGGGTATTTCTTGCTGGTACGCTCTGGCGTTGCCACATATTCTGTAATAGCAAATTTGCCTTGATTGCCCATAAAGTCAACAGTATGCATAATTGGAGAACCTTCTGGCAACTGTTCGTTACAGGGCCATTGAATACTGCCTAATTCTTCCAGTTTATCGTAACTTACTCCGTTAAAAGTGGGTGTTAACGCTGCAATCTCATCCATAATTTCAGATGGATGCCTGTAGTTCATTTCATAACCCATAGCATTGCATAAATCAATGGTAGCTTGCCACTCTGCTTTGCCAGAAAGTGGTTCCATTACTTTGCGAACTCTGTTGATACGGCGCTCGGCATTGGTAAAAGTCCCATCTTTTTCCAGGAATGATGCACCAGGTAAAAACACATGCGAATACTTGGCTGTTTCATTTAAGAAAATATCTTGAACGATTAAACAGTCCAATGATGTCAACGCCTGTTCAACATGCAAAGTATTAGGGTCAGATTGAGCGATATCTTCGCCTTGGCAATAAAGCCCTTTAAAATTACCACTAATTGATTCTTCAAACATGTTGGGAATACGCAAACCCGGCACATTGCCAATAGATACTCCCCACTGCGATTCAAATAAAGCGCGAGTAGCATCGTCTGAAACGTGACGATAACCAGGCAGTTCATGAGGAAATGATCCCATATCACAAGAACCTTGGACATTATTTTGACCACGTAGCGGATTGACACCTACACCTTCGCGCCCAATATTACCTGTAGCCATTGCTAAATTGGCAATACCCATTACAGTCGTTGAGCCTTGAGTATGTTCGGTAACACCTAAACCATAGTAGATGGCACTATTGGGGGCATTGGCATACAGTCTCGCTGCATTGCGCATATCAATAGCTGGAATTCCTGTTACCGATTCCATTTGTTCTGGACTATGGCGCTCGTCACTGATAAAAGTACGCCATTGTTCAAACATCGTTGAATCGCAGCGCGATTGAATAAAAGTTTCATCCAGTAAACCTTCGACAACAGCCACATGTGACATCGCATTGATAAAAGCTACGTTTGTACCTGGCTTCATAGCCAAGTGATAGTCCGCTTTTATGTGAGGTGAATCAACTAAATCAATGGCTCTTGGGTCGGCAATAATTAATCGTGCCCCTTGACGAATACGTCGTTTGAGTTGTGATGCAAATACAGGATGTGCCTGTGTTGGGTTTGCTCCCATAACCATAATGACATCTGCCTCCATTACCGATTCAAAAGTCTGAGTACCAGCAGACTCACTCAATGTCGCCTTAAGTCCAAACCCGGTAGGCGAATGGCATACGCGCGCGCAAGTATCAACATTGTTAGTACCAAAACCTGCGCGCACCATTTTTTGCACCAAATACACTTCTTCATTGGTACAGCGCGATGAGCTTATAGCGCCAATACTGTCCTTGCCGTACTGGTTTTGAATGGTTTTGAGTTTGTCAGCAGCAAATGTTATGGCCTTCTCCCAACTGACTTTTTCCCAAGGTTGATCAATACTATCACGAATCATCGGTTCGGTCACGCGGTCGCTATTGGTTGCATAGCCAAAAGCAAAGCGACCTTTCACACAGGAATGCCCCTTATTGGCCTTGCCTCCTTTATAGGGAACCATTCGCACCAATTTATCACCGCGCATTTCGGCTTTAAAAGAACAGCCAACGCCACAGTAAGCACAGGTAGTTACCACCGCATGTTCGGGTTGACCAATGGCTTCAACCGACTTTTCCATTAATGTAGAAGTAGGGCAAGCTTGAACACAGGCACCACAGGACACACATTCTGAGTCCATAAACGCTTGACTTTGACTCGGCGATACTTTGGAGTCAAACCCACGTCCTTCAATGGTTAATGCCAGTGTACCCTGCACTTCATCGCAAGCGCGGACACAACGAGAGCAAACAATACATTTCGATGGGTCGAAGCTAAAATATGGGTTTGATGTATCTTTTTGTGCATTCAGGTGATTATCACCACTAAAACCGTAACGCACTTCACGCAAACCCACTGCACCAGCGACGTCTTGTAATTCACAGTTGCCGTTGGCAGGGCAAGTTAAGCAATCCAGAGGGTGGTCAGAAATATAAAGCTCCATTACATTGCGGCGCAATTTTTCTACCGCATCAGTTTGAGTACGAACAACCATACCTTCGCGCACAGGTGTGGTACATGAAGCCGGTTTACCCCTTACACCTTCAATTTCCACCACACACATGCGACAAGAACCGAACGAATTTAAGTTATCTGTAGCGCATAATTTAGGAATACTTACGCCTAATTCAGATGCAGCTCGCAATACAGAAGTCCCCTCAGGAACAGTTACAGGCATACCATCAATAGTCAGCTGCACCATTGTATCACTCAGTACCGCAGGAGTTCCAAAATCGCGCTCCCATGATTCTACATTCGGGTCAAAATAATTAATCATCGTTATAACTCGTTTGATTTATTACAGTTCATCACTAAAATGCTGCATAATGCTGCGCACTGGCACTGGTGTCATACCGCCCATGGCACATAGCGAACCATCAAACATGGTATCGCATAGTTCAGATAATAACTGTATATTATCATCTTTTTGTTCATCAGTACGTATTTTTTGAATAGTTTCTACACCGCGTACTGAACCAATTCGACAAGGCGTGCATTTACCACAGGATTCTTTGACACAAAACTCCATTGCAAATTCAGCTTGCAGCGCCATATCGGCACTATCATCAAACACTACAATACCACCATGGCCTATCATCGCTCCCATTGCAGCATAGGCTTCATAGTCCAGTGCTGTATCCCATTGTGATTCGGGCAAATAAGCACCCAGTGGTCCACCGACTTGAACAGCTTTTGCAGGCCTTCCGGAAAAAGTTCCTGCGCCAAACACTTCGATTAAATCGCGCAAGGTATAACCAAAAGCTAACTCAACCAAACCGCCTTGTTTAATATTCCCCGATAATTGAAAAGGCAATGTGCCTTTCGATCGATTCACTCCATATTCGCTGTAACTTTCTGCACCATTTGCCAGTATCGCGGTTGCTGACGCAAGTGTAATCACATTATTAACTACAGTTGGTTGTCCCATAAAGCCTTCTATTGCAGGTAGTGGAGGCTTGGCCCGAACCATTCCTCTTTTACCTTCCAGACTTTCTAATAACGCGGTTTCTTCACCGCAAATATAAGCGCCTGCTGCCAGGCGTACTTCAAGGTGAAAGTTTTGCTTTGTACCGCAAATATTATCGCCTAAATAATTGCGCTCATAAGCATTATCAATGGCTTGATTAAGCTGTTTTTCAGCTTGAGGATATTCCGAGCGTAAATAAATGTAGCCCTTGGTAGCACCCACAGCCAAACCTGCAATAGTCATACCTTCAATAAGCATGAAAGGGTCGCCTTCCATAATCATACGGTCAGAAAACGTACCTGAATCGCCTTCATCAGCATTACAGACAATATACTTTTGAGTATTATTTTGTTGATCGACAGTAAGAGGATTAGCACCTGCTGGCTCAGAATCTAAAACAGTTTGCCACTTAATACCAGCCGGAAAACCTGCTCCGCCACGACCGCGTAACCCTGACGCTTTGACTTCATCGACAATTTGTTGTGGCGTTAGTTTTAATGCGCGCTCTAATCCTTTATAACCCTCGTGAGCGATATAATCGTCTAAGTCAGTCGGGTTGATAATGCCAACCCGTTTAAATGTAAGGCGTTGTTGCTGTTTTAAAAACTTTAAGTCTTCAGTTAAACCCAGACAGGATGCGTGTGAACTTTCACCTTGATAAAAATACGAATCAAACAATACTGGCACATCACTTGCCGTTATTGCTCCATAAGCGACTCGCCCCTGCTCTGTCTCTACTTCAACCAGTGGCTCTAACCACATCATTCCACGAGAACCATTGCGAATAACCTCAATGTTGATATTATGAGTATCAGCGTTTTCTATAATTGCCTGCGCAACCTCATCAGCACCTAGCGAAAGTGCCGTAGTGTCAAGGGGAACGAATACTTTAATTGAATCCACCATAGTCTATACTCCCAAATTATCCATTAATTGATTAAAGCGTGCAGCATTGACCCGTCCGTATAATTTGTCATCAATCATAATTGAAGGAGAGCACGCACAGTTGCCCAGACAATAAACTTCTTCCAATTCAAATTGATTATCGTCGCTGTGTTGTTCATAGTCTATACCCAAGCGCTCTTTAACAGCTGATTCAAGTTGCCTTGAACCCATGGCCTGACAAGACTCAGCACGGCAAACCTGTATTCGATGATTAGCTGGTTTTTTCGTATAAAAATGTGTGTAAAAGGTAATGACACCATGTACTTCAGCTCTGGAAAGGTTTAAACCTTTAGCTATAGCTGCAACCCACTCTTGCGGAATGTAACCTTTTAGGTTTTGTACCGCATGAAGTACAGGCAGCAAGGAACCTTCTTTCATACAATTCGCGTTAATGATTTCTGATAATTCAGGGCTTATACCCTTATCTGAGAAAGCAATGCTGGATATGTTTGTTGTCATAACGTTCGAATTAGTTATAGATACTCGCTGGCAGCGTCGTCCAGCCATGAAAACAGATAGTCGGCAAAACTGCGGCGAATCACCAAATCAAATTGGTTTGTTGCCACACGTCTAATCAAGGCTTGAGCACTGGCAATATTGGTGGTAATAACTTTATCTATGACAAAGTCTGTTCCAGAAAAATCGTAGCCGCCAGATTTTTTTAACAAATTAATGACATTGTCACCGCTAATACTCAGTAAAGTCTGACCGCCACTGACATTAACCAACGCATAATGACCTGTTAACTGTTCGCGTAGTGCAGATTCTATTGCAAAAGTTTGATCGCCTGCAACCATTATTAGCCATTCATTGGGTGAAACCCAACACAGAGTGGCAGTATCTGACTGCTGACTGGTTAATGCAGTAGTAGGTAGTTCTACACCTAAACAATTCTTGATGCCTTTTTGAAAGTTTTTATCTGCTCCATCCACACGAAGCACCAAATGCCCCAAAAAGGCTTTTTCTTCAAAATGAATCGACGATGTTCTTACTAAACCAGCCGCATAATTCGTATTGGCTAAAGGTGACTTGCCTTCAATGTTATCAGCATCAATAGATTGAATATCTGGCAGCAGGTTTTCTAAATGATACCATTGGGAATTAGCCACGTTGACGCTCTCCGTCTAAATCAAAAAACACACTGTTACAAATCTTAACTTTAACCATAGTACCATCGACATGCGCGGCATACAGGGTATCACCCATTCGATGATGACCTCCTTTAACCATAGCCAGTGCAATACTATGCCCTAATACAGCGCTATAATAGCTTGAGGTAACATGCCCCACCATGGTCATCGGTATGGGTTCATCCAGGTCAAAAATTAATTGCGCGCCTTCCGCCAACACTTTGCTCGGGTTATCTGTTAACAAACCAACCAATTGTTTCGCATTTTCTTTTTGATGCTCTGGCATATACATACCGCGTTTGCCAATAAAGCTAAAGGGTTTGGAAAAATTAATCATTCTGCCCATGCCCAAATTGTTAGCACTAATGGAACCATCGGTATCTTGACCAATAATGGGAAAGCCTTTTTCCGCTCGAAGTACATGCATGGCTTCAGTACCATAAGGTGTTATACCATATTTTTCGCCACGTTCCATCACTTTTTCCCAAAGCGCCAAACCGTAATTGGCACTGACATTAATTTCAAATGATGTTTCACCAGTAAATGAAATTCGATAGATTCTAGCAGGAACCCCTGCTACAGTGGCACTTCGCCACTGCATAAATTTAAAATTCTCTGGGTCTAAATCACAATCTGTCAACTCACTAATTAAGGCTCTTGCGTTTGGTCCTGCTACAGCAACTGTGCACCAATGATCGGTTACCGAGTTGAAATAGACCTTCAATTCTGTCCACTCAGTCTGATGCCAAAGCTCTAACCACTCTAAAACTGAAGCCGCCCCACCTGTCGTGGTATGCATCATAAAATGATTTTCTCCAAGGCAAACTGTTACACCATCATCAATCACCAAACCGTCCTCTCCGCACATTAAACCATAGCGGCAACTGCCAACGGCCAGTTTATTCCATGAGTTAGTATAGATGCGGTTTAAGAATTCTCGAGCATCAGGGCCTTGTATATCAATTTTACCTAATGTCGAAGCATCTAAAATACCTACTGAATTACGAACAGCCAAACATTCTCTATTAACTGCCTCATCCATCGTTTCTAAAACGCCGTTAACAACTTTAGGAAAATATCTAGGTCGTTTCCATTGACCTACATCTTCAAATACAGGGTTTTGTTTTTCATGCCAAAGTTGAATAGCTGTATAGCGTTTGGGTTCAAACAACGCTTTAACCTGTCTACCTGTTACTGCACCAAAGGAAACGGGGGTATAATTTGGTCGAAATATGGTAGTTCCAACTTCTGAAATAGGTTTATCTAAAACCCTGGCTACAATCGCCATGCCGTTAATATTAGAGGTTTTTCCCTGATCCGTACCAAAGCCCATTGCAGTGTAACGCTTGACGTGTTCTATCGACTCAAAGCCTTCACGTGTTGCTAGCTCAATTCCAGTTGCTGTTACATCTAGCTGCATATCAACAAACTGTTTACTAACATTACCCTTGACATGTTTGACGTAATAAAGATATTGCGACTCTCCGTTATCCTGAACATCAAATTCACCGTTAAAATCGCCTGCTAGCGCACCAACGGCTTGTTGACTACGCGATAATACAGGAACAAAAGCCTGAATATCATCACGCCACTGAGGTTTATTACCTGTATGACAAGTTAAATGCAGCACTGGATTCCAACCGCCTGAGGTTGCTATGGTATCGCATTTTAGTACTTGTTGAGAGCCAATGACTACAGAGGCTACGCCACTTGAAATGTCCTCAATATCTGCAATAACCGCTGCTTTGACGCGCCCTAATCCTTTGCTGTCTATAACAGCTTTACCAAAGTGAACTGCAATACCAGATTCAATAGCCAATTTAGGTAATATACCTGATGATGAATATCTGCTATCAATAATCGCAACCACTTCCCGACCTGCTTTGTGCCAAGCTAAGGCTGCATTGTAAGCATTGTCATTACTGGTCATTAGCACCAATTTTTGACCTGGCACTACAGCATAATAATTAATGTATTTAATTACCGCATCAGCAAGCATGCACCCAGGCTTATCGTTGTTATTGAAAACGATGGGTCTCTCGATTGCGCCTGTAGCAAAAACAACATTAACCGCGCGTATTCTGTGTAAGCGATGTCTAACGCCTTTACCATGGGCGAGGTGATCAGTACATTTCTGCGATGCCGTATAAAAATTATGATCGAAAGCACCATACACTGTACAATGCGTAAACATCTGTACATGCCCCATAGCTTTTAATTCCTTTAGACTAGAGGCTAGCCACTGTGAAGATTTAGAATTATCAACGCTTTTATAAAGTAATTGACCTCCAAAATTGGGGTTTTCATCCATAATAATAACGCGCTTATTGGCTCTGCCTGCTTCTAAAGCTGCATTGATACCAGCTACGCCAGCGCCGACAATAAGCACATCAGCATGATGATTAATTTTGTCATAAATATCTGGATCTTCAACCTTGGGTGATTGCCCAATACCAGCGCCAAGACGAATGATTCTTTCGTAAAAATGCCACAGCATCGCCGGGAACATAAAAGTCTTATAGTAAAAGCCTGGAGGCATAAACCGACCTAGCAACGCTCCAAAGGGTCGCATAATATCAATAGATAAGCTAGGCCAGCCATTGGTACTTTTACACTCTAAACCCTCATAAATTAACTGTTCAGTCGCTTTGACATTCGGCACCTGGTAGGCATCTGTCGCCCCTACTTGTAACATCGCATTGGGTTCTTCAACACCTGCACTAAATACGCCTCTAGGCCTGGCGTATTTAAAACTTCTGCCAAACAACGTAATTCCATTGGCAAGCAGTGCTGATGCTACCGTATCTCCTTCATAACCCTTGTATAGTTTACCGTTATATTTGAAAGTAATTTCATGATCTGTCTTGAGGCCTGTATTAATGGCATTGTTTTGTAATCGATTAATGTTCCTATACTGCATTAGGCGTCTCCTGCAACAGTGGGTTTCTCTCCTATTTTGTAGGTTTCCAATATTTCGTAGCTTACAGTGTCACGCGTGACATTGAAAAATTTTCGACAACCTACCGCATGCACCCACAATTCATGGTGCTTACCTTTAGTATTTTTGCGAAAAAATAAATAATCACCCCATTCTTTGTCGGTGCAGTTGTCCGGATCTTTGGGGCGCTCTATATGCGCTTCACCAGCTGGATGAAACTCTTCCTGTTCACGACGCTCACAGCAATATGGGCAGTAGATAGTAAACATCAGTGAGCTACTCCAGCAGCGCCGTGCTCATCAATTAATGCTCCTGTATGAAAACGGAACATGGAAAAAGGTTTAGCCAATTCATGCATATTACCACTAGCTAAACTGGCGGCAAATACATGACCAGAGCCAGGAGTGCCTTTAAAGCCCCCTGTTCCCCAGCCACAGTTAAAATAAAGGTTTTCAACAGGTGTTTCGCTAATGATTGGGCAGGCATCAGGGCAGGTATCTACTATTCCGCCCCATTGGCGATTAATTTTGACCCTGCTGAATATTGGAAACATTTCAAGCATAGATGCTGCCGTGTGTTCAACAATATTATAGGAACCACGTTGACCATAGCCCAAATAACCATCAATGCCAGCACCAATTACCAGGTCGCCTTTATCAGACTGACTACAATAAGCATGAACTTGATTCGACATAACTACCGTATGCAGCACAGGTTTTAAAGGTTCAGATACAAATGCCTGAAGTGGATGCGATTCTAATGGTAATTTAAAGCCAGCCATTTTCGCAACAACACCTGAATTACCTGCAACAACCACCCCAACTCTATCGGCTGTAATATTGCCCAACCGAGACGTTTTAACACCTTTGACTGCGTTGTTTTGAATGTCAAAACCTTCAACTTCACATTGTTGAAAAATATCTACGCCCAAACTATCGGCAGCGCGAGCATAGCCCCATGCCACTGCATCGTGCCTGGCGACACCAGCTCTTGGTTGAAATGAGGCTCCTAATACTGGATAGCGTGCATTGGGTGATGTATTTAAAATGGGGACAATTTCATTAATGCGAGGAACATCGACCAATTCGCTGTCAATCCCGTTGAGAATATTTGCGTTCACACGACGTTCAATATCGCGCATATCTTGTAGCGTATGCCCTAAACTTAAAACGCCACGTTGAGAAAACATAACATTATAGTTAATATCTTGCGATAAACTTTCCCATAATTTCATCGAATGTTCGTAAAGGTGTGCAGCTTCGTCCCACAAATAATTTGAACGAACAATAGTGGTATTACGCCCAGTGTTACCCCCACCCAGATATCCTTTTTCCAATACTGCCACATTGGTAATGCCGTGTTCTTTAGCGAGATAGTACGCAGTGGCTAGACCGTGTCCACCCCCACCAATTAAAATAACATCGTAATGACTTTTAGGCTCAGGATTACGCCATTGCCGTTGCCAATTTTGATGATTGGTAAAAGCATTTTTAATCAGGCTAAACGCCGAATATTTTTGCATAGTCATATTATATAAACTTTGACGCTTTATAGCGGGCGCCCATAGTAGTTAAACCCATAAATTAGTGAAACTTTAAAACCGCCTAAGGGCTAACTAAATACGACAGGCTATTATTTTTATATTATAATATTAACCTCGCCATAAAATATCGTTCCTGTGTATTTTATTGTTCATCCTTGAAATACTAACAAAAATATGCAAATTCTCTTGTATTTCAAGGATTCGCGACCGAGCTATCGCTCGTCGGCGGCACTATGCCACATATTTATTCGGCATTTTCATGCCGAATAAATAGACCTTTTTAATCAATTTGATATGAACTTGTTTAATTCGTTTACCAATATTAGAACTCCCCTCTGCCTTGCCCTGCTAATGTTCTGTACATTTAGTAGTGCCGAGTCTCGTAATGTCATTCTTATTATTGGTGATGGAATGGATGACCAGCAAATCACCATAGCTCGTAACTATCTCAAAGGAACTAACGGCAGGCTGGTTATAGACTCCCTGCCAATACGCGCTGCTGTTCAGGTACAGACAGTGGATGAAGACAACCCTTCTAAAGATGTTTATGTAGCTGATTCTGCCAACAGCGCATCTTCTATTGCAACAGGAAAACTCACCAGCCGTGGCAGAATTTCAACCGCTGCGAAGACAGGTGAAGATTTAACAACCATTATTGAAATAGCTGAAAAAGCTGGTTACAAGACAGGAATAGTGAGTACTGCCAGTGTCACAGATGCCACTCCAGCCTCATTTATTGCTCATATTGATAAACGCTTTTGTGAAAATCCTTCGCAAATGATAGAAGGTATTGCCTACGGCCACTTTGAAGTTGATTGTAAAGATTACACAAAGGCAAATGGCAGACGTGGTTCAATTTCAGAACAATTGGTAGATTCTGATGTTGATGTCATTTTAGGTGGTGGTAACAAGCATTTTAATTTTGATGTTGAGGATGGTAGCAACAGCTTGTTAAACCGGGCAAAAGACAATAATTTCTTGCTGGTTAATAATGATAATTTACTGGATAGGCACCCCTTTAACAAAAAATTATTAGGCTTATTTTCACCCAGCACTATGCCAGTGAAGCTGCGGGGAGAAAACGGAAGAATTGCAGAAAAACCTAAACGCAGCTGGCTCAATTATATCTATCAATACATTGGAACAATTACTGTACCAGATAGTATGCAATGTGAACCTAACCCAGACTTTGAGCAAGTACCAAGTCTGGTAACAATGAGTCAAGCTGCAATAAACCACCTGACAAATGATAAAGGTTTTTTCTTGATTATTGAATCAGCATCTATCGACAAACAAGCTCACCAACGCAACCCTTGTGGTTCTATTGGCGAATTAGAACAATTGGATGACACGCTGAACCTAGCCTTAAATTTTGCAAAAAAATCACCAAATACACTTATTTTAGTAACAGCTGATCATGGGCAAGCTGCACAAATCATTCCGCAAACCAGCATGTACACCGACCCACCATTTGGCAATTTAACTGTTGGTACGCCAGGCGCAATGTCCAGATTACATACTAAAGATAATTCCATTATAGGCATTAATTATGCAACTAATGAAAGTTTTTCCGAAGAACACACTGGTGTCAATGTACCATTATTTGCTAACGATGCTAATCAAAGTAAAATTCCAACACTAATTGCTCAACGTGATATCTTTCACATTATGCTGAAGTATTTGCAGTTATAAACTTTATACAGGCACCAGACTTCTGTCTGGTTCTGTGTATTAATTCGGCATGAAAATACCGAACAAATATGTGGCACAAGGAAGAGCCACCGACGAGCGATAGCTCGGTCGCGAATCCTTGAAATACAATAAAATACGCAATTGACGAGCGCAGTAATTATGCAAAACTCTCTGATAACTTTAAATTCGATTGTATGGAGTCCATCTGCTGCAAAAGATTATCATAATCCTCATCTACAATATTAATATGCCCAAGTTTGCGGCCAGCACGTACCGTTTTGCCGTACCAGTGAAGCCGCGCACTAGCAGTTTGCAATTCTATTGGCGCCCGACTGGTACCAATTAAATTAACCATCCCTGCCACGCCATGAATAGCTGTTGAACCCAAAGCTAACCCACAGACAGCGCGTAAGTGATTTTCAAATTGGCTGGTGACACTGCCTGCTTGTGTCCAATGCCCGCTGTTGTGCACACGTGGCGCCAACTCATTGACTAATAATTTCTCTTCAACCACAAAACACTCCATTGCCATAACCCCGATATAATCCAAATTTTCCATAATTCTGCGCATATAATCTTGGGCTTTCTTTGCTACTATTTCTGATATATTGATAGCAGGAGCAACCGATTTTACCAATATACCTTGAGAGTGTTGATTTTCCGTTAGTGGATAGTGATGTATTTCCCCGTTGATACTGCGAACTGACACTTGAGAAATTTCTTTGCTAAATGGAATTAGTGCTTCAATAATGTAATGCTCTTCCTCTGCCTGCAAGTTAAAAGCATCAATATCTTGCTGATTTCTTAATACCCATTGATTCTTACCATCGTAACCAAAACGGCAAGACTTTACGACAACAGGTAACGGTAAATTAGCTCTTTCAATAGCGTCAGGCCTCCCGTAAATATAAGCTGCGCAAGGAATGGCTAATTTATCTAATAACTGTTTTTCTCTATGTCTGTGCTGACAGGCAGCAAAACCTCCGGAATTTGGACGCACTGGGCAATATTGCTGCAATTGTTCAATTAGTGATAATTCAACCTGTTCTTTTTCAACCGTTATACAGTCGGGTTGTCCTAGTGCTTTATATAATTCCTCAATGCAATCTCCCGGCTGCCATCGTACAATTGCGCCCATCCCCTCAACACAACAAATGTCTTCTTTGGCATCGGCAACAAAACTGAATTTAATACCCATAGAAGCGCCAGATAAGGCTATCATCTGTGACAACTGGCCGCAACCGACAATAGCCAGGTGCATTATTCTACTTCGTTGGGTACAGCGTCAGTTTGTTGTTTACGCCATGTTTCAAGTTTGGATTGCAGTGTTGAATCACTAATCGCTAAAATTTGTACAGCCATCAAACCTGCATTATAAGCCCCTGCTTCGCCAATGGCTTGAGTCGCAACAGCAACACCTTTTGGCATTTGCACAATTGACAGTAAACTATCCATTCCATTAAGGGCTTTACTGGTGACAGGTACCGCAATAACAGGAAGACAGGTGAGAGCCGCTGTCATGCCCGGCAGGTGCGCTGCGCCCCCTGCTCCGGCAATAATTACACTGTATTCATCTGTCGCCTTACTGGCAAATTCATACAGCCTGTCAGGTGTACGATGCGCAGATATAACAGCAGTATCATAAGCAATATCTAGTTGGTCTGGTAGGGTTGTCGCGTGTTTCATCACTGACCAGTCAGATTGCGACCCCATAATAATGGCTATTTTTGTCTGTTTCATATGGGGCGCCACTGTAAACTATTGAGTAATAAGTGTAAAGGTTGAAATAATAATTGCTGGTAAGATACGTTACCAACCCGTTTCAGAGCCAGTGTGCCGATGAAACAATTAATAAGCCCATTGCAATAAGCAATGGTTGCGTGATACAGGATAGTATCACTCCAGTTGTATAGGTAGGATGCCTAATGCAATGACCTTAGTTTCTGTTGATTCAAATCCAGAATTATTAGAACCCACAGCAAAGCACTCTATAGAGCTGCAGCCTCCAATTATATTATTTTTTAGTTTAAAAACGTTATGTACGCAATTTGATTTGAAGCAAAGGTTGTAGAACTAGTATTAACCGCTACCTTAACAAACTTTTCAAGGGTTTTAGCTGTTAATGCAACAGAAAGAAAGCCATCAAATGCAGGGTGGTTCAAATCAGCATGCATATATTGCTTACCCGCACAAAGCCCATTTAATTGAATAATTAATTTATTTTGAAAAACAAAGCCATCATCACGAGGACCTTCAACTGTTACAGAAATAATTTTTAAATCTTTGCAATCAATGGTATCTGCTAAAGTGATATTCATTGATAAATAAATCAGTGACCCAAAGAATATCTTTACTATCTTGTTCATATAGTTTTGCCTCGTAAATAATTTTTTATTTATTAAACCTGATTACCACTGCCGTTTGCACTTATTCGAATTTTGTCACAAAACTTTTGGCACTTTATGGAGGATGCGTTATTCAGATTAAAAGTTGCCTTGCGAATTGCCAGATTCATTGAAAATGTCAGATACTGTTAGTATAGCAATATTGTCTGTATGATTTTCAACCCAGTGCGTTATGCCCTTTCGCTCTTGAATAATCTCTCCTGTTTTAAAAAAAACTGGTTCAAGGCAGTTATTAACATGTTCGATAACTTCACCTTGTGTAATCATAGCCAGTGCGGGTCTGTCATCATGTGAATGCAATAGCACATGTCCACCTGGTTTTATAATAATATTGCGGATACGAAATTTTCTACCAATGAGCTTAATTTTCTCTGTTTCGAGGCTAAACTGTGACAGCACTTCAGTGCGAACACCAGAGGATTTAGTTGGTGCATCTATGAGCAAATTTGTACCCTGTTTATCAGTTTTGCATTCACCAGCAAACAAAGGAGAACTTAGTAATAAAGCTGAGGCTATTGTGAGTATAATGGTTGTGGTTTTTTTGTAAAATATGAGGTTCATGTAATTTTTCTCATTGTCGGTTATTGATTTTTTGTATAACACTCGCGTAAACGACGAGCAACGAAGTGGCGAATCCAATCACAGAAGCCAACATATTTATTAGAGAGCTTTGCATAATTACTACGCTCGTCAATACGGCGTTAAATTTTCGTTCAAATTTGCTTTGTCTTGACATCACTCGTGACATTATGCAGAGCTCTCTATTATAAACCTTCACCCTGCTTTCTCCACTTTATTTGCTTGAGTAGCACCAATTACCCATTGGATAGTATCTTTTATTCCTGTTTTAATAATGCGGGCGTGTAGGAGTTTGGGAATATTATTACTTAATATCATTTGTATAGAATAAGTTACCTGGGTTCTATTGGGATTAGCGAGGTCGGTCGTTACTTTCCAATAGCCGATGGAATCTTTAAAAAATGACTGCTTTTCATAATCTAATGTCCAACTACCCCAATTGCGTTGAACCTCATTGTTCGGATAATTGTGAATAACAAACCATTTTATATCACCCAATAACCAGTTTTTGGAAGTAAAAGCAACATGGGTTAAAGTATCCTGTTGTTTGTATACAGTGGCTTTTTTAACTGTATCTATCCAATGCGGTATCGATTTAAAATCTTTTAATACTTGCCAAACTTTGGCTGGAGGGGCTTGCACAGTAAAAGTGACCTCATAGTGTTTGCCGCTAGTCATTGAAAATTCTCTAAAAACCGATTTGCCTTTGGCTATTCGATTTAATTGTTTATCGGTAAAAACTTTTTTTTCAGGCTCTGATGTAATAGGTTGCAATATGGGTTCGTTCGCTAACAATGACAAATTTATGGCCAATAGTAGCAATAGTATTTTCATTTTTATCCAGACTCCAGGATTATGCATCGTTGGTAACATTCAGATTTTAATAGCTAACGAACCGGCTCAAAGAAGCTCTTTGCTAAAAGCGGTATTTTAATATGGCAATGCAGTTGTATTAGTAACACTTGCAAGAGGCTCTTCCACACGCCTTTGGATAAAAATTTTCTGGCATTGGTGATAATTGGCAAATCCAGTTTTATAGGAGTGCAGTATTGTAATATTTTTTCGCTGATATAGACATCTTCCAGTATTTCAGTAGTGGGAAATCCGTTTATTTGATTAAAAAAATCACGCCTTATAAAAAGTGTTTCATCGCCATAGATAATTCCTGTTCGTGTAAAGCGCCAGTTATGTAGTTTTGAAATAATATTCAATAACCAATGTCCGCCAGAAAACTGATGGGTAAAACATCCTGCTTGAATAGCAACTGGCAACTTCTCAATAGTGCTAATTGCAGCAGCTGGTAGCGTTGTATCGGCATGCAGAAACAGCAGCCACTGACCATTGGCTTGCGATGCACCCAGGTTCATCTGCAATCCTCTTCCAGCCGTCTTTGAAGATAACATTTTAAGTGGAAAATAAGCTCCTTCTATTTGTTGCAAGCTATTGTCACTACTACCCCCATCAACAATAATGACTTCAATTTGGGTGTTGCTTTGAAGTAAGGTCTGTAATTGTTCTAATAAACTGTGCATGACTTTTTCTTCATTTAATATGGGAACAATAATTGTTACTGTGGTAAATGTCATCAGAAATACCTATAGAGAGCTTTGCACAATGACTGTACTCAAAACTACTGCGTTAAAAACATGCTCAAAAATACTCATTTACTACCTTTTTCACATATTTTTGCCTTGTGTTTTCATTGCTCGTGACATTGTGTAAAGCTCTCCTATAAATGAATTAAAACCGAAGCCAAAGTGGCATTCTGTTATTAAATGATTCAAAGTAATTTTCCATATCCAGATGAAAGTGATTGAGCAATCCAGAACAATCGTTAACAAATTGTTCAATCAATTCTAAATAATCATTAGAGCGAAGCTTTAACTGATGTTGTAACAATGGCTTTTCTGCAACCATGGCGTTTAGTCTGTGTATACCAAACCGATGATGTTCATCTTCCTGGCTAAGAATTAACTGTCTAAGATGTTGTAAGTAGTTGCTACGATTGGCAACACTGCTTTCCAGATTCTCTAAAACAGTATCACCAAAACCTTCCAGAATGACTTGCATACCTAACAGTAATTCTGCTTGATTATTTTGTTTCGCAGCTTCATTTAGCAAAGAATCATATTTTTGCATGGCAGAAATTGATATATTGCAACCTCTTCCACGGGCATTAATGACTGAAAGCGCAATTTGAAACATTCTGCTGTGAAATAGCTCTTGTCGCGATTGCCTTCGCAAAAAATACTGGATACCGTTGTCCTGTGTCATTTGAGCTTGTCGCCTGGAAGTTTCTCTGGCTAATTGTTCACCTTGCAATAAAAAACGAAACAGTAAACTGATGTGTTTTTGCTCGTTTAAATTAACTAGCAAAACTATAGTACCCCGTTTAAATTCCAGTTATACTTTTGAAATTTGACTTTAAAATTTCCTGAGTTGAGTTGTTTGACAATATCTGTATCCTTAACATATTGAGCTAGATATTTATCGAGTGATCCTGCTTTTGTTACGAAATCTTTTTTAAACCATTTAAAAATTTTCGATATTCTTGCTGTCGACTTTTCCTTATCAAAGGCATTTTTTAGCGAATCATTTACAAAATCATGGGCATTCTCTTCAAGCTGTCGCTCTAGATGCTCTGCAACATAGGCTTCTGAGCGCAATTTAGGGCAGGAGTAGGATGCACAAACAATAGCAAAGTGTATGCGAACTTCATCCAGAGGAATAATAACTTTCATTTCTAAATGGTTAAGCGACATTTTTCTGCCTGCCAGTTGATACTTGGCATCCAGAAAATATTTCTTTCGCCCCCACAACGTAGACGGCGATTTACCATCTAAAATACCTTTGATTGCTAGTGCATTGTAGGCATTAATCCAAAAGGCCAGTTTGGCAGAATCCGATTCAAAGTCATTAATATTAGCAGTTTTGAGGCTTTCCACATAGTCAAAAAAGCGTTGGTCATTTCTGATAGCCTGGTAGTTAACATAGCCATCATTCACATGTTCTTTTAATACTTGATCAAACAAATAATGAAATTGGTTATCATTCTGCATCGCCCATGCCCATTGCGAAATAACTATAAACCAACCGGTTAATAAATATCTGGTAAATTTTTTCATGTATCCACAATGAGTAACTTGACTATTGAGACACTATTGCGGTTTTTAAAGTTCTGTTCTATTTAAAATTTGTTGATAATTAGCAATGACTCGCTTTAAACCCATATCTATAGCTTCAACAACTAAAGCATGACCTATGGATACTTCTTGCAGAGAATCTATTAAAGCAAATTTTGCGATATTAGCTAAACTTAAATCGTGCCCTGCATTGACTCCTATATTTAATGCTGCTGCACAGTTCGCCGCAGTATTGTATGAATTGAACAATACGTCATTGTCGGGTGAGATAGCGTAATGGCCTGTGTATAGCTCAATTCTATCAGCACCAATTGACTTTGCTTGCTGTATTTGCGCGATGTCAGGTTCCATAAACAGACTAACGCGGCAATTCCACTGACGAAGCTGCTGAATAACAGGAATCAATTCATTGCCATCTTGCAATAAGTTAAAACCGTGGTCAGACGTAAGTTGGGAATGCGCATCGGGAACCAACGTAACCTGGTCTGGTTTGACCATTTCTACCAGCTTCAAGAAACCAGGGTAGCCATCATGGCTCACGGCAAAGGGATTACCTTCAATATTAAACTCTAAATATGGCTTGTGCTGTTTTTCATGCTGTAATAATCGTGCCAACTGGATAACATCATCCGGGGTAATATGCCTACAATCAGATCGCGGATGAACAGTAATGCCATCAGCCCCATAGTCAATGCAGTTTTTGCTGTATTCAATTAAGTCGGGGTAGTTACTACCTCTTGAATTTCTTAACAGTGCTATTTTATTGACGTTAACACTTAAATTGATTTTAGAGTGCTTAGTGTTAGCCCCAGCCATTACTCTTCCTAGGCCATAACTTAACAGCAATAATGGTTAGCACCCCTCCTAAGAATACGGCAAAGCTGCCGTATAAAAACCATGTTATCAAAAAGTCTGTATCAGACTCTTCCAGTTGAGTAGTCAACATATCTCTTTCTGCTTGCAGGCTTTGGTTGGCTGTAAGCAAGGATTTGTTTTGACGACTCAATTTCTCTACTGTTGACTTGTCTTTAAGATTATTTAATTGTGCTTGTAGTCTTTTTAATTCGCTTGAATTATCCTTTAGCTGCTGTAATTCATTCCGCAGTTCAATCACTCGAGCTTTTAATTGTTCCGTTTCTGAATCGTCTTTAACTTCGGTTGAAACAAAACGATTAGGTAACCAACCTTTCATACCATCACCTAATTCAACATAAGCCCATGAGCCATCAATGCTTAGCTTATTAACCTCAGTGCCATTGGCAATACCATCACGAATAATTCTCCCATTGCCATCTGGTGTACCGCGCAGTGGAATGTTAATCTCTACAAAACCAGCTTTGGGAGAGCCTTCTGTCGCTTCTTGAGCCAGCAATAACTGCGAAGCTGTAAATCCGCCAAGCGATATGAATATAGCAAAAGTCCGTATCATTTTTTTGATTATTTTCATCATAATAGCTCAATTAGGTTGGACAACGATTTGCTCTAAATCCAATTGTGTCAATCGCTTGATACTACGAAAAAGATACAAGATGGCACCGAAACAGATAATCATTGCAGGCAGTGCAATAACTGGATAACTCAAAACCGTCATTTCACCCAGTTGTTCATTAAAAGCCTGTGTCCCCGCATCGGCAGTTACAATCCATCGCGCTAGTAAATAATTTAATATTGCCGACAGAAAGAACGATGCTGCCAGTACATAAGATGTCTTTTTCAGCGTACTTTCAAAAGCAGCAAGGTTATTGTTAAGAGACAACTGCTCTGATATTTTTGTCGTATTTAGAATTTTGTCGTTGTAGAGAAAAGTTTTTACAATAGGATATTTCGTTTTCATTGATACCAAAGTAGCAATACCAATAATAGCGGGAATACTCGCCTCTTTAATAGCTAAATATTCAGGCTTGAGTTTTAGTAAAGCAATGCCGCCAGTTAAAAGTACGCTGGCTAACCCTAATAACGAAAAGCCATTAATTTTTTTGGTGCTCCAATAGTCCATCAGCCCATAACCAATAGGGAATAGCAGCGCCACTATTAAGCCCCATGTTGTACCTAGATACTCTTCACCACTTAATTTCATTAAAATGAATGCGGGCAGTGCTACATTAAAACCAATATTAAATAGTAAACTTTCCTTTTTGTGAGGTTTAGCTGGAGTATTACTTTCAGTCATTGCTATAGCCGTTTAAAAGATATTCGCTAGCCACCAAAATCGTCTAAGAAAATACTGCTGCGCTCTACGCCCAAATCGAGCAACATATTAATACAGGCGGCATTCATCATGGGAGGACCACACATATAAAACTCACAGTCTTCTGGTGCAGGATGATCTTTTAAATACTGTTCATATAAGACATTATGAATGAAGCCAGTTAAACCTTCCCAGCTGTCTTCAGGTTGTGGTTCGGAAAGAGCTAAATGCCATTCAAAATTATCGTTATCTACAGCCAGCGCATCGTATTCATCACCATAAAAAGCCTCTTTTAAACTACGAGCACCGTACCAAAAGCTAATTTTACGCTTGGATTTAAGGCGTTTAAGCTGGTCAAACAAATGAGATCGCATGGGTGCCATACCTGCACCACCACCAATAAACACCATTTCTGCGTCAGTATCTTTTGCAAAAAACTCACCAAAAGGCCCGAAGACATTTACTTTGTCACCTGGTTTTAAATTAAATACCCATGATGACATTAGCCCTGGCGGCAAACCTTCAGTCCTCGGAGGAGGCGTTGATATACGAATGTTAAATTTAAGAATACCTTTCTCTTCTGGATAGTTAGCCATGGAATAAGCCCGAATAACAGCTTCTGTCGTTTCTGACTCATAATCGAAAAATTTAAAACGCTCCCAATCGGCTCGATACGCTTCGCCGATATCAAAATCTTTATACATAACCTTACAGGCTGGACGCTCTAACTGTACATAGCCACCAGCTCTAAAGTCAACTGACTCACCCTCTGGCAATTTTAAATGAAGTTCCTTGATAAAGGTTGCAACATTATCGTTGCTAATCACTTCACACTCCCATTGTTTAACTCCAAAAACCTCTTCCGGAATAGTTATTTCCATATCTTCTTTAACTGGCGTTTGACAAGACAAACGCCATCCTTTGTTAATTTCACCGCGCGTAAAGTGAGTTTCCTCAGTTGGCAATATACTGCCACCGCCAGAATCAACAACGCACTTACATTGTGCGCAACTCCCTCCTCCGCCGCAAGCAGAAGCTAAAAATAAACTACTGTCAGCTAACGTGTTAAGCAATTTGCCCCCGGCTGGAACGATAATGGTTTTTTCACCATTAATAACAATATTGACATCCCCCATATTCACCAGCTTTTGCCTTGAAAACAGGATAATGCCAACCAAAATCAACACCACCGCGGTAAACATACTTACACCTGATACAATGGTTAAAGTTTCCACATTAACTCTCTATTATTTATTAAGTTATTAAGTTGCCAAGATTATAAATCTATGCCACCGAATGACATAAAGCCAAGCGACATTAAACCAACTGTGATAAATACAATTCCCAAGCCTTGTAAACCTGCAGGAATATCGGAGTATTTCAATTTTTCGCGTATTCCCGCCAGCAGTACAATAGCCAGCATCCAACCAATACCAGCACCCAAACCGTATGAAATACTTTCGGTAAAGTTTAATGATTTCTCTACCATTAACAATGAAGCCCCGAGTATGGCGCAATTAACTGTGATTAACGGCAAAAATACGCCCAGCGCATTGTAGAGTGCTGGTACATACTTATCCAGAAACATTTCCAAAATTTGTACGATAGCCGCAATAACGCCAATATAACTCAGTAAGCCTAAAAAAGTTAAATCTAATTCGGTAAAGTCATTACTGATCCATGACAAGGCTCCAGTGGTTAATAAGTTGTTGATAATTAAATTATTGACGGGAACCGTAATTATCAACACCACTACCACGGCAATACCTAAGCCAATAGCAGCTTCCATTTTTTTCGATATGGCAATGAAGGTACACATTCCTAAAAAGAAACTCAACGCCATATTATCTATAAACATGGCGCGAATGGCAATACTCAGTAAATTTTCCATTAATGAGCACTCCCTGCAGTGTTCGGAGCAATTTTAAATTCAGGCTCTTCTACCTGGTCTTTTTTCCATTGCCTTAATGCCCAAATCAATAATCCAATAATAAAAAATGCACTAGGTGGCATGACCATAATGCCATTGGGAATATAGCCATCTGGCATAACTTGAAAGCCGAGTAAAGTACCAGAACCCAGCGTTTCACGAATAAAAGCAATGGCAATAAGCAGAACGCTATAACCCAGTCCATTACCAATACCATCAATAAAGCTCATCATAGGTGGATTTTTCATCGCAAAAGCTTCTGCTCTTCCCATAACAATACAATTTGTAATAATTAAACCTACAAATACCGACAAACCTTTGCTGATTTCATAGACCGTTGCCTTTAATATTTGGTCGGCAACAATAACTAACGAAGCAATAATAGTCATTTGCACAATGATGCGAATACTTGAAGGAATAAACTTTCGAATCATTGAAATAAAAAGACAGGCAAACGCCGTAACAAAGGTCAATGCCGCACACATTACCAGGGTTTTGTCCATTTTGGATGTGACCGCAAGCGCAGAACAAATACCTAATATTTGCAGGGCTATAGGGTTGTTATTAAAAACAGGTGTTGTTAACACCTCTTTCACTTTAGGAGCACTCATTTATACTTCTCCAGATTGAATTTTAGCAAGATATGGACCGAACCCATTATTACCCATCCAAAAGCGTACCAAATTACTGACACCTTTGGTGGTTAACGTCGCTCCAGATAGCCCATCGACTTGATACTGAGCATTGCTGCCAGTTTGATCAACTGCACCTTTGAGCACTTCAATGGCAATATCACCGCCATTCGCTATAGGTGCTTTGTACAATTTCTTACCCATCCATAGTGCTTTCCAATCAGGGTTATCAACCTCGCCACCTAACCCTGGCGTTTCCTTTTGATCGTAAAAGCCAAGCCCTGCTATAGTAATGCCATCAGACTCCAATGCAATAAAACCATAAAGTGTAGACCACAAACCGTAACCGCGAATTGGCAAGATAACTTTATCCAGTTTTTGATTTTGTTCAATCACATAGACAAGTGCATAATTTTCCCTGCTCCCAATTTTAATTTTATCTTCAACGCCCATCGCTTTAAAAGAAGTAAAACAGTTAGACGTATCAGCTCCAATTTTGTTACATTGATTGTATTCAGCACTGTCGACATATTCACCAGTATCCAAATTGACAATGCGTTCTTCTACCCTTTTAAACTGTTCACTGACAGATTGAGTAGTATTTAACAAACCTGCAGCAGCTAAAATATTTTTTTGCTTATCTTCTAAAATATTTGCATCCTGTGCAGGTTTTAAGAAGACTGCAGCGCTACTGACAAAAACGGCACAAACCAAACAAACAATAAAAGCAACACTGATAGTGCTTACTACATTATTGGAATTATCTGACACGGGATAACCTCCGCTTAATATTAGCTTGTTCAACAAAATAATCAATAGTCGGCGCGCAGGCATTAGCAAATAAGATAGCTAACATGACGCCCTCAGGATACGCCGGATTAATCACTCGAATTAACACAGTCATTACACCAACAACCACACCAAATACAAACCGCCCAGTATCAGTCATAGACGATGAAACTGGGTCAGTAGCCATAAAGAACATACCAAAGGCAAAACCACCAGATATTAAATGCCAATACCAAGGCATGGAAAACATAGGGTTGTCATTGCTACCAATAACATTTAACAACATTGAAAAACTGATTAAGCCAACTAAACAACCAGCTACAACCCGCCATGATGCAATGCGCATAACCAGCAATGCGACACCGCCAAAGGTTATGGCTAGCGTCGAAGTTTCGCCTATACTTCCTGGCACTGTTCCAACAAACAATTCCATCCAGCTAAAGTGCTCCTGGACAGCAGATACACCGCCTTGAGCTGCAAAACTTAACGCAGTAGCTCCAGTATAGCCATCAACTGCAGTCCACACTGCATCACCTGACATACTGGCTGGATAAGCGAAATATAAGAAAGCTCTGCCTGTGAGAGCTGGGTTCAGGAAATTTTTCCCGGTACCACCAAAAATTTCTTTACCAATGACAATACCAAAACTGATACCTAGCGCCACATAAATTAATGGCAGGTCAGGCGGACAGCAAAGCGCAAATAAAATAGACGAGACAAAGAAACCTTCGTTAATTTCGTGGCGACGAACGGTTGCAAACAACACTTCCCAAAAAGCACCTACAATAAATGTCACCATATAGATGGGTATAAAATAGCAGGCACCATACCAAAAATTATCCCAGATACTGGCAGGGTTGTGCCCAGCTAGCAGCGAAATCCAAAACTCGTGCCAATCCATATTGATGTTTTCAATACCTACTTCGGCGATTACTGTATTGGCTTGAAAGCCTAAATTCCACATGCCATAGAACATTGCAGGGAGTACTGCAACCCAGACTGAAATCATGATGCGCTTTAAGTCAATGCCATCACGCACATGCGAACAACCTGTGGTTTTATTAGAGGGCATGTAAATAAAGGTATCCAAAGCTTCATATAAAGGATACCATTTCTCATATTTTCCACCTTTTTCAAACAAAGGTGCTTTTTCATCTAATAATGTTCTTAAATTCATACCTAACCCTCTAATTCAATTGTCGTCAAATTATCCCTTAGTATTGGACCATATTCGTATTTACCTGGACAAACATAGGTACATAGCGCTAAATCTTCTTCAACCAATTCCAGGCAGCCTAGATTTTGAGCTTTTTCACTATCACCCACAATTAGTGCTCTGAGTAATTGAGTCGGCAAAATATCCAGTGGCATTACCTCTTCATAGGCACCAATAGGCACCATGGCTCGAGGACTACCATTACTGCTAGCGGTAAAGCTCCAGCGTTTCCTGGTGAAATTGGATAAGTAAACAGGCTTAGTGGAAAATCGCTTGCGCCCAGCAACTAAATAATGCAGCAACGGGCGCTCACCCCCCTCTTCTATGACACTAACTTGCAAGTGATAACGACCTAAAAAGGCTACATCGTTTTCTGCCCGTGTCCCACTTAGTACAGAGCCTGAAATAATTCTGTTATTTCCTTTTTTTAACTTACCAGCAGATAATTCTGTTAAACTGATTCCGCGCTCAACTTCCACCAAACAAGGGTTATTAACCTGCGGGCCAGCAAAAGCAATATGGCGTTTATTATAAATACTCCCTTCTCGAAAAAATTTACCTATGGCAATAACGTCTTGATAATTAATAGTCCAGACCGTACGTTGACTGTCAACTGGATATAAGTGGTGAATGTGGGTACTTGCTAAACCCGCAGGATGAACGCCATTAAACACATGATGTGAGTAATTACTGGATGCACCTGAGTCCAGACGAGAGAGATCAATTTGAATTTTAGGCGAGGTACAAATATAGACCGAGCCTTGTGTCAACTTGCCAATAATCATTAACCCATCATAAAAGACATCGCTATAAGCACTTACTATAATACTGGGGTCAACCCTTAATGGGTTAGTATCAATTGCAGTAACAAAAATGGCTGCCGGGTTTGAGTCAATCGCAGGTATTTTGTTAAATGGTCTGGTTCTGAAAGATGTCCATTCACCACTGGCAATTAAGTTATCCTTAATTACTTCCTCTTTTAAAGCAGAGATATTGGAATACTTTGCAAACTTTTCTTCACCAAGCGATTCATCTTTATCAATAACCAGTGAACGAAAAGACCGTCGTTTGCCTCTGTTAATAGCAGATATTTCACCTGCTACTGGTGCAGTAACGACAACACCAGGGTTCTTTTTGTCTTCAAATAGTATCTGACCCTTCTTAATCTTATCACCTTCGGCTACTCTTAACGTCGGTTTTAAACCAATATAATCTTCACCTAGCACTGCATATTGACGAGTTGTCTGCAACTCGGTTAAACGTTGCTCAGGGGTACCAGCAATTGGCAAGTCCAAACCTCTTTTAATAGTAATCATTGAATCGGGTCTAAATTAAATTGCGCAGTATTATATAGGAACATATCTCAATCGCCAAAGTATTATCCACAATATGAGACCATTAAACAATGGTCATGTGATACAGGAAATATCATCAGTTATTCATCACTAACTATTGTCTGTGAGTTCTTATCATTAAGGGTTCTAGCCGTATAGAATTGGTGCGATATGGATTAATATCAATACCTCCCCTGCGGCAAAAAAAAGCTTGTACAGCATGATGTTTAGTAAACCTTCGCTGATATATCGCTTCAAACATAGACTCTACACAGTGCTCGTGAAAATCTTCTTTACTTCTATAACCAAGCACTAAAGCGTTCAAATAGCTGGCAATTGGCTTGGCATCAACAGCACAATCGAATTGAAAAACGATTGTAGCCCAATCGGGCTGTGCCGTTACTGGACACAGGCTTCTAAACAAATTTGAATAAAAACGTGAACCCTTTTCAACTTCAACATTTTCATCAACACAAATACCAGGCATAGCAGAAGCCGATTCGACAGACTCAATAGATAATAGTTGTACCTTAGGTTCAACAGTAAGAACCTTAGCCAAATCAGTTGTAATCACGCTAACCAGATTTGCTTCATCTTTAATGACTTCATTATTAAAACCATGCAAATAAAGTTTTAAAGACTTCGATTCAGCAATATGTGACGAATGCTGAGGTACATCCAAAATCAAATATTTAACAACAGGATGATTTTTCGCCTTAAGATACGAAAACTCATAGGCTTGCCAGCGATCAAAACCATAAATACTTTCCCGTATTAAATACTGATATGACTGGCGTTTGATAGCATAAAGACTTTGTGGCGAATAGGATTGCGGAAGGATGGACTGTTTACCAAGTGCTAAACCCATTGATTCGTTACGCTCGCAACCTCGTGCTATTTTTAAGTAAATATAATGCTGTTAATGTCATCACAATAATAAACAGCATAGTAGCAATTAAGGCATTGTATACGTTGATATCTGAAATACCTAAAAAACCGTAGCGAAAAGCATTTACCATGTAAAGTATGGGGTTGATTAATGACACCTTCTGCCATAGTTCAGGCAGTAATGATATTGAATAAAATATTCCGCCTAAATACGTTAAAGGCGTTAATACAAAAGTGGGAATCAATGAAATATCGTCAAAGGTTTTAGCAAAAATTCCATTGAGCAAACCTGCTATAGAGAACAAAGTAGCAGCCAATAACACCGTTACTATAATAAAGCCCAGATTGTGAATAGGAATGTTTGTAAAGAACATGGCAACCACTGTCACCAAGACTCCGACAACTAACCCCCTGACAACACCACCGATAACGAAACCTAACAAAATCACAAAATTGTGAGTTGGCGAAATTAAAATTTCCTCAAGGTATTTTTGATATTTATTGCCGAAAAATGATGACACCACATTGCTGTAAGCATTGGTAATAACTGACATCATAATTAGCCCTGGAGTAACGAATTGAATATAATCAAAACCATCCATCGTACCAATACGTTTGCCAATTAATGTACCGAATATCACAAAATACAAGGTCATGGTAATGGCAGGAGGGATAAGAGTCTGCACCCAAATACGCATAAAACGCCGTATTTCACGGGTAACAATAGTGACAAATGCTACCCATTGCATTGACAAGTTCATTTAGTACCCCCCTCTTTTTCTGTCGTACTTTCCAATAAAGACACAAAGGTTTCTTCCAATCGGTTGGCTTTATTGCGCATACTCACCACATCAATATTCATTTGAGTTAACCTGGCAAAAAGTTGATTGAGTGGTTGGCTTTTCAATAGCGACACTTCAAAACTATGTTCATCTAAAAAGTAGCAATCATAACCTTCAATACTGAAATTTGAAGTTATTTCATCAACTACATCAATAATAAAAGTTTCCTTATTCAATCGCCTTACTAACGATTTAACTGTAGTTTTTTCTATTAATTCACCATGATTGATAATGGCAATATTCTTGCAAAGCGATTCAGCCTCTTCCAAATAATGCGTTGTCAGCACAATAGTTGTACCTGCCTTATTCACTTTGCGCAACATATTCCACATAGAACGCCTAAGCCCAATATCAACGCCTGCTGTTGGTTCATCCAATATCAGTAGACGCGGTTCATGCACCATGGCTCTTGCAATCATTAACCGCCGCTTCATGCCACCTGACAACATCATTGCGCGGCTTTCACGCTTATCCCACAAATTCAGCATCTTTAAATATTTTTCAGTGCGTTGTTTGGCAAGCGGCAGCGCTAAACCATAATACCCCGCTTGACTTAAAGGAATGTTATAAACTTTTTCAAAATTATTAAAATTAAATTCTTGTGGCACCACTCCTAAATAAGTCTTCGCTTTAGCAAAATCCCCATCAATATCCGCATCAAAAATTTTAATGGAACCTGCAGATTTACGAACCAATGACGAAATTATTCCAATTAATGTCGACTTGCCTGCGCCATTAGGACCTAACAGGGCAAAAAAATCGCCTTGGTCCACATTCAAGCTCAATGACTTTAATGCCTGAAATCCACCTTCATAAGTTTTATTAAGATTGGAAATTTCCAACGCAAATGATGCCGTCATTAAATATTCGCTATAGCGTGTTAATCGTTAATTAATTAGTGGAATGAAATCGCTGGCGATATTAGCAAAAAAACACTTAAATTACTATCATTATTTAATCTACAGTGTACTGTCCAAGTTAAACTGGACACTTTCGTGTTTAATTGATGAAAAAGTTGGTATTTGTAATTGTAGAATTAATCAGCTAAAATGCCCGCCAATTAACGACACGGGGCTATAGCTCAGCTGGGAGAGCGCAACACTGGCAGTGTTGAGGTCGGCGGTTCGATCCCGCCTAGCTCCACCAATAAAAGCTTTCTGAACCATGGGCTGGTTACAAGGTAAATTGATTATAACGTAATGACTACAACATAAGTATTGCTTTTATTTAGGAAACCTGGACACAATGGCATTTCACTTTTATCACACTTACCCTGCAAAAATTTTGTCTCTATGCCTTGGGATAGCAGGCGCTTATTTTCTTCCATTTCAACCCACTTTGGCTTTAACCTCGGCACTCACTTTTGTGCTTGCTACCATCGCTATTATTTGTTACCGCTATAGGCATAGAATGATTTGTTGTTTGTGCTTAGGATTGTTGATCGGATTGTTACAACAAAGCTGGTTTTATCAACAACTATTTAATCGCGATTGCGATAAACAGCTTTATCAACTCAGCGGTATTGTAGAGTCTTTAGTGCAGCATAATCATACTAATAACAAGAACTTCCAGCGCTTTGAATTTAGAGTTAACAGCGCTGACCCTATTCATCATAATTGTGGTTATCATATTTCCCCTTTCAACCGTCCTCTTGCACTGTTAAGTTGGTATAAAAATAATCAAGCACCTATTCACACAGGACAAACCCTGAAACTTCATGCAAAATTATCCAAACCTAGAGGTTTCACTAATCCAGCAGGGTTTAATTATGAAACATGGCTGATATCCCAAGGTATTGGGGCAGTGGGAAGCATTCAAAAGTTACAAACCATAAAGCAAACCACTACATGGAATATACAGGCAAAAATCAACCAGTTACGCCAAAAAATTATTGATCACAGTTACCCTATAACTTCTTTTAAAGCTATCAGTTTGGCGCTAACAATCGGCCATAAATCTGCCATTCCCAGTGATTATTGGCAATTATTTAAACAAACAGGAATTATTCACTTAATGGTAATATCCGGGCTGCATATTGGCATTATCAGCGCTATAGGCTTTTTCTGTTTTAACCAGGCTGGTCGTTACATTCAGTTGATTGTACCTGCATATAATACTCATTATTGGAATTGGTTTGCAAGTTGGGTCAGTGCGCTTTGCTATACATTAATCACTGGGTTTTCCATAGCAACAACTCGCGCCTTTATTATGCTAAGCATTTTGGTTTTATGTAAGATAACAAATCATAACAGCAGGCCCCTTGCTCAATTAAGCCTGGCATTACTTACCGTTTTAGTGTTGCAGCCCTTTGCCATATATCAACAAGGGTTTTGGCTTTCATTTGGTGCTGTTGCTGTTCTTATCGGTTTTTTTAACCACCGCTCTCAAGACCCTGATAACACAGGAATATTGAAGCAGTACGGATTAACCCAATGGATTCTGCTTATTGCTTTTTCAGTGTTTATTATTCAATTTATTGGCTTTATCAACCTTGCATCACCATTCATTAACTTAATTGCAGTGCCTGTTATGAGCGTTGTTATTATTCCGCTAAATATTACTATATTGTTGGTTAGTCTGTACGAAATTTTTACTGTAGAAAATAATGTGATCAGTAATTATCTATGGGCACTAAGCGATTTTCTAATGCAATGGTTCATAACCATTTTAAAGCTTAGCGAACCTTTGTGGACATTTAAGTATTTTCCGCATACTCCTGCTTTTTTGTCAATTGCTGCTCTAATTTGTAGCATGATTGCCCTTTTACCCAAAGGACTAATTTTTAAGCGTTCTATTTTAGTTTGCTTGCTGTGTATACTGCTGTATTCACCGCAACGTACCGGTTTTTATTTAACGCAACTAGATGTGGGGCAAGGTTTGGCAGTGGTTATGGAATACTACCCTGAAAACAGGGCTCCATTGGTTTTGATTTACGACACAGGCAAAAAATTCAGTGATAAATTTGATAGTGGTGCCAACATTATTGTGCCTTATTTACGACGCCAAGGCTTATCTTCTGTCGATTATTTAGTCATAAGTCACTCCGACAATGATCATTCAGGGGGAGCGAACGGCGTAACTAATAATATCCATATCAATACAATAATATCCAGTATGAATGACAACACGCACTTGGATTGTACTAACAAAGATGTTATTGCATACCATAATGTAACCATTCATTTTGTATACCCTTTAACTGACAGTTCACATTTATCTACCAATGACCAATCCTGTGTTTTGTTAATTGAATATTTTGATAAAAAAGTTCTATTAACTGGCGATATTACGCGTTCATCTGAACAAGCATTACTGATTGAAAAGACCAGAGATATGAATGTAATAACAGCTCCTCATCACGGCAGTAAAACCTCTTCAAGCAGCGCTTTTATTGAACATACCAATGCCGATATTGTACTGTTTTCTACAGGCTATAAAAATCACTTTCATCACCCTAACAACAAAGTTATAAAGCGTTATAAACAACGAAAAAACAGATTATTGCTAAACTCAGCACATAGCGGCACTATTCAAATCTATTGGAATACTAACGAGTTAAACACCCCACAAATTACCCAATGGCGTCACGGGCAATATTTTTGGTGGTTTGATTAGAACTTTTTAACCCAGATTATGCATTAGATTTCGTAATGAACACAAAAATGGCAATAAAAACAGGCGCTCGCGCAAGAACAATAAACGCAGGCAAGCCACCCTATGGTGAGTATTATTTTTCGAGCAAGCGTCTGTTTTTGAAGTCATTATTATGTGTAATAGATTGCTAATGCATAATTTGGGTTTAAGACCTCATCAATTAAAAACGCAATAGGGTATAGTGCTTATCTGCACGCTCTAATAATTTTTTCTCATTGTCATATTTCTCTGCCTCTTTTTCCCATGCAGTTTTCCCATTGATAGTTGTACCATTATGCGTTACACCTTTATGAAACAATAATAAAGACTGCCCCACTACTTTAAAATTAGTAGGGTCTAATGGCAATTGCATACCTATACTTAAGCCATAGGGACAATATTCATATCTGGGTATATATTTTCTTGGGTTTCTGTTAAACGTCTCAACCTGTTCAGCTGATGTGAATAAATAGGTTTGATTGTCATAAACCGAAGAGTATTTAACATTACCTACTTCCGCTTTATTTTTAGTAAAGTAAGAAATAACACTATAACCTTCAATGGCAAGCGGCGGCACAAGTCTGTCTTTTTGCTCCTCTGACTTCTGAGTATCATTAATAGTTTCAGCTGATTGAATCTCAGTAACTTGTGTTTCTTTCGGTTGAATTATTGTCGTTTCAACACCTTGCGCCCATATATAAGCTGTATAAAAAAATGACGCTAAAACAGTAGCTATGGCTATGAGATATTTGTAGTTTGAGAAAAAAATCATAATAATACCAAAATTTAAATATTTATTACTTAGAAGTAAAATTATATCGTAAGTTCAAATAAAGTATTATAAGGTGGGATTTACACTAATATTTTCGACTTGCTGAACACGTCTGGCAACAATACTGCCACCTGATCCAAAGTCCGTTGATAAATCTCCCACAGTTTCTCGGCTGGCTGAAATATTAGCTGTACAGTTTTGGGTTCTGTCAACATTATCTAAATCATTGATAATTTGATTGTTCAAGTTAATTTCATATAGCCCAACATCGGTAAAACTTTGTGTGAAACTATCTGTAACACTCATATTAGCGCTATCGTTACAAGTCACTGCAGTTACAAATGTCATGGTAGCATTAGAGGCTTGTTGCCAGGTAATTGTACTGGTGCTTGATGCTTGTAGTGGTGCATTTATAGATAATTCAAAACTGCTGGAAATAATGACATCAGAATCTGTAATATCGGCGCTAATACTGCGTATTAAATCAACTATAATTAATTGATCAATATCAGGTAATGCCACTTCGCCAATGTATAAGGTCAACGTCGAATTAGAATCACGAGTTAATACGACCACATCATTATTTACATTTACTTCAAATTGTTCACCCGAAATTAAATCAACCCCTGTACCATTGCTGCCACCAACAGCTAATAATGCTGTGACCATGCCTGTGTTATTGTTTACTTGTTCAATAATAATGTCAGCGAATAGACTATTATTGGGAACATCAGTAGAAACGCTTTCAACATTGTTATTATCGCCACATGACACCAAAACGAACAGCAGCACTAATACAGCACTGAATCTATACTTATCAAACATAAACCTTATTTATATTTATAGGTTAAACATATTCATATTAATTCGGCATGAAAATACCGAACTAATATGTGGCACAAGGAAGTGCTACCGACGAGCGATATTTTATTGCCAAGTTAATAGCATAACGATATCCTATCTTGAAGTAAAGCAATCAATACAAGCTTTCCAAAAGGTTTTTTAGATATCAACACCATGTAAGTTATACTATACATATGAGAAGTGATATTGAACATTTTATTAACCGCTGCTGGTACCCTGTAACCAAAAGTGACCATATTATAAGCCAGGTATGGCAATTTCTATTTTTACCCTTTTCATGGTTATTTGCATTCATGGTAAAACAAAGAATTAAACAGTCACAAATCAGCACTCCTTCTCTCAAGCCCGTCATTGTAATAGGCAATCTTAACGTGGGCGGAACAGGTAAAACACCACTTATTATCGCTATTGCCAAGTCACTTCAAGAACGCGGTTTTAAACCGGGCATCGTCAGCAGGGGGTATCATTCAAAAAACGTAAACTACCCCTATTTGGTCAAAGCAACAGATGATGTATTAAAAACAGGCGATGAACCACTTCTTATTGCGCAAACACTTAACTGCCCCATAGTTATAGACCCCAACCGCCTTAATGCCGCTTTGCACATTCAAAAACACTGTGACATTGATATTATTCTTAGTGATGATGGCTTGCAACATTACCAACTGCCTCGAAATATGAATATTGTCGTAGTTGATGAAAGTCGCTTATTTGGCAATCAAAAACTGATACCTGCAGGACCTTTACGCGAACCCCTTGCACGTTTAAAAGATATGGATTGGCAAATGATTAATACCACAAATAATGCCACAAACAAAACAAGCGCTTTGATAAGCAGCAGAAAAGTCTTGTATTTTCAACTCAAAGCAGCAGCTTTAAAACGCATGGTTGATAACTATTCAATTCCCATAACTGATAACACACTTGCTGAAAACAAATATTTCCAAGCTAACTCAAAAGTTTACGCCAGTGCAGGCATTGGCAATCCACATCGGTTTTACAATAGTTTGAGACAATTAGGGTTAACATTTAAAACCTTCCCTTTGGGTGACCATCAACCACTCAAAGCCAGCACTTTTCCAGGAGATAAAATACCTATTGCTATTACCAGTAAAGATAGTGTAAAATGTCGCGCCTTATTTGATGCACCTTTCATTGACAATAATTTTCTTCAACGTCTATGGGTATTAGAAGTAGACATTGATTATGACAATGAACAATGGCATGTATTTATCGACGAGTGCATTGCGTTAATTTAATTCTGATATTTCTTCTTCATGACACAAGTGCTAATTGTCATACCTTCACGTTTTCAATCAAGCCGACTACCTGGAAAGCCATTGGCTGATATAGCAGGAAAGCCCATGATTCAACGCGTGTATGAACAAGCCCGCAAAACACAACTATACCAAAACGGAACGCCCATCATTATAGCTACAGACCATCCTGATATAGCAAATACTGCGAAGGCTTTTGGTGCGCAAGTTGTGATAACCAGGAAAACACACCCCACTGGCACTGATCGCCTAGCTGAAGTCGCGACTCAACTGGATTTAGATGACAACTGTATCGTTGTAAATGTGCAAGGCGATGAACCGCTAATACCCCCAGAAGTCATAGAACAAGTTGCCAACAATCTTACAAAGCATGACAACTTTGATATGGCAACACTTTCTACTACCATTCAATCAACTACTGAATTAACAGATAACGCCTGTGTTAAAGTTGTATGCGATCAATACGGTAAAGCGCTTTATTTTAGCCGCTCTGCTATACCTGCCCTGCAATCCAAAGCTGTACCTGCTTTAGAAGCGTACCCTGAGGGCTTTTTGCCAGCGAGACATATAGGCATTTACGCTTACCGCGCTGCTACACTTAAACAATTTCCTACCTGGCAACAACCTCATATTGAGCGCTGTGAGCATTTGGAACAACTTAGAATGCTGTATCAAGGCTATAGTATTCATGTTGAAACATCCTGTTTACCTGTTCCTTCTGGAGTTGATACCCCCGAAAATTTAAAGCAAATTAGTACTTTATTCCAAATTAATAAAATATTATAATATAAGGTTATGTATTATTCTTCTGTCAATTTAGCGCGTTATTCAACGCTTAACATTCCTGCCATTGCCCGCTGGTTTCTCAGCGTTGATGCACTGGACAAATTAGAGCAAGCTGTTGACTTTGCTCATGATAACGACCTCGAAATTATGGCGCTTGGAGGTGGTAGCAATATCGTTTTTTCCGAGCATTTTAACGGATTAATTTGTCACAATGCCCTGCTTGGCAAACAAGTTATTGATGAAGATAAAGAATCCGTCGTAATTGAAGTCGATTCTGGTGAAAACTGGCATGAGCTAGTAGTTTGGACATTAAAAAATAAATGGTATGGCTTGGAAAATTTAGCGTTAATCCCTGGCACAGTTGGCGCCGCACCTATGCAAAATATCGGGGCTTACGATGTTGAACTATCAGATGTATTCGAATCGCTAGATACCTTTGTCTATAAAACTGGCAACACAAAAACCATGAATGGTGAACAGTGTAAACTGGGTTATCGAGACTCGATATTTAAAAACGCCATGCTCGATAAATCGTTTATTACTAAAGTTAGATTGCGACTTTCAAAAACCCCTGACAATCACAGTGAGTATCCCACGTTAAAGAATTACTTATTACACCATCGGCTTGAGCCATCACCAGAAAATATTTTTAAAGCGATTTGTGCCATTCGCCAAACACGCCTGCCCGACCCGACTAAAATTCCAAATGCAGGTAGCTTTTATAAAAACCCTATAGTTTCTGCTACGCAATACAAAAAAATACTTAAGGAAACTCCCGATTTAGTCGCACGTGAAATTACAACAGGTAAAGCAGCAGGCAAGATGAAAATTAGTGCGGGTTTTCTAATTGAAAAAGCCAAATGGAAAGGTTTTCGACGCAACGGTGTCGGTATCCACCACAATCAAGCTTTAGTGTTAACCAATAGTGGTAAACGCAGTGGTACAGACATTCTTGAATTTTCATCTCAAATTGTCGATTCTATTAAAGAAAAATTCGATATTGAACTAGAAGTGGAACCCCAGATTTACCCCAAAAAACCTGTTAAACACCTAACATAATTTTAATTTGAGATAACCATGACATTTATCGTTGGCGAAAACTGCATCAAATGTAAGCACACTGACTGTGTTGAAGTCTGTCCCGTTGATTGCTTTTATGAAGGGCCAAACTTTTTGGTTATTCACCCAGACGAGTGCATTGACTGTGCTCTGTGTGAACCAGAATGCCCTGTTGATGCTATTTACGCTGAAGACGAGATACCTGAAGACCAAATCCATTTCTTGGAACTCAACGCTGAATTAGCAGAAGTATGGCCCAATATCACAGAAATGAAAGAGTCACCTCCCGATGCCGATGAATGGGATGGTGTTGCCAATAAACTACAATACCTGGAGCGATAATATGGCTAAAGAAGATGTAATGGAGTTTGACGGTGAAGTGATTGAAACCCTTCCCAATACTATGTTTCGCGTCAAACTGGAAAATGATCACGTGTTGAATGCTCATATTTCAGGCAAAATGCGTAAAAACTACATCCGTATTTTAACTGGCGACAAAGTCAAAGTTGAAGTATCTCCTTACGATTTAACCAAAGGCAGAATTACTTTCCGCGCACGCTAACCTTCGTCAGCATTCTAATAATCGTTAACTGTTAACCATCCAAGCTAATGGCTCAATTTGTATACACCATGAACCGGGTCGGTAAAGTTGTACCTCCGAATCGTGAAATTTTAAAAAATATCTCTCTTTCATTTTTCCCGGGTGCTAAAATTGGTGTGCTTGGGCTTAACGGTGCCGGTAAATCTACCCTGCTTAAGATTATGGCAGGTATTGACAGCGAAATTAACGGTGAAGCCAGACCTATGTCTGGCATCAACATCGGCTATTTAGCACAAGAACCGCATCTGGATGAGGCTCGCAATGTTCGCTCCAATGTTGAAGACGGCTTGCAAGAACCGCTGCAAGCCCTGATCGATTTAGATGCCGTATATGCTGCCTACGCCGACCCCGATGCAGATTTTGACGCACTAGCAAAAAAACAGGAAAAACTGGAAAACATCATTCAGACATGGGATGCCCACAATATAGATAATCAGCTTGAACGAGCGGCAGATGCATTGCGCCTGCCTGACTGGGACGCCGACACATCAAAACTTTCAGGCGGAGAAAAACGCCGTGTTGCTCTTTGCCGTTTATTATTATCACGCCCTGATATGCTGTTACTGGATGAACCAACCAACCACCTGGACGCCGAATCTGTCTTTTGGTTAGAACAATTTCTCGACAACTACAAAGGCACTGTTGTCGCTGTTACTCATGACCGCTATTTTCTTGATAATGTAGCAGGTTGGATACTAGAACTTGACCGCGGTCACGGCATCCCTTACGAAGGCAACTACAGCATTTGGCTAGAAGCCAAAAACAAACGTCTGGAGCAAGAAGTGCGAACTGAAGCCTCGCATAAGAAAGCCATTGAGCGTGAACTGGAATGGGCGCGCACCAACCCCAAAGGGCGCCAAAGCAAAAACAAAGCCAGACTGAGCCGGCTTGATGAAATGAATAGTAAAGACTTTCAACAACGCAATGAAACCAATGAAATTTATATCCCACCTGGCGAACGTCTTGGCAATCAAGTCATAGAATTTAACAATGTCAATAAAGGCTTTGATGGTAGACAGTTAATTGAAAATGTCAGTTTTATTGTGCCAGCAGGTGCCATTGTCGGTATTATCGGCGGCAATGGCGCAGGCAAGTCTACCATGTTGCGAATGATAAGTGGCGAAGAACAACCTGATTCCGGCAGCATTACTATTGGCGAGACGGTATCCGTAGCTTTTGTAGAACAAAGCCGCTCCAATCTCGATGATAACCACAGCGTTTGGGAGGCCATATCCAACGGGCAGGATTTACTTAAAATAGGCAATTACGAGATAAGCTCACGAGCCTATGCCGGTCGCTTCAACTTTAAAGGCAGTGACCAACAAAAACGCGTAGGCAGCCTGTCTGGAGGTGAACGCGGTCGCCTGCACCTTGCCAGCACACTAAAGCAGGGCGCCAATGTCCTGTTATTGGACGAACCATCAAACGACCTGGATATTGAAACCCTTCGCGCCCTTGAAGAGGCCTTGGAAACCTTCCCGGGAAGCGCTTTGATTATCTCTCATGATCGCTGGTTTTTAGATAGAATTGTTACCCACATTCTCGCCTTTGAAGATGATGGTAGTACTCTGTTTTTCAACGGCAATTACACCGAATATCACGAAGACCTGATGAAACGCCGCGGCAACGACACCTCCCCCACTCGCTTAAAATATAGAAAAATTAGCGCTTAAAAAAATTGGTAATTCTTTAGCTTATAGTCAGACATCACAACCAATCCAGTGCTTAAACCCCCATGTCTATCACAAATCTCCTGGTTAATAAAGAGCGTTTTCAGCTAAATAGCTCTGATATCACAATGAAAGCCGTTGTCACTATGGCTAATGGTGGTTATGAACAACTTAATTATACCGATGTACCCATTCCGAAACCCACTACTGGCCAGGTGCTGGTACAAGTGTTGGCCGCTGGAGTAAACAATACCGAGATTAATACTCGTTTGGGCTGGTATTCCTCTAAAGTGACGCAAGGTACCGAGTCCTTAGCAGAAAACGATAATGAAAAAGCAGGTGCGGCTAAAAAGTTAGACGGCGGCTGGAACGAAAAAACACCGTTCCCTTTTATTCAGGGTACGGATTGCTGCGGTCGCATTGTAGCTGTTGGCGATGGTGTGGATGCTAAGCGCATTGGTGAGCGTATTTTAATACGCTCCTGTATTCGCAGTGAAAGTTGGCAATCACTGGAAAATATCTGGATGGCATCGGACTTTGACGGAGCCTTTGCTCAATTTGTAGTAATTACTGCCAGCGAAGCCTTTGCTATTCAGTCGGATTGGAGCGATGCAGAATTAGGCACCATTCCTTGTGCTTATGGTACGGCTGAAAATATGGTGCATCGTTGCAATGTCAATGCTGATGATCATGTGTTGGTTACAGGTGCATCTGGCGGTGTAGGTTCTGCTGTGGTTCAGTTAGTTAAACGCCGTGGAGCTAAAGTTACCGCTATTGTCGGCAAAGATAAGATGAAGGAAGTTAAAGCCCTTGGTGCCGATACTGTGTTAGAACGCAATACGGATATGCTAGAAGATGCTTTAGGAGAAAAATTCGTCGATGTGGTAATCGATAATGTGGCCGGTGAAACTTTTACCCAGATGTCTGTGATACTAAAACGTGGTGGGCGTTATGCCTCGTCCGGCGCAATCGCTGGACCACTGGTTACCTTGGACATGCGTAATTTCTATCTGAAAGATTTAACCTTGATTGGCTGTACAGCATGGGATGAACCCATCTTTCCCAATTTGATAGGCTACATTGAGCGAGGAGAAATCCAGCCTTTATTGGCAAAAACCTTCCCTCTGGCAGACATTGTTACTGCCCAAAGGGAATTTACGGAGAAAAAGCACGTGGGTAAATTTGTACTGTTGCCACCTGATATGACAAACGAGCAACGATGTTTTATCAAACAACTTAACTCATAAATTCAGCCTGGATGATGCACTAGAAATCTACCTGCTGCATTACCTTCCTTTGTTCAGAGTAAAACCTCCCGACTTCGACAGATTTGTCATCTAATCAAGCTTGAAAGCTACTAAATTGGTCAAAATACTTGGGTTTTGATTTGTAGTGCCTAGTTAATTTTTATTATTTACTTTCGTTTTGCACTGTGCTATAATGACGCTATGTTCGTTCGAGTTAAGTCCACTCCCAATAGCCCACGCAAAACTGTTCAAATTGTTGAAAGTATTCGCGATGGTAACAAAGTCAAGCAAAAGATAGTACGCTACGTTGGCGTTGCCATGAATGACGACGAACTGGTTAAATTAAAAGAAGTTGCCGAATATGTTAAAGCCAATATTGAGGCTGAACATCAGGCCAGTTTGTTTAATCCAGAGCAGGTCGCACAGCAAGTTATTGAAAGTAAATCACAATCTGAATCAAACAAACCGCTTCAGGTTGATTTAAAACAACTGCGTGAACAACAGCGTGTCACTGTGGGTATCCATGAGATATATGGTCAATTATTCGATGAATTGGGTTTTGGTTCATCGATTGGTCACCCCAGCCATAATGTCAGTGCTGTTGATATTTTCCGCCATATTGTATTGGCTCGTATTGCTAATCCTGTCAGCAAACGAGAGACGGTGACCTCATTAGAGCAAGATTTTGGCATTAGCATCCCATTGGAGAAAGTCTATCGGATGATGGATAAATTGGATGATAAAGCGATTAATCGAATAAAGGATACCGTGCTATCAGGAACACGTCAGCTGGTAGGTCATGCTGTTGATGTGTTGTTCTTTGACTGTACAACACTTTATTTTGAATCTTTTACAGAAGATGAGTTAAAAAGCAATGGTTATAGTAAGGATATGAAGTTTAACCAGCCTCAGGTTCTGTTGGCGTTATTGGTGACTCAAGATGGGTTACCTGTCGGTTATGAAGTATATCCAGGCAACACATTTGAGGGTCATACGTTACAAGCAGCGATTGCTGATTTACACTTACACTATGACATTGAACGCATTGTATTTGTTGCTGACAGAGGGTTGCTGAGTCAGAATAATTTGACTCATCTTGAAGCTCAGGAGATACCCTACATTGTGGGGGCTAAACTCAAGACCTTACCCCAACAAGAGCAAAGAGCCATCTTGAAACAAGTTGGCTATCTCAAACAAGGTAATGACGATGAACCCCGCAGCTATGAGTTTACATATCAGGGTAGACGCTGGATTGTTGAATATAATCATGCCCGAGCAGAGAAAGACCGAAAGGATAGGGAGCAATCCATAGAACGCATTACTAAAAAACTTAAGCGAAGTAAGAATCCTAAGAGCCTGCTCAGCAATTTTGGTTACAAGAAGTATTTGAAAATGGCAGGCGACACGCATATCAGTGTTGACCAGAGCAAAATAGAACGCGATTCCCAATGGGATGGGCTCAAGGGCGTAGTAACGTCATTAGACACCATGTCAGCACAGGGCGTTTTTGGTCATTACAAAGGGCTATGGCAAGTTGAAGACAGTTTTCGCATCACCAAACATGATCTGAAAGTACGCCCTATCTATCACTGGACACCCAAACGCATTCAAGCTCATCTGGCTATCTCTTTTGTTGCATTTAGCTTAGTGCGATTCTTAAGCTATCGTGTCAAGCTCCAGCACAGAAAGTTATCACCTGCTGTGATCCGCAATGCGCTATTGCATGTTCAGCGTAGTCTATTGGTGCATATCAAAACGAAAGTGCTTTATTGCATTCCTTCCAATGTTAACCCTGAGGCCAGCAAAATTTACCAGGTGATGGGTCGAAAACTCTCAACCACTCCATTCCAGCTAACGTAGAAACTTATAAATAACTCTTAATAAATAGCTTGTAGTGCCTAACTAAAATTGGGACTCTTTTAAAATCAATCACTTACGAAAAAAAGTGTCGAAGTCGGGAAAACCTTCCCTCTGGCAGACATTGTTACTGCCCAAAGGGAATTTACGGAGAAAAAGCACGTGGGTAAATTTGTACTGTTGCCACCTGATATGACAAACGAGCAACGATGTTTTATCAAACAACTTAACTCATAAATTCAGCCTGGATGATGCACTAGAAATCTACCTGCTGCATTACCTTCCTTTGTTCAGAGTAAAACCTGCTTGGCGTACACCCCGCTTTCTATTGATAGACGTCAACTCTTTAGTAGCTGGACTGGCTATACTATTCACTACAAAGCCACATAAGTAACCAACAATAGCAATGGTTTTAAGTAAAGGTTTTAGTAACATAGTAATCTCTTTAAATTAGTTAATTAAACTATGGTTAAGTTAGAATAAAAGCGGTTAAAATTAGGTTAATCAAGTATCAGTTCAATTAACCCACCCGGCTTGCTGGCTCGTGAACAGCAAGTAATAATTTTACTGTCTCTATCGCTCTTACTCAGAATATAATCTCGGTGCTCTATATCATTGGCGTTGTGATGCCTGACACAAACACCGCAAAGTCCATCGCTACATTTTGTTTCTATTTCAATTCCATTATCATTTAGTACTTCTACAATTTTTTTATCGGCAGGTATATAATAGAGTCTGTCTTGACCTGCAATTTTCACTTTAAAGGGGTGATTTTCCCATTCAACATCATCTGGCACTGCAAAATATTCACGCTGTAATGATTCACTAGGCCAACCCTGTTGCAATGCCGTATCAAACACTGCATCCATCAGCGCTACTGGACCACAGGTATAAAGTTGCTGGCCTTCAGTGTCACGCTGCAAACAATCGTTCAATGACAAACGACTGCCTTCAGATGATAAATGAACCTCTACTTTATCACTCCAAGCGACATGACTAAACCATTCAACAAACGCCGCTTGTTGACGGTTACTACAACAATAATGCAGCTCAAACGATTGACCCAGATGATGTAACTCATGAGCCATAGCGATAAGTGGCGTTATACCGATACCACCACCAATTAATAGATGGTGATTAGTATTTTGTACCACAGGAAAGTGGTTACGCGGCGGTGTAATAATTACCGTACGACCAACATTGAAAACTTGATGCATCAATTTCGAACCGCCTCTACCATTGGCTTCGTAGAGTACTGCAATGACATATTTACTGGTGTCTTTGGGGTCACCCAATAAACTATATTGACGAAAATATTCTGGGGCAATGGATACATCAATGTGAGCACCTGCACTATAAGTGGGTAATGATTCACCATCCATTGACGTCAACTCATACAATCTAGTGGTATCACTCAATACTTCTACCTTACTTACTGTAACTCTCATTGCCATGGCTTGTGAATTGTCAGTAGGTTTAATGGTGAAAGAGGGCACTAAATTTTCAGTATCTCCCTGCTTTATTCGCTGTTTATGTGCTTCGACACTAAGTAAATTGTTGTGAGCTTCAACACCCTGCTCACGTACCATTGGTTGCGGTATAGGGTAAGGCTGAGGTGCTAAATAAGCAGGGTAAACCGCTAATACTTGCTGTTGATGATCAACTTCAAGGTTGGGTTGTAAATGTCGAGCATTGGCACTTGCTGCTGGTCCATAACTGCCATCTTCTTTTAACTCAATATCCCACCACCACTTTTTAATGGGGTTGATATTACCATTACCCATTTTGTCATCTATCCAAGCTAGGTGTTTCGCAGTCTTAGGAAAATTCATTGCCAACCACCGAAATGGTGCTTCTTTAAATAATCCTTCCAAATTCCATGGGCATGTCTTCATACAGCGACCACACATAGCACCGTTGGTATTAGTCAATCGATATTGGGTACAGCGTTGTGAATCCGATTTCCATATTTCGTAACCATTAAACATTTTCTTCGGTCCTGCAGTGATAGCTCCTGAAGGGCATTCTCGCGCACACTTATTACAATTTTCGCAAAATGACTGCAAACCAAAGTCAATAGGCTGATCGTGAACCATTGGCATATCGGTGGTAACTACACCCGACTTTAATCTAGGTCCTAAGTAAGGATTTAATATAACTTCACCAATACGACTAACTTCCCCTAAACCAGACAATAGTAACAAAGGCGGTTGCAATACTTCGCCATCTAACACCGAATGCACTCTAGCATTGTAACCCAACTTACGAATATGATTAGCAATAACACCACCATATAAAGATGCTCTTAAATAGGCGCGCATTGATTGCGAAACAGCTATCCAGTCATCGCCACTACTGCCTTCCATGGTTTCATGACCTTGATCAATAATCATTGAAATGGCATTGTTGTGATAAGGGATAATCTCTTGACCTAATCCATCATGGCTGTAATAGACATAATCGGGGCAGTCTGATAAACCCACTGCATCCACGCCTAAAAAATTACAGGCGGCTTTAATATTATCGGCATTGCGCTGTGGGTCAGTTGCCGAGGGTGATACTTGCTTTGCTACTTCGCCATCTTGTAATAATAGTAATGCTCCCAACGCGCGCCTAGAACAGATGCCTATAGGGCTTTTAGCTATATAGTAGCCTCCCTTACAATTGTCTTGGACTTTTTTACCCATATCACCCATTAACCCACGGGCAAACATATCGGTACGTTTCGGCACACGAGGAATACGCTGCTCATCAATAAAGGTGGTGGTTTTACTTTGGCGTTTAATTCGCTCAAAAGGCATTTGACCATCAACAAATCGACGTCGTTTATAAGGCTTATAATTCCATTTTGATTTGGCATGACCTAGTCCTAGCCACCAGCTCGGGTTTATATTATTAGCATTTCGACTTAAGCCTTTAGCTAAAGGCATATCAATGGCAATTTCCATGGTAGTAGTAATTGCCGCCAAGCTATAACTGCTTTTAACAAAGGGATTTTGCAAGCTCAACTCCGATGTTTTTGGGTTCTTAATAGCTTGTAGCAGCCCTGCGGCTAAACCTGCTTTATTTAAATCAACTTCAGCACTGGTCATGGTATGAGCGCAGGCTTCAAAACCGAGTAGACGCAAATAATTACTCAGTACCACGGCGACTTCGGCTACTCGCAATGCCGAACGATGTTCAGTCATTGATTGAATCCAATCACTACCTACTTCTTGTTTTTTCGGTTCACGAGGGTGCTCTATCAAAAAAACCATAGCGTGAGTATGATTGTTAATTGAAGGCGTTGTTTCTTTTAATGAGGTGCGAATGTCATTCAAAATAACATCAATACCTGATGCCAATGACTTGACTTGATTATCTGAAGCGACTAGCTCAGCGATGTCAGATAATTGTGGGTTTTGGTAAGGTTGCTTTAGATGTAAGGCTTTCGTCAACTCGCAAACGCCAATTTGCGTGGCATCGAAATAATAACCCGCTGCTTTTAAATGCTTGGCGCGCTCATTTGGGTCTGTTGGCAGATCTGATTTAACCGCATTACAATGACCATAACGAATACTATCAAGCATTGCCATAAATAGCCCCATTGACTCTGACATCGTTACATTTATATCACTAGACTCTTTATCACTAGGCTTATTTTGAAAGTTTAACGCTGTAGTAGGGCTAATTGTGGAGTAATTAGTAACTGTTGATGTTCTTTTTAGGCTTTCTAGAGGATATGGTCCCAAATGTACAGGCCGTTTTTTATAGGAAAACAATCGCATTGCGCTATTGTACTAGTTTAATAAACCGTGGTAACTAAAATATTTTGTACTTTTAGAGGAATTTTTTGTACATTTATACTTATGAAACGATGATGAAGTTCATGCACAACAAGGAGTGGATGAGCCTTTTGGCAGTAGACGGTCGACCCGATTCCAAAAAACTGGAACAATATGGTCGCGACAACCACAAAGGCTTTTGGAGCTGCGACATAAAATTTCATGGTCCTGAAAAAGTCATTGCTGCTCAATGGGAATATTGCAAGTCTAAATTTCAAGAAATTCCTGGTGCTTGGGTCGAAGATCATGGGCCCGTGGTGACGCTCCATCGGCAGGTCATCTATTTTTTGCACCTCACTCATAAATTCAGCCTGGATGATGCACTAGAAATCTACCTGCTGCATTACCTTCCTTTGTTCAGTGTATCGACGGTTTTACGGTGCTGCTATAAGCTTTTTCTAACTCTCTGCTAAAGTGCTTAATCAAACCCTCTCGAATGGAAGCCTCTGCCAAAAAAGGGTTCATAAAGACACAACGCAACAGCACTAATTTATCATCATCCACTATACCTTCATATTGCCGAACATGCTTTATGATTTGCTGGCTGTAACTGGCTTTGCTCAAAATGGTTTTTGAAATGGAAAAATGTGGGCTTTGGGCAAAATATTCGAACATTTTTTTGGTGTTGCCATTGGCATCCGATAGCTGATCGTGCAATGTAGCTATTGAAAAACAAAGTACATTACTCTCGGTTGGGTTTAGCACATTCACAAAGCCATGCGCTTGAATAATTTGTTCCCGAAAATGGCGACACACCTGCATACTATTAATTAATAAACCACTAAAGCCACCCTCTTTAAAACCGATACCCTTGCCTGTTAACCAGGTAGCAGCCGCACCTGTAGCTGAACGTGAACCTTCGATTGTGGCAGACCATTTGTCATTGCCCAGGTCTGGGCGATCGATATAAGGCGCTTTAAATGAAGATACCCTGTAACTTCTTTGATCTTTTACTAAAATTGCACCGCATGAATAAGGAATATATCCTAATTTATGTGGGTCTAATGTAATTGAATTAGCATATTTTAGCGCTGCTAACGCATTACAGACATCTTTACCCGTCAGTTCCCTACCTTGCTCTGAATTCAGTATACAAGATAAAAAGCCACCATAAGCCGCATCTATATGTAACCAGCAGTCAATGCCGTCCGTTTGTTTGATGCTTGCAAGATAACCGACCACTTCATCAATCGGGTCTATCTCCCCCGTTTCGGTTGTACCTGCTACTGCCACTATCATAAGAATGGGGCGATTTTGTTGCTTTGCTTTGGCTATATTTTGTTTCAATGAGTCGATGTCAAGTTTACCTTGTTCATCAAGTTCAATCGACCAAAAAGCCTCTTCACCACAGCCAAATATGTTAACACCTTTCTGCCATGAAAAATGTTTATTACCTGGTACCAAAACCACAGGACCTAAATAACTTTCTTCATTATTTCCCAGATACTTGTTAAGTAATGTTGTGACTTGAAAAGGATTTCCAGCCACCATGCTGTATTGTTTCATGGCATCAATATCAATAGCATATTGTTGCATTAATTGTTCAAATCGCTTCCAGCCCATATGTGCACATGCAAAAATATCTAGCGCTATATTGTGGTTTTCGGCTAAGTATAATCCCAAACTTAACCAATGATCCATGCGAAAACGCGCTCGCCATATACCTTCAAAATTCGCCACTGTACCTCCACTGGTGAAATGCCCAACCGCATTTTCACTGTATCCAACCATCTCAACGAGCATTGCAATGGCTTCATCTTCAATCACGCTACCCACTTTGGAAACAGCCCTGGATGTATTGTTAGGGTTGTGTAGCATGGCTGCAAAATGCCCTAAAATAGCTGGCATTGATATTTCTGAAATCATTTGACCAATATAGCGCGGCGTGTAGGTGGGGACTTCGCCTTTAAGTTTATATTTTAACTGCTCTAAAGCTGACTCCAGTTGCCGTTGACATTGACTAAACTCTGGACGACTTTGGTCGTTGCGGCTTATCGGCGAAATATCATCGATAAATTGTGATTCTCTATACTCAAACCAATTATTGACAACCGATTGCAATTGTTCGGAAAACCACTGTCGATTTTCAGCTTTTGGTCCTAAAAAATAGTTTTTATAGCTCATAACAATTACACGACTATCACAGCGCCAAGCGTGGCATCAGTTAGCACATCAAATTGCCTCTGAAATTAATCAGCAACAAATCAAAGAAATTATATTAAGAGAGCTTATACTCCAGATATAATTCCTTCCGTACTGATAATGTCCAGATCGTATATTTTGTCAATAATACAGACTTTTCTTATTCCTATTGGATAATCAACAATTTTAACAATATCCAGATTGGTTAGCGTACTGCCACGAACTTCGTAAACAAAAGTTGCGTGTTTCGATCTGGCACAATCATTTTTAAATTCTATTAAACTGGAATTTTTTTTGCTGCGCCCCTCAACCAGTACGTATTTACTATCGATTCGCCGCCATTGATCCACATTGCGAACAAGGATACGGTTACTTACTTCTCCAACTGAAAAGCCTTTCTCTAACAAACGGTTAACTGGCAATTCATCTTTATTACTGGTTGTCTCCTCATCAAGCGCAAAGCCGTATAATGTGGCTAGATTAAATAAAATGACAATTAATATTTTCATCATAACAAACTCAAATTTTTAAAAAACAGCTATAGTATATCTCCATAATTTTCAGAGAGCACTATACTTTAATCTGAGACAAATTACCTTATTAAAAGTTCTTTTCTTTCAACTTTTTTAAAAGCAATACCCTTTTAGATAAACTATAATGGCGCAATGACATATTCTCCTGTTTTTATAAATAATTTATATTAAATGAATAACCTATGAACATTGAACACTTAACCAAACTTTATCAGGATATCATTATCGAAATGGGAGAAGACATTGAACGCCCAGGATTACACAATACTCCTCAACGCGCTGCCAAAGCCATGCAATTCTTAACTCAAGGCTACAACCAAAGTACGGATGAAGTCGTGAATAACGCGCTATTTCCAAGTAATAGTGAGGATATGGTTATTGTTAAAGATATTGAACTTTATTCAATGTGCGAACACCACTTGTTGCCTTTTATTGGTAAATGCCATGTCGGCTACATACCTCAGGGTCAAGTATTGGGGCTATCCAAAGTAGCCAGAATTGTCGATATGTACGCAAGGCGCTTACAAATACAAGAGAGCTTAACCCGCGAAATTGCTCAAACTATGTCATCCATTACTGCTTCCCCCCATGTCGCTGTTATTATTGAAGCCAAACATTTATGCATGATGATGCGGGGCGTTGAAAAACAAAACTCTTCCATGCGTACTTCTGCAATGTTAGGTGTTTTTAACTCTAATGACAGTACTCGCAAAGAGTTTTTATCGCTGGTGGTTTAACTACGCTCAATTAAATAATGGCTAAACGCAAATCAAAGGCATCCATTCCTCTATTAAACTGCTTAAGATGGCTCTGCTTTGGCACCTTGGCATTTAGTGCCATTTTAGCCCCTTTATTTGTCACTTCTGGCTATGAGCCAGACTTTAGCATGAATAGCCTGTACCTTGCGGGGCTATGTAGCTGTTTACTCGTTTACAGCTTTGTCTGTGTGACGAATAAGAAAATTGAAATTCAATACAATGGCCTTTCTATTAGCTTATTGGCACTGGTTACCATTGTCACATTATCCATGCTTTGGGCACATAACCTTTATGAAGCCTTAATTAAATATCAATATTGGATTGCCGCACTTATTGCTTTTTTTTTAGTTAAACAACTTTGTCAACAGCACAGGCATATCGAACAATTATTACTGTTGTTAATGATTAGTGGCACAGTGGTATCATTGATTGGTATGTTACAGTATTGGTTTCAAATAGACTGGATTCCTCAAGGCGCACCACCCGCTTCTACCTTTGCCAACAAAAATTTTGCCGCTCAATATGTGACTTTGACCAGCCCCATTACATTCTATTATTTGCTAACCTCTCAACGGCAAAAACTATTATGGTTTAGCGGTATATCGCTTGCAGTAATGCTTGCTTATATCGTTTATACCCAAACTCGCGCTGCATGGGTGGCTTTTATCGTTCAGTCAATAGTCGCTATAAGCTGGCTGTTTTACCAGCACTTCAAGTACCCTGACCAGCAGTGGTTCACTACTTTAAAACTTAAAGTGTTAACTATAAGTTTGATGTTATTACTCTTATTCATTATGCTGACACCTGAAGGTTTGAGTTTAAATGGATTTAGTCTCATCGCCTCTCAAGCACAAACCATTGCCGAAGACGCTAGTACAGAGTATAGGCAAGGCAGCATTCGCTTGGTATTATGGTTAAACAGTCTATTGATTTTTTCAGATCATTGGCTCACCGGTGTGGGATTGGGTAATTGGCAGCTGTATTACCCACTTTACCATCAACGCTCTTTAGTTGATTGGTTGCTTGGTGCTTATAACATTACCGCTAATGCGCATAATGATTATCTACACTATCTTGCAGAATTGGGGTTAATAGGCGCAATCGCATCTGTAGCTGTACTGTTTTTCGCAATTAAACTGTTATTTGCAGGTTTTCGCTTTGATGCACCTAAACAACCCATTTTTCTGTTACTGGCCATGAGCACCATGGGTATTGCAACTGAAATGATTTTTAGCTTTCCCATGCAAAAACCTTCACCTTTAGTATTAAGTGCTGTGTTTTTTGCTTTATTGGTGATTCAGCAGCAAAACAATCAAAAACTGCAAATTCGATCCAGTGCCATTTTACAAAGTAGCGTTGCCATTTCTTTTATTTTACTGGCTTGTTCACTATATTTTGGTGCTAAGCTATATCAATCAACCAACAGTTATTACAAAATGTTTGCAGCCGCTGGAGTCAAGCACTCACCTAGTATTATTCAATACAGTAACGAAACACTAAAAATATTACCCTGGAGACACGATTTATATTACTACATTGGCTCTGCCTATCGCAATGAAAAGCAACACCAGCTAGCCGTGGAAAACTTTGAAAAAACGCTCAAAAGCTATCCCTACCATATTCCCTCATTAACCAAGATATACAAATCCTATTTAACATTAAAACAACCTGAAAAAGCAAAACACTATGCACTACGGTTATTAGAAACCTCCCCTCGCAATGCAGAGGCTCACAGACGCTTAGGAATTCTTTATAACAATACTTACAGCGACCCACTCAATGCAGTGAAGCATCTTAAACAGGCCTTAGAACTTGACCCTGATATCAAAAATGCAGAGGAATTAAGAAGAGTTGTTGATTCTTATGAGAAACAGTTAGGACTAAAATAATAAAGCTATATGACTTATTCAGGCAAGTCATTAACCAAGCTTTTCCTTAATACGTGCCGCTTTACCAGAAAGCTCACGCAAGTAATATATCTTCGACTGCCTTACATCGCCACGACGTTTAACTTTAATATTGTCGATTAATGGACTATATGTCTGGAACGTCCGTTCCACACCAACGCCATTAGAAATTTTTCTAACCGTAAAGGCTGAACCAGCACCGCGATTGCGCACTGCCAAAACAACACCTTCAAACGCCTGTAAACGCTCGCGTGTACCCTCTTTTACTTTTACTTGTACGACAACTGTGTCGCCTGCAGAAAAGGCTGGTACATCATTTTTGATTACATCTTTCTCTAATTCAGCGATAATTGAATTTTTATTTGACATGGTATGCTCCAATAAAAAGTATAGTTATTTAATTAAATCTGGTCGCCGTTCAGCGGTTCTTTTAATTGACTGCTGTCGCCGCCAATGAATAATTTTTTCATGATTGCCACTCAACAATATATCTGGCACAGGTAGACCTTTATAAACTTCTGGTCTAGTATATTGTGGATATTTTAGCTGGTTATCCACAAATGAATCAACTTTTACTGACTCTGCATTACCCAGAGCATTGGGCCTTTGCCTGATAATGGCATCAATCAATAACATGGCTGGAATTTCACCACCACTGACCACAAAATCGCCCAAAGAAACTTCAAGGTCTATCTGTAACTGTACTAAACGCTCGTCAATGCCTTCAAAACGCCCGCAGACAATAATAAAATTCTCTCTTTGACAAAATTCTTCAACCACCATAGTGTGATTGAGAGTCTTACCTTGCGGAGACATTAACAATGTGAGAGGCTTACTCTCATTCTCTGATGCAAGCCAATCTCTAGCGGCATCAATAGCCAAATCAAGCGGTTCGCAGCACATTAACATGCCTGCGCCACCACCGTAGGGCTTGTCATCGACAGTGCGATGAACATCTTTAGTAAAATCGCGCGGATTAAACAATGCAATCGTTGCATCGCCTTTTGTAATATAGCGCCCTATCACGCCGTACCGCAATGCAGCAAACATCTCTGGCAGAATGCTCACTATCGCTATTTTCATAGCTAAAAGTCGCTATCCCAATCGACTGTTATTATTTTTAGTTCCAAATCAACACTGGTAATGGTTGATTCTGGTAACCAAGGAATTAACCTTTGGTGCTGGTCAATGCTATCTGTGCTTGCATTAACCACTAATACATCATTAGAGCCTGTTTCTATCAAATGCGAAACAACCCCCAAAATTTCCTGACCTCCATCTTTGTTACGAGCAATAACATTTAAGCCTTCCAATTGATGCCAATAGTACTCTTCATGCCCTAACTCTGGCAATTGATTTGCATCAACCTCAATAGTGCTGCCGATATAAGGCTGCACAGCATTTCTGTCATCAATTCCACTGATATGAGCAATCAATGATTTTCCCTCCTGTTGCCATTGATCAACTACAGCAGCCTTGTTAACTGGCTGCAAGTTCCATTGACTGTATTCAAATATAGAAGTTCGCTCTACAGTATGGGAATGAACTTTAAACCAACCCTTGATACCAAAGGGCGCAGTTATTTGCCCCAGAACAACCAAACTTTAATAAGCGATTAAGCAGCTACTTCCGTTTTACGCGCTTCTTTTAACAGTTTAGCTACACGATCAGACACTTGCGCTCCAACGCCAAGCCAGTAATCAACTCGTTCAAGATCAACTCTCAACCGCTCTTCAGCACCACGAGCAGAAGGGTTAAAGAAACCTACTCGCTCAATATATTTACCATCGCGAGACTTGCGACTATCTGTAACATGAATATGATAAAAAGGTAGTTTTTTTGCTCCGCCACGCGATAACCGTAGTGTTACCATAATAAAGTCATTGAAAATTATGTTAAAAAATATCTCTGTTTTACATCAAGCAGAGGAAAGGCGTGCATTTTACGCAAATAGTGATAAATAGCAAATATTTAAACCCTGATTGTCGCTATTTAATCTCGATTGCTCTAAATAATTAGTCTGTAACAGATTGTGCTAAGTACGTATTTTTTAATTTAACATAATTTTGCGCTGAATAGGTTAAAAATTCACGTTCTTTGTCTGTTATCGCTCTGCTTTTTTGAGCCGGGTTACCTTTATAAACATAACCGCTTTCAAGGCATTTTCCTGGCGGCACCACTGAACCAGCACCCAGCATCACATAATCTTCAATTACCACTCGGTCATTAACTATTGCGCCAATGCCAATCAGGACATGATCGCCAATTGAGCAGCCATGCAATACTGCACTGTGCCCGATCACCACATCGCAGCCTACGGCTAACGGACAAGCATCAAAATATTGACTACCATGAGTAGTATGTAGCACCGCATTATCCTGAACATTAGAACGTGCACCTATGGATATAGGCTCCATATCGCCTCTTATGACCGCTCCAGGCCATACCGACACATCATCACCTAAAATTACCATTCCAATAACTGTAGCGTCTGGGTCTATATAAACGCCTTCACCTAATTCTGGACTGTGAGTTTTGAACTTGCGAACAGGTTGTTCTGCCATTATTTACACCCAGGTTAAACTTAGCGTTGGTTTAAAAATAATTGAAACTGTTCGACTGCCTGTAGCACTTGCGCAGGTGCTGTAGCGCCTGAATGGTTACGTGCGTTGACAGAGCCTTCTAAAGTTAAAATACCAAACACATCTTCTGTTATCAAGTCAGAGAAGCACTGCAACTGTTGCAATGAAAGCTCATCTAACCTGCATTGCTGTTCATTGGCATAAGCAACTGTTCGCCCTACACAATCGTGGGCATCACGAAAACTGCTGCCCTTTACCACCAGATAATCTGCCAAATCAGTCGCTGTGGAAAATCCTTGCAAAGCGGCTGTATATAACTTTTCTCTGTTAGGCTCAATTGCTGGTATCATATCTGCAAAAGCTCGCAGGCAATCTAGCCATGTATCCGCACAATCAAATAGTGGTTCTTTATCTTCCTGATTATCTTTGTTATACGCTAATGGCTGCGATTTCATTAGTATCAAAAGACTGTTAAGTCGCCCAATAACCCTACCCGACTTCCCTCTGACTAATTCGGGTACATCGGGGTTTTTCTTTTGTGGCATGATGCTGGAACCGGTACAAAAGCGATCTGGCAATTCAATAAACTCATAGGCACTAGATGACCACAAAATAAGCTCTTCACTCATACGAGACAAATGCACCATGCTCAAACTAGCTACTGAACAAAACTCAATAGCAAAATCTCTATCGCTGACTGAATCTAATGAGTTGCGAGTGGGAGCAGTAAAACCTAATTGCTGCGCACTCATCTCACGGTCAATGGGAAAAGTAGTGCCTGCCAGTGCAGCAGAGCCCAGCGGGCAATAATTGAAGCGCTGCATACAATCTTGCAAGCGTTCATAATCACGCTGAAGAGATTCATTCCATGCCAGAAGGTGGTGTCCAAAAGTAATAGGCTGAGCTGTTTGCAAATGGGTAAAACCAGGCATAATTGTCGCTGCCTCTTGCTTTGCCAAGTCAACCAGCCCTTGTTGTAAACGAGTTAATTCGCTTGATAACAAGTCAATCACCTCTCTCAACCACAACCGAATATCCAGTGCGACCTGGTCATTGCGCGAACGCCCTGTATGTAATTTCTTTCCCACATCACCAATGCGCTGAATTAAAGCTGCTTCAATATTCATATGAACATCTTCTAAATCTACCAACCATTTAAAACGCCCTTGTTCAATGTCGATTTTTATAGCTTCTAACCCTTGAATAATCTTGTCAGCATCACCCTGGCTAATAATAGACTGCGCTGCCAACATCCTTGCATGAGCTATAGAGCCTGTAATATCTTGTTTGTACAATCTTTGGTCAAAATTGACAGATGCAGTGAAACGCTTAACAAAATCGTCGACTGGTTCTTGAAAACGCCCACCCCAAAGTTGATTGGTTTGCTCTAAATCATTGTGAGAGTTGTTATTAGAATGCTCAGTCATATAAAAATTAATTCAGGAATAAGATTAAGATTATACCCTGTAGCTGAATTTTGCTAAACTCCCTGACTTCATAAATACTTTTTTAACTATTGAAATCCATTCGAATTGCTACTCGCCAAAGCACTCTTGCATTGTGGCAAGCTAATTATGTCAGGGATAAAATTTTATCGCACTACCCTGATTGCAACATTGAATTATTACCTTTTAAAACGCAAGGCGATATTATTTTAGACACTCCTCTAGCTAAAATCGGTGGCAAAGGTTTATTTGTGAAAGAACTGCAAACAGCAATGCTTGAGAATAAAGCGGATATTGCGGTACATTCATTAAAAGACGTACCTATGGATCTGCCACAAGGTCTACAACTCTCCTGCATTTGCGAGCGCCATTCGCCTTTTGATGCACTAATTAGCAATACCTATCCAAACCTTAACGCCCTACCTCACAATGCAACACTAGGCACTTCCAGCTTACGTAGACAAGCTCAAATACAACACATACGACCTGACTTAACTATTAAAACACTGCGTGGCAATATAAATACCCGATTAGCAAAATTAGACAACAATGAATACGACGCCATTATTCTGGCAGAAGCTGGTTTGCAACGCCTGGGCATGCAACACCGCATTACTGAAACCCTTAACTCACAGCAATGTTTACCAGCCGTTGGACAAGGTGTAATGGCTATAGAAAGTCGTACTGACAATGATATGGTTGAGTTTCTACAACCTTTACACTGCAAGGCAACAGCATACAGAGTGAAAGCTGAACGCGCAATGAATAAACAACTTCAAGGCGGTTGCCAGGTCCCTATTGCGGGCTACGCTACAATTGATAACAAGATATTAATATTAGAGGCCCTGGTTAGTAACACTGATGGCAGCCACATTATCAAAACCAGGCAACAAGCTGTCACTGCTCAATCTGAAGCATTAGGGATTCAAGCCGCCGAAATACTATTACAGCAAGGTGCGGCAAAATTATTGGCTGAATTAGGGATAGAATTGTAATGGCTGTACTGGTTACACGACCTGCGCATCAAAATAAAGATTTGATAAAGGCTTTACAAACAGCAAAATATCAATATTTCACTTGCCCTGCAATTCAGATTGAAACACTGCACAGCGCAAGGCAAAGCATTGATATGGCATTGAGACATCCTTGCGATGCCTTTATTTTTGTTAGTGTTAACGCCGCCAATATTGGGTTACAATTACTAAGCCCTTATCGAAGTATACTGTTACAATCTGAAATTTTCACTATTGGACTCAGCACCCATAAAGTACTAAAAGAATGGATAAATCATATCGATAAAACCATTCATTGCGCTCCAGCACCCTATCGCTCTGAGTCATTACTGTCATTATTCCAACTCAATCAACGCAATATCGCAGGTAAAACCATAATAATTATTGCAGGAGAAAACGGGCGAACACTTATTCGTGACAGACTCAAAAATTTGGGTGCACTGGTTCAAACCCTGGCTGTTTACAAAAGCACTCAGGTTGACGATTTAACTCATCAGCTAGCAAAGCTTAAACACAATATCAGTGTTTTAACTGCTATGAGTGCACAAACTTTAGAAAATTTAGATATTGCCATCAAAACAGCTCAACTTGATACATGGTATGATTTACCCCTGATTGTACCTGGCGATCGAGTACAAAAACTTGCTGACCAGCTGGGATACCGCAACATTTACGCAATTGAATATCCAAATAATCAGCTTATTCTACAAGCCATTCAACAAATAAAACCTAAATTTCATGACCGATTCTGAACACACTTTAGACGAGCCTCTCGACAACACGCTAAAAAATATTGAAGAAAACGACAGTTCTAAACCAGACAACTCTAACCTAGTTAGTAAAATTTTAAGATTTTTGGTTAAAATATTCATCATTGTTTTAACCCTCGCTACTATTGGCTACGGTGGCTATTGGGTTTGGGGACAATACAAAATCAGCATTCGAGACAATGCTCAAGCAGTTGCGCAACTCAATAATCAAGTGCAGCAACTGGCTGTTGGCGTTCAATCCTTGCAAAATGACAATATCTCCCTGCAAAGAAAACTGATTGAATTCAAACAAAGTGTAGCTGATCAGCAGCAGATATGGCAACAAGCCGTGATACAACGTCAAGATATTTTAGAATCACGGCTTAACGATGCGCTATCGAACAATGACTATGAATGGTTATTTAACGAAGTTAACTATTGGCTGCAATTAGCTCAACAACGCATCAATCAAGACGGTAATCATTCAGCTGTTATCAGGCTATTACAAAGTGCAAAACAGCAATTAGAAGTTCTGAACTGGAAAGAAGTCAACATTATTGTGGTTGCTATTGACAAAGATATTGAACGTCTATCCGATGACGCCAGTTACGATCTATTAAAGCTATTCCAGGAGTTACATCAAGTACAACAGTCAATTGCCAGAAGGCCATTGTCGCCACACACAATTGCTACATCTGATACGGCTCAACAACCCACCAACCACCACCAACCCTGGTATCATCCAACAGTCCTTTGGTACAAAACCAGGGCTCTTCTAGGGCAATTTATTTCCGTTAGCAATGCCTCAACTGCTGATAAAGCGCTTCTTAGCAAACAGCAACAGCTAATACTGAAACAGCGATTACAGTTGCAACTTGAACAAGCCAAGTTTGCGCTACTTCAAGGCAATCATGACTTATTCAAACAAGCTATCGATATCTGTATAGAAACACTGGAGCCATTCAATGCCAGGGATCAGCAACAATGGCTGACACAGCTTGCCGAAAGTGTAAGCAACTACGCGACTTTGGAACACAATACCCTACATAGTTTAGCTACGTTTCAACAACAAATAAAATTGTTAAAAATCAATTTAAACCGTTAATATGAATAACCTCAATTTACCTCAAACCCCAAAACGCACCAACTGGTCTTTACGCTTATTCCTTACATTAATACCTATTGCTGCCATTTATATAATTGATAGAGACAGTAGCATTTTATTAACCCTGAGCGGCTACGAACTTCAAGTTAAGCTCTGGCTGGCGCTTCTGATTGGTTTAATTATTGCTCCCTGGTTGATAAAGCTATTGCAGATAATAATTTCACTTTTCAACGGTAAGTGGTACAGGCACAAGCAACAAGAGAAACAGCAAAAACAACTATACTCTGGATTGCTGGCTTACCTTGAAGGCGACTGGCATGAATGCGTCGCACAACTAAAGCCCATTAATCGCAAACAAGATAACATTGTCACTCTAATCATGGGCGCAAGAGCAGCATTTCATTTAGAAAAAAATGAGCTATCCAATAAATGGTTAGAGGCGAGTGATCAACTCACTGAAAGCCATCAATTAGCTCCTGAACTAGAGCGCCTTTATCAACTAGTTACTACCGAGCAATTTGATACCGCCGATGAAATGCTCGAAAAACTATCCGCAGAACATCACAAACGCTTTGAAATCATCCGCTATAAACACCTTGTTTATAAAGCTTTGGGCAAAGAACAAGAATTGAAGAGACTAGAAAACAAATATGCCTCGCAATTAAAAAAACTTTTTCGGAAGAAACACACAAGTTGAGACTTTTGCAATAAGCAATAATCACGTGGTACAGGATAGTATCCCTCAAAATCGCATTTTTTCAATACGACCCCGGTTGCATAGGCAAGATGCCTGATACAATGGTCTTAACCTGTGCATCATTTATCTCAAAAAAACCAGCGTTAGAAATGGTAGCGATAGAGAACAGAAAAGTGATCATAACAGTTCGTAGTAAATTCATTTTATATCCTTTTGCTTGGGAGCATAACGTCGCAATAATCGGCATTTTGCGGAGGACGATAATTTGTGCGAGAATGAAATGACGCACAAATTGGCGGCTGAAGTGAAATGCCCGGCGGAAGCATGTAATGCTGGAGCGTAGTTCATTGCCTTGTTATGCGTCTTTTTCAATTCCCCACCCTAACTTGACCCAACTACATTTTTTACTGTGCCTTGTAGAATATTTTGGCTTTCCAAGTGGTTTCTTTACGAAGCAGCCCCCAGCAACTCCAATTAAATCCGGATGCGATGAAACAAACCAATAAAGCGTTGTACCACACTTGGAACAAAAATGTCTTGTTTGTTCATGATCCTGTTCTTTATGGTAAAACGAATACTGATTTGAATGACCTACTATGTTCAATTTTTCCTTTGTCTTAAAGTAGGCAGATATACTGAACGCTGATCCAGTTCGCTTCTTGCAATCATCACAGTGACAAACGCCATGCATTTCTGGCTCACCATTCAGTTCAATACTCAACTGGGCACAGCAACATTCTGCTACCCTAGTCATTTTTGGAGTCCCAGCTTGACGCATAACGCCTCAATCAACCGACGCTTCAGCGGTCGGTTGCATTGACTTGTTAGGATTTCTGAGTTTTGACTTTAACCAAACATTTATATCGTTTACAACCAATTCACGTTTGCTTTCTCCGTTTATATTCAAGAAACCATGATCAAGTTCTTTGTATGTTCGGTATTCAATATTGCCTTTTCCTGTCTTCACAAGTGCACGCATCATTTCATCAACTTTTTGAGGTGAAACAGATGAATCCCTTCCTCCCTGAATGACAAGTAACGGCGTATTCACTCCCTGAAGTATTTCAAGTTGATCAATAGATAGCATTTGATACCACCAATTGTAACCATGCCCACTTACTTTAAGTTCAGATGATTGACTATTGATAATATGATTTGAAAATCCTCGAAATTCCTTAATGCTCTCTTCTATTTCATCGTTATTTATAGATGCTACCTTAATATTATGTATAACATCATCAATAAATTTTTGACCACCACTATTGAGAGAAATCGTTGCATTTATATCCTCGATTCTGGTAGTGACTAAGTTAGCAATAACAGCCCCCTCACTCCCCCCAAGCACAATGAGGTTAGGATAACGATCTTTCCGTACAACACCAAGGACTACTTGAATATCTGCTACTCGCTGCTCTGGGCTATCATTTTGGATATATTTATCTGGGCAGTCTCTGCGCTCAGCATCTGAGCTAAAGCTCAACCTTCCATCAATTCCATATTTTTCTATTAGAAGGACGTCTGCTTCTGGCCAAACATTCTTATAATCTGTAAATATTGATTCGATTTGTAATACGCTATTGCAATCAGAGCCTTGAAGAATTAGTAATAATGTATCGTTTGGTGATGTATCTAATTGATGATGAAGATAATAAGTAATATCGGAGCCATCAGACCTGCTGGTAGTATGAGTGCTTAAGCTCTGAGCATTCACAGAACCGGATAAAAAAAGTAGAACTAAAGTTATAGCTCGGAAATTCATTTGAAATCCTAACGCCTTAAACAGCGGCGACGCTTGCGGCGTCCTGTTGGCTTAACTTGCTATATTTAAAATTTACTAACATATTTTGAAATCTTTATTTTTGAAATAAACGATTAAAATAATAGCCAATGCAACTGCTTCGAAGCCTAACTCATAATAAGTTATCGTTTGATCAAAACCATCAACGAATAGGCCGAATATTCTAGATAAGACGAAACTCAATAACACAATGATTACTGAATATAAAATAGCTATTTGATTTTTTGTATGATAAGTGAAATAACAAAATAAATATCCGATGCTAAAAACGAAGCCACTAAGCGATCTAATCTCGGTTTTACTTTGAGATGTTTTTAACTCTGTGTCATAAAGAGCCATAAACCATTCAGGGAAGATAAAACATATGAATCCAATTAAAAGCAATAGGACGCCGCAGTTATAGTTTATAAATTTTATGTGGTTCATACTGTTTTAAATATAACGTCTTGGTAAACGGCAAATAAAGCGAAGCTTTATTTGTCCGACGAAATGCCGAAGGCATGGAGTGAATTTGACCAACTTGTTAGGAGTTTTGTTATGGACCTGTGGGTTTGCCATTACTTCTTTGTTCAGCTTCCCAATTAAGAGCACCTTGGCGAGTAGTCCGATTCCCTACTTGTTTGATATGGACATTACTACCGTAATTTTGTTTGTGTTCGGATTCACGGCGATTTAAATCATTGGTAATACCTGTATGAACAATCTTGTTACCTTTTTTTAAATGATATTTATAAGTATCTCTGTCGTTAGTCATAGTAATAAATTTGTAAATAAAATTAGTAGAATTCTTATATAGAGTTAGAGAAATAAAACTCAAGTCTAGACCGTTAATATTTTAATAATTTGCTTCATCTACAGCCTCTTCTATTTCTCCTTGGATTCTTTTTATATCATTATTTGCATTATCCACATACTCTTCAATACAACTTATATAATACTCAAACTCCGAATTATAGCGTTCTACTTTTGAATTATATGAGTCAATTTCCCATTGAGAGCTAAATGAATATGGTTTATATGGCTTTGTAGGCTTATAGCAGTCATGTGAAGGATACCCAGAAAATCCTAGATTGCTACCTCCGAATATGTATGCAGTTGCATTCATTGATATTAGTAATATCAAATATAAAAAGTATTTATTGTTCATGAGTTAACTCCTAACGCTTTAAGCAGAGGCGCGCTTTGCGCGTCCTTTGCCTTAACTTGTTATGTGTAACTCTGACCCTTTGCAACATAATATTTAATAAAATCATTGGCTTACAAGTTTAGGTGCCTGACCCCCAGGGACTTGAAAATTAACAAAATTATTGACCATTAAATTGAACTGAGCCAGAAGGCAGTCCATAAAGGATCTGATTCTCCTCTACTCTAAATGGAACTGCTTCAAAAGTGCTCGCTCCTAAAGGAATAATGGCCTCAGCACTATAACTATTAGTAAACATGTTAAAAGTAAATGTATTTGAGGAGTTACTATCATCTGAAGTTTGTTGGTCAGATGAACTAAAATTTCTTAAAACATACCCTTGACCCTCTGGAAGTTCTTGCATAGAAGATGTTTGAATGGAAAGAGTTGAAGCTCCTGATGGCACATCAAAAGGTCCTCCTAAATTACCACAAACTTCAACTCCCTGTACATTACATGCAGGATTAAAGTAACTTGCAACATTCTCAACTACCTTATCAGCATTTCCAGCTGAAGACAAAATAGCATCCAAAGAAACATTCCCATTCTTTACAGAACTAAATGGAATTGTAGCAATTCCTGAAGCGTTCACAGTGTAAGTGTCAGTTCCATCACTTAAAACAGCACTATCTACATTATTTAATCCCAAAGAGACAGTCAAACTCTCTCCAAATCGCGCAGTTGTAATATTTCCAGCTCTTGAACCAACTCTAGCCACTTCGATAAGTGCAGTTAAACTGTCAGATAAAGTCTCTGGGTTTACGTCTAACCCTGATGTACACACATAATCTACATCCGATGAAACAAAGGTTTCATCACAATTAAATACGCCACCATAACTAATCGAAAATATTGCTCCATTAGCATTAGCATCAATAGAATTTACCATAGTACTTGTGATACTGTCTGTACCATTAGTAGAGAACGTGATTGTTGTATTATTTCCTAGATTAGTAAATGATGTTCTGATAAATGTTTCTAAATCATTACTTGATGATATTGTTGTGCCTGTAATGTTTAGAGTAATTACAAAACTCCCTGTATTGCCTAAAGTATCTTCAGCAAGAACAGTACATGAAAATGTTGTATCTTGTCCTATATTAGGAATATTTATTGTTGAATTACTAAATAAACTATTGGGTGGATTATGATTCACATTTGAACCAATAATTCTGGGAACACCGCAATCCACACTAAATGTTCCAGATAATCCATCACTATCGGACACTGAAATAGAAAAATCTGCACCTGTTCCTGACATAACTGTAGCTGTAGCTGGTGTAACTGTTATATTTGGCGCTGAACTAGGTTCTGGCACATCCGTAACGGTTATACTGATTATTGCTGGTTGTGACTCACTTCCAGCATTATCAGTTACTGTAAAACTAAAAGAATCCGAACCAAAAAAGTTAGCATTAGGCGTATAAGTTAAGTTAGGAGCAGTTCCGCTAAGCACACCGTTAGTAGGAACTGTATTACTATAGCTGGCGATAGTTCCATCAGAGTCGATTCCTGTTAGTACAATACTTATTGAGCTATCTTCGTCAACTGTGATGCTTTGTATAATTGCTGTAGGTGTAGAATTACTAGTAGGCTGGGGGGTAGGTGTCGGTGTAGGGGATTGGCTAGAATTATCGCTTCCACCCCCACAAGCTGTAATAAATAGTGTTAGTAATAAAATATAGACTAAGTTAATTATTTTCATTTAATTTTCCAATTGTAGTTAGTTTAAGTTTGTTGAACAGTATTATCACAGTTACACATAACGCCTTGCTAAACGGCGCGAACGCAGTAAGCGTCCGGTGAAGTTGCGAAGCAACGTAACGAATTTGAGCAACTTGTTAGCTGTATTATTTAAATAATATGGATTTTTTTGCATCGAATTCTTCTTGTGATATAGCGCCTAAATCTAATAGCTCTTTCAATTTTTTTAATTCGTCTAAATTTGATTTTGGAGACGTATTTTTCGGAGGGATGCCTGAAGTATAACTTTTATATGCCAAATCACTGCTGTCCCACAATTGAGTAGGCGTTAATAAAACAAAGCGTATCTCTCATTAATTTGATAAAATAGAGTTGCAAAAAAACACTTTATAAATCAACAAGAGAATAGCTTTGAGTCATCATAATACTGTATTTTCACAATTACTGAAACTGTCTAGGTTCAGTACATGTGAGACAAAAGCATAAACATCAAGCAGCCTGTGTAATTTTCAGATAATACTCCATTGGAGTATCTAATCCAACCTTTTCGTGTGGTCTATAAGTGTTATAGTAACTTTCATAATCATCTAAGGCTTGATTCATCAATCTAACACTTAAACTCCCTTCATAAAAGGGATAAAACTCATAACGTGTTGTACCATTAGCCCGTTCAACACAGCCGTTTAAATCAGGACGCTTAGGTGGTAATACCCAAAGTTTGATACCGAGTTCACGACAGTATTCTTCAAATTCAGCCATAAATTCGCTACCACCATCCACTTGTATGGACTCAATAGTGAATGGGGCTTGTTGTTTTAAATACATGAGAAAGCGCTTAGCATTATGACTGGTTGCGGTACTGTAACAACGTAAGAATGTCATACCTGTTATCGGGCAGGTAGCTTTGAATTCTTTGACATTAAAGCCTTCGGTAAAACTAATACTCATATGGTCAATTTGAATCATCTGACCTACCTTCTTGGCTTTCATACCATATTGCCAACGTCTAGCATGATAACTAAATTGTCGTTTCTTTTTAGGCTTCATACGCCCGCCATAATAAAACGATACAGGCAATATCTTACCGTTTTTAATAAGTTTACTGATAATCCTACCGACGCTACTTTCACTAATCGTTTGCTGATGGTCACGAACCATTATTTTCCATATTTTACGCTTACCCCAACAACGGTAACGCTGCCTAATATGCAAAACTATTTGCTCTTGCTGTTTTGTCCATTGTGATTGACGGCGATTATAAGGGCGACGGCTTTGTTCCACTAATCCTTCCCAACCTAGCTGATTATAACGTGCGCTCCAGCGATAATAAGTGGCTCGTGACCAGCCTATTGACTTCAAACGAAGTGCTTCGCTACAACCTTCTTGTTTCAATTGGTCATAGAGTTCTAGTCTATGGATTCTGTCAATTGCTTCAGTTGGCGCTCTATCATTAATGCGCCAACTGCGATATGATTTGATTCGTAGGCTTAAGGTCTGCATGGGTAGTCTCTCTGTAAGTTAATTTAGTCAAATTACAAAGGCTACCCGACTTTAAACCAGCTTTCAAATGACCTATTAATTTGATGGAAAAGTCTTACGACTTTACCACAAATTAACAGGTGAAAAATTTAAAAAATAAGTCTCATATCTATCTGAACCTATACAAAACTGGTTTCGAGACATGAATTTGAAACACTTGCAAAAACCCATCATGAAGGTCAATCATTGAGAAAAATGTCTCGTTGGTCACAGTTCGCATCGTTAAGTTTTGCACAACTTACAGGACGTTGTAGTCTACGAGATATTGTCGATAATTTATCAAGACAAAGCTCTAAAAGCTACCATTTGGGTATGGGTGAAGTAAGCCGTTCGTCACTAGCACGAGTTAATAAAAAACAACCTTATCAACTTTATGAAGACTTGTTTTATAAATTATTATCTCGCTGTAAACAATTAGCACCACGACATGGATTCAAGTTCAAAAATAAATTATATTCATTTGATTCCTCTACCATTGATTTATGTTTATCAGTGTTTCCTTGGGCGACGTTCCGCCGTGCAAAAGGAGCTATAAAGTTACATGTAGGAATTGACCACGATGGTTTTTTGCCTACGTTTATGACGGTAACGCAAGGCAAGAAACACGATGTAACGGCTGCTCGCACTCTTAAACTTGATAAAGGTTCAATTGTAGCTATAGACCGAGGATATACTGATTACAGTTGGTATAACTTACTCAATACTAAAGGAATTTACTTTGTGACTCGAATAAAAAAGAATACCTGCTATCGTGTCAAAGAACGTCGAAAAGTAAACAAAGCTCAAGGAATCACCTCCGACCAAATTATTAGTTTAACCAGCAAAAAAGGTAGCGAATATCAAGGCAAACTTCGACGTGTGGGGTACTATGATAAAGAAACGAAAAAGCATTATTTCTTTTTAACCAACCATCTAAAGCTTGCTCCAAAAACTATTGCTGATATTTACAAAGCTCGTTGGCAAATTGAATTGTTTTTCAAATGCATTAAACAAAACCTTAAAATAAAATCGTTTATTGGCACTTCAAAGAATGCTGTGTTGACTCAAATTTGGATAGCTATGTGTACTTATCTTATCGTGGCTTACCTTAAATTCTCTGGAAAATTAGATTTGAGTATTCAACAGATTATTAGGATATTTCAAATCAATTTATTTGAGCGTAGAGACCTTTGGAAACTGTTAAAAAATGAACCTCCCGACCCTATGCCGTATAATCCTCAAGTACAGATAGCTTTCTCATGAAATTTGTGGGACAGCAGTGATGCCAAATACCAAAAAAGAGGTAGAGTGATAATCCATAAGGGTATTATTAATCCTAAGATTAAAAAAATGATTGTCTTGAATTTAAATGTATTGGCTATACCAGCTGACACTTGTTTTTCGTATTCTTTTTCACTTAATGCGTATTTTATATGACAGTCATAACATAAATCACTGGGAGTATCCTCCCAACCAGTATTTTCAATATTACATATTCTACAGTTCATTATTAATCAAATTTATTATGAGAGCTAGATAATCTAGAAGTATTTTAAACAGCTAACGTTACAATAAGCGGCATTTCACGGAGGAACGTGAAATATGTGAGAATGAAATGACACATATTTCGCGGGCCGCAGGGAAATGTCCGGCGGAAACCACGCTAGTGGTTGGAGCGTACTTCATTGTCTTGTTATACGACATATGTCAGCCATGCTTCTGACGCTAGTATATTTAGCACTATCAACCTCTTTACCTACTGGATTATACAACACTCCATATATACCAGCTGCACCTGCAGGTAGAATATCTTTTTCTAATGAGTCCCCGACCATTACAACTGATGAAGCAGATAATTCTAATTTGCTTAGCACCTTTGAAAAATAACTAGGATCAGATTTCTTACAAGCCATATTCGAGTAACAAAATATATGAGAAAAATATTTTTCTAAGCCAACTTTACTTAGCACTTTACGAATTTCAGATTCATTGGAGTCTTGAGCATTTGTGGCCAAACATATTAACTCTGCATTAAATATTCGAAATTATTAAGCTGCATATTTAATTTTCTGATGCTTGAAATAAGATTGAATTCTTTCGGGTTGCTGTTGTAGCAGATTCATATGCTTATCTAATTTTTTAGCAATATCCCCTTTCTTTCGAGTCGGTTTATCAGCACCCATTGAGCGCTTTAAATCACAATTGAGATACTCATCGGGGTTAAGTTCAGGGGAATAGCTAGGCAGATAGAAGACCTCAATTTTTTCAGTATTACCTGCTAACCATTCTTGAACCAATTTAGCATGATGTACGCGTAAGTTATCAACAATCAAAAAAACCTTTTTAGATGATTGCTTTATTAATTGTTTCAAAAATTTGATGAAGACCTGAGCCGTGAACTTATCGTCATAGACCATAAAATGAAGTTTTCCTTGATTAGTAATGGTTGACACCATGTTAACTCGTTCACGCTTAGCCTGAGATAATACTAAAACTGGTGTTTGCCCTTTAGGAGCATAACCGCGAGGATAATGCTCTTGACTCGAAATACCTGTTTCATCACCCCAGTGAATTTCTGCATCTTCATCCTGGGCGCGTTGGTGAATTGCAGGATAATCTTCATCAAGCCACTGTTGAACTTGAGCAGGTTGCTGTTCATAACTACGTTTGACTGGACGCTGGGGGGTAAAACCCCAACGATTAAGGTAAAGACAGACAGTTCGATAGGCTAAATCAATTGAAAATTCATCATCAATCAATTGTTGAACTGCTTTGATTGACCACAGTGCAAAATCCAACTTTAACTGGTCTGGTGTCTTATCAATAATCAACTTCTGAATATGTTTTTCTTGCTCCGGTGTTAAGTCCCGTCCCACTCCCAATGGGCGTCCTCGTGGTTTTTCTTTGGTGAGCTTTTCGCCTGATGCTTTATATTCACGTAGCCATTCTGATACCGTGATATAGCGAAGACCAAGCTCTTCGGCTATGGCTTTTTTTGTACGGTCTCCCTTCTTGTAAAGGCGAAGACAAATTTTTTTCAATTCTAGTCGAGACTCGGGGCTAAGGGTTCTTAAATCTACTTGTTTCATGACTAGTATTATAACATAAAATTATGATATATTCATGCATGGTTAATAAATTTCAAAAATCCTGTCTAACCGATGGGGTCCACTTCTGAATTCAAAGCTACCTGCCCGATAACAGGTATGACATTCTTACGTTGTTACAGTACCGCAACCAGTCATAATGCTAAGCTCTTTCTCATGTATTTAAAACAACAAGCCCCATTCACTATTGAGTCCATACAAGTGGATGGTGGTAGCGAATTTATAGCTGAATTTGAAGAATACTGTCGTGAACTCGGTATCAAACTTTGGGTATTACCACCTAAGCGTCCTGATTTAAACGGCTGTGTTGAACGGGCTAATGGTACAACACGTTATGAGTTTTATCCCTTTTATGAAGGGAGTTTAAGTGTTAGATTGATGAATCAAGCCTTAGATGATTATGAAAGTTACTATAACACTTATAGACCACACGAAAAGGTTGGATTAGATACTCCAATGGAGTATTATCTGAAAATTACACAGGCAGCTTAATTTCTATGCTTTTGTCTCACATGTACTGAACCTAGACAATGAGTTGAATGTGCGTTTTTTAATTTGTTAGAATCGAGTTGTTATGTTTATAAATGACAAGGCTATTGAAAATAATACGGAAGATTTTTTGGGTAGGAAAAATTTTTCATTTCACCTTGGTAAATCCATATCTGAGTGGGACGGAAAAGAAAGTTTAGTTGTAGGTCTTTTTGGCAAATGGGGGTCTGGTAAAACTTCAATTATTAATTTAGCAAAAGAATTTATACTAAACAAACCAGAGCAAAAACCATTAATAATCAATTTTAATCCATGGTACTTTCTGAGGATGGAAGTATCACCCAGCAATTTTTTAATGAATTAGCTATCCAACTAACATCAAAAAATAATAAGAATAAAGAGCTTGCGAAGAAGTTTAGAAATTATTCTAAAAAATTAGCCGTAATTCCAGCTAAAAAAAGTCTGGCTGAGCTTGTCAGTTTTACTTTACTAGCTTTAGGTTTTTTAGGTGTTCCATTATCTGGATTAATATCTGAAAGTTTTTATTTTCAAATATGCTTGTTGATTGGATCATTATTTGTCATAGGTTTATCCTTTAGTAAGCATATAACAGAAAAGCTGGCTAATCTTTATGAAAGTAAATTTGAAGATGAGATTAAATCAATATATGAATTAAAGTTAGAGATTAGAGAAGAGTTAAATAAAAGGAATACAAATCTTATTATTGTTATTGATGATATTGATCGGTTAAATCAGTCTGAAATGAGACAGATATTTAGGTTAGTTAAAGCCAATGCAGATTTTCCAAAAGCTATTTATCTGCTCTCAATGGATAGGGAAATTGTTGAGAAAAATTTACAGGAGCAAATAGGTATAGATGGCAACGAGTATTTGGATAAAATTATACAAGTTCCGTTTAATGTTCCTAATATCGGCTCTACACGAATATTAGATTACTTAATTAAAAATTTAAATGAAACATTAAGTAATAAATTACCAGAGTCAGCTAATAAGTATTAACCTTGCCATAATAATTCGTAATAATTATGCGGCATAAGCAATCTTTCTATGCTTGAAATATGACTTGACTCTTTCAGGCTTTTCTTGAATCATAGACATATGCTTATTGAGTTTTTTAGCAATATCTCCTTTCTTTCGAGTAGGTTTATCCGCCCCCATTGAACGCTTCAAATCACAGTTAAGATATTCATCAGGATTAAGTTCTGGTGAATAGCTTGGTAAATAAAACACTTCAATTTTTTCAGTATGACCTTTTAACCATTCCGAGACTAATTTAGCGTGATGAACACGTAAATTATCAACAATGAGAAATACCTTGTTCGACGATTGTTTTATTAATTGCTTCAAGAATTTTATGAATACTTGGGCTGTAAACTTATCATCATAAATCATAAATTGAACCTTGCCCTGATTGGTGATACTAGAAATCATATTCACCCGTTCTCGTTTAGCATGAGATAGTGTTAATACAGGTGTTTTACCTTTGGGCGCATAACCACGAGGGTAATGCTCCTGACTTGAGACACCTGTTTCATCACCCCAATGAATCTCTGCATCTTCATCTTGAGCGCGTTGATGTACGACAGGATAGGTTTTATCAAGCCATTGCTTGACTGCTTCTGGTTGTTGCTCGTAACTTCGTTTTATAGGTCGTTGGGGAGTGAACCCCCAGCGTGATAAATATCGGCACACTGTTCGTGTCGCCAATTTGCACGCAAATTGTTCTTCAATTAATTGCTGTACCGCCTTGACTGACCAAAGTGCAAAATCTAATTTCAACTGATCGGGCGTTTTATCCACAATCATTCGTTGTATGGATAGTTCTTGTTCGGGCGATAAACTCCGACCTTTGCCTATAGCCCGACCTTTACGTTTCTCAACAGTTGTCAGTTTACCTGTACGGCTATAGTCATTAATCCATTCCACAACAGTTGGGTAACGCAACCCTAACTCAAGAGCAATGGCGTTTTTCTTTTGACCTCGTTTATACAAACGGATACACACTTTGCGTAACTCTTGACGGGAATCGTGACTTAGGCTTCTTAAATCAGTATTTTTCATCCCATAATTATAACATAATATTACGAATTATTCAGGCTAAGTTAATATTTAGGTAAAGAAAATGAGTATTGGAGTGAAATTTATCATTCAGGATTTAAAGAGTATTTCAAAAATATTCGAGATGTAAAAAGGTTTATGAATAGCCTAAATTTCAATATTACTCTATTGTTTAACGAAGATACAATGGAAGTAAATACAGTTGATTTTTTTGCAATTGAGGCTTTGAGAATATTTGATCCAAAGCTATATCAGTTTGCAGCTAGCAATAAAGAATTGTTGACAGAGCAACCATATTCTGAATCTCAAGATGATAAAGCAAGCAGAAAAAAAGTTATTGATGAAGTACTTGAAAGTGCATCTACAAACCCAGAGTTAACTTTAAAATTATTGAAGACTCTCTTCCCAATGATCAATGGGCTTTACTCTAATATGGGGTATCATTCTGATTTAATATCCTCCTGGTCGTCAGATCTTCGAGTTTGTACCCCAAATCATTTTGACACTTATTTTCGTTTGACACCGAGAGGTGACGATGGAGGTGTTAGCCAGCATGAAATCACAAGATTTATTAGCCACTCTGTCCTTGTAGAACTCTTAGAAAGAGAGCTGAAATTACTTGACCATGAAGGCAGGTTTCAGGTTTTTCTACAAGCATTTCAAGATATAACCGAAGATAATGACCGAGTATCAAAGAGTAAGACTAAGAACATAATACTAGCGATTTTCAATGTTTTAGATGAGGTAATAGGTAAAGCAGATGGCATGTTTAATTTTGGCTCTCATATGGATGCGATGAGAGTTATTAGACAATTATTGATTAGAAATGAAGATAAGCATGAAAATTTTCAAATTATTAAAGAGGCAATGGAAGCATCAACTGGAATAAGTGGTCTATTTTTTAGAGTAAGTTTAGATACTCCAGATAAAGAATGGGATGAATACAGAAATTTTTTACCTAAGGGTAAAGAAGTAGAGCTTCAGCAATTATGTATAGAAAAAGCTAAAAATTTTGAAGTTAACAAATTATTAAATAATGAAAAGTTGCTTCATATCTTATATAGGTGGAAAGATTGGGATACGGAAGGGTCGTGGCAAAAATTTATCAATGAAGTAATTGCTGGCGATGAAAGTTTATTACTTTTCTTGGATAAACTAATAAACACTACTCATTCAAGCTCTGGTTATAACTACCGAAAAATAAAAACCTTTGGTTATAAAGCTCTAAAGAGTTTTGTATCAGAAAATGATATTTTAGATCACTGCTGTCCCACAATTGAGTAGGCGTTAATAAAACAAAGCGTATCTCTCATTAATTTGATAAAATAGAGTTGCAAAAAAACACTTTATAAATCAACAAGAGAATAGCTTTGAGTCATCATAATACTGTATTTTCACAATTACTGAAACTGGTTTCGAGACATGAATTTGAAACACTTGCAAAAACCCATCATGAAGGTCAATCATTGAGAAAAATGTCTCGTTGGTCACAGTTCGCATCGTTAAGTTTTGCACAACTTACAGGACGTTGTAGTCTACGAGATATTGTCGATAATTTATCAAGACAAAGCTCTAAAAGCTACCATTTGGGTATGGGTGAAGTAAGCCGTTCGTCACTAGCACGAGTTAATAAAAAACAACCTTATCAACTTTATGAAGACTTGTTTTATAAATTATTATCTCGCTGTAAACAATTAGCACCACGACATGGATTCAAGTTCAAAAATAAATTATATTCATTTGATTCCTCTACCATTGATTTATGTTTATCAGTGTTTCCTTGGGCGACGTTCCGCCGTGCAAAAGGAGCTATAAAGTTACATGTAGGAATTGACCACGATGGTTTTTTGCCTACGTTTATGACGGTAACGCAAGGCAAGAAACACGATGTAACGGCTGCTCGCACTCTTAAACTTGATAAAGGTTCAATTGTAGCTATAGACCGAGGATATACTGATTACAGTTGGTATAACTTACTCAATACTAAAGGAATTTACTTTGTGACTCGAATAAAAAAGAATACCTGCTATCGTGTCAAAGAACGTCGAAAAGTAAACAAAGCTCAAGGAATCACCTCCGACCAAATTATTAGTTTAACCAGCAAAAAAGGTAGCGAATATCAAGGCAAACTTCGACGTGTGGGGTACTATGATAAAGAAACGAAAAAGCATTATTTCTTTTTAACCAACCATCTAAAGCTTGCTCCAAAAACTATTGCTGATATTTACAAAGCTCGTTGGCAAATTGAATTGTTTTTCAAATGCATTAAACAAAACCTTAAAATAAAATCGTTTATTGGCACTTCAAAGAATGCTGTGTTGACTCAAATTTGGATAGCTATGTGTACTTATCTTATCGTGGCTTACCTTAAATTCTCTGGAAAATTAGATTTGAGTATTCAACAGATTATTAGGATATTTCAAATCAATTTATTTGAGCGTAGAGACCTTTGGAAACTGTTAAAAAATGAACCTCCCGACCCTATGCCGTATAATCCTCAAGTACAGATAGCTTTCTCATGAAATTTGTGGGACAGCAGTGATTTTAGATATAAAAATTAGATTGGAAAAAGGTCGGTCTGAAAAATTGAAAGCTTATAAAGATAATTACTGGCTAATAGATTTGTTTCTAGACAACTTCGATGATCAATTACAGCATGAAAATAATAGATATGGTAATGAGGATTAAGAGTATGTTGGATTAACTCTTTATAATTTAGTCTTTAATGCTGTATTCAAATCAATTAAATTTCAACTATAGTTTATGAAATTGTTTAACTACTTTCTTTACCTCTGCTAGCCGCTTATCTGATATATGCCCATACCGAGTAAAAATTCGTTTTTGAGAGATAATTTTTATTTGATGAATACAAAGCGAAATATCTTTATTTTTCCATTGAAATGTATGGTAGCCAGCAATATCTTTGATCTTTGTAGACATTGGAATGACTAAAGCTAGATTTTTACCAATAACATTAAGTATCAAAACTGGTCTTGTGAACGATGCACCTTTACCATCAATTTCACTTCCAATATTTACACCAATAGAAGCCCAACGAATCTCACCAATACGAATGTGGATTTTTGGTTTTTCTTTTTCGATATTTTTTTTGACTTTGTTCCAATTGTCAAAATCTTTAAAGTACATATAATGATTTCCTAATTTACGCTCCCCCTACCGAAGTAGGGGGTGTTGACGCCTAACGGCGATGGTGCATACATTTTAACAAAAAAACTGATAAAAGCAAATTTTAGACTTTTTGTGTCGGCAAAGGCAAAGACCATAAGCCCTATGAGTATGGACGTAAAGCATCAATTGTAGCCACACAGAAAAGTCAGGTCATTGTTGGCGTAGCCAGCCATGATGAAAATGAACATGACTCAAAGAATTTGAAAGCAGCTTTAGAATCTGCTCATGAGCATCGGCAAACAACAATAGAACTAGCTGTGCTTGACCGTGGTTATCGAGGTGCAAGCAAGCATGTTGATGTTGAGGTGTTATTACCCAATAAAAAGCTGAAACGAGATACGCCGTATCAATCCCAAAAGAAGCGAATATTATGTCGGCAACGTGCAGCGATTGAACCTATTATTGGGCACCTCAAACACGATTATCGATTATCAAGGAACTGGCTTAAAGGCAGTGAGGGCGATTCAATCAATTTACTGATGGCTGCTTGCGCCTGGAATTTGAAAAAATGGATGATCTTTTTCTTTGTCTATCAAAATGTTGATGTTAGCTATCCTGATAACGCACCAAAAGCTACTTTTATTTTCATTTTTGAAAACAATATCCTCATATTCAATACTCAATCACTATAATTGTAATCCTCAAATTGCTAATTTTTCAGTACCGACTAATTAATATCGCCTATAGGTGCAGCAAAAGCATCTTCCACTAATTGATTGACATGAGAACTGGTTAAACTTTGCATAAATGCCACCAAAGCTAACACCTCATCATCGGCTAATTCCAGGGGTCTGATTAACGAACTAAGCAAATCATTTTTTGCTCCGCCTTTATTGTAGAATTGAACTACCTGTTGCAGTGTAAGCATTGAACCATTGTGCATATAAGGCGCACTTAGTGCTACATTGCGTAAACTCGGTGTTTTAAATTTCCAGCGATCATCAGGGGCTTCAGTAACTTCATAACGCCCTACATCGCTTTCAATAGCCGCACCCACTTGATTAATCAACCAGGTTTTAACTTGCAAGGTAACTCCAGGCGCTACCTGCACAGGGGTAAACTCTGGCTCAACTTGCATGGATTTAGCATAGCCTGTACCTGTATTATGTAGCTTTTGGTCCGTTAACAAAGCATAATCGGCTTGAATTAAATGGCAAGTATTACAACCGGCTTTACCTGTAAATAATTTAAAACCGTTTTTCTCTGATTGTGTCAAAGCATCTTCCTGCTTGCCATAATACCATTTATCAAACCGGGAATTACCTGCTATTAAAGTCCGTTGATAACTGGCAAGCGCTTGACCCACGTTCACAATATCAGGTTCTTGATTAAAAACTGTGATGAATTCTTCAAGGTAGTTATCTGTGTTCTTTATCTTTTCTAACAACATCGAAAAAGAAGGATTTGCCATTTCATTTCTAGCAAGTAATGGCGACCAAACTTGCAATTCCAAACTGTTTTCTCTACCATCGTGAAACAACATATCCAAATAGCCAACATTGTATAAACTTGGGGCATTGCGACGCACAATACGCCCTTCTATTCCCACCGAAGTAGCAAGTTCATTACTGGTAAAACCCTGTTCAGGCACATGGCAGCTAGCACAGGAAAATGTATTGTTTAGAGACAATCGTCTGTCATAAAACAATTTGCGACCCAATGAAATTTTAGCATGGGTCAAAGGGTTATCAGCAGGTGTTTTTAAAGCAGGCAAGCCCAGCTGCTTTTGTTGGCTGTAAATTAATAAGTCAATACCTTGTTTGTTGACATTTCTATCGTTGAGGCTTTTGGACTGAGTGATATAGTCAGCATCATAATTTTCCTTGTAATCCCCTGCTCGATAAGTTGTTTCGGCTATTGCAAATAAATTAAATAAACAAAATAAACCAACAACAAACTTCATGGCTCCATTGCCAATGTTTTAATATCGTTTAGCAACACGTCTTTATGTAAAAAAGAAGCACTGTATATATTGCGTATTTGTTTGTTTTTGTCAATTAAATACACTCGCAATATATGGTTTAATTCCCCGGTAGCTTCGCCTTTACTGTTATACATACGCTGTACGCCTTGATCATATTGCTCCAGTATGGGTTGTAACTGTTGTTGGTTCTTTGTAGTTAACAGCGACCAAAAATCGCCATCAGCCCCAATATGATCGCTATGTAAATCAAGCACCTCCGCAGTGTCGCGTTCAGGGTCAAAACTTAGACTCAGCAGTTTAACTTGCTGCCTCAATTTGGGCTGTTTCTCTAAAGCTTCACTGAGTTGTTTGATGACAAACGTGGTTAAGGGGCAACCATTGACATCACTACAACTTAAATAAATAAAGCCCAATACCACAATTTTATCATCAAATAGCTGGTACAAACTTTGGCTTTCGCCGTCAAAATCCAGTACCTGCCCATCTGCTGCATTACCAATACGGTAGAGTTCATAGCTTCCTGCTGGTTCTAATTGGAACGATAAATCGCTATAACCAGGCGCAAGCGTTTGTGAATGAACTGTCGATACAAAAATGCCCCCTAGCAGCGCTATGAGGGCACTTAAGATAATTTTCTTTAAATGATTAATCGGCACTAGCGATAGTTTCAACCGCCTGGGTATTAAGGTTATTAGCATAAAGTGAGTAAGCCCCAAATCGCATTTGATGCGCTCTACCGAGTTTTTCCTTGTAAAAATCAATTTCAAATTCTTGTTTTAGTACTTTACCATCCCACTTGTAAAGTTTTAAGTATTGTTTGTCATCATCGCCCTTTTTATCCCAGTTAGCCAGTAACGATGAAGTGTAGTAAAGGCGCTCACCATCCCAACTTGATGACACCATATTAACTTGCGTGCTAATCTGTTTTTCATAAACCTGTACTGGATTATGTGCATCGGATATATCAAAAAGGCGCGTCTTACCATCAAGAAAAGTATTTACCCATAGCCTATTGTCATCACTGCTAATAGAAATATCCACAGGCAACGGTATGTCGGATGGATTGCCAATATCTGCTACGGCTTTTGTTTTCCACTGTCCATCCTCTTCGTATATCAACCAAAGTTGCGACGTAAGTGCCGCCGAAGTAAAACAATAGTTATGATTGGGTTGCCAGGCACAGCGAATCTCCAATGGTGCGCCTGGCACATCGAAAATTTCTTTAGGTTTGCGCGAATGCAAATCCCAGCGTACAACCGTATTACCAAAGCGTTTCATCGACTCTGGGTCTTTCAACATTTTTCCAAAGTCTTGCATATAATTTGACCAACCTGTAAATGCAGAAGTAAACATAGCGTTGCGGCGTGGCAATACTCTTAAGTCATAACCATATCCATCAGCAAATTTGCCTTTTTTAATGGCACCACGCAAATCTCCATCAGTAGGCATCCAATGTGTGGCCAGGTAGTCACCACTGTTAGTATATTCAACCATTGCCGTTCTACCACCATTATCCTGATTATTGGAAAGCCCTGTTACCATCATCCTCCCTGGTAATGCGTAAGTCGTATGTGGACCTACGACACCGCCACTTTTTTTAACAAAATTTTCAATGGTTTTGTGCAAAGCAGGCCTGGCTGGGTCGGTATGTACATCAAAAATAAAAATTCGGTTGGTGTCTAAACCTGCTGTCCATAAGTACTTTCTATCATCGGTAAAACCTGAATGATGCGCCTCGTTGCGCCCTTTCACTGAAATAGAATTAATAACCTGGCCATAGTTCTCTGATGCGGGGTTTACATCCACCGTTACCAGTTTATCTTGCCCATCTCCCAACCCTTCAACACCAAGCGTCCATACATAAACGAAATCTTCCTGTCCAACAATTTTCGCCATATAAGGCGACATGCAGGTTTCATCTGCAACCAAAAAACTACTGAATATTGCACCAATTAACGCGGCAAATATTTTTTTAATCATAATATCTCTCTTAAAAATTTTAGTTATCCAAGTATAGTAGCAGGAGAGAATTGGAGTTTCAATAGCAATAGTTAATAATCTGTGTATCCTGTTGCCCCTGGCGTGTATAGCGTTTTACTATTCATCGGCGTTAATTCAATATTATCACGCAATTTTTCCACCAAATCAGGGTTTGAAACATAGCACCTTCCAAATGAGATGGCTTTAGCCATTCCTCTATTTACGGTATCAGCCGCTTCATTTAAGGTATAGCTATCATTTAAAATAACATTACCTTTATAGTGATTTTGAGCAAGTGCTATATTATCAACAGTACCTTGTGACATTCTTATAACATGTAAATAAGCAAGGTTTAACGGGCTAATAGCCGACAGCAAGGCTTCAAAGGTTTCCTGTGGGTTTTCATCAAAAGTGTCATTAAAAAGGTTGCCAGGGCATATTCGAATGCCAACACGCCCCGTACCTTTAACCGATGCCATTGCCTCTAAAACTTCTACCGTAAAGCGTATACGATTATGAACGCTACCTCCATACTGGTCATTGCGTTGATTGGTACTCGTTGCCATAAACTGCATAGGTAAATAGCCACTGGTGCCATGCAGTTCAACACCTGCAAAACCGCATTCAAAAGCATTGATTGTCGCTTGTTTATACTCTTCAATAACACCAGGTATTTCATAGGTTTCCAGTGCTCTTGGAACATCAAATTCGACCATGCCGTGAGTGTCGGTATAAATTTCGCCCGCTGCTTTTAGCTCTGAAGGAGCCACCGTTTCACTATCTGCATCTTTATTGTGCCTGGTACCGATTCTGCCGCAATGCATAATTTGCATCACCAGATTACCGCCTTTGGTGTTGACTGCATCACTGACCTGTTTCCAGCCCGTAATTTGTTCGGATGTATAAATACCAGGAGTTCGGATATAGCCTTTACCATTGGCGCTAGGCTGAACACCTTCTGTAATAACAAGTCCAGCACTGGCGCGTTGTGCATAATACAAAGCATTTAGTTCTGTAGGTGCATCGCCATCTCCTGCTCTGCTGCGCGTCATGGGAGCCATTAAAATACGGTTTTTTATTTCAATGTCGCCCAGTTGTGCAGGGCTAAACATAATGTCATTATTCATTGTTATTTTCAAAATAGTAACGCGAAATAGTGTCCACTACACAAGCTGGGCGTTCTTGCCCTTCTATGTCAATAGTAATTTTAATAACAGCTTGAACTGCATTGGTTTGTTTGCGCTCCACTTTAATAATTTCACCTCTACCTCTAATGCGTTGACCAACTTTAACAGCATTGGGAAAACGCACATTATCACACCCATAATTTACACCCATAGTCACGTTTTCAACATGAATTAATTCTGGCAAAAATTTATTTGCCAATGACAACGTCAAAAAACCATGAGCGATACAGGCTCCAAATGGCCCTTGTGCTGCTCTTTCAGAGTCAATGTGAATCCATTGATGGTCATCCGTTGCACCGGCAAACTGATTGACTCGTTCCTGTTCCATTGGCATCCACTGCGTAGGTTCTAATTGTGTTCCGACTTCGTCAAGTAAAAGTTCAGGATGGTTATATTGTTTTGTCATAGCAAATTAGCGAAATGGTAATGAAATTTGAAAATGCTTTAAGGATGCTGACTGGATACAGGAACAACTTCTCCAGTCATGTATGAACTGTAACTGGATGCTAAAAACATAATAACATTGGCAACTTCCCACACTTCAGCTGCTCTACCGAAAGCTTCTTTTGACGCCAATTCTTCCAACAATTCTGATGGCGTGGTTTTACACAAAAAATCGTGGAACGCTAAACTTGGCGAAACCGCGTTAATACGAATACCGTATTCGGCTGCCTCCATAGCAGCACATCGAGTCAACGCCATAACACCGGCTTTTGCTGCTGCATAATGGGTCTGTTGTTTTTGCGCTCGCCAACCCAAAACCGATGCGTTGTTGACAATAGTTCCTTGCTTTCGGGATATCATCTTTCGAAGCATGGCACGCGTCATACGCATGGTTCCCGTTAATGTAATGTCAATCACTTTACTCCATTCTTCATCGGACATATCAACTAAATCGCAAGTACCGCCAAGACCTGCATTATTAACCAGCACATCAACCTGCTGCAATTTCAATTCCGCATCTTCGATCAATCGTTTTACGTCATCTTCCTCTGCCACATCGGCTATAGAACCGTAAACCAATGCATTCGCAGACAAGCTCTGTAACTGTTCAACTGCTACATTTAAACGCTTTTCATTAATATCGCTGATATAAAGCCCTCTGCATCCTTCCTCTAATGCTTTTTTTGCAGTAGCAAAACCAATACCAGCTCCCGCTGCCGCTGTAATTAACACAGTTTTGCCTGCCAGCAATTGATGACCTGGAACATAGTCAGGAATAGAATGATTTACACTCATAAAATATCAACTTAAACTCTAGTTTCTTTAGGTAAATTTAGTGCTCTTTCGGCAATAATATTGCGCTGAATTTGATTGGAGCCACCATAAATAGTATCAGCTCGAGCAAATAGAAATAGCGATTGCAACCTGGTTAGTTCATAGGGTTCTGCTTCTAGCAAGTCAGCATCAAGCCCTAGCACGTCCATAGCTAAATTACCTAAATTTCGGTGCCAATTTGACCAACTGAGTTTATATATCATGGCCGATTTATCCAGCGCAACTTCTTTAGTCGATAAGGTTCTAAGTGAATTGTGTCTTAAAATTTTTAAACCTATATACGCATCTGCAATGCGTTGACGAATATGTGGGTCTTGCGCTGCAGCATTTTCAATTGCCAATTGAATAATTTCATTAAGCTCATTTTGAAACAGCATTTGTTGTCCCAGGGTTGAAATACCGCGCTCATAAGCTAACAGACCCATAGCAACTAACCAGCCTTTACCTGCTTCTCCGACCAGGTTATCAGCATTACACGACGCATTATCAAAGAATACTTCGTTAAATTCTGAAGTCCCGGTCAACTGGGTAATAGGTCGTACATCTACACTTGGCTGATGCATATTGACCAGGAAAAAACCTAAACCATGTCTACCAATTGACCCTGCTTCTGTTCTTGCCAAAACAAAACACCAATCAGATTCATGAGCCAGTGAGGTCCAAACTTTTTGACCACTGATTAGCCACTGATTATTGCTTTTATCAAACTGCGCTTTGGTGCTGATATTAGCCAAATCTGAACCGGCATTCGGCTCGGAATAGCCTTGACACCAAAGTTCAGTGCCATCGAGAATTTTGGGTAAAAAGCGCTGTTGTTGAGATTTACTACCATAAGCAATTAATGTAGGGCCTATCAGTCCTTCACCAATATGCCCTACCCGCCCTGGCCCACCTGCACGCGCATATTCTTCATAAAAAATAACTTGCTGCTCAACACTTAAATTACGCCCGCCATACACCTTTGGCCATCCGATACCAATCCATTTACCCTCTGCCATTTTTACTTCCCACTGTTTACGTTGTTCAAAATACATATGCTCATCGCCTGGACCACCCCGAAAACGAATAGATTCAAACTCCCCTGTTAAGTTGTCTGCCAGCCACTGTACGACTTCTTCACGAAATAATTCATCTTGTTGTTCAAAACCTAATTTCACTGTTAACAACTCAATAGCTTTTGTGCCAACTGTTCACGATGCCAACTAGCGTTACCTAAAAAGTGCTGCGATGCCTTGGCGCGCTTAAAATATAAATGTATGTCATATTCCCAGGTAAAACCAACGCCACCATGCATTTGAATAGCACAGCCTGTATTAAAAAAAGCGGCATCTGAAGTATAAGCTTTCGCAATATTTGCAGCTTCTTGCAATTCGCTTCCCAGTGGGGCGCCTTTTAAATATTCATCGGCAATACAAGCTGCATAATAAATAGCTGAACGTGCTGATTCAGCTTTTAGCATCATATCTGCCGCTTTGTGTTTGATAGCTTGAAAACTACCAATAGTACGATTAAATTGTTTGCGCTGTGTTATATATTCTACACTTATGTCCAGTGCTTTGGACGCCAATCCTGCTAATTCTGAAGCCAGTGCTATAGCTGCAAGACTCAATATATTATTAAAAGCTTCTTTGTTTTTAATCGTTAATTTGCTGTCTGCATTGACATCAACGTCTGTTAGTATAATTCGCGCTTTTTTACGAGTTTGATCCATTGTCGGAAGCCAATGCCTTTGCACTCCAGCCTGATTAGCATTCACCACAAATAATTCAATATTATTGGCAGCATTTGTCGCAGCCACAATTAAATAATCACAACTATGACCATCAATAACATGTGAGTAAATTCCATTGAGTCGATAATTACTACCTTGTTTTACTGATGAAGCGGGAATGCTGTCAAGGTCACAATCGACAGTACCTTTGGTATAAGCAAAAGCAAACTGCTTACCGTGACAAGATATTTGTTCGAAATATTTTTGTTTTTGCTCATCGCTTCCTGCAATCAATAAGGCATTAATTGCCATGGATAATGAAAAGAACGGCGAACAAAGCAGATGATACCCCATTTTTTCCATTAACAGCGCTATTTCAACATAGCCTAATCCCAAACCATGGTAAGTATCAGGAATTAGAGCAATATGCCAGCCTAATTCATTCTGCACCCTGGACCATGTCGATTCACTATAACCTAACTGTGTTTGCATCGCATTGCGAATAGCCTTACTATTGGATACTGTTTTTAAAAAATTGTCTGCACTTTCAACAATTAATAGTTGTTGGTCCGACAATGAAAAATTCATTTATCTTTTACTTCACCCTGCGCAATGCGCAATTTGGCGCTCTTCTCTAGGCGGCAAGCCCATATGCGCCTTATAGCATTTGCTAAAGTGCGGCGTTGAGATAAAACCACAAACCGATGCGACTTCAACAATAGACATGGTGGTTTGTTTTAACAATTGTCTGGCGCGCTCTAATCTAACTCGCAAATAATACCTTGAAGGCGAGCATTCTAAATGGTTTTTAAATAATCGCTCTAGCTGTCTTCTGGAAATATTGACATAACGAGCTAATTCTTCGAGTGATATGGGTTCTTCAATATTGGCTTCCATTAATTCTGCCGCTTCCAGCAACTTGGGCTGATTGGTTCCTAATAAATGCTTGAGAGGCACTTTCTGCTGATCTTTTTCGTCGCGCACACGCTCGCAGATAAATAATTCAGAAATGGCAGAAACCACTGTGTGACCATAATCTTTATTGATCATTTTTAGCATCATATCCAGTGGAGCCGTACCACCTGAACTGGTCATACGCTTCGAGTCTACCGAAAACAGATGGTTATTACAGATAACGCCAGGGAAAGATTCCTGTAATGCTGCCATTGTATCCCAATGACAACAAGTGACATGATTGTTCATTAAATCTGCTGCCGCTAATACATATGAACCCGTACAGATACCGCCTAACACCAAACCTTTTTTCTCTAGCCTGCGCAACCAGGACAAATGCTTTTTAGTGTAACTGGTTTGTATTTTTAAACCACCTGCTACAATCAATACGTCAAAATTGACAGGAGCTTCAATGGATTGATCAACACCTACTCGCATTCCATTACTGGCTGTAACATCAACGCCATCTTCTGAAATCATAATCCAGTTGTAAAGTTCTTTCTCTGTCAGTTGGTTAGCTGAACGCAACGGCTCTACAGCCGATGACAGGGAAATCATCGTAAAGTTATTCAACAGCAAAAACGCTACGCGTTTCATTTTAGGAGGAATCTCGTTATTTGACGGCATATTTGAAATCAATTTGAATATGTATCTTAAAAAGGTAATAATGACGCTATATCTTTTTTAGGTCAATATTTAGCACCTGATTGATAACGAAAAATGTAAATTAAATAAGCAAATCAAACCGATAAAATGCAACGTTCACAGTCTCATCACTACACACCCAAACGCTCCATACTGTCGGCAATTGCTGCATTTCTGGGTTATGGTAGCTGGTCAGCCTATGCTAACTACGACCACGGTATGGATATTGCCACTAAAATACTGTTAATTTATGGCACCTATTCTGCTATTGCCACTTTAGCGTATAGCTCTATCATGGAGTTCATTTACAGTCAGGCTCACCCCAGGAAAATTGCAGCGGGGTTAACCCTTTTAATTACTTGTGCTTTAATGTATAGCACCACTGTAGCCGTTAATATTATAGCTGAAACACCGGAATTACTGTTAACAATAACGCCAGGCATTATTATCAGCACTTTTTTTGCCCTAGGTTATGTCAAGGTATTGTCTGGTGTTTATCTACACTCGCAGACAATCGCAGACTCAGACTAAATTTTCATGGGAGAGCTTTGCATAATGTCACGAGCGATGTCAAGACAAGGCAAATTTGAACGAAAAAGCGGAGTTTACTGGTAGCAAATGAGCATTTTGAGCGAAAATTTAACGCCGTATTGACAAGCGCAGTAATTATGCAAAACTCTCTATGGATTTTTCCATGTTCTGCCGTACACTTTGGCACTACGCTTTTCACCGTCTTGCAATGCAATTATTAAATTCGTATCTGGCGTGCTGTATTGAGTCTCAACGGTGGCAAAACCGACCAGGCTATCTTTTTTCGGTGAAAAACAGGCTGTAGTCAAGATCCCAACTTTTTTATTATCTGCATAAATATCACATGTGCTGCGTGCAGTAAAAGGTTCACCTTCAATATACAGGTTGACTTTTTGACGCTGTACACCTTCAGCTACCACTTTATCAAGAGCTTCGCGGCTCATATATTCAGCGCCTTTACCTAATTTAAAAAATCGGTCAAGCCCACATTCCAGTGGGTTGTTTTCTAATGTCATGTCATTACCGTAAGAAATCAAGTCAGTTTCAACTCTATCTATAAGATTCGGGCAACCGTGAGCTATGTTGTATTCCTGACCTGCATCCCAAACGATATCCCACAGCTTTGCTCCATCTTTGGAATTTTGCAAATATATCTCAAAGCCACCTTGGCCGCTCCAACCAGAACGCTGAACCACAACATCAATACCTTCGATATTGGTTTCAACAAACCAGAAAAATTTGAGTGAACGAATACCGTCACCTAAAATTTTCACCATTAAATCATCCGCCTTAGGACCTTGTACTGCCATTGGACTAACATCAGGTTCAAACACCTTGACATTGTAACCACGCCCCCATGCAATACCCTTTACCCACAACAGCACATCAGAATCGGCAATAGATAACCAAAAGCGATCAGATGCCAAACATAAAATAATTGGATCGTTAATCATGCCTCCATTTTCATCACATAATGGAGCATACATGCCTTGACCAACTTGAATATTGGATAAGTCGCGCGGAGTAATAAGCTCGACCAGTTTATGTGCATCAGGCCCTACCACTTCAACCTGGCGCTCACCAGCAACATCCCATAATTGAACATGTTCTAGCAGGTGCTCATAATCTTCCCGCAAACCTTTGTAGCTTACAGGTAATGTCATTTTATTGTAAATGGTATAACTGGTTGCTCCAACCATAGACTTACGTTCAAATGGTGAAACGCGCAAACGTCTTGATAAAAAAGCTGTAATCGTATTCATGGTGTTATTCTTGGTTGAGAAATATTATTAAGGCAAGAGAGCACTGCATAATGTCACGAGCGATGTCAAGACAAGGCAAATTTGAACGAAAAAGCGGAGTTTACTGGCAGTAAATGAGCATTTTGAGCGAAAATTTAACGCTGTATTGACGAGCGCAGTAATTATGCAAAACTCTCGACAAGAAATTATAATGAACATTGTAACACTCAATAATGATAAATTATCTTTTGATTTCAAACGTCGCAAAATAGCACTTAATTGTCTATAATCAGAATCTAATCCCTTCCCTACTCAACATTCAGACCGAAAGAATTAGACCAGGGCTCTGAACCGGCGCAAACTTTGACAAACCAGCCATTATCATACATAATTAACCGATAATTAATTATTACATTTAATGTATTAGAAGTCATATGAAATATCAAATATATATATTGCTTGTCGTTTTGGTTCTGTCAGGTTGCAGTTCAAACCAACTCCTTCCGTCAACGGATGCTGAGGTAAAATCATCGTATACATATATTCCCCTTGATCCTTTATCGATTACCAAGCAACAGGGTTCTAGCTGCCCAGACGGAATTAATACAAAACTTGAAGTTAAGGATCTACTGGAAGCGTTACCCGATCAAACAGTGCGAATAGCCGTAAAAAAGTTTTCGACATCTGGTGAGGCCAGTTTTACTACATTTGCGACGGCGGCAAAAAATGAATCGTATGACATTATTCTCGATTATATGAATACCGATACGGCGCCAGGAACTTTCATGGTTAGAAGAATTGTATCGGATGTTGGCACCTATAAAGCAGGGGTTTTAAATTCAACATACAAAAGATCAGATTATAAAAGAGAGCAGGTCATCACTCCCTTCGAAAGTACACCTCCTTCTATAAGGACTCGTTTTGAAATTGTACCCTTCAAAGCAGACAAAGTTTACAATGATTCTGAGTGGCACAAGATTAATATACCAATATACGTGGGTCTCGGGCTGCGACTAAAAGCCAGCCTGACTGCCTTAAAAGGCAATGTTGATTTGTCAGGTCTGCCATCAATAGCGGCACAAGCCGAACTTGGTAAAGTTAGAGGTTCACTAGTTGTGCAAACATTAGGCTTAAGTGGGAAGAATGTTGCAACAATACTCCCTTTACCCAGTGAGCTTAACGAAACCACGTTAACTAACAGCCTCTTGGCAATGGGTGCTATTAAGGCTCTAATACACGAAGAAGAAGGCGTAACCAGAACTCCAAGAGTTGTTGGATTTTATAATCCTTACGGAGGTGGTGAAGGGTTTGTTAACGCGCTAATAGACGCGTTATCAGAATCCAGACATCCTTGGTATCAGCCCTGCAAAGTGTAAATGTAACAGCTCAATCCAGCCGAATGCTTACGCGTCAGCTGATTTGAAACTTTAAGTTGGTCTATAATAAAATTGAACAGTTTGACAAAGGTAACGTATATCAGCCTCCCAGTATCTACAGCTAGCAGTCTATGAGCGACAATGTCATTGCCCCTTCTATTTTAGCAGCCGACTTTGCTCGTCTGGGCGAAGAATGCCACGCTGTTCTGGATGCTGGTGCGCACTGGATTCATTTTGATGTAATGGACAACCACTACGTACCTAATTTAACCATTGGCCCTATGGTCTGTAGGGCACTTAGGGACTTTGGTATAATAGCACCCATTGATGTTCATTTGATGGTCGAGCCGGTTGATGATTTAATCAAATTATTTGCCGATGCCGGTGCTACCTATATCAGCTTTCACCCCGAAGCCAGCAAACATATTGATCGCTCTTTACAACTTATTAACGATTTAGGCTGTAAAGCTGGCCTTGCCTTAAACCCGGCAACATCCATTCGACACCTTGAACATGTTATGGATAGGTTGGATTTGATTCTGTTAATGTCCGTCAACCCTGGCTTTGGCGGACAACACTTTATTCCCGAAACCTTAAATAAATTAAAGAGCGTTCGCCAATTAATCAGTCAGCACAATGGCGACATCAGACTAGAAGTTGATGGCGGTGTTAACGCAGCCAACATTGCAGAAATTCACAGCGCTGGTGCAGATACTTTTGTGGCAGGTTCCGCAATTTTTGGACAAGATAATTATGCGCAAATCATTACGAAAATGCTAACACAATTAGATCCTGATTACGCATTAGAAACCTGCAAAAAAGCACACTAGCCATTTACAACTGCAATAATATAAATTTTCACTGCAAAAATGTTTGCAGTGAGTTTGTCACTCAACTATAATGTCGCACGATTTTTAGAAGCTATATCTTTGGTTGAAAAAACTACTGGTGCAGCGATTGAAACCACTACTTCAATCTCTGTCAATAAAAAGCAGAATAATGGCGCTATTGCTATATTGCGCTTTCAACTGTTTGGTTTAGCACTTTTAATTTTAGCCCTCACCATTTTTGCAGGCGCGCAAGAAATCAATCTGGTGTTTACCGGCGGTTTAATTTGCGTTATCCCTACATTAATTTTTGCAAGGCTAATTTTCAGAACCATGCCCAGTGCCGGTAATGCACAGCAGGTTCGCGCTTTAACGGGTTCCCTTTATGTAGGAGAGTTGTTAAAGTTAATTTTGACTATAAGTCTATTTGCACTGGCTTTTATGAAAATAGAAGCACTGCAAACACCAGCAAATGTTATTTATTTATTTGCTGGTTATTTAATAACTCAGCTATCAAGTTTATTTGGAGCCAGGTTTCAACAAAAAAACATAGAGTCGAGCGATACATAACTAATGGCCCAAACTGCCAGCGAATACATTCAGCATCATCTTAAAAATTTGACCTATGGAAAGTTACCTGCTGGCTATGAGCGCGTTGATGCCTACGGCAATGTAGAGCAGCTTCAAGCCGACACCTGGACGCTGGCTCACAGCGAACAGGAAATTACCGACATGGGTTTTATGTCAATTAACCTCGACAGTATGGGTTGGTCAATATTTTTAGCCTTAATTCTGGCTGTTATATTTCGCCGTGCAGCCAAGTGCGCCAGTAAAGAAGCACCTAAAGGCTTGGTCAATGCGGTAGAAATAATTGTAGAAGCAGTAGACTCTAATGTACACGATTCCTTTCACGGCAAGTCAAAACTAGTCGCCCCGCTGGCATTAACAGTATTTACATGGGTTTTTATGATGAATTTAATGGATTTAGTTCCCGTCGATATTCTCCCCCTTGCTGCACAATGGATAAGCGGTGACAGCCACCTCTACTTTAAAGTTGTGCCCTCTACCGACCCAAACATTACCTTTGGCATGGCTTTTTGTATATTTTTTCTGATTCTTTTCTATAGTATCAAAATGAAAGGTATAGGCGGCTTTATTGGCGAATTAACACTCCAACCCTTTGGCAAGTGGTTAATCCCCTTCAACCTGTTGCTCGAAGGTGTGGCGCTACTAGCCAAACCCGTATCCTTGGCACTGCGACTATTTGGTAACCTTTACGCTGGCGAACTCATCTTTTTACTAATTGCCATGCTGGCTGGTGCTGGCTATGCATTCTTGCCCTTGCAAATCCCGCTGCAGTTAGCCTGGGCTATATTCCATATTTTAGTTGTTGTTTTACAGGCCTATATTTTTATGATGCTGACTATAGTGTACTTAAATATGGCATGTGAGAAACATTAAATTGAGAGTGAATACTCTCGCGTTTATTTTTAGCTTTTAACATTAACTTCTTTCGGAGAAACTGATGGAAATCATCTTAGCGAACACTGTTCTTGGCGTTCTTTTAGTATTAGCTGCTGGTGCTCTGGGTACTGCAGTCGGCTTTGGTATTTTAGGCGGTAAATTGCTTGAGTCTTCAGCACGTCAACCAGAGCTAGCGCCCATGTTACAAACCAAAATGTTTTTGATAGCGGGTCTTATCGATGCTATCACCATGATTGGTATTGGTATCGGCATGTGGTTTACATTTGCAAACCCATTTGTTGCATCATTAACAGGCTAGTAACTCACACCTGTCGAAATTTAAAATAACTCATACGGGAAACAGCTGTGAACTTTAATTTAACGATACTCGGACAAATGATAGCCTTTGCGCTTTTTGTCTGGTTTTGTATGAAGTATGTTTGGCCCTTTATCATTGAAAACATGCACGAGCGTGAACAGCGCATTCGCGATGGTTTAGCTGCGTCTGAAGATGCAGTTAACGCTCTGGCTCAGGCAGAAAAAGATGCCGAAGTTATTACCGATAAAGCTAAAAAAGAAGCCGCTTCCATCATTGACCAGGCCAACAAGCGAGGCAGTCAGATTGTCGAAGAAGCTAAAATCAAAGCGTCTGAAGAAAGCGAACGCATCATTCACGGTGCGGAAGCTGAAATTAGCCAACAAACGAGTCAAGCCAGAGAGAGTTTGCGCAGTGAAGTAAGCAAGCTAGCACTATTGGGCGCAAGCAAAATTCTTGAAAAAGAAATTGATGCCAAGGCGCACAGAGAAATGCTTAATCAACTCGCCCAGCAACTTTAAAAATATAAAATGGCTGAACTAGCTACATTTGCGCGACCATACGCCAAAGCTGCTTTTGAGCACGCCGATGCTCAAAATGGCTTTGAATGCATTGCCAAATGGTCACAAACCCTGGAAGAATTAAGTGTAATTATCAACACGGATAAAGTGCGTGATATGCTTAAAAGCCCTGCTGCTACATCCAGCCAAAAAGCAACCCGATTAATTGAGTTACTCGCAAGCCAGGATAGTCATATCAATAATTTCATCAATACTTTGGCAAGCAACAATCGCTTGTTATTGCTGCCTGAAATTAGCACCCTTTTCAACCAGTTTAAACTGCGTAGAGAGCAACAAATTGATGTTCTCATCCAAAGCGCTTATGAATTAACTGACGCTTGCCAAAGAAAATTAGGCGCGCTTATCAAGCGCCATTTTAATTCCGAAGGCACCATTCAATCAGAAATCGATTCCAGCCTAATTGGCGGTTTCATTATACATGCAAATGGTTCAATCTTTGATGCATCCATCAAAGGCAAACTTAATCGCCTTGCCAGCATCAACGAAAACCATTGAAAGACAACGCATATTCGAGAAAACTAAATGCAACCACTCAACCCATCTGAAATCAGCGATATTATCAAAAAACGTATCGACGCCATGGACATGTCAGTTCAGCCTCAAAATGAGGGAACTGTCGTATCGGTACAAGACGGCATTGTTCGTATTCACGGACTTAACGAAGTCATGTATGGTGAAACCATTGAATTTGATGGTGGCCTGCAAGGTATGGCACTTAACCTGGAGCGTGACTCTGTTGGTGCTGTCGTACTAGGTGACTACTTACAATTAGCCGAAGGCGCAAAAGCACGTTGTACGAGTAAAATTCTTGAAGTCCCTGTTGGCCCTGCCCTGGAAGGTCGTGTGGTTGATGCATTAGGTAATGCTATTGACGGCAAAGGTGCTATCAATGCTGATCAAACTGACTTTATTGAAAAAGTTGCTCCTGGCGTGATTGCGCGTCAATCAGTCGACCAACCACTACAAACTGGATTAAAAGCCATTGATGCAATGGTGCCCATTGGTCGCGGTCAACGCGAGTTAATTATTGGTGACCGTCAAATTGGTAAAACAGCTATAGCTATTGATACCATCATCAATCAGAAAGATACTGGTGTTAAATGTATTTATGTAGCCATTGGTCAAAAGAACTCTACGGTTGCCAATATTGTACGCAAGTTGGAAGAACACGGAGCAATGGCTCACACCGTAGTTGTTGCTGCAACGGCATCAGACCCCGCTTCCATGCAATTCCTAGCCCCCTACTCTGGTTGCACCATTGGTGAATATTACCGAGACCGTGGCGAAGATGCGCTAATCATATATGATGATTTAACCAAACAAGCCTGGGCTTATCGTCAAATTTCATTATTATTGCGCCGCCCGCCAGGTCGTGAGGCCTACCCAGGTGATGTTTTCTATTTGCATTCACGTTTGCTAGAACGTGCCGCAAGAGTAAACGCTGATTATGTCGAAAAATTCACAGACGGCGAAGTTAAAGGGAAAACAGGATCACTAACCGCATTACCAATTATTGAAACTCAAGCGGGTGACGTGTCTGCATTCGTACCGACTAATGTCATTTCAATTACAGATGGACAAATTTTCCTGGAATCCAGCCTGTTTAATTCAGGTATTCGCCCTGCTATGAATGCAGGTCTATCCGTATCCCGGGTCGGCGGTTCAGCACAAACCAAAATTATTAAAAAACTTGGTGGCGGCATTCGCCTTGCACTGGCTCAGTACCGTGAATTAGCTGCATTTTCGCAATTTGCCTCTGATTTGGACGACGCTACCAGAGCACAACTGGAACACGGTCAGCGCGTTACTGAGTTGATGAAACAGAGTCAATATGCCCCACAAAAAGTTGGTGAAATGGGCGTTGTGTTATACGCCGCTAACGAAGGTTATCTAAATGAGGTTGCACTTAACAAGATTGGCGACTTTGAGGCTTCATTATTAAGCTACATGAATTCAGAGCACAGAGAATTGATGAATAAAGTCAATGAATCTGGTAGTTGGAACGAAGAAATCGAAGTCAACTTCAAAGCTGCTCTTGACAAGTTTGTTGCAACCCAAAGTTACTAATTCCCTATTTATCGAGTAATCGCAGATGGCAGTCGGCAAAGAAGTTAAACTCAAGATCAACAGCATCAAGAGTACACAAAAAATTACTTCGGCAATGGAAATGGTTGCCGCGAGTAAAATGCGCCGTGCTCAAGACCGCATGGCGCTAGGTAAGCCTTATGCTAATCGTATTCGCAAAGTCATCAGCCATATCGCCAATGCAACCGCGGAATATCGCCATGAATTTATGGTGGAACGCGAAGAAATCAAGACAGTTGGCTACATTGTGATTTCAACTGATAGAGGTTTGTGTGGTGGTTTAAATGTCAATGTTTTTAAAGCTATAAGCAAAGATATCGCCAGGTGGCAGCAACAAAATGTAGATGTTAAATTTTGCACCATAGGTTCCAAAGCCATCAATTTTTTTAATAACTATGGAGGCGATGTATTAGCAGCCAATCGCGACCTGGGCGATACCCCCGTTATTGGTGCAGTGTTAGGTTCAATTACTGTAATGCTTCAGGCCTTCACCAAAGGTGAAATTGACAGACTCTATTTAGTAAGTAACGAGTTTGTGAATACCATGACCCAAAAACCCAGTATTCAACAACTGATTCCATTACAACCCAGTGAATTAGATAGTATTAAGCATCACTGGGACTATATATACGAGCCCGATGAGGCTAAAAGTTTGCTGAGAGACCTGATTAGTCGGTTTATCGAATCACAGGTATATCAGGCAATCGTCGAAAACAAAGCCTGTGAAATGGCTTCACGCATGATAGCAATGAAAAATGCTACTGAAAATGCCGGCAACTTTATCGACGAATTACAATTGCTGTACAACAAAACACGTCAAGCTGCGATTACCCAAGAGTTATCGGAAATTGTCAGTGGTGCAGCGGCAATATAAACTAATTTAACTACTTAATGAGGCACTGTGCATGAGTAACGGTCAAATTGTTCAGGTTATCGGCGCTGTTATCGATATCGAATTCCCACGCGATAATGTACCCAAGGTTTACGACGCTCTCACCGTCGAAAAAACCAATTTAACACTGGAAGTTCAGCAACAATTAGGCGATGGCATTGTTCGCGCCATTGCTATGGGTTCATCCGAAGGTTTAAGCCGTGGACTCGATGTTGTCAACACTGGAGTCTCTATCCAAGTACCCGTAGGCCCTGGCACTTTGGGACGTATTATGGACGTTTTGGGCAACCCTCAAGACGAAGCTGGCCCTATTGAGCACGAAAGCAAAAGCCCAATTCACCGCGCACCACCCAGCTATGCAGATCAGTCATCTGCAATTGATATTCTCGAAACTGGTATCAAGGTCATCGACTTAATTATGCCTATTGCCAAAGGTGGTAAAGTCGGTCTATTCGGCGGTGCCGGTGTGGGTAAAACTGTAACCTTAATGGAATTAATTAATAATATTGCAACTGCCCACTCTGGCTTGTCAGTATTTGCCGGTGTAGGAGAACGTACACGCGAAGGCAATGACTTCTACTATGAAATGAAAGAAGCTGGCGTATTAGACAAAGTGGCTATGGTTTACGGTCAAATGAACGAACCCCCTGGTAACCGTCTGCGAGTAGCACTTTCTGGTCTTACGATGGCAGAACATTTCCGTGATGAAGGCAGAGACGTTTTGATGTTCGTCGATAATATCTATCGCTATACATTAGCGGGAACAGAAGTATCAGCACTATTAGGGCGCATGCCATCAGCGGTAGGCTACCAGCCAACATTAGCCGAAGAAATGGGTGCATTACAAGAGCGTATCACTTCAACCAAAAACGGTTCCATCACCTCATTCCAGGCAGTTTATGTGCCAGCAGATGATTTAACAGACCCCTCACCTGCTACCACTTTCGCTCACCTGGATGCTACCTTGGTACTAAGCCGCCAAATTGCGGAATTGGGTATTTACCCTGCAGTTGATCCACTAGATTCAACGTCTCGCTTACTTGATCCCCTTGTTGTTGGTCAGGAGCATTACGAAGTAGCTCGTGGCGTACAGTCCGTATTGCAGCGCTATACCGAATTGAAAGATATTATTGCTATTTTGGGTATGGACGAGCTATCGGAAGAGGATAAGCAGACAGTAGCTCGGGCGCGTAAAATTCAACGCTTCTTGTCGCAACCTTTCTTTGTGGCAGAAGTCTTTACCGGTTCTCCTGGTAAATTTGTTAGCGCCAAAGATACCATTACAGCGTTTAAAGGTATTCTTAAAGGTGATTACGACGATTTACCCGAGCAAGCATTCTACATGGTTGGCGGTATTGACGAAGCCGTCGAAAAAACCAAAACCATGCAGTCATAACACAGTCATACGCAAAGTTGAATCATCATGAAATGTGAAATTGTCAGTGCTGAAAAACATATCTTCTCTGGAGAAATACACTCGCTGATCTTATCAGGAACTGAAGGCGAACTAGGCATTCAATCAGGGCATGCCTCATTGCTAACTCGTATTAAACCTGCGCCTATTATATTGACCAAACGTGATGGCAATGAGGAGGTATTTTATATTTCAGGTGGCTTTTTAGAAGTTCAACCCTGGCGCGTGTCTATTCTTGCCGATGTGGTACAACGCGCCGATGATTTAGACGAGGGCATGGCGCAGGAAGCTATCGACCTGGCTAACAAAGCCTTAGAAACAAACAGTGGCAAAAAAGAATTTGATTATTCCACTGCAGCCAGACAATTAGCTGAGGCTACGGCTCAAATTCGAACCCTTCAACAATTACGTAAAGCTGCCAAGTAATTCTTATCCTGCGCCTTCAGAAGGTCTTCCTTTTCAGGTAAACCCTGATATCGCTATTGCCAGAACCAGAGCAGAACTCTATCAAAACATTCGACGTTTTTTTAAGCAACTCAATATTCTGGAAGTCGATACTCCTCTACTCTATTCTCATACCCATACTGCGCCACACCTTGATGCTTTCAAAATTGAAAATCAATCACTGTATTTGCAAACCTCACCCGAACTACTAATCAAGCGCTTAATAGCTGCTGGCTACCCTGATTGTTATAGCATGGGTAAAGTGTTTCGCAAAGGAGAAGTCAGCCAGCGACATAATATTGAATTTACCATGCTTGAATGGTACCGATTAGAGTGCGATGAATATCAATTAATGGATGAAATAAAAATTTTTGTCGGGACAACACTTAGAATTTCGCAAACGCTAACATTCAGCTACCAGGAACTGTTCGAGCTTTTTTTTTCAATTAACCCACATAAGGTTTCAACACAACAGCTAGCGCCTTTAATGACAGAACATACTTCTCTGTCCCCCCAAGGATTAACTGTCGATAGTATGTTGGAATGGCTACTATCACAGTCCATTGCACCACAACTATCCAAAACTTACCCCTACACACTTATTTTCATTACAGAATTTCCTCAAAATCAATGTGAATTAGCTCAATTAGGACTCAATCAGAAAGGTACAATCATTAGCAGACGCTTTGAAGCTATGATTAATGGTATTGAAATTGCTAATGGTTATTTCGAACTAAATCATTCAACCATCCAAAAACAGCGAATGCAAAACGATATAAGAACCCGCCAGCAACTGGGACTTGAAACACTTGGCCTTGACGAAACCTTTATCAAAGCCGTTGATAAGCTACCATCTTGTTCTGGTGTGGCAGTAGGTGTTGATAGGTTATTACAAATTAAAACTGGCAGCAATAATCTGCATAAATTGCTTTCATTCACTAATTTAGTTTAAATTTAAATTTAAAAAAACTATAATTATAATTTATTGTTACCATACATAAAACTAATATTACTTTTAAAAGATACCTTGCCATGAACTCTAACTCCTTGTTAATCAGCATAATCAAAGCTCTTTTTACTACCCTGACTTTACTATTTTCATCAATTACATTGGCCAGTGAAAATCAAGCCAATACATCCTGGATTTTAACCTCTACTGCATTGGTACTATTCATGACATTACCAGGTCTTGCTTTGTTTTACTCGGGCCTGGTTCGTAAAAAAAATGTACTGTCGGTGTTAATGCAATGTTTTGCCATAGCTTGCGGTGCTTCTATCCTATGGTATGCCTTGGGTTACAGTTTAGCCTTTGGTGGCGGCAATGCTTTTATTGGAGATTTGAGTAATGCCTTTCTAGCGAATATTGCTAAAGATACTTTATCTGGCGATATTCCCGAAACGCTGTTTGCCATGTTCCAAATGACATTCGCTATTATTACTCCTGCACTTATTGTTGGCGCCTATGTTGAACGCGCTAAATTTTCTGCCATTTTTGTATTTTCCATGCTTTGGTTACTAATCGTTTATGCACCTGTCACTCACTGGGTATGGGGAGGCGGCTGGTTGGCAGAAATGAATACTATGGATTTTGCTGGCGGACTCGTTGTACATATTACTGCTGGTGTTGCGGCTTTGGTTGCCGCTATTGTTATTGGCAATCGCAACGGCTTTGGAAAAACCATTATGGCTCCTCATAATCTGCCTATGTCTGTCACTGGCGCAGGTATGCTGTGGGTGGGGTGGTTCGGTTTTAATGCAGGTTCTGCACTGGCAGCTAATAGCGATGCAACCATGGCAATGCTGGTGACTCACCTTTCAGCCGCTGCTGGTTCTCTTTCCTGGGCAGCAATGGAATGGATTCGACACGGTAAACCATCAGTATTAGGTATTATTACTGGTATGGTTGCGGGTCTTGGCACTATTACCCCAGCCTCTGGTTTTGTAGGCCCTGCTGGTGCACTCGTTATTGGTTTAAGTGCCGGCATTGTTTGTTACTTTGCCACTCAATATATCAAGCAACATCTAAAAATTGATGACTCGTTAGATGTATTTCCTGTACACGGTGTTGGCGGTATTTTAGGCAGTATTCTTGTCGCTGTATTTGCTTCTGACAACTTAGGAATATTTAGTGGCTTCGGTTATGCGGAAAACATGAATATGTCATCTCAACTACAAACTCAATTTATTGGTATTGTCAGCACCATTGCCTATACAGCAATTATCAGCTGGGTATTATTAAAAATAATAGACAAACTTATTGGACTGCGAGTTAACAGTGAAGAAGAAACTGAAGGTTTAGACCATGTACTTCACGACGAAAGTGGCTACAGTCTGTAACTAGTGCTTATATCAATATTAAGTCAGGCTCTAGGCTAACTCCACGATAATTATAAAAATTGAGAGCTTTGCATAATGTCACGAGCGATGTCAAGACAAGACAAATTTGAACGAAAAAGCGGAGTTTACTGGCAGTAAATGAGCATTTTGAGTGAAAATTTAACGCTGTATTGACAAGCGCAGTAACTATGCAAAACTCTCAAATTATTATTCTCCGCTATATAACTTCACCCGACTGGACAACATTAATTGTCAATAATATTGATGAATTTCTCCCCGATCATGCCGCCGCCGAAAAAAAGGCATCTGGTATGGCAGTTTCACTAATTTCTCATTACCCGGACAAAGCCAAGCTTGTCCTGGCAATGGCCGATTTGGCAGTAGAAGAGCTCAATCATTACCGCGATGTTATCAAAATAATTTATGAACGCGGTCTAGAACTAAAAGCTGACAGAAAAGATGTTTATATCGAACAAGTACGCAAACTCATTCGCAATAAAAATGCACAATTGAATTATGATAATTACATGCTGGACAGACTACTTGTCGCAGGAATTATTGAAGCTCGAGGCGCAGAACGCTTTGGCTTAATTGCAGACGCACTAACAGACTCTAAACTCAAACGCTTTTATAGCATCATTACCGAGTCAGAAAAGCGTCATAATAATGTCTTTGTCGATTTGGCAAAATACTATTTCAACCAGCAACTTGTCCACCACCGTCTGGACGAATTACTTGATAGAGAAGCTGAAATTACCAGCCAATTACCGTTTGAAGTTGCATTACATTAACACCTGATTACAATGGTGTTATGAATATTGAGCAAGGTACCATTATCGCTATTGAACCTGACTGCCTCTGGGTAGAAAGTGTTCAGACCACTTCCTGCGGAAACTGCGCTGTCAACAGTGGTTGCGGCACTGGCATTATGACTAAATTATCAGGGAAAAGTCATCGCGTCAGAGTATTGCAAAACCCTTCTTTCATTCAAACTTACCATATTGGACAACAAATCAAATACGGTATTGAAGAAAATATAATCGTCAAAAGTGCCTTCTTGCTCTATATTGTACCCCTTTTGTTAATGCTTATTATGGCAGGAGTAGCTAGTAGCTTTTTTGAAAGTGACTTTAATGTACTCATTGGACTAATTTTAGGCCTTGTACTGTCTACAGGTTTTTTGCAGTACCATTCCAGGAAACACCGTGACAATCCGCATTATCACCCTATTGCGCTACCTTAATCTTAATAGTGTTTGACACCCACCATAGCGGAACCAACAATATCATAACACTTTCACTTAAAGCGTTACCATTTAATCCAGATTATGCATTAGAATTTTTAAATATGCCCACAATCGCTAACCTTTTATGAAACCAATTAATATCCAAGCCGCTGTCTGTCGAAAACAGGGAGAGCTTCTTGGCATTGAGCAATTGCAATTATCTCCTCCTGATGACGATGAAGTCAGAGTTAAAATAGATGCTTGCTCAATTTGCCATAGCGACATTACACAAATTAAAGGTAACTGGGTCAGTTCTGGCAAACCCTTTGTGGTTGGGCATGAAGCTGCTGGCACTGTTATTGATAAAGGTAAAAATGTTGATAAAATCGCCGTGAATGATTCAGTAGTTGTGACGTTAATTCGCTCCTGTGGTCACTGCCCAGCTTGCAAAGAGCAACACCCTGTTTGTTGCGATGCATTAGATTCCAGTCCTTCACCACTTTCAACTATGGATGGAGAAGTGATTGAGCAGGGGTTTCGCACCGCTGCGTTTGCCACGCATTGCGTGGTACACCACAGCCAGGTAGTTGCCATTCCTCATACCATTCCCAAAGCCAGTGCGGCACTATTGGGTTGCTCCGTTTTAACTGGTCATGGTGCTGTGGTGAATGTTGCCGACATTCCAAAAGGTGCTAATGTTGCGATTGTTGGTACTGGCGGTTTGGGTCTAAACGCCATTCAAGCAGCCGTTCAACGCAACGCAAAAAAAATTATCGCTATTGATATTATTGACGCTAAATTAACCACTGCCAAACAGTTAGGGGCAACTGCTGTGATTAATAGTCGGCGCCAAGACCCTGTAAAAGCAGTACTCCAATTATGCGAAAGCGGCTTAGACTATGTATTTGTCACCGCTGGAAATCGCGAAATGTTCTCTAAATCATTAGAGATGATTCATAAATACGGTACCAGCGTTATTGTAGGTATGCCTGCCGACGATGATAAAGTCTTTAGTATTGATTCTCACAGTCTTACTACTGGCAGAAAATTATTGGGCTGTAAAATGGGCGATACCATTATTGATAGAGATATACCCATGTTAATTGAACAATACCAAAACGGCTCTCTAAAGCTGGACGAGCTAATCACCCATTGCTATCCTCTGGAGCAAATTAATATCGCCATTGATGAAGTAGTTGCTGGTAATGCACTTCGTAATATTATAAGGTTTTAACCCAAATTATGTATTAGAAGTCTACTACATCCGAAAATGACTTCAAAAACATCAGCTTGCTCGAAAAATAATGCTCTCTATAGCCCTGCTATGTTTACGCTTATTTTTCTTGCGTGAGCCACTGTTTTATTGCCATTTTTGCCTTCGCCACGCTTTCTAATACATAATTTGGGTTTAAAGACGTTATTCGCTACTATCCTATGTCCTCTTCCCATATTGTCAACCGAAAAAATTGGTATCGATATTTTCAATTACTGGTTATTGTTTTAGGCTCAGGAGCAGTTTTTCCACTAGTTTATTTGCGTCAAAATTTTGAACTATCTCTGGTTCAATCACTTGGAATAACATCGTCTCAACTCGGTGAATGCTACTCACTACTGGGCATAATGTTTGTAGTAACCTATCTTCCCAGCGGCTGGATAGCTGATCGAATTAGTGCACGCTATTTAATTTCAGTCTCATTATCAGGTACTGCATTACTGGGCATTTGGTTTGCCAGTTACCCTGACTTTTTCTCGGTAAAACTCATTTTTCTGGGCTGGGGTATCACCACTGGTTTAGCACTTTGGGCATCATTGATTAAAAGCGTCAACCTGCTAGCAAAGCCTGATGAGCAAGGCCGGTTTTTTGGCCTGTTAGACGGTGGCAGAGGGCTAGTAGAAGCGATTTTAGCAACACTGGCAGTCGGTCTGTTTGCGCTATTACTCAATAGCGATGAAACCAATGTATCTAATAGCTTGCAAAATGTTATCTATATGTATGTGAGCTTTATGCTTGTGATGACACCTCTGGTATTCTTTACCCTGGGAGACATTGACACCACAAACACTGATACACATATAAAATCTGAACGCTCTGATATTGCCACTTTCAAACAGGTTATTGGCAATAAACGCTTGTGGCTTGCTGCTATATGCCTTTTATGTGGCTATCAATTATTTTGGGCGACCTATTCTTTTTCAGCTTATTTGCAAGGGAGTTTACAATTATCAGCTGTAGCGGTAGGTACAATTACAGTCGCTAAATTGTGGATGCGTCCTATTGGAGCTGTTGCCGCTGGTTTTATTGGCGATCGCTTTCAGTGTGAAAGGGTGTTAATGTGGATGCTGATAACAGGTAGCGCAACCCTGCTTAGTATTGTACTATTAACCAGTCAAACCCCAAGCAATATTATTATTGCTCTGGTAATGGCAATTGGCTTAATTACCTATGCTATTCGAGGTATTTATTGGAGTACTTTAGAGGCCTGCGACATCCCTGCTACCGCCAAGGGCATGGCAATTGGGTTTATGTCACTAATAGGCTATGCGCCTGATATTTATTTGCCTTTGATATACAGTAATTTATTGACTCTCTACCCAGAGAAAACGGCATACTCCATTTACTTTGTATTGATATCAAGTTGTGGTCTCATTGGAGCTTATGCCGCCTGGAAGCTAAATCGTTATTATTAACCTCGCAATAAAATATCGCTCCTGCGTATTTTATTTGTCACCCTTGAAATATTGCGAATTTTCTTATATTTCAAAGGTTCACGACCGAGCTATCACTCGTCAACGGCACTTCCTTGTGCCACATATTTGTTCGGTATTTTCATGTCGAATTAACTAGCTATTTTGAACTGCATTCCAATCTTTAGGCAAATAGCGTGAGACCATCCAAAAACTGACAACAGAAATAAGCATACTGACACTGACAATAGTTAACGCCAAACGCACTGCATGAATTTGACCGTGCTCCGCTTCAAACCAACCCGCCAAAAAGCCGACAGTTGTGGGACCTCCCCCCAATGCAATTAAATTTAATATTAAGAAAAATAGAGCGGTTGAAATAGCGCGCATCTGGACGGGTGCAAGACTTTGAGCAATTGAAAAACTTGGCCCTAAATACATGCCTATTAAAAACAAATACACACCGCTTAATACAAAGTGTATGGTAATGCTCTCTATCCAAAAAGCACCAATAACAGCAGGAAACGCCAATAATACGGCAGTGGCAGGCACATAGCCATAAGTTCGGATATCGCGTTTTGCGAGTTTGTCGGTTATATGCCCTCCCAGATAAGTCCCCAAGGCATACACTAAACCGTTTAACAGCCCTAAAATAGTCGTTAAAACTGCAAAATCAATATCGGGATAAGAAGGCTTTAAGTAGTCCATATGCCAGGTTGAAACGGCATACGCCATAAATGAAACCCAAGTAATGCCCATGCACATTGCCCACCAGGAAGGAATGCTTAACATATGCTTAAATGCGGTTGCTAAACTTACTGTTTGATAACCTTTAGCAACTTCAGAGGTATTGGCATCAACGTTATCAACAGCTTCGGATTGACCGCGAACAGGTTCTTTCAAAAGTAGTGCAACAATAACTGCCAACACAATACCAGACACTCCCAATACAATAAATGTATTACGCCAGCCGTAAGTTTCCACCATAGCACCAGCGACAAAATAAGCAAACATAACACCTACAGGAATACCCATTGAATAGATGGCTAGCGCTCTGGCTCGCTCGCTGGCAGGAAATAAATCGGAAATAATAGAATGTGACGGCGGGCTGCCACCAGCTTCTCCTACCCCTACCCCAACGCGCATTATAGCCATTTGAAAAAAATTGGTAGCAACACCAGATAAGGCTGTAAAAAAACTCCACAAAGTCAATGATATTGCCACAATGCGAACACGATTATACCTGTCGGCCAACCAGGCAATGGGAATACCTACTACCGTATAAAATAACGCAAAAGCAAAACCTTTGAGTAGCCCTAATTGTTCATAGGTTAAATCTAAATCATCTTTAATATAGGGCGACAAGATACCAATAATGGTTCTATCGACAAAGTTAAAAACATATACAAGCATTAATAATATCAATGCGATGTTTCGATAGTTAGAAGATTGAGCGTTAATCACAAAAAACTGAAAGTATTATTATAAGGTTTACTATGAACTGAGGTCTTTGCAAAAAATCTTGCTCTCAGGCAAGGCATTTTCGCATGGAAAATCGGAGTTTACTGATAATAAATGAACATTTGAGACAAAAAAACGCAGTATGAGCGTAAAAGAATTTTATTGCAAAGGTCTCAATCTGCCAATACCGAAGCAAGCTTTTGAAAATTATATATTTCTCTCTGCTTTGAACTTAAGTCATTGTATTTTATTTTCGTAAGTTTCATATACTTCCCAGCAACACAACGCTTAGCTCAGCGAGCGCGCTTTAGCGCGTCCGCTAGAGCTACTTGTTAGGCGCATTGATACCAGTCAATTTTTTGCTGTTGACTGCGGTTTGTGGAGAATTGTTAATATTAAAAGTAACACACCAATAGCACCAACAGACAAAAGGGCAACGGCAAACATAGACATTTTTAAACCTCGGTACCATCAATACGATGCCCTACCTAAAGAAATATGAGTGACATAAGTAAACCTCCAAAAATCAAATAATAATTCGATAACCCTTTTTGAACCAGCGGAGTTACACGACAATCGCTAATAGTATTTTTGAAATATCATAGCTGTACTTCGCAATATTACCTTTCTGTAATTCGTTTTTGAATATATTCATGGAACCATTATAGTATGATAAAACACAATAACTGTTAGCGTAGAAAGTGTTTTATATGAACTATTCGTCAGTCCACATATTTGTATACATTGGAACAAACAGTAACGATAATAAGAATAAATTTGGTGCATGACACTCATGACAAAATTTTAACTTTGGTATAAGGGTTGTTCGCTGCAGCCGCTTGTTAAGCCGCGCTTGCGCGGCGAAAACAGGCGAGTGGAAACACGCAACCCATTAAACACTGACGCGCAAGCGTCAGTGTTTAACGCCTTTAGCAGCGGCTGACTTTTTGGCACTTGGTTTGTGCTAAAAGGTAAAATCTACACAAACCAAGTGACGGAAAGGCAGTCCAGCCTGAAGGGCGAGGCTGCCTAAACTTGTTATACGTAAGTTACGATGCCATAAGTTTCAGTGCTACATAAGGCGCTACATTTAGAATAATTAAAGCTAATTTGAAATTTGCTAAATAATTAAAATACAGCTCATCTAGTTTATCACCTGGAACGCCAGAAAGTTTTGAATGTATTTTTTTGACAGGGTCTCTAAAGCCCATTAAAGCTAATACAGTAAATAAATATATACCTAAAGTGACGATAGAGCACCAACCTAAAAAAGTTGTGATAGTTTGTATATTTTCCATTTCTATTTACTCTTAGTTCCGGTATATATTTTCGTATAACACTGCGAACAGCAGTTTAATTAAGGTGTGACCTTAAATAAATCTGTTGCTTCGGTTTATTATATTTCTTATTGGGCAACAGATATATGAGTCATGAAGTCACCAGCCCAACTACAACTTGTAGGGTTTTCGTCATATACCACTGCCACAGTCATTTGACTAGCCAAAGCCATCATTGCCATTGATAGCATTTCTTTCGATGTTTCTGTTGTGGTTAACCAATAGAATTTACCATTACAGTTAGCATCCGTAATTGTTGTATGAATAATATATCTATCGACGTGTGCAGTAACTTTTACAACTTTAGCATCCATGGTAGTTGACCACCCTGCATACGAATTAAAAGAACAAACCATAAAAATACAGAAAACTACACTTTTAATTTTGAACATAGATATCTCTCTAGTAATGAATATAACGGGTTGCGGGTCAGCGACGACCCTTATGACAAAATTTTAACTTTGGTATAAGGGTTGTTCGCTGCAGCCGCTTGTTATGAATTATCGATAGTACTCTGTCGTTATTCTTTCGCAGTAGCTTACCAAGTTCTCAAATGTTCGCGCTAACTCATTGAGGGAGTTATCTAGCTCAGCTAATGTAACTTGGGCTAAAAAAGCATACGTAGCTGCATCCAAAGTACTCGGCGAATCGCCGAAAAAATAGGTTTTATCAGACAACATCACTGATAAATTTTGGAGTGTATCTTCTGCAATTTCCAATATTTCCGAGTCGCTATGCTTCCCCATTCCACGCTTAATAAAAGCACTTTTTACCCCTTTTCTGGCGACAGAAGGAACAACATATTTTAGTGGAAACGGCATATCACCAAAAAGTGTGCTTCTAATCGTTGGCCATGTGTCATTGTTTATCCAACGAGAATATATAAGGCACCAATAAAAATTCTCATCTAACGATTTTATTATCAACTTAGATATTGCTTTCTGCTCATCAGTAAGGTGCTGATCGAGCGAAACACCATATTTCTTTTTGAGATGCCTTATTATAAAAAACGAGTCAGAGACAATAACCCCCTCATCGTCGATATATGGCAGCTTGCCTTTAGGCGCTTTCATGAGGTTATTAAAATCTGGAGAAGATTCAAAATCGATTCCTGCCATCCTCATGTAAGCATCAATTTTTAAAACAAATGGGCTAATGTCAGCGACACCAAGGCTTTCCCCGAAGCTAAATAACTTGATCAAGTTTGAAGCTCCTTAAATTCATAACAATTAATCATAGGTTAATTATATATGCTGATAGCTAGTTTGTCAAAAAAAATCGATTTTTTCGTTTTACTATATGATGACTAATAATCTTAATTTTTTAATTACCTATTTTGGTAACCATTTAAAAATGGCAATAAAATATGCGAATTTTCTTGTATTTCAATGGTTCGCGACCGAGTTACCGTTCGTCACATTACGCAAAGCTCTCTATTGCATATTTTTGCGACTGTAAGAAAAGTAACACGCGATTAATGAAAAAGCCATAGAAATAAACATTGCCGTTTGAATCAACTTCATCAAATCAGGCAAATTACTTTCATTGATAACTGCTCTCCCTAAATAAAAAGAAGTCAACAACAATACAACAGCCATACCCATGGTACTGCCAATATTTCGAGCCAAATTAACCAGCGCTGAACCTATATTCAAGCGTTCAGCAGGAACGGCCTCCATAGCTATGGTATTATTTGGTGCACTAAATAACCCAAAACCAAAACCATTCAGGATTAGACCAGTAATCACAATCATTACGCTACTTTCCATCGTCAATCGAGATAGCACAAAGTAAGCTAAAACCATAAAAACACAGCCGCTAATTGCCATGTTAGCGGTACCAAAACGATTAGATAATTTGCCAACCATTGAAGACAGTAGCGCCATTAGCAAGGCTTGCACTGCCAATATTTTACCCGCCTGTAATGAGTCTAGTTGGATAATATATTGCAAATATAAGCTCAATAAAAAAATTAACGAATAATTACCCGCATAACTACATATAGAAGCGAGAATGGAACGATTAAATAATTTATTTTTTTTCAATCGCTCCAAATTAACTAAAGGGTTATTACTGCGATTCTGTTGCTTAACGAAGACTATCAATAAACCAATACCCAGAGTTAAACCCACCAAGGTTAACATTGATATAGGCAACGATATGCTTAAGAAAATGACCCATAAAGCCAGCGACCAAATCGTTGTGCCTATCCAATCAATGGATTCGGCTAATGTTCTGCGATTTTGATTAACAGAAACCATAAAGGCGAACAAAGACAACAGCACAACAATAGCAGGTAATGCCATTAATATTCGCCAGTTGTATAATTGTAAAATCCAACCGCCAAGCATAGGCCCTAGGGTCATCCCTGTGTAGACCATAGTATTGATAATGCCTATGGCTCCAGCTTTTTCTCCCTCAGGATAGATGGCTGCAATAATGGCTAAACCACTGGAAAATAAGGCCGCTGAACCTACTCCCTGGAAAAACCTTATAGCAAGCACCATGTAAATCGAGTCTGCCACCACACTAATAACGCTACTCACTATAAAAACAATCATACCCATAATAAAAATAGTTCGTCGCCCTATACCATTTGCCAACTTGGCTATGGGTAGGGTGAACATCATCATCGACACCAAGAAAATCATACCTGTCCAATTTAGCAACAGCGCCGATACTTTGAATTCATCAGCTATAGCAGGAATGGCGATATTAATGGATGATAGCGCAAAGACATTAATAAAATAAACCAGTCCAATACTGCATAGAATGAAGGCTCGTCGGCGAGTTGAAGGTGGTTTAACAGACATATTATCTCAAATTATGAGCCAGCGTCTTTCAAGCTTAGCTCAGACTCTGGTACACACATTTGTAACATTAATTGATTTAACTGGTTCAATTCATCTTTACTTATAAAAACACGGCTTACTGTTGATGGTTTATCTCTTTTAATATTCGATGTAGCACAAAAGTCAATAATCATATCGGACAGTTTAACCTCTGCCCACTGCTTTGCATCTACTTCACCTATATATTGGTGAACAATAGGTAATAAAAGCGCAGGAAAGCCAATGTTAGTTATCTTCAATGATGTATTTTTCCATTCAAAATCGCTCAAAATGCAAGCGACAATAACAGGGTTTAATACCTTGTCCTTGTCTCTTTTCTCAACTCCAACTGTCAACAATCCCTGGTGAATTTGGGTTGCATCTGGCGCTACAAACCATGCTGGTGTTTGATTCAATTGCTGTAAAAAGAGCACACAATAATTCACAATTTTACTTTGTTCTACGTTTCCCATTAAAGGTTGCTTAATCAACATGATGCATAATTGAGCAAACATTTCTGCATAGCCCCATTCCATGCCCACCCCTCTTGCAGCGCGTTTTAATAAAGTATTAAATTCATTTAATGATAACGATTGCATAAGTCTTATTGAAGTTCAGGAAAAACCCAATCATCATTTGACTGGTCTAGTTCGTGAGGGAAAGGGGCATATTGAAACATATTAATTCGCACCCATCTGTCCGACCTCGGGTCAAATTTTGTTGCACCAAAAAATGATAATTTTAACCGCAGCAGATCAATCGGCATGGTGTGACTACTGGCAACATTATCGCGAACTTCCCTGTAAGGTGACAGTGGTACTCGCGCAATACGCTGGGCAATAAAGCGAAACTGAGGCCGCAGTAATAAAAATTCAGCTAATAGCAGCGATGTATCTACCCTTAATAACTGTTGGTGAAAGGTGTTGATCTGTTGTTTAATATTTAACGGTAGCACTGCAATTTCATCGTGAATATGCTTGCCAAAACGTGGTTCCAGTTTGTTTTCCGACACATACCAGTATTGCTCTGAATCTGCTGTATCATCAAGCGCCCAATCACAGTAGGTTTCTATTTGAGCAATCATGGACTCTACTGTACCTTGAATTAGCGATTTAGCAAATAATTGGCATTGATTGTCAGCACTCATACTTTCGCCAAAATGATCAACCCTCTCGGCATAAGGTTCCAACATCAACATATTCAATTGCTCTTGAGCTTCCATCGACAGATTATCCGCACAATAGTGATAGATGTTATCCCAGACATAATCTTGAGAAAAATCCAAATGTTTAATATAAGATAAAAACCGCTGACCATCACTTGACAACTGCTCAATTTTTTGTTTTTGTATCGCGTGTTCGCTATACCACAACGTATTGTTATATAGGGTACGTTTTAGCAAGGCTTTAAATGTCGCAACTTCGCTCTCACTTGCCTTTTGAATACATCGCACATTGCGCAATGCCTGTTCTCTGGCGTTTATCCAGTTGTGTAGTAATTGAGGATGGTTAATCAAATAGGGAGCCATTCCCAAACCTGTTGAATTACCGATGCCTAAAATACGGCGTATTTGCGGAGATAGCGCAACCGCTTGATGGCTGGTCACACAAGCAAGGTGTTCAACAATATCAATACTGAACAAGCGTATTAAATACACAGTTAATAACTCCACCTGAAACGGAGATTGAAATTCAGCGCGATTTTGAATTAATTCATAGTCTGCTGCGCCAAATTTACCAGAACCATAAACAGCAGTAGTACGCATTAAGTACCCAGTTGCCTCGACTCTTTCAAGTTCTGGCTGTTGTCCTTGAGACAGGCAATCCACTACATGAGTAAATAGGCGCCCCGAGCGGTTAGCTCTTGATAAGGTTAATTCACTGACACTTATTCTGCCTGCTTCCTGAAGAGGTACATTGGCTTTTAAACGACTAATATCTTCTGTTGAGGGTTTACCATCAAACAGTGTAAATGTTGCATCCCACGCTGTTGCTATAACCCGGTCCGAGCGTTGTTCAGGCAACAAGTCGTGACTAAATGCTAGCAAAGAATAATAACGCTCTCCCGTGTAAACCTGGTAAACAGCATGACCAACACCATTGGAATTAATCTGCCATTGAGTACGCTGAAATTGCCATTGTTCGTTGGATGCACGGCGCAATAATTGGCGCATAAAAGATAGACGTGATTGGTGAGCGCAACCCATACGCTCAAGACGCATCACATCATTAGCCGACCTTAATACTCGCGTTTTAGCTTTCTGGGCAAAAGTTGTCTGCATAAAACCGATACCAATTATTACCCATAACTGCATCGGTCTCTTCAGGGCTAAACCCTTTCTCTAACAAACCGTTTGCTATATTATCAAAATGTCGATTGTCTTTAAACCAACTGGGCATAGGTGGAAAACCTGCTGCGTCAGCATTACCTTCGCCGTAGTCAATTTTTTTTGTCCAGCGACCCACTCGCATCCACTCTACAACCGAATCGGGTTGATCCTGACATAAATCTGAACCGATACCCACATGCTCAATGCCCATTAATTCCACTGTGTCGGCGACCATTTGACAGAAACTTTGTAAGGTACAAGCGCTTCCATCACGTAAATGATGAGGGTATAACGAAAGCCCTAACATACCTCCTGACTCACTTAATTGCCTTAACACTTGATTCGACTTATTACGTTTTGCAGGATGCCAAAATGCAGGGTTTGCATGAGAAATAACGATAGGACGCTGACTCATCTCAATCGCCTGTAATGTTGATAATTCCGCAGAGTGACTCATATCCACTACTAAACCCACACGATTCATTTCGGCAATAACTTCTTTACCCATACGCGTAATACCCGAATCAACAGACTCATAGCAACCCGTTCCCAATAGCGATTGGTTGTTATAAGTTAGTTGCATAAAGCGCGCGCCCAAGCTGTGCAGGATTTCAACCAGTCCAATATCGTCTTCCATAGGTGATGCGTTTTGGAAACCAAAAAATATCGCAGTGCGATTTGTCTGTTGGGCTAAGTCTATGTCTGCTGTTGAGTGACCTTTAATAATTAAGTGAGAAAAACGTTCGAAATAGCGATTCCACTGTTCCATATTAGCAACAGTTTCCCGAAAATTTTCATGGTAAGCAATGGTAACATGTACCGCGTCTACCTTGCCTTCACGCATTTGTTGAAAGATGCGCTCACTCCAGTTAGCGTATTGCAAGCAGTCAATTCGGTAACTCATAACTCGATCAGGCTGAAATATAGCTGGTTTTAATGGTAGTATAAAATTCAACAGCGTATTGCCCTTGTTCACGCACACCATAGCTCGAGTCACCTCGCCCACCAAATGGCACATGATAGTCCGTTCCCGCAGTGGGTAAATTAACCATAGCACAACCAGTTTTAACATTGCGTCGAAAGTGCGTAGCAGTAGCTAGCGACTGAGTAATAATACCTGATGACAAACCAAACCTTGTGTCATTAACCGTAGCCAACGCTTCGTCATAGGATGAAACTTTGATAATTGATGCAATGGGACCAAAAATTTCATCGCGGTTAATTTGCATGGAATTGCCGGTTTCGGTAAAGATGGCTGGCGTCATATAATAACCTTCAGTATCACGACTGACAACATCGCCACCACAGAGTAAATTAGCCCCTTCTTGCTTACCAATTTGCAAATAGTTTTGATTTTGCTGCAATTGTGTTTTGCTAACCACTGGTCCAAGTTGAGTACCTTCTTTAAGCGCATGATCAACTACCATTGCATCAGCACCTTGTGCCAGTTTTTCAACAAATTCATCATGTACCGCCTCGTGAACCACCAGACGTGACGAAGCCGTACATTTTTGACCTGTGCCACCAAATGCACCCCCCAATGAGCAAGTTATGGCGGTATCCATATTCGCATCGTCCATCACTACAAGCGCATTTTTAGAACCCATTTCCATTTGAATTTTGGTTAAATTAGTCACAGCTGAGGATGCAATCTGCTTACCAACATCTAATGAACCAGTAAACGTAATGGCGTCAATATCCGCATGACAACTCATCGCATTTCCGATAGCTGAACCTGAACCCATCACTAAATTTACTAATCCTTTGGGTAGTTCTGGTTGATCAGCAATAATCTGCATCAATGCCACGGCACTGGCTGGAACAAGGTTGGCAGGTTTTAGAATAACACCATTGCCAAATGCCAATGCCGGTGCTATTTTCCATGCAGGAATAGCAATGGGAAAATTCCAGGGGGCAATAACTCCAACAACACCCACAGGTTCACGCTGCACCATGACTTCGACCCCTGGTCGGACCGAATCAGCCAAATCGCCTATTTGCCGAAGCACTTCAGCAGCATAATAGGTAAAAAATTGCCCTGCTCGATAAACCTCACCACGACCTTCTGCCAGTGGTTTACCCTCTTCCAGTGAAAGAATTTTGCCTATCGCTTCGGCGCGCTGTATCATGGTTTCACCAATATTATGCAACACACGTTGCCTTGTTTCCAAAGGTGATCTTGCCCACTCTAATTGCGCCGTTTTAGCGGATTCCACTGCTTTGTTCAAATCTTCAACCCTGGCCTGAGCCACCATACCCAAATTTTGGCTGATATCAGAAGGATTAATATTGTCGATGCGATGCTCACTTCCAATCCACTGTCCGGCTATATAGTTGTCGTAATGATTCATATTTTAATTTTCAATGGTTTGTAATTTATCTAACAGCCAGCGCACTAAATCAACCCACATTTTATTAATTTCACTGCGCGGCGGCATAATACCTGCAGATGGAAGTTCCAGAGTGACGATAGGCTTGCCCAAATCAACACCTCCATAATTACCTAAACTACCAGGAAATACGCCTAACTGGCTCAAATATAAGTTGCCAATTTGAGAAGGTGGATTATCAGGTCCATCATAATCTAACAGTTCATAAGGTGCATGAACTGAAACGACGATATCAGGATTGTATTCGTCAATGACTTTTACCAGCCATTGTGTTTCCGTTTCACTCATTGCCGCTCTGCCAGGGTAGCGCCGCGCTGTGCTACCAGCGTTGTTTTTCCAATATTTTAACGCCAATTCGTTCCAATCCTTAGAAGGGAAATTTCGATTCAAATCAACACCATTACCATTTTGCCTGGTCGCCGGTTTTTTAAACAGCCCATCTGGATTGGCTGCGGGGATAAACCTCCAGTCAATAATGCCACTGTGGTGTTGATCCAAAATCTTCATCCATTTAAACATAATGGAGATGGAAGAGTACTCATCACCGTGAATGCCACCTATGATCAAGACTTTGCCGAGCACCCGTTTATTGGCTATGGGAAGATAATTCTTAAAGGCTAAAGGGTTACCTTCATCGGTCCAGTAGCCTGAAGCCTTTAGTCCCTGCTCATTACAATCTTCGATGCTGACACTACCTAATTTATTGCCTACTTTCGTACACAACCCAGCAACTGCATCAGCTAACGATTGTTTAATCCCAACTGTTTCATTTATTTCCGCGCTAAACAATTCAGCATCAGTGTTTATCACTGTTACGCTTTCTGTTTCGGCTTTAGAGATAACAACATTTTTTTCTATTGTATCAGTTGCATGAGTTATCGCCGTTGTTTGGACAGGCGTTTCATGTATAACTGGTTGCGTATCGGAACTGTCACTCCTATCTTCGGCGGGCAAAATGGGCGATGCTAATTGCTCTGGTTTTGGCTCTGTATATTCCCTTACATCCCTTTGGGGAAACAACAGGAATACAATTAGCACTAGTGCCAATAACCCTAAAAGCTTTTTTTTGCGCCTGGCTTTTTTTTCTGACAATGTAGGTGATATTTTTATATTATTCATACTGGCACGTTAATTTCCTGTCCTAACTGGAGGTTTCCAATATAATTCGCCACACTCCATCGTCTTCTTTTTGCCACAACTGTGTTTTCTTGCCTTTGGAGCTGTAATTACTGCTTGAATAGTCCTGGTCAAAATCAATTTGTACAATATCATCCGTGCCAGGATAGAGAACCATATTGATATTATCGACACTGACATTAATCCATTTTTTATGTTGATTTACCCGGTTTTTATGCCTTGCCCATGCGGCATAATTTTTACTTAAATTATTAAATTTTTGAGAATAAAAACTTAAATATCGCTTTGTATTTACGGCATTCCACGCCGCTTTCCACTCATTTGTTGCCCTTGTAAGTTCTTCTCGCATTTGTTGCATTTTGTTAGGTGAACCCCACTGAAAATAATTTTGATTAATGACTAAAGTTTTACCTGGAATAATGTATTTTTTTAATAACTCCAAATGCTCATTTGACACCACCATGCAACCATCGCTATCTCGCAATGGTCTACGCTCAATACCTTTAGGCAGCCCATGAAGCCAAATGCCAGAGCCAGTACGTTTGCGATATAAATCATATTCATTCGGGTAATTAATGGGATAGGCACCAATTCCATAGAAATCAGATAACTCTTGATCGGTTTTAAATTTTTGGAAATAGTACAATCCCATTGGCGTTTTTTTATCGCCTTCATAAAATTTGTCATAACCACGCTTGCCTATGGATATGTCGTAAGTGTCAAGAGAAATATAGTCTAAATCGCGCTTTTCTAACAAAATTAATTGACCTTGTTCCATAGCAAACCAAAAAATATATTTTACATTGTCCGAAATTTGCAGCAACCCATAGGGCATTACAGGAAACCGAGTATTGAGTATCTCGTCATCATCAATACGCAACAGGGTTTGCTTGCTAAATTGCGCTTGCACATCTGCCAGCCCGAACAGCAATAACAAGCAAAAAACAAAGGCTATTTTCCTATCAGTTTTAATAAAATTTCTCTTAAACTGCATTCAGCACAATAGACTAAATCTGATAGGAGCCTTTTATTTTTTCCATCAAAAGAAGCGCCTGTTTGCGCGACGATACTCCCAGACGTCTGTAGGCTTCACTAAGCTGGTTTTTAACAGTATTGAGTGCTATCCCCAAGGAATCTGCTATGGCCTGGTTTTGCATCCCATAGTACATTCCCAGGATAAAAACTTTTTTTTGCCCCTTCGATAAACGGTTTAACATTGGGTGGTAATCATAAGTTTTAATGGTCTCACCTATAGTGCCAATACGTTGAAATTCACTAGGCAAATAAATTTCTCCATTAACCACAATTTGCAAGGCACTGAATACAACTGCAAATTTGCTGCGCTTGTTTACATAACCTCTGGCCCCTTGAATAAAGCATTGTGTAATAAGTGACTCGTCATCCAAACCAGACAATATCATTATTTTCGCACCACCAAAGCTTATTTTTAAGCGTTTTATAGCTTCTACACCACTAACACCAGGCAAATAATAGTCCAGTAAAATCACATCAATGGACTTCCCTCTATATTTTTCAGCATCGGTTACAGAGCCCGCTTCATAAGTTACGATTGAATCATCAATAGATTTCAGGTTAGATATGAACGATTCCCTAATCATCGTATGATCTTCAATATATAAAATCTTCAACTCAAGAATCTGATGGGGTTTTATGAATTATTATCGATGAGCGGAGTACGAACGTAACCTTGCACTCTATCATAACATTTTATCAAATCCAATACTTCTTGAGTTTTTTCCCGCGTTAATTGCTGACTTCCTTTCGACTCAATATTCAATCTCAACACAGGTTCAGTGCCAGACATACGAACATTTAAACGCCATTGCTCAAACGCTATTGAAAGCCCATCAATACGACTTATAGATTTGGCCTGTTTTGCGTAATGTTTTTCAATTGACTGGATAATTTGAATAGGTGCATTGACAGTATTATTGATTTCCCCGCTGCAAGGGAAACGCTGTATTCTATCTTCAACCATTGCAGCCAGACTGGTACTGCGCATGCTTATTAACTCAACCATCAGCAACCAGGGAATATTACCATTATCACAATAAGCAAAATCTCTGAAGTAATGGTGGGCACTCATCTCTCCTCCATAAACCGCGTCTTCAAGGCGCATACGCTCTTTGATGAATGCATGCCCTGTTTTACATTCAATGGCTGTACCGCCATTAGCTTCAACCATATCAATAGTATTCCAAATCAGTCTCGGGTCATGCACAATTTTTGCCCCTGAATGCTTTAACAAAAAAGCTTCAGCTAATAGACCCACAATATAATAACCTTCAATAAATTCACCTTTCTCATTAAAAAAGAAACAGCGATCAAAATCACCGTCCCAAGCGATACCCAAATCGGCATTGTGTTTAATAACTGCATCGCTAGTCGATTGGCGATTTTCTACTAATAGAGGGTTGGGAATTCCATTGGGAAAATTACCATCAGCTACATGGTTCACCTTAATAAATTCAACTGGCAAGTGACTTTCGATATGGTCGACAATAATCCCAGCTCCACCATTACCAGCATTAACTACTACTTTTAATGGCTTTAACGCTTTGACATCTATATAACTTAGCAAGTGCTGGATATAATCAGAACGAATATTTTGAAGGGTAACCTTACCTTGTTGCTTTGACGCTTTAAAATCGCCTTGTTCAGCAAGCTGTTTAATATCGTTCAAACCTGAATCACCAGAAATGGGTTTGGACTGACTAGCCACTAATTTCATACCGTTATAGTCCATGGGATTGTGACTGGCAGTAACCATAATACCGCCATCAGAGAGCAAGTGAAAAGTACCAAAATACACTTCTTCCGTACCACATTGTCCTATATGGATAACATCTGCCCCAGCATCAACTATACCCTGAATTAGAGCCTGTGTTAATTCGTGACTAGTCAATCGAATATCATGCCCTACCACCAGGCTTTTAGCATTGAGATATTCAACAGTAGCGCGCCCAATTCGATAGGCTACATCTTGATTCAATTGCTCGGGAACACGACCGCGAACATCATAGGCTTTGAAACAGGTAATATTTATAGCACTCATTTAGTGGTTATTATGAGGGGTAAAGAAAAATTAAAGTGTATGGGTTTCACCAATTTTCAAGGTGATAAATTGAGTGTCGGAATTAATTTTTTCAGAATTACGCAATTGATTTAACCACTCGAATGGCTCCATTGGCCACTCAGCAGTCAGAGGAAAGGTTCCCCAATGCATACCAATACTTAATTGCGATTGCACATCGTGGTGAATTTTTACCGCCTCTTCCACATTAACATGATAGGTTTGCATAAAATCACGAGGCGCATAAGCACCTATGGGTATCAGGGCAAGATCAAGCTCGAAACCTCGGTCAGCAACATAGTCTCCAATAACCTTAAAGTCTTTGGCATTGTATCCTGTATCCCCTGCAAACCATAAGTTAAAGCCCTCCAATTCAACAAACCAGCTGGCCCAATGCGTTTTGTGGCGATCATTTAATCCTCGAGCCGACCAATGTTGACTAGGCATAGCGGTAATAGTCCACTGGCTTTCACTAGCTGATTGCCACCAACGACGCTCAATTAATTGCTCAGCGTCAATACCCTTGCGTTTAAACCAGGGAGCAAGCCCACTGGGAATAAGATATTTGGGTTTATTGCCTAGTTGCTTAATAGACCACGCATCCAAATGGTCGTAATGGTTATGAGAAATAATTACTATATCTATGGTCGGCAAGTTTTCAATAGGCATTGCTACGGGGGTGTAGCGCTTTGGCCCTGCAAAACTCACTGGACTAGCTCGTTTGGAAAATATCGGGTCGGTAAGAATATTTAACCCCTGGTGTTGAATCAGAAAGGTTGAATGTCCCAACCAGGTGACTTGTGTAGCTTGCGGATACGTTACCTTATGCAATTCCAATTTTTTCTGAGGAATAAGTGCTGCTGCCTTTTCATGATTAGCCCACTTCTCATCACCAAACAGGCGCAGTCGCAAAAAGCTGAAAAATGATTTGTTGGGGTGCTCAATATGATTATTGATATAAATGCCTTGCTTAAAATTGGGGTCGGAGGAAGTTTGAGAGTAATGAGTATTTGTCACCGCACAAGTGGCAATTAATACAGCGCTTATCAATAGCGTAGTTAACGAAATTACGATCTTAAAAGTCATATTTGGATAATAGACTATAACGACAACCTAAATTTCAGACAATAACGTCTTCAATTTATTTTGGTCATTAACAAAACTTTCTATTCCCTGAACAAGTTTCTCACTTGCCATGATATCTTGCTCAAGTAAATCGTGAAAATTGTTTTCATCAATAGTATCAATTGTTTCATGAGGAGCCGTCAAAGCCATAGGCACTGACAACTTGGCTTCCACTTTTTCATCCATCGCTTGTAATTCTGAAAGCAGCGCAGGTGAAATGGTCAACAAATCACAACCCGCCAATTCAATGATTTCTTGTACGTTGCGAAAACTGGCACCCATAATTTGAGTTTTTACGCCTTGCTGCTTGTAATAACGATAAATTTTGCTAACCGAAATCACTCCTGGATCTTTGTCATTATTAAAATCTTGCTCTGGATATTGTTGTTTATACCAATCAAGTATTCGACCTACAAATGGCGATATTAATGTTACTCCTGCATCGGCACAAGCTTTGGCCTGCACCAGTGAAAATAATAAAGTCAAATTGCAGTGAATATTTTCCTCCTCCAATATTTTAGCAGCCTGAATACCTTGCCAGGTAGATGCCAGTTTAATCAATACACGTTCGGAACTTACCCCGGATTGCCGATACAGCCTGATAATTTGACGAGCACGCTGCACACTGGCATCAATATCGTACGATAATTCGGCATCAATTTCAGTAGAAACTCTACCAGGAATAACTTTCAGAATTTCACAACCAAATAACACCAACACCCTGTCAACAAGGTTAAAATCATCAGATTGTTGTTCCTGTGAAATAGCAGTTTGCAACAAACTGTGGTATTCCTGCTTATTTGCTGCTTGTAAAATTAATGAAGGATTCGTAGTAGCATCCACAGGCTGCAGCTTGCTCAAGCTAGCAAAATCACCCGTATCGGCCACAACTGTAGTCATTTGTTTAAGTTGTTCAAGGCTATTTTTCATTCTGGCATTATATTATGGCAAAACAGAGACACCAGTCGTGGTGTCTCTATGATTAAATGTATAGGATCTATGTGTTATTTAACTTCTTCCCAAAGGGGTTCGTTAGCTAAACGAGGCGTATTTTGCGTGGTTCTTATGTTTTTACTAAATTCAACACGGCGGTTGCAGTTCTCGCCTTCAACTGTCGCATTATCACACAGTGGAACATCCCAACTGTGTGCCTGTATTGCCAACCTTGATGGATTAACGCCTGCTCGCGTTAATAATCCTTGAATTCGCTGTGCTCTTTGTCTGGATAATCGCTTATTGTAGCTGTAGCTACTTGTAGCACTGCGCCGGCTGGCATGACCGTGTATGGTTAAATTAAATTGTCGATTATTTGCCATAAACGCTGCAACTTGAGCAATCAATACACCATTTCTGCTTTCATTTTCTGCTTGATCATCGGCAAAGTAGATTACAGGCAAGTCAAAACAGCCATCTTTATCAACTCCAATATTGGATTGGCTGCGTGGGCAACTATCAACACTATTTGCAACACCATCACCATCACTATCATTATCATTATCATTATCATTATCATTATCGTTATCAATAACCACAACTGGTGCTAGTTCAGGTTCTAGAGCAAGCTGAGTCCGTTCTTCTCTTCTGGTTACAACATAAGTTTGTGGTTCACGCTCAGGAAACTTGCTTCTTTGTGGAAAAGAGCTAACAAGGGGCGCAATTCTGGTTGGTTTAGCCTTGCGTTTGCCAAAGGTATAAATAGCCGATAAGGCAACATCTGCTGCATCTATTGTATCTGTCGCATAATCACTGTAAGCCAGGCGCAACGACCATTGTTCAGACAAAACCCCTTTTAAACCTGCACTATAGTAATAGTTGAAGTCATCTGTCACTTCTACATCAACTATGCCATTATCATCGCTGATACCATAGCGACCACCACCTCCGACAAAAGGCTGAAGCCACCAACCCCTTTTACCAAAGGGATAATAATGTAAACCGATTGTCGCCACTTGATAGCCAACTTCACTGGCAAGTAGCCCTGCATTGGCTTCTGTAGCAAAATTAATGCTTGAATCACCTAAATCTGCATAGTTTATTTCTGCACTCAATCTAGTACCAAAACGATATCCAAATAAAACTCTGTAACCTGCATCGCTGTCAATGTCTGTCACAAAATCAGTACCACTGGTTATCGGATCTATCATGGATAAGTTGACACCACCACCCACATAGAAGCCTGTATCTGCCGCAGTAAACTGGCTTAGTAGTGCTAAAAAAATCGCACTCAAAAACCACTGAATGCGTTTGTTATTGACACTGGTAAGTTCTATGTTATCGGTTTCTGTAATGGTGGTATTATTAAGTGTTATCATCGCACTAACTGGACAGTCGTGACATTGGTACCCACAATCAATAGTGTACTACTAACTATAAGTACTATCTTTATTATTGGTTACGATAGAAAATTGTACAAGACCATCACCAGTTGGCAGAACAATTTAACTATGGTAAGTATTATACCTAATTCATCAATCACTGTCACAGGTACTGCTACATTTGATGTTACTATAACCGAAAATTCGATTCATAAGACTGTTGAAAGAGTTATACAAATAATCAGAGGGTGTGAGATTAATGAAAGTTTTAGTATGTCAACAATGAATTGTGAACCTTAAACAGGTTGACATCTTCCAGGTATTGCTATTAATCATTTATCATTTGCTCCTTTAAATCGCAATTAAGGTATTCATCAGGATTGAGTTTAACCCAGATTATGCATTAGAACTGTTAAGTTGCTCAAGCATGATTTCACGCATACGAAACTTTTGAATCTTGCCTGATACCGTTATTGGGTATTCATCGACAAAATTTATATGCTTGGGCACTTTATAATAGGCTATTTGCTGTTTACAAAATGCTTTGATGTCTTCTTCTGTCAATTGATTGTTATGGGTTTTGACCCAGGCGCAAACCACTTCACCAAAGTGCTTATCCGGGATACCGAATACCTGAGCCTCAATAATATCGGGATGAGTGTATAAAAACTCTTCAACTTCTTTGGGATAGACATTCTCTCCACCGCGAATAATCATATCTTTGATGCGCCCTACTATATCAACATAGCCTTGTTCGTCCATTACAGCCAAATCGCCAGAATGATGCCAACCATCAGCATCTATAGTCGCTTTCGTTTGCTCCTCATTTTTCCAATAACTCTGCATTATGGCATAACCCCTGACACACAGTTCACCCGCTGTATTAATTGCCACTGTATTATTAGTATCGACAATTTTAATTTCCAAATGCGGCGCAGCACGCCCTACGCTGGTAACTCGCTTTTCCAAGGGATCATCCAGCTCAGTGATATGATTCACAGGACTGGTCTCAGTTTGACCGTAGGCAATTAATACCCCTTTCATATTCATTTTATCAATAACTTTTTTCATAACATCAATCGGACAGGTGGAACCTGCCATAATGCCAGTGCGTAATGAGCTGATGTCATAGTCATTAAAGTTTTCCAACTCCAACTCGGCAATAAACATGGTTGGCACACCGTACAATGCTGTACACTGTTCCTCCGCAACTGTTTGCAATGTTGATTCAGGGTCAAAACTATCTGCTGGAAAAATAGCCGCTGCTCCGCGAGTAATACAGGCAAGGTTGCCCATAACCATACCAAAGCAATGATAGAGCGGCACAGGCACACAAAGCTTGTCGTTCTCGGTTAACTGCATGGTATCACCCACAATATTGCCATTATTCAGAATATTGTGATGCGTTAACGTCGCACCTTTAGGACGACCTGTGGTTCCACTGGTATACTGAATATTGATTGCATCTTTAGCCGTAAGATTCAAATTCAAATCTGCCAGGCTTTGATTAAATTTACCTCCTCTTGCTAAAACTTCATCAAAATTATACATACCAGCAGTTTTCGTATTACCCATTCGAATACAGGTTTTAAGATGAGGTAATTGATCCAATTGCAAAAGGTTCGACTTTGCACTATGTAATTCTGGAACTATGGATTGTAAAATGCCAATATAATCGCTGGTTTTAAAACATTCTGCCATAACCAATGCCTTGCACTCGGATTGATTGAGTACATATTCAAGTTCCGATGCGCGATAAGCGGGGTTAATACACACCATAATTGCACCAATTTTAGCACTGGCAAATTGTACTAAACACCATTCATAACAGTTTGGCGCCCAGATGCCAACCCTGTCTCCTTTAGCTATACCAAGCTGTATTAACCCCATTGCCAACTTATTGACCTTTTGTTGGTATTGGCGATAAGTCCAGCGAATATTTTGATGTTTGTGAACAAGGGCAAGGTGATTAGGGAAACGCTGTGCGGTACTATCGAAACTCTCACCAATGGTTGCATTGAGTAAAGGCACAGCTTGCGAACCTTTGTAATAGCTCTCGGTTAACTTCGATTCTGTTGTCATTTGCTTAATAGATAATTAAAACTTAAGGTCATTGCATTAAGCATCTTGCTTACTGCAATATGTCGTATTGAAAAAATGCGATATTTCCAATATTCGCAAAATCAATAGTTTTAACTTATCTAAACCGTGTGAGTATAGCATATCTTTGTTCAGCGATTTATCAGAATAAACAATTAACTGCCGTGTTTAACCCAAATTCATATGCGTAAACAATTTTAGCTTTATAATGCGAAGCAAATTTACGCTTATCTTATATATTTCCTATACTTACATTAAGGCATTTTAACCATGACCCATATTATTGATGGCAAAGCTTTTGCTGATAAACTTTGCAAAACATTAAAAGACGATATTGTACAACTCGAAAACAACTACGGCATTACGCCTTGCATTGCAGTAGTATTGGTTGGTGATGACCCTGCCAGCACTGTTTATGTCAATAGTAAAGTCAAACGCTGTCACGAGCTGGGCATTACCTCGGTCGAACATCGCTTGCCAGATACCACTACCCAGGATGAACTATTGGCTTTAATTGATGAATTAAACAAAGATGCAAAAGTCAATGGCATTTTGGTACAATTGCCTGTACCTGAGCACATTGACGACAACGCCATTATCAATGCCATTGCTTCAATTAAGGATGTGGATGGTTTTCATATTGAAAATGTAGGAGCGCTATCCATTGGTAACAATCAGCTAGTTCCTTGTACTCCTCTTGGCGCATTAATGATGCTGGAAGATTATTTAGGTGATTTAACTGGATTCAATGCAGTTGTTATTGGACGCTCCAATATAGTCGGCAAACCCATGGCGAATTTATTACTGCAAAAAAACTGTACTGTTACCATTACCCACTCGCGCACTAGAAATTTACCTGAAGTATGCAGACAAGCTGATATTGTGGTAGCGGCGGTTGGCATTGCTGAAATGGTAAAAGCTGATTGGATTAAACCCGGCGCAACCGTTATTGATGTGGGTATTAACCGTATTGAACGTGATGGCAAACCCAAACTGGTGGGTGATGTCGACTACAGTGAAGTATTTGAAACAGCAGGCGCAATCACTCCAGTACCTGGTGGCTGCGGCCCTATGACCATTGCCTGTTTAATGGCAAATACCGTTACGGCTACCAAATTGCAGCACGACGTGTCATTTTAACCCGGATTAAAGAATCGTCTTTTTGTAATTTATTTCAATATTGGGATCTTTTTTCGAGAAAATTTGCGTTTTTAACATTTTGAAATTATCCTCAGGATTGACCCACACATTAACCTGTTTGCGTTCAGTTATTCGCTGCGTTAACAATGCATTATAGGCAACGCCATTTAATTCAAGCAACCCAGAACCTGCCACTTCATAGCGGTAGTTTCTTGTGCCGTGCTTGCGAAGCACTGTAACGTCATAAACTTTATTCCCTAGTTCTAATTCTCTGCGCAATTGCAGTTGCATGGTCAAATCAACCTGGTAGCCAGGTTTAATATCCAACACTACCGTTTTCTTTTTATAGGTGGCCTGTGCCTTCATATTATCCCAGTCAAAACGAATTTTTTGTTTGCGACCGCCAAAGGGGTACTTTAATTTATAATCATATTCCAACGGTTGAATGATGCCATTTTCATCATAGCGAAAAGTACATCGCTCTTTGACTGAAAATAATGTGCTTTTACCTGAACTTTCTGCAACATACAGGTTGTCACTGATTTGTTGAACACTTCGCAATAATTTTGAAGACACGCCATTGGCTTTTGCCTTATATTCAACTTGCGATAGCATTTGAGGCAGCGCAGATAATGGCATACAAAGAAGCCAAAAAAAAGCGGCTAAAAAACCGGTTTTACAACAGCTAAAATGACGATAGATATTAATGTTAATACGGGTAACTCGTTAAATATTCGATAAAACTTATGACTCCTGGTATTTTTATTTAGTGCAAATTGTCGATAAAAATGATGGCAAAAACCGTGATAAACCCACATTAATGTCACCAGTAATAACTTTAGAACAAACCATATTTGGGTTAGATAATATTCAAAATTGGTAAATACCAGCAATAACCCAAAAAACAAAGTGACAATTAGTGAAGGGTAGGCTATACCTTTGAGTAGTTTGCGTTCCATCGTCACAAATCGCTCATGACTTTCGATCGCTTTCTTACCTAAAGCGCTGTGATAAACAAACAATCTAGGCAAATAGAAAAGTGCGGCAAACCAGCAGATAACCGCAATAAGATGAAAAGCTTTAAGCCACAGAAAAGTCAAAATAAAACTGACGAAGAATATAAACGTAAATTGTGCATTAGAAATCTATTACATCCAAACATGACTTCACTACTATTTCTAATGCATAATAATCGAGGTTAAAGCCTGGCGATATGTTCGGCTATGACTTGCGTTAGCTCTGCAATAGCAACACTCATGCTGTAAGTATAGGCACCATAAATTTTATTTTTTTCTACTGGCTCAACAGCGACAGTGGTGCTAAAGTAACCCGATGCCAATTCTGACTTTGCTGCTACATTGTTAATAATCCATTTTGCGCGCAACTCAACTTGCTGGTTCAAATTACCTGCCAATTGTTCAATAATAATTTGTACTCGGACATCGGGTCGAATACCATGAGGCCAGGGCGAATGCCATACGCGGGCATGGTTTAAATGATGGCTGATATTCTGTGCGGCAACCTGAGTCAACTGCGTGTCTAACTCTCCTGCCCATGCATGCGTTAAGGATATATTTAACTGACCTGTATTATCCGCCAAACTGGTTACACCTTGATTTTTCAAATAATCAGGTACTATGACACGGCTAACACCTATGGACTGCGAAGCATCTATACTGGCGTTTATCTTGTTTGAATCTATACTTTGTAAAGCATAAAAACTAATGTGGTTTGAACTGGCGCAACTGCCAAGAAGAGCCAGCAATACGAGATAAAATAGAGTATGTTTCATAGTATTATTCATCTTCTGGATTTTTATTGCCGTATATTAGTGATTGTGGATTGCGACTTAATTCATCGCTCAACAATTCAATAGATTCTGCTGCCTCGCTGACATCGCGCAACATTTCAATAAGCTCTTCATATAGTGGTGTATCTGGCTCAATGGCGGCAAGCGATGCTTCTGCCTGTCTTATAGTACGTTCAGAAGAAACCAGTAACGTCTCTAAATGCTCTGATGCTGCATTCAGGTTTTTTATTAATTGACCTGTTTCTTCGCCAAACGATTCCTGTTCCAAAGACTCTAGAGTTGCCCTAAAAGATGCTGCTAATCCTGCAATATCATCACCAATCTGATCCAATGGAATTTTGTCTATTCGCGCCATGACATTTGATACCACTTTGGTAATTTGGCTAAATTCATTTTCAGCAGTAGGCAATATGACAACATTATCGGTAACAATCAAATCACCAGAATCTTTACTCACACCTAATGCCAGATCAACAAAGAGCGCACCCGTTACCAAACTGCCTGTCTTTAACTGTGCTCTCATACCTTCTTGTTGGGTAAGCTTGCTTAATAAATCATTTAAATCCTGAAATCCCAGTTTTATACTGTCATTCAGGCGCTCTGGTTGAATGATAATAGATACGATCACTTTGCTAACATCTGACACTAAATTAATATTGGTTACTCGCCCTACTTTAATACCTTTAAATTCCACTGGCGCACCAATTTCTAACCCTCGTATGGAACTATCAAAGTGTAACTCATAGGTGTATTCAATCGAATAGCCACCTTCTTTTACAGATTGTTTACTGGGAAATAAGGGAAAGACTGACTCTGATGAAGCCAGTCTTAATGCTTTAATGTCATCAGGAGTATCAAAAGCAATTCCGCCCCAGAGCAGCGACGAAACCGACTCCATTTCAAGACTCAAGCCTTTGGTGTTATAGTCTAATTTAAAGCCACTGCTATTCCAAAAATTGGTCTCTTTATAGACGTATTGGTCATAGGGAGATTCAACAAATATTCTCACTTGAACATATTCACCACCCTCTCCCAGTTTAAAACTCGTCACTTCTCCTACTGGTAATCTGCGATAAAACACACGAGAACCTAAAACCAGAGAGGTAAATTCTTCAGCTTCCAATAAATAAGAGGTGCCTTTAACGTAAGAGCGAATGGATGGCTGTTCGTCGAGCCCGTTAAATCGAGTTTGGTATTCACCCTTTTCACCCGGATCAAACTCAATAAAAACACCTGACAATAAGGTACTCAAACCTGATACGCCCGTTAATGATATTTGTGGGCTAACAATCCAAAAATTGGAATTAACCGATAAATATTCCGCAACTTTAGAGTCTATTTCTGCTGTGACAATCACTGATGTCAAATCGTCACTAAAACGTACTGATCGAACTACACCGATATCCACATCTCGATATCTTACTGCAGTTTTATTGGCGGTAACGCCTTCGGCTTGCTGAAATACAATTTCAATCATTGTGCCTTGTTCACGCCACGCCTGGAAAGCCAGAAACATTGACAATATTAACGTTGCAATAGGTATTAACCAAACAATCGACAGGCTTTTTTTGCGGCTAACTTTGGGTGCTGTTTGAGACTCAGGCATGGTTATTCTTGTTGATTGTTCATATTATCCCACAATAAACGCGAATCAAATGTTTCTGCGGCAAGCATAGTAAAAATTACGACAATAGCAAAGGGCAAGATGGCAGAACCAGCTTCTATGTTGGCCAGAATACCAAACTGTACCATAGCAACCAGGCTAATCACAACAAAAACATCTATCATTGACCATCTACCAATAAATTCCGTAATTCGATATAGCTGCATTTGCTTTTGTCTTGTCAAATTCACCTTGCCTTTCACCGCCCATAACAAATAGCCCATAATCGTCAACTTTGCGACAGGTACAACAACACTTGCCAGCACTATCACCAGCCCCACAAACCAGGCGCCCGAACTAAACATATACAAAGCCCCAGACAAGATGGTGTCGGACTTTAGCTCACCAAACCTGGTTGAATGCAGTATTGGCAGTACATTTGCCGGAATGTAGAACAGTGCAGCTGCAATTAATAACGCCAGTGTTTTTTGTGTGCTTTGGTGAATTCGATGATGGATGGAAGAACGACACCTGGGACATTTCTTTATATTTGCTGCCAATTTACTGGAAATAAATGCATGGCAGTGATGACAAGAGATATCAGGCAATTGTTCTGCATCTTTACTGTATTGATGATTGAAGGTATTGCGTTCATCGATCCAATCCCACAACCATACATAGTCTATTTCTCGGTGCGCTAAAATCAGCATGACAATCAGCAAGAAGAACGTAAACAAACCAATACCAGGGCTAACCGATGCCAGGTCAGCCAGTTTAATTGATGTAACAACTGTACTGACCAGGAAAATTTCCAGCATATTCCAGGGTCTTAAATGCGCAATGACTTTAATTAACCGCTTTAACCACACACCTTTATACTGAATACTTAAACAAATTAAAATAAACGACAAAGCTATGATTTCAAATAACGCAAACACAAAAATGGAGAGAAATACAATGCCTACCAACAACCACTCATCGCGGTTTATCATCTGCATGACACCAGTTAAAATTTTTGCCTCTACCTGCAACCCGCCTGCATCCAGGTAAATAAAGGGTAGAATATAGCTCATAGCAAAACATACCATGGCTGATATAATATAAGCGCTACAGCGCTGATACCAATTCCTTACACAAAAATAGAGTCGGTTTCCACAGCGGTGGCAATCTACGTTGTGCGAATAAGGTCTTTCAACTTTGTCATTGAGCGCTCCACACTGACCACAGCGAATATAGGGTTCTGTGTATGAATAATAAAAACTATGCATCGTTAACGCTTAATGATTCAGAAGCCATTAACTGCTCTAAATATCTCGCAATGGTATCCACTTCCAGGTTTACCAAAGAACCTGCTTTGTACTGTTTAAAGCATGTTTCCTGTAATGTATGCGGCACAATGGTTAATTCAAAATGCTCAACGCCTATAGTATTAACAGTTAAACTCACGCCATCAACACAAATCGAGCCTTTTACTGCAACATATTTGCGAAGCTGTTCTGGCATATAAACTTGATACCAGTAGCTGCGACCTCTATTTTCAATGGCCTTGATAATACCAATGCCATCGACATGCCCACTGACAAAATGTCCCCCCAACCTGCTTTGTACTTGTAGTGAACGCTCTAAATTAACCTGTGTACCAATGTCCCACTGCGATGCGGTAGTCAACCTTAAGGTTTCTGATGATAAGTCTGCATAAAACCCACCTTCATTCAGCGATGCTATTGCAGTCAAACATATTCCATTGGTAGCTATACTTTCACCTGGCTCCAGGTCTTCTAACAATAATTTTCCACTGTTGATACCTAAACGCAAATCTTCCCCTATCCATTCAATGGAATAAATACTGCCAACGGCTTGAATAATGCCAGTAAACATTGTTTTATTCTTTCTCAGGTAAATAACGTATTTTCAGATCTCGACCAATGGTCTCGACACTGTCAATATAAAAAGGCAAGGCTTCATCCATGGTATTGCAGGATAAATTAAACATAGGCATTGAACTGGATCCCATTAACTTGGGTGCCATGTAGACAATTAATTCATCAAATAGCCCCGCTTTGACAAAAGCGCCTGAAAGTGTCGCTCCTGCTTCGATTAACACTTCATTAATATCTTTTGATGCAAGTTTTTTTAGCAGTTCTAAAAGGTTAACTTTGTTTTCACCATGAGTTGCTCTAGCGTCGACGCAAGCGTGATAAATGTCACCTTCAGCTTGAAAAAAAGCAACAGTTTTATCCGCTTTTGCTTGCGAATCCACTACTACTCTTAAAGGTTGCACTATATCCTGCAGTGCTTCGGGTAAATCAAACTCATCTGGGCGTACAGTTAAGCTTGCATTATCACGCACAATTGTTGCCCAACTGGTAATGATGGCACAGCTTTGTGCCCGAAGCAACTGAACATCTCGGCGCGCTTTAGGGCCTGTAATCCAAAAACTGTGTCCGTCTGCCATGGCTGATCTCGCATCCATGCTAACGGCAGACTTAATACGTACCCAAGGCAAACCTGTGCTCATCCGCTTATTAAAACCAGGGTTTAACTCTCGACAGGTCCTGTCTAAAACAGCTCCATCTACGGTTATTCCATGACTACGCAGTTTTTCAATACTTTGTCCTCCAACCAGAGGGTTGGGGTCTTCTTGCCCGTAGATTACCCGGCTAATACCGGCATCAATTAACGCTTCAACACATGGCCCTGTTTTTCCATAATGACAGCAAGGCTCAAGCGTCACATAGCATGCGGCACCATTGGCATCATAACTGTTGGCACTTGCATCATTTAACGCTTCGATTTCAGCGTGAGGAAAACCAGGTTTTTGATGCCAACCTCGACCAATAAGGCAGTTATCTTTAACAATAACGCAGCCAACCCTAGGGTTACACCTTGTCGTATAAAGCCCCTTTGACGCTTGTTCTATCGCCAGTTTCATGAACTTTTTATCCGCTTCACTGACCATATATTTCAACAGATTAAATCAATTTAACCCAGGTTATGCATTAGAAATTGTAGCGAAGGCAAAAATGGCAATAAAAACAGTAGCTCGCGCAAGGAGAATAAGCGGAAACATAGCAGGGCTATGGTGAGCATTATTTTTCGAGCAAGCTGATGTTTTTGAAGTCATTTTTGGGTGTAGCAGGTTTCTAATGCATAATCTGGGTTTAATAAAATTATTCCTGTAATTTGTCAACAGCGGTTCGAAATTCATTAATATCTTGAAAACTCCGATACACTGAAGCAAAACGCACATAAGCCACTTCATCCAATTCGCGTAGTGCATTCATTACCAATTTGCCAATAAATTCAGATTTAACTTCACGCTCACCACAACTTCGAATATTATGCTTTATACCAATAATGGTCTTATCAATTTCATCGGCGCCAACAGGGCGTTTTTCCAATGCCCTTCTCATACCTCCTTTTAATTTTTTTTCGTCAAAAGGTTCTCGGTTGCCATTGCTTTTTACCACATAGGGCATTACCAATTCAGCTGTCTCGTAAGTAGTAAAACGCTCAGAGCAAGTGCTACATTCTCGGCGACGACGCACTTCTGAACCTCCAGAAACCAGCCTTGAATCAATAACCCTTGAATCTTCTTCATTACAAAATGGACAGTGCATAAGCGTTACTTTTCAGTTAGTTAAAATTGATAATGCCGAGCATTTTACGCTTTAACAATATTTTTTTCACTTTTTTACCTCCAATACCTTTATATTTAACAGGCAGCACTCTAATATTCGCACCCTGAGACCTTTGCAATAAAAAAAATTTTGCTCTCAGACAAGGCGTTTTCGCGCGCAAAAGCGGAGTTTACTGATGGTAAATGAGCATTTGAGCACGAAAATAACGCAGTATGAGTGTAAAAGAATTTTATTGCAAAGGTCTCAGCCTATTTAATTTCCTCCTATACATTGTGCCATTATCTATACCGACTTTATCAGGGCATATCAGCGCCATTGAATGGAATAAAAAGCACCCAAGCCAACGCCGAATTTTAGCTACGCACGGCTGGTTGGACAATGCTGCCAGTTTTAATGAACTCGCTCCTTTATTAAATGCACATGTTGTCGCCATAGACAGTGCTGGGCATGGACAAAGTAGCCACCGTTCCATAGAAGGCGATTATAATATATGGGAAGATGCAATAGATATTGCCAGGGTAGCCGATTTTCTAAATTGGGATAGTTTTGAGTTAATGGGTCACTCTCGTGGCGCAGGCATTGCTACTATATACGCTGGTGCCTGCCCGGAAAAAGTTGAAATTTTATACTTAATTGATGGCGGCATACCCAAAACCTTTTTAGACATTACTGCACCAAAGAGACTTGCAGACATTATCAAGCAACGACTAAATCCTGTAAATAGCAAAGCGTCAAAATTTGATACTTTAGAACAAGCTATTATGGGGCGCGTTAACGGTATGATTCCAATACCCTACTTTGCCGCCGAACACTTGGCAGGTCGCGGCGTTGAACAAGATGAAAGTGACAAATATTATTGGGTCAACGATCAACGTCTAAAAGAGAAAACATTCTATTTAGGTCAGCAGCAATTAGAAGATTTTATCAGTGCATACCAAGGCAGAACTGAAGTTTTTATGGCTGAAGAAGGCATTAAAGTCATGTATAAAAATGAACTTAATTTATTATTGTCTAAAAATGATGCCAATATCCACAACTTACCTGGAGGGCATCATTTACACATGGAACTTGAACCTGCCAGGTTTATTGCTGAAATTGTGAATAATATTTAGAGAGTTTTGCATAATTACTGCGCTTGTCAATACAGCGTTAAATTTTCGCTCAAAATGCTCATTTACTGCCAGTAAACTCCGCTTTTTCGTTCAAATTTGCCTTGTCTTGACATCGCTCGTAACATTATGTAAAGCTCTCATTTAGAGAGTTTTGCAATAAAAAACAAGCTAATCGCTAATAATTCCACGCTCAACCTGATAGCGCTCCAACAACAATTCTCTCCATTCTTCAAACTGTTGTTGTATAGTACCTGTAAGGGTAATGGTTTTATCATCCACTTCAAATATGGTAGGTTCTAGTTCTGCCTCAATAGACTCACCTAATTCGATTAAAGTTTCTCGGTATAAGCTGGCTTCATCAGCTTTTTGAAAACCACTGCGTACCAAGGACGCACCAGCGCCAATAGCAGCAGCAGCGACAACTCTTTTGGAGTCTCTTGTTCCTGATGAATCGTTACTGCCAATACTATTAGCCACAGCAATACCAGCACCCACTGCCAGTAGCCCACCTATTTTTTCTAATCTGGCCTGGCGTTTTAAGCGCCGTTCCTGTACTACATCTGCATAACTGGTTGCTCGCCAATTTTGGTAGGGGTCTCCCATATTATTGGCAAATAGCCGGTAGTGATCTTGCACAATATCCAAAAATAAATCATTGCGAACAGCAATGCGTTGAATAGCTTTATAGTTAGGGTCGTTTAATGCTGGCAAACTATTTAACTGGTAATTCTTCCTATTATCTACCGACAAATATTGCTGAAAGTTTTGTGGTGCTAAATCGTAGGCGAAACGCATATCTGCAATATCTTTTACCCCTAATGCTTGCTGTCTGTCAAAAGCGATTCGCAATTGATATAAGTCATTGGCAATCTGATTAAACAAATTTTGAAAAGGGTCTTCATCTGGCAAAACATTACTTAAATTTGGGTTATAAATATAAGCATTGGCTTTATAGGTGTATTCTTTACGTAGCCATTCTTTATTGGTTGCATCGGTTGCTCGAATTTGCAAGGCAACTCGCTCGCCATTAGAGGCAATAATCGTTCCCACTACGTTTAAATCAACTGCTTGTTTATACTGATTAGGCAACACCCAAATAGAACCCCAAACATTACTGCGATCCATTGTTTGTTTTAATTGATTGGCGTACCAGATAGATTCACTTTGCCTTAATGCTTCTAAATTAAACTCGGATTTTTTTTGCAGCTTGGCACTAAAGCGTGCTATTCCAACATTAAGTAACGGTTGATCTGTACGATAACTATTATCGGCTTTAATAAGTTCAATGGACTGGTTATCGGTCACTTCATAATGAGCGCAACCTATTAACAATAATGATAATAATAAAACCTTAATTTTCATTAGACTTATTTTCCTGTGTAGCGACGATATTCATCCCAAAGTTTCTCCCGTAATTCTGGGTCTGGTTCATTTAATGCTGCCTCTCGCAGTTGCCTTGCGACAATGTCGTCATTGCGACCACTACCCACATCATCAGGAATAGCGTTAGAATTGTCACTACCACCAGCATTGGATGTACTGGTTGCCGCACCACTATTTTGCGAACTACTGGTTTGATTGTTACCTCTTGATTGTTGGTTGGCATCAACCGCTTCTGTGGTACTGGTTGCTTCACCATTGCTACTGCCCTCACTGCCATTCTCACTGTCATCCGTTTCACTTCTTTCAGCGTTTCCATTGTTATTTTGCCTACTGCCGCCTTGTCCAGACTGAGTTGACTCCGCTCTTTGTTGAGTAGATTGATTGGCTTCACCGCTACTAGCTGATTCAATATCTTGCCTTTCACGCTCCAGGGTTTTATCAATGGCATCAAAGCTATCGTCAAATGCATTGTCCAGGTTTTCCGGGTCAGTATATCCTGCGTTTTGTTGATTTTGCTGATTCTGTTGCCCCGTCTGAGTTTGCTGTGAAGATTGTTGATTCGTCTGCTGACTTGAGCTGGGTTGAGATTGACTTTGACTTTGACTTTGACTTTGACTTTGGCTTTGGCTTTGACTTTGGCTTTGGCTTTGGCTTTGGCTTTGGCTTTGGCTTTGGCTTTGGCTTTGGCTTTGGCTTTGGCTTTGGCTTTGGCTTTGGCTTTGGCTTTGGCTTTGGCTTTTATTTTGTGATTGTTCGGGCGTTTGACAACCGCCAACAACTAAAAAGGCGATTAATAGCAAAACCATAGAAGCACCAGTAACAACACTTGAACTATCGAATTTACTGGTGTTTTTTCGCTCAATTATCATATACCCATACTATACTTGATTGCAGACTTGATTAATAACTTTTTTTCTCTAAAATAATGCACTTTTTCTAGGCTCTCTGTCTTAGATGCACTTTTTAAGGATGCACTTTTTAAAGAGCGCTTGGAAAATACTCAACAATATTGAATATTTTACCTAAAAGAGAAATCGCTTGAATACTGAACATTCACCCACATCAGCTAATTTACAACAAAGTAATCATCAACGAGTACAACAATTGCAACAATGGTTGGAAAGTCAAATTGTCGGGCAACAACTCTTGGTTGAACGCTTAATGATAAGCTTACTTTCCGATGGACACTTACTGGTTGAAGGTGCTCCTGGTTTAGCAAAAACCAAAGCCATTAAAAAACTTTCTGAAGGGCTTGAAGCCAGTTTTCAGCGCATACAGTTTACGCCTGACTTATTACCCTCGGATATCACGGGTACTGAAATTTACCGCCCTGAAAATGCCAGTTTTCAATTTCAACAAGGCCCTGTATTTAATAATTTAGTATTAGCGGATGAAATCAACCGAGCACCAGCTAAGGTGCAGTCGGCACTATTGGAAGCCATGGCTGAACGTCAAGTCAGCGTTGGACATAAGACCATGAAGCTACCTGCTCTATTTATGGTAATGGCAACCCAAAACCCCATTGAACAAGAGGGCACATATCCGCTACCCGAAGCACAATTAGATAGATTCTTAATGCATGTTCGCGTCGATTATCCCAGCGCCGATTCCGAATTAGAAATACTGCAGATTGTTCGCGGCGAGAGTAACAATCAGGTTTCAGTATTCGGCAATATCATCTCACAACAAACGCTTTTCGAAGTGCGCCAGCAATGTTTGAACATTCACATGACCGAACAAGTACAGGAATACCTGATTCAATTAATTTTGGCGACGCGATCACCTGAAAAATACGATGCACAATTAGCCAAGTGGATAGCCCACGGTGCAAGCCCCAGAGCTACCATAGCTCTGGATCGATGTGCACGCAGCCGCGCCTGGCTACAAGGACGCGACTTTGTAACTCCTGACGACATTCAAACCGTACTCCACGATTGCTTACGGCACCGCATTATACTGGAATTTGAAGCCGAAGCCGAAGGTGAAAGCGCCGACAGTATTATTGATAAGTTATTAACACTAGTGCCATTAAGTTGAATGTAAAATCAGGCGCCAAAGGTGTGTATATTGATTTAGCCACCTTACTACAAACCAGACACCGCGCCAAAAAGCTTAAATTATTCGCACGCAGACCGGCTAAAAGTTTACTCTTGGGCGAAACTCGTTCACGCTTTCGGGGACGAGGCATGGAATTTGAAGAAGTTCGGCACTACCAACCAGGTGATGATATTCGCAGTATCGATTGGCGTGTTAGCGCACGCACAGGAAAAACCCACACCAAATTATATAGCGAAGAACGTGAACGCCCTGTTTATCTTATTATAGACCAGCGCAACAGTATGTTTTTTGGCAGTACTTATCGATTCAAATCAGTATTTGCTGCCGAAATTGCGGCTTATTTAGCATGGGCAGCATTACTTAGCAGTGACCGCATTGGCGCGCAGATTTTTAATGATACCGACACTTTTGATATCAAAGCAAGACGCAACCGTCAAGCCGTACTAAAAATGCTGCACAATATTCACCACTGCAACCAACTGCTACCTAAGCCCCCGGAAAAAACCGCCGTGTCTCTCAGTGCAGTTTTAGAGCAAAGCCGAAGAATTGTAAGACCTGGCAGCTCTTTATTTATTATTAGTGATTGTCACGACTTAAATGATGAGGCCGCAAAACAATTACGATTGTTACGACAACACAACGATATCAGCATCATTCAAGTCAGCGACCCATTGGAGGAAGCTTTTCCCGACAAATTACCCACTCAATCAGTATTGATCAGCAACGGTAACAAACCGCGCGATGTATTAATCAGCAATTCAACTGTCAAACGCTACAACCAAAAACAATCAGAGTTCAGAGAAACGGTCAAAGCTTTGTGCCAACGTCACCGCATCCATTTAATTAATGCTTCTTGCAAAAGTGATCCTTTTGAGACTCTTTATCAGGTTTACAACTAAAATGGTACAACCCACACCTCTACCTGCTGCACCACAAACACCGCCACCATTTGATGAGGAAAAAATGCAGTTACTTATGTCTCAACTGCAGCAGCTTGAGGCATCACAAGGTATTAGTGCATGGCCTCCTGCTATAGGTTGGTGGTTGGTGACAATATTTGCAATCGCACTACTCGCACTCATTATTATTTCAGTCACCAAACAGTTCAAAATAAAACGTATTCAAAAACTGTTACTTAATGAATATGAACAAATTGCAACTGATTATCAACACGATAAAGACAGCAGCAAATACCTTAAAGCTCTAAATCAATTGCTTAGGCGTTCACTTTTTATTTACACTCAGCGCGACACTACGGCCACATTACAAAACGATAACTGGCTACAGGTTTTAAAATTCTCTAATGTGGATATTCCTCAACCTGTGGAGCATGCGCTTTGCATTGCCTGTTACCAACCACAACCCGACATTGAATTTGATGCTTTAGACCATTTCGCTCAGAACTGGCTTGCCATTCAAAAACCTTCGCTTTATAAGCACTGGAACAAAGAGACTAAAGGTGCTTGAATGGCAGTTACAATGGGTTTTCTGGCTAGCTCCTGCGCCATTGGTTATGCTGTTAATGCCTGCTGCTAACCGCAATGCTCGCGCTATAATGGCACCTTTTTACCAGCAATTAGTCGGCATTCAGAACGAAAAACAATCCCACAACTTATTGCAGCGTATTATCAAATTTATTGCGCTTTATTTGTTGTGGGGGTTACTACTGATTAGTGCCGCGCAGCCTACCTGGATAGGCGAACCTATTGAGCTACCAGCCAGCGGCCGCGATTTATTATTGGCCGTTGATATCTCTGGAAGCATGGCTGAAACCGATATGCCTTCATCGAAAGGTAATATTTCGCGGCTGGACGCCATGAAACAAGTCTTAAGTCAATTTATTGAAAAACGCGAAGGCGACAGAATTGGCTTAATTTTATTTGGCGAACAAGCCTATATGCAAACACCATTGACATTTGACCGCGACACCGTTCAGCAGCAATTACAAGAAGCTCTAATTGGCTTTGCTGGACGCTCCACTGCTATTGGCGATGCCATTGGGCTTGGCACTAAACGCTTGCTAGAGCGCGATAAAGAATTAAACCTTGACAAAGCACCAGACGATAAAGTCATTATATTATTGACCGATGGGGCCAACACCGCAGGTACTAACCCACTTAGCGCAGCAGGCATTGCCGCCGAGGAAAATGTTAAAATTTACACCATCGGCATTGGTGCAGAAGTCATTACTCGCTCAGGCATTTTCGGTTTAGGCTCAAGACAAGTCAAAAATACTGAACTGGATGAGCGTACATTAACCAGTATTGCAGGGTTAACTGGTGGCATTTATTATCGTGCTCGCGACCCGAAAGAACTCAACCAAATTTACTCGGTTATTGATAATTTAGAGCCCATTCCAGAGCAACTTTCTTATCGCCCACAAATTCAATTATTTCACTGGCCGCTAAGTTTATTTATGCTGTTGAGCTTACTGACAGTTGTATGGATGAGTTTACTGCGGTGGTGGCAGAGCCGATAATGGAATTTATCAACAACATCCCTTGGCGCTCCATTGACTGGATTAGACCCGACTGGTTTTGGGCAATACCACTGGCAATTCTTTTAGCGCTTTTACTACAAAAAATTAAAACGAGAGAGTTGTGGAACAAACTTATCGCCTCTGATAAATTGCCCTGGCTGTTACAGGGAAGCCACGGTTTTTCCAAATTGCTACCCTTCATTTTTTTAATTATATGCTTAATTGCTATTATCGCTTTAGCTGGACCTACATGGGAAAAACGCCCACAACCCACCAGTAATAACCCCGATGGTTTGGTTATTGTATTTGATTTAAGCCCTTCCATGTATGCTACAGATATTAGACCTTCGCGTTTGGTACGTGCTAAACTTAAAATAACCGATTTACTCCGCGCTCGAAAAGATGGACAAACAGCTCTGGTTGCCTATGCAGGAGATGCTCACGTTGTCTCGCCCCTTACTACCGATGCCAAAACCATTATTGGGTTAGTACAGGCACTTGATCCCGGCATTATGCCCTCTAAGGGCAGTAGTGCGGAAAACGGTGTAGAATTGGCAACTCAACTCTTGCAATCGGCTGGAATACGTTACGGTCATATTCTAATGGTGACCGATGAAATCAATGCCAAAGGGCAAATGCAAATCAAACGCATACTCAACAATACCAACAATGCTTTCAGCAAACATCGCTTATCAATTTTAGGCGTGGGTACTGAATCCGGTTCACCCATTCCCTCTCAACAAAATGGCAATGGCAATTTTTTGCGTTCTCGCAATGGACAGGTCATTTTGGCTATTTTAAACCGCAATGAACTGGAAATTTTGGCCGCCACTCAGCACGGGCGCTATATCAGTTTGAAAACTGATGACAGCGATATTGATTATTTACTGGATAAAGACTTTTCCGCCACCATGCTGGAACGATTACAGCCAAACCAGGACAATACATCGCTTATCGAAAACCAACAGTACAGCGACTGGATAGACCAAGGGGCATGGCTGGTTTTATTGGTATTGCCTTTCGCATTACTACTCTTTAGACGCGGCTGGCTCTACGCTATCAGCTTATTAATATTACTGCCACAAGACAACCACATACAGGCTCAATCCATTCAGCAAACCCCTACAGCGACTCAAGCTACACCCACTGCGAATCAACCTCCACCTGTCAATATTTCAGCTTGGGATAAGCTCTGGTTAAATCGCAATCAACAAGCGGCTAAATTGCTAGACTCACAACCCGACAAAGCAGCCGAAAAATTTACCAGTGACGAGTGGAAAGCCATTGCCAATTATCAATCAAAAAATTATGAACAATCATTAACGCAATTGGCAAACATTGAAGGCGCCCAAAGCCTCGTTAACCAATCCAAAGTACACCTTGCCAATCAAGATGCGAAGTCTGCTCTGGAAAGTCTGGATGACGCCATCAAACAGGCCAGACAGGAAAATAATTTTGACATTGAACAGCAAGCTGAAGACTTTAAGAAAGTCATTCAATGGATGCTGGAACAGCAACAACAGCAACAGCAAGATCAATCGCAACAAGATGACGAGAACCAGGAGCAGGAGCAATCTCAAGACGAGCAGCAACAATCAGAGTCGCAAGAACAGGAGTCTCAACAGCAACAAAGTTCGCAAGATGAAGACAGTGAAGAAGAGTCTGAAGAAGAACAGCAACAATCCGAAACAGCCGAAGAGGAAGAGTCTGAGGACAAATCAGAAGAAGAAATGGAAGAGCCTAGCGAAGAAGAAATACAAGCACTACAACGTCAGCGCTGGTTAGAAACCATTGTCGATGATCCTGGCGGCTTGCTAAGACGCAAATTCCAATACGAAGCTGAGCAGCGCCGCAATAACAGAGAGCCGCCTACTGAAGATGAACGCTATTAATATTAACCTCGCAATAAAATATCGCTCCTGCGTATTTTATTGGTCACCCTTGAAATACTAGCGAAAATATGCGAATTTTCTTGTATTTCAAGGGTTCGCGACCAAGCTATCGCTCGTCGGTGGCACTTCCTTGTGCCACATATTCGTTCGGTATTTTCATGCCGAATGAATAAGCAAAATCGAAAATTAAAAAGTTCAATACAATGATGCAACTTAAACCCCATTCAGTCATATTGTTAAAATATCTCTTTGGCCTTACGCTGTTATTAATTAGCCACAACACTCTGGCTGGCAACCTTAGAGCATCGGTTGACCGCAACCAGGTCAGTATTGACCAATCTATACAACTAACCTTGTCTTACGACGAAGAAGTAGACACCCGCCAACTAAATTATAGTGCTTTAGAAAAAGATTTTAACGTCCTATCTGTCAACCCCAGCAGTTCATCCAGTTTTCAAATTATCAATGGACGCACCAGTAAACGCATCAATATTCAATGGCGCTTTGTATTGGCACCTAAACGCACAGGCACCTTAACCATTCCTGGCATGTCAATTCGAGGCGATATTAGTCAGGCAATCAATATCAAAGTTACAAATAAACCCAACAACAATCAACCCGTTGCCATTGCTCTCAATGCCTCATTAAGTAGCAACAATATTTATTTAAAGCAACAGGTTATCCTGACCTTTGACTTTAAATTTGCCCCCAATGTCAAACCTAATGGTTTTAATTTTGATATTGGTAATACTAAAGTGCAGCCAACATTGTTAGGGCAAACTAATGGCAATATTGTCGAAAATGGTATCCGCTACCATACCGCCAAAGTAACCTATGCTATTTTTCCTGAAAAGGTCGCCACCTATCGCATTAAACCTCAAGTATTCGTCGGCGTTCAAAACCGCAGACAAGTGATTGCGCGTTCAAAAGAAATTGTCTTTAAAGTTAAAGCCGCTCAATTACAACCCTACCCTACAGCCTACTGGCTGCCAGCTAACAGTGTGAAACTACGCGATGAGTGGTCAAGCAATTTAGACGATGTTCGCATCGGTGAACCCATTACTCGTACCATTATTCTCGAAGTAGATGGTCAACAATCCAAGCAATTACCAACATTTAAATTTGATAATACCGATGATTTTCGGTTTTATGTCAACCAACCAGCACTGGACCAAAAAGTTGAGAAAAGCGGTATTAAAGCATCACGTATTGAAACTATTGCTATTATTGCTGAAAAAGAAGGTGAGTTAATATTACCTGAAATTGTGCTGCCCTGGTGGAATAATAAAACTGCTCAGTGGGAAGAAGTGACCTTGCCAGAAAAAAAGCTCAATGTGAAACCTGCCCGTCAAACTTTTGAACAAATTCCTGACTTTTCAGTAACAGCAGCCCCTACTGAAGTGCTTCTACAGAAACAACCCAGCGAACAAGTTAACCCACTGTGGGTATACACCACTATCGTTTTAGCTGTACTGTGTTTAATTTTGCTATTTAGTTTAATTTTAATTTATCAGAAATTGCAAGCACTACAAACATCTGACATACAAAACAAGCGTATTGTTATTGAATCAGAAAAGCAACTTTGGCGACGCCTACAACTAGCTGCCAGCAATAAAGACAGTAGCCAAATTCAAACAGCGCTATTGCAGTGGGCTAAGGCTTATTGGGGGGCGAAGGTACGAAATACCGATGATATCGCCAAACAATGTCAAAACGACAATATTACTGAGCAATTACAACGAATGAATCGTAAACTCTACCATGCAGCTACCGACTGCTCTGAGGAAGTGGATTATTCTTCATTACTGGAAAATTTAGGGTCCATTCGCAGCAAAAAACCTAAGTCGGCAACATTGGATAAGACATTACCCCAGCTATACCCTTAGCAAATAGCGCTCTCAGCTTCCTTAAAGTTGTATTTCGCAAACATCTCGGATAAGATGCGCACCTTGTTTTTGCGAGTTATTATCGCAGTTTTGAGTATCTAACATGAGCAAATATAAAAACTGGGTAATTGGCAACTGGAAAATGAACGGTGACCTTAAGACCAATTCCGACTATTTCCAGCACTTGTCAGCGTTGGTAGCAAGTCAGCCTACAAACAGCCAATTGGGTATCGCCGTTCCAGCCCCTTATTTTAATCAGGCTAGCGATTATTTAGCTCCAACACCTATTTGCTGGGGAGCTCAAGATATCAGCGCCATTGACAAGGGCGCCAGAACCAGTGAAATAAGCGCAACCATGTTGCACGACTTCAACTGTAGCTTTTGTATTATCGGGCACTCTGAGCGCCGTCAATATTGGAATGAATCTGACACTATTGTCGCTAATAAAGTCAGCTTGGCATTAGATAACGGTATTACACCTGTATGTTGCGTTGGCGAAACTGAGACTCAGCGCAACCACTCAGAAACAAGCACTGTCATCAGTGCTCAAATCAAAGCTGTTAGCGCTAAATTAAGTAATGAACAATTAAATCAATGCATTATTGCCTACGAGCCAGTTTGGGCCATAGGCACAGGTAAAAGCGCTACCCCTGAAATGGCGCAAGAGGTACACCAACTGATACGTCAGCTATTACCACAGTCATGCATCTGCCCCATTTTATACGGCGGCAGCGTTAACGAAAACAATGCGGCTGAGCTTTTTACCCAGCCCGATATCAATGGCGCGCTTGTTGGTGGTGCGTCACTAAAAGCCGAGAGCTTACACCAGATAGCTCTTCAATGTACAAATAATTAGAAACTATTACCATGCAAACAGCTTTATTAATTATCAATTTAATTTCAATTATCGGAATGGTAACCTTTATCCTTTTGCAGCAAAGTAAAGGCGCTGAAATGGGCGCATCATTCAGCGGTGGTGGTTCCGATACCGTATTTGGCGCAGTGGGTTCAATGTCTATTTTTGCGCGCATCACAACAGTGCTGGCTCTTGTATTTTTTGTCAGCAGCCTATCCCTGGCTTACCTTGCCAGACAACAAGGTAATTTAGGTATTAGTTCCGATTACGATTTGGGTATCGAAACCACTGAATTAGGCGATGAAATTATTGCACCTACTGCTACTGACAACTCAGACTCAGGTCTTGGTTCATTTCCAGAAGCTCCAACCCTGGAAACCGAGTCAACTGAAGAAGAAACAACATCACCTTTTGACAATTAGAATTCTGCAATATTAAACCCAGCCCAAGTGGTGGAACTGGTAGACACGCTATCTTGAGGGGGTAGTGGCGCAAGCCGTGCCGGTTCGAGTCCGGCCTTGGGCACCAAGATGTTGTTTCAGACTGTTTCAAATCAACCCAAACAGTCAATAAAATAAAGGATTTCAGACGTATTTCTGTTTCAGGATGTTTCACTTTGTTCCTTGATGTTTCGTGCTTTTTGTTGCTATAATTGTTGCTATCTCTGGTTCGTTTTCGAATATAGCAACAAATGGCACTGACCGATAGACAAATAAAGCTGTTCAAGCCAAACTCAAAAGACCAATGGCTGCTGGATGGAAAATGCTTGCGTTTACTGATTAAACCTTCAGGGGCTAAATACTGGCGTCTGAGTTATCGCTTTGACGGTAAGCAAAAAACACTAGCTCTAGGCGTTTACCCCGATACTTCACTGAAACAAGCCAGACTGCTACGCGATGAAGCCAGATTGCAAATTGCTAAAGGCATTGACCCCGCTATTGAACGTAAAAGGGAAAAGCACCCCCAACTGTTCGATGATAAAGAAAAGTTTTCGTCGCTGGCTCTAGAATGGTGGAACAATCAAAAAGGTAGCTGGACGGAAGAACACGCTAAACGAGTCTGGCAACGTCTACGCGATAATAGCTTTGCCATACTGGATAGCAAATCCATTGTCGATATAGAGCCTCAAGATGTCTTACAAGTCGTCAGAAGCATAGAAAGTAGAGACGCACTTGATGTCGCCAAGCGAGTCCTGCAAAGTATCACTGTGGTTTTTCGCTATGGCGTACAAACAGGTAAACTCAAGTATAACCCTGCTGTGGATTTGGTCGGTGTCGTCAAAAACCGCAAAGTACAACACCGAGCTTCGCTACCCAATAACCAATTGGGGCAATTTTTACGCGACCTCGACCAATATGAACAGCAAGGCCGATTACTCACCAAATTAGCTTTGCAATTGTTGGTGCTAACGTTTGTTCGCCCAGGTGAACTGCGTACCGCTCACTGGTGCGATTTTGAATTTGATAATGCTCTGTGGCGTATTCCGCCCGAGCGAATGAAGATGAAAACCGAACATCTTGTGCCACTATCGAAACAAGTCCTAGAAATATTAACCCAATTACAGCCTATCAGTGGCGCCTATGATTTAGTCTTTCCGTCGGATAAATACCGCGATAAATCCATGTCCGACAATACCATGCGAAAGGCCATGTTTATTATGGGCTATGACGGCAATACCGCAAGTAAAGCCAAGGCGACACCTCACGGCTTTCGTGCTAATGCCTCATCCATTCTAAATGAACAAGGCTTTAACCCTGATGCTATCGAGCGACAATTATCCCATATGGAACGTAATGGCGTAAGAGCGGCATATCTACATCATGCCCGCTATTTGGATGAACGAACGGATATGATGCAGTGGTGGGCTGATTATTTGGATAAACTTAAAATATCATGAAATAAATACCTATGTCTGAATATCATTACCTAATCATTTTCGGAGTTATTATTAACTCTGCATTAAATATTCGAAATTATTAAGCTGCATATTTAATTTTCTGATGCTTGAAATAAGATTGAATTCTTTCGGGTTGCTGTTGTAGCAGATTCATATGCTTATCTAATTTTTTAGCAATATCCCCTTTCTTTCGAGTCGGTTTATCAGCACCCATTGAGCGCTTTAAATCACAATTGAGATACTCATCGGGGTTAAGTTCAGGGGAATAGCTAGGCAGATAGAAGACCTCAATTTTTTCAGTATTACCTGCTAACCATTCTTGAACCAATTTAGCATGATGTACGCGTAAGTTATCAACAATCAAAAAAACCTTTTTAGATGATTGCTTTATTAATTGTTTCAAAAATTTGATGAAGACCTGAGCCGTGAACTTATCGTCATAGACCATAAAACGAAGTTTTCCTTGATTAGTAATGGTTGACACCATGTTAACTCGTTCACGCTTAGCGTGAGATAATACTAAAACTGGTGTTTGCCCTTTAGGAGCATAACCGCGAGGATAATGCTCTTGACTCGAAATACCTGTTTCATCACCCCAGTGAATTTCTGCGTCTTCATCCTGGGCGCGTTGGTGAATTGCAGGATAATCTTCATCAAGCCACTGTTGAACTTGAGCAGGTTGCTGTTCATAACTACGTTTGACTGGACGCTGGGGGGTAAAACCCCAACGATTAAGGTAAAGACAGACAGTTCGATAGGCTAAATCAATTGAAAATTCATCATCAATCAATTGTTGAACTGCTTTGATTGACCACAGTGCGAAATCCAGCTTTAACTGGTCTGGTGTCTTGTCAATAATCAACTTCTGAATATGTTTTTCTTGCTCCGGTGTTAAGTCCCGTCCCACTCCCAATGGGCGTCCTCGTGGTTTTTCTTTGGTGAGCTTTTCGCCTGATGCTTTATATTCACGTAGCCATTCTGATACCGTGATATAGCGAAGACCAAGCTCTTCGGCTATGGCTTTTTTTGTACGGTCTCCCTTCTTGTAAAGGCGAAGACAAATTTTTTTCAATTCTAGTCGAGACTCGGGGCTAAGGGTTCTTAAATCTACTTGTTTCATGACTAGTATTATAACATAAAATTATGATATATTCATGCAGGGTTAATAACTCAATACTGGCAATCATCTCAATTACTATTCTTTATAAGAACACGAAGATTAATGATAAGGCATTAGGGATTAACAGAATGAATATCAGAAATAATAGTATCCGTTTAGATCTTATTGCCACTAAACAATTAGAAAATACTTACATATTTGCATTAGTTGTTTTTAACCCGAACGTTAACGCTATCTTATTAGATACTTTAACGCTATATGCTAAAGCGTATTATAAAATCCCATTGATTCCAATGATGAGCCGATGGGAAAAAGTTGAAAATATAACTTGGTGGCCTACCAGTTCAACAGAATCATATGAAACTAAATATTTTAGCGAAGAATATAAGAACCTATATGTTGAGGATATAAGAGAAATTATGGTTTCAGTGCCTGGGAAAATACACAATGACAAATACAAATTCTTCCTACAAACAAATATGTACAACAGTACATTAATTACAAACGCCCATTCTCATAAGTCTTTTTTCGCCCAAAGTTCAGTAAAATACTAGAATCTCGACTCTACCCACTCCTCAACTTCACTCAGCTTCCATCCCACGCTCCCAACCCCCAGCGATACACGTTTCGGAAAATCTCCATCCTGCTCTTTCCGCCAAAGTGTCGTACGAGATAGCCCTGTCATTTTCGTTACTTCTCGACTCCGAATAATTCTTTCAGATTGGGTACTTAATCTTGGTGCGCTACCCTTTATAGAGCCTAATAAATATTCCAGTAGCTGAATGCCAAAATATTCCTCTCTGCCCTCTTCAATTTGAAAATAGGATATTTTTTCTTGCTGACAAACGATAGCCAACGCTGATATATCCATTTGCAAAAACTTGGCAGCCTCCATTTCTGAAAATCGCTGAAACATCTCAACTCCCATTTCGTCAGCCATAGCTTCTAGCTGTTCAGTATGTTTCAAAAAATCGCCTGCATTGCTTTATAGGTTTAAATCTCGCATAATAACAGACTTTATTGTAACAGCTTTCACCGCTATGCCCCAGACTCAATCGGCTCAAATTGTTTTTGCTCAAGACGAGCAGTCCACTTTACCTAAAAAATTGCAAGTGTTGGTACAAGCTTATGAAGCTTGGCAATATGCCCAGACATCACTGGATAATGTAAACAAAAGCCCTTTACCTGAACATATTATCGAAACATTAGGAAGCAAAGAGCAGGTTCAAGATGCACTTTCTATTAGTATAAATACTCTATCCCAAGCTCTCGATAAATGCTCAGAACAGGATATTGAAACGATTGATATTGAATCAGAAATTAAGCAAAAATTAAAATTATTGAAACGGCAAAAAGAATTAAGTCGATTAGAGAGTAATTTATCACATAGCCAAGAAGTGACTCGATAATTAGCCATCGCTAATTTTTTCTTTTGCAGTGTATTTATGCTTTTTAGCAAAAGCCCCTCCTACTACAACAGGTTCAATAAAAATAATTTTTCTTTGGCTAGCTCTAGGTCCGTAAGGTTGCATTTTGAAGTGCCCCCTTCTCCAATGGGCTTTTTTAGGTTTTGTATTTGATGGATGTTGATCACTATCTTCTTTCAAGTAATGAATATCATCTTTAGGGGATATAATTGTCCGATTATAAGCGGTTCTTAATTTTCTTTCATATTTTCTAATTTTTGATGTGCTTTTTAATGAAGAAATTTTTTTTATTATCTCTTTACGTTCATTAAAAGCAGTATCTCTATATTGTTTACTATTAATAAAGAGTAGCACCTTCGCCATATGGTTGAGTGCATCTAATAAATAATCAAGGTCATTAGTAAAATCATCATCATTTCCATAATCACGCTTAATATCTTCAATTTCTTCTAATATTGTTTTTTCTTGATTTTGAATATAAAACCCTTGTGACCTTAATGTATCATCTCTGTTATCAGCCTTTTTTATAGGTGACCCTGTAAACATTAAATCAATAACCCGAAATGGCTTCTTAATATCAATATCTCTAAAGCCCTCATATAGCGAAGATGCTTCTGTATTAGGTAATATTTCAGTTTCTGAAATATACACACCTTCTAGAATATGTAAACCAGTACTTGAATTCAGTAAAGATATTTCAGAACTTCTGTCAGTAGTAAACTCAATATAACAATTTTTAAATGGAGGTCTCAAATATGCTAAAGGAATTTCATTACCAATATCGGTATTTTTCAACAAAAAATCCAATGAATTTGATGTCGTGAAAATAGTCCCTTCGCACTTTCGATATTTATATTCTTGGATATCACAAATAATTTTAATTCCAGCTAAATGTTCGCTATTTTCTTGCATTTCAATTGCTTTAACATAATTCGGAAAGTTTAATTTAACAAGACTAAAAAAATGGTCACAACTAATATTGTTAATATCTAGTTCACTATTTACAATTGAATCAAAGACCTTATCTTTTTCTTTTGCATATGCTTCATATTCTTCTGTACAAGTAACTCTAATAGGGTGAGGCAAATAATATGTTCTATCCACTTTATTCTCGACTGTTGTTTTATACATAGATTATAAAACACTTTTAAAATGTAATCATTATCAATGGCAGAAATGGACCCCATTTTTCAGACAGTGGCTTAAGAAATATTTTGGACAGGCTTATGCTGCTTTAGGCAGCGTTAAATTGGCATAATAAATCTGATCGGGAGTTTGTCTCCCCTTCAAATTTTGATGCCGTCTGTCTTCGTTAAAGAAACGAAAATACTCATCAATACCAGCTCGTACTTCAGGGACTGTGTCGTAGGCTTTTAAATAGATATTTTCATATTTAAGGCTACGCCACAATCGCTCAATAAATACATTATCAAGCCAACGACCTCGACCATCCATACTAATTTCAATGTTATTATCAATGAGTACAGAAGTAAAGGCGTCACTGGTAAATTGCGAACCTTGGTCAGTATTGAATATATCAGGTTTACCATAGCGTTGTATAGCCTCTTCAAGAGCTTCAATACAAAAAGCAGTATCCATTGTGTTAGATAATCGCCATGACAGTACCTTACGACTGAACCAGTCAATAACAGCCACTAAATACACAAAACCTTTAGCCATTGGAATATAGGTTATATCGGTTGCCCATACTTGATTAGAACGGTTGATATTCAACCCTCTCAAACGATAAGGATAGATGCGATGAGCCTTATTGGATATCGTGGTTTTCTTCTTAGGAAAGATGGCTATAATGCCCATGGCAAGCATCAATCGCTGTACTTTCTTTCGATTGATGAAGATATCTTCGGTCTCTAATTGGTCACGAATACGGCGGCTGCCATAGAAAGGAAGCTTCATATGGATAGCATCAATACGCCTCATCAAATCGACATCACTATCACTGAGAGGTTTAGGCTGATAATAAAAAGTAGAGCGGTTGACTGATAGTAACTCGCATTGTTTTGACACCGCTAATGTGGGATGAGTCATATCAATCATCTCCTTGCGTAGGGGGCTTGAATCCTGTCTAGCCCGCGTTCTAAAAAATCGCGTTCCATCGTTAATTGACCAATTTTGGAATGCAATTGGTCAATCTGTTTGACATCAGATTTAGACACACTACTGCGTTCAAATAATGATGAGGCTTGTTCCATTAATTGCTGGCGCCATTGATGAATTTGGGTTTGATGTAAGCCAAATTGTTGCGACAGCTCGGCTAAGGTTTTATCACCTCTTGCCGCGGTTAAAGCAACTTTAGCTTTAAAGGATGGTGAATGGTTTCTTCGTTTTGTCATAATAATATGCTTCAAATAATAGTAGGTTTATTGTCGCAAAATATTTCTTAAATTTCAAAAATCCTGTCTAACCGATGGGGTCCACTTCTGTGTGCTGACAGGGCTACCATCTTGATTGATAAAAGTGAGTGGATCATGATCTGATGGTATTGACTTCAGGTTTTGAACCTGAACAGACAAAATTTTCATATAAGATTTACTTCTATAATATGTTATAAAACTGCAATACTCAGAGCATTATAGAGATAGGCAACATCACTTCAATAAGGGATATCCCTTATTGAAAATGACATGTTTAGGTGTTATATAAGTTTAAGGTGAAGTGCTTTGACTACTGCTTGAATATTATTGCGAGCCTTTAATTTTTTCCGTATTCTTTGCGATGGATTTTCAAGAGATTTTGCAGTATTGGACATTTGATGAGCTATGCCATCATATAATAAGCCATCGGCCATATATTTAAGGATTTCTTTTTCTCGGCTAGATAAATCATAAAGACATTCAATATGTTCTTTTCTAGTAAATTCATCAAACATATAGCCTCCGGCTATCATTGTTTCTTGGTAGCTTTTTAGCACTTTGCCAAATTCCTGTTCTGTCGAATACCCACCAGACAATCCAACGCCTCCAATGCCAAAATCACCAAACCGTAAGGGGATCGTTATACCTGGCCCAAGTCCGTAAGCATAAGTTTCTTCCATGAAAGTAATCTGCTCCGGAGTACCTCCTTTCCATTGCTCTCGATCATGCCATATAAATGGTGTTACATTGTGGAGGCAATGCAATGTTAATAAATCATGCTTCAGTGAATGTTCAAGTCCATAGTGCTTATGAAACATATCCGAATGACTTGTTTTGTAATGAAGTGAGTCTATAAAATGATTTACTCCTAATTTTTTATTAGCGATAACACTATGCCCATAAGAAATACTGACCACTCCATAATTTTCCATTATCTGGTGAAAAGTATTCCAAAGTTGTTCAAAACTTTCGCAACTGGCGAAAGATTCATAAATATCCAATGTATTTGCCACTAAAATTTATCGCTATAATTTCGAATAAACCGATTGTATCGAAAAAATGATAGCAAGTCTTTAGATATAGTAGATTAACGATTCTTAAAATCAGTTTTTAATCCACAAAACCTCCTTCCTCGGTGCTGCATTTAATGCATAAGCAGGCTTAGTTACTTTTCTCCAACTTTTCAAATGCTGGTCATACAGCGGGTGTTCATAAGCACTAAGTAATACTGAACCTTTGATTTTTTTTAAGCGACCCAGTAGCTCAATATGCGCTTCGTCGCTCATTTCATATTTGTAACCTTGATGCTTGGCATTCTTACTACGTGTCCCCCAAATATACGGCGGGTCGACATAGAAACAGGCATTTTCTACGTCAAAGCGCTCAATGAGCTTCATCGCGTCAATATTTTCTATCACTACTGAACGCAATCGCTCCGATATTTTTTTTAGTGACTCAGGGTACGTCATATAATCACGTGTGGCACTGCGTCCTTGTGACATTTGATAGCGAAACCCTGTTTTCGCCATCCGACTCGCCCCAGTTGCGCCATAGCCCATCAAAGCCCGAACGGCTAAACGCCTTGCGCGTTCGAGATTAAAACTGCTCGGCAAGTAAGAAGTATTAAATTCTACTCGTGAAAACGGGGTGTTATTAAGCATATTCACCAGTCGTTTGGCGGTGTATTCGTTGCGGAGTATTTTGAAAAAATTGACCAGTTCTTCATTGAGATCGTTGTAGATTTCAACTTTGCTCGGTGGTTTACGAACCAGTACACTGGCTGCACCACCAAAAGGTTCAACGTAAACTTCATGCTTGGGTAGATGCGAAATAATCCACGGGGCTAACATCCATTTGCCTCCGTAGTATCGAAATGCAGGTCGGGTTGGTTTGTCTATTTTATAATAGAGGTTAAAAAATATGACTGTGACCAACCTAGTATCAGTTTATAAGCAGTATCATTGCTGTCCCATAAACTTTTAATGGATAATTAAAACAAAGACTATTCTCTGTTAATTTGTTAAAATAGAGTGACGAAAAACACTTTAAAAATCAACAAGAGAATAGCTTTGAGTCATAATAATACTGTATTTTCACAATTACTGAAACTGGTTTCGAGACATGAATTTGAAACACTTGCAAAAACCCATCACGAGGGGCGTTCATTGAGAAAAATGTCACGGTGGTCACAGTTTGTATCACTGAGTTTTGCTCAGCTAGCAGGTCGCTGTAGTTTACGTGATATTGTTAGTAACCTATCTAAGCAACGTGCTAAAAGTTATCACTTAGGGATTGGTCATGTGAGCCGTTCATCACTTGCCCGAGTGAATGAGCAACAACCTTATGACTTGTATGAATCGCTGTTTTATAAACTCTTATCACGTTGTCAACAACTTGCCCCTAAGCATGGTTTTCGATTCAAAAATAAGCTCTATTCGCTTGACGCATCGACGATTGATTTGTGTTTATCTGTTTTCCCATGGGCAACGTTTCGGCGTAAAAAAGGTGCGATTAAATTACATGTTGGCATTGATCATGCGGGTCATCTGCCAACATTTATGGCAATATCAGAAGGCAGTAAACACGATATCACATTAGGCAGAACTTTAGAGTTAGAGAAAGATTCGATAGTGGTATTTGACCGTGGCTATAATGATTACAAGTGGTTTAACTCACTGAATTCAACAGGAGTTTACTTTGTGACTCGATTAAAAAAGAATGCCAAGTATAAGATTATTGAACGTCGTCAAGTGAATAAAAAGCAAGGTGTTACATCCGACCAAACCATTATACTGACTGGAACTAAAGCCGACGATTGCCCTATCAAACTACGACGAGTAGGCTATCGAGACCCTGAAACAGGTAAGCACTATTTTTTCCTGACTAACCAATTCACACTGGTATCAAAAACCATTGCTGATATTTATAAAGCACGTTGGCAGATTGAATTATTTTTCAAGTGCATCAAGCAAAATTTGAAAATCAAATCCTTTATTGGCACCTCTAAAAATGCCGTAATGACTCAAATATGGATTGCTATGTGCAACTATCTGATCATTGCTTACTTGAAATTTAGTGGCAAATTGGATATGAGTATTCAGCAAATTATTCGACTCTTTCAAATCAATTTATTTGAACGAAGAGACCTATGGGGGCTATTTAAAGATGAACCTCCAGACCCAATAAATTACAGCCCTCAAACTCAAATGGTGTTCTCATGAAAGTTTATGGGACAGCAATGAAGCAGTATAATAAAACGCAAGAGTGATTTTTATTAAATTTGATATAATACTAGGCTCTGTCAATTACTATATTGGGTATAAAGAGGTTCTATGAAATTTTCACAACGAATAGGGGTTAATCCTGTGGAAAAAATTCTCCAAGCCAATTCGATTGATTCTGAATTAAAAAATGGTCTATGGAATTCATTAACAATCTTTTATTGGGATTCATATCGCTCTCCTACTAATGAGTTCATGAATCAAACGGGTGCCATTAAACGCTCAAACATTGAAGAACTTATATATTTACTCTGGATTCATTATTTTAAGAAACCTGTTGATTCTATAGAAGAGTACTGGGGGGATTGCCTTCGGGAACTTCGCAATTATTATTTTGAAGCAGAATGGTGGCAAATTTACGATTTTTTAGAGTTTATCGCAGACTATGGAAATGAGCATGTAAAAAACAATTTTATTGAAGCATGTAATATCCATTTGAGCATGGAAAATTCGGCATATAGATTTGTCAATGGTAAGTTATCTGCCATAACCTCAACTGAAGAAATACAGTCAATTGAGACTGCAATAATTTCAGCCACACCATATGGCGGAGTTAAAAAGCATTTAACAAGAGCCGTTGAGTTGTATTCCGATAAATCAAATCCAGATTATAGAAATTCGATTAAGGAGTCGATTAGTGCGGTTGAATCATTAGCAAAACAGGTATCGGGGGATGAAAAAGCAACATTAGGCACTATTCTCAATAAATTAGAAAAAGAAAGAAAAATGCATCCTGCTTTGAAAAGAGCTTTTTCAGCTTTGTATGGCTATACAAGTGATACTGATGGCATAAGGCACGCATTATTAGAAGAAGAAAGTTTAACCAAAACAGACGCTAAATTTATGTTGGTTTGCTGTTCGGCCTTTGTGAATTATGTAATAGAAACTATCAATTGAATCTCTCTAATATCAATACTATAGAGTCATAATACTAATTTTTATTACACAAACTACACTAACCCCTTCTCTCTCATTGAAACCACCTCTTTGCTACCAACAATAATATGGTCAAGAGTTCTGACATCCAGAACTTGCAGAATGTCCTTAATTGTCTTGGTAATATCAATGTCGGCTTGGCTGGGTTCGGAAGAGCCTGAAGGATGATTATGCGCCAAAACGACGGCACTGGCATTCAGCTTCAAACTTCTTTGAGCTACAATTCGTGGATACACAAAGCATGAATCTACCGTGCCATAAAATAATTCCTCATATTCAATCAACCTGCTTTTATTGTTTAAAAATAATACCGCAAAGACTTCACGCTTGTAATCTTTCATTTTTAAACGAACATAACTTTTAACCTCACTAGACCCACACATAGAGATGTCATGGATTGCAAGGTTTTCGTCCAGCACACTAAGAGCTAAGTCAATAACGGATTGCTTTTCCTGTTCGAGCAATTGGTCTAGTGCATAGTCAGCAAAACGATTGCTACCTTTTGTTTCTTGTGATTCCTCAGTTTCCATTGACATGGAAAGCCAAGATACAGCTAATAACTATCTAACCAAGTATAAAATAAGTGTTTTTTAATTAATAAGGTCTTTGCAAGTCTGCAAACATTGGAAAATGCTTGAGGTTCATCGTAACCAATTCCAAACCTTCAACCTCGGCTGTTGCAGCTATCATCGCATCCATTGCCCCAATATTGTGACTCTTTTGATATTGGTTCAGGTATTCTGTGGCTTTTAAAGCTACTTGAGGCGTAATATCGTACTGATTGATACTAGCGAATAATTCTTGTAAATATTGCTCTTCTTTTTTATTTTTTACGCCCCTTAGCACTTCAACCAATGACAATACTGAAATACCTATGCCATCGTCCAGAGTTTCCAAATAATCCAAAGCATCCGTATTGCCACGTGAAATATCAATTAAGACACAAGAATCAATCAGCAATCCACTCATGAAGGGTGGGTATCAAATCGACGGTCAAAGTCTGCTCGAAAATCTCCAAACACTGAATCTAAATCATCGCGGTTGCGCCACATACCAAAAACATTCTTGAGTGCGTTTTTAAATTCGTTATTGGCTGACTCATCAGATTCTTGAATCGTAATTTTTAATCGTTGACCAGGTTTTGAGCGTAATTGATTTAAAAAAGAACGTCCTTCTTCAAGGTCGGTAAAAACTCGTTGGGATGATGACATTGGCGATAAACTCTTCATAGTTAGCAATAATTAATATCAATATCTTACCCCTGCTATGGAGTACTGTCAAATTCAGTCTGTGGTGATTTGCCTTTTATTACGGTTGTATCATCATTCATTTCCAACCATTATTGGCGATTTTTAAAAATTATTTGCTGCAGGGGTTCTAGGGTCTCCCTAGCAAGATGCATGTTTGCTTCGCAAAAAAATGTTTGTGCAAACAAGCAATCTTGCTCTCTATCCATAATCCTCAGAATCAAACAAATTTAAGAGTACGACTACTCTAAAATTCACTTCTGTGACCATGTAAAAAAATAGATGTTGCAAGCTACACTTCAATATTTAACTCATCGGCTATCTGTCGCGCTGTTTCCTCCACTGCCAACCATACATACCAATTTTTCAAACCGCCATTCACTTGTATTAACCTGGCCATAATAATTCGTAATAATTATGCGGCATAAGCAATCTTTCTATGCTTGAAATATGACTTGACTCTTTCAGGCTTTTCTTGAATCATAGACATATGCTTATTGAGTTTTTTAGCAATATCTCCTTTCTTTCGAGTAGGTTTATCCGCCCCCATTGAACGCTTCAAATCACAGTTAAGATATTCATCAGGATTAAGTTCTGGTGAATAGCTTGGTAAATAAAACACTTCAATTTTTTCAGTATGACCTTTTAACCATTCCGAGACTAATTTAGCGTGATGAACACGTAAATTATCAACAATGAGAAATACCTTGTTCGACGATTGTTTTATTAATTGCTTCAAGAATTTTATGAATACTTGGGCTGTAAACTTATCATCATAAATCATAAATTGAACCTTGCCCTGATTGGTGATACTAGAAATCATATTCACCCGTTCTCGTTTAGCATGAGATAGTGTTAATACAGGTGTTTTACCTTTGGGCGCATAACCACGAGGGTAATGCTCCTGACTTGAGACACCTGTTTCATCACCCCAATGAATCTCTGCATCTTCATCTTGAGCGCGTTGATGTACGACAGGATAGGTTTTATCAAGCCATTGCTTGACTGCTTCTGGTTGTTGCTCGTAACTTCGTTTTATAGGTCGTTGGGGAGTGAACCCCCAGCGTGATAAATATCGGCACACTGTTCGTGTCGCCAATTTGCACGCAAATTGTTCTTCAATTAATTGCTGTACCGCCTTGACTGACCAAAGTGCAAAATCTAATTTCAACTGATCGGGCGTTTTATCCACAATCATTCGTTGTATGGATAGTTCTTGTTCGGGCGATAAACTCCGACCTTTGCCTATAGCCCGACCTTTACGTTTCTCAACAGTTGTCAGTTTACCTGTACGGCTATAGTCATTAATCCATTCCACAACAGTTGGGTAACGCAACCCTAACTCAAGAGCAATGGCGTTTTTCTTTTGACCTCGTTTATACAAACGGATACACACTTTGCGTAACTCTTGACGGGAATCGTGACTTAGGCTTCTTAAATCAGTATTTTTCATCCCATAATTATAACATAATATTACGAATTATTCAGGCTAAGTTAATAACGGTTCTCCTAAGGCTTCTTCGATTGATTCACGTACTTCTTCAATTTCATGGTAATAGCGGTCAAAAAAAGCATGAGTATCTCGATAATATACCAGTTCACTGACCATACCGCTGATACAACCATGCTGAAGCAAATCGTTAAAAAAATCTTTGGGATGATGGTATTCCAACGCTTCTTTTGCCACAAAGGCTCTGATGGTATCTGCTTCTTTTTCCACAATGTCATTAAGCTGTTCCCGCATAGGAGCGGTAGTTTGCCAGCAGTAAAAAATAAAGGCAATACTAATATCTAAGATATTTACTCCCCCACCAAAGTCAGCAATCTTTGGCGGGGAGTAAATCCTTAAATTGAACAAATAATACAGATAACTGTATGAAATATATTTTCGTAGATAATATAAGCGTTGTATAAATCTACTATTTTTACTTGAATTTGTTCTTTGGTGGGTAAAAACATGGCTATTACCTATTACGTTTCTTGGAATACATAGCTACTACCATTCAGAGCATGCAAAACATTGCATACTACTTAGTAGTACTAAAACGAATTAACTAAAAGGGATTCTTATCGCTGAGACATAAAGTGCCATGCCTTTAAGCGACTCTATCTGCTTTCGACAAAAGCAATAGCTCAATACTTCTTCGAAGTAATAAGAGTCTTTAAGTGGATTAACAGATAAACTGCTAATCATAATATCAAGCAAGAATTTGCTTAATTCCAAGAAAACGCACTAGCCTTGAGCTAGAAAGCCATATAAACCTAAGTTTATTTCGTCGGGATGGCTTAATGAAGTCTGGTTAGGGCGTAGCCCTGTATTGATTAAAACAATAATTTTCTTACTGGTCAACAGCGTGTCTAGGTTCAGTACATGTGAGACAAAAGCATAAACATCAAGCTGCCTGTGTAATTTTCAAATAATACTCCATTGGAGTATCTAATCCAACCTTTTCGTGTGGTCTATAAGTGTTATAGTAACTTTCATAATCATCTAAGGCTTGATTCATCAATCTAACACTTAAACTCCCTTCATAAAAGGGATAAAACTCATAACGTGTTGTACCATTAGCCCGTTCAACACAGCCGTTTAAATCAGGACGCTTAGGTGGTAATACCCAAAGTTTGATACCGAGTTCACGACAGTATTCTTCAAATTCAGCCATAAATTCGCTACCACCATCCACTTGTATGGACTCAATAGTGAATGGGGCTTGTTGTTTTAAATACATGAGAAAGCGCTTAGCATTATGACTGGTTGCGGTACTGTAACAACGTAAGAATGTCATACCTGTTATCGGGCAGGTAGCTTTGAATTCTTTGACATTAAAGCCTTCGGTAAAACTAATACTCATATGGTCAATTTGAATCATCTGACCTACCTTCTTGGCTTTCATACCATATTGCCAACGTCTAGCATGATAACTAAATTGTCGTTTCTTTTTAGGCTTCATACGCCCGCCATAATAAAACGATACAGGCAATATCTTACCGTTTTTAATAAGTTTACTGATAATCCTACCGACGCTACTTTCACTAATCGTTTGCTGATGGTCACGAACCATTATTTTCCATATTTTACGCTTACCCCAACAACGGTAACGCTGCCTAATATGCAAAACTATTTGCTCTTGCTGTTTTGTCCATTGTGATTGACGGCGATTATAAGGGCGACGGCTTTGTTCCACTAATCCTTCCCAACCTAGCTGATTATAACGTGCGCTCCAGCGATAATAAGTGGCTCGTGACCAGCCTATTGACTTCAAACGAAGTGCTTCGCTACAACCTTCTTGTTTCAATTGGTCATAGAGTTCTAGTCTATGGATTCTGTCAATTGCTTCAGTTGGCGCTCTATCATTAATGCGCCAACTGCGATATGATTTGATTCGTAGGCTTAAGGTCTGCATGGGTAGTCTCTCTGTAAGTTAATTTAGTCAAATTACAAAGGCTACCCGACTTTAAACCAGCTTTCAAATGACCTATTAATTTGATGGAAAAGTCTTACGACTTTACCACAAATTAACAGGTGAAAAATTTAAAAAATAAGTCTCATATCTATCTGAACCTATACAAGCGATTTGATTTTTGCTGTAATTTCGCTTTAATACTTGGACATTAAATTTCTTTTCACGATGAGCATAAACCCAAAATTACAAGCGACTGTTGAACAAGCTATGGATGAAGAATTTGGTATTTGTTTGCTCAGAGTATCATCAGATAGGCAATTTCAGGAAGGCGATGGGATTGCTATTCAAAAAAGCAGCTGTGACTTTTACAGCCGACAACACAATATTCCCATTTTGCATTATTTCCGCGAACATTTTAGCGGTCGTTCATTAAAACGCGATGTCATTCAAGAAATGATTGATTTTATCAAAAACTGTGAGTTCAAAATCACCAAATTGATTATTTATGACATTGAACGTTTTACTCGTGGTGGTTCTGAGTTTTATCTAAAGTTAAAACGAATATTTGCTGAATTAGGTGTTGAGATTGTTGATGCTCAGGGTATTATCCAAAAACCCATCAATACCTTAGAACATTTAGGAGTAGAGTATGATTGGTCTGTGCGTTCACCGAGCCAAGTAACGGAGGTGGTACTGGCTGAAAGTGCCAATTCGGGAGCGACCACTATCCTGTCACGGTGTATTGGTGGGCAAATTCAAAAAGCCCGTGGAGGCTATCAGTTTAAATCCGCTGACTTTGGCTATAAAAATCAATCTATGATACTAGAGAATAGTAAAAAAGCCACGGTCTTGGTCATTGAAGAACAAGAGGCACTATGGATTAGAACCATGTTTGATTTACGAGCCGAAGGTCTGCACTCTGACCAAGAAATTTGTGACAAACTTAACGCTATGGGCTTTAAGACACGCTCATTTTATCGCTATCATCCACAAACACGGCAAATTATTGGAACAGGTGGTAGTAAGCCCCTCAGTGTCAAACAATTACTGCGATTTATTTCCCGACCCGTGTATTGTGGTCTACGTATTGGTAAGTGGATACAAGGCAGTCCAGTAAAATTGGTGCATTGCGAACCACTGGTCTCCATACAAACCTTTAATCGAGCCAATCGGAGCAAGGTTTTCATTGAAGAGTATAACGGCGAATATAGTATTACTGAAAATATTCGAGGTTACGGCAATCAAATAGATACTAATGAATTTGCCTTGCGCCATGTCGTCTGTTGTCCACAATGTAATAACTTCTTCCTCGCTTCTAAATCCAGAGGTAAATCAGGTAAGCATTTTGGTTACTACCATTGTAGCCGAAAACATAAGTACTATGGCATTAATCAAAAAGAGTTCGAAAGTACGGTTGCTAACGCTATCCAGCAAATAACGTTTAAGAAAAAATACTTAGGTCTTCTCAAGGAAGCCGCTAGGGATGTCTGGCAGCGTCACCAAGCCCGTAATATTTTGACGAAAAAAAGCATACAGAAACATATTGAGACATTACAGCTGCGACAACAAGGACTATTACAAACCATACAAGCTACACAATCAGAAATTGTACGATTGCGCCTAGAAACGGACTATGAAGATTTAGAAAATCAAATTATTACCGCCAAAGCGGAACTTGAACAAGGCACGATTAATCAAGACAAAATTCAAGCCTATTTTCAACAGCTCAAATTTATAATGGAACACCCCGACCAATGGTTCTTAAAGCCGCGTAGAAAGGAAATATTAAAGAAAAACTGGGCTATTGTCTTCAAGCAATACCCAACTTATGAAAACTTAACCAATGGAACACCTGAATTTACTCTTGCATTCAGGCTTATCCGTGATTCTGGAAAGTCAAAAAGACAGTTGGTGGAGCAGCTGTCCTCACAATGGAACACCTTTGTCGATGAAATTATGGAATCCGAATGGTGTTGGAGTAACAATATTCCTCAAAAGTAGCAATTATTGTCCGTTACTCCATTTATGGTAAACAGACTCCGCACACTCATAGAGTAAGTCAATCAATTCTAATACTTGCTCGTCACTCAATGATTTTGCATCTTTACCTAAAATTCGTCGGGCTTTGGCGAGAGTAATAAATCGTTTCTGCATAGAATTTCAATTAGAAAGTAATGAAGAAACGGTATCTAGAATATTAGAGTAATTTTTATACAATTTAATTTTGATTTAATAAAAGGTTGCAAATTAAATCAGTAACGGAAGCTAAGAAAAGATATTAAATATCTGAACATGATAAACTAGTTATTCAAGAAAACAATTATTTACTTAACACTCTTTTCCTAGGTTATTTCGGAAATTATGAATAAAATTAACGTCAAATTAGAAAATTGCTATGGCATCAGGTCTTTTGATGAAACCTTTGATTTTACCAAAAAACAAGCCAATCTAATTTATGCGCCGAATGGAGTAATGAAATCTTCACTGGCTTATACATTTAAAGATCATAGCGAAGGGAAAACAAGTGAAGATAGGATTTATAAAAATCGTGATACTACTCGTTCAATTGTAGACCAAAATAATAATGCTGTTCCAGAAGGAAGCATTTTTGTCATAGAACCATATTCTTCAAGTTATGAATCAGAAAAAATTTCATCACTTCTTGTAGATAAAAATCTCAAGCAAGAATATGATAGTATTTTGAAAAGTATTGATGATAAAAAAACTGGATTACTTAGAGCATTAGAAAAGCAATCAGGGTTAAAAAAAGGCATCGAAGATTCTATTTCAATCATTTTTACAAAAGAAAAAAATAATGTGCTGAAAGCTCTTGATCGGATAAAAACTGAAATTCTTGAAGAATCTAATTCATACTTAGCTAATGTGCAATATAAATCCATTTTTGATGAAAAGGTCAAAAAATTTTTGCTAACAAAAGACTTTAAAGAAAAACTCTTAAATTACACACAAAATTATGACAACCTACTTAGTAATTCAGTCTTTTTTCGTAAAGGAATATTTAATCACTACCAAGCTGAAGAAATATCTAAACACCTTAAAAATCATGGTTTTTTTAAAGCTGATCATTCTGTATATGTAAATTCAAATTCTTCAAAAATAGAAATAAATTCAGAAGAAGAGCTTGAAAAAATAATTAATAACGAAATGTCGTCGATACTTTCTGACCCAGAACTCAAAAATGCTTTTAACGAAATCGATAATAAAATTAAAGCTAACCAAGAATTAAGGGCATTTCGTGAATTTTTACTGAATAATCACATAATTATCCCCGAACTTTCAAATATTGATCTTTTAGAAGAAAAGTTATGGAAAGCTTATTTAATTGAGCATAAGGAGTTATTTGTTTTATTAATGGACGAGTATGACAAAGGGAAAAAACGTATTGAAGAAATAACTATCGCTGCTTCTGAACAAGCAACTAAATGGCAAGACGTAATCAATATCTTTAATCGCCGATTTTCCGTGCCTTTTAAAGTCACCATTGATAATAAAAAAGAAGTGATATTAAAAAGAGTATCCCCTACATTAAAGTTTCAATTTTCAGATTCTACTGACAATCCAATTTCTGTAGAAAAAGACGACCTCCTTAATGTATTAAGTAATGGAGAGCGAAGAGCTTTATACATACTAAACATAATTTTCGAAGTTGAAGCTAGAAGAGAGTCAAATATCTCCACACTCTTCGTAATAGATGACATTGCAGACTCATTTGATTATAAAAATAAATATGCAATCGTAGAGTATTTGCAAGACATATTACAAGAACCTATATTTAAACAAATTATTCTAACTCACAATTATGATTTTTATAGGACTATTTGGAAAAGATTAGAACTAAGCGGTGCTGTATTTCATGTATCTAAATCAAATGAAGAGACAAAACTAATAGCAGAAGAAATGTACAGAGACCCATTTCAAAAATGGAAAAGTAATGCTAATCAAACGGATAAGGCAAATATGTTAATAGCATTAATTCCTTTTGTAAGGAACATCTGTGAATATTGTGGATTCGCAAGCAAAGAGAACCTTTTAACCCAGCTTTTACATATTAAACAACGAACCAATGAAATTACTGTAAGGGAAATGTTAGATACTTTCAAAGAAGTATTAAATGACCAAAGTTTTGGACAAATCAGTGACCTAGATTGTAAAGTCAAAAACCTAATCTATGAAGAAGCAAACAAAGTTCAACAAACTAACCCAGATTTAAATGCCCTAGAAACAAAAATAACTATTTCTATTGCTATTAGGCTGAAAGCTGAAGAATTTTTAATCCACAAAATAGATGATCATAATTTTGTAAACAATCTAGATTCTTATCAAACAGCTAAATTAATTAAAAGATTTAAGTGTATTTACTCAGAAAAGGATGAAGAGCAGAATAATATCAAACTTATGGAAAGAGTAAATCTTATGACTCCAGAGAACATCCATTTGAATTCTTTTATGTATGAGCCAATTTTAGATATGTCTTCAGAGCATTTAGTTGACCTCTATTCAGAGATATCTAGCCTAAATAATCACTAAATCAATATAGAAAGCTTTAAGTAGCACTAATCGACAATAGCAAAGGTCGTGTATTCACCTGATATTTTCTATTGATAGCCCCATCACTATCAATAGCTTGTCGTACTTTGGATAACTGCTGAGCTACTCGTTTTTTATCGGTGTGCCGATGATATTCAAGCACATATATAGAATCTTGCCCTTGATGTTGAATACCCAAAATGGCGTCAGGTTCTATAAAGCTGCCATCGGATAAAATGACCTTGGTTTTTGAAACCTGTCCACCTTGCCTCTGACTGCCGATTTTATCAAAATACATATCGGCAATGGTGATCCTATAGCCGTGCTGTTTTGCCCACTGCCTAAATTTTATATGGTAGTCAATGACTTTGATTCGATGAAATATATCGCGTTGAAACTGTACTCCTCCTTTGGGATAGATGATTTTTTCTAATGGCACGCGGTAGTATTCGGCTAAGGCTATTGCTCCGTACTTAGTGAGGTAATGAATATAGGGTAATTGTCCGTAGCCAATGAACCGTCCCGCATTATGAGCTTTGGCTAGTGGTTGTCGTCCTGTTTCCAGTTTTGAAAAAATCTGGTCGCGGGCATTGGTGGTACTACTGGCAATGTTTAAATCGACAAGCTGTTGAGCGGTGAGGTAACGATACGTCGATAAGGCTTCGAGAGCTTGTAACTGCTTTTCAGATAAGCTTGCAATTGGGGTCATTGGTGAATGGATGAGGACTAGGAAGCGTTACTAAATTGGTATGGTCTATTTTTTGAAATTGTGGATGTTGTTGATCCCCAATAGGTCGGTAATACTGCTGTATCTGCTGATTTTTCACTTGCTTCCATTGTTCCGCTGTCATGGCTTTTCTATGACCTGTGAACGGCACTTTTACCTTGTAGGGTTCACGATTAAGCACAGAAAGGTAAAATTGGCCTGTTCGCAGGTTACGGATGGCTTCACGTTCAATATCTAGTTCTGTCGATATTTTCCGCATGGTTTTACCCAAGCTTCGACCGGTCAAAAATACACCAACATTACCCAGTATCGCGTCGAGTATTTTGTCACCAACCTGTTGAGTTCGCTGAGTAGCAAGGGTTAGATACAACCCATACTTTCGCGATTCGCCTAAAATGATTTCAGTGGCGTTTGATGTAAAGTACTGGCATTCATCGGCAAATAAATGAATCGGCGTTTTGGGGTTGCCTCTGTAACGCTGACGACGTATTGAATAGCCTTGAATCAGAGCGGTGATAAATTGCCCCAAAATAATAGTGGCATTCTTAGAAGCCCCTGACACCGACAAATCAAACAAAATGACTTTACGCTGGTCAATCAGCGATTCCAGATTGAGGGTACTCTCGCCACAGGTAAAACGCTTAATGGTCGGCACATTGAGAAAGGATTGAAAACGATTGCGTAAGGCCTCTTTTGTGCCGTCATAGTGTTTTGAGTGAAACTGTTGATTAAAAAAATGGCGATGTTCATCGTAAGGCATTTTACTCTTACCATACTCCACCAAGTCTTTATTATCGCTATTATTCAGGAACCGAACCAAGTCGCTAAAGTCGGAACCGAATCGGTGTAGTAGCACACTGATAATAGGCGGTAGCAAGCTGTTCATATTCAGCGTAAAACCACCGAGTATTTGCTCAAAGGCTGAGGTTAAATGCGAGCTTTGAGTCTCAATACCTGATTCACTGGTATCGCTGACCTCAAAGGGATTAATGGTGATTCGATGTTTTGCTGAAAGGCTAGGCGATACTAAGACCAATCGCTCAGAATCGACAAACTCTAAAAATCGAGCAATGTCATTGATGAGACTACCGTGTGGGTCTAATATCACTATTGCTGATTTTAGCTCTGCTAGATTACTACGTACTAAATATTTAATGGTTTCGCTTTTCCCTGAACCAGTACCTCCAGTAATAAAAGTATGTCGCTGTCTCGCCGTTTCACTAATGGTTAAGGGCTGAGATTTTGTCAGCAGTTTTCGCAGGTACTGGAAACTTTAGCAGAGTGGTAACCACAATAATTGTAGTAAGCCGTTTAAAGCGAGTTCTACCAGTCGATATGAGAGCGCATATTCATTTTTGTATTTGCGAGAACCGTAACGTTTTTTTGCGATTAAGTTCTAGTTATAAGATATAGTGATGAGCTATGTATTGAACATTGTCTCTGGCACTTGGGAATCGTCAATACCAAAGTGGGCTAAAATCGTTTTAAAAATTCGTATCCTTATATTATTTTGATTAAAATAATATAAGCCATTGAAGGCTTCCTGACACAGGGGGAGTCCCTATTTTTGAGTTAATGGGACTGTTGCTACCAGTGTTGCTATCATCTTTTTATAAAACATTAAGTATCTGATAAAAAATAATTAATTTTTCATTTCGAGTCCGGTCTTGGCACCAAAATATTGTTTCAGACTGTTTCAAATCGTTCTGAGACACCAATAAAATAAGGATTTTAACCAAATTATTGTTTCAGGATGTTTCAGCTTTTTTCTTGAAGTTTCAGTACATGTTTTTCAGGACTGACTAAGTAGTTGCCCAATTGAGGATAACTTTTCCAGATGTGCCAGACTTCATTGTTAAGAAGCCTTTCTCAAAATCATCTATCTCAAATTCATGAGTAATAATTTTGCTAATATCCAGGCCATTTTGCAACATCGCTATCATTTTGTACCAGGTCTCAAACATTTCACGACCATAGATTCCCTTAATGTTAATCGCTTTAAATACGATGCGAGACCAATCCACTGGTGATTTACCTGGTGGAATGCCTAGTAGCGCAACTTTGCCACCCATGACAAGCGCTTCGATCATTTGATCAAGAGCAGATTGATTGCCAGACATTTCTAATCCAACGTCAAAGCCTTCCTTCAATCCAATTCAGTAATCACATTATTCAAATCCTCTTCTGTTATATTAACAGTGCGCACATTTTTTACAACCTTCTGTGCAAGTTTAAGCCGGTCTGGATTAATATCCGTGATTACTACATTTCGAGCACCGGCATGACGTGAAACTGCTGCAGCCATGATTCCAATAGGACCTGCGCCTGTGATTAAAACATCCTCACCTAAAAGATCATAACTCAGAGCTGTATGTACAGCGTTTCCTAATGGATCAAGAATAGCACCAATTTCATCAGGAATATCGTCAGGCAATGGAATGACATTGAATGCTGGAAGTTTAAGATATTCCGCAAACGCGCCTTGTTCGTTTACACCAATTCCACGAGTTCCTGGGTCAAGATGGAACTTTCCAGATCTGCTCTGACGACTCTCAATACCAATCAAATGACCTTCACCAGAGCATCGTTGTCCGATTTTTAATCCAGTAACATTTCTCCCAAGTTCAACAATTTCTCCAGAAAATTCGTGACCTGTAATCATCGGAATGGGTACAGTATGTGAAGCCCAATCGTCCCAATTCCATATATGCATATCAGTACCACAAATAGCAGTTTTCTTAATCTGAATTAACACCTCATCGGGTTTAAGTTCAGGCACTGGCGCCTCTACCATCCAAAGCCCTTCCTCTGGCTTGCTTTTCTCTAACGCTTTCATTTCATATGACTCCGAGTTCTCGACCAACCTTGCCAAAGGCTTTCAGAGCTTTTCTTAAATCGTCTTTCGTAAGAGCGGCATTCATTTGTGTACGTACTCGAGCTTGTCCTAACGGAACAACAGGGTAAAAGAAACCAGTGACATAGATACCTTCATCAAATAGTTTATTCGCCATCTCTTGAGCAAGTCTCGCTTCACCCAGCATTACTGGAACTATCGGATGTTCACCAGGTAGCAGTTCAAAACCTAATTTTTCAAGCCCTTGACGCCAATATTTGGTATTCTCGAAAAGCTGATGACGTTTATCACTTCCTTCCTCAATCAGGCGTATCGCCTCAAGACCTGCGGACACAACTGATGGAGGTAACGAGTTTGAGAACAGATAAGGTCGAGCCCTTTGACGTAGTAGATCAATTACCTGCTGAGGACCAGCGATATAACCTCCAATTCCTCCCCCAAGGGCTTTGCCTAGCGTCCCGGACAAAATATCGACATCGACTCCATAATAGTCTGCCGTTCCTGCTCCATTAGGTCCCATAAAACCTGTTGAATGGCAGTCATCTACCATTAACACAGCATCATAATGACTTGCTAATCTCTTAATTTCAGGAAGATTCGCTAAATAGCCATCCATTGAAAATACTCCATCGGTTGCGATCATCATGTGGCGAGCTCCTTCATCACGAGCCTGCTTTAGCATATCTTCAAGGCTGTTCATATCATTATTTGAATAACGGTACCTCTTCGCTTTACAAAGCCTAATTCCATCAATGATGGAAGCATGATTCAAGCTGTCTGAAATCACTGCATCTTCAGCACCTAATAACGCTTCAAACAGTCCTCCATTTGCGTCAAAACAAGCTGCAAACAAAATAGAATCATCTTTTTTAAGAAAGTTTGAAAGTTTACGTTCAAGCTCGCGGTGAATATCTTGCGTTCCACAAATAAAGCGAACCGATGCCATTCCAAACCCTTTAGCATCGATTGCATCTTTGGCGGCCTTTTTCAATGCTGGATGGTCTGCAAGCCCCAGATAGTTATTTGCACAAAGATTAATTACAGACTTGTCATTCACACTTATTTGTGTACTCTGGGCAGATGTTATCTCTCGCTCACATTTATACAAACCTTCCAATTCAATCTGTTTAAGAGTATCTGATAAATGAGATAAAAATGTATGTGACATCTATGGCCCCTCTAGAAAGTCACAACTCTATTATAATGGAATAAAAACCACAATAGCAGGGATACAATATTTTGAAATGTTTGTCTTATAGAGAGCTTTGCACAATTACTGCGCTCGAAACTACTGCGTTAAAAACATGCTCAAAATGCTCATTTACTACCAACTACCAGTAAACTCCGCTTTTTCGCATTTTTTGTCTTGTATTTTCATCGCTCGTGACATTGTGCAAAGCTCTCTTATATTAAGAATCGATCATTTCTAGCGATTTGGACTTCCACTGAAGTATGGAATGTTCTGCCGTAGCGATAGCCCCCTCGACGGTTGCCGTAGACCAATAATCTCCACAGAATTGAATGGGACTTTCTTTTTGATGATTCTGAGCCTCTGCAGCCAATCGATACCGCCCCACCTCATGAACCGGGATGGCTTCCACTCTTCGATGAATTGAAAAAAAACTTTTTTTATTTGGTAAGAATGAGCAATACTCTTGAAGTTTTGACCATGCGAAAGCAGCGAGATCTTCGTCTGTGGAATTCAAATATTTCTTCGCTGCCTGGTTGGACAGGTACACACTGACCAATTCCTCTTCGCCTTGAAAATTCATATGCTTGACCCGATGAAAAGAAATGGCTGCAAGTATTCTATTCTCTTCATCGCACGGGAATATAGCGCCAACCAATGGAGGAGGTTCAACCCGTGGAATTCGAAAACCAACGTGGATGTTGGAAGCATAGGTTTGGGAATCCAGATAGGAGTGAACAACAGGAGAATAATCCAAGTCTTTTGAGATCGTCTTCGCGACACTCGCAGTTGTGGCAATGACGACCCTATCAAATGATTCTGTTTTTTCATTTCCATTTTCAGAAGTGGCAACAACAAAACCAGATGAATCCTTTGTAATGCGGTGTACACGACAATTTGTTTTGACCACAGCGTCTGCGGCCATATTTGAACACAACAGATCAATCCCTTTGGGAACACAATAGAATTTAGCGCCCACGGCTTGAGCCGTCAACCCCATTACCAATGACCGAGAAACCTCTGCACAGGAAAAATACCAAAAAGGTTCAATTGCTGGTCGGATTAAAGAATGATAAATATTTGAATTGAGCTCAGAAAGAGCATATTCTTCAATAGAGACGTTATCATAGGGAGCCAGGGTTTGTGGCTTGGCCAAATCCATCGATCCCCGTTTCATAGTCATTTTGGCAGTCCAAAAAGCCATTTTCATCTTTTCAAAAAACCGCAAATAAGGAAAACCCAAAAACGAAATCGTTGAACTCACATCCAAAGGGGCAACCGAGCCATTCTTTGCCAAGCCCGATATTCGGTTCATTTCAACGATTTGATCCAAAAAGCCTCGCTCTTTCGCAATGCGAAACAAGCGAGGATAAAAATTCGTCATAAAGCTTGCACCGCTGTCCAATACCCAGCCATCTTTACGCAAGGTCGTTGCTCTACCACCCAATGCAGGAGCAGCTTCAAAAATTGTAATATCAGAATTTTTCAGGTGCTTTTGTGCAAAGTGTGCTGCAGCACAGCCAGAAGGACCGCCACCAATAATCGCTATCTTCATCTTATATGTCCAATCGCTCGGTGAAATATTAACATTTTGAATATGATGTACATCAATACAAAGACAAGAATGATGTGTATGAGAAACAAAAAATACTGATTCGAGAATTATACGGCATCCAAAATGTACCTATCAACTACTCACTCGCTTTTTTTAATATTTCTTGCTCCATCCGAAACACTTATTATTGCATCGTAACCCAGGGCTTTCTACTGCTTCTTTTTAAACCCAAATTATGCATTAGCAATCTATTACACATAATAATGACTTCAAAAACAGGCGCTTGCTCGAAAAATAATACTCACCATAGGGTGGCTATGCCTGCGTTTATTGTTCTTGCGCGAGCGCCTGTTTTTATTGCCATTTTTGTGTTCATTACGAAATCTAATGCATAATCTGGGTTAAAATGATTTGCTCGCATCCAGTACCTGCCAATATAGCGTCCACCTTTTGCTTATCCGCATCGCTTAATGCCTGATATTGCCCGTTAATCCATTGCAAACATTTACCTTGATACGGGAAGCTTTGTTGCACCCAAGATGCACCATCAATTTCAGCCTCCCATTGTTTTTCCCCTGCTTGCAACGCCGCCGCATTAGCCAGCAAGGCAGGCGCGTAAACACGACCTACTTCACTCAAAATAGTTTTAAGCGAATCTGGCTGCTCTGCTAATGCAAACCACTGATCATCCTGGGGCTCTAAACCACTTAAGTCGGCCATCAGTTGAGTCCATGCCACGGTACGCGGTGAAATCTCGTGAGCAATCCTGCGAGGCGTTGGGTCAAGCCCTACCAGCTGAGTAAGCTGACCGTAGAGGGCAAAATCCCCTGCCCCTGGTCTATTGCCAAGCAAATAAGACTGATTGGTCAGATGCGTTTCCATCGCTTGCAGAAAACGACGATAACTGGCATCAATCACAGGAGCTGTGATATCGTTTGAACCCACCACATAAAGCCTTTCTATCTGGCGTTTACTGACATATTCTTTGACTCGCTGCTGTGTGTCAGAATTCATGCTGGGGTTCGTACAGTATGGCAGCAGTGTGCCTGCATTGTCTGCGTCTTGCTCAACATACCAACGATAGTGAAACATATATTTGGTAACCCACTCGTCGGCAAAATCTTCCAACAAATAATCAATGAATGCCAAAGCCGAATCCACTGGCAAGACTGATCGACCCTGATGGCTCAGTTCCAGTTTTCGAATAATCGGGGTGGAATCTACCATCGCGTAGGGTTCAATCCTGTCTTCAAAAATAAATGTTGGCAACAGGACAACCTTGGGCTGCTTAATGCCTTTAGCCTCCAGCGCCTCTGACGGGTTAGCCCACACAATGGAATATGGAATACGGCGGTAGCGCAGCAAGCCCAGCATTTTTTGAGTATAGGGCGAAGGAGTATGACCAATTAAGGTAATTCGATCAGGAGTAGACATACTTTTTTATTCACTGTTTAACCCAAATTATGCATTAGGAATCTATTACACACAATAATGACTTCAAAAACAGGCGCTTGCTCGAAAAATAATACTCACCATAGGGTGGCTATGCCTGCGTTTATTGTTCTTGCGCGAGCACCTGTTTTCATTGCCATTTTTGTGTTCATTACGAAGTCTAATGCATAATCTGGGTTTAAAAATGCGGTTGTATTGAATTTATACATTTTCTATGCTGGTTATAAAATATTGTGTCATATATTACGAGACCTTTGCAATAAGAAAAAGTGTCAGGTTTCGATCTGATTACGCTGACACTATCTTTCCATTGCATTACAACAACCCCAATTCTGACATCGACGTCACTTCGTCTTCACCTACTATTAAATGATCAAGAATTCTGACGTCTATAACTGACAATAATTCTTTCAATTTGTTGGTTAAATTAATATCCGCATGGCTAGGTTCTGCAATACCCGAAGGGTGATTATGAACAAGGATAATAGCCGCTGCATTTAAATCAATAATACGCCTAAGTATTTCTCTGGGGTAAACATTTGCCATGTTGATAGTCCCGTAGAATAAGATTTCACTTTTAATAATGCGATGATGAGTGTCCAGGAACATAACTTTAAAAACTTCGCGTGGTTCATCACGCAATTCCAGCTTCATCAAGCTTTTAACATCGCTAGAACCTTGAACTTGCCGACAGTTTTGCTGAATATTTTCATTAAGTTGGCGTTTGGTTAACTCCTCTGTGGCCTTTAATTGAACGTACTTTGCCTCGCCTAAACCTCTAAGGGAACAAAACTGCTCCTTGCTGGCATTCATTAACGCTCTGATCGAACCAAAGTGGTGTAACATAGCTTCAGCCAATTCAATTGCTGAACTACCCTGTACACCTACTCGCAAAAAAATTGCCAATAACTCTTCATCTGAAAGCACCTTGGCACCATAAGCTATAAGTTTCTCACGCGGTTGATATTGCTTGTTCCAATCTTTAATTGCCATTTATTCGCCTCTATTTCTTACCTATATTAGACCGTTATTGTATAAAACCAACGATTTACAATTCTATATTAAATTATCAAAAAAGCGAATTTAATACGGATTTTATTGAAAACTTTTAATATGAAAGACCACTGTATTAGGCATCTGACCTATGCAACCGAGGTCGTATTGAAAAAATGCGATTTTTTAATACTCGAAAAATCAAACACTTATAGTGCTCGATTTTGAGTGGTGCTATCTTGTATCACGCGACCACTGCTTAATACAAAGGTCTTAAGCAGTAAAAAACTTACAATTGTTGTTCTTTATAAAATACACTTGACTTATATAAAGAACAAATTTATACTAATGCTTCCATGTTAGACATCTACTCCCATGAAACATACTGATTATAAGCTTCGCAGTTTAATCAAAGCCATCAGCTGGCGGTTTTTGGGTACACTTGATACTATCATAATCGCATGGTTTATAACCAGTCAATTTACTGCCGCACTATCTATTGGCATTATTGAAACCATCACCAAAACATTTCTTTTCTACGGTCACGAAAGAGTATGGAACAAAATACACTGGGGAAAAAGTTATGCCAATTGATGCCACAACATTAACTTATACAAATCAAATTCTTGAAACTAAAAAACCCATTGAAATTGTTGCATGGGCACTATCCAAAAGTCAATCTCCAATACTTACCACAAAGTTTGGGCCAGGTTCTGCATCTCTTATTTTTTTAGTTACACAAGTTAAACCTGATATTCCCGTTATTTGGTGTGACACGGGTTACAACACTCCTGAGACCTATAAATTTGCCGAGAAAATTTCAAATGCCTTGAACCTAAACCTTAGTATTTACGTTCCAAAACAAACTGCCGCTTATAGAGACTCACTCTTTGAAGGCATTCCTGATATCAGTGACGAAAATCATACGCTATTTACTGAACAAGTAAAATTGGAACCCATGAGGAGAGCCCTTAAAGAACACAACCCTGATCTATGGTTCACTAACTTGCGCCGCAACCAAACTCAATTTAGACAAAAATTAAGAATCGTTAACCAAAGTCGAGAAGGAATATTAAAAGTTAGTCCTTTTTTCTTGTGGGATGATGAAAGAATTAACCAGTTTTTAAAACACTATCAGTTGCCAAACGAGACCCACTACTTCGATCCATCCAAAGCACGACATAATCGCGAATGTGGTATTCACTGCAAAATATAAATGAGCCTCTCAAATATTAACCTGGCAATAAAATATCGCTCATCGGTGGTACTTCCTTGCGCCACATATTAGCTCGGTATTGTCATGCCAAATTAATAGCAAGAAATGACAAGAAAGTTTACTAAATGCGACTAGAAATAAACCGCTTAAAACAAATTATCTGAATGTTGATAATTGTAGGAATCAACAATTGATTCACACATAATGAAGTGCGACAATGCACGCCCTTTCTTATTCTTTATTCCTTTGGAGTTAGTGTGAAAATAATTGTACCAGTAAAAAGAGTCATTGATGCTTATGTCAATATTCGGGTTAAAAGCGATAATTCTGGCGTTGAAGAAGCCAATGTCAAAATGTCAATGAACCCATTTTGTGAAATTGCTATTGAAGAAGCCATGCGCTTAAAAGAAGCTGGCAAAGCTGAAGAAATTATTGCTGTAAGCATCGGTCCTAAAGCCTGCGAAAGCATCTTGCGCACTGCTTTGGCAATGGGTGCTGACAGAGCCATTCACATAGAACACGACGGCGCTACTGAGCCTTTAGCCATTGCTAAAATTTTAAAAGCCGTAGTTGAAAAAGAAGAAGCCAAACTGGTTATTAGCGGTAAACAATCAATTGATGGAGACAATAACCAAACCGGCCAAATGCTGGCAGCCTTAATGGGCTGTCCACAAGGTACTTTTGCATCGAATTTGGAATTAGATGGCGACAGTGTTACGTTAACTCGCGAAATTGATGGTGGATTAGAAAAACTTAATTTTTCCTTACCTGCTGTCATCACTACTGACTTGCGCTTAAATGAACCGCGCTACCCTTCATTACCTAACATCATGAAAGCCAAGAAAAAGCCGCTTGACACCCTTGCGACAGCTGACTTGGGTGTTGACGTTACACCTAGAGTGACAATTGAAAAAGTAACGCCTCCACCATCGCGTCAAGCAGGTATTCGAGTTGAATCGGTTGAGCAGTTGATTGACAAACTGCGCAGCGAAGCCAAAGTTATATAAGCATAAATTTTAGAGGTAGATCATGTCTATATTAGTATTAGCCGAACACGATAACACAGAACTAAAAGCTGCAACATTAAATGCCATTACCGCTGCTAGCCAGCTAGAAGGCGACATTCACGTATTAGTTGCTGGCAATTCATGCGCATCAGTGGCTGAAGAAGCTGCTAAAGTCGCTGGGGTTAGCAAAGTATTAACTGCCAGTGCAGCCCATTATGAGCATCAAATTGCTGAAGAAATCACACCTTTAGTGTTGTCTTTAGCTGACAATTACAGCCATATTTTAGCAGCGGCCACCACCACGGGCAAAAACATTATGCCCTGCGTTGCTGCTCTCATTGACAGTTCGCAAATTTCCGAAATTACAGCTGTTCGCGGCAACAATGCCTTCACCCGTTTAATTTATGCAGGTAACGCTGTAGCAGACGTTTCAACGACTGATAGCAAAATTGTCTTAACGGTACGTATGACTGCTTTTGATGCCGCTGAAACTGGCAGCAACAATGCTCCAATTGAATCCGTTGATACAACAGCTGCCAGCGGCAATGTTAACTTTGGTGGTCGCGAACTTACTGTATCGGAACGCCCTGAATTAACGGCTGCTGATATCGTGGTATCTGGCGGACGAGGTGTTGGCAGCAGTGAAAACTTTGCCATTATTGAAGCTCTTGCTGATAAACTAAACGCTGCTGTAGGCGCTTCACGCGCTGCAGTTGATGCTGGCTATGTTCCCAATGATTACCAAGTGGGTCAAACAGGTAAAGTCGTAGCGCCCAATATGTATATTGCCGTAGGTATTTCTGGAGCCATTCAGCACTTAGCGGGAATGAAAGATAGCAAAGTCATTGTAGCCATTAACAAAGATGAAGAGGCGCCTATTTTTCAGGTAGCTGACTACGGCCTGGTTGCAGACTTGTTTGAAGCCGTTCCAGAAATGACGGATAAGCTATAACCCATTCACTTTATATGCCAACAAAAGATCGCTTAATTTTTGCACTGGATGTGACTGACAATGAGTCCGCCAAAACCCTGGTACAAGAATTAGGCGACTCCGTCACTTTTTATAAAATAGGATTAGAGCTTTTCATGGCAGGGCGCTACTTTGAATTGCTGGCCTGGCTGCGTGATCAAGGCAAAAAGATTTTTGTCGATTTAAAATTTTTCGATGTTCCCAAAACCGTAGAATCGGCAGTTAAACAACTCGATCGATACGGTGCTGACTTTGCCACTGTACACGGCAATGATGCTATCATGAGCGCCGCAGCCAACTCTGGCTCGAACACCCAAATACTGGCTGTAACCGCTCTAACCAGTCTGGATATTGGAGATATGCGAGATCTGGGCTTTCAAACCGATATCGAAAGTTTAGTATTATCACGAGCCAAACGTGCATTTGAACTAGGCTGTGCCGGGGTTATCTCCTCAGGGCTGGAAGTGCGAAAATTAAGGCAACACATCGACAATAAATTATTGGTTGTATCTCCTGGCGTCAGACCAGGCTACAATGATGAGCCCGATGACCAAAAACGCACAGTTACCGTTACCCAGGCTTTTGAAAACGGTGCCGATCACATTGTCGTTGGTAGGCCGATAAAAAACGCCCCTTCTCCAAGGGAAGCGGCATTAAACATTCAACAGGAAATCAATGGCTTTTTCGCCCAATGAGTAATATTTTAGCAGAAGACAATTCCGACAATATTTTCAGTAAAAAAGAATGCCGCATTGTGGCATCCTTAATGGAAAAAGAGCTCACCGTTCCTGATAGCTACCCGTTAACACTTAATTCACTAGTCCTATCCTGTAATCAAAAAAACAATCGCGAACCAGTTATGGCACTGGTTAAAGGCGATGTTGGGCACATGTGCAGCGTACTCAAAGACCGAAATATCATCAAAATTGAGTATGGTGACCGCGCCTATCGTTACGCACACAAAATACGTCAGTTCTTATCCATTGATAAACAGCAACAATCTCTACTTACCATCATGATGATGCGTGGACCACAGACGTTAAATATGCTAAAAACACGCACTTCCAGAATAACGTCATTTGAAGACATTAATGCCATCAAAGTAACGCTTGATGGCTTAATCAACCGCGAACTACCGCTGGTTAAACACTTACCCCAATCTGCAGGGCAACGCGAAGAGCGCTACGGTCACCTGCTCTGTGGCGATATTGAAGTCCAGGCCGATAACAAGCCACTACCTACCTTCAAACGCTCTGATGAGTCAGTACGTATTGCTGAACTTGAACAACAAGTATCTAATTTATTAACGCGAATTGAACGTATTGAAAAAAAGCTCCTCTAAATATGAAAGAGACTTGAGATATCCAATTAAAATTTGTCAGCTCAAAATGAAAAAATTAATAAAAAAATAACAAAGCAGATGCATTTAGAAAATGCCGATGATGTTTTAGTAAAGCAATTTCAAAATGGCGACACTAAAGCATTTGATTTATTAGTCATCAAATATCAATCGCGAGTACAAGCAGTTATTGCTCGCTTTTTAAGAAGCGACCTCGCTTCTGTTGAAGATATCGCCCAAGAAAGTTTTATCAAAGCTTATAAAGCATTAGGCAAGTTTCGAGGCGACAGCCAGTTTTATACATGGTTGTTTCGTATAGCCGTAAACACTGCAAAAAACCACCTGACATCATCTCACTATAAAAATCATGCTCAAGATACCTCTATTGATGAAGAAGACTTTTATAGTGAAGACGATATGCTCCAAAGTAACGAAACACCTGAGAGTGAGTTCGAGCTATCGCAAATGGAAGCTAAATTACGTCATACACTGGATAACCTGCCTGAAGATTTACGCAATGCCATCAGCCTGCGAGAACTTTCTGGCATGAGTTATGAAGATATAGCTGAGGTGATGGACTGCCCTGTAGGCACGGTTCGCTCCAGAATTTTTAGAGCACGAAGCATGCTAAACGAATCTTTTCAAAAACTTCAAAGCGGACAGTAATTTTTTCAATTAATTTGCAATTTATGACTAGATAAAGGAACCAATTCGCGCTAGCATAGTCTCCTTACTTATCGTTTTTATTCCTCTCACACAAATTTATGCGTAACATTAATTCAGTACAATCAGACTACATTTCGGCGGTATTTGACAACGAAGCCAGCGAAATGGAAGTTCGCCGTTTACTTAAAACACTCAATAGTGAAAAAGCCGATTACGACCCTGAACAAGCAGAAGCTGTATTAACGCAATGGTTAGAATATCAAACCATTAGCGACAGACTACAAAGACGAGATACTCATTCTGATTTACAATTTTTGCGACGCTTAAATCAACGTATTGACGAGGAAGCTCAACCCACAAGTTGGACGCAACGAATGACACAGCGTTATGGACGCGTTGTCTCACAAACAGCTCTTGCTGCCTCCGTATCCTTCTTTGCAATTCTAGGTGTACAACAGTATCAGTTAGCTCAAGTTGAATCGAATGCACCAGAACAATCTATAGCCAGTCATGAGGCATATACACCAACCCAATTCCCACAGCAATTCCCTGTTCCTGTTGTAAGAACTCAACCCGTTAGCGCTTCTAGCAGTTATACACAGCCTATTCAAACTCAAATTGCCCCAGCCCAAACCAACAAATCTGATGCTAGCGCATCTGAAGCTACTGCAAGTCCCTGATAAATTAATGATAAGGATTTTTTGCTAAATGGAAGTTCCATCCAATACCAGTGCTTCTGGCGTTGGTATTAAAGTTTATTTGCGCCTGGTACAATACTTAACATCTTTTAAAACAATGCTGATAGCCAGTATTGTTGCAAGTCTATTATACGGTGCAACGGGTCCCGCCTATGCCAAGATGGTACAATATTTTATTGATTATTTATACGATACCAACGTCTCTGACCTACTTTACTTAATTCCGCTTGGCATGGTTGGTTTAGCTGCCTTAAGGGGAGTAACTCTTTTTGTCAGCAGCTATTATTTAGGTCGAATTGGCGAGTCGGTCATCCACCAAATTCGCATCGAAATGTTTGATAAAATACTGCATCTGCCGCAGCAATATTTCGACCAAACCGACTCGGGTCGCATTATTTCCAAAATCATATATAACGTACAATTAGTCAACGATTCCGTCAGCAATGTCATTATTAAATTACTACAAGATGGCGCATTAGCTATAGGCTTGCTGGTTTATTTACTTTGGCTTGATTGGAAGCTGTCACTTACCTTCATAGCCGTAGGTTTGCCAGTGGGATTCCTCGCCAGTTATGTGGGTAAAAAGCTTCGCAAAATAAGTCATAGCATACAAACGGCAATGGGTGAATTGACTCATGTCAGTAATGAAACCATCAATGCTCAGCAACTTATCCGCGGTTACGGTGGTACAAAATGGGAATATCAACGCTTTGTCAAAGCAAGCCATGAAAATTTGCAACGCGCAATTAAACTGATTCGCACCAAAGCCGCTACCTCGCCAATTGCTCATCTGATTGCAGTAATTGGCGTTGCCATTATTTTCTTTATTATTCTTGGATTAAAAGACGGCTCGGGAAATGCTTCCGAGTATGTAGGCTTTATCCTGGCTGTAGGTTTATTGCCCGCACCAATAAGAACTCTGGGTGATTTATATGGACGTATTATGCGTAGCGTTGCGGCAGCAGAAAGCATATTTGAATTAATTGATGAAACACCAGAGCTTGATAACGGCACTCACCACCCAAACCGTATTAAAGGTCATATCAATATTGATAACCTATCGTTTAGTTACGGCGGTGAGTTAGTTATTGAAAATATATCACTAAATATCAAAGCAGGTGATAATGTCGCTTTGGTGGGACGTTCTGGCAGTGGTAAAACCACATTAGCCTCTCTCTTAATGCGCTTTTACGAGACGCAAAGCGGTTCAATTCGTTTTGACAACACACCAATATCTGACTATTCACTGCAAAATTTACGCAAACAAATTGCCTATGTGAGTCAGCACAGCATTTTATTTAACGACAGTATTCTTAACAATATTGCCTATGGCGATATGCAAAACTGTGATAGTGCAAAAGTACAAGCTGCTATCAAAGCTGCCAGAGTCGATAAATTTACCGAGAATCTCAACGAAGGAATTGATACCCTTGTCGGTGAAGATGGCATGAATTTGTCAGGGGGGCAAAGACAGCGAATTGCCATTGCCAGAGCCATTCTACGCGATGCCCCTATATTGATTCTTGATGAAGCAACATCTGCACTGGACAATGAGTCAGAACGACATATTCAGGCAGCACTTGAAGACTTAATGCGCGACCGAACCACTATCGTAATTGCTCACAGACTCTCAACCATTGAGAATGCGTCCAACATTGTCGTGCTAAACCGAGGAAAAATAATTGAACAAGGCACGCATAATTCGCTACTTGAACTTAAAGGTCAATATGCAAAACTGTATAATAGTGAATCTTTCACCTAAAAATATAACGATAAAATAAATGACTTCACTAGCCATCACCCCTTCAAATAAGATTACTTATGAGCCCGACGAATTGTCGATTGACCAAACGGGTAAAGTCTTTGGCGCCGGTCGTCCACAATTGCCCGTCAAAAAAATGTTAATGTTCAGCCGCATTATTAATATCAACGATAAAGGAGGTAAATTTGGCAAAGGGCTTATTCATGCTGAACTGGATATTACCCCTGACTTGTGGTTTTTTAACTGCCACTTTGTCGATGACCCTGTTATGCCTGGTTGCCTGGGGCTTGATGCACTTTGGCAATTACTGGGCTTTTATTTGGGCTGGAAGGGATACCCTGGTAAAGGTCGTGCACTGGGTGCTGGCGAGGTAAAGTTTGTCGACCAAGTGACACCTGATATTGAAAAAATCATTTATAAAATACACATCAATCGATTAATTACGCGCAAGCTAATTATGGGTATTGCTGAAGGCGACGTCCTAATTGGCGATAGAGTCATTTACAACGCCAAAGATTTAAAAGTTGGTTTGTTCTCTTAAGAGAACTTAGACCCAGTCCATAGGCAGAGACAACTACACGCAAATAACGCAGTATGAGCGTAAAAGTATGTTATTGCAAAAGTCTCAATCTACAAGGACACTTTACAAGCAGATGTCCAAATTATCTTCAAACAGTTTTTTTTCAAGTTGCCTCTGGTGATAATTGTAGTCACCCCATAACCCTACTAAAGCCCAAATACGCTTTAACCAAAAATGAACTTTAACTTCAAAAGTATAACCCATAGCCCCATACACTTGAACCGCCGTTTCAGCAGCTAAAATTGCAGCATCGCTTGCTGCAATTTTGGCATGAGAAACCAAAAGTTCCAGGTTATCGTGACTATCATCTAAAGCAGCAGCAGCCCGAAGGACAACTGGTTTAGCAAATTCTAATTTAACAAATACATTGGCAAGGTTGTGTTTGACTGCCTGAAAATTACCAATGGGCTTGCCAAATTGTTGACGCTCTTTTGCATACTCGGTTGCCATATCCAGTACCCCTTCTGCCAAACCCAGCAACTGAGCTGCTGTAAATACAGCACCTGAATAACTAGCCCTATGATATAATCTATTGGCATCATAAGTGGTTATTGCATTATCAATTGAAGGGGTGATTTTCGACAGTTGCCTTAGCGGATCAATACTTTGTAACGATTCGGCATTAGCCTCAGCAGCATTGATCAAATAAGCCTCCTGCGGGTGCAAAACTAAAAGCAAATCTTCCTTATTAAGCCTGTTGACGTAAGGACTCAACGAATGTGTACATAAAATACGCTTGTCTCCAGAGCAAGCGGCTTTAATTAAATCGCTATCTATCTCATCTACTGCATCAGCATCTGACAGCAATGGCATAGCTATAGCCGCAGCTTCCATCAACGGTTCGGGTAATGCCACATAACCCATCTCCATCGCTATTAGTACAAAGGCACTGGCACTTTGCTCTAAACCGCCATATTCTTCTGCGCTCATAAAACCTACAACACCTATTTCGAGTAATTGTTGCCAATAATTCTGTTCCAGGTTTTTCTCGTCAACAATGACTTCAGCTCGCAAAAAATGACGAAATGCATTGCGTAAATCAAGGTGATTACTATCAATACTAAAATTCATCTCGGCAACCCTAAACAGCGTTCAGAAATAATATTGCGCTGAATCTCATTGCTACCGGCATAAATAGGTCCTGCCAGCGAAAATAAATAAGCATCTAACCACCTGCCATTGTCCACCGTGTCAGTGGAATGCTCCAACAACTCTGCCTGTATACCAATAATCTGCATTGCAAGGCGGTTCATGTCGCGGTCAAGCTCAGACCAAAATATTTTATTACAACTTGCCTCTGAGCCTATTCTTCCTCCTTGCATTAAACGCGATGCCGTGTAATATGTGTTATAGCAATAGGCCTTTGCATCCAGCCAGGTTTTTATTACCTGCTGTTTAATGCCGCTGGAAAGCTTGTCCTGATACCGCAAGTAAAGTCCAACAAGGCGTTTCGCAGCACATTGAAAACGCGCTGGGCTACGTAGCATTAACCCGCGTTCAAAACCAGCAGTCGCCATGGCTATATGCCAACCTTGACCTTCGTCACCAATACGATTGGTAACAGGAACCATTACATCATCAAAAAATAATTCGGCAAAACCTGGGTCTCCATCCAATTGACGTATCGCTCTTACAGTAACGCCTTCTGAACTTAGAGGAAATAGAATAAACGACAATCCCTTATGACGTTGAGATTGTTTATCTGTCCTGAATATACCAAAGGCCCAATCGGCAAAAACAGCCCGCGATGACCAGGTTTTTTGACCATTGACAAGGTAATAATCACCCTCTGGGTTGTCTTTTCCATTGGCATCAACCCGTCTGGCACTGCTGGTAATAGCTGCCATATCACTACCTGCATTGGGTTCAGACCAAGCCTGTGCCCAAATTTCATCACCAGCGGCCATGTTCGGTAAAAAACGCTGCTTCTGTTCATGGTTGGCAAACTCCATTAATGTAGGACCTAATAAAAAAATACCGTTTTGACTGACTCGAAGTGGCGCATCCGCTGCATAGTATTCTTCTTCAAAAATTAACCATTCAATTAAACTGCAACCTCTACCTCCATATTGTTTTGGCCAGGTTATCATTCCCCAATCACCAGATTTTAATGTTCGCTCCCACTGCCTGTGTAACTCAAAACCTTCTCGGGTATCCAAAGAAGGTAATCGTTCTTGTGGTATATGCTGATTGAGCCAGCTTCTGACTTCTTGCCTGAAGTCGTTTTGTTGTTGCGTATAATACAAATTCACTGTGAACTCCCTTTAAAAGCTGGGTCGCGCTTTTCAATAAAAGCATCACGAGTTTCTTGCGAGTCTTGCATATTGTATGCCTCTAAGGTCAAACCTTGTTCCCAGCGGTATTTGTCTTCTAAATCGCCATCCTCAATACCATTCAGTGCTTCTTTAGCTATGGTTACCATAGTCGGCGACTTTTCAGCTATTTTTACCGCGACTTCTCGTGCAGTGTCAAGTAATTTATCTTTATCAACAATACGCTCAATAGCTCCTAAACGATAGGCTTCCTGCGCATTGATAAACTCGCCTGTAAAATACATATATCTCACTTTTTGTACAGGAAACATGCGCTGCAAATGTGCACCGCCACCCATTGCGCCCCGGTCAATTTCAGGCACGCCAAATTGCGCACAGTCAGAAGCAATTATAATATCTGCCGCACCACAAATACCAATACCACCTCCTAACACATAGCCATGCACTGCCACGATAACAGGCTTAGGGTTGCGGTGAATAGCTTTAAAACTATCATAATTAGCTTTATTCACTGCAACAATTTTTGTTTTGTCTGCCGTCAGCTCTTTGATATCAACACCGGCACAAAAACCACGTCCAACCGCTGAAACAATTATGACTTTGACTACATCATTATTACCCAACGCGGTTAATTCACTGGCAATACTTGCCCATTGCTCGCTGTCAAATGCATTGACTGGTGGATTATCAAAAATCAGTTCCGCAATACCGTCTTTTATGGATGTGTTAAACGCTGTAGACATAATTGTGCTTGTTCAATAATAGATTCAATGACTTGTTGGCAGGGAACAATTTCATCAATAACCCCTGCAACTTGTCCAGAAGGCAATACGCCGTTGTTTTGGTCACCATGCACCATAGCAGTTTGAATAATCATTGGAGCATTGGCCGACATCAAGGCTTGAGTAAAAGTAATATCACCATTTTTAGACATGGTTCTGGCAGATTTTAATAAACTGACAATACTGGCTCCTGTCTGTCTTTGATACTGTATACCGCTGCCAATGGCAATAAACCATTTTTTCAATGAGCTACTGCGTTCAATATTCGACAACATTGGATTGTCAATCATACGTTGTGGCAAGCCATCAATGGCCGTCGAACGATAGACACGAGCTGGGTCTTTGCAGGAAACATAAGATTGCTTAGTGGATTTGGGAGGCAGAGATTCGCTGGTCATTAAAAACCGGGTTCCCATTGCAATACCATCTGCTCCCCACGCCAATGCGGCTACCAGCCCTTTACCATCATAAAAACCACCTGCTGCTGCCACTGGTATATGGGCAGCAGTAGCTTTTAGTGTATCGATTACTTGCGGCAATAATAAAGTTGTAGGAATAGCCCCTGTATGACCACCACCTTCACCACCTTGTACTACTATTGCATCAGCCCCTGATTCAACAGCCTTTATTGCGTGTTTAGCCAAACCTACTGTGGGTATACAAATAATGTTGTTAGCTTTTAGTTTAGCGATAAGATCCGCTGCTGGCGAACGCGAATAACTGACTGCTTTCACCTTGTATTTAATTACCAATTCGACAATATCTGCTGCATTGGGTTGATACATATGAAAGTTCACACCAAAATTACCATTCGTTAAGGCCATAACTTGCTGAATATTGGCTTCCATTTCAGCAGCCGGAATGGTCGCACCAGCCAGAAAGCCAAAGCCGCCAGCATTAGCAGTTGCGGCAACTAATTCAGGGCCTGAAACCCAACCCATTGCGGTTTGAATGATGGGGTGCCGGCAACCGAGCAATCGCGTAAGGCGTGTCGACAATAGCGCTGTCACAATGCTGCTCTTACCACTTATGGTGCTCTAACTATTACCGATGAACCATGCCCAAACAAGCCTTCATTGGCAGTGATACCGTAGTGAGGGTTCGCCACTTGACGCTTTCCTGCCTGCCCTCGAAGTTGCCATGTAAGTTCGCAAACCTGTGCAAGAGCCTGAGCTGGAACAGCTTCGCCAAAACAGGCCAGTCCTCCAGAGGTATTAACTGGCACGCTCCCACCAATATAACTGTGTCCATCACGCAAAAATTTATGCCCTTCTCCTTCTGGGCAAAGCTGCAAGGCTTCGTACCAATCAAATTCCATCGCACTACTTAAATCGTAAACTTCTGCAAGACTAATATCATCAGGGCCTATTCCCGCTTCTTTGTAAGCAGCATTTACCATTGCAGGTTTAAAGTTCATAGCTGGTGCGGCAACACTTGCAGCAGAGTCTGTTGCTATATTGGGCATTTCAACCAAGGTACTAGGGTAAGTTGGTGTTGCCGTTGAAATTGCTTCAATAGTCACCGCTTTAATATTATGCTTTCTTGCATAGTCGGCACTGGTTAAAACGATTGCTGCTGCACCGTCACTGGTAGCACAAATTTCCAACAGCCTTAGCGGATCTGCCACCATAGGTGACTCTAACACTTCTTCTTCGCTGAATAATTTGCGGTAGCGCGCGTTATCGTTATGAAGTCCATTGTGAGCGTTTTTGACTCGAGCCTTAGCGATATCTGACTCGGTAGTACCGTATACATCCATTCGTCTTCTCGCTTGTAACGCAAAATATGCTGGATTGGTAGCTCCTAATAAGCGAAAGCGAAGCCAGTCAGGGTCATCCAGGCGTTCGCCTTTGACTGGCGCCAAAAAACCTTTAGGTGTGGTATCAGAACCTATAACCAATGCCACGTCTACCAAGCCTGCCAAAATTTGTGTTCGCGCACTATTTAAAGCCTGAGAGCCCGAAGCACAAGCAGCATAAGAACTGGATATTTGCGCGCCGTTCCAACCCAGAGCCTGTGCAAAAGTAGCTCCTGCCACTTGACCAGGATAGCCACAGCGTATGGTATTGGCACCTGCCACAAATTGTACATCATTCCAATTAATACCTGCATCTTTAAGAGCGGCTCTGGCGGCAACAACTCCGTATTCAACAAAACTTTTACCCCATTTTCCCCATGGGTGCATTCCCACTCCTGCAATAGCTACTGAATCATTCATAAAGATTCTCCACTCATGGGCTTCCACTTCCAGACTTTGTATTCATACGCGTCATCTTCATACAGTGTTTCCAATACCAAATTCACTTTATCACCAATGTTGATATCCTCTACCCCAATTCCCTTAATCATTTGACCTAAAACGGTAATTTGTTCTCTTTCAAGGGTCACAGCTGCCAGCGCATAAGGTTCGTATGGTTCTTCTGCAATATAAGGCTCTGGCGGTTGATAGGCAGAATTGGTATACGACCATATAACACCTTGATTGCTTAATGCTACCTGTTCAAATTGCTCACTGCTGCAATTAGGGTTTTTGCAGTATGTATCGACCATAGGAAAATAATACGTTTTACACAATTGACACTGGCTACCCAATAAACGAGGATTATTTTCATCCAGGCTGTACCAACCTTCACGTGCTGCTTTAACAGTTTTCATCGGCGTAATAATTAAATCATTTCAAATAGCGGTTGACCGCAAGTTATTAGGGTCTATTATCGGCAATATCGCCAGCTCATCGACAGTAGGTGTTGCAGTAATGGGAATATCATTGCCTATTTCTAATTCAAAACCTGTGTTTTGAATAACATCGTCAAGGTTTACCCCTTCATGCAGGCTTACCAAGCGTGGTTTGTTATCTTTTCCATTAAAATCCATTACACACAAATTAGTTATGACTAATCCGATACGAATATCAGCATTGCTGTAGCCTTTGGGCATTCGATTGGGGTTATAGCCTATTGAGCAGACAGTATCTACCTCATTTTCAACAAATACCCGGTTATTGTGATTGGGTACAAAAAAGGAATTGAAATGGCTTATGGAGTTGCCTGGAAAACCTCTGACTCCTAACATTTGCACCCTGGGTCTGTCATAATCTCCAATAGCTGAAATATTGGCTTGACCGAAACGATCAATTTGGGTGGGTCCAACCAGGGCGTGGCGAGCGCCTGACCATACGCAGTGAAACACTCTGGAAAAACCCATCCATGTTTCACGTTGAGGTTCATAGCCGTTGCGTTTACCTACCGGAGTTGGTTCACTTACCATAAAGGCTTCCGATTCAGTCATCATTAAATCAGGACTTTTGCGCATCGCCATAGAGGCTGCAAGGCGTGGAATAAGACCTATACCAGAGGCCAGAACTTCACCATCATTCTGCCATACTTTAGAGCAGGCACAAATTAGCAAATCGGCAAGAGCGTTATGTTGAGGTTGTTCTGACATTATTTAAACCTTAATAGATAGGCAGTGCCAGTGATTTAATTGCCTGCTCTCCTCCAACTTTTTCAATATAGGAGCTGTGTTCCAAAACTACATATTCATCGCGATAATGCTGCCAGCCATTGTCTTGCTTGGCCAAGGTGTTATATTGTTTGAAATGCTTCACGTCAATGCCGTAAAGCGGATTACAAGAAGCGGGATGCGCGCCAAAGGGAATATGCACTATCGATTGCGTTTGACTGCGCTCCCAAAATACATAGCGCGACTCATCGCCCTGGTGAAAATAACTGCTGTCTACCAATTCATCACAAGACACGATTGTATTCGCAGCAGCACGAGCAAACCAGTCGTCCATATAGTGGTCCGGACCTTTAATTTGGCATACACCTCGATTGTCTGCCCTATCGACATGAATAAGACAAGCATCCAATGTCAAGGCAGGCATTGCAAGCCAGTCTTTATTACCCCCTGATTTATCTTTGTAGGGCGATTCAATCATTTTTAGTTCAGGGTTGCGTGTAACGACATCCGTACCCAAGCCAACAGCAGTGGGTATAAAGGGAATACCGTAAGCCGCCGCTTGCAAACCAAGTACCATCATCCCTTCATCAATTTCCATAACCTCTATCGCTGCATTTTGCCGCGCTTGTCGAAAATAGGGCTCCAGTGGAATAAAGTCGAGTGAAACAAAAGCAAAAATAAGCTTTTTTACCTTACCTGAGGCGCAGAGCATTCCCACATCAGCGCCACCGTAGGCTACTATGGTTAAATCTTTGATAGCGGAACGCAGTATCTCACGCACTAATGCCATGGGCTTTCGTCTTGGTCCCCAACCGCCTATACCCAGGGTCATACCACTGGACAGTCCTGCGATAGCATCTTTACTATTTGTTAATTTATTCACACCTATGGATTCAGTTGTTTAGCACTTCCTGAACTTGATAGGCGTGTCCCCAAAAATCGCCTTGTGTGCTAACAGTTGGTTCAAAATTTTGCCAGTCAATCTGTTTACCATCATAACCGTATTCAACACAAATACCCCCAGGTCCAAACATATAGAAAGACAACATATTATCATTACAGTGTCTGCCTAAATTTGCCATTAACGGTATCTTTGCTTGAGTAACCCGATCTAGACAAGCTCCCACTTCGTCAATGGATGTAACTTCAAAAATCATATGTACAATTCCGCTAGGCACTGGAAAGTTGTACAGGGCTAGCGAATGGTGACGAGGATTATCTGCATGCATAAACACAATTCGCTGGCTGGGCGCCCCTTCTGCTGGTGGAGGTAAATGCAAATCATCACTGTCACCAAAACCTAATAAGTTAACGTAAAAATCATGAACTTCTTCAATATTGGGGGCGGGAATGACCACATGTCCCATTCCCATATCGCCAGTGACAAATTTCCCGATATCCAATGGTGAATTAAAAGGTTCACCCATTCGGGTTCTGCCATAATAAATTTCAAATGGATTACCAGCTGGGTCTTTTGAACAGACAAATTCAGTAACACAACGCAGTTTTGCTCCCGCATCATCACCATAAGTTACAGTATTTCCATTGGCTTTTAATTTCTCGACCAGTGCCTGCATGGCTTGTTTATCCGTCACTTCCCAGCCTGCACATTGCAGTTTGTCTTCGCTTGCTGCTGTTACCATCAGCCGGTAAGGATGTTCATCCATTTTAAAAAAGGCACTAGAAGCATGACTCTCTCTATGTTGATATTCAGAAAGTCCTAAAATATTAGTTGCATAATGTTGCCATGCACTGATATCAGTAACAGACAGCCCTATATAACCCAAACTTGCTATACTCATATGATTATTTAACGCTTTAACCCAGATTGTGTATTAGAAATTGTAACGAAGGCAAAAATGGCAATAAAAACAGTAGCTCGCGCAAGAAAAATAGACGGAAACATAGCAGGGCTATGGTGAGTATTATTTTTCGAGCAAGCTGATGTTTTTGAAGTCATTTTTGGATGTGGCTGGTTTCTAATGCATAATTTGGGTTTAATTGATTTAATACTAAAAACAACTGCGAATTAAACCATTCGCTGTGTTCAACCATTACCCAGTGCCCACAATCTGTCATCATAAGAAATTGGCACTGACTGCATTGTTGCAGAAATTTTTGAGCGCCACTGGCAGGTGTCATTTCATCTTGTTGGCCCCAAAAGCCTAGAATTGGACATTTGATATTAGCCAATTCATGTTCCATTGAAGGAATAATCATACGCGACAACACTTCTTTGGGTTGTGTCTGTAAAATGGCGTAACGCTCCTCAACCAGTTCATCTGTCACTTGATTTTTATCGAAAACCAATATTTTCAAAATGGAGCGAAGTCCATTTTTATCCAGTTCCCCCCCTACAAAACTGTTGACCATTTTGGTCATTCCAGGCATAGCAAAATAGGTTTCCCTGGTTTCAATACCTCCTGGAGCCATAAGAACCAGCTGGCTGACTCGTTGAGGGTAATCAAGCGCAATACGAATACAGACAGCTCCACCCAATGAATTGCCTATCATTACCACTCTGGATACATCTAACTTATCCAAAACTGCTAGTACAGTAGATGCAAATAGTTGTGTGGTGTAATCACAGTCAGCAGGTTTGCTGGAATAGCCAAACCCGAGCATATCAATCAATAAGGCACGATAACCTGCACTGACAACCGTATCAATATTTTGTTTAAAATTGCTGTATGCGCTAGCACCTGGTCCACTACCATGTAGAAAAACCACAGCAGGATTAGCAACATCGCCATAGCTTAAAATATGAATTTGGTATTGATCAATATCAATTATAATTCCTTTGGGTGGACTGGATTGCTGTTGCATGATAACGATTATAAAGTAGAAAATTTAGATAAATTAGATAAAAAAGTCTCCATTCTCGCCGCCAAGCATTACATTACCTAAATTGCGGGCAAAACCGACAGGGTTATTTGCCACATGGGCGCGAGCTATGTGAATGTCATGCCATATTTGTTGAATAGGTGAACCTGTAAATACGCTACGTCCCCCTGCGATATCAAATAATCTATCCACTGCATGAATCATTTTATCAATGACTAATCCTGCCTGGTAGCGGTACAGGATACGATCCTGCAAATCAATTGGCTGACCTTGGTTCAACTGTTCCATTAAATTGTCAAAATTACGGTATAAAATAGTTTCCGCCTCATCAATAATATTTCTGACTTCTGCCACTCGTCTCAGCACGTCAGGATCCCCTGCTAAACGAGTGGAATCTGTGCTGCTTGAACTGGCATTATCAATGAATAATTTAAGGGCATGTTTAGCAGCGCCAATTGCAGGAGAGGAAACCACTCGAACAAACATTTGCGCCCAAGGCATACTGTACATAGGGTTTTCCTGTTCATTGATGCAGTTAAAACCATCCATTTGTTTATGCGTGCGATAGTGCGGAACAAAAACAGGTTTTTCTATCACAATATCATTGGAACCTGTTCCCTGAAGCCCCATACTGTACCAGGTATCTTCAATTTTATAATCATTTTTAGGTACCAAAAAAGTACGGTAGCCTTCGCCCGCAATAATAGCCCCAAGCAATACCCAACTGCAGTGATCACTTCCTGAACTCCAACCCCATCGACCACTCAGCATAATACCACCATCGGCAACCTCCGTTTTACCACCCATCGGGTTGTATGAACTGGATATACAGGTATCGGGGTCACTTTCATACACGTCCTTCTGTGCTTGCTCTGCCATCAACGCCAATTGAAAAGCATGAATCGCAATAATACCCCCTACCCAGCCAGTACTCATATCCTGTTCTGAAATAGCAATTTGTGTTGCAAAGAACTCTTGCGGTGTAACTTCCAATCCCCCCCATTTTTTCGGAAGCATTGAACGAATAAAACCTGACTGTTTCATGGCCTCTATAGATTGCGGGGCTATTTTACGCGATTCAAAACCTTGTTGTGCATTTTGCTCAAAGCTTTCTAAGTAAGGTGTAATTGCAATATTGGAATTAGGTAGCATGACTATTTACCTCGATTATTTTTCACCAAACTATTTTAACCCAGATTATGCCTTAGAAATTGTAGCGAAAGCAAAAATGGCAAGAAAAACAGTAGCTCGCACAAAAAAGTAAGCGAAAGCATAGCAGAGCCATGGTGAGCATTATTAATTAAACACCCCAAGAGACTCTAACTTTTCTACAAATCTGCTAATGGATGCTTACCACCCCAATCGTATTCAAAAAAACTTTCAACAAAAACATCATCTACCGCTTCAATAGTTTTGAATTGCCATTGTGGGTTTTGGTCTTTATCAACCAGCAACGCCCTGACGCCTTCGACAAACTCCCCTTGCAGACAGCAATTCATCGCCAGATTTAATTCCATTTGAAAGATTTCTGAAAGCGATAAAAAGCGGCTGTTATGTAATTGCTTGTACACTAACTTTGCAGTTAGTGCTGCACCATGAGACAGTGTTTTAACGGCGTGACCGAGCCACTTATCTTCTGTATCAATGGCTTGAATATTGTTGGTAATTTCTTCAATGGTTGGCGCATCGCAAGCTTGCTTGATAACAGATTCATTTTGCTTTAAAGCCGATTGCTGTAACCCTGCATGATCACTTTCATGATCTTGTAATAAACGCGATAAGGTAACGCAATTAGACGCATTACTATTACTCCAGTCACTGCAATGTTGAATAGCCGCAATTATCGTGGGCTTATTCTCGTGTTCAATATAACGGTCTGCCAAATTAAGATAAAGCGCGTCGGCTGCATTAATTCTAGCGCCTGTAATGCCGACAAATAACCCCATAGGTTTGAGCATCCGTTGCAAGAACCAACTGCCGCCAACATCAGGAAACAGACCAATAGTTACCTCTGGCATAGCTATAATGGAAGTTTGGGTAACCACTCGATGACTGCAACCTGCAAATAAGCCTTTGCCACCTCCCATGACATAGCCATGTCCCCAGCATAAAATAGGCTTTTTATAAGTGTGCATTAAATGATTCATTCGGTACTCATGTCCAAAAAAGTCAACAAGACTTTGCTTGTTAGCATGCCGATTATCTTTAATGGCATGGTATAAACTAACCACGTCTCCTCCAGCACAAAATGCTTTATCGCCTTCTGCATCTAATAGTACCAGTGCGATTGAGTCATTGCTTTGCCAGTTAAGCAATTGTTTATAGAACGCATCAATAATATCTAAATCAATAGCATTTAGCGTTTTCGGTTTGTTAATTCGGGCTTGAGCCATTTGTAAACCGTTGGGAAGTGGGTGATAGGAAATGATGAGTTTATCTGTCATAGTTTATGTGGGTGGTTTCTATTAAATTATTTAATTGACTAATTGTAATCTCGCATAAGCATAAATCAGCCATTTACTACCTTCGTTGTCAAAATTAACTTCAACTCTTAAATGCTCACCACTACCCTCATAGTTTATAATCATGCCCACTCCAAACACCGGATGTTGAACTTGTTGGCCAATAGGCAATAATTCATCTTGACTAACCACTTTATCTGCTGCTTGCGATGCATTACTGTTAGCTGTATCACTACTTCCCAAACGAACACGGCACAACAAATGTGATGGAATTTCACGAATAAAGATTGATGCACCATTATAGCGTTCTTGCCCGTGTAGTCGCCTCGACTGCGCGTAACTCATCAACAGTTTGCGCATGGCTCGAGTAATTCCTACATAGCAAAGCCTGCGCTCTTCCTCGTGGTTACCCTCTTGCTCTGCCATCATATGAGGAAACAAATTATTTTCAACTCCTGCTAAAATCACCAGTGGGAATTCCAATCCTTTTGCCGAATGCAAGGTCATCATTTGTACAGCATCCTGGTTGGAATCAGCTTGTTGGTCTCCTGCATCAAGTGATGCCTCTGCCAGAAATTGCACTAATACCGATACATTGTCATCGCTCGAATGAAAGTTATGGCAAGCATTCACCAATTCTTCAATATTCTCAACTCTGGCCGCACCTCGCTCTCCGCCCTCGCTTGCATGAAATTGTTTCAAATCAGTTCTCGCAATTACTTCTTCGACTACCTCATGCAATGCTAATTGTTTACTCGCCCCTGTCAAACTTTGAATTAGCAGCATGAAGTCTTCCAATGCATTATGAGATTTCGCACTGAACATATTGCGCTGAACCATAGATGATACCGCTTGCCATAATGATTGATTCATGGCTCTGGCGTGGTCACGTATTTTTTCCATACTTCGCGCTCCGATACCACGTGGCGGCACGTTGATAACACGCTCCAAAGCATTATCGTCATTTTCATTGACCAACAAACGCAAGTAGGCAACAACATTTTTAATTTCCAAACGCTCATAAAACCGTTGCCCTCCGTATATCTGGTAGGGAATTTTATTGCGAATCATCACTTCTTCAAGAATTCTCGATTGAGCGTTAGAACGATACAATATTGCAATGTCCTTTAACTGTTTTTCACCTGAAGATTCATCAATAGTGCGATACCATTGCTGTAAATAGTTAGCGATAAAGGCGGCTTCATCGTATTCATCGCTAGCATCATAGATATCAATTAATTCACCTTCACCCAAATCAGTCCACAAATTTTTTCCAAGTCGTTGGTGATTTTTCTCAATAATGGCATTAGCTGCTTGTAAAATCACATTGGTCGAGCGGTAGTTCTGTTCCAGCCTTGTTATCTGCGTATCGGTAAAATCTTGCTGAAAGTTTAAAATATTCTCAATTTTCGCACCTCGCCAACCATAAATAGACTGGTCATCATCACCTACTACTACCACGGAATTGTCTACCGATAATAATCGAAGCCATGCGTATTGAATGGTATTAGTGTCTTGAAACTCATCGACCATAATATGTTTAAAACGCTGTTGATAATGTTCTAATACCGATGGGTTATTTAAAAATAATTCATGAGTACGCAGTAAAATTTCAGCAAAATCTACTACGCCAATACGATCACAGTAGTGTTGATAAGTTTCATAAATTTGCTGGTGGGTTTGGGTAAAATAATCATTAACGCTGACATTGTCAGCTCTGATACCCTCTTCTTTTTGGCTATTGATAAACCACTGCGCAGATTTTGGTACCCAACGCTTTTCATCCAAATTCATCTCGCGGATGACACGTTTGACAATTCGAAGCTGATCGTCACTATCCAGCACCTGGAAACTAGCAGGCAGATTTACTTCCTGGTGATGCATTTGTAAAAGCCTGTGTCCCAAACCATGAAATGTTCCAATCCACATACCTCTCGGTTGTATATTTAACATAGCTTCCACTCTATGACGTAATTCCTTAGCTGCTTTATTGGTAAAAGTCACCATTAGTATAGAGGCTGGCGATTGTTGCAACACATCAATAATCCACGCCATACGATGAATTAAGACGCGTGTTTTACCACTGCCTGCTCCTGCCAATATTAGTTGGTGCTGCCCTTGCGAAGTCACAGCTTCACGCTGCGCTTGATTTAAGCTATTAATAATATTCGATACATCCATTTACAGCCTTCCAAAGCGTTTATACCACCAGGTATATTCCTGTGGGTTTTCAGCAATCACGCGTTCAATACTGCGATTAAGTGCTGTAACTGAAGTTAGCTCATCGTTTGCATAAACGTCGTTATCAACTTCAATGTAGCGCACACGATATCCCTCACTATTGTATGTACCAAGATCGCTAACACCAATAAATACCTTGGCACTGACTTTTTGCAATAATTGATGTAACAGGGTCATGGTTTGAGCCGGTTGGTTAAAAAATAACGCACTAATTGCACCTTTTTCATTGCCTGGTACATGATCGGGTGAAAACGTAACCACTCCTTTTTTTAATAAGGATTTGAACACTAAACGCACACCACTGGCATTAGCAGGTTCTATTATACCCTTTGGCCTACTGGCAACACGCATATGATTCACCAGGCTTCCATATTGCATTTTATCTTTGACTAAAATGGTTACACTTTTATCGTAGAACGTATCCGTTAAATGAATACATTGCGCTTCCCAACTTCCATAATGCAGAAACAGTACAATAACTCCAAAACCCGATTGCTGGGCAGCTTGCAGCTTTTCTACACCTTGAACTTCTATAAATTGCTCTGCCGCCCATTTAGTAGGCTTTATCCAAAGAGCAGGAAAGCTTATATAATGCTGCGCCGTGTACGCAATAGAAGTTTTAGCCAATTGCTCCACATCTTTTTCTGCCATGTTTGGCAGGCAATGACGAATGTTCTTTTTTGAAGTTTCAATCACTTTGTTGAGCAACGATGTGTTATTGGCTAACCAGTGAACCCTATTGAAAACAAATCGCCTACAACTGCGCTGCGGTAGTAATGAAAGCAAATAAACAATAGGTATTAAAAGTCGTTCTTTAATAGACAGCATAAAACAATGATATTTAACCTAAGCGGCTGTATAATTCCACCGCTTTATATAAACAACAATCCATGCATAGACAAACAACTGATAAAACCATTGAAAGGCATTTACACTTTCAACAAATCATCCATCAATTGCAAATATTCTGGACTGAACAAGGCTGCATTATACTACAGCCACTGGATATGGAAGTAGGTGCTGGTACCTTTCACCCTGCAACATTTTTACGTTCTATCGGTCCTGAACGCTGGAATGCTGCTTATGTTCAACCCTCCCGCCGCCCAACCGATGGGCGCTACGGCGAAAACCCCAACAGATTACAACATTACTACCAATTTCAAGTAGCAATGAAACCCTCACCTTCCAACTTTCAGGAGCTTTATCTACAGTCGATTGAATCGTTGGGAATTTCAACTACCACCTATGATGTTCGTTTTGTCGAAGACAACTGGGAATCACCCACTTTGGGTGCCTGGGGCCTGGGCTGGGAAGTTTGGATAAACGGTATGGAAGTCTCACAATTTACCTACTTTCAACAGGCTGGCGGCTATAGTTGTTTCCCTGTTACTGGTGAAATTACTTATGGATTAGAGCGCATAGCGATGTATCTTCAAGGAGTCGATTCAGTCTACGATTTGATATGGAATACCGACCCCCAAGGCAATAATGTTTACTACGGCGATGTTTACCACCAAAACGAAGTGGAAATGTCTGCCTATAATTTTCAATATGCACCAGTAAACTATTTATTCGACAGCTTCATACATTATGAGTCCGAATGCCAAAAGCTGGCAAACATTGCGTTAGCTATTCCCGCCTATGAAATGGTTATGAAAGCATCGCACACCTTTAACTTATTAGATGCCCGTCACGCTATTTCCGTTACTGAACGTCAAGGTTATATATTAAGAGTTAGAAAACTGGCACAAATTGTTGCCAAAGCGTGGTTTGGTTCACGTATGAAATTAGGTTTCCCGATGGCTGATAAACAATTGGCAGAAAAAGTTATCAACCAGCACAAGGAGACCTGATATGAACACCAAAGACTTACTTATCGAAATAGGTATGGAAGAATTGCCTCCCTTATCACTTAATCATTTAGCTGAATCCTTTTCGAAAAGCATTAGTTCTCAACTCTCAAGCGCACTACTTAATTATGATGGTGTTCAAACCCTGTTCAGTCCAAGGCGTATTGCGGTCATTGTCAATAAACTGGATTCTGTTCAACCCGATAGCGTTCAAGAAAAAACAGGCCCTGCGCTAACCCATGCTTTTGATAGCGATGGTAACCCAACCAAAGCCGCTGAAGGTTTTGCCCGCAGTTGTGGTGTTGCGGTCAGTCAATTATCAACCAGTGACACAGAACCACCCAAGTTACTGTTCAAACAGCAAATCAAAGGCAATGAAACTGCAATACTTATCAACGGCATAGTACAGAAAGCATTGGAACAATTGCCTATTGACCGAAGAATGCGTTGGGGTAATAACGAATTTGAATTTGTGCGTCCTGTCCACTGGGTAGTGGCAATGTTAGACATTGATATTATCCCCTGCAATGTGTACGGCATTAATGCATCCAATCAATCATTCGGTCACCGCTTTCACCACCCTCAAGCGATTGCCATAGAAAGCCCAAGCTGTTATTGCGAGCAACTAAGCACTGCATTTGTTGTGGCGGATCAGCACCAACGCAAACAACTAATTCAAGAACAAGTTGATAAAATTGCCAATGACAAGGCAGCTATTGCTCTTTATGATGAAGCATTACTTGATGAAATCAATGCACTGGTCGAATGGCCTGTTGCTTTACTCGGAAACTTTGATAAACGCTTTTTGGAAATACCTGAACAAGCACTTATCTCTAGCATGCAAAAGCATCAAAAATATTTTCCGCTAACCGATAAAAACCACAACTTATTAGCGTGTTTCATTACCGTAGCCAATATCGAATCTGGCAACCCTGCTGTTGTGATTGACGGTAATGAGCGCGTTATTAAACCGAGGCTAAGCGATGCAGAGTTTTTCTATCGCAACGACTTAAGCCGAACGTTAAATACCTACGCCGAGCAACTGGGAAGTTTTACCTTTGAGCGCCAATTAGGCAGCATGGCAGACAAAGTGAAACGAGTCTCTCATTTATGTGCTGCTATCGCCAAACACATTGGCAAGTCTGAATTAACTCCGTACCTGACACGCGCCACAACGCTTTGCAAGGCAGACCTGCTAAGCGATATGGTACAGGAATTTGCCGATTTACAAGGCGAAATGGGAGAATGCTACGCACTTCATCAAGGCGAAGCTAAGCCCATTGCCAGCGCCATACGCGAACATTATTTACCGCGTTTTTCCACTGATATATTACCAGAGACTGATTGTGGATTAATTTTGTCTATAGCTGACCGCATTGATTCCTTGGTAGGCATTTTCTCTATTGATAAAGCACCCAGCGGCTCAAGTGACCCCTTTGCTCTTAGACGCCACGGTTTTGCTATAATCCGCATCATTATCGAAGCCAACTTAAACTTAAATTTGCAAGACCTGGTGAACTGGGCTATAGAGCAATACTCTGAACAAAACCCTGATTGTAATCGCGATAAAGCCTGCCAGGCTCTGGATTATTTAATGGACAGAATGCGTACCTATAGCGAAGAACAAGCCATTAGCATCGATGTTTATAAAGCGGTAAAAGCGCTCAATGTATACCATCCCATTGACTTTATGGCAAGGTCAACGGCATTAATGCAATTTAAGACGCTGGATGCGGCAAAAGATTTGACCCAGTCACATAAACGCGTGAACAATATTTTGAAAAAAAGCAGCGACCAATTCAATGGCAATACCAACGTAGACAGCTCCGTTATGCAACAAACACAGGAAAAACAACTACTCACTTCTATCAATACATTAAGTGTTGACAGCGCCATAGCTAAACAGGACTATGTCTCTGCACTAACCCAAATTGCAAGCCTTAAAAATCATGTTAACGATTTTTTCGATAATGTTATGGTGATGTCTGAAGACCCTGAAATACGCATAAACCGTCTGGCACTATTAACCCAATTAGGTGCTACTCTTTCTTGTGTCGCCGATATAGGTTTACTCGACTAGTTTCCATAATATGAAACCCTGGAAAAACCCTCGCTACTGGCTGTTTCGTTTTGGCTTTAGCCTATCCATTTTAGCGTTTTTTCTCGTTCTGGTACTTATCATTCCCTTTATCAGTTCGGCACTCCGAATACGCATGGCCACCTATTGGAATAAATTGATGTACAGTAAATGGCTTCCTTTTAGCGCTAGAATTAACGTCGCTATTGAAGGACAGCACCATTTGACCAATAAACCTGTTATCTTTGTCTGCAATCACCAGTCAGAATGGGAAACTGTAATGCTTTGTGGCTTTCTTTCACCTATTATTATTGTGTTAAAACGCAGCCTGCTCTATTTGCCCGTTTTTGGTTGGTGTTTGCGGATGGTCAATCCAATACCTATTGACCGAAGCAGCCCCAGAGATGCCATCAAACAAATTATTGACAAAGGTAAGCAACGACTTTTCCAGGGCGAAAGTATCCTGATTTTCCCTGAGGGCACACGCAAGCCCTCAACTGAAATAAAAACCTACAGTCGAACCGCAGCAAAATTGGCTATTGATAGTGAAGTGCCAATCATCCCCATTGTACACAACGCAGGCAAATACTGGTCAGCAGGTGAGCGCTTTAAAAGTGGAACCATTAAAATGAAAATAGGTCAGCCCATGGACACCAACAATGCCGATGTTAAAACGCTGACTGCACGTATTCAGCAGTGGACAGAAAGCCATTACAACGAGTTTTGAATTAAGCAAATATCTAAATAATGCAAAGCTTTCAACTTAAGGTATTCAGATTTCGAATGTTTGAACCATTAATCGAACAATCACCTTGATACGAATAAATACCTGCAATAGCTTTCAATAAAGTTGTTTTACCTACGCCATTTCTTCCAGTGATATGTGTCACACCAGTATTTGCCTGGAAATTGACAACCAGGTTTAATACTTGGTCTCCAAACGAAATTTCATTAATATTACAATTAATCTTACTCATCAATAAGAAAGAATCGTATTCCTCTTAGTTTTTACAATTATGCGACTGGAATCGTAAAAACTGTATTTAACAACGTCGCCTGTATATTTCAAAAGGGATGTAAATTATAAAACCAACTGCTGATTTCAACTATGCCTTAAATTGATGTTGCGTTATAGGCAAGCGTCTTATCCGCTCACCTGTTGCTTGATAAATGGCATTAATAAGTGCTGGCGCAATCACTGGCGTCGCTGGCTCACCCGCCCCGCCCCAAGGTTCACCACTGTTGACAATATAGACATCAATAAGTGGCGCTTCGGGCATTCTAACCACTGGGTAGTCATGAAAAGCGCTTTGCTGAACGGCTCCATCTTTGATAGTAATTTCCCCATACAAAGCTGCACTTAACCCGTAAATGATACCCGATTCCATTTGTGCTTTAAACCCATCGGGCGCAACAGCAAAACCAGGGTCTCCCACACAAGTGACTTTATCAACTTTGATTTGTTTATCTTGATAGCTTACTTCTACCACTTGAGCAACAATAGAGCCAAAAGATTGATGAATGGCGATACCCATACCAATATTATCTGGCAATACTCTGCCCCAGCCTGCGCGAGAAGCAGCTTCATCAAGCAATTTGCTAAATCGCGGCTTATCAGTTAACAGGGATTTTCTGTACTGGTATGGGTCTTGACCACTGACCGTAGCCAGTTCATCGATAAACACCTCTGTAAAGAAACCGTGTGCAGAATGGTCGACACTGCGCCACGGACCAAAAGGCACATGAGTGGGGCTATCTATATGATGAATGTGTTTGGCATTGATAGTATAGGGAATAATGGGCGCTTCAACAGGTTCATGCTTTTCGTGATAGATATTATCCCATGCTGTTACCTGACCACTGCTATTAAGTGCGCCGCGAAACTGCGATACCACTGCAGGGCGATAACGGTCTTGTTGCGTATCTTCTTGTCTTGACCAAATTAACTTGACTGGCTTTTGCACTTGCAAAGCGATACGCGCCGCCTGGATAATATAATCAGGCGAAGAACGCCTGCCAAAACCACCTCCCATAAAATGTTGATGAAAGTCGATGTTTTCCGCATCAATATCCAGTGCTTTAGCCACGTCGTATTTTGCACCTAAAGGATTTTGTGTTCCAGTCCAAATTGAGCAACGTTCATTATTAAAACTTACAGTTGCATTAAGTGGTTCCATACATGCATGTGCAAGAAAGGGTATTTGATAACTTGCCTCAATTATTCGATTAGCCTCTTTGAAAGCGCTTTCAATATCGCCCTGCTTAACTTCATCGGTACTGTCACCTTTTTCATGAGCACGCCGCAAATCGGCAACAAATTGATTTTCTAATTTCTCACTATCAATAGTGTCATGTTCGGTTTTAGTCCACTTAATATCTAAACCATTCAGTGCATTTTGAGCATGCCAATAACTTGTAGCAACCACTGCAACCGCGTTATCTAAATTAACAACATCGGTAACTTGTGGCGCATTCAGCGCATTACTTTGGTTAAACCGCTTAACTTTAGCGCCAAAGACAGGTGCTGTTTTAACAGCAGCATAGTGCATATTCGGCAATTGGGCATCAATACCAAATTTTGCCGTGCCCTTAACTTTGCCCAGTAAATCCCGGCGCGGTACTTTTTTACCCATCAAGGTAAATTCATTAATCGTTTTTAATTTCGGCTTAGCAGAGGGAACAAATTTGGCAGCATCTTCAACCAATTCAGCATAAGATGCACGCTTTCCACTTATCTTGTGCAGTACCTCACTGTTCGAGGTACTTAGTTCACTTACATTAACATGCCATTTACTGGCTGCAGCTTTAATTAACATTTCTCTTGCCGATGCTCCAGCCACCCTCATACCATGAATACCTGTAGTGCGAACACTTAAACTACCGCCAGTTATCTGCTGTACCATTGCATTGCTTAAATGATGGAATACGCCATTAACAGTAGGTGTTAGCAAAGAGGGCAATTCTCTATTGCCAAGCAAATAACCTTTAGCCAAAGCGCCATTAGTATACTCTGTATCCGCGGGCGCTTCTACAAAATCAACATCATCCCAATTCGCATCCAACTCATCAGCTAACATTTGAGTAAGTGCCGTCTGTACGCCTTGCCCCATTTCACTGTGTGGAACAATAGCTGTAATCTTCCCTGCCTTGTCAATTTTTACCCACAAATTGAGCAGTTGTTCTGAATCGGCAGTGACTAATGATGCGACTTTGTCTCGACGATCAACTCGACGAATGCCAACACCAACTAACAGCACACTGCCAACCAAAACACCACCTGCAATAAAACTGCGACGAGTCCACTTTCCTAGCTTTGAATGCTTATGTGCCATGTTACACCTCTTGTTGCTGATTAGGGTCAAAATTGTTCACCACTTTTGCACCGCGCTTAATGGCATTACGAATTCGCCCATACATACCACAACGGCAAATATTACCTGACATTGCACTATCAATAGCTGCATCATCTGGATTGGGATTTTGGTTTAACAACGACAGTGCCGACATGATTTGCCCCGACTGACAATAACCACATTGTGGCACTTGCTCATCTAACCACGCTTGTTGCAATGGGTGTAAATTATCACTATCGAGGGCAACTCCTTCTATGGTTGTGATTTTCGCACCCTGTGCCGCAATAACAGGGGTTACACAGGAGCGGATGGCATTACCATTAAGATGTACTGTGCATGCACCGCATTGAGCTAAACCGCAACCAAACTTGGTACCTGTTAATTGCAATATGTCACGTATGACCCATAATAGTGGCATGTTCGGGTCGGCATCTACCTGCTGGGGTTGCCCATTTATTTCAAATTCAATCATGAGGTTCTCTATGGTTAAGGACAAACTTGCATTCCAAAGATCACCAACATAGGTGACTCCAAACAAAACGATTGATTACGCTGACAATCGCTTTTATTTCTTGCATAATCTGTTATCTAATTGCTGTAATAACATTATAGTAACACTTTTACCTATAGATTAAAACCATAAAAATACCGAGCTAATATGTGGTACAAGGAAGTGCCACCAACGCGGTCACGAACCATTGAAATACAAGAAAATTCGCATATTTTCGCAAGTATTTTAATGGTGACTAATAAAATACGCAGGAGCGATATTTTATTGTCAGGTTAATAGTTTTTTCTTTAGACGGTAAGCATGCAACAATGGTTCAGTATAACCTGATGGTTGATCGATACCTTTAAAAACCAAATCACATGCCGCTTGAAAAGCAGTACCCTCATAATCAGGTGCCATTGGTATGTAACCGGGATCACTTGCGTTTTGTGTATCAACAATCACTGCCATACGTCTAAGTGATTCTGTCACCTGTTGTCTGGTACAAATTCCATGTAACAACCAATTGGCTAAATGTTGTGAAGATATACGTAGGGTAGCTCTGTCTTCCATTAACCCTACTGCATTAATATCGGGTACTTTTGAACAACCTACACCGTTATCTATCCAGCGTACAACATAGCCTAAAATACCCTGTGCATTATTATCTAACTCAAACTGTATCTCTTCGTCACTCAAACAACCCTGCAATAATGGAATTTGCAAAATATCGTCAAGACTTGCACATTCACCTTGTTGTAATTTCTGAGCGATGGCCTGTTGTCGTTCCTCAACACTGACCTGGTGATAGTGGATACTGTGTAGTACCGCACCATTAGGTGATGGTACCCAGGCAGTATTCGCCCCTGAAGCAGGATGCCCTATTTTCTGCTCCAACATAGCGGCCATTTCGTCGGGCATTGCCCACATTCCTTTACCAATTTGCGCACGACCGGGCAAGCCACATCGAATGCCAATATCCACATTCCATGCTTCATAAGCATTAATCCAGGTTTGTTGTTTCATTTTGGTTTTGGCAACCATTGCCCCTGCTTGCATGGAGGTATGAATTTCATCCCCTGTTCTATCTAAAAATCCGGTATTAATAAATACCACTCGCTCTTTGGCGACCCTAATACATTCTTTTAAATTAACTGTGGTACGGCGCTCTTCATCCATAATACCTATTTTCAATGTATTAGGGGCAATGCTCAATATGGCTTCAACACGGCTAAACAACTCACAACTTAATGCTACCTCTTCTGGACCATGCATTTTCGGCTTTACAATATAAATGCTGCCAGTTTTTGAATTGCCTCGCTTTTTTAAATCGTGCAGAGCTGCTGCTGTAGTTATCATAGCATCCATAATACCTTCAAACACTTCGGCACCACTGCTATCAAGTATTGCATTATTGGTCATTAAATGTCCCACATTGCGAACCAATAATAGTGAACGTCCATGCATCGTTAAGGTATCGCCACTGGCAGTATTATAATTGATATCTGCATTCATACTGCGTGTCATCATGCTACCGTTTTTTTCAAACGATTCTTCCAATGTTCCTTTCATCAAACCCAGCCAATTACTGTAAACCTCCACTTTATCTTCACAATCCACTGCTGCCACAGAGTCTTCACAATCCATAATAGTCGTTACTGCGGCTTCCATCATAATGTCACAGACACCTGCTTTATCCGTTTTACCTATGGGGTGATCAGTATCAATTATTATATCAAGGTGCAGATGGTTATTAACAATTAATATTGAGGCAGGGCTTTGAGCATCGCCTCTGAAGCCAACTAATTTGGACGAATCAGCTATTGTACTGTTCGTGCCATCGTCTAATGTTACACTTAACAGTCCATTTATAATTTTATAAGCTGTAACTTGATGGTGACTGGCGTTATTTAATGGTAAAACCTTATCAAGCAAATTCCTGCCATAGGTGATAACTTTATTACCACGGATGGGATTATAACCGCTACCTTGCTCAGCACCACCTTCATCGGAAATAGCGTCAGTACCATAGAGCGCATCATACAAACTACCCCATCTGGCGTTGCAAGCATTAAGAGCAAAACGTGCATTTTTGACTGGAACTACCAACTGAGGACCCGCTTGCTCTGCTATTTCACTATCAATATTGTCAGTGCTTATTTGAAAGTCTTCACCTTCTGGTAATAGATAACCAATTTCCTTTAAAAAGGTTTTATAGCTTGTTGCTTCATAGTTATTATTGTTGTGCCAACTATCAATTTGTTGTTGCAGTAAATCTCTCTTTTCTAGTAAAGCTCTATTTTTCGGAGTTAAATCCTCTACAAGTTGCGAAAAACCATTCCAAAAATGATCAGAAATAATATCCAGGCCTGACAACAAATCATTTTCGACAAATGTTAATAACTGTTCAGCAACATTGAGTTGATGTTTTGCAATTCGATTAAATGACATAGCGTATATCTAGTTAAATTTAAAAATAAAACATTATACAATAATCGTGGTCTCTACCCATTCGTTTCCATTAAAACTTACCATGTACCCCAAAAAAAGAGTAAAAAACAATCGAGAAATTGGTCTGACTATCGCCGCTCCCTTTGTGCAAAACATGTTGCAGGGCGGGCAAGAGGCTGGTTTAAATATTCCTCAATTACTAGCCAAATTTCGTATTCCGCCGCAGGTATTGCTTAACAATAACTTGCGTATTCCTATCGAATCTTTTTCTCAACTCACGGGTGAAATCCGTAAACAATTAGATGATGAAGCACTCGGTTTATTACTAACCCCTATAAAAAGCGGAGCTTTCAAGCTAATGAGCCGTGCTTGCCTGACTTGCAATACGATCTTTGAATCACTCAAATTGTGTTGTGACTTTTACAATTTATTAGATTTATCTATCTATTTTGATTTAAAAGAAAGTAGCGGTCATATCTATTTTTCTGCCATTCGCAAAGTGGACAATGCTGTTATTAATCCTTACATTTTAGAAATAATGCTTAGCACTATACACCGCTTGCAGTGTTGGCTAGTGGGCGAATTTATTCCAATACAATCTGTGGATTTAGACTATTCCGAACCTTGGTATGGCAGCGAATATCGCTTTGTATTTTACGGTGCGCCTGTAAAATTTAACCAATCGCAAAACTGCATAATTTTTGACAGACGTTCTTTTGGACTGAACGTAATTCGCGTTATTAGCGATTTAAAAGAATTCTTACCAAATGTTGATGAAAAACTGCTGGCGCAAACCAGACGCAGCAGCTCCGTTGCTTTTCGTTTAAGACGCTGGATGGAGCGCTCCATACGCGAACAACAACACACACCTACCATGGAAGAAGCTTCCAGCCATATTCGCTTGCAGCCGCAAACATTGCGCCGTCATCTGAAAAAAGAGGGAACCTCTTATCAACGCATTAAAGAAGATACCAGACGCGATATAGCCATTCACTTATTAGATGCAGGTCAGCACAATATTGAACAAATTGCATGGTTGCTGGGATTTTCCGAAGCCAGCACTTTTATTCGCTCCTTTAAAAGCTGGTTAGGAGTGACTCCTTTAACTTATAAACAATCTGATGCTGTTGATTCTACTAATACACTTTAAATTTGATTAAACCCAGATTATGCATTAGAAATTGTAGCGAAGGCAAAAATGACAATAAAAATAGTAGCTCGCGCAAGGAAAATAAGCGGAAACATAACAGGGTCATGGTGAGTATTATTTTTCGAGCAAATATGTGGCACAGGAAGGTACCATCGACAAGCGCCAGCCCGGTCGCGAGCCATTGAAATACGCAGGAGCAATATTTTTTATTACCACCTAAGTTCGCATAATAAGTGCACATCTTAAAAAAGTCGATTAACTGTATAATGCAGTTCGTCGAAAAACTTAAAGGTGATGCAATGACCACACGATATATACAATTAACCGACAACGAAAGATACCACATTTACACCATGAAACGAAGCGGATTTAGCAATTCATCGATAGCAAAAAGTATGGGTCGTCACCATACAACGATAGGTCGTGAATTGAAGCGCAATACTGGCTTGAATGGTTACCGTTTTAAGCAGGCTCATCAGAAAGCTCAGCAACGACATCAAATGAAGACAAAGTCAATAAAGCTAACAAAATCGATTCAAGATTTTATTATTAAGAAGTTGAAGATAGACTGGAGTCCTGAGATTATTTGCGCCATTCTCAAGATGGAGCAAGGCATTAGTATTCATCATGAAAGTGTCTATCGCTTTATTTATGCCGATAAAGCCAAGGGAGGCAATCTTTATCGGCATTTGAGTCATGCCTCTAAAAAGAACCGCAAACGCTATGGTAAGAACGATTATAGAGGCCGTATCCCCAATCGGATTGATATTGAAGAACGCCCCTCTATTGTTGATAAAAAAAGCCGATTAGGCGATTGGGAAGCGGACACGGTTATTGGTAAAGGCCATAAAGGAGCTATCGTTACACTAGCAGAGCGGCGTAGTCGACTTTATCTAGCTATGCCAATTGCCCGTAAGACAGCAGAGCTAACAAGCGCCGCAGTTATCACTCTTTTAGCTACTTTTAGGGATTATGTCCACACGATAACCTATGATAATGGTCGTGAGTTCTCAGCCCATAATATCATTGCCGAAAAGCTCGATTGTAAAGGCTATTTTGCTAGGCCTTATCATAGTTGGGAGAGGGGCTTAAACGAACAAAGCAATGGGTTGCTTAGACGTTATTTTCCTAAGGGCATGGCATTAGATAAAGTAACCACTACCGAGGTATTTAATGCGGTTGATAAAATTAATAATCGACCACGTAAATGCTTGGGGTACAAAACCCCTTGGCAGGTATTTCTTGAGCTAACTCAAGATAAACTTATTTTTTCTAACCAATGTGCACTTATGAGTTGAATGTGCGCCAGGTTAATAAATAGAGTAAACAACTTTCTTACCATCTTTGTAGGTTACTGACAATTTGTATTTGTTTTCATTATCTTTGAAAATATTCATATAACTATAACTGCTTTGAGTCTGCGTTATATGAGTTGAAACCTCAACTTTGGTATTACCTGCCGTGACATAGACATCTTCCAAGATTAGGTCTTTAGCTTTTGTGTTGACAAAGTTAACCGGAGCATAAAGCGCTGGAGTATGCACAGAGAGTACGCTTGTAATGTTATTACCCTTTGATAAAGTTATTTCTGCCACTAGACCTAGATGTTCATCACCCGAAATAAAAATAAGGTTAGATAGTTGAAATTCCACTATCATATCCAATATTAACTCTCTTGTTGCAGGGTAACCATCCCAGCTATCTGAATGCAGTGGACTCAATTTAACGGCATCAACTCTTCTTGGCAAGAGCATTGAAGCTGAACAAATAATTTTGATATTGTCATTGTGTTGATTATCTTGCATCCACTGCCGCAACGCTGTTATCTGTGCTTCACTTAACATAGACGCCCGATACATATTTGCAATGTGTCTGTGCTGTCTTTCAGTGCGGCTATCGAGCATAAAAAAAGCATGATTATGATATTCCCAGGAGTACCATAACCCTTTTCCTTTTATTCGTTCTCGCTGATATAGGGTCTGCTGAAAATAGTTATAGTACTTTAGCCCTTCTTGTTTAATTTTTTTCATAACTTCGTCATTGTCTGACATTGGCTCCCAGTCATTTATAAACTCATGGTCATCTGGCATCATTTGCACTGGCACTTGTCCTAACACTCTTTGAACATGTCTATTAGAAAACAGCATTCGATATTTAGCAGCATATTTGTCTTCAAGATTGATTGGGTCCATTAAACCATTAGTAGCATCACTATATATTTGGTCACCTAGCAATAACATAAAATCAACTTGAGTGGATTGGCTGTCTAAATGTTCAGCTAACGATTGATAACTGCTCCAGGCTGGCACTAAATCCATAATGGTTGGTTGATATTGACAACTACCAACAATAAATGACAGCTCTGTAGAAGCTGAAGTTAATTTATACCGAAGAATGGAATGAATCAAATGAGGCGTTTTATCAATTGCCTCTTTTATTGATTTCGCGCAGTAAAGCTGAATGGCATTGAAGTCTTTAACCTGTTGAGATAAATCAAAGCACAAATCATTGACTAGAAATATTAACCAATCTCCAGAATTATCCTCAACTTTTATTTGTTGGGTAGCCCAAAAATGTTTATTTGTCGAAACACATTCACTGTATTTCAACTCTGATTTTATTAACTCTACACTCCATGTTTTCATTGATTTATCGCAATTACTTGTAATACTTGTGTTATTTAATTTAATGGGAATAGCAACAACATAAGTTGCTTCACCCACCTGCATAGTAGCAGAACACATAAAATCTAATGTCGATTGACTCCTGACCATTGTTCGTATTGGCCCATACAAACAAGGTTCTGCCACCCATTGCAACTCTTGATTATCTTGCTCAACCTCAACGGACTGTCTAAAAAATTGTTCAATGGAGTTGAGAATAGGTAAATTTTTATCTCCAAAAACACAATCTTGATGACCATAGTTAGCAAATTTTTTAATCTGGATATCTCTACCAAATTGTTTCATATACCTTTGAAATAATTCAACGGATTCTGGGCTAAACAAACCATTCTCTTCACCAATAAAATAATACGTAGGAAACCTCCAGTGTCTATAAAACAGCTCTGGTAACACAAATACATTATGACCAAATCGATTGCTTATATGATTCTTCGGAAAAAAGTGAAGGACTTGAAAAAGCGTACCAAGATGAAACGGTCCAAAAAAGTTTTCGATATTATCAAGAGCCTTAGAGCCCATATTCTTTAAGCTAAATACCCTCCCATAAAGGAAGTCTATACGGTGTCTGGTTTTTAAATAAGTTTTCAATCGCCATCGAACTAAGGTTTTAACTATACTATGAGATTGTTTATATTCATTTGCTGGGTAGGGTAAAGAATAAAGCAGCCGATCCATAAGATTATTAGCCGCGGGAAATTTATCTACATTTGCATCGACATCTGGGACTAATAAATAGGTAATATCGCTAAATATATGAGATAGAGACTGTAATACATGCGTTTTAAATATGTTGTTTGGTGTATATTTAACATGACTACTTACTTGCGACATTACCAGACTTTTCACTCTGGAAGGTAACTGTACTCTAGCTTGTTGAAAATAGTCTATCGGAGTTAATGCTTTGTCCAAAGGGTTGAATATTTCTTCTATCGTCTTCCCTGAACCAAGTATCGCCATTGAAAACATGGCGGAGCCCATACAATGCGCAATAACCTGGACTTGATTAAATTTAGTGACATTAACAACAAGTTCAATAGCAGCAGGTATATCAGCGCAAGCAATATGCTCAAAAGACCATGGGTACATTGCGGTATTCGTAAACCCTGTACTAGTACGTAAATCCAATACCCATACATCATATTCTTTTTTTGCGAAATAAGAACTGTAGCTATTATTAATTGCTGGATGAGCAAAGGTAGTGCCGCTTGCGCTATAGCCGTGTATCATTAAAATGGGTTCAGATGCCATTTTATGTTTACGATATCGCGTTAACCGACACACAACACTCGATAATTGTTTATGCGACTGTAACTGTGTTGGCAGCGTTGGCTTTAAATCAATGGTATATATTTCAGGTTCGGGCAAATTGGGTAGAGCTCCTGGTAAGCGCTTAACTTCAACTGGATGCATCTTTTGATCAGGTTTGCGGAAGCTGAATAAGTGAATACCTATGCTTGCCCTTAAAAAATAATTCATCAACCTGAATATATCTTGTAATGTATAAAGGCTGTCTTGAGCTTCTGCAACTCCAAGTAAGGGCAGCGATTGCCTACTTAAAAAAACCGGGTCTAGATACATCATTTGTGGGTCATTAAATACGTCCAGTGCTGGAAATTTATCTATCTGTAATTCCATCAACTGCTGCCAAGGGCTAGATACACGTTTATAAGTAAATGTTTTCCTCCCTTTAATTTGATTATTTTTGACAATTTTCTCACTGACAAAAGACGTTTCGTCTTTTTGAATTGAATCGATTTTTAAATCATAGATAAACACCCTCTCCTCGCCAGACCTTGCTAAATTATTCAATAACTGCCGTAAAAATTTAAGCTTAGCCACTGTTACTTTGCCTTCTTGCGCACTCCCAAAAATATCTAATAAGCCTCTGTTAAATGCCCAAGGTATAAGTGTACGCATCTTCCTTTGGTAAGGCTTTGAAGCCCGTTGATGCATAACTTTCACAAAACCATCTATTGTTGCACTAAACAATGCAATACTATCGGCTTCTGACTCACGAGTCTGACTGGAAAGAGAATTCAGATGACTCCAGTCATCAGGTCGAAATAGTCTTACTTTACTGGGTTGTTGATTTACCCCTGACTTGCAAATTGCAATGGTCTGTTCGTTACTAACTAGCTCTTCTATGCTGCTTATTCTAAAGTGAAAAGTAAATTCGGCTATAACTTGTGTTGTTTTAAATATACTTTCATTCAAATATAAAGAGCCGTTAAGGCGTTCGATAATATCAAACACCACTGGTTTAGTGGGCTGCCAATCTTTAAAAAGTTCTGCCACATCAGGTAATTTGTTGTTATTATCTGGTATATTAATTGGAGAGATATCAACTTTTTCTAAACTCCAATTAACAATTAACATATCTATTGCCCTTTGCGCTACGGCTGAAATGGTTAACGCAGGGTTAACACCAAGAGCACCAGGAATGATTGAAGCATCAAGTACAACCAGGTTTTTATGTACTGCTGAAGCATCGCCTTCCACTTTTTTAAACACTTGCCCTAAATGGTTAACCACCCCACTATAAACAGTATCGCCCATTGCACAGCCACCTAATGGATGTACCGTCAATGCAGAAACAGCATTGCCGCCAGCAAAATCGCTTAGCTCTTCTGGTAAGAATCTCCACATCGGATTAGCAATGATTTTACCTCCCAGACTACTTTCACTTGACAGTACCGTTAATTTTTCCAATTGCTCATTAAACACTGGGTGTTGTTTTATCATCGAACATGAAATATTTAACGCACCGTCTTTATGCTGTTGGTAGTCCAGTGACATAATACCGTTTGAACCATCTTCGCCCATGGCAGCAAGAATACTCGTATGTTTAATATGTGCATCAGATAACGCATACAAATCGTTATCGGGAATACCATTAATATGCACGGACGTATCTTTATCCGTTATTGTTTGTATACAATTGACTGTTGCACATATTTCGCTGAAAACATAGGTCAGAGAGCCTGGAACTGCCATTTCTTCAAACAACAAACCTTCATTTTCCCGGCAATCAATAATTCCCGTAATGGTTGGACCTATTTTCCGATTAGCCGGGTGCTGCTTCTCATTGGCTATAGCATTAACTGGAGTATTATGATTGTAGCCTGATAACAGCATATCACCATTGGATGAAAATTGTTGACCAATATTATCCGATAATTTCAGCTCCTCTTTAGAGCGCAATAAAATTTCTGTGGATCCTAAAGCGCCAGCCGCCAAGATGATTTTTCGAGCGTAGATTAATGTTGGGCCAGAATGCTTTTGACGAATTGCCTTATCAGTATAGAGCGTTTCCAGTTCATACATTTCTTCGCCATTGCTGATGCATGGCTTTATTTTTTGAAGAGTAACTCCTGTATAAATCTCTACACCTGCATAACGCGACTGACGAAGCAAACTTTTATCTAACGAATCTTTAGCGTTATAGTTACACCCTGTAGCGCAGTCACCACACTGTATACATTTATTTAACCAAACTCCTGCTGAATTCTGTTTATCTTCAAGAGCCACTGTAATTTTGGCATCTTTATAACATTCATTCCCTGCCAGCTTTCTTAAATATTGGTTTTTTTCTAAAGGCTCTTTTACAGTATTAGGTTTACTTGAAACAGGTGATTGGGTAGCTCCTAACAATCTTAATGTCGATTCATAATAATTTGATAATACGCTTTTATCTCGTAATTCTGAAGGCCATCTCGAATCAAAAACCGATTGTACTGGCTCTTCCATTACCCCCGCATTAATCAATGAACCTCCTCCCAAGCCATTGGCTTGTAAAATAGATACATCTTTATAATATCTTATATCAAATAAACCCGTTGATACGCCACCCAATTCACTATTACTTTGCCAACGCATATGAGGCGGAAGCTCTGATAGTGTTGATGGAAAAGAACCTTGTGAATATTCTAGCCCTCGCTCTAACACGGCAATACGCAATAATTTATCAACAAAATCAGTTTTCGCAAGCGAAGCTGCTGCAATAGAACCACCATAGCCGCTGCCAATAATTAGCACATCAAAAATTAAAGGAGCTTTTCCTTCTATTTCCGTAAATGCCAATTGCTCAAAACTTTGGGATATTCGATTATGTAACTCTGTCATTTTTTAATTTTTGACCCTATTAACTGTCATCGTATTTTAAAAGGTACTATCATTTCCTGCTACTCGTCAATATTAAATAATATAACTGTGCTAAAAACAATTAAAACCATCGATTTGTGGGAAAAAAAAGACTTAAGCACCAATAATTTTGTGGAATTCAAGCTTGAAATATTCAAGCTAATCCGCTCACAAACTAAATCGGCGTTTATCTCCCTCAGCATTGTAGGAATGGTTTTTGCTTATATCTGCGCAAATTATATCGACCATATACTTGTAGGCCTTTGGTACAGCGTATTCATTGCTACCGCAGCATATAGAATTTCTTTATTTTCAGCCACTGTCAATAAAGAAAATATTGACGCATCGCTGAAAAAAATCTCATTGCTTGCATTATTCAACAGCTTTCTGCACTTAATCATTTTTATGGTATTTCCCTTAATGAGTTTCCGTGAACAAGCTATTATAACAGTATTGATGATTGGACTTTGCTCTGGAACCGTTTCTTCAACAGGTGGGCACTTCCCAAATTATGCCAATTATACTTTCCCAATCTATATCTCATTGATTATATGCTGGGCATTCTTCGCAGATAACGATATATTTAGCTATGCCCTTGCAATACTATCTTTCTGCTTTGCCATATTGTTAACAAAATCATCCAGAAGCTTTTTTCATACTTTTAAACAATCATTTATTATCCGATTGGAGAAAAATGAATTAAACGCGCAGCTAGAAGATGCTCTGAATGAGGCTATTGAAAGCAGCAAATCCAAAGCCAGGTTTTTAGCTGCTGCAGGGCACGATTTAAGCCAACCAATGCAAAGTTTAAACCTTATCGTAGATAACCTTGAATTACACCCACTGGACGAAAAAGCTCATGCATTAATAAGTAAACTAAAGCTATCCCTGCATACTCTCAATGAACAACTGATGGAAGTTTTAGAGCTATCAAGAATAGATGCTGGTATTATCAAGGCAAATTTAACAACGCTTTCAATGGACTCAATACGCGACCAATTACTTGCTGAATTCTTACCCCTGGCTCAACAAAAAAAATTGGACTTAATCATTGCATTTCCTTCCAAAGTCTTTGTCTTAAGTGATAAAAATATGCTACTGCGAATTTTTAGAAATTTAATTAACAATGCTATTAAATATACAGATAAGGGTGATGTCAGTGTAGTCGCACAATTACAAAAAGATCATTGCAGAGTATTTATCTCAGATACTGGCGAAGGTATCCCTGACGATAAATTTGAAGAAATTTTCGAAGAATTCAGACAACTAAGCAACCCTGAACGTGACAGAACAAAAGGCTTAGGCTTAGGGTTATCCATTGTCCAAAGGTTTTCAGATATTCTAAAAATTAACATTCAACTGGAATCGAAATTAAACCAAGGCTCTAAGTTTTATTTTGACTTGCCTTTAAGTAAATATAAAGATTTCAATTCATTACCTGACAGAGTAGAAGAAACACTTGAAGGCATTAAAATACTAATCGTAGAAGATGAAAATACTATTGCGGAAGGCCTCAAAGAATTATTAAACAAATTAGGCTGCAAAGTTCAACTATCAAATAATGGCTTTGAAGCAATGCAGTTGCTAAAGCAAAATAGACCCGACTTATTATTAAGTGACTATAGATTAGGTGGCGAAATGAATGGTGTTCAGATTATTAAAAATGCTCGCAAACTACACCCCGAACTACCTACTATTATTATCAGCGGCGAAACAGACAGTAAAAATGTCATGCAGATTGAAAAAGAGAAAATTTCATTCTTAAGTAAACCCGTTACTAAAAAAGACCTGGTATCCAGTATTTATTCTTTGATTAATCATTCTTGAAAAATTATAAAAACTTGAGAGCTAAGACCAAACCAAAAGAAATTCCACAGACCCATAAGTCCTACAAAGAGGCTAATTTGTGCTAAGTATTTACGATACCATTCAGGCTGAAAGCAAAAATACAAACTGGCCAAGAATAGCGCCAGAGTAACTACAATCCCCATATTTTACTATTCCCAAAAATATTAATATGATTAGCACTATAGCTAGTTATGGAATTGTGCATAGACGTTGAAATATCTTAAGAAGATACATCCTATCATACAAAAAGGTCATCAAACAATATGCGTAGGTACTTGGCAGTTGATTATTAATTAGGAGGTGATCCAGCCGCAGGTTCCCCTACGGCTACCTTGTTACGACTTCACCCCAGTCATGAATCACACCGTGGTAACCGGCTCCCCCGAAAGGTTAGCCTAGCTACTTCTGGTGCAACCCACTCCCATGGTGTGACGGGCGGTGTGTACAAGGCCCGGGAACGTATTCACCGCGACATGCTGATTCGCGATTACTAGCGATTCCGACTTCATGGAGTCGAGTTGCAGACTCCAATCCGGACTACGAAAAGTTTTAAGGGATTGACTACACTTCACAGCTTCGTTACCCTCTGTACTTCCCATTGTAGCACGTGTGTAGCCCAAGACGTAAGGGCCATGATGACTTGACGTCGTCCCCACCTTCCTCCGGTTTGTCACCGGCAGTCTCCTTAGAGTTCCCACCTTCACGTGCTGGCAACTAAGGACAAGGGTTGCGCTCGTTACGGGACTTAACCCAACATCTCACGACACGAGCTGACGACAGCCATGCAGCACCTGTCACTGCGTTCCCGAAGGCACTCATACATTTCTGTTAGATTCGCAGGATGTCAAGTCTTGGTAAGGTTCTTCGCGTTGCATCGAATTAAACCACATGCTCCACCGCTTGTGCGGGCCCCCGTCAATTCATTTGAGTTTTAGCCTTGCGGCCGTACTCCCCAGGCGGTCAACTTATCGCGTTAGCTGCACCACTAAAAACATTCGTCTCCAACGGCTAGTTGACATCGTTTACGGCGTGGACTACCAGGGTATCTAATCCTGTTCGCTACCCACGCTTTCGCACCTCAGTGTCAGTCTTGGTCCAGGTGGTCGCCTTCGCCACTGATGTTCCTTCTGATATCTACGCATTTCACTGCTACACCAGAAATTCCACCACCCTCTACCAGACTCTAGCCTACCAGTTCAGAATGCAGTTCCCAGGTTGAGCCCGGGGATTTCACACCCTGCTTAATAAGCCACCTACGCGCGCTTTACGCCCAGTAATTCCGATTAACGCTCGCACCCTCCGTATTACCGCGGCTGCTGGCACGGAGTTTGCCGGTGCTTCTTCTGTAGGTAACGTCATAGCAGATCGTTATTAACAAACTGCCTTTCCTCCCTACTGAAAGTGCTTTACAACCCGAAGGCCTTCTTCACACACGCGGCATGGCTGGATCAGGCTTGCGCCCATTGTCCAATATTCCCCACTGCTGCCTCCCGTAGGAGTCTGGGCCGTGTCTCAGTCCCAGTGTGGCTGATCATCCTCTCAGACCAGCTACAGATCGTCGCCTTGGTAGGCCATTACCCCACCAACTAGCTAATCTGACTTAGGCTCATCTATCAGCACGAGGCTCTAAAAGAGGCCCCCGCTTTCTCCCATAGGACGTATGCGGTATTAGCTTGAGTTTCCCCAAGTTATCCCCCTCTGATAGGCAGATTCCTAAGCATTACTCACCCGTTCGCCGCTATACTCAACCAAATGGCCTTTCTCGCTCGACTTGCATGTGTTAGGCCTGCCGCCAGCGTTCAATCTGAGCCATGATCAAACTCTTCAGTTCAATAGCCAATTATACCCAATAGGGTACAATCAACATCACGGATAACAATTTCTCTTTATACCAGAAAATTGTCAAAACCCGGTTTACGCTGTTAGACCAAATAATAAATTATCGGCCGTAACGACCGTATTCTTTCGGAATGAATTGAATAGGTAACTTGCGTAAAATAATAGTTTAAACCAATCTACACAAGTACCCACACATATTGCTTGATAACACTTTGTTAAAGAACAGACCCAATAAAATATACATCATCGGGCAAGGGTGCGTATGATAATAACTCGCTTGATAATGTCAATGAAAATATCACCTTTTGGCTAACATTAACCTGGCAATAAAATATTGCTCGTCGGTGTCACTTCCTTGTGTCATATATTTGTTCGGTATTTTCATGCCGAGTTAATATGATGAAAAATAGCATTAGAGAATAATTGAACGATTCTCAAAAATTTTGCATACGACTTGCCGTATCCGCATAAATGGATTTAGCTGCTAAAATTGTATTTTCGTATCGTTTCCATTTGTCTTTACCGGGTTTAGTTAAAGTGTATTTTGACAGTGAGAGATTACCACGAATAATAGATTGCATTCTTGGACCAAAAGGTACCGATGAAAAATTGCATATTGCTTTTAGGGTTTTTTCCCGATTTTCAAGCAATTGGTCATAATCAATAATGCAATAATCTTGCTCAGGCAATTGCTCCAGGGTATCCATAATGCGGTTATTAGCTGATTGCCACTGCCATGCAGCTATCTCAACCACATTTTTACCTTTTTGTTGTTGCCAACCTTCTGGTAAAAGTAATGACCATGACCCACTCCAATTCGGCAGTTCCGAGTATGTCACAAACCGCTGAGATTGCCATGCATCAATCATACTACCGATATTTGATTCTGGGGCACGCTGCAAATAAATAAATTTAGCAGAAGGGAAAAGTGCTTTTAAAAAAGGAATACGCAAAGCGTTTTTAGGTGTTTTTTCTAAAAAGCGAATACGATTAGGACGTTGACTTTCAGGTAATTGTAAATAATTGACGCCATCAATATTATGCATTTTTTGCAAAAATTTCTTGATTAATTTAGAACCAATGGTTTCATTTAAATCAGCTGCCTCTAACTGATTTGAGGTGTAGTGTTTGGCTGCAATGCCAAGTTCTTTAATCGACTCAAACTCTGAGTGGCTTTCGTCTCCCAATGACCAGAAATCAATGTTTTTTTGCAATGTTTCGAAAAGCATTGTGCTGCCTGACCTCGGCGCTGCAACAATGAAAACAGGTCTGTCAAAAATATGGCGTAACTGCTCAAACGGTATATTCAGTTGACCCGAAACCGCTTGTTGCTTGGCATATTCCACATCAGTCATGGTATGAGTCCATTTTTGCAAAATACTGGAAACAGTGCTTATACCTTGAGGAACTAATACATCGTTCCACAAATTTATACATTGGGAATGCAGTCGATCAATAAGCTTTTGGTAATGCTCGATCCCTGTTATTGAATTAGAATATTGGGCCCACAGGCAACGCCAATCCTGGCTGAATTGATGTATCGCATTTTTGGTTATTCTTATTGACTCACTTTTTTCCACATTTAACGGTAGTAATAATTCTATAAAATCATTAAGTATATTATCCACATCATTAGGGCTGCGAACAGCATAACGGTTATGAGTCTCTGTAATAATGGGGGTTTCAATTAGCTCAGGCTGCTGGATAGTCGTTTTCCAGTTCTGGTATTCTATGGAAGTTCTAAAGTCATTATTTGAATTAACTTTCCAGCCTTTGGATACCATATTCCAAAATTGACTGCTGCCTGTTGTATCTGTTACTAAATGTATTCGGTATATATTACTGTTATTTTGAACCTGGTGGATATGCCAATTATCAAAAATCCACACTTCCCCTGCTTGCATATTGACGCTGACTTCACCATTTGAGGTAAAGAGCACTTCTGGCTGGGTGACAATGGGAATATGAACACGAATACGTTTCCACCAGCTATAGTGTGTATCTTGATGGGATGGGACTTCATGGTTTGGCGCCAGGCGCATTAAACGCGTACGACCCAAAACTGTATCCATTTGGCTTAATACATTACGCAAATAAGGACAACGGCGTAACATAGGTGTCGCCAGCATAGTACCTTCATAGTCATTATTCATTGCACCCATGTGTGAAATCAGCGGAATGGCTGAATTGCCTTTAAAATCTTGAGGATGATCCAGCCAATCTGATTCATTAAACTGAGAAACTTCTTTTTTGAGTAACTCGCTATTAACCAGCAGAGGTAATTGAATGAAGGCACTTGAGAGTTTCACGCTGAAACCAATTTAACCCAGATTATGCATTAGAAATTGTAACGAAGGCAAAAATGGCAATAAAAACAGTAGCTCGCGCAATAAAAATAAGCGGAAACATAGCAGGGCTATGGTGAGTATTATTTTTCGAACAAGCTGATGTTTTTGAAGTCATTTTTGGGTGTAGCAGGTTTCTAATGCATAATCTGGGTTTAATGCAAATTTTTAAAAACCTTATATCGAATAATGTTGAAGAATTTCTTCACCCAATGCTTCTTTTAGTGGTCCTAACCAGGGTTCAAAATTACGCCATTGTTCTATAGAAGAGCGAAATATTGGCTGCCGCACCTGTTCTGCACTAGGCGTACGAATACTGCGTTCAGTCTTGTAATAATTAACACAGGCTTCTTCAAACTCTAAATCGCAAAAATCTAACATGCGCCTGACCTGTCCTTCTAAATCATCAATAACGTCTTCATGTTGAATACGGAGAACAAAGCCTGGAAGAACTTCATCCCAATGTTTCATCAACCGCACATATTCACGATAATATGTGCCAATCTCAGTCAAACCATAGGTAAATTCCTGTCCTTCACCAAATAACTGTTTGAAGCCACTGAAGCAGCAAGACATAGGGTGTCTTCGCGCATCAATGATTTTAGCATTAGGTAAAATTAATTTGATTAAACCGATATGCACAAAATTATTTGGCATTTTATCAATAAAAAATGGAGCACCGTGCCGATAGACCTGAGTATCATCAATAAATTGTTTGCCGAATCGCTCAAAATAGCTATCTTCAATCTCTGTCAAAATTTTAGGGTATTGCGGTTCTTCATTATTTTTGCCTTTGTAGCGTCCTCTCAAGCGGTAAACCAAGCTGATAATATTAGGTAGTTCCATAGTACCATCAATTTTTGAATGAGACGCTAAAATTTGTTCCAAAAGTGTAGAGCCAGCTCTAGGCAACCCCACAATAAAAATTGGATCTGTTGCTTCATATCCAATATTGGCCTTAGATTCAAAATACTCTTTGGTGCAATATTTAATTTGACGACTAACTCTTCTTTCAATTAGTTTTGCTTCATATTTCAATTCTTTCTTATTTAATTCGTTACTGGATTCATATAACTTAAATGCTTTTTCATACTCTGACCTATCTTCATAGCATTTAGCTAAAGCAAACCCCATATGTACTCTATCCGCCACCGACATATCATCTTTAGCCAGGTATTTTTCCATGTGCCTAATTTCCTGGTTTAAAAACTTATAAGATTTAGTGTTTGCTAAACTCCAAAAAGCATCGCCAAAATCCGCTCTAATTTTGTAAACCTGCTGGTAAGCATTAACCGATTTATCAATCTCTCCCAGCGTTTTATAAGTGTGTCCCAGCGCTAGCCATGTTTGTTCCTGATCGGGTTGTTCATTAACAATTTCTTCAAACATTTTTGCTGCTGTTTCTGTTTCACCAATCCCTGAAAAAGTATGAGCATTTAAGGCTTTAAAATAGATATTTTCAGGGTTCCCATTAAATAGTTGACAGCTATTCTCATGAGCTTTTCCAAACTTTTGCCTTTTGATCAGTACAGAAATATAATCGGCTCTTGCATCACTATAATCAGGTTCGAACTCCAGGGCACTTTCTAATATAAATTCGGCATCATCTAATATTTCCATCTTTAGCGCAATCTCAGCAAGCAACCGCATACCTTCCACATTTTGCTTATTATTTTGCATATAGTGTCGGCACACTTTGTCAGCCATGTCTATATTACCTTCTTGCAAATAGCTTTTAACAGCAATTAATTCCGGGGAAAGCTTTTCAAGCCTTTGAACCTGGGATAAAGCGTTGTCAAAACCCTTTCTATATTTTACTAATTGATATAAATTAGTTAACGCTTTCCAACTGGGTAAAAGTGCGTTATTTAATTGCACTGCCTTTTCATAACAGGCTATCGCTTTTTCATATTTATTCTGTGTGAAATAGACATGACCCTTCTCTTGATAGGCTCTGGAATGGTTAGGAGTAATACGTATAACCTTATCAAGCCTGTGAATTGAATCCGTAAACTTTCCCTGCATACGCAAGGAAACCGCTAATATATAAATAGCATCATAGTTTGAAGAATCTTCTTTTATAATTCCTTTAGTGATTTTATCTGAATCCTTGAATTGTTGTCTATATAGAAATTGTTTAGCCTGCTCTAATTGTTGCTTCATTAAATCACTATATTGCATAATCTGTAAATAGAATGTTCATAAAAAAGGCGAGCTAAAGCTCGCCTTTTTTTAAGTTTAGTAACCGCTATTCTGCCAATGGAACTGCAAAGCCTTCACCAGCTCCAGTCTCAACGGTCCAACCATCAAATTGAACATTACTCACGGCTCCACCTCTTATAGCACCCACGTCAGTTAAGTTATAACCACCTGTCGGGTTAGCGGCATCACCTACATCCTGATTAAAAGCAACTGTATCATTGATAATAAATGACGAGCTTTGATCTGCTGCATCCAAAGTACCATCATTGTTAGTATCTCCAGAATTAAATCTGTTCAGCACTGTAGCATTATCTACGACTAAATCACCATTAGTTAATAATACTGCACCTGTAGCTGTGTTAGCCATAGTACCAATACTATTAAGATACCAACCAGCTGTGAAATCTCTTTGTGTAGTTTCTCCAGTAAATACAACAGGGTTGACTGTACCATTATAGTAGCGTAAGCCATCCCCATTTCCAACACCAGTAGTAGGCAACCCACGTAATTCACTGGTATCAGAGTCATCTGCACGAACTACTTCAAATACACCAGGCAAAGCGCCTGCTTCGTTGGCACAGTGAACACCATCTAAATAAGTTGGACCTGGATTAATACCTATTCCTCTGACATCACCAGAAGGCTCAACTTCGTAACAACCGTTAGCAAAGTTAGCGATTATAATGTTAGCATAACGAGCATCACTAAAATTATCTGCAAAAAGAATGCCAAATTGACGAGCCGATGAATCGTCAGATGCATCAACGGCGGTAGCGTCACGACCCACTAATGTCGCATTAACTATTCTGGGGTTAGAAGTGGTTGCAGTTGAACTGCGAGCGCCATAAATACCCGAACGCCCAGTGGCTGTTCTGTGAATAACCATTAACTCCTTAATTACACCGTTAAAATTCTGGTACCATACACCATCACGCGTAGCGCCAGTAGCTAGTAGCCAAGCCATACGCGAAGAACTGTCCTCAATGTGAAAACCATCTCTGGCAGAGTCGTGCGACTGGACAAATGAAAGTATATTAGTATCGTCAGTCCCGTCGAGCACTATGTTATCAGTGCGCGTTGCACCACCTACTGAAACCGCTGCCCCGGCCTCTGCTACAACAACATGATCCAATAAAGAATTGACACTTCCTAACAGGAATAGACCTCCCCATTCGCCAGTTCCATTATTATCTGCATCACTGGAAGAAAACACAGTTGGAGAAGCAGCAGTACCATCTGCAATAATTGACGAACCTACATTGATTGCTACATACTCTGTACCATCAGCTCGCACATTGGCTCCTGCATCAACTGTCAGTACTGCAGTAAACGTGACTGTTGTGACAACACCAGTTCCTGATGTAGTTTCAGAAACGCCGCCAACCTCAAGAGAATCAGCCAGGTGCCAATCTGTATTTGTCACTAAGGTAGCGTCTTCACTTAACACTCCAGCCAAACTACAATTATTGTTGCCTGATACAGGATTTAGCAAAGCTGTTACTTCCAGGTTACCTACTGTATCCGGGCAGGTAGCCGCACCGCCATTTGCTGGTACTGTAACCGAAGCATCTGCAGTTTCTTCAGCACCACTGCCATTGGTCACTGTGACAGTAAGCATTAACACTGTGTCAGTAGTAGATGCTGGATACATAACAGTGACTGTTGGAGATGTTGCATTAACTAGAGTAGCTTCCGGAGAGCCACTGGTCTGAGCCCATTGATAACTCAAGGAGCTGGCTGATGTAGCTGTCGCCGTAATTTGACCGCTAGTAGCCCCTGCAACTTCAGCCGTCAAGCCTGAGAGCTGAGTTTCGAGCGAAATGCCAGAACCCGTTAGAGTGCTACTATCAATACCATCATCACCACAAGAGATTAATAGTACCGAGAAAAGTGAAATTAAAATTAAATTTTTCATTGTATTTTCCAAAGTTAAGTTATAGGTTAAATGGTAGATAGAAATTAATCAAAATCGTAAGAAAAACGCAGACCCACGGTCAATGGACGATTGGTTGAAACTGTTGGTATATAGTCAAATGTTGAAATATTTGTTTGAGCACGTTCATCAGTCAAGTTGTCAACGAAAAACTCTGCTATCCAGTCATCTTTTTCAACACCAAAGGCAGCGTTAATTAATACGTATGACTCTTGAATATAACGACCATTTCTAAAATTTTGACCATCTTCAGTCAAACCTACAGAGCCAGTAACTTCAGTAGCAACACTAGACGCACCAAAAGTACCACCTTCATCCGCAATGCGCAGACCTGATGGAGTACCAAATATGCGCTGAACGTTATCTTCTACAAAAAATGCGTTACCTATGATACCAGACTTGCTATCACCAGTATAAATTGCACCAGCAGTTACATATGCATTTGCACCAAATGCTGGCAGTTCAAAATCATACCGGGCACGGACATTAAAAGAGAAGTCTGCAGTAAAAGGCAACTCGTTGCCAACAGGAACTGCCAGACCTTCAAGCGCTCCATCCAAGCGAGTTATCTCTGAATCAACCCATGCAAAAGCACCACTTATTGTCAGGTTTTCAGTCGCTTCCCAGATGTAGTCGGCATCAATACCAGTAACTTCAGCATCGCCCACATTCTCAATAAATACCAAGAATGCAACATTTGACGGGTCAAAACGCGTGGTTTGTAAATCATCGATTTGAGAAAAATACAATGTAGCGTTAAAGCGTAGGGTATCAGCAAACAAGTCACCTTTAAAACCCACTTCAAAGTTAGTTAACTCATCACTATCAGCAATTACTGGAACTCGAAAATTCTGAAACGGTCCTGTTTGGTTACTAGAAGCCGCACCAGCATTACGGTTGGCTGTCTGAGGTCTAAAGCCCTCCGAGTAAGTTGCATATAATAAAATATTATCTATTGGTTTCCAATCAACCGATGCTTTGAAAATCACATCATCTTGATTGGTTACGCCATCAGCGCCTAAACCATCAGTATTTAATACGCCACTTTGGATATCAGCAAAAATATCTTGAGCAGAATTGTTTGCCCCTACCGGATTCTCAGTACCTACGCCAAAGAAATTGGTTAACGCTTCTAAAGTACCAATGCCAAGTGCCTGCAATCTTGCAGTTACATTATTATCACCATTACCATCGCAGCCAAAGGTACCATCAGCACGTTGGGCAACAACTTCTCCACCGCCCAAATCAGACCCCACTGGTACACTTCCATCATCAGGAATATCATCACCTTTACAGCCGAAAGACGAAGCAGTGGTGCCCGTCAAAGCAAAGTCCAGGTCGTAGTATCTGGCACCAAAATGAACAGTAACCTGCTCAGATATATCAAAACTCACTTCACCAAACGCGGCAAACTGATCTTCTTCTCGTGTAAAGTTATTTTGGAAAATCGTAGTAATTCCAGCAGGAGCTACAGGAATCACGCCAGGCACAGGGAATCCTGTTTGACCAGGTCCAGGCGTACCATCGACCACAGTACCACCTGAATTAGCAGAACCATTTTGAGCAGCCGCATCAAAACCTGCATCAACCGCACCCAGATAATTAAAACGACCAATGGATTCAGTCATGGAGTTATCAAAGAATAAACCACCAGTAAATCTTAAACGCTTCTCTTGATCTGTATTAATACGAATCTCGTGTGAAGTACGGGTATTGTCCGTTGTATCAACATAAGACTTAACCGGGTCAAAACATTCAGTAGCACCACCCGCAGCATAAGGGGTGTTACAAACATAGTAAGCCTGGTAGCCGCCACCAAAGGTGTATAAGGTGTAATCGATAACATTATCAACTTCACGATCAATAAAACCACCTGTATAAATAACATCAAGAGTGCCAATACGACCATTTAATGTCCAGGTGGTTAAGCCCCATTCATCATTATTTGACTCTGGAATAAATCGCAGATTAGACTCTCTACCGGTATCATCGAGAAATGGAGCATATTCAAATGAGCCTTCAGTATCCAAACGCTGAGTCGTATGTTGAATTAAAACATGCCAGTCGTCATTGATATCATACGCCAAGCCAAAACGTGCACCGCTATATACTGCATCATTAGTATTTTCACCTACGACATCATCATTTTGAGCCGTTGCCAAAGTCGCATCAGGGGCAACAGATGCGGCAAAAATTTGATTGCGGTTAATTACATTAATTAATTCACTTGTATTAGGATTAAAATTACCTGCCACTGTGTCTAACCAACCACCCTGATTATCGTTATAGAACACACCTCTAACAGCTAACTTTTCTGTTAAAGGAACATTCAAGTATGCCTGGGTAGAAGTACTTTGATCACCGCCTGATGTCCAACCATGACGCGCGCTCACACCGCCTTCAAAGACGCCTTGTTTAGGTTTGTTAGTAATATAGCGAACTGTACCAGACTGTGAACTTGCACCGAATAAAGTACCTTGAGGTCCAGGCAATACTTCCACACGCTCTAAGTCAGCTGCATAGACATCCAGGTTACGACCACCAAACGAAACAGTTTGTTCATCAACATATAAAGCCACTGAAGGAGCTGAACCCTGAATTGATGAAACAGTATTATTTGATTGTTCTGTAGCAACACCACGAATATAAATTTCGCTACGACCCGGACCACGACCCTGTTGAGTGACATTCGGCAAGTACTGTACATATTTGTCAAAGGTTTCAACACCTAGCTCTTTCAATGTATCACCTGTAACAGCTTGGACTGACACACCGATATCCTGTGCGCTTTGAGCTGTTTTGGTAGCTGTTACAACAATCTCTTCAATTGCCGCATTAGCTGTACCAGCAACTGCTGCACCCATAGTAGCTGCAACTGCGTAACTTAATTTTTTGCGTGTAAACATATAATATAACCCCAACGGATAGTTTTTAAATTAAAAAAGTCTATTCAATTTATTATTCAAACAAGCACAAGTAAAAAGACGATTACTTTATTTTGCTAGCATAAATTTGAACCTGGGGCATTTTACTGCAATGTTAAAATGCATAGCAACCCCCATGTCGCATTTTATTGTGTAATTAGTCGGAAATATATGAAAAAAATTTTTCAAAGTGAACTTTAACTCTTCCACCTTGTCCTTTTAGCCAGACTCAGTTTTCCTAGGACCTGTTAATTTTTACAGTTTAAACCATTTAGTATTTTTCGGTAGTACGTAGCTGATTAGTCCAAGTATAATATACAAAATCATTTGGTTAACAACTAACCATTCTTGCAATATATAATGCCCCACCATCAAACTCCACATAAACACAAACCAGCCTGCCAGGCTATATTTAACCCAGTGATTATTTAATAGTGCCAACCCAAGAACAATCTCAATATAGGGAATTAATGCCAAGTAGGTATTAACCAATAACGACGGCAATACAATTCTTAAGTCACTTTGAAATAAGCCTGAATAGTATTGATAGAAACCGCCTTCGCTAAAAAATTTACTGATACCTGCGGTTAATAAAATTAATACCATGGTTAAACGAGCTATTTGTTCGGCATTGCGTAATTGCTGGTCGTTCATATATTGTTCTTGAAATTAACTGGAATCTCTATTGTAAACTATTGTAAAGTAAATGGCCTGGCTTAAGCACTAACTTGCATATCAATTAATTTCACACTATTATTAGCCTCGCAATAAAATATGCGAATTTTCTTGTATTTCAAGGATTCGCGATCGAGCTATCGCTCACCGGCGGCACTTCCTTGTGCCTCATATTTGTTCGGTATTTTCATGCCGAATTAATATCAGAACTTTCTGACTTTTAACAACAAAACCATTTGGTGACATGACTAAATCTATTAACTCTATATTACTGCGTCAAGACTCAGATGACATAGCCACTTTAACGCTTAATAACCCTGCAAAATTTAATGTATTGTCAATTCAGATGTTGGAGTTATTACAAAAAGAAGTCGACAACCTTCGTGATGATGATAATATTAGGGTGGTTATCATCAATGCAATGGGAAAGGCCTTTTGTTCAGGACATGATTTAAAAGAAATGCGTCAGACTGATGATAAAGCATTTCACAAACAATTATTTGATCAATGCAGCCAATTAATGCTCAGCATCCACCAATTGCCTCAACCGGTTATTGCTGCAGTCAATGGTGTAGCTACAGCCGCCGGCTGCCAACTAGTAGCCAACTGCGATTTAGCCGTTGCAAGTAGCGATGCAAAATTTGCCGTTTCTGGCGTTAACCTGGGGTTATTTTGTTCGACCCCTGCGGTGGCTTTAAGTCGCAACCTTGCGCGCAAACATGCAATAAAAATGCTGTTAACAGGTGAGTTTATTGACACGCATCAAGCCTTGAAATACGGGTTAATTAATGAGATTGTTGAACCTGAACAGTTAAACCATTCGACTTGGCAGTTAGCTCAAACCATTGCTAACAAATCATCCAACGCCATTAAAATTGGAAAAAAAATGTTTTACCAACAATTAGCAATGCCATTGCCAGAAGCTTATCAATTTGCCAGTGAGACAATGGCATGTAATATGGATAGTAATGGTGCGCGCGAAGGCATTGATGCTTTTTTAGAAAAACGACCGCCACGCCGATGAACTTAACCATCAAACAAATTCTTGACAGCTATAAAACAATAGCTGTTGTAGGGCTATCTAATAAACCGCACAGGGCAAGCTACCAGGTCGCTGAGTACATGCAGCAAAATGGCTATCGGATTATTCCTGTAAACCCTAACATTACCGAAGTTCTTGGTGAAATATGCTACTCCAGTTTGAGCGCCATTCCCGTTGCTTTTGACATAGTGAATATTTTTCAGCGCAGCGAAAAAGTACTACCCTATGTTGAAGAAGCTATCAAACTGAAAACCAAAGCTATTTGGATGCAGCTAGAGATTATTCACCATGAGGCCGCTGCTAAAGCGCAATCTAATGGATTAAGCGTAGTAATGGATAAGTGTATAAAAATTGAGCATCAATTCCTGTCGTAAAGACTCACCTTATTCCTTCCAGGAAGTCACATCAACGCCGCACCGCAGGACACATACTTGCCGCTGGATATCTTCAAATTCTGAGGCATCGGGCTTATTGAACCCAGATTATGCATCAGAAATTGTAGCGAAGGCAAAAATGACAATAAAAACAGTAGCTCACGCAAGGAAAATAAGCACAAACATAGCAGGGCTATAGTGAACATTATTTTTCGAACAAGATGGTGTTTTTGAAGTCATTTTTGGATGTAGCAGGTTTCTAATGCATAATCCTAGATTCCGCAGTTGAACGCTAATTTCACTTCTAAGAGTTTGAATGTTATTGATAAACGCTTATTCTTCGATTCACTTCATAAGTGAATTACAAACCGCTACCTGGCTTTACAGCCCTTTTCAGTTCACACTGCTGCGTTATGGCTTTTGGTAAGGGCTACAACCATTACCTGCAAGCCATGCCTTGCATTATTTCCTGAAAATAACTGTAAATTCCAGGTTCAACTACGGAATCTAGAGAAATGTGTTCACCTAAATGGACAAATAATTCGGGAAATTCAGCCCATTTTTCCTATAGATGAATTATCTTGAACCTAGTTATGTAAATCTATCTTTTGACACCAATGTAATTAACCTCTTATTTATAGATTTCTCGCTGTAAAATCTATATTGGTAAGCGTTTAACAATCTAAACTCATTCACGAAATGCTTTAACTACAGGCAACTTTGCAGCACGCCAAGCTGGAAAAAAACCTCCGAGAAAACCCACAATAATAGAGAGTATTAGCGCATCAATAACGGCTGAGAATGACAGCTTAAAGCTAAATACCACTTGAGTGAAGTTTCTGCCTAGAGTCGATGTGGTTAAGCCATCAAACATAAAATAGGTAGCGATGCAACCAATTAATCCTCCCAGCATGGCTAATACTAGACTTTCTATCAGAGTCCCTAGGAAAGTAGCAAATCCACTAAAACCAATGGCTCTTAACGTTGCTATCTCTTTTGATCGAGCAGCTACTGAACTGTACATGGTATTTAAAGCTCCAGCCAATGCGCCAAGTGCCATCGCTATACCTAATATCCAACCAATAATTACTATGCTTCGCATGGCTTCGCCTTGTTCTGCTAGATACTGTTTCTCTGTTTTTACATCGACATTCAGCCGAGCATCCTGCTTAACGATTTTTTTTACTACGTCTAACTGGTTACTATTATTGAGTAATAGTCGTAAAGATTGATAAGTGTTAGCACGCTGAAACTGACTTTGCACATCGCGTATATCAGTCCACAACTCACCTTCGAAAGCACTGCCTCCAGAACTAAAAACACCTACAACCGTCCATTTGGTTTTACCAAAAACAATACTTTTACCCAATTCAAAACCAGAAAACTGACTGAGGATTCCCTCACCAACAATAATTTCATTCTTGCCTGAATTAAACATTCGCCCTTGAGTGATTTGTATGTTTTGCCTTATCGCGATACCTTGTGGTGATAGACCACGTAGCGGCAAATTAGTTTTAGAACCAGTGGTTTTCTTAATGCCATCGACAATAACATAGAGTTCAGCTGAAGCCATAATGTCACCTGCTGTATTGATCTCTAGCCCTGGCACTGATTTAAGTATATTAACTTGTTCTGCGCTTATGGTACTGTTGGTTTCAGATTGAGAGCCTTGGCGCATGATAATTAGCATTTGCTCTGAGCCGCCTTGCTCTAGTGTTTTTTTAAAGCCATTAGCCATTGATATAAAAGACAGTAATAAGCCTACCACCACAGCAATAGCTAACACCGCAGCTGAGGACATCCACATTCGATTGGTTATACCTTTAATATTCATTATGACAATCGCGATTATTTGGTCTAACATAAAACCTCTTAAGCTCTGGTGAAAGCGGTTGCCAAATTCAAGCGCAGCGCATTCCACGCTGGAAAACCACCAGTCAATAAACCTAATGCTAACATTGCAGCTATGGCTTGCAATAAAACATTGCCAGTTATCATCATTGGCGGTAACTGCATGGTTGATGAGCTATTGATTGCCTCTAATACCGAAGCTCCTATTGCCAAGCCAATTCCCCCCCCGATAAATACTAGCATCAATGATTCAACCAATACCATTTGAAAGATTTTAGCCGAAGGGAAGCCCAATGTTTTCAATACAGCTATTTCATTCGTTCGTTCGCGTATAGCCATTACCATACTGTTGCCAACTAACAGTAATATGGTAAAGAATGCGGCAAATACTACCGAACTTATTATTAAACCAATGTTGCCTATCATTTCTACAAACTGCTTAGTGAATGCTTTTTCAGGCATGGTATCGGTTTCTGCCACACTATTGATAAATAATTCATCTATTCTTTGAATAACCATTTCATTTAACTTTGGCGACTCAGTACGAACATTGATAAAGCCTATCTCATCGTTACCGAAGGTTACGGATTCATTAAAGTATTCATAATGAAAATATACCGAAGTGGTGTCTACCGCAGGTTTGATTCCCTTATAGATAGCGGCTATATCAAAATCCCAACTGGAACCTCCTGCTTTATTACTGTAAATATTAGAAATAATAGGCACTCTATCGCCAACTTTCCATCCAAATTTTTTAGCTACCGCTTCACCTATAAGTAAGCCTTGACGGTTTGATAAATAATTTTTCTGTTGTGCTTCATCTACCACCAATTCATCATAAACATCAAAGAAGTGTTTATTTGAAACAGCAAACATTGGCATGAGGTTTTTCAATTCCTGATAATAGCCACCAAACCAATTTAAATGTACTGCATTGCGAACACCTTCAACATTATTAATACGATTCATATAAGACAGTGGCAATGTTTGAGTAAAGTTAATTTTATTAACTACAACCAACCTATCATCTGCGGACATATCAATGCCTGCATTCATTGCACTTTGAAATGCAATTAACACCGAAAAAATTAGAAATGAAATAGTAATAGAGAATAATAACAATATAAGCCGCAATTTTTTGCGAGTTAAATTTTTCCATATTAAATATAAACTACTCACAATATTACTCTTCAGTATTCGGTGCAGAATTAAACTTTCCTTTATCTAAATAAAGCACATTCTTTGCGCATTTAGCGGCTGTTGGGTCATGGGTAACCATTACAATCGTTTTATTAAACTTACTGTTAAGTTGTTTCAAAATCTCCAAAATATCATTGGCTGTGTCGCGGTCTAAATCACCGGTGGGTTCATCACAGAGCAATAACTTGGGGTCTGAAACAATGGCTCTGGCAATGGCAACTCGTTGCTGTTGCCCGCCCGACATTTCTCCAGGTGAATGTTTGGCTCTGTCAGCCAAGTCAACTAGTTCCAGTGCCGCCATGACTCGTTTCTTCCGCTCTTTAGATTTTAATGATGTCAACAGTAATGGCAATTCAACATTCTTAGCAGCTGTGAGCATTGGCATTAAATTATAAAATTGAAAAATAAAGCCTATATTGTTAGCACGCCATCTTGATAATGCGGATTCTGAATGCTGTTCTATATGTTCATCATTGAAAATAATCTCCCCACTTGACGGTTTATCAATTCCTCCCAATAAATTTAATAATGTGGTTTTACCTGACCCTGAGGGCCCCATAATGGCAGTAAAGTCAGATTGATTTATCTGTAAATTGAGATTTTCAAAAATGCTAATTCGTTCTTTTCCTTTTTTATAAATCTTATCAACATCTTTTAATGTAAACAGTGCATTGCTCATATCATACTCTAACGTTAATTGGTTAAAAAATCTACTTTAATACTCATTTCGGGTAATATACGAAAATTACCATCCTTATTATGTTGTGTTAAATCCTCTATTGCTATGCGAACCCTAACCGTCGCTTTACTACGGTTCGCAGTGGGAATAATCGCTATAACGCGAGCATCAATCTCCCAATCGGGGTAGGCATCTAAGGTGGCTTTGACCAATTGATTTTGCTTAACTCTATCTATATAGGCTTCATTCACATCTACCTCAATTTCTAAGCTATTCATATCAACCAAGGTGCAAATTCCTGTTCGAGTAAAACCACCACCTGCTGACACTGGCGATATTATCTCTCCAGCTTGAGCCGCTTTGTTGACAACAATGCCAGTAAAGGGTGCAGTAACAATAGTGTCATTTACCAGTTCTATCTGTTGTTTCACTTCTAAATCTGCAATTCGCAATGCAATTTGTGCATTGTTTAAATCTTTATTTAATACATCAACATTGGTTTGGGCTCTGGTTAAATTGGCTTTATTGGAATAGCCTTTTTCATTAATGCTTTTTTCTCTTTTTAAAATTCGCTTGGCTTCTGCAACATTTAATTTGATAGTAGCAATAGCGATTTTATTTACTTCAACACGCTGTTCTGCTAACCGAAGATTTACTTGCATATGTGCATCGTCTAATCTTGCCAGCACTTGCCCTGCTTCAACCATTAATCCTTCTTCTATAAGCACCTCTTTAATTAATCCTGTTATTTCCGATGAAATAGTCGCTACCCGTCGAGCAACCACATAACCAGATGCACTTAATGCAATATTACTGCGGTCAGAAACCTGTAAAATAGGCGGTGATTCGGTTTGGTTGGCGACTTGAACAATAGCAGGTTGTTCTGCAACTGCGTCGAGCTTTTCTTTGTGGGTTTGTAATTGTACCCATAACATCAAAATAATAGTTAATAGAACAATACCTATAATAACCATCAACATAATCAGTCCTTTGCTGTTAGAGTTTTGTCCATCCTTAGAGCGATCGATAGTTAGTTGTTCCAGTAAGCTATTTTTAGCGCTCATCGTTGCTGATAATTAAAGTTCTGTGTTATTCCAGTAAGTTTTTAATACCAAGCAACGAGGTTTGAAACAATAAACTTACTTGACTTGTTAATTTTCATTACGCTCTAATTAGTGGGACTGAGTTAACATACCATAGTTTTTTGCTTTTCTTTCAAAGAATTTGAAAGAAAGTATGCCTAATATAAAATAGGTAATAGAGTTTATAGCAATTACAAGTAAATTAAAAGTATCCACTGTTAGCAAAGCGGAATAACTCTTTACTACATATGAGCCATATGCAAAAGGTATAAATTTATAAATAGGTGAGTCAATCATTGGCAATGATACTAAACCAACTATCAATAGATACACAAAAGCTTGTAAGCCATCTGCTTTTTTGAAATAGAGAATAATTCCTGCGATAAAGAAACCTATACAATGCAAATTGAGTTTGGTTGAAATTTTTTAAAAAAATTAGTATATCTGCAATACTTAGTTTCGTGGAAATTCTCGAAAAACAAACGCCTCTCTCACTGCCTGATACTTTGCATAATTCACCAATCACAGCATCCGGTATTAAATGTCACTTAACACTTGGTCTTATCGTGAACGGACAATACAAAATTAGATACCTGCATTCCGTACTTTTTAGCAATAACCCCTTGCCTGAGGCATTCGATATGGCGTAGCAATTGTTCGACGATGCAGCTAACGTCTAGTGTTCGATGATATTTGTTACCAACAATGCAAAAATGAGCCACCTCAACATGGAATGGCAGTATGGTTGCCATCATTCCAATGCAGTATTACCGATAAGTTTTCACGCTGTAGAGAATTGATAATCATGTTCGACAACTCTCAATGAAATAAAAATGAAATTAGCTGTCTAAAACACTTAACACAGCATTCAAGCTATCTTTGGCATCGCCAAACAGCATTTGAGTATTATCTTTGTAGAACAGCGGGTTTTCAACACCTGCATAGCCAGTTGCCATACCACGTTTTAATACAATAGTCGTAGCACCCTTCCAGGGTTCTAACACAGGCATACCTGCTATTGGACTGTCAGGAACTTCCTGAGCCGATGGGTTGACGATATCATTTGCTCCAATCACAATGGAAACGTCAATGTCTGGAAAGTCATCATTAATTTCATCCATTTCATAGACGATATCATAAGGTACGTGAGCCTCTGCAAGTAGTACATTCATATGCCCTGGCATACGCCCTGCAACAGGGTGAATACCAAATCTTACATTGACTTTTTTGGCACGTAAATTTTTAGTAATTTCATTCACTTTATGCTGTGCTTGCGCAACTGCCATTCCATAACCTGGAATAATCATGACTTCTTTGGCATTATTAAGTAATGCTGCTGTTTCATCTACAGTAATTGATGTGATTTCACCTTCAATTTCACCGCTACCAGTAGAATTACTGCTAGTAGTGCCAAAACCACCAGCGATAACGTTGATAAAATTTCGGTTCATCGCCTTACACATAATATAACTTAGAATAGCACCGCTACTGCCGACCAATGCTCCCGTAACGATTAACAAGTCATTACCTAACATAAAACCTGTAGCCGATGCCGCCCAACCTGAATAACTATTGAGCATGGATACAACTACTGGCATATCTGCCCCTCCAATTGCCATAACCATATGAATACCAAACAACAGTGCGATAATCGTCATAATAATTAATGGACCCAAACCACCTCCTGCACTTGCCTGAACTACAAATTGATAACCAAAGTAAATGGTTAACAACAATAAGGCTAAATTAAGCCAGTGCCTTGCCGGTAGCAACATTGCATTACCACTGATTTTTGCACTTAGTTTACCATAAGCAATCACTGAACCTGAAAAGGTAACTGCACCAATTAATATGCCAATGTATATTTCTATTTCGTGGATAGTCTTTTCAACGCCTGTCATTGCTTGCGATGCACCAAGGTCCAAGAAAGTTACATAGCCAACCAGAACTGCTGCCAAACCAACCATGCTGTGTAAAATAGCAACCAGTTCTGGCATTTGAGTCATTTCAACTTTGCGTGCTAATACCAAACCTACCAAACCACCAATAACAATAGCACCAACAATCACCTCGTAATTGATATACTCTAAACCCAATACAGTTGCAACAATAGCAATAGCCATACCTAACATACCATAGAGGTTGCCTTTGCGCGCTGTTTCTTGCGTACTAAGTCCACCAAGTGCCAGAATAAATAATATGGTTGCGCCTATGTAGGAAACGGTTACGATGCCTTCTGACAAAAATGCTTGATCAGCTATCATGACTTACCCTCTACTTGCGAAACATTTGCAACATGCGCTGGGTCACGGCAAAGCCTCCCACTATGTTGACACTGGTAATTAAAATTGCGAAGCCTGCTAGTACCGTTAACAAGGGGATTGGCGTAGAGACCTGAATAAGTGCTCCTATTACTATAATACTACTGATGGCATTGGTAACACTCATTAACGGTGTGTGCAAAGATGGTTTCACATTCCAGATAACCATATAACCAACAAAACAAGCCAATACAAATACAGTGAAATGTTGAATAAAAGACTCTGGAGCACCTGAACCAATCACATAAAATATCAATGCGCCCAACGCAAACATGATAATAGGTGCTAGAGCGCTGCTTTTCTTTGGTTCTTCCAGGACAGCCGGTTTTTCTGCTTCTGCCTTTTTTGGCGCGGCAGATAATTTAGGTGCTGGAGGTGGCCAGGTAATTTCACCAGAATTGACTACGGTTGCACCTCGAATCACTTCATCTTCCATATTGACGACAATTTGCCCATCTTTCTCTGGCGTTAAATCTGTGATTAAATGTCTTAAATTGGTGGAATACAGCTGGCTGGATTGAGTTGGCAAACGACTGGGTAAATCGGTATAACCTATGATGGTTACACCATGTTTTACCACTACTTTATCAGCTTCGCTCAATTTACAATTACCTCCTTGAGCTGCTGCCAAATCAACAATGACACTGCCTTGTTGCATGGATTTAACCATATCTTCAGTAATTAATTCAGGTGCTGATTTACCTGGAATTAAGGCAGTGGTAATAATAATATCAACTTCTTTGGCTTGTTCAGCAAATAACGCCATTTCTGCTTCTATAAACTCTGAACTCATGGTTTTAGCATAGCCACCTTCGCCACTGCCATCTTCTTCAAATTCCAATTCCAGAAACTCGCCCCCCAAACTTTCAACCTGATCTTTAACTTCTAAACGAGTATCAAAAGCTCGAACAATAGCTCCTAAGCTGCTGGCAGTACCAATGGCCGATAAACCTGCCACACCAACACCTACAATCATCACCTTGGCTGGCGGTATTTTACCAGCTGCTGTGACTTGACCGGTAAAGAATCTGCCAAAATGTTGCGATGCTTCAATAACAGCACGATAGCCCCCGATATTTGCCATAGAGCTTAGGGCATCCATTTTTTGTGCGCGTGAAATACGCGGAATAGAGTCCATTGCCATGATAGTTGCTCCTGTAGCTTTTAAACTTTCTAACAGTTCTGCATTTTGTGCTGGCCAAATAAAACTTATTAATGTTTTAGTTTCATCCAAATACTTAATTTCATCACTTTGTGGCGCCAGTACTTTCATGACAATATCAGAATCGTTCCAAAGTGCCTGCGCACTGTCTATAATTTTCACATTAGCGGCTTCATAGGCTGCATCTGAAAAATTTGCACGTTCACCAGCACTTGATTGCATAAGCACTTCAAAGCCCAGTTTCTGTAATTTTTCAGCGCTCTCGGGGGTGACAGCTACACGCCGCTCAACACTTGATAATTCTACTGGAATACCAATTTTCATTTAGTCACTCGTATATATTGATAAATTAAAATGTCAGGCCGCGCATTATATACATTTCTAACGATGTTTACCTAAACACACATAAGAAACGAATCATTAAGCTCTTCGATAATTAATTTTAATGGTGGGCATTGCTGCATCGCAACGGAATATATCGCCAACAGCAACAATCTTGTTTTGATGATAAAAAACAGGTGTGATATCCCTAAGCCATGGTGCTACTTTATATTCTTGAAACAATTTTTTCAAGGTTTGAGAATGATTGCGCCGTAAGGGCTGGCAACGCTCTCCTCCATGGCGACGAATCACTTTTAAAGGGTATGGAGGCATTTGAGCAAACTCTACATCAATCCAATTGTCTAATGACCATGTCTTATTAATAGACTCAAGGTGATATTCAGTGCTATTGAGCTCCTTAGGGATATGAGGAATAAAATATAAGCGCTGATTTGAATGATACAAACTTCCGGATTTCCATCGATAGCAACTGCATTGCATTATTTTATCCATAGTAACTTTTATCATGCTATTACCAACAAATTGACCTGTTTGACTCTTTAACCAATAACCTAGCAAATTATGTTGTTCACTTTTTCTGCGTTGTTGTAACCGTTCAAAATTTAAACTGCTTCCTATTGTCTCTTCACGCAGGTCACATTGCTTGAGATCATCTTGCGCTTTTAATGCCAGTAATTCATTAGATTGTTTTAGCTGCTGTATTAAGCTTTCCATAGAATTGGGTAGCTGTTGCCACCTTTCCAAAATTATTGGCAGTACTTGTTTACGGATATAGTTACGACTGTAATAAGTATCGTTATTACTGTCATCTTCTACCCAACTTAAATGATGTAGTTTTGCGTAATCACTAATACATTGCTTTGGCAGTTGTAAAAAAGGGCGAAACAATACACCTTTGCCAACATCACGTCTTTGAGGAATGGATTGTAATGCAGCTAAATCATTGCCCCTGAATAAACGAAATAGTAGTGTTTCCAACTGGTCTTGCTGGTGGTGAGCTTGCAACAACAAATCGCCTTTTTCTAAAAAACGCTCAAAAATTTGGTAGCGGGCATTGCGTAAACTTGTTTCATCCTTTTTTTCAGTATCAGGTATTGGTAGAGCGTAACATACTATCGACCACCGCTTTGCCTGATTAAGACAATATTGCTGCCAATCATCCGCACTGTCGTTGCTATCGTGATTAATATGCAGTGCTACAATTTTTGAAACATCCACATTGTGCAATAAAGCGTGTAACAGTACAGTGGAGTCTAAGCCACCACTCCAGGCTACAACTATACGCTTAGCACTGGAAAATAACTGCTGACAAATTGCCAAACAATGCTGTGGAGACATTTCCTATATACGTTAATAATTAAGCTTTAACGCATCCGTGCCGCAATAATGGCGTATTTTTTCAAATAAATTTTGACTTGCTACCACTTTAAACCCCGCATTCAATGGTGCAATGCCTGTGTCCGTATGATAATTATATTTAACAGGCACGCAATGATCCTGAGCATTCTGGTTGGCATACATTTTCAATGTGGTTACCAACTTATCCAAATCCACATTGCGGCTTTCGTATATATCTATAGTCAGTGATTTAAGTAATTCATTGCGCCTTATGGATAAACTGGAAAGTTCTTTGCAATTAATGCGCAAATTATAACCTTGCTCCGCTTCATCAACTTCTTCTCTATGGTCGTTGGACTTACTGCGAAAGTCTTTCATAATTTGACATTTCACCAGCAGTATAGTGTCAATTTTTAAAAGCTGTTCATATTTCTCTAATTGTTCAGAAAATAGTAAAAATTCGACTTGCCCTGTTTGATCATCAAGCACTACTGTAGCAAAAGGCTTACCCTTTTGCGAAACACGGCGTTGAATACTGACTACCCAGCCGCCAATGGTTTTGGTGGATGCATAGACATCGAGTTCACTTAACTGCAAATCAGTATATTTATCAAGCTCGTCTTTGTATTGCTCGATAGGATGCCCTGTCAAAAATAAATCCAATTTATTGCGTTCAAAAAACAAGCGTTCAGTATTACCCAAAGGGTCAACATTTTGAAAGCGTTGATAGGTGTTACCAGTGCTGTCACAAACAACGCTGATATTACCAAACAAATCATCCATGCCGAACTCATCATTATTACGATTTTGTTCCGCTATTTTTAACGCTTCATCTTTTGCTGCAATTAATATCGCTCGGTTATGATTTAAGTGATTATTGTCTCTTTGCGACCTGGTTTCGATTAAACAATCGAGTGCTCCTGCATAGATTAAGCTTTCCATAGTCGATGTATTCAATGCCGATTGATTGTTGCGATTGCAAAAATCAAAAATATCAAAATACTTTCCACCACGATTGCGCTCCATCGTGATAGCTTCAATCAATCCACTGCCAATACCTTTTATAGCACCTAACCCATAATGAATTAGGTTATCATCGTTGTCATCTACTACAAACCGGAAGAAACTGCTGTTAATATTTGGTGGTTCAACTTGTAACTTAAGTCGCCTGCATTCGGCAATCAAAGGTACCAAATTACTGGTTTTATCCATGCTTGAAGACATTACTGCCACCATATAAGCCGACGGATAATAATATTTTAACCAGGCTGTCTGATAAGAAATTAAGGCATAGGCGGCAGAGTGTGACTTGTTAAAGCCATAACCTGCAAATTTAATAATCAAATCAAATAACTGTTCAGCCAGCTCTGCATCATAACCATTTTTTACCGAGCCGTCGACAAAAATGCTTCGATGTTCTGCCATCACTGCTGGCAGTTTTTTACCCATAGCTTTTCTTAAAATGTCCGCACCACCCAACGAGTATCCTCCCATAACCTGTGCTATTTTCATCACTTGTTCTTGATACACTAAAATCCCGTAGCTAGATTCTAATATGGGCTTTAGCGATTCGTGTTGGTATTTAGGGTGAGGATAACTAATGGCTTGGCGTTTATTTTTGCGATCAACAAAATCATCTACCATTCCTGATTCCAGTGGGCCTGGGCGATACAGCGCCACCAGAGCCACAATATCTTCAAAATTACTGGGCTTTACTTTTTTGGATAACTCGCTCATACCGCGTGATTCCAACTGGAAAATGGAATTATTGTTACCAGAGGCAATCATATTGTAAATATTCTCATCCTCTAGCGATATGGACTCAATATCTACATGCTCAACTTCTGGCAACTTAGAGTTGATGATTTTCAGACTGTCTTTAATAATGGTTAAGTTGCGAAGCCCTAAGAAGTCGAACTTAACGAGACCTGCTTGTTCGACATCATCTTTGTCAAATTGGGAGCAGATAGAGTCTTTGCCATCGGAATAGATTGGAGTGTAATCTAACAAATTTGACGGCGCTATTAATACTCCACCTGCATGTTTGCCACAGTTACGCGCCAAGCCCTCTAGCTGAAGCGCCATATCCCAAATTTCTACTGCTTCAAAATTATTACTAAGTAATTTTGACAATTCGGGTTCAGATTCAAGCGCTTCTTTTAATGTAACGCCAGGAGTAAACGGAATGAGTTTTGCGATATTATCCGCTAACCCATAAGGCTTGCCCATTACCCTTGCCACATCACGAATTACCGCTTTTGCTGCCATGGTTCCAAAGGTGATTATTTGTGATACCGCTGCTTTGCCATATTTCTCTGACACATAGTTGATAACATCATCACGTCCTTCGATACAAAAATCTATATCAAAATCGGGCATGGAAACACGCTCAGGGTTCAAAAAACGCTCAAATAATAACCCATATTTAAGTGGGTCAAGGTTGGTAATGTCTAAAGAATATGCCACCAGCGAACCTGCACCAGAGCCTCGTCCTGGCCCTACGGGTATACCGTTTTCTTTCGACCAACGAATAAAGTCCATTACGATTAAAAAGTATCCCGGGAACCCCATCTTAATGATAGTGTCCAATTCCCATTGCAAGCGCTCTATATAGCGTTGACGTGTCGCAGAAAAGCTTGCGTCAGTGATAACATAAAGCTGAGATAAGCGACTTTCCAAACCTTTATAAGTCAGCTCTCGAAGCAAGTCGCCTTCGGATTTGTTTTCATCTGTGACAAACCTGGGCAAATCGGATTTACCAAGTTCGGTAATCACATTGCAGCGTTTAGCAATTTCGACTGTGTTCGCCAAGGCTTGTGGAATATCAGCAAAACGCAACCGCATTTCTTCTACACTGCATAAATACTGAGTGGGGAAATAACGCGATTTTCGACTTGAATCATTAATCACTTCACCATTTGCAATACAAACCCGAACTTCGTGTGCTTCATAGTCATCAATTTTTTCAAAACGCACATCATTGGTAGCAACCACAGGAGTTGAAGTTCCTGCCGCTAACTCAATGGCAGCTTGAATATAGTTCACTTCGCCATCCTTGCCAACGCGTTGTAATTCTATAAAAAAATCATCGCCCCAAAATTGTTGATATTTTCTAACTCGTTCGCGCGCTTTACCTATCTGCTCTTGTTCTAAATAAAAACCTATATCACCTTGTTGCGCTCCAGACAATACAATAAGTCCAGCGCTGTATTGTTCTAGCCATTGCTCACTAATAATCGGCATTCCTGACTCTTGGCCTTCTGTGTAAGCCAGTGAAATCAGCTGAATAATATTGCGATAACCTTCATCGTTTTTCGCCAACAATGTCAATGACCATTTTCTTACACCTTCATTAGCAAGTAGTATGTCCACTCCTGCAATGGGTTTGATTCCTGCTTTACGTGCGGCTTTATAAAACTTGATGTATGCAAATAAATTGTTGAAATCCGTCAATGCGATAGCTGGCATTTTCTCTGTCTTGGCTCTGCCTATCATTTTTTTGATAGTTAGCGTTGAATCACTAAGCGAATATTCTGAATGAACTCTTAAGTGAACAAAATCTATAACATCCGTTTGCCTGGCAATATTAGTATTTGCCGGAAATTTGACAACATTGCCAGGAACTTGTCCAGATATTTGAGTTGTAACTTCCGTTCTTACATCATCTACATCATCCAAGTCTATTTTAGTATTTTTTTCAGTGTTAAGGAGCTGGTTTTTTACTTGATCGGACATATCTATAATTCTAACGTATTTTAACGTATTTTCAGTGTCAACAATTACCACAATAATAAAAAATGACTTTTTATATAATTATTTTTGCACAAAATTACAGTTACTATGTCATAACAATTATTGTGAAACATCACAAACCATTATCCATTGTTTAACCTGAGCCTAAATATATGAATCAAATTAGAAAAAAAATAACAAAATCATCTTTGATTATTTCTCTATTGTTACTAGTTTCCTATTCTTATGCCGATCTTCCTGAACTAACACAATTAATTAAAGACAACTCGCCTGCAGTTGTAAAAATAAGCACTTTACAAGAAGCCCCCAGAAGAAACAGCTATAGTGACCAGATTGAAAATTTACCACCTTTTTTCCGCGAGTTTTTTGAACGTCAAAACCCGCGTCGACGCAGCGACCCACAAACTCCAGAACCTAATAATCGCCTACGCCCCAGTGGTTTAGGGTCTGGATTTATTGTTTCAGAAGATGGTTATATTTTAACTAACAACCATGTAATTGATAAAGCGGATGAAATTATTGTACTCCTTGATGATCGCACAGAATTTGAGGCGAAAGTGGTTGGCAAAGATCCCAACTCTGATTTGGCGCTATTAAAAGTTGACGGAAACAATTTTCCATCGGTTAAATTCGCCGATTCCAACCAACTAGAGGTGGGTAATTGGGTAGTTGCTATCGGCTCACCTTTTGGTATGGATTATTCTGCAAGCGCAGGCATTGTCAGCGCGATTGGTAGAAGCCTTCCAAGCGAAAACGGCAGCAACTATGTACCTTTCATTCAAACCGATGTCGCCATCAACCCTGGTAATTCAGGCGGCCCTCTTTTTGACTTAAATGGACGTGTTGTAGGTATTAACTCGCAAATTTACACCCGTTCTGGCGGGTTTATGGGTTTGTCGTTTGCCATACCCTCCAATGTAGCTGTCGATGTTATCAAGCAACTTAAAGAAAATGGTAAAGTGCAACGCGGTTACCTGGGTGTCATTATCCAGGATGTCAATAAAGATTTAGCTGAGTCTTTCGGTTTGGACAAACCAACTGGCGCTTTAATCAACCAGGTTATAGAAGATAGTCCAGCCGATAAATCGGGTATTCAACCTGGCGACATTATCTTAAGCGTTGATAATAAGACTATTGAATTTTCCTATGATTTGCCCCACATTATTGGTTTAGTGCCTCCTGGCAATGTTGTTAAAGCTGAATTAATGCGCAAAGGCAAGCGCAAAACTATCACCATTAAAGTGGGTAGTTTGGGCGATGATAGTAATATCGCCAGTAATTATGACAATAGCATTGCCGAAAAATTAGGTATTGAAGTTGCCGATATTTCAGAGCGCGACTCGAGAAGACTTAGAGTGCGTGGCGGTGTTGAGGTACTCAACGTAGAACCAAACTCTCCCGCCGCTGATTTAGGTTTGGCTGAAGGTGATATTATTGTACAACTAGGTTTTAATGAAATTATTAATGTCGAAGACTTAAACGATTTTATTGACAATATTCCAAGTGGTGAAAAAATTCCAATCCGTTTCTTTAGACGTAATAGTTCTTACTTTTTCACCATAAGAGTGCGATAATTGCTGGATGCAATATGAAACCTTTGCGATAAAAAAATTTTTGCTCTCAGACAAAGCACTTTCGCGCGTAAAAATGGAGTTTACTGCTGATAAATGGGCACTTGAGTACGAAAATGACGCAATATGATCGCAAAAGCGTTTTACTACAAATGTCTCAATGTATCAATATAAAAGCTCGTTGGGTAATCCCTGTTGTCCCTCGCAATACGATTTATGAATATTACAGTGTCATTATCAAGGGACAAACCATTGAAGATATATTGCCAATAAATAGTGCCGAACAACGCTATCCCAATGCAACGGTTATCAATTTAGACAAACACCTATTAATACCAGGGTTAATTAATGCTCATTGCCACATGGCGATGAGTTTGCTGAAAGGCTTTGCTGAAGACCAACCCTTAATGAACTGGTTGCAACAATTCATTTGGCCAGTTGAACAACAACTGGTTTCCAGTAAATTTGTCGCCGATGGTTCTCTGCTTGCAATGTGCGAAATGCTTAAAAGTGGTACCACTACCGTTGCCGATATGTATTTCTTTCCCGAAGAAGTTGCGCGTTTAGCAGATGCCATAGGCATCAGAGCGCAATGCAGCTTTCCTGTTTTAGACTTCCCCAGCAATTGGGCACCTTCCGGGAACTATCTTGAAAAAGGCCTGGCTCTTTACGACCAGTACAAACATCACCCACGAATTAATATTGCTTTTGGACCTCATGCGCCCTATACCGTTAGCAATGATTTATTTCGCAAAATGATAGCTACCATTGATGAACTTCAAGCTATGGTGCATATCCATTGTCACGAATCAGGGTACGAAATTGAAGAGTCTATTAAACAATATGGAATACGCCCTTTAGAACGATTAGTACAACTAGGTTTGACTGGTTCTCATATGCAGGCAGTGCATATGACGCAAGTCACGCAAAAAGATATTGAACTGCTGCAAAAATATTGCATATCGGTTGTGCATTGCCCAGAATCCAATATGAAATTGGCAAGCGGCACAACACCGGTTCAGCGTATGCTGGACAATGATATTAACGTCTCTATAGGCACTGATGGCTCTGCCAGTAATAATGATTTGGATATTCTAGGTGAATTGCGAAGTGCGGCATTACTGGCTAAAGTATCAAGCGGCGATTCAACAGCACTGCCTGCCCACCAACTGCTTGAAATGGTTACAGTCAACGGCGCTAAAGCGCTAGGCATTGACCATCTTACAGGTAGCCTTGAAACGGGCAAACAAGCAGACTTAGTCGCTGTAAATATGGATCACCTTGAACTGCAACCTATTTATAATCCACTAGCGCAACTCATTTATAATGTAAAACCCAACCATATTGCATATGTCTGGGTAGCAGGTAACCAATTAGTCAACAACGGAGAATTACAGGGTGTTGACACCTCAAATTTACATAAGCGAGTTGATTACTGGCAACAACAAATACAATCATTTAACCATGACAAGCTCTGATTCAAGCCATTTAACAAATGATGCAAGCAATGTTGATAGCGATGAAATAGCCCGCTTTGAACAACTTGCTCACAGGTGGTGGGACCCCGAAGGCGACTTTAAGCCCCTTCACGATATGAACCCACTTAGAGCTGATTTCATCAACGAGCGCAGCCCTGTCAATACAAAAAAAGTGATTGATATTGGTTGCGGCGGCGGTATTCTAACCGAAAGCCTGGCCAAGAAAGGGGCCGTTATTACTGGCATTGATATGGGCAAAGCACCACTAAATATAGCAAAATTACACGCCATGGAATCTGGCCTGGAAATTAACTACAGACAAATAACTGCCGAAGCTATAGCCGAAGAACAAGCCGAACAATATGATGTTATAACCTGTTTAGAAATGTTAGAACATGTACCTTCACCTGCTTCCGTCATTAGCTCTTGTGCCAAACTTTGCAAACCAGGTGGCAATTTGTATTTTTCAACCATTAATCGCAACCCCAAAGCGTGGTTAATGGCAATTGTTGGCGCCGAATATATTTTAGGGTTATTGCCTAAAGGCACACATGAATATCAAAAATTGATTAAGCCTTCCGAATTGTGTCAGTGGCTTCGCGACAATCATTTGCAACTACAAACCATAAAAGGGATGCTGTATGAACCCTTTAGCAAAACCTTCCGCTTAGATGGCAACGATGTTGGTGTGAATTATCTTATTCACGCCACTAAACCGAATTAAAACGCTTGATATCTTAAACAATGCCCCTATAATGGGAATTCTATTTAACGTTTCTCCACGAGGTAATTTACATGATAGATTATACCAAACCTGATACTAACATTAGTAACGCTGGTTTCAACAAGCTAACAGCAAGCATACAAGCCAACGCCATAAATTCAGTATTACGCAATACCTATATGTTGCTAGCAGCCACTTTACTGTTTAGTGCCGTTACCGCTGGTATTTCTATGGTAATGGATATACCGCATATGGGCTTATTAACACTTATTCCCTATTTCATTTGTTTGTGGATGGTTGAAAAAAATAAAAACCGCACGGCAGGTCTGTATTGGGTATTTGCTTTAACTGGTTTTATGGGGCTTACTCTCGGTCCAATTCTTAATGCTTACATTGCCTATAATAAAGGTTTTGAAATTGTTATGACCGCTTTAGGTGGTACTGCCGCTATTTTCTTCGCTTGCTCTGGCTATGTGCTAACTACCAAGAAAAACTTGAGCTTTATGGCTGGCTTTTTAATGACAGGTATTGTGGTAGCTTTTGTTGCTGCTATTGCAAACATATTTTTAGAAATTCAAGGCTTATCATTAGTCATTAGCGCTGCCTTCCTGTTTATTGCTGCTGGTCTTATCATGTGGCAAACCAGCGAAATCATTCACGGCGGCGAAACCAACTACATTAGTGCCACCGTAACCCTATATGTGATGATTTACAATATCTTTTTATCACTACTACATTTAATCGGCTTTGCTGACGATTAAAGGAACTTGAAACCAAATAGACAAGGCCTCTTCGGAGGCCTTTTTATTATTTGAGAGCTTTATGTCTCTTATCGTTGGGAACAAGGTTATAAACATCACCGAACAAGGCTTTCTTACCAATATGAATCAGTGGACTGAAGCGACAGCCACCGCCATTGCCTGCGCACATAGCATTAAATTAACCAATGAACACTGGGCAATTATTCACCTGCTTCGGCAGTATTGCACTCGGCATGAGCAACCCTCATCTATGCGTTTATTTACCCGATTGATTAAAAAATCTCTGGGCGAAGAACAAGCCAAAAGTATTTATTTAATGCAATTATTCGGTTCTAGTCCTGCTGTTATGGCTGCGAAATTAGCAGGTCTGCCCAGACCTAAAAATTGTTTATAAAGTGTCTATGACTTAAATTATTTGCGACTTTCAGCAGAAAGAGCGTGAGCTTCCAACCCTTCTGCCCTGGCTAAAGTGGCAGCGATACCAGACAGTTCGTTACCACCTTGCTGAGAACATTGAATAATGGAACTGCGCTTTAAAAAGTCATACACTCCTAACGGCGATGCAAATTTTGCAGTGGCAGAAGTTGGCAACACATGGCTGGGACCAGCACAATAATCACCATGAGCTTCTGAACTGTGGTAGCCTACAAAAATTGCTCCTGCATTGTGCACGAATTCTACAAGCATCTGTGCATTGGAAACCGATAACTGTAAATGTTCTGGCGCTATCTGATTGATAAGGTGAAGTGCTTGTTCGTCGTTATTCACTTTAATCAATGCACTACGCTGATTAAACGCTCGAGTAACAATACTTGCCCTGGGGAGTTGCGGAACAAGTTGTTCTATACACTGATTAACATTATCAATAACCGATTGCTCGCAGGCAATCAAAATAGACTGAGCGTTCACATCGTGCTCGGCTTGAGAACACAAATCTTTAGCGATTGACATCGGATCAATACCTGAATCTGCGTATACCGTTAATTCTGATGGACCAGCTATCATATCAATACCCACTGTACCAAAAACCTGTTTTTTGGCAGTGGCAACATAAATATTACCAGGCCCTACAATTTTATCAACAGTATTTATGGTTTGCGTACCATACGCCAATGCTGCAATTGCTTGTGCCCCACCTACACTAATCACTTGATTGACTCCTGCTATAGATGCCGCTACTAAAACATTATCATTTAACTGATTATTTGAAACTGGTGACACCATAGTAATATCCTTAACACCCGCTACTTTAGCTGGCAATACATTCATTAAAACAGTTGATGGGTAACTTGCTGTACCGCCTGGCACATATACACCCACACGTTGAATAGGCGATACTTTTTGACCTAATGTTGAACCGTATTCGTCTTCAAATTGCCATGAACGCACTAATTGATGTTGATGATAATTTCTTATACGTTTTGCTGACAGCTCCAACGCCTGTAACACATCGGTATCAATTCGCTGTTTTGCTTCTTGTATTTCCTCAGAAGAAACAATTAACTGCGAAACCGACTTAACATCTCTATTGTCAAACTGGTTGGTATAGTTGACCAAGGCATCATCGCCTTGCGTCCTTACTTGCTGAATAATGCACCTGACACTATTTTCCACTTCTTGCGATAGTATTTCATCAAATGCTAGTAAATTTTTAACATTTACGGTATCTCCACTACAATGGCGAATCGACAACCTATCTATTGTCATGTTAACTTTGTTGGTTAAGAGTGGTTTCAATTTGTTCAATGATATTGGATACACGTTGGTATTTGAGTTTCATTGATGCATGATTGACAATTAATCGACTGGATACACTGACAATGTCTTCCAGCACTTCTAAACCATTAGCCTTTAGCGTTTTACCACTATCAACAATATCCACAATTTCATCGGCCAAGTTCATAATGGGCGTTAATTCAATCGCTCCATACAACTTGATTAACTCTGCTTGAATGCCTTTATCTGCATAGAACTGCCTGGCTACATTAATAAATTTTGTGGCAACTTTAATACGGCTACCCGAATGACGCTGATAACCTTTTAAAGCCGCAGTAGACAAACGACAACGACTGATTCCCAAATCAAGCTGTTCGTAATACCCCGACAATTGTTGTTCTAAAAGATTATCCTTTCCTGCCACGCCAATATCAGCCGTTCCCATTTGTACATAGGTAGGCACATCACTACCACGTAAAATAATGCAGCGAATATCTGGTTGATTAGTAGCGAATATCAATTTGCGAGAGGCAAACACATCGCCTTGCAATTTAATATCTGATTGTTCCAATAGGGGTAATGTTTCTTTTAAAATTCGCCCTTTAGTCAGTGCTATGGTTATCGTTGACATATCTTTAAATACTAGTTGGGGACCCGCTGAATGTTTGCCCCCAACTGACTCAATTTTTCCTCAATACATTCATAGCCCCTATCAATATGATATATTCGGTGAATTTCAGTAGTCCCTTCTGCTACCAGGCCGGCAATAACCAAACTGGCTGAGGCTCTTAAATCTGACGCCATTACTGGCGCTGACTTCAAATACTCCTGCCCTGTAACAATTGCTGTATTACCTTCCAAGTCAATATGCGCACCCATTCGATTTAATTCAAATGTTTGCGCTAGACGGTTTTCAAAAATACTTTCGGTAACATGAGCAACTCCTTCTGCTACAGAGTTGACCACAGTAAGTTGCGCCTGCATGTCTGTAGGAAAACCTGGGTAAGGAGCTGTACATAAATGCACCGATTTAGGTCTTTGGTCGTTCATACTTAAACTGATATAATCATCTCCTAATTCAATATCCGCACCCATTTCTCGAAGTTTTTCCAAAACCACTTCAAGCGTTGCATGATTAGTGCCTTTTAATGTAATACTACCGCGCGTTGCTGCTGCCGCCGCTAAATAGGTTCCTGTTTCTATTCTATCAGGCATAACATTGTAGTGACAGCCGTGCAGTTTTTCGACACCTTCAATCACGATGGTAGAAGTACCTGCACCACTAACATTACCACCCATGGCATTGATAAAATTAGCTAGATCAACGACTTCAGGCTCGCAAGCGGCATTAACAATTGTGGTCCTACCTTCTGCCAGTGATGCTGCCATCATAATATTCTCAGTGCCGCCTACGGTTACCATATCCATTACAATATGACTGCCTTGTAGGCGACCATTTGTGGTGGCAATAATATAACCATCTTTAATTTCAATGTTTGCACCCATTGCCTCCAGACCTATTAAATGTTGATCAACTGGGCGGCTACCAATAGCGCAGCCTCCTGGAAATGATACTTCTGCCCGTCCATAACGTGATAATATTGGCCCCAATACTAATATTGATGCCCGCATCGTCTTTACTAAATCGTAGGGTGCTTTGTAGCTGTGGATATTGCTTTTATCCAGTTCGATATTCATATCCTCATCAACTAATGCCTCTACACCAATGCATGCCAACAATTCCAGCATGGTAGTAATATCGTTAAGGTGCGGTAAATTACCGATGGTTACAGGTTCGTCGCTCAATAGCGCCGCTGCCAATATTGGCAGTGCTGCATTTTTGGCTCCTGAAATATTGATTTGCCCATTAAGTTTAGCTGGACCTTTGATAATAAGTTTATCCATGAAAAAATTTACTCAGTTTGGGAATATTGCTTTGGTGTGTAGGCTTTAATATTAACAGCGTGAAGCGAACCATCAGCAATAACACCTTGTAGTCCTTTATAGACAGCTTGTTGACGTTTGACAGGGTTAAGTCCTTCAAAACTTTCGGAAACCGCTGTAATATTGAAATAATAACCATCGGTATCGACCATAACCTCACTATCTTCAGGCAATTCTGCCATCACCAGGTTTTGAATGGTTTCACAATTAATAGTACTTGTTCCCATCATTTAATTCGCTTTTGTATTAGTTGATTTATCTTCATTACTTTTAAAGCTATTTGACGCACTGTTATCCCAATGTTGAATAACCTTATCAATGTTCCTATCGTGACGTTGAGCCAGCCGCTCAAAACTGCTGTTTAGCGTTTTCTTAAAATTAATACCGTCAGCAAACACATTGACAACGCGCCAATAGTCTTGCTCATTTTTACGATACATTACATAATCTATCGTCGCATCAGCATCGTTACTGGCAACGCGTTGTTTAACACGATGAAATTTGGGGTTTTTACTGGCTTTATCACTTTCAATATCAATTTCAGTAACTTTAACTAAAAATATACCCTGGGCATAATTGCGAATCAATGAGCGAAATAACACTTCGGTAAATTGAGTGCGTTGTTTGGGAGTCGCTTTCAAATAATAGTTTTTACCCATAACCCCAGCAGCAATTCGCCTTTGGTTGAACCAAGGCAACCCCCACTGGTACATGGTTTCTAAAAATTGTCGATTATCTTGCCTGCGAAGTTTGTCCCAACTTTCAATATTTCCAAGCAATTCCTTGCTGAATAAGTTGACCATGTCTACTGCCGACAATTTAGTATAGTCTTTTGCTGCTGAAACTGTAGTGGTTTGAGTTGACTGCGCGAACACTCCAAAAGGTACTAATGACCAAACGCAAAAAAGCAGTAATGTCTTTAGTGTGGATTTAAAGTTCATGGTGATTTTATATAGATTAATTGTCGACAAAAAAGCGGACGTTATCATAGCATATCGTCAACAATAATAGGAGTAAAACAATTGCGGATAACTTCTGGTATTTTCATAGGTTTTCCTCTTTGCGCATGAACAAACACCCAAAAAGTTTTACCTTTAAATAAAATTTCTACTTCACCTGCACGGCAGACCTTATAGTGGCGCATACAACTAATTTTAGTTAACTCAGTTACCCAGGTGGTAATCACCAATTCATCACCTTCAAAAGCTGCTCCTAAATAGGTCATGGTATGCTCGCGAGCGAACCAGCTACCACCGTTAGCCAGGCAAACCTCCAAACTACTTCCTAAATAGTTAGCATGGGCAATAGCAACATCATTCATCCACTGCAGATAGACTTGGTTATTAACGTGATTATTGCCATCAATAACGCTGGCATTAACCGTTATTGATAATTCAAAACAGGATTTCATACTACTAATACACAATCTAGGTTTAACCCAAATTATGCATTAGAAATCGTAGCGAAGGCAAAAATGACAATAAAAACAGTAGCTCGCGCAAGGAAAATAAGCGGAAACATAGCAGAGCTATGGCGAGCATTATTTTTCGAGCAAGCTGATGTTTTTGAAGTCATTTTTGGATGCAGCAGGTTTCTAATGCATAATTTGGGTTAAAATTAAATCTTAAAAAAATTGAGTCTATCACCAGCCTTAATAGGTTGCCCTATAAGTTGTTCAACCACCCCATCAGAGTAAACAATCGATGACAGTACGCCACTGCTTTGATTGCTATAAGGTCTGGCAACTAGTTCTGAATTCACTAGGGTAATTGATACTCTGATAAATTCCTGACGACTTCCCCCCTTCTTATCAAAACCGGCAATAACCGGAATTTTCATTGGGTCTTGATAATTTTTACCTTGTAACTGTGCCAACATTGGCTCAACAATTATCTGAAAGGTGACATAAGCTGACACAGGATTTCCTGGCAACCCAAAATAAGCACAACGACCAATACGCCCTGCAGCTAGAGGTTTACCCGGTTTAAGCGCTATCTTCCACAAATGAATTTCACCTAAATATCTCAATGCCGCTTTAACGTGATCTTCTTCCCCTACCGATACGCCTCCGGTGGAAATAATCACATCAACCTGCTCTGCCATAACCTTTAAAATTTTAACGGTTTCTTTATAATCATCCATCACATGTTGAACAACAATGACTTCATATCCTGACGTCTCACATAAGTGTTTCAAAACAATTGAATTGGAACTATAAATTTTCCCCTGCTGTAATGGCTGCCCTGCTGTAACCAGTTCATTACCTGTGCTTAAAATTCCAATTTTAAGTGGGCGATAGACTCTACAAGCCGCTGTACCCGATGAAGCAATTAAACCACTAATTGCAGCATTAACACAGGTACCTTTGCTGACAATGCATTGTCCTTCCTTAATATCTTCACCTGCTCTTCGAATATTTGTACCACATTCAGGAAAAGTGTGAATTAACACATTATCATCAAATCGCTCACAATTTTCCTGAACGACCACAGCATTGGCATTGGGTGGCAACATGGCACCCGTAAAGATTCTTGCTGCGGTATCGGGCTCTACTGGTTCTGCTTTGTCTCCCGCTTTAATGTATTGTGATATTTTTATAGGAGTTGATACTTTTAAATTAGCATTCAACAAAATGGCATAGCCATCCATTGCGCTGTTATCAAATAGTGGCACATTGACAGTGCTTAAAATATCTGCTGCGACTACTTTACCCAAACAATCATTGACAGGCAGTGTTATTACCTCTGCAATTTGGGGATAGTAGTCTTTAAGTAGCTTTAATGCTTGCTCTAATGTTTGCATAACAATTTCCTAAAATGATTTTTGATAAAAATTGTCAATTTGGTTTGATACAGAATATTAACTTGATGTAAGCTAAACACAGTATTGGAATTATATTCTAAATACAACTCACTTGACCTGAGAAGACTGCTATCTTTGGCAAGTATTTCCGACAAGGTATTAATTTTAACAACTGGAGAATGATATGAGCTTATTAAATACAACTTATACCTCTAACATTAACAATGTACAACAAGCTGACCAGAAGTCATTTCAATATGGCTTTAGCCTAATTGAGTTACTTATTGCCGTCGCTATTGTGGCTATTTTAGGAGCGATTGCACAACCTATATACAGCGACTATGTTGTGCGCGCAAAAATGAGTGAACCTTTGCAAGTTGCCGATAATCTTAGTGCCAGAATTATACAATGCATGGTACTAGACAGTAGCATTTATTCTGAGTGCAATTCCTTTACCAAGTTAAATGTCAACGAAGATGATTTTTTGACAGAGACCATTGAGAGTATCGATTTTTCAAACGACACACCAAGTTTTAGTATCGAATTACAAAATACAGGTAATAATCAACTGGATGCTGCGACCATTAATTATTCTGCAATCAGTCTTAACACTCAAGTTATTCGCTGGCAATGCCAGGTTAGTGATGCTAACTTGAATCACTTGGTTAGCAAGCAATGCCGGATATAGATTAAATTAAGTCGCTTATAGCTCCTTTTTTTACCTTTAACGGTGAGAGACTTGCGCACTTTACAAACTGCTATCCCACTGTCAACGCTGGCTAAACTATGTTATCAAATATTCTATCATCATTACTCGTTATAACCTCTATACTGTTTGTTATAGCGGTGATATGGCGTTTAAATCACGGTAGCAGATTTGGTTACCACTTAAGTATTATTGCCCTTGGTTTTGCCATTATCGCCAATTTATCCAGTCAAAGTATTCTGGCATCTACTGTCAAATGGGACTGGGTAAGTCAGCAAGCCGTTAATCATGGCATCCAGGCATTTTTAATGATCAGCATTGCCTATTGCATCAATGCTCATATCAAACGCTTTATTTACCAAAAACGCTTAACCATTGAAGGCGAACCAACTATTCCGCTGTTACTGCAACATTTATTTTCGCTACTGGTATATTTGTTGTTTGCGATGATAATTATGCACTATGTGTATCGCCAGCCCTTTACTGCCTTGGCAGCAACCTCTGGTGCCATTGCTTTAATTATTGGCTATTCAGCCAGATCATTGCTGGATGAAGTGTTTGCTGGCATTGCCTTAAATATTCAGGCACCACTAAAAATTGGTGACTTAGTCCAAATTAATGAAGAATGGGGTTATGTCAAAAACATTAACTGGCGCAGTATTACTTACTTGGATATGGACCAAAACCATGTCACTCTTGCCAATACACAATTAGCCGCCAGCAAAATACGCAATCTCGACCGACCCAATAAACTGACTCGACGGTTGTTTGAATTTCGTGTGGAATATAACGCTCCTCCAAACGAAGTTATTCAACAAGTTAAATTAGCTATGGTCGAATGCCCAAATATTGCCGATCACCCCTGGAACTATGTTGCCTTCTTGGGCAATGATGAAACAGGAATGAAGTATCGAGTTGCTTTCCATATTCCTCACTATGATTATTGGTTTATTGCCAGTGATGAGTTAGTAAATTCTATTTGGTACCGCTTTGCAAGGCGCGGTATTCGCTGGGCTCATCAACGTCATTTAAACTACAAAGAAGCGCAGCACGAAGAACAAGGGTTGTACGACACCGCCTATCACACTGATAATAAAAAGTATTTAAGCGAGTGTTTTAAGCAAGTACCCATCTTTGATGGCTTTGACACTTCAGATATGGAATTATTATTTGAGTCAGCCAAATTACATGTAGTAGGTGCACCAGAGCGTATTATACACGCAGGCTCACGCTATCATGCCATGTACCTCATTGCTACAGGTGAAGCTCAGGCTTATGAAGTGGATGATAACGGCAATGAAACATTAATTCCTCAAAACGAACGCCTGGAACTTGTGGGATTGATGTCATTTTTGACAGGGACTCCTCAACGTACTACGATTCGCGCTCGCACCGAATGCGCTGTTTGGGAAATACCCAGCGAATCATTACACCAGGTATTCAATCGCAAACCTTATGTTATGGAGCGCTTGGCTAGCAATGTCACTACCTGGCAAGCAGAAGAAGATGAAACTTTGAACAATTTAAAAATGAGCAGGCAGCAAGAAGCACGAATTATCAATAATCGTACTACCATGCTTAAACAACGTATACTGGGTTTCTTTAACCGCAGCAAAAAACAGGCTTCGGAGGATAATAGCGCTATTGAATTTACAAATGTGTAATTCCTGTGTAACCCAGATTATGTATTAGAAATTGTAGCGAAAATATGCGAATTTTCTTGTATTTCAAGAATTCGCGACCAAGCTATCGCTCGTCGGTGGCACTTCCTTGTGCCGCGTATTAGCTCGGTATTTTCATGCCGAATTAATATAGCAATTTATCAATAGTAGTAAATTCAGGTGGCTCTGGAGTCTCACATTGTGTTTTACTAAATCTGGGAGCAGGGGCTGGTTGGGTAATACCGTTAATCTCTATAAAGGTTCCACGTTGCTTATTGTGCTCATGCTCTGGCGCTTCGTTATAATCCAGCACTGGTGCAAAACACAGGTCCGAACCTTCCATTATCTGGCACCATTCATCACGCGTTTTGGTTTTAAAAATATCCACTAATCGCGCTTTCATCTTCGGCCATTGGTCAGGATCGTTTTGAGCAGAGAACTCTTCCTTTTTTACACCTGTTTTTTCCAGTAATAAAGTATAAAACTGCGGTTCGATAGAGCCGATAGATACCCATTTATTATCACTCGTTTCATACACATCATAGAAATGTGCTGCACCATCCAGCATATTACTCTGGCGTTTAGGGCACCATAAACCTAGCGCTGACATGCTATAAAATATTGACATTAAATTCGCACTGCCATCAGTTATGGCTGCATCAATAACTTGCCCTATACCCGTTTTACTGACTTCTAGCAATGCCGCTAATACACCTACAACAAGGAACATACTACCACCAGCATAATCACCAACCAAATTCAGTGGTGGGTAAGGTTTTTTAGCGCTGCCAATGGCTGCCAATGCACCAGTAAGTGCAATATAATTTAGATCATGGCCCGCTGCTTGAGCAAGCGGTCCCGTTTGACCCCAACCAGTCATTCGCCCATAAACCAGTTCAGGCTTACGACGCATACATACATCAGGACCAAAACCCAAACGCTCTGCCACACCAGGGCGAAACCCTTCTATCAACGCATCACTAGTCTCAACCAATTGCAATAGCTTTTCAACATCTTCTGCGAGTTTCAGGTTGAGTTTAACAAAAGTTTTACCGCGAAAATTCACATCCATTTCTGCAGGAAGAGATATAGACAATGGACTGGCTCTATCAATCACAATAACTTCTGCTCCCATATCAGCCAACAACATACCAGCATGAGGGCAAGGGCCGATACCTTTGAGTTCAATAACGCGAAAACCGTTAAGAGGTCCCATCAATTGTTCCTAATCCAGGTTGTTGCAGTACATTTCTGAAAAAATTTGCCGACTGATAATAATCTTCATCACCTCCGATGACCCAGCATAAATTCGACTAATACGCGCATCGAGAAGCATTCCACAAATGGGATATTCTTGCATGTAGCCTGCACCTCCGTGTAATTGAACACCTAGGTCAACCATTTTCCATTCAATTTCACTGGTCATTAATTTAGCTTTTGCTGCCTGCTCAGAAGTTAATTCTTTTCGGTTGTGAATGGCAACTAAATGATCGACATAAACTTCTGCCATTTCTATTTCAGCATCCATCTCTGCCATTTTAAATTGCGTATTTTGCATAGCAGATAATTTTTTACCGAATACTTTGCGCTGCATAACAAATTCGCGTGTTACATTAAAGGCAGCTCGCGCATGCGATATATAACCAACTGCCCCTAGTAAGCGCTCTTCTGAAAGGCCCTCCATTAAATGAATGAACCCCTTACCTTCCTGACCTAGCAAATTTTCTTTTGGCACTTTGACATTGTTAAAAAATAATTCAGCCGTATCTTGTGCTTTTAATCCCATTTTATCGAGATTGCGTCCACGCTCAAAACCTGCCATGCCGCGCTCAACTACGAGTAAATTCATAGCATGGGGACTTTCCGCACCTTCTACTTTTGCCGCCACAATAACAATATCGGCATTAATTCCGTTGGATATATAGGTTTTTGACCCATTTAACAAATAGTGGTCGCCCATATCTCTGGCACTGGTTCGCATGCCTGAAAGATCGCTGCCTGCATCGGACTCTGTCATTGCTATGGCTAAAATTTTTTCACCTTTAACGCAAGGAGGTAAAAAACGCATTTTTTGCACTTCATTACCAAAGCGCTCGAAATAAGTACCTACTAAACGGCTGTGCAAACTGTTATACCAGTCGCCACAGTCAGCCCTTGCCGTTTCTTCAATAATTATTTGCTCAAAACGAAAATCAGAATCACCTAGTCCTCCATATTTTTCATCAGGCCAAATCATCAGGAAGCCGTGTTCTCCTGCTTTGCGAAAAATATCGCGGTCAACAATGCCCTCCTCTTTAAAGCCTGGCATATAGGGTTTAACTTCGGTTTCTAAAAACTTACGGTAAGACTCCCTGAACAGTTGTTGCTCTTCGGTAAAATGCCTCATTTAAAAAGCTCCCCAGCAGCTAATTTTTGTGCAACAATTTCAGGTGCGTTAAAACGCTCACCATATATTTCTGACAGTTCATTGCATCGGTCAGTAAAATTTTGCAACCCATAGGTATTAACGAATTGAATATAGCCGCCAGTGTGAACCGGTGCGCCAATGCCCATAATTGAACCGATATTACCGTCAGCAACAGAGCGTAATACGTTTTCTTGCAAGCATTTAAGCGCTTCGATTACAGGCCTGAACATCAACCTATCTCTAATATCGGAATCATCAATTTGAGTATTTTCCTTATAAAAAATATCAAAAAGTGGCGGCCAAATTTCTTTACTGCCATCGGCATGGTATTCGTAAAAACCACCGCCGTGATGTCGACCGCCTCTGCCGTGTTCCCCAATCATCACATTTATCATACGCTCTATCACTTTAGAGTCGCTACCCAATTGGTCAAGCACGCCCATTTCACCCCAGGTTTCACGCGCTTTACGAGCTAATTCCAAACTGGTTTCATCTTGTATAGCCAGAGGCCCTACAGGCATACCAATACCTTTGCCTAAATTGTCAATTTTAACCGGGTGAACCCCTTCGTCTAACAAGCGCAAACCTTCATCCAGATATGTGCCAAAAGTGCGTGAGGTAAAAAAGCCTAATGAGTCATTAACCACTATAGGTGTTTTTCGAATTTGTTTAACGAAGTCATAGGCTTTAGCCAAGGTTTCATCGCTGGTTTGTTCACCGCAAATAATTTCAACCAATGGCATTTTATCCACTGGCGAGAAGAAGTGGATACCAATAAAGTTTTCTGGCTTTTTACTGGATTTCGACAGTTCCGCAATGGGCAAGGTTGAGGTATTTGAACCCCAAACACCATTTTCCGCTAAATAACTTTCAGTTGACTCGTTGATTGTGTGCTTTAAACTTAAATTTTCAAACACAGCTTCAATAATCAAGTCACATCCAGATAAATCTGCGTTATCATCGGTAGGGATAATTAGGTCTAACACGGCTTGCTTCTTCACTTCATCCATTCTGCCACGTTGTATGCGTTTGGTCAGCAGCTTATCCGAGTACGCTTTACCTTTTTCCGCAGTTTCTAATGTCATATCTTTAAGTACCACTTCAATACCAGCCATAGCAGAAGAGTAGGCAATACCCTGCCCCATCATGCCAGCTCCTAAAATACCCAGTTTTTTAACTTTGGTAGGCTCAATATTTTTGGGTCTGCTAGCACCACCATTAATTTCATTAAGTTGAAAAAAGAAAGTAGTAATCATATTTTTAGCTTCTGGGGTGGTAACCAGATAGCACATACCACGGCTTTCTATACGCTGCGCAGTTTCAAAGTCGACAATGGTTGATTGAAACGCAATATCCATAATTTCTTTGGGCGCAGGCAATAAACCTCTGGTTTTTTGCGCCAACATAGTTGGTCCCATGGTTGCTAATTGAGCATTCCTGGGGGAATTGACAGAACCACCTGGAATTTTAAAATGCTTTCTATCCCAAGGGTTGGTTGCTGCTTCTTTATTGCCTTTATTGTCTAAAATCCATTGTTTTGCTGCTGGTACAAGTGCTTCGACTGAATCGACAATTTGATCAATCATACCTATTTCTAATGCTTTATCAGGTGCAACTCTTTTTCCTTCTAATAAATACGGCGAGGCTTTTTCTAACCCTAATAAATTAGTAAGGCGTACAACGCCACCAGCACCGGGCAGCAACCCTAATGTTACTTCAGGTAAGCCAATTTGCACAGATTTATGATTCCACGCGATACGATAGTTACAGGCAAGGCAAATTTCGTAGCCACCACCGAGCGCTGCACCGTTTATTGTAGCAACAACAGGTACAGACAAAGTTTCCAATGTACGCAACTGTCCTTTAACTAAAGCCCCTATTTCCATAAAACGCTGTTTATCACCTTTCTCTACCGACAGCAAATCATGTAAATTACCGCCAGCAAAAAATGTTTTCTTTGCTGATGTCAATATCACGCCCATAAGCCCATCTTCAGCTTGTAGTTTATCTACCGTTTCTTGCATCACGGCCTGGTATTCAGTATTCATGGAATTGACTGGACCAGTCATATCCATAGTTATAGTTACAATACCGTCACTATCTTTTTGATAATTAAATACGCTCATGTTGTTACCTCTTATACACGTTCAATAATGGTTGAAATGCCCATGCCACCACCAACACAAAGTGATAACATTCCTCGATTTAAGTCGCGCCGTTCCAGTTCATCCAGCACTACGCTAACTAAACAACCTCCCGTAGCACCTAGCGGATGTCCCATAGCAATGGAACCACCATTGACATTGGTATTATGCTCATCCAGGTCCAGCGCTCGCATATAGCGCAATACGACAGAGGCGAAAGCTTCGTTGATTTCCCACAAGTCAATATCACTTTGAGTCATGCCTGCACGTTTTAAACATTTAAAAGCGGCAGGCGCCGGACCTGTCAACATAATAACAGGGTCTGAGGCCAGTATAGCTGTTGCCACAATTCGGCCCCTGGGTTTTAACCCCAAATCTTTTCCTGCTTGCTCGCTGCCTATCATCACTGCACTGGAACCATCAACAATACCTGATGAATTGCCTGGCGTATGAACATGATTTATCTTATGTAAGGTGTTGTATTTTTTCATAATAATATCATCAAATCCATACTGCCCCATCATCGCAAACGATGGATTAAGCCCTGCTAACACTTCCATGGTGGTATCAGGTTTGATAAAGTCATCTTTTTCCAAAATAGTCAATCCATTTTTGTCTTGAACCGGCACTACTGAACGGTCAAAATAACCATTGTCGCGAGCATGGGTTGCTCTTTGTTGTGAACGCAGTGCAACGGCATCGCAATCTTCACGGCTGTAACCATCTAATGTGGCAATAGTATCTGCTCCTATACCCTGTGGCACAAAGCCTTCTTCAATGACCATACTTGCATCGCTACCCATCGCCCCGCCATCTGACCCCATTGGCAAGCGCGACATGCTCTCAATTCCTCCTGCCACGACCAGATCTTCCCAGCCAGAAGCCACTTTCTGTGCGGCGATATTTACTGCCTCAAGTCCCGATGCACAAAAACGGTTTAACTGTACTCCTGCAACCGATTCATTCCAACCTGCACGTTGAACAATGGCTTTGGCTACATCTGCTCCTTGTTCTCCAACAGGGGTTACACAACCCATTACTACATCATCAACATAAGAGGTATCCAGATCATGCCGAGTTTGCAATTCTTTCAGCAAACCAGCACCTAAATCAATGGGTCTTACTTCATGCAGCGTGCCATCTTTTTTACCTTTACTGCGAGGGGTTCGAACAGCATCATAAATGTATGCAGAGACAGTCATAGTATTCTCGTTGAGTTTGTATTTGAAAAGTTAACATTATGACCATTTGCCCAATAACTGCAATAGCAAATTACAACAAATAAACCAACATTAAATGACAGTGTGAGTCCTTATTAACCTCGCAATAAAATATCGCTCCTGCATATTTTATTGGTCACCCTTGAAATACTAGCGAAAATATGCGAATTTTCTTGTATTTCAAGGATTTCCGACCGAGCTATCGCTCGTCGGTGGCAGACTAAAGACTGCCAGCTACAACAAACTGATCACTAATTATATTAATGCTCGCCACCTGCTTTGAAATTAAATACAGCACCAGAACGAACACCAGAAGGCCAACGAGCGGTAACCGTTTTTAAACGTGTATAAAAACGCACACCTTCAGGGCCATGTATTGAATGATCACCAAATAATGAACGCTTCCAACCGCCAAAACTATGGAATGCTAACGGTACGGGAATTGGCACATTAATGCCAACCATACCAATTTGAATACGATGAGTAAAATCACGTGCGGCATCACCATCGCGAGTAAAAATGGCCGTGCCGTTACCATATTCATGTTGATTAATCATTTCAACAGCTTCGTTGTAATCTTTAGCGCGAACAATAGAGAGTACAGGTCCAAAAATTTCGTCAGTATAAATACTCATGTCAGTGGTGACATTATCAAATACAGTTGCTCCAACAAAATAACCTTCTGGCGCACTTTCAACCACTTCACCACGACCATCACGCAATAACGTTGCACCTTCAGCAACACCTTTATCTATATAACTTTCTATACGTGCTTTAGCATCAGGAGTAATAACAGGCCCCATTTCACTTATAGGGTCATCGCCAGGGCCAACTTTTAACGCGTCTAATTTTGGCAATAATTTCGCTATCACTGCATCTGCTGCCTCATCGCCTACTGCAACCACTACCGAAATAGCCATACAGCGTTCTCCCGCCGAACCATAAGCCGCCCCAATAACAGCATCGACCACTTGGTCAATGTCTGCATCGGGCATTACAACCATGTGATTCTTAGCCCCACACAATGCCTGTATACGTTTATTGTTGGCACAGCCTGTGTGGTAAATATATTCACCTACAGCAGTTGAACCAACAAAACTTACAGCTTGAACACGTGAATCATGCAGTAAAGTATCAACTGCTTCTTTGTCACCGTTTACCATATTCAACACTCCATCTGGCAAACCAGCTTCAGACATCAGTTCCACTAGTCGTAATGGGCACGATGGATCACGCTCTGATGGCTTCAACACAAAAGTATTTCCGCAGGCAATAGCTAGTGGAAACATCCACATTGGCACCATTGCTGGAAAATTAAATGGTGTAATTCCTACACACACTCCCAACGGTTGACGCATATTCCAACTATCAACACCACTGGAAACACTGGCACTATAATCACCTTTAAGCAACTGTGAAATACCGCAAGCAAATTCCACCACTTCCAGGCCTCGCGTAATAGAACCTTTGGCATCTTCAATGGTTTTGCCATGCTCATTAGTGACTAATGTTGCCAGCTCGTCCATATTACGCTTAATTAAATCACGAAATGCAAACATGATTTGTGCGCGTCGCCCAGGCGAAGTAGCAGACCATTTGGGAAATGCATCTGCAGCTGCTTGAATAGCACTTTCCACTTCCGAGCAACTCGCAAGTGCAACTTTTTTCTCTACTACACCAAGTGCAGGGTTATATACATCGCCAAGCCTGCCATTGTCTGCAACATGTTTGCCGTTGATATAATGAGGAATAGTTGTTAGTGCTTGATTGTCGGTGGATGATAGGGAATTCATTTTTTGCTATTAACTCACTAATGTTTGTTGACTGGATTAAAAGATAACCATATTTTACTTTACAAATGCACCACAACCAATAATTTTCTCCACCATTTATACCAGATTAGAAGGAATCTGTTAACCTGGCAATAAAATATCGCTCGTCGGTGGCATTTCCTTGTGCTACCTATTAGTTCGGTATTTTCATACCCAATGAATAATAGTTGTTAGTGGTTAAATAATAATGTATTATAGCCTTCAATTGTTTAACTGCAGTCCTAGTAAGTCACTGTATTGTAGATTGTTTAACTAGAAATGAGAGCTAAAATATGTTTAGTAATAAGAATGCGAATGTCACCTGGATTTTGTCAATTTTTATTACCTTTGTATTCGTACAATCTCTTCCGTATAAATTTACCAGTCACCCGCACACCCAACTGATTTTCACAAAAATTGGAGACTGGATGAATACTACAATCTTTTCATTTGCAGGAGATGCCTTTGCTGCGTATGGAGGTGTTCTGATAGGGTTAGTGGAACTTGTCGTTGGAATATGGTTAATTGTTGCTACCGCTACGGAAGTTATGTCTGCTAACAAAGAAGAACCCAAGAAAATTTTAAGATTAATACCTGCATTTATTGCAATGATAATAATGACTGGAGCCATTTTCTTTCATCTTTTCACACCACTTGGAGTAAACCCAACGGGTGTTGTTAATGGCGACGTGGTTCAAGTAGGCCCTGCTTTATTTATCTTGGCATGCTTAACCTGGCTTTCAGCTCTTGTACTCATTTTGCGAGAAAAGGAAGTTATCACAAAATTTTAAACTTTCCATTTCGTAGTTTCATTTCATAGTGGTCTAACGCGTAAATCAACAGCTACACCGCAGGAGCAGCCTGCTGGGGGTCATTTGTGGCTGGGACGTACTGGATTTCTTTGTTGCGCTTTACTCATTTGTAGTAACCACGCGTTTTAAGCCATTATACTTTTCATAAAATTTGCAATGGGCATACTCAGAAAAGGTATCATGTCTCAGATAATAATCTGATATCCAATTAATAAGCATACCTAGATTTTTATCTTGCGCCTCTTTAGATTCATATTTATGAGGTTCCCAAGGTCGCTCTTTAGCGTTCTCAATGCAAATATCAACTGGTAGTTTCATAAATATTATTTCACTTGAATATGGCTCCGCTATTTCAAGTAAATCGGTGTAGCATCCTTCAACCTAGATTCCGCAGTTGAACGCTAATTTCACTTCTAAGAGTTTGAATGTTATTGATAAACGCTTATTCTTCGATTCACTTCATAAGTGAATTACAAACCGCTACCTGGCTTTACAGCCCTTTTCAGTTCACACTGCTGCGTTATGGCTTTTGGTAAGGGCTACAACCATTACCTGCAAGCCATGCCTTGCATTATTTCCTGAAAATAACTGTAAATTCCAGGTTCAACTACGGAATCTAGGTTCAATCACCCAACCTGGGTTCAATCTCATAAATTCAGAAATATATTTTTTAGAATCCTCTAATAACTTCCTTTTGGGTGGCATTGTTGATTGCCATGCTAACATATCTAAATCTAAATCTAAATGAGATAATCCGTCTAACTCACAAAGTTTCTTTGCCAAAGTAGATTTTCCTGAACCCGAATTACCAAAAATTAACACTTTCTTCAACTTTTTAGCCTCGCACATTACGATTACAATAAACGCCGATAGTAGGTTGCTGATTTTTCATACCCTATAGCCTCATAAAATTCACTTGCCCTACATGTAGCTAGGGCTGACAGGACAGCTCCCTCTGCCTTACACCATACCTCAAAGGATTCCATAAGTCTGGTTCCTAAACCAGTGCGTCTGAATTCGGATTTCAGCATAATTTCTTCGATGCTCATTTACGTCACGTTTACTAATTATGTAAAGCTATCTATCTGCTACTTACTTGCCTTGTCCAGCCCCTTCTTAAATGGAGCGGCCAATTGCCCAAAATAATTTTGCGGGTAATCCGGGTTAAGTAAACCAATATCTCCTACCTGTCTTGCCGATTCACCTTGTCGCTCTGGATGATAATATGTTCCAAACAAACGATCATAAATAATCAGATTGTTACCGTAATTATTGTCTGATTCAGAGATGTTTTTGGAATGATGCCAACGATGTAATTCCACCACATTAAAGAACCAATAAAATATACCAAGTTTTAAATGAATATTGCAATGTTGAGAAAAACCGCATACAGCTGTTACACCATAATAAAGCGTCAATGCAATACCGTCTGCACCCAGCAATACAGGAAACAACATTTCTGTAAAAGTAAACCAGGCTTTATCAATGGGGTGTTGGCGAGTAGCATTCCACCACCACAGGCGTTTTGCCGAATGATGAACGGCGTGAAACCGCCACAAAAAAGGCACTTCATGTGCAAGCCGATGCCCCCAATAGCGACCTGCATCGCCCAGTAACAACAACAATATTACCTGTAGTACAATTGGCCAATCGAAAGGCCACAGCGAGCCACCCCAGTTAGATGCCAACCAAATAGCAGCACTAACCAGTAGCGTTAAATACAGTGGTTTAAGAATAATTGGCAACAAAATATAAGCAACTGTTCCGCTGGTAAAATCATTAACCAAGTCGCCGCTGGGTTTATTCCATTGTTTACGATAGGGAATCAGCCATTCAAAAAACAAGAATGCTAAACCGAGCAATACGATAACAGAATATGTAGCAAGGGCGATAGATACTCCGTTAATTACAAGTAGATAAATAGCTGTAGGTGTACCGATTAACGATACAGTTCTTTTAAATTTGAAAAATTGCCCATTGTAAAAACTGGTAAAAAGCATTTTGTGAATGGTTGTGTCTCAAAACGTCACTTTGCATTGCTAGTTCTTTTAAATTTGACATCACTACCTGAGAGTTTTGTATAATTACTGCGCTTGTCAATACAGCGTTAAATTTTCGCTCAAAATGCTCATTTACTACCCCAAAGTTCGCTTTTTCGTTCAAATTTGCCTTGTCTTGACATCGCTCGTGACACATTATGCAAAGCTCTTTACCTATATTAATTCGTTATGAAAGTATGTGACTCAGGAAAGTGCCACCGATGGGCGAGAACTTGGTTGCAAGCCCTTGAAACACAATTAAAGTTCGCATATTTTCGTTAGTACTTCAATAGAAATCAATCAAAATATACATGAGCAATATTTTATTGTCAGGTTAACTAAGTAAGCAAATAATAGCCGAATAATAGGCTATTAGCAAACGAGCATTAGCCCCGTTTGACCCAAATATGAACCGACTCAATTAAATTACTACCGATGGGCTACGGACAAAGTGTAACAATTTAACCCAGATTAGTACCAATAAAATCTAGACGATGCTTAATCAAAGCAGTATAATGTTTTTCTCCGTTAAACCACATATCTTTCGAATGAATCATGAATAGAATTAATTATTTATCCATCTTTTCTTTATTGATTTTAACCCTAAGCGCAGAAGTCGCCATTGGTCAAAATGATTCTCCTGTCAGCAAACCTAAAGGAACTGCTGGTTCTGGCACAGCCAAAGACAGTGCAAAAACCAACCAATTTTGGTGGCCTGACCAATTAGACTTATCACAACTTCGCGACCACGACAACCGCTCCAATCCTTATGGCGATGACTTTGACTATGCCAAAGCGTTTAATGCTTTAGATTTAAAGCAAGTCAAAAAAGATGTCGACAGCGTACTAACCAATTCGCAAGACTGGTGGCCAGCCGACTGGGGTAACTATGGGCCTTTGTTTATTCGTTTATCGTGGCACAGCTCTGGCACTTACCGCACCCTTGATGGTCGCGGTGGTAGCGATGGTGGTCAAATGCGCTTTGACCCACTTAACAGCTGGCCTGATAATGCTAGCCTCGACAAGGCGCGCCGCCTGCTTTGGCCTGTCAAACAAAAATACGGTGAATCCCTATCATGGGCTGATTTAATAATTTTAGCGGGTAATGTAGCACTTGAAAACATGGGGTTTGAAACCTATGGCTTTGCTGGTGGACGCACTGACGACTGGGAACCTGATCTTGTTTATTGGGGACCTGAAGTGGAAATGCTGGCCAGTGACCGTCACAACAGCAAAGGCGAGCTCAAACGCCCATTAGGCGCTACTCAGATGGGTTTAATATACGTTAACCCCGAAGGACCAAGAGGCGTACCTGACCCGGAAGGTTCAGCGCGAAATATTCGCGTCGCCTTTGGTCGTATGGCAATGAGTGACGAAGAAACTGTCGCATTAATAGCTGGTGGCCACACTTTTGGGAAAATGCACGGTGCCAGAAAACCTGCTGATTGTGTTGGAGTAGAACCTGCTGCCGCCCCGACCGAAGACCAGGCATTAGGTTGGAAAAACCGCTGTGGCAAAGGCCATTCAGAAGATACAACCACCAGTGGTTTAGAAGGCGCCTGGACGCAAGCCCCAACCAGATGGACAACACTGTATTTATCCAACTTATTGCAACATGAATGGAAACAGTCCAAAAGCCCTGCGGGTGCTATACAATGGATTCCAACCGATGAGTCTTTGCACCAATCCGTTCCCGATGCTCACATCAAAGACAAGTATAACTCTCCTGTCATGACTACGGCTGATTTGGCATTGAAAGCTGATTCCAAATACCGTGCAATAGCCGAACGCTTTTTAGCAGACCCTGAAGAATATCGCCTAGCATTTGCTAAAGCATGGTATAAGCTTACGCATAGAGACATGGGACCAAGAGCCCGATTCCTTGGCAGCGAGGTGCCAAGTGATGAACTTATTTGGCAAGACCCTGTTCCTGCTCCAAATTATGAACAGGTTAATGCCAGAGATATTACGAATTTAAAGAAAAAGATACTTAAATCTGGGTTAAGCATTTCTGAGTTAGTTACTACTGCCTGGGCATCAGCTTCCAGTTTCCGTGCCAGTGATATGCGCGGCGGCGCCAACGGTGCTCGTATTGCTCTTGCGCCGCAAAAAGACTGGCAAGTAAATAACCCTGAACAATTGGCTAAAGTGCTAGGTAAATTAACATCCATTCAAACCGAGTTTAATGCTAAAGGGCGCAAAATATCTCTTGCCGATTTAATTGTACTAGGAGGCGCTGCTGCCATAGAAAAAGCAGCCTCCAATGCTGGAGTAAAAATTGAAGTACCATTTGCTGCTGGGCGTGGCGACGCTACACTAGAGAAAACCAATGTTGCCTCTTTTTCACTGCTTGAACTTAATGCCGATGCATTTCGCAATTATTATAATGTAAACGCTAATTACAAATCGCCTACTGAGATGCTGGTTGACCGCGCTGATCAATTAAATTTAACCGTTCCTGAGATGACGGTATTAATAGGTGGTATGCGCTCACTCAATACCAACAGTGATCCGAATAATAGCCATGGTGTCTTCACCAATCAAATCGACAGCCTAAATAATGATTTCTTTGTTAATTTACTGGATATGTCCACTAAATGGCGCAAAGCAGGTAACGAAGGAATTTATGAAGGTATTGACCGCAAAACTGGCGAAGTCAAATTTACCGCAACACCTGTGGACTTGATTTTTGGTTCTAACACTGAATTGCGGGCTATTGCTGAAACCTATGCGTTTAACAATTCGCAGCAACGATTTGTCAATAACTTTGTGAATGCTTGGGTTAAAGTAATGCGCCTGGATAGATTTGATTTGTAGTCTTTATTTAATAAAAAAGTCACAAAGAAGGAAGCTATCGCAAAAAGCATAAATACCAGGTACCACACTTTAGCGTAGTTCTCTGCTAAAGCATGGCGCCTGTTCGTTCAGTCTAGCACCTGTGTTAATCAGACTCAATTAATCGATTTAACAACACAGCCGCCAACTTCGTTCTGGCAACCAGACTTTTAATAGTTGTTCGCTCGCGCGATGAATGAAACCCTACTCCATCAAGACCCAAACTATCAACTGTTGGCAGCCCGACACCTTGTGCAATAGAACCATCCGTACCACCACCTGAATAATTATCGCCTAATATTGGTTCACCCAATACCAAAGATAATTTCATCGCTTCCTGAATAATATTATCGACAACAGGATGCTTGGATTTGGCTGGTCGATGAAGCTTACCCCAAAAAGTTGTGGTAGCTAAATTAGGGTATTTAGGGTTAATGTTATATTGCTTTTCGGCAATTATTTGTATTTGTTCCAACATTTGCCTTCCTGCCTTGGCTGTTGGAAAACGCATATCAATATAGGCATCGGCACAGCCTGCTACCGTATTGCGCTTTTCACCGCCCTGCATAACACCTGTATTGACGGTGATTTTTTGTTCATAATCCGTAATTTTTTCAATATCAACAATTTTATGAGCCAATTCACGGTTGGCTGAAACCCCTTCACTGTGAGCGCCACCAGCATGAGACTCTCTACCTTCTACCATCAGTCGCACCTGCCCCAGACCTTTACGAGCACTAGTCATACGGTTTTGATAAGTTCCTTCAAACACTAACCCTATATTGTGCTTTTGTGCCATTTCTTCTATTAACGCTCTTGATCCCAGTGAACCAATTTCTTCATCACCATTAAAGAGTACAGAAATATTGGCCTTTTGAAGTTGCCCTGCCTGATGCAAAGCCCGCATGGCATATAACATCACCACAATGCCACCTTTCATATCCACCACACCAGGACCATGTAATACACCGTTCTCTTCTACAGTTAGCGTTTGAAAGTCATCATCTAATGAAAACACCGTGTCCATATGACCATTGAGCAATAACCTATTCCTTGACTTACCCTTGAGTGAGCCAACTAAACTATCGGCAAAATTTAGTTGTTTACCTTCACAAGTAGGAATATCTATATAGCCGTGACTAACCTTATGCGTATCAAAACCAAGTGATTGTAACTCTTTTTCAAGCATTGAACTGTATTCATTGATTCCTTGAATATTATCGGTTCCCGTGTTGTGATTAACGTGCTGAGTCAGAGTTTTGAGAATGAGGTCTTGTTTGCCATCAATCCATTTCACCATGGATTGTTCAATATCCGTTAACTTCGCTTCTGTATTTGCAAAGGCTGTAATACAAAAAAATAATAATATTAAACGAATCGTCATGTTGAAATAGCTCATAGTAATCACTCAATTGTTCATTAACAGGAAATCAGATGCCAGATTGTCGGTGGTCAGGCATTGGCGTTAGCAAAAGTCTCTAATTTAGAGAGTAAATCTTGTGGCACTTCCACGCCATGGGTCATTACCCGTTGGCGAAATTCATGGCGTCTATCACCTGGCAAGCGCACACCTGGCTCACAGCTAAGTGCCGTAAGCAAATATTCTAAACGGTTTGAATAATCGGCCCCAGAACCAAATGCATCTGGTGAAATTGCCATAAAAAACTGCCCTACCCGAGGCTCTCCACCTTCATTATTTTTGAACACGGGAGCAGTGAACGAACAATTTGGTCCAGCGATAACACCAGCTAATACATCAACCAGCAAACCCAGCAAAAACCCCTTGTAACCACCAGCTGGCGCCAGAGCACCGCCATTAATAACCGCCGCCGCATCTGTAGTCAACTCACCTTTATCATCGTAACCCCAACCCAATGGAATCGGACGCTCTTCTGCCGCTGCTTTTTTAATCGTTACCAACGCGACCTGGCTGGTAGCCATATCGGCAACAATCGGAAAATTGTCAGAACGCGGTATTGCAAACGCCATAGGGTTGGTACCGAAAAACGGGTTGGCACCAGGCGCAGGAGCAACCGCAGATGGCGAGTTAGCAACACCAATACCAATTAAACCCGATTCGGCAATTCGCTGCACAAACCATCCCAAGACACCCGCAGTATAGGACTCGACAATTGACAAACAGGCAATACCTTGTTGTTTGGCAAGTGCATAAAAGTCTTGTTCTGCTTCGGCATAAGCTGCATGGGCATAGCCTCTATCAGCATTGACTTCAATAATGGATGGCGCAATTTGCTGATAACAAGGCTCTGCATTTTTATTGAGTTTACCTGCTTGTAAATGTCCGCAATAAAGCGGTAAATATGACAGCCCTACGGTTCGAATACCATCACATTCGGCATCGACAACCGATTTAACCACCCAATCTAATTGCTTGCCAGTAGCGCCGCAATTTGATAGTGCACGCCTGGTTAAATCTTCAATCTCAGTTAAGGAAAGTGTTCGCATGCTCATGTAAATATCTCTTGTTTATCGCTAGGAAAAAGATGCAACGCAATTGCCAATTCTGCTTTCATCAGGGCTAATACCAAGTCCAGTCCCTTTTGGTAATTGGTAGTGACCATTGCTTATATTAATACCGTTTTCAGGGTCATAATTTTGTTTAATATAACTACCTGCTGTCCATACGCCTTCTAACAGTTCTGGTTTCACAGTAGCTGCTATATGCAGCGTTGCAGCAGCGGTAATGTCGCCACCCCAAGAGTCTTCGCAGGTGTGGGGAATATTGCGCGCAGAACAAATATTGCGAATGGTTGCCATAGTATTCAAACCACCCATGCGCGATATTTTTAAACAAAAACCATCACAGATATTCATAGAAATCGTTCGCAGTACGTCGTTGAGTTTTTCCAGGTTTTCATCAATATGAATGGGGTGAGGAATTTGCGACCGAATGGAAGCAATTTCTTCCAGCGTATTGCAAGGCTGCTCAATAGTTATAGGCAAATCTCGACAACCAATGCTTAATCGCAACACCTGGTTAGCTGTCATTGCGCGGTTTGCATCGACAATAATTTGTACTTTACTGCCTACCTGCTCCCACACCTTGCGGATCACAGCAATATCAATGGCAACATCACGCCCGCCAACTTTAATTTGAATACGCTTATAGCCATTTTCAACTTTCTCCTGCGCCAAACGCGCTAATTCATCTGGTTCACCTTTACTGATAGCATAATAACCTGGCAATTGCTCTACAACTGCGCCTCCCAATAAATCACACACTCGAATATTATAGTGTTTTGCCAATAAATCTAAAACGGCCATTTCAATGGCTGATTTAGCATAATTATGACCATTTAACAAATTATCCATCTTATACATGAGTAATAACGGCGTTAAGCAAGATGCGCCAATCATACTCGGCGCAATTTCTGATATAGCAGCCCTTGCACCAAGAGCATGTTGCGGTTGGTACAAAGACCCTAATGGCGCAACCTCGCCCCACCCTGTCAACCCATTATCTGCCACTAATCTGACAATGGTGGTGTCAACACTGCTAAGCACCATGGTCGACATCACATAAGGACCATCAATAATAGGTAAATCCTTTTGATAAATATGTATCTCGTTGATTTTCACTTTGGTTTTTTAATGTTTTGACTCTTGTTTATTTAGTGAATAAATCAGGAATAAATAACGGCACAGATTGTTGATATTCGGAGTATTCCGGGTATTTTTCAAGAGTAATGCTTTCGGAGAATTTAGCGCTATTAATAAACAGTACCACTAACAAAATGCACCCGACAATGGTCCAGTTTATCCATTGCCCACTAACACTCGCACCTAATAAGTAAAATAAAATCCATATCATTTGTTCTGCACTGTAATTAGGATGTCGAACTTTTGCCCATAACCCTGTCCGAATAAAGTTCTCATAACTGTTATTGGCTTGTTTTTTTTGCAATTTATCTTGTTGAAAATTCCATTGTTGTTGGTCAGCGACTGTTTCAATAAATAGAGTCACTATAATTAAAGCAACAATCACCCAATGTGTTATAGAAATTTCCGAAATTTCCATAGCCAATAACATTGGCAATGTGCATAGTAAAATTAAACCCATTTGATAAAAACAGATAAAGAGCAAATTAAACAATGTCCAGACAATATTATTTTGAAATTCAGGCTTCTGTCGTACTATCGACCAGCGGTAATCTTCCTCACCTGTCCAAAACTTCCAATTGTAACCACCACGTCTGTTAAAGTTATAGGTTAAGCGTGTACCCCACATACTCACCAACACTGCCATTACGATTAAAACTGGAGTATAGCCGCCGTGATGTGCAATAACCCATGCATAAATAACAGGCATAATTGACCATAGCTTGTCAACTTGGCTATAGTTATCAACGACAGTACTAACAATGTAACAAAGCAGGCAAGATAACACATAAATAATGAATAATTGTTTGAGCGCTACCCATTGCATAGCACTCAAAGTTAATTCAATCTTCGTCAATAATATTGACACAACAACTAGCGAAATGAATAGCCAGCAAGCAGTTTTAAAGACAGACATGTTTCTCTTTTACATTTTAAATTTAGCATAATTATTACATTATTCTACTAGGTTGTAAAAACCACTTCTTGATTTTTATTCTTTTTATCTCGCATATACTAAACCTGGACACCCTTTGCAATACCTCAAAACCGTTCCCTACTTGCTCAACGACTGAAAATACTAGCGTTGCTATTACACTATTAACCTCGCAATAAAATATCGCTCCTGGATATTTTATTGGTCACCATTGAAATACCAGCGAAAATATGCAAATTTTCTTGTGTTTCAATGGCTCGCGACCGATCTGACTCGGTGGCATCTCCCTGTGCCACATATTTGCTCGGTATTTTAGGTGGATTAGTTTTTTCACTCAATTAAGTAACCGAGCTGCACATATTGTTGACTTCAATCCATTTTAAAATTAAATTAAACACGTTATTAATTTATTTAAAGACTTACTCATGACCCACCGCAATTTAAAACTTCTTCTAATTAACTTATTATTCTTACCAGTAATTCTGTTAGCCAATGATATTCCAAGTGGCAATGCTGCTTTAGAGTTATGGGACTCCCAAGGTGCTGCCAATTCTCCCCAATGGGTGCAAATATGGCTGTACATTATGCTGGGAAGCTTCGCTGCCGGCCTACTATTTGTATGGAAACATTCGCTGGCTCGCTGGGTAGTAGGGGGTTTTCTAGGGTCTATGATTGCAAAGAATGTTATTACATCCACATTTGACGTCTTACCGCTATCAGGCTTTGTTGCTTTATTGCATTTAATCTTTTGGTCACCTGCCCTCTATTGTTTACTTAAAACCAAACCTTTTATGGGTGAAAAAACAGCGTTTGCCATTTGGAGTGGTATCATGACCGCAGTTATTATATTTTCATTTATATTCGACATTCGAGATGCCGTGATTTATATTCACTATCTGATAACAAGGTAGTTTTTCAAACCATAAAAAAAGGGAGCCGAAGCTCTCTTTTTTATGGCAGTTAAAATTAACTGCGCTCTTTTAAGTAGTGGTCAGAACTCGTCTTGATTTCAGGCCAAATTTCGTCAGAACTTTCGATATTCTCTTCGAGATTCTCCAACCATATACCCCGTACCTTTTTGTTATAGTTTAGATATAACTTGCCATCTTCAATTTTCCACGCTTCTGGGTCAGCGTCAAATTTGCGATGTTTGGTAACACCAAAAGCACAGTAACCACCATACTGTGGAGCATATTTTTTAGGGTCAATTTTAAAAGTATCACGATTTACTTTTGATGCGAAATGATAGATGGCCCCTTTATAAGCAGCTGTATATTTAGAGCTACCCTGGACGGCCTTATCATCGAAAAAATAAGCGACAGGATCATAGCCTCTGATGGCAACACCATTATCATCAAGGTTCAAATCACCAGCGTAGGTAAGACTACCTAAAAGCGTGAATAAAGCTATAATTATAGCTTTAGGAATTAATAATTTTTTCATAATGGTTCTCTCGTCATTAAAAATTAAGGTTGAACACAATGTCATTATAAGTGATAAAATCAAACAAACGATACAAATCTTCCAAAAGAGTAGAAACAAAACTACACTACCCTCTAGGGTGATGTTTTTTATGTAGCGACTTTAAACGTTCTCTCGCCACGTGGGTATAAATTTGTGTGGTTGATAAATCGCTATGCCCCAGCATCATTTGTAACGCTCGCAGGTCTGCTCCATGATTGAGCAGATGGGTGGCAAAAGCATGTCGCATGGTATGTGGCGAAATGGAAGTTTCAATATTGGCACGCAACCCATATTGTTTGATTCGATGCCAAAATGTCTGGCGGGTCATGCCTTTTCCCTGTTTGCTGATAAACAATACATCACTGGGCTGTATTAAAAGCTCTTTTCGCGCTTTATTTAAGTAGGTTCGAACCCATTCACTGGCATTAGGGCCCATAGGAATCATCCGTTCCCGACTGCCTTTACCCATAATTCGCAACGCTTCTTGCCGTAAATTTATTTGATCAATGCGAATGGTAACCAATTCTGTAACTCGCAAGCCACAAGAGTAAAGTAATTCAAGCATGGCTTTGTCGCGACATTCAATAGCAATATCAACTTTGGGTTCAGCTAACAAACGATTCACTTCGTCTTCAGATAAGCCTTTAGGTAATAAGTTTGACATTTTTGCACTTTTAATATTTTGCATAGGGTTTTCAACAATTCTCCCTTGCTGCTTCATCCATAAATAAAAACCCCGCAAACAAGATACCAACCTCGAAGTTGAACGAATACTCCGCTTTAGTGTGAGTAAATAGCCCAAATAATTCTGCACATCAGCTGGACTGGCATCGCTTAAACTGGATTGGCGTACTTGTAACCAATTTGAAAAATTTTTTAAATCACTACCATACGAAGCCAGTGTATATTCGCTTAAACCTTTAACCATCCATATTGAATCCAGGTAGATATCAATAATAGGATCTTTTGGAATATTATCCTCGATGCTTCTTAATGAGGTCATAAGCTGCTTGTATTTCCTTTGACTTTTCAGTGGCAACTTTGAGCATATCTTCTGGCACACCTTGCCCCATTAATTTATCGGGATGGTACTGGCTCATTAATTTTCGATAGGCTTTCTTGATATCTTTATCGGTAGTTGAAGGTTGTACCCCTAAAGCTGCGTAAGCATTATTTAATTGCGTTTGAGGATTAACGCCAGCCGAGCGAGAATATCCAGAATGCGAATAACCTGATTGCGAAAAGCGCTGCTGATTCTCGTACATTCGCATGAATGTATCAAACTGTAATCGTCCCATTCCTAATGCATTGGCAATTTTTTCTAAAATAATGCGCTCGCTATTATCCAATTGACCATCGGAATAAGCTAAGGACACTAAATAAGTTAATAGTGTCTGACGTAAATGCCTGGTGCTGCCGCATACCTGGATAAACTCATGCAGACAACCATCAATATCAAACTGACCTTGAGCACCTTCGCGAAAATAATTGATGGACTGTTGACGGGTATGAGGATTCATCCCCATTTGTGTCATTAGTTGTTCGACATGATCGATTTCATCCTGGTTAACATGCCCATCAGCTTTAGCAAGACGACCAGCTAATTGAAACAAACTTTTTAAAAAGGTTTGCTGCCGCTGCTGCGCTGTAAATGGATTGACCCCTCCACTGCCATATTGCAGGTAACGCTCTAGCACTGAACCGGCAAACCAGCCAATAAAAATACCTAAAAAACCTAATAGACTAAAGCCTCCTAATAGACTAAAGCCTAATATGGCACTGAAAATTTTAATCATTGAAATATTGTTTTACATATTGTTATACGCTGTAGCTGGGTTCTCTCATCGTAACCCACTCTTCTGCAATACTGGGGTGAATACCAACAGTTGCATCAAATTGTTGCTTGGTTAACCCTGCATTAACTGCAATTGCAATGCCCTGCATCATTTCAGCAGAATGCGGTCCTACCATATGTGCCCCCAACACTTCGCCTGAGCTTGAATCAACCAATAATTTCATTAAAACTTTCTCTTCACTATCAGTCAAGGTATGTTTTAAATACTTAAATTTGGAAAGATAGACATCAGCTTTAATACCTTGTTGTTTGATTTGGTCTTCATTAAGACCAACTTGTGCAACTTCTGGCATAACAAATACCGCTGTAGCGATTTTACTGTAATCCAATACTGTATTAGTACCGGTTTTAATATAGTCAATTAATTGCATCGCCTCGGCAATTGCAACAGGTGTTAATTCCACTCTACCGATAATATCGCCCAAGGCATACACGCCAGGGCTAGAGGTTTGAAAATGCTCATCAACTGCTATAAAACCACGCTCATCAAATGCTGGACCTGATCCTTCAGCAAATAAATTTTCAATATTGGGTTTACGTCCAATGGCATAAAACACTGAATCTGTCGCATATTTACCACCTTCTTTTAATTCGCACACTAACTCTGAATCCTTTTTGCGAATTGCCGATATATTGGTATTAAATTTTATTGCGATACCGTTGCGTTGCAAGTTTTCAGTCACTTCGCTGCGAATATGAGGGTCAAAGTTGCGAAGTAATTCACTACCCCGATATATCACGGTGACATCAACACCTAAAGCATTAAAAATACAAGCAAATTCCAACGCAATATAGCCTGCCCCTACTATCGTCATTCTGGAGGGCAGCGACTCAAGAAAAAACGCATCGTCGGATGTAATAGTATATTCTGCGCCTTCAATTTGCGGCTTCCAGGGCATAGTGCCAGAGGTGATTAATATATGTTTGGCTTGATAAATTTCACCTTTAACTTCAACACTATTCGCACCAGTAATTTTTGCTCTGCCGTTAAGCATGGTCACCCCCGCATTGTTTAGCATATTAATGTAGATGCTATTAAGCCTGCTTATTTCCCTGTTTTTATTGCTGACCAGTTTTTGCCAATCAAAATTTTCTAGCAGTTCATCAAGTGGAGGCAGTTGCCAACCATAATGTTTGGCGTCTTTAAATTCATGTGCAAAAATACCTGCGTACACGAACAGTTTTTTTGGTACGCAACCGACATTGACGCAGGTACCTCCCCAATGTCGCTCTTCAGCAATTACTACATTCAACCCCCTGTTTGCAGCCATTCGAGCGGCTCTAACACCACCAGAACCACCACCTATTACAAATAAATCGTACATAATTCTTTAGTCTCTAGTTAATGTTAATACAAAACAGTAGAATACAAGAATGAACCCCCACACTCACATTGATTATTCAAAACTGTACCAATGGATGCTAAACAAACCCAGTTTTAACCGCTGGGCAGAACAACTACTTTATCATATTCGCAGTGGTTATAACCACCAACGCTACGGTGATTTGACAAAATGGTTAAGTGCTTTAGAACAAATACCTGAACTTCAAACCACCGTTGTCGAATTGAGTAATAAAGTCTTGATTGGCGCTTCGTCATCGCAGATTAATACACAACTGGAAGCTGCATTAAAATGTTTAATTCCCTGGCGCAAAGGACCTTTTGAGATCCACAACATCAAACTTGATACTGAATGGCGCTCAGACTGGAAATGGCAGCGTATCGAAAAACTAGTTGACGATTTAACCCACAAAAGAGTACTAGACATAGGTTGTGGCAACGGTTATTTTATGTACCGTATGTTATCTCGAAACCCGGAAATGTTAATAGGCATTGATCCATCGCTACGCTTTATCATTCAATTTTATATGATTAAACGCTTACTGACTCAGCATTCCAATTGGCAAAACCCACCTATTCATATGCTGCCTATTGGCATTGAACAATTACCTGAAAAATTGCAAGTGTTTGATACGGTACTATCAATGGGAATACTCTATCATCGAAAATCACCTATCGAACATCTAAATCAATGCTTCAATGCCTTAAAGTCTGGTGGGCAACTTATTTTAGAAACGCTTATTGTAGAAAATGAAATACTTCTTTTCCCACAAGAGCGCTATGCGGCAATGCCTAATGTTTGGTTTATTCCAAATACAGACTTGCTACTACAGTGGTTAAGACGATGTAAGTTTGTAGATATTGAATTGATTGATATTACCGCTACAACCACTCAAGAACAACGCCAAACACCCTGGATGAAATTTCATTCGCTCACTGAGTTTTTAGATAAAAACGATTCCAAGCTAACCATAGAAGGATACCCAGCACCAATTCGTGCTATTATCAGCGCTCGAAAACCATAAAGAGTCATTATGAACACTATCTACTTTGTACACTTTGTCGCCTTTCTTATCATTATTCAATACTGCGTATTTATCATAAAAACAGGTCTTTCCAGGCAAAAATCAGGCATTAAAGCTCCTGCAACCAGTGGTGATGAAATGTTCGAACGAGTATATCGAGTTCAAACGAATACACTTGAGCAACTGCCTATTGTATTACCGCTTATGTATATTTGCAGTGAAGTTTATCGCGCAGATATCGCGGCTATTTTTGGTATATTTTTCCTGGTAGGTCGCGAACTCTACGCCTGGAACTATGTTAAAGACCCCACAAAGCGCGGCTCAGGCTTTGTAATCGGTTTTTTGGGTTCTGTTTCAATGATGGCTTGCTGCATTTATGGTTTGGTAAATTCTCTATTTTAAAATAGTAACGGAAAAGGATTCAGTGACAAATCGTTTTTTGCTAATCAGACGGTTGCGAACTTTATTCCAATGACTCATTGCCTTACCTTTGGGTTTCTTACGCATAATACCATCGCGCAGTTGATATTCGCTTAAAGCCTGTTCAGTAGCCATTTTTGGATGTAGTAGGTTTCTAATGCATAATCTGGGTTTATTTATTAAAATTGGTCGGGACGGCAAGATTTGAACTTGCGACCACCACACCCCCAGTGTGGTGCGCTACCAGGCTGCGCTACGCCCCGAAATTTAACATTATTTTGAAAGATCGTCGATAACTTCTTGTAGCTCTCTGATGATTTGTTCTAACTCTGATATTTTTTGACTGGCGTAATCACTGTCTTTGCTGCCATTGTTTAATTGATGCCTGGCACCTGAAATAGTATAGCCTTCATCTTGCAGCAACGCTTTTATTTGCCTTACTATTAAAATGTCTTTTTGTTTATAATAGCGCCGGTTACCTCTGCGTTTCATTGGGGAAAGGTGCTCAAACTCTTGTTCCCAGTACCTTAAAACATGCTGTTTAACATCGCATAATTCCCCTACTTCGCCGATTGTAAAATATTTTTTATCAGGTATAGGCATCAATTCATTATTGTTACTGAGTTCTAACATGTTATTACGTATATATTAATTTATTATTGTTTTAGTTTATTTGGGAGCCAGACTAAAGCTAAAGCCTGACACCGAGTTTAAAAACTCGGTTCCAAACTAAAAGCGTCGATTCAAGGCTATACGTTAACTACGTTTACGCAGATCTTTTTGTTTCTTAGCGATTCGCTCTCTAAATTTTTGACCAGATTTGAACGTGACCACAGTTCTAGCTGTCACTTGCACTTCTTTACCCGTTTTAGGGTTTCTGCCAGGCCTTTCACTTTTTCTGCGCAGTGCAAAATTACCAAAACCAGAAATTTTCACTGGTTCTGAATTTTCCAAGCTCAATTTAATCTCTTCGAAAAAGCATTCAATAAGATCTTTAGACTCTCTTTTATTAAGACCTAGCTCATCAAAAAGCATTGCTGCTAAATCAGCTTTTGTTAAAGCTCCAGACATATTTTATTCTCAAAGTCATCATAGTCGGCATTAATTATGCAAGATTTATTATCGCATTACAATGTCGAATTGCTGTTTTAACCAATCAACAATCAAATTAGTTTGCTTTTGCACCTCTTCATCCGTTAGTGTCTTTTTATCGCTGCCAAAAATCAAGCTAAGTGCAACACTTTTATGACCCTCGGCAATACCTTTTCCTTTATAAATATCAAATACATTGATTGAATTTAATGTACGTGGCCTACGCTCGTCAATTTTATCAAAAACAGCTTGAACATTTATACTTTCAGCGATTTCAAATGCCACGTCACGCCTAATCAAAGGGAATGCTGATATCGGTGCATATTGTTTGATAACATTCACTGCATCAACTTCAAATAAATTAATTTCAAAACAATAAAGTGGCTGGGAAATATCCAAATCCTTTAAAACTTTGGGATGTATCGCACCGACTCGTCCTATGTCTTTACCATTCATTAATACCTTTGCACATTGACCAGGGTGATAAACGCTATCGCTATCAGTTGTTTGATAGGTTATAAAACCATCTAATAAACTCTCAAGCTGACCTTTGATATCATAAAAGTCAACAGCTTGTTGCTTTCCATCCCAATGCTCAAGTGTTCTTGAGCCTGCCCATAAACCAGCAATATGATTGGTGTAAGTGAAACTTTCCTCTAACTTGCTAAAGCACTGACCAATTTCAAACAATTTCAAATCAACTAGCTGTCGATTCAAATTATAGCGCGCCGTCGTTACCAGCCCAGGAATTAACGAATGACGCATAATGCTCATGTCTTCTGCCAATGGATTTTGGACAGTAATCGAATCGTTTTTCCCTCCAAAAATAATGCTGATATCGGGACTGATAAAGCTATAGCTGATAATTTCATTAAAACCAGCTGCAACCATTTGCTGGCGGTATTGCTGTTCGCTGTTAACGACGCGCGATTGACTGTCTTTTATCGCAGGGAGCGGTTGCAGAGGCAAGTGGTTGTAGCCATAGAGTCTTGCCACTTCTTCAATCAGATCTTCTGGCTGTTCAATATCAAAACGCCAGCTCGGCGGAGTAATAACCCATTGAGCACTTTGCTTATCTACGGTAAAGCCTAAATCTGTAAACCATTGTTCAAACTGCTCTGTCTGAATTTGACAGCCTAACTGTTTTTCTACTTCTTCAATTTTAAATTCAATGCCAGGTTTTTCTAATATTTGTTGGTGATGACTATTAATTTCATCATATAACTTACCTGCTTCTCCACCTGCAATTTCAATAAGTAATTGAGTGGCTCGCTCTATTGCCAACTCCGTAATATCAGGGTCGACACCGCGCTCAAAACGATGCGATGCATCAGTGTGCAACCCGTATTGCCTTGCTCTTCCTGCAATAGCCAAAGGGTGAAAAAAAGCACTTTCAAATACAATATTGGTGGTAGTTTCAGATACTGCTGTCTCCAATCCTCCCATAACACCTGCCAGTGCAATCGGCTTATTTTTGTCTGCTATGACTAATGTATTGGTTTCAATTTGCAATTTCTTGCCATCTAAAGTCGTCAGCCATTCATTATCTTTTGCCCAACGCACTACAATATGCTCGGAGCTTAGTTTGTCGGCATCAAAGGCATGCATGGGCTGACCCAACTCCAACAACACATAGTTAGTTACATCGATAATAGGATCATGACACCGCACGCCAGCATGTTTTAATTTGTCCTCCATCCATTTCGGTGTTTGGGCATTGATATTAACTCCTTGGATATATCTACCTATATAACGACTACAAGCATACCCAGCATCTAATTCAATATTTAAGGATTGTTGTGAAATTGTAGGTTCAATAATGGGCTGTTCAAATGGCATTTGAAAACTGGTTTGATTAAGCGTACCCACTTCCCTGGCAATACCCCTTAAACTTAAACAATCACCGCGATTAGGTGTTAAATCTACTTCAATAATGTTGTCGTCAAGTTGCAGATAATCTTCCAGTACCATTCCCAATTGTTGTCTGGATTCAAGGCTTTCACCAAAATCCCAAAGTCCATCAACCTTATCGGCAAAACCTAATTCACCTGCCCCGCACAACATACCTTCAGATGCCACACCACGAAGTTTGGATTTTTTGATTTTAAATGAATTCCCTTCTTCTCCTAAAACAGCTCCAGGCAAAGCTAACGGAACATGCATACCCTCGTATACATTGGGTGCACCACAGACAATTTGACAAATTCCACTGCCTGTATTGACTTGACAAACCTTTAATTTATCGGCATCGGGGTGCTTTGCTATACTGTCAATTTGTGCAACAATCACGTTGCTAAAAGGATAACTGATGCTTTCAACACCATCAACTTCCAATCCTAACATTGTTAATTGTGATACTAAAGTATCAGTATCTACGGCAGGGCTTACCCATTCCCGCAACCATTTTTCATTAAATTTCATAATTCTTAACTCCTTTTAAAATTGTTTAAGAAAACGCGTATCGTTTTCAAAAAGCATACGCAAATCTGAAACACCATGGCGCAACATTGCCAGCCGTTCGATACCTAACCCAAAAGCAAAACCATTGTAAGAATTATCAACGCCACAAGCTTTAAAAACATTGGGGTGCACCATGCCACAACCCAGCACTTCAAGCCAGCCAGTATACGAGCATATACGGCAACCTGTGCCTTTACAATTTTGGCATTGTACATCCACTTCTGCCGATGGTTCAGTAAATGGAAAATAGGAAGGGCGAAAACGCACTTCTAAATCGGCTTCAAAATAATATTTTAAAAATTCAATCAACGTATATTTTAAATGTCCCATGGTGATATTTTCACTCACAACTAAACCTTCTATTTGGTGAAACATTGGTGTATGAGTAATATCGGAATCACGTCGGTAGACTTTACCTGGACAAATAATATGAATAGGTAGGTCGTTATTTTGAACGGCACTTTGCATGGTGCGGATTTGTACTGGTGATGTATGAGTGCGCAGCACATGTTTTTCGTTAATATAGAAAGTGTCGTGCATTGCCCTTGCAGGGTGATGTGCTGGTATATTTAACGCTTCAAAATTATGAAAATCGTCTTCAATTTCAGGCCCGCTTTCAATGTTAAAGCCCAATTTGACAAAATAGTCGTTAATGCGTTGAATGGTTTGTGAAACGAGGTGATAACTGCCTTTAGGAGTTGACCTTCCTGGCAGAGTGACATCAATAGACTGCATTTGCAGCTGAGTTTTCAAGGCTTTGGCACCCAAGATTTGTCTACGCTGTTCCAGTGCTTCTTGTACAGCTTGTTTGACTTTATTAATTTGTGCACCAACGATGGGACGTTGTTCGCTATCAAGTTGCCCTAATTGCTTTAAGCGTTGAGTTAGCTCGCCCTTTTTTCCTAATGCGTTAACTCGTTCTAACTCTAATTCCTTTATTGTTGTCGCGTTATTGACGCGCTCCAATAATTTTTGTGCAATGGTTTCAATATCGCTCATATAATCTCAATGCAATAAACACTAATTCTATAAGATGCCAGGTTTTAGCCTGACTTTAACCCAAATTATGCATTAGAAATCTATTACACACAATAATGACTTCAAAAACAAGCGCTTGCTCGAAAAATAATACTCACCATAGGGTGGCTATGCCTGCGTTTATTGTTCTTGCGCGAGCACCTGTTTTCATTGCCATTTTTGTATTCATTACGAAGTCTAATGCATAATCTGGGTTTAACAAAAGTCAGACCAAAAGAAGCCACACTAAAGTATGTCCCTACCCGTTACAACAGATAATTAAAGGGCTTTTTTAGCCTGTTCGACAATAGCTGCAAAAGCTGGTTTATCATGAATAGCCAAATCGGATAACACTTTTCTATCCAATTCAATTCCCGCTTTTTTCATGCCTGCAATAAATTGACTATAAGTGATATCCAGTTCTCGAGTCGCAGCATTAATACGCGCAATCCACAATTGGCGAAAGGTACGCTTTTTCACTTTGCGATCGCGATAAGCATATTGACCCGCTTTTGTAACAGCCTGTATAGCTGTACGGTAATTACGGCTACGCGCTCCATAATAACCTTTGGCTTGTTTTAAAACTTTCTTGTGGCGCTTGTGGGCAGTAACCCCCGATTTAACTCTTGCCATCTTAATTAGCCCTCAGCATACGTTTAACATGGATGGTATCTGACGCATTAAGAATTTGCGTACCGCGTAATTGACGCTTGCGCTTAGTGGTCATTTTAGTGAGGATGTGGCTTTTGAAAGCACGTTTGTGCTTGTACCCTGCAGCTGTTTTTTTAAAGCGTTTTGCTGCCCCGCTATGGACTTTAGCCTTTGGCATAATTGTAAACTCGCATTCGTTACATTAATAATTAACTTTTCGAAAGTTATCGAAAAGCGCTAAAACAAGATTAAATAAAAACTCATTATCTTTTCTTGCTTTTAGGCGCCATAATCAATATTAACTGACGACCCTCCATTTTAGGTTCGTGCTCAACATTGGCTATTTCAGAAAGATCTTCACGGACGCGCGTAAGCATTTCCATACCAAGATCTTGATGCGCCATTTCGCGACCTCTGAAGCGAAGAGTTATCTTCACTTTATCGCCCGCTTCCAGGAAACGTATCAGGTTGCGTAGTTTGACCTGATAATCCCCTATATCAGTTCCTGGACGGAACTTGATTTCTTTGACCTGGGTTTGCTTTTGTTTTTTCTTTGAAGCCGCTTTTTGTTTCTTGGCTTCAAAAACATGCTTGCCATAGTCTAATATTTTGCATACTGGTGGTTTCGATTGCGGAGCAATTTCAACCAAATCTAACAATTGAGACTTCGCTTTTTTCAGCGCATCATCCAAAGTAACTATACCTAACTGTTCCCCATCTGTTGAAACCAAGCGCACCATAGATGCGGTTATTTCATCGTTAATTAAAAGCTTTTTGTCTTTGCTGATGTTATGCTGCTCTTTACATTAGTTTAAAATTGTTACTGTTTTAAGCCCTTCCCTTACGACCCTCAAGGTCGTTAAGAAGTGCTGAAAACTGCTCTACACTATAACTGCCCAGATCTTCACCACTACGGGTTCGTACACTGACAGTGTTATTTTCTATCTCTTTATCTCCTACAATTAATAGATAGGGAATACGCGAAATTGTATGCTCGCGGATTTTAAAGCCGATTTTTTCATTTCTCAAGTCAGATTCAACTCTAAACCCATTATTTTTCAGTAAATCAACCACTTTTTCGCAATATTGCCCCTGCGAATGAGTTATGTTCATGACAATGGCTTGAACTGGCGCAAGCCAAGCGGGCAATGAACCTTCAGTATCTTCTATTAAAATACCGATAAAACGCTCAAACGAACCTAAAATAGCACGGTGCAACATAACGGGAATCTGACGTTCACCGTTAGCGTCAACATACTGCGCTTCGAGTCTCTCAGGCATTGAAAAGTCGACTTGAATTGTACCGCATTGCCATACTCGACCGATACAATCTTTTAATGAAAATTCTATTTTAGGTCCGTAGAACGCACCTTCTCCTGGCAAATATTCAAAACCAATAGCTTTATCATTTAACGCTTGTGCTAATGCGACTTCTGACTTATCCCAAATGGCATCGCTTCCCACACGTTTTTCTGGTCTGGTAGATAACTTGATAATGACATCGGTGAATCCAAAATCAGCATAAACTTTGTAAACCAAGTCAATAAAATTGGAAACTTCTGATTGAATTTGTTCCTCAGTACAAAAAATATGCCCATCGTCTTGCACAAATCCCCTTACTCGCATTAAGCCTTGCAATGCACCCGATAATTCATTGCGATGGCAACTACCAAATTCAGCAAGACGCATAGGCAAATCTCGATAACTGTGCAAGCCCTGGTTATAAACCTGAACATGACAAGGGCAATTCATGGGCTTTACTGCAAAATCGCGCGACTCGGAACTTACCACAAACATATTTTCTCGAAACTTATCCCAATGACCTGATTTTTTCCACAAAGTATTTTCTACCACCATTGGCGTTTTAACTTCATGGTAACCATTGGCATTTTGAATATCGCGCATATATTGTTCAAGTTTTGAGTAAATACTCCAGCCGCGAGGATGCCAAAATATCATGCCAGGCGCTTCTTCCTGAATATGAAACAGTGACAGTTTTTTACCAATTTTGCGGTGGTCGCGCTTTTCAGCTTCCGCTAGCTGGTGTAAATAGGCTTTAAGGTCTTTCTTATTGCTCCAGGCCGTGCCGTAAATGCGCTGCAACATCTGATTATTAGAATCTCCACGCCAATAGGCGCCAGATACACGCATTAATTTAAAAGCTTTTAAAAACCGCGTATTCGGCACATGAGGCCCTCTACACAAATCCATCCACTCCCCTTGTTTATATACTGAAATTTCCTCGTCTTCGGGCAATTCGCGAATAATTTGCACCTTATAATCTTCGCCCATGTTGGCAAAAGTAGCTATTGCTTCTTCTCTGCTAAACACAAAGCGCTCTACATCAACGCCCTGACTGGCAATTTCCTGCATACGCTTTTCAATTCTCTCTAAATCTTCCGTAGTAAAAGGATGGTCTGATGCAAAGTCATAGTAAAAACCATCTTCAATAACAGGGCCTATGGTGACTTGTGTATCAGGAAACAGTTGCTGGGTAGCCATTGCCAATAAATGCGCTGTGGAATGCCTGATAATTTCCAGCGCGCTTTCATCGCGCTCTGTCAATAAACTGACATTGGCATCATTTTTTATAACAAAACTGGTATCCACTTCCGCACCATCGACCTTACCTGCAATAGCCGCCTTAGCAAGCCCGAGACCAATATCGGCAGCTACATCATAAACGGTAACAGGATTTTCAAAACTCCTTACTGAACCATCTGGCAACGTGATTTGTGGCATAATTTTTCTCAGTGGTGGTCCATACAACGGATCACATGTTAAACAAGACCATTACACTAATAGGTAATGGTCGCTTGATACAGGATAGTATCACTCAAAATCAATTCAATTGGTAGGACTAGGCGGACTCGAACCGCCGACCTCTACCATGTCAAGGTAGCGCTCTAACCAGCTGAGCTATAGTCCTGAATTGTCATCTTTTCGAGGGCGCGCATTAAACCTTAAAACAGTGCGAAAGTCTACTTTTTAAAAGGTTTAATGTAAAGATAAATAATCGTACCGATAATTCCTATTGCTGCACCAATCACTCCTTTAACCGTGCCACTTATTTTTGACTTTCCTTGCCGCGGCATACAACTGACAGGTTCTTCTACAACATTCATATTACATTGCAAAGCTTTGAGTTGCATTTCCACAGTCCAGCCAAAGCGCTTATCCTGCATTCTTAACTGTTTCAACGAACTGGTTTTAATGGCTCTGAAAGGACCTAAATCACTAATATGAAAACGGCATAAATACTTGAACAACCAACTGGCTAATTGATTGCCAAAGCGTTGAGGCAAACTCATCACATTGGACGCCAGCTTTTTATCAACCAGTCTCGAACCTACAACCAGGTCCACTTCCATTTTCTCAAAATGCTTGAGCAACCTTGTTATTTCCTCCAGTACTACAGACTGGTCAGCATCGACAAACACAATAATGTCTACATCATCAAGGTGTTTAATGGCTTGCAAGCAAGCAGCACCATAACCTTTATAACTTTCATAAACCACCAAAGCACCAGAGTCTGTAGCAACAGACGCCGTTTTGTCAGTTGATACATTGTCACAAACCACTATTTTATCTATCAACTTTTTATTGTTGTCAGATAATTGCTTTAAGCAGGTTACAATAGTACCAATATTGTTCTCTTCATTAAAAGCGGGTATTGCTACCCCTATCGTTAAATTATGATACAAACGCTATTTACTGATAATAGAAAAATAATTTGTTGTTTATTAATACTGACTACCTCGTATTCTTATACAGCCTATCTTAGTCACCATAACATAAAAGTGAGTTCTTTTTTATTGTTAATGACAATAAGTTTTATTTCTGTTGTCTATGCCTGGTATCATTCAAGAAACACCACACAACCGATGTTGTATCTGTGGCTAGGGGCAATATTATTTCGAATTATCGGTATTTGCGCTCAACCCATTTTTGAAGACGACTACTACCGCTATTTGTGGGATGGTTTTCAAACTGCCACCACTGGCAACCCTTATCTACTGCCACCTTCTGCATTTTTTGACAGTGACACAGGTATTTTTGAGCCTGTATTGGATGCCATCAACAACCCTGAAATTAAAACCATCTATGGACCCATTTGTCAACTATTTTTTGCTCTGGGTTATTGGATTACACCAGCGGATGTCACCGCGTTGCAAATACTATTCAGCTTGTTAGATTTAGGTTTAATCGCATTACTGTTGCAATTGACTCACGCAAGAAATGTATTACTCTACGCATGGTCTCCGTTGAGTATTAAAGAGATTAGTATGAGCGCGCACACTGAAGTGATAGCTTTGTTTTTTTTGGTGTTAGCCATCTACCTTATGCTCAGACAACAGCGCTACAAAGTAGGCGCAATGGTTTTAGCGCTTGCTGTTGGTAGTAAATTGTTTGCATTATTAGCATTACCTTTTTTATTATTCTTGCGCCCAAATATTTATAAAACAACCATTCCTGTTTTTATTATCGCCTTGCTGATAACTTACAATTATTTGTGGATAGACACTAATTTTGGGTTACAACAATACTGGAATAATAGTGGTTTACAAGCAATGGTAACAAATTGGTTATTCAATGCCCCTGTTTATTTTATTCTATTGGAATTCAGTCTACCATTTCAATATGCCAAAATACTTATTGTGGGTATTGGAATACTCATCTATGGACTTTACTGGCTACACTGGTTAAATAATTTTGACGAAAATCGTAACATTCGACTGGATTACATTTTCGCAGGAATGTTATTAATATTACCCTCACTTAACCCTTGGTACGGACTATGGCTATTGGTGTTTGCTTGCATGCATACTACTGCCAAAACAATTTGGACACAGATTGCATGTTATGCTTTGTTTTTTGCGTATTTAACTGCGTTAAATTTAAATTTAAATTTAGATAATTCAGTCAGTCTATATCACATACCGCAATGGGCTTTACTGACCGAATTTGGGTTAATTATTGCAGCTTTAGCTTATAGCGTTTATTTAAATAGTATAAAACGCTGACAGCATCGTTACGCTCCATGACATCTAATAATTTCCGACTATCAGAGCAAACAACAATATCTCGAGCCAAAGCCTGCGCTTTACCTTCCTTGTACGTTTTTAAATATTTTGCCTTAAACTTTTGAAGATTATTCTCTTCAGTTTTAGTATCAATACAAAGTTTCATACCTTTATAAGGTGATTTTGAGCCTTTTATCAAGCTCTTGCCATGCTCATAGCGCTGGTTAACAGGCCTGGGGAAATTTGATGAAGAATTAAAATTTGAACCACCACCGTAAACGGATCCTGATGCTGTAACCACATTGGACAAAGCAATTATGGAAACGAAGGTACAAAAAAGTATTATTTTTTTGATATTCATAATGAAGATATTTTTATAATTTAAACTTGAATGTTTGATTAAAGTTGATAAGTAAAAGTTCTATTTAATGATAAAATAGCCCAATTAATGTATAATTTTTTGTGCTTTTAAGTTCTTTTTAAATTATCTATTTATGCCTCTAAACACTTTACAGGATGCTTTACAGGATAGTATTGGCAATCAAATTTTAAATGAATGGGTTAACGCTCTTAGAAATAAAGATATTTCAAAAATATTATCCTTATACAGCAGTAATGCTGTATTACTTCCTACATTTTCCAACACCTATCGCGGCGATGTCAACAGTAAACGAGATTATTTTGAAGGATTGTTTAAGCTCGAGCAACTCGATGTAACCCTGGAAGATAGTTATCAGCATTATCAACATAACGGGCAGGGAGAAAAATTGGAAATACTTAGTGGGCTTTATATCTTTTCCTACATAAAAGGCCAACAACCTGTACGTTTCACAGCTCGCTATACTTTTGTGATTGAAGCTTCACACACTCCTGTGATTCAGCATCATCACTCTTCGATTCTTCCTGAAAATTAATTACCACCACTTACCATGAGCACATATCAATACGTTAATTATTCAGTTAATGGTTCTATTGCCGAAATACGAATCAACCGCCCTGATGACGCCAATTCATTAAGCATTGCAACACTTGGCGAAATGCTTGATGTCATCAGTCAAGCCAACTCCGATGACAATATCAGAGTGATAATACTGGCTGCCGAAGGCAAACTATTTTGTGCTGGCGCTGATTTAAAAGATATTTCGCAAGATAAAAGTACAACCGAATTATTGATGACTTATTACCTTCCGGTTCTCAATGCCATCAGAACATCTCACAAGCCTTTTATTGCTAGTGTGCAAGGCGGTGCAGCTGGTGTTGGTACTTCTTTTGTCATGGTCTGCGATTTAGCCATCATGGCTGAACACGCCTATATGTACCAAGCGTTTGCTCCTATTGGTTTAATTCCTGACGGCGGCGCAACCTGGTTGTTGCAACAACAAATAGGGCATAAAAAGGCCTTTGAATTAATAGCCTTTGCTGAAAAATTACCTGCACAGCAATGCTGCGAATACGGTTTAGTCAACAAAGTCGTAGCTGCCGATGAATTGGAGGCTTGCGTACAGGAATGGGCAGAAAAATTAGCCTCTAAAGCTCCTCTTTCTATGAAATATAGTAAACAATTGTTACATCAGGCCAGCCAAAGCAGTTATCAGCAATCGTTCGAGCTTGAAGCCATTGCTCAAGGTAAATTGGAAAAAACCGAAGATGCGATGGAAGGTATCAGTGCTTTTTTACAAAAACGCAAGCCTAACTTTAAAGGAAAATAAACACAATAAGGGAGAAAAGGGACGTTCTAGCTGTTCATCAAACGCTGTTTGGCCTCGTTATATTCAGCAATTAAACGTTGCACTTTAGTTGCGACGGGTTCAACCGCTTTGACAACCCCTATGCCCTGACCGCAGCCCCAAATATCTTTCCATGCTTTGGCATCGATACCACCACTACCAAAATTCATTTGGCTCGGGTCACTTTCTGGTAAATTATTCGGATCCATTCCAGCTTTCTCAATCGAAGACTTCAAATAATTACCGTGAACCCCTGTAAATAAATTGGAATACACTATATCTTCAGCTCCACTATCAACAACCATTTGCTTGTAATCTTCAACAGCATTGGCTTCTTCCGAGGCAATAAACGAAGAACCTATGTAGCCAATATCTGCACCCATAGCCAGCGCTGCCAGTACACTGTTGCCTGTGGCGATACAACCAGAGAGCAAAATGGTTCCATCGTACCACTGACGTAATTCTTGCACCATAGCAAAAGGTGATAAGCCTCCTGCATGACCTCCTGCTCCTGAGCAGACAGCAATAAGACCATCAGCTCCTTTGCTGATGGCTTTTTTAGCAAATAGCTCATTGATAATATCGTGCCAGACAATGCCTCCATAAGAGTGAATAGCACTATTGACATCTTCACGCGCCCCGAGTGAAGTAATAATAATTGGCACCTTATATTTTACGCATAATTCCAGGTCTTCTTCTACTCGAATATTTGAACGATGTACAATTAAATTCACCGCAAAAGGCGCAGCAGGGTTATCAGGATTGGCTGTATTGTATTCATCTAACTCACGATTAATAAGTTGTAACCAACGCTCAAATTCTCCTTCACCACGAGCATTGAGAGAGGGAAAAGAGCCTACAATTCCTGCTTTGCATTGGGCAATAACCAATTCTGCTCCAGAGACAATAAACATGGGCGAAGCTACAACAGGAATGGATAGGCGATTTTTTAAAATTTCAGGTAACATATTTTTATAAAATTGACTTAAATAATTCGCCCAACAACAATATTAGCTTTATCATTGGACATTAAGCACTCCATTTTATAGTAAATATAGCAATGTCTACAACTAAAAAAATACATAGTTGCATTATTGTTGGCAGCGGTTTTTCCGGATTAGCAATGGCAATACAGTTGCAACAAAAAAGCATTAATGACTTTCTTATTTTAGAAAAAACCAATAGTATTGGAGGCACCTGGCGCGACAATACTTACCCTGGCGCTGAATGCGACATCCCCTCGGCGCTTTATAGTTTTTCATTTGAACCTTACCCCTATTGGGAATACAAGTGGTCACTGCAAAAACAAATTTTGGAATACATCAAACATGTAGCAAATAAGTACCAGTTACAACCGCACTTTCGCTTCCAACATGAAATGACAGGTGCAAAATGGAATCAGACACAAGACTATTGGGAAGTTGAAACCAAAGATGGCAATATTTACCATACTAAAACCTTAGTTTGCGCTATTGGTCAACTGCATCATCCTTCCACACCTGATATCGAAGGTATGCATACCTTTCAGGGCCCAAGCTGGCATTCAGCACAATGGAATCATGACATTGATTTAACCAATAAAACCGTAGCCGTTATCGGTAATGCAGCCAGTGCCACTCAATTTATACCAGAAATTGCCAAGATAGCAAAAAAGATATTGATTTACCAGCGCTCCCCCAATTGGATGATACCCAAAATGGACAGACCTTATATAGGACTTGAGAAATGGCTGTTACTCAAATTTCCTTTACTATTAAAACTGTATCGCTTAAAAATATGGTTATATGCAGGCATAATGTTTTTGTTGATGAAGCGAAACCAACACTTACTTCGTAAATTTTTTCAGCGTTACAGTATAAATTACATAAAAAAACACATTAAAGACAAAGCTACCATTAATAAACTGACACCTCGCTACCCTATGGGTGCCAAGCGTATATTGTTCTCTGATACCTATTACCAAACCCTCGCCAAAAACAATATAGAATTAATTGATAAGCCAATTCAATTGATTAATCAAAACAGTATACAAACATCCATGACTGTTAGCAATGTTGATGTTATTATCTATTCAACAGGCTTTAAAACCAATCCATTTTTGCTGGGCTTAGATATACAGGGCGTCAATGCAGTACCCATTCAACAAGTATGGCAGGAAGAAGTAAAAAACTATTATGGCATTTGTGTGGATAACTTCCCCAATTTATTTTTGATGTACGGACCCAACACTAACCTTGGACACAACTCTATTATTTTGATGATTGAGGCTCAAGCCAATTATATTGCTCAATGTATTGATAAAATTCAGCAAGAAAAATTGAAGTCGTTATCAGTAAAACCCAGTGCAATCGATAATTACCATGCAGCTATTCAGAGGCGAATGTGTGCAATGACCTGGACTCAAGGTGGTGGTAGCTGGTATCAGTCTGCCAATGGTAGTATCCCCAACAATTATCCCTATAGAGCTATGAAGTATCAACGCGATACTCGCCGTGTTAATTTTGATGATTTTGAAATAATTAAATGAGGTCTTTGATATATTCGTAACCTGTATCAGAAATCAGCAAGCGATGCCTTGTACCTTTTGCGTGAACATCACCTGCTTCATAACCGGCATCACCTTCATATAATATTTGCGGCGGATTTTCATTTAAAAACAGCTTGGGAAAAAATGCTGGCACCTCTCTATTTACAGCATATTGAAGCGCATCTTCAATAGAGACTTTATCTGACAATTCTCTAAGTGTCATATAAGTTGGCGGCATCAGCCTTAGCTCGCCATTGGTAAACTTCTCTAACGCTTTATCAGGTGTCAACCACTGATATTTGGTTATTTCTGTATCATCAACAGTAACAGAGTTATCAATAGGTGCTTCCGCAATTAAAAACCATGTAGAAAAACGTTTGGCTTCCGCTGTAGGTGTAATCCAATGTGAATAATAAACAAAACCATCAGTATTTAAAGTTATAGAGCACTCTTCCAGGGCTTCTCTACGTGCGGCGCGTTTTGCCGACTCTAACATTAAAACATTATGAGGGTCCAATATATTGTGATTAGCGTCGTATTCATTTGTATCGATAACACCACCTGGAAACACCCAAAAACCACCGGCAAAACTCATCGTCTTAGACCGTTGAAGCAGCAACACCTCAAACCCTGTGTTATGACTTTTTCTCAAAAGAATAACTGTTGCCGCTGGACGTATTACTTTCATAAGCTAGTGAATAAGTAAAAAATGTACTACTATAATAAAACCGAATACGCTTTTACGACATTTTTTCCAATTGTTCTTTCATTATAAGGTGAACTTTATTAACGCCTTTTAAAGGACGTATCATGACTTTGAAATCAGAAATTTTACCTTCATCATTAAACTGTATCATATCCACTCCATTGATATTTATACCATCAATATCAACGATAAATTCTAAAATAGCACTGTTGTCTGCGACAACTTCCCGCACATAGCGAAAACTTTCATTGAACAGTACTTTACCTGCTGCGCCAAGATAGATGCTGGTAATCAACTTGCCCTTTTGCGGGGTATGTACTACAGGTGAGTGAAAAATTACATCATCAGCTAAGATATTAGATAATTCTGACGAATCACCTGTCTGAACAATTTTATGCCAAATGTCTAAAGTAGCATTCATCAGGTAAAGTTTTTAGTCAACGTAAACTGGCGTTAATCCTGGCTAATTGGTCAGCGTTTGGACAGAGTTCTACCTGCCTCAGGCTATTTAAAGACACATCCACCGTATTCATTTTTTCATGCAATTCCAGTTGCTCTTTATCAATATAAATCAAACCAGTCAATATTTTTTGCTGTTGGTAATGCTGCATAGCGATTGTCATGGCTTGTACCCTATCCGTTGGCTCATAATCCAGATTGTTCTTTTGTAACGCTATTAATTCGCCATTATGTAAAGGCAATACCAGGTTGTCGTCGTAATCTACAGTAATCGCTTCTCTGTGGGGAACATAATCAGCTACCATAGCAGTTGCAACATGCTCTCGGACATAGTCATAACTTTTGCTAGAACCTGCTTGATTATTGAATGTGACACAGGGTGAAATCACGTCAATAAACGCAAAACCTTTGTGTGCAATGGCAGCTTGAATTAATGGCACTAATTGTGCTTTGTCTCCGGAAAAACTTCTGGCTACAAAACCAGCACCCATAGACAGCGCCAAACCAACTAAATCAATGCCATCATAATCACTACCCATACCTTTTTTATTTTTGGAATGTACATCTGCTGTAGCAGAATCCTGACCTTTGGTTAAACCATAACAACCATTATTCTCTACGATATAAACCATGTTTAAATTGCGGCGAATGGCGTGTAAATACTGCCCTATTCCAATTGATGCAGTATCGCCATCACCTGAAACACCAATGTAAACCAAATCTTTATTTGCTGCAATTGCCCCAGTAGCAACCGAAGGCATACGTCCATGTACTGTATTGAAACCGTGAGAGCGCCCTAAAAAGTACGCTGGTGTTTTTGATGAACAGCCTATACCTGATAATTTGATAATGTGCTGTGGGTCAATATCACTTTTCCATACAGCCTGCATAATGGCAGCGCTAATAGAGTCGTGCCCACAACCAGCACAGAGTGTAGAAATACCACCTTCGTAAGCTTTTAAAGTATAACCCAGCGCATTTTGAGGTAATTCTGGATGGCGAAATTGTGGTTTGTAAAAACTCATGATATTGAGTTTACTTGTTCAATAATTGCATTAACATGGATAGAATTGCCATCGAAATGTGTCACGGCAATTAATTTATTGATGTCAATTGATAATTCAATAGATAGAAGGGAGCGCATTTGCGCATCGCGATTTTGTTCAATAACATAAACCTTTTCATGAGCATTGATAAAATCCGAAACACAGGAGTGAAAAGGGTAACATTTTAAACACAGGTCATTTACATTTATTGAATATTGCTGCAAAGTATCAATTAATTCCGTCATAATATTAAGTGTTGTTCCATAGTGAATAATACCTATTGCATTATTTGTATTATTGTCTGTCCTTGTTGTTATCACAGGTTCAGGTAAATATTGCAGTGCTGTTGCAAACTTGCGTTTAAGACGCTGCATATTTTGTTCATAATCACTACTCTTCTCAGTATAAATGGCGCGTTCATTGCGCGAGGTACCGCGCATAGTAACTGCCGCTTTGTCAGGATGTATCCCGGGTATACTTCGCCATGCAATACCATCTCCATCAATATCTAAATAACGTCCAAAATCAAAGCCGTTATCAAGTTGTTCTCTCGTGACAATTTTACCACAATCATAGGTGCGTGAATCGTCCCATTGAAGCGGTTCGCTAATGCTTTCATTCATGCCTAATTCTAAATCGCTTAGCACCACCACTGGTGTTTGCACTCTATCTGCCACATCAAATGCCATCGCTGTCAACTTGAAACACTCCCCTGGTGTGCTCGGAATAAGTACAATATGTTGAGTGTCACCATGAGAGGCATAAGCTACTGATAGTACATCACTTTGTTGAGTGCGAGTTGGCATTCCTGTTGATGGTCCTGTGCGTTGCACATCTATCAAAACTACTGGTATTTCCGCAAAGTAAGCCAAACCTAAAAACTCATTCATTAAGGATACTCCAGGCCCGCTGGTCGCTGTAAAAGCTCTAGCCCCATTCCAGTTGGCACCTATGGCCATCCCTATGGAGGCAATTTCGTCTTCGGCTTGAATCACTGCATAGCGTTTTTTTCCGCTCTCATCAATACGGAATTGTTTCGCATATCTCTCAAAAGCTTCTACGACTGAAGTAGATGGCGTAATAGGATACCAGGCAGCAACCGTTGCTCCTGCATAAATAGCTCCCAGACCTGTGGCACTGTTACCATCAATCAAAATGTTGTCTCCCAGCAAATCACGGCGTTGCAAGTGCAGTGGCAACGGGCAAGAAAATTGCTTTAGTGCATAGTCTCTACCCAATTTCAATGCAGCAATATTAGGTGTAATGAGTTTTTCTTTTCCTTTAAACTGCTCGGCTATCAATTGCTCCAGGATTTCAAATTCCACATTGATTAATGCAGATAAAGCGCCTACATAAATGACATTTTTAAATAGCTGTCTTTGCCTGGGGTCGCTAAATTGTTGGTTACATATATTGGATAGTGGAATACCGATATTGGTAATATCACCGCGCTCTAATCTTAAATCTAACGACTTACTATTGTCATAAATAAAATAACCATCCTGAGCAACACTGACAATATCTGCTGCCATGCTTTGAGGGTTGATGCCAAGCATAATATCGACAGTTTGACCAGCACTGCCAAGATAACCTTTTTCACTAATTCTGACTTCATACCAGGTGGGTGAACCCTGTATATTGGACGGAAATATGTTGCGCGGCGCAACAGGAACACCCATTCTAAATACCGCTTTGGCAAACATATTGTTAGCACTGGCTGAGCCAGAGCCATTTACATTCGCAAATTTAATAGTAAATTCATTAATACCTTTTGCATCCACTTATGCACTCCATGCTAATAGTTGTTTCATAGGTATAATCTGCACAGGTTTCGTCACGGAATAAAGATATTGTTGCATGTCCCACGCTCCTGTTGGACAACGCTCAGCGCACAATCCGCAGTGCAAGCAAATATTTTCATCTTTAACCATAATGCGCTCCGTTGGCAGTGTCGCAGACACATATAAACTTTGATTTAAATTGGTCGCCGGAACTGATAAATTCTGGCGTAATTGTGTTTCTTCACAGGAATCGGTAAAAGTAATGCACTGCGTGGGACAAATGTCCGTACAGGCATCACATTCAATACATTTATTATCGATAAATACCGTTTGCACATCGCAATTTAAACAACGCTGAGCTTCATCAAATGCTGTTTTGACATCAAACCCTAATTCTACTTCAATACTGATATCTGACAAAGCTTGTTGCTTGTCTAAGTGCGGCACTTTGTAACGACCATCGTGGGTGACAAAGTTGTCATATCCCCATTCGTGTATCCCCATTTTGGAACTGTATAGATGGTGATATGGATCAGGTCTTTGCGTTAAATCTTCACCTTTTAACAACAAATCTATCGACACAGCGGCTTGATGTCCATGCGCTACTGCAGTGATAATATTTTCAGGACCAAAAGCCGCATCGCCACCAAAAAATACTTTTTCGTGAGTCGATTGGAAGGTTCTATCATTGATAACTGGTAAGCCTTTATCGTTAAATTCAATACCAATGTCAGTTTCTATCCATGGAAAAACAGTTTCTTGACCTACTGCTATAATAATTTCATCAGCTTCTATGAAAACAGGAGGCTCACCTGTAGATTTTAATTTTCTCTTACCACTATCGTCATAAACAGATTCAACCTTATCAAACATCATTCCTGCCAACTTGCCATTTTTTATAACATATTCTAAAGGATTATGGTTGGTATAAAAGGGAATATCTTCACGTATGGAGTCTTCCTTTTCCCAGGGTGATGCTTTCATATCTTCAAAGGTGCTGCGCACGGTAATAACAACCTGCTCGCCACCCAATCGTTTGGCACTGCGACAGCAGTCCATAGCAGTATTACCACCACCTAAAACAATCACCTTTTTCCCTATTTGAGTAACATGGCCAAATGCAATACCACTTAGCCAATTAATTCCAATATGGATATGACCATCGACTTCTTGTCTGCCAGGCAGCAACAAATCTCTTCCCCTTGGTGCCCCCGTTCCAACAAAAATCGCATCATAGTTTTTTGCTAAAAGCGTTTTCAAGCTAGTGACACGCTGATCAAAAACAGTATTAATGCCTCTAAGCGCATACCCAACTTCATCATCCAGCACTTGCTCTGGCAGCCTAAATGATGGAATTTGGCTGCGCATAAAACCGCCACCTTTAATATTTTCATCATAAATATCAATATTGTAACCTAGAGGCATTAAATCTCTGGCAACGGTTAAAGAAGCGGGACCTGCACCTACTAATGCAATGCGTCTGGAGAGAATCTCAGAGGGAAGCGCAGGTAACAAATGTTCAATATCATCTTTAAAATCAGCCGCAACACGCTTTAGGCGACAGATGGCAACAGGCTCTTTTTCAACACGACCTCGCCTGCAGGCAGGCTCACAAGGTCTATCGCAAGTGCGACCCAATACACCAGGAAATACATTCGATTCCCAATTGACCATATAGGCATCGGTATAACGTCGTTGAGTAATCAGACGTATGTATTCAGGTACTGGAGTATGTGCTGGGCAAGCGTATTGGCAATCAACAACTTTGTGAAAATATTCAGGATTTTTACTATTTGTAGGTTGCACTTATCATTCATATTTATGGTTTGCATCATAATAAACTATATGGCGCAAAAAGCCAAATTCATTTCGCGGATAAATAAGTAAACAACCTGCAAAATTCAATCCGAATTACGCATTAGAAATTGTAACTAAGACAAAAATATGCGAACTTTGGGATAGTAAGTAAACATTTTGGACCTATTTTTAGAGCGCCATCATTGTGCAGATTTCTCACTACAATACCAATAAAGCTGTGCGTAGAATTAAGACAATCAAAATAATGGAGGCAATGGCAAATACTGTAAAACGCACTATAATATTATTCCATACAGACTGAATTATGCTATGAGCCATCCTGAGAACAACATAAGCCCATGCTAACGTCAAATTTAGATCATTTCCTGCGCCCAATATGGCAAGTGTTAGTGCCACTGCATAAAACATGACAGGCTGTTCCAGCAAATGATTATAATTGTCTGCTTTCCAGCGTACTCTGGCAGGCAACATCGCCGCTAATTGAGCTGGCGGTATTTCTGGGTCGGGTTTTGCATTCATCTTTAACATGGCAGGCAACCTTGTTGCGTAGAGCCAGATAAGCATTACACAATTTAGTAGTAATAAAGCTACAACGGGTTGTAAAATAAGGTAGGATTCAATCACAGCAACTCTCTTTTAAAAATTATTATTAAAGGTTAATCAAGCACAATCAAAATTTGATTAATGCCACTCTTGTAATTATACTTCGCGCTGTAACCTTTCATCTTGCAAAACGCGCCAGAGTGGTGAAATTGGTAGACACACGGGATTCAAAATCCCGCGCCCTTAAAAGCGTGCCGGTTCGAGTCCGGCCTCTGGTACCAACATTATCGTTTGACTTGTCTTTGTTATTTTATTCCCAACATTTAATTTTTTCATTGTTCTCATCATAAGGTATTTGATGACAAACAACAGCTGAAACTTTTTGCCTAGCACTGAAACTTCATATTGGTGTTGTGCGTTGATATTAATGTCTGATCGAATAAAGGTTATGGCTAGCGGTTGGTCAACTGTGTATCCATAGCCTGCAGACGTTACCGTTCCTACCACTTGATTATCACAATAAACGGCTTCTCCCATAAGGCAATCTACCGTTTTATCCTGCAATGCAAGCAGTACAATTTGAGAATGTACTGGTCAAGTCTAATTGGACACTTTGATGAAGGAATTTTCAAACGCCACAGGACAATTATAATCTAAAGTAGAATGTAATCGTTTGTGGTTGTAATAACGGATGTATAAGTTAATATCATTCGCCATTATTAGTCGAGTAGCATATTGATTACCATATAGCCACTCAGATTTTAAGCTGCCAAAAAAAACGCTCAACGACAGCATTGTCGTAACAATTACCTTTACCACTCATAGAAGGTATTATTGAATGATTTTTTAATAGTTTTTGATAAGCCTTACAGGCGTATTGGCTACCTCGGTCACTATGGAATATTAGTCCGTTGTTTGGTTGGCGTAAGTTAATAGCCATTATCATCGCTCGAATGACTAAGGCTTGATTCATTCGTTTATCAGCAGCCCAACCAATGACTTTACGGGAATATAAATCAATAACAACAGCAAGATAAAGCCAGCCTTCTTGTGTTCGACAATAAGTAATATCACCTGCCCAAATTTGATTGGGCTGTTTAGGGTTAAATTGTTGATCAACCAGATTGTTAGCATAGCCATGATTATGACCACTGTCAGTTGTCACCTTATAAGCTTGTCGTTGTTTTGAGACAAGATTGAGTGTTTTCATCAATCGTTTAGCTTTATCACGACCCACTTTGAAGCCTTCTTCACGTAGCGCTTTAGAGAGCCCTCTAGACCCTAAGCTTTCTCGAGAATCAGCATGCAACGCCTTACAACGACGATGTAAATGTAATGTCTCAGCACTAATAATTTTGCTAGGGCTTCTACGCCAAGCATAATAACTACTGCTGCTAACAGCCATTACATGACAAAGTGTTGTCACAGGATAATGCTCCGACTCTCGAATAATGAAATCATATTTTATTTCATTTCGCTCGCAAAGAAGGCACTTGCCTTTTTTAATATTTCTTTTTCCATTTTTAGCTTTTTAATATCACGACGCAGTTGGTTAAGTTCAGCACGTTCTTCACTCGATAGTCTAAGTCCTGATTTCTTATCAGCTTGTTCTTGTTTCCAACGATACAGCAAATTAGTACGAACACCAAGGCTATTAGCTGCTTCACTAACGCTCTAGTTTTGATCGGTAATAAGCGCAATGGCTTCTTCTTTAAATTCGTCACTATATTGCTTCGGTTTTTGTTTGGTTGTCATTTAACATCTCTGAGATAAAAATTAGTATTTTACCCTTCATCGAAGTGTCCGTTTTAACTATACCATATATGGACGCCTCCTAAATTACAAGCACTAAAAATCCATTAGCAGCAAAAATGTTAGCTATTGATATGGACTCATCAATATAGACCATAAAGGCAGGATGCCTGCACTGTGTCTGGAACACAGTGAATATAGGAAATATATTGGTATGGACAGGTAGAAGGCAACGCCTTCCTTTTATTTAGCTTATAAATTCATTCCAAGAAGAGATGTTATTTTATAATGTATCTTAACGTTACTAATGGTGAAGAGTCACGATTGCAACCATATATTCGGGCTGTTGATGGTATCGATTACCTGCCCCTGATGAGATCCGCCCCTTATCATCCTCAATCAGTACATCGAATATAAAATCCTTGGTATACAACAGGTTTTTGATAAGGAAGGGAATCGTTTACTTTCATCATATTATGCAATCGTTAAGATGAGATAATTATTGGTTATAGACTTAGTTACTATACATCAATGGTGATGGTGGATAATTGAATGCTTTTTTGGTTGTTAATACCGCCCAAATAATACGAGTAAGTTTATTAGCAAGGGCTACCATTGTTTTCGGTTTCCCAATTCGTTTTTCAAGGCTGCACACCCATTGGTTTAACGCATCATCTTTACCCGAAGACCACCGCATTACTGTTCGTGAACCATGAATTAATAAGGTTCTTAACATTCGGTTACCTCGTTTGCTTATACCCGTTTGTGATGAATGATTGCCACTAGCAAAAGTTCTTGGTGTCAACCCAAGATATGCAGAAAGTTCTCGCCCATTTTTAAATGAATGAACATCAATACTAGCAATAAAGTTAGCTGCAATAATCGGTCCAATCCCAGGGATAGTTTGAATGAGTTTATAGTTAGGCTGTGTTGATGCATGCTGCTTCAACTCTTGTTCTAAGGATTCAATTGATTCATTCAGTTGCTTAATATCATTCCAATAATGCTGTATTAAATTCCTCGCTGTGTGGGTTAATCCATTAGCAGCATCTTCTAGTAATAGCGGTAACGCATTGAATAAAGCTATTTTTGTGGGTGCAATGATAATCCCATATTCACTCAAAAAGCCTCGTAGTTGATTGATATGTGCGGTTCGATATCTGACCTTTAGCTCTCTTGCGTTAATGAGTATCTGTAAATCTTGTTGATACAGTTTTTTAACTGATACAGGTCGTAAATTAGGTCGATAACTCGCTTCCATAATAGCTATCGCATCATTATGGTCAGTTTTGTTCCCGCGAACAAAAGGCTTTACATGTTGCGGTGGAATCAACATTACTTGATGCCCCATCGTTTCAAATTCTCGTCCCCAATAGTGAGAACTATAACATGCTTCCATAACAACAAGACAGGGTTCAAATTTATTAATGTAGTCATGTAATTGATTACGTTTCAATTTATTATTCGATTTTATTTGATGAGGATAATTAGATACGCAAACTTGAAAGATGGTTTTTGCAAGGTCGATACTGATGCGAGTACAATGGCTCATGATGGATGTCTCCGAAGTTTAAAATGTGTTTTATAGCACAGATTCGGGTACCTAGATACCGCTCTGGCTCACGCCAATTAGGAGGCGTCCATCACATCAGTACAAACACCTCTGGCTCAGGTTCAGTGGCTTTCCCGCTTTGTATACGTTGTATTGTGCCACTGCGCTGTATATCGTTAACTGCAGCTGGCAATTCTTCAGATAATGCTATCAAACGTAATCGTTCGGTTGTCGGCACAATGCGCCCTGCTTCTGCCAAACCTTGATAACGTGCTTGAACCGCATACTTTTTGCGCATCTGGTGGGGCTGATAAATACTCATATCGTCAGGGTGTAATTCTCTGCCTAACTCAATTACACCAGCTTTAACAGCGGCGTGTAACAATTCCATTCCACAGGCAGAGCGAACCACAATACCATTAGTGCCTAAGTCTGTTTCACTGTCTGTTCGATTTGGGGAACCTCCTACCCAAGTATCAGAGGCCACAATGTCAGCCGATTCACCAATACCGTCAGGGCATATTTTGCAGCGAAATGGTAAATGCCATGAAGATTCATCTTCACCCCAAAAGTCTAAATAATGCATTTCTTTAACTTCTGATGCAGTTTCAATTCGGGTAGACCCTGGGCAACCATAACCCCTGTAACGTAATGACTTCACTTGTTCAGGCTGTATATCGTAACCGCGCAAAAACTCGTTCATGGTTGCAGGTTGCATAAAGCCACCACAAACAGGTGTTAAATAATATTTAACTAATTGGTTTACTCTCACATCATAGTGCGCATAGTTGCGAAGTGCTGCGATATCGCAGGGTTTACCAATAAAGGCAAATGATTGATTGCGCGCTAATACATCATCAATATGCAGCAGTGGCGCTGTAGGCCCATAGCGCGAACCAGTCCCTTCAAGTACCTGCGCACTGTTAAAGCTTAAATGCGGTTCACCAAAACTGGGCTCAATGGTTGACGCTTTGGCGTGTAAAATAAAATCAACACGGTTATCCTCTAATAAAAATTGAGCCAGAGCGGTTAAAACTCCTCCAGTAGAAGCGCGATGACGTACTTCTGCGTTTCCTGCCCAACCCAACACCATACGCTGCCATGCACCCCATACATTGTCTATTTTAGTCTGTGGTCTTATCTCACTCTCAGGTAAGCCTTCTATTCTGGTACCTGGACAAATATCGTAAATTTTATCCACTGTTGCATCGTCCAGTTCTCCTACAACCACAGGGCGTTCAAACCCTGTGGTTGTTTTCATTACTTTTATTTTATCCACACCTGCAACCGACTGACAAATACCGCAACCAGCACAGAGACCTTGCTGCGAAATAGTATTCATTCGTTGTCGTGGTGTTAACATCTGTTGAGTTGACATACTATATTAGCCTGGCAATAAAATATCGCTCCTGTGTATTTTACTGGTCACCATTGAAAAGATTGGGGCATTCCAGCAGATACCGAGTCGGCTGATTCAATTTCATTGTCATCGCTTGTTCTATTGAAAACCAACCAATAACCTGACTTTCATAATTATTATTTAATTCGCATTCGCTGGGTATGAATGCAAAATAATTAAACATAATAAGGTGCTGTGGATAGATAAACTCGGGATGATTAATAGCTTCCTGCGTAAGTACCCAGCGTGCATTATCAAGAATAATACCAGTTTCTTCCTCCACCTCGCGGATAAATGCTTGTACCAGGGTTTCACCATAGTCAACCTTGCCTCCTGGCGTGCCCCATTTATTGCTCCATTTTCGCGTTTGAACCAAAAGAATTTTTTTGCTGTCTTGTGCCTGTATAATCCCGCCCACCGTCGATAGCACTAGAGGGTGTTGATTAAATAAATAATCTTTATCCAATTGCTCATTCATAGCTTGAATGGAAGCAAAATTGTAATCAGGTTTTAATTGTTTTAATTGATGCTCATCACTGTAACCATAGCAAGCTGCTCCAGTAATAACATTAGCTTGTTGCCCAACTTCAATGTCATGTACTGTATCACCTACAAACAAGGTTTCATCAGCATTAAAGTTGCCATCCGCTAAAACCTTTGCAATCCATTCATGCTTATCTGCTGCGTTGCCATAAATTCTCTGATTTTGAAACGGTAATTGATAATAGTCAATGGCTTGTCTCAATATATTACTATCAACTGTTGATAGTACCGCCAGCCCAAAACCACGTTGTTGTAAAGTAAGTAACATTGACTGCACGCCTTCAAACAATGCAGCCAGGTCGCTTTGGTCGTATAAAAACATATAGATTTCATCAATACTTTGCCTGCTGATACTGTTATCTATGTAACGATGATAGAAATTTTCAACAGGGATACAAAAGTGTTGCAAATATTCATCATAACTAATGGCTTCAGCGTCAAAATGTTGCAATACTTTGTTAGTAATTTGATGGCTTAACTTCGCATCATCGCTAAGTGTACCAGACCAATCGAATATAATATTCTTTATCAAAGCCTGTACTCAAGTTATTCAGATTACTTAGCCTGGTAGCGCTTCATTAGCGCTTTAAAGTCAATATCCTTTTGTTCTAATTCAGTAATATCAAATTTCCACGCCTGGCTTAGCGCCTGTTTCCCAAACATAAAAGCTTGTGGCAGGTTAACTGCATCAACTGCAATGAGTGTATCGTTTTTAATGTAAAAAGCGGCAAAGCTGCGCCCATTTTCAATATCTCCATAAATAATAACCCGGTCAAAGTCTTGAGAAAGCCCTGCAATTTGCAGTTTCATATCATACTGGTCTGACCAAAACCAGGGAAGTTCTGAATAGGCTTCTGATTTACCACAAAGTGTTTTTGCAGCGCAGGTGGCCTGGTCGTTGGCATTTTGTACAGACTCTAATCTGATATATCTTTGGTAAACAGGATTGTAGTGCCATGTGCAATCACCTGCCGCCACAACATTTTGCTGTGAAGTTCGCGCAAATTCATCTACAACAATGGCGCTAACAGGACCTTCGGTTAGCTCTAATTCCAACTGCTGAGCCAATTCAACCGCAGGGATAACCCCGATACCAACAATAACCACATCCGCCGCATAACTGGCACCATCAGCACAATTTACCGCACAAACACTGTCTTCTCCTATAAAAGCTTCCACTTGAGCATTCACTACAATGTTCACACCTTCTTCAGTATGAACCCGGTGATAAAAACGGGAAATATCTTCAGTTGTTACTCTTTGTAATATGCGCGGCATGGCTTCAAGCAAGGTCACATTCATACCTGTTTTTCGCATGACTGCCGCTGTCTCTAAACCTATATAACCACCGCCTACAATAACCGCATTATTACCTGATTGACACAGTGGTTTAATGGCTTCAACGTCGCGAATATCTCGCAAATAATTCACACCTTGCAAGTCATTGCCAGGAATGTATATTTTCCGAACGATCGCACCTGTAGTTAACGCTAAATGAGTGTATGCCAGGGTGCTATTATCATCTAAAGTCACACTTTGGTTGTCATTATTAATACTGACTACCCGCTTGCCCAGCACCATTTCAATGGATTCCTTTTGATATTTTAATTCAGAGCGAATAGCAATTTGTTCCAAGGTCTTCTCCCCTGCCAGAAAGGCTTTCGACAGAGGGGGCCTGTGGTAAGGGATACTGTTCTCATCTGAAAGAATCGTGATATTTCCTTCCCAACCAAACTTGCGCAAATCAACAGCTAGTTGGCTACCTGCGTGACCACCTCCAATAATGATGCAATGCTTTTTGCTCATAACTTTTTGCTCATAATATATCTAGTAAAAAATGGTTCTATTCGTATGACAAAGCAACCATTATACTGTTAAAATTCTGTCATTAACATTCAAAAAACGCTGCTATCTCAAACAACAACCTCTAATTTGGAGCATTATCATTTATGAAAATTATGCTTACCCTATTGTTGCTTTTCAGTTTTGGTGCCTTTGCTCAAAAGCAATCAAATCTCACATTAACCAGATCAAACACAGAATCCAGTAACTACAAGCAACTTTATACCGTTCAACTGGGAGCTTTTCAAACAAAAGAAGAAGCGCTTAATCATGCTAAAAACTTTGATTTGGATAAAGATGAAATGGGCATTGTCTACATTAAAAGCAATAGTCGCTATTGGTATGCTTTAGCTTACGGTGTTTATGAGTCGGGTCAAAAAGCCATACAAATGGCAAAAGAAATTTGTAGCACCAATGGTCATACTGGCTGTTGGGCACGAAACCTGGATCAAATTAAAACTTTAGCAGCAGAGGCTAAAACTAATAAAAACCGCTAATATTTTTATGAAATCGCCTAATCATCAATCAGACTTTTTGTTTCAACTCATTTCGCTAGCCGTTGCATTTATTGTGGTTCACTCCATTTATGTGGGATTAATTCGTCCCAATGCAGAAATTTTATTACTACAAACCAGTGCCGCCAATGCCAACATTGCCCAACGCTCAATTTGGGTGGTACTGAAAGATTACGAACAAGAGGCCTGTTTTGTTTTAATGTTGTGGGCACTCGCCATAATGACGTTAAAAGCCGTTGATGTTAACAAGCAAAAGCAATTACTGAACAAGCAACTTATTCCTGTTGCCGATGGTGAAAGAATTCTACCCGATGACGCCATAACATTATCGCGCCCGCTGTCACAACCTGGCTTATCACGCTTATTACTACCCAGAACACTGACTCATGCACTACAACGCTTTTCATCCAATGGTTCCATTCAAGAAGTTGCATCGGCAGTGCGTGATAACTGCGAAGCTGAGGCTTCACGCCTGGAATCTGAATTGTCGATGATCCGCTATATTGCCTGGGCAATTCCTTCTATCGGTTTTATTGGTACGGTACGCGGTATTGGTGAGGCACTGGGCAATGCACATTTAGCCGTTAATGGTGATATTGCAAGTGTTACTGCCAGCCTTGGCGTTGCTTTTAATTCCACATTTATCGCTTTATTAATTAGTATTGTCATTATGTTTTTCAGCCATCAATTAACCCTGCATCAAGAGCGTCTGGTTTTAGCAGTTCAACAATACTGCGATGACTTTCTTGTTAAAAAACTTCAGCGTTAGCTATACTAGCCATTATCCTGGATCCGACAGTTGAACGCTAATTTCACTCCTAAGAGTTTGAATGTTATTGATAAGCCTTTATTCTTCGATTCACTTCATAAGTGAATTACAAATCGCTACCTGGTTTTACAGCTCTTTTCAGTTCACACTGCTGCGTTATGGCTTTTGGCAAGGGCTACAACCATTACCTGCAAGCCATGCCTTGCATTATTTCCTGAAAATAACTGTAAATTCCAGATTCAACTGCGAGATCTAGGATTATGGATATAATAATCATCAATGATTGCAATTCATTCCTTCTTAAGTCCAATCAAACGCAACAATGCAGTGGTTTTTGCCAGGTTACTAACGACCAGCTATATTTTGGACAGTTAGCAGAAAAGCGTTGCCGCGCCAATCGGCATTATGTGATGAGTGATTACTGGCAATTAATGAATCACAACGCTGTAGTGGCAATAAATTCATCGGTAAAAACCCAGGCCGACCTGGCTTTTCACCAGTTTATTCAATGGCGACAAGAGTATCATTTATCAGAATGCATTCTTGTCTATCCTGCACATTACAGTGCCAGACAATGCTCGCTTATTGTCACTATCGCTCAACAAGCTGGTATAAAAGTACGAGCTTGTGTCAATATTGCCCTATGTAATTTTATCAGTTTCTCATCGCAATACGACAAACAAACAGTGTGTAACCTCGACATTCAATTGCACACTGCTATTGTCAGTTATATACAACTCACTGACGATGGCTGGACGGTAATTAATCCCAAAATGGTTAAAAACTGGGGAGCGCACAGTATCCAAAAGCGCTGGTTGGAACTATTAAAAAACGCATTACTGACATCAAACCGATTTGATATTGGGCATGATGCAATGATAGAACAACAGGCTTTTGATTTATTTAAACATTGCAATCTTGGCAATGATTCAATCGAAGTTGAATTACAATCAAATAATACCCAATTTCGCACATCTATTGAAACCGCTCCCATAAAACAAAAGTTGTATCAATTTATTTCTGAGTCAACATCCATTCAGGCGAATAATATTATTTTACCAGAACATACTCCTGAATTACTTCAATATTACTTACGTAATCAACACTCCAATATTACAGTAACAAAAACCAACCACAATGGCTATTATCAAGTCATGCAAAACCTTGAAGCTCAATTGCCTGCAGGACAACAAACGCAGTTGATTACCCATTGGAGTCAGTAGTTTGTATCGTCGCAAATCACGCTTTAGTCCTTCAAGTTTGGCATTTTTGGATATTATGTCATGTGGCTTAGGCGCCGTTGCACTGATTTTCATTTTACTAAAACCTGGTGAAGGTGATGGCAATAGTGGTGGCGGTGCATCATCCCTCTCTATTCAAACCTCATTGCAAGAGTTAGAACAAGGTCGCGAAAACCTGGTTGCACTGCAAAATACCATTGACGATGTCAATGATGAGTTGGCAGAAGCCGAAGGTTTGGCCATTAAAATTGAAAAAGATATTACTAAATTACGAGCTTCAATTGATACTATTGACCCCAATCACGAAGACAAAATCAAAGCGTTAAAAGCCCAACTAGTCGCACTTGAAGAGCAATTTCAACAACTTAAAGAGGAGGAACAACGAAACAGTAAAGCTGCAAGCTACGCTGGTGAGGGACAAAGGCAATATTTAACAGGCTTAAAATTGGGAGGACATCAAATCTTAATTTTGTTAGATAGTTCTGCCAGCATGCTAGATAACAGTGTGATTAATATTATTCGTAGACGCATTGGTAGCGACCAACAAAAACGCTACGCCCCCAAGTGGCAAAAAGCATTGCAAACCACTAGATGGATTATGGCAAATTTACCCCTTGAAGCCGACTATCAATTACTACATTTTAACCAGGATACTTATTCTGCCGACAACAAACCGCTCAATCAATGGTATGCTGTAAGCGATAGCCTGCAAGTTGAATCTCATCTAAATTTTGTGGAACGACAAATTCCAGACAAAGGTACAAATTTTAAAAAGGCAATAGAGGCAGCAATGGATATGAACCCCAAACCCGATAATATTTTTATTATTACCGATGGACTACCCACTCTGGGAGGTAAACGCGAGCGCAATACCATCAGCGGCAAACAACGTCTGCGCTTATTTGAACAAGCGACAAATTTGCTAGACCCTGAAATTCCTATAAATGCGATACTGCTACCACTAGAGGGTGATTATCTGGCAGCAGGAGCTTTTTGGAAACTGGCTATTGAAAGCCATGGCGCCTTTATCACCCCTACCGATGATTGGCCTTAGAATATACTTCCATACCTGATAGCCAATTAAAATTTAAGAGAGCCTTGCATAATGTCACGAGCGAACTCAAGACAAGACAAGACAAGACAAGACAAGACAAGACAAGACAAGACAAGACAAGACAAATTTGAACGAAAAAGCGGAGCTTATTACTGGCAGTAAATGAGCATTTTGAGCGAAAATTTAACGCTGTATTGACGAGCGCAATAATTATGCAAAACTCTCTTTAAGATCTTAATGCTTTATTTTCGGGGTCATAGGGCGACTCTTCGATGACTACTGCAGGATAACGCTGCCCTAATATTTCAATTTCAAGCTCTGTACCAATTGCGGCGTATTCAGGTTTAACCAGACCTAAGGCAAGTGATTGATCAATACGAAAACCATAGCCGCCAGAGGTAGCACGCCCTACGACGTTACCATCTCTTAAGATAGCTTCTGAACCGCGAGCATCAGCATCAGTGATATTTAACACTTTCATAGTAACAAAGGCGTTATCAAAACCTTTGTTCTGCCAGTCAATTAATGCTTGTTTGCCGATAAAGTCAGCCTCTTTATCAAGCTTGACAAACCTGTCAAGTCCCGATTCAAGTGCTGAATATTCAATGGACAATTCCTGGGGAATCAGTCGGTACGATTTTTCTAAGCGCATGGAATCCATAGCGCGAATACCAAAAGGTTTAATACTAAATACTTCACCCGCCTGCATCACCTGATCAAAAATGTAATTTTGCATTTCAATAGGATGATGTAATTCCCAGCCAAGTTCGCCCACAAAATTAACACGCATAGCATCGACCTGGGCATAACCCACATTAATACTTTTGCCAGTAAGCCATTTAAAATTGGCATTGGACAAATCAGTATCCGTTAATTTTTGTAACAATAGTCGAGATTTTGGTCCAGCTATGACTAAAACCCCCATTTGAGTAGTGATTTTTTGCAAATTCACGCTGCCATCTTGCGGGCAAAGTTTTTGCAAATAATCCCAATCGTGGCGTTCTAAAGCGCCTGCGGAAACAAGGTAATAATTATTTATCGCCTTTTTGTAAATGGTAAATTCGCTGCGAGTCCCGCCATTTTTCGACAACATATGACACAATCCCAACCTGCCAACCCCTTTGGGAATCGTATTTGCCACCAAAGACTCTAGCCATGCTTCTGCGCCTCGACCAGTCACAGTAAACTTGGAAAACGCTGACATATCAAGTATGCCTACATGCTCCATTACGTGGCGGCATTCGTTACCCACATGTTCAAAATAGTTAGAGCGGCGGTAAGATGTTTTTTCGACAATAGGTTCGCCCTCTTTGGGTTTTGAATAATTTTTATTCCACAATACATCAGCTTGATTTAAATCTTCTGAGGTTAGTTCGTAGCCTTTCGGCGCAAACCAGTTGGGGCGCTCCCAGCCATAAACAGAACCAAATACAGCACCCAGTTCTTTCATACGTGAATAGCAAGGTGTTGTTTTTAAAGGTCTTGCTGCCTCGCGTTCTTCATCAGGATAGTGATTTTTGAATACATGATCATAAGCTTCTTCATTTTTAGTCCGCAAAAAGCCGCGAGAGGCGTAAGGACCAAAACGACGAGGGTCAACACCCATCATATCAACCGTGGGTTCGCCATCAACCATCCATTCCGCTAATTGCCAACCTGCACCGCCAGCTGCGGTAATACCAAAACTATGGCCTTCGTTCAGCCAAAAATTATCCAAATCCCAAGCCGGTCCAACGATAGGGTTGCCATCTGGTGTATAGGCAATGGCTCCGTTGTATATTTCTTTTATACCCACTTCTTCAAAGGCTGGCACTCTATTAACAGCAGCTTCGATGTGCGGCATCAAACGCTCCAGGTCTCCATCAAACAATTCGTATTCACAGTCATCAGATGGACCGTCCACATAGCAAGCCGGGGCATCATTTTCATAAGGACCAAGAATAAAGCCGCCAGCTTCTTCGCGAAAGTAATAGCCAGCATCAGATTCTCGAAGCACTCCCTGTTCTGGAAGCCCTTGCTTTTTGCGTTTTAATACATCAGGGTGTGGCTCTGTCACTATAAATTGGTGTTCAACAGGCATTACTGGTATATCCAAACCAACCATTTCCCCTGTCTTACGCGCAAAACTGCCCGTACAAGATACAATATGCTCGCACTCTATATCGCCTTTATCGGTTTTCACTATCCAGCCATCTCTACCGTTATTTTGATTAATGGCTGTAATGCCAGTAACCGTGGTAAAGCGGTTAATTTCAACACCACGACTGCGCGCACCCTGTGCCATGGCCTGTGTTAATTCAGAAGGTTGAATATACCCATCGTCAGGGTGTTGAATAGCCCCAATCAGACCTTCTGTGTTGCACATTGGCCAGGCTTCTTTGACTTGCTCAGGCGTTAAAAACCTGACATCAACGCCCACTGTCTGAGCAACGCCTACATAATAGCGATACTCATCCATTCTATCTTCACAATTGGCCAAACGGATATTTGATACAATTTTCAAACCAATTTCTCTACCCACTTCTTTTTCCAATTCGTGATAAAAATTCACCGAATACTGATGCAGTTTACCCACAGAATAGCTCATATTAAATAACGGCAATAATCCTGCCGCGTGCCAGGTTGAACCCGAAGTTAGTTCTTTGCGTTCCAGCAACACCACATCTCCCCAACCTTTTTTTGCAAGGTGATAAGCTGTACCAACACCAATAACACCGCCACCGATGACGACTACTTTTGTTTTATTTTTCATGGATGAAATAAATGTAATGTGAAAATTGAGCGCGATTGTATTACGTTTACAAAATAATGCCCTATAATTGGTTGCTTTTCATTGCCTTAGTCGCAAAAAGTTAGCCGATAGGCGGTAAAAGAATAACGATATACAGCCAACCTCTTCACAATGCCCGACTTCATAAAACATCCCCAATCAAACATCAATCTGGAGAATTTTTAATATGAGCGACATAGAAATTGCACAAAAAGCCACTCTAAAACCTATTGGTGAAATTGCTGCTAAAATCAATATTCCAGAAGAAGCTATTATTCCTTATGGCAAAACCAAAGCCAAAGTGGATTTAGGTTACTTGTCTGCTCTTAAAGACAAACAAGATGGCAAATTAATTTTAGTAACTGCCATCTCCCCTACTCCTGCTGGGGAAGGTAAAACCACCACATCTGTAGGTTTAACCGATGGTTTAAATCGTATCGGCAAAAATGCAATGGTTTGTTTGCGCGAACCCAGCCTTGGTCCTTGCTTTGGTATGAAAGGTGGTGCTGCTGGTGGCGGCTACGCTCAAGTCGTACCCATGGAAGACATTAACTTACACTTTACTGGCGACTTTCACGCAATTGGCGCTGCTCATAATTTACAGTCAGCACTACTAGACAACCATATTCACTGGGGCAATGAAAGCGGTTTAGATATTCGTCGTATAGGCTGGAAGCGCGTGGTAGATATGAATGACCGTGCATTGCGCGACATCGTTTGTGCCTTAGGCGGTCCAGGCAACGGCTACCCTCGCGAAGATGGTTTTGACATAACAGTGGCGTCAGAAGTGATGGCAATTTTCTGTCTGGCTACCAGCCTGGACGATTTAACCGAGCGTCTTGGCCAAATCGTTATCGGTTATGACCGTGACAAAAAACCCGTTCGTGCTGGCGTACTTAACGCCGCAGGCGCTATGTCTGTCTTGCTAAAAGATGCAATCCAGCCTAACTTGGTACAAACACTAGAACACAACCCTGCTTTTATTCACGGCGGACCATTTGCCAATATTGCCCACGGTTGTAATTCAGTTATTGCTACTAAATCGGCATTAAAAATGGCTGACTACGTAGTAACAGAAGCTGGTTTTGGTGCAGATTTAGGTGCTGAGAAATTTTTTGATATTAAATGTCGTGCCGCTGAACTTAAACCATCGGTTGCTGTGATTGTAGCTACCATTCGTGCCTTAAAAATGCACGGCGGTGTTGCAAAAGACCAATTAGCTGGCGAAAACGTCGGTGCTGTAGTCAAAGGTTCAGCCAATTTGATTCGTCACATTGAAAATGTTAAAAAATTCGGTGTACCTGTAATAGTGGCTGTCAACCAATTTATTCATGATACTGATGCCGAAATGCAAGCTCTTAAAGATATCGTTAATGAATTGGGCGTTAAAGCTATTACCGCCAGCCATTGGGCTAATGGCGGTGCAGGTACGGAAGAATTAGCAACAAAAGTAGCCGCCATTGCCGATAGTGACGTTTCAGAATACGCGCCACTTTATCCACTGGATATGCCTATCTGGAATAAAATTAAAACCGTTGCTTCAGAAATTTATCGCGCATCAGACATTACTGGTGATACCAAAGTTCGCAACCAAATTAAAGATTTGGAAGAAAATGGTTTTGGTAACTTACCTATTTGTATCGCCAAAACACAATACAGTTTTTCTACTGACCCCAACTTGATTGGTGCGCCAACTAACCATATTGTTCCTATCCGCGAAGTACGGCTTTCTGCTGGTGCTGGTTTTATTGTTGTTGTCTGTGGCGATATTATGACAATGCCTGGGCTTCCTCGTATACCTGCTGCTAATCGTATTCATATTAACCATGAAGGTAAAGTAGAAGGTTTATTTTAAAACATGACCACGCTCCTGATTGTAGCCAACTGTCCTAGTGACAGTTGCCTGCAATTAAAGGATGCAGTTATACAGGGAGCAAAAAATAATCAAATAAAAATTCAATTTAAACTGCCACTGGAAGCCACGGTTGACGATGTGCTTAATTGTGATGGAATCATTATAGGAACAACTGAAAACTTTGCTTATATGAGCGGGCAAATCAAAGATTTTTTTGAGCGAATTTATCCGTTATGCCTTGAACCCAAACAAGGATTACCCATAGCGCTTTACGTTAAAGCAGGCAACGATGGCACAGGTGCTATCCGCAGTATTGAACCGATATTAACAGGACTTAAATGGAAACTCATTCAGCCACCGCTGTTAATCAAAGGTAATGTTATTCAATCTCATATAGAGGCTTGTCAAAAACTGGCGGCAACCATGAGTGCAGGTTTGGAAATGGGTATTTTTTAACTCGGATAATAAATACCGAGACCTTTGCAATAAAAATTTTTTGCTCTCATACTGATTTAAAGTCCCTTTAAAGCTTTAAATTTTCTCCTTCCGATTTAGCAATTATCACCGCACCACAGGAATCGCTGTAGACATTGACAGCCGTTCGCATCATATCCAGTATTCTATCGGTAATTAATAAAAGCCCCAAGCCTTCCAAGGGCAAACCAACAGCAGTTAAAATGACACTAATAGCAACCAGACTTGCCGCAGGTATCCCTGCAACACCGATGGATGTCAACAATGCTGTGATCACAATTAACAACTGCGTACTAAATGTTAAGTCAAGTCCGTAGGCTTGAGCAATAAACATGGCAGCCATACACTCATATAATGCCGTTCCGTTCATATTTACTGTAGCACCCAGCGGCAAAACAAAACTGGTCGTTTTATTAGACACACCAGAACTTTGCACATTGCGAATGGTAACAGGCAGCGTTGATGAAGATGATGCAGTTGAAAATGCAGTCAACAGTGCAGGCAGCATGCCATTGAAATGTTTTAATGGATTGACATTTCCCAATAACTTTAACATTACCGATAAAGTAACGGTCAAATGCAATACTAAACTTAACGCCACTGCTATAAAAAATAACAATACAGGTTGAAAAGCAGAAAAGCCAGTAGTAGCTACTGTCTTAGCAACCAAGCCCCATACACCAATAGGTGCAAATTTAAGAATCCAGGTAGTCATTAACATCATAATTTCCAACAAGCTTTCCCAAAAATTTCGCATATTATCTGCTAATCGAGTTTCAATTCTGCTCATAAACACGCCAAAGATAATACTGAAAAAGATTAACCCCAGCATTTGCCCATTCGCTGCTGCTGAAACAATATTGGGGGGTACCATACGCAAAAATATATCGAATATATCGCCAGAGCTTCGTCCCGCCACTTTATCGGTTAATTGATTGATTTGCTCAGAAGTCACCGTCAATTGAAGTTGCTCACCAGCAGGCTGTCCATTGATTAAACCTGGCGCAATAACATTGACCACCACAAGCCCTAACACCACAGCAGTGAAACCGGAAAACAGATAAAATCCTATAGTTTTACTTCCAATTCTGCCCAATCCTTCCTGCGAGGCTAAATTCACTACCCCACAAACGATGGAGGACATAATAAGCGGCACCACTATCATTTTCAACGCGTTAAGAAATAAGGTCCCAAAAAAATTGTAAATGCCTATCCAGGTCGAATTATCACCAATGGTGATTCCCATAATCGTCGCAATAACGATAGCAATAAATACCTGATAGTGAAGAGGGATAGATTTCATAATTGTTCTCTTATGTAATAAATTAAACCCAAATTATGCATTAGAAATTGTAGCGAAGGCAGAAATGGCAATAAAACAGTAGATCGCGCAAGCAAAATAAGCGGAAACATAGCAGGGCTATAGTGAGCATTATTTTTCAAGCAAGCTGATGTTTTTGAAGTCATTTTTGGATGTAGTAGGTTTCTAATGCATAATTTGGGTTAAACAAATTCAAACGCATCTTTAATAGCCATTAGCGCATCAGAATCTAATGCCAACAATTCATCACACAGCAAGTCTACTGAATCACTTAGTTGCTCAAAACCAACTAATTGAGTTAAGTAGCCATACTCTAATAATTGACTGGCATTTAATGACTCACAGCGCATTAACAACCTTTTGGCTGTATTCATTCCCAATACCTGCTGATAACGCCTGACGCCTTTAGCTGGGTATTTAACCCCAAGCCTGGCTGCTGGAATTTTCAATTTCATGCCCTTGACCCCAATTCTGAAATCACAACAAATACCCAATTCTACACCTCCCCCAAAAACATCGCCGTTTAATGCGCAAATGGTCGGTATGGTTATTGCCGAAATTTTGTTGGGCAATTCAGCAAATTCAGCGGCACTAAGCTGCCCCGCCCCGATTTCATCCAAACTAGCTCCTGCACAAAATGTTTTATTCCCCACCGCTCTGATTACCAAAACTTTAATTGTTGAGTCTGTTGCTACCATATCCAGACAATGACAAAAATTTTGAATAGCTGATTTAGTAAGCACATTGTGCTGTTCAGGGTTATTTAATTCAATTGTCGCTATTGCACCAATTTGAAAAAAATTAATTACATTATTATTGGGCATTTTTGTTAGGTCTAATCGGCAAAGATAATTTGATGGCTGAATTAAGTCGGAGTATTATATTCATTTTCTGAATCAAGAACTGTATTATGGCTACCCAAACAACTATTGCAGTATTGCTTATTATCGTATCTTTAACGCTGCTTGTTAAGCCGCTTGCGACTAAATTATGGAATTATGTCAATCAACTAAACAATCGGGAAAAATTTTTGACCAAATGTGGACTGGTAACACTAGCCTTTGGTATTACGTTATTAATAGGGGCTGTTCAATTAGATTGGAATCGTTCTGCATTAGGGTTTACCCTGCTGATTATTGGAATTACTAGCACAATAGAAGCTATTATTCTTATCAAGTTTCAAACACTTTATTGGAATGTCTGTAACGCAATAATGTGCCGTTATTATCTTTGGATGATTCCTCTTTCAATAATAGTGTTCATCCTGGGAATATTTGTACTCTTTCGGGGGTATATTGGCGAAATAGCGGAAGCTTATCCTTGTGAACAGTCCATCCAACAAGCTGATGAACACAATATTGCCATCTATTGCAATGTCGATAACCCTGAAGATTTAGTTGCAACTCCTGACAATCGCTATATTCTTCTATCAGAATTTGGCAGCATTACTCCAATTCACGAAATGTCAGCTGGAAATATCAGCCTGTTCAATTTACAAACTAAGCGCTTCAACCACATTGAAATCAGTTATGCTGACAATTCCTGGGGAGATTCCAACTGTAGTGCTCACCCCGATAAGGTTTTTGGACCTCATGGTATTGATTTAGTAACCAGAGAAGATAAGCGTTATCAGTTTGCTATTATCAATCACTTTCCACGCGAATCAGTAGAGTTATTTGAACTCGTACCCAAAGCACAAACCTGGCAATTAATTTGGCGCGGTTGTACGCTTCCTCCTGAAAATCATTTTCTTAACGATATTGCACTAGATAACAACGGTGAATTTTATGTAACCCACATGTACGGGTTTAACTTTGGTATTACCGACTTTTTGCTGCAATCTGTACTCAAACAAAATACAGGTTATGTTCTTAAATGGTCACCCGAATCTGGCTATACCAAAGTACCTAACACCGAAGGCGCCATGCCCAATGGCATTAGTATTAATACCCAGACCAAAACGCTCTATATCGTGCATAATTTGGGCGATTCTATTACAGCACTTAACCTGGCAAACGCTGAAATCAGCGCAAAACTGGCAATCAATTCACCTGATAATTTGGTGGTTGATGGTGATAGTCTATGGACCATTAGCCTTGACCACGAAGTATTAGATGGGCTTACCTGCTCTCCTGAAGCAAGTACGTGCCCGTTGCCCTTCAGTATTTATCAACTTGACAGTAATGACTTATTAACCCTGCATGAATATATCATAATTTTATGTTATAATACTAGTCATGAAACAAGTAGATTTAAGAACCCTTAGCCCCGAGTCTCGACTAGAATTGAAAAAAATTTGTCTTCGCCTTTACAAGAAGGGAGACCGTACAAAAAAAACCATAGCCGAAGAGCTTGGTCTTCGCTATATCACGGTATCAGAATGGCTACGTGAATATAAAGCATCAGGCGAAAAGCTCACCAAAGAAAAACCACGAGGACGCCCATTGGGAGTGGGACGGGACTTAACACCGGAGCAAGAAAAACATATTCAGAAGTTGATTATTGATAAGGCACCAGACCAGTTAAAGTTGGATTTTGCACTGTGGTCAATCAAAGCAGTTCAACAATTGATTGATGATGAATTTTCAATTGATTTAGCCTATCGAACTGTCTGTCTTTACCTTAATCGTTGGGGTTTTACCCCCCAGCGTCCAGTCAAACGTAGTTATGAACAGCAACCTGCTCAAGTTCAACAGTGGCTTGATGAAGATTATCCTGCAATTCACCAACGCGCCCAGGATGAAGACGCAGAAATTCACTGGGGTGATGAAACAGGTATTTCGAGTCAAGAGCATTATCCTCGCGGTTATGCTCCTAAAGGGCAAACACCAGTTTTAGTATTATCTCAGGCTAAGCGTGAACGAGTTAACATGGTGTCAACCATTACTAATCAAGGAAAACTTCATTTTATGGTCTATGACGATAAGTTCACGGCTCAGGTCTTCATCAAATTTTTGAAACAATTAATAAAGCAATCATCTAAAAAGGTTTTTTTGATTGTTGATAACTTACGCGTACATCATGCTAAATTGGTTCAAGAATGGTTAGCAGGTAATACTGAAAAAATTGAGGTCTTCTATCTGCCTAGCTATTCCCCTGAACTTAACCCCGATGAGTATCTCAATTGTGATTTAAAGCGCTCAATGGGTGCTGATAAACCGACTCGAAAGAAAGGGGATATTGCTAAAAAATTAGATAAGCATATGAATCTGCTACAACAGCAACCCGAAAGAATTCAATCTTATTTCAAGCATCAGAAAATTAAATATGCAGCTTAATAATTTCGAATATTTAATGCAGAGTTAATAAGCACACTAAAACAATATCACCTTAACCCTGATAATTTTGGTTTTGTTACCGTTGCCCTACCTGTCAGCAACCGGCTTTGGCTAGGCACATTTAGCGGCGATAGACTGGCATCTATTCCAAAGTAAAACGCAACGAGAGTTTTGCACAATGCCATAAATGATGAGAATACAAGGCAAAAAGATGCAAAAAACCAAAGCCTACCGCTAGTAAATTAACTAGAGTTGTTTTTATTTGCATTTTGAAGTGTCATGATTTGAAATCCAAAATAACAAACAAATCGGAACTAACTTGTTTTATTTTTACGCTACATCAATGTTAATAACTTTTCTTTTGGCGTTTATCAGTGCTTATCAATTAGGTTGAAAAAATACCCATGGCGAAGCTACAGAATTTGTAACTGCTGGATTTTTATAGAGCTATATCCAAAAGTGGATATTTCGATTTGTTTTACTCCAATCGAGACTTAATCATCGACATAAAAAATACTCATAATAAAAAATGGTGTGTCATTAATATCGGCATTCTATCAAAATTAACAAATAATCGCTTTTTGGAGTAAGTATCTCGAAACATTCCTGCAGGACTAGATGTATGGGATTTGACAAACTTTCGATATTCTATATAATCTCACCCATCAGAATATTTCACGTCTTGCAAACAAAATTGGGAAATATACAAATGAAACAAAAAAATATACAAGTGAAACTTAGCAAGCTACTTAGTCTAATTGCTACCCTGATTACGCTCAGTTCATGTGGAGGTGGAAGTGGAGGTGGAGGTGGAGGTGATAGTTCACTTAACCAGGCACCTGAAGCACTGGATAGATCTTTTAGTGTTGAGGAAGACAATACCTTAGGCATTATGCTTATAGCAACCGCCGCCGATGCTACGATTGCCAGCTATCAAATTGTGACACAGCCGGGTAATGGCACTTTAACGGGTACGGGAGCTTCACGTGTGTACAGTCCCAATAGCAATTTTAATGGCAGTGATTTTATTGAGTTTACAGCAACTGATAGTGAAGGGGCAGTGTCAAGAGTAGCGAGGTACGACATTACTGTTACACCTGCTAATGATGCTCCTGGGTTTTCTTCCAGTTCAAGCGTTTTTTTTGCTGAAAACAGTACCTCGGCAGTGGTTACACTAACAGCTACCGATGTAGACAACGATGCGATTACGTTTTCGATAACAGGCGGGTCAGACTCCAATTCATTTACCCTCAACAATACGGTAATTTCTTTTAATTCTGCTCCTGATTTTGAAAACCCAACGGATTCGGATGCAGATAATAATTACTCAGTTATAGTCAGTGCAACTGATGGTATGGGCAGTTCAACTCAAACGATTACTGTTACAGTAACCGATGTAGCTGACCTTATTTTTATCAATCAGCCACCTGAAGCACTGGACAGATCTTTTAGTGTTGAGGAAGACAATACCTTAAGCATTATGCTTATAGCAACCGACACCGTTGCTACGATTGCCAGCTATCAAATTGTGACACAGCCGGGTAATGGTACTTTAACGGGTACGGGAACTTCACATGTGTACAGTCCCAATAGCAATTTTAATGGCAGTGATTTTATTGAGTTTACAGCAACTGATAATAATGGGGCAGTGTCAAGAGTAGCGAGGTACGACATTACTGTTACAGCTGTTAATGATGCTCCTGGGTTTTCTTCCAGTTCAAGCGTTTTTTTTGCTGAAAACAGTACCTCGGCAGTGGTTACGCTAACCGCTACCGATGTAGAAAACGATACGATTACGTTTTCGATAACAGGCGGGTCAGACTCCAATTCATTTACCCTCAACAATGCGGTACTTGCTTTTAATTCTGCTCCTGATTTTGAAAACCCAACGGATTCGGGTGCAGATAATGATTACTCGGTTATCGTCAGTGCAACTGATAGTATGGACAGTTCAACTCTGGCGATTACTGTTACAGTAACCGATGCAGCGAATCAGGCACCAGAAGCACTGGATAGATCTTTCAGCGTTGAGGAAGACAATACCTTAAACATTATGCTTATAGCAACCGACACCGATACTACGATTGCCAACTATCAAATTGTGACACAGCCGGGTAATGGCACTTTAACGGGTACGGGAGCTTCACGTGTGTACAGTCCCAATAGCAATTTTAATGGCAGTGATTTTATTGAGTTTACAGCAACTGATAGTGAAGAGGCAGTGTCAAGAGTAGCGAGGTACGACATTACTGTTACAGCTGATAATGATGCTCCTGAGTTTTCTTCCAGTTCGAGCGTTTTTTTTGCTGAAAACAGTACCTCGGCAGTGGTTACGCTAACAGCTACCGATGTAGACAACGATACGATTACGTTTTCGATAACAGGTGGGTCAGACTCAAATTCATTTACCCTCAACAATGCGGTACTTGCTTTTAATTCTGCTCCTGATTTTGAAAACCCGACGGATTCGGGTGCAGATAATGATTACTCGGTTACAGTCAGTGCAACTGATGGTATGGACAGTTCAACTCTGGCGATTACTGTTACAGTAACCGATGCAGCGAATCAGCCACCAGAAGCACTGGATAGCTCTTTCAGCGTTGAGGAAGACAATACCTTAAACATTATGCTTATAGCAATCGCCCCCGATGCTACGATTGCCAGCTATCAAATTGTGACACCGCCGGGTAATGGCACTTTAACGGGTACAGGAGCTTCACGTGTGTACAGTCCCAATAGCAATTTTAATGGCAGTGATTTTATTGAGTTTACAGCAACTGATAGTGAAGGGGCAGTGTCAAGAGTAGCGAGGTACGACATTACTGTTACAGCTGTTAATGATGCTCCTGGGTTTTCTTCCAGTTCAAGCGTTTTTTTTGTTGAAAACAGTACCTCGGCAGTGGTTACGCTAACAGCTACCGATGTAGAAAACGATACGATTACGTTTTCGATAACAGGCGGGTCAGACTCCAATTCATTTACCCTCAACAATGCGGTACTTGCTTTTAATTCTGCCCCTGATTTTGAAAACCCAACGGATTCGGATGCAGATAATGATTACTCAGTGATAGTCAGTGCAACTGATAGTATGGACAGTTCAACTCTGGCGATTACTGTTACAGTAACCGATGCAGCGAATCAGCCACCAATAGCACTGGATAGCTCTTTCAGCGTTGAGGAAGACAATACCTTAAACATTATGCTTATAGCAATCGCCGCCGATACTACGATTGCCAGCTATCAAATTGTGACACAGCCGGGTAATGGCACTTTAACGGGTACGGGAGCTTCACGTCTGTACAGTCCCAATAGCAATTTTAATGGCAGTGATTTTATTGAGTTTACAGCAACTGATAGTGAAGGGGCAGTGTCAAGAGTAGCGAGGTACGACATTACTGTTACAGCTGTTAATGATGCTCCTGGATTTTCTTCCAGTTCAAGCGTTTTTTTTGCTGAAAACAGTACCTCGGCAGTGGTTACGCTAACAGCTACCGATGTAGAAAACGATACGATTACGTTTTCGATAACAGGCGGGTCAGACTCCAATTCATTTACCCTCAACAATGCGGTACTTGCTTTTAATTCTGCTCCTGATTTTGAAAACCCAACGGATTCGGATGCGGATAATAATTACTCAGTGATAGTCAGTGCAACTGATAGTATGGACAGTTCAACTCTGGCGATTACTGTTACAGTAACCGATGCAGCGAATCAGCCACCAGAAGCACTGGATAGCTCTTTCAGCGTTGAGGAAGACAATACCTTAAACATTATGCTTATAGCAACCGACACCGATACTACGATTGCCAGCTATCAAATTGTGACACAGCCGGGTAATGGCACTTTAACGGGTACGGGAGCTTCACGTGTGTACAGTCCCAATAGCAATTTTAATGGCAGTGATTTTATTGAGTTTACAGCAACTGATAGTGAAGGGGCAGTGTCAAGAGTAGCGAGGTACGACATTACTGTTACAGCTGTTAATGATGCTCCTGGGTTTTCTTCCAGTTCAAGCGTTTTTTTTGCTGAAAACAGTACCTCGGCAGTGGTTACGCTAACAGCTACCGATGTAGAAAACGATACGATTACGTTTTCGATAACAGGCGGGTCAGACTCCAATTCATTTACCCTCAACAATGCGGTACTTGCTTTTAATTCTGCTCCTGATTTTGAAAACCCAACGGATTCGGATGCGGATAATAATTACTCAGTGATAGTCAGTGCAACTGATAGTATGGACAGTTCAACTCTGGCGATTACTGTTACAGTAACCGATGCAGCGAATCAGCCACCAGAAGCACTGGATAGCTCTTTCAGCGTTGAGGAAGACAATACCTTAAACATTATGCTTATAGCAACCGACACCGATACTACGATTGCCAGCTATCAAATTGTGACACAGCCGGGTAATGGCACTTTAACGGGTACGGGAGCTTCACGTGTGTACAGTCCCAATAGCAATTTTAATGGCAGTGATTTTATTGAGTTTACAGCAACTGATAGTGAAGGGGCAGTGTCAAGAGTAGCGAGGTACGACATTACTGTTACAGCTGTTAATGATGCTCCTGGGTTTTCTTCCAGTTCAAGCGTTTTTTTTGTTGAAAACAGTACCTCGGCAGTGGTTACGCTAACCGCTACCGATGTAGAAAACGATACGTTTACGTTTTCGATAACAGGCGGGTCAGACTCCAATTCATTTACCCTCAACAATGCGGTACTTGCTTTTAATTCTGCTCCTGATTTTGAAAACCCGACGGATTCGGGTGCAGATAATGATTACTCGGTTACAGTCAGTGCAACTGATGGTATGGACAGTTCAACTCTGGCGATTACTGTTACAGTAACCGATGCAGCGAATCAGCCACCAGAAGCACTGGATAGATCTTTCAGCGTTGAGGAAGACAATACCTTAAACATTATGCTTATAGCAATCGCCCCCGATGCTACGATTGCCAGCTATCAAATTGTGACACCGCCGGGTAATGGCACTTTAACGGGTACGGGAGCTTCACGTGTGTACAGTCCCAATAGCAATTTTAATGGCAGTGATTTTATTGAGTTTACAGCAACTGATAGTGAAGAGGCAGTGTCAAGAGTAGCGAGGTACGACATTACTGTTACAGCTGTTAATGATGCTCCTGGGTTTTCTTCCAGTTCAACCGTTTTTTTTGTTGAAAACAGTACCTCGGCAGTGGTTACGCTAACCGCTACCGATGTAGAAAACGATACGATTACGTTTTCGATAACAGGTGGGTCAGACTCAAATTCATTTACCCTCAACAATGCGGTACTTGCTTTTAATTCTGCTCCTGATTTTGAAAACCCGACGGATTCGGATACAGATAATGATTACTCGGTTACAGTCAGTGCAACTGATGGTATGGACAGTTCAACTCTGGCGATTACTGTTACAGTAACCGATGCAGCGAATCAGGCACCAGAAGCACTGGATAGATCTTTCAGCGTTGAGGAAGACAATACCTTAAACATTATGCTTATAGCAACCGACACCGATACTACGATTGCCAGCTATCAAATTGTGACACAGCCGGTTAATGGCACTTTAACGGGTACGGGAGCTTCACGTCTGTACAGTCCCAATAGCAATTTTAATGGCAGTGATTTTATTGAGTTTACAGCAACTGATAGTGAAGAGGCAGTGTCAAGAGTAGCGAGGTACGACATTACTGTTACAGCTGTTAATGATGCTCCTGGGTTTTCTTCCAGTTCAACCGTTTTTTTTGCTGAAAACAGTACCTCGGCAGTGGTTACGCTAACAGCTACCGATGTAGAAAACGATGCGATTACGTTTTCGATAACAGGCGGGTCAGACTCAAATTCATTTACCCTCAACAATGCGGTACTTGCTTTTAATTCTGCTCCTGATTTTGAAAACCCGACGGATTCGGATACAGATAATGATTACTCGGTTACAGTCAGTGCAACTGATGGTATGGACAGTTCAACTCTGGCGATTACTGTTACAGTAACCGATGAGTCACAACTACGCTTGACCGTAAGCTATCCACCGCCTAATTCCAATTTGGGTGGCGGAGCGACTCAAACTACTGTGACAGGGAATTTATTTGATGATGAAGATGATGATGTATCAACAACAGATATTGATTCAGTAATGGTTAATAGCATCGCAGCGCAATTAGGTGATGGAAATAGTCGTTGGTTAACAAGAGTGCCAGTAAGTGCAGGTTTTAATACACTTACGATAGATGTTAGCGATGGATTAACTACAGAGTCGGTCATTCAACTGCTGAATAATGCACCTATATTGGGAACTGTGAACGACATGGTGTTAGATAGCACCAACAATCGGCTACTGATTGTTGATGGTTCCTTGAATATTATTGCTGCACTGAACTTAACCACAGGCAATCACAGTGTGAGTTCAGCTAGTGGCACAGGCTCTGGTATAGACTTTGGCACTCTTCTCGGTCTTGTATTAGATAGCAACAACAATCGGATTTTGGTTACTGATTCTGAATTGAATGCTATCATTGCAGTAGATTTGGTCACAGGTAATCGCAGTCTGATTTCAGCTTTTGGTACAGGTTCTGGTATAAGCTTTGCCTTCCCCAGCAATCTTGTATTAGATAGTAACAATAATCGGGTATTGGTTACTGATGCTAACTTGTTCGCTATTATTGCGGTGGATTTAACCACAGGGGATCGCAGCATTATTTCAAGTCTTGTTACAGGCTCTGGCACAGACTTTGCCTTCCCCAACGATCTTGTATTAGATAGCAACAACAATCGGATTTTGGTTACTGATTCATTTCTAAATGCTATCATTGAGGTGGATTTAACCACAGGGAATCGTACTGTAATTTCAGATAACGCTACAGGTTCTGGTGTAAACTTTCTCTTCTCCAGCGGTATTGTATTAGATAGCAACAACAATCGAGTTCTGGTGATTGATTCATTTCTAAATGCTATCATTGCGGTGGATTTAGCCACCGGCAATCGCACTGTGATTTCAGATAACAGCACAGGCTCTGGCTTCAACTTTAGCCTTCTTCTTGACAGCATTGTATTAGATAGCAATAACAATCGGGTTTTGGTTGCTAATACAAATCCAAATGCTATCGTTGCGGTGGATTTAACCACAGGGGATCGTACTGTTATGCTTTTAATAAATAGCGATGTAGTCTCTGGTATAAACTTTAGCTTCCCCACAGCTGCTGTATTAGACAACAACAACAATCGGCTATTGGTTGCTGATGCAGCTCCAAACAATGCTGCTATCGTTGAGGAGGATTTAGCTACAGGCAATCGCAATCTGATTTCAGATCTTAATACAGGCTCTGGCACCAACTTGAACTTCCCCTCAGGTCTTGCATTAGATAGCGGCAACAATCGGGTTTTGGTTACTGATTCAGGATCGGCTGCTCTCATCGCGGTAGATTTGTCCACAGGTAATCGCACTGTGATTTCAGATAGCAGTACAGGCTCTGGTATAGACTTTGTCGTTCCTCAAGATCTTGTATTAGATAGTGACAACAATCGAGTACTGGTTAGTGATGGATCGACTGCTGTCATCGCGGTAGATTTGGCCACAGGCAATCGCACTGTGATTTCAGATAGCAGTACAGGCTCTGGTATAGACTTTGGCTTTCTTCATGGTCTTGTATTAGATAGTGACAACAATCGGATACTGGTTAGTGATGAAGGTATAATTTCCATTGTTGCGGTAGATTTAGCTACAGGGGACCGCACCGTGATTTCAGGTAGCAGTACAGGCTCTGGCACAAACTTTATCTCGCCTTTCAGTATTGTATTAGATGGCAATAACAATCGAGTACTGGTCACTGATATAATCTTGAATGCTATCGTTGCGGTGGATTTAGCCACAGGCAATCGCACCGTGATTTCAGGTGAGAATACAAGCTTTGGCTTCAACTTTAGTTTCCCTACTGATCTTGTATTAGATAGCAATAACAATCGGCTATTGGTCATTGATGCTGATTTGAATAATATCATTACAGTGGATTTAGCCACAGGTGAACGTGCTATTGATTTTCGGTGATTTACCAAACTTGTAAGATGTTGTAAGCTGATAAAGGGCATCAAACTGTTTTACAGGTAATTGGTCAATTGTGACCTTATAAAGTGTTGTTAACTATATTATTTTCAAGCCTGAAGCCAGGCCGTTTAATAAAAATTATGTACTTTCGGATATGATATATACAACCTCAGAAACCATCCCAGGTAAAGAAATAATAGAGATAATTGGAGTAGTCACAGGTAGCGTAGTGCAATCTAAGCACATAGGGAGAGACATTATGGCTGGTCTTAAAACCATAGTAGGTGGAGAAATTGCTGGTTATACAGAGATGATGAAAGATGCAAGGGATATAGCTATATCCAGGTTAGTAGAGTCGGCTAGTGCCAAGAATGCAGATGCTATTATTGGTATTAGATTTACAACAAGTAACATCATGCAAGGCTCTTCGGAAATTCTAGTGTTTGGTACGGCAGTTAAGTGCAGTTATAGTACATAATTCTCGAATATAAATATAATTGCCCTGCCAGGGCAATTGCATTAAAATTGCTATCAAATCAATGAATTATTATCCTGATTTCATGCAATTTACATAAAACAATGAGAATATGTCTATCCCAAGTATATTACTTGGTGATTTTAAATGCTCCCTACCGATTTTATTGAAAGTTTTCATGGTCACTTTGATGGTCTACCCGACCCTAGGATAGACCGTCATAAGCAACACGAATTAAGTGATATTATTTTGCTCAGTGTGCTTGGCACATTATCCTAGATTCCGCAGTTGAACGCTAATTTCACTTCTAAGAGTTTGAATGTTATTGATAAACGCTTATTCTTCGATTCACTTCATAAGTGAATTACAAACCGCTACCTGGCTTTACAGCCCTTTTCAGTTCACACTGCTGCGTTATGGCTTTTGGTAAGGGCTACAACCATTACCTGCAAGCCATGCCTTGCATTATTTCCTGAAAATAACTGTAAATTCCAGGTTCAACTACGGAATCCAGGATTCTGCGGAGCAGAAAGTTGGACCGAAATAGAACTCTTTGGAAACAGTAAATATAACGAATTATCTCAGTTTCTGAAATTACCCAATGATATTCCCTCCCATGACACCATTGGTCGTGTTTTTGGACTGTTGAAAGCCACCGATTTTGAAGCCTGTTTTCGCTCTTGGACTCAAAGCCTGTTCCGCGTTGAATCGGATCAAATTATCGCCATTGATGGCAAGAGTTTACGTCGTTCTCACGATAAAGCCAGGGGGAAAGTGATGCTGCATATGGTAAGTGCCTTTGCGGTTGAACAAGGTTTGAGTCTGGCTCAAATAAACCCAAATTATGCATTAGAAATCTATTACACACAATAATGATTTCAAAAACAGGCGCTTGCTCGAAAAATAATACTCACCATAGGGTGGCTATGCCTGCGTTTATTGTTCTTGCGCGAGCACCTGTTTTCATTGCCATTTTTGTGTTCATTACGAAGTCTAATGCATAATCTGGGATAAAAACATCCGACCATAGTAATGAAATTACCGTCATTCCCGAACTGCTGAAACAACTATCACTGTCAGGTTGTACGGAGACGCTTGATGCCATGGGGTGCCAGAAGACCATTGCCCAGCGTATCCGTGAGCAACAAGGCGATTATGTGTTAGCACTCAAAGGTAGCCATGGCGATTTATTCGACGATGTACGCACCTATTTTGACGCCATGGGTAACACTCCAACATCGGATAACAGTCGTTACACTGATACCGTTGACAAAGGCCATGGGCGTATCGAAACACGTCAGTATTGGGTCATTGATGATATTCAATAGCTCAAACAGCAACACCCTGAATGCTCTGACTTGATGAGTATTATCATGGTTGAATCAACGCGCCAAATCCAGCATACGACAAGCAAAGAGCAACGCTATTACATCAGTTCCAGACCCGCTAACGCCACATTCTTTGCCAAAGCCATTCGACAACATTGGGGAATCGAAAATCAACTGCACTGGGTATTAGATGTGACCTTTGATGAAGACCAGTGTCGAGTTAGAACCGGTAATGCCGCCGAAAATTTCTCGCTCATTCGCAAAATGGCATTTAACCCAAAATGAACCTTAACTTCAAAAGCAGCCACAAACATATTAAATTCAACCGCCAATCACGAAATTAACAAATCTTTGAGACTATTTATTTAAAATGACCTAAGTTCGCATAATAAGTGCACATCTTAAAAAAGTCGATTAACTGTATAATGCAGTTCGTCGAAAAACTTAAAGGTGATGCAATGACCACACGATATATACAATTAACCGACAACGAAAGATACCACATTTACACCATGAAACGAAGCGGATTTAGCAATTCATCGATAGCAAAAAGTATGGGTCGTCACCATACAACGATAGGTCGTGAATTGAAGCGCAATACTGGCTTGAATGGTTACCGTTTTAAGCAGGCTCATGAGAAAGCTCAGCAACGACATCAAATGAAGACAAAGTCAATAAAGCTAACAAAATCGATTCAAGATTTTATTATTAAGAAGTTGAAGATAGACTGGAGTCCTGAGATTATTTGCGCCATTCTCAAGATGGAGCAAGGCATTAGTATTCATCATGAAAGTGTCTATCGCTTTATTTATGCCGATAAAGCCAAGGGAGGCAATCTTTATCGGCATTTGAGTCATGCCTCTAAAAAGAACCGCAAACGCTATGGTAAGAACGATTATAGAGGCCGTATCCCCAATCGGATTGATATTGAAGAACGCCCCTCTATTGTTGATAAAAAAAGCCGATTAGGCGATTGGGAAGCGGACACGGTTATTGGTAAAGGCCATAAAGGAGCTATCGTTACACTAGCAGAGCGGCGTAGTCGACTTTATCTAGCTATGCCAATTGCCCGTAAGACAGCAGAGCTAACAAGCGCCGCAGTTATCACTCTTTTAGCTACTTTTAGGGATTATGTCCACACGATAACCTATGATAATGGTCGTGAGTTCTCAGCCCATAATATCATTGCCGAAAAGCTCGATTGTAAAGGCTATTTTGCTAGGCCTTATCATAGTTGGGAGAGGGGCTTAAACGAACAAAGCAATGGGTTGCTTAGACGTTATTTTCCTAAGGGCATGGCATTAGATAAAGTAACCACTACCGAGGTATTTAATGCGGTTGATAAAATTAATAATCGACCACGTAAATGCTTGGGGTACAAAACCCCTTGGCAGGTATTTCTTGAGCTAACTCAAGATAAACTTATTTTTTCTAACCAATGTGCACTTATGAGTTGAATGTGCGTGAAACTTAACAAGCTACTTATTCTAATTGCTACCCTGATTACGCTCAGTTCATGTGGAGGAGATAGTTCACCCAACCAGGTGCCAGAAGCATTGGACAGATCTTTTAGTGTTGAGGAAAACAATACCTTAGACATTATGCTTATAGCGACCGACACCGACGGCACGATTGTCGGCTATCAAATTGTGACACAGCCGAGTAATGGCATTTTGACTGGTACGGGAGCTTCATATGTGTACAAACCCACTAGCAATTTTAATGGCAGCGATTTTATTGAGTTTAGAGCAACTGATAATGAAGGGGCAGTGTCAAGAGTAGCGAGGTACGACATTACTGTTACAGCTATTAATGATACTCCTGTGTTCTCTTCAAGTTCGAGAGTTTTTATTGCTGAAAACAGTACCTCAACAGTGGTTACGCTAACAGCTACCGATATAGGAAACGATACGATTACGTTTTCGATAATAGGCGGGTCAGACTCCAATTCATTTACCCTCAACAATGCGGTACTTGCTTTTAATTCTGCTCCTGATTTTGAAAACCCAACGGATTCGGATGCAGATAATAATTACTCAGTGATAGTCAGTGCAACTGATAGTATGGGCAGTTCAACTCTGGCGATTACTATTACAGTAACCGATGCAGCGAATCAGCCACCAATAGCACTGGATAGCTCTTTCAGCGTTGAGGAAGACAATACCTTAAACATTATGCTTATAGCAACCGACACCGATACTACGATTGCCAGCTATCAAATTGTGACACAGCCTGTTAATGGTACTTTAACGGGTACGGGAGCTTCACGTGTGTACAGTCCCAATAGCAATTTTAATGGCAGTGATTTTATTGAGTTTACAGCAACTGATAGTGAAGGGGCAGTGTCAAGAGTAGCGAGGTACGACATTACTGTTACAGCTGTTAATGATGCTCCTGGGTTTTCTTCCAGTTCAAGCGTTTTTTTTGTTGAAAACAGTACCTCGGCAGTGGTTACGCTAACAGCTACCGATGTAGAAAACGATACGATTACGTTTTCGATAACAGGCGGGTCAGACTCCAATTCATTTACCCTCAACAATGCGGTACTTGCTTTTAATTCTGCCCCTGATTTTGAAAACCCAACGGATTCGGATGCAGATAATGATTACTCAGTGATAGTCAGTGCAACTGATAGTATGGACAGTTCAACTCTGGCGATTACTGTTACAGTAACCGATGCAGCGAATCAGGCACCAATAGCACTGGATAGCTCTTTCAGCGTTGAGGAAGACAATACCTTAAACATTATGCTTATAGCAACCGACACCGATACTACGATTGCCAGCTATCAAATTGTGACACAGCCTGTTAATGGCACTTTAACGGGTACAGGAGCTTCACGTGTGTACAGTCCCAATAGCAATTTTAATGGCAGTGATTTTATTGAGTTTACAGCAACTGATAGTGAAGGGGCAGTGTCAAGAGTAGCGAGGTACGACATTACTGTTACAGCTGTTAATGATGCTCCTGGGTTTTCTTCCAGTTCAAGCGTTTTTTTTGTTGAAAACAGTACCTCGGCAGTGGTTACGCTAACAGCTACCGATGTAGACAACGATACGATTACGTTTTCGATAACAGGCGGGTCAGACTCCAATTCATTTACCCTCAACAATGCGGTACTTGCTTTTAATTCTGCTCCTGATTTTGAAAACCCAACGGATTCGGATGCGGATAATAATTACTCAGTGATAGTCAGTGCAACTGATAGTATGGACAGTTCAACTCTGGCGATTACTGTTACAGTAACCGATGCAGCGAATCAGGCACCAGAAGCACTGGATAGCTCTTTCAGCGTTGAGGAAGACAATACCTTAAACATTATGCTTATAGCAACCGACACCGATACTACGATTGCCAGCTATCAAATTGTGACACAGCCTGTTAATGGTACTTTAACGGGTACGGGAGCTTCACGTGTGTACAGTCCCAATAGCAATTTTAATGGCAGTGATTTTATTGAGTTTACAGCAACTGATAGTGAAGAGGCAGTGTCAAGAGTAGCGAGGTACGACATTACTGTTACAGCTGTTAATGATGCTCCTGGGTTTTCTTCCAGTTCAAGCGTTTTTTTTGTTGAAAACAGTACCTCGGCAGTGGTTACGCTAACCGCTACCGATGTAGAAAACGATACGATTACGTTTTCGATAACAGGCGGGTCAGACTCCAATTCATTTACCCTCAACAATGCGGTACTTGCTTTTAATTCTGCTCCTGATTTTGAAAACCCAACGGATTCGGATGCGGATAATAATTACTCAGTGATAGTCAGTGCAACTGATAGTATGGACAGTTCAACTCTGGCGATTACTATTACAGTAACCGATGCAGCGAATCAGGCACCAGAAGCACTGGATAGCTCTTTCAGCGTTGAGGAAGACAATACCTTAAACATTATGCTTATAGCAACCGACACCGATACTACGATTGCCAGCTATCAAATTGTGACACAGCCTGTTAATGGTACTTTAACGGGTACGGGAGCTTCACGTGTGTACAGTCCCAATAGCAATTTTAATGGCAGTGATTTTATTGAGTTTACAGCAACTGATAGTGAAGAGGCAGTGTCAAGAGTAGCGAGGTACGACATTACTGTTACAGCTGTTAATGATGCTCCTGGGTTTTCTTCCAGTTCAACCGTTTTTTTTGTTGAAAACAGTACCTCGGCAGTGGTTACGCTAACCGCTACCGATGTAGAAAACGATACGATTACGTTTTCGATAACAGGCGGGTCAGACTCCAATTCATTTACCCTCAACAATGCGGTACTTGCTTTTAATTCTGCTCCTGATTTTGAAAACCCAACGGATTCGGATGCGGATAATAATTACTCAGTGATAGTCAGTGCAACTGATAGTATGGACAGTTCAACTCTGGCGATTACTATTACAGTAACCGATGCAGCGAATCAGCCACCAGAAGCACTGGATAGCTCTTTCAGCGTTGAGGAAGACAATACCTTAAACATTATGCTTATAGCAACCGACACCGATACTACGATTGCCAGCTATCAAATTGTGACACAGCCTGTTAATGGTACTTTAACGGGTACGGGAGCTTCACGTGTGTACAGTCCCAATAGCAATTTTAATGGCAGTGATTTTATTGAGTTTACAGCAACTGATAGTGAAGAGGCAGTGTCAAGAGTAGCGAGGTACGACATTACTGTTACAGCTGTTAATGATGCTCCTGGGTTTTCTTCCAGTTCAACCGTTTTTTTTGCTGAAAACAGTACCTCGGCAGTGGTTACGCTAACCGCTACCGATGTAGACAACGATACGATTACGTTTTCGATAACAGGCGGGTCAGACTCCAATTCGTTTACCCTCAACAATGCGGTACTTGCTTTTAATTCTGCTCCTGATTTTGAAAACCCAACGGATTCGAATGCAGATAATAATTACTCAATTATAGTCAGTGCAACTGATGGTATGGACAGTTCAACTCTGGCGATTACTGTTACAGTAACCGATGTAGCGAATCAGGCACCAATAGCACTGGATAGCTCTTTCAGCGTTGAGGAAGACAATACCTTAAACATTATGCTTATAGCAATCGCCCCCGATGCTACGATTGCCAGCTATCAAATTGTGACACCGCCGGGTAATGGCACTTTAACGGGTACAGGAGCTTCACGTGTGTACAGTCCCAATAGCAATTTTAATGGCAGTGATTTTATTGAGTTTACAGCAACTGATAATAATGAGGCAGTGTCAAGAGTAGCGAGGTACGACATTACTGTTACAGCTGTTAATGATGCTCCTGGGTTTTCTTCCAGTTCAACCGTTTTTTTTGTTGAAAACAGTACCTCGGCAGTGGTTACGCTAACCGCTACCGATGTAGAAAACGATACGTTTACGTTTTCGATAACAGGCGGGTCAGACTCCAATTCATTTACCCTCAACAATGCGGTACTTGCTTTTAATTCTGCTCCTGATTTTGAAAACCCGACGGATTCGGGTGCAGATAATGATTACTCGGTTATCGTCAGTGCAACTGATGGTATGGACAGTTCAACTCTGGCGATTACTGTTACAGTAACCGATGCAGCGAATCAGGCACCAGAAGCACTGGATAGATCTTTCAGCGTTGAGGAAGACAATACCTTAAACATTATGCTTATAGCAACCGACACCGATACTACGATTGCCAGCTATCAAATTGTGACACAGCCGGGTAATGGCACTTTAACGGGTACGGGAGCTTCACGTGTGTACAGTCCCAATAGCAATTTTAATGGCAGTGATTTTATTGAGTTTACAGCAACTGATAGTGAAGAGGCAGTGTCAAGAGTAGCGAGGTACGACATTACTGTTACACCTGATAATGATGCTCCTGGGTTTTCTTCCAGTTCGAGCGTTTTTTTTGCTGAAAACAGTACCTCGGCAGTGGTTACGCTAACCGCTACCGATGTAGAAAACGATACGATTACGTTTTCGATAACAGGCGGGTCAGACTCCAATTCATTTACCCTCAACAATGCGGTACTTGCTTTTAATTCTGCTCCTGATTTTGAAAACCCAACGGATTCGAATGCAGATAATAATTACTCAATTATAGTCAGTGCAACTGATGGTATGGACAGTTCAACTCTGGCGATTACTGTTACTGTTACCGATACTAATGATGCTCCTGAGTTTTCTTCCAGTTCGAGCGTTTTTTTTGCTGAAAACAGTACCTCGGCAGTGGTTACGCTAACCGCTACCGATGTAGACAACGATACGATTACGTTTTCGATAACAGGCGGGTCAGACTCAAATTCATTTACTCTCAACAATGCGGTACTTGCTTTTAATTCTGCTCCTGATTTTGAAAACCCAACGGATTCGGATACAGATAATGATTACTCGGTTACAGTCAGTGCAACTGATGGTATGGACAGTTCAACTCTGGCGATTACTGTTACAGTAACCGATGAGTCACAACTACGCTTGGCCGTAAGCTATCCAACGCCTAATGCCAATCTGGGTGGCGAAGTGACTCAAACTACTGTGACAGGGAATTTATTTGATGATGAAGATGATGATGTATCAACAACAGATATTGATTCAGTAATGGTTAATAGCATCGAAGCGCAATTAAGTGATGGAAATAGTCGTTGGTCAGCAAGAGTGCCAGTAAGTACAGGTTTTAATACCCTCACAGTAGGTGTTAGCGATGGATTAACTACAGAGTCAGTAATTCAATTGCTGAATAATGCACTTATATTGGGAGTTGCGGCAGACATGGTGTTAGATAGCACCAACAATCGGCTACTGGTTGCTGATTCATTTCAAAATGCTATCGTTGCGGTGGATTTAACCACAGGTAATGGCACTGTGATTTCAGATAGCGTTACAGGCTCTGGCATAAACTTTTCTTTCCCCAGAAGTCTTGCATTAGATAGCAGCAACAATCGAGTTCTGGTTAGTGATTTAAGTTTAGATGCCATTGTTGCGGTGGATTTAACCACAGGCAATCGTACTGTGATTTCAGATAGCAGTACAGGCTCTGGTACAAACCTTCCCTCCCTTTCCAGTATTGCATTAGATAGTAACAACAATCGAGTTCTGGTTAGTGATTTAAGTTTAGATGCCATTGTTGCGGTGGATTTAACCACAGGCAATCGTACTGTGATTTCAGATAGCAGTACAGGCTCTGGCACAAACTTTGACAATCTTCAAGATATTGTACTTGATAGCAACAACAATCGGCTACTGGTTACTGATTCAGGTCTAAATGCCGTTATTGCGGTGGATTTAACCACAGGCGATCGCACTGTGATTGCAGATAGCGTTACAGGTTCTGGCACAAACTTTTTTAGTCTTCAGTTTATTGCATTAGATAGCAGCAACAATCAAGTAGTGGTTACTGATGCAAGTCTAGGTGCTGTCGTTACGGTGGATTTAGCCACAGGCAATCGTACTGTGATTTCAAATTTTAGTACAGGCTCTGGCGTAAACTTTGTTTCTCCTCGGAATGTTGTATCAGATAGTAGCAACAATCGGGCGCTGGTTATTGATATTAGTTTGAATGCTATCCTTGCAGTGGATTTCACCACAGGTAATCGCACTACGATTTCAGATAGCAGTACAGGTTCTGGTATAAACCTTTCCTTCCTTTCCAGTATTGTATTAGATAGCAACAACAATCGGGCACTGGTTAGTGATATAAGTATAGATGGCATTGCTGCGGTGGATTTAGCTACAGGCAATCGCACTGTAATTTCAAGTTTTAGTACAGGCTCTGGCACAAACTTTAATGATCCTCAGAGTATTGTATTAGATAGCAACAACAATCGGGCGCTGGTTGCTGATTCAGCTCTAGATGCTATCGTTGCGGTAGATTTAGCCACAGGTAATCGCACTGTAATTTCAAATAATAGTACAGGCTCTGGCATAAACTTTAGTGATCCTCAAGATATTGTATTAGATAGCAATAACAATCGAGTACTGGTTGCTGATTCAGGTCTAAATGCTATCGTTGCGGTGGATTTAGCTACAGGCAATCGCACTGTAATTTCAGATAGCGGTACAGGCTCTGGCACAAACTTTGTTAATCTTCAGGGTATTGTATTAGATAGCAACAACAATCGGGTAGTCGCTGTTGATGATGCAGGTGTAATAAATAGTGGCATTTTTGCGGTGGATTTGTCCACAGGGGACCGCACCGTGATTTCAGATAGCAGTACAGGTTCTGGCACAAACTTTCTCAATCCTCAAGATATTGTATTAGATAGCAATAACAATCGAGTACTGGTCACTGATATAACCTTGGATGCTATCGTTGCGGTGGATTTAACCACAGGCAATCGCGCTGTAATTTCAAATGATAGTACAGGCTCTGGTATGAACTTTAGTACTCCTCGGAGTATTGTATTAGATAGCAACAACAATCGGGCGCTGGTTGCTGATTCTGGCTTGAATGTTGTCTTTGTGGTGGATTTAGCCACAGGTGAACGTGCTATTGCTTCTCGGTAATTTACCAAACTTGCAAGATGCTGTAAGCCGATAACAAAATATAAAATAATCCGTTTTGCGGGTAATTGGTCAATTGTGACCTTATGAAGTATTGTTAACTATATTATTTTCAAGCCTGAAGCCAGTCAAATTCATATTCTGAACCTGTACACTAGAGGAGGCATATCATTGGAGTTTGGTGAAAGAGGCAACAGTTCTACAGATAAAGACGTGTTGAAAACATTAATCAATGGTCGAAGCATCAAGTGAATACAATTTATTCTTAAATCGAAAACTATGCTTTGGTGCTAATGATTGGCAACGTGACAACAGCTTGTAAAATAGTGCTTCATACAACTGATAAGGTTGTTGCTCGTTAACACGAGCCAGTGATGAACGACTTACAGCTCCAATGTCTAAGTGATAACTTTTATTACGTTGCCTCGACAAATTACTGACAATATCACGCAAGCTACAACGACCTGCTAGCTGAGCAAAACTCAATGATACAAATTGTGACCAACGCGACATTTTCCTCAATGAACGCCCTTTATGATGGGTTTTTGCAAGCATTTCAAATTCATGTCTCGAAACCAGTTTCAGTAATTGCGAAAATATAGTACTATTATGACTCAAAGCTATTCTCTCGTTGATTTTAAATGATTTTTCGTACAACCATTTTAACAAATCCGCAGAGAATAGTCTTTGTTTTAACTACCCATCAAAAGTTTATGGGACAGCAGTGACATTAACAATAGATTAGATTGAATTATAGATTGAATTATAGATTGAATAATGGGGCAGTAAAACTGCGCCGTTTAATAAAAATTATGTACTTTCGGATATGATATATACAACCTCAGAAACCATCCCAGGTAAAGAAATAATAGAGATAATTGGAGTAGTCACAGGTAGCCATGGCGATTTAGGATAACAGTCGTTACACTGATACCGTTGACAAAGGCCATGGGCGTATCGAAACACGTCAGTATTGGGTCATTGATGATATTCAATAGCTCAAACAGCAACACCCTGAATGCTCTGACTTGATGAGTATTATCATGGTTGAATCAACGCGCCAAATCCAGCATACGACAAGCAAAGAGCAACGCTATTACATCAGTTCCAGACCCGCTAACGCCACATTCTTTGCCAAAGCCATTCGACAACATTGGGGAATCGAAAATCAACTGCACTGGGTATTAGATGTGACCTTTGATGAAAACCAGTGTCGAGTTAGAACCGGTAATGCCGCCGAAAATTTCTCGCTCATTCGCAAAATGGCATTTAACCCAAAATGAACCTTAACTTCAAAAGCAGCCACAAACATATTAAATTCAACCGCCAATCACGAAATTAACAAATCTTTGAGACTATTTAAAATGAAACTTAACAAGCTACTTATTCTAATTGCTACCCTGATTACGCTCAGTTCATGTGGAGGAGATAGTTCACCCAACCAGGTGCCAGAAGCATTGGACAGATCTTTTAGTGTTGAGGAAAACAATACCTTAGACATTATGCTTATAGCGACCGACACCGACGGCACGATTGTCGGCTATCAAATTGTGACACAGCCGAGTAATGGCATTTTGACTGGTACGGGAGCTTCATATGTGTACAAACCCACTAGCAATTTTAATGGCAGCGATTTTATTGAGTTTAGAGCAACTGATAATGAAGGGGCAGTGTCAAGAGTAGCGAGGTACGACATCACTGTTACAGCTATTAATGATACTCCTGTGTTCTCTTCAAGTTCGAGAGTTTTTATTGCTGAAAACAGTACCTCAACAGTGGTTACGCTAACAGCTACCGATATAGGAAACGATACGATTACGTTTTCGATAATAGGCGGGTCAGACTCCAATTCATTTACCCTCAACAATGCGGTACTTGCTTTTAATTCTGCTCCTGATTTTGAAAACCCAACGGATTCGGATGCAGATAATAATTACTCAGTTATAGTCAGTGCAACTGATAGTATGGGCAGTTCAACTCTGGCGATTACTGTTACAGTAACCGATGCAGCGAATCAGGCACCAATAGCACTGGATAGCTCTTTCAGCGTTGAGGAAGACAATACCTTAAACATTATGCTTATAGCAACCGACACCGATACTACGATTGCCAGCTATCAAATTGTGACACAGCCGGGTAATGGCACTTTAACGGGTACGGGAGCTTCACGTGTGTACAGTCCCAATAGCAATTTTAATGGCAGTGATTTTATTGAGTTTACAGCAACTGATAGTGAAGGGGCAGTGTCAAGAGTAGCGAGGTACGACATTACTGTTACAGCTGTTAATGATGCTCCTGGGTTTTCTTCCAGTTCAACCGTTTTTTTTGCTGAAAACAATACCTCGGCAGTGGTTACGCTAACCGCTACCGATGTAGACAACGATACGATTACGTTTTCGATAACAGGCGGGTCAGACTCCAATTCATTTACCCTCAACAATGCGGTACTTGCTTTTAATTCTGCTCCTGATTTTGAAAACCCAACGGATTCGGATGCAGATAATAATTACTCAGTGATAGTCAGTGCAACTGATGGTATGGACAGTTCAACTCTGGCGATTACTGTTACAGTAACCGATGTAGCGAATCAGCCACCAGAAGCACTGGATAGCTCTTTCAGCGTTGAGGAAGACAATACCTTAAACATTATGCTTATAGCAATCGCCCCCGATGCTACGATTGCCAGCTATCAAATTGTGACACAGCCTGTTAATGGCACTTTAACGGGTACAGGAGCTTCACGTGTGTACAGTCCCAATAGCAATTTTAATGGCAGTGATTTTATTGAGTTTACAGCAACTGATAATAATGGGGCAGTGTCAAGAGTAGCGAGGTACGACATTACTGTTACAGCTGTTAATGATGCTCCTGGGTTTTCTTCCAGTTCAACCGTTTTTTTTGTTGAAAACAGTACCTCGGCAGTGGTTACGCTAACCGCTACCGATGTAGACAACGATACGATTACGTTTTCGATAACAGGCGGGTCAGACTCAAATTCATTTACCCTCAACAATGCGGTACTTGCTTTTAATTCTGCTCCTGATTTTGAAAACCCAACGGATTCGGATGCAGATAATGATTACTCAGTGATCGTCAGTGCAACTGATAGTATGGACAGTTCAACTCTGGCGATTACTGTTACAGTAACCGATGCAGCGAATCAGGCACCAGAAGCACTGGATAGATCTTTCAGCGTTGAGGAAGACAATACCTTAAACATTATGCTTATAGCAACCGACACCGATACTACGATTGCCAGCTATCAAATTGTGACACAGCCGGGTAATGGCACTTTAACGGGTACGGGAGCTTCACGTGTGTACAGTCCCAATAGCAATTTTAATGGCAGTGATTTTATTGAGTTTACAGCAACTGATAGTGAAGAGGCAGTGTCAAGAGTAGCGAGGTACGACATTACTGTTACACCTGATAATGATGCTCCTGGGTTTTCTTCCAGTTCGAGCGTTTTTTTTGCTGAAAACAGTACCTCGGCAGTGGTTACGCTAACCGCTACCGATGTAGAAAACGATACGATTACGTTTTCGATAACAGGCGGGTCAGACTCCAATTCATTTACCCTCAACAATGCGGTACTTGCTTTTAATTCTGCTCCTGATTTTGAAAACCCAACGGATTCGAATGCAGATAATAATTACTCAATTATAGTCAGTGCAACTGATGGTATGGACAGTTCAACTCTGGCGATTACTGTTACTGTTACCGATACTAATGATGCTCCTGAGTTTTCTTCCAGTTCGAGCGTTTTTTTTGCTGAAAACAGTACCTCGGCAGTGGTTACGCTAACCGCTACCGATGTAGACAACGATACGATTACGTTTTCGATAACAGGCGGGTCAGACTCAAATTCATTTACCCTCAACAATGCGGTACTTGCTTTTAATTCTGCTCCTGATTTTGAAAACCCAACGGATTCGGATGCAGATAATGATTACTCGGTTACAGTCAGTGCAACTGATGGTATGGACAGTTCAACTCTGGCGATTACTGTTACAGTAACCGATGAGTCACAACTACGCTTGGCCGTAAGCTATCCAACGCCTAATGCCAATCTGGGTGGCGAAGTGACTCAAACTACTGTGACAGGGAATTTATTTGATGATGAAGATGATGATGTATCAACAACAGATATTGATTCAGTAATGGTTAATAGCATCGAAGCGCAATTAAGTGATGGAAATAGTCGTTGGTCAGCAAGAGTGCCAGTAAGTATAGGTTTTAATACCCTCACAGTAGGTGTTAGCGATGGATTAACTACAGAGTCAGTAAGTCAATTGCTGAATAATGCACGTATATTGGGAATTGCGTCAGACATGGTGTTAGATAGCACCAACAATCGGCTACTGGTTGCTGATTCAGGTCTAAATGCTATCGTTGCGGTGGATTTAACCACAGGTAATGGCACTGTGATTTCAGATAGCGTTACAGGCTCTGGCATAAACTTTGCTTTCCCCAGAAGTCTTGCATTAGATAGCGGCAACAATCGGGTTTTGGTTGCTGATTCAAGTTTGCTTGCTATCATTGCAGTAGATTTGGTCACAGGTAATCGCACTGTGGTTTCAGATAACAGCACAGGCTCTGGCATAAACTTTAGCTTTTTTCTTAACAACATTGTATTAGATAGTAACAACAATCGAGTTCTGGTTAGTGACTTAAGTTTAGATGCCATTGTTGCGGTGGATTTAACCACAGGCAATCGTACTGTGATTTCAGATAGCAGTACAGGCTCTGGCACAAACTTTGACAATGCTGAAGATATTGTACTTGATAGCAACAACAATCGGCTACTGGTTACTGATTCAGGTCTAAATGCCGTTATTGCGGTGGATTTAACCACAGGCGATCGCACTGTGATTGCAGATAGCGTTACAGGTTCTGGCACAAACTTTTTTAGTCTTCAGTTTATTGCATTAGATAGCAGCAACAATCAAGTAGTGGTTACTGATGCAAATCTAGCTGCTGTCGTTACGGTGGATTTAGCCACAGGCAATCGTACTGTGATTTCAAATTTTAGTACAGGCTCTGGCGCAAACTTTGTTTCTCCTCGGAATGTTGTATCAGATAGTAGCAACAATCGGGCGCTGGTTATTGATATTAGTTTGAATGCTATCCTTGCAGTGGATTTCACCACAGGTAATCGCACTGTGGTTTCAGATAGCAATACAGGCTCTGGTACAAACCTTTCCTTACTTTCCAGTATTGTATTAGATAGCAACAACAATCGGGCACTGGTTAGTGATTTAACTATAGATACCATTGCTGCGGTGGATTTAGCTACAGGCAATCGCACTGTAATTTCAAATTTTGGTACAGGCTCTGGCACAAACTTTAATGATCCTCAGAGTATTGTATTAGATAGCAACAACAATCGGGCGCTGGTTGCTGATTCAGCTCTAGATGCTATCGTTGCGGTAGATTTAGCCACAGGTAATCGCACTGTAATTTCAAATAATAGTACAGGCTCTGGCATAAACTTTGACAATCCTCAAGATATTGTATTAGATAGCAATAACAATCGAGTACTGGTTGCTGATTCAGGTCTAAATGCTATCGTTGCGGTGGATTTAGCTACAGGCAATCGCACTGTAATTTCAGATAGCGGTACAGGCTCTGGCACAAACTTTGTTAATCTTCAGGGTATTGTATTAGATAGCAACAACAATCGGGTAGTCGCTGTTGATGATGCAGGTGTAGATAGTGGCATTTTTGCGGTGGATTTGTCCACAGGGGACCGCACCGTGATTTCAGATAGCAGTACAGGTTCTGGCACAAACTTTTTCAATCCTCAAGATATTGTATTAGATAGCAATAACAATCGAGTACTGGTCACTGATATAACCTTGGATGCTATCGTTGCGGTGGATTTATCTACAGGCAATCGCGCTGTAATTTCAAATGATAGTACAGGCTCTGGTATGAACTTTAATACTCCTCGGAGTATTGTATTAGATAGCAACAACAATCGGGCGCTGGTTGCTGATTCTGGCTTGAATGTTGTCTTTGTGGTGGATTTAGCCACAGGTGAACGTGCTATTGCTTCTCGGTAATTTACCAAACTTGCAAGATGCTGTAAGCCGATAACAAAATATAAAATAATCCGTTTTGTGGGTAATTGATCAATTGTGACCTTATGAAGTGTTGTTAACTATATTATTTTCAAGCCTGAGGCCAGTCAAATTCATATTCTGAACCTGTACACTAGAGGAGGCATATCATTGGGGTTTGGTGAAAGAGGCAACAGTTCTACAGATAAAGACGTGTTGAAAACATTAATCAATGGTCGAAGCATCAAGTGAATACAATTTATTCTTAAATCGAAAACTATGCTTTGGTGCTAATGATTGGCAACGTGACAACAGCTTGTAAAATAGTGCTTCATACAACTGATAAGGTTGTTGCTCGTTAACACGAGCCAGTGATGAACGACTTACAGTTCCAATGTCTAAGTGATAACTTTTATTACGTTGCCTCGACAAATTACTGACAATATCACGCAAGCTACAACGACCTGCTAGCTGAGCAAAACTCAATGATACAAATTGTGACCAACGCGACATTTTCCTCAATGAACGCCCTTTATGATGGGTTTTTGCAAGTATTTCAAATTCATGTCTCGAAACCAGTTTCAGTAATTGCGAAAATATAGTACTATTATGACTCAAAGCTATTCTCTCGTTGATTTTAAATGATTTTTCGTACAACCATTTTAACAAATCCGCAGAGAATAGTCTTTGTTTTAACTACCCATCAAAAGTTTATGGGACAGCAGTGACATTAACAATAGATTAGATTGAATTATAGATTGAATTATAGATTGAATAATGGGGGCAGTAAAACTGCGCCGTTTAATAAAAATTATGTACTTTCGGATATGATATATACAACCTCAGAAACCATCCCAGGTAAAGAAATAATAGAGATAATTGGAGTAGTCACAGGTAGCCATGGCGATTTATTCGACGATGTACGCACCTATTTTGACGCTATGGGTAACACTCCAACATCGGATAACAGTCGTTACACTGATACCGTTGACAAAGGCCATGGGCGTATCGAAACACGTCAGTATTGGGTCATTGATGATATTCAATAGCTCAAACAGCAACACCCTGAATGGTCTGACTTGATGAGTATTATCATGGTTGAATCAACGCGCCAAATCCAGCATACGACAAGCAAAGAGCAACGCTATTACATCAGTTCCAGACCCGCTAACGCCACATTCTTTGCCAAAGCCATTCGACAACATTGGGGAATCGAAAATCAACTGCACTGGGTATTAGATGTGACCTTTGATGAAAACCAGTGTCGAGTTAGAACCGGTAATGCCGCCGAAAATTTCTCGCTCATTCGCAAAATGGCATTTAACCCAAAATGAACCTTAACTTCAAAAGCAGCCACAAACATATTAAATTCAACCGCCAATCACGAAATTAACAAATCTTTGAGACTATTTAAAATGAAACTTAACAAGCTACTTATTCTAATTGCTACCCTGATTACGCTCAGTTCATGTGCAGGAGATAGTTCACCCAACCAGGCGCCAGAAGCATTGGACAGATCTTTTAGTGTTGAGGAAAACAATACCTTAGACATTATGCTTATAGCGACCGACACCGACGGCACGATTGCCAGCTATCAAATTGTGACACAGCCTGTTAATGGCACTTTAACGGGTACGGGAGCTTCACGTGTGTACAGTCCCAATAGCAATTTTAATGGCAGTGATTTTATTGAGTTTACAGCAACTGATAGTGAAGGGGCAGTGTCAAGAGTAGCGAGGTACGACATCACTGTTACAGCTATTAATGATACTCCTGTGTTCTCTTCAAGTTCGAGAGTTTTTATTGCTGAAAACAGTACCTCAACAGTGGTTACGCTAACAGCTACCGATGTAAACAACGATACGATTACGTTTTCGATAATAGGCGGGTCAGACTCCAATTCATTTACCCTCAACAATGCGGTACTTGCTTTTAATTCTGCTCCTGATTTTGAAAACCCAACGGATTCGGATGCAGATAATAATTACTCAGTTATAGTCAGTGCAACTGATAGTATGGGCAGTTCAACTCTGGCGATTACTATTACAGTAACCGATGCAGCGAATCAGGCACCAGAAGCACTGGATAGCTCTTTCAGCGTTGAGGAAGACAATACCTTAAACATTATGCTTATAGCAACCGACACCGATACTACGATTGCCAGCTATCAAATTGTGACACAGCCGGGGAATGGTACTTTAACGGGTACAGGAGCTTCACGTGTGTACAGTCCCAATAGCAATTTTAATGGCAGTGATTTTATTGAGTTTACAGCAACTGATAGTGAAGGGGCAGTGTCAAGAGTAGCGAGGTACGACATTACTGTTACAGCTGTTAATGATGCTCCTGGGTTTTCTTCCAGTTCAACCGTTTTTTTTGTTGAAAACAGTACCTCGGCAGTGGTTACGCTAACAGCTACCGATGTAGAAAACGATACGATTACGTTTTCGATAACAGGCGGGTCAGACTCCAATTCATTTACCCTCAACAATGCGGTACTTGCTTTTAATTCTGCTCCTGATTTTGAAAACCCAACGGATTCGGATGCAGATAATAATTACTCAGTGATAGTCAGTGCAACTGATAGTATGGACAGTTCAACTCTGGCGATTACTGTTACAGTAACCGATGCAGCGAATCAGGCACCAGAAGCACTGGATAGATCTTTCAGCGTTGAGGAAGACAATACCTTAAACATTATGCTTATAGCAACCGACACCGATACTACGATTGCCAGCTATCAAATTGTGACACAGCCTGTTAATGGTACTTTAACGGGTACGGGAGCTTCACGTGTGTACAGTCCCAATAGCAATTTTAATGGCAGTGATTTTATTGAGTTTACAGCAACTGATAGTGAAGAGGCAGTGTCAAGAGTAGCGAGGTACGACATTACTGTTACAGCTGTTAATGATGCTCCTGGGTTTTCTTCCAGTTCAAGCGTTTTTTTTGTTGAAAACAGTACCTCGGCAGTGGTTACGCTAACAGCTACCGATGTAGACAACGATACGATTACGTTTTCGATAACAGGCGGGTCAGACTCCAATTCATTTACCCTCAACAATGCGGTACTTGCTTTTAATTCTGCTCCTGATTTTGAAAACCCAACGGATTCGGGTGCAGATAATAATTACTCAGTGATAGTCAGTGCAACTGATAGTATGGACAGTTCAACTCTGGCGATTACTGTTACAGTAACCGATGCAGCGAATCAGGCACCAGAAGCACTGGATAGCTCTTTCAGCGTTGAGGAAGACAATACCTTAAACATTATGCTTATAGCAACCGCCGCCGATACTACGATTGCCAGCTATCAAATTGTGACACAGCCGGGGAATGGTACTTTAACGGGTACAGGAGCTTCACGTGTGTACAGTCCCAATAGCAATTTTAATGGCAGTGATTTTATTGAGTTTACAGCAACTGATAGTGAAGAGGCAGTGTCAAGAGTAGCGAGGTACGACATTACTGTTACAGCTGTTAATGATGCTCCTGGGTTTTCTTCCAGTTCAAGCGTTTTTTTTGTTGAAAACAGTACCTCGGCAGTGGTTACGCTAACAGCTACCGATGTAGACAACGATACGATTACGTTTTCGATAACAGGCGGGTCAGACTCCAATTCATTTACCCTCAACAATGCGGTACTTGCTTTTAATTCTGCTCCTGATTTTGAAAACCCAACGGATTCGGGTGCGGATAATAATTACTCAGTGATAGTCAGTGCAACTGATAGTATGGACAGTTCAACTCTGGCGATTACTGTTACAGTAACCGATGCAGCGAATCAGCCACCAATAGCACTGGATAGCTCTTTCAGCGTTGAGGAAGACAATACCTTAAACATTATGCTTATAGCAATCGCCGCCGATACTACGATTGCCAGCTATCAAATTGTGACACAGCCGGGTAATGGCACTTTAACGGGTACGGGAGCTTCACGTCTGTACAGTCCCAATAGCAATTTTAATGGCAGTGATTTTATTGAGTTTACAGCAACTGATAGTGAAGGGGCAGTGTCAAGAGTAGCGAGGTACGACATTACTGTTACAGCTGTTAATGATGCTCCTGGGTTTTCTTCCAGTTCAACCGTTTTTTTTGTTGAAAACAGTACCTCGGCAGTGGTTACGCTAACCGCTACCGATGTAGAAAACGATACGATTACGTTTTCGATAACAGGCGGGTCAGACTCCAATTCATTTACCCTCAACAATGCGGTACTTGCTTTTAATTCTGCTCCTGATTTTGAAAACCCAACGGATTCGGGTGCAGATAATAATTACTCAGTGATAGTCAGTGCAACTGATAGTATGGACAGTTCAACTCTGGCGATTACTGTTACAGTAACCGATGCAGCGAATCAGGCACCAGAAGCACTGGATAGCTCTTTCAGCGTTGAGGAAGACAATACCTTAAACATTATGCTTATAGCAACCGACACCGATACTACGATTGCCAGCTATCAAATTGTGACACAGCCGGGGAATGGTACTTTAACGGGTACAGGAGCTTCACGTGTGTACAGTCCCAATAGCAATTTTAATGGCAGTGATTTTATTGAGTTTACAGCAACTGATAGTGAAGAGGCAGTGTCAAGAGTAGCGAGGTACGACATTACTGTTACAGCTGTTAATGATGCTCCTGGGTTTTCTTCCAGTTCAACCGTTTTTTTTGCTGAAAACAATACCTCGGCAGTGGTTACGCTAACCGCTACCGATGTAGACAACGATACGATTACGTTTTCGATAACAGGTGGGTCAGACTCCAATTCATTTACCCTCAACAATGCGGTACTTGCTTTTAATTCTGCTCCTGATTTTGAAAACCCGACGGATTCGGGTGCAGATAATGATTACTCGGTTACAGTCAGTGCAACTGATGGTATGGACAGTTCAACTCTGGCGATTACTGTTACAGTAACCGATGTAGCGAATCAGGCACCAGAAGCACTGGATAGATCTTTCAGCGTTGAGGAAGACAATACCTTAAACATTATGCTTATAGCAATCGCCCCCGATGCTACGATTGCCAGCTATCAAATTGTGACACCGCCGGGTAATGGCACTTTAACGGGTACAGGAGCTTCACGTGTGTACAGTCCCAATAGCAATTTTAATGGCAGTGATTTTATTGAGTTTACAGCAACTGATAATAATGAGGCAGTGTCAAGAGTAGCGAGGTACGACATTACTGTTACAGCTGTTAATGATGCTCCTGGGTTTTCTTCCAGTTCAACCGTTTTTTTTGTTGAAAACAGTACCTCGGCAGTGGTTACGCTAACCGCTACCGATGTAGAAAACGATACGTTTACGTTTTCGATAACAGGCGGGTCAGACTCCAATTCATTTACCCTCAACAATGCGGTACTTGCTTTTAATTCTGCTCCTGATTTTGAAAACCCGACGGATTCGGGTGCAGATAATGATTACTCGGTTATCGTCAGTGCAACTGATGGTATGGACAGTTCAACTCTGGCGATTACTGTTACAGTAACCGATGCAGCGAATCAGGCACCAGAAGCACTGGATAGATCTTTCAGCGTTGAGGAAGACAATACCTTAAACATTATGCTTATAGCAACCGACACCGATACTACGATTGCCAGCTATCAAATTGTGACACAGCCGGGTAATGGCACTTTAACGGGTACGGGAGCTTCACGTGTGTACAGTCCCAATAGCAATTTTAATGGCAGTGATTTTATTGAGTTTACAGCAACTGATAGTGAAGAGGCAGTGTCAAGAGTAGCGAGGTACGACATTACTGTTACACCTGATAATGATGCTCCTGGGTTTTCTTCCAGTTCGAGCGTTTTTTTTGCTGAAAACAGTACCTCGGCAGTGGTTACGCTAACCGCTACCGATGTAGAAAACGATACGATTACGTTTTCGATAACAGGCGGGTCAGACTCCAATTCATTTACCCTCAACAATGCGGTACTTGCTTTTAATTCTGCTCCTGATTTTGAAAACCCAACGGATTCGAATGCAGATAATAATTACTCAATTATAGTCAGTGCAACTGATGGTATGGACAGTTCAACTCTGGCGATTACTGTTACTGTTACCGATACTAATGATGCTCCTGAGTTTTCTTCCAGTTCGAGCGTTTTTTTTGCTGAAAACAGTACCTCGGCAGTGGTTACGCTAACCGCTACCGATGTAGACAACGATACGATTACGTTTTCGATAACAGGCGGGTCAGACTCAAATTCATTTACCCTCAACAATGCGGTACTTGCTTTTAATTCTGCTCCTGATTTTGAAAACCCAACGGATTCGGATACAGATAATGATTACTCGGTTACAGTCAGTGCAACTGATGGTATGGACAGTTCAACTCTGGCGATTACTGTTACAGTAACCGATGAGTCACAACTACGCTTGGCCGTAAGCTATCCAACGCCTAATGCCAATCTGGGTGGCGAAGTGACTCAAACTACTGTGACAGGGAATTTATTTGATGATGAAGATGATGATGTATCAACAACAGATATTGATTCAGTAATGGTTAATAGCATCGAAGCGCAATTAAGTGATGGAAATAGTCGTTGGTCAGCAAGAGTGCCAGTAAGTACAGGTTTTAATACCCTCACAGTAGGTGTTAGCGATGGATTAACTACAGAGTCAGTAATTCAATTGCTGAATAATGCACTTATATTGGGAGTTGCGGCAGACATGGTGTTAGATAGCACCAACAATCGGCTACTGGTTGCTGATTCATTTCAAAATGCTATCGTTGCGGTGGATTTAACCACAGGTAATGGCACTGTGATTTCAGATAGCGTTACAGGCTCTGGCATAAACTTTTCTTTCCCCAGAAGTCTTGCATTAGATAGCGGCAACAATCGGGTTTTGGTTGCTGATTCAGGATTGTCTGCTGTCATTGCAGTAGATTTGGTCACAGGTAATCGCACTGTGGTTTCAGATAGCAGTACAGGCTCTGGTACAAACCTTTCCTCCCTTTCCAGTATTGCATTAGATAGTGACAACAATCGAGTTCTGGTTAGTGATTTAAGTTTAGATGCCATTGTTGCAGTGGATTTAACCACAGGCAATCGTACTGTGATTTCAGATAGCAGTACAGGCTCTGGCACAAACTTTGACAATCTTCAAGATATTGTACTTGATAGCAACAACAATCGGGTGCTGGTTACTGATTCAGGTCTAAATGCCGTTATTGCGGTGGATTTAACCACAGGCGATCGCACTGTGATTACAGATAGCGTTACAGGTTCTGGCACAAACTTTTTTAGTCTTCAGTTTATTGCATTAGATAGCAGCAACAATCAAGTAGTGGTTACTGATGCAAGTCTAGGTGCTGTCGTTACGGTGGATTTAGCCACAGGCAATCGTACTGTGATTTCAAATTTTAGTACAGGCTCTGGCGTAAACTTTGTTTCTCCTCGGAATGTTGTATCAGATAGTAGCAACAATCGGGCGCTGGTTATTGATATTAGTTTGAATGCTATCCTTGCAGTGGATTTCACCACAGGTAATCGCACTACGATTTTAGATAGCAGTACAGGCTCTGGCACAAACTTTGTTAATCTTCAGGGTATTGTATTAGATAGCAACAACAATCGGGCACTGGTCACTGATATAACTATAGATACCATTGCTGCGGTGGATTTAGCTACAGGCAATCGCACTGTAATTTCAAATTTTAGTACAGGCTCTGGCACAAACTTTAATGATCCTCAGAGTATTGTATTAGATAGCAACAACAATCGGGCGCTGGTTGCTGATTCAGCTCTAGATGCTATCGTTGCGGTAGATTTAGCCACAGGTAATCGCACTGTAATTTCAAATAATAGTACAGGCTCTGGCATAAACTTTAGTGATCCTCAAGATATTGTATTAGATAGCAATAACAATCGAGTACTGGTTGCTGATTCAGGTCTAAATGCTATCGTTGCGGTGGATTTAGCTACAGGCAATCGTACTGTAATTTCAGATAGCGGTACAGGCTCTGGCACAAACTTTGTTAATCTTCAGGGTATTGTATTAGATAGCAACAACAATCGGGTAGTCGCTGTTGATGATGCAGGTGCAATAAATAATGGCATTTTTGCGGTGGATTTGTCCACAGGGGACCGCACCGTGATTTCAGATAGCAGTACAGGTTCTGGCACAAACTTTTTCAATCCTCAAGATATTGTATTAGATAGCAATAACAATCGAGTACTGGTCACTGATATAACCTTGGATGCTATCGTTGCGGTGGATTTAGCTACAGGCAATCGCGCTGTAATTTCAAATGATAGTACAGGCTCTGGTATGAACTTTAATACTCCTCGGAGTATTGTATTAGATAGCAACAACAATCGGGTGCTGGTTGCTGATTCTGGCTTGAATGTTGTCTTTGTGGTGGATTTAGCCACAGGTGAACGTGCTATTGCTTCTCGGTAATTTACCAAACTTGCAAGATGCTGTAAGCCGATAACAAAATATAAAATAATCCGTTTTGCGGGTAATTGGTCAATTGTGACCTTATGAAGTATTGTTAACTATATTATTTTCAAGCCTGAAGCCAGTCAAATTCATATTCTGAACCTGTACACTAGAGGAGGCATATCATTGGGGTTTGGTGAAAGAGGCAACAGTTCTACAGATAAAGACGTGTTGAAAACATTACATTAACAATAGATTAGATTGAATTATAGATTGAATAATGGGGGCAGTAAAACTGCGCCGTTTAATAAAAATTATGTACTTTTGGATATGATATATACAACCTCAGAAACCATCCCAGGTAAAGAAATAATAGAGATAATTGGAGTAGTCACAGGTAGCGTAGTCTGGCACAGACTTTGTTAGTCTTCAGGATATTATATTAGATAGCAACAACAATCGGCTATTGGCTATTGATGCTGGCTTGGATGTTGTCTTTGTGGTGGATTTAGCCACAGGTGAACGTGCTATTGCTTCTCAGTAATTTACCAAACTTGCAAGATACTGTAAGCTGATAAAGGGCGCCAAGAAACACTTATGCCAGAGGCTTATCGAGATTTTTTTCAAAAAATCGAAAAATGGTGATGGGGTAAATCATGTAGTTAACTGATCAATTACCAAATTCTGGAGCGATTTTTAAAAATTGTACGTTTATTACCTAAGCATTATCACTCTTTTTCAAAATGTCCGATAATTCAGGGTAGAATCCATGTCAACGTATAACCAATTTATCCAAAGTTCTATGAGTATTATTTCAGTTAATCAATACGACATCTATTACGAAAGCTACGGCGAAGAATCAAATCCAGCCATACTAATGATTCAAGGAGTCGGTTCTTCATGCAGGCTTTGGCCAACAAATTTAGTTCATGAATTGGCTGATGCTGGTTATCGAGTCATAATCTTTGATAATCGCGATGTTGGAAAGTCCATGTTATATCAAGGCAAAACACCTAATGTGGTTTGGTTTTTATTAAGGAAACAACTCGGGTTTTCTCCAAAACCGCCCTATAGTCTTAAAGACTTGGCCTGTGACGCTGTGAGCTTGTTAAATTACTTAAATATTGATACCGCCCATTTAGTAGGTTTTTCAATGGGTGGAATGATTGCACAAGTTATTGCTATTGAGCATCCAGAATTAGCCAGCAGCTTAACCTTAATTGGCACCAACAGCGGCAACCCAAAGTTACCGCTTCCAGATAAAAACATCTCTAAACAATTACTTGCCAAACCGCAAATTCAGGGCACCGATCACGCATTTGACTATATGTCTAATGTATTGCAAACACTAGCTGGCAGCCAATACTTAATGAGTGACACAGAACTTACTGAAGTTGTTAATAGACTGTTAGCACAAGGCATGACAAAAGATGGTCTGTTGCGCCATATTCTGGCTGTCGCTGCTGCTGAATCAAGAGTGAATGCTTTACAAAAACTTTCAATCAATACACAGATTATTCACGGTACAGAGGATAATCTGGTCAAACCACAAGGGGCTATTGAACTAGCAGAAATAATACCCAATGCAAAATTAGAAATGATAGAAGGTTTGGGGCATACCTTACCGCAAATTTTAGCACCTAAATTTAAACAATTAATTTTAACCCGTATTCTGCATTAGAAACCTACTACATCCAAAAATTCCTTAAAAAACATCAGCTTGCTCGAAAAATAATGCTCACCATAGCCCTGCTATGTTTCCGCTTATTTTTCTTGCGCGAGCTACTGTTTTTATTGCCATTTTTGTCTTCGTTACAATTTCTAATGTAGAATCCGGGTTTAAAAAATTCTCCTTAGAATCGTTTACTGCTACAATGAATTTTTTCTAAATTTCAATTACCATGCCACACCATTTACTTGATTTTGATTCAGCACGCTTACCCAACCCACATTTAACAGAGCAGCACGAAGCCTGGCGAAAAAGCTTAAGAGCATTTATTGATAAAGAAGTTATTCCCTATGCCCACCAATGGGATGAAGCAGGCACGATACCCGATACGCTTTGGCCTAAAGCTGCCAAAGTCGGTTTAATTGGACTTGGTTATCCTGAAGCCTATGGTGGTTGGCAAGAAGGTATTGATATATGGTATCACAATATTCTTAATGAAGAACTAGGCAGAATGGCAGTAGGTGGCGTTGGTGTATCGCTAATGGTTCACAATATTAGTTTACCCCCTGTTATCAATTTTGCTACCGACAGTGTAAAAGAAATGGTAGCTCCTGCCGTTATCAATGGCGAAAAACATATTTCACTAGCTATCACTGAACCCGATGCAGGCTCCGATGTTGCGCGTATTAAAACCAATGCTGTACGCCATGGCGAACACTATATTGTCAACGGCAGTAAAACTTATATTACTGGTGGTATGCGTGCAAACTTTGTTACCACCGCCGTTCGTACCAATGAAAACGATGCCGCCGGCATTTCTGTATTGCTTATTCCCACCGACAGCGAAGGGTTTAGCCGCACCCAACTGAGTGAAAAACAAGGTTGGTGGGCGTCAGATACTGCAACATTATATTTTGACAATGTTAAAGTCCCCGTTGAAAATTTAATTGGTATCGAAAATGGTGGCTTTAGTGTGATTATGCATAACTTCAACTCCGAGCGTATGGCAATGTGTACAGGTATGGAAGGCGCCGCCAGAGTATGTCTGGAAGAGGCTGTTAACTGGGCAATAGAGCGCACTACATTTGGTAAAGCTTTAATTAAACACCAGGTCATTCGACATAAAATTGCTGAAATGAAACGCCATATCAATGCTTGCCAAAGCTATATCCAATCCATAGCACTACAAATACAAAACAATCAATTAAACCCTGGCGATTTAGCACTACTTAAGGTGCAATGCAGCCAAACCCTGGAGTTTTGCGCACGCGAAGCCATGCAAATTTTTGGCGGTGCTGGCTTTTTTCGAGGCAATAAAGTGGAACGAATTTATCGCGAAGTACGAGTCAATGCTATTGGTGGCGGTTCAGAAGAAATTATGCGCGATTTAGCCACCAGGCAATTTGGCATTTAATAACCATTAATCTCTTAACAGCATGAACTTTAACAGCAAAATTACCGTTATCACTGGAGGAGCCAGCGGCATAGGCAAAACCATGGCAGAAGAATTTTCACGCCGTGGCGCACGTATTGCTATTGCCGATGTCAACAGTGAACAAGGACAACAAGTTGCTCAATCGCTAAATGGATTATTCTTTCACTGCGACGTCACCAATGAAACCAGCATTCAGCAACTGATTGATAATGTCGAACAACAGTGGGGAGAGATTGACTGTTTTTGCTCCAATGCTGGTTTAGGCCGAGGTGAAGGTAAAACCGCTGCATCAGCTCCTAACGATGTCTGGCAACTACAGCTTGATATTCACCTGATGTCGCATGTCTATGCCGCACGCGCCCTACTCCCAAAAATGATTCAACGCGGCAGCGGCTATCTTATTCAAATTGCCTCAGCCGCTGGGCTGCTTTGTCAAATTGGCGACAGTGCCTATACGGCATCAAAACATGCTGCATGTGGCTTTGCCAAGTCATTGGCTTTAACTCATGCCGATGATGGCATCGGTGTTTCTTTAGTCTGCCCTATGTACGTTGATACGCCACTGGTAGGTATCCCTAAGGGCGACAGTATTGAAAACTATCAAGGTGTTATCAGCCCAGAACAAGCAGCCAGCACAATAGCCGATGCTGTAGAAGCAGAGCAGTTTTTAATTTACACCCACCCCGAAACCGCACAGCATATGCAATTCCAATACGACGACAATCAATCCTGGGTTAATTCTATGCGCCAATACAAACAACAAATTTACCAGGAAATTGATGCAAACTTTGATATAGCAAGCGCACTTCGTAAACGCTAGCCCAGATTATGCCGCAATCGTATCATTTTTCAACCGTACCCGATATCATTGTTGCATCAGGTTGCATTGAACGACTTACTGAACACATTAACAAGCAAGCCTTTCGGTCAGTATTTATTGTCAGTGATAATGACTTAGCACAATTAGGTATTATTGAACCGCTTACCTCTCTGTTAGAGCAAGCTAATATTGCATACACTCTATTTACTGATGTAGAACAAGACCCATCCGATACTACTGTTATTAACGCCACCCAAAGTTGCATTAACAACCAGTGCGATGTAGTCATAGGCTTTGGCGGGGGTAGCCCAATGGATGTCGCCAAGTTGGCAGCCGTGTTTGCCAACTGCTCCGATATACCCGTGCAACAACAGCTACAAGCCAGTTATGGCGTCGACAACATCAACTGCAAACGCCTGCCACTTATCCAAATTCCAACCACCGCTGGCACAGGTTCAGAAGCCACTATGGTTGCCATTATCACTACAGGCAAAACTACTAAATCAGGCATTGTCAGCCGCACTCTTTTGGCGGATGTTATATTGCTCGACCCCTTATTAACACTAAGCCTTCCACCCAATACCACAGCCTATACCGGAATTGATGCAATGGTACATGCCATTGAAGCATATACCAGTTTGCGATTAAAAAACCCGATATCAGACATGCTGGCAATGCAGAGTTTGTGTTTATTATCGTCCAATATTATCAGTGCTGTAGAAGACGGAAGTCATGTCGAAGCACGCCAACAAATGTTGTTAGGGGCGATGATGGCGGGTCAAGCCTTTGCCAATTCCCCTGTAGGCGGCATTCACGCTTTAGCCTATCCTTTAGGAGGCATTTATCATATTCCTCACGGTCTCAGCAATGCGCTGGTATTACCTGCGGTACTGCGCTATAACGGCAGACATAGCAGCAGTGCAGAGTTACAATATTCGCAATTATTGCCTTGCTTAAACATTAGACCATCAACCAAAGCTTCCAGCGCAATGGCTAACTATTTTGAACAATTAAGCACTCGTTTTAACATTAAAACCAAATTGAGCCAATTTGATATTGGCGCAACAGATATTGAACACTTAACCGAATCCGCCTTATTGCAACAACGCTTGTTAATTAACAACCCGGTTATACTGGATAACGACGCTATCTCTAACATCTATCAACAAATATTATGATTGATAATAAACAGCTCAATGAGTTTCGCCAGCAAGTATCCAGTTGGATAACTGACAATGTTCCCAAAGACCCTGGCTTTCTTCTGCCGCAAACCTTTATGGAGGTTGGCAGCGAACAACAATTAGACTTCTTGCGCGAATGGCAATTCAAAGTCTGGCAGGCTGGTTACCTGGGCATGGCATGGCCTAAAGAATACGGCGGTTTAGGTGTTGAGCCCATTTATCAAATCATTGCCGACAGTGAAATGACCAGGCATCGTACCCCCATTATATTCAACACCATCGGTACTGGTTGGGCTGGACCTTTAATTCTGGACATAGGAACTACTGAAGCCAAGGAGCGTTACTTAAAGCGAATATTGAATGCTGAAGATATCTGGTGCCAAGGCTTTTCTGAACCTAATCACGGCTCTGACCTGGGTAGTGTCCAAACGAAAGCTGTGCGCGATGGTGATAGCTATATTATCAACGGCAGTAAAATTTGGACGACCTTGGGTAATTTTGCCGATTATATGATACTACTGGCTCGCACCAACCCCGATGCCAAAAGCCGCTACGCCGGACTTTCTTTTTTCCTGGCTCCAATGAAAATTGGAGGTGTTACCACCAACCCTATTCAAAAATTAACAGGTGAATACGGCTTTACTGAAACTTTTTTTAACAATGCCCAAATATCCGCCGACTGCATAATGGGCGCAGAAGGGCAAGGTTGGAAAGTTGCAATGAAAACCTTACAGTACGAGCGTGGTGCAGAGGCAGGTTCTGCAGGTGGTATCAACATTACTCACACAACCACCGATGATATCTTTAAGATGGGAAGCTCTATTCAACGCGATGGAAAACCCGTATTAGACGACCCTTGTATTCGCGATGAATTAATTCAACTGCGTATTGAAGAACAGGCACAAAAACTAAGTAAAGCACGGCAAAATATTCCAGAGTTAACTGGCGACTACCCCTTTTCCCTGGCTCTTTCCAGCAAGCTATCTTACACCGAACTAGCCAGAAAAATGCGCAAACTTGCAATCAAACTTCAAGGTGCAAAGGGCTCACTCTATGTTAACGATGAAACAGCTATTGATAGAGGGTTTTGGCAACGTGCTTACATGAATAATTTCAGCACCACCATTGGCGGTGGTACTAGCCAAATTCAGGCTAATATTATTGGCGAACATTGCCTGGGATTGGCCAAAAGTTAATATTTCAATAAACAAATGATAGACCTGCAAACTCAACTAAAATTTAGCGAAGAACAAGCACTGCTGCTAGAAAGTGCCACCAATTTTTGCCGCGACAATGCCAGCATGGATACTATTCGCAGCCAACTGAAAACCGATAATGGTTTTGATTCCAATTGCTGGCAACAAATAATTGATTTAGGCTGGACCAGTATTGGCGTACCTGACTCACTTGGCAGAGCAGATATTCATGTTAACTGTGCCATACCTGTGTTAGAAACCATGGGCAAACATTTATTAAGTACCCCGCTCTATTCTAATCTGCTATCCATGCAATTATTGCTACGCGGTGCAAGTGCTCAACAGCAAAGCCAGTACATTCCTCAATTAATTGAAGGCAAGGTTGCAACACTGGCACTATTAGAACGTAATGATTGGGGAGCAACACTTCCTGAAACCACATTGACAAAAGCCAACGATGGTTATGAACTAAACGGCTGTAAAATGTTGGTATTAGATGCTCAAGTTGCAGACTTTTTAATTGTAAGTGCCAATCATAACAATCAACTCTGCTGGATCATAATTGAAGCCAACCAGGCTGATAATTTACAACCCCATCAATTGCTCGATGAAACAAAACGCGCATCCAATTTAAGTTTTAATCAATTATCTATAAACGAAAACCAAATTCTACCCATAGAAAAGGCTAAAAGCACTTATAGAGACATTATGTTGTTAGGTGCTTTATTTACTGCTGCTGAAGCCACTGGAAGCAGCAGTGCTGCACTTAATACTATTGTGAGTTATCTACAAACACGCAAGCAATTTGGCAAATACATCGGTTCCTATCAGGCGTTAAAACACCCAACCGTTGAAATATTGATGGGTTATAACGAGTGTCGCTCCTTAATTTACAGTGCCGCATCGTCGCTTGATCATTCAAGCGTAAGCCGAGAGGCAGAGGTGTTATGCCGAATGGCTAAAACGCGGGCAACGCAAATTATTACCTATGCAGGTGATCGCGCCGTTCAATTTCACGGTGGAATGGGTTTTACCTATGAATGTGATGCTCAGTTATTTTTACGTCGAGCGCAGTGGTCACAACAACAATTTGGCGATGAAACTCACCATAAAAAGCGTTTAGGACAGCTATTGCTGGATTAACCCAGAGCTTAACGCAATGTCACGAGCGGTGAAAATACATGGTATTTCCTGCTTGATATCAATCATCCGTCCTTCACTGAAGGATTCTCCAAGGTTTGTCGGATGTCATCAAAGCGTTTACATAGTATATCAGCAGCTTGCAGCAAGCGCACGGTAGGACGCTTACTTTCATCTGCCGGCAAATCAATCAGGCGTTGTTGCTGAACCGCTGACAATTCAGGCCAATTTTTATGCCAAAAGTTTTGCCAGGGAGAATGGTCGCCATCAGCTTGACTGGCAATTATGGCTACTGGATTGCGTTCAATGATTGACTCGATACTAATGACAGGTGCAATACCTAACTCATCCGCATAAATATTACGTCCACCGCACAGTTCAATAATTTGACTCACAATAGACTCCCCTGTTAATGTCTGTAGTGGTTGATGCCAAACCTGGTAAAAACTATCAATGATTCGTTTTTTTCGGCTTTGCTCTTGCAATTGCTGTAAATGCTCAAGGTATTGCGCTGCAACTGGTTCTGCTATTGACTCAGTGCCCATCGCTCGCCCCAACAAACGAATATAATGTGCTACGTCTGTTAATGTACGCGGGTCGGTAACTAACACTGTTATACCGAGCGAGCGCAGTTTTTTTACAACTTCAGTTCCATTACCGCTATGCCATACCACCACTAAATCTGGCTGCATTGCTAATATAGTTTCGTAATCAAAACTACGATAAGAACCCACTTGAGGTAATTGTTGAGCTGCTTTAGGGTATGTACTATATGCTACCACTGCAATTAATTTATCAAAACCACCTGCACTGGTAATATTCTCTACCAAATTTGGCGAAAGTGCGATAACCCGCTCTGCCGGAGCATCCAATACGACCTTTGTACCCAGACCATCAACCAATATAATAGGCTCCGCCCAAAGCTTTGTTATACTTAACACTAAATAGCAAAAAACCAACCTAAGCACCAAACCGTTCAATAAATTGAATAGTGTGTTGAGAAATATCACAAGTTTTTTAATTATCCCAGATTATCAAAAAAAACCTTTCAAGCGGGTAACGGATGCAAATATTAAAATTATTCTATTGTATTTATACTAACCTGGCTGTCGTTGATGCCACCGCTGTTACTTCCCCTGCCGCATTCCGTAATTCAGCACTTAAAAAGGCGGTGCGCTTGCCTTTTCTGTCAATTTTTCCCACTGCAATTATTTTACCTGCTCTGGTTGCCGTATAAAAACTGGTTTTTATTTCCAGAGTTAACACATTACTAATGCCTTGAACGTGCACAAATACTGCATGAGCGCTAGCAGCATCTAACATTGCGGTAACGAAACCACCTTGCACTATGTCTACAGAATGGCAAAATTTCTTGTCAATATCAAATTCCATAGTGCATGTTTGTTGTGCTGCATCCGCATCTATAATGCGACAACCAAACATATCCAAAAAAGGTAATCTGTAAGCATTGAGCTGTTCAATAATCTCTTGTTTAGATTTATCCTCTTCACTCATTACTTTACTCATATTGAACCCTTACCTCGGCGCAACAAGTCTTCTAATAACTCGTTTTCGATAATACTTTGGCTATCGCCACCTTTAAACAAGGCACCTCCTGATGAATAATTTCCACCATAGTTAATCGCTGCCGTAATGGTTTGTGCCAAACCTGAAATAAACTCTTCATCTTGCAAAGTCGATAGCGGGTGAATAAAAGTACTCCACAAAATATCATTGGCTATGGCATATCTTGCGTCTAATGCCGAATCAAAATTGGCTTGCATCATACGAAATAATGTTAAATCAGAAATTCCGCTGGATTGAATAATAGGTACCATAATGCGCATTCTATTAGCTTTTTCATCCGTCACTACGGTTGCGGTCAAACCTGAAATAGGTATTTTCCAAAAACCCGATTGCGCCTCTGTTTCTGGCACCAGTTTGTTAATAAGGCTGTCAAGTTTTTGATTATTCATGAACTTATCCGTATCAACAATGATATTTTGCTCTGGAATATTTTGCTCTGGAATATTTTGCTCTGGAATATTTTGCTCTGGAATATTTTCCTCAGCAACAAAATCATCCTGTTTTTCTTCAGGCTGCGATGTTATACCTTGAGCATAGAGGTTAAAGGATAGTAAAAAGAATGTAATTGATAAATTAAAGCCATTCATAATTTTAAGCTGGTATAAAATTGCATGAGATAGCCAATTTATCAAAAAGTTCTGTTAACTACAAATTAATTATTATGATTTATCGAATAACCGATTTTGTTTTATCTATGTTAATATTGGCTTTAGCAGACTATTAACCTGACAATAAAATACCGAGCTAATATGTGGCACTTCCTCATACCACATATTAGCTCGGTATTTTCATGCCAAATTAATAAAAACAACTTTTTAATAAAAATTATGAAAATAAGCCTATCCACCATTATTTTACTGATAGCCGCTGGGTTATTTCTTATCTACAAATTTGGTCAAACTGACTCAGCATTAGAGATTGCCGATTACTCTATAGCGCTAAAAAAAAGCCATCAATCCATCCCCATCAACATAGAGCGCAATGCTTATTATGGCGACTTGCATGTACACACACGCTACTCCTTTGATGCTTATGTATTTGGCGTAACAGCAACGCCTGATGATGCCTATCGCTATGCCAAAGGCGAGGCCATTAAACACCCTCTGGGCTTTGATATGCAATTAAGAGAGCCTCTGGATTTTTACGGTGTAACCGATCACGGTTTCTTTATGGGCATGATTGAAGCTTATGCCGACACATCCAGTCCTGCATCCAGGTACCCCTGGGCAAAACCCTATCACAATTTAAACCGTGAAGAGAATTTAACCATTGATTCAAGCAACGAGCGTATCAATATTTTCAGTGCATCGCTGGGGAAAACCATCAATAACCCCTACCCGCTATGGCATCCCAAGGTGATCAAAGCCTGGTTTACCCGCAATACGCAATTAGCACTTAAATCTTTTGACTACAACATTCACAAATCGGCCTGGGAAGATATTGCCACTACGGCCGAAAAACACAACGACCCCGGCAATTTCACAACCTTTATTGGCTATGAATTTACATCTTCCACACCCATTGAAGGTGGTAACTTACACCGCAATGTTATTTTTAATTCTAATAAAATTCCCATAAGACCCTGGACCAGAATTGACTCAATAAACCCTGAAGATTTATGGGACTGGATGGACAACTTACGCGAAAAAGGTGTAGACTCCATAGCCATACCACACAATAGTAACGGTTCGAATGGACAAATGTTTGAAGTCGAAACTTTTCGCGGTGATGCTATAGACTCTGCTTTCTCTGACAAGCGTATGCGCAATGAACCTATTGTGGAATTGACTCAAGTAAAAGGTACATCTGAAACCCACCCTTTGTTATCCCCTGACGATGAATGGGCTAACTTTGAAATTATGGACAGACGTGTAGGCAGTGTACCACCTACTTACAGTCTGCCAGCAGGAAGTTATTCCCGCGATGCCTATTTACGCGGTTTAACACTGGAATGGAAAGGTCAGGGCAACCCCTATAAATTCGGTGTAATTGGTTCAAGCGACACCCATACAGGTGGCGGAGCCATGGATGAGTTTAACTACTGGTCAAAAACGGGTATTTTAGATGGCACTCCCCAGGGACGCGGTTCAGTTCCTCTATCCAATGATCAAATACAAAGACTTAAGGATTACAGCGAACAATACCAACAACCCACCAGCACTTTCACCACTGAGCAGGGAACCTATTCGCAAACAGGCTTTGACCAGTGGGGTGCATCAGGTTTAGCCGTAGCATGGGCTGAAAACAACACTCGCGAAGCAATTTTTAATGCTTTTAAGCGCAAGGAAACTTTTGCAACCAGCGGTTCACGTATAGCTGTCAGGTTCTTTGCCGGCTATGATATGAACGCCATTAATTTAGATTCACCCACTCTGGTTAAAAGTGCCTACGCTCGCGGTGTGACCATGGGGGCTGACCTGCCGGCTCAAGGCAGCCAGGTTCCTGAATTTATAATATGGGCACAACAAGACAAAAATGCAGCACCGCTACAGCGCGTACAAATTATTAAAGGCTGGGTTGAAAGTGGTAGCGGTACACCTCATGAAAAAGTCTATGACGTAGCTTGTTCCGACAACTTAAAAGTAGACTTAAAGACACACCGCTGCCCCGATAATGGCGCTAGAGTGAATATAAAAGACTGCTCAATTAGCAATGATAAAGGGGCAACCGAGTTAAAAACCCATTGGCGCGACCCTGACTTTGACCCTGAAATTAAAGCTTTCTACTACGTTAGAGTGTTAGAAAACCCCACCTGCCGCTGGTCAACCTGGGATGCAATAAAAGTCGGCGTTAAGCCCAGAGAAGATTTGCACAAAACCATTCAGGAACGCGCGTGGACATCACCTATTTGGTACATTCCCAACACTAAAAAAATCGGGATAACACCACTATAGTATCCGCAAAATGTCGCGCAGGCTACTGACCTTTATCGGCATTGGTATTATTGTCTATTTGGTTGATATCAGCTTTAATTCCGATAACGCTAACAAAACCATCTATATATCCTCTTCAGAATTAAACAGTTTGTTGAATGCCTGGCAAGCTCAAGTTGGGCGTGCGCCAAACAACGATGAAATAGACAAAATCATTAACAGTTGGATAGAAGAAGAAATACTATACCGTGAAGCCCTTGCTCTGGGTTTGGATAATGACGATCAAATTGTGAAACGCCGCCTGGTACAAAAATTAACCTTCTTAAAACAGGAAAGTATTAACGCCCTTCCCAGCAGTGAAGACTTAAACCAATTTTACCAACAATACAGGCAAAACTATTATGTTGAACCGCGTTATAGTTTCATCCATCATTACTTTGCAAAAAACAAAAATACTGCTGTGCGAGCCGCTCAAGCAATGGAAGCTATAAAGCAAAACACCATTATTCAATCCGACCCTTTTATTAAAGGCAGTAATTTCAACCTTAAAACCTACGGAGATATCCATCGAATCTTTGGTACACTCATAGCCGAAACCATTGCGAATTCTCAACCTCAGGCGCAACCTAATCAATGGGTAGGACCACTTGCTTCTACATACGGGCAACATATCATTAATATCCAACATGTCAGCCAAGGGTTTTATATTAGCCAGGAGCAGTTAGGCCAACAGTTGCAAAATGATTATTTAGAACAGCAAAAAAGTACCATTGTTGAAGCCTTTGTTGGAAAAATTAAAAGTGAATACGACATTATTATCGACCCTGATTTTCATTTTTAGCTTAATGATAATGTGCATATCGGTCAATGCACATGAATTTAACCCAGCGCACCTTATTATCCAGCAGCAGGGCGAAACTCATACTTATACCATTGATTGGCGCTACCCCTACAAAAATCTTGGTTCTAGAGCTGAAATAGTTTTTCCATCAAATTGCACCTCCAAAAAAGAGCCTGTCTTTAAACAAAGTAAATACCTCATTGAATTAATGAATTTGCAATGTCAACAATCATTAAAAGGACAAACTATAGCGGTGAAAAACCTTAGTGTATTGACCGATGTGTTAGTTAGCATTACTCACAATCTACCTGAAACTGATATTTATGAAGGGGTAATGAATATCAAACAACCACGCTTGACCATACCGTTTAAAAAACAACTCTTACCCACCAGCTACTTACATTTAGGAATTGAACACCTGTTTGAAGGGCTTGACCATATTGTTTTTATTTTGGGCTTACTGTGTCTGGTCACAGGACTGTCCAATATCATTAAAACCATTACCGCTTTCACCTTAGCACACAGCCTTACCCTTGTCCTGGCTGTGACAAATATCATCTCACTGCCTCAAACCAGCATTGAAATATTAATTGCGTTAACCATTATTTTCCTTGCTATCGACATTGGCAATAAAAAACACTACACTTCGACTCCCTGGCTAATGGCCTTTGGTTTTGGACTACTTCACGGTCTGGGTTTTGCCAACGTACTTACCGAAATAGGTATTAATAGCCAACAATTATTACTGTCCTTGCTATTTTTCAATCTAGGTATTGAAGTCGGGCAACTGACATTAATGTTTGCATTTGGTATGCTGTTATATGGTTTGAACCGAATTAACCGATATAACTATGCAACCACTTTCATCACTTATTTGTTGGGGGGATTGGGAGCTTATTGGTTTATCAGCCGATTTTTAACCCTGATTATTTAAACCCAGATTATGCATTAAAAACCTGCTACATTCAAAAATGACTTCAAAAATATCAGCTTGCTCGAAAAATAATACTCACCATAGCCCTGCTATGTTTGTGCTTATTTTTCTTGCGCGAGCTACTTTTTTTATTGCCATTTTTGCCTTCGCTACAATTTCTAATGCATAATCTGGGTTAAACAGACTTTCACAATACTATGCCCTCATCGCTACGCAACCAGCTAACTATCAATATAACCGATTCAGGCTTTTATCAAGGCTTTTCAAAGTCTGTTGCCATATCATCCAAAGTGCTGGTAGGCGGGCTTATCCTTTGGGCAGTGCTGTTTTCTGAGCAGGCGGGTCGTATTCTCAACAATTTTAACAGTTTTATTCTTACCAACTTTGCCGCATGGTACATTTGGCTAATTGCCAGTTTTATTATTTTCAGCCTGTTCTTTGCTATCTGGCCTTCCTCGGGAAAATTAATTTTAGGTGACGACAAAGAAAAACCCGAATTTTCTTACTTTTCATGGATAGCCATGATGTTCAGCGCAGGCATAGGAGTAGGCATGTTGACATGGGCGGTGGCAGAACCTGTCTTTCATTTCAGTAATAACAATCCCGAGGTTATGCAAGACTTAGCTACGATTAACAGCGTCGATAATATCCGCCCACCCATTAAATGGTCTTTTATTCACTGGGGTATCAGCACTTGGGCATGTTACACTTTGGTAGGGCTATCTATGGCTTATTTTTCCTATCGTCGCAATTTGTCACTTACTATTCGCGCACCACTTATTTCATTATTTGGCAAACGCTTATCAGGTCCTCTAGGGCATTTTATTGATGTGATAGCCGTTATTGCTACTATACTTGGTGCAGCACAAGCTCTAGGTTATGGCGTAGAACAATTTGTCTCTGGTTCATACCGCATCAGCGAAAGTAGCTGGTTACTTAATTCAAGCGGTACAGCCTCGCATTCAGCGATTGTATTTGCAGTGATTTTTATATTATTTGCCACCATTATATCTGCCCTTTCAGGAGTGGGAAAAGGTATTAAGTGGCTATCCAACATCAATTTGGTGCTAAGTATTTTTCTGTTAGGGTTTTTCCTGTTATTTGGTTCAACATTGTTTGGGCTGAAATCATTCTTTGTAGGAATGTATGACTACATTACCCAATTGCCCATTTTAATGTTTACCGTCTGGTTTGACGATGGTACAGAATTAGGCAACCAACTTTCAACATGGCAAAGCTCATGGACAGTGTTTTATTTTGCATGGTGTGTGGCTTTTGCTCCCTTTGTAGGCATGTTCCTCGCCAGAGTTTCCAGAGGTCGCAGCATTAGAGAATTTGTACTAGGTTCAATGATTGTTCCTTCCGTTATGAGTTTTCTCTGGTTTGCCTTGGCAGGTGGCACTGCCATAGATTTAGAATTAAAAGGCATTGCCGAAGGTATGATTGCCGCCGCCCCCAATGGCGATAAAATTTTTGCCATGATAGAGCTATTAGTATCTCCCACTATCGCCTGGATCATGGCAGTTCTTATCGTCGTTTTACTCATGACTTATCTGGTAACAACCGCCGATTCCGCCGTATTAGTTATCAACACCATTAGCGGTGCGGGTGTTGAAACAAGAAGTGCTAAAAAGCACATTGTCGTATGGGGTTGCGCACTAGGCGGGATGGTGGGTGTTTTACTGCTGGCAGGCGGTTTAGAAGCCATTCAAACTGCTATGGTAATCGGCGCATTACCTTTTTCAGTGGTAATGGTGTTAATGGGTTTGGCTCTCATCAAAACCATTTATCAGGATGGAAGCGATAAATAATATTCGATCTTATCTAGCTATCGCTCGCTGGCGCCACTTCCCTGTGCCACATATTTGCTCGGTATTTTCATGCCGAATTAATAAATGAGCATTTGAGTACGTTTTTAACGCAGTTTGAAGGTAAAAGAATTTTATTGCAAAAGTCTCAGTCTATTGCACCAAACGCAATAATTCATCGAGTTCTTTAAATATTAATTTCGTTTGCTCTAATACTACAATATGTCCTTGTTTAGGAATTCTAATCACTTTAGTGGTATTGGGATTAAAGGTTTTTTCTGCATAATCCATATTAGCAGGGTAGACTAATTCATCTTTTTCTCCCTGGATAATTCTCAGAGGAATCGTCAGATTGGAATATTTCTTTGAGCTTTCCAATATATACTTTTGCTTTGCCATCATTTCCAAATTGGACCGCTTTAACCGCTCTGGCACTATCCACTGCCCCAGCGTAGTAGCCGTAAAACGGTTATACCATCTAGGTGCTTCAATAGCTGGATCAAGCATTCCTGCCAATAACATTAAACCATCTATCAACTCTGGATAATCCAACGCAATACGCATTGCTACTGGCACACCAAAAGAAAACCCTACGACAATAACCGGTCGCTCTATATCTTGATTTAAATACTTAATCAAGTTAGCAACAACATCTGACTGCTTTGCAATACTGGGTTCAATACCCATGCGAAGGTGCTTATCTTTCACTTTGGAATAACCCCACCCAGGGCGGTCAATAGAAACCATTTGTGCCTGTGAAAGTAAAGATTCATTCACTAAATAACGCCCGAATATTGACCAACTGCCTGGCGTACCATGAACAAAGACAATAAGTGCCTGGCTGTTTTCGTCATCATTATTTTGAGTGATTGCATAATGCAAAATCGAATGTTCTGTCTCATGAAACTTAAAACCTATAACAGGGTTGCCCTGGACATGAGTTTCAAAAAATTTTTGTTCCTTTTGAAAAATACTTTGAAAGCTACAACCATAAACAAAAAAGACGATTAAAGCTAAAAATTGAATATTTTTGATAGTCATTCTACTCTTCAAATTTAAAATGGATTTTAAGCTCATAAATATGAGGCCAATATTTACCAGTTACCCAAAGCGTTTGACGCTCGTCATTCCATGCTATTCCATTAAGCACTTCTGCTGATTGGGGCTGTTTTTTAGCCAGTTCACTTAAATCTAACATTGCCAAAACAAAAGCACTTTCGTCACTGGTTTCATTTAAGTTAATAAGGTATATCGAATTATCAAGCCACCGATTAGCTATTAACAATGGTGTTTTTGATAACTTTGGCTCAAACCACTCTAACTCATTCCAGTAATTTAACAACCGTCCCTGGTAGTATACTGGATGTGATGACAGTAATTGCATATCTTCTACACTATGAATTTTAAGCGATGGCGTGCCATCACTGCGAATAACTCTGTTATCTCCTTTGTAGGACAGCCCCCACCCTTCCCCATCATATAAAAATGGAACCTGGGTAATGGCAAAAGTTAAAGTATTAAAAGTGAACAACTGTTGACGCTTCCATGTTAACAACCATAAATCACCGTTGACAACACTTAGGCCTTCGGCAAAGTATTTAGCTGGAATGCGTTTACTATTTTCGACATTTAAAATCGGTTCGCGATTAAAATCCACACTGTAGCGCAAAATTTGCGACTGACCATACTGTCCTGCGCTTTCAAACAAGCTGTTTTGATAAAACTCTAAACCCTGCGTATATAAACGATTGTCGTGGGGGTATACGGCAATAATTTCATAATTGAGTTTTTTTACAGTATTGTTTTTTGCCTGTGCGTAGGAATCTGCTGACCGCAAGTTGTTTAAAGCAAATGACGAAACACTTAACCCAAGAGCAATTCCAGCCAAAATCTGGTATAGTGCAGTTTTAATTCGCAATAAATTAACGCTATACAATTTTTTACAAGACAATGTTTAAAAAAATAATGATAATACTAACTGCTATTGTAATCATTCTTGCTTTGAGTTTCTTCGCTACTTTAATAAAAAAGGCTTTTGATAGCCATAAACCACACAGCGTTACTGGTATTGCTGCTAACCAGCAGCTAGCGCTTTGTCCAAATAAACCCAATTGCGTTTGTTCTGACCATGAAATAAGTGATTCTCATTATATTAAAGCGCTAGAAGCAAACCAATGGAATGCTTTAATTGATTATTTAAACAAACGATCAAATGTCGAAATCATTACTCAAAGTTCTGACTATATTCACGCCACCTTCACCACTTCTATTATGCGTTATGTCGACGATGTAGAATTTCACTTGCGGGCAACCGAAGGCATTATAGCTGTACGTTCTGCATCCCGGGTTGGACACAGTGACCTGGGAGCAAATCGCGCACGTATTGAAGCAATTCGTACTATATTGTAAATTCTTAAATACAATTAGAGAGTTTTGCATAATTACTACGCTCGTCAATACAGCGTTAACTTTTCGCTCAAAATGCTCAACTGCCAGTAAACTCCGCTTTTTCGTTCAAATTTGCCTTGTCTTGACATCGCTCGTGACATCATGCAAAGCTCTCAATTATCTTATAATTGGCAGACCTAAATTAATTTGGATAATAGTAATTGCATATAAAGCAAAACACAGGGCTGCCAGGATTGCAATAATTCTTTTAAAGAAAATGCTATCAAGCATAGAAAACTTACCCAATACTTTAGGGTAAATGTAAATACTGGAAATCATCAACACCAATCCTGATACAAGCGCTGCTAATCCCCAAAATACAGTTAGATGCCTTAGACCAAACCAAAAGAAATTCCACAGACCCATAAGTCCTACAAAGAGGCTAATTTGTGCTAAGTATTTACGATACCATTCAGGCTGAAAGCAAAAATACAAACTGGCCAAGAATAGCGCCAGAGTAACTACAATCCCCATATTTTACTATTCCCAAAAATATTAATATGATTAGCACTATAGCTAGTTATGGAATTGTGCATAGACGTTGAAATATCTTAAGAAGATACATCCTATCATACAAAAAGGTCATCAAACAATATGCGTAGGTACTTGGCAGTTGATTATTAATTAGGAGGTGATCCAGCCGCAGGTTCCCCTACGGCTACCTTGTTACGACTTCACCCCAGTCATGAATCACACCGTGGTAACCGGCTCCCCCGAAAGGTTAGCCTAGCTACTTCTGGTGCAACCCACTCCCATGGTGTGACGGGCGGTGTGTACAAGGCCCGGGAACGTATTCACCGCGACATGCTGATTCGCGATTACTAGCGATTCCGACTTCATGGAGTCGAGTTGCAGACTCCAATCCGGACTACGAAAAGTTTTAAGGGATTGACTACACTTCACAGCTTCGTTACCCTCTGTACTTCCCATTGTAGCACGTGTGTAGCCCAAGACGTAAGGGCCATGATGACTTGACGTCGTCCCCACCTTCCTCCGGTTTGTCACCGGCAGTCTCCTTAGAGTTCCCACCTTCACGTGCTGGCAACTAAGGACAAGGGTTGCGCTCGTTACGGGACTTAACCCAACATCTCACGACACGAGCTGACGACAGCCATGCAGCACCTGTCACTGCGTTCCCGAAGGCACTCATACATTTCTGTTAGATTCGCAGGATGTCAAGTCTTGGTAAGGTTCTTCGCGTTGCATCGAATTAAACCACATGCTCCACCGCTTGTGCGGGCCCCCGTCAATTCATTTGAGTTTTAGCCTTGCGGCCGTACTCCCCAGGCGGTCAACTTATCGCGTTAGCTGCACCACTAAAAACATTCGTCTCCAACGGCTAGTTGACATCGTTTACGGCGTGGACTACCAGGGTATCTAATCCTGTTCGCTACCCACGCTTTCGCACCTCAGTGTCAGTCTTGGTCCAGGTGGTCGCCTTCGCCACTGATGTTCCTTCTGATATCTACGCATTTCACTGCTACACCAGAAATTCCACCACCCTCTACCAGACTCTAGCCTACCAGTTCAGAATGCAGTTCCCAGGTTGAGCCCGGGGATTTCACACCCTGCTTAATAAGCCACCTACGCGCGCTTTACGCCCAGTAATTCCGATTAACGCTCGCACCCTCCGTATTACCGCGGCTGCTGGCACGGAGTTTGCCGGTGCTTCTTCTGTAGGTAACGTCATAGCAGCTCGTTATTAACAAACTGCCTTTCCTCCCTACTGAAAGTGCTTTACAACCCGAAGGCCTTCTTCACACACGCGGCATGGCTGGATCAGGCTTGCGCCCATTGTCCAATATTCCCCACTGCTGCCTCCCGTAGGAGTCTGGGCCGTGTCTCAGTCCCAGTGTGGCTGATCATCCTCTCAGACCAGCTACAGATCGTCGCCTTGGTAGGCCATTACCCCACCAACTAGCTAATCTGACTTAGGCTCATCTATCAGCACGAGGCTCTAAAAGAGGCCCCCGCTTTCTCCCATAGGACGTATGCGGTATTAGCTTGAGTTTCCCCAAGTTATCCCCCTCTGATAGGCAGATTCCTAAGCATTACTCACCCGTTCGCCGCTATACTCAACCAAATGGCCTTTCTCGCTCGACTTGCATGTGTTAGGCCTGCCGCCAGCGTTCAATCTGAGCCATGATCAAACTCTTCAGTTCAATAGCCAATTATACCCAATAGGGTACAATCAACATCACGGATAACAATTTCTCTTTATACCAGAAAATTGTCAAAACCCGGTTTACGCTGTTAGACCAAATAATAAATTATCGGCCATAACGACCGTATTCTTTCGGAATGAATTGAATAGGTAACTTGCGTAAAATAATAGATTAAACCAATCTACACAAGTACCCACACATATTGCTTGATAACACTTTGTTAAAGAACAGACCCAATAAAATATACATCATCGGGCAAGGGTGCGTATTCTAGTCATTTGAACCCCATTGTCAACTTGATTTGACGAATATTTTAATTTAATTAATGCGTTTGAAAACCTTTTTTATTTTCAGCATTTTGCGCATTAGCTTTCTCGTGTTCCTGACGCATTGCTTCCTGGTACAAAGTATCAAAGTTAATTGGCGCAATTCTCAGCGGTTTATGACCTGCCTTAGTGACTGTAGTATCAATGGTTTCACGGATATAAGGCAATAGAGTGGTAGGTGTTGTTACCGCTAATAAACGACGCGTTGTGTCATTGTCAAAACCGCGAATTTGTACAATACATGCTTGCTCTACTTCAATAAGGTAGATAACACTCTCATCTTCACCTGATAATAATTTAATGGTTAAATTAAGCGAAACATGACGCAAATCATTTTCTTCCAGGTTTTTTGAGCTAGTGCCAATATCCATGGAAACTTTAGGGTCCCCACCTGCTCCTTTGATAATGGACTCAGGAGCTTGAGGAAATTCAAACGATAAATTTTTAAGATAGATATGCGCTAAATTATAAACAGGTTGCTCGCTTTCCGTCTGTTGTGATGCCACATTGTTGTTAGTGTTTTCGTCAGCCATGGGTTATAAGTAGGTTAGTGTAAAATGAAGCGCGACAGTTTACCAATTACGAACACCTAATGGAAAGTAAACCGCCTTATTTCGTTTAATTTATTCCCTTCGTAGTTTAAACTTAAGTATGCGTAAAACTTTTGCAACCATTAACACAGCGGCGTTAAAACACAATTTGGATATTGCTCAGTTTTTAGCCCAGCACTCAAACCAACTGCCTGTTATCAAAGCCAATGCTTATGGTCATGGTCTGGTTGAAGTGGGTAAGTTTTTAAGTCAGCACTGCAAGGCTCTAGCTGTAGCGATAATAGACGAAGCCATTGAACTTCGCGATGCCGGCGTAACAATTCCAATTTTAGTATTGGAAGGTTGTTTGCGAATTGATGAGTTTCAATACGCTGTCAAACACAATTTGTGGCTAATGGTCAACAGTTTTGAACAGTTATGCTTAGCTGTCAACTCGCCGACAAAACATCCTATTACACTTTGGTTAAAAATGGACTGTGGTATACACCGAATGGGTATTTTACCCAATCAAATAGTAAACGCGTACCAAACATTAGTACAATGCCCTCATGTTAATGCTGTAGTGCTAGCCGGACATTTAACCCACGCTACCAATGCCGATATTATTGCCAGACAGTATAATTTAATTAACCGAATTACCGCTCCTCATAAGAGCCTGGCAAATTCCGCTGCAATTTTGCAACAAGTAGCAACCAAATACACATGGTGTCGACCTGGTATTATGCTGTATGGCGCATCTCCTTTGGATACTGAAAACAATAATAATTTGCAACCGGTGATGCAACTAGAGTCTGAAATTATTGCCATACGCAATATTAATGAGGGTGAAACAGTGGGCTATGAAGGTATCTGGACGGCATCACAACCTAGCACCATTGCCACAATTGCGATTGGTTACGGTGATGGTTATCCACGCTTTGCAACCAGTAAAACACCAGTATGGGTCAAGGGTCGTGAAGCATTTGTTGCCGGTGCTGTTTCAATGGATATGATCACGGTTGATGTTACCCATATTCCCAATGCTCAAGTAGGTGATACTGCCGAATTATGGGGAACTAATCTTGCAGTTAATAAAGTTGCTCAATCCATCAACACAATCAGTCACGACTGCCTTACAGGAATAACTGCGCGTGTACCAAGAATCTACCAATATGGTTGATATTGTAAGCAACCCTGAAAAGGATGACATTATTGTCGATATTCGCTCTATTGATGAATATCAGGATACTCCCCTTACCCTAACTCAACAGATAGTGCACTTTCCTTTTTATAAAATGGAGACGTTTCAAAAGCATATCGACAGCAACAAACGCTATTTATTGTATTGCGACCGTAATATAATGAGTCGTATTCAAGCTGAATTACTGGTAGAAAAAGGTGTAACAAATGTTCATATCCTGAAATTAAAGTAGAATACCCGTTTAAATTCTCAACACTTACCCTAAATATGAAATCATCGCTAACCGCTGCTGAATACGCCAATTTGTACCGACAATCTCTTGCCAATGCCGAGCAATTTTGGTCGCAGCAAGCCAATCAATTTATCAGTTGGCAAACACCATTTGATAAGGCTATTAATCACAACGACGACGATTTTGCCAACGGTTCTTGCAGTTGGTTTGTTAATGGCAAGCTCAATATTAGTCATAATTGTATTGACCGCCACTTGGAAACCAAAGCCAATGACTGTGCTTTTATTTGGGAGGCAGATGAACCCAATCAGCACCGCAATGTTTCTTATCAGCAATTGTCCGATTCGGTTAACCGTTTTGCCAATTTATTAAAACAGTTAGGAGTATCAAAAGGTGATCGCATTTGCATTTATATGCCAATGATTATTGAAGCTGTTTATGCCATGTTAGCTTGTTCACGAATTGGCGCTATTCACTCTGTTGTGTTTGGAGGGTTTTCACCCGAAGCCCTTAAAGACAGAATCAATGACAGCGCCTGCAGTGTCATTATTACTGCCAATGAAGGTGTGCGCGGTGGTAAAAGCATCCCCCTTAAAACTAATGTTGATAAAGCTCTTGAACAATGCCCTAGCATTCGTCACTGTATTGTAGTAAAACACACAGACACTGATATAACATGGAATGCCATAGATGTCGATTACCATAAAGTAACCGCTAATTTAAGCAACCAATGTGAACCAGAGTGGATGGATGCTGAAGACCCTCTATTTATTTTGTATACATCTGGCTCCACAGGCAAACCCAAAGGTGTTTTACACAACACTGCTGGCTACCTGCTTCAAACAGCGATGAGTTTTCACTATACGTTTAATTATAATAAAGGCGACGTCTTTTGGTGCACCGCTGATGTCGGATGGATTACGGGACATTCCTATATGGTCTATGGACCACTGGCAATGGGTGCAAAAAGCATTATATTTGAAGGTGTTCCCACTTATCCTGATGCCTCGCGATGTTGGCAAATTATCGATACTCATCAAGTGACTCAATTCTACACAGCACCTACTGCCATACGTGCTTTGATGGCACAAGGTGATGATTATGTTACAACAGCTTCAAGACAGAGTTTACGTCTTTTAGGCACAGTGGGCGAACCTATCAACCCCGAAGCATGGCAGTGGTACAATCATGTCGTTGGCAACAATCAATGTCCCATTGTTGACACATGGTGGCAAACCGAAACTGGCGCGCATATGATAACACCACTTCCTAATGCTATTGAACTTAAACCCGGTTCTGCCTGCAAACCGTTTTTTGGTATCGAACCCGCAATACTGGACGAACAAGGCAACGAGATTAAAGGCGAAGGCCAGGGTGCATTAGTCATTAAACGCTCTTGGCCTTCACAAATTAGAAGTGTATACGGCGACCACCAGCGCATGATAGATACTTATTTCTCTACCTATAAAGGCTACTACTTTACCGGAGATGGAGCCAAACGCGATAGTGATGGCTATTATTGGATAACAGGACGAATGGACGATGTATTAAATGTCAGTGGTCACCGCATGGGTACCGCAGAAATAGAAAGTGCTCTGGTGCTTCACAGTAAAGTTGCAGAAGCTGCTATTGTCGGTTTTCCCCATTCCATAAAAGGTCAGGGAATTTATGCCTATGTCACTTTAATGAGCGGAGAAGAAGGCAGCGATGCATTAAAACAAGAATTACTTACAATGTGTACCCGTGAAATTGGCGCCATTGCCAAACCCGATTGTATTCAATGGGCGCCAGGGCTGCCGAAAACCCGATCAGGCAAAATTATGCGGCGGATACTGCGAAAAATTGCCGAAAATGAACTGGATAATCTTGGCGACATCTCAACACTTGCTGACCCCGCAGTGGTTGATAATTTGATTACCAACCGATCGGGCCAATAGTTATAGATTGAGAGTTTTGCATAATTACCGCGCTCGAAACTACTGCGTCAAGCCCGGGTTAAAAAAATACTTGAAATAATTTATTGTGAACTTATATTACCTGGTATCGAAGTCTTTAATGATTCGATACTAGCGAAAGCGAGCACCTCTGTATTGGATTTGTTTTGAACAAATACATTGTGTAGCTGCTTGCTTCTTTTTATTTATTGCTCACATGAGGATAATATTATGAATCGTATTGATTTAACCCCCCTTTACCGTAACAGTATTGGCTACGACCGCTTTGCCAGCTTGCTTGACAGCGCTTTTAAAACTGAATCCACTGGTTACCCTCCTTACAATATTGAGGTTTTGAACGAAAACCAATACAGCATTACCATAGCTGTTGCCGGGTTCAAACCAGACGAATTACACATTGAAGCTGAAAATCACACGCTAACTGTTAGTGGCAAGCAACAAGGTAGTGAAGAAAAGCGCCACTTTTTGCATCAAGGTATTGCAACACGCAGTTTTGAGCGTAAATTCAACTTAGCTGAATTTGTTGAAGTGACTGACGCTGTACTCAACGATGGTTTACTAACAATTAATTTAGTTAAAGAACTGCCAGAGACAATGAAACCTAAAACCATTGCTATTAATTCTGCCAGTTCGTCTCAACCTCAACTTAAACAGGTTGATTCCGAAGCTATTGCATAACAACTGCTAGCAATCATGTAAGGGCAGATGCACAAGTCTGCCTTTACATTAACCCAGGCAAATTTTTATATAAATCTAGTGATTGAGGATTAGCTAAAGCATCTGCATTTTTTACCGCCTCGCCATGAATCACATTCCTGACCGCAAGTTCTGCTATTTTACCACTTAATGTGCGTGGTATTTCAGCGACCTGTATAATCACAGCAGGTACATGACGCGGGCTGGTATTACTGCGAATGGTTTGTACAATACGCTGCTTTAAGTCATTATCTATAATCAGACCTTCCCTTAATACCACAAACAATACAATTCGAACATCACCCAACCACTGCTGCCCTACTACAACTGATTCCATAATCTCAGATAATTTTTCAACCTGTCGATAAATTTCAGCAGTGCCAATACGAACACCACCAGGGTTTAAAATGGCATCGGAACGCCCATGGATAATAACACCATTATTTGTGGTGTATTCGCCGTAATCACCATGGCACCAAATATTGTCAAATTGACTAAAATAGGCCTTTTTATATTTTTGATTATCACTATCATTCCAAAAACCGACAGGCATGGAAGGAAATGGCTTGGTGCAAACTAACTCTCCTTTCTCTTCTCGTAACGCATTACCGCTTTCACTCCAAAACGCTACTGCCATGCCCAAGCCTGCGCATTGTATTTCACCGCTATATACAGGTAATATTGGACTGCCTCCTACGAAACAGGAGACAATATCCGTCCCACCTGAAATGGAAGACAAGCAAACATCGGCTTTAATATCACGATAAACGTATTCAAAACTTTCATGTGAAAGTGGCGAGCCTGTCGATAAAATAGTCTTTAGTGAAGACAGGTTATGACTATCTTTAGGTACACAATTAGCTTTTTCCAATGCCGAGATATATTTAGCGCTGGTTCCAAACACTGTAATATTTTCGCTATCAACAGCATCTAAAAGCACTGCGCCATCGTTGGCAAAGGGTGTTCCATCGTAAAGTATAATGGTAGCGCCAACGGCTAAACCTGACACTAACCAATTCCACATCATCCAACCACAGGTCGTGAAATAAAACACCACATCTTCAGCACTAATATCACAAGCTAATTGGTGTTCCTTCAAATGCTGAATTAACGTGCCTCCTACCGAATGCACAATACACTTTGGCACACCTGTCGTACCCGAAGAGTAAAGAATATATAACGGATGATTAAAAGCTACTTGTGCAAAAGTTAAAGTCTTGCAATCGCTTGTAAACGAATCAAACTCAATAAACTTTGATGCTAACGAAATATCGCTACTACCTGCCATACTACCTGCCATACTACCTGCCATACTACCTGCCATACTACCTGCCATACTACCTGCCAAAGGTATGATAACAACTTGTTGAATACTATCTATAGTCTCTGCTAATTGCTGAACGGATTCAGTTAAAGTATGTGTTTTACCATTATAAAAATAACCGTCAACGCTAAATAGCACCTTAGGTTGAATTTGACTAAACCTGTCCATAACCGACTGAAACCCAAAATCTGGCGAACAAGAAGACCAAACAGCACCTAAACTGGCTGTAGCCAACATGGCAATAACGGTTTCTGCAATATTCGGCATGTAACCTACCACTCTATCGCCTTCAGATACCCCTGATTTAGTTAAACTATCGGCAACACCCGCCACTTTTTGCCGTAGTTGTTTATAAGTTAAAGACTTGCGTGCACCATTTTCCAACAAGGCAACAATAGCCAGTGAATCATCATCTTTACTGAGTAAATTTTCAGCAAAATTCAATAGGGCATCAGGAAACCATTCCGAAGCCATCATATTTTCCGGGTTAACTAATATTTGCTCAGATTGCCTCGATGCTTTAATATTACAGAATCGCCATACCGAACTCCAAAAATACTCAGGGCAGTCTATAGACCATTGATGCAACTGGTTATAAGAGCTAAAAGACGTATCCGTATATTGTGATTCAACAAATCGCATAAACCGATAGACATTACTATTTTGCACACGCTCTGAATCAGGTTGCCAAAGTTTATCGACCATATTGTCAATCATATTCGTTATTATGAGAACCTCTAGTTAATTGAGGCATTTTATTTTTTACGAAAAAACACGCTATTTGAAATATCAGCGATGGTCTACTCTCCCTTAAGAGTACCAAGTGCTACCTTCGCTTTAAACTTAAGAGAATGATTGCAACGTTTAACCGTAAGAATAGATTCCAAAATTAAAGTTAATAAATTTTGGAAGAATAACTTTTAAATTGCACCAAATTGGTCCAACTAATGGGGGTCACTTCTCTGGACTAATTGTTTGTATTCATCAAAACTTTTTTGTAGACACTCTATAAAAAAACTAATGTCTGGCATAATATTACGTGCAGAAGTTACACCAAAACTGATGATTCCATTGTAACTGGGTGTAGCAATAAAAAGCCCCATATTGTCCGTAATGGGGGCTAATCCAAATTGTTTAATCATTGTTGCGCCGTTCATATAAATAGGAATGGGTGGTCCTGGAACATTGGAAATAAATACATTGGTCATGAGGCTGCTCATCATATTACTGCTTAACAATAACTTTGAAGCAAGAAACTGAGTACTAGCAGGAGCTTGACGAGAAATATCTGTAATCATTTTCACTGGCAACCCTTTCGTTTGCATTTTTAAATCGCTAGTACTATTGTGAATAGCATTTAAACGCTCAACAGGGTCAGAAAATTGGGTAAAAAGTGCTGTAGTAAACATATCGATACTATTACTTGCCTGAGAACCTTGAGATTTCAACATGTCATTGTTGTGTTTGTTCTCGCGAGAATTTACTGGTACAACTGCCATTAATGATTCCTTGGGCAATTCCTTATGATGTTGTAAATAATATCTCAGCCCGCCGCCACAAACGCTAAGTACAACGTCATTTACTGTACAACCGGGAGATAAGCTGCGTATTGATTTAAAGTCATTTAACTCAAAATCGACACCATCAAATACACGGTGGGGCGAAATTGCCTGATTGAATCGGGTAGAGGGTGCTTTGTAAGAGGTATCGTTTTTTTGAAATAAACTTTTGACAACATCAGGTGCCGCTCTGGACAAAGTTTTAGCAATTTGTACTGGTGATTTAACATTGTTGATGCAACCGCGTGTCACCATTTGCAATAAAGATGGCTGAATGTTGTCAGGTAGTTTATTTTGGCTTAGATCCATTATTGGCATACCTTGCGGATTAATATCCAGTAATCCCAATGCAAAGTTCAAAATAGCAGTACCATCGGCTGCTGCATGATGTATTTTGGTAGCAATGGCATAGCTACCTTTGGGAATGCCATCAATATTATCCAGACCTTCTATAATGTTCATTTCCCACAAGGGTCGATTCATATCCATAGGTCTTGAGTGGTAACGGGCAATATAAATACATAATTGACGCCAGTCGTTAGGAATGGGCAGACGACTGTGATGAATATGGTATTCGATATCAAAATGCTCATCATCAACCCAATAGGGAAAATCTAATTCCAGTGGAACAGTTTGTAGCTTACGTTTGTATAAGGATGAAGTGTGTAACCGACTATCGACATGCTCAATAATTTGTTTAAATCGCACTTTACCATTTTCAGCCGTTGATGGATCAAAAACAGTTACCATTGTTAAATGTGCCAAATTGCGGGTCGATTCCAGGTAGAGAAATTGTGCGTCTTGAGCTGTTAATTGTTTCATTGTTATTTGGTATTAATTGGTAACTTCTACTGCCCAGCCATGCTCACTGATAATTGAGTCAATGGTACGACTAATTTTCGTACAGTTACGAATCATTTCTATACGTTTCCAGGTTGATAATTCACCATCTTTAATGAATTGAGCTATTTCATCTCGGCTTGGAGGGCTAAGCAAATTTAAGGGGTTGTGCAAACCATTTGAAGGTCGAATATTTATGTCTGCAGAATAACTTTGTTTCACAAGGCTTTGTGCTAAATAACGAAAACGCGATAGTTCTTTGGAACGAGTTCTAAATATTTTATGGCTTAAATCCAAAAACTGGCTGGTAGCAAATTTAGTAATACTCCCAGCGGTCTCTAATACGGTTTTAGCCAAACTATCGGATGCATCAGGGTCTGTCGACAACGATAGCACCAAGGGGTTTGTCATGCTGCCAATAAAATGATTGATACCATATATTCGCGCCAGTCGTTTCGTGGGAAAATCATGTAAAAAAGAACCATCAATCCAGCGTTGTTCAGATAAATAAGGTACTTTTTCACCTTCAGCGTTTTTCGCTTCCAGCATGACTGACGGGAAAAAACCAGAAACAGCGCAAGAAGCTTTGATAGCAGAACGAATAGTAACATTGGGTGATGATATAGCGTTAAGTAACCTGGGCGCTTGCGAGCGTTTCTCTCCACTTATTGTAATATTTAACTGTTTGCCATAGCATTCAAGCGCTTCCTGAAAGGTTAAATCGGGAATGACGTGAGTTAGAATTTTGTCCAAGTCTTCACCCGTCACATTGGACGTATTCATAAAAAGACTAAGCAGCGTCTTCTTGTTTTCCTGTTTAGGGCTTAATTTGATGTAATCAATACAAAATGCATCAATACTTAAAATTCCTTGAATCTTGTCGTCGGGATGAGTACATACCATAGCTGCCATAAGAGACCCCATACTTGAACCAGAAATGACTGAGGGCAGCAAATCTTGTTCATGTAGAGCGCGTAAAACGCCAGCATGAAAGATACCCATAATACCGCCGCCACTTAACATTAACGCAGAGCGCCCATTGCAAGCACTGGCTCTGGAAAAAAAGTCTTGTTTTTCAGCATAGCTTATCAGCGACTCGTCAGCATTATTTAGCAATTTAAGTGCTGTGCAAATTTCTGCTATGTAATCTTCTACTAAAACTTTTGTCCCCGCTTTGGCTTTATTGTACAAAGAAGGTTTGCCAATACCTCCAAGATTACTATGAATGCCTTCATTTAAAGTAAATAACAGGTGCTGATAGTCATTATTTGCTCGCATTAAACGTAATTTATCCAGACGCTTACGTATGGAAGCGTAGTCATAACTATTGCTTATTTCTGTATGACGCCATTCTTCCATTCCATTTTGTCTATCCATGTTTTCACAAATACTTAGCCATTGGTCATAGCTTTCAGCACTATTTAATTGTTCTTCAAAGGAAAATTGTTGCGGCGACATAAGTGAAAGCATAAATAAAAGGCAATAATTAGTAGTGTTATCAAAGAGCATTATAAAAATAAGACCAAAACAAGTATACTACATCGTTATTCACTATTTTATGTAATATGACACTTCATAGCAATATTACCCACGAAGTTTATGAATCGCCACGAGGTGAGAAAATTGGTGCGTTCTTTGATTTTGATGGAACAGTTATTCACGGTTATTCCGCTTTTGCTTTTATCAAAGAGCAGCTATTGCGCGGTGATATTAAACCAACAGAATTAATTGAATTATCTGCTGCAATGACATCTTTTGGTTTAGGGAGTATCGGTTTTTCAGCAATGATGAGTGCTACATCACAGTTTATGAAAGGAATGAATGAAGAAGAATATATCGCATTTGGCGAATCTGTCTATCAAAAACATATTGCCAAACTGGTTTACCCTGAATCACGAGCATTAATAGAAGCTCATTTGAAGCAAGGACATACTGTTGCATTAATTTCAGCGGCTACGCCCTACCAACTCAAGGCGGCAGCGCGAGATTTGCACATTAAACATGTACTATGTACCCAATATGAAGTGAGAGATGGTCATTTTACGGGGAACCTTGTCAGACCAACTTGCTATGGTCAGGGCAAGGTTACGGCAGCCAAAAGTCTTGTTGAACAATTTGATATTGATATTGAACAAAGTTATTTTTATTCTGATAGCCATGAAGACATCCAGTTACTAAAATTTGTCGGCAATCCCAGGCCTTTAAACCCCAATAAAAAACTGCAACAAATTGCAAGGGATAATCATTGGCCTTGCAGGCATTTTGACAGCCGCGGTGGCAATAATTTCATTGACTATGTACGAGCTGTAGCGGCTCAAGGCTCTCTGATAACATCATTTCTTGCAAGCTTACCTATTTATGCATTAACTGGTTCAAAAGACAAAGCCGTTAATTTTGCCATTTCACTATTTGCAGATACGGCCGCTGCAATTGTCGGAATGGACTTAGAAGTAGAAGGTTCGCAATACTTGTGGTCGCACCGACCAGCAGTCTTTATATTTAACCACCAAAGTAAAGCTGATGTAATGGTTTTGGCAAATTTATTGCGCCGGGATATCGCTGGCATTGGAAAACAGGAAATCAAAAAAAACCCGCTGCTTGGCGCTGTCATGGAGTTTGGCGGTACAGTATTTATTGATAGAAAAAACAGTCAATCAGCTATTGAAGCCATGCAACCATTAGTGGATGTTATGATTCATCAACAAAAATCTGTATGCATTGCTCCAGAGGGTACAAGGACAGTATCACCAAATTTAATGCGTTTCAAAAAAGGTGCGTTTCATTTAGCCATGCAAGCTAAAGTACCGATTATCCCTATTGTTATTCACAATTCATTAGATGTATTACCTAAAGGAGAATTTGTGTTTAAAGCAGCAATTGTAAAAGTTGATGTACTTGCGCCTGTTAGCACTACTCGCTGGACTGAAAAAACATTAGACAAAAATATTGAGAAAATTCGCGACAAATTTTTAAAAACTTTAGGGTTAATGGATTTGCAAAATCCTGAACATACAGAACCAATAGACCCTGTTCTGGCATCACCTAAAGTAAAATAGCACCTAATTCCTAAAAAATATTAATTGTGATTGGTGTAATGCAGAATAATCCTTGGCACAATACCAGCGGAAAACCTATTTTATTTATATTAGATGCATCCAATAAGGTAGAACGAGAACTATTATTAGACTGGCTCACTCGCAGCAAACCAGAATCGTCAAAACAATCACCTCCACTGCATGTCAGCCATGTAGTTGTACCCATTTTAGAAAACCCTGAAAAAATACCTACTCAGGCGTTGGAAGTATCATTAACCACCACTGGCGATACCTTATTAATACCCCTTAGAGTCGTCTGGAAAACAACCCTGGATGATAAAGACAGTACGCCGAGAATTATTGACCTGGTTAGCGGCAATGTCAGCAGGCCTAAACGCTCAAAAGCCGAAAAAATCATTAAAAATAACCCTCAACGCGCAATTTGTATTGCAGCTGAGGCGGCATCATTAAAAGTATTGCGCGACAAATTAGAATATCGTCTTGCCAATGGACTGGGCATTGAAAGTCTTCCTGAATTTGTTGCTGGACAAGCGGGGTTAGCACTGGATGTAGCTGAAAGGCGGCTGAAAGGAAGCCGTTACAAAGTACCACGACAAGTTGCCAAAAATTTACAGGCAAGCAAAGTGTATAAAGAAAACATACATCAGTTGGTCGATAACTCAAAAGTGACTAGCATTCAGGTACAGAAACAATCTCAGACTATTTTTAAAGAACTCATCGCGACCCCTCGCTGCTTTTGGATCGATGTCATAGCTGTACTTAATCGTTACGTTTTGTCATTGGGATATAACAATGAAATTATCATGGACCCCAAGCGTCTTCAACGATTTAAGCAGATTGCTCGCGATCATCCCACTGCTTTTTTATGGACTCACAAATCTCATGTTGATGGTTTTGCGATAGCTTCAATTTTATACGAAAATGATTTTCCTGCGCCCCATGTATTAGGCGGTGTAAATATGGCATTTGCAGGCTTGGGCTTTTTGGCAAGAAGAGCGGGGGCAATTTTTATTAGGCGCTCTTTTAAAGACGATAATTTATATAAAATAATATTTAGACATTATCTGGGCTACCTTCTGGAAAAACGGTTTCCTTTGACATGGGCATTTGAAGGCACACGTTCAAGAGTAGGTAAGTTAATGCCACCACGCTACGGTGTACTAAAATATGTAGCTGATGCAGCCAAAGTTTTCAACACCAAAGACATCCATATCATTCCAGTAGCAATGAACTACGACTTAATTGGTGATGTAAAAGATTATGCAGCCGAACAATCAGGAGGTGTTAAGAGACCTGAATCCTTAAGTTGGTTTATCAGCTACTTGCGAAGTTTACGTCAGCCCATGGGCCGAGTTTATGTCGATTTCGGCGAACCTGTCATCCTCAATGAAAATCAGTTAGATGATTTAAGTATCGCTAAAGTTGCCTTTCAAGTAGGGGTGGAAGCTAATAGAGTATCCCCGATAACATTTCCATCTCTGGTCTTAATGATACTTTCAGGCGCTTCGCCTCGCGCCTTAACGCAGAGCGAACTACTACATGAATTATCCACCATTGTATTGTGGGCGAGGCGCAGGCGAATAAAAATCAGTCCTGATTTGTCAAAGAAGAACATTGAAAATATCCCGGCAGGGTTACTTACCTTAGCAAAAAATGGTGTCATTAACCACTATGATACCAGTGATAACGTCTACCGCGTAACAGTTGATCAACAAACCGTTGCAAACTATTATCGCAATACTATCATTCACCACTTTGTCAACAAAGCCATTATTGAATTGGCAGTGCTACAAACTATTGCAAACAGTCATGCAAACATCCAGACATTTTGGGATACAGCAGAAAAACTGCGCGATTTATTCAAATTTGAATTCTTTTATACACCCACAGATGCATTCCGCCAAGAGTTAAACATTGAACTGGAACGCTATGACAAGCATTGGCAACAAACATTATTGAACGAAAAAGACAATAATTTTTTGAAAACGCTAACACCACTGGTAGCCCATAGCACCTTGTTATCTTTTGTGGAAGCTTATAGGGTTGTTGCCGATGTTTTTACCAATTTAGAAGCCAACACATTACTGGATGAAAAAAGCTGTGTCGCTCAGGCATTCAAATACGGTAGGCAAGCCTTTTTGCAACGCCGAATCAGCAGCCCTGCATCGTTAGGTAAATTACTGTTTCAAAATGGATTTAAGCTAATGAACAATTTAAAACTTAATGTTACCATCAATGATGACGCAGATATCATTGCAAAACGCAAAAACAATAGTGCCAGATTTCGCTCACTTGCACATCAACTGGAACGAATTCGGATAGAAGCGCTACCGAGTGACTTTTAGCCCAGATTGTGTATTAGAAATTGTAACGAAGGCAAAACAGCTCTTTATTTATCCCTTTTTAGTTCTTGATTTGGTGAATAGTCATGCGCCACTATATTTATATTGATTGATAACTTCTACAACCCACACCTGGTATGACTTATACCATTTAGATTTGCCAAATGCCTGGGCTTGTTGGTGCTCTGAATTGTTCTTCCATGCTCGAATAGCCGCTTTACTTGGCCAATAGGAAACGGCTATTTCATTATTCCCTTCCATGCAAGATGTGAATTCAATGCAACCATACTCCTTTATCGCTAATTCCCGCATTCGGTTAGCCAAAATTGAATATTCTTCATCAATTTTATTTATTTTAGCTTTAAAAATGACTGCATACATTTAGCAGAATAGACCTTAGATATATGCTCGAAAAATGGGGTCTACTTTTACCGTAAGCAGACCCTTTCTCTTGTTACTAAAGATCGAATCGATCTGCATCCATAACCTTGTTCCAGGCATTGATGAAATCTTGTACGAACTTATCGTTATTATCGTCTTGGGCGTAAACCTCTGCGATCGCTCGTAATTCTGAGTTCGACCCGAACACCAGGTCCGTGCGCGAAGCAGTATATTCTTTAGTGCCAGTCGCTCTATTACGAGCATCATAGCTATTGTAGCCAGTCGTATGCCATGATACCTCCATTGACAACAATGTTTTGAACCAACGGTTGCTCAGTGATCCATCTGTCCACACGCCATTTCCGGTGTAGGATACACCCAAGGCGCGCATACCGCCGACTAGCACAGTCATTTCGACAGGGGTCAAATTCAACAACTGCGCCTTGTCCAACATGATTTCTTCAGGGCTAACTGCAAATTCTTTTTCGCAGTAGTTTCTAAATCCACATGCTTTGGGCTTGAGTAACTCAAAAGACTCTACATCTGTTTGCTCTTGTGTCGCATCACCTCTACCTGTAGTGGCAGTTACCGTGGTTCCACTAGCCATTTCAATCGCTACGGCACCACCAAGAACTATAACATCTGCTACACTGGTGTTGTGGCTTGCAGCAATCTCTTCGTAGACAGCCAATACTTTTTGAAGTTGTGCCGGACGGTTCACTTCCCAATCTTTTTGAGGAGCCAAACGGATGCGTGCACCATTTGCACCACCTCTATTATCAGAGCCTCTGAAGGTGCTGGCACTAGCCCAAGCAGTTTCCACCATCTCAGTTATGGATAAACCAGAGTTCTTCAAGGCATTGCGTACGGTATCTTCCTCACCACCAGTAAGTGTTCTTCCCACTGGGGTTGGGTCTTGCCAGGTGTATTCAACATCCTTATAATCACCCACTATGTAGTTGCTTTTTGGTCCCATATCTCGGTGCAACAGCTTGAACCAGGCACGCGCAAAGGCTTCACCAAACTCCTCTGGGTTTGCTCTGAAACGCTCACAAATTTTGCGAAATTCCGGATCTACTTTCAAAGACATATCTGCGGTAGTCATCATTGGCAGTACTTTCTCGTCACTGCCATCAACTTGAGGAACCATATCCTCTTCCGCGCAGTTGATAGGATGCCATTGCCAAGCACCTGCTGGACTCTTCTTACATTCCCACTCGTATTTGAAGAGCAGATCAAAGTATCCCTCATCCCATTGTGAAGGATTTGTCGTCCAGGGACCTTCGAGCCCACTGGTGATGGTATCTACACCTTTACCTGATTTGTAGGTGCTGGCCCAACCGAATCCCATGGCTTCGATCGGTGAACCTTCTGGCTCTGCTCCTACTAAACCAGCATCACCGGCGCCGTGAGCTTTACCGAAGGTGTGACCTCCAGCAGTCAAGGCAACGGTTTCTTCGTCGTTCATGGCCATACGCTTGAAGGTTTCACGAACATCCTGTGCAGAAAGTGCAGGATCAGGATTTGCATTTGGACCTTCTGGATTCACGTAGATGAGACCCATCTGAACTGCGGCAAGAGGGTTCTCCAGTGACTGGCGCGTATCGCCATAGCGGTTATCTCCCAACCACTCATCTTCCGCACCCCAGTAAATATCTTTCTCTGGATGCCAAATATCTTCGCGACCCAGTGCAGTACCATGGTTAGGCCCACCCATATCTTCAATGGCTACGTTGCCTGCCAAAATGAGCAAATCAGCCCATGATAACTTGTTTCCATATTTCTCTTTTATTGGCCACAATAAGCGTCTGGCCTTATCGAGATTTCCATTATCTGGCCAGGAGTTTAGTGGGGCAAAACGCTGCGCACCAGTAGCAGCACCACCACGCCCATCGCCAGTACGGTAGGTACCTGCAGCGTGCCAAGTCATACGAATGAAGAGAGGTCCATAATGCCCATAATCAGCAGGCCACCAATCCTTGCTATCCTTCATCATAGCTTTCATATCTGCTTTTACAGCCCCCAGATCCAATTTCCTGACCTCTTCTTTATAGTCCAACTCTGGCAACGGGCTACTTTTTGAGTCGTGCTGACGTAGAATATCTAAGTTTAATTGATTCGGCCACCAATCTTTGTTTTGTGTACCGAAGTCCATCTTGGTCGACGAACCGTGAAATGGGCATTTGCTATCAGTCATGAGGAAATCTATTAATTAATTAAAGGTAAAAAGTGTATTAAAGTGTATAGGGATTGTGTAGAAATTTCAACCCTTTGTGCAGCTTCAGTACATATGAGACAAAGCATAAATGTGCAGGTTCAGTACATGTGAAACAAAAAGAATAAAAATCAAAAAACCCCTGCAAGTTCTAAATACGGCGTATCTAAACTATACCAGCACAATGAAAACAGGTGCTCGCGCAAGAACAATAAACGCAGGCATAGCCACCCTATGGTGAGTATTATTTTTCGAGCAAGCGCCTGTTTTTGAAGTCATTATTGTGTGTAATAGATTGCTAATGCATAATTTGGGTTAAAAGCTTAAATACAAATTTGGTAAACCAAGTAAAATAACTCCAGTCAGCGTGATACTGCACACTGTCAGTAGTAATCAATAATTTATGTTTCTTAAGCAGCAAAGCGGCTTCTGGATATTTTGCGGACTCGAAAATAAAAAATTCTGAATCAGGGTATGAGCTTTTTGTAATTGCAGATATTTGTTTAGCAGGTTTTGGTGTTTTATATGTATCTTGACCCTCTTGCGCCCAAAATTCACATTTATAACGATTGAGATAAAAAGCGTCATCGAGTCCATGAAAATCTCCTAACCTTAATATATATTTAACATTGCCAGGTTTTTCCAAACCTGAAAGACCTGTATCGTTCATTCGAACTGGATTTATTAAAGTCAATTCATTGTCGTTTTTCAGAATAATCATGTTTCGATTCATTCGCATTCCTGGTCCCATCTTTATACTTCCGTGTAGCAGATAAACATCCGGGTATATACTCTTTATTTCATCATGAGGATATGCTGGCGGATATTGATTATTCTGTAGCTGCCATAACTTGTAATTGTCTTAATAGAAAAAACCGATGTTACTATGAAAAAAATACGATTACAATCCAATGCACAAGTTCAATACCTATGAGACAAAGCAAAATAAATTTAAAGAAGCCTCTTCAAGTTTTAAAACAACCTTAGGGTTGTTATACTGAACTTTTTACAGCGAAAACCAAAGTGATAAACAATTTGCCGATTATTATTGGAACAGGTCAATGTGTTGACAAATGGGATGGTAAAGACCCGATTGCTGCACCTAGCCCTCAAGCATTGTTGTGCCAAGCTGCAAATAATGCTCTTGTTGATGCATCCTCTACCACCCTTGTTCAACATATAGATTGGGTGGGAGTAGTCAGACTTTTTGCTGACTCTTTACCCATGGCCTTTTACCCTTTTGGGCGTGTTGAAAATTACCCACAGTTACTGGCTGAGCAATTAGGGATTTCGAAATATTCTGCTATCTATTCCACTGCTGGAGGCGAGCAACCGCAGTCACTGGTGAATGAACTGTCAGCTGCGCTGCATTCCGGGCAATACAAGATGGGTCTAATTGCAGGGTCAGAAGCTACCCAGGCCTTGAAACTTGCCTTAAAAAACCAACACCAGTTAAACTGGGAAGATAAAGCGTCGACCCCTGTAACAGAAGCGTATTACACAGACCGAGGTGCACAAACTGATTTTATCAGCGAATATGAAATTATTAATGGTATGGGAATGCCGCCGCAAACTTACGCTTTAATGGAACAGGCTCTACGAGGCAGGTTAGGTATGTCCCAGAATGAATATTGTCAATTAATATCAACTATTTTTGCGCGTTTTTCCAGTACTGCTGCGACCAATCCTTATGCACAGTTTCCGCAAGCCAGAAGCGCAGAGTTTTTAGCAACACCAAGCGCAGAAAATTACCCTGTGTGTGATCCATACCTTAAATGGCATGTCGCTCAAGATGCAGTCAATCAAGGTGCTGCCCTATTGATGACCACAACCAATACCGCTCGCGAGCTTGGCATTCCAGAACACAAATGGGTATATTTACACGGTCATTCAGAACTCAAAGACAAGATGGTTTCTGAACGCCCAGATATTTCCAAATCTCTTGCATTGGAATTGGCAATAAACTCCGCACTAAAACATTCAGGCATTTCGGTAAAGCAGTTAACAACGCTTGATATTTATAGTTGCTTTCCTATTGTCGTGATGCTCGCTGCAGAAATACTGGGATTGAACCCAACCGAAACCAATTTAACCGTAACTGGAGGATTGCCGTTTTTCGGAGGGGCAGGCAATAACTATTCCACTCATGCCATTGCCAGCATGGTTGAACAACTTAGAAGCAAACCGAATGATTATGGTTTAGTAGTAGCCAATGGTGGTTTTATGAGCAAGGAGGCCGCTGGCGTTTATTCCTGTCAAGCACCAACATCATGGCAACCCTTTGAGGTTGATTCTCTGGCACAACAAATTGAAGCTCAACCCTCTCCAAAATTGTTAAAGCAGGATTGCACCGCTACTGTGACAGCCTATGGTATTCGTCATGCTCGAAATAAGGTCGATCACCTTTATATAGTAGCTGACAATAACGAGGGTCGTGTTATGGCAAAAGTTGCTCCAGACGATGACACTACCATGACAGCATTATCAAACGCTGATGAGTTACTTGGAAAAAGCCTGACTGTTACCCATAAACAAAACGAAAATATTATTATTGAGAGTTTTGCATAATTACTGCGCTCGTCAATACAGCGTCGAATTTTCACTCAAAAAGCTCATTTACTGCCAGTAAACTCCGCTTTTTCGTTCAACCCAGATTATGCATTAGACTTCGTAATGAACACAAAAATGGCAATGAAAACAGGTGCTCGCGCAAGAACAATAAACGCAGGCATAGCCACCCTATGGTGAGTATTATTTTTCGAGCAAGCGCCTGTTTTTGAAGTCATTATTGTGTGTAATAGATTTCTAATGCATAATTTGGGTTCAAATTTGCCTTGTCTTGACATCGCTCGTGACATTATACAAAGCTCTCTTATTGCAAAAGTCTCAGTACCTGAATAATCTCATTCAAATCATCCAAAGTTCCTGTTTCATCCCAATAAACGACCCAACTATTTGAGGTTCTTTCAACTGTAGTAACAGTATCAGGTAATTGATTGAACATTTTATGTAATACATCGCTAGCTGATTCAGGTAGTGTAAATGAGTCACTCTTACGCTTATATACCAATGGGTTCTCGCTTTTTTTCTGAGTGATTTTGCTATATGCCAAAATATTCGCCTTGCCATTGGCAATAGGGTGCTCAGGTTTTACATATTTGACACTAACATTTGCTGCAATAGCCTTAGCGCGAAATTGGTTTTGTTTTCGCTGTAACGGTGATGGCTTTAATATCATGATACTGCCGATTACCGCCAGCATCACAATGATGATGATAAGTGTCTCAGACATTAGGTTATTGTAACTTAAAGGAACCTCTATTTATTGAGGTTTCCGAACGGTATAGGATATACTGCCAAAATCGGCTGTTGTAAACAGTTGATTTTGCGACAAAATAAAAATCGCATTTTTTATTTTCAAATCTATTAATTCGCAGGAGCGAATTAATAGAGATAACCTTAAGTATGTTTTAATAATTGCCTATGGCTACTCTGCTAGAAAAATACCACTACATTCGCGCTTACACTGAACAAATATGTACGCCACTACATATTGAAGACTATATTCCACAACCCATTGAGTACACCAGCCCGCCCAAATGGCACTTAGCCCATGTGACCTGGTTTTTTGAACAAATGATTTTAAAGCCTTTTGTTTCAGATTATCAGGTGTTTAATACGGACTTTGCCTTTTTATTTAACAGCTACTATCAAAGTCTGGGTAAACGCAGTTTACGCTGTGAACGCGGTATTATGACCAGACCTACTGTCGATGAAATTTACCAATATCGCAAGTATGTTGATCAGCATATGCAATCTCTTTTGAATAACCAATGCAACAATCAAATACAAAAATTAGTAATATTGGGAATGAACCATGAACAACAGCATCAGGAATTGCTACTGACAGATTTAAAATACACATTTGCGTTAAATCCCACCCATCCTGTTTACCACCCCGACAGTTATTTGGTCGCTGACCATAATACAGAATCAGGTTGGTTATCAGTTGAATGCGGCAATTATTCCATAGGCTACAGTGGTGATGACTTTTGTTTTGACAATGAATTAGGCGTTCACACAGTGTATTTACATGACTATCAAATCGCTAAAAGCCTGGTCACCAATGCTGAATATATTGAATTTATTGAAGCTGGTGGATATCAACAATGCCAATACTGGCTGGATGATGGTTGGAATTGGGTAACCGAAAATCAAATAACACATCCACTATATTGGCATAATATTGACAACCAATGGTACTACTATACATTGGCAGGATTACAACCAGTAGACCCCGATGCTATGGTTTGCCATACATCTTATTATGAAGCTAATGCCTTTGCCAGTTGGTGCAATTGCCGCCTACCTACCGAATTTGAATGGGAAGTAGCATCACCTAATCTGAATTGGGGTAAGCGTTGGGAATGGACGAGTTCAGCCTATAGCCCCTACCCCAACTTCACCATCAGCGAAGGTGCGGTTGGCGAATACAATGGCAAGTTTATGATTAACCAAATGGTATTGCGAGGCGCCTCAACTGCCACGCCTGAAGGCCATAGCAGACAGACTTATCGTAATTTTTTCCAACCCCAGCTTCAATGGCAATTTTTTGGTATTCGCCTCGCCAAATAACCCAAACAATCAATAGTCAATACTCATTTCATGAAACAACAATTTATGCAGGATGTCGCCTTCGGCTTAAGCCAGTCCCCTAAGCAACTATCTTCAAAATATTTCTATGATAAAACTGGTGATGAGTTGTTTATGCAAATTATGGCATTGCCCGAATATTATTTAACACGCTGTGAAATGGAAATATTTACCCAACAAACTGATGTCATTATCAATTTATTATCTCTGGATGCTGGCAGGCATTTTGAATTAATTGAACTCGGTGCTGGTGATGGTTCCAAAACACAAGCACTTTTAACCCGCTTATTAGAACTGAGTTATCAATTTGATTATATTCCAATCGATATTTCCAGCAATGTATTAGAACATTTAAAACAACACCTTCTGAAGTCATTGCCGGATTTATCTATCAAAACAAGGCACAACGATTACTTCAACAGTTTAAAACAATTAAGGCAATCTTCCACTCCCAAAGTCGTGCTGTATTTGGGCTCTAATTTAGGTAATATGAATGATAAAAATGCCACACAGTTTCTAAGTCAATTAGGGGAAAATTTACACAGCGGTGACCAACTTTTGATTGGTCTGGATCAATTAAAAGCTGAATCCATTGTGCTACCTGCATACAGCGATTCTCAAGGAATTACCAGTCAGTTTAATTTAAATTTATTACACCGCATCAATCATGAGTTAGGTGCTAATTTTAATTTAACGCAATTCAAGCACCTTGCCAAATATTCCGAAACAACGGGTATTGCCGAAAGTTATCTGCAAAGCCTTTGCGAACAACAGGTATTGATTACTGAGCTTAATCAGTCCTTTCACTTTGAACAAGACGAAACCATCCGTACGGAAATATCAAGAAAATACAACAAAGCTATCTTACAAGCTATTCTAAAATCCACACCCTTTGAAATAACAGGTGAGTTAACCGATAGCAAACAATATTTTTCTGATTATGTTTTAACCAGAAGGTAATGAGCCGTTTAAATAACACTCCAAAGTTAGCCATATTAAAACTGGGAAAATATTCTACTCAATTTTATTTACAGCGATTAAGTCAATTAAATATCAAACTTATTGAAACTGACTTCAAATTAATCAACGCCAATCTACCCAATAATTTTGCACAATTAGAACTATTATTACGCCCTTATCTGGAAGCCCTTATAGAGGATAAGAGTATTTCCAGAATATTGATACCCAATATCACATTGCATGAAACGCTTGATAAGTTATACTCTGATTTTCCTTTGCCTTATGTGCATCCCATTAAAGACACCATTGAAGAAATTAAACAGCATAAACATAATGAAGTTATCCTGATTGGTTCTTTGTATAGTATGAACGCACCTTATATACAAGATTATTTTGCAAAGCATAGTATTAAAGTTTTGAAACCATCTGAAAAAGAACAACTATTTATCGATAATTACCGTAAAAAAATATATGCAGGAGCAGCAACAGAATTCGATAACATCATATTTAATGACATATTATACAAATACCAAAAAAAAACGTCTATAATTATTGCCTGCACTGAACTATCAATTCAAACATCTACTAAACAAAGTGCATACTGCTGCTACAATATGGCTCTGATTCAAATTAAAAATGCATTGAGCGCCTTAGCCAGCACTGCTTCCTTAATACCAGACTTCAATGAACCCCTCCCCTTTTGAAACACTTCGCCAATATATATGGCTCACACTCTCTGTCGTTTTATTAACTGCCTGCGCCAACTCTGATAACGATGAAAATAATGAAAGCAGCTCCCCAGCATTAAGCGTTTCTGGCATTATCTTTAAAGGCCCTGTTGACAATAGTCAATGTACCCTATCAGAGGTAGAAAACGGTCAGCCTGGTAATGCCATAGCCACAAGCATGAGCAATGCATCAGGGAATGTCAATTTTGGCACAGAGATTACTTATACTGGTACAGCCATTATTGAATGTAATGGTGGAATGTATAATGATGAAGTGACTGGCGTTGATTTACCTTCCCCGCGAATGCGTGCTGTTGTTAGTATTTTTGAGTCAGGCACTTTTACTATATCGCCATTGACTGAAATTGCCATACAACAATCAGAAAATAATTTGCAAGCCGTTGTAGACACTTACAATATGGCAGTAGCAAATAGTTTTGCCTTAACCAATATGGATATAACTCTAGTTGCTCCCTCCTTTGACAATAACGCCAATAATCAGTCAACTCAATATGCTACGGTATTGGCTCTGGTTTCTCAATTACACGATAATAGCGGAAAAAGTCTGACTAACATCATTAATGAAGTAGCAAACGATATCTCTGATGATGGCGAACTTTCTATACAATCACGAATTGAATTAGGACAAGCGTCTGTTGATATACTATTATCAAGTGCTGCAAATCTGATCTCTATCCATTTCATTAATACCATCGCAGAACAAACTGACGCCATTGTTCTTACGTCACCAGTAGTAGAACCAGACCCTGTAACCGATCCAACGCCAAGTCCACTTACATCAAACAACACCCCTACCTTTAATGTTGCGGGTGGTTTTCCCAATCAAACTACAGAAACTGGTGTAACCTTTACACTAAATGTCGCGGAAAATGTCTGTCTCGATGCAGATAACGACACCTTAACCATGAATTTTACCCTGTCAAATGAATCACTAGGTTTAACTGGCGGCACCAGCATTACAGGCACTCCAACTGCGACTGGCAGCATTACTGTGACATTTAGTTGCACAGACCCAAGTGGCGCAAGCGCATCAGCTACATTCAACATAACCATAATCTCCAGTAATATGGCTCCTGTTGCTAATAACCTTACTGCTTCTGTCAATGAGGACAGAGCTCAGTCTATTGTACTTGCTGCAACAGATATAGGTGGTCGTATTCAAAGTTATATCGTTACGCAACCTCAAAACGGGAGTGTTGTCATGTCAGCTCCCAGCATCATAACCTACACCCCTACCCCTAATTTTAATGGCATAGAAATTATTGAATACTTTGCTATAGATAACGATGGTGCTATTTCTAACGTTGCCGAAATTACCGTTACTGTCAACGCTGTTAATGACGCCCCCACTCTAAATACCAGTTTCAGCAACTTGAATGCCACTGAAAATGCGACATTTAACTTTTCTGCCCCTGATAATGCCTGTACCGATATCGATGGAGAAACCTTAACTAATACTTTTACATTAACCAATCCTCTGGGTTTAACAGGTGGAGCTAATATTACTGGCACACCATCGGCAACAGGCACTGTCAGCGTTGTTTTTAATTGTTCAGATTCAGGTGGTTTAAGTGCCAATGCCAGCTTTGAAATTATTGTTGCACCTTCTCCTTCCAGCTCTTCACCATTCAATACTTCTACAGTTGCTTTATCACCTTTTACATTAGTATTAAGCTCTGCTGCTTCACAAGCCACTATATCCGAAAACTGGCTGAACTTAACTTCCAGCAATTCGCAGTTATCAGGCACACCAACTTTTGACTTGGTAGGGCAAACCACTACCGCTAGTGTTTCACTTGTCAATGGCAGCACTTTAATTGTAAATGTGTTTATTACCGAACCTTCTGTCAGCCAACGTGCAGCCTTGCGTATGGCGGAGCAAGCGACATTCGGTATGACACCTGATGAAATGGAATCGTTAATGCAGATGGGCATAACCACTTGGGTAGATAACCAGCTCAATATGCCTTCTGCCTACGACAACAACACCGACACATGGCTAACGCATTTTGAACGTACGGTGCAAATAGCCACCACTGCCAGACCTGATATAAACTTTTTTGCAAGAGATAATATTTTCAACGCAGAGCCTGCAAGTTTCCAACTACTGCAGTATCAGAGCGCCGCTTGGTATGATAATGCACTGGGTAACCCTGATATTGACGCAATGGTGGGCACAGATAGCTTGCGTCAACGCATGGCTTATGCGCTGAGTCAATTACTGGTTGTTTCTGATGTGACACCACCTTTTAATAGACGTGGTGAGGCACTGGCTGCTTATTACGATATTCTCGCTCGCAACGCATTGGGTAATTTTAGAACCTTATTAGGCGATGTCGCACGAAGTCCTGCAATGGGAGTGTATCTATCGCATCAGGGTAACCGTAAAACCGACTTAATAGCCAATACGCTACCGGATGAAAATTTTGCCAGAGAAATTATGCAACTGTTTACCATTGGATTATCAGAACTCAACCAGGATGGCAGCCCCAATCGCGATGGCAATACCACAACCTTCCCCGATTCAGGTACTAATCTTGTACCCGCTTATACCCAAACCGATGTTAGTGAATTAGCCAAAGTAATGACGGGATGGGATTTGCAAAGCAACAACCGTTACGGCAACTCTGGCAATGTTCAAGGTGATTACAGCGTACCCATGGAATTCACCCCTTCTGAACATGAAGATGAAATGTCGCTAAACGGCGATGGCATGGTAACTGTACTAGGCAACACTTTTGCACTGAATTCAGGCAGTGATAACAGCGGTCTTGATACTGCATTAGATATATTATTTAACCACCCCAATGTCCCTCCCTTTATCTCCAGACATATTATCCAACGCTTTGTAACCTCCAATCCTTCCAGCGGTTATATTGAACGTGTTGCCAATGTGTTTAGCGATAATGGTTCAGGTGTTCGCGGTGACCTGAAAACCGTACTGCGCACTGTATTATTGGATGATGAAGCACGCTCATTGAGCGTTAGCCAACAAGCATCGCAGGGCAAAGTTAAAGAACCCCTTTTAGCCATGTTGCAATTATTTAAAGTAATTGGCGTTGAACCACTAGATGGTTGGATAAGCCGTGACAATGTTGCCGTTAATGATACCTATTGGTACCCCAACCCTAGAAATGATATATCGCAAGGTCCTATGCGTTCATTGTCGGTATTTAATTTCTATTCTCCTGACTTTGTTCCCAGCGATAGTTTTTTCAGTACAAACCGCTTGCTATCGCCTGAATCACAACTATACACTGATCAGGTTATCATTAACTTGCACAACCGTATTCAATCGCTGCTGAACGCTTACGAGCGCAACCGCATTCAAATGACGCAATCAGTTAGTGATTTTGCTGCAACCCGCAGGTTTAACAATGCTGCTAATCTATTACTCGACTTTACCACTGAATTACAATTATTGGAAATGGCACTGGAAGGTGATACCAATGGCGATTTTATCAATATTAACAACGATACTGTCGACAGCCAGGGCACATCGCCACGCGAGCGCGCCATTGATGCTCTGCTTGATTACGCCAATACCAATTTATTCGGCAATACTATGGACACTAACTATCGAGCAGCTCTAAAACATTACTTATTAGCAGGCAGAGGAACAAACAATAGTAATACCTCTATCGAAGCCACCAATATAGTGCTTGATACTTATCGCTTTATTGGCTCTTCCGGGGCTTTTCTAATTCAAAAATAACGAAGCAGATTATGAATATGAATCGTAGAGAATTTTTACACAAAATGGGTAAATATGGTACTGCTGCATCGCTGGTATCCTTGGGGCAACTCACTATGTTACAGCGCGCTATGGCGCAAACGGCACCCTCTTTTGATGACTATAAAGCTATGGTGTGCATCTTTTTATTTGGTGGCAATGATGCCTATAATATGTTTGTCCCCATAGGCACATCAGGTAACAACAGTCATTCTGTTTACCAAGGCATTCGCGGCAACCTGGCTGTCAATAATATCGACCTTGGCCTGGCAACCATTGCTGGTGGCAACAATCTCAATAATGGCAATTTATCAACCGGTACAGGCAACCCTTACAATGTGGATGAAACCGTTGCCAGCGCCTATTTAAGAGGGATTTATGATATGTCAGCCAGTGGACAAGACTACGGTGTTAACGGCATCATGCCTGAACTTGCTCAATTACTAACTGACAATAAAGCCACCGCTATTTTAAATTCAGGTACCCTGGTCAACCCCATTAACAAGACCGAGTTTGAAAACAGTTCAGTTGCCACCCCATTATTTTTGTTTGCTCACAACCACCAACAGCGTCAATTACAAATTGGACACGCTGGTACACTAAACGATATTGGTTGGCTTGGACGCATCGCCGATAACTGGCAGGGAGTCAATAACAACAGCCCCATTGGCTTAGGCATTTCGATTAACGGCAACGATAGAATGATGATTGGTGACAACGGTGGGCCGCTAGTAATTTCACCTGGCAATGTTCCAGACTACAACAATTTAACTGTAAGTTCAGATGATAATGAGCAAGATCGCAGAGCCATTTATCAGGCAATTAACGGTTTAACCAACAGCACTGATAGTTTAACCTTTAATGCCAGCAATACATTTATACCAAGCGATCCCTTTATTTCATTGTTAAACAATTCAAATATTTCCGCCTTTCAGGCATCAGATGCTCTGAGTAGCGCTTTTAACAATAACAACCCTACTTATACTTCGACTGATCCATACGGCAATCCGCTTTTTAGTGTGCCTACAGGAACGCAGTTGGGTTTTGGTGACGATGATATAAGAGGTAGCTTAATTGCACAATTAGAAACCGTAGCACAGTTAATTTTTTTGGGTAGCAGTGGGCTGTTAGGCAACAACTACAACCGCCAGGCTTTTTTCGTACAGTTAGGCGGATTTGATAATCATGCCAATCAAGTGCAGGATCACCCCTTATTACTTAGAGAATTAAGCTTGGGTTTATGGAGTTTCCAAAAGGCCATGCAAGACTTGAACCTGGCAAACAACGTCACCACTTTCACCATGTCTGACTTTGGACGTACACTTTCAAACAATGGCGACGGCACTGACCACGCTTGGGGTTCACATCAAATTGTGATGGGTGGTGATGGCAATCGCACTTCCGGGAACCTCAATGGTGGAGTATTCGGCAGTTATCCTGACTTAAATTTAGGTTCAGATAGCGATGTCAGTACACGGGGTCGCTTCATTCCAACGCTGGCGCAAGAACAGACCAGCGCCGCCATTGCCAATTGGTTTGGGGTCAGTGAAAGTATTCAACAAATAACTTTCCCCAATTTAAGTAATTTCCAGTCAGGTACTGGTCTCAGCAGTGCATATTTAAATCTGTTTAATCCCTGACACATCGGCGTCATTAATCCAACCAGCGCTAAACTTCAGTCTGGTTCTTTATGTTGCATACAATGTCAGCTTAGGCCCAAAGGGTTTGAAGGGTTAATCGTATCTTCAAACTGCCTGGTTCTATCCATATTGGTGACTTGATACACTTGCCCTAACCAGCGATTGGTAAAAGCATTGGCGCTGTCTTTCCAACTGTTGTGTAACAACTGAATAATATGCTGCTCGGGAAACTCTGGAGGCATTTCACCTGAACTGATGGCTTGCAATATCTGTATTTGATGTTCTTTCAAAATAGCTTTTGCTTGCAACGACAAATAATTAGCTGGAAATATTGGATAGTCTCTCTCCCCACCAATAAATCGTTGTACTTCGCGTTTATATTCTTTCAACAAACTCTCTTTATCATATTCGGGATGACCTTGCAGGAACACAATTCTAAAACCATCTTCGCTAACTGCTATGTGCACACCAGCTTCCTCTGACTCTACCAATACTTTTAAACCTTTTACTTTAATGGCTTCACTGCTAATATCATTATAACGGGAGTGACAAACATCAAAGCGACTATTCATACCATGAATTAACGGGTGCGTGCTGTCACTTACTGTATGGCTAAACAAGCCCCAGCATTTCTCTCGCAACGGCTGCCTGTCTATATTATATTTAAGTTTTAACACCGCGTGCGATGCCAAACAAGAGCACAGTATTGATGCTACGTGATTATACGACCAATCAATCACCTCGGCTAAAGGTTGCCAAAAGTCTTCTCCCTCAATTTTATGGTTAACAACATTCGCACCTGTAACAATAATAGCATCCAAGCCCTCTTGTTTTAATTGTTCAAAATCTTCGTAATAATTGGCGACATATTGTTGTATCTCAGGGCTGCGCTTATCGACACTGATAGTAAAAGGGTGAAAATTAAACTGCGCAATTTGATTGCTATTGGCAATTAATCGCAAGAATTGTCGTTCTGTTGCGGTAAAAGCTGCATCAGGCATCATATTTAAAAACCCAATGTGCAATTCTCGAATATCCTGGGCGAGCGCACGCTCTGCGGTAAGAATAGAGTAGCCTTCATTGACTAATTTGTCATAGCTTGGTGAAATTCGTTGTGAAGGCTTGATAACCGGCATTAGCGTTTTCCCTGATTTGAACAGGCTTCAATCAATTCATAAAACTCACCTTCGCTGGTAACTTTCCTCATATCATCGGCTTGGATAATATAGCCATAGGTATCTGCAATTTGCTGATAACGTGGTAATCTGGTATGAAATAAATTAGTAAATACCCAGCGAATAAAGTCATCGGGGTCTATTTGTGCAATATAATCCAGCGAGTTTTCTGTTTGGTATTGCATTAACTGTTGAAGTAAAAAGTCTTTGCGATAGAACATGGGTTTTGGGTTTGCCATTGCTCTTTCGATAAGCTCTTTTTCATAATTCTCTGATGCCTTGATATACAAAATAAGTGTGTTAACAGACAGTATTTCAAATAAATTCAAATCGTCAATCTCACACAAGCTACCTGTAGCATCGTTAAGAAATTTATTGTAACCTTCGCCCTGTTTTTTAGTTATCCACTTTGGCACGTCGTAACCCGATGCTATTTCCGCATCAATATACAGTTGCTGGCGGCGCATAAACTCCTCCAACGGTAATCCTTGTTTCTCAGGATTGCCCACTTTACCTAAAAAATTGGCAACAGAGTGCAAATTATTGATATTGACATTATTGCTGATACTAATCGAATTATTGTCTATCAATGCCTTTAAACAAGACACAATACTGACCTTTTGTCGCAACTCTGCTTCAATTTCAGCATTTAAGTATTTGGAACCAATTCGATAGTCTGCTGAAAAATGGTACCAATTATACCGCTCCAGTAAGTTTGAAATGTAAGTCTTCCCTACCCCTGACATTCCCATTAATGTGATGGCTTTATTGGAATTAGCAAAAAATTGGTCGATAGTAATCGGCATTAAAATTCAACCTTATAGATTAAGGCAGTTAATTATTCTGGATTCCGCAGTTGAACCTGGAATTTACAGTTATTTTCAGGAAATAATACAAGGCATGGCTTGCAGGTAATGGTTGTAGCCCCTGCCAAAAGCCATAACGCTGCAGTGTGAACTGAAAAGGGCTGTAAAACCAAGTAGCGATTTGTAATTCACTTATGAAGTAAACCGAAGAATAAGGGTTTATCAATAACATTCAAACTCTTAGGAGTGAAATTAGCGTTCAACTGCGGGAACCAGAATTATAAATTAGTCGCTTACAGAGTGCCTAAACGCCAATTTTCCAATAATTCTTGAGTATTGCGCTGCCAAGGGTGAAAATCTCTTTGCATATAGCTGTTATAAGCCGGCTTCAATTTCCTGAATAAACCCTCTTTGCCAAAAAGGAATTTATAGCCTTGCATCCATACCGACAATTTAAAAAAATGACCACCTCGCCACAGCATATTCGACATGATAAAAATAGTGTCTCGAATTAAACTGTATCTCGCTAACTTCATCATTTTAAGGCGCATTTTTTCATCCTCTGCTACCACTTTTAGCACATCAAAAGACACGGCTTTATGCTCCATTTCTTCCGCGGCATGCCAACGCCACAATGCTAACATTTGAGGATGAATGCTGTAGTTATCTGAAAAAGTATCGTCCAGGACGACCTCTGCCAAAATTGCGGTAATATGTTCTAGTGCCGCTGTTACACCCAAACGCTCTTCTGGCGTTAAAAGCTTGTATGCCATCGCTATATATTTCGACAACATTTTTTCATATTTAGCCAAATTATAATTGCGCTGTGAACACAAACTTTGGTTGTATCTATCATGCTCACGCCTATGTACACTTTCTTGAGCGTAAAAGTCCTTTACTTCTTTTAACAACTTGGGGTCAGTAATCTCTTTTTCAAAATATTTAACACTATCAATAAAGAACTTTTCACCCAATGGGAAAGTTATGGAAAGTGCATTGAACAAACTGGTTTTGAAAATGCAGTTATCAAACCAGTCTGTAGCCAGTGCCTGGTCTATATCGTGATAACGGTTGCGCGGTTGCAGTGTAACCGAATCAGGAGTAAAGGATTGTTGAGTCATTACAAACAGTATATTAGAGTATTCGTTGAATTATAGGAAATTCACTATAAGCATGCAATGTTGAGCTCAATTTTTTTCATTGACAATGGTCTGAGCCAACAATTGTATGGGGTCTATAAAAGTTACCGTATCAATTAGCGCCTTTGTTCTAAAAGGGCTATGCAGTACCGATAGTTCACTACAACCAAGTAATAGGTAATCATGATTGAGTTTGGCAATCGCCTGATTATAAGCCGTTAAAAGTTCATTATTAACCTTTGATTTTTTCACAGCGAGTATGGTTTGAGTAATTATCTCTTGCACCCTTTCATCAGGATAGATAATATCAATATTTTGACTCTGAAAGCAGGGTTCAAATAATTGCAGTTGTTTTGACATTACTGTGGCTAACAGCCCAATACGTTTTATATGAGGGTACCGTCTGGCAATACTTTGCGCTGTGAGTTCAATCAGGTGCCAGCAATCAATACTTATCGCATTATTAATAGCTGAGTAATAGTAATGAGCGGTGTTGCATGGCATAACAATAAAATTTGCTCCCATAGCCTCTAATCGCTTTGCCATATTCACTAGTTCTGTTTCTGGACTTGGTCCACCAAAAAGTATTGCGTTTCGCCTTGACGGGATGTTGGGATTACTATCAACCAGCATATGGATGTGGTCTTTATCATCTTCTGCTGGAGTCTCAGCTATAATGTGCTGCATGAGTTCCACAGTGGCATCAGGACCCATACCGCCAATAATACCTACAGTTTTACTCATACTAAAGCGCTATTGATTATTGACCGTTTCAACACAGTCTACAATAATGTCTCCAAGCTGTTGCATATCGTCATTATCAAATGTCAAAGGGATGCGCATATCCAGTAGTGTCGATAACAGCCTGTCTGTGTTAGGAAGGGGTTTAGATGGGTGTAAAAAGTATTTCCAGTTATGATAACTACTGGTAAAGCCTGAAGGTTTATCACGGCCAAACCATTTAAGCTCCACCCCTCGCTCCATACACAGTGACAATACCTTTTCAATTTGGTCAGCAGACCAGCTGGGAATACAAAATTGAATGGAACTACCAACAAAATATTCACTGTCTGGACGCTGGGGTAAATGAATAAGCTGGCAGTTGGCAAGTTTTTGCTCAATTTTTTTATAACGTCTGTTCCACTGCTGACAATGCTCATCTAAATACTGTAATTGATCTAGCAACAATGTTGCACGCAAATTATCCATGCGCCCACTATAATTGGGTGTATGTTCAATAATAGCACCAAAATATTTGGCAGCCGGAACCGTACCATGTCGTTCATAAAGCATATAAGAGCCTGACAAAATAATGGCTTGCGCCATCCATTGTGGATTATTTGTTGTCAGCAACCCACCCTCACCTGAATTCATGTGCTTATAGGTCTGGGTACTAAAACAGGCTAAATCACCAAAGCTTCCCGATAATTTCCCATTCCAACGCGCGCCCATGGTATGAGCGCAATCTTCAATTAAAATAATTTTGTACTGATTGCACAATTGGCATACAACTTCCATATCGGCTAAATGCCCGCGCATGTGCGACATCAAAAATACACTGGCATCAGTTGTTTGCATTAATTGCTTTAAATGCCTTAAATCTGTGCACAGATTATCATCCATATCAACAAACACAGCTTCTGCTCCGACATTATCTATTGCCCCTGGCACTGGCGCTAAAGTAAAAGCATTGGTTATTACCTTATCACCATTTTTTACTCCTGCAATTTTCAAAGCCAAATAAATGGCATAGCCACCTGAGGTGCATGCCAGGCAAAACTGTTGCTGCATGTAATTGCTGAATTCTTGCTCTAATTGTGAAGTCGCTGCTATTTCACCAGCAATAGTGTTGTAGCGATGTAGACGACCATTTTGTAGTAGCTCTACTGCACTGGCAATGGCACTTTCAGACAGTGGTAATTGTTGTGTGAATGGTTTATTAAATGTTTTACTAATATTTTGAGATGTCATAACGCTTTTGTCGATACACATCAAAGTCCCAATTTTCTTCGGGGAAGTATTTCCGCAAACGCCAGTCACAAGCGCGAGCGTGACCTTCCATACCTTCCATGCGCGATATTCTGGAGGCTACGGCGCTAAATACTTTATTGGCCTGTTCATCAATTTGTTGAAAGGTGAGTATTTTCATAAATTTCTGTACATTCAAACCACCGCTGTAACGCGCAGCTTTTCGGGTTGGCAATATGTGGTTGGTTCCCACACATTTATCGCCGTGTGTTACAGTACTGCCCTCGCCTAAAAATAAAGAGCCATAATTAGTTAAACGCTCGCGCCACCAATCCAGGTCTTTTGCAATAACTTGAACATGTTCGCAAGCATATTCATCAGCAATGGATGCCATTTCTTCATCACTCTCGCACAGAATAATTTCACCAAAATCGTGCCATGCTTGCATTACCACTTCTTCATTGGGCATATCTGCCGCTACCAGTGGTAGTATTTGATTAACACAATGAGCTAAGTTAAATGATGTGGTAAACAGCCAAACAGGCGAACTAATGCCATGTTCAGCTTGAGAACATAAGTCCACAGCAATCGTCATGGCATCGGCGCTATCATCAGCAATAATTGCAGACTCGGTTGGCCCTGCAAACACGTCAATACCTACAGAACCAAATAGTAAACGCTTGGCTTCTGCTACATAATCATTACCTGGCCCAACGATAATGTCTGCTTTTTCACTGCCAAAAAGGCCTTGCGCCATGGCAGCAATGGCTTGAACACCTCCTAATTGCAACACTTTATCCGCACCTGCAATATGCAAGGCGTAAGCAATAGCAGGGTGAATGCTGTTACCTCGTGGCGGCGTGCAAGCAATAATATTTTGCACCCCTGCCGCTTTGGCAGTGGCAACTGACATAATGGCAGAAGCCACATGTGCATAACGTCCTGCTGGCACATAGCATCCTGCACAATTAATGGGTACAATTTTCTGCCCCAGCACTACTCCTGGACCACTCTCCATCGTAAATGACTGTAGCGATTGTGCTTGAGCATTCGCAAAGCGACTTACCTGCTCCCATGCAAAATGAATATCGGCTTTATCTTGCTCATTAACCTGCTGAATTAACTGCTTCCAGGTATCGTTACTTAGTTCAATATTTCCCTGCCAACCATCAAGCTCACGCGCATAATTGCAAACCGCAATTTCTCCTTGCTCTTTAATCAATGCCAGCATTTGCTCAACACGTCCCTTAATTTGGCTAATATATACTGTTGAAGCTTTATTCGGTGCTTTTATTTGCTTCATTATCTAACCCCATTAAAAGCTGCTGTAGTCGTGCAATTGCAATTGCTCGCTGTAACCAAATAATCCAGCACTACCTCCGGTGTGGATAAACACCACATTCTCTTCAGGTTTAAAATAGCCATTACGGCATAAATCAATCAACCCTGCCATGCCCTTTCCTGAATACACAGGGTCTAACAAAATGCCTTCCAGTTGAGCCGTTAAGCGTAGTGCTTCAAGCATACCTTCGGTGGGAATACCATAACCATCGCCAACATAGTTACAATTAGCGCGTACTTTTTCCCGCGCTACCAAGGTCGGTTCTACACCCATATGTTCACATGTTAATTGTGATAAATTGTAAACCATTTGTTCTTGCTTTTCCTGCAATGCTCGAACGCCAATGCCCAGTAATGGTACCTGGCTATTCATTAGCTCTAACCCTGTTACTAGACCAGCTTGCGTGCCAGAGCTACCTGTAGCGTGCACGACATGGTCGATGGTTAATCCCATAGCATTAGCTTGAGCCAATAACTCGAAAGCGGCATTGACATAGCCCAGAGCACCCACCGCATTAGAACCACCGCCGGGGATAATGTAAGGTTTCATACCTTCTGTGCTTAGCTTATTCGCCAACGCCTGCATTGCTTCATTCATATCCGTTCCTGCGGGTCTATGGGCAATTTTTGCACCATGTAATCTGTCAAGCAGTACATTGCCATTGTAATTGTAGTCTCTATCATTCGTGCCTATGCGATCTTCTAATAAAATATAACATTGCATCCCCAGCCTGGTTGCAAATGCAGCCGTTTGTCTCGCGTGGTTGGATTGTGTCGCACCTTGAGTAATAATACAGTCCGCCTGCTGCTCACAGGCTTCACCCATTAAAAATTCCAGTTTACGCGTTTTATTGCCACCAGATGACAGACCTGTGCAATCATCACGTTTTATCCATAAATTCACATTATTACAGTATTTACTAAGCCTTGGCATCGCTTCCAGAGCAGTGGGTAAATGAGCTAGAAATTGTCGAGGGAATCGGGATAAATGCATGGTATTTTGTGTATTGGTTGGATTAAAAGGGTAATTGTTTATCTATATTCAAAGAATACTCTTTCGCGTTTTCGCATAGCGCAAACAATTCCACTGGTTGCTTCTCACGGAAACCATATATTTTTGAGCGATATCTTTGAGCGAGTGCTGAATCTTCTATTTCTTGTTTTCTTAATTTGCTAATTTCCAGGTATTCTAATTGATTATCAACACCTAAAAACCTTCTGTCCAATAAGTTTGCAGCAATGCCAGTTGTACTGCTTCCTGTAAAAGGATCAAGCACCCATGCATTTGCAGTAGTTGATGCCAAAATTAGCCGAACCAATAGAGATAGAGGTTTTTGGGTAGGATGTTTTCCACAAGACTTTTCCCATTTAGCTATAGCAGGCATTTTCCAGACATCTTTCATTTGTTTACCCTCATTAAATACTTTCATTAATTCATAATTAAAATAATGAGGTGTTTTGATATTTTTTCTAGCCCAAATGACATATTCTGCTGAATGAGTGAAATAACGACATGAAAAATTTGGAGGTGGATTGGTTTTCTCCCATGTAATGACATTTAAAATTTTAAAGTTTAATTGCTGTAATGTTTGCCCTATATTGAAAATGTTATGGGAAGTACCACTAATCCAGATAGTAGCATTGCTTTTCATTTTATCCCTTATCAGGGTCAGCCACTTATTATTAAAAGCAGCAATTACATCTAAATTGTAGGCTTTATCCCATTCTCCTTTATTGACACTACTTATTTTACCGTTTTGGATAGTTAATCCATCATTGGATAAAAAATATGGGGGATCTGCAAACACCATATCAAACTCAAAATCAAACAAAGACAACACTTCAAAAACATCATAGTTTAGTAAAGTAAAATTTTTATCCTTTGATTTATAGTATGGCTTGATCATAGACTAAGTAATTATGTTATACCTAGCCGAATGAATTAGCTGAATACTATTATAATCATGCTCTGTCAAAAATTCATATTGCCAAAGATTAAAGCAGTCACCTCTTTTCTCAAAAAATAACAATTTAACTTGTTTGTTAGTGTTTGTCTTCCATTGCCTATACGGATAATAAAGTTGTCGAATGATTGTATTTGACGTGTGCTTATTTTTTGCTTCTATTAGCACAATTTGATTTTCACCTTCGTAGCCCGCGTCCACTTCTGTTTGAACACTAGATATATGAATTGAATGCTTATTTACAATAAAATCAAATTCAGGGGTATATTTTCGACCTCGAATCGTTAAGACTAACGAATTGTCATTGATAAATGTTCTAATCAAACTTGATGCATAGGCTAAATCTAAATACTGCATTTCTGAATCACCCACAGATACACTTTCAAGTTCAAAGTCCAATTTTGAATTGTAAGTTAGTGCTTCCGATGAAATTTCTGGTATATCAACATAGCCTTCTCCCTTCACTATTTTATAAAAGCCATTTTTCACTGGCAAAATAAACAGATTGCGTTCTTTGAATACCTGAGGTCGATCATCTCTACTATCTTGTTTACATAAAAGACGCACCTCTTTATCCGCCACTTTTGTAAAATTTTGACAACACTGCTTTATACTGCCAGCGGATATGTTAAAAGGTTCGTTATCAAAATCATGCTCAAAGATATGTAAATCATTGAATATCTTTTCCCAGGATTGATCGCTAGCCATAGCTTTCTCTCTTTGTATTATCAACAGGTAAAGTATTAGCAATCAACAATTCCGAAATATCACCTCGTTTATTGGCATTCGCATTAATTCTCCTGTTAGCTTTCACTCTATTTATCTCATAGTTATGATACAAAGAATCAAAAAAATCGTTTTCCCCCTCTGTCCTGACATCAGAATTACTCAACAACCAGAAACATTCTTGCTCTTTTAGTTGATCACAAAATCGTTTTAACCTGACTTGTTCAACATCATCGAAGTTATCTTTTGAGTATGAGTTAAAATTTGACGTTGCATTTAAAGGCTTATATGGAGGGTCCATATAGCAAATAGTATTACCAGGAGACACATAATTATTTGTCTGCTCGAAATCACCATGAAGAATCTTAACTTTCGATAGTGCTCGACTGACTGCAATCAAATTTCTTTTATCACAAATTGTAGGTCTTTTATAACTACCAATCGGCACATTAAAGTGATTACTTCTATTAACCCGGTATAACCCATTGAAGCATGTTCTGTTTAGAAAAATCAATAAACCAGCTTGAATAACAACAGCCGATTCTCTAGCATTAAAGCAATCGCGCTTCGTATAATAATAATCGCTTTTTAATTGCTGGTTATCACTGATAGCATAATATTCTGTTTCCCATTTTTCCAACAAAATTATTAAGTCATCAACATTAGTTTTAATAACCGAATATGTATTAATTAAATCGACGTTAATGTCATTAATCACTGCTCTTTCAAGTGAAGGATATTTTTCCAGCATCCAAAAAAGAAACGCACCACTACCCACAAAAGGCTCTATATAAACAATAGCATCCGATTTTTCAAAAGGAATATATGGTTCAATAATTTTTAGCAGTTGCGTCTTTCCTCCAGCCCATTTTAAAAAGGGTTTAGCTACATTGATTTTTTTACTATAGCTTTCCATAGTCAATGCATTATCTCTTTGATTATAAATTTCGCCAGATATTTCACCAGACAATGTAAGCTCTGTAAATAAAAAACTGATTTCAATAATACATGATATCCCCTATAGAATCTTTGATTCAAACTACATCATGACAAAATTTAATAAAAATGATAGAATCGCCGCCTTTTCATTTACAGCTTACATTTGGTGTTTGACGATTATATTGAGTCAATTGACGCAATCGAGTTTCCAGAGTTAATTCATAAAACTCCATTGAGTAAAATGTTGCGTTTTTCACGTTGCATTAACAATACTGTGTTGCTCAAGCGCGAAGACACTCAACCCATATTCTCTTTTAAAGTTCGCGGTGCTTTTTATAAAATCAGCCAGTTATCTGATGAAGAAAAACAACGCGGTATTATCACGGTATCAGCAGGCAATCACGCGCAGGGTGTGGCAGTTAGTGCGCGTCATGCAGGTATTAAAGCCACCATTGTTATGCCTTTAACCACTCCGCAAATTAAGGTTGACTCCGTGCATGCACTGGGGGGCAAAGTTTTGCTCTGGGGCGACACTTATCAAGAAGCTTTTGAGCATATGAAAAAAATTGCCATCGAGCGCAATTTACTTTTTATTCCACCTTTTGATGACACTCATATTATTACTGGGCAAGGTACCATTGGCAAAGAAATTTGCGAGCAGTTTAAAGGTTGTATTAATGCCGCATTTATCCCCGTTGGGGGTGGCGGACTCTGTGCCGGGACATCTATCTATTTGAAGCATAAATGCCCTGACATCAAAATTATTGCAGTGGAGTCTGAAGACTCTGCATGTTTACAAGCTGCATTAAAAGCAGGCATGCCCACTACTATACCCATTGAAGGCAATTTTGCCGATGGGACTGCCGTTCATCAAATAGGCAATGCCAATTTCGACATTTTGCAACATACAGTGGATGAAGTCATTACTGTTAGCAATAATGAAATATGTTCGGCAATCAAGAACATTTATGACGACACGAGAAGTATTGTTGAGCCCTCTGGCGCTCTAGCATTGGCTGGTCTGAAAAAATATATTGTTGATAAACAGCTGCAAGGTATGAATTTGGTCGCGGTTATCAGCGGAGCCAATATGAACTTTGAGCGCTTGCGCTACATTTCAGAACAGGTAAATATTGGCGGCAAAACCGAAGCATTGTTTGCAGCATTTATCCCTGAAAAACCTGGAAGCTTTAAAAAGTTCTGCAATGAAATTGGCCGCAGGGATATTACCGAATTTAACTATCGCTATACCAATGATCAACAAGCCGTCGTTTACACTGGTATAAAAACCCAGGGTAGCCATTGCAAAAGTGAAATACTGGAGAGTTTAAATAAAAAGAACATTAAAACATTTGATTTAACCGATAACGAAACCGCTACGCTGCACATCCGTCATATGATTGGTGGTAACAGCAAAGTCGACAATGAACAATTATACCGTTTTGAATTCCCTGAACGCATTGGCGCACTTTCCAAATTTTTAAGCCACTTAGGGACTAGGTGGAACATTTCTCTATTTCATTATCGCAACCACGGAACTGCAGAAGGGCGAGTTTTGGTCGGTTTACAAATACCCGATTTTGAAACGCTGGAAGCCGAGCGTTTATTCAAAGATTTAAACATGAAATTTGAATGCGTCAACCACAATAAAGCAGTAGAACTGTTCCTAAAAGGAAGAGAGCTAACTTAATAGCTCTGTTTAAATTGCCTTCCCCATAGACTATCCAAAAACAACTTCCAAGGTAGAATTTGAATACCATCACTGGTTATTCGAAAATTGGGGTCGAAACTGACAACCAGATACTGTTTGATTAACCCTTCCTCTTTAAGCATTCTGATACCCCCCTGATGCTTATCTTTCACATGGTCGGTACTTTTAACTTCTATTGCTATATCTTCTCCCAGACGGGTAAGTGCTTTCTAGCTCATATACATGCCACCGTTAATATGTAGTGTTTCACCTGTAATATAACTTGCATTATCACTGGCCAGAAACAATACAGCTGCGGCTATGTCTTCTACCGAACCCAAGCGTTGTACCGGAATGTTGGCCAGCAATGCGCTGCGTTGTTCTTCGGTTAATTCATCGGTCATGTCAGTTGCGATAAAGCCAGGTGCAATGGTATTGACAGTAATATTGCGTGACCCTATTTCTTTGGCTAGTGCTCTTGAAAAACCAGCTATACCCGCTTTGGTAGCGGCGTAGTTGCTTTGACCAGCATTGCCCATACTGCCAACTACTGAACCAATATTAATAACTCTGCCCCAACGCGCTTTGGTCATACCTTTAAGTGCTGCTTTGACAACCCGATAGGCTGAATTTAAATTGGTGTCAATCACATCGAACCATTCGTCATCTTTCATTCTCAGCATGATATTATCGCGAGTAATACCTGCATTATTAACAATAATGGTTGGCGCGCCTATATCAGCGCTGACACTATCCATTAAATTGGCGATTTCTTCACTGCTGCCAACATCCAACGGATAGCCTTTGACATTTAAGTTTTGTTCTGCGAAATGCTCGCTAATTTTGGCTGCACCTGAATCTGTAGTAGCGGTACCTATGACACTTGTTCCTGCATTGGCCAAAGCTGTTGCAATAGCACGGCCAATACCGCGACTCGCTCCAGTTACTAATGCTACTTTATTTGTAAATTCTGTATGTAATGTCATGCTGCTAATTTTTGATGGTTTGATTTTACGGTTATTAGGGTTTCAATCTGAAACATTCCACCTATTCTAAACCTTGGTCCGTCAAGGCTTGTTGAATACCGCTAGCCGAGTCAATATTGATGGTTTGAATAGTGCGATTAATACGTTTACCAAGGCCAGCCAATACTTTACCTGGTCCACATTCAATCACGGTTTCAGCACCCATCGCGATTAATTGATTAAAACAAGCCGTCCAGGGCACTGCTGCGGTAATTTGTTCAATCATTAATGACTGAATAACACTTGATTCATTACAGGTTTGTACCGAAGAATTGTGAACAATGGGAATTTGAGGTGTGCTAAACGCTGTTGCCATAATGTCACTGGCAAGTTTGTCGGCAGCTGGTTTCATCAGTGGCGTATGGAAAGGTGCGCTTACAGGCAATTCTACCACCATTTTCGCTCCTGCCGCTTTACAGGTCTCACTAGCCTTAGTGGTTGCCTGAGCATAACCAGCAATAACTAATTGACCCGGAGAATTGTAATTGACAGGAGCAACAAATTGGTCGGATGAATGCTCTCTACAAATTTCTTCAACTTTATCATCATCTAAGCCTATCACCGCAAACATTGCTCCTTCTCCAGGTTTGCATGCTGATTGCATATAAGCACCTCGATTGCGAACTAACATCACTGCGTCTTCAAAACTCACAACATTTGCGGCAACCAAGGCACTCCACTCACCCAGACTGTGTCCTGCCAAACCTATAGGTGTTGCACCAGATTGGCTTTGCCAAATTTGCCATAAAGCAATACTGGCAGTTAACAACAAAGGCTGTGTTATCTCTGTCATGTTAATGGTTTCTTGTTCACCCTTTTGAACCAAACCCCACAAATCATAACCCAGAACACTGGATGCTGTAGAAAATTGTTGTTGAATTTGTGGATAGCGCTCTGCCATTTCTGCTAACATCCCTATTTTTTGTGAACCTTGACCTGGAAAAACAAATGCTATAGATGTTGAATCAGACATAGAATATACCTATTGAAAATATGCTTGATGAGGTGGATCAGCGGCTTCATGCCATTGAAAAAAGCAAGACGTTTAGTCTTCGTCTTGAATTGTCGTTGCTGGAGTAGCAGTTGCGCGCGGGTTGATTACTTTTTCTCCTCGATAAAATCCATCGGCAGAAACATGATGACGGCGATGATACTCACCTGTAATGCTATCTACTGATAATGTAGCAGCAATTAATGAATCGTGCGAGCGACGCTGACCTCGACGAGAGCGAGTCACTTTACTTTTTTGAACAGCCATTAGACACTCCAAATAAATTTTTATAGGTTGATGCTTAAGCCCTTTTATTTCAATTATGTCAAAGGACTCCTCGTAAGGGCGCGCGATTCTATCATAAAATATTTTATTTATCTCGATTATCTATCTTTAATTGATTTAACATATGAAATGGATTTGAATTATTTATATTTTCTCCACTAACCTGTTCGTATTGAGGCTTATTATCGGCATACTTTAATAACGAATCGCAATATTCATCGCTACGATGGGAAGGGACACTGGGAGTTGCCAGAATAATTTCATCTTCAATCCACTGATGCAACTGCAGCGTTTTTTCATCGATAACCACATATTCCTGATGTTTACCTAAATGTTTTGCCTGCTCTTCCGAAAATACCACACGTACATCAATACCCACATCAAAATGCTTGTCGAAATCATTTAAACATCGCTGGCATTCCAATGTAAGTCCATAACTCAATTTACCCGTAACCGCCGCCAAATTTGCTTCATCCATAAACCATTGCAAGTCCACGTATACCCTTGGCGATTGTTTATCACTCGTAACCGTATTACACCAGTTATCAATTCTAGTTAAATGATGGCACTCTAAATCGCCTTGAAGCGTGCTGCGTGAACGCGCCATTTGATATGGATCAATATTTTTAGGGATAGGCATTTATCGTACATTCTTAATCAGTAAGTTAAGCTAATACTAACATTTATCGCAATTAAATGTTAAAGTTTCCTTTTAAATTTTAACCATATTCTCCCCCTTCTTTAATTAATAACTTAAAGTGCTTTTATTTATTCTGGCGTTGCTCTCTGGCTTTATAGGACTTGTATATAGCGCCGACAAATTCGTATCTGGTAGTGTGGGTTTGGCAAAACTTTTGAAGATATCGCCCCTTGTTATAGGCTTAACTATTGTAGCTTTGGGGACTTCAGCACCTGAAATATTTGTCTCTGCCATTGCGGCATTAAACGGTTCACCGCAATTGGCAATTGGTAACGCATTAGGTTCTAATATTACTAATATAGGTCTGGTGTTAGGTTGTACTGCTATTGCTGTGGCATTACCTTTATGCCAAAATGTTATCAAAACGCAATTGCCTATCTTTATTATTATCGCTTTCTTGGCGGGTTTATTGTTATGGGATTTAACCCTGAGTCGCGCAGAGGGCTTTATTTTAGTAGGCAGCCTTATCGCCTATTTATATTTTACCGTCAAAAATGCTTCTGATGATGAAATAACACTCCCCAGCACTGAGCTAACAGTAACAAAGAGTTGGCTATTGCTAATCGGCGGTATTATTGGTCTTGTTATTTTCTCTCAAGCTTTGGTTTGGGGTGCAAAAGGTCTCGCGCGTGAATTTGGTGTGAGTGAGTTAGTTATAGGTTTAACCGCTGTTGCTATTGGCACTAGCTTGCCAGAATTAGCAATAACATTCATGAGCGCACTTAAAGGCCAGCGTGATATTGCCATTGGTAATATTATTGGTTCAAACATTTTTAACTTGCTGGGGGTTATGGGCATTGCTGGTATCATCCAACCTACTGTACTTGATAGCGCGGTGATAACAAGAGACTATCCTATGACTTTATTGCTATCGCTACTGTTATGTGCGGTATTCATTCCCAAAATATGGAACAGACAAGCAAGTTTGCAAATTAATCGCCTGCTAGGTGCTTTATTTCTTGCGCTTTACATAGCCTATTTTTATTTTCTACTATAGACTACTAAGCATGAGCGTCAATTACATTCAGTCCGCCATTCGCACCATTAAAATTGAATCTCAAGCAGTAAACGACTTACTGCAACATATCGACAATAATTTTAATCAGGTCTGCGATTTACTTTTACAATGCAAAGGACGTATTATTATTACAGGAATGGGTAAGTCGGGGCATATTGCCAGGAAGATAGCTGCAACGCTATCCAGCACGGGCAGCCCGGCATTTTATATTCATCCAGCCGAAGCCAGTCATGGCGACTTAGGCATGATTACTCCTCTTGATGTCGTTATTGCCATTTCTTATTCTGGCGCATCAGATGAAATTATCAACTTAATTCCCACTATTAATCGCATCCAATGTCCATTAATCAGTATAACTGGTAATGCTGAATCAATTCTGGCAAAAAATGCCCATGTTCATTTGTCTATTAAAATCAAGGAGGAGGCCTGCCCTTTGGGGTTAGCACCCACTTCCAGCACAACCGTTTCGTTAGTAATGGGCGATGCTCTAGCCATTGCATTGCTTGAAGCACGTGGTTTTACCGCAGAGGAATTTGCTCTATCTCATCCTAGCGGCTCACTAGGTAAACGCTTATTGTTAAAAGTCAGCGATGTGATGTGTTGTGGCGATGCCATTCCTATGGTTAAAAGTCATGTCACGCTAAAAGATGCCATTGTAGAAATCACCACCAAAGGTCTGGGAGTTACTACTATTGTCGATGAACAGTACAAACTTCTTGGTATTTTCACCGATGGCGATTTACGTCGAGTGTTTGAACAAGAAAACGTACTCAATACGCCCATCAGTCAATTGATGTCAGTCACGCCGAAAACGATAGCAGCCAATGCCATGGCAATTGACGCGCTGGCAATGATGGAAAATGCTAAAATCACATCATTAATTATTACCAATAATAACAGTAGTGTTATAGGCATTATCCATTTACACGATTTATTAGAAACAGGCTTATAATCAATGTCAAATATCCTGAAAGATAATGCTTTTAAATTTGCCGCTAAACATATTATATTGTTAGCGCTAGATGTCGATGGCGTGTTAACTGGTGGCAATGTTGTTTATGATAGCAATGCAGTGGAACACAAATCATTTAACATCCTTGATGGCTTTGGACTCAAATTATTGCAGCGGGTCAATATTCAAGTAGCAATAATTACTGGCAGGCAATCAGCCATGGTCAATAAACGGGCAAATGAGTTAGCCATCACTCACGTTATACAAGGCCGCAGTGATAAACTACAAGCTCTTACCGAACTTTGCGAATCACTAAACTTAAGCCTGGATCAGGTTGCCTATATGGGAGATGATTTACCAGACTACAACGCTGTTAACAACAGTCGTTTGGGCTTTGCTCCTGCCAATGCGCATTCAGATATTAAAGCCATTGCAGACTATGTCACCCAACAACATGGAGGAAATGGCGCGGTGCGAGAAGTCTGTGATATCCTGTTAAAAGCTCGTGGTGAGTATGAAGCATTGACGGCTAAATATACGGCAACCCATGAATAATTGGACACTATTTGCAACTCTTTTAATTTTAGCCCTTGGCACAATAGGCTATTTGGGATTACAAGAAAAAAATGCCCAATTTGAGACACAACCAGCCCACGCTTACTCTACACTCGACCAATTGGGGTTACATAAACATTTACCCAACCGCTTTTTGGAACAGTCTACCATTATGTTATACGACAAACAGGGAAATATAGAACACCAATTAAAAAGTGCTAAGGTTCAATATTACAATGCAGATAAACCTTCCGCTAAAGTCATATTATTTCAACCTACTGTGACCATTCAGTCATTAAAGGCAGGTCGATTGACTGCTAGCAGCGCTAGGGGTGAATATACCCTGAACTCTGGTGAACTTCTACTGCAGGGCAATGTATTGCTACAGCAAAACCAACAGCAAGGCGCCCAGGGTTACCCAGCTCAAGACAGCCAACCTTTCCGAGAATTTCGCACCAGTGAGTTAATGATTAACACAGTCAATAAGACAGCCACTACCGACAAAAGTGTACAAATTGTACAACCTGGCCACTATATAGACGGTATGGGTCTGAACACCAACTTAAATACTGGCATTTATCAATTAAACAAAAAAATTGGCGCTATACATCATGTTAATTAAATACTTTATTGCCTTTACAAGCACATTGTTGCCGTTATTATTAGCTGCAAATGAACGCGATAAACCCTTAACCATAGATGCCGACAGTGCAGTGGTTGATCAAATTAATAATACAACGATATACTCAGGCAATGTTATTCTTACCCAAGGTGATTTGTTATTAAAATCTGACACTTTAACCGTTTCCATAGCGGATAAAGAAGTCAGTAAAGTTGTCGCTCAAGGCACACCTGTCACAATCAAACGTAGCGATAAGCAAGGCTGTGATGTAACAGGGCAAAGCAAGCGTATCGAATACACACCTGCCGATGAAACTATTTTATTGCTGGGTAGCGCTAAACTCAACCAACAACAAACTGAGCTTAATGGCGAACACATTGTTTATAAACTCAGTGAAGCCTTATTAAAATCCGAAGGTCGAACCCGCACGGTATTCCCCCTTGCTGAAAATGGCAAACCTATCGGCTGCAAGCCTAACCCTGTTTCTTAGCGCACTGATAGATGGCTACCGCATTAATCGCGACACATTTATCAAAAACCTATGGCAATAAAACGGTGGTTTCCGATGTTAGTTTGCGCGTCAATCAAGGCGAGGTGATTGGCCTTCTCGGCCCTAACGGAGCGGGCAAAACCACCTGTTTTTATATGATAGCAGGCTTGGTTAAAGCCGATACAGGTAAAGTGTCATTAACTAGCGGTAATAGCGAAATTAATTTCACCCACAAAGCCATGCATCAACGCGCTAAATTAGGGCTAGGTTATTTACCCCAGGAAGCCTCCATTTTTCGCAAACTCAGTGTTGAAGACAATATTTTGGCTATTTTACAACTACGTAAAGATTTAACCCGTGCACAACGGCGCGAAAAGCTCGATTTTTTACTTGATGAAGTCCATTTACAACATATTCGCAAATCTTTGGGTATAACAGTGTCCGGCGGCGAACGCAGACGCGTCGAGGTAGCAAGAGCTTTGGCAATGGACCCTAAATTCATATTATTAGATGAACCCTTTGCAGGTGTTGACCCCGTTTCAATAAACGACATCCAAACCATTATTGAACATTTGCAACAACGTAATATTGGCGTATTAATTACCGACCACAATGTGAGAGAAACGCTCAGCCTCTGTAATAAATCTTACATCATCGGCAACGGCTCCATTATCGCCGAAGGCGATGCCAATACTATTCTAACCAACCAACAAGTCAGGGATACCTATTTAGGTGAACATTTTAAACTTTGACCAAACCATTGATGATTTCCAATGCGCTGTGTTTGATATGGACTCGACTCTAATTCAATGCGAAGTGGTTGACGAATTAGCTAAAATAGTGGGCGTGGGCAAACAGGTTATAGCCATTACCGAGCAGACCATGCAAGGTAAATTAGACTTTGACCAAAGTTTGAAACAACGCGTCAAATTATTAAAAGGTCTGCCTGAGCAAACATTACAAAAAGTCGCCGACAATTTACCGCTAACATCAGGAGTAAAAGAATTAGTTAATAAACTGCATCAACACAGCTATACCACTGCCATTCTCTCTGGTGGTTTCACCTTTTTCGCCAAACATTTACAAAAACAACTGGGCTTTAATTACACCTACAGCAATCATCTGGAAATTAAAAACGGCGTTCTCACTGGCAATGTCATTGGTGATATTGTTAATGCTGACTACAAAGCTGCCAAGTTGCGAGAAATAGCCTATACCAACAACATTCCTATGGAAAAAACCCTTGCCATAGGCGATGGCGCAAACGACTTGCCCATGCTAAAAGCCGCTGGACTGGGAATAGCATTTCACGCTAAACCTGTTGTTTCACAATCGGTCCATTATTGTATCAATCACGGTGGATTAGACAGATTGTTGCACGCTCTGACAAAATAATGTAGAGTTGCGCTCGCATTTTAAACGAAAACTTAATGTAGTATTGCACAATAAATAATGCAAAACGCTCTACCTATTAATTAATTGAGGTCAATGATAATATGCCTATATATAACCCACCCGTTAAGGAAATAGAATTTTTATTGAATGATGTTTTCAATGTCTCTGAGCAAAACATCCCTGGCTATGCCGATTTGACCGATGATTTTACCAGTGCCATTTTAGAAGAAGCGGGAAAAATCAGCCGCGATGTCATGTTTCCCTTAAATAGCGTTGGTGACTCTGAAGGCTGTAAACATGAGGATGGTAAAGTCACTACGCCTAGTGGTTTCAAAAACGCTTTTGACCAAATCACCAAATCGGGTTGGGCCAGTATTGATTTAAACCCGGAATACGGCGGTCAGGGACTACCTGCTATTATCACCTCACCAATTAATGAATTTTTCTCTTCAGCTAATCAAGCTTTAACCATGTATTTTGGTTTAACTCACAGTGCTATGTCTGCTATTTACGGGCATGGTAGCGATGAACAGAAACAATTCTTGTTGCCTAAAATGGCAACCAATGAATGGACTGGTACAATGAACTTAACCGAATCGCATTGTGGTACTGATTTGGGCTTAATGCGAACCAAAGCCGAGCCAACCAATGATGGCAAGTACAAAATTACTGGTCAAAAAATCTTTATCTCCTCTGGCGACCACGATTTGTCTGAAAATATCATTCACCTGGTATTAGCAAAAATCACCGATGGGCCAGAAGGTATTAAAGGTGTTTCCTTATTTATAGTGCCTAAGTTTTTATTTAATGAAGATGGTACGCTGGGTGAGCGCAACAGTTTGTCGGTTGGCAAAATCGAAGAAAAAATGGGCATTCACGGAAACTCTACTTGTGTAATGGACTATGACGGCGCAGTCGGTTATTTACTCGGTGAAGAGCACAAAGGTATGCGTGCCATGTTTACCATGATGAATGAAGCGCGCCTCGGCGTTGGAATGCAAGGTCTTTCTCAAGCCGAAGTGGCATACCAGAATGCGGTTGCCTATGCCAAAGATAGACTACAAGGTCGTGATATTACTGGTGTGAAAAACCCTGATGGCCCCGCCGACCCGCTTATTGTACACCCCGATATTCGACGTATTTTGATGGACATTAAATCATTCACCGAAGCCAGTCGAGGCTTTAGCATGTGGGCTGCTAATTTGATTGACCGCTATCGCCGTGTAAACGACGACGATGCCCAAGGACTTGTTTCTATTTTAACGCCAGTGCTAAAAAGCTTTTTAAGCGACAAAGGTTTTGATGCCACCGTGCAAGCTCAGCAAGTTTATGGTGGCCATGGCTTTATTGAAGAGTGGGGCATGTCTCAATACGTTCGCGACTGCCGAATCACCCAAATTTATGAGGGAGCTAACGGCATACAGGCATTGGACTTAGTCGGCAGAAAAATGCCTAAAGATGGCGGCAAACATGTAATGGCATTACTTGAAATCATCAAATCCTATATTAAAGAAAATGCCAGTAACGAAACTCTTAACCAGGATTTTCTCATACCACTTAAAACTGCCTCCAAAGAATTACAAGAAGGTATTATCTACATGATGGAAAAAGGTATGCAAAGTCCAAATGACGCACTTTCAGGCGCTACCGACCTATCCTTCATGTTTGGCTATGTCTGCTTAGGTTATATGTGGGCGCAAATGGCAAACGCCGCACTCAAACGTATTGATGACGGCAGTGGCGACCAAAGCTTTTATCAAAACAAGTTGATAACGGGTCGCTATTTCATGCAACGCCAGTTGCCTGCTGTCAGCATGCACCTTGCTAAAATTAAAACAGGTGCTGATACACTAATGGGCCTGGACGCTGAAGCTTTCTAAATTGCTCTAAGCAGTACCATTTTTATAAAAGATCATGACCAATTCTGATAACGCTTACAAATGGATATACCTGTTTAACGAAGGCAACGCCTCCATGCGAAACTTGCTGGGGGGCAAAGGTGCCAATATTGCCGAAATGACAGAAATCGGCTTACCTGTCCCGCCTGGCTTTACCATCAGCACCCAAGCCTGTATCAACTACCAGGAAAATCAACGCCATTTTCCCGAAGGTATGTGGACACAAACCAGAGCGGCTCTACAGCAAGTTGAAGCGCAAACAGGTCGCGGTTTTGGTTCAGCAACCAGTCCTTTATTAGTATCGGTTCGCTCAGGTTCCCCAGTATCCATGCCGGGGATGATGGACACCATTCTCAACTTGGGCTTAAACGATCAAACGGTACAGGGTTTAGCCTCAGAAACCAATGACCCTCGCTTTGCCTACGATTCTTATCGCCGTTTTATCAGCATGTTTGCCAATGTGGTAATGGAAGTCAAACTGGAAAAATTTGAACGCATTTTGGAGCGCTTTAAAACCCAGACCACAGGCGGCAACGACACCGATTTAAGTGTTGAACAACTAAAGGAAATTGTGGATATATACAAAAATATCATCTTTTCCGAACGCCATGGTGAAATGTTTCCACAAGACCCTTACGACCAACTGCGTATGGCAATTTCGGCAGTATTTAACAGCTGGAACAACCAACGGGCGATTGATTACCGGCGAATTCATCGCATATCTGATCAATTAGGTACTGCTGTCAACATTCAATCCATGGTATTTGGCAATATGAGCTGGAACAGTGGCACTGGTGTTGCTTTTACCCGCGACCCCTCCACAGGCGAACCCAAACTGTACGGCGAATTTTTACTGAATGCTCAAGGCGAAGATGTGGTTGCGGGGATTCGCACTCCGAAACCTATCGTAGAATTGCAAAAAGACTTACCCGATGCTTTCAAACAGTTTCAACAAGTATCCAAGCAACTTGAACATCATTATTTGGATATGCAGGATATCGAATTTACCATAGAAAAAGGCAAACTCTACATCTTGCAAACAAGGGTAGGTGAACGCACTGGCGCCGCTGCTGTTCGCATTGCGGTTGAAATGTGTAACGAAAACATGATAGACCAAAGCACTGCATTGCAACGCGTCAAAGGAGAGCACCTCGACCAGCTGTTGCACCCCATGATTGACCCTGCAGCACCAGTCAACATTCTGACTCAAGGTCTACCGGCCAGTCCTGGCGCAGCCTCTGGGCGTATATGTTTTACTCCCGAAGAAGCGCAAAGAATGTCTGAGCACCAAAAAGTCATATTAGTCAGACACGAAACCAGCCCTGATGACTTTAACGGCATGATGATTTCAGAGGCAGTGGTTACTGCCAGAGGCGGAATGACCAGTCACGCAGCTGTTGTGGCGCGCGGCATGGGCAAACCCTGCGTTGTCGGCGCAGAAGACATTGAGATTGATATGGACGAAGGTTTTCTGCACGTTAACGGTGTTGATTTACGCAGCGGTGAATGGATCACTGTCGAAGGTTCCAGTGGTCGAGTTATTGCTGGGCAAGTTCCGATGATTCAGCCTGAGCTTGACCAATACTATCAGCACCTTATGCAATGGGCAGATGAACGAAGAACATTGAAAGTGCGCGCCAATGCCGACAACGCGCAGGATGCTTCAACAGCTCGCGGTTTCGGTGCTGAAGGCATCGGGCTTTGCCGCACTGAGCATATGTTTTTCGGTGAAGAGCGTTTAGCCATTATGCGCGAAATGATTTTGGCAGAAACAAGGGCTGCAAGGGAATCTGCACTGGATAAACTTTTACCCATTCAAAGAAATGATTTTAAAGAAATTTTTCAAACCATGGACGGCCTGCCAGTAACCATTCGCTTGCTAGATCCTCCCCTGCACGAATTTTTGCCCGACAGTCACAGCCTTCACATGGAATTAGTGGAACTAAAATTAAAGTTACAAAAATCAGATAGCTTTAAAGATATAGATGGCATTCTCAAACAAATTTATGAAAAAGAACAACTATTGGCAAAAGTAGAAAACCTGCATGAAGCTAACCCTATGTTAGGCCACAGAGGCTGCCGTCTTGGTTTAGTCTATCCTGAAGTTACTGCCATGCAGGCAAAAGCCATTATTGAAGCCGCATGTGAAATGCAAATTGAAGGTATTATCGTCAAGCCCGAATTAATGATTCCACTAGTTAGCATGGATACAGAATTAGAACATCAACGTGCAGTAGTTAAACAAGTTGCCGATCGTGTCATCGGTCAATACGGTCTGAAATTGGACTATCAAATAGGCACAATGATTGAATTGCCTAGAGCAGCTTTAACTGCCAATAAAATTGCCGAACACGCCGACTTCTTTAGCTTTGGCACCAATGATCTAACCCAATCCACTTGTGGCTTCAGTCGCGATGATAGCAGTCGTTTTATCTCACACTATATCAATTCCAAAATCATGCCCAACGACCCTTTCAGAGTATTGGACCAGGAAGGTGTAGGACAACTACTAACTCTAGGCGTTGAACGTGGTCGCCAAACCAAACCACAATTAAAAACAGGGATATGCGGTGAGCACGGTGGCGAACCCAGCAGCATTGCTTTTTGCCATAGCACTGGTATTGATTATGTTAGTTGCTCACCTTTTCGCGTGCCTATCGCCCGTCTGGCTGCTGCTCAAGCAGCCATCCAGTCAGCGTGAGAATAATCAATGACGTTTCCCAAATAAATCTGTGCCAATACGCACCATGGTTGACCCGGCTTCAACTGCAGCCTCCATATCACTTGACATACCCATTGACAGGGTATCTATCGTCTCTGTCGGAAATTGTTTTTGTAATTGACTAAACAAAGCGAACATTCTTTGATAGCTTTTTGATTGCTTTTCAAAACTACCCTGTTGTTTAGGGATACACATCAGACCTCGAAAAGTTAAAAAGGGTAACGCAATAATGATTTCTACCAACACTGATAATTGTTGTTCAGTTACACCTGATTTACTGGACTCGTTGTCAATATTAACCTGCACTAACACGTTTAAACGCTGACTGCTAATTGAACAATGCTGGTTTAATCGTCTTGCTATTTTTGCTCTGTCAAGAGTATGTACCCACTCAAAATTATTGGCAATATCTTTGGTTTTGTTACTCTGAACAGGACCAATAAAATGCCAAACTAACTGATTCAAACCATCTTGCTGTAATGATTGCTTTTTTAGCAAGCCTTCTTGACAGTAATTTTCGCCAAAGTTTACCTGGCCTAGTTTCGCTAATGCTTTAATGGCAGAAACAGATTGCTTTTTAGAAACAGCAATTAATTCGACATTTTGAGATGCTGTATCACTGGCACTGCTAATACGCTGCAAAACTCGCTGATAATTATTGGTAAGATTTTTTATTGCGCTTAGTCCAGAGTCTGTGGGTCAATTTCAATAGAGCAACGCCAACTGTTTTTTTTAGGTTGCACACCAATCCATTGTTTAACTTCACGTACCCATTGGTGCAGCATTGAGCGCTTTGTAGCCACAACCTGCAATTGAAACCGATAACGCCGATTGCGTCGCTCAATCAATGCTGGCATTGGCCCAATTAAGGTAATATCTATAGACTTGGAATAGCTTTGCCATACCGCTCTAAGCTGTTGCAAGAAACTGAAAGGATCATCAATATTCAATGACGAGCTATGTACCGTTGCCATATACGAAAATGGAGGCATATTTGCTTGTCCTCTTTCATCTAACAATTGCTCTAAAGTTTGCATATAATTATTAGCAGTAATAGTTTGCAGCCAGGGATGATTGCTATAATAACTCTGCAATATGGCCGTACCACGAATTTCCCCTCGCCCAACTCTGCCCGATACTTGCATCATCATTTGCGCCAATCGTTCTTTAGCGCGAAAATCATTGCTAAACAGCATACTATCAACATCAATAATTGCCACTAATGTCATATGGGGTAAATGGTGTCCTTTGGAAATCATTTGTGTACCCAAAACGATACAGGGTTCACCGAGGCGAATTTCTGCCAGCATCTCCTCTAATGCTCCTTTACGCCTTGTATTATCACTGTCAATGCGGAAAATTTTTGTGCCTTTACAGTAATCTTCCAGCACCGCTTCCACACGCTCGGTACCTTGTCCCAAATAGTGAAATTGTTCACTACCACATTCACTACAATGCTTTGGTTTTGGTGTCACAATACCACATTGATGGCATTGCAAGTAAGGTTTTGAATGATTGTGAAGTGTCAGCTTTACACTGCAAAAGTTACATTCCACAATACTGTTACAATCATTACAACGCATAGTAGGAGCATAGCCGCGACGGTTAATGTATACCATCACTTGATTACCTCTTCTCAACGTATCGCCTATTACATTTAGCAAAGGTTGCGATAGCCCTGCCTGCAATGTTTGTTTGTTAAGATCAATCATCGACCAATCAGGTAGTAAACGGCTTCCTGCCCGTTCTGATAACTGGTGCAAATGATATTTGCCCAACTTTACATTGCATATAGATTCAAGGGAGGGTGTCGCTGTGCCTAAAACCACATTGATATTTTGTAACCTTCCTCTTAATACAGCGATATCACGCGCATGGTAATAGAAGCCATCTTGCTGGCGCAGTGATATATCGTGCTCTTCATCAACAATGATTAATGCCAATTGTTCAATAGGCAAAAATATGGACGATCTGGTACCTATAATCACTTGACCACCAGGTTCCATCACCGCATTCCATGTATGCATTCGCTTTATTGGTGTCATACCTGAATGATATTGCAATACAGGAAAAGCAAATCGCTTTTGAAAACGCTCCAAAGTCTGTGGCACTAACCCTATCTCTGGCACGAGTACCAAGACTTTTTGACTGATAAAAAGTGATTCTGCCGCCAATTGCATATATACTTCCGTTTTACCGCTACCAGTTGCACCCATCAACAAATGAATGCCTTTCGTTTTCAATATGCTATCGAGTGCTGATTGCTGCTGCTGCAATAATATCGGCACTTGTTCAACCTCTGTTACGGTATCTTTAAGGCTCATCACTTTAACCTTTTTATTTTCTAAAAATTTTTTAGGAACAGCACTTAAAAAGACCTCTCCTGGATGGACATGGTAATAATGTTTCACCCAGTCCACCACGGCATACCACTGCTGAAAAAGTGCCTGCGTTTTAAATCCAGCTTCCAACACTTCAATAATGGGCTTTATTTTTTCTTTAGCTATGTCACTGTCAACATCATATTCATAAACCCTTCGTATAATAAGTCCCACCAATTCACGCTTACCCCAGGGGGCAAGCACTCTACTGCCCATCTGAAGCGTATCGTTGTGGCTATAATATACCAACTCCTTAAACACCGTTGGCGTTAACACTAAAAAATAATGGTTTTTAAGGGTAGTGGACATAAAGTGTGCTTGTTATTTACGCGAATTATGATAACATGCGCGCCCTTCGATTGTACTTGAAAACAACGACCATGCAAGCAGAAATACATCCTAAATACGGCAACCTGAAGGCCACTTGTAGTTGTGGTAATGTTATTAACACTCGCTCTACCAAAGTGGGAGAAATTCATATTGATGTGTGTGCCATGTGTCACCCATTTTATACTGGACAACAGAAAAACCTGGACACTGGTGGCCGTATTGAGCGCTTCAATAAGCGTTTTGGTGCAGCCAGAACCACTCGCTAAAAACCATCGCTTGACAAGCCCGTCCTATGGACGGCTTTTTAAATTTCCTAGTCAATACTTTATTTTCCGACACTTGGGAAACGGTTGCAGTTGCTCTGGCAATTCTCTATCTTCTACTCGCTATTAAGCAGCATATTAGTTGTTGGATAGCAGCATTTTTTAGTTCCTTAATTTACACTTTTCTCTACTGGGATGTAGGTCTCTTTATGTTTTCACTACTCAATGTATTTTATGTGCTAATGGCCATTTATGGCTGGTGTTGTTGGCATGGGTATTTTTCAAACAATGATCATTTACCTGTTAAACGCTGGACTTTGGTTCAACACGTTGGTGCTACAGCCATTATTTTAATTGCCACTTATTTAGCTGGGTTATTCTTAAAACCTTATTCCGAGATACCTTATATCGACGCTTTTACCACATTTGGAGCCGTTGTTACCACTTATATGGTTTCAAAAAAAGTTTTAGAAAATTGGGTTTATTGGCTAGTGATTAATTCGTTTGCTATTTACCTTAACATTTATAAAGGCTTTCATCAAACAGCCATACTATACCTCATTTACCACGCACTATCAGTTATCGGATTTATTAACTGGCATAAAAATTATTGTGAACAAACTCATGTTCCCTCCCATTGAAACAGTTCTTGATGATGCGCCAAAATGGAATATTGAACTGCCTATACTTTCGCATCAATCATTAAGTAAAGCACAAACCAATCGCATTTATTTGCTTAAAACATCGTCACAGCGTTATGTTTTGCGTTTAAATAACCCTAACTCCAAACAATTGGGCATTGACCGAGCATTAGAAAAAACAATTTTGAAGCTATTACAACCTACAGGTTTTGTACCAACTCTGCGCTACAGCGACCCGAATCAGATTTATTGTTTATTTGATTATATTGAAGGCGAGCTTTGGTCGGATATTCCACAGAAAAAACGAGATATCCAAAGTTTAAATAACTGTATCAACTGCTATCAAAGCGCCCCCCTTAACACACAACCCTTTAATTATCTAAAGCATATTGATAATTATTACGAACAATTAAAACAAAATAACAGCATCACCTGCCAAATAGAAGACAAGTGGCTAGAAGCCAGAGGCCAATTAGAGTCCTTTTTGGTAAATGCGGACTACAAACCCGTTATCTGCCACCATGACTTAACACCAGATAATATTATTCAAACACCAAAAGGAGCTGTTATATTGGATTGGGAGTACAGTAACTTAGGACACCCAGACTTTGATCGGGTCTATTTTATGTCACTGGCTCCTGATTTTAATCAGAGACTTTCCAGCAATAGCTCATGGCAGCTGTATATAGAGCAATTGAATTTATTTTGGACACTACTGTCAACTTAATAAACGCTGACGCTCTTCCATATTCAACGCAGCATTTAAAACCCTTTGTGTAAAAATTGCATTAACACCAATATCATTTGAAGCTGTGGTAATGGCTCGCATATTGGGATGAAGTTGTTGCCTTGTGGACTGAATGAGTTGCCTGTACCGCTCAAAACCTTGTACCTGATAGCCATACAACGACCATAGTATTCGCCAATCTTGAGCAAAGCCTTTTAGTATTCTGGTATAGCGCTTAACCAATGCCTTTTCGTTATTTGGATTATTGGTAAAATCAACAATTAAATCATCAATTAACCCATCGCACTCGCCAGGCGACATCACTGGTAAACTGCTGTATTGTTCCAATAAAAGTTGTACTTTTTTCCGGGATTGAAAAGCAATCAACTGACTTTGTTCATCAATTTGCTGAGTTGACAATTGTTCCATGTTTGCAACCAGGTCCCAAAATGCCGACGAGCCGCAGGTATCTATCACTAGATGTATACGATTGATATGGCTCTTGTTGATAACTTGATGCCTGCGCCATGAATCGAAAATCCAACAATCGCCCGCCGACATATGTATTTGTTCTGACCCGCAATAAAAAATGACTTCAGGAGTGGTTATAATCGGGATATGTATTCTGACACGATTGTACCAGTGATAATTAAAATCGACATGTGTTGACACCTCACAACCTGCATCTAACTTCATCAACCTGCTGCGCGATAGTACCTGACCAAAATGTGCCATCACTTGTTGTATATACTCACAGCGCTCTAAATGGGGCGTTATGGCTTTTGCCCCATCAAAATCGTTATTGTCACCGCCTTGTTTAGAGACCAACGCAACGGCAGAATTACCTTTTAAATTATTGGGGTGCACCATCCACGACTCGTTAGAAAACTGCTCTGCCTCATGGGTTAATTGAGCAACATCAAAACGAAAAGGTAATTTGATAAATGGTTTGGAAAGACGCACCACAGTATATTAATCTATAATGGTCTTTTTTTAAACAACAACCTGAAATGAGCGCACCCAAAATAGGATTTATCAGCTTAGGATGCCCCAAAGCCTTAGTTGATTCTGAACGAATTTTAACTCAATTGCGCATTGATGGTTACGATATTGTTCCCACTTATGAACAAGCAGATATGGTAGTGGTGAACACCTGCGGTTTTATTGACGCAGCCAAACAAGAGTCGCTGAACACCATCGGCGAAGCCATTAACGCCAATGGCAAAGTGATTGTTACAGGTTGCATGGGGGCTAACGAACAAGACATTTTAGATGTCCATCCCAGCGTGCTGTCAGTATCTGGTCCACAGGCCTACGAAGAAGTTGTAGGGGCGGTTAAAACTCATTTCCCTTACAATACAACGCACAATCCTTTTACTGATTTAATACCGCCTCAGGGCATTAAATTAACACCAAGACATTACGCTTATTTGAAAATTTCTGAAGGCTGTAATCACAAATGCAGTTTTTGTATTATTCCATCAATGCGAGGCAAACTGGTCAGCCGACCTTCCAATGCTGTTGTTGCTGAAGCCGAAGGCTTAGTGCAATCGGGCGTTAAGGAATTGTTGGTTATTTCTCAGGACACCAGTGCCTATGGTGTGGATTTAAAATATAAAACATACTTTCATAACGGTACACCTATTAAAACCAAAATGACCGATTTGTGTCATGCACTGAGTGCTATTCAAACCAGGCAACGCCCCTGGATACGCCTGCATTATGTTTATCCCTACCCTAATGTCGATGAAGTTATTCCACTAATGGCTGACGGGCTGGTACTACCCTATCTGGATGTACCCTTCCAGCATGGCAATCCACGTATTCTCAAAGCCATGAAGCGTCCAGGTAATATTGAAAACACATTAAAACAAATCGAGCACTGGCGCTCAATTTGCCCTAATCTTACCATTCGCAGCACTTTTATTATAGGGTTCCCAGGTGAAACCGAAGCCGAGTTTGAAGACTTATTAGACTTTATCAAAGATGCAAGATTAGACCGTGTTGGTGCATTTGAGTATTCTCCCGTTAAAGGCGCTTTAGCCAATGAATTGCCAAGCCCAGTCGATGATGCTATTAAAGCGGAAAGGTTCGAACGCTTTATGCAAACTCAAGCACAAATTAGTACAGAAAAATTATCTGCTAAAATCGGTAGCACTACGGCTGTAATTATTGATAAAGTTGATGCCGAAGGTGCTATTGGTCGTACCACAGCCGATGCCCCTGAAATAGATGGTCTAATTTATTTAAATGGTGAAACCAGGCATCGACCAGGCGATATTATTCAGGCTAACATTATTGCCAGTGACGAACACGACCTCTGGGGCGAAATCGATTCATGCAATCGAACCACGTAAGGGCACCATGCATGGTGCGATACGATTAATAATTCAACAATTGATTCAATGCCTCTTTTTCCCATGCTTGCCTGGCAAAAATTAATCCTTGCCTTGCAAATTCTGTACTAAGCCCACTCATACCGTTGGCTAAATGTGCTTTGGCTAATAGGATATAAACAGCTGCATTGGTTCGGTTGATACGCAGCAAACGCTCGCTTACCGCAATAGCTTTGTGATAATTGCCTTGTTCATATAATTTTTCTGCTTGTTCTAGTAGTGCATTAGTGGCAGCTATTGGTTTAGACGTAACAGGTTGTGGCTGATCATAAATTGCACTGACTGGTATTTCAACTTTAGCACTTTCTTCCTGTGTCTGCTCATGATTATTTTGATTCTGCAGCGTTTGATTACCCACCCTTGGTTCAGATTGTTGAGTGGCGCAGGAACACAACATAATAACTGTTACAACTAAACTAATTTTAATGCACATAATTACTTGATTTTTAGTGGATACAACCTATAAAGGCATTTTTTAAATTTGTTGGAGATTATACATGTCAAATAAAGAAACACTGGGTTTTCAAACCGAAGCAAAACAATTATTACATTTAATGACACACTCTCTCTATAGCAATAGAGAAATTTTTCTACGCGAATTAGTCAGTAACGCATCCGATGCTTGCGACAAACTGCGTTTTGAAGCACTAGACAATGAACAGTTATTTGAAGGTGATTCCGAATTAAAAATTCAAATTACATTCGATGAAGACGCAAATAAAATTCATATGAGCGATAATGGAATAGGAATGAACCGCGAAGAAGTTATCGCCAATTTGGGTACCATTGCCAGTTCTGGAACTGCCAAATTTATGGAAAACCTAAGTGGCGACCAACGCAAAGATTCACACCTGATTGGTCAATTTGGCGTAGGCTTTTATTCAGGTTTTATTGTATCGGAAAAAGTAGAAGTCTTCACCCGTCGTGCAGGAAATGATGCCGGAGAAGGCGTACATTGGGTGTGCACAGGCGAGGCTGATTATGAAATTGAAAACGTCAATAGAGATACTCGCGGCACTGAAGTCATCTTACACCTTAAAGACGATGCCAAAGAATTTTGCAACAACTGGACGCTTCGCAGTACCATCAAAAAATATTCTGACCACATCAGCATTCCTATCCAAATGCTAAAACCGCCTGTCCCTGCAAATGATGAAGATAAGAGTCAAGAACCTGAGACTCCAGAATGGGAAACTGTCAACACAGCCACGGCGTTATGGACACGCCCTGCCAGAGAGGTCAAAAAAGAAGAATACATTGAATTTTATAAACACGTTTCACACGACTGGAACGAACCGTTAACCCAAACCCACAACCATGTAGAGGGCAAACAAGAATACATTAGTTTATTGTATATTCCACGTAAACCCACCTTTGATTTATACCAACGCGAAGCTGCAAAAGGTTTAAAACTGTACATTCAACGTACCTTTATTATGGACGATGCCGAACAGTTTTTACCACTGTACTTGCGCTTTGTGAAAGGGGTACTGGATGCAACCGACTTGCCAATGAATATTTCACGCGAGTTATTGCAACAAAGCCCACAGGTCGACTCGCTTAAAAATGCCATGACCAAGCGCGTGTTAGACATGCTGAAAAAATTGGCGAACAAGAAACCAGAAGACTATCAAATTTTCTGGGATGCCTTTGGCAAAGTCTTAAAAGAAGGCTTAGCTGAAGATTTCACCAACAAAGAAAAAATTGCCAGGTTGTTGCGCTTTTCAACCACTCATACCGATAATATCAAACAGGACCAAAGCCTTGATAATTACTTATCGCGAATGAAAGATGAACAAAAAGAGATTTATTATGTAATGGCAGACAATCATACCAAGGCTCAGAAAAGCCCGCATATTGAATCGTTGCGCAAACAAGGTAACGAAGTTATTTTATTGTCAGACCCCATCGACGAATGGTTGATGACTTACTTAACCGATTTTGAAGGCAAACAATTTGCCGATGTAAGACGCAGCAGTTTTGGTCAAGAAAGCTCGTCTAAAGACAGCGATAATAAAAAAGATGAAAAACCCATTATTGAACGCATCAATAAAGTATTAGATAGCCGAGTGAAAGAAGTACGTTCCAGCAGCGGCAGGTTAATTGATTCACCCAGTTGCCTGGTAATGGATGACACAGACATGAGCAGTAGTATGCGTAAAATGATGGAAGCTGCAGGTCAATCTATGCCTGAAAGCAAGCCCATTTTTGAAGTGAATTTAGAACATTCACTGTTAACGAGAATGGACAATGAAAGCGATGAAGGCCGTTTTGCTGAGTTGGTTGAAGTGATTTTCGACCAAGCCACTTTAGCAACAGGTGAACAATTACAAGACCCTGTCAGTTATGTTGAACGCATTAATAAATTACTCGCAGAGTTATAAACCCACATTATGCCGGAGCTACCCGAAGTTGAAACCACCAGCCGCGGGATAGCTCCATATATTAAAGGGAAAACCATTCAATCTGTCACCGTTTGGCAACCCAAACTACGTTGGAAGATTCCCGATAACCTGGTATTTTGCATTGTAGGTTCAAGTATTGAATCCATTACCCGTCGCGGCAAATATCTGCTATTTAATCTATCCAATCAACATAGCTTAATCTCTCATTTAGGCATGTCGGGTAGTTTAAGAATACTGACTGATGAACAAGTCAAACGCAAGCACGACCACTGGCAAATACAGTTTGATAATTGTATTTTGCGCTACCATGACCCACGTCGTTTCGGCGCGCTACTCTACACTGACAACCCAAAACAGCACTCACTGCTAAATTCTTTAGGGGTTGAACCTTTAACCCAGCAATTTAATGGCGATTATCTCTATCGACTATCTCGCAATAAATCGAGCAATGTTAAAGCCTTTATTATGGATGCTAAAGTCGTCGTCGGTGTAGGCAATATTTATGCCACAGAAGCACTGTTTTTGGCAGGAATTTCACCTAAACGCCGCGCAAACAGCATTAACATTGAACGCTACCAACAATTATCCACTCATATAAAACAAGTTTTGTCAGATGCCATTGCGCAAGGTGGTACAACTCTGCGCAACTACGTCAATAGTGATGGTAATGAAGGTTACTTTCAACTTGCCTTAAACACTTATGGTAGAGGTAATGAACCCTGTGTACAATGTGGCCAGCCTCTAACCGCCATTCGCCAAAACCAAAGATCCACTGTTTACTGTACTTATTGTCAAACCTGAGTTCAGTAATCGTTGCCCTTAACAAACATTTTTTAGAATAATGAAAAAAATAATAATTCTTGCCATTGTCGCCGCTCTATTCATCGCTTTTTGGATGAATGGTGGCTCGCAATTACTACAACCAGAAGCGATAAAGCAACTACTTCAGGATTACCCCCAACAAGCAGCTATTATTTATTTCTTTACATACATCACCATTGCGGCACTATCACTGCCTGGCGCTGCAATCATGACGTTACTCGGCGGTGCTATATTCGGCTTTTGGCAAGGTCTATTACTCGTCAGTTTTGCCAGCACCATTGGAGCAACATTGGCTTTTGTTATTTCTCGAACATTACTTCGCGACTGGGTACAAAACAAATTTGGTCAGCATCTGCAAAGCATTAATGAAGGTATAGAAAAAGATGGTGCATTCTACCTATTGACCTTGCGTTTAATGCCCATTTTCCCTTTTTTCGTTATTAACCTGGTCATGGGTTTAACCTCTATTAAAACATTGACGTTTTACTGGGTTAGCCAAGTCGGAATGCTCGCTGGTACTGCTGTTTTCGTGAATGCAGGTGTACAACTCGCTGGTATTGAGTCTTTATCTGTTGAAGGTATATTTACAACAGAGCTGTTTGTAGGCTTTATGTTGTTAGGTATTTTCCCGTTAATTGCAAAATGGATAGTCTCTACCATTAAAAAGAATCGTGCCTACAAGCCTTGGAGACACTTAAAACCGCAAAAATTTGACGTTAACCTGGTAGTTATTGGTGCGGGTAGCGCAGGCTTGGTAGCTTCTTTAATTGCGGCTACAGTTAAAGCCAAAGTTGTTTTAATTGAAAAACATAAAATGGGAGGCGACTGTCTAAATACAGGGTGTGTTCCCAGTAAAGCCATTATCCGCAGTGCCAAAATTGCGCACTATATCAACGATTCAGAGCATTACGGACTTGGCAAACACAATGCGAGTTTGTCGTTTGAAAAAGTCATGCAACGCGTGCATCAAGTCATCAAAAAAATCGAACCACATGACTCGGTTGAGCGTTACCAAAGTTTAGGTGTAGACGTTAAAATTGGCGAAGCCAAAGTCATTTCACCTTGGGAAGTTAGCGTCAATGGCGAGCGTGTTACCACACGAAATATCATTATTGCCAGCGGCGGTAGACCTGCCCTGCCTCCTATTGAAGGCATTGACAAAATCGATATATTAACTTCTGACAATTTATGGGAAATAACCGAACAGCCCAAACAGTTATTAGTGATGGGCGGTGGTCCTATTGGCTCTGAACTGGCTCAATCGTTTCAACGCCTAGGTTCACAAGTAACCATGGTTGAAGCACTACCTCGAATAATGAGTAAAGAAGATCCTGAAGTTAGTGAAGCAGTCGCCAATCGCTTTCAACGCGAAGGTATTCAATTATATACCAACCATCTACTGGTTAAATTTGATGTGGTCGACGGTCAACCAGTAGCAGACTTAAAACACCTTGAAGACAATAGTATCAAACAGGTTGAATTTGACAGAGTTATCTGCGCCGTAGGTCGTGCCGCCAATTTAAATATTGAGGGAATCGATGCATTGCAATTGGAAACTCATAAAAACGGGACTCTAGTGCTGGACGAAAAACTGCGCACCAAATACTCCAATATTTATGCCTGTGGCGACATAGCCGGCCCTTATCAATTTACCCATACGGCTTCACATCAAGCGTGGTTTGCCACAGTTAATGCACTATTTGGTAAGTTTAAAACCTTTAATGTCGATTACAGTGTTATCCCCTGGGCAACATTTACCGACCCCGAAGTAGCCACTGTTGGTATCAACGAGCGTGAAGCCAAAGAAAAGGGTATTCCTTATGAAGTCACTCGCTACGATATAGACGATTTAGACAGAGCCATTGCCGATGGCGAAGACCACGGTTTTATCAAGGTCCTCACTGTACCTGGCAAAGATAACATTCTCGGCGTAACTATTGTCGGCTACCATGCGGGTAATTTAATTGCAGAATATATCCTGGCCATGCGCCATGGCTTGGGTCTTAATAAAATTATGGGTACTATCCATATTTACCCTACCCTGACTGAAACCAATAAATTTGTGGCTGGGCAATGGAAAAAAGCCCACGCCCCTCAAGGTTTATTAAAATGGGTAGAAAAATATCATAATTGGGCAAGGTGATGCTAACATTTATTGACTGCATAAAAAGGTAGCTGATATTGGTCAGCCAACAAAGTGATAGCCCATTTAAAACAAAGTTGTATAGGTTCAGATAGATATGAGACTTATTTTTTAAATTTTTCACCTGTTAATTTGTGGTAAAGTCGTAAGACTTTTCCATCAAATTAATAGGTCATTTGAAAGCTGGTTTAAAGTCGGGTAGCCTCTGTAATTTGACTAAATTAACTTACAGAGAGACTACCCATGCAGACCTTAAGCCTACGAATCAAATCATATCGCAGTTGGCGCATTAATGATAGAGCGCCAACTGAAGCAATTGACAGAATCCATAGACTAGAACTCTATGACCAATTGAAACAAGAAGGTTGTAGCGAAGCACTTCGTTTGAAGTCAATAGGCTGGTCACGAGCCACTTATTATCGCTGGAGCGCACGTTATAATCAGCTAGGTTGGGAAGGATTAGTGGAACAAAGCCGTCGCCCTTATAATCGCCGTCAATCACAATGGACAAAACAGCAAGAGCAAATAGTTTTGCATATTAGGCAGCGTTACCGTTGTTGGGGTAAGCGTAAAATATGGAAAATAATGGTTCGTGACCATCAGCAAACGATTAGTGAAAGTAGCGTCGGTAGGATTATCAGTAAACTTATTAAAAACGGTAAGATATTGCCTGTATCGTTTTATTATGGCGGGCGTATGAAGCCTAAAAAGAAACGACAATTTAGTTATCACGCTAGACGTTGGCAATATGGTATGAAAGCCAAGAAGGTAGGTCAGATGATTCAAATTGACCATATGAGTATTAGTTTTACCGAAGGCTTTAATGTCAAAGAATTCAAAGCTACCTGCCCGATAACAGGTATGACATTCTTACGTTGTTACAGTACCGCAACCAGTCATAATGCTAAGCGCTTTCTCATGTATTTAAAACAACAAGCCCCATTCACTATTGAGTCCATACAAGTGGATGGTGGTAGCGAATTTATGGCTGAATTTGAAGAATACTGTCGTGAACTCGGTATCAAACTTTGGGTATTACCACCTAAGCGTCCTGATTTAAACGGCTGTGTTGAACGGGCTAATGGTACAACACGTTATGAGTTTTATCCCTTTTATGAAGGGAGTTTAAGTGTTAGATTGATGAATCAAGCCTTAGATGATTATGAAAGTTACTATAACACTTATAGACCATACGAAAAGGTTGGATTAGATACTCCAATGGAGTATTATTTGAAAATTACACAGGCAGCTTAATTTCTATGCTCTTGTCTCACATGTACTGAACCTAGACATTTTTTTGACAAACTAGCTATTAGCATATATAATCAACCAATGATTTTTTGCGTGTTTTCGTCGCGCAAGCGCGGCTTAACAAGTGGCTGCAGCGACTCGTTATACGTCCAAAGTTATCAAGAACAGAGGTAAAAATGAAAACCATATTTAAAATACTAATACTGACGGTGTCGTTAGTAGCTGTTTATTGCCAGGCTGGTTCACAAGGAGGGAGTTTTAAAGTATCTAAACTACGTTTAGGCGGAGACGGAGTATACGTTGGCTTTTCGCCCGCTCCAGCGGGTTGTAATGGAGGAGATCACTACCGAATTCACGCGAAGTTGGGTACGGGAGCAGATAATTACAATGCCATATATAGTGCTTTATTAATGGCGTACACGTCGGGAAATACTTTAAATTATATATGGTTTACTGATCTTCCTTCTAGCGCAGAATCCTGCAGTAGCACTGGTGGTCATTGGTTAGGTTTAAAAATGATCGAGTTGTCAGGTAAATAAAGACCACGTATAACAAATCCTCAAGGTCGATGCCAAAAGCTCCGTTTAATTTTGGCATACGCTTCGCGTATTATACACCAAAATCAATCTCCACTTTTAGCACGCCTTAGCAAGGCGTTATGTTCCCAAGCAAAAAGATATAAAATGAATTTACTACGAACTGCTATGGTCACTTTTCTGTTCTCTATCGCTACCATTTCTAACGCTGGTTCTTTCGAGATAAATGATGCACAGGTTACTTCAATTCAGACGTATACAAATGGCACGATTGGTGTTGTAACGAACAAACAAACTAAAGGGCCTGTACCTTGTTCATCTAGTTCAAAATTTATAATTCCCTCTACTGATGTCGGAGCGAATAATGCACAAAGTGTTTTGCTCACAGCAAAAGTCTCTTCCAGTCTCGTTAATATTTATATTGATGCACTGCTGTCCCACAATTGAGTAGGTGTTAATAAAACAAAGCGTATCTCTCATTAATTTGATAAAATAGAGTTGCAAAAAAAACACTTTATAAATCAACAAGAGAATAGCTTTGAGTCATCATAATACTGTATTTTCACAATTACTGAAACTGGTTTCGAGACATGAATTTGAAACACTTGCAAAAACCCATCATGAAGGTCAATCATTGAGAAAAATGTCTCGTTGGTCACAGTTCGCATCGTTAAGTTTTGCACAACTTACAGGACGTTGTAGTCTACGAGATATTGTCGATAATTTATCAAGACAAAGCTCTAAAAGCTACCATTTGGGTATGGGTGAAGTAAGCCGTTCGTCACTAGCACGAGTTAATAAAAAACAACCTTATCAACTTTATGAAGACTTGTTTTATAAATTATTATCTCGCTGTAAACAATTAGCACCACGACATGGATTCAAGTTCAAAAATAAATTATATTCATTTGATTCCTCTACCATTGATTTATGTTTATCAGTGTTTCCTTGGGCGACGTTCCGCCGTGCAAAAGGAGCTATAAAGTTACATGTAGGAATTGACCACGATGGTTTTTTGCCTACGTTTATGACGGTAACGCAAGGCAAGAAACACGATGTAACGGCTGCTCGCACTCTTAAACTTGATAAAGGTTCAATTGTAGCTATAGACCGAGGATATACTGATTACAGTTGGTATAACTTACTCAATACTAAAGGAATTTACTTTGTGACTCGAATAAAAAAGAATACCTGCTATCGTGTCAAAGAACGTCGAAAAGTAAACAAAGCTCAAGGAATCACCTCCGACCAAATTATTAGTTTAACCAGCAAAAAAGGTAGCGAATATCAAGGCAAACTTCGATGTGTGGGGTACTATGATAAAGAAACGAAAAAGCATTATTTCTTTTTAACCAACCATCTAAAGCTTGCTCCAAAAACTATTGCTGATATTTACAAAGCTCGTTGGCAAATTGAATTGTTTTTCAAATGCATCAAACAAAACCTTAAAATAAAATCGTTTATTGGCACTTCAAAGAATGCTGTGTTGACTCAAATTTGGATAGCTATGTGTACTTATCTTATCGTGGCTTACCTTAAATTCTCTGGAAAATTAGATTTGAGTATTCAACAGATTATTAGGATATTTCAAATCAATTTATTTGAGCGTAGAGACCTTTGGAAACTGTTAAAAAATGAACCTCCCGACCCTATGCCGTATAATCCTCAAGTACAGATAGCTTTCTCATGAAATTTGTGGGACAGCAGTGATATTGATGATGAAAAGTGTAGTAGTGGATACCCTAAGGTTACGAGTGCGATCATAAAATGAACATAAACTGGGGTTTTGTATGTTTCTAAAATTTATTTTTCTTATAACAGTTTTATTCTCTAGTTATATAGGGTATGCTAACAGCTATTGGGTTAGCGGAAAGATAACGGAGTATCATGTTCACGATGAAAGAATAATAGTTGAAATAAATAACATCGATGATTCCAAGTGTGGTGGATACAATTGGTACGGAGATTATAGCTTAGAGTTTCCTGATCCTGCAGAAGATGCTTCAAAAGCAATGATGGCTTCTCATAAAGCTCAGGTTTTATTTAGTCATTTTGAGAATGAAAATAATGTTCGTTTGTACGTCTCGGAATCTAGTGAGTATTGTAAGATTATGATCGTAACATACGATGAAGGAAGTTAGCTCTCTTGGGATCATGTGATTCCATCAGAGGTTGGGAATTAATGATTAATTAACATAACAAACAGGTGCATTTGAGGCTTGCTTACGGCCCAAATTGCAGCATGGTCATTTTGAGCTGCAATGTGTTCCACAATCAAGCCCAACTGACCTAGGTATTAGCTTTAATCTTTCGAAATCGAGGTAAATTATGAAAACACTAATCCCAGTCTTGGCGGCTATTTTGAGCTTTGAGGCTGTAGCAGCTACAAAACAAATAACCACAGTACCAAGTTCATCGAAAATTGGAAAATATTCAGGCGGTAGTATGGTAGTTTTCTTCTCAACGTCATCCTGTGATAGCGAGTGCTTGTTGTTTTCTTCTTCGGCAACTGAGCAGGATAAAAATCTTTTCTGGAGTACAATGCTCACTGCAGGGGCATCAAAAAGCCAAGTTTTTGTTCGTTACGACGATTCAACATCTAGTTGTAATATTGTAAGTTTTGGAGTGCCGGCTCAAAGCTAACAAAGCATTCTATGCTGACGTTTAAAGCTCCGCTCAATTTTGGTGTGACTCAATCAATATATGACAAAATTTGCAGTATTTTCAGACATCCATAGCAATTTATGGGCATTAGAAGCAGTTCTTGCAGATGCAAAGAAGAAAAGTCTTGATGGTCTTATTAATCTTGGAGATATTCTGTATGGGCCTTTGGCTCCAAGGGAAACTTATGATCTTCTCCAAACAGAAAAAATACTAACCATAAAAGGAAATCAAGATCGTCAAATTTATGAAGCAAATGAATCAGAAATTACATCTAACCCAACTATGCAATTTATTCTCTCAGAACTTGGATCAGAACCTCTCGATTGGATGAGAAAATTACCATCAACCAAATCAATTGATGATGAATTATTCCTCTGTCACGGTACACCTGATAATGATTTAATTTACTTGCTTGAAAATGTAGCTGATGGTTATCCAAGAATAAGACCAGATCACGAAATCATAAATTTCACCGCCGAGGTAAAGGAAAGCGTGATTTTATGTGGTCATACTCATATTCCTCGTGCAATACAACTTAGCAATGGGAAACTCGTTATTAACCCAGGAAGTGTTGGTTTACCTGCATATTATGATGAAGAACCAATTCCTCATAACATGCAAAACTATTCAAATTTATCTTCATATTGCACAGTAGAAAAAACGCTGCATGGCTGGCAAGTTGAACACATTAAACTTCCATATAATCATAAATATGCAATAGAAGCAGCGAAAAAAAGAAAACGACAAGATTGGGCAACAGCTTTAGAAAGCGGAAAAACCGCCATGTCACAAAAAAATCAAGTTTGTTCCGCTGCTTCGCAGCTCCACCGGACGCCGTCTGCGTCGGCGCCGCTTATTTAGGCGTTATGAAGCACTGGGAGTATCATTATGATTAAGCAAGTCGGCGAAACAGCAATAAATCCAATCCTCAAATCTACTTGCCACTGTGGTGCGGTCGAGCTAGAACTTCAGTTGCCCGATGGCATCGTCGAGCCGGGCAGATGTAACTGTTCGATTTGTCGACGAAAAGGCGCGGTTGTCGGATCTGTGCCTTTATCGGGATTAAAAGTTGTCAAGGGTAAGGACAAATTGAGCCTCTACCAATTTAACACTAAAGAAGCGGAACATTATTTCTGTTCCGTGTGTGGCATCTACACTCATCACAAGCGACGGTCAAACCCAAATCAATATAGGATAAACCTAGGGTGCCTGGAAGACGTTGATCCTAATCTTATTGAAAGGATAGAGATCCATGATGGAGCTAACAATCACCCATCAGATAGGCGTGCTTCATGACAAGCGCATGCAGACCGACCTCCAAAAGGCTGCGTCTCTTGTCGGCGGCTGATGCGAGGGGTTATGCGTTTAATTCGCTCAACGTATTACAGTTTTTTTCAATTGAGCGAAGAGAAAAATTGTGCAAAAATCAATTATCGGAATTTTACTAGTGATTAGTTCTCTAACTGTAAGTGCCGACCCTACATATATGGTCGGGATTAGCTACTCATTTAATGGTGATGTTGGAGTATCAGCTAAAGTCTTATCCAATGATGGGCAAGATGAAATAGTTGGCGTAGCTGGTGCTACATATTACCCCTTCTCAGATGATAAATTTGGCATTGATTTAGGAACAGGTTATACTTTTAGTAACTCAACTACTACAGCAAGTTGGGATTTTTTGAAGCAATCAATTCAACTGAGTGCTGGCTATGCAGATATTGAAGACGAACATATACGCAACATACCGATTTGCTCTTTTGGTCTTACATTCAATGGTATTTCCTGCTCTTGAACTAAATTAGTATGCCTACTGTTTTGTTACAATTAGGTTGGAGGCTTTTCTTTTATTCAAATGAAGGAAGTGAACCAATCCATATTCATTGTAGAAAAGGTGATACAGAATGTAAGTATTGGTTAGATGTTGATAATTTTGATATTCAAGAAGCCTATAGTTATGGATTGTCTCCAAAAGATAAGAAACAGATTCGTAAAATTATTTTCAACCATTTCGACTATATTGTTGAAGAGTGGTCTACATTTCATCAAAGAGTATAACCATGAACAAACACCATGAAATAAACAATGTTTCCATTAATAATGGTTTCTTGAGTCTAGAAATAGATGGTCAGCTATTTAGCTCTCGATTGAATAAGTTATCTACTGTTTTATCTAATGCTAGTGAATCAGCTTTAAACATTTTTGAGGTGTCCCCCTCAGGCTATGGTATCCATTGGCCATTACTAGATGAAGATATTTCTATTGATGGTCTACTCGGAGTTCAACACAAATCAGCCCATAGTCAACAAACCGTATAACAAGTCAATTGCAGCGGATGGCTAAAGCCACCGCTGAATTGGACGTTAGCCCTAAGTAAGTCTCTTCATATTAAAAAGATTTAAAACATGAATGATGTAGAAGCCTATTTTTCAGATAGACCAGTAGATTTGGAGAAAATGTCAGGAAAGTGGTTTATTCAAAAAACAAGTTTAGATTTCTGGCTTAATCGATTTTCTCCTACAGTGACATACACAATTGAAGAAACGTTGCCAGAATTTAAGATTCTTGATGAAGTGAGATATTTGAATAAGCGAGGCGTTGCTAAAGAAGTGGTGGGTTATGATGTCGCTAAAAGAGCAATAAACGGCCAATTTATGTGGCAAGCTAAGCCATGGTTTTTGCGCTTTCTAAAGAGTGAATGGGGAGTCGTTGCCCATGATGAAGAGTCTGATGATTGGGCAGTAACCTATTTCTCAAAAACAGCGTTCACACCAGAGGGAATGGATATTTATTCTCGATCTGAAGTGTTAGGTGAAGATAAGTATCAAGAAATACTACAAAAGATTTCCAATGTTGGTTTTCTAAAGCCTTACATTGGTCAGTTGTATCAAACTAAACATGGCTAACAAGTGGCAGCAACCGACCAGCAAAACAAGCGCCAATTTTACCGGCGGCTATGCCAGGCGTTAGCCTTAAAATTCGAACAGTATTTATAGTTGAAGACGGTCCAGGCACGGATGTTGCATACTCCACTTTGCTAGCTGCTTTTATGGCGGGTAAAGCTGTAGAACTATATTTAACTCGCTGTCAGTATTTTGTGGTTGCGGACAGAGTTTGAATAATGAACTAATTTAAGGCTAACAAAGCATTCTATACTGACGCTTAAAGCTCCGCTCAATTTTGGAATGTCGCTGCGCTCCATTTTATGCCAAATTGGCTCCACTTCCAGCATAATTTTTTTGAAAAAATGAGAGGATGCTCGGTGAAATTTCACCGAGACCGGGACATAGTCTTGAAAACCGTGACGTTATGGTTTACGGTTTAGGTTATGAATTTTGATAAATTGACCGACAAAAAGCAGCGTCTGGACGAGTTTCGCCCATTACCCCATGCGCTGGTTCAAAATCTGGATGATTGGATTGGTTCCGAGTAGAACTGACCTATACCAGTAACGCGATTGAAGGCAACACACTCACCCGCAGAGAAACCGCCCTAGTCGTTGAAAAGGGACTCACCGTCGGCGGCAAGTCGTTAATAGAACATCTGGAAGCCACCAACCATGCGCACGCGCTGGATTGGGTGAGAGAGCAAGTCACACGCCAATCTGCCAATCTGAAGAAAGAAGACATTCTCCATATTCATGATGTGATTTTGAAAGGGATTGATGATGCCAATGCTGGGCATTATCGGTCGGTTCCAGTGAGAATCTCCGGCTCTTCGGTGGTGTTACCCAATCCGATAAAAGTATCGGATTTGATGCAAGATTTCGCACAATGGCTGGCTAACGAACAAGGACTTCATCCAGTTGAATTGGTCGCAGAAGCCCACTATCGCCTAGTGACCATACATCCCTTCGTTGATGGTAATGGGCGTAGTGCTCGCTTGTTAATGAATAACTAACGACAATTAAGCGGACAAGTTAATTGACGACGAACGGACAAGATAATTGACATTTAATACAGGCGTTTTGCCATCACCCTTATAGATACCCCTTGAGCTTCACGCTCTTTTTTTAAATAGTCTATTAATCGCTTGTAATCAGGTGAGCTTATTGTTTTTGCATAGTTTATTTTTATCCCAAATTATGCATAAGTATATTCCAATCCTAAAATGAGTCTGACCGAGCTAGTCTTTTCATTGAGAAGCGAGCGCATTTTGGTCATTGATATTTATAGTTTTAAATAAAAGCTGAGAGGCTATTTTAAGTTCATCAGCGGCTTGGTTATCACTTATTTGATAAGCGATAGTATCTAGTATTTCAAACGTTAGATTCGGTTTCAAGTATTGTTCTGCGTTTTCAATATTTTTAAACTTTTCATAAGGGGTTGAAGCGAGTGCATAAGGGTATCGTTTCCGGATTTTGCCTTTATTATTTGTTTTTAATTCAGCAAATAAACAAGGTCTATGGTAATTGACATAAGGGTTTAAGTGCTGTTGGTTAAATTGATTGATTAGCGTAGCCCAGCGTTGAGGGATATGAGAATGTCCGTACATTTTTCGAACAACATGAGCATTTTTACCTTCAGCCAGTGCATTATCATTAGACTTTCTTGAACGTGATTTTGTCAGTTCAATATTGAGTTTGTTGAGTAATTTAGCGACATCCTTATTAATGTATTCAGAGCCATTGTCAGAATGGAAGCCTTTTATGTTAAATGGAAAACCATCAAGCATCTGCTCTAATGCAGGTATCATGTAGCTCTCACTTATTTTTTCAACGGTTGCGACAATTTCCATCTGAGTGACTTCATCAATGGCATTGATATGATAAACCCCTTTTTGTTTATCTAAATCACCTTGATGTACTGTATCAATACGTATGTAGCCAGGTTGTCCATTGGGTTGAGGCTTGCGTCGCTCACCAATATTCACTTTAGTCGGTGTGGTTTTATTCAATGTGACACGTTGAGTTAAATAGCTTCTCGATTGTCGGAGATTGTAAATATGAGACACAGAAATAGTTGATAACCGTTCAAATGCACCCTCATTAAAAACCTGATAGGCTCGTTCACACAGTTTTTTAATCATCACTCCATTGGGCGTATTGTGACGTTCATCCATCTTCGCCAATAGGCGAATATCCGCAGCAGTATAGCGTATGGTAAACCCAGTGAGTGTACATTGGTGTCGAATAATCCGTCCTGTATCCTTATATTGTTTTATTAATCGCGTTAACTGTTGGCGAGAATAGCCAGTCATTCGTATTAGATATTGAATCACTACGCCTTTTTCAGCCTTCTTTAAACTGATATATCGAAAGCGTATTAATGTTTTTTGTATCCATTGGTAGCATTCATCTTTATTGCTTATCACTTTAAATGCTATGGCTTGGGTACCATCTAAAAATGATTGTAAATCACTTATGCTGGTTAAGTTGTCGGCGTTCATTAGAGTATTCATCCTCATAGTATGAACAATGACCTACCATGAGACTCTTTTCATGGTGGAAACACCAAACTCCTTCAGACTCATTTCATATTGGAAAAGTCTAGCTATTGCTATAGAATCGCGTTGTATAGTACACTTTGAATTTGTTTAATTCAAGAGTAAAGTAATTATAATGAAAAAATATTCTGAGGCATTATAAAATGGAACGTGAATCTATGAAAGTTGATGTTGTCATCGTAGGTGCTGGTCCTTCAGGCCTTGCAGCTGCCTGTCGAATTGGTCAATTGGCTCAGAAAAAGAAACAGGAATTATCCATTGCAGTGGTAGAAAAAGGTTCTGAGGTAGGTGCCCATATCCTCTCTGGTGCTGTAATGCAGCCCACAGCAATGAACGAGCTCTTCCCCAACTGGAAAGAAATGGGGGCTCCACTCAATGTTCCCGTTTCTGACGATGAAATTCACTATTTGACTTCTACTTCTAGTGGAATCAAGCTTCCTAACTTCTTTGCCCCACCGGGACTTCACAACCACGGTAACTACATTATCAGCCTAGGCAATGTTTGTAGATGGCTTGCAGAGCAAGCCGAGAGCATGGGTATTGAGATTTTCCCTGGTTTTGCTGTGGATCACGTGCTTTACAATAGTAAAGGAGCTGTTATTGGAGTGGGTACAGGAGATATGGGTGTCAGCGCAAGTGGTGACCGTAAAGACAGTTATATGCCGGGTATGGATCTGATTGCTAAATACACTATATTTACCGAAGGAAACCGAGGTCATCTAGGCAAGCAACTAATCAAGAAATTCGAACTAGATAAAGATTCTGGCACCCAACACTATGCCATCGGCATCAAGGAGCTTTGGGAAATAGACCCTGAAAAACACAAAGAAGGGCTTGTTGTCCATACCATAGGATGGCCACTAAGCGAAGTGGGAACAGGCAGCGGTGGTTTTCTGTATCACACCGAGAACAACCAGGTTTCACTAGGACTGATCATCGACCTAAGCTACTCCAACCCTCATATAAGCCCATTTGATGAAATGCAACGGTGGAAAACTCATCCAAGAATCAGGCACTATCTCGAAGGTGGCAAACGGGTCTCGTACGGGGCGAGAGCATTAAATAAAGGCGGTTTTCAAGCTATACCCAAGTTAACCTTTCCTGGTGGCTTACTGGCTGGATGTAACGCTGGCTTTATGAATATGCCCAAAATTAAAGGCAGCCACAATGCAATGAAAACTGGCATGTTGGCTGGTGAAACCGTTTTTGAGGCATTGGCAGGAGGTAAAACTGGTGGAGATGAGCTTGCCGACTTTACCAATAAGGTGAAATCTTCATGGGTATATGAGGAGCTAAAAGTAGCCCGGAATGTGGGCCCTGCCCTACATAAGTTTGGGACATTCCTTGGTTCTGCGTTTACTTTCGTCGACCAAACAATCTTCAGAGGCAAACTTCCCTTCACTTTTAGTGATTCAGTTCCTGATCATAAAACGCTAAAACCCTCTAATAAGTGTAAAAGAATCGACTATCCTAAACCCGACGGGAAGCTTACATTTAGTAAACTGGATTCGGTTTTTCTTTCCAACACTAACCATGAAGAAGACCAGCCCTGTCATTTACAACTAGCCGATTCTACAATACCCATCAGTAAGAACCTGCCTATGTATGACGAACCAGCACAGCGCTATTGCCCTGCTGGTGTTTATGAAATTATTGAGAAACATAATGGTGACAAACGCTTTCAAATCAATTCACAAAACTGCGTTCACTGCAAAACTTGCGATATTAAAGATCCTGCTCAAAACATTAACTGGGTAACGCCAGAAGGAGGTGGCGGACCCAACTATCCAAATATGTAAGCACTACGAAAAATACTTACGATTAAAATCTGACTTACTGTCGTCGTGGACAGTTGTTTTATAATTTATGCGTGAAAAAATTGGAATATTCCAGTTTATCGGAAAAATCTATTAGGCTATTCCCCTCCCTACAGACTGACAGCACACCAATTAGTCCTGTCTAAATATCAGGTGGGACTCGTGATTTGCGCGCACTGATGGACTTGAACCCGCGCATAACAGGACTTGAACTGGATATAAAAAGCCTATTTCACTCTACAATATTTGTATGATTTCGCATAGAATATTATTTGCGGGTACTTTTGGGGGTATATTGAAAGTTGTTAATTATTAGTTTTTAATTTAATCAATAATTTAAACATCCTAAGTTCGCATAATAAGTGCACATCTTAAAAAAGTCGATTAACTGTATAATGCAGTTCGTCGAAAAACTTAAAGGTGATGCAATGACCACACGATATATACAATTAACCGACAACGAAAGATACCACATTTACACCATGAAACGAAGCGGATTTAGCAATTCATCGATAGCAAAAAGTATGGGTCGTCACCATACAACGATAGGTCGTGAATTGAAGCGCAATACTGGCTTGAATGGTTACCGTTTTAAGCAGGCTCATGAGAAAGCTCAGCAACGACATCAAATGAAGACAAAGTCAATAAAGCTAACAAAATCGATTCAAGATTTTATTATTAAGAAGTTGAAGATAGACTGGAGTCCTGAGATTATTTGCGCCATTCTCAAGATGGAGCAAGGCATTAGTATTCATCATGAAAGTGTCTATCGCTTTATTTATGCCGATAAAGCCAAGGGAGGCAATCTTTATCGGCATTTGAGTCATGCCTCTAAAAAGAACCGCAAACGCTATGGTAAGAACGATTATAGAGGCCGTATCCCCAATCGGATTGATATTGAAGAACGCCCCTCTATTGTTGATAAAAAAAGCCGATTAGGCGATTGGGAAGCGGACACGGTTATTGGTAAAGGCCATAAAGGAGCTATCGTTACACTAGCAGAGCGGCGTAGTCGACTTTATCTAGCTATGCCAATTACCCGTAAGACAGCAGAGCTAACAAGCGCCGCAGTTATCACTCTTTTAGCTACTTTTAGGGATTATGTCCACACGATAACCTATGATAATGGTCGTGAGTTCTCAGCCCATAATATCATTGCCGAAAAGCTCGATTGTAAAGGCTATTTTGCTAGGCCTTATCATAGTTGGGAGAGGGGCTTAAACGAACAAAGCAATGGGTTGCTTAGACGTTATTTTCCTAAGGGCATGGCATTAGATAAAGTAACCACTACCGAGGTATTTAATGCGGTTGATAAAATTAATAATCGACCACGTAAATGCTTGGGGTACAAAACCCCTTGGCAGGTATTTCTTGAGCTAACTCAAGATAAACTTATTTTTTCTAACCAATGTGCACTTATGAGTTGAATGTGCGCATTAAATTATGTTCCCGCCGCCCCAAAAACTTGTTTCAAGGCGTTTCAAAAAGTTTCAAAATCGCCTTAAAAGCCAATAAAATAAAGGAATTATTGTTTCATACTGTTTCAGGGAGTATCTTGATGAAACTCACCACCAAACAATGCCAAACCGCCAAGTCTAAAAGCAAACCTTACAAGCTCACCGATGGCGGTGGATTAATCCTGCATATATTCCCCAATGGTGGCAAATACTGGAGATTGCGTTATCGAGTAGCCGGAAAGGAAAAGTTGTTTTCTATCGGCGTCTATAGCAAATATCTCGGTTTGACAGAAGCACGCAAAGAACGCGATTTACTGAAAATGCAGATTAAGGACGGCATAGATCCAAGTATGGAAAAGCAAAATGATAAAGCACAAAGGCTGGAAGAAAGCAAAATCACTTTTGAATTTGTCGCCCTTGAATGGATTGCTAAAAAGTCCAACGAATGGAGTGAGAACCATACCGAAGATGTCCGGCGTTCTCTGGAAATACATATTAACCCTGCATGAATATATCATAATTTTATGTTATAATACTTGTCATGAAACAAGTAGATTTAAGAACCCTTAGCCCCGAGTCTCGACTAGAATTGAAAAAAATTTGTCTTCGCCTTTACAAGAAGGGAGACCGTACAAAAAAGCCATAGCCGAAGAGCTTGGTCTTCGCTATATCACGGTATCAGAATGGCTACGTGAATATAAAGCATCAGGCGAAAAGCTCACCAAAGAAAAACCACGAGGACGCCCATTGGGAGTGGGACGGGACTTAACACCGGAGCAAGAAAAACATATTCAGAAGTTGATTATTGATAAGACACCAGACCAGTTAAAGTTGGATTTTGCACTGTGGTCAATCAAAGCAGTTCAACAATTGATTGATGATGAATTTTCAATTGATTTAGCCTATCGAACTGTCTGTCTTTACCTTAATCGTTGGGGCTTTACTCCCCAGCGTCCAGTCAAACGTAGTTATGAACAGCAACCTGCTCAAGTTCAACAGTGGCTTGATGAAGATTATCCTGCAATTCACCAACGCGCCCAGGATGAAGACGCAGAAATTCACTGGGGTGATGAAACAGGTATTTCGAGTCAAGAGCATTATCCTCGCGGTTATGCTCCTAAAGGGCAAACACCAGTTTTAGTATTATCTCAGGCTAAGCGTGAACGAGTTAACATGGTGTCAACCATTACTAATCAAGGAAAACTTCGTTTTATGGTCTATGACGATAAGTTCACGGCTCAGGTCTTCATCAAATTTTTGAAACAATTAATAAAGCAATCATCTAAAAAGGTTTTTTTGATTGTTGATAACTTACGCGTACATCATGCTAAATTGGTTCAAGAATGGTTAGCAGGTAATACTGAAAAAATTGAGGTCTTCTATCTGCCTAGCTATTCCCCTGAACTTAACCCCGATGAGTATCTCAATTGTGATTTAAAGCGCTCAATGGGTGCTGATAAACCGACTCGAAAGAAAGGGGATATTGCTAAAAAATTAGATAAGCATATGAATCTGCTACAACAGCAACCCGAAAGAATTCAATCTTATTTCAAGCATCAGAAAATTAAATATGCAGCTTAATAATTTCGAATATTTAATGCAGAGTTAATAATTCCATACTGGTCGCCCAAGTTAATCTAACGACAGGTGACAAAATGGCTCAATTACAACCTCAACAAACAACACATATGGCAATAGCATCTCAAGACCTTGAATATATTAAATCTCAAGTTTTTATTTGGATAAAGGAAGCTGGCATCACTCCCAATAACAATCAATTAACCGAGCGCATTATTCGAGTTGAAGAAGGCTTAAAAAGCCAAATGCAGTTAATGCAACAAGGTTTTGAGCAAATGGATAGACAATTTGAATTACAGCGCGAAGAAATGAATCGCAGGTTTGAACAACAACGTGAGGAGATGAATCAACGCTTTGAGCAAGTTGACAAACGCTTTGAACAGGTAGATAAACGCTTTGAACAGGTAGATAAACGCTTTGAACAGGTAGATAAACGCTTTGAACAGGTAGATAAACGCTTTGAACAGGTAGATAAACGCTTTGATAAAATGTTTGTCAATTTCCGCTGGGCAATCATGGCAATGTTTGCGTTTTGGAGTATATCAATGGGAATTGTCCAATTTACAATCAGTAATCTTGCTATCAATTAAATGCATGGGAATTTATATTTTGAAAGGCTGTTTTACTATTGTAGTTTACAACTGTAATATTCACTGTTTTAAACCATTCTCTAATCGCCCTTCCACCTGATTGATAAAAACCATTCAAACTTTCCAGTTGCCTGGTTTTTATTAAGCAGTGCAAATTATGTTGTCTGACTCCATCATTTATAACGGCTACATCGACTGGATTGGCTTTAATAGCTGTGTATAGTTCTTCTGCCATATTGATGGGAATATTGGGAGTATCACAAGGGCAGATTAATAGGTAGTTAGTTTTAACATAGGGAATTGCCGAAACGATACCTGCAATAGGACCTTCAAATTGAATAGCAGTATTTGTTTGAACATCTTGAATTACAGGAAATTGCCGTTGTCGATATTGGTCTATATTTTGATTACAACTAATCAGCAGTGTTTGACACGCTGATTGCAAAGACTCTATCACCCAATCAATTAATACTTTGCCTTTGTATTCGTATAACCCCTTATCAATATTCCCCATTCTCCGCCCTTCGCCCCCTGCAAGTATTAGCGCTGTTATTTCACTGTAATAGTCTATTACAACAACCCCCCAGTTGATTGTATTGGCTTTAGATGGCTGGAATTGCTAATCCATGCAACTAACCCCAATGTTTCAGGTAAATCCTTGGTGATATTAAGTGTCTCGTTCCACTGAGCTGTCTTAGACTTCCAGTTTTCATGGTGCACCACTACAAAGTCTTGAATAAGAGTTCTACCTCTGTTTTCGCCGCTCTCAATTTTACTGGCAACATCCATAGCGATGACAGCAACATTGAGAATATAACCGCTGGATTGAACGGCATCACTACTAGGGCTAAAATTTGCTTGAATTTGATTATTTTCAAGTTCAACCGATAGATTACCTACAATGTCGCGATTACTGAAATCTAAATAGCGACCTGAACGCGAAAAGAAACCGCGCCACTCATCGCCTGATACTAAAAAACCAGGAGTATAAACACCGTGATTATTGAGTTCACCATAAAGTCGTTGTCTATCGCTATGGGCTTTACTGGAATATTCATCATCCCAACCTAAATAATTCCAGTAATCAACATGAAATGCTAAAGGTATAAATTCCGACCATAAGCGCTTATCAGTTTCAAACTGGTTAAAAAAACGCTCTGCCGGCGGACAACTGCTACAGCCTTGTGAGGTATATAACTCTACTAAAGCTACTTGCTGTTCACCGCTTTGAAAACTCACTTTATCAGTGGTAAGAGTTTTGGCTTGAGTCAGTGCACTAACAGCCATCAATAAGGTAAACAGCAAAGAGTATTTTTTCATATTAGCAGGACGTTGAATTAATAATAATGGGTTTTAATGGCACATCGTCATGGTAACCATTGCGACCGGTTTTAACCTTTTTGATTTTTTCAACCACATCCATACCTTCCACTACTTGAGCAAACACAGCATAGCCCCAACCCTGGGTGTCTTTACTTTTGTGATTAAGAAAACTATTATCATTAACATTGATAAAAAATTGTGAAGAAGCTGAATGCGGATCGCTGGTTCGCGCCATAGCAATACTACCAATAACATTGGGTAAACTATTGTCTGCTTCGTTTTGAATCGCATCTCTCGAAGGTTTTTCATTCATATTTTCATCCATACCGCCGCCTTGTACCATAAAGTTGTCGATAACTCGATGAAAAATCAAGCCATCATAAAAACCGTCTTGGCAGTATTGCTTAAAATTTTGTGAAGTAACAGGAGCCTTCTCATCATTGAGTTCAATAACGATATCGCCCATTGTTGTATGTAGTGTAATCATGTTTGAATTTAAATTGTAATTAAAGTGAATAAGCAGGACTAAAAAAGCGACCACTGTAACGAGGGCGATTATAATAGCGGTTTTTCCACTACCTCGCTGATTATTACGATTAACAGTTTGAAGGTTTTTCATAAAAATTAGTTCAAAGTAAAAAAATTAATGTCTGAAACACATTCTAACAACGCAAACACATTGCCAGATAACTTTTTGCAAGCCATTATCAAGAAGGATTTAGCACAAAATAAAGTCGACAAAATTATTACACGATTTCCGCCCGAACCCAATGGTTTTTTACATATCGGACATGCAAAATCTATCTGCTTAAATTTTGGGCTAGCAGAACAATTTAATGGTCATTGCAATTTGCGTTTTGATGATACCAATCCCACCAAAGAGGATAGCATTTATGTAGAAGCTATTAAAGAAGACATTAAATGGCTGGGCTTTAACTGGAATGAAGAGGTTAAGTTTTCGTCCAATTATTTTGACAAACTCTACAACTGGGCTGTTGAACTTATTGGCAAACAACGCGCTTATGTTTGTGAACTGAATCCAGACCAAGCGCGAGAATACCGAGGTTCTTTGACAGAAGCAGGAATCAATAGCCCATATCGCAATCGTAGTATTGAAGAAAATTTGCGCTTGTTCGAAGCCATGAAAAATGGCGATTTTGACCAAGGTGCAGCCGTACTAAGAGCCAAAATTGACATGGCTCATCCCAATATCAATATGCGCGACCCTATTTTATTTCGCGTTATCAAACAATCTCACCACCAAACTGGTGATACCTGGTGCATATACCCTTCTTATGATTTTACTCACGGTCAAAGTGATGCTATTGAAAATGTCAGCCACTCTATATGCACTTTGGAATTTGCTGACCACAAGCCCCTGTACAATTGGTTTATTGAGCATTTATCGGTTCCATCCAATCCTGTTCAATACGAATTTGCTCGCCTGCACATTAACTACACTTTAACCTCTAAGAGACAACTTAAGAAATTGGTAGATGATAATATCGTCGATGGTTGGTCTGACCCTAGAATGCCTACCCTTTCGGGCTTGCGTCGCCGTGGTATTCGCCCTCAGTCCATTCGTCAGTTTTGTGAAAGTGTAGGCGTTGCCCGTGCCAATTCTACAGTTAATATTGCACAATTTGAATACTTTATTCGCGATGACTTAGACAAAAATGCCTCGCGAGCCATGTGTGTTATCAACCCGGTTAAATTGATATTGACCAACTACCCAGAAGGTAAAGCCGAATTTTTAAACGCCCCTGGTCACCCAGTGCAAGATAGTTTTGCACTGCGAACACTGCCCTTTCACCGCGAATTGTATATTGATGCCGATGACTACCGTGAAGAAGCCAGCAAAAAATACAAACGCCTGGTCAAAGGTAAGCGTGTTCGTTTACGCAATGCCTATGTGATTGAGGCCGATACATCTGAAACCGATAACAATGGCAATATCACCACCATTTATGCTCGAATTATTGAAAATACACTAGGCTCTGATCCAGAAGATGGCATCAAGGCCAAAGGAGTTATTCACTGGGTATCAGCTATTGAAAATACACCTTGCCAGGTTGCTTTGTATAAACCCCTGATTAAGGTTGAAAACCCGCATAATTATGACAATTTAGAGGATATTACCAACCCCGATTCGCTAACATTGGTCGAAAGTGCCTATGCTGAAGCAGGGCTTAACAACGCGCCTTTTAATACCACCTGGCAATTTGAACGCGAAGGTTATTTTTGCCGCGATAACCAGATGTCTGATACTATGAGATTTATTAAAACCATTGGACTTCGAGGCACTTTCAATCAATCAAATTTATAAACAATTAATCCATTTAAACCCTTTACTGTGACTGATACCCAATTACAACTTTACAATACCTTAACCAAGCGCAAAGAAGCGTTTGTACCTATTGAGCCTAACACCATCAATATGTATTGCTGCGGTATAACAGTTTACGATTATTGCCATATTGGGCACGGCAGAAGCTTTGTTGCTTTTGATGTGATGGTACGTTTTTTGCGAGCTGTGGGTTGGAAAGTACAGTACATTCGCAATATTACCGACATTGATGACAAAATTATTAATCGTGCTAAAGAGCAAAACCTGCCCTATACGCATATCACTCAACGCTTTATTGCTGAAATGCACCATGACTTTAACACGCTTTTTATCAGTGAACCCGACAGTGAACCACGAGCCACAGGACATATTTCACATATTATTGAAATGGTAAAAACACTACTGGAACAAAGCCATGCTTACATAGCAGCAAACAACGACATTTACTTTAAAGTTTCCACCTGCAATGACTATGGTAAACTATCTGGCAAGCAACTTGATGAGCTGTTAGAAGGAGTACGTATTGATGTAGAAACCGCCAAACAAGACGCTCGAGATTTTGTATTATGGAAGGCGGTAAATGAAAATGACGTTGGCTGGGATTCACCCTGGGGCAAAGGCAGGCCAGGTTGGCATATAGAATGTTCTGCCATGACCAAAGCAGCACTTGGCGACCATTTTGATATTCACGGCGGTGGTTCCGATTTGGTTTTCCCCCACCATGAGAATGAAATTGCCCAGAGTGAATGCGCTAACAATAGCGCCTTTGCCAATTATTGGCTACACACCGGGGCACTTCGCATTAACAATGAAAAAATGTCTAAATCTCTCGGCAATTTTTTTACCATCCGCGAAGTACTTGAAAAATACCACCCCGAAGTGATACGTTTTTTTCTGGTTAATTCCCATTACCGCTCCGCTATATCTTATTCCGAAGATAATTTACAGGAAGCTAAAAACGGCGTTGATCGTTTTTATTACTGCTTACAACAGTATCCGAATGTTTCCGAACTAACCATCGCACAACTCCAACAATCTGGACATTACCGCGATTTTGTTACGGCAATGAACGACGACTTCAATACAAGAGAAGCCATAGCTGTTATGTACAATATGGTACGCCTTATCAACCGTGAAGACACAATTGATAAAACTCTTTTAATTGCGCAACTTAAAGCATTAGCCGCAATTTTGGGTATTTTACAGACCGATGCCAATAGCTACCTGCAAGCATCATTTGAAAGTGAATTGCCTGAGACTGAAATAGAAAACCTTATTGCCCAGCGCCTTGATGCAAAAAAAGCGAAAGATTATGCCAAGGCTGATTCTATTCGCCAGCAGTTATTTGAACAAGGCGTACAAATAGAAGATTCTCGAAATGGTGTTCGCTGGCGACGTATCTGACTATCAACATGAGCCAACAATTACCTGACAATATCGCCGAAGCACTAGAAAGTGCTATCGACAGCGATGCATTATTACAAGTCAGAAATTTTTTGAAACACTTATCGGCAGTTGAAATTGCACTGTTGTTAGAATCATCACCTCCTTCTGAACGAACCTTGCTTTGGCAGTTACTCGATCCAGAGTTAGAAGCTGAAGTATTATCCAAATTAACCGAAGAAGTACAAGAACAAATTGCTCTGCAAATGGACAGTTCCGAATTGGCATCACTCACAGAAAGCATGGACGAGGACGATATCGCCGATGTTTTACAACAACTACCTGAACGCCTTACTCAAGAAGTGCTGGAATTGATGAGCATTCAGGACAGGAAACGTGTTGAAACGGTATTAACCTACCCTGAAGATACCGCAGGTGGTTTGATGGACACCAATACCATCACTGTTCGCCCAGAATTAAGTGTCGACACCGTATTGCGTTATTTACGCCGCCACGAGCGTTTGCCTGACACTACAGATAGTTTATTTGTTGTCGATCGCAGCAATCGCTACTTGGGCCGTGTTTATCTAAATAATTTATTGACAGCACAACCCACAGATTTAGTAAACAGCTATATTAAAGATACCGATATTGCCATAGATGTTAATATCAATGACGCCGATGTCGCCAGCTTATTCGAGCGCAATGATTGGGTCAGCGCCCCTGTAGTCAACGCCAGCAAGGAACTTTTAGGAAGAATTACTATTGACGATGCAGTCGATGTAATGAAAGAAGAGGCCGAGCGCTCTTTAATGGGAATGGCTGGTTTAAGTGAAGATGAAGACACTTTTGCTACTATCAAGCGTAGCATGTTTCGTCGTGCACTGTGGTTGGGAATTAATTTAGTGACGGCATTACTTGCCGCATCAGTGATTGGTCAATTCCAGGCAACTATTGAACGTGTTGTAGCGCTCGCCGTGCTAATGCCCATTGTTGCCAGCATGGGCGGCATTGGCGGCACTCAAACCATGACAATAATGATACGCGGTATTGCGCTGGGGCATATTCAATCCAATAATTTAAAATGGCTACTGCGACGAGAAATTGTTCTAAGTGCACTTAATTCGCTAATATGGGCAGTGGTTTGCGGTTCTATTGCTGCCTGGTGGTTTAACGATGTTCGCATTGCCATTATTTTAGCGATTGCTATTTCCTGTAATTTGTTAGCTGGTGCTATAACGGGGACTTTGTTACCTGTTTTTATCAAACGATTGAATATAGACCCTGCTATTGCCAGTGGCGTGGTATTAACCACTATAACCGATGTTGTCGGCTTCCTTTCATTTTTAGGATTAGCTTTTATTTATTATGGATGATTATTACGAAGGCGAGTTTATCAGTAAATCGGAGCGCAAGCGTCAGATGGATGCGTTGCTCAATCAAACAGAAGCTTTACTAAAATTGTCCGATACCGATATTGCTCTGCTTAATTTAGGTGAACCATTAGAAGATTTATTAAAACAGGCAAAAGTCATGCCCAAAACCAAAGCGCGAAAACGTCAATTAAAGTACATTCGCTCGCAGCTTGCTAAAATGCCTGATGAGGTACTGCTAGGCGTTCATCAAAGATTATCGCAAAAGTCTTAAGTAAGGGACAAACTTTAATCTGGTATCTAAATTTCCCTATGATAATCAACATATCAATCTTAAATTGCTAACGCCGTCGATAGCTGTTACTGATTGAATAAGTTCTTCACTTGGCGTTTGCTCTAAATCCATAATATTGTAGGCAATATCACCACGGCTTTTATTTAACATTTCCAAAACATTAATATTTTTAAGCATACCCAGCACCTGACTTAACATGCTTGGTCTATTATGGTTACAAAATGTTAAACGGCAGGCTCCTGCCCGATTGAGTTGCGTTGTGGGAAAATTCACCGAGTTCTTGATATTACCGTTTTCAATAAAGTCGATAACCTGCTCTGCTGCCATAATCGCGCAGTTGGTTTCCGCTTCTTCGGTGCTAGCTCCAATATGTGGCATAGGAATGACTTTATCCATAGTCAACATATCGGCGTTGGGAAAGTCGGTAACATAGCGACTAAATTGACCAGTATTTAAGGCATTAACGATGGCATTGCCATCTACAATTTGCTCTCTGGCAAAGTTTAACAACACTGCATTAAACTTTAGCAGTTTTAATTTATCAGAATTAATTAAATGTTTAGTGCTGTCGACGACAGGCACATGTAAACTGATAAAGTCCGATGCTTTTAATAGCGCGTCCATACTATCCATTTTGACAACAGAACTGGACAATCTCCAGGCTGCTTCAATAGAAATGGCAGGGTCATACCCCAGCACCTTCATACCCAGCTCTTCTGCCATATTGGCAATCATTGAACCTATAGCTCCCAAACCAATAACACCGAATGACTTGCCATAGAGTTCAGAACCTGAAAATTGTTTTTTCTTTGATTCTAACAGTGTTGGTAAATCATCGATCTTCTCTGACGCTAGAGAGCGAACATAGCTTACCCCTTCAATAATATTACGTGAGGCAGCTAACATACCGCACAGCACTAATTCTTTTACTGCATTGGCATTGGCACCTGGAGTATTAAAAACCACAATGCCACGTTTACTATATTCTTCTACAGGAATATTATTAGTACCTGCCCCAGCCCTTGCTATAGCCATTACTGATTTTGGCAATACTTCATTGTGCAATGAATGGCTTCTTAAAATAATGGCATCTGGTTCACTGGCATCACTACTGACTTTATAAGTATCGGGGTTAAATTGCTTTAATCCCTGATTGGAAATTTTGTTGTAAATTCTTATAGATATCATGACTTTATTTATTAACTAATTGTTGGTAATAATACTCAATCCAGGGTAGTAGACGTTGAATATCATCTGTTTCCACCGTTGTGCCACACCATATTCGAATCCCCGCAGGGGCATCGCGATAAGAGCCAATATCGTAAGCAATTTGTTGTTGCTCCAATTTCGAAACTAATTGTTTAATCTTGCTGGCAGATAATTGTAAACTCAAGCAGACACTGGTTTTAGAAATACTCGACTTATCCTGCGCCAGAAAGTCTATCCAGTTATGTTGCTGTACAAAAGCTTCAATGATATTAAAGTTGGCTTGTGTGCGCTTAATACAAGCCTCTAAGCCACCTATGGATTCAACCCATTGCAATGCATCATTGTAATCTTCCACGCATAACATGGAAGGAGTATTGATAGTTACCCCATTGAAAATACCCTCAATCAATTTATGATTTTTAGTTAACCTGAAAATTTTAGGTACAGGCCATGGTGGCGTCCAATTTTCTAAACGTTCTACTGCTCTTGGGCTGAGAATTAACATACCGTGCGCACCCTCTCCCCCCAATGCTTTTTGCCAGCTAAAAGTAGTCACGTCCAACTTTTCCCATGGCAGTTCCACTGCAAATACGGCTGACGTGGCATCACACAATGTCAATCCACTACGGTTATCACTGATCCAATCAGCATTGGGCAAACATACGCCAGAGGTAGTGCCGTTCCAGGTAAACACACAATCGTTATCAGGATTCGCGCATCTCATATCTGGTAATTGGCCATAGTCCGCCATGTAATTGTTAACATTTTGAAGCCGTAGTTGGCTGACAATATCACTGTACCAACCGCTGCCAAACGATTCCCAATGAAACACATCTATCACTTTTTGGCCCAATAAATTCCATATTGCCATTTCAAAAGCGCCTGTATCGGAAGCAGGTACAATTCCTATGCGATAATTCTCTGGTAATTTTAGTAGTGACTTGGTGCGGTCAAGAACAAATTTAAGCAAATTTTTACTTGGCCCAGATCGATGTGAGCGCCCTAAAGTTATAGACTTTAATGATGCAACACTGTAGTTGGGTCGCTTAGCGCAAGGACCAGAAGAAAAATTGGGGTTATTGGGTTTCTGCATTCAATAATATCATTTTTTAAAATAAGGTGAGACCTTTGCAATAAAAAAGATTTTGCTCTCAGACAAGGCATTTTCGCGCGCAAAAGCGGAGTTTACTGATGGTAAATGAGCATTTGAGCACGAAAATAACACAGTATGAATGTAAAAGAATTTTATTTCAAAGGTCTCAAGGCGTGATTTTACATTATTGAGTCGTTTTTAGATGGTTTTTATTGCCGTTTAGCGTTAAATTATCAATTGATTTTCGTAACATTTCTAAAGCATCATTATGAAGTGGATAACTCAGTTACCCATCAGACTAGCAATCATTTTTATCTATACATCACTATTAACATTAGGTTCACTTGATGCATCAGTATCGACGTCCAGTTTTCAAATAAGCGATAAAATACTGCATTTTACGGCTTATGCAGCGTTCAGTGTTATAGCTTTTTTCCCTCCCTATCGCCCTGCACGGGTTTTAACGATAGCATTATGTATATTCGGCTACGGTGTGCTTATTGAATACTTACAACAAATGGTTGGCAGACAATTTTCCATCTATGATATCATTGCCAACGGAGTTGGCGTGATAGTTGGCACTTTTTTAGCTATTAAATTTTTTCCTGAAAAATATAATCTCGACTAACGATTATCGATATAATTTTTAAAATCCAACATACGTTGTAGTGCTTTCTTCGCTTGTAACGCAATATAATCATCAACTTTAATTTCGTTATCTGTATTGGTGAAAATATTGGCAATCAATTCCAAATTATTCATACCCATCCACGGGCAATTAGCACAACTTTTGCAGGTAGCGCCATTACCAGCTGTGGGTGCAATAATTAACTCTTTATCTGGTACCGCTTGCTGCATTTTGTAGAAAATACCTTGGTCAGTAGCAACAATCAACTGTTTATTAGGAAGAGTTTTAGCTGCATGAATTAGCTGTGATGTTGAACCCACAAAATCGGCATATTCAATAACCGCTTCTGGCGATTCAGGGTGTACCAGCACCGCAGCGCCAGGATACAAGGCTTTGACTTCCAATAACCCCTTATACTTGAATTCTTCATGAACTATACAACTACCATCCCAACTTATCATGTCTGCTCCTGTTTGCTGTTTTACATAGTTGCCTAAAAACCGGTCTGGCGCCCACAGTATTTTTTTACCTTTAGCGTCTAAATAATCAACAGCATCAACCGCTATACTTGAAGTTACCACCCAGTCGGCACGCGCTTTAACTTCCGCCGATGTATTCGCATAGACTACAACAATTCTGTCTGCGTGTTCAGTACAAAATTTATCAAATTCCTCAATGGGACAGCCTAAGTCCAAAGAGCAAGTCGCCTCTAGCGTTGGCATCAATACTCTTTTATTTGGACTTATAATTTTGGCAGTTTCCCCCATAAATTTCACGCCGCAAACAATCAGTGTATCTGATTTTGAGTTAGCTCCAAAACGAGCCATTTCTAGCGAATCACCCACAAAACCGCCTGTTGATTCTGCTAATTGCTGGATTTCTGGCGCAGTATAATAATGTGCAATAATAGTGGCTTGATGCTCATACAACTGGTGGAGTATTGTCTGTTTATAATATTCCATTTCTGTTGGAGACAGCGGTGCATGAGGCTGGTTTAGATGCGCATCAACCAATGCATCTATTTTATTGCGCTGAGCGTTTGACGTTTGTTGCACAGTAATCATTAATAATGGTAATTCTATTTTTATAAGTTTCTAAAAACGGTATTTGGTGTCAGGCTCTAGTCTACACTCTACTTTCATTAAGGCACCATACTATTAATCTGGCAATAAAATATCGCTCCTGCGTATTTTATTGATCACCCTTGAAATACTAGCGAAAATATGCGAATTTTCTTGTATTTCAAGGGTTCGCGACCGAGCTATCGCTCGTCGGTGGCACTTCCTTGTGTCACATATTAGTTCAGTATTTTCATGCCGAATTAATAAAGTATAGCTCCTTTGTGATTCGAATAGAATTTTATATGATTCATTGGATTTTATACAGACAAAATATGATAATTAAACCCAGATTATGCATTAGACTTCGTAATGAACACAAAAACAAGACGATTACGTAATTTGAAACAGCAAATACCGCGGCACAACTTTTTAACCATTATTGCAATACTTTTCAGTTGCTCTGTTTTTACTGTATTTCCCAGTTCTATTATCGCTATTAGCCAACTGACATTAAAAGCATTTGTTGCCCAAATACTTTTTATTATTCTACTGGTTTACTGGTGCATCCAACACTGGAACCAACCTGTTATCAGACTGGTTAAAGTATCTCCAACCCAACTATTGCTGTATTTGCTATTTGCCTTATTTCTGTTATCCACCATGTCCTGGCTTTGGGCGACCAATTTCGACTTTTTTATCTATAAATGGATGTTGTGGATGCCCGCATTTATTACCGCAATTATTATCTTAAATGAGTCTCTGGATGATATTAATCGCACAATAAAAAGCATTATTATTATATTTATCACAGCCAGCATTGCTGCTGTTATTGGTGTATTGCAATATTTGACTGAGTTATCCTGGATTGCTCAATCTTCCATTCCTGGCTCTTTATTTGCCAACAAAAATATGGCTGCTCATATTATGGTACTGACCATGCCGTTGGGTTTTTATTTATTGCATCATTTCCAGCAACAAAAACAATCCAATTATTGTATTGCTATTTGTATGGGACTGTCTGCTATTTTAGGGTTTATTTTTTATACCACCACTCGTGCTGCATGGGTAAGCATGGCATTACAAATTGGACTTATCGCTATAGCGTTGCTTTATTTCCGTATCGGCATCAATAAAAAATATCTCTTGATTATTACAACCTCTACCCTATTGTTAGTTAATTTAAGCAACCAGGGTTTTACCCCTTTTTGGCAAGTTAGTAGCCAAGAGTTAAGCTCTATTGTCGATTCAGCCTCTAATAAAAATGCCCCTCGTTACAAAATTTGGCGCAATACACTGGATATGATTACGCATAATCCTTTGCTCGGCACTGGCCTGGGAAGTTATTTTCACAATGTTAATCAAGATCAGAACTTGATGTCTACCAACACCTTTCAGCGTGTCCACAATGATTATTTGGAGTTCACTGTGGAATTAGGATTTGTAGGCTTAGCCATACTTACTATTTTTGGAGTACTTTTATTGTTGCGAATTAGCTGCTTTATCCGCCACAAAAAAAAACATCCTTATCAGTTTTTAGTGGCTGTACTTACTATTTGCTTAACAGGTTTTTCAATTAACTCCCTGTTTAGCTTTCCTTACCAATGGGTACTACCACCTATACTGTTAGCATTCTACCTTGGAATCATTATCAATATTTTAAGACATTACTCAGCCCCTGATCAGATATATAGTATAACAACCTATGTACCCTGGCGAATTGCAGGTGTTGCCAGCATTATCCTCGCATTGACAACATTTTGGATTAACACACAGTGGGCAAACCAATTATGGGGAATTGAAAAACAGCATTATTTTCAAAAAAATATAAAAGGGTTTTACCACCCCGATGCCATAACGACTCTCCGAATACTAGGCTTTAGGCTTTACCATCAGCAGCAGTATGCCGCCAATGTTGAGGTACAAAAAGCCATACTGGATTACTGGCCACAAAACTATTTAGCCACTGAACATTTAGCTGTAAATTTACGCGATATGGGTGATAAACAAGCCTCACTTGAAACATTGAAACGCTTGCGCCAACTAGTTCCACCTGAGTATTTCAAGCCCGATATTCTGGAATTAAAAATGCATCTGGAAGCATTTGACGCGAAGGCACTACTCCCTGTTTATAATCATATTAATAGTAGCGGTAGAGCGTGGATTGCAAAACATCCAATATATTTTGAGTCTATGTTTTTGGCCAGCCTGATTTTAAACGATACAGCGTCTGTACCCATGTACTACCAAAAGGCGAGCAACCATTTGGGAAAAACGGTAGGTATTGAACGCAATATGGCGGCCTTTTACTTAAATAACCGTCAATTTGAACAAGCCATACCGCATATTCGCCAATCCATCCTGCTGGATAAAAACCCTAAAAGCCGCTCACAATATATTAAACAAATGAAGGACATTGGCATTGTGATTTCTGATGCTAAATAATATTAGATTATGAAAATCATCCATAAGAGCCTTTGTGATTATCAACAAACTTTCACTGCAATGCAACAATTCACTTGTGAACGTACAAGCAATACCGAAGATGAAATTTGGTTATTGGAACATCACAGCGTTTATACTCAGGGAGTAGCGGGCAAGCCTGATTATGTGCTACCCAATATCAATAGCCAAATACCCATCATTCAAACAGATAGAGGCGGGCAAATTACCTACCACGGACCAGGTCAATTGACCGGTTATCTATTAATTGACCTTAAACGTCACCAACTCAATACGCGCGAATTTGTAGTGGCTATTGAGCAAAGTCTTATTGAAATATTATCACATTGGAACATTCCCACCATAGCGCGAAATGATGCTCCTGGAGTCTATATTAATCATGCCAATAGCAGTTTAAATGGTGCCAAAATAGCGGCGCTGGGTTTAAGGATTAAACGCGGTTGTAGCTATCACGGTTTCAATTTGAATATAGATATGGACATGGCTCCTTGGCATGGTATCAATCCTTGTGGTTTGAATACGCCTGTCACTCAAATGAAGGATTATTTGTCCGCTGCCAAGCCTAAAAATCTCATTCCTTCTTTTGAATCTGTTGCGCAAAAAAGCGCAGAAATCTTAACCAACAAGTTTGACCAGGTTTATTCTTTATGACCTACCCAGGTTAAAATCAAAGGTTCAGAGTTAATCCAGACCCCAGCTTCGATTTTGCTCACTTCACCTGCATCGTTTAAATAAATTTTATCTTCATATTCCCACCACTTCCATGCATTTTCGATACAGTTACGCGTATATAGCCTTTTACTGGATGGCGCGTAAGGGGTACAAGTGACTTTTAAGGTTTTTCCCTTTTTAGTTTGGTGCTTTTTCATAAAGTTGGGGCGCCCTGAGCCAGGCACATCATCAATGATTCGGATAATCACATCATTACCTATAGACTCCCAACCTCTAACTGCCACAACGCTAAATAAGGATTTATCAAAGTCAATTTCAGTACCTCCGCGACTTACAAAGCGAACGCCTTGTTCAAAAACCACAGGGAGTAACTCAAGTTCACGCCCCGCTATAGTCGTTTTCCAAAACGCGTCTTCAACATTGACAGATACTTCTGGTTTGTTAAACGACAGAATAGTGGATTTCGTAAAATTATATTGGCTCGACTTAAACGAACAAGCTCCTAAAGTCACCAATAAAATCAAAAAGATTATTAATTTAACTTTTAGCATAATTCATTATAATTAATTGCGATTGAATCTATCCAAAGTCGTGGATATCCGGTCATAGTGCGTTGAGCGTAATTGTCGCCAAAGCGTGGTGCCGTGACCGTTAAGCCTTGCGCCACCATCGCGTTGAATTGAGCGAATGGTAGTTCCTCTGGTCCGCTTAGTATTGCCACCAAAAATATTCAAAGGTATTCTAATTCTCAAACCTTTATCAAAACTGCCTTCGCCAAAATCTTCAAACGGCACGTCGGTAAAGGTGGCAAAAACACCGACTTCCCAACCATTGGCAAAAGAGCGACTGACCTCAAAAGTCGCACCAAAATCACCTGCCAAATAGCGACCTATATGCACGGCTACATCATAATTATCAAAAGGCGATGCCCAGTAAATACTCGCATGACCAGTAAAGACTTCATAGTCTTGTAACGCAAAATTTTTTTCAAAGTCTCGTAAAAAAACATAATTCAAATTTAAACCATAAGCAAAACGACTTCTATCAGGCCTATATAAAATTTCACCACCTACGCCAGTAAACATTTCTTCCAAAATACCAGCGTAGGCTCTGTAAACGGTATTGGGTGATACTTGACCGTACTTGACAAAATATAATGTATTTATTCCAGATGCACCTTCTTCGAGAAAAAGATTGATATCCGAACGCACTCTTGGTAAGACGCTATCTGAACGACGCATGCTATTATCAAAATTATTAGCGATATCGATAACATAACTGGCATTAAGAGAAGCGCTCTTTGAAAAACTTACCTTCGCCCTTATTTTAAAGTTAAGCTGAGTACGAAATGGTGCTTCTGGCGCAAAAAGTGAATTGCGTATACCAAAGTCTCCGCTCCATTTAACAAAAGGGTTTCTAAAGGGATAGGATTGATCCGGGGCATCAAGCTTGTCCGTATAATTAAAAGCAATATTATTAGTCGATATCTTATTCGGAAAATTACGATTCAGAGGAATTGTAGTACTAAATGATCTAATCCCATTATCAATATTAATCAAGGTTATTTGGTTTATCTCTAGTGGTAAATCCACAATAAGCTGCTCATAAATCACCTTAACCGCGTCTATTTGATAGGTATAACCAGGATTATAATATTCAAGAGCCAAATGACCTTGACCAATAAGTTTTACCGCTGCTAACGTCAATTTCAATGCTTTAAATCTTTTATACAGCTGTCTAAACCACTTATCACTCAGTTGAACCCTAGTTTGCCGAGAGTCTAAATTATCATATTCGACAATGACTTCAGAGCTTGAATATTCACCCCAATCACTTTTTGTATGAACATCTTTCCATTTTAATTCAGGGCGTTTGAACCCGGGTTCATTTTTAGATGGCAGACTAGATGAGATGCGCAAACCCAATTCAGAGCCATGCTGCCAACTTAAACCTAATTCAACTGTTGGTATCGGTTTCCAATTAACGCCGTAACTAAATCTTGAGTCTAAATCTAAAACGCCCGTACTAACTTCTCGTGTATAATCATCAGAATTATATTCTGTCATTAATCTTAAATTGTATTTGGGTATATCGTAACTGATACCGCCAAAAATACCGACTCGCTCACCGCTAAAAAAGTTATTAAATGAAAATTCGCCACCTAAACCTACACTTGCATCTCTATTTTCAAATGAATCACTGATTGTTATCAGAGGGTTTCTAAAAGCATCATTGCCAGATAAGCGTCCCCAACCTATACCTAAACTGGCATCAAATTGTTGCCAGTTTTTAGAAGCTACCACATACTCAGAACCAAAAACACCAGTTCCTAATACATCTCTTAAACCTACTGCAACTGCTGGTCGGTATTTCTTTTCACCAAATAACAAAATTTTAGCGCCATAACTTCTATCTCTTAAGTTAAGATTTGAGGTCTCAAAATCTTCTCTAGGGTCAAAAATAGAATAGCGAAAGGTGGTTTCAAGCCAGGGGAAAGCTTGATAGCTTAAGTTATAAATATCCGTAGAATCCTGCCGGCTAATGGTGGCACTAAAAGTACCATCTGCCTTCATGCGTGCGGTGGGCATGTCAATTAATCCCACTGTACCAAAGTCTGAAGCGCTATTTGCCCATAAATTTGGGCACAAGCCCAAACTTGCAATTACGAAAATAAACTTATAAATACCCACTTGGTTTAGACAAAAAAAAACGAGGGAAGTACCCTCGTTTTTTAACAATAAAAGCTAAGTTTACAAACCAGTAGATGTTGTTGTTGTTGATACATCCGTATCAGTATCTGGCGTAGTATCGTCAATAGGATCAATTGGATCAACTGGAACCTCTGCCGGATCATCGTCCTGCGTAGCAATAACGACTACAGCCGCAACAGCAACAGCCGCACCAGCAATAGCTGCAGCACTAAGACCCGCAATACCTCCCGCTGCGCCAGCTGAAGAACCTGCTCCTGCTCCAGCACCCGCTTGAGCAAAGGCAGCAGAGCCAAATGCAATCATTAGCGAAGCCATGCTGGCTTTGTAAAAATTCATATATTTCATATGTGTCTCTCGTTAATTTAATCAAAAAAATTCTATGTAATTTAGGAGTATTAAATCATAATCTTTCTAAACTGTCCAAGTTACTAGTGTAAAAAAATAAAAAAAGTATTATTTTTTAGAAATCAATAAGTTTTTGAGGGTCAATTCTTCGTTTTCCCCAATTCATGCGCCAATCTAAATGCGGACCAGTCACTCTTCCTGTCGCTCCCACTTCACCTATGATCTGCGATTTGGCAACTTCTTCACCCACTTTAACATGAATTTTATGTAAGTGTAAGAATGAGGAAGATAAATGATAGCCATGATCAATAATGACCAACCCGCCTGAATAGAAGGTATTTTCTTGTGCAAAAATTACCAATCCTGAATTAGGTGCCTTGACAGGTGTACCCGTTGGTGCAGCAATATCCCACCCATAGTGAGGTCGACCAGGAACGCCATTATAGACGCGCTGACTGCCATAAACTCCTGTGGTTGCTCCATCCACAGGAATGATAAAATCGTTTAAAAAGTCTTGGCGCTTACTAATGTTTTTTCGAGATTTACTAATAGCTATATTTTCCTGTGTTGCTCTTTTTAAATCAGCTTCACTCGGTTGCATAATATGTTTAGCAATACCCTCAATCTTTTGAATATTGTACTCTCCGTCTGTTACTTGATAAACACCCGTTAACGTATTGCCTGCACTATCTACAATTTCCAGGGTAACAGTTGGAGGTTCATCTCTATGCAGACCTACGATAAACAAACCATCTTCACCTATTGGAATGAGTTTGCCTTCAAATTTAGCAACAGAACCAGGAGCAGCTTTACCTATAAGTAATCTACCTTCTACCCATTTTCCTTGAATGTCAAATGCAGCAACTGGAAATGCAAGAATCAACCCCAGCAAACTTTGTAATATTTTCTTTCTAGTCATGATACGCGTTATTTAAAAATTGATGCCAAATACTATAACATAGATTAGAATCATACCCGCGTTGCGCTAAAAATCTCAGAGACTTGGCTTTCAATTGAGAGTTTTTGACCATATTCCTTTGTATACACCCGAATTTTTTATCCAATGTTTGAACGCCAATAGCTTCCCAGTTTATCTCTGCATAAATTAAATTGTCATTGATTAATTGTTCATCTATACCAGATTGTTTCAAATCAAAACGTATTTTGACGGGACCTTGTCCTTTATTACTCCTGTAACGGATAAACATTTCTGTATAACGCTCATCACTTTGCAAGTTTTCCTGCCGTAACTCGATTAAAATTGTTTCAACTTCTTGATGCTGGTCAGGAAATTTCACATATAGTTTACGCCGCAATTCCATGGCACTATATTCCCTGCGGGCAAGCAAATTTAACGCAGCGTTTCTAATGGATAGTTTAACGCTCATCTTATATGTTACAATTGACGAATACCTACTGCATGACGCAAATCCTGCATGAAGGGCATTGATAATTTACGCGCTTTGTCTGCTCCAGACTGCAAAATAGCCTCTATTTTTTTCGGACTATTGATTAATTCGTTATAGCGTTCTCGCGGTTCTTGTAACTGACTTTCTAACAATTCAAATAATTGCTGTTTCGCCTCACCCCAGGCAATTCCTTGAGCAAAAGCATTTCGCATATCTTGTATTTGCTCTTCATTGGCAAATGCTTGCCAAATTTGGAATAAAGTGGAATTTTCAGTTGATTTGGGTTCACCTGGCTCTAAAGAATTCGTCACAATTTTCATAACATGCTTGCGCAGTTGTTTCGACGGTAAAAATAATGGAATCGTATTGTTATAACTTTTGCTCATTTTACGCCCATCCAGCCCATTTAGTATCGCTACATTAGCGTCGATAATTGCTTCTGGAATATTGAAATACTTACCGTATAAATGATTAAAACGCTGCGCTATATCACGAGTAATTTCAAGGTGCTGAACCTGATCGCGCCCAACAGGTACAAAATTGGCATTAAACATTAAAATATCCGCTGCCATTAGCACAGGGTAACTAAAAAGCCCCATGGTTACACCAAAATCAGCATCCTCGCCACTTTCCGAGTTGGTGGCAATAGCATCCTTATAGGCGTGAGCGCGGTTCATCAAACCTTTTGCAGCCACACAGTTTAACAACCATGTCAATTGCGGAATTTCAAGAATATCTGATTGACGATAAAATAAAACCTTATCAGGGTTTAATCCAAAGGCCAGCCAGGTGGCAGCAATAGCAAGCGTTGACTGTCGAATCCTTACTGGGTCAACACATTTAATTAAAGCGTGATAATCTGCCAGAAAATAGCAATGTTGAATGTGTTGATCAACTTGTAAACTGCTGGTTATTGCAGGACGAATAGCACCTACATAGTTACCCAGATGCGGTATGCCAGTGGTGGTAATTCCTGTTAATGAGGTTTGTTTCATGCTTATGTTAAAGCGATGTAATAGCTAATGAACCTGAATAATTGTAAAAAGTTTTGAGTAAATCATATAAATACTGACAGTCTACCATGCCAGCTGTTTCTCGCACCGAATGCATTGCCCACTGAGGCACTCCTATGTCCACCGTATTAATGCCCATTTTGGCTGCTGTTATTGGACCGATGGTAGAACCACAACCCATATCGCTACGCACTACAAACTTTTGAATCGGAATAGCTTCCAGTTGTGCCAAATACTCCACCCAGGAAGCCCCCAACGCATTAGTAGCGTAGCCCTGATTACTGTTTAATTTAACTACAGGTCCTGAGTTAATGGTAGGTCCGTGATTGCAGTCATGCTTATCAGGGTAGTTAGGATGAATAGCGTGGGCGTTGTCTACTGACAGCATTAACGATTGTTGTGAAATAACTGCTAATTGCTCGTTTAATACACGCTGTAAAACATCGCTGAGAAAGGATCCCTTTGCACCACTGCTACTTTGACTGCCCACTTCTTCATGGTCATTACCAATAAATAAGTTAAAAGATTCATTCCTTGCAACCGCATTGCTGTCAATAAGTGACTTGGCACCTAAATAACAACTTAGTAAATTATCCAATCTGGCGCTGCTAATAAAATCGTGATTTAAGCCCGTTATTAAAGCAGGTTGTGTATCATAGGCAAAGAGTTCAAAACTCATAATTTCCAAATCGCGCCTGTCGTGTTCCTGTAAAATTTGCTCTTGCAATAATTGCTTGACCTCAGTTGCACTGTCAATACACAGCACCATTGGCAAATCAGTTTGACTATTAATACCTTGGCTACTATTAGCACTTCGATTGAGGTGAATTGCCAAACTGGGAACAACTCCAATTGGGCGCTTAAAATTGACTAGTACCACTTGCAATTGATTACCAGGCATCTTTACCACCACTCTGCCTGCCAACGATAAATCCCTATCGAACCAGGTGGACAATAATGCCCCGCCATAAACCTCAACACCGAGCCGCAAGGTTTTGTATTGACGCAATTCCGGTTTGGGTTTAATTTTAAGGCATGGGCTATCGGTATGTGCTCCAACCAAACGCATCGACGCTGCTTTTGAAGCTGGTGTTGTCCAGGCACATATAGCTCCATCATTGCGGATGCAGTAATAACTTTGATTGGGTTTGATATCCCAATTTATACTTTCGTCCAATCGAATAAATTTTGCCGCCTCAAACATTGTTGCCATATTGGATACAGCATGATAAGGAGTGGGTGAATTTGTTAAAAATTCTGTTAATTGTTGGCTGATAAACTTCTTGCTATTTGACTTTATCATCACCGCTCCACCAAAGCTGGCTCTAACAATTGCCATTGCCTTAACCATAAGGCACTAGGCTGACTTTTATATTGATCGCGAATAAACTGAATAAGCAAACCTTGAGCCTGGTTTATCATCAGCGCCGTAATCACGTCCACGCCTGCATGTAAACGCATTTTGCCACTTAAAGTCGCATCGCGCAGCTGTTGTTTAATAATTGTGGTTATTTTCAATATGACTTGCTGCGATGCATTGGTAATTTGAGCATCATCCAAACCAGCACCTACCAATAACTGCGCAAAACCTTTGTTATTTTCTACGAAGGCTAATAGCAATTGTATAACCTGCTGACTTTGCTGCAAACAACTTAAATCACTATTATACAAAGTATGAATGCGTGGTATTAACAGCTCCTCTATTCGCTCTAATACAGCAATAAAAATGCGTCGCCGACTAGGATAGTGTCGATATAGTGCAGCCTCCGATAAATTGATGGTCTTGGCTATCAGGGCTGTGGTTATTTTCGACTGAGGCTGTTGTTCTAGCAACCTGGCAACCACTTCTAAAATTTCCTGTTTACGTTCGCTCATATGATTATGGACTCTATAGGTTCGATTCTAAATCTACGGTTATATTGTGCTGTTCTGCGATAGTGAGCAAATGCCCAAGAAATGATTGCTTAATCATCTCTAAACTCTCTTCACTATAGGCTTCAAATCGTAATGATAATGCGGAAAGCGTATTCGATGCACGGATAAGTCCCCATTTATTGGCATAATCTATTCTAATTCCATCAATAGTGCTAACTTGAGCTAAATTATCAATGGGGTAAGATTTAGCAAACGCATCCAAAATTATCGTTTTATGTGCTTCCTCAATACCTACTAATATTTCAGGTGAACAAAAACTTTCAGGGAGCAGTGATACCCGTTTATGCAGTGACATCCTGCGCTGCTCACAACCTTCGATTAAGCGGCAAGCTGCATACAATCCATCATCAATAGGTAACCAGTTATCGTTAAAGAAAAAATGACCGCTATACTCACCTGCTAAAATGGCACCGCTTGTTTTAAGCTGTTGAAATATCTTTGAACGCCCTGTTCTACTCATCTTTGCTACACCACCATTTTGCAAAATACTATGCTTTACCTGATTGCTGCATTTCACATCATAGACAACGATGGCATTGATGCGATTAACCAATACATCTTCGCTGAACAATGCCAGCATTTTATCAGGCATTACAATTTCACCCTTAGCTGTTACTGCAGCACAACGGTCACCGTCGCCATCGAACATAAAACCAAAATCGGCATTGCGTGCTAATACTTCGCGCTGCAATGTTTGGTAATTTTCTTTTATACCTGTATCGGGTGAATGCCCAGAAAATTTGCCGTCAATATCTAAATTAATTGCCCCAACTTCACAACCTAATTTTTGAAATAAAGCAACCGCCATTTGGCCCTGCGGGCTGTTAGCGCCATCAACAATAATCTTATGTTTCTGCTGCAATCTAATATTATCAGCAATACTTTGCAAATAACTTGCTTTAATATCAAAATAACTGATTTTCCCTTTTGCAGTTTGAGCACATTGAGAGACTGAACCCAATAGCTTAATTAATTCATCCATGCCATCAAAAATTCCCCCATTAAACACAAACTTAAACCCGTTATATTGCATTGGGTTATGGCTGGCCGTTACCATAATACCACTGACATTTTGGCAAGCAAAAGTCAGCATGGGTGTAGTACAAAGCCCCAAATCTATAACATTGATTCCTGAGTTAATCACGCCATCTATCACCGCACTGTGCAGCTCTACACTTGTTAAACGACAATCGTGACCTACAGTAATGTTTGTATCAATACTCGCATCGACTCTGTGCTGTTTAACGTAATGACCAAAGGCTTTGCCAATAGCAAAAGCCAGGTCTGGAGTGATTTGCTGCCCTGCTATCCCTCTTATATCATAGGAACGAAAGGCACTTAAATCAAAGACCTCATCTCTCATTATCGCCACTCACTGGCTATTGATGTATTCGGCAAACTTTTCGGTTAAAACGACTGCCAATTGTTTCTTTGACAAAATATCCAGGGTTTCGCATTTATCACCCCATACTAAAGTCACGCAGTTATTATCATGATTAAAGCCTATATCGCTGCGACTAACATCATTGGCAATAATTAAATCTAGCTGTTTGCTCTGTAATTTGCTTCTGGCATTGTCGACAATATGTTCTGTTTCAGCTGCAAAACCAACCACCATGGCATTAGTGCTATCTTTATGTAATTTACTGGACACTGTGGATAAAATATCAGGATTTTTGGTTAATGTCAGAATAAGTTCATCATGGCTATCTTTCTTGATTTTTTGGTTATTAACATTGACCGGACGATAGTCGACCACTGCTGCAGAAGCTATAAAAATATCACAATCCTCTATAACTGCCATCACTGCGTCCAGCATTTGTTGAGCTGACTCAACCACTAAACACTTTGCCTTTTCAGGGCCAGGCAAATTTGTAGGGCCAGTCACTAACGTGACAGATGCCCCTGCATCAATGCAACTTTGTGCTATGGCATAGCCCATTTTACCCGAACTAAAATTGCTGATATAACGCACTGGATCCAAACGCTCACGCGTAGGTCCTGCCGTAATCACTACCTTTTTACCACTAAGCAGTCCACTGTTAAATTGCTGGGCACACTGTATTGCCAATTGTTGTGGCTCTTCCATTCTACCCGGCCCTACATCACCGCAGGCCTGCTCTCCTGAAGCTGGTCCCCAAATACTAACGTCTCTGTGTTTAAGGCGTTCAATATTATCAATGACCGACTGGCTTGCCCACATACCTTGGTTCATTGCTGGCGCAATTGCAATAGGTGCCTTACACGCCAGGCACAGTGTTGTTAACAAATCGTCGCCCTGTCCTGCTGACAGTCGCGCAATAAAGTTAGCACTGGCTGGTGCTACCACAATTAACTCTGCCCATCTTGCCAGTTCTATATGCCCCATGCCCGCTTCTGCTTCGGGATCTAATAAATCTTGATGAACTGGCATACCAGATACCGCTTGCAATGTAAGAGGCGTAACAAACTCTTTAGCGCCTTTAGTTAACACCACACGTACACTGCTACCTGCTTTAATTAATAAGCGTACCAATTCAATGGCTTTATAGGCAGCTATTCCTCCTGTAATTCCCAATAAAATATTTCTGTTATTTAATGAATTCATTAATGATAAATTTGTGATAAAAAAATCAGTCGGCAATTATACAGATTGCATCGACTATTGCCCAAAGCGAGTTCCAGTCTGCAGCCAATTTAATTCTTCATCGGTACTGATTCTATTCAAAACTTCATTGCGATGAGGAAATCGGTTAAATTTTGCAATAACCTCCAAATGTTGCTCGGCAAAATTAACTGAATTGTTCAGCAACGATTGCCATTGTGTATTGTAATGCTCAGTTCTCAACTGCTTAAACAACTGTACGCATAACACTTGGTTATCTAAAATTTCTGAATGCTCTAGTGGCAGCAAAGCAAAAGACTGTTCTACAGGGTGTAGTTTGTATAATTGTTCAGTGTCAATAAGCTGTTTCGTTATAGACAGCGCCATAGCATCGGATGCAAAGGCGTCTGGCTTACCTCTATAAATATTGCGAGGAAACTGGTCAAGTAAAATAATTAATGCCATACAGCCTGCCGAAGAATCTCGCCAGCTATCTAACTGCCCTGCTTTAGCGATACTGACTAGCTTGCCAAAACGGCGTTCTATATCATAATCGATATTTGCGTTAACGCCATGCCAAAAGTTTGATCTTGCACTTGCTTGTTCACTGCCTTTTAGTGCATCAGTGAACCAAAAGTCATGTATATGTTGCTGTAATGTGGCAGGCATCAGATCTGACGCTCTGCATTGACAAGTTTTACTCGATAAGTTTCAGGTTCATACACCAATTGCGTAGTGTAATTTCGCCTGCCCCCTGATACCAATAGTGACTTAAAGGAGCCCTTATTTATTGAGGTTTCCGGGCGGTATAGGACATACTGCCAGTAAACTCCGCTTTTTCGTTCAAATTTGCCTTGTCTTGACATCGCTCGTGACATTATGCAAAGCTCTCAAGTAGTAACAATAAAAAATTTTGGTGCTTTGACGGTTGCAATAATAAAGTCATATTTGGAGTAATTTTCTCATTCATAATCTCATTCATAAGGTGTCAGGCATCAGCCTGATACCACAAGCACAATTTCGTTGTATAATAACATTTTTACCAACTCATCAGAACGCCAATCCACTTACTTTTCATTAATGCTAATTATTATTTCTCCAGCCAAGACGCTGGATTACGATTCAGAGTTACTCAATGGCTCATATAGCACACCTGATTTCCTAAACCAAAGCGAGCAATTACTGGAAAAACTGCGTACTTTTTCACCCGATGACATTAGTCAGTTAATGTCGTTAAGCCCCAAACTAGCCGCCCTTAATGCGAAGCGCTATTTGAATTGGCATCAACCTTTTACCCCAGACAATGCGAGACCTGCAATTTATGCTTTTAAAGGTGATGTTTATGAAGGCTTTGATGTTAAATCACACAGTGTGGACGATATCAACTGGGCGCAGCAACATTTACGTATACTCTCTGGTCTATATGGACTGTTGCGTCCCCTGGACTTAATGCAGCCCTACCGCCTTGAAATGGGCACCAAATTAAGTAATCAAAAAGGCGATAACTTATATGACTTTTGGAAATCAACCATTACGGATGCTCTCAATCAACAATTAGCAACAAGTCAATCGGAATATTTGATTAATTTAGCTTCTAACGAATATTCTAACGCTGTAAATATGGATGAAATTAACTCACTTGTCATTACCCCCATATTTAAGGACTGGAAGAATGGCAAGTATAAAATTATCAGCTTTTTTGCTAAAAAAGCTCGAGGCATGATGAGCGCATGGATTATAAAAAATCGAATCACAAAGGCTGAACAATTACATGACTTTAATATCGGTAAATACCATTACTGTTCTGAAAGTTCGACGCTATCTCAACCCGTTTTCTTAAGTAAGAAAGCATAACTAAACCGATAACACTCTAATATACCACCTATACATTAATGATCTATCTCAATCGTTGTAAGCTCTTTTTCGCATTTCTTATTGGCTTTAATATTGCAACTCTCAATGCCCAGGCATTGATCCCGGCCGCGCCAGACTTAGGTGCAAAGTCATGGGTACTTATTGACGCCACTACTGGAAAAATATTAACGGGTAACAACATCAACCAACAAATAGCTCCAGCCAGTCTAACCAAAATGATGACAAGCTATATTGCTGCCGAAGAAATTGCCGAAGGTCGTTTAACACTTGATCAAGAATTAACCGTGAGTACCAATGCATGGCGCAAAGGTGGGGCAAAAACTGGCGGTTCTACCATGTTTTTAAATGAAAAGTCTAGCGTCACAGTCGAGGATCTGCTATACGGACTTGTTGTTCAATCAGGTAATGATGCTGCTATTGTACTAGCTGAACATATCGGTGGCACCGAAGATAATTTTGCTGACATGATGAACCAGCAAGCTACATTGCTTGGTATGGAAAACACAAATTTTAGCAATAGCACAGGATGGCCCGATGTATCACTCTACAGCAGCGCTTACGATATGGCTTTACTGGCACAAGCGCTAATTCAGAATCACCCCGAACACTATACCATTTATTCAGAAAAAAGTTTTACCTACAACGGCATTTCGCAACGCAATCGAAACTCTTTACTATGGCAAGACAACTCGGTTGACGGTTTGAAAACAGGCCATACCAAAGATGCAGGCTACTGCCTGGTTGCCTCTGCACTTCGCAATGATATGCGATTAATTTCTGTGGTTATGGGTGCTGGTAGTACCAGCCGCCGGCTTGAAGCATCAAAAAAGCTTTTGGCATGGGGTTTTCGTTATTTCCGTACCCGAACTTTATATGAACCTAACGTAAGCCTTCAATCGCAACGCCTGTGGAAAGGGCTTCAAGGCAATATTAACATTGGTCTATTAGAACCCATCACATTAACGCTACCAAGGTCTGCCAGTAAAAACATTAACGCCGAATTCACTGTCAATAATTACATTGAAGCACCGATTGATTATGGCGATATACTAGGCGCTATTAAAATAACTATGGGAAATGATGTGGTTTATGAGGGCGATTTAATCAGCCTTGAAAGTGTTGGTCAATCCCCCTTTTACCAGCGTCTTTGGGACTCCATTCGCTACTTTTTCCTCAGTATTATGGAATAAAACAGAATAACCATGTCTGAAACTACGCCTAAAATCATCTTCCCCTGTCCTAATTATCCGATTAAGGTTATAGGAGTAAATCATTCCGACATGGCCTCAAAAGTGGTTAATATTTTTATGGAGCACATCCCCAATTTTGAAGGCATCAATGCCTTTACTATCAAACCCTCAGGTAAGGGTAATTATCAATCCATGAACACTCGCATTACCGCAGAAAGCGTAGAACAACTCAGTCGTTTGAACCGCGATTTGCAACAATGTAAAAATGTAAAATTAATACTGTAGACACCCTTTATGAACCAACGCGAACAGTTTAGTACCAAAATTGGTTTTATCTTGGCCGCCGCTGGTTCTGCCGTTGGCATAGGCAACCTTGTGGGTTTCCCTGTTAACGCTGCCAAAAGTGGTGGTGCAGCGTTTTTATTCATTTACGCTCTCTTTGTCGCTATCATTTGTATTCCTGTGATGATGGCGGAAATGTCACTGGGCAGACACACCAGGCTTAGCCCACTTAGCGCCTATTTAAAAGTGGGCGGCAAACCATGGGCAATAGGAGGCATATTAGGGGTGGTAACGCCCTTTATGATTGCTGTATTTTATCAGGTGATTACTGTATGGATTTTAGGCTACTTTATACTTGCCGTAAAAGGCGATTTGAATCTGCTCGCCAACCCTGAGTATTTCGAACAATTTATTGTTAGTAATAGTATTTTCCTGTATATGTTTTTAGTATTGGGAATAGTAGGTTTTGTATTAGCCAAAGGCGTTCAACAAGGCATTGAACGAGTCACAAGTACTTTAATGCCTATATTATTTATTATGCTGTTGGGGTTAATTATTTTTGTATTAACATTGGACAATGCATTGTTAGGCGTGAAATTTTATTTAATTCCTGACCTATCGAAAATTAATGGCTCGGTTATTAGCAACGCCATGTCTCAAGCATTTTTCTCCCTGTCTTTAGGCATGGGCATTTTAATTACTTATGGCTCTTATATCAGTCAATCTGAAAGCATTACCAATGGTGCCAAGTGGGTAGCTCTGACCGATACCAGTGTTGCTTTTTTTGCAGGTTTATTAATATTACCTGCTATTTTTGCCTTTAACCCATCCACTGATACCGCTGCTTTGTCAGATTCCAGTGTCTCGTTGATTTTTACATTCTTACCCCAAATATTTTTATCACTACAAAGTATTATTGGTTACATTGGCGCCAGTATTTTTGCTTCTCTCTTTTTTCTGGCCGTATTATTTGCAGCATTAACCTCTCAAATTTCCATCTTGCAAGTCCCTGCATCATCACTACAAGATAAATTTAATTACAGCCGCAATAAAAGTCTAATTATTTTAGGTATTGCTGGCGGCCTGTTTGCTATAGCTTGCAGTCTTTCCTTCGGGCGTGTTGGTTCCCTTACACAGCTGATAAGCTATGCAGGTGCAGACAAATCACTATTCGATGTGATTTACGATATTTTTTACGATACCATATTGCCACTTAACGGCTTTATTATTTGTGTTTTTGTCGCTTTCAAATGGCGCATGAGCGAATTCCACAAAGAACTGGCTATTGGCGATAACGCTATCGCTTCATCACTGTTTCAAAAATATTGTGATATTGCCATCAAAACTTTTATTCCTCTCATTTTACTACTGGTTTTTCTCAACACTATTGCTATCAAATTTTTTGGCACTGGATTTTAAAATGTTTACACGAATCGCAAAAATCTCACTAGTTAGCTACCTGCATAGCGAGTTGTCAATCGACTTTCATTTCCAAAACTCACATTTACAATCAGTATTGCGCATTAGTCGACTCCTATGATGTAACCATTGAACGCAATTATTTGGGCGTACCCCATGTGATTGGAAAAACCAATGCAGATACAGCATTTGGCTTTGCCTATGCACAAGCTGAAGACAACTGGCAAATTATTGAAGAGAGTACTGCATTTTATCGTGGAACCGCGGCTAAAATTAAAGGAAAAGCTGCAGCAAAGACAGACTTTTTAGTTAAACCTCCCTGTAGGCGGTGGCCCTGATACCTTAAGAGCAATATACGGAACCGGTATTGAAAAAAATGGATACAATACCAATGTAGCAGGCGATGGTTTATACTATCTCGTGGAATGGGATAAAAATGGAAAACTGAGTGTACAGGGGATACATCAATACGGCTCTGCAACACTGGATGAAAGTTCCATACACTATGCTGACCAAACTGAAGATTATGCAAACGAAGTTTTACATGATCCACTGTTCGATTCTGACAAGCGTCAAGGTCAAATTGAACACAAATACCGATTAACAGGTAATTGCAATTAAGTCTGGTTCCTTTACTGTGCCAAAATATTTGATGCAGAGCCTAACAAACCAGGATTCGGATGCGTAATTAGCTGAACGGGTATATTTTCCATTGTACTTTGATAGCGACCCTTATTGACAAAGCGTTGCATAAAAGAGCTGTTTAATAGAAATTGCTGGTACTTCGGCATAATGCCTCCAGCAATAAACACCCCGTCTATGGCGTTGTAAACCAGTGCGATATCGCCGGCAAAAGAACCCAGTATTGCACAAAATTGACTTAGCGTTTTAACACAAAGCTCATCGTTGTTATCAATTGCATTTTGACCGATAGCGCTGACTTCCAAATTTTGCGGTTCCACACCTTCAACTTCAGCAAAAGCTTGGTAAAGATTAACAAGCCCAGAACCTGACAAAATTCGCTCATACGAGAGTCTTGAATAGCGCTTTCTTAACACATAGAACAATTCAACTTCTAATTCACTGCCAGGCGCAAACGTCGCGTGACCACCTTCAGAGGTTAGCACATGAAATTTTTGTTCACAAGAAATCAATCCACCAACACCTAAGCCAGTACCGGGGCCTATCACAGAATAAGTTTGTGATTCATTGAGCAATTTGAACCTAATAGGTTTTTGAGTCAATTGCAAACAGTCGGCTGGCTGTAAATTTGGCAACGCATAAGCAATAGCAGCAAAATCATTGATAATGGAAAACGCATCCACTCCCAATGCTTTACGCAATTTTTCTGTTTCAAAGCCCCAATGATTATTAGTCATATCGACACGGCTGCCATCACCTATAGGAGCTGCAATGGCAAAACAGCCTGATACCAACTTGTGACCATTTAAATTTCGAGTTAGATAGCAGTCAATGGCATCAAAAATGTTTGAATAATCTTCGCATTTCACTTGCTCTTGATTGCTCATGTCAATAGTGCCATTTTCGTTTTGATGAGCAAAGGCAAAACGCGCATTGGTGCCACCAATATCGCCAATTAAACCCAGATTATGCATTAGACTTCGTAATGAACACAAAAATGGCAATGAAAACAGGTGCTCGCGCAAGAACAATAAACGCAGGCATAGCCACCCTATGGTGAGTATTATTTTTCGAGCAAGCGCCTGTTTTTGAAGTCATTATTGTGTGTAATAGATTTCTAATGCATAATTTGGGTTAAACTAATTACTTGACCTGTCATTTTCGCTACTTCATTTTATTTGACAGGGCAGCTAACCTTAACTCCAGTGGGCTTGACAGACAATGAAATTGGGCACAATTTCATTTTCCACTTAGCTTTGAACGACAGCATGTATTGGCCGACTAAACTGGACACTTTGTTGAATGGTTTTTCAATAGTTTTTGATAAGCCTTACAAGTGGGTTTTCGTTTGGTTGTCATGTAACACCTCATTGATAAAAGTTAACATTGTATCCTTCTTTGAAAGGTCCAGTTTTACTATACCATATATGGACGCCTCCTAAATTACAAGCACTAAAAATCCATTAGCAGCAAAAATGTTAGCTATTGATATGGACTCATCAATATAGACCATAAAGGCAGGATGCCTGCACTGTGTCTGGAACACAGTGAATATAGGAAATATATTGGTATGGACAGGTAGAAGGCAACGCCTTCCTTTTATTTAGCTTATAAATTCATTCCAAGAAGAGATGTTATTTTATAATGTATCTTAACGTTACTAATGGTGAAGAGTCACGATTGCAACCATATATTCGGGCTGTTGATGGTATCGATTACCTGCCCCTGATGAGATCCGCCCCTTATCATCCTCAATCAGTACATCGAATATAAAATCCTTGGTATACAACAGGTTTTTGATAAGGAAGGGAATCGTTTACTTTCATCATATTATGCAATCGTTAAGATGAGATAATTATTGGTTATAGACTTAGTTACTATACATCAATGGTGATGGTGGATAATTGAATGCTTTTTTGGTTGTTAATACCGCCCAAATAATACGAGTAAGTTTATTAGCAAGGGCTACCATTGTTTTCGGTTTCCCAATTCGTTTTTCAAGGCTGCACACCCATTGGTTTAACGCATCATCTTTACCCGAAGACCACCGCATTACTGTTCGTGAGCCATGAATTAATAAGGTTCTTAACATTCGGTTACCTCGTTTGCTTATACCCGTTTGTGATGAATGATTGCCACTAGCAAAAGTTCTTGGTGTCAACCCAAGATATGCAGAAAGTTCTCGCCCATTTTTAAATGAATGAACATCAATACTAGCAATAAAGTTAGCTGCAATAATCGGTCCAATCCCAGGGATAGTTTGAATGAGTTTATAGTTAGGCTGTGTTGATGCATGCTGCTTCAACTCTTGTTCTAAGGATTCAATTGATTCATTCAGTTGCTTAATATCATTCCAATAATGCTGTATTAAATTCCTCGCTGTGTGGGTTAATCCATTAGCAGCATCTTCTAGTAATAGCGGTAACGCATTGAATAAAGCTATTTTTGTGGGTGCAATGATAATCCCATATTCACTCAAAAAGCCTCGTAGTTGATTGATATGTGCGGTTCGATATCTGACCTTTAGCTCTCTTGCGTTAATGAGTATCTGTAAATCTTGTTGATACAGTTTTTTAACTGATACAGGTCGTAAATTAGGTCGATAACTCGCTTCCATAATAGCTATCGCATCATTATGGTCAGTTTTGTTCCCGCGAACAAAAGGCTTTACATGTTGCGGTGGAATCAACATTACTTGATGCCCCATCGTTTCAAATTCTCGTCCCCAATAGTGAGAACTATAACATGCTTCCATAACAACAAGACAGGGTTCAAATTTATTAATGTAGTCATGTAATTGATTACGTTTCAATTTATTATTCGATTTTATTTGATGAGGATAATTAGATACGCAAACTTGAAAGATGGTTTTTGCAAGATCGATACTGATGCGAGTACAATGGCTCATGATGGATGTCTCCGAAGTTTAAAATGTGTTTTATAGCACAGATTCGGGTACCTAGATACCGCTCTGGCTCACGCCAATTAGGAGGCGTCCATCACATCAGTACATAAAGTCAAGCGTTAATTTAGAATAAGAACTTTACAATAAAAAAATTTTAGAAGTGTGCTAAACTGGTGCGCTACTTTTTACCTTCATTTTGACTCGCCTTACTCAAATGAACTATTTATTGGAGGTTATATGAAATTCATACTGAAGCTTATTTTAACCGTAATTGTTACCTTGGTTGTCGGTTTAGGGGTTATTATTTTTTACCCCAATCTATTTTTAAAAGGACTCATTGAAGATATTGCTACTCAAACCACTAAAACTGAAGTCACTCTGGGCAAATTAGACTATTCTTTATTTAATGGCACTAGCACCATTGAGCAATTTAAAATAGACAACCCCCAGGGGTTCGATAAAACTCCTTATCTGTTTCGCGTTGGTGAAATTAAAATCAATGTTGATGCCGACACCGTATTTGAAAACGTAACTGTCATTGATTTAGTTAAAATTGTTGCCCCCAGTATTAGCTATGAACGTAATAAAACCAGTAACAACATCGAAACCTTACAAGCCAATATTGAACAGAGCATTGAAAAAAACAGAGAGGTGGCTGGCATTGAATCTAGCAACAATGCACAAGAAACCAGAGTTCATTCTGAGAAAAAATTTATTATCAAAAAATTCATACTTCAAGATGCTAAAGTAAGAGCTCACGTTAAAGTATTTGGCAAGGACATCAACCAGCAAATAAATTTACCCGATTTAGTGCTAACCAATTTAGGCAAAAAATCTGGTGGTGCAACTGCCAGAGAAATTGCCAAACAACTTTTCGAGAAACTGTCAAACGCTATTCGCAAGATCTTTGTTAGCAACAGACTGGACAATTCGTTTAGTCTTAATGTTAATTATCTGAAGGAAAAAGCAACGGAAAAGCTGAATCAATTGAAAAATTCCCGTAACAATGGCAAACTCCTCGAAGATGTGGACGAAGCCATCAAAGACAATGTAGACAAAGCCAAAGAATTGTTAAAAAACTTCAGGCTATAACTTAATAATAACCCAGTATGAGCCATATAGATCGCACCGTATTTTTGCTACTCATTGCTGTAATGACTGGCTGCACAGCCGTTACCAATGCAACCGTATCCGTTGCAACGCTCCCCGTTAAAATGGCATCAGCAGTGGCGACCGAAACAATCAAAACTGGCGGTAATATTATCAAGCAAACGGTTAACAGTAGTGGCGACATCGCTAAGCAAGCTGTCGATTCAGGTGGCGATGTAGCAGGGCAGATGGTAGAAACTGCCATGGAAAAAGGAATGAAAGCAGCCAAAGACCACGCTGGTAATATGATAGATGATACACTAGGTCTACCCGATGGTACTGGCAAAGCCGCCATGACCATTATTGACTTAATTCGTTAGCCTTCTTTAAAATCATCTACACAGCCTTCAACTTACACTAATACAATACGGACACTCTATATGTACTCAATTATCTCGATTGATGGTGGCGGCATGATGGGTATAGTCCCCTGTACTATTCTCAGCCATATCGAAAAACAAATACAAAATCTGGGCAATGATGACTCCATTCGTCTGGCTCAGTGTATCGACTTTTTTGCTGGTACCTCTACTGGAGGAATTATGGCTCTTGCCCTAACCACACCTGACGAGAAAGGCAAACCCAAATTTACCGTAGAAGAACTATTGGATTTTTACCGGGTTTCCGGTCCTGAAATTTTTAGTTCAAAACTACTGCGCAAAATCTCCTCAGGCTTTGGTTTAAGGGACTCCAAATATGACGACACAGCACTGATAGAAGTGATGAAAAAATACTTCGGTTCTTTAAAAGTGTCAGATTCGGTTGCTCCCTCTTTAGTTACCGCTTACGATTTAAACGCTCAGGAAGCCCATTACTTTAAATCATACACCGCAAAAAACAACCATCAATATGACTATTATCGCCGTGATGCTGCTAGAGCAACAGCGTCTGCACCAACATTTTTTCCATTGGCAGAAGTTAACAACCTGACAGGTGATGAAACGAGGCTCTGTGTAGACGGTGTTATGTTAGCCTATAATCCAGGGTTAATTGCCTACTCTGAATTTCGCCGACTTTCCCAAGGCGCCGGTTCTAAAAACATGAACCTGATTTCCCTGGGTACTGGTAGCCGAGCACTCAATATCGACAGCGAAGAAGCCAAACAATGGGGTTCCATTAATTGGGGTTCCAATTTTGCCAGTATTATGATCGATGGCAATAGGCAGAATGTTCACAACCAATTAACTCAAGTATTTGCTGACAACCCCTATAACTACACACGAATTAATCCGCCACTGCTCGATACGGTTAAAACGTCTCTCGATAATGCTACAGCTGAAAATATTGAGGCCTTAATGGCAACAGGCCACCAGTATATTGAAGACAACAAGCAACAATTAAACAGTATTGCTAAACGCTTGTACGACGAAGCCTTTCACCCGGAAAACAAAGTTTTTTTCAAAGGACTTGGGATTGAACCCAAAGCCTATTGGCTAAATTCTTACCCCGCTACAGCCAAAGCTGACATTGATGTTAGCCAATACAAAAACCTTATTGAAATACTGGATGAAGCGTCGTTAAAATTTGCCGACAGAATTGCCTACGAAAATTTTGGAGTGACATTGACTTATAGCCATGTCAAACGCTATTCAGAGCAAGTGGCATTTTGGTTGCAATCTCAAAGACTGGAAAGCGATGATAGAGTCGCCATTATGATGCCCAATTGCCTGTCCTACCCTATTATTTTTCAAGCCATATTAAAGTCGGGTATGATCGCCGTTAATATCAACCCACTTTACACCAGCAGCGAGCTTGACCATGTCATTCACGATAGCGGCTGCAAAGTGATTTTTATTTGGGAAGGCGCTGCCAATGTATTGCAACAGGCAAAGTATAAAAATGCCATTGAATCTATTGTCATATGTAAACTTACCGACTACTTCCCACCCATTAAACGATTCTTGTTTAACTACGCCAGCAAGTATATCAAACGCATTATACCTGGCTATCAACTTGATAACTTTATCTGCATGCCAAAAATTATTGCTCAAACACGTGGCAAATACCCCTTCGGTGTGCATATCGAAGCTGAAGACATAGCCTTCTTGCAATACACTGGTGGAACAACTGGCGTATCTAAAGGCGCGATGATTACCCAGCGCAATATGATTGCCACTGTCCGACAAACTCGTGAAATTGCTGACCCGGAATTGGTCAATAGCCAACAACAACTCAGCATTTTAACGCCTCTTCCACTGTATCATATTTTTGCTCTTTCAGTCAGCAGCATATTTGGCTACAGTTTGGGCATGCGCAATATTCTTATTGCTAACCCTAAAGACTTAAACAGCATGTTTGAAGTAATCAAAAAACACTCACTATCGCTAATCATTGGTGTCAACACGTTGTATAACGCCATGCTGGAACACCCAAAATTCACAAGTATGGATTGGTCTCAATTGAAAACGGCACTAAGTGGCGGCATGGCACTGCGAGAGTCTACCGCCAGCAAATGGGCAAAAATCACTGGTGTTTCCATTGCCGAAGGTTATGGTTTGACTGAAACTTCGTCAGGCGCTACCTTTACCAGTTACGAAACCAAAACCTTTACTGGTAGTGTGGGCTTGCCCATGCCTTCCACCCAAATTATGATTGCCGATGAATTTGGCAACCCTCTGGCGCAAGGCGAGACAGGCGAAATTTGCATTCGAGGCCCTCAGGTTATGAAAGGCTATTGGAAGCTAAGTAAAAACCAAAACAACTCCATTACCTCAAAACACTGGTTAAGAACGGGCGATATGGGACGTTTTGATGAAAAAGGTCAATTGTATATTGTCGATCGCCTGAAAGATATGATTTTAGTTTCTGGTTTTAATGTTTTTCCCAACGAAATTGAAGGCGTCATTGACCAACACCCCGATGTACTGGAAAGTGCTTGTATTGGTATCGACAATGAAAAATCAGGCGAAGTTGTCAAAGCCTTCGTCGTTTTAACTGGTGACGCAAATATCAGCGAAACTGAGTTGCAAAATTGGTGTAGAGAAAAACTTACTGCATATAAAATTCCACAACAATTTCAGTTTGTAAACGAATTGCCCAAATCCAATGTCGGCAAAATATTGCGCCGCGAATTGAGAAAACGATAATGCTGTATCAATGTCTGCGCAACCTGCTGTTTCAAATGCCTCCCGAATTGGCACACGATGTCGCCCTGGAATCTATTGGTGCAGGCGAGCGTTTAAACCTGCTTTCAACTTTTACCCCTGACGTAAAACCATTTCCTGTGGAAGTAATGGGACTTTCATTCCCAAACCCGGTAGGACTGGCGGCAGGTCTTGATAAAAATGGTGATTACTTTAATGGGTTGGGAAAACTGGGTTTTGGCTTTGTCGAAATTGGCACCGTGACTCCAAAACCTCAATCAGGTAACGACAGCCCTCGTCTGTTTCGTATTCCGGAAGCGCAAGCATTAATTAATCGTTTGGGCTTTAACAATAAGGGTGTACAGCATTTAGTAGCCCAGGTTAAGAAACGCCGTTTCCAGGGCGTGTTGGGTATTAATATTGGCAAAAATGCTACAACGCCGCTGGAGCGAGCCGAAGAAGACTATACACTTTGCATGGAAGCCGTATATCCCTATGCTGATTACATTACGATTAATCTATCTTCCCCGAATACGCCTGGTTTGCGCGACTTACAATTTGGCGAGCAACTTAAGTCACTATTGTGTCACCTGCAAAATGCACGCGAGCAATTTTCACAACACTTTGACAAACGTGTTCCCATTGCTATTAAAATCGCTCCCGACAACAGTATTGAACAATTACATGATTGCATTGACTCAATTGTAAACTTTAATATGGATGCCATCATTGCAACCAATACCACCATTCGCCGGGATGGTGTAGAGCAATATCCTGACAGTAGCGAAACTGGAGGATTAAGTGGCAAACCGCTAGCTGAAAAGTCGCTAGAATGTATTGCCAATATCAAATCTCATATTGGCGATGCACTTCCCATTATTGGCGTTGGAGGTATTATTACCGGAGGCGATGCCGCCAGTAAAATTGCAGCGGGCGCATCACTAGTCCAATGTTATACAGGATTTATTTATTCAGGCCCTCAACTTATTGCCGACGCTATAAACGCTATACAAAAACAACTTGGAGTGAATGAATAATAATGCCTTTTTTGCCACCTGTGCCAAAGGCGTAGAACAGGTATTAGAGCAAGAACTCATTGAATTAGGCGCAATTCAAACCAAAACCAGTGTGGCCGGAGTCTATTTTTATGGCAACTCCATCGGAACAGCACTTAAAGTTTGTTTGTGGAGCCGCTGTGCCAGCCGTATTTTAATGCCGCTATTGCAAGCCTCAGACGATAGCCTTAACCTCTATAATCAAGTAAAAGCTTTTGAATGGAATCAGCACATGCTCGCATCTCATAACTTGTGGATTAATTTTGTAATGGGTGTACCATCTCACAGCAACCATTCACAAACCATTCGCCACAGTCGTTTTGGAGCGCAACGCATTAAAGATGCCATCTGTGACTATTTCCTGGAACAAGGTGATCAAAGACCCAACATTAGCCAAACTCATGCCGATATTACCTTACACGCAAGGCTGCACCGTGGCACCATTACTCTGTCAATTGACTTATCAGGAGCATCTCTGCACCAACGAGGCTATCGCCAGCAACAAGGTCCTGCCCCAATGCGCGAAACTCTGGCTGCCACAATCCTCTACCGCGCAAAATGGCAAATATTAGCCCAAAACAACCTTTCTCTAATCGACCCAATGTGTGGCAGCGGTACACTACTGATTGAAGCCGCGATGATGGCACTCAATATGGCCCCCAATTTAAAACGCTCCCGTTTTGGTTTTAGCTCCTGGTTACAGCATGACCAGTCGCTGTGGGAAAGTATTGTCAACGATGCAGAAGCCCAATTTGTGGCCACTTGTAACTACAGAAAAAAGCCTTTCATTACTGGCTATGATAGTAATGCCAAAGTACTTAACCATGCAGCAAACAATATCCAACGCGCGGGGTTGAAACAGTGGATTCATATTGAGCAACGCAATATTGAAGAAAATACAATAGCGTCGCCACCCACTCAAGGATTGTGTATTACTAATCCTCCCTATGGTGAGCGTCTGGGCAGTGACCTTCAACCTAATCGCTTATATACTGAACTAGGGCAATTTATGAAACAACTTAACGGCTGGAACGCTGCAGTGATTGTATCGGATAAAACACTGGGGAAAGCCATTGGCATTCACAGCCATAAACAATACAAAGTCTACAATGGAAGTTTAGAGTGTCAATTACTTCTGTTTCGCTTGTCCACCGATACCTTTATTGACACCGAAAAGCGCCAGCAACTAAGCGATGAGTCCACCATGGTGCTCAACCGTCTGAATAAAAACTTCAGTAAATTAAAACATTGGCTAAAAAAGGAAAACCTGGAATGCTACCGTCTATACAATGCCGATTTACCTGAATATGCAGCCGCCATTGATATCTACGGCAAACACATTGTTCTACAGAGCTATAAAGCGCCAAAATCCATTGCCTTGGAAAAGGCTCAGTTTAGAGAACGTCAATTAATTCGCTCACTACAAGTCTTTGCTGAACAACAAGGCTTTGATACTAATAACATTCATTTACGTTGCAGGCAACAACAAAAAGGGGCTAACCAATACGGTGTAGAAGGAAACCTTGAACCACATAATATCGACTTCCAATTAAACTTTCACCGCGTAACTGAAGGCAATTTGCACTTTAATACCAGTTTTGAACGCTATTTGGATACAGGTTTATTTTTAGACCACCGTCCGCTAAGGCGTTGGTTGCAAGAACAATCAAATGGCAAAAAAATTCTTAATTTATTTTGCTATACCGCCAGTTTGAGTATAGCCGCAGCCTGTGGAAGTGCTGCATCAACATTAAATATAGATATGTCAAACACCTATTTGCGTTGGGCGCAACACAATTTTAAATTGAATAAATTGCCCTGCAACTTTAACAAACGCAGCCTTGAACCAGAACAATTAACCCAGGGTAATCAATTGCTAAAAGTCGATTGCATTGCCTGGTTACAGCAACAATACCTGGCCAACTACCCTTTAGCCTTTGACACTATCTTACTCGACCCACCCACTTTCTCCAATTCCAAATCAATGGCGCAAAGTTTAGATATTCAACGCGACCACAATCAGTTAATTCGTTTGATTATGCCCATGCTCAAAGATAATGGTATTTTGTATTTTTCTACTAACAAACGCCAATTTAAACTTGATACATCTTTAGATAGTACCTACCATATTAATGATATTTCCTGTCAATCCATCGACAAAGACTTTCAAAGCAGTCATAAAAGCCAGCGTATTCACCAGTTGTGGTCATTTCAACATCAACAATAATTCTGTATTTATACACTTCACCCCAATGCGAATTATGCCTTTATGCCAAACAAACCATTCGCCAAGCCTGCAGTCAGTTAAATCACACATTTCAATTGCAGGAAATTGATATTACTCAAAGTTTTGATTTAAAAAAACGCTACGGCTGGCATATTCCCGTATTGGGCTGTAGCACCAGTGACAAGGAAATTAACTGGCCTTTTGATAGCCAACAATGCAGCAAATATCTTCTACAACATGTTGTCTGACAACACTCGCGCTATTTTAAGTGTAAGCGATCTCAACCGCCGCGCTAAAAAGATTCTGGATACTGAGTTGCCTTCGCTGTGGGTTCGAGGCGAATTATCCAATGTATCCAGACCAGTTTCCGGGCATTGGTACTTTACCTTAAAAGACAACAAAGCCCAAATTCGCTGTGCTATGTTTGCCAATGCCAACCGCAATTGTAAACTCAATCCCGCTCAAGGTATGGAAGTACTGCTTGCTGGCAAAGTCAGTCTGTATGAAGGGCGCGGCGACTATCAATTGATCGTCAATAACATGGAGCTATCTGGCGATGGCGCACTGCACAAAGCTTACGAAAAACTTAAACAACAACTCTTGACTGAAGGGCTGTTTGACAAGGATAAAAAACTACCCCTTCCCAAGTACCCGAAACGTATAGCACTCATTACTTCTGATACAGGAGCAGCCATTGCGGATATGATTCATACATTAAAACGACGCGCGCCGATGATTGAAATCGCGGTACTACCCGCCGTTGTACAAGGACAACAAGCGGTGTCTAGTTTACTAACTATGCTCAAACAATCCACGACACTAAATATTGACCTTATCATCATCGGGCGAGGTGGCGGTTCGCTAGAAGATTTATGGGCGTTTAACGATGAACAACTGGCAAGAATGTTAGCAAATCACCCTATCCCCACCATCAGCGCAGTAGGTCATGAAATTGACCATAGCATATCCGATTATGCTGCATCAAAAACTGCCGTTACTCCAACTGCTGCAGCTGAACTAGCCTCGCAACACTGGTTAGAACTAAGCAGTCTCTTAAAGCGATATTACCAACAGTTAAACCAGCAGCAAACTCAACTCATACAACGCAAACGGCACCACTTACAACAATTGCAGTCTGTCTTAATTAACCCAATAGGGCGCCTGCGCGAACAAAGTCAACGCCTCGATTTTGCATCAGAGCGTTTACAAAACTGCATACATTCTAAAATCATACAGCTTGCTCAACAATTAAACTCCCAAGCCGCTGTACTTGAAGCCATAGCTCCTGTTAAAGTCCTGGAACGTGGCTATAGTATCTTAATGGATGGTAAGCGCCCTATCACCTCAGTCTCTCAGTTATCCACCGATCAAAAAATTAGTGCGCTGTTAAAAGATGGCAAAGTCGAAGTGCAGGTGTTGGACTGTAATAATTCGCCCATAAAAAACCATTAATTTGCCAATTCTCACTGGCTGCAAGCCTTGTTGTATACAAACTGCGCTTATCCTTTTAAAATGCCGCGCTGATTTTATACCAATCACAATAAATATTCAGCGTTACAGATGATTTTAAAAGCACACTTAAAACAAACTTATGTCTTTTCAAAGTACCGATAACTATATAGCAACTGACGATTTACGCATGGCAGTCAATGCCTCGGTAACTCTACAACGCCCTCTGTTAATTAAAGGCGAGCCTGGAACGGGTAAAACCATGCTAGCCGAGGAAGTGGCAGCATCGCTTGGCAAGCTGCTAATTCAATGGCATATTAAATCAACTACCAAAGCCCAACAAGGACTTTACGAATACGATGCCGTTGCCAGATTACGCGATTCACAGTTAGGGGTTGAAAATGTCAATGATATTAACAATTACATAAAACGCGGGAAACTTTGGGATGCATTTACCAGTGACGAACAAGCGGTTTTGTTGATTGATGAAATTGATAAAGCCGATATTGAATTCCCTAATGATTTATTGCTTGAGTTAGATAAAATGGAGTTTTTTGTTTACGAGACTGGTGAAACCATTAAAGCCAGGCATCGCCCTATTATCATTATCACCAGTAACAACGAAAAAGAATTACCCGATGCCTTTTTGCGCCGCTGCTTTTTTCACTTTATCAATTTCCCTGACCGCGAAACCATGAAATTGATTATTAACGCTCATTACCCTGACATTCAGAAAAAATTGGTTGATGAGTCTTTACAAGTGTTTTTTGATTTGCGTGAAATTAAAGGCTTAAAAAAGAAACCTTCAACTTCCGAGCTTATTGATTGGTTAAAATTATTGATGTCTGACGATGTCCCCAACGATTTACTTCAGCAGCGCGACACTCGCAAAATAATACCGCCATTACACGGTGCTTTAATTAAAAATGAGCAAGACGTTCATCTGTTAGAGCGGTTAGCATTTATGCACCGCCGTGAAAACGCCTGAATAGTCGCATAAACCATTCAATAACAATGCTAACGCATTTTTTTACTTGCCTTAAACAACACCGCGTACCCGTTAGTATTCGCGAACATCTGGACCTGATTCGTGCACTTGAGCACAATTTAGTCTATGCCAATATGGAAGACTTTTATTCGCTTTCGCGCACCATTTTGGTGAAAGATGAAAAACATTATGACCGCTTCGACAAGGCCTTCAGCGCTTTTTATGAAGGACTTGAATCGCTGGATTCACTAATGGAAAGTATCATTCCCGAAGATTGGCTTCGCAGTGAGTTTTTAAAACAGTTAACCGACGAAGAAAAAGCAGCGATTAAATCGCTGGGCAGTTTAGAAAAGTTAATTGAAGAATTTAAAAAGCGTATGGAAGAGCAAAAAAAACGCCATGAAGGCGGCAACAAATGGATAGGTACTGGTGGCACTTCACCTTTTGGCAACAGCGGTTACAACCCGGAGGGCATTCGCGTTGGTGGCAAAAGCCAAAATAAAAGTGCAGTAAAAGTATGGGATAAACGCGACTTTAAAAACCTTGATGACTCAGTTGAACTGGGAACGCGCAACCTGAAAATGGCACTTAGACGGCTTCGTAAATTTGCACGGACAGGTGCCGCCGAAGAATTAGACATTGACCATACTATTGATCAAACCGCTCGCAACTCAGGCTATTTAGACATTCAAATGCGACCAGAACGCCGCAATGCCGTTAAAGTGCTTTTGCTATTTGATGTAGGTGGTTCGATGGACCCCTTTGTCAATGTCTGCGAACAATTGTTTTCCGCCGCCAAAACGGAATTCAAACATATGAAATATTTTTATTTCCACAACTTTATTTACGACTTTGTCTGGAAAAGTAACCCACGCAAACAATCAGATGTTGTTCCCACTTCCGAACTTATCAGAACTTACCCGCACGATTACAAAATTATTTTTGTGGGCGATGCCTCCATGTCACCCTATGAAGTTACCAGCGCAGGAGGCAGTAGCGAATATTTTAATCAGGAACCTGGCAGTCTGTGGATGCAACGTCTAACTGAGCATTTTGACCGATTGATCTGGTTAAACCCAGAGCCTGAAAAATACTGGCAGCACACTCTGTCAAACAAAATGATTCGCGAATTAATTGAAGAAAAAATGTATCCTTTAACTGTTAAAGGATTAGAAGAAGGTATGCGATATTTGGCAAGCTAAATCCTTTTAATTTTGATGTCGTTAAATGCGTATACCATATATGGACGCCTCCTAAATTACAAGCACTAAAAATCCATTAGCAGCAAAAATGTTAGCTATTGATATGGACTCATCAATATAGACCATAAAGGCAGGATGCCTGCACTGTGTCTGGAACACAGTGAATATAGGAAATATATTGGTATGGACAGGTAGAAGGCAACGCCTTCCTTTTATTTAGCTTATAAATTCATTCCAAGAAGAGATGTTATTTTATAATGTATCTTAACGTTACTAATGGTGAAGAGTCACGATTGCAACCATATATTCGGGCTGTTGATGGTATCGATTACCTGCCCCTGATGAGATCCGCCCCTTATCATCCTCAATCAGTACATCGAATATAAAATCCTTGGTATACAACAGGTTTTTGATAAGGAAGGGAATCGTTTACTTTCATCATATTATGCAATCGTTAAGATGAGATAATTATTGGTTATAGACTTAGTTACTATACATCAATGGTGATGGTGGATAATTGAATGCTTTTTTGGTTGTTAATACCGCCCAAATAATACGAGTAAGTTTATTAGCAAGGGCTACCATTGTTTTCGGTTTCCCAATTCGTTTTTCAAGGCTGCACACCCATTGGTTTAACGCATCATCTTTACCCGAAGACCACCGCATTACTGTTCGTGAACCATGAATTAATAAGGTTCTTAACATTCGGTTACCTCGTTTGCTTATACCCGTTTGTGATGAATGATTGCCACTAGCAAAAGTTCTTGGTGTCAACCCAAGATATGCAGAAAGTTCTCGCCCATTTTTAAATGAATGAACATCAATACTAGCAATAAAGTTAGCTGCAATAATCGGTCCAATCCCAGGGATAGTTTGAATGAGTTTATAGTTAGGCTGTGTTGATGCATGCTGCTTCAACTCTTGTTCTAAGGATTCAATTGATTCATTCAGTTGCTTAATATCATTCCAATAATGGTGTATTAAATTCCTCGCTGTGTGGGTTAATCCATTAGCAGCATCTTCTAGTAATAGCGGTAACGCATTGAATAAAGCTATTTTTGTGGGTGCAATGATAATCCCATATTCACTCAAAAAGCCTCGTAGTTGATTGATATGTGCGGTTCGATATCTGACCTTTAGCTCTCTTGCGTTAATGAGTATCTGTAAATCTTGTTGATACAGTTTTTTAACTGATACAGGTCGTAAATTAGGTCGATAACTCGCTTCCATAATAGCTATCGCATCATTATGGTCAGTTTTGTTCCCGCGAACAAAAGGCTTAACATGTTGCGGTGGAATCAACATTACTTGATGCCCCATCGTTTCAAATTCTCGTCCCCAATAGTGAGAACTATAACATGCTTCCATAACAACAAGACAGGGTTCAAATTTATTAATGTAGTCATGTAATTGATTACGTTTCAATTTATTATTCGATTTTATTTGATGAGGATAATTAGATACGCAAACTTGAAAGATGGTTTTTGCAAGGTCGATACTGATGCGAGTACAATGGCTCATGATGGATGTCTCCGAAGTTTAAAATGTGTTTTATAGCACAGATTCGGGTACCTAGATACCGCTCTGGCTCACGCCAATTAGGAGGCGTCCATCACATCAGTGCAATAATGGGGTTAATTAAATTAAAAAAACAAAAGGGTAAATAATGCCATGTGGCTACTCCTAAAGATGCTGCCATGAATACGCCACAGGCATTCCAAAAAATTAATGGAGAGGTTATTGTACCAGCATCTTCCAGAGCTCTGGATAAATTAACCGAAGCCAACTTTTGTTGGACAAATTCGGTTTTCCACATTTGACCAGGTAACACAATAGATAAATATTGGTCACCCGTTAAAATATTGACTCCTAAACTGCTGGACATTGCAGTGGCAATTAATGATCCTGTTGAACTTATCAACTTCAACATACTGCGCATTAACAAGTCAATAAAACCTATTTTTTCCAAAATACCCGCCATCATCATGGAACAGGTTACCAGCCATGCCATTTTTAGCATGGATACCATTCCTCCTCGAGACAAAAGAGTATTGACACTTTCGTTGCCAGAAGATAGAACGAAACCGTCGTACAGCACCACCCAAATGGCTTTAAGTGAAGCAAATTCTGAACCGATTTGTTTGCGCTCAATAAAAGCTTGTAGTGTTTCCTGCTGAAACAGCAGAATAAAAACACAGGCTGCTAAAGTGCCAAAGAGTATTGCAAGCAATGCTGGCACTTGCTTAACCGCCAAAACTAATAAAACAATTATGGGAATAAGTTGGTACCATGCAATCACAAAGTTTGCATCTAGTGCATTCAAAAATTGCTGCATTTCATCAACTGTACTGGTTTGCGGCAAGGCAACAATGCCAATAGTAAAGAAAATAATCAGTGCCAGCATAAAGCTGGGTATTGAAACCCAGCTCATATAGCGAATATGTTCAAATAATTCACTACCTGCAATGGCTGGTGCTAAATTGGTAGTTTCAGACAATGGCGACATTTTATCGCCAAAGTAAGCTCCTGAAATAACAGCTCCAGCAGCAATAGCCGGAGATAGTGAAAAACCAATACTCACTCCCATTAACCCAACGCCAATGGTAGCTACTGTAGTCCATGAACTGCCAATACACATTGCAACTAAAGCGCTAATCAGGCAACAAAGCGGGTAAAAGAAAGTTGGTGAAAGTAATTGAAGTCCAAAATAAAGTAAGGTTGGTACCGTGCCCGACAGCATAAAACTTCCAATTAATGAGCCAATTGCCAGGAAAATAAGTATGGGCACAATAGTGCGTGATGATGTCTCGACAATATTGGCTTCTAATTCCAACCAACTATAGCCATTTTTAAGCCCGACCAAGGCGGCAATAAAGCCCACCAAAATTAAGGCTATTTGTGTGCCACCAGAAAGTGCGTTATTACCAAATAAAAAAATTGCTCCGCCTACCAAAGTAAGTAACGCAAAACCTATAATGGTTGCGTCAAACAGGCTAAGTGGCTTTTTTTCCACGGTTTTTTTTGGGTGACCAGTCAGTCGCTGAAGTTAAGCCGCGCTATAAACCTCCCATACAAATGTATTTAATTTCAGTGTATTCATCTATACCATATTTTGAACCTTCCCTGCCTAAACCCGACTCTTTAACACCGCCAAAGGGGATAGCATCTGAGGTTATAGCAACTTCATTAACACCTACCATACCATACTCTATGGCTTCACTTATTTTCCAGCAACGCGATTGACTGCCAGTATAGATATAGGCGGCTAAACCAAATTCTGTATCATTTGCCATTGCGATGGCTTCTTCGTCATCTTCAAACTTAAACAGCGGAGCAATAGGTCCAAAAATTTCTTCACTAAAGACTTTGGCGCTGGTTGGTACGTTGGAAATTACAGTGGCGGGAAAGTAATTGCCTTTATCGGGTTGATGTTGCGTACTTTCAATCGTGGCTCCTTTTTCAGTTGCATCAGCAATAAATGCTTTCATATCATTAACTGCTTGAGCAGTAATTAGCGGACCTAAGTCAGATTGAGCATCCAGCCCGTCTCCCAGTTGCAAAGCTTTAACTTTCTGAGTAAAAATTTTGACAAACTCATCATAAATACTGGCTTGCACTAATATGCGATTAGCACAAATACAGGTTTGTCCCGAATTGCGATATTTTGATGCAATAGCACCTTCTACTGCCTTCTCTAAATCGGCGTCATCAAAAACAATCACTGGCGCATTACCACCCAGTTCCATTGATACTTTTTTCACTGTTCCAACCGATTGACTCATCAACACCTTACCCACAGGAGTAGAACCGGTAAAAGTAACCTTGCGTACAACAGGATTAGTAGTTAACTCATAACCCACCTCGCGGCTTTGAGTGCTGGTTACCACATTAAATACCCCTTTAGGAATACCTGCACGGTGGGCAAGTTCTGCCAATGCCAATGCTGACAATGGCGTTTCACGCGCAGGCTTTAATACAATAGTACAACCTGCTGCCAATGCAGGTGCAGCTTTACGTGTAATCATTGCATTGGGAAAGTTCCAGGGTGTTATTGCCGATACCACTCCCACTGGTTGTTTAATCGTTACTAGCCTTCTGTCATTGGCAGTGGTGGGAATCACATCACCATAGGTACGTTTAGCTTCTTCGGCAAACCATTCAATAAAAGATGCGCCATAACTAATTTCGCCTATCGATTCTTTTAACACTTTGCCTTGTTCCAAGGTCATTAAAATAGCTAATTCCTCCTGGTATTGCATGACCAGGTCATACCATTTTCGCAGTAAATTTGAACGCTCTTTTGCTGTTGTACGCTTCCAATGCTCCAGGGCAATATTTGCCGCATCAATGGCTTTGGCAACTTCGGTGGCATCCATATCTGGGCAAGAACCAACCACCTCACCAGTAGATGGGTTTAATACCTCAAATCGTTTTCCTGAATTGGCTTCGATCCACTGACCATTGACATAGACTTGCGATTTTAATAGATCACGCACTTTTTCATTCATAATTAATTCTCTAATTCGGTTATTAATGAGTTATTGAGAGCTTTGCACAATGTCACGAACAATGAAAGTACAAGACAAAAAATATACCAACTTAGGAGTAGTAAATGAGCGTTTGAGCACGAAAATAGCGCAGTAAGAGCGTAAAATTTTTTTATTGCAAAGATCTCAAGTTGTAATATCAATGCTATATGTTACTCTGTCATCATCACAATACCAATCCTTCTTTCAGCACTATTCAGCAAAAAATTATGAAACTCGTTTATACCAATACCGATAACATAACGGTTTTAAACCTTCGTAATATTTTAGAAGCCGAAGGCATTGAAATTTTCTTAAAGAATGAGCATGCATCCATGCTGCAATATGGATTTAATACTGAATTATGGGTAATTCAGGATGACGACTATGAAAAAGCGCTTGCAATTATTGATGGCATTGAAAAAATAAACCATGAGTCTCGACAAAACTAAATTCTTCTGTATTTTTACATTTGTTGCTGACTGAGTATATTCCAATCCTAAAATGAGTCTGAGCGAGCTAGTCTTTTCATTGAGAAGCGAGCGCATTTTGGTCATTGATATTTATAGTTTTAAATAAAAGCTGAGAGGCTATTTTAAGTTCATCAGCGGCTTGGTTATCACTTATTTGATAAGCGATAGTATCTAGTATTTCAAACGTTAGATTCGGTTTCAAGTATTGTTCTGCGTTTTCAATATTTTTAAACTTTTCATAAGGGGTTGAAGCGAGTGCATAAGGGTATCGTTTCCGGATTTTGCCTTTATTATTTGTTTTTAATTCAGCAAATAAACAAGGTCTATGGTAATTGACATAAGGGTTTAAGTGCTGTTGGTTAAATTGATTGATTAGCGTAGCCCAGCGTTGAGGGATATGAGAATGTCCGTACATTTTTCGAACAACATGAGCATTTTTACCTTCAGCCAGTGCATTATCATTAGACTTTCTTGAACGTGATTTTGTCAGTTCAATATTGAGTTTATTGAGTAATTTAGCGACATCCTTATTAATGTATTCAGAGCCATTGTCAGAATGGAAGCCTTTTATGTTAAATGGAAAACCATCAAGCATCTGCTCTAATGCAGGTATCATGTAGCTCTCACTTATTTTTTCAACGGTTGCGACAATTTCCATCTGAGTGACTTCATCAATGGCATTGATATGATAAACCCCTTTTTGTTTATCTAAATCACCTTGATGTACTGTATCAATACGTATGTAGCCAGGTTGTCCATTGGGTTGAGGCTTGCGTCGCTCACCAATATTCACTTTAGTCGGTGTGGTTTTATTCAATGTGACACGTTGAGTTAAATAGCTTCTCGATTGTCGGAGATTGTAAATATGAGACACAGAAATAGTTGATAACCGTTCAAATGCACCCTCATTAAAAACCTGATAGGCTCGTTCACACAGTTTTTTAATCATCACTCCATTGGGCGTATTGTGACGTTCATCCATCTTCGCCAATAGGCGAATATCCGCAGCAGTATAGCGTATGGTAAACCCAGTGAGTGTACATTGGTGTCGAATAATCCGTCCTGTATCCTTATATTGTTTTATTAATCGCGTTAACTGTTGGCGAGAATAGCCAGTCATTCGTATTAGATATTGAATCACTACGCCTTTTTCAGCCTTCTTTAAACTGATATATCGAAAGCGTATTAATGTTTTTTGTATCCATTGGTAGCATTCATCTTTATTGCTTATCACTTTAAATGCTATGGCTTGGGTACCATCTAAAAATGATTGTAAATCACTTATGCTGGTTAAGTTGTCGGCGTTCATTAGAGTATTCATCCTCATAGTATGAACAATGACCTACCATGAGACTCTTTTCATGGTGGAAACACCAAACTCCTTCAGACTCATTTCATATTGGAAAAGTCTTTTTTTGTATAGGTTCAGATAGATATGAGACTTATTTTTTAAATTTTTCACCTGTTAATTTGTGGTAAAGTCGTAAGACTTTTCCATCAAATTAATAGGTCATTTGAAAGCTGGTTTAAAGTCGGGTAGCCTCTGTAATTTGACTAAATTAACTTACAGAGAGACTACCCATGCAGACCTTAAGCCTACGAATCAAATCATATCGCAGTTGGCGCATTAATGATAGAGCGCCAACTGAAGCAATTGACAGAATCCATAGACTAGAACTCTATGACCAATTGAAACAAGAAGGTTGTAGCGAAGCACTTCGTTTGAAGTCAATAGGCTGGTCACGAGCCACTTATTATCGCTGGAGCGCACGTTATAATCAGCTAGGTTGGGAAGGATTAGTGGAACAAAGCCGTCGCCCTTATAATCGCCGTCAATCACAATGGACAAAACAGCAAGAGCAAATAGTTTTGCATATTAGGCAGCGTTACCGTTGTTGGGGTAAGCGTAAAATATGGAAAATAATGGTTCGTGACCATCAGCAAACGATTAGTGAAAGTAGCGTCGGTAGGATTATCAGTAAACTTATTAAAAACGGTAAGATATTGCCTGTATCGTTTTATTATGGCGGGCGTATGAAGCCTAAAAAGAAACGACAATTTAGTTATCATGCTAGACGTTGGCAATATGGTATGAAAGCCAAGAAGGTAGGTCAGATGATTCAAATTGACCATATGAGTATTAGTTTTACCGAAGGCTTTAATGTCAAAGAATTCAAAGCTACCTGCCCGATAACAGGTATGACATTCTTACGTTGTTACAGTACCGCAACCAGTCATAATGCTAAGCGCTTTCTCATGTATTTAAAACAACAAGCCCCATTCACTATTGAGTCCATACAAGTGGATGGTGGTAGCGAATTTATGGCTGAATTTGAAGAATACTGTCGTGAACTCGGTATCAAACTTTGGGTATTACCACCTAAGCGTCCTGATTTAAACGGCTGTGTTGAACGGGCTAATGGTACAACACGTTATGAGTTTTATCCCTTTTATGAAGGGAGTTTAAGTGTTAGATTGATGAATCAAGCCTTAGATGATTATGAAAGTTACTATAACACTTATAGACCACACGAAAAGGTTGGATTAGATACTCCAATGGAGTATTATCTGAAAATTACACAGGCTGCTTGATGTTTATGCTTTTGTCTCACATGTACTGAACCTAGACATTTTTTTGACAAACTAGCTATTAGCATATATAATTAACCAATGATTAATTGTTATGCGACCTAACTAATGCCAAAACATAATTTCCATTTCGGAAAGGTGAATTCGAAATTGGAATACAGTTTATATTCACCAAAAACATTGAGAATTTAATAATGAGTCAAGGTACGGTCAAGTGGTTCAATGCCACTAAAGGATATGGTTTCATTACACCGGAAGATGGGGGAAAAGATTTATTTGTTCACCATTCTGAAATACAAAGTAGTGGTGAGTATGCGACGCTTAATGATGGTCAAAAAGTTGAGTATGAGGTTGGTCGGGGCCAGAAAGGTCCTTGTGCAAATAAAGTTGTACCCATTTAAATGCGGCACACATAACAAGCGCATGTTGTCGGACTGGTTTTCCGCTGTGCTCCAAACCAGCCGCAAATGTGGGCGTTATACCTTTTTAGAGAAATCATGGAATGATCCAAATATCACTAGCTAATGATTATGAAAACTTTTGGGAACTATTATTACTCGCAGATCCAAGTCGCAAAGTAGTTGGTGAGTACGTAAACGAAAGTGAAATATATACCGCTTCTCTTAACAATGAGGTAGTTGGTGTTTGTGTACTTACCGTTGAATCCGGTGCTGAGATCGAGGTTAGAAACCTTGCAGTTATTCCTGAGTATCAAAATAAAGGAATTGGTAGAAAGCTACTTAATCACGCAATTGAAATTTCAAAAAGCAGGGATCTTCCTCTCAAAATATGCACGGCTAATACAAGTCAAAAGCAGGTTTCACTGTATAAAAGTGTTGGGTTTAATGTTGTTAATGTGGTCGAGGGTTACTTCTTAGAAAAGTATGCTGAACCCTTATATGAAAACGGTTCTAGGTGCACAGATCTTGTTGTATTAAAAATCTGCAAAAAAGGTATAACAAAGCATTCGTAGGGAAATTTTAAGCTCCGCTCAATCTCAAACCTCTGCACAACCTTGTTTGATCAACCATTGAATGAAACTTATCTGGCAAGGTGCTTTTGTCATAGTAGGTAGTTTGCAGTGAAATAATGTAGTCATTTATTCTACAGAATCTAAAGGACTGATAAGTCGTTCTTGACTCAAAGATTTCACAACATGCGTATAAATCATCGTAGTTTGTAAGCTTTTATGACCAAGCAATTCCTGAATGGTACGAATATCAATGCCAGATTGTAATAAATGCGTGGCATAACTATGTCTAAAGGTATGAGCTGAAATTTTTTTGGGAATATCACTTTTGACAACAGCTCTGCGAATGGCTTGGGAAAATGTTGATTCCAGGATATGATGCCGTTTGCGTTTGCCATTTCGTGGATCAATCGAAATCTTCTTCATAGGAAATAAAAACTGCCACTTGAACTCACGATTGGCATTTGGGTACTTCCTATCCAACCCAAAAGGCAAGTCTACATATCCCAGATTTTCTTTCAAATCTGCTTGGTGTATTTTATTAACAGACTGGATGTGAATGGCTAGATTATCTTTTACTTTTAGTGGTAAAGGAATCACTCTATCACGTTGGCTTTTAGTGTCAAAGATATAGACATTATTAAAACCAAAATCAATATCCTTAATACGCAAGCGCAATACTTCGCTCATGCGTAACCCACAACCATACAAAAGCATCAGCATTAATTGGTATACACCAGACATATAAAACAAGATAATGTTAACTTCCTCTTTAGATAGAACCACTGGCACATGGATTTTTTGTTTGGCTCTAACCGCAGAAATTTCGACGCCTTTCAAAGACGCACCTAAAACCTGATCGTATAGAAAAACCAATGCATTCATAGCTTGATTTTGTGTTGATGGTGATACCCTTCTTTCAACTGCCAAATAAGTTAAAAACTGCTCAATCTCCAATTTTCCCATTTCGTCAGGATGTTGTTTGTTATGAAACAAAATAAAACGCTTAACCCAACCAACATAAGACTTTTCCGTTTTATAGCTATAGCCCTTTAAACGTATTTTGTCAGTGACTTTGTCAAGTAATTTTCGTGCCATTTTTAAATGGTTATCAAAATAGGTAATTAAAAAAATTAAGATTATTAGCTATTATATAACAAAAAAAATAAAATAGAAATTTTTTTGACAAACTAGCTATTAGCATATATAATTAACCAATGATTAATTGTTATACGGCTCAAAAACATCCAGTCAGCCTTCAATAAGAAAAATTATCATGAATGCTTTTCACCTAGCACAAATAAATATTGCCCAGGCCAGAGATTCAATGGAGTCCGGAACCATGAAGGGTTTCGTTAACCGCCTTGATGAAATCAATGCCTTGGCTGATGTCTCCCCTGGTTTTGTATGGAGACTTCAAACTGAAGAAGGTGATGCAACATCTATTCAAGCCTATGAAGACCCAAACCTCATTGTAAATATGAGTGTCTGGGAAGATATTGAGTCACTGAAGCACTATGTATATAAAACTGCTCACGTTGAATTAATCCGTGATCGTGATGCATGGTTTAGTAAAATTAAAACTGTCCATCAGACTCTGTGGTGGATACCAAAAGAACATGTACCAACAGTTGCTGAAGGCAAAGAAAAACTGGCTATATTGCAAAGCCATGGCCCAAGCCAGCAGGCTTTTACATTCGCTAAACCTTTTCAACAGACAAGCATTGTGCCAGCCGCCGTATAACAAGCGCATGAATTTCGTTCCAGCCCTTTGGGCTTCTACCGGACAAACCCCGCTGCGCGGCGTTTGCCGATTATGCGGACGTTATGTTTTTTTAAATTATTTATTCTTAATTAAAAGAGGTTTAATATGAAAATTAGTTATTTATTGTTAGTAGTAATTTTAATTATTCCACTAAGTGGAATAGCGGGTACATCTCCTCATGTGAAAATAAGTGAAATAATTGCTGAGGGGAACGAAAATGGCAGTGCTTTTATCGTTGTTTTTGAAACAGCTATAGGAGTAGGAGCATCAGAAGGTACATGTGCAGGTAGATATCACTACCTTAATGCATCAACAGAGAAAGGAAAACTGATGTTTTCTATGTTATTGACAGCAAAATCACAAAATAAGACTGTGCGTGCAATTCTTACACAAGCAGGCTCCGCAAACCGCTGTATTGTTTCAGGGCTAAGATACTAAAACATAACAAGTTAAGGCAAAGGACGCGCAAAGCGCGCCTCTGCTTAAGGCGTTAGGCATTAGAGACAATTCCATGAGCAGACCAATATCATTTTTTTCTAATTACAAATCTGGCGAAAATCGGATTACAAATTATTGTGGTTTGATGTTGAAAATGTTGTATCAAGAGAACCCTCAATCATTTGATGAAGTCATATCTAACTTGGCTTCAGATAATAGTCTGCTTCAAATTGGACCAATTTTTGAACAACAAACAAAAAGCAAGAAAAGTATCCCTGATTTAATTATTAAGCAACAAGGTTTTAGTATTTATTTTGAAACTAAAATTGATGATTGGTTTTATAGTAGTCAAATAAAAAAACACATTGAAGGGTTAAGGAGCGATAAACATACTGATTCAGTTGTGTTTCTCTTAGGCAACATTGATCCAGATAGTGTAGAGAAACGCTTACAAGATACGATAGATTATGGCAAAAATAATAATGTCATAGTACAGGCAATTTCATTTGAAGACTTTGTGTCAGCCTTTGAAAATGTAAGTATGAGTGAAGGGTTAAAAATGGTATTTATTGAGTTTCAAGACTACCTTGATAAAACTAATTTATTTCCAAAATGGAAATATTTACTAGATGTCGTAAATTGTGCTAGCTTTGTAAATGAGGTTAGAGATGATGATGTCTATATGTGCCCTGATACAGGAGGTGCATATAAACACCGACGAGCAAAATTTTTTGGTCCTTATAAGAATAAGAAAGTAGCTGAAATTAGATTTATTCGTGCAGTTGTTTCTATATCAATTAATCAAGAAGATAGTAATATTAAATGGAATAACTCGGAAGAAAATGAAGAAGATTTGAAGGCATTAGCTATTTCTAAAATTCAGGGGAAAGAATGGAGAGTTAGAGAAAATAGTAAAAAGCCATACCAAGTATTTATTTTAGGTGAGCCATATAGTACTAATTTTTATAAACTATCAAAAGGAGGCTTACAAGGTTCAAAAAAATATTTTAAAGAGATAGCTAAAGATTGTGAAAACCCAAAAGAGTTAGCAATGAAATTAAACAACCAATCTTGGGAAGATTATGCCTAACAAGTCAATTGCAACGGATGGCTAAAGCCACCGCTGAATTGGGCGTTAGGTATTAGTTATAGTTACCACAAAATAATATGAGAGAGTAATATGAAGAAATTAATATTTATAGTAGTTATAATATTGGCTAGTACTACAAGCCTTGCAGAAGAGAGTACCTTGACCCTTGAAGTTAGTGGGTTACAAAAAACTGGGGGAAGTGTTTTTGTTGGACTTTATTCTAGTAAAGAAAATTATCAAAGCGGTAAAGCTATACGCCGTCAAACTATTCCAGTAACTGGAAGTACTATGATTATCAATTTTGCCCAAATTCCTTTCGGAGATTACGGTATAAAATTATTTCATGACAAAAATGATGATAAAAAAATGAATTTCAATTTTTTCGGAATTCCTACTGAATTGTATGGCTACTCAAATAATGCAAATGGGTTTATGTCAGGAGCAAGTTGGAAACAAGCCAAATTTAAAATTGATAAAAAAGTTCAGAAACACGAGATCCGTGTAAGAAAAGCGATGTAATGGTTTAAAAACGATTAATAATGATAGAAGTATTACATACGATAGTAGGTTTTAGTTCTTTAGCTTTTGGGGCTTTAGTTCTTTTCAATATTAAAGGCACATTGAAGCATAAGATTTTAGGCAAGTTATATGTTGTTAGTATGCTAATACTAAACTTAACGGCATTTGGAATTTATGGGTTATTTAATTATGGCTGGGGTATTTTTCACTGGGCTGCAATAGCTAGTTTAGCTACTGTTCTCGCGGGCGTGTTAGTTCTTATATTCCGTAAAAAAATAAAAAGTTGGTTGTTAATTCACTATGAATTAATGATATGGAGTTATCTAGGTCTATTGGGGGCTACGTCTAATGAGCTCTTTGTTCATATACTATTTTTTAACAATTTAGCAAAAACTAACCCACCTTTACCAATAGTCACTATGGTATTTATTTTCATTTTTGGTGCTATTTGGCTATACGCCTCCAAAAAACGTATTTTAAATGAGACTTATGCTAGTCATAATACCTAACAAGTCAAGCCAGCAGGACACCAGCAAAGCTGGCGCCTCTGCTTGAGGCGTTAGAGCTTACAAATATCGATTTTTTTAACCAACGCCCCAGGAGGCAATTATGAATGAAGAAGTAAAAATAAATAACAAGAATGCAGGTATGACAGCAGGATTAATATCTTGTTTTCTGGCAATATTAGGAATACTTTTTTTAGGAACTATATTTGTTCCAATAGCAGCTATAGTTACTATATTTGGCAGTGTTATAGCTATTCGAAGTAAAAGTGCAACAGGTATTGGGGTTAATGCTTTAGCGTGGGTACTTACCTTTGTTGGTCTAATAACGTCACCTGTGTTACTTGGATTAATTGGTTTAGCTAGTTTATAGTTTAGGAGATAAATAATGAAAAATATACTTTTAATTTGTTTGGGAATTTTATTTTCTATTAATGCTTTCTCTGAAGATTCAATTGAAGCTGAAAGAATTTCTGATGAAAATGCGTTTTACTTTTACGAATCAAGGGCTGAAATTAGAAGCCCCGAGCATAAATTAGCTGGCTTTATTTCTAACGAGTACAAAAATGCTAGAGATGAATTTACTAAACATGATTTATTTCAGCAGATTAAGCCCGTGCTTAATAAACGGTTAGCTAAAGCGAAAGGTCAAAAAGTTGTTTTTGTTGGAGTCAATAGCAAATTAGGCGATTATGATTTTGATAAAAAAGCATTCCCTTCTGGTTTTTCAGAAACAACATTTATTCCATTTGATCATAGTTATGCCGTTTCGTTTGTTAATGCTAGTGAGATCGAATATATACCTAAAGAATTAGATTCTGCCAGAAAACTAGCTTCTGAGCTGAGGAGAAGCAGAAATGCTACTTTCAAAATCACAGGCGAAATAGTGAGTGTTGAAGAAAAAACGTTGAACTATCGTCCAAGTAAAGTCATTAATATTAAGATTAATGAGGTTAATACTTTCCTCCAAAGTGGGAAAGAAATAGCAAAAATAAAGCTCTAACAAGGTAAGCCAAGGGACGCGCAAAGCGCGCCCCTGCTTACAGCGTTATGCGCTATGAGAGAGTCAATGGCTAGGGTAGTGTTAAAAGGGTTTATTCTAGTACCATCTTCGGATTTACCAGCTGTTATAGTTGAGCTTGAAAATCACAAAGCGTTATCACTTAATGAAACTGGCTGCTTAATATTCAGCGTAAGTCAATCCGAAGAAAACCCAAATCGATTTGATGTGCATGAAGAGTTTATTGATAAATCTGCATTTCTAGCCCACCAAGAAAGGGTTAAAAACTCATTTTGGGGAAAAGTATCAGTAAATGTGGAAAGGCATTATGAGATATTCGAGTAATCGCATAACAAACGCAGGCAAGGGACCAATTTCCACTTCGTTCCAATTGGCCCCGTGCTGCGGGCGTTATGCCGTGTATTGAATGAGAGCTATTCCCAAACCATGTAAGGAATCCATATCTAAGTATCTTAATGAATGGGATACTTTGGAAAAATATACCCTTCAAGAAAATTCAATCGGTAAATTGTTTCAAGTTCACTGCTCCGAAAATGACGATATTGAAAGCATTCTTTTAAAAGTCAGTGTATTGAATGACTTTTATAGCACTAATATCTTTGATACTTTCACTGTAGCAAAGCACATATTGAGTCTTAATATAGATTCTAGATTAAAGTCTGGTGACTTAATACTGGTCAATGATATAGCACGGGTTCCAAAAGTAAGAAAATTCTATTCTTTTGCATCAAAATACTGTAGTCACCATAATCCAGATAAATTTCCTATTTATGACTCATATGTTGATAAAATGCTAAGACACTATAGAAAAGTAGATAAATTTAATAAATTCAAGAATGAAGATTTAAAATCCTATCCAAAATTTATTAAATCAATAGAAGCTCTTAGAGAGTTTTATAATGTAAATTCCTACTCTCTCAGACAATTGGATATATTTTTATGGTTGGTTGGGAAAGAGTATTTGCCAAACAATTACAAGTAGGCATAACAAGGTAAGCCAAGGGACGCGCAAAGCGCGCCCCTGCTTACAGCGTTATGCGACATTTTTGATGTGTTGTGATACACCGTTTAGGCAACTTAATGAACTTAATGAATAGTTGTGCTTTTTTAACCAAACAAAGAAGGAAAGAAAATGTTAGAATTGAGACCTTATTGTGAATGTTGTGCAAAAAAACTTTCTCCATCTTCGGAAGAAGCGATGATTTGTACATTTGAATGCACTTTTTGCACTAGCTGTAACAATGAAATGTTGGAAGGTATATGCCCAAATTGCGGAGGAAATTTGGTAAAGCGCCCCATTAGACCAGAGAAATATCTGGCTAATAATCCTCCCTCAAAGAAACGGATTGTGAAAGAAAATGGTTGTGCTGCTATCGCATAACAAAACACTCCAGCGGACTGGCTACCGCCAGCCGCTGAGTTTAGCCGTTAGAGCTTACAAATATCGATTTTTTTAACCAACGCCCCAGGAGGCAATTATGAATGAAGAAGTAAAAATAAATAACAAGAATGCAGGTATGACAGCAGGATTAATATCTTGTTTTCTGGCAATATTAGGAATACTTTTTTTAGGAACTATATTTGTTCCAATAGCAGCTATAGTTACTATATTTGGCAGTGTTATAGCTATTCGAAGTAAAAGTGCAACAGGTATTGGGGTTAATGCTTTAGCGTGGGTACTTACCTTTGTTGGTCTAATAACGTCACCTGTGTTACTTGGATTAATTGGTTTAGCTAGTTTATAGTTTAGGAGATAAATAATGAAAAATATACTTTTAATTTGTTTGGGAATTTTATTTTCTATTAATGCTTTCTCTGAAGATTCAATTGAAGCTGAAAGAATTTCTGATGAAAATGCGTTTTACTTTTACGAATCAAGGGCTGAAATTAGAAGCCCCGAGCATAAATTAGCTGGCTTTATTTCTAACGAGTACAAAAATGCTAGAGATGAATTTACTAAACATGATTTATTTCAGCAGATTAAGCCCGTGCTTAATAAACGGTTAGCTAAAGCGAAAGGTCAAAAAGTTGTTTTTGTTGGAGTCAATAGCAAATTAGGCGATTATGATTTTGATAAAAAAGCATTCCCTTCTGGTTTTTCAGAAACAACATTTATTCCATTTGATCATAGTTATGCCGTTTCGTTTGTTAATGCTAGTGAGATCGAATATATACCTAAAGAATTAGATTCTGCCAGAAAACTAGCTTCTGAGCTGAGGAGAAGCAGAAATGCTACTTTCAAAATCACAGGCGAAATAGTGAGTGTTGAAGAAAAAACGTTGAACTATCGTCCAAGTAAAGTCATTAATATTAAGATTAATGAGGTTAATACTTTCCTCCAAAGTGGGAAAGAAATAGCAAAAATAAAGCTCTAACAAGGTAAGCCAAGGGACGCGCAAAGCGCGCCCCTGCTTACAGCGTTATACGACAAGGTTCAGAGCATGGCTGTAGACGCATACTTATTTGACTGGGGTGACACGCTGATGGTTGATTATCCTGAGTATGAGGGTGCAATGATAAACTGGCCCAAACTTACAGTCATTGATGGTGTGAAAGAGTTGCTTGAAACACTTATCGAGTCATCTAAAGTATGTTTGGCCACAAATGCTCAAGACTCCAATGAATCTGAAATTCGTAAAGTGCTAAGTAAAGTTGGCTTAGAAAAATATTTTTCTCATATATTTTGTTACTCGAATATGGCTTGTAAGAAATCTGATCCTAGTTATTTTTCAAAGGTGCTAAGCAAATTAGAATTATCTGCTTCATCAGTTGTAATGGTCGGGGACTCATTAGAAAAAGATATTCTACCTGCAGGTGCAGCTGGTATATATGGAGTGTTGTATAATCCAGTAGGTAAAGAGGTTGATAGTGCTAAATATACTAGCGTCAGAAGCATGGCTGACATATGTCGTATAACAAGACAATGAAGTACGCTCCAACCACTAGCGTGGTTTCCGACGGACATTTCCCTGCGGCCCGCGAAATATGTGTCATTTCATTCTCACATATTTCACGTTCCTCCGTGAAATGCCGCTTATTGTAACGTTAGCTGCTTTAAGTAAAACCCTTACATTGACTACTCAAATCTATTGATAATTTTTTCATTTTTACGCATTTGATAGTACTCTTCTAAGGAAATAGGAAGTAGTCTTGGTTGTTCTACTCATTACTATTTCAAAAAAAATATTTTTTTTCATTGCTGTCCCATAAACTTTTAATGGATAATTAAAACAAAGACTATTCTCTGTTAATTTGTTAAAATAGAGTGACGAAAAACACTTTAAAAATCAACAAGAGAATAGCTTTGAGTCATAATAATACTGTATTTTCACAATTACTGAAACTGGTTTCGAGACATGAATTTGAAACACTTGCAAAAACCCATCACGAGGGGCGTTCATTGAGAAAAATGTCACGGTGGTCACAGTTTGTATCACTGAGTTTTGCTCAGCTAGCAGGTCGCTGTAGTTTACGTGATATTGTTAGTAACCTATCTAAGCAACGTGCTAAAAGTTATCACTTAGGGATTGGTCATGTGAGCCGTTCATCACTTGCCCGAGTGAATGAGCAACAACCTTATGACTTGTATGAATCGCTGTTTTATAAACTCTTATCACGTTGTCAACAACTTGCCCCTAAGCATGGTTTTCGATTCAAAAATAAGCTCTATTCGCTTGACGCATCGACGATTGATTTGTGTTTATCTGTTTTCCCATGGGCAACGTTTCGGCGTAAAAAAGGTGCGATTAAATTACATGTTGGCATTGATCATGCGGGTCATCTGCCAACATTTATGGCAATATCAGAAGGCAGTAAACACGATATCACATTAGGCAGAACTTTAGAGTTAGAGAAAGATTCGATAGTGGTATTTGACCGTGGCTATAATGATTACAAGTGGTTTAACTCACTGAATTCAACAGGAGTTTACTTTGTGACTCGATTAAAAAAGAATGCCAAGTATAAGATTATTGAACGTCGTCAAGTGAATAAAAAGCAAGGTGTTACATCCGACCAAACCATTATACTGACTGGAACTAAAGCCGACGATTGCCCTATCAAACTACGACGAGTAGGCTATCGAGACCCTGAAACAGGTAAGCACTATTTTTTCCTGACTAACCAATTCACACTGGTATCAAAAACCATTGCTGATATTTATAAAGCACGTTGGCAGATTGAATTATTTTTCAAGTGCATCAAGCAAAATTTGAAAATCAAATCCTTTATTGGCACCTCTAAAAATGCCGTAATGACTCAAATATGGATTGCTATGTGCAACTATCTGATCATTGCTTACTTGAAATTTAGTGGCAAATTGGATATGAGTATTCAGCAAATTATTCGACTCTTTCAAATCAATTTATTTGAACGAAGAGACCTATGGGGGCTATTTAAAGATGAACCTCCAGACCCAATAAATTACAGCCCTCAAACTCAAATGGTGTTCTCATGAAAGTTTATGGGACAGCAATGATTTTTTTTAAATATTTAAAAGTCACAGGTGCGAATATGTCTAAAGATGAAGAAGAAAAAATTATTGACTCTTGGGTAATTAATGCTTTTCCTTGGATTAATGCCATTCGAGAAAAACAAATAGAAAGTAGGCAGTTTTTTACAAACAAAGCAATAATTCAGGCGATTCTCAAAAGGTCACCAAAACGTATTTTAGATGTTGGGTGTGGAGAAGGCTGGTTATCACATGAACTAAAAGACAGTTGCCTGAAGTATGTTGGATTTGATGCTGTAGAAACACTAGTCAAAGAAGCATGTAAATCATCTTTCGGGGAATTTTTTGTCGCAACATATGATGATTTTCAAGAAAAAATTCAAACTATGAGTTTTGATACTGCAGTATGTAATTTTTCTCTATTTGGTAATGAGTCGGTTGTGAAACTATTCAGAAATTTAAAATTTGTACTCTCTAAAAATGGATTTCTGATAGTTCAGACATTAAATCCTAGTCAGGCTGCTGAAAACTTCTCTTATTCAGATGGTTGGAAGCAAGGTTCATGGGATGGTTTCAGTAAATCATTTTCAAAACCTGCACCTTGGTATTTTCGAACAAAAGAATCGTGGTCATCTTTATTTGAAGAGACTGGATACGATATAATTGATATGATTGAGCCAACCAACCCGAAAACTAAAAAACCAGCATCCATAATTATTGTGAGTCAAGTACGCAGCTAACAAAAAATTCCAGCGGACTGTGCCTGCGGCCCAGCCGCTGAATTTGGCGTTAGGCGCTAAGAGTAAACCATGAGCATCGAGAAAGATTTAGAGATCATTGAGAATTTCCAAGGAGAATCACTGACCAGAAGCCTTTCAGTGATTGAGAGCAGGATTTGTGGAATTTCTTCAAATGACTCAGAAGAGTTTTGTGTATCCTTCGGTGTAAATGATGAATTAATCCAATCTGTCAGAGCGGTGAAGAAAGTTGCAGGTCAAATTAATGTTGTACTGCATGCGGCAGGAATAATGAATTCTTTGCCTACCCTTCTCCAAGAAGGAGAAACTGTTGAGAGTGTTTCTTTAGGTGCAGGGAATACTGGTCGAAAATTCGATCTAGAAACAAACCTGCAAGTTGCAGAATTCAAGTTCATTGATTGGCAAGGTGGAGCTGAAACCATTAGGCAAAATGGACTATTCAAGGACTTCCATAACCTTGCTGAGCATGAAACATCGAAAGAGAAAAAACTATACGTCTTGGGTACAGAATATCCGTTGAAGTTCTTCACTGGTGGCAGGGCTTTGACCAGTGTTCTCTCCAAACAGCCAAAAATTTTGGCATCAATTCGGCAGAGATACGGTGAGAACGTTTCTATAACCAGAGATTATTACGAACTTCACAAAAACTCTGTGCAAATCATAGACATCAGCAAACATCTATCACGCGCCTAACAAGTAAATCCAGGTGACGCCTACGGCGCACCTGATTTAGGCGTTATACACCAAGAGTTAGTTAATGAATACAGTTCGCCAATCAAAATTTGTATATGCAACTTTAATACTTGCAATAACGTATTTTGTTTTAGAGACTTTATGGCACTTCAAATACGGTCAATTTTTGCCTTTTTTAATAGTGGACTATATAGCTATTTCTCTTTTAATTTATGGTTCTTATAAAGTAATCAAATTCAATTTTGGCATAGGGTTATTATGCGGGGGTTGGGGGTTCACTGCTTGCATGAATTACGTTGCACTTTTTGAAAGGGTTAATAGTTTATTACAAGGCGTAGGTATTGGTAATCCAGCGATAGATACTACTGCTTATGTCCTAGCAGGTTTAATGTTGGTTTCTTTTGGTATGTTTTTTGTTACTATATATTTTCTTCATTTAGAGAGTAATGGTGTATAACAAGTGGGTCAAATACGTTCCGCTTCGCTCCTGGGACGCCTACGGCGCCCCATATGCGGGCGTTATAAGCCAAGGAGAAAACCTTTTGCATCATGTAATGTTTGATGTCGATGGAACACTTGTACAGTCGAATGAGTTTGATGGCGATTGTTTTATTGAGGCTGTATATGAAGTTCTAGGCCATAGGCTGAACTCTGACTGGACGAAGTATAAATATGTGAGTGACGCAGGCATTCTCAATCAACATATAAGCGAAAATGGACTACAAGCCAAGAGAGATGTCATACACACTGATGTAAAAAAAGCGTTCATCGTAAATATAGCTAACAGTCTCGATAAAAATCCAGCTCAACAAGTACCCGGCGCTTCGGAATTTATTTCGGAACTCCGTCAACAAGAAATCCTGAGCCTATCAGTCGCTACAGGTGGATGGTATGAAACCGCATTAATGAAATTGAAATCGGCCGAAATTGACATTTCAGAGATACCAATCGCATCTTCAAACGATCACTTTTCACGAACCAGAATCATGAAAATTGCTGAAGAAAAAGCCAACGGTGAAATTAAAATGCCTTGCACATATTTCGGAGATGGCGAATGGGATAAAAAGGCATGCGAAGAGCTAGGGTACAATTTTGTGTTGGTTGGGAAAAAGACCCACCATAAACAAAACATAATGGACTTCAGTAATGTAAAACAGGCAATGGCATACATTGGCTTATAACAAGGGCATGCAGTCGGATTCGCAAAAACGCTACGCGTTTTGGCTCACCGCTGATGCCAGGCGTTATGTGCCAAATGGAGTTCGTCTGTTTTGATGGAATTAACTAAACCGCAACCACCAGATGAGAATGATTTTGAAGCTCTTAAAGTTGGGCTTACAAATTATAATGAGTCTTTTACAGGGCAAGTTTTCAGCGAGAAAATCACCTCATTTGTTAAAACAAACGAAGGACACATTCTCGGTGGAATCTTAGGTGAAATTAATTGGGATTGGATGCATATCCAGGGACTTTGGATTGATGATTCCATACGCCGGCAAGGGTGGGGTGCAAAGCTTTTAACGCATCTTGAGCAATATGCATTATCAAATGGAGTTTCAAATGTTCGAATGGAAACAACAACATTTCAAGCGTTAGATTTTTACCTTAAAATGGGGTATTCGATATTTGGTGAACTACCTAACCCGCATATTTCATAAACCTACAAATAACTTTGAGTTTAAGGTGAAGTTGGATTATCCTGCTTTAATTTAGTTTAAGTTTGTTGAATACGTAGCTTAATATGCTCTTTGCCCGAATTTCAGACATAACTCCCCCTTACCCCCATTGTTTGTTCTCGTGCCGGGGCAGCACTTTTTACAGTCTTATCCAGGTTTAAGCCGCGCGACAACCAACTCGAAGATATCTTGATAAGGATATGCGCTGGGTAATAGTAAGCGTATACGCCTGGTATTGGATAAAATAACGGCAGCCACTTTGAGTAATTTAAGGCGTATGGTTCCTACTTGTAATTGGGCAAAAACAGTGCTTTTTAAGCAGTGATGACGTAGTCGCTCCATCAACACATAAGCCAGTGACGATAACAACAGTCGCCATTGATTAGGCCACCAGTGATGACAACTCGTTCGGTCAGCAAACATATCGAGTTGCTGTTCTTTAATATGGTTTTCCATTTCGCCACGAGCACAATAGAGATCCTCATAAATAGCTTGATGTTCGCCCGATAAATTCGTCACCACAAATCGCGGGTTCATGCCTTTTCCAGTATGTTCAATTTTAGCGATGACACGGCGTTGACGCGACCATGATTGAGCTGCATACTGGATATGAGTAAACCAGCGCAAGGGGTTTCCAGATCGTTCATATTGTTCATTGACCGCATCAATCCAGGGTGACAGCATCTCTAGTATTGGGCTATTTTTTGCAATGCCCAGCACGTAACCAACATCATGACGCTCACACCAATTCATCATTTGATGCCGACAAAACCCACTATCGCCACGTATAATGATTCTGACATTAGGCCACTGTTTACGCAACCGTTTTACCAACAAACTGAGAATCGCCCAACTGTGCTTCGCGCCATCGATATTACTGGGTCGAAGATAGCTGACCAACAGTTGTTCACCGCAGAATACATACAAGGGTAAAAAACAATAATGCCGATAATAACCATTGTAAGAGCGACCTTCTTGCGTACCATGGACGCGATCATCAGTGGCATCGAAGTCGAGAATTAATTCCTCTGGGGCACTATCAAACGAATCAATAAATAGGTTCAACAATACGTCATGAATGGCAATGTTTGATTGCGCAGTAAATGATTGTTCTAATCGACACAATGTCGACTGGCTTCCCAGTACTTGATCAGCTTCCGTTGCCGTTTGTAATGCCTTATCGTGTCGCAAGGTCTCGTGATCGTTAAGGTCTTCGTAACCCATGCATAAGCTATACAAGCGTTGACGAATCAAACTCTGCAGTGAATGTTTCACATAACTGCTGTGCCGGGTATCGGGAAATACCGATGCCACTTGCTTGCTTAGACATAAGTGTTTATCAAGCTCTCTGAGCAATAAAACACCAGCATCGCTGGTCATATCGCCACCACTAAATTGAGTTTCGATTTGACGGCGATTTAAAGGTGAAAAGTAAGTAGAAGTTGAGGTACAATCTGTCATCGGTGCTTGGCTTATAATTTTGACTTAACACATTGAATTATAACGCATTAAACAAGCACCGTACTTTTTTTTATGAAATATGCGGGCTAACATGCCGTCAGGGCATACAAGTTACTTTTTACAGAAACAAATGAGCACATAACAAGCGCATGAATTTCGTTCCAGCCCTTTGGGCTTCTACCGGACAAACCCCGCTACGCGGCGTTTGCCGATTATGCGGACGTTATGTGTAACGCCAATAATCACCGACATAGACTTAAAGAGATACTATTTTGAAAGTAAAAAAAATTGCTAGCCTATTAGTATTCTTCTCGTTACCATTATTCGGCAACGATTATAGCTGTGGTATCGACTCACGCCATGATTGTTTCAATATCGAAAATGGTGTTTTATATAGTTATAACTGTAACGCTAATCAAGTCACTATCCCTGATTCTGTACATACAATAGCTGGCGGTGTATTTTCAGGCGAGGGAATAACCTCTGTTTTATTGCCCGACGGTCTTATTGATATTGGTCATTTTAGTTTTCAAAATAATAATATAAAAACAATCACTATTCCCAACTCAGTATTTATTCTTGGAACGATGAGTTTCGATGAGAGTGTGGCAATTAAAAGTAAAAAGGGCAATTTTAAAATTGGTAATGCTTTAAAATATTACCCACTTTCGTTTGACCATCTTCAAAGTAGCTATAGTGATGAACTAAAAAGTTACATTGCAAGAATTGACGATGTGGGAGGCTGTGGAGAAAAGGGAATTCCTGAAAATAGCGCTACTGGGGAAATAACTTCTCTTGTAAATGGAATAGAAAAAGCAGAGCTTAAAAAGCTTGTGTATAATATCTGTAATCAAATTGGCTTTGCCCAGTCAAATAACGTTGCGACAATTGCAAAAGATGTCGAATTAATGGTTTTGAAATATAATGGTTGGGATCGAAGTACTCCAGACTACAAAAAGAAGTTCACAAAATTCTTAAATGATAACTCTAAAGATTTTATTTGTACTAATCAAGGGCATCGGTATAAACCAGAACATATTTTTAAAAGAGTTATTTCAATGAAATACTACACCCCTATTTTGACTGAGTTTCTTCTGAGTGCAGCTGAAGACGATGAAGACGAAAATATGTATGATATCAATGTTAATGTCATAACTAAGGACTCAGCTACTGGAAAGCCAGAGACGGTTCTAGATTATCTTGACCGGGTTCTGGCCGATCCTGGTGTTAAAAATAACTATGATGTTTTAGAGATTGAGAGACTTCGAGTCTTACTAGTTCGAGGCTATGGAGCTAAACATGCAAAGGATTTATTAGAGTTAAGTCATTTAAAATCAAAAGTCGGGCATATTGATTGGGTAGCTTAGATGATTGTATGTTTCAGTGTTTACATATCTCGTTATTGGTAGTGCCTTCACATTAATTACAAACGTGTTATAGTGTATACATGGCTGCCAAAGATCGAATTAAAGAAGAAATAGGTTGGTTAAAAGTTGCATTTGTAATTTTTGCCGCTATTGATATTTCCTTAATTGGTTGGCTTGCTCAAAACTTTAATTCTGCTACTTCAAATATAGCAGTCATTACTATTATTGCCATTTTAACTGTTACCTTTGTATTGATTTGGCTAAATAAAGCCGCAATCAGACGATTTATTCAATTAGAGAGAGAACCATGAGTTGGGTTGTAGTTGCTAGCGTAGTTATTTTTTTAGTCGGTATCTTGATTATCGTTAAGGATTTGAACGACTACGATAAAAAAGTTACACATAACAAGTAGCTCCAGCGGATGCGCTAAAGCGCACGCGCTGAGCAAAGCGTTATGTGCTATAAACGCCCAGCACATCACAGTTTCTCTTAACTTAGGGCGTGGAGAATGTAATATGAAAAAAATATTTATTATTATTTTACTTAGTTCAGGAGTGTTACCAGTGCTTGCAAACGCTCATTCCGGCGGTACTGATAAAGATGGTTGTCACAAAAACCATAAAACGGGAGAATATCACTGCCATAACCGTAAATGATTTCATTTTTTGTAGCTACCTATAAGTATCTTTGTAGGTAGCTACTTTTATGCAGATAATAATTATGAAAAAAATAATTTGTTGTATCTCAATATTTACATTAGTAAGTTGTGCTACTGGTTATAAACCTAATTCTTTTTGGAATGATGGGGGTTTTAAAGAAACTGAAATACAGCCTAATCTCTTTCAAGTAAAGTTCAATGGCAATGAATTTACATCAAGGGAGAGAAGTGCTGATTTTGCTACTCTTCGAGCAGCAGATTTATGTTTATCTAGGAGGTTAAATTATCTAGTAATTAATAACATTGATACAATTGAAAGAAGAACGGCGGTTATACCAGGTTCTAGTTCAACAAGTTCTTATGGTAGTGGGTACGGCAATGCAACTAGTAGAGTTATCGGAAATAGTATTTATACAACTGGCTCTTCTTCACATTCCTCATCATCGTATACTACTTATACCCCACCGACTGAATTATATAGCCCTAAAACAGGTTTAACAGTCCGATGCTTCCCTGATAATATCAATGGGTCTTGGGATGCTAAATATCTTGCTAATGCATTAAAAATAAAATATGGTATAGAAAGTAGTAGAATAAAGCCCAAACGTAATAATGAAAGGTCTATTTATCCGTCAAGATATCGGTAATTTGTAGTTTTGTATGTTTTTATATACTAAAGCACATAACAAGTTAAGGCAAAGGACGCGCAAAGCGCGCCCCTGCTTAAGGCGTTAGTAGTCAAAAATAAATCGAATGAATCTAGCTAAAATTGAAAAAGTAAGTTTAAGAGAAGTTTGGAAACATGAAGCGCTAGACTTTACAAACTGGCTTGCTCAACAAGATAATATTGAAATATTAAGCGATGAAATTGGAATTGATATGTCTGTTATTGAGACAGAATCAAGTGTCGGAAGTTTTAGTTTAGATATATTGGCAGAGGAAGTTATTTCTGGAAGAAAAATTGTAATTGAAAACCAACTAGAAATGACTAATCACGACCATTTAGGAAAAATTATAACTTATGCTTCTGGTTTAAATGCTGAGATTATTATTTGGATAGTTGCAAGTGTCAGAGACGAGCACAAACAAGCAATTGATTGGTTAAATGAGCATACTGATTCAAATATAAATTTTTTCGCTATACAGATGGAAGTATGGAAAATTTTGGATTCTCCTTATGCACCAAAATTCCATGTTATCGCTAAACCTAATGATTGGGCAAAAGCAGTGAAAATTACATCTCATACGAATGAACTCTCTGAAACCAAACAGCTACAATTAAATTTTTGGACAAGCTTTAAAGAATATGTGATAAATGTTGATTCATCGTTACGCTTAAGAAAGCCTTACCCTCAGCACTGGTATGATATAAATGCTGGATTTGCTTCCAATGCCTACATCACGTTGACTCTTAATAGCCAGTCAGGTGAAATGGCGTGTGAGGTATATATTCCAGATTCTAAAAAATTATTTAATGCTTTGTATAAAAGAAAAGATTTAATTGAATGTGAATTATCTAAAGAACTTGAATGGAAAGAATTACCTGTAAAAAAGGCTAGTCGTATTAAATTAATTTCAAAAGCAGATATTACCCATCAACAAGAATGGGAGCAATATTTTTCATGGATGCTAAACAATGTAATGTTATTTAAGCGAATATTTAAAGAACATATTATGGATATAATAATGAAACGAGACTACTAACAAGGTGATGAAATTCGTTTCATGCCTGCGGCATTCCACTGGACAATTAAAGCTATGCTTTAATTGCCATTTATCACGGCGTTAGACAATAGAAAACACCATGAATTTAAATCAATACAAAGCGAAATCAGGTCACTTTATTCCAGTTTGGACGATTGAAATTCAAACGCCCATCACAGATGTTGACAAAATTCTGGATGCCGTTATGGAGGTTCATCCTCTAAGCTATGGTAGGTACAAGAGAAATGCAAGCATATCTGCTCAAGGGATGGAAACCTCACAACCAGAGGAAGGCTCAACTACCACTAGCCATGTAAAAGAGTATAAAGCTGGCTACACTGAAACCTATCCAATGGTTGAATTGAAAATTTCGATTGAACGAGACATGGATATTTTAGAGAAAGTTATGAACGCTATCCACTATGTTCATCATTACGAAGAACCAGTAATTTTTTTGCGTGAAGATTGGGCAAGTCGATCTGCGTATAACCCCGATAATAAAAATCCCAATAGGTGGTGGAATAACGGAAGAGGAATGCCTAATAAAATTGAAAAAATTTCACAATAAGTTGTCTAACAAGTGACTATGGTGTCAACTGATAGTTTGTAAGCTGGTTAAGAAATCATATTTTCCTCCCAATAAGTGCCGTCGCGAACCATCGAATTAAGGATAACTATCATTTTTCCCGACTTCGACAGATTTGTCATCTAATCAAGCTTGAAAGCTACTAAATTGGTCAAAATACTTGGATTTTGATTTGTAGTGCCTAGTTAATTTTATTATTTACTTTCGTTTTGCACTGTGCTATAATGACGCTATGTTCGTTCGAGTTAAGTCCACTCCCAATAGCCCACGCAAAACTGTTCAAATTGTTGAAAGTATTCGCGATGGTAACAAAGTCAAGCAAAAGATAGTACGCTACGTTGGCGTTGCCATGAATGACGACGAACTGGTTAAATTAAAAGAAGTTGCCGAATATGTTAAAGCCAATATTGAGGCTGAACATCAGGCCAGTTTGTTTAATCCAGAGCAGGTCGCACAGCAAGTTATTGAAAGTAAATCACAATCTGAATCAAACAAACCGCTTCAGGTTGATTTAAAACAACTGCGTGAACAACAGCGTGTCACTGTGGGTATCCATGAGATATATGGTCAATTATTCGATGAATTGGGTTTTGGTTCATCGATTGGTCACCCCAGCCATAATGTCAGTGCTGTTGATATTTTCCGCCATATTGTATTGGCTCGTATTGCTAATCCTGTCAGCAAACGAGAGACGGTGACCTCATTAGAGCAAGATTTTGGCATTAGCATCCCATTGGAGAAAGTCTATCGGATGATGGATAAATTGGATGATAAAGCGATTAATCGAATAAAGGATACCGTGCTATCAGGAACACGTCAGCTGGTAGGTCATGCTGTTGATGTGTTGTTCTTTGACTGTACAACACTTTATTTTGAATCTTTTACAGAAGATGAGTTAAAAAGCAATGGTTATAGTAAGGATATGAAGTTTAACCAGCCTCAGGTTCTGTTGGCGTTATTGGTGACTCAAGATGGGTTACCTGTCGGTTATGAAGTATATCCAGGCAACACATTTGAGGGTCATACGTTACAAGCAGCGATTGCTGATTTACACTTACACTATGACATTGAACGCATTGTATTTGTTGCTGACAGAGGGTTGCTGAGTCAGAATAATTTGACTCATCTTGAAGCTCAGGAGATACCCTACATTGTGGGGGCTAAACTCAAGACCTTACCCCAACAAGAGCAAAGAGCCATCTTGAAACAAGTTGGCTATCTCAAACAAGGTAATGACGATGAACCCCGCAGCTATGAGTTTACATATCAGGGTAGACGCTGGATTGTTGAATATAATCATGCCCGAGCAGAGAAAGACCGAAAGGATAGGGAGCAATCCATAGAACGCATTACTAAAAAACTTAAGCGAAGTAAGAATCCTAAGAGCCTGCTCAGCAATTTTGGTTACAAGAAGTATTTGAAAATGGCAGGCGACACGCATATCAGTGTTGACCAGAGCAAAATAGAACGCGATTCCCAATGGGATGGGCTCAAGGGCGTAGTAACGTCATTAGACACCATGTCAGCACAGGGCGTTTTTGGCCATTACAAAGGGCTATGGCAAGTTGAAGACAGTTTTCGCATTACCAAACATGATCTGAAAGTACGCCCTATCTATCACTGGACACCCAAACGCATTCAAGCTCATCTGGCTATCTCTTTTGTTGCATTTAGCTTAGTGCGATTCTTAAGCTATCGTGTCAAGCTCCAGCACAGAAAGTTATCACCTGCTGTGATCCGCAATGCGCTATTGCATGTTCAGCGTAGTCTATTGGTGCATATCAAAACGAAAGTGCTTTATTGCATTCCTTCCAATGTTAACCCTGAGGCCAGCAAAATTTACCAGGTGATGGGTCGAAAACTCTCAACCACTCCATTCCAGCTAACGTGGAAACTTATAAATAACTCTTAATAAATAGCTTGTAGTGCCTAACTAAAATTGGGACTCTTTTAAAATCAATCACTTACGAAAAAAAGTGTCGAAGTCGGGAGGAATGCCTAATAAAATTGAAAAAATTTCACAATAAGTTGTCTAACAAGTGACTATGGTGTCAACTGATAGTTTGTAAGCTGGTTAAGAAATCATATTTTCCTCCCAATAAGTGCCGTCGCGAACCATCGAATTAAGGATAACTATCATTTTTCTAACACAAGCAATGATAGCTACTTTTTTAGGTTTACCTGCTTTTAGAAGCCTTTGATAATGATTTTTAAAGACAGGATTACACTGCATTGCGGACATCATAGCCATGAACATTGCGGTACGGATTTGAGCACGTCCGCCGCGAATATAGCGCTTACCTTGATAAGAACCACTTTCACGATTAACAGGAGCTACGCCCACTAATGCGGCTGCTTGTTTATTGGATAAAAGCCCGAGTTCGGGCATGTTGCTCAATAAACTAATAGCGACGACATTACCCACGCCAGGCATACTCTGAATAATCTCATTTTTAATTCGATATTCGTCAGTATCTTCAATTAATTTCAGAAGTTTATCATCAATTTTTTGAATCTGATTTTTGAATACAGTGAGTATGGGTTTAATGGACGAAGTGAGTTCTTTTGGCATGATTTGCAATCGGTTTTTTTCCATGGTTTGCATGGAAATAAGTTGTCTCCTTCTTGCGAGCAAATCGCTCATAAGTCGCATTGTTTCTGGTTTTAGTTGAGATAAGGCAGGTTTAATTGCTTCACCGTAGTGAGCAATTAATTTGTAAGCGCTCAATTAAGCACACTCTTTAAATTTTTGAATTGGTCAGGTAGCAGTTGTTCGACGTTGTTTAAATCTTCCATCTGAGGCAGCTTTTCCAACACCCACTTGAGATAAGCATGGGGCTCCACCTGATGGGCTTTGGCAGTTTCAATCAAGCTGTAAAGATTAGCACTGGCTTTGGCACCGCGAGTTGAGTTCGAGAACAACCAGTTCTTGCGCCCCAGTACAAAGGGTCGAATGGCATTTTCGGCTGGGTTATTGTCGATGGGATAATCGCCATGTTCAATGTATACACTCAGGTAGTTCCATTGATTGGTCAGATAGACCAGGGCTTTACCCAATGCTGTTTCAGGAGGTGTAATCAATAGATTTTTCTCGCGCCATTGGTTGAGTTTATCCACAACAGGTTTTGAATGTTGCTGACGATAGGCTCTGCGTTCAGGTTCGGTGTCAAGCTGCATTACCTGTTTTTCAATGGCATATAACTTTTGTATCCATGCTAGCGCTTGATCGGCTTTGCCACTCTTGCCTTTAGGCTGTGCTTGTTTCGCCTCATGGAACTTGCGCCTTGCATGAGCCCAACAGCCCAGACGCTGAATCTTGTCACGATGTAGTTGATTATAACCAGAGTAACCATCCACCATGATAGCTCCCTTGTACCCTGACAGTAAGTGTTCTGCAACAGCACCACTGCGACTATCAGCGTAATGAAAGATGACATCGTGATAGCTTTTATCCGGAGGGCCTGCACGTTGTACCCACATGTAGTGTTTTTTGTTGCTTGAACCCTGCTCAGGTCGCAGCACCCGTACTGGCGTTTCATCCATATGAATGACAGGTTGTTCCAATAATCGATCACTTAGTGCATTGATCAGCGGCTGTATCAATGTGCCACAATGAATCATCCAATTGGCTAGTGTATTACGCTTCAAGTCCACCCCAATACGTCGAAAGATAGTTTCCTGGCGATATAGCGGTAAACTATCTTGATATTTACTGGTGATAACATGGGCTAATAGCCCCGCACTGGCAATGGAGCTTTCAATCGGTTGTTTAGGTTTGCGTGCAGTGACTATATAAGACTGGCAATGAGGGCAAGCATATTTTTTGCAGATATGTCGAATGACTTTAACCTGTGCCGGTATAATATCAAGCTGTTCACTACTGGCTTCACCAATAGCTTTCAGTGACGTGCCATCATGTGGGCAGATGCGCTGCTCTGCACTCAAATCATAGATGCGTTCTTCACGTGGTAAATCATCAGGTAACGCAACCCTGCCGCGTTTCTTGCGGCGATGTGGCTTCACAGTAATACTATCAGTATCTGATGGCGCTGATTCCAAAGCATCGTCATCACAGGCGTGTTCAGCTTCATCGAATAAGGATAACTGGTGAGGATTCAACTGCTCCGAAGAACGCCCAAAACGCTGTTGGCGCGCTTGCGCCAGTTGCTCTAACAACTGTTGAATGCGTTGTCTTTGGGTGTTCACTGTAGATTCCTTGCGTTGCAACTCTGTGTCTTTATCCTGTAGTTCATTATTCTTATCTTGTAGCGTTTTATCCTTGTTATGAATCAGTTTTAAATGCGTTGCCTGTTGCGCTTTCAGGCGTCGGTTCTCCTCAATAAGTTGTTGATTTTGCTTCTGTAATTGCACTAAATTCATCACGCAATTATAGCAAAAACAACACCAGAAATCCCTCTAAATCAACCCCCAACCGATAAATAATTTAAGGCTTTATGACCTTGCATCCTGGTCACATCCAAACCGCGCAATAACCACTCCAATTGTTCAACAGACCACTCCAATACTTCCGATTCCAGGCGCTTGGGCCACTTGAAACGATGCCGTTCAAGACGTTTATACCATAAACAAAATCCCGTCTTGTCCCAGTACACGATTTTCACTTTGTCGCGTTTGCGATTACAAAATACAAATACTGCACCACTCATCGGCAACAGCGATAGCTCTTGTTCAATAATCAAAACCAGTCCATTAATCGACTTGCGAAAGTCAACATAGTCACGATGTAAATACACCTGGGGCACCCAATCCCACTTCATGACAAACCTGTCAATACCTCAACCAGCCAACTCGATGACACTCCAACTGGAAACTCAAGCCGTAGCTCTGAATAGTACACAACTACTTTTTCTGATTCAGGGACTTCTAACTTAGGCTGTATCTCAACAGGAACAAAACGCTCGCAACCAATACCTGAACCCCTTCGGGTGACTGTTTCTTCTACCTCCCAGCCCAACTGTTTACGACGACGGCTAAAGTGCTTGCTACAAATACTTCGAGACCCACACCAGGACTTTATACTTTGTCCACTCAAGGCTTGGGCTTCAAAAAGAGCAAACCAGTCTTCTGGGCTGCGCTTCATAAGTAATCTCCAAATAATTAAACGGAGATGCAGTCTCTAACAAATAGCATTAAATTTAAAGAGTGTGCTTAATTGAGCGCTTACATTAATTTAGCATCAAGCTTATCGGTTTTAGCTAATTGACCGATAGCTCCTGCAAACTTTTTAATATGAACTGGGTTCGACACAACGAAAGGTAAATTGGCTTTTGCACAGGCAAAAATAAACTCGTGTTCAAGCCGACCTGTTGCTTCAATGATGATACGATTAGGGTGGTATTTTTTGAGAGTTTTAATGGCCTCTTTAATACCGTCTTTATCGTTATTCACAGAGAAGTAAATATCGAGAGGGCGAATGTAAATATCAAGATATTGTTTGCCAGTATCGACACCAACATTGACTTCACTGTATAGGTTCAGATAGATATGAGACTTATTTTTTAAATTTTTCACCTGTTAATTTGTGGTAAAGTCGTAAGACTTTTCCATCAAATTAATAGGTCATTTGAAAGCTGGTTTAAAGTCGGGTAGCCTCTGTAATTTGACTAAATTAACTTACAGAGAGACTACCCATGCAGACCTTAAGCCTACGAATCAAATCATATCGCAGTTGGCGCATTAATGATAGAGCGCCAACTGAAGCAATTGACAGAATCCATAGACTAGAACTCTATGACCAATTGAAACAAGAAGGTTGTAGCGAAGCACTTCGTTTGAAGTCAATAGGCTGGTCACGAGCCACTTATTATCGCTGGAGCGCACGTTATAATCAGCTAGGTTGGGAAGGATTAGTGGAACAAAGCCGTCGCCCTTATAATCGCCGTCAATCACAATGGACAAAACAGCAAGAGCAAATAGTTTTGCATATTAGGCAGCGTTACCGTTGTTGGGGTAAGCGTAAAATATGGAAAATAATGGTTCGTGACCATCAGCAAACGATTAGTGAAAGTAGCGTCGGTAGGATTATCAGTAAACTTATTAAAAACGGTAAGATATTGCCTGTATCGTTTTATTATGGCGGGCGTATGAAGCCTAAAAAGAAACGACAATTTAGTTATCACGCTAGACGTTGGCAATATGGTATGAAAGCCAAGAAGGTAGGTCAGATGATTCAAATTGACCATATGAGTATTAGTTTTACCGAAGGCTTTAATGTCAAAGAATTCAAAGCTACCTGCCCGATAACAGGTATGACATTCTTACGTTGTTACAGTACCGCAACCAGTCATAATGCTAAGCGCTTTCTCATGTATTTAAAACAACAAGCCCCATTCACTATTGAGTCCATACAAGTGGATGGTGGTAGCGAATTTATGGCTGAATTTGAAGAATACTGTCGTGAACTCGGTATCAAACTTTGGGTATTACCACCTAAGCGTCCTGATTTAAACGGCTGTGTTGAACGGGCTAATGGTACAACACGTTATGAGTTTTATCCCTTTTATGAAGGGAGTTTAAGTGTTAGATTGATGAATCAAGCCTTAGATGATTATGAAAGTTACTATAACACTTATAGACCACACGAAAAGGTTGGATTAGATACTCCAATGGAGTATTATCTGAAAATTACACAGGCTGCTTGATGTTTATGCTTTTGTCTCACATGTACTGAACCTAGACATCACTTTGCATTTTAGATGTATTCATAATAAACTATTTCAACCTTGCTAATACGGGGTCGAGCCCCTTCTGACTATTCGAAATTTATGCTTAGGAGTCTTATACAGCGTTCACACTTGTTATCGGTCTCTCAATTGAGGATCCAGGCACTCATCGAACTGCTGTTTAAGAGGGCTTTAGAGCGACTAAAGCTTGGGGCTCACTTTACCCGAAAAAATAAAAAGGGCTAAATATGGGTGGCTATTATCCATACAAGGCACTCCAGCGGACTGGCTACCGCCAGCCGCTGAGTTTTAGCGTTATGTGTAACTGTGATAATACTGTTCAAAAAACTTAAACTAACTACAATTGGAAAATTAAATGAAAATAATTAACTTAGTCTATATTTTATTACTAACACTATTTATTACAGCTTGTGGGGGTGGAAGCGATAATTCTAGCCAATCCCCTACACCGACACCTACCCCCCAGCCTACTAGTAATTCTACACCTACAGCAATTATACAAAGCATCACAGTTGACGAAGATAGCTCAATAAGTATTGTACTAACAGGAATCGACTCTGATGGAACTATCGCCAGCTATAGTAATACAGTTCCTACTAACGGTGTGCTTAGCGGAACTGCTCCTAACTTAACTTATACGCCTAATGCTAACTTTTTTGGTTCGGATTCTTTTAGTTTTACAGTAACTGATAATGCTGGAAGTGAGTCACAACCAGCAATAATCAGTATAACCGTTACGGATGTGCCAGAACCTAGTTCAGCGCCAAATATAACAGTTACACCAGCTACAGCTACAGTTATGTCAGGAACAGGTGCAGATTTTTCTATTTCAGTGTCCGATAGTGATGGATTATCTGGAACATTTAGTGTGGATTGCGGTGTTCCCAGAATTATTGGTTCAAATGTGAATCATAATCCACCCAATAGTTTATTTAGTAATTCAACAATAAATATTCCTAATATAGGACAAGATACAACATTTTCATGTACTGTTCTTGCTGAAGATACTTTAGGCAATACAGGGAGTTTTGTAATTACTCTAAACATTACAGGCACAACAATATCATCAAGTAATGATTTAGAAACACTTATCAGAACATCATTTACTAATCTAGGAAATAATACAACAATCACGTTCTCTACTAATGGTACAGACAGTATCACAAGTACTATGGTAAATTCTATTGATGCTAATGCTAATGGAGCAATATTTTCGATTAGTTATGGTGGCGTATTTAATTGTGATGAAACCTTTGTTTCATCGGATGTAGATTATGTGTGTACATCAGGGTTAGACGTAAACCCAGAGACTTTATCTGACAGTTTAACTGCACTTATCGAAGTGGCTAGAGTTGGTTCAAGAGCTGGAAATATTACAACTGCGCGATTTGGAGAGAGTTTGACTGTCTCTTTGGGATTAAATAATGTAGATAGTGCTGTTTTAAGTGATGGAACTGACACTTACACTGTGAACGCTTCAGGAATTGCTACAATTCCATTTAGTTCTGTAAAGAATGGGAATGTTTCTTTGAATGCTATTTTGTCTTCAGCTGGAAATGCTGATAAGGTAGTTGAGAATGTTGCAAGTTACTTTAATCCTGCATGTAATGTACAGGGAGTTGAAGTTTGTGGTAATTTAGGAGGACCTTTTGATGTGCCATCAGGAGCTTCAACTCTTTCCATTCAAACATCTTCTATGCAAGAACTTCCAGAGGGTCAAGGGTATGTTTTAAGAAATTTTAGTTCATCTGACCAACAAACTTCAGATGATAGTAACTCCTCAAATACATTTACTTTTAACATGTTTACTAATAGTTATAGTGCTGAGGCCATTATTCCTTTAGGAGCGAGCACTTTTGAAGCAGTTCCATTTAGAGTAGAGGAGAATCAGATCCTTTATGGACTGCCTTCTGGCTCAGTTCAATTTAATGGTCAATAATTTTGTTAATTTTCAAGTCCCTGGGGGTCAGGCACCTAAACTTGTAAGTCAATGATTTTATTAAATATTATGTTGCAAAGGGTCAGAGTTACACATAACAAGTTAAGGCAAAGGACGCGCAAAGCGCGCCTCTGCTTAAAGCGTTAGAATCCAGTTTGAATTCATATGTTTAAAATAAGTCTCATCCCGCCAAATAAAGATTCGTTTCTGCAACTCAGAGAATCTATTGGTTGGGATAATTGCTCTAAAACAGTTATTCAGAAAAGCATAGAAAACAGCTTGTTTTGGGTATCTTTATACGAAGGCGAAAACTTGGTTGCTACTGGTCGTGTAATCGGGGATGGCGCAATGTATTTTTACATCCAAGACATAATCGTAATACCAACTCATCAAGGGCAGGGATTGGGCAATCAAATAATGCAGCATATAGAAAATTATTTGCTTCAAAATACTACTAAGCATGCTACGGTTGGGTTGTTAGCAGCAAAAGGTATAGAGAGATTTTATCAAAAATATGGCTACCTTCTCCGCGACGGACAAAATCTTGGACATGCTCTTTGTAAGTTTGTGTAGCAACAGTTCTAACAAAGCACTCCAGCGGACTCGTAAACTCGCCGCTGAGTTTTAGCGTTATGCATCAATATGAATGAAATAATCTTTTTAATCGGACTGTCTGTAAATGCTTTCCTGCTAATGTTGATGCTTGGCTCATCAGGTAATGAACGTTTTCAATTTTGGCCGCCACCGAGCAGGACATCCTGGCAGCATCATTTCTCGTGGTGGAGCTTCAGGTTATTGGTAGTCTGTATTGGTGTTCTAATCTATCTTGAACATTCCACCGTAAACATTCCTGACTGGCTTAGATTTTACATTGGTATGCCTGGGTTTGGCGTGACTTTTTTTTTAGGTTCTGTTGCTGCTTTTCAGCTTGGCTGGTCAAACACTCACGGCACTACAGACGGCTTTGTGACTGATGGCTTCTATCAATACAGTAGAAATCCCCAGTACATTTTTTATTCCATCAGTTTTTTGCTGCTGGGGCTATGGGCAGCTTCACCAAAAGCATCAGTGTTATTGTTACTGTTGGCTTTCTGGTATTTGCGGGCACCGTTTCCAGAAGAAAAGTGGCTGGAAAAGCAGTATGGTGAAAAATACTTAAAGTATAAACGTCAGGTTCCACGGTATTTCGGGTGGCAAGGCAATGCATAACAAAGCACTCCAGAGGACGGCTAACCGCCGCTGAGTTTGGTCGTTAGCCTTACCCAGGTTTAAATTTCTATGGATATTCAAAGATTTGGCATAATTCTGAATGTAGAGAACTTTAATGAGTGTGTAGAGTTCCACAAAAATGTGTTTAATTTAAAAGTTTTGTTTACTGAAGAAAACGTCGATTTCAAGCTTACATGTTTAGAGTTTGGCGATGGGTATTTAATGATTGAAACAGATGGTTTTGCCTCACTAGAGGGTAAATCTATCGAAAATTGCCCTAGTAAATTACGGTTCAATGTTTCAGATATCGAGTCGGTAGTAGGCAATCTAAAGAAATATGGCATTGAATCAAATCTATTAGTAAATCCATGGGGTAAAACCGTTAATTTCTTTGACCCTGACGGTAATAGGGTTGGTGTTAGAGATGAAGAAGGTTTTTTACAGCAAATTCAAGGTAACAAAGCATTCTATCAGACCCTATAAGCTCCGCTTGTTTTTGACATGTCGCTGCGCTCCATTTTATGCCAAAATCAATCTCCACTTTTAGCACGCCTTAGCAAGGCGTTAGCTCCAATTAATAATCCTAGGTTTAGAAACAATGAAAAGAATCTCCATATGTTTAGTAGAAGTGGACCCCATCGGTTAGACAGGATTTTTGAAATTTAAGAAATATTTTGCGACAATAAACCTACTATTATTTGAAGCATATTATTATGACAAAACGAAGAAACCATTCACCATCCTTTAAAGCTAAAGTTGCTTTAACCGCGGCAAGAGGTGATAACACCCTAGCCGAGCTGTCGCAACAATTTGACTTACATCAAACCCAAATTCATCAATGGCGCCAGCAATTAATGGAACAAGCCTCATCATTATTTGAACGCAGTAGTGTGTCTAAATCTGATGTCAAACAGATTGACCAATTGCATTCCAAAATTGGTCAATTAACGATGGAACGCGATTTTTTAGAACGCGGGCTAGACAGGATTCAAGCCCCCTACGCAAGGAGATGATTGATATGAATCATCCCACATTAGCGGTGTCAAAACAATGCGAGTTACTATCAGTCAACCGCTCTACCTTTTATTATCAGCCTAAACCTCTCAGTGATAGTGATGTCGATTTGATGAGGCGTATTGATGCTATCCATATGAAGCTTCCTTTCTATGGCAGCCGCCGTATTCGTGACCAATTAGAGACCGAAGATATCTTCATCAATCGAAAGAAAGTACAGCGATTGATGCTTGCCATGGGCATTATAGCCATCTTTCCTAAGAAGAAAACCACGATATCCAATAAGGCTCATCGCATCTATCCTTATCGTTTGAGAGGGTTGAATATCAACCGTTCTAATCAAGTATGGGCAACCGATATAACCTATATTCCAATGGCTAAAGGTTTTGTGTATTTAGTGGCTGTTATTGACTGGTTCAGTCGTAAGGTACTGTCATGGCGATTATCTAACACAATGGATACTGCTTTTTGTATTGAAGCTCTTGAAGAGGCTATACAACGCTATGGTAAACCTGATATATTCAATACTGACCAAGGTTCGCAATTTACCAGTGACGCCTTTACTTCTGTACTCATTGATAATAACATTGAAATTAGTATGGATGGTCGAGGTCGTTGGCTTGATAATGTATTTATTGAGCGATTGTGGCGTAGCCTTAAATATGAAAATATCTATTTAAAAGCCTACGACACAGTCCCTGAAGTACGAGCTGGTATTGATGAGTATTTTCGTTTCTTTAACGAAGACAGACGGCATCAAAATTTGAAGGGGAGACAAACTCCCGATCAGATTTATTATGCCAATTTAACGCTGCCTAAAGCAGCATAAACCTGTCCAAAATATTTCTTAAGCCTCTGTCTGAAAAATGGGGTCCATTTCTCTATTTGTTAGCGATATATTTTTTGCAGAACCTATATAAAAACTAGACTTACATTGCCGACATACAGCCCTATACTTCCCAATAGAGCGATAAGGTAGTGACTTAGGTCTCCTAACTTTCTTAAAGCTCTCAAATAGGTTTATGTTGCGATTAACGCAATCAGTATTAGGGCAAGTAGCATAAGGAATACTTTGCGAGTAGAAATATTGATAGGTAACTTGTAAAGACTTTGGTGATATTATTTGATTTGAAGATAGTCCACAGTACCTGCATTCGTATTTTTCTATCCCTTGCTTTCCTTTGGTTAGCTTATAACCGCCTTTCTTCTTAGCTTGCGATGATAATATGGAATCTCCATAGTTTTTACACAAGGGATTCTTACAGCAATTAAAATCATATGCTTCAAACATAATTTATTCCTCAGTTAGTAGTTCCATGGAACGTTAAAATCCCAAAATAAACTACTATCCTCAAAATTTATATACGCCAAAAAATAGCTTAAAGCTATATATAGCAATACGCTTATTGAATTTCCGCTTATTTTAAATATTACTAAAAATACTTAAAAATCCGCCAAAATTCCGAACGGGTTTGGCGGTGAGAGAGGGATTCGAACCCTCGATACGCTATAAACGTATACATACTTTCCAGGCATGCTCCTTCGACCACTCGGACACCTCACCGAACTAGGTGGTTATTCACCGAACCGAAGTTCTCACCGCATATTTAAGGAGGTGCGATTATGCATTATCCTGTATACTTAGGCAATTATTAAATCCAGATTATGAAGATTACTTACCTAAGTATTTTATACTACTACATCCATCGCCAAGAAATAATATTTGGCTAAATAAAACCTTCTGGTTTAAACAGAAGGTTGTACCCTCGTTATAGAGGCAAATAACCAGCATTCCAATCCATAATTGAGTATACTGTTGATGACTAACCTCATTGATAATCAACCTTCCACTTACATTTAACTATGGCTGAGCAATTCCCCGAACTTTCCAATAAACTCATGGATTTTATTAATCAGCAACACATTTTTTTTGTTGGCACTGCCGCCCCTACAGGACGTGTTAATATTTCGCCCAAAGGTATGGATACACTACGCATTATCAATGCTAACCAGCTACAGTGGCTCAATTTATCAGGCAGTGGCAACGAAACAGCCGCCCATACCAAGCAAATTAACCGTATCACTCTTATGTGGTGTTCGTTTGATAAGCAACCTTTAATTTTAAGGATCTATGGTTCTATTTCAGTACTGCATAAATACGATGAAGGTTGGGATGAGACGCTGCAACACTTTTCACAATTCCCCGCAACACGGCAAGTGTATACAGTGAATATTGAAATGGTACAAACATCTTGTGGTTTTGGCGTTCCTCATTTCGATTTTATTGATCAGCGCGATACTTTGGTTAATTTATGGGAGAAACGCGATAATGAACTAATCAAATACAAGTGGGGTTTAAATCGCACCAGTATTGATGGCTTTGAAACTGGCATCAAGATACCCGATTAATCCAAAACACCACTCTATTTATTCGGCTTCACCCTATAGACGTGTATAATACTGCGCCTTAAAATTTGGGTTACTAAAAAAGTTATTTTAAACAATCATGCCTTTTTACGATTATATTTGCAGCAATTGCAGACACGAATTTGATGTATTGCAAAAAATTTTAGATCCGCCGCTAAAATATTGTCCTGAATGCCAATATCCGACACTTTCTAAAAAAGTTGTCGCTCCTATGTTTCGCCTAAAAGGTAGCGGTTGGTATGAAACCGACTTTAAAACTGGAGATAAAAAGAATATTGTACATTCAGATAAACCTGAAAACTTAGATAACAAAAAAGATAGTAAGCAAAAACCCGACAATGCAACTTTCGAGAAAAAGGCTGAAAAAACAACAACGTCTAAGTCTACCAACAGCGCAGAAACTGTAAAAGGTTCTGCTGCCTCCTAATAACCGATAAGATTAGAGAACCACCATGATGAGAACAAGCTACTGCGGGATACTGGATACCAACAGTTTGGAACAAAGCGTAACCCTCTGTGGTTGGGTTGATCGCCGCCGTGACCATGGCGGTGTTATTTTTATTGACCTTCGCGATAAAACAGGCATTGTGCAAGTAGTATTTGACCCCGATGCAGACAACCATTTTGAAATGGCGGACAAAGTGCGAAGCGAATACGTATTAAAAGTTACAGGTAAAGTACGCGCTCGCGATGAAGAAACCATTAACCCTAATATGTTTACTGGCGAAATTGAAGTATATGGCACTGAACTGGAAATACTTAATGCTGCAGAAACCCCTCCCTTTACTCTGGATGAGCATGTCAGTGCAGGAGAAGAAGTACGCCTGAAATACCGCTATATAGACCTTCGCCGCTCAAGCATGCAACAGCGTATGCAGTTTCGCTCGAAAGTCACCAGCAATGTGCGCCGTTACCTGGAATCTAACGGCTTTATGGACGTTGAAACACCCCTGCTTAACCGCGCTACACCAGAAGGTGCCCGCGATTATTTAGTTCCAAGCCGTATTCAAGAGAACAAATTCTTTGCATTGCCACAATCACCACAACTATTTAAACAATTGTTAATGATGTCAGGTTTTGACCGTTATTATCAAATCGCCAAATGTTTTCGCGATGAAGATTTGCGCGCAGACCGTCAACCTGAATTCACTCAAATAGATATTGAAGCCTCTTTTGTCGATGAAGATGATATTATGCAAATTGGTGAAGGTATGGTGAAATATTTGTTTTCCGAATTACTCGATACTGATTTAGGTGACTTTGAAATAATGACTTACGCCGATGCTATGGATCAATATGGCACAGACAAACCCGACTTACGTATACCATTACAATTAGTAGAGGTAGCTGATTTAATGAAAGATGTTGAGTTTAAGGTATTTTCAGACCCAGCCATAGACCCTAAGAGTCGAGTCGCTGCAATGCTGATACCAGGTGGCAACGAATTACTTAGTCGCAAACAAATTGACGATTACACCAAGTTCGTAGGCGACTACGGTGCTAAAGGTTTAGCTTATATCAAAATCAATAACAAAGATGATTTGAAAGAAGGTCTGCAATCACCTATTGTTAAATTTTTACCTGTTGAAGTACGCGCTGCAATTTTAGAACGTACCGAAGCTAACAATGGTGATTTAATATTCTTTGGTGCAGATAGAGCCAATACGGTTAATGCCGCATTGGGCGCGCTGCGCTGTAAATTAGGTCAAGATTTAGACTTGTACACCAGACAATGGGCCGCACTTTGGGTAGTTGACTTCCCTATGTTTGAAGAAACCGACGAAGGATTGACCGCTATTCACCATCCTTTTACTGCACCTAGTGGCAGCAATGATGAATTGATCAATAGCCCGGAAACTATTCTGTCGCGCGCTTACGATATGGTACTTAACGGCACGGAATTAGGCGGCGGCTCTATTCGTATTCATCAGTCTGCTATGCAACAAACTGTATTGCAAATACTAGGTATTGATGAAGACGAGGCCAACGATAAATTTGGTTTCTTACTCAATGCCATGAAGTACGGCTGCCCACCTCATGGAGGTATTGCTTTTGGTTTGGACAGATTGGTTATGTTAATGACAAATTCGCTGTCCATCCGCGATGTTATCGCCTTCCCCAAAACACAAACAACTACCTGTATGTTGACCAATGCACCTGGCGATGTGGCTACACAGCAACTTAGAGAATTACATATTAAATTGCGCAATCCGCCTGGCAAATAAGCTGATGCAATATTGTTATCTAAACAGAGTCAGATTTAAGCCTGACATCTTAATAAATCCAAAGCCAACCCAATTAATCCGGAGGTAATTTAATGGCTGGTCATAGTAAATGGGCTAACATTAAACACAAAAAAGCTGCAATTGATGCCAAGCGTGGAAAAGTCTTTACCAAAATTATTCGCGAATTGGTAGTGGCTGCCAAAGGCGGCCCTAACCCTGCCGACAACCCAAGTTTGCGCGCCGCAGTGGATAAAGCCCTTGCAGCAAACATGAAAAAAGATACCATAGATAAAGCTATAGCGAGGGGCAGCGGCAACTCTGAAGGAGATAATTACGAAGCTGTTACATACGAAGGCTATGGCATTAATGGTGTAGCGGTTTTGGTTGAATGCCTGACCGACAACCGCAACCGCACGGTTGCCGAAGTGCGTCATGCTTTTACCAAGCGTGGCGGCAGTATGGGCGTTAGTGGCTCTGTAGCCTATATGTTCAAACATATTGGGCAAATTGTTTATGAGCAAGGTGTCGATGAAGATGCTGTTATGGAAACTGCGTTAGAGGCTGGAGCAGAAGATATTATCACTCACGAAGACAACTCCATCGAAGTTATTACCAGCTTTGAAAACTTTATTACTGTAAAAGATGCGCTCATTGGCGCAGGTCTTGAGCCTGCTTTTGCAGAGACTACCAAAGTCGCTGACCCGCAAATAGGCATTGATGAAGAAACTTCTGAAAAAACTCAAGGTCTAGTCGATATGCTTGATGACTTGGATGACGTTCAAAATGTCTACACTAACACCGATATCAGTAGTTGAGCAACCTCTGCTTTTGGATATTAAGAACGTCAGCGTTAGACGCGAATTCTTTGATAATACCATAACGGTTTTCAATAACCTGAATCTACAAATCAAGCAAAACGAAAGCCTTGCTGTTATCGGCGCTAATGGCTCAGGCAAAAGCTCACTATTAGGCTTGTTACAAGGTGAATTAAGAGCTATTGTTCAAGCTGGTAGCCACCTTAAAATTCTAGGTAAAACCGCAGTCAATATATGGGAATTTAAAAAACAGATTGGCATAGTCAGCCACCAATTACAAAACACTTATCGCGACGACGTGAAAGGTGACGATATACTGCTATCAGGCTACTATGCTTCTATCGGTGTATGGAAGCATCAATCTTATACCAACGCACAACGCTATAATATCGGTCATATAGCCAAATCACTGGGCATTGAGCATCTAATGAATCGTTATTTTTGCCAACTCTCAACTGGAGAAAAACGCCGTTTTATTCTTGGTCGCGCATTAATACACAACCCTTCAACCTTAATTTTTGACGAACCAACCAGTGGTCTGGACATAGCGGCAAGACATCACTACAAACAGTTAATGAACCAGCTGTTAGACTCTGGTAAAAACCTGATTGTAGTGACGCACCATATTGAGGAAATCCCTCCTGCTATCAAGCGTATTGTCATTATGAAAGACAACGCAGTATTCGCCGACGGCAATAAAGCCGACTTATTGACAGCTGATATTCTTAGCCATGCTTTTGGAATTGACGTTAATATCAACGAAGAACAAGGCCACTTTACACTAAGAGTTTAAAATGAGTTACTGGGAATTTGCTGCGATAAATACCCTTCAATATCACTTGCAGTAGTGCGAGTCGCATTGGCACCAACTACTCCATTAATTAAAGTATCCCCTCTAAAATTAAAGAGATAACGTAATATTAACAAACCATCGGTTAGAGCATCAACAGTGCCGTTACCATCAATATCATAAATACTGTGACTTGATGAAGGTGTAGAGTTACTATCGTTAGGGTCGGTACCTGCTAAAAACTCGGCTAAATTGGTTGCCCCGTCATTATCAGCATCTGCCGCTGAGTCATTAACCAAAGGATTTAAATTATTTGCCAATTCATAAGTATCAGGTAAGCCGTCATTATCATCGTCACTATCACAAACATTCCCGCTGCCGTCACTGTCGGTGTCTAGCTGGTCAGCATTGGCATTATTGGGGCAATTGTCGGCAGAATCGTTAATACCGTCATTATCAGAATCTGTCGAAGGAGTATCTGAACCCTGAATGCTAAAGTTACCTGGATTGATACCAAAAAACACATTACCACTACACTTCACGGCAATTCTGGCTGTGGTACTATTAGATCCTGTATAACTTATAGTTTGATTACCATCATTTGGCGTTTGTGCCAATAAATTAACGAAGGTTAATCCTGAGTCTGTAGAGAGCATAATATCCACATTGCTGCAATTAACAGGAGCCTGATTAGTATTGGCAACATCCCATTGAACAGAACCTGTACCGTTAATGGTACTACCTGTTGCTGGTGCAGTTACGGTAAAAGGTCCTGCGGTATTAATTGTCGTAATAATTTTTTCATCAGTAGCAACCCCTCCGCGACCATCCCGGGCGGTTAAGCGAAAGGTTAAATTGCGATTAGTAGTTGGCAGCGCTTCGCCCAGGGTGCTAGTGCCTGCTACTAAATCAGGTAATCTGGGTAAATAACGTAAGGATTCAGATACTGGCAAGAACGAGCGAAACAGTGCTCTTGAACCATCATCTTGAGCTATTTGTTCTGCATTATTGGTTTGCCCTCCTGTATCGAGTTGTTCCCATGAAAATGTAAGGCTATCGTTATCAGCGTCTGAACCTGAGCCCTCTAACAACATAGGGGTATTGGAAGGAACTGTAACATCACTGCCTGCATTAGCCACTGGCACAGTATTGCCCGATGATGTGACTGTACCGCAAGTATTTAACGGCTTGTCAATAAAATCTAAAATTTCTTCAATAGAGCCAATATGAAAAGCAGCAATGGAGTTTGTTGCTATATTTTCTTCACCGCATATCCCTGCATATCCCATCACGGTAACACCACTGCCTGGTTCCCATGAAGTACCTTGTACTCGCTGACCACCGCATGCCCCATCTCCGCCATTATACGAATGGTTGGCTCCCATTTGGTGCCCTATTTCATGAGACACAAAATCAATATTAAATACATCGCCCAAAGGCTCAGGCAAACCTGTCAAACCCTGCGCTTTAAAACCATTTTCACATACAGCGCGGACAGCAACACCGCCGCCGCCAGTGGTTACTAAATGGCCTATATCGTAATTGGCTGAACCTATAATATTATCTATAGTAGTTTGGTTGGCATTTAAATCTGCAAAGCTGGCATTATCAAAAGGGTCAGTGCCAGGATTAGTAAAAATTAACGAGTTGTTATTACCAATTAAACTAAAACGTATTGATAAATCGCGTTCAAAGACTTCATTTACCCGATTTATTGTCGTAACTATTCCCGCCAAACCATCGGTAACATTAGCCGCATTGCCATTCCTGGAACTATGGAATTCGGTATACTCGCCGCTGGCACTAACTGCCAGACGATAAATCCGAAGCTGATCACCTACGACGCTTCGCTCCTTAACATTTTCCGCACTTTCAACACGGCTTGATGCTTTATTGCGTTGAATGACACTATCGGTTAATCTCATATTGCGAGCAATAGCGTGATTGCGCTTATAAACCACATGTTCTGTAGAAATCGCTCCTTTTACAGGATCTATCATCAACCATGTACCATTGTGATTGAAATAACCGTGAAACCCCACAGGTGTTAAATCAAAACTTCCTTTATTATTGGGGTTGTTAATATCCACACCACTGTAAGTACGAATACTCGGGAATTTATTTGCCAATGTCTCCGACATGGTGTTATTGGGTGTTAAAATATAAGTTGCATACTGCCCATTAGCTAAAGGGATAATGATTGTATTATCGGAACCAATCGACTGACTCGCTACTTTGGCATTAAATTGCATATAACGTCCTTGCGCTACCAGAATGTTATCCGCAGAGACGCGACTTGCCTTGTCTCTACCTTCTACCCAAGGATTCAATGAATTGGCGAATAACAAGGTAGAAAAGCCAGCAAATATTACTGTGTTTATTGCTATAATAAGGTGTTTTTTTAGAATTTTTAAAATTGACACGTTAAAAAAATACGAGCGGAGCAATTATGACAAAAGATGATATAGTTAAATGCACATATATTCAACCCATTATGTACGTTACTTAGAAAAGATATGTTTCCCTAAGCAGTGCTTTCTGTACTTTACTCATTGCATTTCTGGGTAATTGCCCAACAAAAAACACTTGTTTCGGCACTTTAAAGTTTGCTAAACGCTGTCTGGCAAATGCAATAAGCTCATGTTCGGTTAAAGTGCTGTACTGCTGTTTAACCACTACTGCCGCCACAACTTCACCAAAATCAGAATGGGGTAAACCAATTACGGCTGACTCTATTACATCGGAATGTTCATCAAGCAGCAGTTCTATTTCTTTAGGGTAAACATTCAAACCGCCGCAAATAATCATGTCTTTTTCACGCCCTGCAATGGTCAGGTAATTTTCATCGTCCAAAAAACCGCAATCGCCCGTAATAAAAAAACCATCATCGGTAAAGCCTGCCACCGTTTTTTCAGGCATATTCCAATAACCTTTAAATACATTAGGCCCTTTGATTAAAATAGCCCCTATTTCATTAGGTGCACAATTTTTAAATTTATCAGTAACCACTTTGATGGACACTCCAGAAAGGGCGGTACCTACTGTCCCTGCTCTACGTGCACCTTGTTCAAGACGATAGGGGTTAGAAGTATTCATTCCTGTTTCAGACATTCCATAGCGTTCGACAATGGTTTGACCTGTGCGCTGTTCAAAAGCTTCAAATGTTGCGATAAGCAGCGGTGCTGAACCTGAAATAAATAAGCGCACTGAGTCTGTGATGCCACGATTAAAATCATCATTGGCAAGCAGTCTTGTATAGTAGGTTGGCACACCCATCATTACGCTACAGTGAGGTAATTGTTGCATAACCTCATCCACGTCAAAACGCGCTAACCAACGCATACTGGAACCACTCATTAACACACAACTAATTGCCACAAAAAGTCCATGCAAATGATAAATTGGCAATGCATGTAACAAGCAATCCTGCTCGGTAAAGTCCCAATGTTCTACCAACACTTTAGCATTTTCTATCATATTATTATGTGTCAGCATAATACCTTTGGGCTTACCAGTAGTACCCGAAGAATATAACAGCAGTGCTGTATCATCTGATTTGACGGTCACTGTATCAAAGCTTATGGGTTGATGATTAATAGCATCTATTAAAGAACCATTGCCATCGACATTTAAAGTTAACAGGTGATCAATATGTTGAGTTTCACATAAGTAACTGTAGTCGCTGTACCTGCTACTGTCGCAAATAATGACCGAGGGTTTGGCATTGCCTATAAAATAGTTTAATTCATCTAACGTATAGGCAGTATTCAAGGGATGATATACCAAACCACAACGCAATACTGCTAAATACAACCACAAACTTTGTGGCGACTTTTCAATTTGTACCGTTATGCGTGCACCCTGTTCTAAATTTAAAGCCATTAAATAATTCGCAATTTTAGCTGATTGAGTCTCGGCATCTGCGTATGAGTATTGTTCCCCTTTTTCCGTAATTAACAAACAGGAAAAATGATTAGCAGGAAAGGATTGCGCAAAAATAGTGTATAGATTCAATTGAGTTTTGTCCCAGATTACTTGATTAGCTAATCTTCGATTTTAACCCAGATTGTGCATTAAAAATTGTAACGAAGGCAAAAATGTGTACACTAAGACAGCTAAATTCATTCAATAACCACCCTGAGACCTTTGTAATAAGACAGGTCATCCTGATTGAAAACTCGCAGTTAGTCACTCATCACTTAAAATTGTTGGTATGCTACAACAAATTATCAAAGCGCTGTTGCCGTTAATATTGATAAGCCTTGACTTGCAGCTAGCAGCCAAGTCTCCTGAAATAGAATTTCATATGATCACGGCATCTGGCGATAAAGCATCACCTCAAGGGCTTTCCAGCAAATTGTTTGCCGATGAAATATTTGAGCGTTCTAACGGTAGAATTAAAATTAACGTGTTCTACCAAAATGAACTGGGAGGACAAGGCGAATCGTACGATCAACTACTGAAAGGCAATATCCATTTCTTTTTAGAGTGGGCCATGACTTCTTATGACCAACGCCTTGCTATTGGGCTGGTTCCTTATTTGGTGTTAGACTGGGACGATGCCATTAAAGCCTACTCTAAAAATGGTTGGTTAAATAAACTGGTAACACCACTGTTTGCTGAAAATGGACTGAAATTTTTGGGACCCTATCCTGAAGGCTTTGGCGGGGTAGCAACTCGCGGGCGTTATGCCAGTAATTTAGCTGATGCCAAAGGCATTAAAGTTCGCACTCAAACCATTTTCCCGCTACCGCAAACCGTTGTAGCTATGGGCTTTGAAGCAGTGCCTATCGACTGGTCCGAAGTTTATACCTCCATTCAAACTGGTGTAGTCGATGGTGATTCAGGCAATATTATCTATTGGGATTACGAATACTTTGGCGACATATTGGATTACTATGTTCACTCCAAACAAAATTTTGCCGCCGCCATGTTAGTCATGAATTTAGATGCGTGGGAAAGTTTAAGCCAAAATGACCAGTCCATTGTGGAGGCAGCAGCCAAAGTGATTGTCGATAAACAGTTTAAAGATGCCAAAACCGAAGACGAATACTGGATAAAAACCGCACAAGAAAACGGCATGAAGTACATAGTGCCCAGCTCTACTGAGCTGGCAGAGTGGGTTGCCAAAGTCCGCAGTGAAGTATGGCCTTTGGTAGAAACAACGTATGGCGCTGACATTATGCAAATCATTAGAAAAAACGCATCAATTCCTCAATAAAAGTGAACAAACTCATAGTCATACTCGATAGTATCGACCTTAAACTAGCAAGGGTTATCAAACCTATTGTAGTGGTGCTAAGCCTATTCATAGCATTTAGCATGGTGTTTGGCATTGTTAGCCGCTCTGTCTTTAATACCCCTCTACTGGGCCTGGAAGAATTGATCCTGTTTAGTGTTATGTGGTTGTATATGCTGGGAGCGTCATTGGCATCAAGAGAAGGTTCTCACCTTAGTGCTGACTTCATCAATACCTATGTTACCAACAAAGCGTTAAAACGCAATATCCATTATTTAACCCTGGCTATTTCCACCATTGCTATTCTAGCTTTTACAGTTTGGAGTTATAGCCTATTTGAATGGGGTATTACCATGCGTCAAAGCACTCCTGTATTTCAACTACCTATGTATCTCACACAATCCAGCACTTTTATTGCCAGCTTGTTATTTTTATTTTATATGTTTCGAGATATTGTTAAAGAATTCCAATAAATCTAAACCAGCTTAATGCAGTTATCTTCACTTTTATTAACCTGGCAATAAAATATCGCTCGTCGATGGCACTTCTCTCTTTTACTCTCCTTTGTAACACATAACGCCTTGCTCAGCGGTAGCTTTAGTCATCCACGAGCAATTTTACCAGATTGTGATGATATCTGCGCATGCGCACCTGATAATTAACCATTGGTTTAAGTCTATATGCTAATAGCTAGTTTATCAAAAAAATTCGATTTTATTCGTTTTGCTATATGATCCTAGATTCCGCAGTTGAACGCTAATTTCACTTCTAAGAGTTTGAATGTTATTGATAAACGCTTATTCTTCGATTCACTTCATAAGTGAATTACAAACCGCTACCTGGCTTTACAGCCCTTTTCAGTTCACACTGCTGCGTTATGGCTTTTGGTAAGGGCTACAACCATTACCTGCAAGCCATGCCTTGCATTATTTCCTGAAAATAACTGTAAATTCCAGGTTCAACTACGGAATCTAGGTTGAAGCACGCTGCTTAAATACTCCATACACCAGATTTGACTTTAGCTCTCAATACCATCTATCTGGACTGGATTCTTTCTTTTTGGAAATAAAAGCTTGTAAAGCCTCATCAATGGCAGGTTCTAATTCTGGTTGCTGGTAATTTACCAGCAGCTCTTTCCAGCGTTGATTAGCGCGTTGTTCAGTGGTTCTACTACCGTTATCGCTCCATTGTTCAAAACTTTCAGAATCGGATATTTTTGATTCAAAAAAAGCCGTTTCATAATTTTGCATGGTATGTCCGCAACCTAAAAAATGATTACCTGGTTCAACTTCTAAATAAGCATCTTTAGCTAATGCGTTGTCATCCAGCACCATTCCTTCCAATATACGTTGCATAGCACCCAGGCGGTCAGCGTCTATTATGAGCTTTTCATAGCTGGTCACCAGCCCTCCTTCGAGCCAACCTGCTGCATGAATCACAAAATTAGCACCTCCTAGTACGGTAGTGCTAATACTGCCTTCACTTTCATAAGCAGCCTGGGCATCAACCGCTTTGGATGCCGTCAGCGAACCACCGCAGCGCAATGGAATGCTATAGCGTCTTGCCAGTTGCCCAATGGCATAATTTGACATCATCGGTTCAGGCATGCCAAAAGTTGGCGCACCTGATTTCAAACTCATTGACGATAAAAAATTACCTAATACAAAGGGTGCGCCTGGGCGAACTAATTGACTAAATGCACCAGCGGCAAGTCCCTCAGCCAATGCTTGAGTCACCCCTGCTGCAGTAGTAACAGGTCCCATTGCACCACCCAAAATAAAAGGAGCTACCACAATGGCCTGGTTATTGCCACAGTATACCTGAATCGCCTCGCTGGCAACTTTGTCAAACATCATTGGTGAATTGGCGTTGACATTACCCACCACACAACAATGCTCTTGCATAAAGGCTTCACCAAATAATATTTTGGTCATTTCAATGGAATCTTCAGCGCGGTCTCTTGCGGTAATTGCCCCTAGAAACCCCTTTTCGGAATACTTCATATGTCCATAAACAATGTCTAAATGACGTTTATTTACAGCTACATCACAGGGTTCAACAATGATTCCTCCACCGTGATGAAACCATGGAATTTGATAGACTATCTTAATCAGGTTATAAAGGTCTTCAAGCGTACCGTAGCGTCTGCCTTTATCTAAATCACTGACAAAAGGCGGGCAGTGAACGGGTGAAAAAACCGTATTGTTTCCGCCAATAACAACATTATATTTAGGATTGCGCGCATGTTGAGTAAATTCTGCAGGGATGGTTTTGCACAGTTCTCTCGCCATGCCATTAGGTAATTTGACATTAACTCCTTTAACATCGGCTCCAGCAGCTTTCCATATTTCCAGTGCCTTGGGGTCATCGCGAAATTCAACACCCACTTCTTGTAACAACCAGTCAACATGATCTTCCATTCGTTGCAAATTCTCTTCCGAGAGAAACTCATAGTAGGGAATTTTGCGCTTTATATAGGCAGGAGCGTCGATTCCTGAGCGTTCAGTTCTCTCACGGCGTTTACGATTCTTTTTTCCAGACATATATAAAACAATGAGTTAGTTGGATTTTAGCTGCCAGAAATTAATCCGGGTTTAATTGAATATATCAAGCTCGCATCTTCGAACCAGTTGGGTCATACAGCGCTTTTAACGAAGCAGTTGCAGAAAAACGTGTTTTAGCTACTTCAATTTCAAAGTCCGACTGTTCAATCACATCGGCAGTTAAGTTAGGCACATTGACATAACCCATTCCAATAGCACCACCTACATAGTGTCCATACATGGCAGATGACAGGTAACCGACCACGTTGCCATTCATCACAATTGGCTCGTTATGGAAAAGCAGTGGCTCCGGGTTATTTAATTTAAACTGCACCAGTCTGCGGTCAGGAATACCCTGTTCTTTAGCTGCCAAAAAGGCTTCTCTCCCTATAAAGTCGCTGGCATCGGGCTTAGCGGTGAACGACAAACCTGCCTGTTGTAAATTGTCTTCTGCTGCAATATCGTGTCCCCAATGGCGAAAACCCTTTTCTAAACGCAAACTGTTGACACTGTGCAATCCCACATTGCAAATATCAAATTCTCTGCCCGCCTGTTGTATGGATTTAAACACGGTAACAGCCTCATCGATTGGAATTAACAATTCCCAACCCAATTCGCCCATATAGGAAATACGCTGCATCCAACAAGATGCCCCTGCAATTGCCGCAATTTTACCTGTACTAAAAGCAAAACTTTCATTGTTTAAATTGGTATCGGTAATTTTTTCCAGGGTGTTGCGTGAATTCGGCCCTTGCACCACAACGCAGGCATAATTAGTGGACTTGTCTTCCAGTTTGGCATCTCCTATTAAATGTGCTTTCAACCGCCACCAATCCCGGTTTTTGGAACCAATGCCACTCATAATAATAAACTTGTCTTCGTCGACGCGAGCAATAGTGACATCTGCCTCAATACCACCTCGTCCATTAAGCCATTGGGTGTAGACCACTTTACCATTTTCTACATTCATATTGGCAGTACTTAAGCGCTGTAAGGTTGCCATTGCATCTTTGCCAATAAGGCTGAATTTACCAAAAGATGACATATCGCAAACACCGACAGACTGCCGAACGGCCATATGCTCGTTGGCGTGAAAATCAAACCAATTAGAGCGTTTATAGCTATATACATATTCTGGTTTTGCTCCATCTTGAGCAAACCAATTGGGCCTTTCGTAACCTCCAACTTCACCAAAACAGGCTTGCTGCTGTTGCAATTCATCGTGCAGTGGTGATTTATCCAAATTGCGAGCCGTTGAATATTGATAAAACGGCCAATGCATGGAATAGGTATGTCCCAAAGCTTCAGGAATACGCGCTTCAACATAAGATTGTGTGCATTGCACAGGGTTATTGCGGCGCACATCCACTTCGGTAATTTCTTCTGAAGGAAAACCATCAATAATCCACTCTGCCATCACTTTACCTACACCTGCACCTGCACCAATGCCTTTGGAATTCATACCACAAGCTACCCAAAAATTTTCAACTTCCGGGGTAGGACCTAATAAATGCAAGTTATCGTTGGTAAAACTTTCAGGGCCATTAAAGAAGGTGTGAATACCTGTTTGCTCAAGTTCCGGGAAAGTTTCCATAGAACCCATCACATAGGGTTCTATGTGTTCCATATCAATTTCAAATTCATCAAAACAAAAATCCTGACTAATTTTTGACATGGTGCAACCAATGGCATTGGTTTCAAACCAACCTACTAACATTTTACCTGCATCTTCTTTAAAATACAGACCTTTATCGAAGTCACGCATGACTGGCCGCTTCGTAAGTCCTGGCATATTTTCAGTAACAATGTATTGATGTTCGCAAGCATATAGCGGTAAGTTTACACCTATTCTTTTAGCAAAGTCGCGCGACCAAAGCCCAGATGCCAAAACCACTTGTTTGGCTTTAATATCGCCGCGACTGGTTTTAACACCTTTAGCACAGCAATTACCATAACGGTCAGTTCCCATAATCATATCGGTAACGCTAACCTCTTCAATAATTTGTGCGCCACCCATCCGCGCACCCTTTACCAGTGCCATGGTGGTATCTATGGGATTGGTTTGTCCATCGCGTTCAATATAAAGCGTACCCAAAACCCCTTCCATATTAATACCCGGATACATGGCTTCCACTTCAGTGTGATCAACCATACGTGAATCCACTCCAAAGACACTGGCAAGAGATGAATTGCGTTTTAGCTCTTCCAAGCGAGCTTTAGTTCGCGCCAGAGATAAACTTCCAATACGGCGATAGCCTGTCGCCTGCCCTGTTTCTTCCTCAAGTGATGCATACAAGCTATGAGCGTATTTGGCTAAATTAGTAAGAGCTGGCGTTGGCCACAACATAGTCACTAATCCTGCTGCATGCCAAGTAGTACCACAGGTCAATTGCTTGCGCTCCAGCACCACAACATCCCTAATACCGCGTTTAGTCAGGTGATAAGCGATGGAACAGCCAATAATTCCACCGCCAATAATAACAATTTCTGCTTCAGTTGGAAAGCCCATAAATTTTAATCTCTTCTCTTTAATTTTTACATCTATTTAATCTACAACATCTATTGCCTTACGTACTTTTTCAAAGGTCATGTACACATCATCAGGCTTGGCATTCAAAAAAGGTGAAAATTGGAGTATTTCCATACCGTTACGAATAACTAAATCTTGTTGATGGAAACAATTTAGATAGGTTTCAAACCCTCGAAGGCCAGGTTTATCAGTAGATTCTAATTCTACCGCCCCCATTAAACCAAAATTGCGCACATCAATAACTTTTGGGTGATCCGCCAAAGAGTGAATTGCCTCTTCAAAAATTGGCTCTAACGCTCTAGCTTGTGCAAAAATACCTTCTTCACAATACACTTGTATAGTAGCCAGGCCCGCTGCTGCCGCAACCGGGTGACCCGAATAAGTATAGCCATGAAAAATTTCAATGCCATGCTCAGGACCTTGCATAAAGGCTTGATAAATATCTTCACGTACCAAAACCGCTCCCATAGGAATAACGCCATTAGTGATCCCTTTGGCGCAAGTGATAATATCGGGTATTACATCCAAACGCTCCGCGCCGAAAGCTGCACCTACACGCCCAAATGCGGTAATCACTTCATCAAAAATAAGTAAAATACCGTACTTATCGCACAGCTCGCGCAGGCGTTGTAAATAACCCACAGGTGGTGGCAATATGCCAGTAGAACCCGCCACAGGTTCAACCATCACCGCAGCAATATTGGCAGTACCGTGAAGTGCAACCATGCGCTCTAACTCATCAGCCAAATGCGCACCCCATGATGGCAGCCCTTTGCTAAAGGCATTGTGTTCTAAATTAAGGGTGTGGGGCAAATGATCAACTCCTGGTATTAAGTTGGCACTAAACATGGCACGGTTAGCGCCAATACCACCTACTGAAATGCCACCAAAATTGGTACCGTGATAACCGCGTTCGCGACCAACCAGACGAGTGCGTTCAGAATGCCCTAAACATTTATGGTAACCCAGTGCGATTTTTAATGCGGTATCAGCCGATTCTGAACCTGAATTGGTAAAAAAACAGTGACTAAAGCCTTCAGGAGCTAAGTCAACCAACTGATTGGCAAGTTCGATGGCTTTATCATTGATAGATTGAAATACCATGGAATAGTCCAGCGTTGCAACTTGCCGCTGTACTGCTTCAACAATTTTCGGGTGACAGTGACCCACTCCCGATGTCCACAATCCTGAGAAAGAGTCGTATAACTGCCTTCCATCAGTATCCGTATAGTAATGACCTTGGGCTGCGGTAATGACTCGCGGCGCTTTTTTAAAAGCACGGTTCGCTGTAAATGACAACCAAATTGGTTCAGTATCCATATTAGCTTTTCAGTTTTTCGTTGGTTGGATCATAAACAGCGTCCATTTCAACATGCGCTTCACGCATTCCCAAGCTGGTTTGAACCTGTAATTTTGTCCCTTGAACCACCAGCTCTGGCTTCACATAAGCAAATGCCAGGCTGTAACCCACACGGTGACCGTAAGCACCACCTGTAGTCAATCCGGCTAATTCACCTTTGTGATAAACCGCTTCATTACCATAAACTTCACAAGGGACATCATCATCAAAGACCAGATAGGCTAACTGTATTTTGGTACCTTCACTCATGCGTTGCTTTATTACATCAACTCCAATAAAGTCGCGGGAAGTGTCTATAAAGCGCCCCATACCAGCTTCGACACCTGTAATTTCTTCGGTAAATTCATATCCCCATGCGCGATACGCCTTTTCCATGCGCATAGCATTAAAGGCAAAGCCACCAAAGTGACGCAAACCATCACATACAACCTCGCCAGCTTCCATGAGCGATTCGTATATGGAAAATAACTGGTAGCGCGGCATGTGTAATTCATAACCAAGTTCACCAGCATAAGATACACGTAATACCAGTACATCAGCGCTATCCACTTGAATGGTTTGAGCACTAAGCCACGGAAAAGCTGAATGCGATAAATCTGCTTCTGTACGCTGTTGCAAAATCTCGCGTGATTTTGGGCCGGTAATTAATACACTTGCTATATCATCAGTGGCATTAGTAATTTCAACATCAAAATCATTGCTGTGACTTTGCATCCAGTGTAAATCGCGATGCTCAGCGCCTATAGCACCTCCCAGGTAGTAATAATTTTCATTGATGCGGGTAACAGATTGTTCTGACATAATGCCACCGTTGGGGCCATGAAACAATGTTAAACCCATCCTGCCATCTTTGGCTGGCAGTTTATTGCACGACAAATGATTTAAAAAGGCTGTGGCATCTTTCCCCTTAACTTCAAATTTTGCTGCACCTGATATGTCAGTAATGCCAGCACTTTCCTGTACTACTTTACATTCGGCGGCAACGGCTGCGTGTGACTCATTACGTGACCAGGCTGGTGTTTCACTTGGCACTTCTGCTGTCTTGAACCACTGCGGCTTTTCATAACCTTGCACGACACCGTAAACCGCACCCTTAGCTGCCAGTTCAGCATACAGTGGACTGGTACGCCTGGCTCTGGCACAATGTCGATGTTCCGTTGCGCCCATCGCTGTGTACATAACCTCGTAAGATTCAATGGCTTTTTCAATACAGTAGTTTTTATCTGCCCAATCACCAAAACGACGGCTATCAAGCGATGCCATATTAATTTCTGTTTCACCGTAAACCATCCACTGCGACATAAATTTGCCTACACCTCCTTGTGCAATCCCAATACTTGAACCACAAAGATTCCAAAAATTACGCAACCCTGCTTGAGGACCTGCCAGCATATTGTCATCAGGTGTATGAGTAATAGGACCATTGACTACTGTCTTCACACCTGCGTTGCCAAAAGACGGAGTCAGTTCAATACAGCGATCAAGGAATGGCATGAGACGTTCTAAGTCTCCTTCAAATAACTCTCTGTCAAAACTCCAATCCATACCGTTTAACGCCCAGGGTTTAGAACCAAAGGTTTCATAAGGCCCTACTAAAAACCCATCGCCTTCCTGACGAATATAAGATGCTGTATAAGAATCGCGACACACGGGCAATTCAAAATCCAAGGCTTTTATTGCATCGCAAGGGTCAGTAACCAAGTATTGATGCTCTAAATTGGTAATGGGCACTTTAACCCCCACCATTGCACCAACTTCAGGAGCAAAACAACCAGCGGCATTGACCACATGTTCAGCAATCACTGTTCCTTGTTCAGTGACCACTTCCCATTCGCCGCCAGATAGTAAATTGATATCAGTAACACGATTAAAACGGTTCATCGTTGCGCCATTAGCCCGTGCCAGTTGTGATATAGGCATGACTACTGAAGTAGGGTCAACATGCCCATCATCTGGTGTACTGACAATGATGCGCGCCTTGGAAAAATCCATAAGTGGGTTAAATTTTTCCGCTTCGGCTTTGCTAATAATATTAAATTCACAGGGCACATTTTTGGAGCGGCTCTCTAAATTTCTGAACCATTGCTCTTCCAGTTCAGTATAGCCAATACGTAAACTTCCAGTAGTGTGAAATGGTGATACATCACCTGTTTCGCGTGGCAATATTTCTTTGTACAGTTCCAATGAGTATTGATGTATTTTCGCCACCGTCATATTACCAATGAAATTAGAGCATAAACCCGCAGCATGCCATGTTGAGCCACTGGTCAATTCCCCTTTTTCAATGACCATAACATCGGTCCAGCCCTCTTTGGTTAAATGATAGGCAAGACTTACGCCCAATGATCCACCACCAATAATAGCAACATGTACGTGTGATTTCATAGTGTTTTTATTACGATAAGTTAAGGTTTTTTAAATAGCAATGTCATTCTATCCGACTCACCAATGGCTTGCATTGCCGCGCGCTTCTGTATATTGTCTTCTGAACCCAATAAGGAAGGTGGCAAACGCCAGACAAAATCATCTTCACCAGGTTTGTCTTTTGGATTGGCATTAATTTCTGAAGACGCTACTAAAATAAACCCTGCTTTGAGCATTGTATCAGTAACAAAACTTTGCTTTAAATAACCATTGCTGCCATTTGCCCAATCATCAGGCATTGTTTCTGGCGCTCGATGTTGTACCACACCTGCCATACCCCCAGGCTTTAAAACATTGTAAGCATCTTTAATGGCTTGTGTTAAGTAACCTCCCAGCGGTTCAAAGCGAGCCAAGTTGTGTAAGGCTCTTACAATAAATACGGCATCGGCACTGCCAGTAAAAGACTCTGGCATAGAACCCATCACAAAAGCTTTATATTCAGGGCTATTTGCAGTTGCATTTTGTTGTTTTTGCTCAACCCAATCGGTCAACCAACTTTCACGCTTTTTTAGTGATTCAGGTGTGGAAGATCTAAACTGTCTCCAAATACCCAGTGGATAATCTACTCCAATAATCACACCTTCCGACCCCAGGTACGAGCTTAGAATGTGCGTGTACCACCCACGACTACCTGGAAAATATTCCACCACTGTCATACCTGGGTCTATACCCATAAATGCTAAGGTTTCTCTGGGATTACGGTATTTATACCGCGCTTTAATTTCTTCTGGTTGTGATTCAAAAGTATCCAGCGTTTTAGTGGTGTTGGGCTTTACCACTGCGTTATTATTAGCGGAGGCAGTTGATGGTTCAGTGCTTTTTTGCTGACAGGCCACTAATAATAAGCTGATAATAAATGCGTAAATTTTAATTTTCATAAGTTTTCTCAAAACAACTGATAAAGATAAACTAACGGTGACGACCCATAGCTTCTTTTGATAAAAAGATGGGGAAACGCGCTCGAATGGCATCATCTATTTCATCATTAATGTGCATGGGAACATAATTATCCAAAATTTGTTCTTTGCGTGCAATCGCCTGATCTAGTGGGTTTGGCTTTCCTGCATCCACCCAATCATTTGGGCTTAAACGGTTGAACATATCGGGATAAATGTATTCTGACTGCATCACTCCAAGTGTTTGGTCAGTACCTAAATAATGCCCTTTATTACCCAGACAAACTTCCTTAATGGTTTCAAAACTCAAGGTTTCTTCGTTCACATCAACACCACGTGCCATACGCATACAAGCCCCCAGTACATCGTTATCCATAATCATACTCTCCGGGCAAACACCCAATAAACTGGCATACATCCCGGCAGATTCATAAATAATATTAGCTCCCGACAATGCTGCAGCTACGGCTGTATAAGCACGCTCTGCACCACCTTGAAAATCAGGTAATTTAGAGTCTGACATCCCGCAAGCTGTACCTGTAGGCAAATTATAATAGTGACCTATTTGCGCACAAGCTGCTGAAAGCACACCCTGTTCAGGCGAGCCGCCGCTCATTGCCCCCGTTCGCAAATCAGAGATAAAAGGCCAAGTACCCAAAATGGCAGGTGCGCCTGGTTTTATTGCATTCACATAGACCAAACCACCCAGACACTCAGCCCATGCCTGAGCAGCTGCACCAGGCAGACAGGCTGGCGCAGTCGCCCCGGCTTGCCCAGCAGAGAGCAACAATACAGGCATTCCGCCTTCAACCGCCACGCGCAGACATTCTAATGATTCTTCTGCAAATTTCATGGGAGGTACCACAAAACAATTCGACTGACTGACAAAGGGGCGCTCACGCCATGCCGCTTCACTACCCGCTACCACATGCAGCAGTTCCAGTATTTGTTCCACGTGTTCTGCCTCTGTCATGCTGGTACCAACATGCTTGGTTGTTCCCATAATGGCATTGTAGGTAGAGTTCAAATCCATTGCTTTATTGTCTTCAATATCACGCAGTACGCAGGTACGTTGGAACATATGAATATGTTCCATATTATCAACTATACGCGCCATATCGTATAAATCTTGAGCCAGTGAGGGTCGATAGGTTTTGGTAACAGGATTGGCAATCATCACTGCTGCACCTGCGGTAGAAAAATGTACACGTTGCCCATTTAGTTGCAAGTCGTGTTTTGGGTCTTGACCGTGTAGTATCAATTCGCGTTGGCACGTATCCATAGCTTTTTGTACCACTTCACGCGACATACGCAGGCGTCCATCGCTACCCATGGTTGCGCCAAAAGCAACACAAATTTCGGAGCAATGTGGTGTCGATTGAGCAAACCCGACTTCTTCCAAAATACGATAGCTGGTTTCCACAATCTGTGGAATATCTTTTTCTTTTAACGGGGTATAGTGGCCGCCAATTTCTCCTGGATGAACAGGCTTAATTTCTTCTGCCAGTGGGGCATTTCGCAACGCAACTCTGGACTTTCGTCCACCTGCTCGTCTCGACATAAATGTTACCTATAGTTGAGTGTAAAAGAATTTTATTGTAAATATCTCATATTACTTAGCACTGCATCATAGGGTAATGAGACATTTTTTTAAATAAAATTACGTCATTTTTTGTTCTATTAGCGCATCCACCCTAACCTTCTGTTTGAAATAAAAAAACCAATTGAGGGACTCTTTGAATTTCATCAATCAAAAATGCAGGTCTAAGGTCTGTCAATGCAGAGGCATATCAGCGTATCTGCCCTATAACCTGGCAATAAAATATCACTCCTGCATATTTTATTGGTCAGCATTGAAATACTAGTAAAAATATGCGAATTTTCTTGTATTTCAATGGTTCGCGACCGAGCTATCGCTCGTCGGTGGCACTTCCCTGTGCCACATATTTGTTCAGTATTTTCATGCCGAATTAATATTAGTGCCTGTTTTTGATTACAATAGTGCCTTTAATTTTTCTCACAACTAAAAACTATGACTACAGAAATTCGACGCACCATTATCAATATCCAAAAAACTTTTATTGAAGGAGGTAAAAATGTAGATAGACCGACCAAGCTAGTTACCGCATTGGCTATTATTAAAAACCCTTGGTATGGTCGCGGTTGGGTTGAAAACTTAAAACCTGAAATACGCGAATCTGCTCCTGTTCTCGGCAAACTGCTCACCGAGATGATACTGGATATCACTGGTGATAAATTGGAAGGTTATGGCAAGGCTTCTGTCGTTGGTATGGGTGGCGAGCTAGAACATGCTCAAGGACTTACACACTCGCTTTGGTTTGGCAATCAATTTCGTAATGCCGTCAGTGCCAAAAGTTATCTGTCATTTGCTAATACTCGTGGTGGTGCTGGCACATCACTCATGATTCCATTAATGGATAAAGACGATGTGGGTAGAAGATCGCACTACCAAACCATTCATATTAATGTTGCCGATGCTCCAGCTGACGATGAAATTATCGTAGCTCTTGGCGCCTCAATTGGTGGGCATCCGCTTCACCGCATCGGCAATCGCTATGAAGATTTAAAAGAAATGGGGCATGATGTAGATAACCCTGCGGGGGTTTAATAATAAGGATTATGGCTAAATACCAACTCTACTACGCACCTGATAATGCATCATTAATTATTCGTATTTTATTAGAAGAATTAAACGCTGATTACAATACGATTTTGGTTGACCGCTCAACCAACCAACAGCAAAGCGAAGCTTACAAAGCACTCAACCCCAATGGTTTGATCCCTGTATGCATTATTGACGGGCAGAACATTTTTGAAACAGCGGCTATTTTGCAAATTTTATCTGAAAAGCATAAGCAATTTTTTCCACCTGTTGACAGTCCCGCACGAGCTAATCATTTAAAATGGCTGTATTTTATATCAAATAATATTCATACTGATTTGCGCCAATTGTTTTACCCAGAACTATATATTGGGGTTGATACCAATACAACATTGCACCGACAAATTACTGCAAAGCGTTTGAGCAATAATTTTTCTTATCTGAACGCTGAATATTCACACAATAGTGGTGTGTATTTTGAAAGCGACAGCCCTTGCATTATTGATATTTACTGTGCCTTAACACTCAGATGGAGCCAAATTTATCCAATGCCGCACCCCAGGCAAATTGACCCTGCCCACTACCCAGCACTATTGAATATGATAAAGCAATTGGAACAAAGACCTGCTGTACAACGCGCTTGCCTGGCTGAAGGGCTACCCCAGCCCTTTTTCTCTAAAGCCGATTACCCCAACCCACCAGAGGATTCGGCGCTTTAAGCGCTTACCCTACCTTCTGCAATTGAGCCGCTACCGTTTTATGCCAAGGTGTTTTGGCAAAAGGGTCACACTGGTCGGTTGCAGTAAGCTCATTAATTGCCACTCCAAAACGATTACCATCGACATTATCTAACCCAAAACCATTGGGAAGTGATACGTGACCTTTTTGCATCCGCTGGGTAACAACAACAGTTGCCACAGCGGAACCAACGGCTGTGGCAATTTGCAATTGGTCTCCATCTTCTACTTTGAGTTTTGAGGCATCGTCCGGGCTAATGCGCAAGCTGCCATCTTTGTCTTTACGTCGCCAGTCGGCATCGCGATAAATGGTATTCGCCGAGTAATCACGACGTTCTCCTGCCATCAATAAATAGGGGTATTGTTGAGTGGTAATCGATACAGATTGGCTTAATTGTTCAACCTCGGTTAGCAATTCATCAATCACTAAATGAATTTTGCCATCATTGCCCATTCTGTTCCAGGTACTATCGTAATTATCACTACTAAATATCACTCCTGAATGTCTCTGGATAATAGCATTAAATAATTGTTGTGCTTGCTCTATGGGCGAACCAGTGAAGCCGGCACGCTCTAAACTGGATGATTCCGCCATAGCAGTTTGCAAAATTAACGGCATTAATATAGCACCTTCTGCACTACCTTTTGGCAAGTGAGTGCCCAAAGTTCGGTACAACACAACAGGCATAACTTTGGAAACATCGGGGTTAGCCATTTGTTGCATTAACATGGTACTGTAACTTTGAATATCCCCATTGGCAAGATAACCGTTTAAAACTTCGCAAACTTGCGTGGGCATAGCACCCATTGCTTCAATAAGCCTGGCGTGAATTTCTGCCTCTGGCAGTGTTCCTCTAAGTGGCTCGAACAGCGCTTTACGTAAATGAAAATAATTATTGGGAAATTCAAAATTAAAAAAAGTTGCCTCAGCTTTTTCATACTGATTGGAAGCTGGCAAAATATAGTCGGCACAACGCGCCGTTTCTGACATAGCAATATCTATAACCACTACTGTATCTAAAGTTTCTAATGCACGTTGAAATTTGTGGCTATCTGCCAGTGAATGCACAGGGTTTGCTGTTTCGATAATCATTGCTTGATAACGATCAGGGTGATCACTTAAAATTTCATCGGCAATAACATTACAAGGTACCATACCACTGATAATCGGTGCATCTGCCACCGGGCTTTTTCGGCTTACACGTCCAGAACCTGCCACATTAATAACGGTTGCTGGAATGTACTGTCCTCCACAATTGCCTAAATTTCCACACAGCACCCAAATTAATTTTTCTAAATAACTGTTGAGGGTTGAATGGCGATTCATTTGAATGCCTAAATCTTCAAAAAATGCTGCACTATCAGCACTGGCGATAACTTTTGCTGCCAACTCTACTTGCTTTAACGCTACACCGCTCATAGTACAGTGTTGCTCAATATCAATATCACTAAAACAAGCGATAATGCTGTCTAGCCCTGTTGTATGCTGCTGTAGCCAATCGTGTTTATACCATTTGCGTTGAATAATTAATGCAATGATGGCTGACAGTAGCCAAACATCGCAACCAGGTTTAACACGCAAATGTATATCGGCCAATTCTGCCGTTTCGGTAATGACCGGGTCGATAACTATAAGCTGTTTGCTGCTATCTTTTGAAAAATCCCGAAGCCAGGCACGCGCTCTTGGAATACCATGCGAATGCCAAGGGTTTTTACCGACAAATACTGCCACATCCGTACGTTCAAAGTCACCTCTTACCGAACTGCCGAATAGTTTGCCATTAACCCAAAATTCGCCTGTCTTTTCCTGCGCCAATGCACTGGAACGATAGACACTACCCAAAACTTTGCGAGTGCTTGCGGCATAGGCTCCAGGCAGGTGATTACCTTGCCCCCCGCCGCCATAATAGAAAATTTTATCGCCTCCTTGAGTATCGCGAATACGTGTTAACCGCTGCGCAATTTCAGCAATCGCAGTGTCCCAATTTATGGCTTCAAAGTCGCCATTTGCGTTTTTTCGAAGCGGTGTACTAATTCTGTCTTTACTCTTTTGGTAATAGTTTAAACGCGATGCTTTCTGGCATAAATACCCTTGAGATGCAGGGTGTGCTTTATCGCCGCGAATGCGTACAATTTCTCTATTATCATCGCCGCCTGTTTGTACTTCTATACCGCAATTGCTTTCGCACAATATACAGGCGCTGGGTTTCCAATCTGACATGGTTTTCTCGTATTCTAAATATTTTGTTATTTAGGTGCCAGGCTTCAGCCTGATTCCGCTTCGCTAAAGTTATGTACCTAATGCATTATTCAATTCGCTAATTAAATCATCAATATCTTCAATGCCAACCGACAATCGAATTAAACAATCTGAAATACCCAATTCGGCGCGAATATTGGCTGGAATGGATGCATGAGTCATAATTGCCGGATGTTCAATAAGGCTTTCAACCCCACCTAATGATTCAGCTAGAGCAAACAAGTCACAGCGCTCTAAAAAGGCTTTGGTCGATTGCAAATTGCCTTTAAGCACTGCGGTGACCATACCACCAAAACTGTTCATTTGACGCTTTGCCAGTTCATGTTGCGGATGACTTTGTAGTCCTGGATAGTAAACATTTTCCACATTGGGATGGTTCTCTAAATACTGGGCAATTTTCAAGGCGTTCTCGCAATGTTGTCTCATACGAATGGGCAGGGTTTTTAACGAGCGCAACACCATAAAACTGTCGAATGGACTAGCAATAGCTCCCACTGAATTTTGCAAATAAATTAACTGTTCTTCCAGTTCAAGACGTTGCTTTGATACAACAGCAACACCACCAATGACATCGGAATGCCCATTCAAATACTTGGTGGTGGAATGCATTACAATATCGAAACCAAAGTCTAACGGTCTTTGTATGTAAGGCGAACAAAAAGTATTGTCGCACACACAAATAAGGTTATTGTCTTTGGAAAATTCTGCCACTTTTTTTAAGTCGATTAATTTAAGCAGTGGATTGGTGGGACTTTCAACCCAAATCATTTTGGTATTGGGTTTAAGCGCATTTTGCAGCGCATCAGGTTGATGAAAATCTACAAAGCTAAAGTCTAACCCAGCCGAGCGTTTGCGTACGTTTTCAAACAGCCGATAACTGCCTCCGTATAAATCATCCACCGCAATAATATGGTCACCGCTGTCTAACAATTCCAGAAGGGTTCCCATGCATGATAGCCCCGAAGCAAAGGCAAAACCGCGAGATCCATTTTCCAGGCTGGCAACACAGTCTTCCAATGCAAATCTTGTAGGGTTATGGCTACGCGAATATTCAAAGCCTTTATGTTCACCAGGACTTTGCTGCACATAGGTTGATGTGGCGTAAATGGGTGTCATTATTGCACCAGTCGTTGGATCTGGTTGTTGACCTGCGTGAATGGCACGAGTGGCAAAACCTTGTTTACTGGTCATGTTGTTTCTCCATTTTGGTCTATGTTAGTTGTTTGCGCATGTAATTGACGAAATCAATTTTGGTAATTAATCCAATAAGTTGTCCACTTGACTTGATAATGGCAACCCGGTCTTTGTTTAGCAGTGTCGCCACAGCATCTATACTGTCATTCACATCGAGCGTTTCAAGGTTGGATACCATGATTGATTCCACCGTATTATTAAATGCTTGAACATCTTTGTATACCCCTAACATGATATCTTCTTCATCAATAATACCAACCAACTTAGCTTCTTCCATAACCAATAATTGCGAAATGTCTGCAGTACGCATTCGGTTATAGGCTGTATTAATGTTATCTTGTGGTCTGACAGACACCAATTCATCCAAATCTGCGCGCCTGCTCACCATATCTGCAAGATTACCCTGTAAAGTTCTATGCACTAGATTATTGTCTACCAACCACGATTGATTAAAGGCTTTGTTGAGGTATTTGTTACCCGTATCACAAGCAAAGGTGACAACACGCTTGGGTTCTGTTTGCTGCTTACACCATTTAATGGCACCCGCAACCAGTGTACCAGTGGAAGAGCCACCTAGTAAGCCTTCGTGCTGGAGTAAGTCCTGAATGCTCTGAAAGGCCTCTTTGTCTGATACTGTGACGGCATCGTCAATGACAGATAAATCCAAAATATCAGGGATAAAGTCTTCGCCAATTCCCTCTACCAGCCAACTGCCACCTTCATAGTTAACTTCACCCGTTTTGACCGCTTCAGCAATTACTGAGCCTTCAGGGTCTGCCACCACAATTTGCGTATTTGGCGAGACTGATTTTAAATATTTACCAACCCCGGTAACCGTTCCACCCGAGCCAACACCTGCAACAAAGGCGTCTATATTACCGTCCATCTGTTGATAAATTTCGGGGCCAGTGGTTTTAAAATGAATATCGGAGTTGGCATGGTTGCTAAACTGGTTGACGAAAAACGAATCGGGAATTTCATTATTTAGTCGCTGTGCAATATCCTGATAATATTCAGGGTGACCTTTGCCCACATCAGAACGTGTTAAAATAATTTCGCAACCCAATGCCTTAAGGTGAAATATTTTGTCTTGACTCATTTTATCGGGAATTATCAATATCAACTGGTAACCTTTTTGCGCCGCTACCAAAGCCAAACCAAGTCCCGTATTACCTGCCGTTGCTTCAATAATGGTGCCACCTGGTTTTAGTATACCTTTGCTCTCTGCATCTTCAATCATTGCCAAACCGATGCGGTCTTTAATAGAGCCACCAGGGTTTTGGTACTCAATTTTAATAAACAATTCGCACAGCCCTGTGTCCATGGCATTCACTTTCAGCATAGGTGTATTGCCAATCATGTCCAAAACACTGTTGTAATTATTCATTAGGTTATGAGAATTAAAATGAGGCAGTTATTACAGCATAGAGGTTTTATAAGTTCAATATCAATATCGAACAATTCATCCTAGTATAATATAAAAGGCGCACATTCAACTCATAAGTGCACATTGGTTAGAAAAAATAAGTTTATCTTGAGTTAGCTCAAGAAATACCTGCCAAGGGGTTTTGTACCCCAAGCATTTACGTGGTCGATTATTAATTTTATCAACCGCATTAAATACCTCGGTAGTGGTTACTTTATCTAATGCCATGCCCTTAGGAAAATAACGTCTAAGCAACCCATTGCTTTGTTCGTTTAAGCCCCTCTCCCAACTATGATAAGGCCTAGCAAAATAGCCTTTACAATCGAGCTTTTCGGCAATGATATTATGGGCTGAGAACTCACGACCATTATCATAGGTTATCGTGTGGACATAATCCCTAAAAGTAGCTAAAAGAGTGATAACTGCGGCGCTTGTTAGCTCTGCTGTCTTACGGGCAATTGGCATAGCTAGATAAAGTCGACTACGCCGCTCTGCTAGTGTAACGATAGCTCCTTTATGGCCTTTACCAATAACCGTGTCCGCTTCCCAATCGCCTAATCGGCTTTTTTTATCAACAATAGAGGGGCGTTCTTCAATATCAATCCGATTGGGGATACGGCCTCTATAATCGTTCTTACCATAGCGTTTGCGGTTCTTTTTAGAGGCATGACTCAAATGCCGATAAAGATTGCCTCCCTTGGCTTTATCGGCATAAATAAAGCGATAGACACTTTCATGATGAATACTAATGCCTTGCTCCATCTTGAGAATGGCGCAAATAATCTCAGGACTCCAGTCTATCTTCAACTTCTTAATAATAAAATCTTGAATCGATTTTGTTAGCTTTATTGACTTTGTCTTCATTTGATGTCGTTGCTGAGCTTTCTCATGAGCCTGCTTAAAACGGTAACCATTCAAGCCAGTATTGCGCTTCAATTCACGACCTATCGTTGTATGGTGACGACCCATACTTTTTGCTATCGATGAATTGCTAAATCCGCTTCGTTTCATGGTGTAAATGTGGTATCTTTCGTTGTCGGTTAATTGTATATATCGTGTGGTCATTGCATCACCTTTAAGTTTTTCGACGAACTGCATTATACAGTTAATCGACTTTTTTAAGATGTGCACTTATTATGCGAACTTAGGAGGTTTTATCTTCTACGTTTTTTTCTGATCCTTTTAGTAATATTTTTTTGTGTCCCCATCAGCTCAGCTTTCATCCCTGGCGAAATGTCACCTAGCTCAGCTTCAATCTGCTCCAGGTCAGGCTTGTTGACACGTGGATTACCATCAAGTGCTTTGCGCATAACTCTGATATGCTCTGGGGTAGTTCCACAACAACCACCAATTATTTTAGCGCCAGCATCGCGCGCCAACACCGCATATTTTGCCATCAATTCAGGGGTGCCGTTATAACGTATTTGTCCGTCTACAAATTCCGGAATACCGCAATTAGCTTTGGCAATGAGGGTGTGTTTGGTTTCGTGTTTAGCCATTGCCAAAATAGCAGCGACAACCTCAGATGCACCTACGCCACAATTAGTGCCTAATGCTATAGGCATTGCAGGTAATTCTTGCTCTATATTAACGATATCCTCTGCCGATAAACCCATCATGGTCTTACCATTGGTATCAATACTTGCTGTATATACTATTGGAAGGTCTGTTGTTACCCCTGCCTCTACTGCCGCTTTAATTTCATCAATTGATGACATGGTTTCAATCCACAGTACATCAGCACCTGCATCTGCTAATGCTGTACATTGTTCGGTAAAAGCCGATACTGCATCCTGGTAACCCAAAGTCCCAATAGGCTTTAAGATTTCGCCAGTAGGCCCTATGCAGCCAGCAATAGCTACTTTTTTATTGCTATCTTTTATTTCTGACAAAGCCAGTTTAACGGCTGCACTATTTAGTTCAACGACTTTATTTTCTGCCTTGTGTAACATTAACCGGTAGCGATTGCCGCCAAAGGTATTGGTTAAAATAATATCCGAACCTGCATCGATAAAAGCGCGGTAGTGTTTTCGAATTTTCTCTTGCTCTTCTAAGTTCCAAAACTCTGGTGGGTATCCACTTTGTAGCCCTAATGCAAATAAGTTAGTTCCTGTTGCACCGTCGGCTAACAACACATCATTTTCAGCTAAAAGCTGCTCAAAAATATTCATATGTCTGTACATATCTTGACTTAGTCCTTAATTGTATCCATACCATTTTCAAATAGCAAAATTTGCTATGTTTTCATAAATTGAAAAAATACCTCCTATTTTATAATTTTTGTTTATTGAATTTTTTCCAAAAAAAAGGGTGCCTAAAGCACCCCTTTTTGTAGTGAATAATATTATTAACTTAAAACGAATAACGTGCCTGGAAATAGTATTGCCCACCATTAAAGCCAAATGGTGCTGTAGAAGGGAAACGAGCACCCGCTACACCAGCTATGTCAGCAGGAAGCTCATCAGGAAAGTTATTGGTAACATTAGCTGCGCCAGCAATAAGTTCAAAACCTTCGCTGATTTCATAACCAACTTCAATATCAAAAGTAATTTCGCCACCTAAATCAACAGGGAAACCATTATTACCCAGGTGATCTTCGAAATATTCACCATGGAAATTAGCTCTTAACAGCCATCTCCAGTCACCGTTGCTGTTGGTAAGATTTACGTTACCTTTCCATTGAGGAATATTTTCTTGAAGTGATCTAACTCTTAAGTCGCCCAAATCTTCAAAAATACCGCGGTTGGTTACTGTGGTATTCGTATAGTTAACGGCAATGGCAATATTCGAATCACCACCGGCAAGACTAAATGGATAGTTTGCTACTAAATCAAGGCCTTGAGTTGTCGTATCAAAATTATTAGTAAACACAGTGAAAGTCGTTAAATCTTCTGACCCAGCAAAATCTGCTGCGTTAAAAATAAAGGGGTTACCAAAACTATCGGTTCCAGTAACACCATCAAGAATAATGAGTCTTCGGCTAGTCGTTAAATCATTTGCCAGTGTAACCCCATTGGCTGCTGCAAACGCATTTAACTCATCCGTAAAATCAATTTGTGGTGATGTAGCAATTCGACCTTCAACCTGGATACTGAATACGTCGACAGTAAAGTTCCAACCGCTGTATTCAAACGCAGCACCAACTGTCAAGCTCTTTGATTCTTCCGGGTTTAAGGTAAAAATTGCTTCACCTCTGCTCAAGCGTTGTTGGTTAACAAACTGACCAGCACCGCTGGTGAGGGGAATGGTACCCTGATCTTCCAAAACACCACCAACGAAAACAGTAGAAACATTGACAACATTGGCCTGACCTGTAGTAGGTGCATGGAAACCTGTTGAATAAGTCAAGCGGTAACGGAAGTTATCACTTACTTTATACAAAGCTCCAACTTTCCAATCAAAAGTAGAACCAAATGTATTAAAATCTTCATAGCGACCTGCTAGTTGCATAGAAAGATTATCAGTTACGTCGGCTTCTAAATCTAAGTATAACGCTATGTTAGTCTGTTCAAAGCTCGCCGAATCTATTTGCGGACCTGGTGTACCTGGCAATATAAAGCCACCAAAACCATTTGAACTGGAAGCAAAGCCTTGACCAGTAGTAAATGTACTAGTATCAGCGTCTGGAGGAAGAAGACCTTCCGCTACTGCCATAGCAGTTGGCAATGTTAAAATTCCTCTTGCTCTGGAGGCTGTATCACCTTCTGTAATTGTAAATTCTTCACTACGGTATTCAAAACCGCCCGCTATGCTTAAATCAGATGCGAAACTGATAATTGGAATTGAATAATTTAAATCCAGGTTAAAATTATTATCCGTTTGCTCATAAGCACCAGGGTTAAAGCTGGTAATGCCATCAACGCCAAGAGGTTGAACCTGTCCAAGTGATGCATTAACCGTGTTATTAATAAAAAACTCAGTTCTATTGTTGCCATAAGAATAACTGATATCATAACCCAGCCCGTCACCAACATCTAGATCACCTCTGGCTCCAAAGACTATGGCTGCATCTTCAGTATCACCACCAAAGCGCGGTACAAAACCACCTGGGAATAACTCAACAAAAGAAAAACAGTTGTCATCAGTCTCTACACTCGCCAGAATAGCAGGGTCTGGAATTAAACCACCTGCTTGCGTCAGCGGTATACCCGCTGGGCAATTACCTGTATGAGCCAAGTCTCCTACTGAAACTGAATCAAAAATATTATTTTGTGCTAAGAGCGCTTGAGTTAGTTCTGCATCATCAGCTAAATCCAATTCAGCCCTCAGTGCCGCTAATGAATTCATAGAAGCTTGTACTGCATCTGTATCATCTACGTCTGGTTCAAATAGACCACCAAAAGAATCAACGCTAACGCCATCAATAGACGTGCCATCAATTCTAACTAAAGGACCATTAAAGACACCTCCTCTGTTTGTTGGGTTACGGAAGAAAAAGCCTCCTTCTACCTGACGTTCTGCGTAGTTAGCAAACGCATAAACTTCCAGATTATCGTTAATTTGATAACCACTATTAACGAAAATTTTGTAGTCATCATTTACATTGGGCTGCCCCCAAATTTGGGCAAATTCAGTTGTAATGGTATTGACACTAATATCACTGACAGCAGTATTGCCCGCAGCGATAAGTGCTGCGGCATCAGTTCTTTGTACCGAGCGAATAGTATCATCAACCTCAATAAATTCAGCAGAAATATTGACAAAGCCATCATTACCCAAAGGTAATCCTATGTTGCCCGCTAAACGGAAGTTATCACCATCACCTTCATAGGTTGAACCCCATTTTATATCTATTGAACCACCTTCACGATCATCTTTTAATACAAAGTTGATAACACCTGCAATTGCATCAGAACCATATTGAGAAGAGGCGCCATCTCTAAGCACTTCAACTTGCTTTAATCCAATACTTGGAAAAACACCAATGTCAGGCCCGTGAGCGCCATCTGAAATACCACCACCTAAAAATGAGATAACGGATGCTCTATGTCGGCGCTTGCCATTTAACAGTACCAATGTGTTATCAGGAGACAGACCTCTCAAGTTCGCTGGGCGCACGATAGTAGCCGCATCTGAAATAGGTTGAGTGTTAACATTGAACGATGGAACTGCAATTCTCAATAAATCAGAGATATCTGATGTTGCTTGAGCTGCAAAATCCGAACCACTGATAACATCAACCGGAGCAATAGTATCTGCCGCAGAGCGCGCTTCACGACGCGAACCAACAACAACCAACTCTTCAATTTGATCGGCCCCCTGTGCAATTACAACCGGTGTGGTAAAGCTAAAAGGCGTAGCCAAGGCTACAGCAACAGCTAATGGTTTTAAATTAAGTTTCATAAATTCCCCTATTGAGTAGTTTAAAAATGTGTATGTAGTTAATAGTTAAAGGTCTTAACCAAGTTTTGCATTCTACAATAAAATTATGATAAATAAATACCTAAATTAACTATTTATATGAACTTAATCATTATTTTTATGTCGTTTCTTCAATTTATTGGTAATATATTGTTCTGTTGGCGCATTAATTTGCGCCCTTGTAATAAATTTTGGGATACATACGCATTAACCCTCCCATGACAATAAAAATAGATAAATTCGACAAACACATACTGGACAAATTACAGCATGATGCATCACTCACTAATTTAGAGTTAGCTGATGCAGTGGGATTATCACCAACGCCCTGTGGCAGACGAGTGAAAATACTTGAAGACGCTGGCGTTATCCAAAAAAGGGTTGCAATTCTTGCGCGAGAAGCACTGAATCTCAATTTAACTGTAATGCTTAGCATTAGCCTTGATAGCCATTCCGCTGAATGTATACAACATTTTAGTGACGAGATTAAAATGTTTCCTGAAGTGATTGAATGTCACTTAGTGACAGGCCAAACTTATGACTTTATTTTAAAAGCCGTTGTTGCTGATATGAAAAGCTATGAACAGTTACTATTAAATAAGATAACCAGTATTGAAGGAGTTAACGGTGTCCATTCCAGTTTTGTACTTCGAGAGGTTATCTCTAAAACTCAGTATTCTCTCGATTACATTTATTAATTCAGCATAAAAATACCGAACAAAGGAGTCAGGCTATAAAGCCTGCTACCATTTCAGGTGGTCATTAATACTTGCCAACTAAACTGACAAACCAACCATTGGCATCAAAGTCCAGATTGGTTAAATCGTCATTAAAGTCGGTAAAGTTATAACCAACGCCAAATACAAAATTATTGTTTAAATGATATTCTAATGCTGCTAAAAAGCCATTATTCTCATCACCGGCAGCATCCACACTTAAGCTTCTCCATTCTGCCAATACATTAAACTTCTTCCAGAAATTGTACCTTGTACGCAACACATAGAGAAAAGTATTAATGTCTACAAATCCACCGATATCTCGTTGAGTTCTGATTTGCGCATTTCGCAATGCAACTTTACCACCAACTTGCAAATAGGGGGTAATATTATAAATACCGTCAATAGAAACGACATGTGCCAATTCATCAAGGAATGTGCCTTCAATGACTGCTTCACCAAAATTTTGTTGGGGATCCTGGTCAAATTGATAGGTGTATAAAGCCAGAAGGTTTAACCTGTCGTTTGAAATGGGTCGGTAGGCTAAACCTAAATCAAATTCACCAAATTCAGCAACGCCAGAATCATCTGTTATATTTTCAGTTTGAGAATAATCCAGTTTTGCACGCAATTTCAAACCGTCAGTTAAGTCAATATTAAGTCTGTTAGTAGTAAACCATTGACGCACATTACTACCATCATTGGTATCATCTCTTAACTCAATGCGATTAACCAATTCATAACCGCCACTTTTATATTTGGAAGTAAAACTATAGGCTTGCCGCTCTTCGAGCGTTCCATTGTCTCTCTCAACATCTCCTAAAAAAGTCTCGGCATCCAGTGACCAATTATCACTAAACAGATAATTAATTCCGTAAGATTGTCCTCTATCAGCAGCAGCAGCATTATTGTTAAAGCGATGCTCTTGATAAACACTAAGCTTATCAGTAAGTTTACTACGATGCCCTAAGGTAATCTTGTTATCAGTAGCCCCTAAACTTTCAGTATCATAATTGACATAAAAACTGTTATTTTTGTTTAAGTCGGTATTGTAACTTGCGCCAAACCTTGAACCTGAACCTGAATCACCATCAAAATACTCTCCTTTTAACGCAATATCTCTAGTGATATTATAGGTTAAACCAACACCATACAAAGTGTTAGAAGCATTCTCATCGGTTGAACTTAAAAGAGTTTGTCCAGTAGCTGATATATTTAGGTTATCTAATATTTTATATTGCAGTTGAGCACCAATCGTATCACTGGACTGCTCCGTCGGATCATCTGTATTTAAACCTGTATTGGATTCTTGATACACATATTCTGTTGCAACCGAAAATAAATCATTAACACTATATTTGGCATTAATCCCTCCCTGAAAACTGTCGGACTGCCCTTCAACTTCATTAACCGTGGCTCTACCACTTATGGTAAAGCGCTTACCAATTTTAAATTGGCCCTCAGCTCCATAATTTGTGTTTTGAGTATTATTCGTATTAAATTGTACCGAATCAAACCCACTATCTTGTTCTCTATACCAAACACCAACACTCTGACCGCCTCGTTTTTCACCAAAAATATCAGCAATATCAAATTTACCATTAATACTTAGTGCTCTGCCTTCTGCTGTGGCTGTCATAATTTCGCCACCAACACCTCCAACCAAACCAACTGGATTTAAGCGGTCACCTGGCACTGGCGCAGTAAATACTAAATCATTGACTGTGATAATTTCACCTCCTGCTACGACTACTGTACCAACTGCTCTTGTACCTTGCACTCCTACAAATTCAATGTTATTAAAAGTTCCGTTGGGGTATCCCGAACCGGGGTTGCTTATAGTAAATGCAAAATTTTGCTCGTTAAAATTTTCTTCAGAAAACGTCAAACCGCCATCTTCTGACAAACCAAACTCAATATCCTGACCTGCTTCTGATGAAGCAAATTCGGCGTTAATATGGCTATTTTTGCCAAATTTCAATGTAACATCGCCACCAAATTTAGAAAAGTCTGCAGTGCTGCGTTGTTCCTGCAGCGCCGTAAAACCAATTCCAATATGGTCACCCAACCAAACTTTTGATCTTACACCAACGGTAAGGTCATCGGATGATTCAACCACAGGTGAAACGAATTCATAATCTACTACCAAAAATATTTCATCACCTTCTAATGGTTCATCACGAACAATAGAAAGCAACTGTCTGGCACCTTCTGGTCTGAGAGGTCTTTGTAAGATAATGCGACCTTGAAAATCATCAATTTCATAATCTCTGCCTTCTTCCAATTCAATTCGCTCACGAATTCTGTTGCTACTAAGTTCTCGCACCTCAACAGCTACTTTGGCACTACCTAAAACGACATCCTGGTGATTCAGATAATACAAACTACCCCCTGTGCCCAAAAATTCATCATGTGCCGCTCTGGTGTCCGATGTCGATGCAAATGCAGTAAAAATACGTTTTCTATCGCCGTATTTAGTGGTTGATGCTCCTCGAATATCTACATGTGCACCATATAGCCCTCTGCTGTAATTAGAGTACTCTGTTCCCCCTATACCTGTATTAAAATTGCCCCATATGATTTTAGAATCTGCCGATTCCAGCCGTACATAAAATTTACCCTGGGTGTCTACATCACGACTAATGCTGGAATTATCGCCATAGATAGGGTAAAAACGATCAGGGTCAATTCGTCTGAAAAGTTTTCTTGAGTCTCTGCGACCAATATCTGAAAAGACCTCTGTAATATCGTCTTCACCAGTATCAAGCTGGGCAGTAAGTAAGTATTTACCTCTTATTTTTCCTTTGAGATAAAACGCAAAACGACCATCAACATAGAGTGTCTCATCAAATTGACTATCTTCTTGCACCAATTCAACTGAACCATTGACACCATTTTGCCCTACGGTCATATCGGCCAGCGCAACCATGAAAAAATACTCTTCTTCAATATTGGCATCCAGTACGGCCTCACCAACACCCTCATCATTGGGACCCCATAAACTGATGGGAATACTATAAGACCCCGTGGGAATATGTCTTACAATTTCGGCTCTGTCATTGAGTCCAACAGGATAGACGTATGAACCAATTGCAAAAAATCCATTAGGCGGCAGATTTTCACCATAAACTTTTATCATGCCTCCTGGCAAACCAAAATGAAGCCGTTCTATATCGTTACGGTCAGCTAATTTTTCAAACCATGTATCTTTGTCTTTGGTAATCTCCGCAATACTGCGCTGCTCTCTACCTTTGCGAATTGGCACGTGTGTTATGTAGGTATAACCTGCACTGCCTTTTTCACCAAACACTTTTAATCGATATTGAATACTATCTATGTGTCCCAAATCAGCATTATTGTAAAGACGCCCATCCCATACAACTTCTTCGCCAATTGGCAACCAGTTGCCTTCTATCAAAAATATGGGTTGACGTAGCCCTTCATCTTTGCCATCGTAAATTTCCAATTGCCACTTTTCGATAAAATCCGGGAAATTGCTATCAAAAATAAATACGGCATCTTTCGTTAATTGCCCATCGATAGCGTATAACTCTTCCGGACCTAAAACTGCCAAACGCTGTGATTTTTCGGTCGGAGACTCAACCAACCAAAAACGCGCATCACCTATTTGCACATGCCTTTGTGTTTGCTCTTGTTGCGCAAACGCGGACATAGAACCAAACAAGCTTTCCAGGCAAAATAGCAAAATGGCACGTAAGGCCAAGGTTCGATGCATAAATTCAAAGTTAATTTTCATTGTTTCTCTCTTAGAGAAGGCGCAGTACACCATTGTATGTACAATTGAGCAACATTTTAATTGAAATTAAAAAAAAAATCACAAAACAGCAATTTTTTTACAAAGTTATAACAATTCTCGACTAATCTGCGGTCTTTCTTAAGAAAGTCGGCACATCCAGAAAGTCAACTTTGTTTTTAGTATCACCTTTCATCTCTAAAGGTTCATTTAACTTGTCTTCAACAGAAACATTTCGTTGTTTTCTGGTCTGAGCTTGTGTTTCAAACCCGTCAAACAATGAATTTGATGGAGCTCTATTTCTCTGTTCCAGTACGTTATTGCTAACCACTACTGGTTTGGTTATGGAATCTTTAGCAGCATTAACGGTAATATTTTCTTCCAGACCTGTTACTACTACGGTAACTCTCAACTCCTCATCTTCTAATGCTGAGTTTAAAGCAGTACCAATCACTACAGTTGCATCGTCTGATGCAAATTGTTGCACCATTTCACCAATTTCAGTATATTCATCAATACCCAAATTAGAGCCGCCTGAAATATTAACCAATACACCTTTGGCTCCATATAAGTCAATATCATCAAGAAGTGGGCTACGTATAGCCATTTCAGTCGCTTCAATGGCTCTATTTTCTCCCGTAGCAACGCCGCTACCCATCATTGCCATACCCATTTCAGACATGACAGTGCGTACATCGGCAAAGTCTACATTAATTAACCCGGCCTGAATAATCAAATCAGCAATGCCTTGAACTGCACCTCGCAAGATATCATTAGCTTTTGCAAAAGCTTCTTGAATGCTGACTTTACCCAGCACTGATTGTAATTTGGTATTCGGGATAGCAATTAGCGAGTCAACATTATCTTTTAATTCCTGAGTACCTTCTTCGGCAACAATGGAGCGCTTTTTACCTTCAAATTGAAATGGCTTGGTAACAACTGCGACGGTAAGAACGCCTAGTTCTTTAGCAATACTTGCAACAATTGGGGCTGCACCTGTACCAGTGCCGCCGCCCATACCAGCAGTAATGAATACCATATCTGCACCTTTAAGTGCATTGCTGATAATTTCTCTATCTTCTATTGCCGCTTGCTCGCCTATTTTCGGGTCTGCACCTGCTCCCAAACCTTTGGTTAAATGCGTTCCCAGTTGAATAACTGTTGCATTCGTCAAACCTTTTAATGCTTGAGCATCAGTATTAGCGACAATAAACTCTACGCCTTGAATGTTTAGATCAATCATGTGCCGCACGGCGTTGCCGCCACCGCCACCGACTCCGATTACTTTAATTACCGCATTTTGTTGAATTGCATCTTCAATAGTATAGTTAATCATAATATCACCTGCGAGGTTAAGTTGTTAATAGCAAAGATCTGTGGTTAAAATTGATTTTTGAACCAGTCAATTATCTTATTGATAACGCCTGGTCTGGATTGTTTTTTATACTGCAGATGAAGGTCATATTCATCCAAACGCAGCTTTAAGCCATAGCGCAACAGACCAATAGCTGTTGCATATATGGGGTTAGTTATAATGTCTTTCATACCCTTTACATCGTGTGGAGAGGCTACTCTGACTGGAACATGAAAAATTTCTTCTGCCAATTCAACTGCTCCTTTCATTTTAGAGGTTCCCCCTGTAAGCACAATGCCACCTGCCAAATTTTTTAAGTGTTGCCTGTGGTCTAAATTTTCATTAATTAAATTGAAAATTTCTTCGTAGCGCAACTCTACCACTTTCGCCAAATTCTGCCTTGACAGGCTTCTCGACTCTCTGTCTCCAATGCTGGGAACCTGTATCATTTCATCATCATTGACCAACATTGACAATGCGCTTGCATGCTTGATTTTAATTTCTTCAGCGTGAATGGTTGGTGTCCTAAGTGCTGTTGCAATATCGTTAGTAACCTGGTCACCTGCAACTGGTACCGTTGCGGTATGACGGATAGCTCCGCCTGTAAATACTGCAATATCTGCCGTACCACCACCCATATCTATCATACAAACGCCCAGCTCTTTCTCATCTTTCGTCAGCACTGCATAGCTAGATGCCAGTTGTTCCAAAATAATGGATTCTGAGCGCAATCCGCAACGATTAATACATTTTTCAATATTTTGGCGCACATGCTCAGCACCTATCACCAAATGTACTTTTGCCTCTAGTCTTACTCCTGACATTCCCAGCGGGTCGCGAATTCCGTTTTGCTCATCAATAATAAATTCCTGTGGCAACACATGAAGAATTTTTTGATTAGCAGGTATAGGGACAGCTTGCGCTGCATCCAGTACTCTATCAATATCAGATTGAAACACTTCTCCATCTTTCACCGCGACAATTCCGTGCGAACTCATACTTTGTATATGTTCACCTGCAATGCCTGCGTAAACTTCTTTGATTTGGCAACCTGCCATTAATTCAGCTTCTTCAATAGCTCTTTGAATGGAAGTCACTGTTTCTTCAATATTGACAACCACCCCGTGCTTTAGACCCGTGGAGCGGCTTGTACCAAGACCTACAATTTCGATGCTCTCATCAACATTAACTTCTCCTACCATGGCGACCACTTTTGATGTACCTATATCTAGACCAACTATTAAATCACCGCGTGACACTGCTTTAGACATATTTATACTCGGGTTGTAAATACATTTGTTTTCCACTCTACAGCAACTCCATGCTTGTAACGAGCGTCTATAGACTTAATCAGGTTACGCTGCTTAAACAGTTTCTCATTCCAAAGGAAAACTACTCGGTTAACTTTGGGTATAAAACTGTGCGAACCTAATTTAATTTGAATGCCATCCTGAGTATATAAACTCATGCTTCCGTATCGACTCTCTCTAAGTTGAACTATGCTCAGTTGAGATTGTTTCAGCAACCTGTTAAGTAGCGCATATTGCCTTAAGATTCTGCCATTTTCATAATCACCTACTAATATAACATTTGACTTTAATGAATGGAGTAGTATCGGTTTTTTAAATTTGACCAGAACGCCATCAGCACTAATAAAGCCACATTGGTTAAAATTAATTTTGCAGTTGACACCTACACTCTTTTTCCAATATGCGAGTAATTTTCTATCGTTAATTTCAATCACTAATCGATTCGGCCAAATACGCCGTACTATTGCCGATTGAATTAAAGGGTTATTATGCAGTACCGCCTCTACCTGCGATATATTTAGCGAAAGTAAACGCTTTCCCTGGATAAATTGTAACGAATTTACGATATCTTCTTCTGTAAAAAATTGAAATGATGATCCCTTGGAATCACTGCTGGTAATTTCAATTCGTTTTATAGGTTGATTAACCACATCAAAAACCCAATAACTGCTAGCCAAAAGCCCTACAAACATCACTGACATAAATAACCTGGAAAACAGTAAACCTATTAATCGCACCATACGCTGTATTCTACCTACAGCACCAAAACTTTTTCCTTCAGCTTTTTTAGCACCTTGAATTTGACGATATCGCATCAAATCACCCCTCTGCTACTGCCTAATTGTGCAATACTAAGTAATAATTCGTTCACACTGATACCTGCCACCTGAGCCGCTTTGGGAACTAAGCTGCGTTCAGTCATACCTGGAACAGTATTAACCTCAATTAACCAAGGCTGGTGCCTATTGTCCAACATTAAATCAACACGCCCCCAATGCGAACACCCCACACTTATGAACGCTTTCAGCGCTAGTGCTTTAAGTGTATCTGCCAAACCTGCATCAAGTTCAGCAGGACAAATATATTGGGTATTGCTGCCTTGATACTTATTGTAAAAATCGTAAAACCCATTGGCTACTTGAATTTCAATGGCGGGAAAGACCTTGTTGTCAACCACTCCGAAGGTTAACTCGCGCCCATTGATAAAGGCTTCCGCAAACACATGCCCTCTTCCATGGGTTGTGTATGAAAGTGCATCGGCATAACCTGTGATGAGTTCTTCTACTTTGGAGACAATATGTACACCATTGCTGGAACCTTCGCAGCTGGCCTTAACTACTGCTTTGCCGCCCACAGTATCTAAAGTCGCTTGAGTTAAATTACCTGCATGTAAATTCACATGGTTGGGCACAGGCAGACCGCTTTTGGCCCAAAGTGATTTGGTTAGCGCTTTATCCATAGTCTGTTTACAGCCTTTAGAATTGCTTCCTGTATAAGCAATACTTGCCTGTTCCAGCATCGCCTGAAAAGTACCATCTTCACCATCACCGCCATGAAGCATGATAAATACCAGATCTATTTTATTACTTTTTAGCTGTCGAATAAGTGGCTCTCCAACCTCATCAATGCAGCAACCCATTACATCAATACCAATATTTTGCAATATTGAATGAACGTATTCACCACTGACTATGGATATTTCACGTTCAGATGAATTGCCTCCGTATATCACAGCTACCTTGCCCAATTGAGGCTGACTATTCATTATCATTCTCCTTCTTAATTCCCCTACCTTTCCTGGCATTAATAACAGATTGTTCAAACCATTCATTTAGCGAACGTGAAATGGTATTAACACTTCCTGCCCCTTGAGTAATAACCAGGTCATTAGGTTGAACCAAATTACCTATTAGTTCTGGAATATCTTCCAAATTTTTGACTAAAATCGGGTCGACCTTACCCAATTGACGAATACTACTACAGAGACTTTTACTATCTGCTTTGCTGATAGGTGGTTCGCCAGCGCTGTAAACTTCCGTTACAACCAGGCAATCAACCCTGGATAAGACTTGTACAAATTCGTCAAACAGATCTCGAGTACGAGTGTAACGATGTGGTTGAAAGATCATCACAATACGCCGGTCTGCATAACCACTGCGTATGGAGTTAATGACAGCTTCCATTTCACTGGGATGGTGCCCGTAATCATCAACTAACATAATATCTTGATTGCTCTCGGTATTTATCTTGTGATGCCCCAATATTTCAAAACGTCTACCGACCCCCTTAAAATATTTTAGTCCTTCAACAATACTTTGGTCATTAACTTTTTCATCCGTTGCCACCACAATAGCCGCTGTAGCATTTAATACATTGTGCTTGCCAGGCACATTGATTTCGATATTCAATGAGGACAAGCTGTCAGGGCGATGGACGGTAAACCACGATTGATGTTTATCGAAAGAACAGTCGGTTATTCTAAAATCTGCATTGTCGTTAAACCCATAAGTAAGAACAGGTCTTGAGACATCATTTAAAATACTTGCCGCATTACCATCATCTATACAAATAACTGCCAGTCCATAGAAAGGCAAGTTATGTAAAAATGAAACAAAAGTATTCGTCAACTGAGAGAAGTCATTGTTATAAGTGCTCATATGGTCATCATCAATATTAGTTACGATGGCCACCATCGGTTGCAAATGTAAAAAAGACGCATCACTCTCATCAGCTTCTGCCACCATATAACGGCTAGTCCCTAACTTTGCATTGGTTGAGGTTTGTTTCACTAAACCGCCAATCACAAAAGTGGGATCTATTTTCGCCTGTGCCAGAATGCTTACCAACATACTGGTCGTGGTGGTTTTGCCGTGGGTACCAGCAACGGCAATACTATGTCGGTGCCGCATCAGCTCTGCTAACATTTCAGCTCGCCTTACTATCGGAATCAGCTGCTCTCTGGCACTTAATAATTCAGGGTTTTCCTGATCAATAGCAGTTGATACTACAACCACATCGGCATCCTTTATATTTTTAGCATGATGCCCAATGCATATCTCAATGCCTTGCTTATTCAAACTGGCTGTCGTTTCACTGCTTTTTACATCGGAGCCTGAAACCTGATAACCCTGATTGGCAATAACTTCTGCTATACCACACATACCTGAGCCTCCAATACCAATGAAATGCACACGTTGAATACGACGCATTTCTGGAATTTGATTAATCAGCATAGGTGACTCAGTCGGGTTAAGTTCAGATTTGGATTTTGCAAGTTGCTTAGACATTAACCTAACTCCATTGCATATTTTGAAATGATCTGAGCACTGCCTGGCATGCGTTTCGACTTAGCATTAATTGCCAGTACATTTAACCGCTGCCTGCCACTATTCCACCTGTTAAGGTAAGAAGCCAATAATTGTGGAGTTAATTCTTTTTCTTGCAGCAGCATTGCTGCATCATTTTCGACCAACCATTGTGCATTGGCGGTCTGATGATCATCTATGGCATAAGGATAAGGAATGAATAATGCTGCCACACCCACTGTAGCAATTTCCCAAACCGTCATAGCACCTGATCGGCAAATAACTACGTCCGCCCATTGATAAGCCTCCGCCATATCATCAATATAGTCTTTGATGTGAATTGTCTTATTGGTTGTCAGTAGATTAAGATTCAAATAGTTTTGTTGACATTCGGTCAAGCACTTGGAACCCGTTTGATGCAAAACTTCAATTTGCTGTGCAATATCACATGTTGCTATCGCCTGGGGTAATATTTCATTGAGTTTTCTAGCACCTGAGCTACCGCCAAGCACTAATAACCTTAAAGCTCTGTCTGCCGTCACTGCCGCTTTATTTATTTGTACGAGTTCACTTCGAACCGGGTTGCCACAATGTATTGACTGTTGCATGACATTGGGAAATGCACTTAATTTGACATTCGCTACGCGTGATAAATATTTATTGGTTGTTCCCAGCACTGCATTTTGTTCATGAATAATCAAGGGTTTATTGCACAACTTGCAGGCAATGCCGCCAGGTCCCGATACATAGCCACCAAAACCTATGGCTAATTTAGGTTTTGTTTTCAATATCAGTATAAAAACCAATAAAATCGCTAATACCAGCAAGAAAGGCGTTATTAATTGCCTGACAATACCTGTTTTTCTAAAACCTTTAATCGTGATAGTGTGCAAAACGATATTGTGCATAGGAACCAACCTGGCTTCTATACCCTGCTTAGTGCCCAGCCATATGACTTGTTCACCTGCCTTGATTAATTCATCAGCTACCGACAATGCAGGGTAAACATGCCCGCCAGTACCACCTGCCATTATCAAAATAGGTTTATTCACCAGCTTGCTCCATGGACACATTAAACTCTTGCTGTATGCGTATCACTACTGCCAGTAATGCTGATGCCATAAGCAAACTGCTCCCACCATAACTAATAAACGGTAATGTCAGGCCTTTAGTAGGCATTAGACCCATCGACATCGACACATTAATGATTGTATGCAAAGCGAAATATAAACCAGCGCCAAAGCAAACATAACCACAAAAACAGCTTTGTGATTGTATAACTTCGGTTCTTGCACTCCCTGTATAATGCATTTCACCTGCTAATAATTGTCGTCCAATTGCAAAGCATTTAAACACCAAAACACTTACCAGTGTGAGAATAAATATTACACCTGCAAACCCAAACTCCTCCCCAACAATAGGCATGATGAAATCAGTATGAGCTTCAGGCAGATAAAATAATTTTTGCAAACTATTGCCCAAACCGACACCGAACCATTCTCCCTGTCCGTAGGCAATTAACGACTGCGTCAATTGATAGCTGGAACCAAATTCGTTATTACCTTCCCAGGGACTCCAAAAACTGGTCAATCGCTGCAATCGGTAAGGCGATTCAATAATGGCCAGGTACAGCAGCAGGCAACCTACTACGCCCACTAATATTATCCGGGATAATGGCATACCTGCAATAAATAGCAACCCCATAGTCATTAATACCATCACCACAACTGAACCTAAATCAGGTTGCAATAAAAGTAGCACCGCAATGACTGCCATCAGTACTAAAGGTTTGATGAAGCCTCTCCAATACTCTATCAATTCACTACCACGTCTGACCAAATAGCTGGACACAAATAAAATCAGTGCCACTTTGACTGCTTCTACCACCTGAAAGGTAATGATACCAAAATCAATCCAGCGCTGACTACCGTTGACTTTTTTACCTACCCCAGGCAACAGAACCACTATCAGCATAACGACAGTGATAATGAAAAAGTAAGGTGCTATTTTGTATAACAGCGACACTGGTATCATCACTGTTATTGCAATCAACACTATGGATAATAGCAAGTATATGCTCTGCCGTTTCAAAAAGTAAAGTTCATCACCCATGATGCTTTGGGCATAATATAACGACGATGAAGCTATCATCACCAAACTTATTGAAAGCATTATAAGCACAGTAATGACCAGTACGTAGTCAACATTCGCAAGGCTAAATATTGGTGCCTTAAAATAGTTGCCCAGTTTGATATTCAAATTCATGGCAGGGCCTCTATCAATTTTTCAAAGCTTTGTCCCCGATGCTTGTAATTTCGAAATTGGTCGCGACTGGCACAAGCAGGTGATAACAAAACGGTATCACCTGCTTTACTTAATCGTCTTGCAATAACAATCGCTCGCTCCAGCAAAACACAATAAACCACATCAATAGATTTTTTTAAATTTGCAAACAAACTTTTAAATTCAAAGTAGTTTTTACCAATAACTAATACAGTGACTGCAAATTTTTCCAAAATAGGTAAAAGCGCACTAAAATCCTGATTTTTACTTTCACCACCAAAAATCAAATGAAGTGAACCTTGTGTATCGGCACTGATAATCGATGCAATGCTTGAAGCTACGTTGGTAGCTTTGGAATCATTTACCCACTTGACACCAAAACGCTGGCTAACTACCTGATTTCTATGCGGTAGCCCTGTAAATTGTTTCAAAGCATTAAGGCAGCTGGACTTATTCCAGTTCAGACAATCCGCTACAGCCAAGGCAGCAAGTGCGTTGGCATAATGATGAGTTCCTTGTATATTCAATTCAGTGCAATCAATCAAAATTTCACAACCCCTGGCAAGGTAATTCGTGTCGCTTATTTTTAAAATACCCCACTGCTTTGATTGTGGATTGTGAGTAGTAAAGCTTGTTCGCTCTGCATTATTCTCTACTATTGGAAAGGTCAGTGCGTCATCGGCGTTATATATCTGTATCGCCGAGTTATTAAAAACACGTTGTTTGGCTTGATGATAATCTAAGAGGGATGGATAATAATCCATATGGTCAGGCGTAACATTGAGCAATACCGCGACCGCAGATTGCAAGTTAAATGTTAATTCTAATTGAAAACTGGATACTTCTAACACAAACAAATCAACATCTTGCGATAACAAATCCAGAGCGGGAACCCCCCACTTTAATTGGTAAGCTACATCCAGATTACCTCCTACAGCAACTTTCACTCCTGATTTAACCGCCATTAACCCTATCAAACTAGCCACTGAACTTTTACCATTTGAGCCAGTAACAAGGATAACAGGTTTTTGACAGTACCGACTAAAAACCTCTATGTCACTCACTAAACTGACACCTTGTTGTTGGAGTACCGCTAATACAGTATGTCTTGTGGGTATTCCTGGGCTGACGATAATCTCGTCAAAATGTTTTAATGAATCTACAGAAAACTCACCAGTTTTTATGTTTTCAATATTCAATTCACTGGCTTTAACATCAGCTTGTTGTTCAGTTAACTTGCTGTCGAACACCGTTAGTTCAATATTATTGCGCCGATAAAAATTAACGACAGAAGCTCCCGTTACTCCAGCACCTAGCAGCGCAGTTTTTATTGGTGCACCAGGTTTAAGTTGGAGGTGTTGAAAATTCATAGCACTGGCAATCTACTATCTCAACTTTAATGTTGCCAGACCAAATAGCACCAGCATAACGGTAATAATCCAAAACCTTACTATCACCTTGGGTTCAGCCCAACCTTTTAATTCATAATGATGGTGCAGAGGCGCCATACGAAACACACGTTTCCCCGTAAGCTTAAACGATACAACCTGAATAATGACCGACAATGTTTCAATGACAAAGATTCCTGCCATAATAAAGAACACCACTTCATGACGTATAATCACAGCTATCGTTCCTAATGCAGCACCCAATGCCAAAGCACCTACATCACCCATAAATACCTGAGCTGGATAAGTGTTAAACCATAGAAAACCAATACTTGCACCACATAGTGCTGAGCAGAAAATTAACAGTTCCCCTGCGTCGCTGATAAAGGGTATATGTAGGTAGCTGGCGTTGATAGCATTGCCACTTAAATAAGCAATTATGCCCAATGCTCCTCCTATTAAGCAGGATGGTATAATAGCCAGCCCGTCCAGTCCATCGGTTAAATTTACACCATTACTCGCACCCACTATTACAAAATATGTAATGATGATAAAACCTAGCCCCAAGTCTAGTGACACATTTTTAAAAAACGGAATAATGTAATTTAACTCTTGCACATGATCTGCCGTATTATATAAGTAGCAAGCAACAATAAGTGCAACTACCGACTGCAGGCTATACTTAACCTTAACCGACAGACCATCGCTGGAGTTAAATTTTATTTTTTTATAGTCGTCAATAAAACCAATAACTCCAAAACTAAAAGTAGTAAACAGCACCACCCAGACATAATCATTGGTTAAATCTGACCACAGAAATGCGCTGATAAATATTGAAAACAATATTAAAGTTCCTCCCATCGTTGGCGTTCCTGCCTTAATCAAGTGACTACTTGGACCATCGTCTCTTATGGCTTGACCTATCTTCAGCACATTGAGTCGCCGAATCATAAAAGGCCCCACCAAAAAATTAATTGATAATGCTGTTAATACTCCTAATATTGCTCGCATTGATAAGTAATTAAAAACATTGAAGAATGTAATCGTTTCTGATAAGTACTGAGTTAAAAACAGTAACATTACGATACCTCTTTTCTAACAGGTTGAATACTCAATTGACCTTTACTTTTTTGTTTCAATTGGTCTATTACTGTTTCCATTAACATGAATCTTGAACCTTTTACCAATACCGTTGACTTTGGCGTAATGGCTTCTTGCAATGCCTCAGCCAATTCTTCTTTATCAGGATACCAAAGAACATGAGAATGCATTAATTCGATATTTTTCCAGGCATCTCCTGTCAGCATGATTGTAAAATCACCTTTTAGTTTTTGATTGGCATACGCCAATACATGTTTATGTTTGTTAAATGATTGCTCTCCCAGCTCACCCATACTACCTAGTACCAAAATTTTCTTATTGCTTTGCAATGCTAAGACATCGATAGCAGATTTGACAGAATCCGGGTTAGCATTGTAAGTATCATCAATGACTTTACAAACACCATCTATCGCTATAGGCATTAGCCTTCCTTGTGATGGCATAAACTGACTCAACCCACTTACAATAGATTCAGAACTTACTCCTGCTGACCAGGCACAAGCCGCCGCTGCCATAGCATTGGAGACATTATGACTGCCCATGGCATTAATTGTTACGTCTAACGAATTGTTGAATAAATGTAGTTTAAATGAAAGCCCTGAGGCTGATTCTTTAATGTCGGTTGCCTTGATATCTGATTTTTCTTCATCGCCGAAAATAATTTGATGTAGATGTGCTGTTTGCTCTCGATATTGCTTATAGCCATCGGAATCAAAATTCATCACTGCTGTTTCCAACAATTCGGAACCGCTGTAAATTTCACCTTTAGCATCGACAATATTTTGTACAGAACCAAATTCTCCTAAATGTGCTGTGCCTGTATTGTTTACTAGTGAAATGGTTGGATTTGCCCAATCACACAGTAGTTTAATATCGCCAACATGCCTTGCCCCCATTTCCAACACCGCAATTTTACTGTTATGATTCAATTGCATTAAGGTGAATGGTACACCAATTTCATTATTATAATTATTAGAAGTAATCACGCTACAATCGCTATACCCATCGCCAAATTCAACTCTCAGTATTGAGCGGATCATTTCCTTGACAGTAGTCTTTCCCGAACTTCCCGTTAATGCGATAACTGGTAAGCTAAACAGCGCTCTGTAACTTTTAGCGATTTGCCCCAATGCGAGTGTGGTATCTTTTACAACCCATTGAACGATTTTTAAGTCAGATTGGAGATTCGGAATATAACGATCAACCACTAGAGCTGACGCTCCTTTCCCCACTGCCTGCCTACAATAATCATGTCCATCCATAGACTCACCTTTAAGTGCAACGAATATATCTCCGGCTATTATTTTGCGTGAATCCGTAGACACTACTGTAAAATCTACATCGGGGCTTATTACCAAGCCACCGTAAGAAGCAGCGAGTTGCGTCAAGCTCAAACTAGCATCTAAGCTGACCCGCATATCAACCTCATAGATAACACTCGTTGTCTTGCGTCATTTCTCGCAGGTATTTCGATGCAACCAGCGCATCGTTAAAAGGATATTTCACTCCTGCAATTTCTTGTTGCGTTTCATGACCTTTGCCTGCTATTACCAAAGTATCGCCGATATTTGCCATTGCTAAACCTTTGCGAATAGCCTTTTCTCTATCGACTTCTACTGTGTATTTAACATCGGTACTTAAGACCCCTTCCAGCATATCGTCAATAATTTTTTCAGGCACTTCATCTCTGGGATTATCAGAAGTAAATATCACTTTATCAGCTAACGACACACCCACTTTTGCCATCTGTGCACGCTTACCTATATCTCGCTTACCACCACAGCCATAAATAGCAATTAGCTGACCATTCTTGACCTGATTAAGGTTTTCCAGCAAGTTTTCAAGTGCATCTGGTGTATGCGCAAAATCAATATATACATCAAACCCTTGCCCTTCATCTATCGGTTGTAAACGCCCTGGAGGTGGACCAATTTGTGCAATCTGCTGCACCCAGCCCTGCAAAGGTAGCTCTATTGCCTTTGCAACTGCAATAACAGCCAACAGGTTTGAAAGATTGAACTGAGTGGCGATAAAGCACTGTTTGGGCAGGGTCAAACCAACCAGCTCCTCAGCGACCTGCACTGATAATTGATGATGTAAATGATTAGAAGCAATGGTTTTATAATGAACCGTAGCCCTTGTATTATTGATGCTAAACGTAATAGTTCGTTTTTGATGCAACCGCTCTAGCAACTTTAAACCGTATTCATCATCGATATTCACAATACTGGCCTCTAGTTCAGAACGGTTAAACAACAAGGCTTTAGACTCAAAGTAATCCTCTAATGTTTTATGGTAGTCGAGATGATCCCGGGTTAAATTCAAGAACACTGCAATTCGCACATCAAGATTTTTAATGCGGTGTTGCTTTAATCCATGAGATGATGCTTCAATCGACAACCATTTACGACGTTCTTTTTTAAAACGCTCCAACCAAGGTATCAACCCCTTGTCATCCGGCGTGGTAAAACCAGTATATTCAAAGTCACCCATTGCATTTGTTTTTGCACCTAAAGTACCAATGTAAGCACCTTGTTCCCCCAGTACCTGATATAACCAGTAGGCTACAGTGGTTTTGCCATTGGTGCCTGTAATCGCAATGGCCTGAATATCTGATTGTGAACCATGCATTATAATGTTCCCGCTATGCTGTTTAGCGCCTCATCCATTGCCTTGTAGCGCAGCGCAGCACTAGTAATCCTGGAAAACACTGGAGCTGCTACCGAACCGCCACTGTAATCATTGCTCGTAGGATTATCAATAACTACTACTGTCACCACTTGTGGCTTTTCAGCTGGTGCCATACCAACAAATACTGCTCTATAATTATGGCTATCGTAACCTTCTTGATTTATTTTGTGAGTGGTACCGCTTTTTCCTGCCACTTTATAACCAGAAATGGCTGCTTTGGGCGCGGTGCCACCTTTTTCAGTAACCGACACTAATATTGTACGTAAATATTGAGCCAATTCTTTGTCAATTAATTGTTGGTGGTTTCCTTTATATGACGATGCATCCTCTAGCACCGCTTTAAGTTCAATATTTTTACCATCATTAGCAATAATACTATAAGCTCTAGCTAACTGTGTTGCGTTCACTTCCAAACCATAACCAAACGACAGCACTGCTCTATCAATCTTACTCAAAGACGGTGCCAAAGGAATACCCCCAATAGACTCACCAATTAACCCGGCCCCAGACGATTGACCAATGCCTAGACGATGGAATATTGTCGTCAATTCTTGTGGTTCTATACCCAACGCCAGTTGCACAGCACCAACTTGACTGGATTTTTGAATTAATTTAGTAAAATTAATTTTACCGTAATTGAGAGGGTCATAAAATATTTTTTTACCTACATGAATGGTTCCTGGGCTAGTGTCTAGTGTGGTATTTTTATCATAACGCCCACTTTCTAATGCCGCCAAAACGGTTATCGGCTTCATGGTTGAACCTGGCTCAAACAAATCCGATACCACTCGGTTAACAACACTTTTTTGATTCAGGGTTACACGATTGTTAGGATTAAACGACGGTTGACTCACCATCGCCAATATTTCGCCACTGGGTATATCGACTACAATACTTTGACCCGATTGTGCATCATGTTTTTTCACCGCCTCTTTGAGCGACTTATAAGCAAAATATTGCATTCTCATGTCCAGAGTCAGCATTAAATCTTTACCTGGTTTTGGCGATTCCACCACTCCTAAATCATCAATAATGTTATTTGTTAAATCTTTAATATATCTCTGCTTACCATTGTTTGATTTCAACCAATCATCGTATAACAATTCCATACCGTCTATACCTTCATTGTCGGTATTGGTCAAACCCACAACCTGAGCTGCAACCTCACCTGCAGGGTAAAAGCGCTTGCGACTCTCTTCAATATTCAAACCTTTAATATCCAAGCCGTTAATTGGCTTAATTTCTTTAGGTGAAAGTGATTTTGCCAAGTACACAAAACGCTTATTTTTTTTGGTTATTTTCTCCCGCAATTGTTCCTCATCTATCGATAACCATTGCGATAACACCTTAACTTCTTCTTTTGTTGGATTGAAATTCACTGGATTCACCCAAATATCTGACACAACGGCACTTACTGCCAATGGCTGACCATATCTATCTGTAATCATCCCTCTTGAAGCGGCAATTGACTCAACCCGAACTTGGCGCTTTTCTGCTTGTTGTTGCAAAAAATCGGCTCCTTCTTTATTACTGCCCAGCAATTGCAATTGCACCAGCCTTCCGGCAATAACAATTAAAATTAATCCTAATGCGATAATTAACGCCCAATAGCGCACATAGCTAAAATTTTGTTTTTCAAATTGAAATTTAATTTGTTGTCTACTCATATACCACCCTTTCTAATTTAGATGGTACATCCACCATTTGGAACTCATTACGCGCGGCACGTTCCACCGAAATAAATCCTCCGATTGTATTCAATTCCATGGTTAAGCGATTGCGCTTTTGGGTTTCCGAATTATATGCCTTATCCAACAAATTAAGTTTATTCGTAGCTAAACGCACGCTATGAGTAACATTTACCACCAACATGGCCGAAAGTATTAATAGTCCCCATAACACCGTCAACACCATAATATTTTTTACATTCATCATGACACCTTTTCAATACAGCGAAGCACTGCACTTCTTGCTCTGGGATTGGCAGTGACTTCAGACTCTGACGCATATATCGGCTTACCCACTAATTTCCAATTAGGTCGAATCAAATTATCTATAACAGGCAACTCTTTTGGCAATCTGGGCGCAACGCAAAGCGACTTAAAAAAGCGTTTAACTATTCTATCTTCAAGCGAGTGGAAACTCACAACAACTATCCTGCCACCAACTTTCAAAATACCCAGCAAATTATGTAATAATTTTTCTAATTGCCCCAATTCATCGTTAATAAAAATACGGATTGCCTGAAAAGAACAAGTCGCTGGATGTTTTTTATGTTTCGGGTTAAAGGGTACAACTGTGGTAATCAAATCGGCAAGCTGCTTCGTGCTTTTTATTGGGTTATGTGGGTACTGAGATTTAATCACTTTTGCAATTTTTCTTGATCGCCGCTCTTCACCGTACTTCCAAAGCACGTCGGCCACTTCCTGTTCGCTTGCGCGCTGCAACCATTGAGCAGCATTTATACCTTCGCGATTATTCATTCGCATATCCAGCGGCCCATCGTACATAAAACTAAAGCCTCTTGAAGCATTGTCTACTTGAGGCGAAGACAGTCCCAAATCTGCCACAGCTCCATCAACTAGTTGTTCCAAGTGGGTTTGCGTAACTATTTTATCGACTTGAGCAAAGTCACTATATTTCAATTGCAACCTTTCATCTTGCAAATACTTCATTCCATACTCAATAGCATCAGGATCTCTATCCAAGGCGATAACCCTGCCAGCATCTGATAAACGACTTAATAATTCCCTAGTATAACCACCTCGACCAAATGTACAGTCAATATAACATCCTCCGCGCTGTGTCACCAACAACTGCAATGCCTGCTCGCACAATACTGGTATATGAAAATTAACTAAGGAACTCATTACAGTGTCACATCCTCCATCTCTTCAAAATCGTAAGGACTGATATCCAATTGCTGACTTTCAGACCACACAGTTTCATTCCATATTTCTATTTTATTCATAACCCCTACAAACACCACTTTTTTGCTTAAGCCTGCAAACTCGCGCAATGATTGGGGCAATAAAATTCGACCTGACGTATCGACCTCCAATGGATGAGCATTGCCTACAAAGTTTCTTAAAAACTCTCTAAACTCAGGGTTTCTGTTAGGCTTTGACTGCAATTGCTCTATCACTCTCTCCCAGTCTTTCAATGTGTAAAGCCAGGCACATTTATCTTCAACTGACTTAACTGCAACCACATGAATACTACTGCCCACCAAAAAATTATCGCGCATACGGGCAGGCAGACTGACTCTACCTTTTGCGTCTACCGATGCGGTTTGGTTTGAAAACATAAATACTCAAATTGGTTAAACGGAAAAGAGGCGAACTTGACACTCAAAGCCACATTAATGGATTTTTATGCTCATACTTCCCATCTTTACCCACAATTTGACACTTTATAATAGCAAAAAAAAATTGTCAACTAAAGGCTTTTCAAACAACTATTTAATTTTCAATAACTTATAAAGTCATTCCCAACCAGCCTTTTTTAAATGCTATTAATTAGAAATTGAAACAAATCATTAGCACACCTTGGTAAATTTAATAAAATTAAATATTATTTTTTTGAATAAAAAAATATATTAAATTCCTTTTTTGAATTTGAGTTAACTGTAAGCCGGATTTTGTCAGTAAAAATTTACTGTAGCTGTCATTTATCTTGATTTATTATCACTAATAAATTCATGCAACCTACCCGAACCCCATGCGAGCCACACGTTAAGGGTCCCTATTTGGTCTTGCTCCAAGTGGGGTTTACCGTGCCGCATACAGTTGCCTGCTGCGCGGTGCGCTCTTACCGCACCATTTCACCCTTACCTTAAAATATAAGGCGGTATCTTTCTGCTGCACTAGCCGTGGGTTCACACCCCCCTGATGTTATCAGGCACTTTGCTCTACGGAGTCCGGACTTTCCTCCATTTTTTGGCTATTAGCTACCTCAGCTAAATATCTACAACTGGATATTTTCACCAGATACAATAACAAAAAACAGCGACTGCCTAGTTAACTCGGTTCAAAGGTTAGCCAAAACCATTGCTAAAAGCAATTAAAAACCCTATTTTCACGGTAAAATTTTAATATCCCCAGACTTAACAATAGCCCTAGCAATAACCAATTTAAACTTCCACTATCCGACGCTGCAACAGAAGCAGGCTCTATAGACACAAACACCGTTGCAGTAGCATTCGCAGCAGAAACTAATATGGTAGAAGTACCAGGAGAAACAGCTTGAAACATTATACTGATTTCCCCCATATCATTGGTTAACACTGTTTCTGTGTTAAACGCAGGTGGTGTTCTACTCAAAATTAAATTCGTCAAACCAATATCAATTTCTATACCTTCTACTGGTTCTGCGCCATTGAGTGCCGTAACTGTAACGGCCAAAGTATCGCCTGCTGTTATAGTCACCACCTGGGTTGAGCCATCCACAATTTCAGCTGCATTGGTTTGAATATCAAGACTTAGCACTCTTGGCACAGATAAAGCACTGATGATGCCCAAAGTCCCATTAGCAGATGCATCTGTATCATTTTGCGAACCGTCAATCACTGTAAACTCTATACAATTATCATTTGTCCTTAGTAAAACTTCGACAGTCACAGTCGTTGTAGTATCATCAGATTCGACCATTTCAGCTTGTTGATACACTGGCGAATTTGGAGCCGGGCAATTAGTGGAGTTCGCAGGAAAAGGAATTGAAATAATATTGCCAAATGCATTGGTATTGTCATCAATTAAATTTAACCATCGAAATAATAAAGGATCAAACACTCGCATCACTGCATTTTCAGGAATTCCAGTTGGTACTGGCATAACCAGTTTATAGCGATCACCAGCAAAGTGCCCTTGTGCTTGAAAATCGATAATATTCGATACTTGTGTGAAATTGATATCTTCTGGTATTTGCTGTTCAGAAGCATCAAGAGCCGACAACACAATATCATCTGGATACCCTAAATTAGCTACCCTTGTAATAAAACCAACTTCCAAATTGACACCTGTTTCCGCAGTTATGGTTTCCATAACACCTATAGGATTAGTGGCGTTAATTGTGTTGTCAAAATCATTCACAATACCATCGCCATCGTCATCATTTCTATTATTCACATTGGCGGGCAAAGTGTCGGCAATAAAGAAGTTAATCCGCTCGGTATTGGATAACCCACCGCTATCGGTAACTGTGACATCAATAAAATAACCTCTGTCAGTGACTAGACCAACAGGTGGTAAACTTTGAACAGACGTTGACGTTGCATCATTAGGGTCAAATACAAATTGAAAATTTCGCGTATCGCTATCACTATCTTCAAATCTGGGCAGTACAACCGCAAATACCACAACCGTTTCATCTGTTTCCATCCCACTGGCATCAACCGCATTAACAATTGTTGTGGTATCACTCAGTATTTGAACAGAGCTCCAAATAAAGGTATGAGTATCGTCACTGTTTAAATCCGTCACATTAGCTGTCATCACCACATTTCCATCATTAGCTAATACAGTGTTGGACACTACACTATTTTGCTCCACAACGGTATCGACATCAGGCTGAACATTGCCTCCTAAAATAATGAGCCTGGCCTCATTGTCAACACCAATGATGGCATTGCTAACAGTCGTCAAAATCAAACGAACAGGTTCTGCAAATTCAGCCGTTTCATCGTCCACAATCGACAACATAAGTTCAGCGCTATCGCCGCTGCTGATAGTCAGTGGATTGTTGATGAATTGAAAATCTTCTGCTCTACTGGCATCATTGGGATCTAAGGCAAACTCCAGTATAATCGGTTCTTCGCCCACCGCTTGAGACAAACTGATATCTACCGTAGCAGTTGTCCCTTCAAGCACTTGTTGCGATGAGCCACCATTGACACTCACAACAATCTGAGCGTTAGCAATTGTTGCAACAATTGCTAGTAATAGCGAGCATATAATCTTCTTACAAAAATGAGTAAAAATAGAGTCAACCATAATATATATTCAATTTAAAATCGTGTTTTAGCTGAGTATTCAGTAAAATTCAACCCAGATTATGCATTAATTATGCATTAGAAATTGTAACAAAGGCAAAAATAGCAATAAAAACAGTAGCTCGCGCAAGGAAAATAAGCACAAACATAGCAGGGCTATGGTGAGCATTATTTTTCGAGCAAGCTGGTGTTTTTGAAGTCATTTTTGGATGTAGTAGGTTTCTAGTACATAATCTGGCTTCAAGCTATTATACAAATTTGCATTTTAGTCGCCTAACGGCATCGACTGGAATTGTGCAATTAGGTTCTTTATTTCAAAAATTAATGTCAATAAATAACATTCAACCAATCGACTCATCATCTAAGCCTGAACATTTTGCAGACTTTTACGTTGATAAAATTCCCATAAAAGGAAAACTAATATTAGCTCCTATGGATGGGCATTCCGATTTACCCTTTCGCTCCATTTGCCGCTCCTTGGGTTCTGCCATCAGTTACAGCGAATTCGTCAATGTCGATAATTTACAAGGCTCGAAATACGAATCAGCGAGAGCTGTAAAGAAACTGACATTTACTAAACAAGAGCGCCCGATGGCCTTTCAAATTTACGGACACAATATTGATAAAGTCGTTCAAACCGCCGTTCACCTGCAAAACACCAAAGCACCTGATATTATTGATATCAATATGGGCTGTTACGTGCGTAAAATATCGGAACGCGGCGCTGGTGCTGGTATGTTGAAATACCCAGAACGCATTTACCAATTATTCAACCAGTTAAGTAGTGAGTTGGATATCCCTGCCACAGGCAAAATTCGTTTGGGCTGGGATGACGCCGCTGTCGATGAAAAATGCTATCTGGATGCTGCTCTGGCACTTGAAGCAGGCAACGGCAAATTACTGGCTGTGCATGGACGAACTCGCAAACAGGGTTATAAAGGCGCTGCAAATTGGGATGCCATTGCCGAAATATGTGCCGCTGTGAACAATATTCCAGTTGTAGCAAATGGTGATGTAATTACTGTGAATGATATAGATGCAATACAACAGCATACCCAATGTGACGGAGTTATGATAGGGCGCGGTGCTATAGGCAATCCATGGATATTTCAATACCGCAATGCAGCTGACATTTTATTTGAAGAAAAGCTCGATATTATCTTCAGGCACTTTCAACTTAACATTGATTTTTATGGCTACGATTTAGGAGTTAAGACCTTTCGCAAACACAGTAGTAAGTACCTGGGAGAGTCTGAAAACCTCATTGCTATACGTCATAAAATATTAACTGCCACAAATGCTGAAGATGTTAAAGAATTGTATAAGCAAGCTACACAATTATAAAAAATCTGAACGCTTAGGACCAATTCGTTCGGCAATGGCTTTGGCTGCTTCGCGGTCAATACCATAAAACTCAATGGCGTTTTCACCCAATATCAAAGCGATATCATCTTCGGGCAACCCTTTAAAAGCATTGAGTAATTGCTCGTGAGTATTGGGCCAAGTGCCTTCGGGATGAGGATAATCGTTACCCCACATTAATTGCTTAACACCTATTTCATGTCTGGCTTCGGCATCAAGGCGTGAAATACAACTTGCTCCGATGCCAACATTGCGTTTAAAGTATTCAGAAGGTGGCATGGAAAGATGGCTTCTGAAGTCTCCTAATTTAGATGAAAACATCACATCATGGTAATTGTGATCCAGCAATTTAAGCCAAGGTGGAAGCATCCAATTCGTCCCTCCCTCAGTAACAATGGCTTTTAGTTTGGGAAACTGTTCAAATACGCCTCCCCATATCATGGTAGTAATTGGTCGCCAAGTCCAAAACTGCACTTCCGAAACAAAGCAACCCATAGGGCTAACATAACCATCATCAGTCTCAGCAGGCCAATTATCACCGAAAAAGTCATCCATTGGTGCACCACCTGAATGAAAGTGGACTATTAAACCCAAGTCTTGACAAGCTTCCCAAAAAGGATAGTAACATTTGTGGTGATAAGACCGATGCCCTCGCGTCATCAAAGGAATATACACACCTCGCAGCCCATTTTCCGCAGCCCATCTGGCTTCAACTATTGCTTTGTCAATATCCCATACTAAAGGAATAATGGCTAAACCGATATGGCGAATCTTATCTCGGCTACAAAATTCTGCCAACCAGCGATTGTGAGCCTGGGCTCCTGCCCACTGTAAATCAGGAATAACTTGAGACGTTGTTGGTAAGCCTAAGCCTGAACCAAAAGGAGGCGTATTCATTTCAGTCACACCATCGGGAAATATCACCTCTACAACAACACCGTCACGGTCAAGTTCTTGAATGCGATTCTCATAAATCCAGGCACCTTTTAAACCTTCTTCAATGCCTTTGCGCCATTCGTCATTAATTTCTTTAATCAAAAAACTGCTAGAGGCTTTTTCCAGCAAATCCACTTCAATAGGCATAGCCATATCGAAAGCTTCTCTGTATTGCGGGTCGAGGTAATCTCTATATCCCGAGATATGGGGACCAGCGTGGCAATCCGAGGATACAACAATAAAATTATTCATAATATCTTAATGTAAAAAAGGTAACTTATGTGTAAGATTCTAAAGTATAATATGGCATTGTCAATAGTTTGTTAATTATTATTTTGTTTAACCCATACGAACTCATGCATTTTATCTAATGAGTAAATATAGCTGGCACCATAGCGTCGATATATTGGTAGTAGGTTCTGGAAACGGTGCTCTCACTGCTGCTCTGTGCAACTATGAAATGGGTACACAAGATGTGTTAATCATCGAAAAAACTGATAAAATAGGGGGCACTAGTGCCAATTCAGGTGGAGGAATCTGGATACCCTGCAACCACTATGCAAAAGCTTGTGGCGCTGAAGACTCTATTGAAGAAGCTCGAGAATATTTAAAACATACCCTAAAAGGTGAAAATACCTCCCAAAGCTTAGTTGATGCCTACCTTGAAAACGGCCCCGAAATGCTTCAATTTCTGGCAGACAAAACACATGTGGAATATCAATCACTGGCGCATTACCCCGACTATTATTCCAGCCTGCCTGGAGCCAGGAATGGGCACCGCTCGCTGGAACCTGCGCCAATTAACATCTCGGTTTTGGGCAAGTACCACAAGCGCTTACGCTTCTCTCACCATATGATGCGACTGCTGGGTAAAATTCACTTCACCCAGGTAGAAGCCGCGCTATTGGCGGCTAAATCCCCAGGCTGGAAAAAACTGGTAACTAAATTAATACTGCAATATATTATCGACATTCCATGGCGTTTTCGCAGCAGTGTATCACGGCGCTTGTGCACTGGCAGCGCAGGGATAGCACGATTGTATTGGTCATTACTACAACGAAATATTCCCATTTGGTTTGAATCGCCTTTAATTGAGTTAATTACCGAAAATGATGTTGTTATCGGCGCAAAAATAAACCAGCAGGGTAATATAAAAACAATTCATGCACGCAAAGCGGTTATCCTTGCAGCAGGCGGCTTTGAATCTAATCAAACCATGCGCGAGCGCTATCTACCCAAACCCACTGACGCTAACTGGAGCGCAGCTGTTGGCAGTAATACTGGTGATGCTATTAATGCAGGCATCAAAATTGGCGCAGCTACCAACAATATGGATGGCGCATGGTGGTGTACAACATTGTGCGTCCCCGGTGAAGAAAAGCCGCGGCTGAGCATTATGGAAAAATCCTTTCCTGGGTCTTGCGTGGTCAACGCTAAAGGTCTGCGCTTTGCAAATGAGTCTCAAAACTACATGGCTTTTCAACGTCAACAGTTTCGTGCTCATTCTGAGCAAAACCCATGCGCGCCAGCCTATCACATATTTGATTCAAAATTTCGACGCAGCTATGTAGTCGGTCCACTCATTGACGAAAATACAAAAATACCTCAACGATGGTACGATGAAGGTTTTATCGGTTGCGCCAGTACCTGGCAGGAACTCGCAGAACAAATGAATATTGATGCCACAGGTCTTATCCACACCATAGAAAAAATGAACCGCTATGCCGCCAGCGGTGTTGATGAAGATTTTAAACGCGGCGAAGACGAATACGACCGCTATTACGCTGACCCATCCATTAAACCCAATCCTTGTCTTGCCGCTATTACAGAGCCTCCCTACTATGCTATGCGTATTGATGCTGGTGAATTTGGCACTTACGGCGGCCTCGTCACCAATGAAAAGGCTCAAGTCATCAATGAATCTGGCAATATCATTCAGGGATTATATGCCACTGGCAATAGTAGTGCAGGGTTATTGACAACTTATCCTGGCCCTGGCGCAACATTGGGTCCTGCCATGACGTTTGCTTATCAAGCGGCAAAAGCTATCAATGACAAAAACCACCAATGAAAAGTAGCTCCATAAGCTATGATAGCGATATTAATTTACAGATTTACATTATATTAATAAATATTTATATAAAATAAATTTAATATATTTGAGTCGCAATCTACTTTAAGTTATAGTGCGCGCCAATTGGTAATCATCCTATAACTTTGTCTACATCTGCAACACCATTAGCTGAATCCAGTAACGACTGTACCACAGCGCAAATCGCTGCTATTTACAAAGCCTCTGGCGACACCATGCGCTTGCAAATGCTACGTATTATGCGACGCGACTCTTTTGGTGTTTTAGAACTAAGCCACTTATTTGATATCAGCCAACCTGCTACCAGTCACCACCTGAAAGTGCTGACACAAGCGGGATTGATAACAATGCGCCGTGAAGGCACAAGCATTTTCTATCGAAGACCTTACGAAAGTAATGATTTAGGTTTAAGACGCAGCATTTTCGATGCTATTGATAAACTACCCATTAGTCCCACATTGCGTCTGCGATTAGATACGATTTATCAAAACCGTTCCAAACGTTCTCAATTATTTTTTCAACAAAATATCGACCGCTTTAAAGAACAGCAAGATTTAATTGCAAGCTATGTCGATTATGGTGAATCCATCATTAATTTTATTAAAGAACTGCCTTTTACCAAAGGCAGTTGTCTTGAAGTGGGTGTAGGACAAGGTGAATTTCTGATAGGCCTTGCCAAAGTGTTTCGCAAAATTCTAGCCATTGACAACAACAGCCAGGTTTTAAAAATTGCCAGAACTTTTGCTGAGTCCAATAAAATAACCAAAGTGCGTTTTAAATTGGGAGAGGCTTCCGATTTACTCAATAAAAAACTGAAAGTCGACTGCATTACCTGTAACATGGTACTGCACCACAACCCGTTACCGGCAAAGATGATAGAGGATTTCGCGCAACTCATGAAACCACACGGCAATCTTTTTATTACCGATTTATGCCAACACGACCAGGACTGGGCAAGAACCAGTTGTGGCGACCAATGGCTGGGTTTCAAACCCGAAGACATTAGCCAGTGGTGTATCCAGGCTGGTTTACTTGAAGGCGAAAACCAATTTCTGTCACTGCGCAATGGCTTTCAGGTACAGATCAGACAATTTTACAAACCCTCGCCTGTATCATATGTTACCAACCATTAAATATTAACAACTATAACTTTTATTTTTATGTCTCATTTTAGAACTTTTACATCCGAATCGGTTTCCGAAGGTCACCCTGACAAACTTGCGGACCAAGTCTCTGATGCCGTTTTAGATGCCATTTTGGAACAAGACCCTGAATCTCGCGTTGCTGCTGAAACCCTGGTTAAAACAGGTATGTGCATTCTGGCTGGTGAAATTCGTACCGATGCTGTTGTCGACTTTGAAGCCATTGCACGTCAAACCATTATTGACATAGGTTATGATAATGCTGATGTGGGCTTTAACGGTAACACTTGCGCGGTAATTAATGCTCTTGGCAAGCAATCTAATGACATTGCTATGGGCGTAGATGAAGGCAATTCTAAAAAACTTGGCGCTGGTGACCAAGGCATGATGTTTGGCTATGCTACCAACGAAACTGAAAGCTTTATGCCAACCCCCATACACTATGCGCACATGCTGGTTGCCAGACAAGCCCAACTGCGTAAGTCTGGCGAATTAAACTGGTTACGACCCGATGCCAAAAGCCAGGTTTCAATACGTTTTGATGAAAAAGGGCAGCCCATTGCGGTAGATGCGGTGGTATTGTCAACCCAACATAGCCCCGATATTAGCTTAGAAGAATTACGCCACGAGGTTAAATCGAATATCATTTTGCATTGCTTACCTGAGGCCTGGTTACACACAGGTACGCAATACCACATTAACCCTACTGGTAATTTTGAAATTGGCGGACCTGTTGGCGATTGCGGGTTAACTGGTCGTAAAATAATTGTCGATACTTACGGCGGTATGGCAAGACATGGAGGCGGTGCCTTTTCTGGCAAAGATGCAACCAAGGTTGACCGCTCTGCTGCCTATGCAGGACGCTATGTAGCTAAAAATATAGTAGCCGCAGGTTTGGCTAGGCGCTGTGAAATTCAACTATCCTATTCCATTGGCATTGCTGAACCCACTTCCATCAGTATTAACAGCTTTGGCACAAGTGAACATTCCAATGCCACTTTAGAAAAATTGGTTCGCGAACACTTTGACTTAACACCTGCCGGCATTATTGACATGCTGGATTTAAAGAAACCTCTATTTCGTCCAACTGCTGCATACGGTCATTTCGGTCGCAACGAATTTAGTTGGGAGAAGATCAATAAAATCGATGCTCTGCGCAATGCGCTTTCTTAACCTGGCAATAAAATATCGCTCCTGCGTATTTTATTGGTCACCATCAAAATACTACCGAAAATATGCGAATTTTCTTGTATTTCAATGGTTCAGGCTCGAGCTATCGCTCGTTGAGGTACTTCCTTGTCCACCTATTAGCCCGGTATTTTCATGCCGAATTCATAACCCAAATTAATGCATTAAAAACAACACTATTTGAGATTATTTAATGAGCACAAACGATTATAAAGTAGCCGACATAAACTTAGCCGACTGGGGCAGAAGTGAAATAGCAATTGCTGAAACAGAAATGCCTGCTTTGATGGCTTTACGCCGTAAGTATAAAGCTCAGCAACCATTAAAGGGCGCCAAGATTTTAGGCTGCATTCACATGACCATTCAAACTGCAGTTTTGATTGAAACTTTGATAGACCTTGGCGCTGAAGTGCGCTGGTCATCTTGCAATATTTTTTCAACACAAGACCACGCGGCGGCGGCCATCGCTGCTGCTGGTATTCCTGTATTTGCCTGGAAAGGCGAAACTGAAGAGGAATACGAGTGGTGTATTGAGCAAACCATCAACAAAGATGGCAAAATATGGGATGCAAACATGATTCTTGATGATGGTGGCGATTTAACCGCCATTATGCACGAGCGCTATGCATCGCAATTAGAAGCTATTCATGGCATTACCGAAGAAACCACCACTGGCGTACATCGCTTACACAGCATGTTAGAAGAAGGTTTATTAAAAGTACCTGCCGTTAATGTGAATGATTCTGTTACCAAGTCGAAAAACGATAACAAATATGGTTGCAGGCATAGCTTAAACGACGCCATTAAACGCGCTACCGACCACCTATTATCAGGCAAGCAGGCACTAGTTATCGGCTACGGCGATGTCGGTAAAGGCTCTGCCCAGTCGCTACGTCAGGAAGGTATGATTGTGCGAGTCACAGAAATTGACCCAATCTGCGCCATGCAAGCTTGTATGGATGGCTACGAAGTGGTGTCACCTTATACTGATGGCATTAACGATGGTACAAACAATTGTATTAATAACGACTTAATGCAAAAAACCGATTTAATAGTGACCACTACTGGCAACTGTCACGCCTGTAATGCCAATATGCTAAAACAATTAAAACGCGGCGCTATTGTTTGTAATATTGGTCACTTTGATTTAGAAATTGACACTGCATTTATGCGCTCCAATTGGCGTTTTGAAGAAGTTAAATCACAAGTACATAAAGTTTACCGCAGTGAACAACCCAACGATTTCTTACTATTGTTATCCGAAGGCCGTTTGGTAAATTTAGGCAATGCAACCGGTCACCCTTCGCGCATTATGGATGGCTCATTCGCCAACCAGGTGCTAGCACAAATTTATTTATTTGAGCAAAAGTTTGCTGACCAAAGCGCTGACTCTCAAACAGAGATGTTACGGATTGAAGTTTTACCCAAGCATTTGGATGAGGCTGTCGCCAGGCAAATGGTCGAAGGTTTTGGCGGTGTTATTACCCGGATGACTACTGAGCAATCAAAATACGTTAACATCCCTGTTGATGGTCCCTTTAAACCTGAAAGTTATCGTTATTAATATGTTATTTAGATGCCGAATTGATGCCGCACCTCTGTGGCTCCTTCTAGGTATAACATAGTCTCACACGGTTCCAAGCCAAAGTATGGCATCCAGACCATATAAATGCACACTATAAGGTTATATTGTAATCAACACCTGTCTAGCCTTGGACAGGTACAATTACCGCAAAACTGCGTGCAGCACCTCAATGTTGTTCGCGCAATAATTAATCAACCAATTGTTTTATTTAATGGCGATGGTAACAATTACCAAGGTCATTTATACTCCTTGACTAAACGTCAGGCTGAAGTTTCTATTGAACAGTGTGAAAGTTGTGAAAACGAATCACCCGTTAACATCCATTTAGGGCTAGTCTTATCCAAAGGCGACAGATACGACTGGGCATTGCAAAAAGCTACCGAGCTTGGCGTTGTTCAAATAACACCTCTAACCTCAGAATATTGCAATGTCAAATTGGATGCAAAGCGCCTAGAAAAGCGTATGCAACACTGGCAACAAGTGCTAATTAGTGCTTGTGAGCAATCGGAAAGAGCTGTTATTCCTAAACTCAATTCTGCTTTAGATTTTAATCATTTTGTTGCCAACCTCTATGGTTCTAGCGTTATATTATCACCTATTGCCTCACAATCCATTGAGCAACTATCGCCACCTATCGACAATCAATTGACTTTATTGGTAGGACCAGAGGGCGGATTTTCAAACCAGGAGTTGAATCTGGCACACAAACACAAAATTGAGGCGGTAAAAATGGGAACCCGAATTTTAAGAACCGAAACCGCACCACTGGCTTTTATTGCTGTTGCACAATACTTGTGGGGAGATTTTTAACCAGCGTTGCACTTATGAGTAGAATGTGCGACTAGTAAACTCCACTTTTTCACATATTTTTGTCTTGTATTTTCATCGCTCGTGACATTGTGCAAAGCTCTCAATCCAGATTATATTTTTCTAGCAAATTGATTGTTTTTAAAATTATTTTGGGATGGTAATCAAATATTTTTAGCTATCGTAATTTTCAACCAATTGTTTAACTTCTTTGCGCATCATCAATAAGCCAATAATATTGGGCACGGTCATTAAGGCAATGGTAATGCCTGCAAAGTTCCACAGTACCACAGTATCGGTAAAGGATGCGATAAAAAAACCAAACACATAAACAATGCGGTAAGGCATAACACCTTTAACTCCTACTAAATAAGTAATAGCGCGGTCACCATAATAAGACCATGTTACAGCCGTAGAAAAAGCAAAAAGCAACAACACAATGGCAACAATATAACGTCCAGATTCTCCAAAATAGCTCTTGGTAAAAGCCTCACTGGTTAATTTTGCACTGTGTATGAGTGAATAACCTTCTATTTTTAAATTTGAAAAAGAAATTTGTCCATTTTTTACCATCAATTTCCCGGTATAAGCCCCGTTGCTATCGCTCATACGAATTTTTTCGGCAATGGATCTGGCATGAAGTATCGTCGTATCGGTTAATACGGGCACGCCATTAACCACTTGAATACTTCCATTGTAGAGTTTTACATCTTCAGTATTGGAAATGGTAAGTGTGTCTAAAAATTGTGATAATTGTTGACGATGTTGTGAGTTTTCCTCAGAATAAACTCCCGATATCACATAGGTTTCTGCCTCATGAAATTGATTGTCAAATTTCTGCGTCCATACCCCGGATGACAAAATAACCAACCCTGTAATGGTGCAGATAATAAGAGTGTCTATAAAAGGTTCCAACAACGCTACTGTGCCTTCAGCTACAGACTCTTTAGTCTGTGCCGAGGCGTGCGCAATAGGTGCTGAACCTTGCCCTGCCTCATTAGAATACAAGCCTCTATCAACCCCTCGAGTAAATGCAAATGCAATACTGGCACCTAAAAAGCCGCCTGCTGCCGCACTGCCTGAAAATACTCCTTCAAAAATAACTGTAAAGGATGGCACGATATTTTCAAAGTTGCCAAAAATTACAGCTAAAGCTCCAATTAAATACAGCGTGCCCATAACAGGCAATACCGATGATGTGACTTTAACGATACGGCGAATACCCCCGATAATAACCAAACCTAAAATAACTGCCATTACTGCGCCTGTTAGCACTGGCTCAATATCAAAGGTTGCGTGCATGGTTTGTGAAATATTGGCAATTTGCGGTAAACTGCCCGAACCAAACGAACTTGCCACTGTGGCAATAGCAAATAATATTGCCATCGGCTTCCAATTTAGACCTTTATCCATATAGTACATAGGACCACCTGCAACGGTTCCGTCTTCTGTCATTTCACGATATTTGTGCGATAGTGTAACTTCCACCATTTTAGAGGTCATACCTAAAAAAGCTGTAACCCACATCCAAAACAATGCGGCAGGACCACCTAAAAAGATGGCAAAGGCTACGCCCCCAATATTTCCAGTACCTACAGTACCCGACAATGCTGTGGCCAAGGCTTGAAAATGGCTAGTCTCGCCACTGGCATCACTATCGCGTTTGAAAAACAGTTTTTTCCATGAGTCTTTAAAAAAACGAAATTGTGGAAATTTAAGGTAAACGGTGAAAAAGATGCCGGTACCTAACAATAAAATTGGAAACCAAAAAGCCCCACCTATGTAACTATTGATAAGAAGAAATATGTCGTTAACTGTACTCATGATTCGTTTTAGTCTGTTTTAGTTTATTTTCGTTTTGTAGTTTTTGGAAGATTTCAGAGTCACGTTTTAACGCTGCACGAATTCATTAATACCGCGATAGGGTGCCATACCCGACATCTCATTTTCAATAATTAGCAAACGGTTGTATTTGGCAACTCTATCAGAGCGACAAAGTGAACCTGTTTTAATTTGACCTGCTCCTGTTGCCACGGCCAAATCAGCTATAGTTGTATCTTCGGTCTCCCCGGAGCGATGTGAAATAACAGCTGTATAGCCTGCATCTTGTGCCATTTTAATAGCGTCCAATGTTTCACTCAGTGAACCTATTTGATTGAATTTTATCAAAATTGAATTGGCTATTTTACGTTCAATTCCCTGTTTCAGAATGGCAGTATTGGTAACAAATAAATCATCTCCTACTAATTGTACTTTATCACCCAAAATTTGAGTTAAGTATTCCCAGCCATCCCAATCGCTTTCATCCAAACCATCTTCCACTGAAATAATGGGATACTCGTCACAAAGTTTTTTGAGGTAATCACTAAAACCTGTTGAGCTTAACACTCTGTTATCGCCTGATAAATGGTATTGGCCATCTCTATAAAATTCGCTGGCAGCACAATCTAGTGCCAAAGTAATGTCAGTGCCTAGTTGATAACCCGCATGCTCAATCGCCTCGCCAATTAAAACCAGTGCTGCGGCGTTTGACGGCAAATCTGGTGCGAAGCCCCCTTCGTCACCCACTGCGGTATTTAAGCTTTTATCTTTAAGCACTTTTTTCAAAGCATGGAAAACTTCTGCACCCATACGCAGTGCCTGACCAAAGTTACTGGCAGAGACTGGCTGTATCATAAATTCCTGGATATCAACATTGTTGTCGGCATGCTCGCCACCGTTTAGAATATTCATCATGGGCACTGGCATCGAAAACTGTTCGTTATTGGCGCAGTTAGCAATATGCCGATACAGTGGAATATTTTGAGATTGCGCCGCCGCTTTAGCTGTAGCCAGTGACACCGCTAATATAGCATTAGCGCCTAATTTGGATTTGTTCTCGGTTCCATCTGCTTCGAGCATCATATTATCAATTTGCCTTTGATCGACTGCATCCGCCCCCATAAGCAATTCACGAATAACACCGTTGACATTGGTTACAGCCATTAAAACACCTTTACCCAAGTAGCGTGAAGTATCGCCATCTCGCAATTCTAATGCTTCTCTCGAACCTGTAGAAGCACCACTTGGCGCATAGGCACTTGCTACATTACCATCACTTAGAGTAACTTCGGTATAGACAGTAGGAGAGCCTCTTGAATCTAATACTTCATAGGCCTTAATATCGCTAATTCTGGACATAAATAAATCGTTTAATTAATAATAAAAATTAAGAAATTTTAAGCTTAGGCTGAGATTTCACCAACTGGTCAATTTGTTTTACCTGTATTAAAAACTCTTCTAAAAGCACTAATGGCAATGCACTAGGTCCATCACATAGGGCTTTATCTGGGTCAGGATGGGCCTCAATAAATAAACCCGCAAGCCCTGTTGCCAAGGTGGCCTTAGTCAATTCCAATAATTGTGTACGTCTGCCACCTGATGTCTTGCTTCCCGTCGCTCTGGTTTGCAGTGCGTGAGTAACGTCCATGATAACAGGAATATTCCCACATAGGCGTTTCATTATTCCTAATCCTAAAATATCCACAACTAAATTATCGTAACCAAAATTTGAACCCCGCTCGCACAACATTAATTGATAATTACCGCATTCATGAAATTTTTCGACAATATTAACCATTTGTTCTGGACTGAGAAACTGTGGCTTTTTAATATTAATAGGCTTCCCTGTCTTTGCTAGTGCAGCAACCAAATCAGTTTGCCTTGCTAAAAAAGCTGGAAGTTGCAATACGTCACACACATGAGCAAATATTCCCGCTTGTGATGGCTCGTGTACATCAGTAATGACTGGCACTTTGAACGTGGCTTTTATCTCTTGTAGCACTGCCAACCCTTCATCAATACCCAAACCTCGAAATGAGTGAACGGAGGAACGGTTCGCCTTATCAAGAGATACTTTAAAAATGTAGGGGATATTATGTTTAAGCGTTGTATTAACAAAATGCTCCACTACACGCATAACCTGAGTTCGTGACTCCATTGCATTAATTCCGCCAATCAGCGTAAAAGGTAAATCGTTATCAATGACGATATTATTCGCTATATCAATATGGGTATTAATTTTTTTGGTGGTTGCCATTAGCTACGATTTTCGTACATGATAGGTATTGTATTTAATTGCCGCCTGTATAAACCCTGTAAATAATGGATGCCCATCAATAGGTGTCGAGGTGAATTCCGGGTGAAACTGACACCCAATAAACCAAGGGTGATTTGACAATTCGACAGCTTCAACCAGGCTTTTATCCTCAGACCACCCAACTACCTGCATGTCTTTGGAAGTGATTTTGTCAATTAATTGATTGTTCACTTCATAGCGGTGACGGTGGCGCTCTGCAATCATCTCTGATTGATATAATTCCCGTATTTTACTACCCTGAGTCAATATACTATTCTGTTTGCCTAGGCGCATTGTTCCACCTTTCGCCGTATTGGTATTGCGATATTTAATTTGACCGTCATCATCCATCCATTCGCTGATTAAACCAATCACTGGATAAGCACAATTTTCAGCAAACTCTGTACTGTTGACATCATCTAACCCAATCACATGCCGACAGTATTCAATAATTGCTACTTGCATACCTAAACAAATGCCCAGGTAAGGTACATTATTTTCACGCGCATAGCGCACCGCTTGTATTTTGCCTTCAACGCCCCGTACGCCAAAGCCGCCTGGAATTAATATTGCATCCAGGGTATCTAATTCGTCAATACCCTCTTGTTCCATGACTTCTGAGTCAAGATAAACAATTTCAATTTTATTCCCAGTTTGGATACCAGCGTGTACCAACGCTTCATTAAGTGATTTATAAGCATCAACCAGTTCGGTATATTTACCTACCATGCCAATGCGAACCAGACCTTGTTGCTCGCTTTCCATCGCCAGCACTCTATCCCACTGGCTTAAATCAGCATCAGCACTGGGGAGTTTCAACTTGGCTGCCACAGTTTGATCCAGCCCAAAACGCTGCAATGTCCCTGGAATGGAATAGATGGATTTGGCATCAGGTAAAGATATTACAGCCTTAGGTTCTACGTTGGTAAACTGTGCAATTTTGTGTTGCGTATCAGTATTTAATTCAACCTCGGAGCGACACAATAAAATGTCTGGTTGCAGACCGATAGAGCGCAATTCCTTAACCGAGTGCTGCGTGGGTTTGGTTTTGGTTTCTCCTGCTGCTGCAATAAAGGGAACCCAGGTTAGATGAATTAACAGCGAATTGTCTTCGCCCAACTCCATTCGCATTTGCCGCAAAGCCTCCATAAAGGGTTGCGATTCAATATCACCAACAGTCCCGCCAACCTCGCAAATAACAATGTCGTTATCGTTTCCATCGGCATCTTTTTTGGCCAATTTGGCACGGCGCTTAATTTCATCGGTAACATGAGGGATAACTTGTACGGTGCCACCTAAGAAATCGCCATTGCGTTCTCTCTGTAAAATGGTTTCATAGACTTGACCTGTAGTAAAATTGTTACGCTTTCCCAATTTACTTTTGATAAATCGTTCATAGTGTCCTAAGTCTAAATCTGTCTCTGCTCCGTCCTCTGTAACAAAAACCTCTCCGTGCTGAAAGGGGCTCATTGTACCTGGGTCCATATTCAGGTAAGGGTCGAGTTTTACAATAGTGACTTTTAGGTTGCGCGCTTCAAGCAATGCGCCCAGTGAAGAAGCGGCTATCCCTTTTCCCAATGAAGATATAACGCCGCCAGTAATAAAAATAAACTTGACCATAAAAAGTTAAAGGTTAATTGCTAATGGATTAATCCATGAAGGTTAGCAGATGAACGCTTACAACTCAATACAATCGTTAATAGTCACATCAAAAACCAGGCAAAAAAAAGCCCACCATGAGGTGGGCAAAGGTCAGACTTTCCAAACGGGAATGGAACTGGTATCAGTCGTCTATAAGTCGATAAATTGTTGACGTACTGATAAGTAAATCTTTGGAGTCTTATTGACCGCGATTGAAATCAGCTTCTGATTTAATCAAGGCAACCAATAAGGCTAAAGAAATTGCAATTATGGCATTTGTTAACACGGTTTTTTTCTCTGTTCAAAATTAATATAAAGTTAGTTTATAACGACCAGCTAATTCATTATGTCCAACATTATATATCTTTTTTATTATTCTTCAATAGATATGTTTTCATTTTATTTATGATTTATATTCATATTTAACTATAACGAAAATCAGGCTCATATAATAATTAAACAATACTAGTAACTATTTGTTTAAAAAAAATGATCAGTATATTTAATAGCAAATTAGCTTTATTAATTCGGTATAAAAATACCGAAAAAATATGCGGTACAAAGAAGTACCGCTGGCGAGCGATAGGTCGGTCACGCACCCTTGAAATACAAGAAAATTCGCATATTTTCGCTAACATTCCAAGGGTGAGTAATAAAATACGATATTACTTAAAGGTTAGTGGCGACTAAATAAAGTTATTCAAATAACAATTTTTCAATGTTATAATGAAATAAATTCATAATATATTACACCAATGGATACTCGAAACCTATCAAGAACCGACCTAAATTTATTAACAGCCTTGCAAGTACTACTGGAAGAGCAAAATGTAGGTAGAGCCGCTAAGCGTTTATTTATCACGCAATCAGCTATGAGCAAGACATTGTCGCGCTTGCGAGTACTGTTTAAAGATGAATTATTTACCCGATCAGGTCATGGTATTGTTCCAACTCCCAGAGCATTAGAGCTCTATTCTGAGTTGGAACCACTTCTAATGTCTGCTGATAATTTAATTGCAGACAGACGCGATGACCCGACTAATTTCAGTGGGAGAATTGTCATTTCCACACTAGACTTTTTCTCTCTACCTTTAATGCCTTCATTGATCGCAACACTTTGCAGCGAAGCACCGAATTTGCAATTAAAAGTTACTAACGAAATTGATGAACATACCAAAGAAATGGCAAATGGTAATGTCGACATTAGTATTAACGGACTTAGAACCGACTATGCCGACGAAGATTTTATTGTTGAAGAATTGGTAACAACGCACCCAATCATATTAATGCGTGCCGACCATCCTTTAAAGTCCATTAAAAACCCTGGTTGGGATGAAGTCAATAAGTACCCGGAAGTCGCCTTGAAAGTTCCCTCTGCCCAGTATATCGCCAATAGCTGGTTACGTTCCTTTCTTATTCAACACATTAATTTAAACAATATTGTGTTAGAAACTTCAGACTATTTAACTGCGCTACAAACCATAGCTTCCACCAACACTATTATGTTTGCGCCGCGAATGAGCTTAACTTTTGTGAAACAAACGAACTCTATTACTACTATGTCCGTACCCGAAACTAATGGTAAAGAAATTCAACTAGACAACATTGAAGTGGTCATGGTACACCATAAACGCACGGAAAAATCACCTGTACATATTTGGCTTAGAGATCAAATCAAAAGCATTTATTCTGAACAACGCGCTATATTTACGAAACGCGAGACTGAAATTTATGACTAACCAGCGCTGTAATTAAATGTTAGTTGGTAACCACGGTGTTTTCTGATATTTAGTACGCAGCAGTCCAATAGTAAATACTGGCCTTTAATTCCCATTAATTTACCTGATATTTCACTTTCTTTATCAAAGCCTTTGGAAACAATCTTGGTAGGGTATTCTGAAACAGGATACAATCCTTCCCAAATACTATCTTGAATGATTTTTTCATCCAACATGTCCACTGCCTGGATACCATATTGTTGCTGTAATTCCGTAACAAGAGCCTCAATATGTGGTTTTAATGTTTGCCATTGCGAAATAAAATCAATGATACCAACCTCGCCTTTTAACATGGTGCGCCAGTTGGTTTTATCATTTATCCATTGTTTAAGCTGATGTTCGATAAGCCCCGATAATTTGCGTTGACTTACCCGAATAACAGGCACAGCTTGTACTGCGCCTTGGTCAATCCACCTTGTGGGTATTTGCGAGTTTCGGGTAATTCCAACTTTCATACCCGAGCTATTTGCAAGATAGACGACATGCTCTATCATGCAATGGTCTTGTGCCCAATCAGGTTCGCGGCAAGTCCCTTGATCATAATGACATAATTCTGGTTGCATAATGCAACGATCACACTGCGCCAAGCGCTGCATGCATAAATAGCAAAACCCTTGAGCAAAGCTCTTTTTCGTTTTTGTACCGCAGTGCATACAATAAATATTGTTGCCGTAGCTAAAATGAATGGTTTTTCCAATTAAATCATTTAATCCTATAAGCTCTTCGCCTATAGGTAATTGGTACTGAATTTGATTTTGCTTATTGCAATGCGCCTGCATTTTATCAATGATCCCTGAAACTCTATAAGTACTTTCAATCATACAATAAATGGATTATCCCAGATTATTTGATATGCTTAAGAAGCCCATCTAGCTCATCTAAACTATTATAGTTTATTATAATTTTGCCCTTCCCTGATGATTGATGTACTATAGCAACTTTGGAACCAAGCGTCTCAGAAAGCTTATTTTGCAAGCGTTGAGTATCTTTATCAATACTGTTTTTCTTCGCAACAGGATCTCCTTTCATTTTTTGTTTAACCAATGCTTCTGTTTGTCTGACCGATAAACTTTTGGAAGCAACCTGCCTGGCTAATTCACGTTGTTGACTCGCCTTGAGACTAATTAAGGCCCGAGCATGTCCCATGTCTATATCGCCATGTTCCAGCAATAGAATAACATCATCATCAAGCGTGAGTAAGCGCAATAAATTCGCTATGGTTGGTCGTGACTTACCGACAAATTCTGCAACTTCTTCTTGGTTTAATTCAAATTCTTGCTGCAGCCTCTGGTAAGCGCGAGCTTCCTCAATTGGATTTAAGTCTTCACGTTGAATGTTTTCAATTAGCGCCATGGCCGCTACTTGATCATCTCCCAAAGTGGTAACAGTAGCACTGACTTCATCAAGTCCTGCTATCTGACAGGCGCGCCAGCGGCGTTCACCTGCAATAATTTCATAGTCGATAGCAGCAGTAGAAGGTTTTAGTTTACGAACAATAATGGGCTGCATTAACCCAACCGATTTAATAGTGCCAGCTAGCTCTTCCAATTCCGTTTGGTCAAAATGTGTTCGCGGCTGAAATTGACCACGTTGAATACGCTCTATAGGAATTTGTAAAATAGTGCCGCCATTACTCGCAGCTTCATCAACTGGCTTATCTGCGTTTGAAACTGGTTCAAGCCCTGATAAAGTCGACTTGACGTCCAATAGCGCATCAAGTCCGCGTCCTAAGCCTTTGCGTTTTTTACTCATAGTTCTGTTAATAGTTGTTCATTTTATCTTCGCGGATAACCTCGCCTGCCAAGCCTAGATAAGCGATAGCGCCTTTTGACTGCTTATCGTAATCAATAATACTGACGCCATAACTTGGTGCTTCCGCTAATCGAACATTGCGTGGAATAGCCAGTTTAAACACTTTATCGCCAAAATGTTTAGTCAGTTGATTACTGACATCATTGGTTAGCATATTTCGAGGATCATACATGGTTTTTAATATGCCGCGTATGCTCAAATTAGCATTGGCTATACTTTTAACTTTCTCTGTGGTAGAAAGCAATGCACTTAACCCTTCCAAAGCATAATATTCACATTGCACAGGAATGATTAAACCTGTTGCTGCCACTAACGCATTAACAGTCAACATTCCTAATGCGGGAGGACAGTCTATTACAATATATTCGTAAGGCTCTTGTTTATTTCCTGCAAGGTGTTGTATCAATTTTTCAATAGCTAGACGCAAGCGATATTCGCGACGTTTGAGTTGAATCATTTCCACTTCGGCAGCTACCAAGTCACCATTGGCTGGCGCTACATCAAACTTCCCTGTTGTGTCTTTTTCTAATACTTGAATCATTTCGCATTCATCAACTAATACATCTAACATGCTGCGTTTGATATTATCCTTGTCAATGCCACAACCCATGGTCGCATTACCTTGGGGGTCTAAATCAATTAACAAGGTCTTTTTATAACATGCCGCCAAACCAGCCGCTAAATTGACTGCCGTTGTGGTTTTACCCACTCCGCCTTTTTGATTGGCAATCGCATAAATGGTTGTCATTTTATTTATTGACTCTATTATTGTGGCTGATTAAACCCAGATTATGCATCAGAAATTGTAGCGAAGGCAAAAATGGCAATAAAAACAGTAGCTCGCGCAAGGAAAATAAGCACAAACATAGCAAGGCTATGGTGAGCATATGTTTCGAGCAAGCTGGTGTTTTTGAAGTCATTTTTCGATGTAGCAGGTTTCTAACGCATAATCTGGGTTAAATGCATTCAGCATTTTATAGCGATTTGCAGGAGATGTCTCTCTGCATTAAGGTAGGGTACCTCAAGTTGGTATATTTTTTGTACTTTTACATTGGGATAATCAGCTTGCATGGCAGTCATTTCATCGCTGGGTAAGCGACCTTTCATCGCATAAATAGTTATTTCACTCTTTCGGTTAGCTGTACAACTTTTTACCAGTGTCGATAAATTGGCAAATGCCCTGGTAATAATGGCACTATCCTGCTGCATTTCTATAGGGCAGTTCTCAATTCGCGAATGATGAATTTGAACATTGTCAAGCTGCAATTCGCGAGCTACCTGATGCAAGAAATGACAGCGTTTCTCTAAGCTGTCAATCAAGATTATTTGCCATGTAGGTTGAAAGATTGCCAGTACCATACCAGGAAAGCCTGCGCCAGAACCAACATCAATAAAGGCTTTCTCTTTTAAATAAGGCACTACGGACAAGCAATCAAGCAAATGTTGAATTATCATTTGGCGCTCGCTTTGAAGTGTTGTCAAATTAAAAGCTTTTGACCATTTTTGCAATAATGCTAAATAGTGATGATATTGGATAATTTGGTTTGGGTTTAAATATAAGTTTAACTGCCTTGCACCAGATTCTAATAAAGACTCGGCTATCATCTACCACTGGTACCGTCTTTTAACTGATTATTGGCTAATAACTGATGTTTTTTTAAAAACACTAAAAGCAGCGATATTGCAGCTGGCGTGACACCTGATATTCTACTGGCCTGCCCAATAGTGGTTGGTCGAATGGTTTCTAATTTTTGTACAACTTCGTTGGACAAACCTGATATTTTTCGATAATTAAAATTACCAGGAATAATTTGATTTTCCTGTAGTTTTTGGCGTTGAATTTCATCAAGTTGACGGCTGACATAGCCTTCATACTTAGCATTAATTTCAATTTGTAACATCGCATCTTTATCTTGCAGATAAGGTTCGCCATCGTCCGCTGTATCAGCAAGAATTTGATAATTTAGCTCAGGACGTTTTATCAATTCTAACAAACTGTAATTGCGGTTAATCGGTTGCGGTAGATAACTTGACAAAAGCTGTGCTTGCATTGAGTCAGGTTGAACATGGGTGACCTTTAAGCGTTGCGTTTCGCGTTCAACATTTTCACGCTTTTCACAATACCTACGCCAGCGCTCTGCAGTGACCATCCCGTATTGATAGCCTATTTCGGTTAGACGCTGGTCGGCATTATCTTCACGAAGTAATAAGCGATATTCTGCTCTGCTGGTAAACATTCGATAAGGTTCTTTTGTTCCCAAAGTGATTAGATCATCAACTAGCACACCCATATAAGCTATATCACGTGTGGGCACCCATGGTTCTTTATCTCGCAATCGCAATACAGCATTCATTCCTGCTAATAGCCCTTGAGCCCCTGCTTCCTCATAGCCAGTTGTACCGTTAATTTGACCAGCAAAGAAAAGGCCTTGTATGCATTTGGTTTCTAAAGAGGCGTGTAAACTTCGCGGGTCAATAAAATCATATTCTATGGCATAACCATATTGGGTAATTTGGGCTTGCTCAAAACCAGCAATCGAATGGATATAAGACTCTTGAATATCTTTGGGTAGACTGGTAGAAACTCCATTGGGATATAGCTCATACGTGGTTAAACCTTCAGGTTCAACAAATATCTGGTGAGCGTTTTTATAGGCAAAACGACTGATTTTATCCTCAATAGATGGGCAATAACGAGGTCCTTCGCCTTCAATAATACCAGTATAAAGCGGCGACCTATCCAATCCACTTCGTATAATATCGTGAGTTTTTTCGTTGGTGTGCGTAATCCAGCAACAAACCTGCCTGGGGTGGTCGTCAGTAGAACCCATGAATGACATTACAGGTTCCGGGTTATCACCCCATTGTTCAGTCATGTTTGAAAAATCGACACTACGGCTATCAATACGTGGCGGTGTACCCGTTTTTAATCGTTCAATCGTAAAGGGTAGCTCGCGCAAGCGCTGAGCTAATTTAATTGATGCAGGATCTCCTGTTCTGCCGCCTGAATAATTCTCCATACCGATGTGTATGCTCCCTCCTAAAAACGTACCTGTGGTTAGCACAACAGATGGCGCATAAAAGCGGTTTCCATTTTCAGTTACAACGCCGTGAACTTTAGCATTTTTAATGATTAAATCGTCCACTGACGATTCAACAATCGTCAAGCTATTGGCTGAATCAACAAAACTTTTAATAGCCTCTTTATATAAAAGTCTATCTGCTTGGGCGCGAGTAGCTCTAACTGCTGGACCCTTGCGCGAATTAAGAATGCGAAGTTGTATTGCTGCTCTATCTGCTGCCTGAGCCATAACGCCACCTAAAGCATCTATTTCTCTTACCAAGTGACTCTTGCCAATACCACCTATTGCAGGATTGCATGACATTTGTCCAATACTGCCAGTTTTATGAGTCAACAACAGTGTATTTGCACCCATACGGCTCGCCGCCAGGCATGCTTCTGTGCCTGCATGACCGCCACCTATCACAATGACATCATAGTTATTCATTCGGCTTACAAACTGTGTTGCAGTAAAATATTATGTGCAGCTAACTTTTAGATTTTTCCATAATAAGTTGTACCAATTCTTCCTTAATTTCTGGATTTTCATCAAGGTACTTACAAGCATTATTTTTACCTTGACCAATTTTGTTACCTTTGTATGCATACCAGGCACCTGATTTGTCAATAAGATTATGCTTGACACCCAGTTCAATAATTTCTCCATTAGTATTAATGCCAGCGCCGTATAAAATTTGGAATTCGCATTGCTTAAACGGTGGCGAAATTTTATTTTTAACCACCTTGACTTTGGTTTCGTTACCAATGATTTCATCACCTTCCTTAACTGCGCCAGTTCGACGAATATCAAGACGGACTGATGAATAAAATTTGAGAGCATTACCTCCTGTAGTCGTTTCAGGGTTACCAAACATCACTCCAATTTTCATTCTAATTTGGTTGATAAATACCACTAAGCAATTAGCTTGTTTGATATTACCTGTTAATTTTCTCAGTGCTTGAGACATTAAACGCGCTTGCAGCCCTACATGGTGATCACCCATATCCCCTTCAATTTCAGCTTTAGGAGTCAGCGCCGCAACCGAGTCCACCACCACCATATCAACAGCACCAGAACGAACCAGCATGTCAGTAACTTCAAGCGCTTGCTCCCCTGTATCGGGTTGTGATACCACCAGGTCATCAATATTGACTCCAATTTTTTCTGCATAAATGGGGTCTAATGCATGTTCGGCATCAATAAAGGCGCAAACTGCCCCTTGTTTTTGAGCTTGAGCGATGGTACTTAATGTTAAAGTGGTTTTTCCTGATGACTCTGGGCCATATATTTCTACAATTCTACCTCGGGGTAAACCTCCTATTCCTAACGCCATATTTAACCCCAATGAACCCGTTGAATAAGAAGGTATTTTTTCGCGGTTAGTATCACTCATTTTCATGATAGCACCTTTACCGAATTGCTTCTCTATTTGCGACAGGGCATTTTCTAAAGCTTTTTCTCGATTATTTTCCATTTGGTTTCTCGTATTGTCGTTAAATTAAATTACATATTATCAATAATATGATCGCCGAATTCTGAACTACTAACTTTGATAGCATCGTCCATCAAACGGTGAAAATCGTAGGTAACAGTTTTGTTAGTTATTGCCCCTTCCATACCTTTTATAATTAGATCAGCCGCTTCATTCCAACCTAGATGACGCAACATCATTTCTGCTGAAAGAATTAAAGAACCTGGATTAACCATATCTTTACCAGCATATTTTGGTGCTGTGCCATGCGTGGCTTCAAATACAGCAATATTATCCGATAAATTAGCACCTGGTGCTATCCCAATACCTCCAACTTCAGCAGCTAATGCATCAGAAATATAATCACCATTTAGGTTTAATGTCGCTATGACTGAATACTCTTCTGGTCTCAACAAAATTTGTTGAAGCATAGCATCTGCAATAACATCTTTAACAACAATATCTTTACCTGTATCAGGATTTTTGTATTGCATCCAAGGGCCACCATCTATTAATTTAGCACCAAACTCTTCTGCAGCTATTTCATAACCCCAATCGCGAAATCCACCTTCGGTAAATTTCATAATATTACCTTTATGGACCAAAGAAACACTATCTTTATTTTGATCAATCGCATATTGCAACGCTTTGCGAACCAGACGTTGAGTACCTTCTTTAGAAACTGGTTTAACACCAATACCGCAGCTTTCATCAAAACGAATTTTGCTGACACCCATCTCGTTTTGTAAAAAGCTAATCACTTTTTTAGCTTCAGGCGAATCGGCTTTCCATTCAATACCTGCATAAATATCTTCTGAATTCTCACGAAAAATCTGCATATCCACTTTATATGGTTCCTTCACTGGAGACGGAACACCTTCAAACCAGCGAACAGGGCGCAAGCATACATACAAGTCTAACTCCTGACGAATAGCTACATTCAATGAACGAAAACCACCACCAACCGGAGTAGTTAATGGTCCTTTAATGGATACGACATAATCTTTAATAGCTTCCAGCGTTTCTGCAGGAAACCAGTCACCATCATATTTATCTGCTGCTTTTTCGCCACAGTAAACTTCCATCCAGGCAATTTTTCTATCACCCAAATAGGCTTTTGCTACGGCAGCATCAACAACCTTAATCATGGGAGGTGTAATATCAACACCTATCCCATCTCCTTCTATAAATGGGATAACAGGATTTTCTGGTACATTTAGTGAGTAATCTTCATTGACAATTATTTTATTGCCTTCGCTGGGGATAGAGATATGTGATGTCATAATATAGTAGGTTTCTAATGCATAATCTGAGCTAAAACACTATTATAAAACTTTTCATACATAGCGTCATTAATAATGATAACACAAATAAAAAAGCCAGTATTTAAGCTGGCTTTTTTATTTATTATGTCAATGCTTGTAAATTTATTTTAACACTCTTCGTCGGAGAACCAATGCCAATAGAGCTAAAAGACTCAACCAGTTTAAACTTCCACCGCTGCTCGAAGAAGTAGTGGTGGAAACGGTGGTGGAAGTAGTGGTGGTGGAAACGGTGGTGGAAGTAGTAGTGGTGGGAATTATGGTTGGTATGTTACCACTGGATTCACGCAAAACCGTAATGGTATTAACTGTTGATGAACCATCTACAGCAGTTACAGTGACATTGATAGTATTAGAGCCTACCCGAAGCGTCGACATCCCTGTCCCAGACACAGTAGCAAAACCATTATTAGCAATAGCATTAACGGTAATATTGGTTACACTATTTGGAACATTTACAGTATATTCAGTTACAGCGGGAGCAAAAGCTGGCGCTAAGATTTGACCCAAATCCAAGCTAGCTAAAGTACTGTCACCTGTTCCTGTTATTTGCTGAACGCCTATTGGGTCAATAATTTCACCATTGGCAATACCATCTGCATCGTTAGTCCCCCCATCTTCTATTAACAGGCGAATACAGTATATACCTACTGGTAAATCATTAGAAGCAGTGACATTTTGATATTCTGTGCTATTAGATTCAGGGCATACCCCTAAAGGATCTTCAGTAACTGCTGTTGAGATAATATTATTTTCATTTTCTACAAATAATGACCACTGATTATTATTAGCGTTATATTTTCTCAATCTACTAAAAGCGGTAGTAGCTTGACCTAGTGGAAAAACAATTGCCACTGAGGCACCCATTTCAGCAAGGTTAGATATTTCATAATCGATTAATTCGATATTCTGACTGGAAAAATCTGGACCAAAATTTTCTAATACGTTTATATTTTCATCAGCTGTATTTTGTAAATCCTCCACTGTCACTTGAGCTCCATTACCATCAACAATAGCCGCACTCCCTAATCTAAGAGTCAGACCTTGTTCTGAGCTAATTATTACTTGCTCGCGTCCACTACCAACATCAACGCTTAATAAATTTTCCTCAGACAAAGTATCGAATTCATCGCCAATACCATCGCCATCTGAATCTACCCTTACCATTGTGGCATTGATAACAGCCAAATTTCTTGCGATTGTCGTCGATAGTGCACCGTCAGATACTGTAACCGTTAATAATACCGAACCTTCTGTTAAGCCAGTTATATCAACCGTAAACGTATTTGATGCTGAAGAACCTTGTGTTGCAATGTTGACAGTGTCTTGAGTTAAATCAAAAGAAAATGTCAAACTGTCATTGTTGGCATCATTTGCCTCTGCCAGAATAGTTAAACTTCCTGCTCCTAGTGCTACGACAGAAGTTTGGCTACCTGATTGTAATAAATCAATCGACAAGATTGGTGCTACATTCTGATTAACAATCCTGACCACTTGAGATTCAACACCATTAACTACAACATTATTTGATAGTTCATCACTATCAATGGCAAACATAACATCAACTGAAGCTAGTTCTGGGTTGCTAACTGCCGTAAATTGAATTGAGGCTTCTCGTCCACTTTCAATAGTAATAGCGCCTGTACTTGCCGCATTTACCAAATTTTCGCTGCCTTCGATACTAAAAGGAACAACAACAGGGAAAGTGATAGGCTCGCCGCTTAAAATAGCCGATATATTGAATGTATTACCTCCTCCAACTACTTTATCAGCTCCAAAAGTGACAGTGGGGTTAACATTTATAACCAGGCTGACTTCACTAGTTAAATTCCCTATACCTGTAGCTGTAATTGTCAGTGTGCTGACGCCAGAAGTTACGATAACTGAATCACTTGTTATCACTTCATTATTTAATAAATAACCCACTGTAAAAGTCGTTGAATCAGCTATACTGATACCAAGCTCTTCAAAAGTCCGGTTTGTAAAAACACCTTCTGCCCTTACTGTAACAGGATTGTTAGCCAAAGAGATAACTGAAGCTAATGAATTCGTTACAGTAATCGTTTGTATACTGGACACAGAAATACCATTAGAATTGGTAGCAGTCCAAACAATTTCTGTCACTCCTATTGGAAAAGGCCCTGTTGTGCTGGGTACAATATTTGAAGCTGGGATTGCTACTTGATTAGCATCTAAAGCCGTTGCCTGACCAATATCAACAGGTGTCAATTCAGCAGTTGCTTCAACTGTAATATTTGCAGGTGCGGTAATAGCAGTAACTGTATCTTTAATAACTGTAACTGCGGCCTGCGTGGCACTACCTTGACCATCTGTGTGATCTGCCGTTAATTCTATTATTCCATCTGACAACCCAGACACATCAATACCTGTAATTGACCACGTTAAATTACTACAATTAACAGAACCTGCCGCAATACCGCCCACAGTAGCTGTGACTACTTGACCATTGAAAGAACAGGTGCCACTTATAGAATATGCTGTATGATTAGCTGACGTAATTGCAGCCCCTATAATAGTAACGGTAGGCGCTGCTGCTCTGGTAACCACGATAGTATAATTTTGCGTCGAACCATCTTCAGCAGTAACGGTCACAACCACATTATTATTGCCAACCAGAAGTGTCGAACCAGATACTACTGCATTGGCATTTGATTCATTGGTAGTAAAGGCTACTGTAACCGAATCAACTGCAAAAGGAACCGATGCCGTATATGATGTTACCGTTGATGTAAATGCTGGACTAATCATCACACCAGTTAAGGATAATGAAGATAAAGTGGCATCGCTTGAAAGCAAACCAATAGTAAAAGTGCTGGAAGCAAAAGAAAATGCCGCATCTGAACTAGTGGGTATAATATTAAGAGAAGTACCTGAAAAGTTAGATGAGCTGGAAAAATTCATTTGAACCAGTTCAACGGGTTGTGTCGTTACTGCATTTTCTGGACATTGCCCATTCAAAATAGCAATAGTGGCAACAGACACTTCACAATTGGAAGGCCAACCTGCAGCCAGAATATCAGCATCGCCATTTGTAACTGCCCAGGAAATAACTAACACCATATCGGTATTAGAATCATTATCACTATCATTTGCTGTTTCAGGGAAAATTTGATTCCCAATAGCATGCAACCCATATATCCCGCTAACATTATTAAGTGTTAGTTCTCTACTATCAAAATGCACTCTAAACCCTATCCCTGTCTGATTTAACATGCCGTTGCTTGTCGTGTAGTTTAACGGCACACTAACTGTGGAAGAAGGAGCAACTACAACTCCTGAAGGACCCGTTACAATTTGCTGTTCTTGAGCGTACACACTCAAAGATAAGCATAAAAACACGAAAAATAATAATAATTTCATAAACACTTTAGTCTTCATTATTTTATCAATATCAATTGATTATTTTTAATATTATATTCTAATATACTATAGCAAATAGATATCGTATTCTAATAAACTATAATTAGTCAATAAATAAGCAAGTTAATTTTGAATGTAGCAGGTCTTCAGTGCATAATTCAGGTTTAAAAACCAGTAAACAACAAGCTCAATATCCAGGTTTAGGTTTAATGCACAAAACCATCTTTTTCTTTAGCATTAAACTGCGCCAATAACCGATTCCAATCAGCTTTGGTTGCATCAACGTCTACTGATACCGATCCATCTTCATTATAGCGTTCATTTTTAATCATATTGTACTGATGAAGTTTTGAGCGTAAATTACCCAAATTAGGCGCAAAACAATACTCATCACTAATCACATCTTGCGCCAACAATTCAACCACAGATTGTAGTACCTTATCTAACCCTTTATGCTCTAAAGCAGAAATCCACACTGCTACAGGTTTATTGTTCTCGTCTCGGTCAATGCGCGGTTCTACATCTAATAAGTCTATTTTATTGTAAATTTTAAGTTGAGGAATTTGATGGGCATTAATTTCTTCCAGCACCGTATTTACATCGGTTATATGTTGACTGCGTTCTGAATCACCTGCATCTATCACTTGTAACAACAAATGCGCACCATTTGCTTCTTCGAGAGTCGAACGAAAGGCATCAATTAATTTATGCGGCAGGCGACTAATAAACCCAACAGTATCTGAAAATACAGTTTTACCGATAGTGGGAAGCACTAAAGTTCGCAAGGTGGGATCCAGTGTAGCAAAGAGTAAGTTTTCAGCAAATACATCTGAGTCCGTCAAACGATTAAACAAGGTTGACTTGCCTGCATTGGTGTAGCCAACCAGAGCAATAGTAGGTACATCTGCCTTGGCGCGTGAACTGCGATTTTGTTCGCGTTGATTGCGTACCTTCTTAAGTCGATTATTAATATTTTTAATGCGAACTCGCAATAATCGTCTGTCGGTTTCTAATTGACTTTCTCCTGGTCCTCGTAGACCAATACCACCTTTCTGACGCTCTAAATGTGTCCAACCTCTAATCAGTCTCGAGCTAATATGCTCTAATTGTGCCAATTCAACTTGTAACTTCCCTTCGTAGCTGCGCGCTCGCTGAGCAAAAATATCCAAAATTAAGCCTGTTCTGCTTAACACTCTACATTTAAGTGCTTTTTCTAGATTACGTTCCTGTCCAGGACTCAAATCATGATTAAAAATAATCAATTCTGCTCCGTGCATTGTTACCAAATGGTACAGTTCATCAAGCTTACCCGAACCGATAAATGTTTTTGGCGTTGGATGCGTACGCGTCGCTGTTAATAACTCAACAGGATCAGCACCAGCAGACAGGCAAAGTAATTCAAATTCCCGAATTTCATTGTCGTAACTATAAGAATCTAATTCATTACCTGACTGGCTTTGATAAACCAGTATGGTTAGTACACCCGATTTCGGGCGATCAAAAAACACTAAAGTTGGCTAGCAGTTTAACCTATTCTTTGTAACTTTTTTCGACCACTTCAAATTCTTCAAAGCCTGCTTCATCCTTTTCAAGCTGAATGGGTCTACTTGGAACAATAGTAGAAATAGCATGTTTATAAACCATTTGACTTATATTATTACGCAGCCAAATAACATAATTGTCGAACGATGAAATTTGCCCTTGCAATTTAATTCCATTAACAAGGTAAATGGCAACTGAAACACGCTCTTTTCTAAGAACATTTAGCAATGGGTCCTGTAAGTTTTGTCTTTTGTTGTTAACAGACATATCAACTCTCTCTGTATTATTATTGTTTAATGTAAATATCGCAAATATCGCATAGTACAGTAGAGTCAATAAGCCAACCGATAGTTCAATTCAACGCTACTACTTACTAATTGAATTACACCTTTTTTAAGAGGTAATGATACGCTCTATATTACTAACCTGCTCTATAATCTGATTTGCATCATCTAAAACTAGCCAGCACAGCGGTGAGCGCCATTGCCGCAACCAAGTATTTTGCCTTTTTGCCAATTGACGCGTGGCTATTATTCCCAGTTCACACATTGTATCACTATTAACTTCCCCATCAATAAATTTTAACATTTGACGGTAACCTACCATTTTGAACGCGTTGTATTGCCTTGCATCAGGATATTGACTTAACAAGGATTTAACTTCATTTTCAAAACCATCGGTTAACATTTTTTTAAACCGCCTGGAAATCCGTTGATGTAATATTTCTCGATGAGATACCGACAGTGCAAAAGTCAAGCAATGTTCTGATGCTAATATACCTTGCGTTTTTTGTTGATACCAGTCACTTAAGGGTTTACCTGTCATACTATAAACTTCTAGAGCGCGTTGAATTCTCTGAGTATGATTGGGGTGAATTCGTTGTGCACTTACTGGGTCAATCTGCTGTAATTTTTTGTAAAGCGATTCCCAGCCGTGTAACTCTACCTGTTGCGTTATTTGCTTTCGAGTGTCCAAATCAGTTGCGGGAATATCGTCAATTCCATGTAGCAGTGCGTTAAAATAAAACATACTGCCTCCGACCAAGAATGGTATCTGGTTGAATTCATGTGCAATAGTAATTTCTCGTTTTGCTGCTTTAACAAACTCAATAACCGAATAATTTTCATCGGGATTAATTAAATCTATCAGGTGATGCGGCGCTTCCCGTAATTCATAGGTATCGGCTTTGGCTGTACCAATATTCATACCTTTATAGATGAGCGCGGAATCAACACTGATAATTCGTATAGGTAAACGCTTTGCCAATTCTATAGCAATAGCCGTTTTTCCCGTGGCCGTTGCCCCCATTAAATTAATAATGGACTTTGGTGCAAGTACCTCGGCTCCCATACTAAAAGTGTTTGTATAAAATACTGTTAACCTTGCTTAAGTAGTAATGCATGAGCATTGCGCAACAACTTATCAGTTGTTTCCCAGTCAATACAAGCATCAGTAATGGATATACCATATTTCAAATTACTCAAATTTTCGGGTATTTTCTGGTTGCCTGCGCCAATATGACTTTCCACCATAGTCCCTATAATATTGGTATTACCAGCAAGTCGTTGACTCAATACATTATTATAGACTAAGGGTTGTAATATATGATCTTTGTTTGAATTCGCATGGCTACAATCAACCATGACTGCTGAGTTTACCTTTGCATTATTCAATTGGCGAATGACATTATCGACGCTATCCTGGTCATAATTAGGAGACTTATCGCCACCGCGCAATACAATATGAGCGTGTTTATTGCCTGTTGAATTAACCACGCTTACCACACCATCAGTGTTAATCCCCAAAAAACTGTGCGGTGCAGCCACCGACTTTAATGCATTAATTGCCACACCCAAGCCGCCATCAGTCGCATTTTTAAAACCAATGGGCGAGGTTAAACCACTGGCTAACTCTCTATGAGTCTGTGATTCTGTGGTTCGCGCCCCGATAGCAGACCACGAAATTAAATCCTGGAGGTATTGTGGAACAATAGGGTCTAATGCTTCAGTAGCAGAAGGTAACCCAATTTCAGAAATGTCAATTAGCAGCTGGCGAGCCAAATGTAAGCCTTCTTCTACTTCAAAACTATCATTAATATGGGGGTCATTAATCAATCCCTTCCAACCTGTTGTGGTTCTAGGTTTTTCAAAGTATATTCGCATAACTACCAGATGTGTCTCAGCAATATCATCTGCCAGCACTTTAAGCCGTTGTGCATAGTCATGCGCTACATCAAGATCATGAATGGAACAAGGTCCAATGACAGTCAGCAAGCGTTTATCCTTGCCATCAATAATATCGCATATAGCTTCACGACCTGCCAGAATCGTCTGCTTGGCTTTTTCTGTCACAGGAATTTTTGTCTTTAATGTAGCAGGTGTTATTAAAGGCTTAATAGATTTAATGTTTCTATTTTCCAAACTCATAAGTTCAATTGATTGGGTGTACAAAATAAGGGTGGCGATTCTATAACAAACTGTTTTAGATACCAACGCAAGGGCAAAAAAGACTGGAAAAAGACTGTGTTTTCTGCTATTTTTCTCGCCCTTTCAAATACCTCATTGAATTCAAACTTAGGAGCATAACAATGCCAACCAAAAAAACTGCCAACACACCTTCTCCAGCACACTTATATGGAATTAAACCTTATAAGGAAAAAAAAGGCGAAGAGTATATGAATACCAATCAACATACACATTTTCGTAGTATTCTTTTGGCTTGGCGCGACCAGTTAATGAAAGAAGTTGACCGCACAGTTGGCCACATGAAAGACGATGCCGCCAGTTTTCCTGATCCCACTGACCGAGCTACCCATGAAGAAGAGTTCAGCCTGGAACTCCGCACACGCGATCGCGAACGAAAGTTATTAAGTAAGATTAATAAAACTCTGGACTTAATCAGCGAAAATGACTATGGCTGGTGCGAGCAATGTGGTATCGAAATTGGCATTCGCCGCTTGGAAGTCAGACCTACAGCAACGCTTTGTATTGACTGCAAATCATTAGACGAAATTAAAGAGCGTCAAACCATGGGTTAAATCCAGATTATGCATTAGAAACCTAAGTGTCACACACTGGTATGACATATATCGGACGCTTTGCTCCTTCTCCCACAGGCAATTTACATTTTGGGTCGCTGGTTAGTGCTGTAGCCAGTTTTACCGATGCGCATTTCAACCAGGGTAAATGGTTGGTACGCATTGAAGATATGGACCCACCCAGAGAGCAACAAGACGCTGCCAACGCCATTTTAAAATGCCTTGAACATTACCAACTCCATTGGGATGGTGAAGTCTTGTTTCAAAGCCAGAATCACCATCGTTACCAACATTACCTACAGCAGCTTGCAGAAGATAACTTACTATTTGCCTGTGACTGTACTCGCTCAAGGTTAAGAACCCTTAACACTATTTATGATGGTCATTGCCGCCATCTATCGAACATTGATAAAGCTGACTGCGCAACACGTCTTATGCTAAATTTTGACGTACAATGGAATGATTACATACAAGGCGAGAAAAAATATGATTATCAGGCGATGGGCGGTGACTTTATTGTAGTTCGGCGCGACAAACTCATCTCCTACCAAATAGCCGTTAGTGTTGATGATTATGAACAGGGTATCAACCGAGTGGTACGTGGAGCAGATTTGTTAGATTCCACCGCCAGACAGTTGTATTTAATGCAGTGCTTGCATTTACCTCAACCTGAATACGCCCATGTTCCCATGGCAACTCATAACGATGGCAATAAATTAAGCAAGCAAACTGCAGCACCTGAATTATTGACAGATCAACTATCCATTCGCACCAACTTATTCAAATCTTTGGTTTTTCTCAACCAAAACCCGCCAGCTGAATTAATGAATGAAACTCCTTCCAATATTTTGATTTGGGCAATAAGTCATTGGAATATTGGCAAGGTGCCTAAAACACTATCACAAATTGCACTATAATAGCCCTATGAAAACCCTGTCCATTGTGATGGATCCTATTGAGTCCATCAATTACGAAAAAGACACAAGCCTGGCTCTGTTGTGGGCAGCACGCAATGCAGACTATCAACTGTATTATCTTCAACAACAGGATATGTTTATTGATGAAGGCATTGTCAAGGCCAATATAACACCACTCAAGGTTTTTAATAACGCAGATCACTGGTTTGAAAAAGGTAGCACTCTAACCAAACCCTTGAGTGAAATTGATATCATTTTAATGCGCAAAGACCCACCATTTGATATGGAATATATCTATAGTACCTATTTGCTGGAAATGGCTCAAATGCAAGGCGCTAAAGTTATCAACAACCCTGAAAGCATTCGTGATTGCAATGAAAAACTGTTTGCCACACAATTCCCTCAATGCTGTCCGCCAACTTTGGTGAGCCGTGACAATAAGTTATTAACCGCCTTTCACCACAATCGCGGTGACACTATTTTAAAACCGCTCGATGGCATGGGTGGCAACTCCATATTCCGAGTTAAACAGGGTGACAACAACCTGAATGTTATTTTAGAAACTCTTACAAATTTTGGCCAACGGCAAATCATGGCTCAGTGTTTTATTCCTGACATTGTCAATGGCGATAAACGCATACTGATGATTAATGGAACACCGCTGGACTATTGTTTAGCACGCATCCCTTCTCAGGGTGAGAACCGGGGCAATCTTGCTGCAGGCGGCAAGGGTATTGTTAAACCTCTTTCAGAGCGCGACAGGTGGATTGCTAACGAGATTGGCCCAACCCTAAAACGCAAAGGACTGTTTTTTGTAGGGCTTGATGTTATTGGCGATTATTTGACCGAAATTAATGTCACTAGCCCAACCTGTCTGCGCGAAATACAGAACGAGACAGGCATTGATATTGGTTCCTTGCTAATACAGTCCATTGAAAATCAGGCTGCACTTTGAATACACTTGATATTGATTGCGGCAATAGCTATTTTAAATATCGGCTGTTACCTGATGACAATGCTATCAAACGAGCCAGTTACACTGACAGTCTACCATCATTATTTGAATCGTTGCCTGCGGTTAACCGCATAAGAGTTTGTTCTGTTATTCAATCAAAGACCTTACTCGATACTTGTCGCCATTACTTTGCCATTGAACCTGAAATTGCTAGAGTTCAGGATAAGTTTGCTGGGCTGAATATTGCCTATCCACAACTAGGCGTAGACCGTTGGCTCGCCATGTTAGCTGCATTCTGTAAAGTGCAAGGTGCCTCATTAGTAGTAGATAGTGGCACTACCACTACTATTGATGGTATTGATAGCAATGGAAACCATTTAGGCGGTTACATTGTCCCTGGGCTTAACGTGCTACACCAGTCACTTAAGCAAACTGATATTCCAATACTCAACACCTGTAACCAGCTGGACAATAGTACCAAGCCAACATTAGGTACATCTACTACCAGTTGTATTAACAACGGCTGCTTACACATGACATTATCTCTTATTGAAAGTAGTTATCAAAAGATGAGCTGTACCGACCCGATAAAACTTTATTGCTGCGGCGGTAACGCACCACTTCTAATCAAGCACTTACAACACCTGCAACCCATTTACGATAAGTCACTGGTATTTGATGGCTTATCCCTGGCTATGCCTTAATATACTTTAGCAGGTTGTGTAAAATACACCCATGCGCTGGTTTTTCCTCATTCTAATCATCATCAATATTGCCGTAATTAGCCTGGTATTTAGAAGCAATCTAAATGCCCCCAAGCCCAACGCACTAAAACCGCAGCAATCCGCAGCCTTTCCCTCTTCACTGGTAATGATTGATGAACTGGAATCACTACCCACTGAAATTACTCATACCCCTATTGCTACCGCCAGCAATTCAAATATCAATCCCGGCAACCGTCAATCTAATAGCTCTAGTCTTACCAACGAGAATGGCGCAGTTTTTAACGCCATTGTTTCCTATAGCGAATTAGATTTACTTGAAGATATACCATTAGATGAACAAGCCGAAGAACTTAAAACCGAAGCCTATCAACCCAGTGGATTATCTCGCGTTTGTATCAATCTCACCAATTTGGAAAAAGACGATGATATGACAGCTATTATTGATACGCTTGGTAAATCTAAAATCAACCCTGAAGTTTACAGCGAAGATGCACCTTTTTATTGGGTTTATATTCCTCCTGCCAACATTAGAAATAATGTTAAACAAACCATCTTAGCCATTCGTGATTTAAACCTGGACGCACATCTGCTTAAAGACGGCTTATACCGTGGCGGCATTTCTACTGGTGTCTTCGTCAACGAACGCAACGCCACACGCTATGCATCAAGGCTGCGAGACTTAGGCTTTGAAGCCAATATTGAACAAAGAGAGCGCAAAAAATACCGGATTTTTATTGGGCGCAAAGACGTGCGAGTCTTCAACAACGAAGTTTTTGAGAATATTCGACGTCAATTTAACTTTGTTAAAATTGAAGAGAATCCTTGTTAGGTTGTTATTAATTCGGCATGAAAATACCAAGCTAATATTTCAACCTAGATTCCGTAGTTGAACCTGGAATTTACAGTTATTTTCAGGAAATAATGCAAGGCATGGCTTGCAGGTAATGGTTGTAGCCCTTACCAAAAGCCATAACGCAGCAGTGTGAACTGAAAAGGGCTGTAAAGCCAGGTAGCGGTTTGTAATTCACTTATGAAGTGAATCGAAGAATAAGCGTTTATCAATAACATTCAAACTCTTAGAAGTGAAATTAGCGTTCAACTGCAAAATCTAGGTTCAAGGAAGTGCCTCCGGTGAGCGATAGCTTAGTCGCGAACCATTGAAATTACACAGGAGCGATATTTTATTGCCAGGTTAATATGTGCTTTCTTTTACATAACCGTTTTTAAGGCATCCCCAATCATTGCCAGGCTTTTCACTGTTGTTACACCTGCTGCTTCAAGAGCTGCGAATTTTTCATCAGCAGTGCCTTTGCCCCCTGAAATAATAGCTCCAGCATGACCCATGCGCTTGCCTGCCGGGGCAGTAACACCCGCAATATAAGCAACAACAGGTTTGGTAACTTCGGCTTTGATAAATTCGGCGGCTTCTTCTTCAGCCGTGCCTCCTATTTCGCCTATCATAACAATAGCTTCAGTTTGCTCATCGTTTTGGAAACGCGCTAATATATCAATAAAGTTGCTACCAGGAATAGGGTCGCCACCAATACCAACGCAAGTAGATTGACCAAAGCCATAGTCGGTTGTTTGCTTGACAGCTTCATAGGTCAGAGTACCTGAACGTGAAACAATTCCTACTTTCCCAGCTAAGTGAATATGGCCGGGCATAATGCCAATTTTAGATTCGCCAGGCGTAATAACACCGGGGCAATTGGGCCCTATCAAAGTTACGCCCGATTGATCGCAAACTTGCTTAACGATAAGCATATCCAGCGTTGGTATGCCTTCAGTAATACAAACGACTAATTCTATACCTGCATTTGCTGCTTCAAGAATAGAGTCTTTGCAAAACGGCGCAGGTACATAAATAACCGATGCCGTTGCAGCCGTTGCAGCAACCGCTTCACTTACTGTATTAAAAACAGGTAGTCCTAAGTGGGTTTGACCACCTTTTCCTGGAGTAACGCCCCCAACCATTTTCGTACCATAAGCAATGGCTTGTTCGGAGTGAAAAGTGCCTTGTGAACCAGTAAAACCCTGACAAATAACTTTGGTGGATTGATTAATTAAAATACTCATATTTTCCTGCTTAAAATTATTGGGCAGCTGCAACCACAAGCTCTGCGGCTTGGCTTAACGATGTTGCAGATTGAATGTTTAAATCGCTATTGGCTAGAATTTCACTGCCTTTATCAGCGTTAGTACCTTCCAGGCGTACCACAACAGGGATAGTTACGCCCACTTCTTCAACCGCGCCAATAATGCCTTCTGCTATCATGTCGCAACGTACAATACCTCCAAAAATATTGACTAATACAGCTTTGACTGAAGTATCAGAAAGAATCAGTTTAAAGGCTTCTGCCACACGTTGTTTGTTGGCTCCACCACCTACATCTAAAAAGTTGGCAGGCTGACCGCCTGTCAACTTAATAATGTCCATGGTTCCCATTGCCAGACCTGCACCGTTGACCATGCACCCAATATTACCCTCAAGGGCTACGTAGTTTAAATCCCACTTCGCAGCTTCTGCTTCACGGGCATCTTCTTGCGAACAGTCATTCATTGCGGCAATAGATTTTTGGCGATATAACGCATTGCCATCGATGTTAATTTTTGCATCTAAACAATGCAAATTGCCTGAGTCGGTAATGACCAGGGGGTTGACTTCAACTAACGCTAAATCTTTTTCAATTATCATCGTAACCAAACGCATAAAAATGTGGATAAACTGCTTGATTTGCTCGCCTTCCAAGCCCATTTTGAATGCTATATCTCTAGCCTGGTAGGGTTGCGGTCCCGCTAATGGATCAATGGCTGCCTTAAGAATTTTTTCAGGCGTTTCATGCGCTACTTTTTCAATTTCAACACCACCTTCGGTTGATGCCATCACCACAATACGACGGCTGGAACGGTCAATGACTGCTCCTAAATACAATTCATCAGAAATATCAGTACAATTTTCAACCAAAATACAGTTAACGGGTTGACCATTAGCGTCAGTTTGATAGGTCACTAAATTTTTTCCCAGCCAACCATCAGCAAAGTCAATGGCTTCCTGCTTGCTTTCAACCAGCTTTACGCCTCCAGCTTTGCCCCTCCCACCAGCGTGAACTTGCGCTTTGACAACCCAGCGCTTGTCTTCAATACTATCAATTGCTTTGCCGACTTCTTCACTATTAAAACATGCTATACCTTGTGAAACTGGCATACCATAGTCTCGAAATAACGACTTGGCCTGGTATTCATGTATATTCATATAATTTTTTCTCTAGTTTTGAATTAATGATAAGAGAACTTTGCACAATGACTGCGCTCGAAACGACTGCATTAAAAATATGCCCAAAATACTCATTTACTACCAACTATTAACGCTTCCTATTGGGAATATGAATGGCATGACCTGCTACTGCCAATGCCGCTTCATGCACAGCTTCAGACACAGTGGGATGTGAAAACACCATCATACCCAAATCTTCGGCGCTACTGCCAAACTCCATAGCAATGGCGCCTTGCTGAACCAATTCAGCTGCACTGTTACCAATAACATGAACACCCAAAACTCTATCAGTCTTTTTATCGGCAATAATTTTAACGAAACCCGCTGAATCATTCGATGCCAAAGCCCTGCCACTAGCGGCAAAAGGAAAAGTTCCCGTCACATATTCCACACCTTCTCGTTTTAACTGTTCTTCAGTTTTACCTACAGCTGCAATTTCCGGGTGTGTATAGATAACACTGGGAATTAAATCATAATTCATTTGCGCAGGTTTACCAATAATGCGCTCGGCTACCATAACACCCTCTTCGGAACCTTTATGCGCCAGCATGGGACCTCTTACCACATCACCTATTGCCCAAACACCTGGCGCACTAGTGGCACAGGTGTCGTCAACATGAACAAAGCCACGCTCATCTAATTGGACACTGGAATCTTCACTCAACAATCCTTGCGTATGGGGGATGCGCCCCACACATACAATCAACTTATCAAAGGTTTCGCTATGGCTTTCACCACTAGCATTTTCATAAGTCACTTCAACCTGATTATTTTTCTCTTTCGTGCCTGTAACACGACAATTTAAACGAATATCTAATCCTTGTTTAGCAAAAGTTTTCTGCGCTTCTTTTGAAATTTGCCCATCCATCATTGGCAAGAAACTGTCCATTGCCTCTAACACAACCACTTCTGAACCCAACCAACCCCAAACACTGCCAAGTTCCAAACCAATAACGCCTGCACCTATCACTCCTAACTTTTCTGGAACCTTATCAAACTCTAAAGCCCCTGTTGAATTGACAATGGTGTCGTTATTGACTTTTGCAACTTTAATGTCGATAGGTACTGAACCACTGGCCAAAATAACATTTTTAGCATTGAGTTGATGAGCATTGCCATCGTGATCAGTATATTCTACCTGTCTGTCTTTCAAAAGTTTTCCAGTACCCAGTAGTGAATCGACTTTATTGGCTTTAAATAACCCTGCTATGCCTCCCGTTAATTGGGCAATAATTTTATCTTTGCGCTTTAACATTTTGCCTATATCAATACTCACATCACCAATGGTGATACCATGGACATCAAAATCCTGTTGCACCATGTGATATTTATATGAAGTATCTAACAATGCTTTCGAGGGAATACAACCGACATTGAGGCAAGTACCACCATTCACACCTGCACCTTTATCGTTGCGCCACTTTTCAATACAAGCTGTTCTTAAACCCAATTGTGAAGCTCTAATGGCGGCGACATATCCCGCTGGTCCTGAGCCTATAACTATTACATCGTATTCTGTTTGCATAATTCTCTCTAACTAATCGTGTTTAAATATTTAATAATATCCGTGTAGGGTCTTCCAACTGGTTTTTAATTACCATTAAAAACTGTACGGCTTCTTTGCCATCAATCAAGCGGTGATCATAAGATAGGGCTAAATACATCATGGGTTGAATAACCACTTCGCCATCAATGGCAACAGGTCGCTCCTGAATGGCATGCATTCCCAAGATGGCAGTTTGCGGTGGGTTGATAATAGGCGTTGAAAGTAAACTGCCAAATACCCCTCCATTGGAAATGGTGAAAGTACCGCCTGTCAAGTCGCCAATACCCAACTTGCCTGCCTGTGCCTGTTTGCCATAATTGGATATTTGGGTTTCAATCTCTGCCAGACTTAAATTTTGCACACTGCGAAGTACTGGTACAACGAGACCGCGCTCGGAAGATACAGCTACACCTATATCCTGATAGTCGTGATAAATGATCTCATTACCATCGATATAGGCATTGACTGATGGAAATTGCTGAAGGGCATGTACGCTGGCCTTTAAGAAAAACGACATAAAGCCTAATTTGGCTTGATAACGCTCTTGAAAACTCTCTTTGTGGGCTTTTCGGAGTTTAATTAGCGCACCCATATTCACTTCATTAAAGGTCGTTAACATTGCAGTACTGTGCTGCGAAGCTACCAACCGCTCAGCAATTCTGGCACGTAACCGCGTCATAGGTACGCGTTCTTCATTGCGCTCAAGGCTGGAAGCAGGAACACCAATATTTTTTGCTGTTTGATCTTGCGAGTCAGAGGCTGACACAGGAGCAGGGGCAATTGTCGCAGCGTCATCTTTCACTGTATTAGCAGGTGACGGTGTTGGTTCAGTTATTGCCGATTCAGAAATTGTATTATCCAGAACTCGTTGCACATCTCCTTTACTGATTCGACCACCTTTTGCTGTGCCCTCAACGTCATCGGCATTAAGGTCATGTTCATCCATCATTTTCTTTGCCGCCGGGTTAATTAACGGCTCGCTTGATGATTCGACAAGCTCCACCTCAGTAGCAGGTGTTGGTTCAGGGTCGCTGACTGGGCTTTTTGCTACAGCTTGTTCAGAAATGATTCCGATAATTTCTAAACTTTGTACCACTGAATCTGCTGGTTTAATAATATCTGATAATACACCAGAACCTGGAGCATTGACTTCCAGAACAACTTTATCGGTTTCAATATCAACTAACAAATCGTCGCGAAAAATACTGTCACCGACATTTTTATGCCATGTTACTATCAAGCCATCCTGAACAGATTCAGGAAACTGTGGCGCTTTGATTTCAGTATTCATATCAATCTATTATCTCAAAGTTAAATTTCAAAAGCTGCATCTAACAATGTATTTTGTTCTTCTAAATGAGTGGCCATATAACCACAAGCAGGTGCAGATGACGGTTTGCGCGCAAATACTTCCAATTTGGCGTTACTTAACCCGTGGTCAATAGCTTTTTGAATTCGGTGTCTGCAATTGTACCATGCACCTTGATTCACTGGTTCTTCCTGACACCATATAACATTTTTAACCTGTTTATATCGGCTAAGTATTTCAACCAATTCTTTAGCAGGAAAGGGGTATAGCTCTTCAATGCGAATCAGTGCAACTTTAGCGTTATTATTTTCCAGACGCTTTTCTAATAAATGATAGTACATTTTGCCGGCACACAGCACTACACGCTTGATACCGTTTGTCTCTACCCTGTCATCAATCACTTTTTGGAAAGAACCAGAGCTAAGCTCGTCCAGTGTTGAAACAGCTAATTTGTGGCGCAGCAACCACTTGGGACTCATTACCACTAAGGGTCTACGCAGCGGACTGACAATTTGTCTGCGTAACAAGTGAAAAATTTGACTGGGTGTTGTCGGCAAACACACTGCTATATTATCTTCTGCACAAAGTTGTAAGTAGCGCTCCAGGCGTGCAGAAGAATGTTCAGGTCCCTGTCCTTCATAACCGTGAGGTAATAGCAATGTTAAGCCACTTAAACGTGACCATTTATGTTCAGCACTGGCAATAAACTGATCAATCACCACCTGTGCACCGTTAGCAAAATCTCCAAACTGTGCCTCCCATATTACTAGAGTGTCTGGCCTGGTAGCGGAATAGCCGTATTCAAAACCCAATACAGCTTCTTCCGATAGCAACGAGTCGTAAATGTTGCAATCTGCTTGCGTATCAATTGCTGACAAACAAAACCAGCACTCACCCGTTTTTTGATCGTGAACAAAAGAATGACGGTGTGAAAAAGTACCGCGCTGACAATCTTGCCCGCTCATGCGGATGGGCTTACCTTCATCTAATATGGAAGCGTAAGCCAGTAATTCTGCCATACCCCAGTTAATTTCAAGTCCGCCTCCTGCCATTTTGGAACGGTCATCATAAATTTTTGCAACCTGACGCTGCGGTGTTATGTATTGAGGAATGCTACTAATCTGCTTGCCTAAATATTTTAGGCGTTGTAAATCGACTCGGGTATCCACACTGATATTGGCTTTGTGTCCCAAATAGGGCGACCAGTCTACCAGGTTGATTGATTGCGATTCCTTAACATAGCTACTGACAACCGTTTCATGAGTTTCCAGTGAACTGCGGTAGTCATTGCGCATACTGTTAAAATCATCGCGACTGAGTACATCCTGCTCAATAAGTTTTTGCGCGTAAATATTACAAGTACCAGGATGGTTTTTGATAGCTTGGTACATCAACGGTTGTGTTGCTGCTGGCTCATCGGTTTCGTTATGACCACGACGGCGGAAGCAAATTAAATCAACAACTATGTCTTTATTAAATTTGTAGCGGTAATCTACTGCCAGCTTAGACACAAATTGTACCATTTCCGGGTCGTCCCCATTCACATGAAAAATGGGGGCCTGGATCATTTTAGCCACTTCTGTGCAATAGCGCGTTGAACGCGCATCTTCAATACGACTAATGGTAAAACCAATTTGATTATTAATAACCACATGAATAGAACCACCAGTTTTATAGGCTCTGGTCTGCGACATTTGGAAGTTTTCCATAACCACACCCTGCCCTGCAAAAGCAGCATCACCATGCATTAAAATGGGAACAACTTGTTCACATTCACTGTCGCGCCTACGTTCCTGGCGCGCACGTACCGAACCGTTGACAACAGGAGATACTATCTCTAAATGCGAGGGGTTAAACGACATGGCTAGATGCAGTTCACCCCTGCTAGTCATTAAATTGGATGAAAAACCTTGATGGTATTTGACATCACCTGTGGTGCCAAAAAGTTTCTTGCCTTCAAATTCACCAAATAACTCTTTTGGTGACTTGCCCAATATATTGATAAGTACGTTAAGCCTGCCGCGGTGCGGCATTCCCATGACAATTTCCTTGGCACCTAAACCCGCAGAGTGTTGAATGAGCGTTTCCAGCAAAGGAATTAAACTTTCTCCGCCTTCCAAACCAAAGCGTTTAGTACCAGGAAATTTGGTGTCTAAATGTTTTTCAAGACTCTCTGCAGCGACAACTCGTTGCAATAATGTACGCTTGCTTTTATTGGGAATATTGGGATTGCCACGTTGTGTCTCAATATATTCCAGCAACCATTGACGCTCATCTTCATCAGTAATATGCATGACTTCATAACCAACTGAACCACAGTAGGTTTGGTTTAGTAATCGCTCTAATTCATGCAGTTTAGCTTTACCTTCGACAAAACCAAAATAGGTTTGATCAGCTTGAATATCCTTATTGGCATCCACTCCCCCTAAACGGTAATGTGACAAGGTTAAAATGTCTGGACATGATACATTGAGGCATTTGAGAGGGTCAATTTTGGCAAATAAGTGTCCATGTGTTCTATATGCAGCAACTAATTCTGTAACGCTAAGTTGGTTGCGTTCAAGATGCTGAACATCACTGGTGAATGAAGGTGTCGAGCTGGAAGTTGCTTGTGTTGCAGACGTTTTGGTTGTTACAGGTGATTGAGTTTCTACAAATTCCAGGTATCTAAGGCTATCGGCTGAAATGAATTGCGATGCATCTTGGTCACGCTCCATAATAAAATCAAAAAACTTCCTATTATCCGCTATACTGCTCGTGTGAGCAACATAGAGCGAATATGTCCTATCGCCTTAGTGGGGTTCAGCCCTTTAGGACAAACATTGACACAGTTTTGTATGCCGTGACAACGGAATACACTAAAAGGATCTTGTAAATTCGCTAAACGCTCTTCGGTTGCAGTATCTCTGCTGTCAACTAAAAACCGATATGACTGCAACAACCCCGCAGGACCGATAAATTTATCAGGGTTCCACCAAAATGATGGGCAACTGGTTGAACAACAAGCACAAAGGATACACTCGTATAAACCATCCAGTTTTGAGCGCTCTTCGGGTGATTGCAAGCGCTCAATACCCGTAGTTGGGTTGTCGTTAATTAAATAGGGCTGAATCTTTTCATATTGCTCGTAAAACTGTGCCATATCTACAACTAAATCCCGAATCACAGGCAGCCCCGGCAATGGTCTTAGCACTAACTTGTTTTTCTTAACCACTTGCGATAAGGGGGTAACACAGGCAAGTCCATTTTTACCGTTCATATTCATGCCATCTGAACCGCATACACCTTCACGACACGAGCGACGGAAAACCAGTGAGGCTTCAGATGCTTTTAAACGTTCTAATACATCTAATACCATTAAGTCTTTACCCCCAGTATCAAATTGAAAATCTTCCATGTAAGGGGCGTCATCTTTTTCTGGGTTATAACGATATACGCTTACAGTTAACACTTTAAGTACCTCTTAATAGACACGGGCTTTGGGTTGGAATGTCTCGACAGTGGTGGGCTGCATATTCACCTCTCGCCTGCCAACCCGTTTTTCTTCTTTGTAATACATTGAATGGCAAATCCAGTTTTCATCATCGCGGTCAGGGTAGTTTTCATGCGAGTGCGCTCCACGAGATTCAGTACGTACAATGGCTGCTCGACCTGTAGCTTCTGCCACTTCAAATAAATTTTGTACTTCCAAAGCTTCAATTCGAGCGGTGTTAAAGGCTTTAGTATCATCGGTCAGAGCGATATTGTCGACACGTTCACTCATTTCATCAAGCAGTTTGATGCCTTCTTCCATGTCGTCGCTGTTGCGGAAAATACCAAAACAACGAGACATAACCGATTGCAATTCAGCTCTAAATGCGGCCGGATTTTCACCCGATATCGTAGACTCCGACTCCAGTTTATTGAGCCGACCCATTCCCTGTTCTTGAATGTCGTCATCGCTGGGTTCTCTGGCTTCAATGCCTTCGCGCAATGCTCTTTCAATAAATAAACCGGATGCGCGTCCGAACACAACCAAATCGAGCAGCGAATTGCCACCCAAACGATTGGCGCCATGAACAGAAACACAAGCAATCTCTCCACAGGCAAATAGTCCAGGAATGATTTGGTCATTACCACTGTCATCCTGAGTAATCGCTTGACCGTGAATATTGGTAGGGATTCCACCCATCATATAATGACAGGTTGGCACTACAGGAATAGGTTCTTTGGTTGGATCGACATGGGCAAAGGTTTTTGATAATTCCTGAATACCTGGTAATCTGGCGTTTAGCACTTCTTCACCTAAATGATCAAGTTTTAACTTGAGGTAACTACCGTCTTCACCAAAACCGCGACCTTCGCGTATTTCAGTTGCCATTGCTCTGGCCACCACATCACGACTAGCAAGGTCTTTCACATTAGGTGCGTAACGCTCCATAAACCGTTCACCATCTTTATTAATTAAATAACCTCCTTCGCCGCGACAGCCCTCTGTAACTAACACTCCTGCTCCATAAATACCTGTTGGGTGAAATTGCCACATTTCCATATCCTGAACTGGCACACCTGCTCGAAGCGCCATGCCAACACCGTCGCCAGTATTGATATGCGCATTGGTGGTTGAAGCATAAATTCTACCTGCACCACCTGTTGCAAAAACGGTCGCCTTGGAGCGAATAAAGACCACTTCACCTGTCTCAATTTCAATAGCAGTAACGCCAACTACAACGCCATCTTGATTCTTGACAATGTCAATGGCATACCATTCGTTTAAAAAGGTAGTATGGTTTTTAACATTGTTTTGATAAAGTGTGTGTAACAGGGCATGTCCTGTTCTATCTTCCGCCGCACAGGTTCGCGCCGCTTGACCACCTTCACCAAATGCTTTCGATTGCCCGCCAAAGGGTCGTTGATAAATACGGCCATTGTCAAAGCGTGAAAATGGTAATCCCATATGCTCCAGTTCAAAAACGGCTTTGGGCCCTTCCATGCACATGTATTCAATAGCATCCTGGTCGCCGATATAATCGGCACCTTTAACTGTATCGTACATATGCCAACGCCAATCGTCATTGGGGTCTGCACTGGCAATAGCACAGGTAATACCACCTTGCGCTGAAACAGTGTGAGAACGGGTAGGAAAAACTTTGGAAATAACGGCTGTCTTATAGCCCGATTGAGCTAACTGCAAGGCCGCACGCATACCTGCGCCTCCGCCACCAATGATTACACCATCAAATGACACCGTTTTCATATGATTAACTCCAAAAAATATCAATGCCAATAAGCAGCATTACTATTAATGCGCCAATCATAGCCAGTTGCAAAAAAATTCGTAAAACAGTACCCATTGCACCCATCATCCTTGTTGTTACATAGTCGGTTAATATTGCCCACAAACCTATCCAGGCGTGTGCAATGAAACTCAATAAGGTAATTAAATTAAATATTCGCATACACAGCGTGGCGTGTAGACCTTTCCATTGCTCATATTGCAAATCGGGGTTTGCAATAAAGTACCCAATCATAAAAAATACATAGGCTGCTATAACAACGGCAGATATTCGCTGTATTACCCAGTCGTAAACACCATTATGACCTAAACTTGAAACACTGTTTACCATATCCATATCTCCAGCCAGTACGCAACATCCAGACTAAAAATAATAGCAAGTCCTATCACAATTTTCGCCCCTAACTTACCGCCTTCCAGCGATTCACCAATTCCCATATCCATAATTAAATGTCGAAAGCCTGCAATGGTGTGGTATATTAACGCCGTTAACATTAGCCAAACCATCAGTTTAATCCAGCCTATTTGAAAAAAGCTGACAACTCGATTGAAGCCTTGCTCTGATGACAAACTAAGTTGCAAGACCCATAACGCAATAGCCACAACAAAAAACAAAATAATGCCTGACACTCGATGCGTGATAGATATTATCGCCGTGATGGGAAAGCTGACAGTGGAGAGTTCTAAATTAACTGGTCTTTTAGATTTCAAGAGTCTCCTCTTAAAGAGTGATTAACAAAAGTGTCAGAATTATAAAGCCAAACCCGTTTTAAAACAATTTTGTTAAGCGCATTCTACGGCATTAACCATGTCATTTAAGACATTGCATCCATACATTAAAAACGCTTCTCGTTAAACTCAAATCAGGAAAAGTAGCATTCTTTCACCTCAATCTCCTTTAGTAAGCCTCTAAATGACCATCTACATTCATAATTTGACCTGTAACTTTTGATGCTTGGGGCGAACTTAGAAAAACCGCCATATCGGCTATATCGCTAGCGTTGATAAATGTTCGCATGGAATTACTATTGGTGTAGCGCGCTCTTATGGCTTCTTCACTGATGTTTTTTTGAATCGCTTCAGCACGAATCACTCTATCCATTCGTTCACCTTCAATACTGCCTGGACATATACAATTGGAGCGAATATTATACTGACCCACTTCCATTGCAACAGATTTGGTCAACCCAATTACTCCCCACTTTGACGTGCAATAAGGTGAACGATAAGGGTACCCATGCCAGCCTGCTGTAGATGAAATATTCACAATACTGCCACTTTTTTGCAGCTTCATTGATGGAAGTACCGCTTTGCAAAAATAAAACATGGCATTCAAATTAACATCCAAGCAGCGCTTCCAGTCTTCGGTATCAATATCTTCAATCGAAGCCGTTGGTCCGGCAATTCCTGTGCAGTTTACCAATACATCTATACTGACAAATTGCTTAATATGGCTCTCAACAACATCTTTGACTTGCGTCTCAACCGCTACATCGCAAACACTGCTACTGGTTTGAGGGAATTTTTTAGTAAACGCATCCAGCATTTTCGAATCAACATCCGCAACATGCACATTGTGTCCTGACTGTATAAATGATTCGGCAATAGCTGCTCCAATACCACTGGCACCAGCTGTTATCAATGCACTACGCGCCTTCAACAGATAACCAACAATAATAGGCTAAAGACGATAGCGCAGCAAAAACACTAATCACACTATAGGTATTAATAGTAATGGTTTGTAGTGATAATAATACTGACCAAGGAAAAAGAACAGCAATAAAAATTAATAGTAAAGTAAGTAGTGCAGAATAAATGAATTTAAGTTTTTTTGATTGACACCTTTGCTGTGTTACGATACTTGAAATGATGGAATCGGTTAGTGCTGTATCATTAACATCAGGTTCGGTATCCCGAAGCTGTGCAAATAGTTGATCAATATGTCTATCAGATGAATTGGCTGTATTCATATCTATAACTTGGTTAAATGCTCACGTATATATTTTTTACCTCTACTAATATGCGACTTTATTGTTCCTAGCGGCATATTTAGCATGGTTGAAATTTCTCGTTGATTATACTCTCTATGTAAATGCAGATGTAATACGGCTCGCTGCTCAACAGATAAATTTGCAATAATCTTCGCGACTTTTTGATGAAGAGTATTTTCAATTAATTGACTATCAGCGCATTCATTAGAGGGTTTATCCTCGACAATAGGTTCACTTTTTTCAACATCGGCGGGGTTTCCAGACTGCTTGCGATAGTACTGTTGAAGGTGATTGTAAGCAATGGTGTACAACCAGGTGGAAAGTTTGGAATTACCTTTAAAGGATTTTAATGAACGAAAACAACTGATAAAGGTTTCTTGCACAATATCATCTGCTAAAATCTCATTCCAACCATTCAATTGCAATACGGAATAGCGCAACTGAGCTTGATAGCGTTTGACTAAATGTGTGAAAGCCAGATGATCATTATTAACAACCACTCTGGCTATCAAATTGTTATCATCCAGCACGTCTGTTTCTATAGTTTAAGCGTAACTAAGTTTCCATTTTCCAGCTGACAATACGTGCTATGCCTATAAATAATGGTATTAAACCTACTGCGCCAACCGCCCAACCAGCTGTTAACCCAAGAAATACTATCAATGCAATACCTATACCTATAGAGGTTAAACCAGACTCTAAAGGGGTGTTCTTTTTAACTTCAATACTTTTTAGAATCTCTTCGGACAGCGGCTGACCACTTTCTATCATTTTCTCAATTAGCTCATGTTTTTGTTTGCGTTTTTTTGCAGCATAATACAATGTCAATGCCACAATAATAACAGGCATTCCCAATGAAAAGCTAATGGCTACTATACCTAAAATAAATTCACCAATATCAATGCCCCTATCGTCAGTTCCTGAATAATGGTTACTATCGTTATGATCAATTTCTATTTCAATACCTTCTTCTAATTTATCAAGAATACGCTGCTTTTCTTCTTCAGAAAAATCAATTTTATTGATAACTTTATTAAATTGTTTATTGAGAAAGCCTTCAAGATTTTCAGGTAAATCCAAACCACCTAATATATCTTTGCCATTAATATTAAATTCGACAGTTTCCCCGTCTTTATTTTTAATTTTGATAATATTGACACGCTCTTCACTGGCTTGATACTCTTCAACTTGCGCCAAGACTGGCATTAAAGCCAATACAGTCAAGCTAGCAAAAGCAAGCACTGATAAGATAGTCTTATACGATTTCATGGTAAATACTCCAAAGTGTAAGTTATGTTGTACCGATAAGATGCAACCTTAACGCAATTGGATGCAGAGAGACGATTTAAGTTGAAATATTTATTTTTTGTCCATCTTTCAAGGTTTCTGCTCCATAGATAATCACACTATCTCCGGGGTTTAATTGTCCTTTAATGCCCAACATAGAACCTTCCCCCGTTACAATATCAACTTCTACTTTTTTAGCTTTTATCTCTTTTTCACTGCTATCAACAACAAATACATAAGATTGCTCTTCTCTTAAAATTAATGCATCGCGCGGTATGGTTGTCAATTGCTCAACCTGGCTATTGGCAAGCCCAACCCAAACCGACTCTCCCACATACCATTGCCCTACTTTTAATGGCGGCAGAGTAATACGCATTTCTATCAACCTGGATGCATTATTAGCAACAGGTACGATGGCAGAAATAAATGAGTAAACAATGTTTTGGTTATTGCGCAAAGCAACTTGTGCTCCTCTTTGATTGGTTCTGGCTAACGCTATTGGTACTTGAGATTGTATTTCTATATTAGTTGTATCAACCATTCTCAGCAACGGTTCATTCGCTGTTATCAATTCACCAATTGATTTTAATTTAGCACTAACAATGCCGCTGTATGGAGCAACAATTGCTGATTTATCGATTAAACGCTGAATATTCTTTAGCGATAATTGCTGTAATTTTATATTTTCGCTAACAACCCCATACTGCGATTGAATATCATCGAAATTGGATTGGGCAACAGCATTTTTACTAACTAATTTCTGCATTCTATCGCGCTGCGATAATAAAAAGTCTCGCCTTGCCATCAAACTTTTTATTTCTGCCTGTTTCTCCTGGCGTTGAATAATTAAAGCCTCTTTATCAATTATTGCCATCACTTCACCTTGTTTTATGTGCGTACCCACCTCGGCAATAGTTAAAATTTGCCCAGCCACTTCACTAGAAATTAAAGCGTTGTTTTTACTCACAACTGTTCCCGGCGCCCATTGTTTCGTAGCAATGCTATGGCTTTCCACCAATGCGGTTTTAACTAATGTAATGGGTTGGGCTGCAATGTGTGACCCAAAGCCTAAACTTAATATAGCAATTATCAATAATCGCAAATTGTTCAACATAAATATCTCAGGTTGTTTTGCCCATACGCAATAAGCACGGAAGTAACAATAATGTAAAGAGCATACTAATTAGCATACCACTGACAATAACTGATGCTAACCCTCGGTATATAACAGCTCCAATACCTGGCACTAATAGTAGTGGCAACATTCCTAAAATACTGGTTAAGGTACTCATCAAAATGGGTCTAAGTCTAACACTTAACGCGTTTTCAATTGCACTATCTCTGGCATAGCCTTCTTTTTCTAACTCTCGGGATTTGTACACCAGCAAAATAGCGTTATTGACAACTAAACCAAGTAAAATAACAAAACCAATCATGGTCAATAAATCCAGGGGTTGAAAAGTGATTAAATTCAGTGCATTAAGGCCTAAAATTCCACCGACCATTGCCATTGGCATGGCAAGTATGACCAAAAAGCTATCATATGCCGATTTAAACAGTGCACTCATTAAAAAGAACAGTATCACCAACGCAAATAAAAAATTTCTGCCAATATTGACAATGGCACGGTTTAAATCGCTGGCGCTACCTGAAAAACTGATATTGCCTTCAGTCCCCAGTATTTCTCTTATTTGCGGTTCAAGCTCTGTTTCAATTAGCTCTATTGCCTTTTGCAATGAGACTTGCGGAGGTGGCACAATATCCAGCACAATGGTGCGGCGTTGGTCAACACGTTGAATTCTACTTGGACCCACTGTACGCTTACTTTCAACCAATTGGTTGAGAGGAACAATAGCCTGCTGTGGCGTGACTATTGGCAATTCATTAAAAGCCTCTGGCGTTTGGCTATCTTTGGACTGTACAATAATATCAAGTCGTTTTTCGCCATCAAAATATTCACCCAGGTAGATACCATCACCCAACATGCGTATAAGTGTACCTACGTCTTGCCGTCTTAAACCCATTTCATTTATGGCTCTGTCGTTCGGAATAAATTGCAATTCAGGTTCATTCTGGTTCAGCCCTGGGTTCACTCGAACATTGGAAGCTGGCATTAATGTTTGCAGTTTCTCATTGGCAAAAGTTGCTGCCTGTTCCATAATTTCCTGATTTGGGTGTTGTATCAAAAGATTAATTGCTCGGCCGCCACCAAAACCGCCAAACAAATTACCTTGCCTTGAAAAAGCTTGAAGATCAGGCAAATCTGCTGTAATTTCTGAACTCACAACTTTCAACAGTTCATCTACCTGACTTTGATCTTTGGCTCTTGTACCTATTGTACCGCCACTAGGCCAGGTTAAAATGTAGTAATTTTTGAGTGCTGGTTGCTTTTCCCCACTCATGTAGGGCGACATTCGTTCAACAATGCTATCAATGTATTGCTCCTTGATAAATGCCTTACTGGAACCAGGCGGCATACGCAAAAAAGTATCAACAGCATCGCGCTTTACAGGGGGTAAGTAGTCCATTTGCGGGAATAGTATCCACCCTGTCAACAGTGGAAAAATCAACATTGCACCTGCAAGCAGTCTTCGCTGTTGTTTATCTCTGGTCAGGCGCATGACATGAGTTACAATGAAACGTTGATAGGCTGGTTTTTGATTAGGTTGACTGGACGATGTATTGACCCATTGCCTGGCAAATAATGGCACAATAGTCATTGCAACAATCAGCGACACCATCACTGCAATGGAAATAGTTATTGCCAAATCGGCAAATAATTGACCTTCAACTTCTTTTAAAAACAATACAGGTAAAAATATTGCTACAGTGGTTAACGTCGATGCAAATAATGCTCCCCAAACCTGAGTTGCACCTTTTAATGAAGCCGTATAAGACTCTTCTTTATTTTCACGCAATCTAAAAATATTTTCTAAAACCACGATAGCTGCATCTAATACCATTCCCACCGCAAACGCTAAACCTGCCAACGAAATAATATTTAAACTACGACCTGTTAATTTCAAAATAATAAAACTGACAAAAAGTGATACTGGAACGCTAACCGCTATGGCTAAAGTCGCCCTGAAATTGCGTAAGAAATACCACAGAATAGAAAGTGATAACGCCACACCCAAAAACAAATTCCCTGCCACTAAATTAATAGCGCGATTAATAAATACAGATGCGTCAAACGATTGCTGCAGCATTATGTTTTTATCTGCCAATAATTCACGGTTCAGACGCTCTACCTCGCGTTTTACCTGCAATAATGTTTTTAAGGTATTGGCATCATTTTCTTTATTGACGCGAATGCTGATAGCAGGGTTATTATTCTGGATGGAAAAGAAAGCATTATCAGGCTGCTGGATTTTAATTTCAGCCACATCGTTTAATCGTATAGGGTTGCCCTCTCTCCACTCAATAATTAAATATTGTAAGTCTTCAGGACTGTAACGCCCTTCATAGCGCAATGTATATTTGCGCCGTCCCACTTCCAGGCTACCTGCTGATATATTATTGAAACCTCTTACTGCATTGGTAATGGCTGTCATCTGCAGTCCATATTGAGCTACCAGAAAGGGATCAACAATTATTTGTAATTGATTATCTTGTGCTGCGCCACCCTGTGCACTAGCACTGGAAACGCCAGGTATAGACTCAAGTACTGGAGAAATCCGGTTTTTAACAAAGCTTAAATAGTCTGCTACCTGGTTATCATTGTCAGGTAACAGTTGTAAGAAAAAGTATATTAACGCAGGTCCATCATTTCCTCTCCCACCGAGAGAAATAGTGGGTTGATTCACATCCTGTGGCAGCGGTTCAAGCCGATTCATCCGCGAAATCACTTCAAGGTAAGCTTGATTCATGTCGGCATTCAAGTCAAACTCCATTCTTATTTCGGCAAAACCTGCATTAGCAAATGAAGACATCTGCTGCATACCTGGCAAACCGCGCAGCACTTTTTCAATCGGCTCAATCACTTCAGATTCCATCTCCCTCGGTGATGCAGCCCGCCAACCAGTTTGAACATTAATAACAGGTCGCTCAATTTCGGGAAACAACTGTACTGGCAGTTGGGTTAAACTGTATATCCCCGCTAAAAGCAGCAAAATAATTACCATCAAAATATTGGTGGGGTTGTCTAAGGTACTTTTAGTTAGCATTGTGGATACGACTGATATGTTTAGATTATAGTTCGTATCAATTTTAATTAAAAACTAATACAATAGTTCTTTTTTAATTATCATCAAATTATTACCCATGATCGACTATAAAATAGCTATTCTTGCCGGCGATGGCATAGGCCCAGAGATTACAGCCGAGTCAATTAAGGTACTAAAGTTAATTGAATCTCGCAATCCCGTTTCTTTTGAATTAATGCCTGCAGCCTTTGGTGCTAGTGCTTATTTTGAGTGTGGCCACCCTTTCCCCGAAGAAACTATTGCCATTTGCGATAGTGCCGATGCTATTTTAAAAGGCCCTATAGGCCTTAACCATGAAGAATCGCAAAAAATCCCTGTCGATATGCAGCCCGAACGCGGCGCTCTATTGCCCATGCGCAAACGCTATCAAACCTATGCCAATTTTCGCCCTGTGTCGCTACCCAAAGGATTGGCGCATTTTTCACCTCTAAAACCCGAAATCATTGGCGAAGGTATTGATTTAATTATGGTTCGAGAATTGGTTGGCGGTCTATATTTTGGCAGCAAAGAAACAGGTATTAGTGAAACTGGACTGCGCTATGTTAAAGAAACATTAGAATACGATGAACAACAAATTCGCCAAATATTAATTGAAGCCTTTGATATTGCCATGACCCGTAAAAAGGTACTCCACAACATTCACAAAAGCAATGTGCTAAAATCCAGCGTGCTGTGGAATGAAGTGCTTACTGAAGTACACCACGATTACCCTGATGTGGAAGTGATTAATATGCTGGTTGATGCAGCCGCCACACATCTATGTCTAAAGCCCACTCAATTTGATGTGATGGTCATGGAAAATATGTTTGGTGATATTTTAAGCGATCAAGGTGGTGGTATATTAGGTTCGCTCGGTTTAATGCCCTCAGCCTGCCAGGGACCTGAAAAAGCCTATTACGAACCTTCACACGGCAGCGCACCTGACATTGCTGGGCGGGGTATTGCCAACCCCTATTCCATGATTGGTTCAGTTGCCATGATGTTAGAGCGCAGTTTTGGTATGGCTGAAGAGTCCAGAAATGTTTGGAATGCCATGCAGCAGGTCTTTGCCGAAGGCTATTCAACACCCGATTTAGGCGGCGGCACTCGCGATGCAAAACTAATTAAAACCACCGAGTTTGGTGATAAGGTAGTTGAAAACTTGAAGTAGTATGTTATAGTTGTGCGACACTTTCATAGCTAAATGCTGTTGCGGGAGAGAGTTAGCAATAACCGCCGAAGACGCAACTGCCCCGGAAACGCTCAGGCAAAAGAACCGCAAATCAGCAGGCTAATCTGGAAAGATGCGCATTAAACATTAAAAACATTAATGATTAATAGTGACATCACCGAAGGAGCAAGAAATAGTGAGTACGCTTCGCAGTGCTGACTGTTTTGAAATCTCTCAGGTACTAAGACAGATGGTGGCATATTCATTAACCTTCAATGAGGTATGTACAATGTCTGAAATCACAATTAAAAACACCCCACTCTCTGATTACCTTGAGTCCATTGGTGGTCGCATGGTCGACTTTGCTGGTTGGAACATGGCTGTCAATTTCGCTGACGGCATTAAACAAGAACACTTGTGGACACGTACCCATGCTGGTTTATTTGACGTATCACATATGGGACAAATTGAGTTACGCGGCAGTAATGTAGCTCAGCAGTTAGAGCAGTTGGTTCCCTGCGATGTCCAAAACTTGCCAGTAGGTAAAGCAAGATACACACAATTTACCAATAACGAAGGTGGTGTTATGGATGATTTAATTATTAGCAACGCAGACAATCATTGGTACCTAGTGGTGAATGCTTCGATGTTCGACCAGGACATTGCCCATTTACGTGCACATCTTGACAATGTACAAATTGATGTACGCTATGACCGCACCTTAATTGCACTACAAGGTCCTAAAGCGGAAGCCATCATGCAGTCATTATGCCCTGCTGCCTGTGAATTATTTTTTATGGAAACAACGGAATTGACTATTCAGGGAACACCCTGTCGAATTTCACGCCTTGGCTATACTGGCGAAGACGGTTTTGAATTAGCCATTCCTCAAGAACAAGCACAAGACATTTGCGCCCTATTGCTTGAGCACTCTGAATGTAAACCCACTGGTTTAGGTGCTCGCGATAGCCTGCGTTTAGAAGCAGGATTGTGTTTATACGGCAATGATTTAAACCCTGACATTAGTCCCATTGAAGCGGGGCTTATTTGGAGCATTCAAAAACCGCGACGAGCCCAGGGAAGTTATCCTGGTTTTGAACGTATTAAACGTGAAATTGAACAAGGAACCAGCCGTAAATTAATCGGTATTAAACCTGATGGTAAAGCCCCGGCTCGCAGTGGTTGCGATCTTCTTTCAACCGATGGTAGCGTTATCGGCAATGTTAGCTCTGGTGGGTTTTCCCCTAGCCTGGAAGCACCCATTTGTATGGGCTATGTCGATAGCAACAGTTGCCAGACAGGCAGTGATATACTCATTCAGGTTCGCAATAAACAAATTCCTGCAAAAGTCGTTGACATGCCTTTTGTTAAACAAAGCTACAAACGCAAATAATTATTAACTATACTAAACAAGAGAGCCCTTATGACTACTTACTATTCTGACCAACACGAGTGGATTACTGTCGATGGCGATAATGCCACAATTGGTATTACCGAACACGCAGCCGAACAACTTGGCGATGTTGTTTATATAGAACAACTCGAAGCGGGCGAAACTTTTGATGAAGGCGATGAAATCGGCGTATTAGAAAGCGTCAAAGCAGCCTCTGAATTGTATGCTCCTGTCTCTGGGGAAATTATTGAAGTCAATGAGATGTTGGCAGATAGTCCTGAATCCATTAACGAATCTCCGGAAAGCGAAGCGTGGATATATCGCATTCGAATTGAATCGCCCGAACAGCTAGACAATTTGATGGATAAAGAGGCTTATATGGCATTTATTGCTGAATAGGCTGTACGCTGTATAGACAGAATACATGCTGTCTATACGGAATTTCGTATCTACGATAAATAACTGCCGAGATATTAATGACTTTTAAGCTAACTGATTACCGCGCCTACGATTTCGCCAACCGCCGTCACATAGGCCCTTCACCCGATGAAATGGCACAAATGCTTAAAGTAATAGGCTATAAGACGCTTGATGAATTTATTGACGCTACCGTTCCAGCCGCTATACGTCAACCGCATAAACTTGATTGGGGTGAAGCATTGAGCGAGCGCGACGCTTTGTTTCACATTCGCCAGGTAGCCGAAAAAAATCAACAGTTAACGCCATTGATTGGTCAAGGTTACTACGGTACAACCACGCCTCCTGTCATTTTAAGAAATATTTTGGAAAACCCCGCCTGGTATACTGCCTATACACCCTATCAGCCAGAAATCTCACAGGGTCGCTTGGAAGCTCTGTTGAATTTCCAAACCATGGTTTCAGACTTAACCGCATTACCCATTGCCAATGCATCTCTACTTGATGAGTCCACTGCCTGCGCCGAAGCCATGACTATGGCAAAACGCAGCGCCAAGTCTAAAGCCAATGCTTTTTTTGTTGATGAGCATTGCCATCCACAAAATATTGCAGTGATTAAAACCCGCGCCGAACCCTTAGGAATAGATGTCATCGTTGACTCACCAGATAATTTAAACGCCTCAAAAGTATTTGGAGCCATTTTCCAATACCCTGGAACCTATGGTCATGTACGCGACTTTAGCAATGAAATTAACGAGTTACATCAACACAAAGCCCTGGCAATAGTATCAGCTGACCCACTGGCATTGGCATTATTGAAAGCCCCGGGAGAAATGGATGCCGATATTGCCGTAGGTTCTACCCAACGCTTTGGTGTACCCATTGGCTATGGGGGACCGCACGCGGCTTATATGTCATGTAAAGATCAATACAAACGCGCCATGCCAGGGCGCATTATTGGGGTTTCTATCGACAGCCGTGGCAATAAGGCGTATCGGCTAGCATTACAAACACGCGAACAACATATCCGCCGTGAAAAGGCCAACTCTAACGTCTGCACTGCCCAAGCGTTACTAGCCGTTGTGGCCTCCATGTACGCCATTTATCATGGCCCTGACGGCATTAAAGCCATTGCCCAATCGGTGCATCGCAAAACTTCCAGACTGGCTACTGGTTTAGAGTCTTTAGGCTTTGATGTTCAGCCCGAAGTGTTTTTTGATACCATTACCGTCAACGTCGGTAAATACCAAAACCTTATATTGCAAGCTGCTGTCGATAACGGTATTAACTTGCGTAAAATTAATGACGATTGCGTAGGCATTAGCCTTGACGAACAAACCAGACCCGAAACCATAGAAGCCGTTTGGCGTGCCTTTGGAGGCTCAATAAAAGATGACAGTAAAGCCAACCGTAAATACCGCCTGCCTGAATCTAATTTACGCAGTAGCCACTATTTGACCCACCCCATTTTTCATTTAAACCGTGCAGAAGCTGAAATAACACGCTATATGCGCCGCCTTGCCGACCGCGATTTAGCGCTTGATCGCGCCATGATACCGTTGGGTTCATGCACCATGAAACTCAATGCGACCATTGAAATGATTCCTGTAACATGGCCAGAGTTTGCCAACATTCACCCCTATGCACCAGCAGAGCAAGCATTAGGGTACCGACAGATGATTGATGACCTAAACGATAAACTTTGCCAAATTACCGGGTACGATGCCATTTCTCAACAACCGAACTCTGGTGCACAAGGTGAGTATGCAGGGCTGCTAACCATTCGTGCCTATCATCAATCCAAAGGCGAAGGGCATCGTAATATTTGCCTAATTCCAACCTCTGCACATGGCACTAACCCTGCTTCGGCACAGATGGTTGGCTGGAAAGTGATTCCCGTTACTTCTAAAGACAATGGCGATATTGATGTCAGTAATTTTCGTGAAAAAGCCGAACAATATAGCGACAGCCTTGCAGCCTGTATGATTACCTACCCTTCCACTCACGGTGTGTTTGAAACCACTGTTAGTGAAGTATGCCAAATTACCCACGACCACGGCGGACAAGTTTACATTGATGGTGCCAATATGAATGCCATGGTTGGTCTGTCTCAACCTGGCGCCATTGGTGGTGATGTCAGCCACCTTAATTTGCACAAGACATTCTGTATTCCTCATGGTGGAGGCGGCCCTGGCATGGGGCCAATTGGTGTTAAAAGCCATTTGACACCCTTTTTACCTGGTCACCCACTGTTAGATGAAACTACAGGTCCTGTATCTTCTGCACCTTTTGGTTCTCCATCCATACTGCCCGTCAGTTGGGCTTATTGCTTGTTAATGGGCGGTTCTGGTTTAACTCAAGCAACCAAAGTTGCTATCTTAAATGCCAATTACTTAGCGACGCGACTTAAAAAGGCTTATAACATTCTCTATACCTCTGATGAAGGTTTAGTTGCCCATGAATGTATTGTTGATACCAGAGTCCTGGAAGAAACTTCTGGTGTCAATGTTGAAGATATAGCCAAACGCCTTATTGACAATGGTTTTCATGCACCTACCATGAGTTGGCCTGTGGCTGGAACATTAATGGTAGAACCCACTGAAAGTGAACCCAAAGCCGAAATTGACCGTTTTTGTGAAGCCATGTTATCAATACGCGAAGAAATAAGACAAATAGAACAAGGCGAAATTGACAGCAACAATAACCCTCTAAAAAATGCACCTCATACCATAGCTGACTTAATTAATGAATGGGACAGACCCTACAGCCGCGAACAAGGTTGTTCGCCTCCTGGCGCTTTTAAAGTCGACAAATACTGGCCTCCCGTCAACCGGGTTGATAACGCCTATGGCGACCGCAACCTGGTCTGCACTTGCCCAACAATGGACGCTTATATTGAAGAATAAAAGACATGACCCTGGACTTGCCTACCGTCGCGCCAATGCTGAACATTTTACCGATACCGAAATTTATGATAACGACACTCATATTCAGTATGATAACGAAATACAAGGCAGTGACTTTGTTTTCTACCATCCTGGTGGTCTACAACACAAAACTTTAAAAGCGCTGCGCAGTGGTCAAATTAACATTGATGAGACGCTGGACCTTCACGGCGACAGCGTCAATGTTGCAACACAGGTACTTGAAGCCTTTATTAGCACTTATCAGCCCCTTGCCAGGCATCAATGCTGTGTACTCATCATCCACGGCAAGGGTACCCATGCCAAATCTGGGCGCTACGCCAAACTTAAATCGTTAGTGTGCCAATTACTAAAACAATCTGCCCGCGTACTCGCCTATTCCAGCGCGCAACCTAAAGATGGCGGTACAGGTGCGATTTATGTGTTGTTGAAATCTAATGTTTGATACTCATCGCTAAGCAGCTTTATCAATGACCAGTATTTTTTTAGAAGCCCGAAATCTTGGTAAAACATTTACTGTTGAAGACCGAACTATTTCGGTTCTTGACAATGTATCTTTTACCATTGATGCAGGGAAATTTGTGGTTATCAGGGGCAGTAGTGGTTCTGGGAAATCGACACTGCTTAGTTTATTATCAGGTTTAGACACTCCTTCGACAGGGAGTATTATAATTGACAAAACCGATATTACCCATTTGTCTGAAGATGCGTTAGCCCCACTACGCAACCAAACCATGGGTTATGTATTTCAATCCTTTCACCTGGTTCCATCACTTACTGCCAAAGAGAATATTATGTTTCCTGCTGAATTGGCAGCAGATAAAAAGGCAAGTAGCAATGCTGATGATTTACTCAGGCAAACAGGCTTAACCCATAGAGCGAATAGCTTCCCTCACCAGCTATCAGGCGGAGAGAAACAGCGTGTAGCAATTTGCCGTGCACTTATCAATCGACCTAAAGTAATATTTGCCGATGAACCAACTGGCAACCTCGACAGCAAAAACAGTGATGCGGTTATGGATGTATTATTAGCCTTACAAAAAGCACATCAAACCACTTTAGTGCTAGTGACACATGACGCCGGGATTGCAACACTGGCGGATGAGGTTATTGAATTAGTTGATGGCAAACTGGTATAGATTGAACCCATATTATGCATTTCCAATTTTTATACCGCCAATTATGGGTAGCTAAACAGCAATCATTAATTTTTATTTTATGTGTAGCTTTAGCCATCGTCACTTTAGCTACACTCAATGGCTTTGCTGACAACGTGAAAAATGCGCTGGCGCGAGACAGCAAGCAACTGTTTGCATCAGATATTATCATTTCGTCTCGCTTTCCATTTTCATCGCCAACATTAGAAAGAGTAGAACAGTTACGCAGCCAACAACAAATAGAAGCGGTAAATACTTTTGAATTTAATTCAGTTATTCGCTCCCTTAAGGATGACAACAGTTTATTAAGTAATTTAAAAGTTGTGGGTCCGCAATATCCTTTCTACGGCGAATTAAAGTTAGAGTCAAACAAAGCGTTAAAACAAGTGTTAACATCTGGCACTGCCATTGCCGACAATGATTTTTTTGAGCGTCTTAACTTATCTCAAGGCGATAGTATTCAAGTTGGAAATACCCAATTAAAGCTGGTAGATAAAATTGTGCACGAGCCTGATCGCAGCGTTCAATTTTTCAATATAGGCCCACGCTTGATGATTGCTGAACAAGACCTGGAAGCCACCAACCTGGCTAAATTGGGAAGCAGAATCTCCTATAAAATTTTAATTAAAGTCACTACCTCTAAAGATAGCAGTTCACTGGATACTCAGGTTTCAGAAATTGCTGAACAGTTAAAACAGGTAATCCAACAAGATACTGAAACAGTTGAAACATACTTAACGGCGGAGTCCAGCATTCAGGTTTTCCTGGAAAATTTACGCTTATTTTTAAATTTGGTTGGCGTATTCACGCTGCTATTGGCTGGCATTGGCATCCATACATCCTTAACAGCATGGTTAAAAGAACATCGACAATCCATCGCTATTATTAAAGCGCTTGGCGCAACCAACGATTTTATCATTCGCCACTATTATATATTGTGTTTTACAGTAGGTAGCCTGGGCGTTGTCCTCGGTATTGGGGTTAGTCTTGGATTGCAAGCATTACTAATATCATTATTGGGTAATATGATTGATGCATCGGTAGAAGTTGGCCTATCTATTACAGCATTGATACAAAGTGTTATGCTGGGTTTAGTCATTATAATGGCCTTTACTTTCACACCTTTGTATCAACTGAAACAATTTAAACCTAATCAAATTTTTCAACATGCTTCAGTAAGCTCATTAAAAGGTTTGGGTTTTTATTGTTATTTACTGGCTATTATTGGCATCTTCATCAGCGTATTGGTTTGGCAATTAGGCAGTTTGGCATTCAGTTTGCGCTTTATTGCTTCAATGTTGTTGCTCATTGCTGGTGCATGGTGTTGCAGCTATGCAATGCTTCATTATGGCAAAGCCTTGCACTTTCAATCACTACCCATGCGTCAGGCGTTAAGAGGATTATTTCGTCCTGACAACGCAACCATGGGTACAGTTTTGTCCTTATCCACTGCCGTTGGCGTTATTTTTTGCATTTACCTAATTGAATTAAATCTGAACCAAAATTATGTCCAGGCGTATCCTGACGATACAGATAATGTGGTTTTTCTTGATATTCAACCCAATCAACTCAAACCTTTTGACCAGCTACTCAACAAACAAATCAACACAACCCAGACCATTACTTACTACCCTGTCATTCGCGCGACAATCACTCATTTAAAAGACAAGTTGCTGGATCGAGAAACTGAGAAAAATCGTGACAGAGACGATTTTTCACGCTCTTTTAGTATGACTTATCGCGATCAACTGGCTGCTAATGAAATATTGGTAAAAGGAGACTCACTATTCAACGCTTCCTGGGAAAAACAGGGAATCATCAGTGTTTCAATTCTGGATTATATTATAGAAAACCGCGATATTAACATTGGTGATAACATTCGTTTTCGCATTCAAGGTGTGCCTATTACTGCCAGAATTTCCAGCATTCGCAAACGAATTGAAGACGATTTAAGCCCTTATTTTGTATTTGTATTTCCCACAAAAGTACTACAGGATGCACCACAAACCATTTTTACCTCGCTAAAAGTTGAAGATATAAACGCTATTCCCGCTTTGCAAAACACCATTATTAAGCAGTTCCCCAATATTAGTGTCATTAATATCAGCGACTCTATTCAACGTCTTTCGGAGTTATTAAATAACCTTTCATCCATTATCAGAACTTTTTCACTCTTGAGCATATTAGCTGGAATATTAATTATTATCAGTTCAATATTTTCTACACGAATAACGCGTACTCGCGAAGCTGTTTATTACAAAATATTGGGTGCCAAAAAGCAGCTTGTACTAAAAATATTCACTTTAGAAAACGCCTTTTTGGGTTTTATCAGCGCTGTACTCGCACTAATAATAGGTCTTTGTGGCAGTTGGGCAATATGCTATTTTATCTTTAATATCAGTTTTAACCCGTTTATCATCCAGAGTTTAGCCGTCATTGCATTAACTGTTGTTTTGGTTATTGGTATTGGGTTGGGGGCATCCATTGCTATTTTAAACACCAAACCAATTCAAATATTACGTCAGCAAGGCACTTATTAACCTGAGCCCATATATGGTCTTAATCTGATACCAATCACAATAAATATTTAGTGTTATAGATGATTGATAGAGCCTGAGAATAGTATGAGTTAATTTTATAGAGTTTATATTATGTGTAAAACCTATGCCTTAGTTTTTTTATCTTTAGCGTTACTTTCAAGTTGTCAACGCGATAATTATGAATCTGTTAATACCGCTGTACCCATAGTGCATCAAGGTACTATTGTAGCTATGGGTGATAGTTTAACCGAGGGGTTAGGTGTTACTGAAAATAAAGCTTACCCTGCAAAACTTGAAGGCGCTTTAAATGACGATGGTTACCTGTACCAAGTCATTAACGCTGGTGTTAGCGGCGAAACAACTAGTGGTGCGCTATCTCGAATCAATTGGATATTAACACTTAACCCCGATTTGGTCATTTTGGAAACAGGAGCCAATGATGCGTTCCGAGGCGTTGACTTAACGCTTACCAAGAACAACATTGATACAATTATTACCACGCTTAAAGAAAACAATATCGAAGTCATTCTGGCGGGAATGCAAATTTCCCAAAATTTAGGCACAGATTATGTTAAACAATTTGCAGCAATATATCCCGATTTGGCAAGTAAACATCAAATAGCATTAATTCCATTTTTCCTGGAAAATGTCGCAGCAGTGCGCTCACTTAATCAACCCGACGGCATACATCCTACAGCAGAGGGCTACGACATTATTGTTAAAACTGTGTTTCCCTACGTTAAAGCCCACCTTGACAAAATTTAATATTAAAGACCATTGCTTATTGCAATGGCCTTAATATGGTTTTTGCGACAGCCCCTTTATGTGGTATTTTTTGAAGCAGTAAATTCAACAACCCTTTTTCCGAGTCAATTTCATATAATGGCAAGTATGCGAAACTGTCGCGATTGGTTTGCAGTGCTCTAAATGCATTGTCTAGCCATATTTCTCTACTTTGTTGTCTGGCTAATTTAATACCTTCTGCGCTGGATAACGCTTTAATACATGATTTATCAGCATTGGGAAAAGTGTATCGTTCCAAAATATCGCGAGCACCATCTGCCCATGCCAAGGCTCTGTTAATTGTCTGTTGCATTCCCATATCCATTGCATCTAATACCGATGTTAAACAGACAATCTCTGCTTCCATGCTTAGTGTATCGAAAAATTGTAATGCCTGGTTTAAATCAATATCTACAGTGCTACTTACTTCATTCACTTTATTGCGTCTGGCTAATTTTCTTAGACGCTTTTCTATTTTATTACTACCAACCATGCCGATATTTTGAAGCGCTGATTTCAATAACTTTTCAGCAGCAACGATGGGCCTGAATTGGTACAGTTTTTTATTTTTTGGCGCATAGCGTTTTTGAGCCGACTCAAATCGCTGATAGAGATCAGCATCTAAGACATCGTCAAGCCTCTGCTTGTTTTTTAATTTTCGTGCCTTGCGAACTTTATTCATTGCGCCAATTATCTTTAATGGATTATTTTCTGAAGACTTTAATTCAGGTGGCAGTATTATTTGTTGTGAAGTTTTTAAAATATGCTCGACTGCTATAGAGTCCCACTCCAATGATTCAGGTAATGGCGATAGTGTGCCAAATACCCATAGCCAATTTTTCTGATATTCCACCTTCCACAATGCAGGGCCTGAACGCTTACCTTGAATAACAAGCTCTTCTAATGGCTCACTTGCATTAACTGTATAGCATGCAAATAAAATAACAATAGCAACTAACTTCTTAATTTCTTGCCTTCAGGGTCAAATGGTGGTTTGTCTAATATAATAGCATGATTCGGAATGCCAAGCACGGCTATGTCAAATTCTGCGCCTGCAATAGCATAATCTGTTTTGATAAACCCCATTGCCAACGACTTGCCTACACTGTAACCATAAGTACCACTAGACACCCTGCCTACTGGCGCGCCGCCTTTGGTGAATATGGGTTCACCACCAGATGCGTCGGCATTGTTATTTGCATCCACTTCTAATAGCACCAGTTTTTCACGCGCAGGTTTTGACTTAATCACCAGCCATGCATCACGCCCTATAAATTCAGGTTTGTCATCCTTTATTAATCTATCTAACCCCACCTCTTGTGGCCAGTATTCAGGTGAATATTCACGCGACCATGAGCCGTAACCTTTTTCTATTCGTAAACTCATCAGTGCACGAGAACCAATGGGTCGAATGTTAAACAATTTCCCAGCTTCCAAAATGCTTTGGTATAACGCTATTTGATTGCCTTCTTTGGCATAAAACTCCCAGCCTAAATCACCACTGAAAGAAACTCTTAATGCCAGCACTTCTATACCTGCAATTGTCATAAACTGAGAACGCATGAAACCGAAGGTATCGTTACTCATATCAGTATCACTTAACGATTGTAACAATTGCCGTGAATCAGGCCCTGCTATGTTAAAACCTATATAACTATCTGTAAGTACGTCAAATTGAACACTGACAGGTTTTTCTACCATTTTCCAGAGGCGACTGTGATAGCGCTGCGCCATACCCGAACCAAACATATAATAGTCGCCTTCTGCTACCATGGTAATGGTAAAATCACCGGCAATGCCGCCGCGCAAGCTCAACAATGGGGTTAGGCACGATGTTCCTATCTCTCGCGGTACTTTATTGGCGACAATTCTATCCAGCCAGTCTCCTGCATCTTTACCATAAATACGATATTTTGCAAAATTTGAAATATCAATAATACCAACGCTACTCCGCAATGCCATAGCTTCTTCGCCCACTGCCTCAAACCATGATTGACGTTCAAAACTATAAGTCTCAGTTGGCTCTATTCCCTTCCCGGCAAACCATAATGGATGTTCCCATCCATAATTTAAACCAAATTTTGCACCCATAGCTTGTTGAACATTGTAAACCGGACGTTTACGTACAGGCCTGCCTGCATCGCGCTCTTCATTGGGGAAATGAATTTTGAAACGGTGTGCGTAGCTATCTCGTACTCGCGCCTTAGTAAATGCCTTATTTGCCCAATCACCATAACGGGCTAAATCCCAGGGAAATAAATCGTATTCGGGCTCGCCCTCCACTATCCACTGTGCGAGTAGTAAACCCAGTCCACCCGACTGGCTAAAGCCTGGAATGATACCGTTACAACAATAATAATTTTGCAATTCTGGCACAGTACCAAACAATGCTGCGCTATCTGGCGACCATATCATTGGGCCGTTAATGACCCTTTTGATACCTGAAAACTCTAGTGCAGGAACACGCTCAAACGCTCGCAGCATATTTTCTTCAATGCGCTCCAAATCATCTTCCAATAAGTCGTGACCAAAATCCTGCGGCGTACCGTTTTCAGCCCAAAATTTAACCTTGGACTCATAAGCCCCAACTAATAACCCCAAGCCTTCTTGACGTAAATAATATTCGCCATCTCTATCGGAAACAGAAGGTAAGCGCCTATCCATATTAGCAATTTCGGCAATATCTTCGGTAACAAAATACTGGTGTTCTGTCGGCATTAACGGTAGTTCTATACCTGCCATAGCCGCGACTTCCCGCCCCCAAAGCCCGGCGGCATTTACCACTATTTCAGCATATAACTTTCCTTTGGAGGTTACTACCTCCCAACTACCGTCAGCTAATTGGTTGGTTGCCGTTACGGGTGTGAAGCGGTAGATTTCTGCGCCAGCCATACGCGCCCCTTTAGCATAGGCATAGGCAATTCCCGATGGATCCACATTACCAGCATCTGGTTCATACATGACACAGCGAATACCGTCAAAATTAACTAGCGGATGTAAGTCTTGCGCTTCTTTTATAGACAGTTCATAAAAATCAGTTTGAAAGTATCGAGCTTTCGCGGCTTGAATACGCAATTGATGTTCGCGTTCGGCAGTCTGCGCTAAATACAGCGAACCAGGAGTAAAAATACCGCAACCTTGCCCTGTTTCACTCTCTAATTCGCGGTATATTTTCATAGTGTAGTACTGCAGTTTTGAGATATTGTTATTGTCATGCAATCCATGAATGTTAGCTGCCGCATGCCAGGTACTGCCAGATGTTAATTCATCACGCTCTAGTAATACCACATCTTTGTACCCCAATTTCGTTAAATGGTAAAGAATTGAACAACCAATTAACCCTCCCCCAATAACAACAACTTGTGCCTGTGTTTTCATCAATAATAAGAGTTTTTAAAATGTATAAATTGAGACATTTGCAATAAAAAAGGTTTTGCTCTCAGACAAGGTATTTTAGCGCAAAGGTTTCACTTCACTTTATTTTTTAATCAGTAATTTTAAAAATGAATTCAACCATGCTGAAAATTTGCTTATAAAGTTGCTGGGGAATATTCATATTATTTCACCATTGTCTAAACGCAGTAACTTTACCTTTAAGAACCTTACTTCATACAAATCGTGAGTGACATAAATGACAGGTAGTTGATAGTTATGATTTATCACTTTAAGCCAATTCATTAGCCCTTTTTTACTTTCGATATCCAAAGCCGAAAAAGGCTCATCTAACAATAATAGTTTGGGTTTGCGAATTAACATTTGAGCCAGGGCAACTCGCTGCCTCTCGCCACCTGATAAGGTTGAAGGGCAGTTATCTAATAAATGACTAATTCCGGTATTCTCAATAACTTCGTCCATGTCAAGCCAATGGTTTTGATCGCTGTCAACATACTTTAATGGAAACTGTATATTCTCACTCACGCTTAAATGAGGAAATAACACACTATTTTGACGCACATAACCGATTTGTCGGTAATAAGGTTCAATGTACTCTAAATTTTCACCATTTAATTGCAATTTACCTGCAGCAGGCTTTATCAGCCCGGCAATGCAATTCAGCAATGTGGTTTTGCCTGAACCAGAAGAACCAAACAGCACATAAAAACCATCGCCATCTAAACTGACATTACAGTCTAATTGTGGTTTATCCAATTGAAACTCAAATGCAAAGTTTGTCAAAGTTAATGACCTATAGCAAATTTGTTATTAGTATTTTGTGAATAAGTCAAACCCAGTACCAACACAGCAATAACTACCAATATTGCCGAGTAATAATGTGCTAATGAATAGTTACCTTGCTCTACTTGCTCAAAAATGGCAATTGACATGACTCTAGTCTCAGAAGGAATATTACCTCCTATCATTAACACTACACCAAATTCGCCCAGTGTATGAGCGAACCCAAGCGTGGATGCCACAATGAAGCCGCGTCGGGAAAGAGGCAATGCCACTTGCCAAAATTGCTCTTTGACGTTGGCCCCTAACAAGGCAGCCTGTGATAAATAGCGCTGATTGACTGATGAAAAGCTGGTCGCTAAGGGTTGCACCACAAAAGGAAGCGAATAAACACAAGAGCCAACAACCAGACCTGAAAAACTGAAAATAATATTGCCCAGACCCATAGTACTCCACAGTTGGCCAACCAATCCATCTGGTGATAACAATAGCAACAAATAAAAGCCCAGTACAGTAGGCGGCAACACTAACGGCATAGCTACAAACACTTCCACCAACTGTTTAAAACGGCTGCGAGTTCGCGCTAACCACCACGAAAGTGGAGTGCTTATAAGCACCAATAACACAGTGGTAATGGTAGCCAGTTGCAAAGTGATTAATATAGGATGCCATGGAAAGTTCATTGATAGCCCCGCTGCCGAATTTGCCTTTGAATTTTCTCACTTTGAAGCCAATGGGTAAAAGCTCTGGCAAGCTCTGGTTGCTCTGTACTATTTACAATGACTGCTTGTTGTTCAATAGCGCTGTAACCAGGTATTTTCCAATAATTTCCTTTTAATTGTTTGGCAGTTGACCACGCCATTAAGCCTGCATCGGCTCCGTTTTCTACCAACTGTCGCACTTGAACGACGTTGCTGGCAGTAACAATTCGCTTGGGTTCAATACTTTGCTGATTTAACCAGTTTCTGGCAGCAAAACCATAAGGAGCTAATTCCGGATTGGCCATTGCCAACGTATTTATCGCCCCATTTAACCATTGTTGTTGAATGCTATCCTCAGCGTCAGACCACATCACTAATACCCCTTTAGCGTAAATAACCGCATTTTGAGCGAGCTTTTGGTTGACTAATTGTTGAGGTCTGGCTGTATCTGCAGCCAGAAACACATCCACTGGCAAGCCTTTTTTGATTTGTTCAAACAACTGACCTGTAGCCCCTGATATTAGCTGTGTTTTAATTTGTTGTTCTGTTTCAAAATCATTGATAAGCGATTCCAGTACAATGTAAAAATTAGCCGCCACTGCAATACGCAAATCTGGCTTTTGTGGTTGGCTACAGCTGATGAATGTAAACAGTGCTGTTAAAATAATACTTTTTGTAACGACTCGCATCTATACATTTTAAACATGATTGATATTGGACTCAATTTATCCAGCCCACGATTTGATAAAGACCGCAACGAGGTTTTGCAACGCGCCATTAATGCTGGTTTAGACCGCATTGTTTTAACAGGTTCAGATGTCCACTCAAACGCTCACAGCATTGAATTATGTGAAAATATCAATCAGCAATTTCCGCAACTTCAATGTTATTCCACTGTCGGTGTTCACCCCCATCACGCTGACCAGGTTAATACTGATTATTGTGCCAAAATGAAACAATTAGGCACAAATAGCCATGTAGTAGCTATGGGCGAAATGGGTTTGGATTTCTTTCGCAACTTTCAGCCCAGACCATTGCAAATAAACGCCTTTGAGCAACAGTTAAATTTGGCAGCAGAATTACAAAAACCTGTTTTTTTGCATCAGCGAGATGCCCACCCTGTTTTTATTGATATCCTGAAAAACTGGCGCGATGATATTTACAAAACAGTCGTACACTGCTTTACCGATACCCAACAAGCGCTTTATGATTATTTGGATTTAGACTGTTATATTGGCATCACTGGCTGGGTATGCGACGAGCGGCGAGGTAGCGACCTGCAACAAACGGTCACACATATTCCACAAAACCGCTTAATGATTGAAACCGACGCACCCTACCTACTGCCCAGAACCATTGAGCCCAAACCCAAAAGCAACCGCAACGAACCTTGCTACCTACCCTATGTCGTCAAACAGCTAGCATTGTGCCTTGGTGAAACGCAAGAGCATATTGTGAATATTACCACCGATAATGCCATTCGTTTTTTTGAGTTATACCATTCCTAAAAAATATTAACATAATTAAAGACTATTGCATTAGGCATCCTGCCTATGCAATTGGGGTTGTATTGAAAAAACGCGATTTTTCAATACTCGAAAAATCAAACACTTATAGTGTTCGATTTTGAGTGATTGGTATTATGTGAGGGCTCAGTCGTGGATCATTGAACCTAGATTCCGTAGTTGAACCTGGAATTTACAGTTATTTTCAGGAAATAATGCAAGGCATGGCTTGCAGGTAATGGTTGTAGCCCTTACCAAAAGCCATAACGCAGCAGTGTGAACTGAAAAGGGCTGTAAAGCCAGGTAGCGGTTTGTAATTCACTTATGAAGTGAATCGAAGAATAAGCGTTTATCAATAACATTCAAACTCTTAGAAGTGAAATTAGCGTTCAACTGCAAAATCTAGGTTGAAATACGCAAAAGCGATATTTTTATTAGCAATAAAAAAAAGTTGTTTTCAAACAAGGCAAAAACGCACGGAAAAGCGGAGTTTACTCGTTGTAAATGAGCATTTGAGTACGTTTTTAACGCGGTTTGAAGGTAAAAGAATTTTATTGCAAAGGTCTCAGCTTACCTGAAAAATTTCTCGATAATTGCATTAAACACCACAGGTTTCTCCGAATGTGGCCAATGCCCTGTTGCAGAAATTTCACGCATTACCGTGTTGGGAAACAACCTTAAAATGGTATCTCTATGTTCAGCTTTAAGGTAGTTTGAATGCTCGCCTTTAACAAACAATGTTTCACCACTAAATGACTGCCCATCGACAGACTCAATAATAAAAGGGTAATTATCAATGATGGCTTTTAAATTCATTTTAAAATCATAATGAATATTTGAGCCATCTTTACTGCGAATTAAATTCTTTAAGAGAAAAGAACGAATATCTGCCCCTTCAACATAATTTTGCAAAATAGCATCAGCCTGACTTCTTGAATCAATCGAAGTATTAACAAGTTGCGACAACCCTTCAAGAATACTGTCATGCCCGCGTTGGTAAGCTAACGGTGACATATCAATTACCGCTAATTTGTTCACTAATTGCGGATAATTAAGCGCCAAATTCATAGCAATTTTTCCGCCCATAGAATGCCCTAAAATATGTGTTTGTGGAACACTTAATTGTTCCAGTAATGCTACCACATCGGCAGTCATTTCAGCATAGCTCATTGTGTCGGTATGAAATGAATCACCATGGTTACGGACATCAACAGAAACGGTTCGAAAATGTTCTGATAAATGCCTGGCACAATTCCCCAGATTTGATAGCGACCCAAACAATCCATGGATTAATACGATTACGTCTCCTTCGCCTTTTTCTGAAAAATTAAGCAATATTAATATTTAGAGAGCTTTTAGTTATCTTCTGCTATCTGTTTCAATGTTTCTAACACATGCACTAAATCTTTTTTAAAGGGGCCGCAAAGTATTGGGTAGTATAGCCATTTCAAAGCACCTTTAAAATTCACTTCATGAGTTATTAATGTCTCGCCTTTTTCATTAACCTCAAAATAACGCTGCAATTCTACCCTTTGATACAGAGGCAGTTTCAAACTGATAACAAATGAATCTTCAGGATTATGGTTAATAATTTCAAAACGAGTTTTAGGAGCCCCTTTTCCTTTCACATAACCTTTAGCATTTTCGCCAAATTTCGTGCCTTCATCTAAATAAGAATACTGATACCGTACATCAAATTGTTTCCAATTAACCACGTCCGTCCAATGTTTCCATACTCGTTCTTTAGAGGCAGTAGTTGTGATAGAACCTTTAAACGAATAATTGGGTAAATCAACAATCATGGGTTCTGCAAACAAGCTTAGTGGAATAATGATTACAAACAATAATAAAATATTTTTAACTACATTCATCTCAAAGTTTTAGAATGACTTATTAATTCGGCATAAAAATACCAAACAAATATATGGCACAAGAACGTGCCCCCAACGAGCGATAGCTCGGTCGCGAATCCTTGAAATACAAGAAAATTCGCATATTTTCGCTAGTATTTCAAGAGTGACCAATAAAATACGCAGGAGCGATATTTTTGCCAGGTTAATAGTGATAATCAACACTGTAAGTTTTAACACAATCTACCAGGCATTTAACATTGTCCGGGTTAATATCCGGAGTAATCCCATGACCCAAATTAAAAATATGACTGACATTGTTAATACCATTGTCTCCATGCTTTCCAAAACTTTGCAATATAGCTTTAACTTCTCGCTCAATAGTTGCAAAATCTGAACGCAAAACGGCTGGGTCCATGTTACCCTGCAAGGTGATATTATTTAATTGTTTGCGGATATTGCCGATATCTATTGTCCAGTCAAGACCAATACCGTTACAGCCTGTTTCAGCAATTTCCGAAACCCATTGACCGCCATTTTTGGTAAATAAAATAACAGGTATGTCGCAGGTTTCAGGGCTAGTGCGTAATTGTTGAACAATTTTACTCATGTACTTAAGCGAGAATTGTCGATAAGCACTATCGCTTAACACTCCTCCCCATGTATCAAAAATTTGTAATACCTGCGCCCCTGCTATAACCTGAGCTTGTAAATATTCAGCTACAGCATCAGCCAATTTACTCAGTAATAGTTCCAGGTTCTTCGGCTGTTGATAGAGCATGGTTTTAATGGTTTTAAAATCTTTGGTTGAGCCACCTTCAACCATATAAGTTGCCAATGTCCACGGACTCCCGGAAAAACCAATTAACGGCACTTTGTTATTTAACTCTTTGCGAATTAGCGACACTGCATCCGTCACATAGGATAAATGCTCTGTTGTCTTTATTGTTGGCAGGGCTTCAATCGCTTCTACGGTTCTGATGGGACGTTGAAATTTTGGTCCTTCACCTTCGGTAAAATACAAACCTAAACCCATTGCATCGGGAATGGTTAAAATATCTGAAAATAGTATCGCAGCGTCAAAATCAAAACGCTGTAACGGTTGCAAAGTAACTTCGCACGCCAATTCCGGATTGGTACATAAATTCATAAATGAACCTGCCAACTGGCGAATTTTTCGATACTCTGGTAAATAACGCCCAGCTTGGCGCATGACCCAAACAGGAGTGCTGCTAACAGGTTGTTGCTTTAGTGCTTGCAAAAAACTTGGATTACTCAAACATCTACTCCGGCTTCATCTTCTGCAATAATTTCGGTTTCGATTAGTGCTTGTGCCATCCATTGTTGCAAAGAAGGGAGCTTTAACATACTGTCCATATAACATTGTGCTGCATCAGATAAAGAGATATTGTAAGTTTTAAAACGCATGACAACTGGTGCAAAAAAACAATCGACAATTGAAAACTGACCCAATAATCGATAGTTATCTTCGGTATCTGGTCTTGCATATTGCGACCAAATATCATCAATTCTATCAATGTCTTTCAGCGCTTGTGCCGATGGTTCAACTTTGCGCATTGCTCGGCAATTCATTGGCAGTTCATTGCGAAGTGCTGCAAAACCCGAATGCATTTCGGCACATATAGCACGTGCAAGTGCCCTATCATAAATATTTTCGTGCCAGCCCTTGCCAGCCAAATAACGCTCGGAAACATACTCACAAATAGCCAGTGAATCCCAAACCGTCAAGTTACCATCAATTAATACTGGCACGCGGCATGAACTTGAATACTGTGACAGTCTTTGAGTTAGACCTTCAGCGTATAGTGATATTTGAATTTCTTCATATTCCACGGCGAATGCATTCAATAATAACCAGGGTCGCAACGACCATGTAGAATAATTTTTATTGCCAATAACGAGTTTCATAATTATACAAAGATCTCTATTAAATTAATTCTGTCATGTTCCATCGAGGTTTTATGTTAACAGCAAAAGAAGTGTCTGCTCCATTGTTGTCAGAGTCCAGTCGCAAATAACCCGCATAGGCTATCATGGCTCCATTGTCGGTACAATATTTCATGGCTGGATAGTGAATATTCACAGCAGACTGATTTTTAACATGCTTTTGCAAATATTCAGGCAACATGGCACGCAGGCGTTTATTGGCTGCTACTCCCCCTGCCAGAACCAAAGTATTTGAACCTGAATGTTGTAAGGCTCTTAAGCACTTTATTGCTATGGTTTGTACAACCGCTTCTTCAAAGCCGTGGGCTATATTGGTTAAATCTTTATCGTTTAGCTCACCATTGCTATCACTTAACTGTTCAATAGTATTAAGTGTGTGGGTTTTAAGCCCACTGAAACTAAAATCTAAACCCGGTTTATTGGTCATGGGTCTGGGAAAAACCAAATCTTCACAGTCGCTTTGATAATGCTGGCGATAACGCTGTGCTTGCGCAGCTATGGCTGGTCCTCCTGGATAGCTTAATCCCAACATTTTTGCAGCCTTGTCAAATGCTTCCCCCGCGGCATCATCTAACGATTCACCCAACACTTCATAATTGCCTAAAGTTTTGGCATAAACCAATTGGCTGTGCCCACCCGATACCAGCAGTGCCAGAAATGGAAATTCTGGTGGGTTGTCATCTAACATAGCTGCAAGTAAATGCCCTTCCATATGATGTATGCCAATGGCGGGAATGCCTAACGTCATTGCTAATGTTTTCGCTGTCATAGCTCCAACCAAAAGCGCTCCTGCCAGACCAGGGCCTTGAGTGTAGGCAATGGCATTCAAATGCTTGAGTTGTAGATTAGATTTTTCCAATAAATCTTGTATTAACGGAATAAGTTTGCGAACATGATCACGAGATGCCAACTCTGGTACAACACCACCGTAGTCGGCATGCATTTTCATTTGGGTATAAAGCCGCTCACCTATTAAGCCGTTGTTTCGATCACTATCACTATCAAACAATGCTACGCCTGTTTCATCGCAAGAAGTTTCTATTCCGAGAACTAGCATTAAAGTAGAAAATGATCAGTCAACATGATTAAAAACAACAACATCAAATAAATAATGGAATATTTGAAAGTTTTCATATCATCAGCCCCTTGCTGTTGGTTTCGGTACACTTTAATTGCATAGCCAATAAAACCCACTCCCAGTATAATGGCACCCAGCAGGTATAACCAATCAAGCATACCTGCTACCCAGGGTAATAATGTGCAAACAAACAATAACAACGTATATAGCAATACTTGCAATCTTGTATAATGTTCCCCATGAGTAATGGGGAGCATGGGAATATCCACTTCTTTATATTCTTCAACCCGATTAAGTGCCAGTGCCCAAAAATGTGGCGGTGTCCATATAAAAATAATAAGTACAAGCAGTAAAGCATGAGGATGTATAGTACCTGTAATCGCCACCCAACCCAATAGCGGCGGCATCGCCCCAGCCAGCCCTCCAATAACGATATTTTGCGAGGTCGCGCGTTTCAGGTACAACGTATAAATTAACGCGTAACCAATAAGCGATGCCAATGTTAACCACGCCGTTAAGGGGTTGTTGTTAAACCACAAAATACCAAAACCTGCCACACCTAATACCAGAGCAAACAAGAATGCCTGAGTAGGGTTAATTGCACCTTGAGCAATGGGTCTATTGGCAGTTCTTGCCATTTTCATATCTATTTGCCAATCTACTACATGGTTAATGGCCGCCGCTGAGCCTGACATCATAGCTATTCCTAAATTACCCCCAAAATACAGCCCAATAGGCGCTAAGTTTGATTGAGCCAATAACATACCCACGACAACTGTCAGCAGCATTAATGCCACCACACGCGGCTTAGTCAATTCAAGATATTGCCGCCATAATGCTGGCTGAGGTGTTTGTATCGAATGCGTATTACCCACCAATTAGTCCTGACGTTGCATTAAATATAAATGCCCTGACAGTAGCACAAACGAAGCTAATAATAATGCTCCCACATAGTTGTGCGCTACTGCAACAACAAGTGGCAATGAAAAATAAACATTACTTAAACCCAGCAAAATTTGCAGCATCAATAAGCCTATAACCACTTGACTGTATCGGTTAAGTGGCACAAAACCCAACTGCATTAAACGTAGCATTAACCACAATACATAGGCAGTGACAACAAAAGCTCCAACTCGGTGCACAATATGAATAGCTACTCTTGCCTCAAATGATAAAATACCACCTTCGTAGGTTTGATGAATGGTATTATCTCCTAATTGTTGAAATGGATTAAGCCCACTAATGTAATCGGCTTTAGGAAAATACTCTCCAGAAAGGCAGGTAGGCAATTCAACACAAGCCAGTGCCGCATAATTAGCAGCGAGCCAACCACCAAGCATAATTTGCAACAAAACCAATACTAAACCAATATAAATCCAGCGCTGTTGCTTGAGTATTTGTTGCTTTACATAGTCGTCGGGTTGCCAGCGCCATGCTGACAATCTGAAACTCAACAATACTAATAGCGAGAACGTCGCAAAACCGCCCAGCAAATGAATAGTAACAACTTGCGGCAATAACTTCATGGTGACGGTCCACATTCCAAAAACAGCTTGCCAAATAACTAAAACCAGTAGTACTATGGGCAGGCGCCAAGGGTAAGAAATATTACTGCGGCGTTTAAACGCCATAATTGCCAGCCCCAATATAAACAATCCCAGGCTGCCTGCGAAATAACGATGCACCATTTCAGGCCAGGTTTTTTCAATATCCACCGGTTTTGCGTTTTGATAATTTTGATTAGCCACAGCAATTTCATCTGCCTGGTTCGGCCATAACAAATGACCATAGCAACCTGGCCAGTCGGGGCAACCTAGCCCTGCATCCACTAAGCGTGTAAATGAACCCAGTATAATCACTACGGTAGCAAGCACTGTAGTCACAATTGCTAATTTAAAACCGGGCTGTTGTATGGCTTTCATTAATTGTCACTAATGATGATTAAGGTGAGTTGGTTACCAGAAATTTAATATCATCTAGTATATCTGCTGGATTGTTAACGCCAGTGTAACCCATCATTGCCAGCCCTCTGGGGTCAACAATATAGTATTGGTAACTAACATGTTCTGGCAATGTGTGATTCAGTTGTTCATTAGACCAATAGACCCTGAATGCGCCCTTACTTTCAACTGTATGGTTCCAGTCATCAAAAACTATAACGCGTTGTACCCGGCTGGCATATTTATCCAGCCGCTTGTGAACCTGATGTACATCGAAAATAGTTTGTTGACAGTTTTCATCGCACGCTCCATCAACAATCACTAAAATTGACCAGAGAGTTTTATTATTTTTAATACCTGCCCATTGCCACTTTGTTCCATCTTGTTGTGTGATTCCAACATTATTTAAATCAACTGGTTCTATCAACATACCTTTATTCTTGGTACCCAGTTTATTAACAAAGCTAAGAATGCTTTGCTCCGACTGCCCAGGGTGAAATATCCATGCCAAAATAAACCCGCCAATGAGTATACCCAGCATTGCATAAAGCGGCACTCGTGAAGAGGGTGTTTGATTCAAGCTAATAGTCTCTGAAAGTTTAATTTATCATTTAAAACGCTTTAAAATATTAGTGTTGGCTATCATTGTCATAACCAGTAATACCAGCGAAAGGGCAAACCACTGAAATGCATACCCGTAGTGCCTGCGTGGAGGAATGATGTTAACTTCCCAATCCACATCGTAAGCTAAGGGGCTATCAGGATGGATGCGTATTGTATAGTCAAATAGCTCACCTTCAAAATAAGATGCCAATAATTCAACTTCAATTGCTTGAATTCGTTTTGGCCAAGGCATTTTTTCACGGTTGAATATTTGTTGCCGCTTTAATGTGAATGGTTTCGGAAAATATATTGTACCTTGCTCTTCTACCTGAAAAACACCATTTCCAATTTCGGGCAACTGCTCTCTGTCTAAAGGTGCTTGTATCCAACCTCTATTAATTAAAACTCTTTGGTTATTTTCCAACTCTAATGGTGTTAACACCTGATAGCCACCAATACCATTTCTTACCTGGTTATCTAATAAAAAACTTTGATTTGTCCAAAGTCTGCCTTTTAATTTAACAGGTTGATAATTATTGGTACTTGTCATAAGTTGTTGTGATGATGTTATCGTTATCGGCTCCTGTTCACTCATGGCATCTATGGCTGCAATAACTATTTCTTTTTCAAGCCCTCGGTTATATTGCCAAACACCAAGCACAAAGGTAACAGGCACAAACACTAAAGCAAATAACCAACTTTTCATAATGCGAGTGTACTTTAATAATAGAATGATTAAAATAGCCGTCCTCTATAACCCTAAGTTAAGTATAAAAGTTTAAGTATGAAACTCGTTTTAGGTTCATCAAGCCCAAGGCGCTTGGAATTATTGCAACAAGTTGGCATTTCTCCCGATGAAATAAGAGCTATGGATATTGATGAAACCCCATATAAAAAAGAATTACCGCGCCAGTATTGCCAGCGTATGTCACTGGAAAAATACCAAGCGACAACGCTAAATGATGATGAGGTTATTGTATGTGCAGATACCATCGTTGCTGCTGGTAGAAGAATACTCGGCAAACCCAAAGATGAAAATGAAGCCAGAGCTATGATAAAATTGCTTTCTGGTCGTCGTCATCAGGTCATTTCATCAGTTATTGTGGCAAACGCCAAACAGCATCATCAACGGACAGTTGTGACCAGAGTTACAATGAAACGTCTCAACCCAAAAGATATTGATAACTATCTATCGACCAATGAATGGCAAGGTAAAGCAGGTGGTTATGCCATTCAAGGAATTGCTTCCAGATTTATCCCTTCCATCAATGGTTCTTATTCTAATATCGTGGGCTTACCTTTAGTTGAAACATTAAATTTATTGTCGGTCTATATTTCTCCACATAAAATGAGACCTTTGTAGTAACAAAGATTTTGCTCTCAGACAAGGTTTTTCACGCAAAAAAGCGGAGTTTACTGATGGTAAATGAACATTTTAGCGCGAAAATGACACAATATGAAGGTAAAAGAATTTTATTGCAAAGGCCTCAGAATATTGAGTCCGTATAATATTTGAGTATAATGTCGCGTTTGGATTTTGGCACTTAAATAAGTGCCGTTAACATTTAACTACACTTGTCACAATACCTTAAATCAAAACAATTTAAATGATTGAAGAAAATAATCAGGAACAACAATCTCAAATAAGAGAACTGATTGCCCTTGGTAAGGAACAAGGATATTTGACGTTTGCTGAAGTTAACGATCACCTTCCACCTGAAATTGCCGACCCTGATCAAATTGAAGACTTAATTCAGATGATTGGTGACATGGGTATCCTGGTATTAGAAAGCACACCAGATGCTGATCAACTTATTGTGCTACAAGAACAAATTAATGCCGACGAACTGGCAACCGATGAGGCCGTAGCTGTATTAGCAGCTACTGAAACCGAAGTACACCGCACTACCGACCCCGTGCGTATGTACATGCGTGAAATGGGAATTGTAGACTTATTAACGCGCGAAGGTGAAATTGAAATTGCCAAGCGCATTGAAGATGGTATTCGCGATATTACCGAAACCATTGCTTACTGGCCTGGAACCGTTTCGCAAGTAATGGAAGAGTTTCAGGAAGTATTGCGAGAAAAACGTAAATTAGTCGATATTATTACTGGCTATCTCAACCCGGCAAATGAAGTTCCCTCTGCTTTGGAGCAGGCTAATTTAGCAAAAGCCGCCAAAGAATTGGCTGCGGAAAATGGTGAAGATATTGACGATGAAGAAAATAATGAACAACAAGAAACAGAAGATACAGGCCCAAGCTTAGATGAAGCAAAAGAGCGTTTTGGCGAATTAGTCGAACCCTATAAAAAAATGTTGAAAGTGATTGCGAATCACCCTTTCGATGATCCAAAATCAAAAAGGGCAATTGCGCCTGTTGCGAAAATTTTCAAATATTTTAAATTTTCACCTCGATTAATTGATGATTTTTGCGATACCGTTCGCTATAACAGTAGTTTGATTAAACGCGAAGAAAAAAATCTAATGGCAATTTGTGTTAAGAAAAGCAAAATGCCGCGCAAGAAGTTCCTGTCTTCATTCAAAGGCAACGAAACCAATTTAGAGTGGATAGATAGCCTTACTGCCAAAAGTAAAGAGGCTTGGGTAGAGGAATTAATAAGTTTTAAACCCGAGATCATTCGCATTCAAAAACGCATTATCAAGATTGGCGAAAACAATCAATTACAACCTTCTACCATTAAGGAACTAAACAGAAAAATGGCAATGGGCGAAGGTCGTATGCGCCATGCCAAAAAAGAAATGATCGAGGCTAATTTAAGACTGGTTATTTCAATTGCCAAAAAATACACCAATCGCGGCCTGCAATTCCTGGATCTAATCCAAGAGGGCAATATCGGTCTTATGAAAGCCGTAGATAAATTTGAATACCGACGAGGTTACAAGTTTTCTACCTATGCCACATGGTGGATTCGCCAAGCTATTACTCGCTCCATTGCAGACCAGGCACGTACCATTCGCATACCCGTTCACATGATTGAGACGATTAACAAACTCAATCGTGTGTCGCGGCATCTACTACAAGAGTTTGGACGTGAACCCACTCCTGAAGAATTAGCAGAACATATGGAAATACCCGAAGATAAAATTCGTAAAGTGTTACGCATTTCCAAAGAGCCTATATCTATGGAAACGCCAGTTGGCGATGATGAAGATTCTTTCTTGGGTGATTTTATTGAAGACTCCAATACCATATCTCCTATTGACCGTGCATCTGAAACCAATTTATTACTTTCTACACGCGAGGTACTGAGCAGTTTGACCGCACGCGAAGCCAAAGTACTAAGAATGCGCTTTGGAATTGACATGAATACTGATCACACTCTGGAAGAAGTCGGTAAGCAATTTGACGTAACTCGTGAGCGCATCCGCCAAATAGAAGCCAAAGCAATACGAAAATTACGCCACCCCTCGCGGTCAGAGCATCTGCGTAGCTTTCTCGACGAACAGTAAATATATCCGAAAGGGGCCCATAGCTCAGCTGGTTAGAGCAGTCGACTCATAATCGATTGGTCGTAGGTTCAAGTCCTACTGGGCCCACCATTTCAAAGTTTCATGCTGTTTCAAAATGTTTTAAAAGCCTTGTCAATGCAAGGAATTTAAACAAATTATCGTTTCATATTGTTTCACAATTTTTCTTGAAATAGCAACGCTTTTGTTGCTATCTTATTCTGTAGCAGCAACCTATCCCAATAGCAGCGCCTATTACCGACCAACAAATAAAACACTGCAAAAAAACGCTGGCAGAAGTGGACCCCATCGGTTAGACAGGATTTTTGAAATTCAAGAAATATTTTGCGACAATAAACCTACTATTATTTGAAGCATATTATTATGACAAAACGAAGAAACCATTCACCATCCTTTAAAGCTAAAGTTGCTTTAACCGCGGCAAGAGGTGATAAAACCTTAGCCGAGCTGTCGCAACAATTTGGCTTACATCAAACCCAAATTCATCAATGGCGCCAGCAATTAATGGAACAAGCCTCATCATTATTTGAACGCAGTAGTGTGTCTAAATCTGATGTCAAACAGATTGACCAATTGCATTCCAAAATTGGTCAATTAACGATGGAACGCGATTTTTTAGAACGCGGGCTAGACAGGATTCAAGCCCCTACGCAAGGAGATGATTGATATGACTCATCCCACATTAGCGGTGTCAAAACAATGCGAGTTACTATCAGTCAACCGCTCTACTTTTTATTATCAGCCTAAACCTCTCAGTGATAGTGATGTCGATTTGATGAGGCGTATTGATGCTATCCATATGAAGCTTCCTTTCTATGGCAGCCGCCGTATTCGTGACCAATTAGAGACCGAAGATATCTTCATCAATCGAAAGAAAGTACAACGATTGATGCTTGCCATGGGCATTATAGCCATCTTTCCTAAGAAGAAAACCACGATATCCAATAAGGCTCATCGCATCTATCCTTATCGTTTGAGAGGGTTGAATATCAACCGTTCTAATCAAGTATGGGCAACCGATATAACCTATATTCCAATGGCTAAAGGTTTTGTGTATTTAGTGGCTGTTATTGACTGGTTCAGTCGTAAGGTACTGTCATGGCGATTATCTAACACAATGGATACTGCTTTTTGTATTGAAGCTCTTGAAGAGGCTATACAACGCTATGGTAAACCTGATATATTCAATACTGACCAAGGTTCACAATTTACCAGTGACGCCTTTACTTCTGTACTCATTGATAATAACATTGAAATTAGTATGGATGGTCGAGGTCGTTGGCTTGATAATGTATTTATTGAGCGATTGTGGCGTAGCCTTAAATATGAAAATATCTATTTAAAAGCCTACGACACAGTCCCTGAAGTACGAGCTGGTATTGATGAGTATTTTCGTTTCTTTAACGAAGACAGACGGCATCAAAATTTGAAGGGGAGACAAACTCCCGATCAGATTTATTATGCCAATTTAACGCTGCCTAAAGCAGCATAAACCTGTCCAAAATATTTCTTAAGCCACTGTCTGAAAAATGGGGTCCATTTCTGAAATTCTGACTAAAGCCTATCATCCTAAGCGAAATGAAGCATACAGAAAAAACTTGTTTTCCTCTTATTTTAACGTACAATGAAAGTCATTAATTATTAGCGAGCTAGCATAATATGACCACAATTATCGTTAATGAAGACGTAGACCGTTTTCATAAGACACAATTCCGCACATTGGATGAGCTATGGCATGCTTTGCAGGAAAATTTCCCTGTCGATTTGTACGAAGTAGCACCTGAAAACCTTAGTGAAGCAGAAAATGCTGCCTATCAAAAGCACCTGCAAGCTGATAAATCACAATATCAAAATTTTCGTGGATGAAGGTTTTTGAAAATGATGATGTCGTTGACTATATGCAAAAACACCAGCTAGTATCGCTTTATATCAAAGCCAAGGAAAAGATTGAGCGAGATGATTTTCGCTCCGTACAACTCAGGAAACGCCAACCTCATTCCAACAATATTTGGTATTTTCGTATTGACCGAAAATATCGCGCTCTAGCGACTCGGGAGAAAGGAAACCTATATGTTTTCAAGATTTCCGACCACCAATAGTTGTACGAAAAAATCGTATAACAAGTTTACCTATCAATCAGAAAGGGTTTACCATCCTTTCAATGATTAACGTCTTAAGTAGCACATAAAAAGAATATACCCGCTATGCTGAACTTAGCAGCAAGTGGGGTAAAATTTGTACCCCTGTTTCCATGACAGCTACTGATGGCAAAAACAAGTAAGCCCGTTATCTCGCCCCCAAATGCACAAGCACTAAAAAATCAGAAATCTAAGCGGTTGGAGTAAGAACCCTTCTATGTAGGTCCACCTAAAAATAAGTTCGCAAATTGTACTGATTAACGTCTTAAGTAGCACATAAAAAGAATATACCCGCTATGCTGAACTTAGCAGCAAGTGGGGTAAAATTTGTACCCCTGTTTCCATGACAGCTACTGATGGCAAAAACAAGTAAGCCCGTTATCTCGCCCCCAAATGCACAAGCACTAAAAAATCAGAAATCTAAGCGGTTGGAGTAAGAACCCTTCTATGTAGGTCCACCTAAAAATAAGTTCGCAAATTGTACTGATTAACGTCTTAAGTAGCACATAAAAAGAATATACCCGCTATGCTGAACTTAGCAGCAAGTGGGGTAAAATTTGTACCCCTGTTTCCATGACAGCTACTGATGGCAAAAACAAGTAAGCCCGTTATCTCGCCCCCAAATGCACAAGCACTAAAAAATCAGAAATCTAAGCGGTTGGAGTAAGAACCCTTCTATGTAGGTCCACCTAAAAATAAGTTCGCAAATTGTACTGATTAACGTCTTAAGTAGCACATAAAAAGAATATACCCGCTATGCTGAACTTAGCAGCAAGTGGGGTAAAATTTGTACCCCTGTTTCCATGACAGCTACTGATGGCAAAAACAAGTAAGCCCGTTATCTCGCCCCCAAATGCACAAGCACTAAAAAATCAGAAATCTAAGCGGTTGGAGTAAGAACCCTTCTATGTAGGTCCACCTAAAAATAAGTTCGCAAATTGTACTGATTAACGTCTTAAGTAGCACATAAAAAGAATATACCCGCTATGCTGAACTTAGCAGCAAGTGGGGTAAAATTTGTACCCCTGTTTCCATGACAGCTACTGATGGCAAAAACAAGTAAGCCCGTTATCTCGCCCCCAAATGCACAAGCACTAAAAAATCAGAAATCTAAGCGGTTGGAGTAAGAACCCTTCTATGTAGGTCCACCTAAAAATAAGTTCGCAAATTGTACTGATTAACGTCTTAAGTAGCACATAAAAAGAATATACCCGCTATGCTGAACTTAGCAGCAAGTGGGGTAAAATTTGTACCCCTGTTTCCATGACAGCTACTGATGGCAAAAACAAGTAAGCCCGTTATCTCGCCCCCAAATGCACAAGCACTAAAAAATCAGAAATCTAAGCGGTTGGAGTAAGAACCCTTCTATGTAGGTCCACCTAAAAATAAGTTCGCAAATTGTACTGATTAACGTCTTAAGTAGCACATAAAAAGAATATACCCGCTATGCTGAACTTAGCAGCAAGTGGGGTAAAATTTGTACCCCTGTTTCCATGACAGCTACTGATGGCAAAAACAAGTAAGCCCGTTATCTCGCCCCCAAATGCACAAGCACTAAAAAATCAGAAATCTAAGCGGTTGGAGTAAGAACCCTTCTATGTAGGTCCACCTAAAAATAAGTTCGCAAATTGTACTGATTAACGTCTTAAGTAGCACATAAAAAGAATATACCCGCTATGCTGAACTTAGCAGCAAGTGGGGTAAAATTTGTACCCCTGTTTCCATGACAGCTACTGATGGCAAAAACAAGTAAGCCCGTTATCTCGCCCCCAAATGCACAAGCACTAAAAAATCAGAAATCTAAGCGGTTGGAGTAAGAACCCTTCTATGTAGGTCCACCTAAAAATAAGTTCGCAAATTGTACTGATTAACGTCTTAAGTAGCACATAAAAAGAATATACCCGCTATGCTGAACTTAGCAGCAAGTGGGGTAAAATTTGTACCCCTGTTTCCATGACAGCTACTGATGGCAAAAACAAGTAAGCCCGTTATCTCGCCCCCAAATGCACAAGCACTAAAAAATCAGAAATCTAAGCGGTTGGAGTAAGAACCCTTCTATGTAGGTCCACCTAAAAATAAGTTCGCAAATTGTACTGATTAACGTCTTAAGTAGCACATAAAAAGAATATACCCGCTATGCTGAACTTAGCAGCAAGTGGGGTAAAATTTGTACCCCTGTTTCCATGACAGCTACTGATGGCAAAAACAAGTAAGCCCGTTATCTCGCCCCCAAATGCACAAGCACTAAAAAATCAGAAATCTAAGCGGTTGGAGTAAGAACCCTTCTATGTAGGTCCACCTAAAAATAAGTTCGCAAATTGTACTGATTAACGTCTTAAGTAGCACATAAAAAGAATATACCCGCTATGCTGAACTTAGCAGCAAGTGGGGTAAAATTTGTACCCCTGTTTCCATGACAGCTACTGATGGCAAAAACAAGTAAGCCCGTTATCTCGCCCCCAAATGCACAAGCACTAAAAAATCAGAAATCTAAGCGGTTGGAGTAAGAACCCTTCTATGTAGGTCCACCTAAAAATAAGTTCGCAAATTGTACTGATTAACGTCTTAAGTAGCACATAAAAAGAATATACCCGCTATGCTGAACTTAGCAGCAAGTGGGGTAAAATTTGTACCCCTGTTTCCATGACAGCTACTGATGGCAAAAACAAGTAAGCCCGTTATCTCGCCCCCAAATGCACAAGCACTAAAAAATCAGAAATCTAAGCGGTTGGAGTAAGAACCCTTCTATGTAGGTCCACCTAAAAATAAGTTCGCAAATTGTACTGATTAACGTCTTAAGTAGCACATAAAAAGAATATACCCGCTATGCTGAACTTAGCAGCAAGTGGGGTAAAATTTGTACCCCTGTTTCCATGACAGCTACTGATGGCAAAAACAAGTAAGCCCGTTATCTCGCCCCCAAATGCACAAGCACTAAAAAATCAGAAATCTAAGCGGTTGGAGTAAGAACCCTTCTATGTAGGTCCACCTAAAAATAAGTTCGCAAATTGTACTGATTAACGTCTTAAGTAGCACATAAAAAGAATATACCCGCTATGCTGAACTTAGCAGCAAGTGGGGTAAAATTTGTACCCCTGTTTCCATGACAGCTACTGATGGCAAAAACAAGTAAGCCCGTTATCTCGCCCCCAAATGCACAAGCACTAAAAAATCAGAAATCTAAGCGGTTGGAGTAAGAACCCTTCTATGTAGGTCCACCTAAAAATAAGTTCGCAAATTGTACTGATTAACGTCTTAAGTAGCACATAAAAAGAATATACCCGCTATGCTGAACTTAGCAGCAAGTGGGGTAAAATTTGTACCCCTGTTTCCATGACAGCTACTGATGGCAAAAACAAGTAAGCCCGTTATCTCGCCCCCAAATGCACAAGCACTAAAAAATCAGAAATCTAAGCGGTTGGAGTAAGAACCCTTCTATGTAGGTCCACCTAAAAATAAGTTCGCAAATTGTACTGATTAACGTCTTAAGTAGCACATAAAAAGAATATACCCGCTATGCTGAACTTAGCAGCAAGTGGGGTAAAATTTGTACCCCTGTTTCCATGACAGCTACTGATGGCAAAAACAAGTAAGCCCGTTATCTCGCCCCCAAATGCACAAGCACTAAAAAATCAGAAATCTAAGCGGTTGGAGTAAGAACCCTTCTATGTAGGTCCACCTAAAAATAAGTTCGCAAATTGTACTGATGTGATGGACGCCTCCTAATTGGCGTGAGCCAGAGCGGTATCTAGGTACCCGAATCTGTGCTATAAAACACATTTTAAACTTCGGAGACATCCATCATGAGCCATTGTACTCGCATCAGTATCGACCTTGCAAAAACCATCTTTCAAGTTTGCGTATCTAATTATCCTCATCAAATAAAATCGAATAATAAATTGAAACGTAATCAATTACATGACTACATTAATAAATTTGAACCCTGTCTTGTTGTTATGGAAGCATGTTATAGTTCTCACTATTGGGGACGAGAATTTGAAACGATGGGGCATCAAGTAATGTTGATTCCACCGCAACATGTTAAGCCTTTTGTTCGCGGGAACAAAACTGACCATAATGATGCGATAGCTATTATGGAAGCGAGTTATCGACCTAATTTACGACCTGTATCAGTTAAAAAACTGTATCAACAAGATTTACAGATACTCATTAACGCAAGAGAGCTAAAGGTCAGATATCGAACCGCACATATCAATCAACTACGAGGCTTTTTGAGTGAATATGGGATTATCATTGCACCCACAAAAATAGCTTTATTCAATGCGTTACCGCTATTACTAGAAGATGCTGCTAATGGATTAACCCACACAGCGAGGAATTTAATACAGCATTATTGGAATGATATTAAGCAACTGAATGAATCAATTGAATCCTTAGAACAAGAGTTGAAGCAGCATGCATCAACACAGCCTAACTATAAACTCATTCAAACTATCCCTGGGATTGGACCGATTATTGCAGCTAACTTTATTGCTAGTATTGATGTTCATTCATTTAAAAATGGGCGAGAACTTTCTGCATATCTTGGGTTGACACCAAGAACTTTTGCTAGTGGCAATCATTCATCACAAACGGGTATAAGCAAACGAGGTAACCGAATGTTAAGAACCTTATTAATTCATGGTTCACGAACAGTAATGCGGTGGTCTTCGGGTAAAGATGATGCGTTAAACCAATGGGTGTGCAGCCTTGAAAAACGAATTGGGAAACCGAAAACAATGGTAGCCCTTGCTAATAAACTTACTCGTATTATTTGGGCGGTATTAACAACCAAAAAAGCATTCAATTATCCACCATCACCATTGATGTATAGTAACTAAGTCTATAACCAATAATTATCTCATCTTAACGATTGCATAATATGATGAAAGTAAACGATTCCCTTCCTTATCAAAAACCTGTTGTATACCAAGGATTTTATATTCGATGTACTGATTGAGGATGATAAGGGGCGGATCTCATCAGGGGCAGGTAATCGATACCATCAACAGCCCGAATATATGGTTGCAATCGTGACTCTTCACCATTAGTAACGTTAAGATACATTATAAAATAACATCTCTTCTTGGAATGAATTTATAAGCTAAATAAAAGGAAGGCGTTGCCTTCTACCTGTCCATACCAATATATTTCCTATATTCACTGTGTTCCAGACACAGTGCAGGCATCCTGCCTTTATGGTCTATATTGATGAGTCCATATCAATAGCTAACATTTTTGCTGCTAATGGATTTTTAGTGCTTGTAATTTAGGAGGCGTCCATATATGGATTAACCCACACAGCGAGGAATTTAATACAGCATTATTGGAATGATATTAAGCAACTGAATGAATCAATTGAATCCTTAGAACAAGAGTTGAAGCAGCATGCATCAACACAGCCTAACTATAAACTCATTCAAACTATCCCTGGGATTGGACCGATTATTGCAGCTAACTTTATTGCTAGTATTGATGTTCATTCATTTAAAAATGGGCGAGAACTTTCTGCATATCTTGGGTTGACACCAAGAACTTTTGCTAGTGGCAATCATTCATCACAAACGGGTATAAGCAAACGAGGTAACCGAATGTTAAGAACCTTATTAATTCATGGTTCACGAACAGTAATGCGGTGGTCTTCGGGTAAAGATGATGCGTTAAACCAATGGGTGTGCAGCCTTGAAAAACGAATTGGGAAACCGAAAACAATGGTAGCCCTTGCTAATAAACTTACTCGTATTATTTGGGCGGTATTAACAACCAAAAAAGCATTCAATTATCCACCATCACCATTGATGTATAGTAACTAAGTCTATAACCAATAATTATCTCATCTTAACGATTGCATAATATGATGAAAGTAAACGATTCCCTTCCTTATCAAAAACCTGTTGTATACCAAGGATTTTATATTCGATGTACTGATTGAGGATGATAAGGGGCGGATCTCATCAGGGGCAGGTAATCGATACCATCAACAGCCCGAATATATGGTTGCAATCGTGACTCTTCACCATTAGTAACGTTAAGATACATTATAAAATAACATCTCTTCTTGGAATGAATTTATAAGCTAAATAAAAGGAAGGCGTTGCCTTCTACCTGTCCATACCAATATATTTCCTATATTCACTGTGTTCCAGACACAGTGCAGGCATCCTGCCTTTATGGTCTATATTGATGAGTCCATATCAATAGCTAACATTTTTGCTGCTAATGGATTTTTAGTGCTTGTAATTTAGGAGGCGTCCATATATGGATTAACCCACACAGCGAGGAATTTAATACAGCATTATTGGAATGATATTAAGCAACTGAATGAATCAATTGAATCCTTAGAACAAGAGTTGAAGCAGCATGCATCAACACAGCCTAACTATAAACTCATTCAAACTATCCCTGGGATTGGACCGATTATTGCAGCTAACTTTATTGCTAGTATTGATGTTCATTCATTTAAAAATGGGCGAGAACTTTCTGCATATCTTGGGTTGACACCAAGAACTTTTGCTAGTGGCAATCATTCATCACAAACGGGTATAAGCAAACGAGGTAACCGAATGTTAAGAACCTTATTAATTCATGGTTCACGAACAGTAATGCGGTGGTCTTCGGGTAAAGATGATGCGTTAAACCAATGGGTGTGCAGCCTTGAAAAACGAATTGGGAAACCGAAAACAATGGTAGCCCTTGCTAATAAACTTACTCGTATTATTTGGGCGGTATTAACAACCAAAAAAGCATTCAATTATCCACCATCACCATTGATGTATAGTAACTAAGTCTATAACCAATAATTATCTCATCTTAACGATTGCATAATATGATGAAAGTAAACGATTCCCTTCCTTATCAAAAACCTGTTGTATACCAAGGATTTTATATTCGATGTACTGATTGAGGATGATAAGGGGCGGATCTCATCAGGGGCAGGTAATCGATACCATCAACAGCCCGAATATATGGTTGCAATCGTGACTCTTCACCATTAGTAACGTTAAGATACATTATAAAATAACATCTCTTCTTGGAATGAATTTATAAGCTAAATAAAAGGAAGGCGTTGCCTTCTACCTGTCCATACCAATATATTTCCTATATTCACTGTGTTCCAGACACAGTGCAGGCATCCTGCCTTTATGGTCTATATTGATGAGTCCATATCAATAGCTAACATTTTTGCTGCTAATGGATTTTTAGTGCTTGTAATTTAGGAGGCGTCCATATATGGATTAACCCACACAGCGAGGAATTTAATACAGCATTATTGGAATGATATTAAGCAACTGAATGAATCAATTGAATCCTTAGAACAAGAGTTGAAGCAGCATGCATCAACACAGCCTAACTATAAACTCATTCAAACTATCCCTGGGATTGGACCGATTATTGCAGCTAACTTTATTGCTAGTATTGATGTTCATTCATTTAAAAATGGGCGAGAACTTTCTGCATATCTTGGGTTGACACCAAGAACTTTTGCTAGTGGCAATCATTCATCACAAACGGGTATAAGCAAACGAGGTAACCGAATGTTAAGAACCTTATTAATTCATGGTTCACGAACAGTAATGCGGTGGTCTTCGGGTAAAGATGATGCGTTAAACCAATGGGTGTGCAGCCTTGAAAAACGAATTGGGAAACCGAAAACAATGGTAGCCCTTGCTAATAAACTTACTCGTATTATTTGGGCGGTATTAACAACCAAAAAAGCATTCAATTATCCACCATCACCATTGATGTATAGTAACTAAGTCTATAACCAATAATTATCTCATCTTAACGATTGCATAATATGATGAAAGTAAACGATTCCCTTCCTTATCAAAAACCTGTTGTATACCAAGGATTTTATATTCGATGTACTGATTGAGGATGATAAGGGGCGGATCTCATCAGGGGCAGGTAATCGATACCATCAACAGCCCGAATATATGGTTGCAATCGTGACTCTTCACCATTAGTAACGTTAAGATACATTATAAAATAACATCTCTTCTTGGAATGAATTTATAAGCTAAATAAAAGGAAGGCGTTGCCTTCTACCTGTCCATACCAATATATTTCCTATATTCACTGTGTTCCAGACACAGTGCAGGCATCCTGCCTTTATGGTCTATATTGATGAGTCCATATCAATAGCTAACATTTTTGCTGCTAATGGATTTTTAGTGCTTGTAATTTAGGAGGCGTCCATATATGGATTAACCCACACAGCGAGGAATTTAATACAGCATTATTGGAATGATATTAAGCAACTGAATGAATCAATTGAATCCTTAGAACAAGAGTTGAAGCAGCATGCATCAACACAGCCTAACTATAAACTCATTCAAACTATCCCTGGGATTGGACCGATTATTGCAGCTAACTTTATTGCTAGTATTGATGTTCATTCATTTAAAAATGGGCGAGAACTTTCTGCATATCTTGGGTTGACACCAAGAACTTTTGCTAGTGGCAATCATTCATCACAAACGGGTATAAGCAAACGAGGTAACCGAATGTTAAGAACCTTATTAATTCATGGTTCACGAACAGTAATGCGGTGGTCTTCGGGTAAAGATGATGCGTTAAACCAATGGGTGTGCAGCCTTGAAAAACGAATTGGGAAACCGAAAACAATGGTAGCCCTTGCTAATAAACTTACTCGTATTATTTGGGCGGTATTAACAACCAAAAAAGCATTCAATTATCCACCATCACCATTGATGTATAGTAACTAAGTCTATAACCAATAATTATCTCATCTTAACGATTGCATAATATGATGAAAGTAAACGATTCCCTTCCTTATCAAAAACCTGTTGTATACCAAGGATTTTATATTCGATGTACTGATTGAGGATGATAAGGGGCGGATCTCATCAGGGGCAGGTAATCGATACCATCAACAGCCCGAATATATGGTTGCAATCGTGACTCTTCACCATTAGTAACGTTAAGATACATTATAAAATAACATCTCTTCTTGGAATGAATTTATAAGCTAAATAAAAGGAAGGCGTTGCCTTCTACCTGTCCATACCAATATATTTCCTATATTCACTGTGTTCCAGACACAGTGCAGGCATCCTGCCTTTATGGTCTATATTGATGAGTCCATATCAATAGCTAACATTTTTGCTGCTAATGGATTTTTAGTGCTTGTAATTTAGGAGGCGTCCATATATGGTATAGTTAAAACGGACACTTCGATGAAGGGTAAAATACTAACTTTTATCTCAGAGATGTTAAATGACAACCAAACAAAAACCGAAGCAATATAGTGACGAATTTAAAGAAGAAGCCATTGCGCTTATTACCGATCAAAACTACAGTGTTAGTGAAGCAGCTAATAGCCTTGGTGTTCGTACTAATTTGCTGTATCGTTGGAAACAAGAACAAGCTGATAAGAAATCAGGGCTTAGACTATCGAGTGAAGAACGTGCTGAACTTAACCAACTGCGTCGTGATATTAAAAAGCTAAAAATGGAAAAAGAAATATTAAAAAAGGCAAGTGCCTTCTTTGCGAGCGAAATGAAATAAAATATGATTTCATTATTCGAGAGTCGGAGCATTATCCTGTGACAACACTTTGTCATGTAATGGCTGTTAGCAGCAGTAGTTATTATGCTTGGCGTAGAAGCCCTAGCAAAATTATTAGTGCTGAGACATTACATTTACATCGTCGTTGTAAGGCGTTGCATGCTGATTCTCGAGAAAGCTTAGGGTCTAGAGGGCTCTCTAAAGCGCTACGTGAAGAAGGCTTCAAAGTGGGTCGTGATAAAGCTAAACGATTGATGAAAACACTCAATCTTGTCTCAAAACAACGACAAGCTTATAAGGTGACAACTGACAGTGGTCATAATCATGGCTATGCTAACAATCTGGTTGATCAACAATTTAACCCTAAACAGCCCAATCAAATTTGGGCAGGTGATATTACTTATTGTCGAACACAAGAAGGCTGGCTTTATCTTGCTGTTGTTATTGATTTATATTCCCGTAAAGTCATTGGTTGGGCTGCTGATAAATGAATGAATCAAGCCTTAGTCATTCGAGCGATGATAATGGCTATTAACTTACGCCAACCAAACAACGGACTAATATTCCATAGTGACCGAGGTAGCCAATACGCCTGTAAGGCTTATCAAAAACTATTAAAAAATCATTCAATAATACCTTCTATGAGTGGTAAAGGTAATTGTTACGACAATGCTGTCGTTGAGCGTTTTTTTGGCAGCTTAAAATCTGAGTGGCTATATGGTAATCAATATGCTACTCGACTAATAATGGCGAATGATATTAACTTATACATCCGTTATTACAACCACAAACGATTACATCCTACTTTATATTATAATTGTCCTGTGGCGTTTGAAAATTCCTTCATCAAAGTGTCCAATTAGACTTGACCAGTACAATAAACAGTGGTATTAATATTCGCGATGGTAATCATGCAATGAATGAGGCTTATGGAGGTAAAAATGGATGCATTCATTTTGGCTTAGGCTTGACACCTTACACTCAGTACCATTTAGATATAATTTGCCCTAACATGAATGTGCTAACAGATAATGACCAAGTACTAATTGGAGTAAATAATAGGAAAATGCGCCCCATAAGGAATAATTCTCTAAATTGCCCTTGCATCGAAAATTGATTAAAAATAGCAATGAGCTATAAACAAATTTACGTAAAAGTTATACCAGTAGGTATAGCTTTAGCACCTATTGGGATTTTATTTGGCATATTAGCAGCACAAGAAGATTGGAGCTTCATTGAAGTATTTCTAATGAGCATAATTGGTTTTACAGGGAGTGGGCAATTTACTTTTCTAGGTTTTGTTAATCAAGATATCGAAAGTGTAGGTTATATTACTGTATTTATAATAATATTGAGTATTAACTTAAGATATATCCCTATGAGTTTATCAGGAACTAACCACTTGAATACTAATAAATTTAATAGAGCTTGCCTTGGACATTGGTTAGCAGATGAATCTTATGCTGTTGAATCAAATACTGATGATATAAAAAGCAAGATAATTATACGTTTAACAATAGTTCTATTTTGGTCATTATCAACAGCTATTGGAGTATTGTTAGCAAAGCACTTACCTAATGAGGTGAACCAATTAATATCAGGTTTAACATTTCCGATAAATGCAATTTTAATTTTACTAAGTATTTTAAATATTATTGAATTTAATAAAGCATCTCAACAGTACATTAATTTGACACTAGCATTCATATCATCAATTGCAATGATATTAATTGTAGGAGATAAATATTTTTGGATACCTAGTATTATAGTTTGCTATCTATTACTCGACTTTAAAAAAAGTAGCTAATGAATATTGATACAGTATACATAGGTATTATTCTACTATTTGTAATTAGTATTATTGTACGGATTATACCATCAATTATTCCTTTAAATTTTACGGAAAAAGTCACTAATAATATAAAATCTTTACTCCCTACAGCAGTTTTTATAAATTTAGTAGTATATTGCTCATTTCAAGAAATAGATAAATCACCATTACCATTTATTATAGCTATCGGAATAATGCTATTAACTTTTAGAAAGATTGGATTAATATTATCCGTGTTAATAGGTTCGTCTATTTATCTATCACTAAACAAATGGCAAATCTTTTTGATATAGATGAGTCATCAAATTAGTAAGTATTTAATTTCTTATAGATATAATAAAGTTAGATATAGTTAAGCCATATTTCTGACTGATACTAGCTTGAGAACTATATTGGTTGTGTTTAATTAGTCAGTCCTGAAAAACATTTATCTATTTGATTATTATATATATTTTGTTACTATGTCAGTGTGATTTCGAGCAGATATGTTAAAATGGTCTCTTATTTTTGGTCGAATTCATTTAAGCAATGCTCCCTCAATCACCGGTAATATCTCCCCAAACTGGCTTTTTTGATATAGCCAGCCAACTCAATCCCAATCATATGCTACTGGCCTTGAGTCGTGAACTAGATTGGTCAAGTATCGAGTCATCGCTCAGCCCTTTATACAGTGCTAAAGGGCGCCGTGCTAAACCAATTCGACTTATGAGTGGTCTGTTAATGTTAAAGCAACTGTACAATTTGAGTGATGATTCAGTCGTTGAACAGTGGCAAATGAATCCCTACTATCAAGTATTCTGTGGAGAGACGGTGTTTCAAACATTGCCTCCTTGTCATTCAACTGAGTTGGTTAAGTTTCGTCAACGTATTGGCGAAGAGGGCGTGAAGCAACTTTTTCATAGTAGCGTACTATTGCATGGACAGGCATCGGAGGAAATCACGGTATTGGTTGATAGTACGGTACAAGAAAAAGCGATTACTTACCCAACCGATAGTAAGTTGGCAATCAAGATTATTAATCGGTTGAATAAGTTAGCTAAAGAAGAAGGAATTCAACAACGTCGAACCTTTGTCAAAGAAGTGAAAGAATTACGTTTATCTTGTCGTTATTTTCGTCATGTAAAACGACGTGCTAAAGCACGTAAAGCATTAAAACGTTTAAGAACTATAGCTGGTATTTTACTGCGTGAATTACAACGAAAATTACCAGCAACAGTATTGGCGTTACAGACAGAATCGTTTGAATTGTATGAGCGTGTACTAATTCAACAACCTAAAGATAAAAACAAAGTGTACTCACTACATGAACCTGACATTTACTGTGTCGGCAAAGGCAAAGACCATAAGCCCTATGAGTAGGGACGTAAAGCATCAATTGTAGCCACACAGAAAAGTCAGGTCATTGTTGGCGTAGCCAGCCATGATGAAAATGAACATGACTCAAAGAATTTGAAAGCAGCTTTAGAATCTGCTCATGAGCATCGGCAAACAACAATAGAACTAGCCCGCATATTTCATAAACCTACAAATAACTTCGAGTTTAAGGTGAAGTTGGATTATCCTGCTTTAATTTAGTTTAAGTTTGTTGAATACGTAGCTTAATATGCTCTTTGCCCGAATTTCAGACATAACTCCCCCTTACCCCCATTGTTTGTTCTCGTGCCGGGGCAGCACTTTTTACAGTCTTATCCAGGTTTAAGCCGGGCGACGACCAACTCGAAGATATCTTGATAAGGATATGCGCTGGGTAATAGTAAGCGTATACGCCTGGTATTGGATAAAATAACGGCAGCCACTTTGAGTAATTTAAGGCGTATGGTTCCTACTTGTAATTGGGCAAAAACAGTGCTTTTTAAGCAGTGATGACGTAGTCGCTCCATCAACACATAAGCCAGTGACGATAACAACAGTCGCCATTGATTAGGCCACCAGTGATGACAACTCGTTCGGTCAGCAAACATATCGAGTTGCTGTTCTTTAATATGGTTTTCCATTTCGCCACGGGCACAATAGAGATCCTCATAAATAGCTTGATGTTCGCCCGATAAATTCGTCACCACAAATCGCGGGTTCATGCCTTTTCCAGTATGTTCAATTTTAGCGATGACACGGCGTTGACGCGACCATGATTGAGCTGCATACTGGATATGAGTAAACCAGCGCAAGGGGTTTCCAGATCGTTCATATTGTTCATTGACCGCATCAATCCAGGGTGACAGCATCTCTAGTATTCGGCTATTTTTTGCAATGCCCAGCACGTAACCAACATCATGACGCTCACACCAATTCATCATTTGATGCCGACAAAACCCACTATCGCCACGTATAATGATTCTGACATTAGGCCACTGTTTACGCAACCGTTTTACCAACAAACTGAGAATCGCCCAACTGTGCTTCGCGCCATCGATATTACTGGGTCGAAGATAGCTGACCAACAGTTGTTCACCGCAGAATACATACAAGGGTAAAAAACAATAATGCCGATAATAACCATTGTAAGAGCGACCTTCTTGCGTACCATGGACGCGATCATCAGTGGCATCGAAGTCGAGAATTAATTCCTCTGGGGCACTATCAAACGAATCAATAAATAGGTTCAACAATACGTCATGAATGGCAATGTTTGATTGCGCAGTAAATGATTGTTCTAATCGACACAATGTCGACTGGCTTCCCAGTACTTGATCAGCTTCCGTTGCCGTTTGTAATGCCTTATCGTGTCGCAAGGTCTCGTGATCGTTAAGGTCTTCGTAACCCATGCATAAGCTATACAAGCGTTGACGAATCAAACTCTGCAGTGAATGTTTCACATAACTGCTGTGCCGGGTATCGGGAAATACCGATGCCACTTGCTTGCTTAGACATAAGTGTTTATCAAGCTCTCTGAGCAATAAAACACCAGCATCGCTGGTCATATCGCCACCACTAAATTGAGTTTCGATTTGACGGCGATTTAAAGGTGAAAAGTAAGTAGAAGTTGAGGTACAATCTGTCATCGGTGCTTGGCTTATAATTTTGACTTAACACATTGAATTATAACGCATTAAACAAGCACCGTACTTTTTTTTATGAAATATGCGGGCTAGCTGTGCTTGACCGTGGTTATCGAGGTGCAAGCAAGCATGTTGATGTTGAGGTGTTATTACCCAATAAAAAGCTGAAACGAGATACGCCGTATCAATCCCAAAAGAAGCGAATATTATGTCGGCAACGTGCAGCGATTGAACCTATTATTGGGCACCTCAAACACGATTATCGATTATCAAGGAACTGGCTTAAAGGCAGTGAGGGCGATTCAATCAATTTACTGATGGCTGCTTGCGCCTGGAATTTGAAAAAATGGATGATATTTTTCTTGGGAATTATATAGGTAACTTGACAAAAGCGCCATGACTCAATTAAACCTCAATAATTGCTGGCTTATTATTTTTGAGCCTCATAATGAATTTTTTGTTGAGTTCGGTTTTATTTGGAGTCTTTGGCTTTTTATGTTCTACTGAAGGTAAATTTGTGAGTATTTTTGCAGATTTTTGCAGTTGCTTAACATTCATTATAAGTTACCTTTTAAGAAATTAGTTTCTTTCATCCATTTTATTATTTTCTCTTTATCCTCTTGATTGAGAGTAGCTAAAGCTGACTTAGCCCTTACAAGGTTTTTATTTTGATTTGAGAACCCTGCATCAACAAGCGCGTTACCTTTACTTATTTCGCCAACTGCAATTCTTCTTAGATAGGATTCATTCTTTGTGTTTAGCCTAAGAATATCTCTATCGCCCCCTGTTGCTTGAGGAGGATAATATGTTATTCTTTTACTTAACTCTGGGGATTTTGCTAATCTTTCTAACGACAATGCTCTATTTCCTAATTGTTGAATAAGTTTGGGTTGTGTTTTTATCATTTTTTCTAATTCCATTAAAACATCTTTCCATTCTTGAATATGGGTTTTATTCACATTCATGGCAGACCTTAACACCCACAATTTTTCATTACTATCAATACAAAGACCATCGACAGATTGACTTAGAGCGTACTCTCCAAAATTCTTAAACTTAGTAGGGAGTTTAGACCAAGATTTTGATTGTATAATATTCTCAAGTACCAGAGGAAGATTATTAAAAGTGTAATGATGTAACTCTGTGATTAGTTGTGACGCTCTTTTATTTAAATCTTGAGGAGTTAAAGGCAGTTCTAGCTGTGTAGGGATTATGTTTTTAGTCGTCATTATTTTCACCAGTGCTATTGTAATCGTCAGAAGTCCAGTCTATTTTTCTGAGAGCATTAACCATAGAATTTATCGCTTTTAAAGGTTCGTCATGCTTAGTTGATATTTCGGTTATTGACATTTTTAATGGGACATTTGATGCTCTCTTAAGCCTATTCCATATTTCGTTATGTTCATATTTTGAAGAAAAGGCTATCTTACTAACAGCTTTGGCTAAGTATTGCCTCTTTCTATTAAATTCTTCTTGTGGTGATTCATGTTTCTCAGAGTTAATTAAATTTTGATTTATATCCATATTTTTATTTTTCATTTGTCTCAATATCACGTTTAACTGAGCTCTATTAACACCAATAGGAGAAACGTCATCAATTAATATTTTGGCAAAAGGGTCTGTGTCTGTATAATCTTCACCGCCTATTATCACCTCATCATTTTCAGAATATAACGAGGCATTAAGCCCAATTATCTCAGGGGCATCTCCTTCACCTGTACCTCCGCCACCCTCACCACCATCATGCTCTTCGGGCAACCAAATTAATCGACTATCATTTTCAAGAGTAGCTCCCCATTCTACAAGATTAGGATAAGTTAATTGGATTATTATCGCATCTTCTGGTCGATTATCTGCATCATTTCTAGTGGCTCTGTGAACTAATTGCTCATAAAATGTACTATTCCCAATATTTCTTAAAATGCAGACAACTCTTATTCTTGGTAAATTTGTTCCCTCAGAAACCATTTCTTTAGATACAATAAATTCTTCTTTACCCTGTTTAAATCTTTTAATAGCCACTCTTGCTTCATCTCCATAAGCACTTTCTACTGATATAGGAGTGATATTAAACAAAGAGTTAATTCTGTCTGACACATGATTTAAAGCATCAGATACACGCTTACTGTTTCTCTGAACAGTCACTAAGCATGCCGCATCCGAGTCTCCGTTCCTTCTCATTCGTTGTATTTCTTCATATGCCTTCTTGAGCATGTCGTCAATGATACCATCATCTTTATCTAAGGGAGTGTATTGAACGTACTTTAAATCCCCCGCAGGGATTTGAGATAATGGCATTTTCTTTATAGTAACATGGTCATCCCTGTTTTTAGAATATTCGATTTCGGGGTCTACGTTAAGGCACATAATTCTTCTAGCAACTCCAGCTTGAACAGCTTGCCTATATGTAAACTTAAAGGATGGTTCTACCTTTATTGCTATTCGAGGAGTCCCCATAACATCAATTTCTTCTTCTTCCGAATAGTTTAGGAATGGAATTCGTTTATCATCAGCCCTAACTGGAGTACCTGTCATTGCAACAATAGAACAGGCTATTTGTGCAATTTTCAACATGTTAAGACCCCAAGTATTCATTGCATTATCTGGACCATCGGCACCATGATGTGCTTCATCAAATACAAATAATAATCTATGTTTCCTTGATAATAAGTCAAAGTATTCAAGAGTAGCTGGAGTTAATGCTTGATAAGTTAATACAGTCCCATGGTGGTTTTTCAAATGACCTAATTGAGAAGAATGGGCATCTGCCTCAATAGCTAAATAGCACCCTCCTAATTCTTTGCGTTTCGTTTCTGTAACGTTTCCAGCTTTTTTACTATCATCAACAAAGCCCATTTTTATAGATTCTCTAGGAACAATCCATACAACACGGTCAATTAAGTCCTTATTAATCATTTCTAAAGCTAATTTCATAGAAAAGATAGTTTTTCCTCCTGATGGCGACACTTCTACTACATATGCCTGTTGTATTTCCCTTGTAGCACTATAATATAAATTTTCTCCATCAATGTATGTCTGTATTGCTCTTTCTTGCCATGAGTAATCTTTGCGAAAGCTAGGGTAAATATCTTTATCAATGGATTCTCGATGAATGAACTTGTGACAATCAACACATAGCGCTTGACCATTATCAATATGAGTTTGTCCTCCATCTTTATGCGGAACAACATGATGAGCGTGCCAATCTTCAGGGTCAAGTTCTTGATGGCACTTTTCGCATATCCCCCTTGCTCTATTAAACAACTTTGTTTTTTGCTCAAGAGTAAAAAGTCTTCTAGGGTCGGTCACAATAGTCATTTTAAAATAACATGTTTATTAATATCAATAATATAGATTAAAAATGTGGTTCGAACCACATTTTAAAACACATGCTTAAGGATTAAGTTAAGTAATTGTTTGAAGTCAACCACTTTATAAAATCTTTCCTCTGACTTTCAGATAGTGCCTTAAAAGCAGATGTTGCTCTATTATATGGCATATTTTCTTTATTAATTAATCCAGCTTCTAATAACGCCTTCTTTTTAGTGATTTTTCCAGATGCAATTTTATTGAGATAATCATTTTTTGTCTTGCTAAGGCGTATAATTTTACTATCTCCCCCTGATGTCCGTGATGGGTAGTATGTTATTTTATCTTTAAACTCTTCGGATTTAGACAACCTTTCAAGCGAAAGGCAACTATTATTTATTTTGCCCCTCTCTGAAATTGGCTTAGTTTTAATCATCTTTTCCAAAACAGTAAGTACATCTTTCCACTCTATTATATGTTTATATTCAGTATCCATTGAGCTTTTTAGAAAAAACAATTTTTGATTCGAGTCTATTGCTAAACCATCTACTGATTGACTAAATGCATATTCTCCAAAATTTTTAAAAGGCGTTGGCATCTCTTGCCATGATTTCGACTCAATAATTCTACTGAGTATCAATGGTAAATTGCCAAATGTTTGTTGATGAATTTCGCTTATTAATTGTGAAGCCCTCGTGTTTAATTCATGAGGAGTCAATGAGTACTCTATTTTTTGAGTTACTGCATTACTATCACTCATATTAAGCTACCTTAGGACATACTGGCAATTAAGTTGATGTTAATTCTGCGAATGTTATTCCTTTTCCTATCATGTTCTCGAATAAGCTGTCTATTCTGTCAGTTGTATCAATTGCGCAATTACCTTCATTCAATCTGAATGTAAATTCATTCACATATCTATTAATGTGCTTTTTACTGAAATGATGAAATGTGCCGTAATAACCTCGTTTTAGGACAGCCCAAACTGACTCAATGGCATTAGTACTTGCCATCCCATCTACAAATTCACCTACTGAATGATTAACCATCATTTTTTGATAGCCCGTAATTCCTTGGTAAAATCTAGCCTCATCAGTACAAATAGTACTGTTCAACTCAATATTATTATCAATCAGTGACTGCATTGTAGCTGTATTAATAACGTCCATAGTATTTGCTTTGACTTGTCCGTTTCTATTTCTCATTCCAACTACCGCAGTTTTTGTTTTAGTGCTTCTACCTTGAGTTCCCTTGGCGCGCTTTGATGAATGTTTATTTTTTTCTTTACCCCCAATATAAGTCTCATCAATTTCGACAATGCCTTTTAATAAAGTATCGTTAGACTCGCAAGCTACGCGTAAACGGTGCATCATATACCATGCTGTAGTTTGCGTTATATCTAATTCTTTGCTTAATTGTAAGCTACTAATACCTTTTCTCGATGTTAATAATAAATAAGATGCAAATAGCCATTTCCTAGCATCTATTTTATTTCGCTCTAAAGGGGTGTTAGTAAAGACATTAAAGTAGCTTCTACAAGAACCACACCAATAGTCACCATGCTTTTTTTGCGGTGTTATTTTAGAGTCCGAATGACATTTAGCGCATTCAACCTTACCCGACCACCTTACTGATATAAAATAATCAATCGCACTATTTATTGTTGGATAAAGACTCATTAAATTGAACAAACTTAATGTTTTTACTTTTGACATTTCTTTTTATATTAATGATTTAACTTGATAATATTGTATCAAAATAAAATATTTTGTCAAGTTTGGTTTTGTTTTAATCGCTGGAAATTCGACATTCTGTCAAGTTACCTATATAATTCCCTTTTTCTTTGTCTATCAAAATGTTGATGTTAGCTATCCTGATAACGCACCAAAAGCTACTTTTATTATCATTTTTGAAAACAATATCCTCATATTCAATACTCAATCACTATAATTGTAATCCTCAAATTGCTAATTTTTCAGTACCGACTACTTAGAGAAAAACCAGAATGAAAAAAATCTGGAGTAACAAATCCGTGTATGAGAACACACCAGAAGATAGCATTCTCATTAAGGGGGATGACCCAATATGGGTTGAAGATGGATTTAACGAAAGATTACCCGGCACACTGTCAAATACACTTACGGTAGAAGGAAAAAATTTTTTGTAAAGATTAGCCTAGTAGTCTTTGATAAAACTGTACAATGTTCAGCCCTCTTCACTAAAAGTTTGTGTGCAAGCCCTACTGTCATTCTAAGTAAGGATGCGACAGTGAATAATAAGATTCAAGCCTTGCTGGTAATAAGCAAAAATGCTGGGCTTTTTTCTGAGAAAGAATTCGATGATATTAACTCTGCATTAAATATTCGAAATTATTAAGCTGCATATTTAATTTTCTGATGCTTGAAATAAGATTGAATTCTTTCGGGTTGCTGTTGTAGCAGATTCATATGCTTATCTAATTTTTTAGCAATATCCCCTTTCTTTCGAGTCGGTTTATCAGCACCCATTGAGCGCTTTAAATCACAATTGAGATACTCATCGGGGTTAAGTTCAGGGGAATAGCTAGGCAGATAGAAGACCTCAATTTTTTCAGTATTACCTGCTAACCATTCTTGAACCAATTTAGCATGATGTACGCGTAAGTTATCAACAATCAAAAAAACCTTTTTAGATGATTGCTTTATTAATTGTTTCAAAAATTTGATGAAGACCTGAGCCGTGAACTTATCGTCATAGACCATAAAATGAAGTTTTCCTTGATTAGTAATGGTTGACACCATGTTAACTCGTTCACGCTTAGCCTGAGATAATACTAAAACTGGTGTTTGCCCTTTAGGAGCATAACCGCGAGGATAATGCTCTTGACTCGAAATACCTGTTTCATCACCCCAGTGAATTTCTGCGTCTTCATCCTGGGCGCGTTGGTGAATTGCAGGATAATCTTCATCAAGCCACTGTTGAACTTGAGCAGGTTGCTGTTCATAACTACGTTTGACTGGACGCTGGGGGGTAAAACCCCAACGATTAAGGTAAAGACAGACAGTTCGATAGGCTAAATCAATTGAAAATTCATCATCAATCAATTGTTGAACTGCTTTGATTGACCACAGTGCAAAATCCAACTTTAACTGGTCTGGTGCCTTATCAATAATCAACTTCTGAATATGTTTTTCTTGCTCCGGTGTTAAGTCCCGTCCCACTCCCAATGGGCGTCCTCGTGGTTTTTCTTTGGTGAGCTTTTCGCCTGATGCTTTATATTCACGTAGCCATTCTGATACCGTGATATAGCGAAGACCAAGCTCTTCGGCTATGGTTTTTTTTGTACGGTCTCCCTTCTTGTAAAGGCGAAGACAAATTTTTTTCAATTCTAGTCGAGACTCGGGGCTAAGGGTTCTTAAATCTACTTGTTTCATGACTAGTATTATAACATAAAATTATGATATATTCATGCAGGGTTAATATTAAACAAATAAGAAGTGCTATTGCAGATCAACTCGGCATTAACTCTCAAGACATTTGCGTCGCTTGTACTGGAGTTATTGGAACACCGTTACCTGCTAAAAGTATTCTGATGAAAATTCCAGAACTAATTAAAGGTCTACATAAAGATGGTATTGATGAAGTCGCAGAAAGCATATTGACTACAGACAGAACAGCAAAGAAGGTAACTGTACGTAAGGGTAGTATATGGGTAGCAGCCTATGCTAAAGGAGCAGGGATGATAGAACCTGACATGGCTACAATGCTTGTATTCATTTATACAAACTATTCTTGTAACAACAAAGATTTGAACCAAATATTTAAATCAGCTTGCAACTTAACATTAAACTGTCTAAGCATTGATTCAGATACTAGCACAAGTGATATGGCGATAATTTGCTCGACTGGCGAAGAAGCAAATACTACTGATGATATGGAATTTGAAAATTTATTAACAGCAGCATTGCTAAAAATTACTCATAAAATAGCTCTAGAGGCTGAAGGGGCGACAAAATTGCTTGAAGTGGAAGTATCAAGTGGATACTCACAAAGTGACTCAAAAAAATTAGCAAAATCTATTATCAACTCACCCTTAGTTAAATGTGCGATAAACGGTGCTGACCCCAATTGGGGCAGAATAGTCATGGCGATTGGAAAAACCAAACTAGATAACAATATATCTCACATTAAACGCGAGGATATCTCAATCAGCATTCAGAATTTAATCCTATATAAGAATGGCAAAGAAAAAAATCAAAATTTAGGACAGTTATCTGAAAACATTCGAAACTCAAAGAAAGTATCTATAAGCGTGTTAATTGGATGTGGTAAATATAAATCAAAAGTTTGGGGTTGTGACTTGAGTACAGATTACGTCATTACAAATTCATCTTATACAACCTAACAAAAACTCAGATTAGAACTTAGCTGTTCAAAACGATTTTGGTGTTGTTCTGTATCCTTTATCTCCAATGACATGGAGAGCTACAATACTAATGATTAATGTAGATGCCAAGAGTGGAATTACAGTTTTTGCTTTAGGAATTCTGCTGGAGTGATAATTTGACAACTATTGATTTGCTTCAGAACCAATAAATCTTGATCGCCCGTAATTAAATAATCAATTTTTTCATCGGTTAAGGCCTCCAAAAATTTTTGGTCTTTAGGGTCACGACATTTTATATTGCAAGGCTTAGTTTTTACTTTTAAAGCTGAGCTAACCATTTCACCATAAAAGGCTTGGCGTTTTTGTCGAGTAACGTAAGCATCAAATTTAGGTCTCAATACCACTTCTCGAAATTCATCCATAGTCTCTTGAGTGAAAACTAATACCCCTTCAGTAAGTGCTTTTTTTAGAGCATTGCTTGGCGTACTGTTCCTAAAAACAACACTACTAACTAGAACATTGGTATCAACAATAAAGAGTGGATTACTCATTCATAATCGCGTCAAAAATTTCTGGCGTCATACCATTAGCTTCGGCTTCAGCTTGCATCTTATCCATTAAGGAAAAGATACGCTCACGAGAGCCACCTAAACGCGCGTATTCACTTGGCGATAATACAATAGCCGTGGGTCTGCCATTTTTCAAAATAGTTACTGGTTCACTTTGTACTGTGTCCAGTAATGTGCCAAATCGTTCTTTGGCTTCACGAGAAGCGAGGGTCAACATGGTCATAACCAATAAATTAAAATCATAACCATTATAGCTCTTAGAGCTATTTTGTCAAAATCATTTCGACTGAAAATTTATCACTAATCTACTTTGTCTTTCGTGAATCGTTGATCAAAGTTTGTTCGAAAATGATTTAAATGGCTAGCTAAGTCATCACGATCTTTCCACATGCTGTTTAACAAACTAAAACTGAGCACATTAATGATGTACAACTAAACATCAAAATACCCTGCCAATAAGGCATCAATTGCTGATTCAATCAAATCCTGGTCAAAATTAGCATCGCTAAATTCCTTAGAGAAGTTCCTAAACACCGTGGCATAAGCCAAACCCTGACATAACGAATATAACGCTTTAGCAATAATATCAACTCTAGCTGGCTCATTTATGCTTCGCAGTTCACCAGACTGTACCCCTGTTTCAATTTGCTGCGTGACCCATTGGTATTTCAAATAGGAGAAAGATTGTTTCGGATAAAATTGATCTTGACTTCCGCGTTCATCCAGCAAATAAATCATTCGAAAATGTTCGGGGGAATCGCGCCAATATTGAACGTAAGTGGTGCAAAATATGCGCAGTCTAGATAATGGTGTATCGTATTCGGAAGCTGCATCATGGCATTTTTTAAACGCTAGTAAAAGAATGTCATCCCAAATACTTTGGAGTATTTCTCGCTTACTTTCAAAGTGGTTGTATATCACGCCTAATGAACATTCTACATCCTTTGCAATCTTGCGAATGGAGACGCCTTCGTAGCCGTGTTCGGCAAACAAATTCCTAGCGACTCCAACAATCTTGGTCTTCGAGGCATCAGCTTGTTGCTTGGATAATCGAGGGCGGCCACGCCTTTGTTTGTTTTCGGCTTCTTGTTCACTCATCGGGCGCATCATACTACCGAAGAAACTAGAGTTCAATCCATCCATGCCCTGTTTGCTCTAACGAGACTATTTAAGGTTTCGCCGCTTAATTTCGCAATACAAACATAAGAAGTAACAGCGCGATAACGCCATCCGCACCAATAAACCAGACAAGCATTTGATAACCACCTGTTTCAACCAATATACCTCCTATAGCTGGACCAATCGATGCACCAACGACAATCATGGCACTACCAATGGCTGCAAATTTGCCCTTATCATCGGCGGTTGAATCAAGACCTAGTAAGTACAGCACACAAATTTGTACTGGGCGACTGTTTTGGACGTAAACGTCCAAGCGTATTTGGGGGGCGAATCTTTCTGTCTGGGATACTACTTTGTTAAATCAGTAGCTATAACTTACTATAGTAATCCGCAATTTCATCCATTTGCTGTTGATTAATCTCCGATGCGATTTGATTCATTAATGGATTTTTACGCTTACCGCTTTTATAATCTTTTAGTTGTTTCAATATATAATTGCTTTTTTGCCCTGCTAAGTTTGGCCATTCTGAGTTAACGCTCTCACCTTTTATACCATGACAAGAAATGCAGAAAGCGCGTGTATTAACTGCTGCAACTTCACTTTCGGACTGGGTTTTTGAAGCTGATGGCAAACTAGCGTAATAATCTGCTAAGGCATTAATATCAGCTTCCGTTAAATTGGCAACAAAAGGCGACATTTGCGGCTCATTGCGCTCACCCGATTGAAACAGTTTTATCTGGGTAGCCAAATACTCCGCTTTTTGCCCAGCGAGATTCGGCCAAACTGGGCCAGGTGAAATACCTTTCACGCCATGACAAGCAGCACATTGGCGACTTAGCTGCTCACCATCAGCAGCGCTGGCAGTTACGGTAGTTAAAGCAAATAAAATAAACGGGATGAGTTTTAACATAAAGTAGTACCCTGTGTGGTTATTTAGATAAGACGGATTGCATCAGCGATTGGCGATATTTAATAATTTCCATTAGCGGTTGCTGACGGTATTGTCCTACTTGTCCAGGTGTATAATGCTGCCAGTTTTCAGGTAGACTATCTTCTGCGAATTGCAACAGCATCCAGTTCATCACTTCTGCTAGTTGCTCATTATCTAACACGGAATTGGCCGCACCTGGCACACGAACCAGAAAGGCTTTACCTTCATCGCTGCGCATAAAATAGCCCACGTGACCTTTAAGCCTTGGCACGCCGTTACCGCCCACTCCATCAGGCGTATGACAGCCCTGACAAAACATTTGATAATTGAAGCGTGCGCGCTTATCATCAATATCAACAGCCAAGCAAACACCTGCTAACAATACTGTTAAAACACCAATAGTTAGTTTCACTATTGATCCAGCGCTATTCCTATGACAATCGCTGTTGAGCAATGGTAAACCGAACTGGTAGAACCTAGACACCAGTTGACATCATTCGATTTATCGGCTCGATACAAGGGTCTGTCACGTTCATCGCGTTGACACAGGCAAGTACCACATTGGGTTTTACCACAACAGTCGTTATAAGAGATAACATAACTGCGTCCATCATCAGGGTTTTGACAAGTACCAATCCAAGTAATGGTAGACATTTCTGTTCCTGGTGGGCAGCTGTTAACCGTGCCGCCACAACAGGCACACAAGAATCCGTCCACCGCGCAATAACGCCAGTAATCACAACTAGTAGAGTCACCACTTTCAACCGGCTGCAACGGCTTTTCTGCCCTAGCAACAGGTAATAAAGGAATAGATGCACCACCGACTAATGCCGTGGAAAAGACTTTTAAAAAGCCGCGCCTAGAACTGCGCTGGGCCACTGAACGTGACGATTGTTCAAACAGTTTGTCTAAAAATTTCATAGCTACAACTCTTATGACTTTAGGTTAGATTGTGGTTCGAATAATTGGGGTTTTGACAGGTACTCCTGAATGGATGCAACTTGATGTTCTCTAGCCTCAAACAGGCTATCCAGATGCTCTCTTGAATTGATAATGCCCATAGAACTGATGATACCCTTGTCATCAATAAGTACAGCATAAGGTAATTTTGCTACGCCATAACTCTTGCCTAGCAACTCAGAAACGATATAGGGAAACTGTGAAAGCCCTGTCGTCTTTACAAATTGTGAGTGATTTTGTTGAGTACCATCGCTTCCTAGCACTAACTCTACCCAGTCAGATTCGGCTTGCGCGACTGACTTTAGCGCTGGCAATAAGGTTTTGCAAATGGGGCAATCAGGCGATAGAAAAAACAATAATTGTGATAATTTCCGAGTGCCTCCAATATTCACTAACTCGCCATCTATTGACTGCAACCTCAATTCTGGTGCTTTTTGCCCCGCTTCAATTTCCTTGTTAATTGATAGTGCCCCTGCTGGTGCTACACGTTCATAAAGTACGCCGATTTGTCGTAACAGCGCCCAATTCACTAACGCCATACCAATGAAACCTACCCACAAAAACAGATTAGAAATTTCTACCCAACTCATTGTAGTGCCACTTGCTTTTGTTGATTGACAATTAATTGCTCGATACAAAGGTAACTTAATATAGCCATTGTAGCCACCGGTAAAACTAACCATTGAGTAGTGTCTAACAGGCTTCCTGCTGGATATAGGCACAAAAGACTTAGCAATGCAATAGAGAGATTACGCCAGAACAAGGCAGGGCTAATGCGCAAATTGACGGCAGGCCCGCCACAACCACAATCGATGTCGCGTTTGCCGTCTCTGTACAGTAGCAATAAATGTATGCCATACACAAGTAGCATAGCTATTGCCAATAATGCGCCCCAATAACGTGTTGAAGGCAGAACGACTGATAAGGCTATAATAAGCTCGGTTATGGCAATAATACTGATTAATTTTTGTAATTTAGAAAGACCTTGCTTTTGCATCAAATCACGATAATAACTTTGATTTCTCAGCTTGTGCCAGCCTGCACTGGCAAATAGCCAGAACAAAACCAAGGCTACAGCATTTGATGCAACAGATAGTACCATATTGTTAATTAAACCCAGATTATGCATTAGACTTCGTAATGAACACAAAAATAGCAATGAAAACAGGTGCTCGCGCAAGAACAATAAACGCAGGCATAGCCACCCTATGGTGAGTATTATTTTTCGAGCAAGCGCCTGTTTTTGAAGTCATTATTGTGTGTAATAGATTTCTAATGCATAATTTGGGTTCAAGCTATTCAAACTACTTGGACTTGTGGACAAGCAACGGCGTGGTATTGCCGAAATCGCCAACGGTTTGTATCAGTTTGCCTGTACTCGCGTTGAAAACATCCAGGTTAAGTTCACCGTTGGTTACCACTAATAATGGATTATCGCCACGGGTAACCGCCAGGGATATTGCCCAATTAAGTGCAACAATACGATTAACACGCTTTTGAGTTTTAAGGTCAAACACCCAAATCTCACTACCGCCGTGGCTATGAGTACCCTCTGCACCATCTGGGTTCATAATAATATACATTAACCCATTGTCGTCAACATCCGTTAATGCCAAACCGCCAGGGCGCCAGTTGGTTTGCTTTTCATCCTCATTTAAAAGACTCCAGGCTTTATGGTATGTGGGTTTGTCGCTGCGTAAATCAATACTGTGCATTTCGCTTTTAAACCCCGGGAAATGTGCAATGCCATCAACGATAACTGGACGTTCAAATACCGGGCTATCATCGCTATCAAAAAACGGTTCGAGTCTATGCTGTGCTTTTTTCTGACCCTTATCGTCAATCACTGTGGTTAAAAGACCACCATTGTTACAAATTGACGTCACTTTACGGTTGCCGCCAGGGTAGGTCAAAACACAACCTGGGGTAGCGATAGTATCAACCACTTCATAAGTATTCAAATCCACCACAGTAATGGATGTAGCCGGGCTAAAATTAGTTACATACAAAAAGCGATCATCATCTGATACTGCCATGGCATAACGCAACGGAAGAGCAATTAAACGCACCTCGTCCCAAATAATTTCTTTCTTAATTGATAGCGTCTTTTTGTCATAAATCACCAACACGTCAGTGCGTTTACCGCGTGAGCCGCGCTCGTGAAAAGTTTCCATAATATAAAATTCATTACGACTATTGGCCTGGGTAAAATTACCCAGCAAATTCTTATCAACCAAACCTTTAATTCGGTTAGCAGGCTTCTTTTCAGCAATATCCAGAACAATCACCTTACCGCCAAACATGCTAAAAAAACTAGCCTCATCAACAAATACCCAACTTTCAGGGTAAGTATCGGGTAACGTTTCTACACGACCAAGTTCCTCAATAGGCAATGGCGGCGGTCGGTTATCCTGTTCTGCGCAAGCTATATTGACAATACTAACAAAGGATATGCTGACGAAAGTCAGCATTGAACGGAGCATAAGTTTCATGACGCTTATTTAAGTCTGATAAAGTAAATTATTTTGCTATTTTAACCGTTTGAATGGACGTGCATTCTTCTAGACCGTAACGCCCAAATTCTACACCCATCCCCGATTGTTTAATGCCACCAAAAGGTGCATCGGGTTGAATCGCACCGTGGTCATTAACCCAAACGCTACCGCATTCTAATCGCATCGCCAATTCAGTGGCGCGCTTGACATCAGAAGACCAGACTGAGCCGCCCAAGCCAGCATCGCTGTTATTTGCACGAGCGATAACCTCCTCAATATCAGAATATTTGATAATAGGTAATATTGGACCAAATGGTTCTTCATCCACCAGGCGACTACCATCGCTTAAGCCTGTAACAACCGTTGGTTCAAAGAAAAAGCCCTTGCCCTCAATGGGGTTGCCGCCCGCAATAAATTTGCCACCGTTATTTTTGGCATCTTCGGCTAAATTCATCACCTTTTTGTATTGCATCATGTTTTGAATGGGACCTAACTCGCTACTCTCTTCCAGTCCATTGCCAACGACTACTGATTTAGCTCTCTGAGCGAGTTCAACAGCAAGCTCATCATGAATTGATTCATGCACGTAGAGACGTTTCAACGCGGCACAGGTTTGACCATTGTTGTGAAAACAGGCGGTGAATATTTTATCTGCCATGGTTTTAACATCAATATCGTCAAGTACAATGCCCGCATCGTTGCCACCTAATTCAAGGGTAAGGCGCTTAAGATTAGCAGAAGCACTTTGCATAATTTTACGACCCGTCGCGGTGGAACCCGTAAAAATAATTTTATTGATATCAGGGTGATCACTTATTGCCTGCCCAACTTCGTTGCCACCTGTTACAATGTTTAAGACGCCAGCGGGTAAAATATCATTGGCTAATTCAACCAAACGAATGGTCGATAATGGAGTATTGGGAGAGGGTTTAATCACCACAGTATTTCCAGCAACCAATGCAGGCATAACATGCCAAGTAGCAATAAGCATCGGCCAGTTCCACGGTGTGATTGATCCAACTACACCTATTGGTTTGCGGTGTACTTCAATTCTGGCCTCTTCATTATCCTGGATGACTTCAATGGGCAAATCAAACATAGTAGAGACCTGAGTCCAAGCTACAGCACCGCCAACTTCCATACCAGAACCGATACCGTTCAAACCGCCCATCGGCTTGCCCGTTTCCATGGTGACCAATTGCATCAACTCTGGCATATTGGCTTCAATTGCCTGCGCTATTTGTTGCACTATATGTTTTCGTTCATCCATTGAGGTCTGACTCCACTCAGCAAATGCCCCGCGTGCTGCGGCAACCGCCTTATCCACCATCGTGGCATCGGCATCGGGACACTGGGCAAATACCTCACCTGAGGCAGGGTTAATAATATCGAAGGTTTTTTCAGTGGCGACTGATTCACCATTGATTAGCATTGTGTATGAATTCATGGTCTGGCTCTTAATATTGTATGTATTTTGGTTGCTGAATAAATCGTTAAATGATTTTTAGCTTTTGTTAATATGAACCACCAGTATGGACATATGACTTAATTTCAATTGCATTTTACAATTACATTTAACTTGAGCGAGGTTGTTTAACATGTTAATATATTTTTATAGCTAACTCAATTAATTTATATAAAAAAAAGTCCATGTCAAACCTTGAACAACAAATAACACTTGCTCAACAATATCTACAGCCCTATACAACCAATCCATTGGGTCATTTTATAAAAGGTCAATTTTGTGTTCCCAATAATAATGAACTGTTCGACAATACCTCTCCTGTTGATAATCAATCACTAGGACAAATTGTCAACGGAACAGTAACTGATGTCGATATGGCGTGCCAAGCAAGCTGGGAAGGTTTTAAAAAATGGTCGCAATATTCTGGTGCCGAGCGAAAAAAAATATTGCACCGTTTAGCTGATTTGATTACCAAGCGAGCAGAAGAAATTGCTCTAATAGAAAGTATGGATTGTGGGCAACCGATCCGATTCATGAAACAGGCTGCAGTCAGAGGAGCCGCTAATTTCCGTTTCTTTGCCGATAAAGCCACAGAAGCTGAAAATGGAGATGCCCTTTATCAGCTTGATCATATCAACATAACCATGCGCTCCCCGATTGGTCCAGTAGCTATTATCACGCCTTGGAATACGCCTTTTATGCTATCAACCTGGAAAATTGCGCCAGCACTAGCTGCCGGCTGCTCGATTGTCCATAAACCGGCCGAACTTAGCCCCTTAACGGCCTCTATTTTAGCAGAGGTTAGCGCGGAAGCTGGGCTGCCAGATGGTGTCTGGAATATGGTTAACGGTAAAGGTGAAACAACAGGCAAAACTTTAACCGAACACCCTCTCATTCAAGCCGTTGCTTTTGTTGGTGAAAGTCATACCGGCAGACAAATCATGCGCCAAGGTTCAAATACATTGAAGCGTGTTCACTTTGAATTAGGAGGCAAAAACCCAGTGATTGTATTTGACGATGCTGATTTTGACCGTGCTTTAGATGCTGTGGTTTTTATGATTTATAGTTTGAATGGGCAACGCTGCACGTCCAGTAGCCGATTAATTATCCAATCTGGTATTAAAGAAAAATTTGAAGCGGCACTGATACAGCGAGTCAAAAGTTTAAAAGTAGGTCACCCCTTAGATTCAACTACAGAAGTGGGGCCGCTCATCCATACCACCCATTTTGATAAGATAATGTCATACATGGCTATCGCCGAACAAGACGGGGCAACAATAGCCGTAGGCGGTGGTCGTTATACTGACCTCCCCCAAGGTAATTACATTCAACCGACATTATTTACCGATGCGGACAATCAAATGCGTATTGCCCGAGAAGAAATCTTTGGTCCTGTATTAACATCCATTGAATTTACCGATGAAGACGATGCCATTGCTATAGCAAATGATTCTGACTATGGCCTCAGTGCTTATGCTTGGACTAATGATACATCTCGATCCATGCGTTTGGCGAAAAAAATCAATACAGGTATGTTGTGGATTAACTCGGAAAACAATCGCAATTTACCCTCCCCTTTTGGTGGTATAAAGCAAAGCGGTATTGGTCGAGATGGTGGCGACTATAGTTTCGAATTTTATATGGAAACTAAAAATGTCTGTATCGCACAGGGAACACACAAAGTGCCTAAACTAGGTATTACTGCTTCGTCATAACATCATGCCTCATGTAATTTTAGAGTATTCTGACAACCTGAATTTAACCGATAAGGATATCGCTGAGTTTCAACAAAACGTTAACCAGAAAGTTCATGATACGGGACTCTTTCCACTGAAAGGCATTCGTTCGAAAGCTTACTGCTGCACTCAACATTGTATCGCTGATGGAAATCCAAAACACGCGTTTGTGCATTTAGAAATAAAAATTGGAATCGGCAGAACAGAACAAGAAAAAGACCGCGTGACGAAACTACTTCTTAACTATCTTATTGAGTTTTTTGACTCAGGAACACAGGGTATCGCTATTTCTATACAACTCAGTGAATTAGAGCCCATCCATAAATACAATCATAATACTATAGGGACTTACTTATAACATGTTGACCAAGCAACAAATTACTCAAGCAGCTAATGATTTATTCAATGCTGAAAAAAATCGTCAACAGATTGACCCCGTTACGTTAAGCCACCCCAATATGGATTTAAACGATGCTTATGCCATTCAAGAGCATTGGGTTAATCAAAAGATAGCGAATGGCAACAAAGTGATTGGCTATAAAATAGGACTTACCTCAAAAGCCATGCAAAAAGCAATGAACATCGATACACCTGATTATGGAGTACTGCTTGATGACATGATGTTTAAGAATCATTCAGCAATCAAGACCAACGATTTTCTTGACCCCAGAATTGAAACCGAACTCGCTTTTGTCTTGAAAAAGCCACTGTACGGTGAAAACGTAAGGGTAGAAGACGTCATCGATGCCACTGATTACGTTGTCCCCGCATTGGAACTGATTGCTGCCCGCAGCTATCGAGTACAACCTGACACTGGCTATGTTCGAACCGTATTTGATACAATTTCAGATAACGCTGCCAATGCAGGTATTATTGTCGGCGACCAGCAGATAAAACCTGATAACATTGATTTACGTTGGTGCGGTGCTATTGTTAGCCGCAATGATGAAGTCGAATTAACCGGATTAGCCGCTGCCGTATTAAATCACCCTGCTGAAGGTATTTGCTGGGTAGCAAAACGTTTTGCCAAGCACAACATCAGTTTATTGCCTGACCAAATTATTTTATCTGGTTCTTTTACTGCGCCCATCAAAGTGAGCAAGGACGATACTGTCGTCGCCGATTACGGCAAGCATGGTATTATTGAGGTCAACTTCATATGATAATCAATCCGTTTAAACAGGCTTTAAGGCAACAAAAAACCCTATATGGAATATGGCACGGGCTACCTAGCACTGTTTGCGCTGAACTAGTGGCTTCCGCTGGTTTTGACTGGATACTCATTGATGGCGAACATGGACCTTTTGACGTAACGGGTATTATGTCTCATCTTCAAACCATAGCCGCCTATGACAGCCCTGCTATTGTAAGAGCCGTCAACCATGATGCGGCATTACTCAAAAGGCTTTTAGATATCGGAGCGCAATCACTATTAATACCAATGGTAGAAACCCAGCAACAAGCCGAGGCAATTGCTCAGTCTGTACGCTATCCACCGCAGGGTATCAGAGGTATGGGTACATCGACTGCTCGTGCTGCTAGGTGGAATCAAATACCCGACTATATCGCTCATGCCAATAACGAAATTTGCACCATCGCTCAAATTGAAACACCGTTAGCATTAGAAAATTTAGCATCAATTGCTCAGGTAGATGGCATTGATGCACTATTTATTGGACCTACTGATTTGTCAGCAACTTTAGGCTACGTTGGACAACCCACTCATCCTGAAGTCGTCAAACAAATAGAGTGGGCCATAGACACCATAAACAGTTTGGGAAAACCCGTTGGTATATTAGCCGTGCAACTAGAAATGGCTACACACTATGCCAACAAGGGCGTAAAATTTATTGGGGTAGGCGTTGATGCACCCTTATTGGCGAATGCATTAAAGCAACTGGCTTCAACCTATATTCAATCCATTAATTCAAATAATCTAGCAGGCTATTAAACATTACCATACCCATAATGAGTTTATACTACTTACAAAAAATCATATACGATATTAATCGTGACCCCAGTAAGCAGCAAGAATATATCAATGCTCCTGAGCAGTTATTGTCCAATTATCAATTAGACGAACAAGAGCAGCAAGCCTTACTTGAGCCCGATATAGGTTTACTTTATGTATTAGGCGTTAATGGGCAAATTTTAATGCATTTCGCTGCGTTTCATCAAATTGCATGGAATGATTATTTGGAAGCCATGCGCACTGGCGTTACAAAACACGGTCAAGTAAAGGCTGGGGTTTATGCCATGACCGGTTCAGGTAAAAATTTCACCATTGATAGTGAAGTGAGCCAACCTAAAGAGTCACAACCATGTTAGTTTTTGCTGGAGTTTGTAGTCATGCGCCAGGCATTACAGCACGTTCAGAACGGGCTGACCCTGCTGTTAGAGATGAGTTTTATCGCCACCTTGGTTTAATGCGTGATGCGATTGTGGAATCTGGAGCCGAAGCAATTATTGTTATTGCTGCAGAGCACTTTGCCAATTTTTTCATGAACAATATGCCTGCCTTTTGTATCGGCATGGCTGACAATTATGAAGGCCCTATTGAAGACCCTGAATGGTTGCGAATAGAGCGACAAATAGTCCCCGGCAATGCTGATTTGTCCAAGCGACTCATTCAACAAGTTATGCAAAGCGTGGATGTAGCCTATGCTGAAGAATGGAAATTTGATCACGGCATCAGCGTACCACTCCATTTTTTAACACCGGATTATCAAACACCAATTATTCCCATCAATATCAATTGCCAAGGGCCACCGTTAACGCCGCTACATCGAGCCTGGGCATTGGGTGAAGCATTGCGCCGTGCTTGCGATAATGTTCCTGAAAAAATAGCTATCGTTGGCACTGGCGGCATCTCACACTGGCCAGCTACTCCTGATTCTGGCAAAATCAATGAACAATGGGATAGAACTTTTCTACAACAGTTTATCGACAATGATAAAGCTGCGATGCTCAGTTATAACGACAAAGATACCTATATCGAAGCAGGGCAAGGCGGGTTTGAAATACGCACTTTTATCGCTACAGCAGCTGCTTGTGAAGGCAGCAAAGCGACGCTACATTTTTACTGTCCTATCCCAATATTTGCTGTAGGCTGTACCGTAGCTTGGTTTAATAACCTTTAAATTAGAGGTGAACTCATGAAAACAGCCAGTGAATCTTTTCTGTATAACTGTTGGTACCCTGCCGCTTGGGGCTATGAAATAGAAGATAATAAACCGTTCGCTCGCACTTTTTTAGAGCGCCCTATCGTTATCTATAGAGGTAAAAGCGGTAACTATACCGCCTTAGATAACCGCTGTTGCCACCGTGCTGCACCCTTATCTCAAGGCCGAATTGAAGGCGATTGCATTCGTTGTATGTACCACGGCATGAAATATGACAGCAGTGGTAAATGTATTGAAATTCCAGGGCAAGAGCGAATTGCGCCAAGCCACAAAGTACGCAAATATCCTCTTGTCCTCAAAGGCAGCCTCTTATGGATTTGGATGGGTGAACCTGAAAAAGCCGATGAAGCCGACATTCACAATGTCACCGAAATTAGCGAACCTACACCCAACAATCAAGGCTGGCGCGGTTTACCCAAACAGTGCTATTTGCATTATCAAGCCAACTGGTTATTAATCGTTGATAACCTCGCTGACTTTTCTCATCTTGCGTTTGTGCATACTAATACACTAGGTGGCTCTGAAGATTATGCCGTTGAAAGCGCACCCAACAATGTCGAAAAACTTGACGATGGATTTCACTTCACACGTTGGCATAAAAACTCTGGCGCACCGCCTTACCACGCCAAAGTTAGCCCCGAAGGTGCAGACAAGGTTGACCGTTGCAATATTGTCAGCATGTTTATACCCGGCATCTTCTTTATGGAAACGCTATTTGCCCCTGTTGGCTGGAATGCAGAAACGGACAGCCGAGACAAGGTACGAGAATACCGTAACTGTCAGTTTATGACCCCTGAAACCCGCAATACCACTCACTTTTTTTGGGATTATTTTCGCAATTATCGCCAAGATGAAGTTGAGGTTTCACATTCATTAAGTGAGAGCATGATGGAAGGCTTTATGGAAGATAAAGTGATTATTGAAGCACAGCAAAAGTTGATTGAATTAGAAGCACCCTTTCAACCTGGAGCACTACTGTCTGACGAATCTTTGGTACACTTTCGTCATATTTGGGATAAATCCATCCAAGAAGAGCGCAAAACCTATAACCCCAATGACGTAACCACCAAAGTGCATATATTATAATCCATAGAACAACGAATCAGTTAAAATGAAATTTATCACTTTCAAACATGCTCAGAAAACCTCGTGGGGCATTTATACCGAGCATGGAATTATTGATTTAGGCAAACGTATAGGCGCCGATTTAAAAACCGCTATAGCACAACAACGATTGAATCAATTAGCCACAGAGTTCGCTACCAGCAATGTTGCTAGTAATGTTGATTACTCTCTGGATGAGGTTGAATTACTGCCCCCCATTCCCAACCCTGAAAAAATTATTTGCATTGGCGTCAATTACGCCAATCGCAATACCGAGTATAAAGACAACTCCGAAGCGCCCCAATACCCCAGCGTTTTTATGCGCACACCAGACTCGCTCACCGCCCACAATCAACCATTAATAAGGCCGCCCGAGTCCGTGCAATTGGATTATGAAGGGGAAATTGTGGCGGTTATAGGCAAACCCGGAAGACGTATTGCCAAAGAAGATGCCTACCAACATATTGCAGGCCTAAGCATTATGAATGAAGGCACATTGCGCGATTGGGTGCGCCATGCCAAATTCAATGTCACCCAAGGTAAAAACTTCTATCACTCTGGAAGTCTTGGTCCTTGGTTAGTCAGTGCTGACGAGTTCAGTGCTAATGATTATGAAAATATACGCATTAAAACTTGGATTAATAACGAACTCAGACAAGATGACACCACAGCTAATATGATGTTCCCCATCGATTACATTATTCATTATCTATCGACATTTTATACCTTAAAAGCTGGTGATGTAATCGCCACAGGAACGCCTAATGGCGCTGGTGCCCGTTTCGACCCGCCTAAATACTTAAAGCCAGGCGATACAGTAACGGTTGAAGTTGAAGGTGTAGGAAAATTAATTAACAGCGTTGAGGATGAGCACATTGAAAACTAACCACTTACCTGTTTTTGAACGCTCACTGCCCATGTCTCTGTTGCGAGCAAGGGAAGCGGTTATGAAAAAATTTATTCCCAGTTTGCGTCAACACAGTTTATCGCCCCAACAATGGCGCGTTATAAGAATGCTGTCTGAAAAAGGTGAGCAACCCATGAGCGTCATTGCGAGCGGATGCTTTTTATTAATGCCAAGTTTATCCAGAATTATCACTAATTTATCTCAGCGCAACCTTGTCACCAAAAGTAGTGACAGCGCCGATCAAAGAGTATTTTTAATTGCATTAACTGATTTGGGAGTAGAGCTTGTCGAGAAAGTTAAACCCTACTCTTTGGAACAATACGACCATATTATTGAACAATTTGGCGAGGATAAATTAGAGAATTTATACGAATTATTGAAGGAACTGACAAACAAATTGAATGATTAAATTACTGACAATTCGTAGTTAACTTAGAATAATTAAAAAACATCTAAAATATTTGAAAAACCCATTGACATTCAGGCACTCTATATGGTGGGCGCTCTTTAGCCCGCATATTTCATAAACCTACAAATAACTTCGAGTTTAAGGTGAAGTTGGATTATCCTGCTTTAATTTAGTTTAAGTTTGTTGAATACGTAGCTTAATATGCTCTTTGCCCGAATTTCAGACATAACTCCCCCTTACCCCCATTGTTTGTTCTCGTGCCGGGGCAGCACTTTTTACAGTCCTATCCAGGTTTAAGCCGGGCGACAACCAACTCGAAGATATCTTGATAAGGATATGCGCTGGGTAATAGTAAGCGTATACGCCTGGTATTGGATAAAATAACGGCAGCCACTTTGAGTAATTTAAGGCGTATGGTTCCTACTTGTAATTGGGCAAAAACAGTGCTTTTTAAGCAGTGATGACGTAGTCGCTCCATCAACACATAAGCCAGTGACGATAACAACAGTCGCCATTGATTAGGCCACCAGTGATGACAACTCGTTCGGTCAGCAAACATATCGAGTTGCTGTTCTTTAATATGGTTTTCCATTTCGCCACGAGCACAATAGAGATCCTCATAAATAGCTTGATGTTCGCCCGATAAATTCGTCACCACAAATCGCGGGTTCATGCCTTTTCCAGTATGTTCAATTTTAGCGATGACACGGCGTTGACGCGACCATGATTGAGCTGCATACTGGATATGAGTAAACCAGCGCAAGGGGTTTCCAGATCGTTCATATTGTTCATTGACCGCATCAATCCAGGGTGACAGCATCTCTAGTATTGGGCTATTTTTTGCAATGCCCAGCACGTAACCAACATCATGACGCTCACACCAATTCATCATTTGATGCCGACAAAACCCACTATCGCCACGTATAATGATTCTGACATTAGGCCACTGTTTACGCAACCGTTTTACCAACAAACTGAGAATCGCCCAACTGTGCTTCGCGCCATCGATATTACTGGGTCGAAGATAGCTGACCAACAGTTGTTCACCGCAGAATACATACAAGGGTAAAAAACAATAATGCCGATAATAACCATTGTAAGAGCGACCTTCTTGCGTACCATGGACGCGATCATCAGTGGCATCGAAGTCGAGAATTAATTCCTCTGGGGCACTATCAAACGAATCAATAAATAGGTTCAACAATACGTCATGAATGGCAATGTTTGATTGCGCAGTAAATGATTGTTCTAATCGACACAATGTCGACTGGCTTCCCAGTACTTGATCAGCTTCCGTTGCCGTTTGTAATGCCTTATCGTGTCGCAAAGTCTCGTGATCGTTAAGGTCTTCGTAACCCATGCATAAGCTATACAAGCGTTGACGAATCAAACTCTGCAGTGAATGTTTCACATAACTGCTGTGCCGGGTATCGGGAAATACCGATGCCACTTGCTTGCTTAGACATAAGTGTTTATCAAGCTCTCTGAGCAATAAAACACCAGCATCGCTGGTCATATCGCCACCACTAAATTGAGTTTCGATTTGACGGCGATTTAAAGGTGAAAAGTAAGTAGAAGTTGAGGTACAATCTGTCATCGGTGCTTGGCTTATAATTTTGACTTAACACATTGAATTATAACGCATTAAACAAGCACCGTACTTTTTTTTATGAAATATGCGGGTTAGGAGGCACCATTCGCTACATTACCAAGAAACCGGATTTTGATACCACCAGCGCATAAGCTACGACCCTCGAAGTCACGGGCGCACCCAAGTGACTACTGATGGCAACAATTATCTACAGCACAGCAAAGACCTACACTGCTTAATAGAACACTTCAATTTAGATAAGGTTACACTGTTGGGCTGGTCACTAGGCGTTTATGATGCTTTAGCTTATATTCAACAATACGGTCACGATAAAGTACAGCGGTTAATACTGGCAGATGAATCTCCAAAAATCATTAAAGATACAGAACAGGATTGGGGTGAAGGTACTGTAGAAGAAGTCAAAGGGTTAATTGATATGATAAATAGCAAGACCTATTTACCTTTTTTTAAAGACTATATGGCTGCGGGCTTCGACACTGCCCCCGATGACGCCTTATTAAACCAATTTACTAAGTTAGCCGCATCATTATCACCCGAACAAGCAGCCAGTCTGTTGGAAGATGCAGCTCACTACGATTTTAAGGATTTGCTAATCAGGCTGGATCATCAGCTTCCCATACAATTTATTTTAAGAGAAGACTGGTCAACGGAGGCTGCCGCTTGGATTAACACTAACCTCCCAAAGAGCTCCATTAACATCAAGGGTGGACATCTTATGTTAATGGAATACCCTGAACAATTTAATCAATGGGTCAAGCATTTTATGCACAACTCTCGCTGATGTATTCTTAACTTCTACTTACACTCCACCAACGTCAAAATATCGTAAGTTGCCACCAGCGCATCGTTTTGATTGGTTATTTCCGCCTCCCATATCACCACACCAGTGGTATGGGTATCAGTAGGTCTTCTGTCTTTTCTGTTTTTGGATTTAGCGGTTAAGCGCACCTTGATGGTATCACCTATACCTACAGGTTCAACAAATCTTAAATTATCCAGTCCGTAATTAGCCAGTACTGGGCCTGGCGATGGGTCAACAAACATACCTGCGGCTGCAGAAATTAAGAAATAGCCGTGGGCGACGCGCTTGCCAAAAATGGAATCGGCAACAGCGGTTTCGTCAAAATGGGCGTAGAAATGATCGCCCGAAATACAACCGAAATTAACAATGTCAGCTTCGGTTACAGTTCTGCGGTGTGAATTAAATGTCTCACCTATCACCAATTCATCAAAATTCTTTTTAAATGGGTGAATACCATCGCTGTATTGCTCGGCTCCACTGTTGTATTCCTGGGTGATAGCGGTCAAACTGTCGGGCGAGCCTTGAATGGCGGTTCTTTGTAAATAGTGTTTGACACAGCGTGTGCCTCCCAATTCTTCCCCACCACCAGCGCGCCCTGGACCACCGTGTACCAGTTGCGCCAGTGGCGAACCATGCCCAGTGGACTCTTTGGCGCACTGTTCATTTAACACCAGCACCCTGCCATTGGATGATGCAATACCCAGTGTGAGGTCGCTTATTTCCTTTACATCGACGCTGACAATAGAACTTACCAAACTGCCTTTACCCAAATGCGTTAAGGCTATTGCCTGCTCAATATCAGCGTAAGGCATTAAGGTAGTTACTGGACCAAAGGCCTCAATACTATGAACATCGTCACTTTGTAGCGGTTGTTCATTAAGTAATACTGTGGGCGCGAGAAACGCACCTGCATTTGAATTGGCATCAATCAACTCCATGGATGCGTCCATTCCGCCATACAATAATTGGCTACTATTTTGTAACTGCCCGATTTTTTCAATAACGTCATCGCGTTGAGATTGCCCAGCAAGAGCGCCCATTTTCACTACTTCATTGGCAGGGTTGCCAATAGAGGTGATTTGCAGGCGTTTAATTAATGCCTCGGTTACCGCTTCAACTCTGTTTTGTGGCACCATCACCCTGCGAATGGCTGTACATTTTTGCCCCGCCTTTACAGTGATTTCACGTGCCACTTCTTTAATAAAAAGCCCAAACTCTGCGCTATCTGGTGTAACGCTTTCGCCTAATATGGCGGCATTTAGTGAATCTGCTTCCATGGTAAATGGGATATTGCTCTCAATAATATTGGAATGGGTTTTAAGCATTTTGCCTGTGCTGGCTGAACCTGTGAAAGTGACCACATCCTGCTCATCCAGATAATCCAGCAAGTTGCCTGTAGAGCCGCAAATTAACTGCAAGCTGCCCGCTGGTAAAATACCGCTGTTAATAATTTCGCGAACCATCAGCTCTGTCAGAAAGCAGGTAACCGTTGCTGACTTAACAATTACGGGCATTCCCGCCAACAAACTGGGTGTTATTTTTTCCAACATGCCCCAGCAGGGAAAATTGTAGGCATTAATATGTACTGCAACGCCGCGTTTGCTGGTCAGTATATGCCTTGCAGCAAAGGTTCCCTGTTTTGACAGAGGTATTAACACATCTTCAACCAGAAATGGCTGATTAGGAAACTCACGCCGAACCATACTTGCAAGGCTAAATAAAGTACCTATACCACCTTCAATATCTATCCAGCTATCGGCTCTTGTTGCTCCAGTTTTTGCAGATAATTCATAAAATAACTCCTTTTTTTCCATCAGCGCCTTGCCCAATGCTTTTAACATATTGCAGCGTTGGTGAAAGGTCATGTTTCTAAGCTGTTTATTGGCATGTCTACCGTGAGCGACAACGGCTTCAAAGTCAATATTGGAGCTGTCAACCCAGCCTATAGATTCGGAATTAACCGCATTAAATAAGGGTATTGCATTAGAATATTCACCTGAGTGCCAATGATCTAGAACGTAACTTTGAATGGACATAATATTTTGCTAACTGCTGATAGAAATAGTTGAATATAATTCATAACATGATACAGTTACGGCGATATTTTTCAACTTTTTGTATTATATTAATTCAATAATCTAAAATGCCTAACATTTACCTTCACCCCATTGAAGTAGCCAGTATTGATGAGATTAGAGCCACTCAACTGCAACGTCTCAAACAAACCTTGTCGCATGTTTATCAAAATTCCGCAGTCTATCGCGCAAAATTTGAACAACATCAGGTTCACCCCGATGACCTGAGCAGTTTAAGCGATTTGTCCAAATTTCCTTTTACCACCAAAAGCGATTTGCGCGACAACTACCCTTTTGGAATGTTCAGTACCAGTATGGACAATGTGGTGCGCGTTCACGCTTCCAGCGGCACTACTGGCAAACCAACAGTAGTGGGCTATACTCAATCCGATATTGACGATTGGGCTGATGTAGTTGCACGCTCAATCTATGCAGCAGGTGGCAGACGCGGCGATATGATTCAGGTAGCCTATGGCTATGGTCTGTTTACGGGCGGACTGGGTGCACATTATGGTGCGGAGCGACTGGGCTGTACGGTTATTCCAATGTCGGGGGGGCAAACCGAAAAACAAGTGCAGTTGCTGCAAGACTTTCAATCCAACCTGATAATGGTCACGCCATCTTATATGCTTAATATTGCTGACGAATTGGAAAAGCAAAATATAGATTGCCAACAACTGCCACTGCGCTGTGGTATTTTTGGCGCAGAACCCTGGACCGATTTACTTAGAGCAGAATTGGAAAGCCGCTTGCACATTGATGCGGTAGACATCTACGGCTTATCGGAAGTGATGGGACCTGGAGTCGCCCAAGAATGTATTGAGGCCAAAGATGGCCCAACCATTTGGGAAGATTATTTTTACCCAGAAATTATCGACCCCAATAGCGGCGAAGTGTTAGAAGGCGGCGAGTTTGGCGAACTGGTATTTACCAGTTTAACCAAGCAGGCAATGCCTGTGATTCGCTACCGCACTCGCGATTTGACACGATTACTGCCAGGAACCAGCCGCAGTATGCGTAGAATAGATAAAATTACTGGGCGCAGCGACGACATGTTAATTATTCGCGGCGTTAATATTTTCCCCACCCAGGTTGAAGAGCAGGTTATATCAGTTAATGGATTAAGTCCGCACTATCAAATTGTTATTTCTCGTGAAGGCAATATGGACAGTGTGGAAATTAATGTCGAAAAACAAGGCAGTGCAGAAGATAGTACACAACTGGCAACTGAATTACAAAATAAAATCAAAACCTTTATTGGTATATCATCAAAAGTTATTGTACAAGAGCCTAACTCACTACCACGCTCCCAGGGTAAAGCCGCTCATGTTATGAACAAGAGACAATGTTAATGGCTTGTAGTCCACCAGAACCTCAAACCCATCAATCGACAACGCAAGGTGAACAACCTGCATCCATTAGCGCTATCAATAAAACCTATAATGCATTTATCCATATCGCTAAGTCATCATCTTCACAGTCACCCCAAAACTTACCGCTTGCAGGCTTTACCCTCGCCATTAAAGATAACATTCATGTGGCTAACATGCCAGCCACATCAGGCACCCCAGCGCTACGCAATTTTATACCCAGAGAAAGTGCCAGTGTTGTTAAACGTCTTGAAGCGGCGGGTGCTACGGTAGTTGGCAAAGCCAATTTACACGAATTGGCATACGGCATCACCAGCAATAACGCTGCCTTTGGCGCTGTTGCCAATGCTTTTAAGCCCGATTACTTTGCTGGTGGCAGTAGTGGCGGTACTGCAGTGGCTATTGCACTGAATCAGGTTCGAGCAGGGCTGGGTACAGACACTGGTGGTTCTAGCAGAATACCAGCAGCCCTTAACGGTATTGTCGGTTTTCGTCCCACCACAGGTAGATACCCCAATGACGGTATATTATTAATTAGCAATACTCGCGATACCATCGGCCCTATGGCAAAAAATGTAGCTGACATTCAATTATTAGATAGTGTCTTAAGTACTGATTTTACTCAAGCAGTGGTTAGCCCTGCATCACTTCGTATTGGTATTCCTAAAGACTATTTTTATGGCGATCTCCACCCTGATGTCAACGCACAAATACAGAAAGCTATACATCTATTGGCTAAGCAAGGAATTACTTTGGTTGAACACAATATCGAGGGTATTGAGACTCTCAATAACCGCTTGAGTTTTCCTATCGTTTTATATGAGACCAAGCAACTACTTCCCCAATACCTAAAAAAACATAAAATTGATACCGATATTGAAACCTTTATCAACCAGATAGCAAGCCCTGATGTTAAAGGGCTATTAAACGCCATTTTTAATGAGCCTGTTGCCGAGGCTGATTATTTAACCGCGCTCAATAAACTGCGCCCTCAATTACAGCAATTACTTCAAAGCTACTTTGATGATAACCAGCTTGATGCTATGATTTTCCCCACCACCCCGCTACCCGCTTCACCCATAGCTGGCAGTGATGAATTTGTAACCCTTAATAACCAGCAAGTTCCCACCTTCCCCACCTATATACGCAATGTTGACCCTTCCAGTAATGCTGGTATACCCAGCATTAGTATTCCCATAGGCAAATCACGTCAGGGTTTACCCATTGGTATGGCAATTGAAGCGCCAGCGGGAACTGATTGCAAATTGCTGGCAATTGCCGAACTTTTTGAAACTCTACTTAAACCTTTAAACTAGATGAACGACTACGGTATAACTCCTGAAATTGCCGCTTTTATTAAAGGCAAGCAACGGTTAAGACTGACTTTTACGCTAATGAGCTGCGCGCTGATATTTTCATACCCTGTCAATTATCTCGACATTTTTACCTTTATGCGAGGGCCTATTGGCAATAGTTTTATTACAGGCAGCTTAATTCACCTGATTTTAGTTATAGCAGGAACCATGCTGCTCTCGCTGTGGTATGTGAATTTAACCCGCAAAAAGTTCGATGCTGTTGAACACACTTTAAATTTAAGTAACGAAACAAAGGCAAACTAATGGTTAATACTGAAGCTGTTACCTTGTTTAAGGCAAGCTAATGGTTAATACTGAAGCTGTTACCCTGTTTTTAATTTTTGTCGCCTTTACACTATACATTAGCTACCTAGCGTCAAAGCGCACCAACAACAGCAGTGAGTTTTATACCGCTGGTGGTCAAATAACAGGCTTTCAAAATGGCGCCGCCATTGCTGGCGATTTTATGTCGGCAGCATCATTTTTGGGCATTACGGGACTGATATTTCTCGGCGGACAAGACGGCATGTTATTTGCCATTGGTGCTTTTGCTGGCTTTCCTCTGTTGCTTATTATTTTGTCTGAGCGCATTCGCAACCTGGGTCAACACACTTTCTCTGATGTGGCATCACTGCGCTTGGATGAGCGCAAAATACGCATTATTTCCTCTATTACCACCATTGCCATTGTAATTATGTATTTAATTGCACAGATGGTAGGTGCAGGCAAATTAATTGAACTGCTATTTGGCTTGCCCTATGAGTCGGCAGTAATAATAATCGGCTTTCTGGTTATCCTCTATGTCACCTTTGGCGGAATGCTCGCCACTACCTGGGTGCAAATTACCAAAGCAACCTTATTACTTTCAGGCAGTACTTTAATGGTGCTACTTATTTTGTATCAGTTTGGCTTTAGCTTGAATACTTTGCTCGGTAAGGCTTCCGACGTACACAGGCTATCGATACAGGTACTGAGCATAGGCAACCTGTTTACCGACCCCATTCAGGTAACCACAACGCTGGTAGCCATGGTTTTTGGCACCATGGGTCTGCCACATATTTTAATGCGATTGTTTACCGTACCCAATCGCCATGAAGCAAGAAAATCTACCCTCTGGGCATCGCTATTTATGGGTTATTTCTTTTTGTTGATGATAGTTATCGGCTTTGGTTCCATTGCTGTACTCACCACCAGACCTGAGTTTTTTAACGAGACTGGAAATATTATTGGCGGTAGCAATATGATAGCCGTTCACCTGTCTCAAGCCATTGGTGGCAACTGGTTAATGGGTTTTATATCCGCAGTAGCCTTTGCAACCATTTTAGCCGTTGTGGCAGGTTTAACGGTTGCAGGTTCGGCAACCATATCTCACGATTTATACGCCAAAGTTATCTGCAACAATCAGCCCAATCCAAAAAAGGAATTATTAATTACCCGCGTGACGACCGTAATCCTCTGTGTTATTGGCGTGGCACTAGGAATGGTATTTCAACATCAAAATATCGCCTTTATCGCCACCTTGCCCTTTGTTTTTGCCGCCAGTATTAACTTTCCTATTCTGTTGCTATCGCTGTACTGGTCAGAATTAACCACCAAAGGCGCACTCTATGGCGCTATTGTTGGTTTTATACTATCACTGGTATTAACTGTCATCGGCCCCAAAGTCTGGGTTGATATACTGGGTTTTGAAAAAACCATTTTTGCCTACGACTACCCTGCCCTATTTACCACGCCTGTGGTTTTTATATTGATTTATATTTTCTCCAAAACCGATAACAGCCATCGCTCTGGTATTGATAAATTGAACTATCAAAAACTGTTAAAGCGCAGTGAGTTTGGCGAACAGAAATGATGCAGCTTTTTTGGCCAGGCTACAGCGCGTTTGCCTGTAAAAGCTAATGCTATGGTCTTGAATTTTTTTTCGTCTTGTAGTCCGACATCACAACACGCGGTCGATTAGGTTGTGGTTCAGACAGCGGCTCAACTTCCTGAATATGTTGCATACATTGACGAGCTAACATTTGATATTCCTGTGTTCCTTGAGTTTTCCAGGCAATTTCATCATCGCTTAACATGCGTTTAAGTTTGGCTGGAGAGCCAGCAAGCAGGCTTCGCGGTTCACATACTGTACCTGCTGGCACAAAACTACAGGCTGCTACCAGACAGTTTTCGGCGATGATGCTGTCGTCCATTACCACTGCATTCATTCCTACCAGTGAATTGACGCCAATGATACAACCGTGCAGTACAGCGCCATGACCTATATGACCGTTTTCTCGTATAATGCAGTCTTTATCTGGAAAGGCATGCATGACGCAAGTGTCTTGTAAATTGGCTCCCCTTTCAAGGATTAAACGCCCAAAATCGCCGCGCAATACGGCATTAGGAGCCACATAACAATTGGCTCCAATTATAACATCGCCAATTAAAACGGCGCTGGGGTGAACGTAGGCACTGGGGTCAACAACGGGTATATGCTCACCCAATCGGTAAATACTCATGGTGGTTTTCTTTTATTTTATAAAATGATACTTTATGTTGCATAAATACTGAAATAATGTATCATATTCGTTACTAATTAATCATTCTATTTATGGCTTATAAACACATTTTGTTCAGCGTTGAGAAACAAATTGCTGAACTTTGCCTTAATCGCCCCGACGCACTGAACAGCTTCACTGTTGCAATGCACGAGGAAGTTCGCGATGCAATATCGATTGTTGCTCAAAACGATACGATTCGCGTTTTAATTATAACAGGTTCAGGTCGCGGGTTTTGTGCAGGGCAAGACTTAAATGACAGAGCCACTTCCCCTTCTGGCAGTAAAGTCGATTTGGGCGAGACGGTGGGGAACTATTACAATCCGTTAATTCGCTCAATAATGCATTTGCCCAAACCCGTTATTGCTGTTGTCAACGGCGTTGCAGCAGGAGCAGGTTCAAGTTTAGCGCTTGCCTGCGATATTGTCATTGCTTCAAATACAGCCAGCTTTATTCAATCTTTTGCCAATATCGGTTTAATTCCCGACTCTGCTGGCAGCTGGAATTTACCACGAGCACTCAGTCTACCTAGAGCAAAAGCACTTGCCATGTTAGGCAATAAGCTATCCGCCCAACAAGCGGCAGACTGGGGTATGATATGGCAATGTGTTGAACCCGATACACTGATGCAAGTAGCGCGAACTGTAGCTTCACAACTGGCTGAAAAACCGCCTCTGGCTCAGGCAGCTATTAAAGAAATGTTTCACAATTCCACCGTAACCGCATTAGATACGCAACTGGATATTGAACGCGATGCCATGCAGCGCCTGGGTGCAACACAAGACTACGCCGAAGGTGTGCAAGCCTTTATCGAAAAACGCAAACCACATTTTACAGGGCAATAACGCAATGAGCGAAATATCTGTTGCACAGCGCTGTAGTAACTATATGTGGCGCGACGACATTGCCTCTCAAAACATGGGCATGGTGATTACCTATATTGATAGTGGCATTGCACATCTCTGTATGCCAGTAACTGCTACCATGCTTAATGGTCAAGGAATATGTCATGGCGGTTTTATTTTTACCCTGGCGGACTCGGCCTTTGCATTTGCCTGCAACAGTCATAATGATAAAACCGTGGCACAGAGTGGCAGTGTTGAATTTTTAAGACCTGCACTGCTTGATGATCAACTTACTGCTGTAGCTACGGAGATTAGCAGAGGCAAACGCACAGGCATTTATGATGTAACGGTACACAATCAAGACGAAAAGGTTGTAGCAATATTTCGTGGTAAATCGTTTGCACTGAACCAGCCGCTGCTTCCTGAACCAGAGGCTCGACAATGAATCATGCGCTGATTTGTGATGCCATTCGCACCCCTATCGGCCGCTATGCAGGGGCTTTATCTTCGGTGCGAGCAGATGATCTGGCGGCTATTCCCATCCGAGAATTAATACAACGCAATCAACAGGCTGATTGGTCACGACTTGATGATTTGGTATACGGCTGTGCCAATCAGGCAGGGGAAGACAACCGCAATGTAGCGCGCATGGCGACATTGTTGGCGGGGTTGCCTATTTCTGTTCCAGCGGTTACCGTCAACAGACTCTGCGGTTCAGGGCTGGATGCTGTCAATATTGCTGCCCGTTCCATTGCCTGTGGCGAACAACATCTGGTTATAGCCGGTGGTGTGGAATCGATGAGTCGCGCTCCATTTGTCAGCGCAAAAGCCTGCAATGCGTTTGACCGCTCTGTTAAAACCTATGATACCACCATGGGCTGGCGCTTTATCAACCCTTTGCTAAAAGCCCAGTATGGTGTTGATTCAATGCCAGAAACCGCTGAAAATGTAGCCGAACAATTTACTATTAAACGCAGTGATCAGGATGCCTTTGCCCTGCGTAGTCAGCAGCGTACAAGCAAAGCACAAAACGACGGTTTTTTCGATGCTGAAATAGTTCCAGTATCCATACCACAGCGTAAAAGTGATGACCTTATCGTCAATCGGGATGAACACCCTAGAAGTAACACAACACTTGAAGCACTAAGTCAATTACCCACACCGTTTAAACCCAATGGTACGGTTACAGCTGGCAATGCATCGGGCATTAATGACGGTGCCTGTGCACTGCTGTTGGCATCACCAGCGATGGCTAAAAGCCAATCGCTACAGCCAAAGGCTAGGGTTATTGCAACCTGTTGTGTCGGTGTAGAACCGTGTATTATGGGCTATGCTCCAGCCCCTGCCATTAGCAAATTATTACAACAAACCAAACTGCAACTCAATCAAATTGACGTGATTGAAATTAACGAAGCCTTTGCCGCGCAGTGCCTTGCTGTAACTCGCGATTTAGGCTTGCAAGACGACGACTCCAGAGTCAACCCTAACGGCGGTGCCATCGCACTTGGTCACCCTCTGGGCATGAGCGGTGCAAGGCTGGTCACCACTGCGGTGAATCAATTGCAACGTAACAAAGGTCGCTACGCTATTTGCGCCATGTGTATTGGCGTTGGGCAAGGTATTGCAATGTTAATTGAAACCGTATAAAGTTATTTTTTAAAAACCTGTAACCATGAACGAATTACACTTTAATCAAAAAATCGACAACGAAGATAGAATTGAACCCAAAGACTGGATGCCTGAAAAATATCGAAGTAATTTAATCCGTCAAATGTCGCAGCACGCGCATTCGGAAATTATCGGTATGCAGCCCGAAGGTAATTGGGTAACCCGCGCACCCACGCTGTATCGTAAAGCGGTACTGCTTGCCAAAATACAGGATGAAGCGGGTCATGGCTTGTATCTGTATAGCTCTACCGAAACTCTGGGAATTAGCCGTGATGAAATGGTTGCAAAGTTGCACAGTGGCGAATCGAAATATGCATCCATTTTTAACTACCCATCATTAACCTGGGCAGATATTGGCGCAATTGGCTGGCTGGTCGATGGCGCAGCTATTGTCAATCAAGTATCGCTACAGCGCACATCATATGGTCCCTATTCACGTGCGATGATACGCATTTGCAAGGAGGAGAGTTTTCACCAGCGCCAGGGCTATGACATTATGCTAAAACTGGCACAGGGTAATGACTATCAGCGCAATATGGCACAAGGTGCCATCAACCGCTGGTGGTGGCCAAGTTTGATGATGTTTGGCCCACACGATGCCGATTCAGCACATTCGCAACAGTCCATGCAATGGAAAATCAAACGCCAAAGCAATGATGAGTTGCGTCAAAAATTTGTTGACCAGACCGTTCAACAATGTGACTACTTAAACCTGACACTGCCCGATGATAAACTACAATGGAATGAAGCGCGAGGGCACTACGATTTTGGCGAAATTAACTGGGATGAATTTCAGCAAGTGATAGCAGGCAATGGCCTTTGTAACCAACAGCGTCTGGATCACCATCGCAACGCACACAGCGAAGGACAGTGGGTTCGCGAAGCGCTTCACGCTTACCAGAGCAAACAAAAACCCGGCGCCAAAGTAGCTTAACCATGGCAAATAACTCCGAACTCTACGAAGTCTTTGTTCGCAGCAAGCGGGGCATAGACCACCAGCACGTCGGCAGCGTTTACGCACAAGACACTCAACAAGCGCTGTTAAATGCGCGCGATGTTTATATTCGGCGCGGTGAAGGCATTAGTATCTGGGTAGTAAAAAGCACCGATATTACTGCCTCACAAGAAAGTGACACCCCCAGCTTTTACGACCCAATGGACGATAAACCCTACCGCCATGCAACCTTCCACCAGTTGCCCAAAGCTATAAAAAATATTTAACCAATGACTGATACATTAGCGCAATTTGCCATTGAGTTGGGCGACGATTCATTAATACTGGGTCATCGCTTGAGTGAATGGTGCAGCCGCGCACCCATGTTGGAAGAAGACATTGCCCTTAGCAATGTGGCGCTGGACTTTATTGGCAGGGCGCGATTATTTTACCAATACGCCGCTCAAATAAACGGGCAAAGTGAAGACGAAATTGCCTATTTTCGCGATGATAGCCAATACACCAATTTACTAATTAACGAATTGCCCATTGGTGATTTTGCCTTCACCATGGCAAGGCAATTTCTGATAGACAGTTTTGATTGCCTGTATTTTAAAGCACTAACCAGCTCGACAGACGAGCAGCTTGCAGCCATTGCCGCCAAGGTTATTAAAGAGTGTGAATACCATTTAAAGCGCAGTTCAATCTGGGTATTGCGCTTGGGTGATGGCACTGAAGAAAGTCACCAACGCATACAACATGCTATTAATCGATTATGGGCTTATTGCCATGAGTTATTTCTACCCTCAAACTGCGAACTGGTCTTGCAAAACAGTGGCGTTAGTGTTGAGCGCAGTCAGCTACAGCAACAGTGGCAACGCAATGTTACAGAGCAGTTACGATTAGCCACGATTGATATTCCTCAGGATGAGCGCGCTATACAGGGTGGTCGAAACGGTATTCACACTGAACATTTAGGATTTTTATTAGCAGAAATGCAAGTGCTGCAACGCAATCAACCCAATTTGGTCTGGTAATGATGGACGCTGCTATCACCGATATTTTGGAAGCGGTAAAAGACCCTGAACTTCCCACCCTGTCAATTCGTGAAATGGGTATATTGCGCCATACCGAAATATCAGAAAATGGCGAAGTCAAAGTACAGATTACCCCAACCTATGCCGGTTGCCCTGCCATGGAAACCATTGTGCACGATATAGTGTCAAGCCTTAACCAGCACGGTTATAATCAGATACAAGTTGAACATTTGCTGTCACCAGCATGGAGCAGTGACTGGATAAGTGATAGCGCAAAGCATAAACTCAAACAATTGGGTATAGCTCCGCCACTGGCATGCAGTTGCGCGCAATATCACAGCATTCAATGCCCGCTGTGTAATCAAACCAATACTGAAGTTGTCAGCGAATACGGCTCTACAGCCTGCAAGGCAATATATCGCTGCAATAGCTGCCACGAAATATTTGATTTATTCAAGTCCATCTAATCATTGTTGATAATGAGCAGCGACATTCAATTTCATTCTCTGGGCGTTGAAGATATACAACAGGAAACTGACAATGCCGTTTGTGTGACATTCAAGGTTCCTCCCGAGCTTAATTCGCAGTACCAGTTTAAGCAAGGGCAGTACATTACACTGCAGCGCCAGTTTGAAACTGCGCTTGAGCGGCGTTCATACTCTATCTGTTCACCTGTTGGTGGTTCATTAACCATTGGTGTCAAGCATATTGAAGGTGGGTTGTTTTCGAGTTATATCAATCGTGAACTGCAAGTTGGTGACAGCATTGTTGTTTCCATTCCCAGAGGCGACTTTAATACGCAGTTAAACCCTACTCAAACAAGAAATTATTTACTTATTGCGGCAGGCAGTGGCATCACTCCTATACTGTCAATACTGGAAACCCTGCTAAAGGTAGAGCCGCAAAGCCGCGCCACTTTAATCTATGGCAACCGCAATAACACCAGCATGATGTTTTTAAATCGGCTTTCTTTTATTAAAAGCAGATACATGTCTCACTTTAACTGGATTAATATTTTTAGCCGTCAAAAGCAGGAAGCCGACCTGTTCAACGGGCATATCGACAATAAAAAAGGTGCCGAAATTCATCAAAAGTTGATTCCCATGCACAGCTTCGATGAGTTTTTCCTCTGTGGACCTGAATCAATGATTTCTGAAATTACGCGCGGGCTGACCAGTCTGGACATTTCTCAGCAGAAAATACACTCTGAGTTATTTGCAAGTTCAGTTGAAGATGCCCGCCTTGCCATGCAAAAACACCATGCTCGTTCCAGTAAGTATGCTGGCAAAATTAGCACGATTGAGATGAAATACGGCGGTCGTGAATATCAATTTGAATTGGCCTACGATGGCGAAAATATATTGGATGCAGGCTTGCATCAAGGTGCCAACTTACCCTTTTCCTGTAAAGGCGGTATCTGCTCTACCTGCAAATGCCGTTTACTGGAAGGCGAGGTTGAGATGGATGTCAGACACGGTTTACAACAAGAGGAAATTGACAATAACTACATTTTAAGTTGCCAGGCGCACCCATTGACTGATAAAGTTAAACTTGATTTTGACCAAATTTAACTAATATGCATTCATCGATGGAAACTTTTGTAAAGGGAAGATTATCAGCAGCTAAAATCAGCGCCCCTTCGCTCATCATTACACTGTTTGGCGATTGTTTTTCGCAGCACGGAGGGTCAATTTGGCTGGGCAGCCTGATTGATATTCTAAAATCAATCGGAATTAGTGAAAGGGTAGTAAGAACGACTGTATTTCGATTAGTGCAGGACGATTTGTTACAGACTGAAAAAATAGGTCGCTGCAGTTATTACAGTTTTTCCGATAACGGCATTCATCATTACGAACGCACCTCTGGGCGCATATACAGCAACAATTTCCAGCAAGAAGAAAAATTTTGGACGCTAATACTAACCCACCAGATTGATGATATTAAAATTAATGAATTTAAAAAAGGATTAAGTTGGCTGGGCTTTGGTCAACTGCGCCCTGGATTGTTTGCTCACCCTACCAGCAACCTCGATGCGCTCGAAGATTTAACCATCAGTCTCGATGTCAAAAAAGATATTATCAGTTTCCAGGCACAAATTGGCGATTTGATTTCTGAATTAAATTTAAAACATTTGGTGTTTGAAAACTGGGGGCTGGATAGTTTAAAACAGAACTATCAGACCCATTGCAATTTGTACCGACCTTTCCTCAAGCGTTTATCGGCAAAGGTATCTGCTTTTAACGATTACGATTGCTTTATTCTTCGCACCATTTTAATTCACGAATACCGCAGAATTTTACTGCGCGACCCTGATTTACCCGCCAACATGCTCGATGCCAATTGGCCTGGTGTGGCAGCACAAGACGTTACCTTGCGAATATACAAGCAGATTGCCCAAAAATCTCAACGTTTTATCGTTGACCAACTTAATAATGCACAGGGTACATTGCCCCCTGCCTCGCCCTCATTTACTCAGCGTTTTGGCGGTTTTACTATATAAATTACTTCAGAGCTGACGCTTTGATTTGAATTGGAAAATAAGGGTTTGGATTGATAACATTGATACAGTTCAAGTTGCCCAATTGGGTATGGTTGATCAAACTTATTGATAAAACCACTTTGTGAAGGTGGAATGACATCAATACCGCTAATGGTTCCTGAGCGAGAAATAAACTGGTTGTTCTCAGAACCTCGGTTCATAATAACTGGTAATTCGGGCACATTATCGGCAATGGCTTGCGGAACACCTCTGAAGTTGTAGGGGACAAAACTCAGCGGCAAGGTCGACTGTTGCCACTTCGCTATATCATCACCGTGTTTATCTTTAAGACTTGCGATACTTGATTCAAACGTCTGTTTTAGTACTTGTTGTGGCGACTGCCCATTAAAAAAATCATAACTTAGAATGTCGTTACTGTAGAGTTGCCTGACAATAATTTTCGTTCCTGGCTGCATGGAAAGTGACGCCACCTGTTTGTGTATCGGGTAGCCAGTGGAGGCAAAGCGATAGAAAAAGTCAAAACCAATATCGTCTTTTAGCGTATACTGTAATAAGTCACTCAACCACTGTTGCATAATCAAATTAGCTGGGCTGTCAAAATAACCATCGGCATTACTGTCAATCCACGATTGATTCCACTGGTTTAGTACTGCTACAGCTTGATTATCATCAGTGTTACCTAACGCCTTATACAATTTAGGAAGTAAATAGCTTGCATTAATATCTTGATGCGATGCCATCTGATTCAGTTGCCATATTTCCTTGGAACTAAATTGTTGTTTCTCCGCCAATGCATCGTCTAAAATTCTGGCTCGATGCCCTATTCCCCAGTTTGCCCACCATAAATCTGAACTCGGCCAATTGTGCTCTGGGCGATTATTCCAGTTGTATAGATAGCCTCTGGGTGGATTATAAACCTGGGGGTTATCATCAAAGTTTTGAAAACCTTTCCAATCGTACTCACCATTTCCTGGCACGGGCAAACGATTGTCATGTTCGGCATGGCGAATGGGGTATTTGCCCCCATGAACATAGCCAATATTACCTTTTTTGTCCATATAATAAAAATTGATATTGGCGTGCATTTTGGCTAGATGCTGTTTAAATTCACTAAAATTTTTCGCCTTACCTAACTCCACCCACGCAATTAAGTTCATCACTTCATTGCCTTCCCAACTACGACGCTTACTAAAGGCGACATGTTTGCCGGCATCCATTTTCACCACAGCACCATAGTGGCTACGATATACTGTTTGGCTATGAGTGTCTTTTCCTTTAACTTGGATAGCTATTTCACGCTTATTCAAATCGACATACTTGCCCTTATACCAATACTGCTCATGGTTATCAGGATTAAGCTGCAATTGAAATATGTCGACTAGATCACCAAAACCAGCCGTGCTGCCCCAACCAATATAATCATTGTGCCCAAATAAATGAGCGGGATATGCAAGTAGAGTATTGCCCTGCACAGCGTAACCTGCTCCATTTAAATTAATACCATACACATAACCTGGGTTCGACCAACCAAATTGCGGACCGTTAAACAATGTCGCATCGGCATCGATTAATTTTTCACCATTAACTGCCCACAGGTTGCTGGCGGCGCTAAAGCCTGCTATTCCCGATGTACCAGAGCGTGCGAAGTGATGACGCTCATATTGCCTATAGTCACTATCACTACTGGCTTGAAATAAACTACCATCGGTATTGAATAATACCCGGTTATCAATACTATTGGGCGTTATCAGTTGCTCTAAATAGTCAGGCGCTCGTTTTCCGCTGTTGCCACGCTCTCGAGAAGAGCGATTAAACGGCACGGTAAAAGGCTCAATATTGCCATCAATATCACCATATAGCGGCATGGTAACGTCAAATATTTTCCAAGCTTTTGTCGCACCGTGCTGCTGGGTTAAACTGGTTAAAAATTCTAAATTCGATAACTCTTCATTAAAATCGGCATAGCGGTGATTCATCGAACCGACAAACATCATGGCAACATCATAGGCACTCCAGTGCTGTGGTTGAAAGCCGAAATGTGCATATTCCGCTGGCATTAGCTTTGGATTGGCACTAATCTTAATCAGGTAAGCATTAATGCCATCGGCATAGCCTTGCAATATGTTGCGTTGTTCAACATTTAAATTGTTAATTTGCTGTTTAATATCGTCAGGATTAAAACTGGTTTGAGTAGTAATATCCAGTTGCAGATAGTGTTCTCCTAAAACTTCTGATACTTTGCCCTGTGTGGTGCGTTTTAGCATGTCCATTTGAAACAGTCTGTCCTGACCCACAGCATAGCCGTAACCATAAAATAAACCGTAAGTTGTATCTGCTGTAATGCGCGGTGTTCCATAGGCATCGCGTTCAATTAATACTTCCTGACGTTTGGTAGTTACCATGGTACAGGCTATCAGAAGTAAACTAATAACGCTAGAAATGATAATAGATTTTTTCATCCCAGATTATGCTATTTAACCCAGATTATGCATTAGAAATTGTAGCGAAGGCAAAAATGGCAATAAAAACAGTAGCTCGCGCAAGAAAAATAAGCACAAACATAGCAGGGCTATGGTGAGCATTATTTTTCGAGTAAGCTGGTGTTTTTGAAGTCATTTTTGAATGTAGTAGGTTTCTAATGCATAATCTGGGTTTAAAATATTATATTAGACAAAAAAGGCTGCCAATGGCAGCCTTTTTGTGCATTGGGAAAGCGTAAAAATCTAATATTCCCAAGTACCTGTTATACCATAAGTTTGAGGATCGTTCCACACTGCAATAGATCCTGGGCCAATTCTAAACGCATGAGCAGAGAATGCTTCATTGGTCAAGTTTTTACCCCAAATGGCTACATTCCATTTTTCGTTTAGTGATGTCCAGCCCAATCGTGCATCTAACAGTGTATGTTCCATAGCTATTGTTTGGGTAAAGGTTGGGAAATCGAAATGATTTTCATCAACGTGATTGACTGAAAATCTAAAATCAATGTCACCATAAGAAACGGGTTGAATATAGTCAAAGTTAACCGCCCAGGTACGTTCTGGTGCTTGGCGCAGTGGTAACCCTGAAAAGTCTGCTTCACCTTCAAAAGTTTGTAAAACTAAATCATTGGTTTCAGTATTGAGATAGGCGTAGTTGCCGCTAACACTTAATTCATCACTAACTTGCCAAATAAAATCAACCTCAAAACCAGAAATATCGGCTGAACCAATATTGGTGGTTTGGAATGAACCAAATGCTGAGTTAGGCACAGGTCCAAACCGAACCACTTGCAAATCAGTATAATCTACAAAGAAGCCCGTTGCATTGAGCCTTAATGTATCATTCCAGAAATCACCTTTAAAGCCAAATTCATAGTTGATAGCCTCTTCTGGATCAACAACAGCTGTTGCCGCAGCTGCCACACCTTGAGAACCAGCAAAACCACCCGATTTGTAACCGGTTGATACGGTAGCGAAATACATAATGCTGTCATTGGGTCTATATTGAATTGATCCTTTGGGTGAAAAGTCGTTAAATTCTACCGACGCTGGTGCTATAAATGTCTCTGAGATAATATTTAAACTACCGGGAACACGGTTGTTACCATTTGCATCGTTGAACAAACCATTAAAAGTACATACAGATAAATCTAAACCAGCTGCTTGAATTTCAGCATCTGTATTATTACAGTTTGCTGCCGATGCAATATAATCGCGCTCATCACGCGTCCAACGTGCGCCCAAAGTTAAATTCCATTTTTCACTAATTTGATAATCAGCCTGACCATAAACAGCATAACTGGTGGTTTCATTTTCAGTTCGTGTCCATTCATTACCAATCACTACCTGACCATCTTGGACGCTGTTGTTGTCAAGTCTAAATTGTTCCTGACGATCAGTATCTTCTATAAAATAATACAATCCTGCTACATAACTAAATCTACCATCAAGATTCGATGTCCATCGTAGTTCTTGAGAAAAGGTATTAATTTCTTCTTCAATATCATCGATTACATCAGTTCCAAAATTACCTGCGTCAAGATCAAAACCGCCGATTAATGGCACACCAATGGAAGGCAATTCCCAACTACTGTCAACACGTCGTACTCCTGTTATCGTCGTTAATGTACCTCTACTAAAATCGATATCACCTTGTAAGCCACCGCCACTAATTTGCCTGTCAGTAAAACCTTCAACCGGAGATGCATTGGTAAACGGATTAGACAAACCTGAATTTAAACTCGCTGCAAGCGCAAGAACTGGTGCTCCATCATCAATTGGGAAGCGACCTGGATCAGCTCGCTGATCATCCATAGTATCTAATGACAATACCCAATCCATATTGTCAGTTTCCCAACGCAGTTGACCACGAAACGAAGTCTGATCTTCATCGTCAACATCAATACCTAACAGAACATTGCGAACAAAGCCATCGTGCTGACGATGATTGACTACAAATTTACCTGAAAGCCCATCAGCAATTTGGCCAGTTACATAACCTTGATAGCGGAAAATACCTTCATTACCTACAGTCACTCCGACCTTAGCAGCAAATTCCTGGCTGGGCTTTTGAGTGACAATATTAATAACACCGCCGATAGCATTGCGACCAAATAAAGTTCCCTGAGGGCCTTTTAACACTTCGATGCGATCCAAGTCAAACAAATCAAAATTAACACCTGCTAAACGCCCGATGTAGACACCATCTAAAAATGAAGCTATTGAATTATCCAAGCCTGCGCCATCATCAGCCGAGTTAATACCACGGAAAGACAACAGTGCTTGACCAGGGGCAAATTCAGCAAAAGTAAACCCAGGAACATTAACTGAAATTGAATTAGAGTCATGAATATCGGCTCTTTCAATAAAATCAGAATTTAATGCCGTTACTGAAAGAGGTACATCTTGAATATTTTGTTCGCGATGTTGAGCAGTAACAATAATTTCTTCAATAGCAGCAGAAAGGGGGTTGGCAAATAATAACGTAGACGCAGTTGCAACGCTGGATAATAGTTTACGGTAGTTCATAATAATCTCAAATAAATTTTGATATTTTCAGTTACGGTACTTTTGAAATTTCAGTACCATAACTGCCTGGAAAGTCGTTAAATATAAACTTCGATAATAAGGTAACATAGGAATTTAGCGGAATCAATTTAATCAATCTTAAAACAACACATTTTTTTTCATTTTTTTAATTATTTGTATCATTTTAGTTCAAGCACCTAAAATTATCAGTATACTGAACCATCAAAAACACCCATAATACCTTTAAACCTAGATTCCGCAGTTGAACGCTAATTTCACTTCTAAGAGTTTGAATGTTATTGATAAACGCTTATTCTTCGATTCACTTCATAAGTGAATTACAAACCGCTACCTGGCTTTACAGCCCTTTTCAGTTCACACTGCTGCGTTATGGCTTTTGGTAAGGGCTACAACAAATACCTGCGCTTTAAGTTTACTCTAAATAAATGCTTACCCCCAAAACGTCTGTTTAATTGCATTCATTCCCTGATAAAAATTAGGTATCAGGGAATGCCAAAAATCAAGGGCATTAAATGCTGTGTTGCTGTAAAAAAGCAATCGACATAGGGTTGTAAATTTCACTGCGCTCGTGTTGTGGCCAGTGACCGCAATCTTCGTATAGTTCTAGTGTTGAACCTTTGATGCATTCGTGCATTTTTTGCGCTTCAGGCACTGCACCAAATGGGTTTTGACGACCCCAGATAATGAGCGTTGGTTGATTGATTTTATCCATATCTTCAGGGCGCAATAAATTGCGCTGACGGATATCCATTTCTTGCATGCACAATAAATGGTGAACATTGGCAACGAACTCTGGTGTGTGATAGATGGCGTGACGCACTTCAACCAATTCTTCACTGACATCTTTGTCAGGGTTGTGCATTAATAAATGCAAACGCTTGCGAGTTAAGTCAATATTGTCTTCTTTAACCGCTTTAGTGGTGCTTTCTTTGATGCGCTGCATAATTTCAGGGTTAGCTTTAGTACCGCCTGCAGCAATTAATTGCAGCGACTTAACACGCTCTGGATGATTAATTGCAACCCATGCCGCTGTCCAACCACCCAGTGATTCACCTGCCAAATGAGCCTGTTCTATGCTTTGTGCGTCCATATAGCTGATTAAGTGCGCGCCATAGTTAGGAATTTCATAATCATGGTCTGGCTTGTCTGTGTAACCATGACCTAAAGCATCAATCGCATGGCATTTAAAACCGGCTTTAACATGGGGTACAAAGTTGCGGCTGAAGGCTTCCAAATGACCACTGGTGCCGTGTAGAAAGATAACATCTTCACCTTTCCCTGCAACGAGTGCGCGGGTTTTAATACCGCCAGCATCGACATACTGAAGGTTAAATGCAATACCTGTTAAATCGGTCCAAATACTCATAATAATTCTCGGGGTTGGTTTAAAAAGAGAGCACTGCCATTCCCGTCAGCCATTCAGGCATGGGAGAGTAACAGTGCAAAGTAGCCGGTTGATGAGCCATAATAGCCGCCATCATCAACCAGCAGCGAATTTCATTACCGCCATTGCCAGCTTGCTCGACTATCTGTCTCTCATCAAACTGACTGATAAATGCTTCAACTTGACCATCACACAATGCTTGTAGTAAGTCTCGGTCAAATGCTTCATTAATTTGTGATGGTGCCTTGATAATAATTTCACGGCGGCGACGCTCATACTGAGACCAGTTATTGCGTCCATGCATCCACGAGTCAACCAAAAATTCATCATCGTCTGACTCTGGCTTGCGCCAGTCGGGGAATGGCAGTTGATGTGAAAGTCCTCCTGTTGCAATAACCCCTAAATTCAAATCCTGCGGTAAGGTTTTAATACTTTCTCGAATCGCATCACCTAATTGCAAGCAGCGTAGTATCGTTGGTAGTGGCGGCGCAAAACAATTTACCACTAAAGGTATAATTGGTGTGTCCTTGTCCACTAGCCATTGAATAGCATGGCTGATACCGTGGTCAACCGTCATTCGGGTGGAAAAAGTCATATCAAAGCCTTTGTCCACTAATTGATTACACAAATCAATGGCAACATCGCAGCAATCTAACTGTTTTCCCTCAGGTGTGCCATGCTCGCCACTTGAGATAATATCACCGACACCAATTGAAAATGCGGGCATTAAATCTAACCAGTAACCTCGAAAGTGATTCGAACCGATAATAATTACGGCATCTGGTTTTGATTCTGACAACAAATTACTCGCCACACCCAGTGCATCGCGAAATTCATGGGCGCGGGGCAAGTGATCAACTTTATCCCATTGAGTATTCATCAATGTGGTGTGCGATGCACCTATTGCTTTAACAATATTCGCCATTATTTTATCTTAACCAAATTAATCGTTGCACGCAGCAGCAAGGATGTTAATTTGACCATATCATCAATGTTAACGGCGTTCATCCCTAATTGAAAATCGATATTTTCAAGATTGGCTTTGGGTAATCCTACCCTGGCAGTGTCAACATTATGCATACGCAAAATATTAGCATCGGTAGCACCTGACATGCCGACCCGGGGTTGATGCTGCCGCTGCTCGACGTGTTCCCACGCTGCAATGGTTTCCGTAATGACCGCACTTTCAGGGCTAGTGTGAGTGCCTGTAATTTCCACCACTTTTTCGCAACGTGCAACAATACCAAGCTCCTCACTAAAACGCTTAACAACAGTGCGAAACTCTTCTTCAGCCTGTTGCATTGGCGTGTGGGGATTGACTCTCAAGTCGACGCGAAAACGACAACAAGCTGGTGTAAATGCTGGCATTCGCTCCCACCCCGATTCAATAAACGACACCACGCCTTGGGGTTTTGACAAGCCACTACAATGTTTTTCTGCCCATTCCTCGAACCACTGTTCCAGTTTAACAATCAATTGTGATGCGTTGCCTATAGCGTTACTATAGGGCAACAAATGACGGCTACCCACATAGGTATGCGAGCCTTCCACAATAATATCAAACCACTGAAAACCAACTTCTTCCCAACTAACTGCCCAGCCTGATTTGGCAATAATGGCAGAGTCGGGTAATAAGGCTTTGGTTAACATGGCATCACAACCTGCGCCATGACCGCTATCGGTGCGCATACCATCGCGAGCATTGGTGGGCATACCTCCAGCACCAAAGCCGAAATAAAGGTTGCCACCAAGTTCAATATCCATCTCACTAAGAATCCGCGCCACTTCCATAATGCAGGCTGCGTGGCCTTTAGGATTGTGCGCACCTAAGCCATAAATATGTCCATTATCGACAACGGCTTTAGCTCGCATATCAGAGCGAAGCTCATCTGCAACCCAAGGGCAGTCCTCTTCTTCGCTGTTACTGGTTACTGTGTCAATCGGTGAATATAAAAGTAAAAACTGCCCTGTTTTGCTATCTATCGTTTGGCTGTCTTTCGTTTCGCTGTCTTTCAATGTTGCCCAAGCGTTGGACTGTGTGTTATCCAAAACCTGTTCATGCGCTGTTAAGCCGAATCCTTGCAGACGATCGACAATATGCTGAGCCAGCGTTGCCTCTTCGCCGCTAGGCGATGCAATATCAACCAGTTCTGACAGCAATGTGGTAAGACTATTGCTGTCAATTCTAGCTACCGCGCTTTCAATCAGTTGTTGTGTCGATTGATTCATGCCCGATTTGAGTTTGGTAGTCTGTTATCTTGTTTGTGCTTTTAATGCTGCCTACCCAAGTACCTGTCAATAACAACAAACAGTCAACAAAACAATTTTTTAACCAACGTATTGGATTCATAAGTATGCCTGATCTGTCTAAGAGTGAGGTTGATTGAGAAAACTATCAACAATATGAAAATAATGTTCGGGACGCTCTTCTTGTAAATGATGCGAACTGGCATCGAGCACATGTAACTGTCCACGCTGCACCATATTGGCTAACATAAGTGGGTAGTCTGGCGTTAAAAAATCGTCTTGTAATCCCCAGCAAAACAGTGTTGGACAAGCTACTTTTGGCAATTCTGCAGTTAAGTCTTGCCAGTCACCACGAGGGTTATCAGACATACCCGCCAGTGCCATTTCTTCAGAGTTAAGGCTTTGTTGGTAGCGCATTTCAACGGTTTCGTCAGGTAGTAGCGAACCATCAAACCACTCAAGACGTGTAATTAATTCACGCATTTTTTGTTTGCTTGGGCCATCGCCACCATAATATATATCACGCGCATTGCGACCGCGTTTGCCAGCTTCTGGTAACGGTGCTAATGGGCCATAAAATACGGGCATTGAACCTGTTACTGTAAGGCTGCGAATTCGATTGGGGTAATTCGCCGCCATGCAAAGTGCGATGGTGCCACCCCATGAATTACAGACAAAGTCGGCGCGTTCAATATTGAGCGCATCGAGAAATTCAGTCATACAACGTGCGTGGTGATCCCACATTGGGCCACTAATAATGGCCTTATCAGATTGACCGTATTGCAACAAGTCTGGCAAAATACAATGTCTATGCTTTGCAAATAATGGAGCAACCACGCCAAAGTCAGACCAGCCTGTACAACCAGGGCCGCCTCCGTGCAAAAATATCACTGGAGTACCTGAATGCTCTGTTCCCATTTCAATAAGGAAAAATTCATTACTGCCAGCCTGAATGGTACGCCCTTGTGGTGCGGGCTTAGGAGTTAAATTCATGATTTATTTCTCTGTCGATTCGTTATTAACCTGGCAATAAAATACCGCTCCTGCGTATTTTATTATTCGCCTTTGAAATACTGGCGAAAATGTGTGAATTTTCTTGTATTTTAAAGGCTCGCGACCGAGCTAACGCTCGACGGTGGCACTTCCTTGTGCCACTTAGTCTGGTCGATATTTTCATGCCGAATTAATATCCGACTCTGTGTCGGCTTGAAAAGGATGTTTTTCGGCAAACAGACGACGCCATTCCAATAATGACACATCAGGGCGATATAAACGCTCTGGCGGCGCATCTGTATTTTCAACCATCCAGTGATCCTGGGCTGAAAAATTACCGTGGAACATCCAGCGAATGCCTAGCAAATACCATATGTAAAACAAATATTTGCGAAGGCCCGTATTAAACCGAACCATCACGCCAACATACTTGGTATATTCACCATCAATTGGCACATAGAATTCATAGTGTATGAATTGAGGGTAAGCGATTCGCAACACACCAGGAAGTGATAAGGATGCAAACCCAGGCAGTTTCAACGAAGCAATGTAAGGATTATTCTTACCCCCGCCAGTATTTCCTAAAAATTTGCCTTGCTTTTGCTTCGGCTCTATTTTCCACCAGCGTCGATTTGTCCACTTGCCTAAACCCGGGAAATCCGCCTCCCAATAACGTTCATCTTCAACCCTGTATAACCAGCGCCCTTTGCGCTCGATATGAATTTTATTCCAGGTTGGCATCACTTTGAAAATACGCCATATTGAAGTACGGTGCAAGTATTTAGCATGACCTTCATCAAAACCATTTTCTGCATAAAAGCGCCAATTGCCGGAGCGGTCTTCAATGCGACCACCAACCGCATAAGATGGCGGATTAACCAATTCTTCGGGCAATTGCTCATCCAGAGGGTGAGGCTTGGCATCACCAACAAATACCCAGATAAGCCCTGCTCGCTCTTCAGCTGGGTAGCTTCTGACTTTAGCTTTGCCGCACATCTGGCTATCGGGGCCATCGGTAATAACCGCAACCACTTCACCCGTTTTAATATCAAAAGTCCAACCGTGATACGGACAGCTTAGCGTATTATCAAACCAGGATTTACCCAGCGAAAGCGGCACACCTCGGTGCGCGCAACGATCATGTAAAGCATGAGAATTACCGTCGATATCACGCTGCAACACCAACTTTACACCGCATACTTTAATCGCTTTGGGCTTATTCTTTCGAAGTTGCCGCGACCATAATACTGGGTACCAGTAATTTAATAAGCCACTTTCAGCAACTTCATAGTGAGGCCATTGCTTCCAGTCACGCCCTGAGTGTAGTTTGCGCTGTTCGGCTTTATCAGTTGTTATCGTATCAGTCATCGGACAATTATAAATAGCCTGGTAACGGTTTTTTGCCAAACATCATGGCACCCGCATTTTGATAAGTAATTTCACCCATAAAGGCATGTTGTGTCGGCATATGCACATCGCGGAAACAACGCGACAAGTGGTTGTCGTAATAAGCTGCTTCCATACCAGACAATTGGTAGGCCGCTTTAGTCACTTCCGCGCATTCTCTAACCATAAAGGTCGATGACAGACGCATATTGCTCACTTGTTCTGGCTGTAAATCTTTGCCTGACTCTAATGTTTCCCATGCTGAATCAATGGATTCATAGAAAAATAAACGGCTGGCTCTTAGCCTAGCTTCCGCTTTTGCCATTTCAATTTGTACATAAGAGCGATCGCCAATATTTGGCGCACCCGTCACTGATGCCCTATTCGCCGCATTGTCAAGAACAATATTAAGCGCTGTTCGCGCAACACCAGCAGCTGTAATGGCTAACACTTGCGTTGCCAAAGTAATGGTGGGATAGCGAAAAAAAGAACCCTCGGGCGTGAGCTTGCCACCACGAATAAAAGTATATTCTGGCGATACCACAACATCCTTAACCAGCAAATCAAAACTACCACTGCCAGACATGCCATGTACATTCCAGGAATCCATATCAATTTTAGCCTGATCAGCAGGCATGACTGCCATTGAAGGCATAGCACCTTCAGCGTCAGGCTGAATACCTACGCCAACCCAATCGGCACAAGGACTACCACTGGCAAACTTCCAGCGTCCATTGAGCAAATAACCACCATCGACTACTTTTGCCGGTTGCACAGGATGCATAGCACCTGCAAAGACAGCATCAGGGTTACTCCAAATTTTTTCCAACGTATCCATTGGCAAGCCGCCCAAGTAGGTTTCGCAGACACCAAAGCTAGCCACCCAACCCGCAGAACCGTCAGCCTGGGCGATGGCTTCAATTGCCAACAAGAAATCAATCGGCGAGCGTTCGTCACCACCATATTGTTTAGGCACAAACGAACGATAAATACCAATATCACGAAACTGCTCAACAATATCGCGAGGCACATAGTGCTGCTCGCCAAATTCTGAACGACGGCTTTCAATTTCACTGAGCATGGCGTTGAAACGCTCTGCTCCGCCCCAACGGCTTTTATCTAATTGATAACGACTCATAGTAAGTTACCTCAGTTAATTTTCAAATAAGTTTCAACATTAGGCGCCCACCTTTTGGGGTTCAGCATAAGCGCGATCATAGTACATTAATGGCATCCCATCGCTTTCGGATTTGACAGCTAATGCTTCACCCACGAAAATACGATGCGACCTGCATCACCATCTGTTGTTACGACACATACCGAGTTAGCAGCGTGGGACATTGCTTGAAGAAAGGCTTCTTTCATAGCTTTTTTGTTATCTTTTACTTGTATTAAGTTAGACGCAATATTAAATAAATCGCGTTCATAATAATTCAAAAAATGTGCGCTGTCAACAAATCAAACAATTATATTAAACCACTGCTGTCCCATAAACTTTTAATGTAGAGTTAAAACAAAGACTATTCTCTGCCGATTTGTTAAAATGGTTATGTAAAAAACATTTAAAATCAAAAATATAATAGCTTTTAGTCATAATAATACTGTATTTTCCCAATTACTGAAACTGGTTTCGAGACATGAATTTGAAACACTTGCAAAAACCCTACACTGGGGCGCACATTAGAGTTAGAAAAAGATTCTATCGTTGTATTTGACCGTGTCTATAATAATTATAATTGATTTAACTCACTCAATTCAAAAGGGATTTATTTTGTAACACGATTGAAATAAGAACCCTTCTATGTAGGTCCACCTAAAAATAAGTTCGCAAATCGCCACAAACCTCCAATAAAATCTTTTATCATTCCACCACACAATTTGCACGAGCTACTGCTTTTATTTCCATTTTACTTTCACTACGATTTCTAATACATAATTTGGATTTATTGAATTCTGTATTGATACAAATATTCGTAATGAACTAAAACTTCGTCGTGCATTTCTTTTAGCCAGTCAGGAGCTTTAGAAATATCGCCGTGTTTTCTTGGTTGGGGTTTTAGCCCGTCGGAGTCCCTTAAATTGCTGTGGAAAACACCACTATCCCACCAACTAACTTCGTCTCTTGCTCCCGGCTCCCAGCTAAGTGCCGATTCGATAAATGGAACACCCACTGCATTGCAGTATTTTTCTACCATTTCTCTTGGGTTTTCTAACAAATCATCACTATCGATAACTGGTGGTGTTTCGCCATACTTATCACATAACAAGTCGAATAATTCGCGCTGTTCAACAAAATTAGTTTCTTCAATGAAAAACTTGGGCCAACCTTTATTTAATGATGTTAACGACAGCGCCGGGTTACGAATTAAAAAACTGTGATTGAAATAATCCAGAATGTCAGTATCCCACAAATGTTTGATGTAAACAGGAAAATCTTTACTAAAAACAGGCCCTTTAACCGCCGCTTCTTTTAGTGTTTGCCAAACCAATTCAATGGATAAGCCCGGCGTTTTCTTATCGCCTTCTGTATGTCTTGGCCACATTGGATTTTCACCGTGATACCACGCTTCGCCAAATGGTTCGTGAAAACATTGCATATCGCCACGCATTCGCATCATCCATTCAAATGCGGTGGAAGTTGAACGGGGTACACCCCATAAAACCAATATTTTGTTCATAACAATTGTCGATGATTATTTTAAAGTAGAAAGTAACTGACCATGGTCGCCTTCGGCGGCAATACCCAAAGTTTTGAATATACGCCAATAGAGCGCAATATCAGAGGCGACAATAGGCATATTAATTGCCGACTCCATTTCATGGATCAAACTAAGAGGCCTTTGTGGCAAACCATTACTTGCTCTAAAATTGGGCATGCCATTTATTACTATGGCATCAACCTCGCCTGCCAGCTCAGCAGTGCGCACGACAGATTTAACTGCTAAGTTGCCAGGGAATATCCAGTTCAAGTCATTGACTTGTTGTTGTTCACGATAAAAACCTTGATCGACAAAATTGCCAACATAAACCAGATCAAACCCGGCTTGTGATAAAAACCTTGCAATACCATCGCGCCAATCAGGCCAGTAGTAAACCGAATTCAAAGCGATACGTTCTGCGCCTATTGCTTTCAAGCCTTCTACCAGGCAATAACCTGCCATATGAAATGGAGTTTGGTAAGTATCACTGACACGTTTGCAAAAGTCGGCAATATCATCGGGAGTTGTTCCATTGCAGTGAACCCAGTTGGAACCCACCTGCCCTACTACATCCGCTCCGTTATTTGCCATGCATTCGACAAACTCTTCTAACAGGTGAAAATTTTTTGCTCGCTGTTTTAATTCATGGGCGTATTGTGGTACATGTAACATTCGCCCATGCACACCTACTGTGGATGGAGCAATACGTAAAAAGTCAGATGGTGCTGCGTCAAAATCATGCGGTGGCGAAGTAAACCCTACTTGCTGCGGGAAAAGTTTGTTGGCAGCTTCAAACCAACGCTCTGGCTTTTGGTAGTCTGTTGTCATTGTTGTCTCTCCAGATAACCAATAATTTGATCGGCTAACACATTGACATTTGTGTTACCTGTATTTAATACAATTTCGGCATTTTCAGGCACTTCGTATTCAGAATCAATACCAGTGAAGTTTTTCAATTCACCATCACGTGCTTTTTTGTACAAACCTTTGGGGTCTCGTTGCTCGCATATCTCTAGTGGAGTATTGACAAAAATTTCGACAAATTCACCCTCTTCTAACATTGACCTGGCTAATTGCCTTTCGGCCTTAAAAGGAGAAATAAATGATGTCAACACAATTAGCCCTGCATCGACCATTAATTTGGACACCTCTGCAACACGACGAATGTTTTCCACACGATCCTGATCGGTAAAACCTAAATCTTTATTTAGCCCATGACGTACATTGTCACCATCGAGTAAATAAGTGTGTTTACCGCGAGCCTGCAGTTTTTGTTCCAACATATCAGCAATGGTTGATTTACCTGAACCTGATAGGCCAGTAAACCACAATACACAAGGTTTTTGGCGATTATTTTTTGCGCGAAGTGCTTTATCAATTTTCATATTGTGCCATTCAATATTAGTGGCACGGCGCAAAGCAAAATCAATAACGCCAGCCCCTACTGTCAAATTGGTGTATTTATCAATTAAGACAAATGCACCCGTTTGTTTATTGTCGTGATAACTGTCGAATGCCAGCGCTTTGTCAACAGCCAGTTTGCAATAACCCACTTCATTCAGCTCGAGTGTTTTGGATGCTAATTGATCAAGCGTATTGACATCAATTTTGTGAACCAGGTCGGTTATTCGCGCATTACCAGTAGCTGTAGTAAAACGTATTTTGTAATTGCGCTCTGGCAACATTGGGTCGTCATCCATCCATATAATATGAGCAGCGAATTGATCGGCTAGTTGTGGCAATTGTGAAGGTGATGAAATAATATCGCCGCGACTGATGTCTATTTCGTTATTTAACACCAAGGTAATTGCTTGTCCTGCAATAGCTGACATCTCACTACCTTTAGGCGTAAGTATTTCTTTGACACTGGATTGTTTATGAGTTAATGCCGATTGTATTTTATCCCCAACCCTGACTTGACCTGAACTGACAGTACCGCTGTAACCTCGAAATTGTAAATCAGGCCGATTAGCGCGCTGTACTGGCATTCGCAGTGGTTGTGACAATTCGACACTGGCTATTTGCACGGCTTCTAACGTAGTCATCAAGCTGTCTCCTTGGTACCATGGCGTGTTATCACTTTTAGAGAATACATTATCGCCTTGCAGAGCACTGACAGGAATAGAGTAAATAGTGGGAATATTTAGCTGTCTAACAAATGTCATATAATCATCAATGATGGCATGGTATTTGTCAGCATCAAAATTGATCAAATCCATTTTGTTCACAGCCAATATGACCTGCTTGATTCCCAGCAGTGAAACAATAAAAGAATGTCGCCTGGTTTGGCTTAGCACGCCGTGGCGGGCATCAATTAATACAATAGCCAAATCTGCATTGGATGCCCCTGTAGCCATATTGCGTGTGTATTGTTCGTGTCCTGGTGTGTCTATGGCTATAAATTTACGCACATCAGTTTCAAAATATCTATAGGCTACGTCAATAGTAATGCCTTGTTCACGCTCTGCTTGCAGCCCATCAACCAATAAAGCCAAATCAATATCATTGCCTTGTGTACCATATTTCCGGCTTTCATTTTGGGTGCTATTTAATTGATCTTCCAAAACAGTTTTAGAATCATACAACAAGCGTCCAAGCAAGGTAGACTTGCCATCATCAACCGAACCACAGGTGATAAAACGCAATTGACCTTTTTGGTTTTGCGTTGCTAAAAATTGTTCAACAACTTTGTTCATTAAAAATAGCCTTCTTGCTTTTTCTTTTCCATTGAGCCAATTTGGTCTTGATCTATCATACGTCCTTCGCGCTCGGAAGTTCTGGCTATCAACAACTCTTGAATAATATCGACAACTGATGATGCGTCAGATTCAATAGCCCCTGTTAGAGGGTAACACCCCAATGTACGAAAGCGCACTTGCCTGTGTTGTAATTGTTCATTTTCAACCAATGGCATTCGCTCATCATCCTGCATTAATAGCATGCCATCGCGTTCGACAACTGGACGCTGAGCCGAAAAATATAGCGGCACTATTGGAATATCTTCTTGCTGAATATACTGCCAAATATCCAGCTCTGTCCAATTCGATAAAGGAAAAACCCGAACACTTTCGCCATTGGCAATATCCGTATTGTAGAGGTTCCATAACTCAGGGCGCTGTGCTTTTGGATTCCAATGGTGCGATTTTGAACGGAATGAAAAAATACGCTCTTTAGCGCGAGATTTTTCTTCATCGCGCCTTGCACCACCAAAAGCAGCATCAAATTTGTATTTGTCCAACGCTTGCTTTAACGCTTGAGTTTTCATGATATCCGTATGCAGTTTTGAACCGTGGGTAATGGGTCCTACTCCGCGGTCCACACCTTCCTGATTGATATGCACTATTAAATCCAACCCATAACGCTTGGCAAGTTCATCGCGAAATTCTATCATCGCTTTGAATTTCCATGTCGTATCCACATGCAGCAATGGAAATGGTAATTTACCAGGAGCGAAGGCTTTCATGGCTAAGTGCAGCATTACGGCAGAGTCCTTGCCAATGGAATAAAGCATAACGGGATTGCGAAATTCTTCAGCCACTTCACGGATAATGTGAATGCTTTCAGATTCCAGACGTTCTAAATGTGTTAGATGTTCGGTCATTAATAGGTGTTTTTTGAAGGGGTGCAGTATAGTGAAAATTGTATAATTAGTAAAACTGTTTTTTTGGTATACTTATGAACCTGGTTTATGATTCAAACCAAATAGGCGATGTCCAAGCCATTTCCTGTATATTTGTTGGCATGGCATTATCACAGTTATCTGGTCTATTGTTTTCATCTAATGCTTTGCATTGTATATAACTCCAGCGTTGCGATACTTGCTCTACCGCTCTCAAGTAATAGTAAGTTGGAAATTTGTGGTTGTATTCAAGATCTTTATACACGATACAAAATTGCTCTGCGCCGTTTGTATTTTCTATTAAATCAATAACCTGGTTATGTTTTTGCCCTTTGGCATCTATCCAGCCTTTAATTAATTGCAATTTAGCCAGGGGTTTGGAGTGTACATCCCTTTTCGCATAAGCAAGGAATTTGAAATCATTGCGCTGCGCAGGCAATTTTGAACCCATTGGCGTTCCATTTTTATAGGCAATTTTTATCCAGTCATTTTTGTTGCACATATCAAAGTCATAATCACCAACGAATAAACGCGGTTCTATTCGAGTGCCTGAAGTACCAAAAGTTTCACGGCGTTTCATCGACTGAAAAATCGCATCGCGAGAATTTTCAACGGCATATACCCCTGCTAAACCACCAGGATTACTCACCAATCGGTTAAAGCGACCTAAATCTGCGGCACCTAGTCTACCTTCCAGTTCGGTTTCATAAGCAATATGTCCGTTCCAGTTACCTTCATCTGTATCTCCTGCCAGCCCTAAATGGGTATCCGAACTGCCGATGAAACCCACTTCATACGGATTGATTTTTTGGAATTGTTGTTGCTTCAGACCTTCTAATAATGCACCGCGAGCAAAATCTCTTGATGATAAGCAAAAGTCCTTGTAAAGATTATCTTTAGCGTCGAAATTCTTATCACTGCACTCGGTGCTCTTTGAACGACCAAAACGTGGCAAATAGCTGTTTAAGTCAAAAACCAGTTCTGGCTTTCCAAAACGTCTCAACGCTTCGACATTACACAATTCATCCACATCACCTAAAATATCTGCTGCCCCATTAATGCATTCTGATGTGCCTTTGTGCTGTGTTATCTCCATGAGTCTATCAAAACGATTACGCAATTTAGTATTAGCTGATTGTGATTGAAGACCAAACCCTTCCACTTCTCTTGGGTTAAAAGCATTTCCTGCAGAAATATTGGAGTTGTGAGGTATGGAAATAGCATCACACTTTTCAATACCTAATCGGCATTCCTGTTCCAGGCTGTAAAGCAGCGCATAAACGCTAGGGTGCGAGAAAAAGCCAGCGGGAGTATCTGGCACAGATGCGTTGTTAAAAATAGTATTGCGGTGCATATGGCTACCATTGGGTGAGCGCGTATACTCATAGCCAATGAAACTGCTGAATGTGCAATTGTCAGAAACATCATAAGCCTTTTGCGCCGATGTAATAATAGATTGCCATACAATGCTATCAGCTTTTATGCAATCTTTATTATCTTCGCCACATACTGATGGATTGCGCACAGGAAAAACTTTAGCATTTTGCGACATAAATTCACGTACGCCAGACTCACCTCCTTTTCGGAAATTTTTGCAAGCACTGCTGTGATAACCAGCAAAAGCATTAGGCGTTCGGCAAATGTAACCTTCTCCCAGCGTTTCAACATGGTCAGTAACAGCTGCAAAATCCAGTGGTTGTTGTAATTGTAATACTAACTTTGTACCAACCAGTTCAACTGCTTGACCTTTGGCAAACCGATAGACATCATCAGGAAAATTTCTGGTACCATCAGGAAAAGCATCAGCAGACAAGGCCGTATGAATATGTAAATCACCAAATAGCGCTTTCTTTTGAGGATATTGCAGTACACAAGGCTGGCGCTCTTCACTGTAGGTAAGTTCTGGCTGATAGCCAAAAGCATAGTGTTCTGGCTGTGACTTATCGGAAGTTGGCGGCAGTATTTCAACGGTCTTATCAATACTATAGCGTGTAGTAGTTGATAATACTTGATACAGCGTCGCTATAACTGATAGCACGACTAAAACAATTAAAAATTTCTTCAAAACTGGTGAATGGTTCGAAATGAATCTGTATGTGATATTTCGTATTATCCGGATTATAACGTCAATCTCGGTAAATACTCAGGAATAATAATTGGGCTATTGACAATTGATAAACTTTGTTTAAAATCTTACACACAAGTTACCTTTTTAATTATTAACTAGCATCGAATTAGACATGACTGATTTTCAAGATAAAGTTGTTGTAATAACTGGTGGTGCCAGTGGCGTTGGGCGATCATTGGCATTTGCCTTTGGTTCGCGTGGTGCAAAAATTGTTATTGCAGATATTGACCACAATGCACTGAGTAAAACAACTCCCGAATTAATAGAGGCCGGTATCACTGCCAGTGGTGAAATTTGCGATGTAACATCAGTCGACAGTTTAAAACAACTGGCTCAAACTGCTATTGATTTACATGGATGCATTGATATTGTCTTTGCTAATGCGGGTATTGCTTCTGGCGAAGCTGGCAATATGTGGGATTATTCTGAAAAAGATTGGCAGTGGAGCTTAAGTGTTAATTTATGGGGGCCAATTAATTCCATTCGCGCTTTCATGCCTGTTTTAATTGAACAAAATCACGAAACCCATTTTGTCATTACCGGTTCAGGCAACGGTGGGTTAATTGTTCTGCCCGATGTGCCCATTTACACTGCCACAAAAGCCGCTGTTCAAACCATTACTGAAAATTTATTTTATCAAACCGAAGGTACCTCTGTTAATGTCCATGCCTTATTTCCTGGTCCGCATGTGGTAGACACAGGGTTATTTAATTCGTCGCGTGTGCGCCCAGAGCAATATAATAAAGAAGAAGGTAATACCAATGAAACAGGCATCAACTGTGTAGATGATATGGTTAAACTCTGCGAGTTTATGGGAGTGAAACTCGAAGTCACTCATCCAGATGAAGTCGCCGCTATGGCAGTAAAAGGTATAGGAAATAATCAATTTTGGATTTTGGAAACCACCGAAGATACCGATAATAAAATTAAACAACGATTTGACGCAATTAACAATCGCACAAATCCCGTCAAACCCGTTTGGGGAGGGTAATTATGTCAACGCAATCATTAATCGCGAGCAGTGGCGAACGCTATCAACAAAACATTCCATTTGGCTGGTATTGCATCGAACACAGCAGAAATTTAAAACAAAATGAGGTTAAACCATTAATTTACTTTGGCGAAGATTTGGTTTTATTTCGCACCAAATCAGGCGAAGTCAAAGCGTTAGATGCTTATTGTCCCCACCTCGGAGCACACCTGGGCTACGGCGGCACTGTCAAAGGTGAAGCTATCGCCTGCCCTTTTCACGGCTGGGAGTTTAACGGCAATGGCGTTACAACGGCTGTACCTTATGCCCACCAACAACCTTCTATCGTCAACGACAAACCTTGCATTTATGCATACCCAACAATCGAAAGCCAAGGGCTGATATGGGTTTGGTATCATCCTCAACGCATCGAACCTTTGTGGATAATTGATCCTGTGGAAGAACTGAACACCGACGAATGGTTAGAACCTGATACCTTTGATAACTATGATTTCAAAATAAAATCTATTATTCAGGAAATGGGAGAAAATGCTGTAGATACGGCACATTTTGTCTATGTCCATGGCACTGAAATTATACCCACAGGGGAGATAAATATTGATGGTTACGGCCGAAGTACAGATGTCGATACACGTGTGCCCGATTTAGAAAATCCGCCAACAGAAGGTGAAGAATACGGGTTTATTGATGGCAAATTGCACACACGCAGTATAGGTCCTGGGCAAACCATTCAAATTTTTGACTCGTTCTTTAGAAATATTATGCTCGGTAGCGTTACTCCCATTGATGCCGAAACCGTTCATCTTCGATTTACTTTTGCCAAACCCAAAGTACAAACAGAAGCCCAGAACATGTTATCACAATTAGCTATAGATGAAATTGTGCGCCAGGTACAGCAAGATATTCCCATTTGGGAAAACAAGAAGTATGCCAAAACACCCATGTTGTGCGACAATGATGGACCTATCATTAAATACCGTCAGTGGTTTCAACAATTTTACGTCTAATTCTTTCGCTATAAATCATGTCAAACCTTACCCAAAATTCGCCAGGAGAAATTTCAGACTGGCCCATGCTCAAACTCGAATATCGTACTGACCCTTCCAATATTGCCGCCTTGTTACCACCAGGTTTTGAAACAGGTGCCACACCTCATGTCAATATCACTATTTACAACTACCCGGTTCCCGACCAACCGGAATTAGGTGTACTTATTTCGGTTAATGCCAGCTTCAATGGCATTGAGGGCGAATACACCTTAGGCTATGGTATCGATCAAGAATCTGCCATCTTTCTCAGCCAGTTTCAAAACGGCCAGCCCAAATATCCATGCACGGTTGAATACTATCGTTTTGGCAATACCATCAGAGCGCGTTGCATTCACCAAGGCTATACTTTTATCGAATTTGAAGGTACTGTCGCCGGCTTATTGGAAGAAACAGAACAACGTGAAGTCAATGAATGGTGGATAAAAGTATCGCGCTCAATTGGTGTGCTACCCACCATGGAATACGATTTCCCCCCAAAAGTGGTTCAAGTAAACAGCACTTACGCTACATTGCAAAAAGAAGCACTGGAAGGTGAATTAAAGTTAATTTCCAGTCCCTGGGATCCCATTGCCGATTTGTTACCAATGGAAGAAATGATAGCCATGTACTTGTGGACACCCCAATTTTTAACACGTGATATTAAATTTGCAGGCGACTTAGACCCTGAAGGCTTTAAACCTCATATGGACGTTATCAGCGGATCGCGCTGGCCAGGTACTTTTGGTGGTCCAAAAAAAGTTTAGCAGTCTTGTAGTCTGACAATGGTATTTTTAATTCACAAAATTAAAACTGTTTTCCGTAATCTGTCATTCGAACTAGCTTACCTGGTCTGGCTGTCAGCACTTCGTCATTTTTGATAACCAATTCTCCACTAACCAGGGTAGCTTTATAGCCACTAACAGGTTGCAATAGCCTTTGCCCACCAGCAGGTAAATCTTGTACCATTTCGGGTACACCCAGTGTTAAATTATGGTAGTCAATAACATTGATATCAGCTTTTAATCCAACCTCTAAACGCCCTCTGTCACTCATTCCTAAATAATCAGCACAATCAGCGCTCAACATTTGTATGACGCGTCGCAGCGGCAAGTTTTGCGCCCTGTCTCTTGTCCAGTGCGACAATAAATAAGTAGGAAAACTGGCATCACAGATAGTGCCCACATGCGCACCTCCATCTGATAATCCAGGAAGTGATTTGGGGTGCTTCAACATTTCATAAACATTGTTGTAATTCATTTCTGTATAGTTGTACACAGGAAAATAAATTAAAGAATAACCATCATCCTGCAGCAGTATTTCCAATGTTTTTTCCCAGACACTCACATTGTCAGCCCTTGCCTGAGCAGCTATGGAGGTTTCATTGGTTTGTTCGTAATCGATTTTGCCAGCAAAATCCAATTTGAAATTTTTCTCTGCCAGCATGGGATACTGCGAAATCATCAAATCCACTAAAGGCGGAACACTGGAGCCTTCTCTGGCTAAAGGTATTGGCTTCTCAGATAGCATCCGCCGCTTAAATGTATCGGTGGACATAATGGCTACTCGATCAGCTAGCGGCTTGCCAGCAATTTCAATGTAGCAAGGAAACGCCATCAGTGGGTGAAAAGTACAATTTAAGCCATTGAATACCCCTATAGCCCTTGGAGCCACTTGAAAGTGAATATTAAAACCCTGCTCGTTAAGCTGTTCACTACGTTGAATAATTTTCTTCCAATCATCAGGTGCAAAATCGCGCTGCATTAATGACATCGAACAGGGTTTACCACCGCCTGCTTCAAAAAATGCTTGCATCAATTCAAACTCACTATCAAAATTATCTTCGGGGCGAACCATGTCAAAATCATTCACCGCTTGTAATACACCGTGCTCTACTTCTTGTAATGCACTGGCAATACCTGTTAATTCAGCAATGTTAGCTTCACTGGCTGGAGTCCACTGCCCATCAGATGATTTATGTACATCAGAGCGTCCTGTAGAAAACCCTACAGCGCCAGCTTGCATGGCTTCCAATACAATGGATCGCATTTTGACAATATCTTTTTCTGTAGCTGTTTGGTCAAATACTGCGCGTTCCCCCATGGCAAAAACCCTGACCGGGTCATGTGGTACTAATACAGCAAAATCTATGGTGTGAGGGATTTTTTCGATAGCGTCCATATAATCAGGAAAACTTTCCCAATCCCAACTTATACCTTCGTGTAAGGCGGTACCAGGAATATCTTCAACACCTTCCATCAAGCGCACCAGGATATCTCTGTCATCTTTGCGACAAGGGGCAAAACCCACACCACAATTTCCCAAAACGGCTGTGGTTACACCGTGGTTAACAGAGGGTTTGAGCTCTTCATCCCAGGATATTTGCCCATCGTAATGGGTGTGAATATCAACAAAACCTGGTGTAACTATAGTGCCATTGGCATCAATAATTTGTTTGGCATCATTATCACATTGACCTATTTCCGTGATAATGCCATCGACAATACCAATATTGGCTTCAATAGCATCGCCTCCGTTGCCATCGTAAATTGAGCCATTAACTATTTTAGTGTCAAATAATTGCATAATTTAACCTGTCGCCTTTTTAATAATATTGAGGTAACCACGCTCTAGTACACCTTTTTGATAAAAGCCTTTTGCCTTTAAATGCTTGTGCATGGCTGGAAAATTGTAAGATGGAACGCCCATCAAAATATGGTGCTCTGCATGATAATTCACATTGTAAGGCGCGAATAATAATTTGCCTACGATGTTGGTTAAAGTAGTTCGAGTATTACTGTAAGGATTGCTACTATCCTCTACCATGGAATGTTCCGCCATTGAGCGCACTCTCAGGGAAAACTGGTAAGTTGTCAAATACGCCGCTATCCACAATAAATAAAGCCAACCTGATGCCAACCAGAACAATATCAAAAACAAACTGGCATTAACCAGTAAAGGTTTTCCCAACCATGTCAAAGCTCTTATGATTATTGCCCGTAACCCGACAGGCGGTGTAGGCGATTTAACAACCTGGTTACCCGAGTTATATTCAACATAACCCATATAGAGCATAATAGTACCTATAAAAAATTTAACGCCCGTAACACCGGTTAAGTCACGAGTGAATTTCCTCATCATGCTGCGCTTAGAGGTTGGGTAGCCCTTGGTCAACATAATATCCGGGTCGTTCTTTAACCCCGTATGAGTATGATGAAGCCGATGATATCGACGATAACTTTCCAACTCTAACAACAGCGGGTATGCTCCTAACCAGCGTCCTACAAAGTCGTTAATTTTTTTGTTTTCAAAAATGGCATAGTGTGAGGCATCATGCATTAAAACGCTACAAGCCAGTTGCTGCCCACCTAATACAAACAGTGCAACCAGAATACTTAAAGCGTTGGGAAAAACATAGACAAGCGCAAATGCACTGACAATAGCGCTGTAATGCCCTATGATATATAGACTTGCCAGCCAGGCATTTTTACGCTCAAACAAAGAGCGCTCATCAGCACTAAAATATTCAATAGCGAGTACAACTTGCATAATTTAATAATGGTTTATTTACTAGCGGACACGATACCATAATACCAGTAATAATCCTGCAATAATATGCCATGTTCCCCAAAAACCCACCACAACAACCGCTCCGCCCAGTCCTCCCAATTGGGTAAGTAAAATAACAATAGCTAGCCCAGAGTTTTGAATACCAATCTCATAGGTTAAAGCAATACGCTTATCCATACTCGATTTTACCAATCTTGCCAAACCATTGCCCAATGCAAATGCCAGTGAGTTATGTACAATTAACAAAACCAGCAATGGCAAGCCAATAATTTGACCTAAAACGCCAGTCAAATAAACCCTGGGCTGGGTTTTGATAAAAGCAAACTGCTCTATTTTTAGCCCTAATGCAACAGAATACAGCATTAACGCAAGACTTACAGCCAAGCCTAATTCTGAATTTTTCCCTAATTCAAGAGTAAAATTATCAATGGGCTCTACCAAGAGCACACCAATTTGCGTCACTTAATCCAGGATAAATCGACTACTGTGAATAGCATGGTTACTGATCGTTTGAAGTCGAGCCAGAGATAAGTTTTACATCGCGATAATGGTTAAAATAGTCCATAATATTTGAAGGCCAGTTTTTTACCGAAGGATGTATCAATGTTTTGCTGGTATAAGTATAAATAGGTGCAATAGGCGCTTCCTCTAATAATAGTCTTTGCGATGCTTGAAACAGTGCAAATCGTGCTGCTTTATCTACAGTTCGATTGGCTTTAGCAATCAAATCATCGTATGACTTATTTACCCAACCAGAGCGATTGTTACCATTATTGCTTAGCATCATATCTGCAAAAGTATTGGGGTCTGGGTAGTCACCTATCCATTAAAAAAGGCCTCTCCATTTTTCAATGCAAACAGGGAATTGGCGTACTCTGACGCTAGTGCTGGCGTTAACAATCGCTCCCAGGAATAAACAAAATCACCAGCTGTTACCGGGTCACCATTACTCCAAAAAGCATCATCCCGTATCTTAAAGCGGTATTGCTTTTGGTCTGCAGAAATCGTCCAGGATTCCGCCAATGCCGGCTCTGCCTTTAAGGTTTTACCGTTTTTAATCACCAGACCTACAAATAATGCCGAAATTATCCGGTTTTCAGGTACACCTGTCACAGTATGCGGGTCAATATCCTGCGGTTCATGTTTAACATTAATATGCAACATTCCTTGTTGATTTGCCTTCTCTATAATTGATACTTGTTGTTCCAAATTACAGGCGTTCAGTAATAATGAAATAAGCGATAAAATGAATAGGTATGGAATGGTCTTGTTCATATTCTTAAAGTCTGGCTATGGCTTTGTAGCCAATATCGTTGCGGTAAAAACAGTTTTGCCAATCAATCTGCGCTACTTGTTGATAGGCAAGCTTTTGAGCTTGTTGAATATTATCACCTAACGCCGCTACGCACAAAACACGTCCACCATTGGTTACGATATTGTCATTTTGCTGCTGCGTTCCTGCATGAAAGATTTTGCAGTTATCCACACTAGCATCTAATCCTGAAATGATATGACCTTTATCATAGTTTTCCGGGTAACCTCCTGCCGCCATCACTACGCCTAGGCAGTCACGTTTATCCCATTTTGCTTCGCATTCATTTAGGCTACCGTTGACCCCTGCAATACAAAGTTTGACCAAATCACTGTCAAGGCGCATCATAACAGGTTGCGTTTCAGGGTCGCCAAATCGGCAATTAAATTCTATCACCTGGGGTTGTCCATCTGCATCAATCATCAGACCCGCATATAAAAAACCTGTATAAGGCATTCCCTCTAATGCCATTGCCTTTACTGTAGGTTCTATGACTTGCTGCATAATTCTCTGGTGTATAGTATCAGTAACTACAGGTGCAGGCGAATAGGCTCCCATACCACCAGTATTTAGACCTGTGTCACCTTCTCCCGCCCGTTTATGGTCTTGGCTAGATGCCATCGGTAAAATAGATTTGCCATCAACCATTACAATAAAGCTGGCTTCTTCCCCCAATAAAAACGACTCAATTACCACTTCATGCCCAGCATCGCCAAAGACATTGCCCGATAGCATGTCTTCAACCGTCGCTATGCCTTGTTCCAGGTTTTCAGCAATGATTACACCCTTACCTGCTGCTAGCCCATCGGCTTTAATAACAACAGGAAATGCTTGAGATTTTAAATAATCAATTGCCAGAGACATTTCAGTAAAACTTTGATACGAAGCCGTTGGAATATTATGGCGTAGCAAGAACTCTTTGGTAAAGCGTTTGGAACCTTCCAATTGTGCTGCCGCTTTGCTGGGACCGAAACATTTTAACCCTGCGTCATTAAACGCATCGACAATTCCTGCGACCAGTGGCTGCTCTGGCCCTACTACAGTTAACACCACTTGATTGGTCTGGCAAAAAGCTATTAAAGCGTCAAAATCCATAGGGTCAATAATCACATTTTCTAATTTGTTTTCACTTCCTGTCCCCGCATTACCTGGTGCTACATAAACAGTGGTAACGTATTCTGGTTGCGATAATTTCCAGGATAGTGCGTGTTCCCTGCCTCCTGAACCGATAACTAATAATTTCATAATAGCGTTCTCTTTTATGATTGGTAAAAGGAGCCAGACTAACGCATGGTTCCTGTTCTCGGGGCTTTGCAACTGCTTTTAGCGCATATTCTGTTATTAATTCGGCATGAAAACACCGAATTAATATGTGCCACAAGGAAGTGCCACTGACGAGCGATAACTCGGTCGCGAATCCTTGAAACACAAGAAAATTCGCATATTTTTGTTAGTATTTCAAGGGTAAACAATAAAATACGCAGGAGCGATATTTTATTGCGAGGTTAATAAAGGCCAGCAATTAGCCGTTCTACCCTGATTAATACTAAGTTTGTTTGCAACCGATGCAATTGACTCTCCCGAAGGGAAAACCAAATTTGGCACGATTGACATCAATGGAATAATAACAAAATCGCGCTCACACATATGAGGGTGGGGAACGGTTACAACCTCTGACGTTATTATTTCATTATTATAAAGCAGTATATCTAAATCAAGCGTTCGCGGTCCCCAGCGTACGACGCGTTGACGATTCGCTAAATCTTCAATAATTTGTAATTGATGTAATAACTCCAAAGGCATTAATTGGGTACAAATTTCCACTACTCCATTAATAAAATCTGGTTGATTTCCGGGTCCTACCGCATAGCTTGACACCCAATTCGAACACTGAACAACTTCACATTGCTCAATCGCATCAATATGTTTAACTGCATTCTTAACTTGCTGGAGAGGATGATTTAAATTGCTGCCAATTGCAATAAAACTTTTATTACTCTTTTTTTCAGCCACTGCGCCGATTCCGTGGTTTTCGTGGTGTAACTGGGCGTGGGTGCTGTTTTTGGTAATCTGTCCAAAATTTACCACTGTTATTTAAAAACTCTCCTGATTGTTCTCTCAGTAATAAAAAGTCGTAAGCTGCTCGAAAACGCCTGTGGTTGTAGGCTTTTTCTATATTGCGTTTACTGGTATTGCAAAGTAAATTTTGCAACCCCCAAATTTCTTCAATGCCTTGTTTGAAATGATTGGGAATTGCCACCGCAACCGATTGAGATTCCAAAATATTGGTAAACACTTTAATAAAACGTGCTTGAAACCTCAATTTGCTATTACTTGTGATTAACTTGCACATATTTTGCTGGTAGGCAGGCCACAATAAAAAAGCAAATAAATAAGCGGGAGTTACCGCTAATTGTTGCTCAATACGTTTATCGGTATTGATGAGTCCGCATTCAATCAACTTTTTATAATGCTTACCTGTCATCTTGCGAGTGGGGGGAAACAAGTAATCGGTCAATTGAAAATGCTGCAATTGCTGATACGTTTTAAGTGCAAAACCGTGCATCAATAACTTCAAGATTTCGTCAAACATGCGGTGTGACGATACCTCTAACGTTAAATGTGCTTTTTGTTTAATGATGTCCTTAGTCACATCATCCAATGTCAACCCCAGTTTAGCGCTAAACCTGACCGCGCGAATTATCCTTACCGGGTCTTCACTAAATCGAATAACAGGATCACCAATTACCTGTAATTGCTTGTTTCTAATAGCTTCATAACCTCCACAAAAATCAATTACCTCATTGGTTTCAATATCAAAATACAGGCTGTTAATTGTAAAATCGCGGCGCATGGCATCCTCTTCAATATTGCCATACACATTGTCTCTTGTTAATAAGCCCTTATGATTTTGCTTGGCATTGCCCCTGTTGCTTTGCGATTTGGTATGTTGCGACCTGAATGTAGTAACTTCAATAATATCAGGACCAGAGCGAACATGAACAATTTTAAAACGTCTGCCAATAATTCGCGCATTGCGAAATATTTTGCAGACTTGCTCTGGCGTGGCACTAGTAACGACATCAAAGTCTTTAGGTGCATTGCCCAGCAATACATCACGAATACAACCACCTACCAAATAGGCTTTATAATTTGCGTTGAGTATGGCTTGAACAACACCTACAGCGCGTTTTTGCGCTGCAGACTCAGGAAGGATTAAAGGATAACGCGTCGCTATTACATCAGCCTGGTTGTTACTCAGTCGTGCCCAGAGCTTTTTGAGCATAGCTTGAAACGCCTTAGTAAACAGCAATCACGATTTATTCTTCTACAGGATCAACTTCAGGCGAGGCACCAATATCAGTTCCTTCGGCATTATCTGCCATCAAAAATGCCTCATTCAGCTCTTCTTCAGCTTTCGTTTTTTCAATCAGTTGCTCCGCTAATTGCGCTTCAACATCGGCAAAATCCAGAGTTAAATTTTGCTTATTGGCTGCTTTATCAAGATGATAACTAAGCCCCGTACCAGCTGGAATTAAGCGACCTACCACGACGTTTTCTTTTAGACCAAACAAATGATCTTTCTTGCCGCTAACAGAAGCCTCAGTTAAAACTCTGGTAGTTTCCTGGAATGAAGCTGCTGAAATAAACGACTCCGTTGCCAATGACGCTTTGGTAATACCCAATAACTGACGTTCATAACGAACAGTTTCCTGTTCTTTGTCTGCCAATTTGGCATTAATGGCAACGACGTTTTGGTATTCGATTTGCTCACCTTTAATCAGGCGGCTTTCGCCTGGCTCAAGTACTTCAACTTTGCGCAGCATTTGTCTGACAATCACTTCAATATGCTTGTCATTAATTTTCACACCTTGCAGGCGATAGACATCTTGAATTTCATTAGTGGTGTAGTGAGTAAACGCTTCTACACCTTTCAAGCGCAATATATCGTGGGGATTAGGTTCACCGTCACAGATAACTTCACCGCGTTCAATTTGCTCGCCTTCAAACACTACGATAGGTCGCCATTTAGGAATCAACAACTCCCAATGATCAGAGCCATCTTCTAACACTTGACCTTCTGGCGGCCAAATTTGCACGCGGTTTTTACCTTTGGTTTCTTTACCCATGGTAAGTGTACCCGAAATTTCCGCCAAAATGGAGTGCTCTTTAGGCTTGCGCGCCTCGAACAAATCAGCAACACGTGGTAGACCACCAGTAATATCACGTGTTTTTGAAGTCGCCTGAGGTATTCTCGCAATAACCTGACCTGTCGTGATATCTGCACCATCATTAACATTAATAATGGAGCCAACTGGCAATGGATACTGTGCCGGTGCACCATTGGGCATTGGCAGAGCTTCGCCTTTATCATTGGTCAGCAGGACGGTAGGTCTTAAGTCTTTACCTGCTGAAGGTCTGTCATTAACATTCATAACAATAATACTGGTCAGACCTGTAATATCATCGGTTTGCGAAGTGGTTGAAAGCCCTTCTTCCATACCAGAGAGCTTAATTTTACCTGAAACTTCACTGATAATAGGGTGAGTGTGTGGATCCCATGTAGCTACAGTGCTGCCACCTTCAACAATATCGCCTTCTTTGACGGTAATAGCCGCACCGTAAGGCAATTTATAACGCTCCGTTTCGCGGCCTGTTTCAATATCAAAAACCACTAATCCACTTGAGCGAGATATAGTTACCAATTCATCATCGCGTTCAAGTAATTTAATATTGGCAAATTTAATTTGACCACCTTTCTTCAATACGATGCTATCTTCTGCCGATGCTCTGCTTGCTGCACCACCAATGTGGAAGGTGCGCATGGTCAACTGTGTACCTGGCTCACCGATAGATTGCGCCGCAATCACGCCGACCGCTTCACCAATATTAATTTTATGACCGCGAGCTAAATCGCGACCATAGCACTGTGAACAAATTCCGCGGTAACTGGTACAGGTGACGGGTGAGCGAACCATGACATCGTCAATACCGAGTTTCTCAATAACAGTAACAAGATTTTCATCGATCATGGTGCCTTGCGCTACAACCACATTATCTTCTTTGTCGAGGATGTCTTGAGCCACCACACGCCCTAAGATACGCTCTGCCAGCGATTCGATAATATCACCTCCTTCGATAACTGGTGTCATTGTAATGCCTTCAGTCGTGCCACAATCTTCTTCAGTAATTACCAAATCTTGCGATACATCGACTAATCGACGTGTTAAATAACCTGAATTAGCAGTTTTCAATGCTGTATCTGCCAATCCTTTACGCGCACCGTGAGTTGAAATAAAGTACTGCAATACGTCCAGACCTTCACGGAAATTTGCGGTAATCGGCGTTTCAATAATCGAACCATCTGGACGAGCCATCAAACCGCGCATACCAGCTAACTGGCGAATCTGAGCAGGCGAACCCCTTGCTCCAGAGTCTGCCATGATATAAACCGAATTGAACGAATCCTGATTGATTTCATTGCCTTCGCGGTCAATAACTTTCTCTTTGCTAATACCTTCCATCATTGATTTCGCTAATTGATCATTAGCGCGCGACCAGATATCAATCACTTTATTGTATTTCTCTCCCTGGGTTACAAGACCAGATGAAAACTGCGCTTCCATTTCTTTCACTTCAGACTCAGCCGCATCGAGAATACTGACTTTATTATCCGGAATCACAAAATCGTTAATGCCGATTGAAGCACCCGACTTGGTTGAATACCTGAAGCCCATATACATAAGCTGGTCGGCAAAAATAACAGTATCTTTCAAACCAACCAAGCGATAAGATTGATTGATTAACGATGAGATAGCGCGTTTGTTAAGCGATTTATTGACCAATTCAAACTCTAAACCTTTGGGCATAATACTCCAGACAAGGCTGCGCCCTACTGTCGTATCTACAATCCGGGTTTGCGGTATATATTCACCTTCTGCATCAACAAAATGCTCAGTGATACGTACTTTGACTTTAGCACCCAACTCTGCTTGCCCCACATTGTATGCCCGCGATACTTCATCTGGATCGGCAAAAGCTAACCCTTCTCCTTTAGCGTTAACTCGTTCGCGCGTCATGTAATACAAACCCAATACCACGTCTTGCGAAGGAACAATAATCGGTTCGCCATTAGCTGGTGATAAAATATTATTAGATGACATCATCAGCACACGCGCCTCAAGCTGTGCTTCTAATGTTAAAGGCACATGAACCGCCATTTGGTCGCCGTCAAAATCAGCGTTAAATGCGGTACAAACCAGTGGATGTAGCTGAATAGCTTTACCTTCAATCAATACGGGTTCAAAGGCTTGAATACCTAATCGGTGAAGCGTTGGCGCACGGTTTAATAACACGGGGTGTTCACGAATCACTTCATCGAGAATATCCCAAACAACGGGTTCTTCGCGCTCTACCATTTTCTTGGCTGCCTTGATAGTTTGCACCTGACCTCGCAATTCTAGCTTGCTAAAAATAAACGGCTTAAATAATTCCAATGCCATTTTTTTCGGCAAACCACATTGATACAATTTTAATGTTGGCCCAACCACGATAACAGAACGACCAGAGTAATCAACACGTTTACCTAGCAGGTTTTGGCGGAAACGCCCTTGCTTGCCTTTAATCATATCTGCCAATGATTTCAATGGTCGCTTATTGTTTCCAGTAATAGCGCGACCGCGACGACCATTATCCAGCAATGCATCTACTGCTTCTTGTAACATACGCTTTTCATTGCGAACAATAATATCAGGCGCATTGAGTTCAAGTAATTTTGACAGCCGATTATTACGGTTGATTACACGGCGGTATAAGTCATTCAAATCAGAAGTTGCAAACCGCCCGCCATCAAGAGGCACTAATGGGCGCAAATCTGGCGGCAGAATCGGTAAAGCTTCCATAATCATCCATTCCGGCTTGTTGTTAGAACCGTAAAAACCTTCTAACAGTTTTAAGCGTTTGGTAAGCTTTTTAATTTTGGTTTCGGAATTAGTCTGAGGAATTTCTTCGCGAAGAGTCGCAATTTCATCTTCAATGTCTAATTCCAACAATAAGTCACGAATGGCTTCCGCCCCCATTTTTGCCTCAAAATCGTTGCCATAATTTTCTACAGCTTCGATATATTCTTCATCGGTTAAACGTTGCCCTAACTCCAAATCTGTCATACCTGAACTGGTGACGACAAATTTTTCAAAGTACAGAATGCTTTCAATTTCACGCAGAGTCATATCCAATATTAAACCGATGCGAGATGGTAATGATTTTAAATACCAAATATGCGCTACAGGTGTTGCCAGTTCAACATGCCCCATACGCTCACGGCGTACTTTTGATTGGGTGACTTCAACACCACATTTTTCGCAGACAATACCACGGTGTTTCATACGCTTGTATTTGCCACACAGGCACTCGTAGTCCTTAATTGGACCAAATATTTTAGCGCAGAACAATCCGTCACGTTCTGGCTTAAAAGTACGATAGTTAATAGTCTCTGGCTTTCTTACTTCTCCAAACGACCAGGAACGTATCATCTCTGGCGACGCCAGTCCAACACTTATGGTGTCGAATTCGTTCATACCAATTTGGTTTTTCATGATGCTGAATAAATCTTTCAAGGAGGGTCTCCGCTTTAAGTATTCTTTGTTATAACGATAAATGTATAATGATTGTCAAGAAGCAATTACTCTTCTTCCAATTCCAGGTTAATACCCAGGGAGCGTATCTCACGCAGCAGGACATTAAACGATTCTGGCATATTGGGTTCCATGGCGTAGTCGCCATCGACAATGTTTTTGTACATTTTGGTACGCCCTGCAACGTCATCAGACTTAATCGTCAACATTTCCTGCAAGGTATAGGCAGCGCCGTAAGCTTCCAGCGCCCAAACTTCCATTTCACCAAAACGCTGGCCACCAAACTGAGCTTTCCCGCCCAAAGGCTGCTGTGTAACCAACGAGTAAGAACCTGTAGAACGTGCATGCATTTTATCGTCAACCAGGTGGTTTAACTTGAGCATATACATATAACCTACAGTGGTTTCACGATCAAACGGCTCGCCAGTACAACCATCGTAAAGCTGCACTTGACCACTTTCAGGTAAATCAGCTAAGGCCATCATGCGTTTGACTTCACTTTCCTCAGCTCCATCAAATACAGGGGTTGCCATGGGTACACCGTCGCGTAAATTATTCGCGAGCGTCATCACTTGTGTATCGTCCATTTTCTTAATGGCATCAGCCTGGTCATTGTGATCAGATTGATAAATTTCGCCTAAAAAGCCACGAACTTCTTTCAAAGCGCGGTTCGACCGAATCATCGCATCAATTTTAGCACCTAACTCTTTAGCCGCTAACCCCAGATGCGTTTCTAAAATTTGCCCGACATTCATTCGCGAAGGCACGCCCAATGGGTTTAATACAATATCGACAGGAATACCGTTTTTATCAAAAGGCATATCTTCTACAGGTTTAATAACCGAGATAACGCCTTTGTTACCGTGGCGACCAGCCATTTTATCGCCAGGCTGAACACGGCGTTTAATTGCCACATAAACTTTTACGTTTTTTAAAACCGCCGGGGCTAAATCGTCACCAGTTTCCAGCTTTTTCTTTTTATCCTGGAAGCGCGCTTCAATTTCGGCGCGGCGCTCCTCAAGAAACTTGCTGGAACTTTCGATAAACTCATTATCTTCAGTTGCCGCCATTTTTAAAGCCAGCCAATCGTCTAACTTATAGGCATTTACTACTTCTGGTGTCAAGTTATCGCCACGTTTTAAACCTTTACCTTTATTGACTTTTTTCCCCATAAGATTACTTTTCAAACGGTCCATAGTAACGGCTTCAAAAATATTTTCTTCTTCTTTCAGGTCTAAGCGAATGGCATTTAATTCCGTTTTTTGAATGTGCAGCGTTCGTTCATCTTTCTTCTGATCTTCGCGGGTAAATACCTGCACATCAATAACGGTACCTGTATAACTGCTAGGCACACGCAGTGAAGTATCTTTAACATCAGAAGCTTTCTCTCCAAAAATGGCACGCAACAAGCGCTCCTCGGGAGTTAATTGTGTTTCCCCTTTAGGCGTAACTTTACCCACTAAAATATCACCACCTGATACTTCCGCACCAATGTAGACAATACCAGACTCGTCAAGCTTAGATAGTGCCGACTCACTGACGTTGGGGATATCAGCAGTAATTTCTTCCGAACCCAATTTAGTTTCACGCGCGGTACAAACTAACTCTTGAATATGAATGCTGGTAAAACGGTCTTCTTCAGCCACGCGCTCGCTAATTAAAATAGAGTCTTCAAAGTTGTAACCGTTCCAGGGCATAAAGGCAATACGCATGTTTTGTCCCAGCGCCAATTCACCAATATCAATAGAAGGACCATCGGCTATAATATCGCCACGCGCTATCTTGTCGCCCACTTGAACCAAGGGGTATTGGTTGATACAGGTATTTTGATTGGAGCGAGTGTATTTGGTCAAATTGTAGATATCAACGCCTGCTTCCCCGGGTATTAACTCATCGGCATCAATATGCATCACAATACGTGCAGCATCAACGCTGGCTACCACACCACCGCGCCTTGCCAGGATGCACACTCCCGAGTCAGCTGCCACTTTGCGTTCTATACCCGTTCCTACCAGTGGCTTTTCAGCACGAACAGTTGGTACAGCCTGACGTTGCATGTTTGAACCCATCAACGCCCTGTTTGCATCGTCGTGTTCAAGAAACGGAATTAACGATGCGGCTATGGAAACGACTTGCTGTGGCGACACATCCATGTATTGAACTTCATCAGGCCTCTTAACCATGGTTTCATTGGCAAATCGTGAGGTTACAAGCTCTTCCATTAATTCGTTTTTAGCATTGAGTTTTGCCGATGCCTGTGCAATCACAAATTGTGATTCATTAATGGCTGATAAAAATTCAATTTCATCAGTCACTTTACTGTTAACTACTTTTCTAAACGGTGTTTCAATAAAACCATATTTGTTAGTTCGGGCGTAACCTGCCAGTGAGTTAATCAAACCGATGTTAGGACCTTCAGGCGTTTCAATAGGGCAGACGCGACCATAATGCGTGGAATGCACATCGCGCACTTCAAAGCCCGCACGCTCACGCGTCAAACCACCTGGACCCAAGGCTGAAACACGGCGTTTGTGGGTAATTTCAGACAACGGATTGTTTTGGTCCATAAACTGCGATAATTGGCTGGAAGAGAAAAACTCCCTAACCGCTGCGCCAACAGGTTTGGCGTTAATCAGATTCTGTGGCATTAAGCCTTCGCTTTCAGCCAGTGTCAGGCGTTCGCGCACGGCTTTTTCAACACGGATTAAACCAATTCTAAATTGGTTTTCTGACATTTCACCCACCGAGCGAATACGGCGATTGCCCAAGTGGTCAATATCATCAACTATACCTTTACCGTTGCGAATATCGACCAACATTTTCAATACCTGGATAATGTCAGACTCCTGAGCTTCCAGGAAGGTTTTAAGCTCGCCGTAGGTTTTTATAGAATCGGGATTATCACTAAGCTTTTCCGCAATATGTCGATATTCTGGTTGAATATTATTCCAGTCAACGACTTTGTCATCTTTTTTATCTTTTAATTGAATTGCATAATAACGTCCATCCACCAATACATCAACACCTCCTTCTTCTTCAATGTCGAGACGGCGATTGAATTTCATACGACCAACTTTTGATAAACTGTAGCGGTCGTTCGTGAAAAACATATTGTGAAATAAACCTTCTGCCGAATCTTTTGTCGGAGGTTCGCCCGGACGCATCATCCGATAAATTTCTATCATTGCCTCTAGCCTGGTTTTGGTAATATCATGACGCAAAGTATCTGCCATAAAAGAACCACAATCAATTTCGTTGGTGTAGAGCGTCCCCACTCGATCTATACCTAAATCAATAAGCTGCTCCAGCATTTCAGCAGTGATTTCACTGTTACAGGCAAATAACAGTTTGTCTTTTTTCTTAGGGTTTAAAATATCTTCGGACAATACTTTACCGATAAGATATTCAGGCGGAACAACAATGGTTTTAACGCCAGATTTTTCCAGTTTTCGAACATGCCCTGCTGTAATACGTCTTCCTGCTTCTACTAATACTTTGCCGTCGTGATGAATATCAAAACTTGCAATCTCACCTTGTAGGCGCTTGGCAACCAGGTCTAATGATATGTCGCCATTTTTGTTGATGCGGTAAGTTGATGTATCAAAAAATATTTCCAGAATTTCTTTGGTTTCATAGCCTAAAGCACGCAAAATAATGGTTGATGGCAATTTACGACGACGATCAATTCTCGCATAAATCATATCTTTGGGGTCAAATTCAAAATCTAGCCATGAGCCACGGTAAGGAATAATGCGGGCTGAATAAAGCAGTTTTCCTGATGAGTGGCTTTTGCCTTTATCATGACCAAAAACAACACCTGGTGAACGGTGTAGCTGTGAGACTACCACACGCTCAGTGCCATTAATAACAAAAGTGCCATTATCTGTCATTAACGGCAACTCACCCATGTAGACTTCCTGCTCTTTAATATCCTTAATAGCTTTGTTGCCAACTTCCTTATCATAAATTACCAGACGCACTACAACACGCAATGAACCTGCATAAGTCAAACCACGTGAAATAGATTCAACCACGTCAAATACAGGTTTTTTAATATTGTAGCTAACAAATTCCAATGCAGCAGCACCATTGTTGCTAACAATAGGAAAAATTGAAGTAAATGCTGCCTGCAGACCGACTTTCTGGCGTTTGTCTGCTGGAATGTCAGCTTGCGTAAACTGTCGATAGGAATCGAGTTGAATTTCAAGTAAATCGGGCAATTCCATGACCGAAGGCAATTTCCCAAAATTTTTACGGATTCGCTTAGATTCGGTAAATGAATACATAGTGTTCAACTCTCATCAATTAGAATATAATCAAATAAGTACAGGCTGCACAACCTATACTCTTAAATTTTATATTTTGAATTTATTAATTCAAAATATAAAACACAGTCCAAAGCTGACTTATTAGCCAACTTTGAACTGTGAGTGTTCAAATGCACAAGGCATTTGGTAAAGAACTTACTTGAGCTCGGCTTGAGCGCCAGCTTCTTCAAGTTCTTTCAAAGCAGCTTCTGCCTCTTCTTTCGAGACAGCTTCTTTAATGGTAGCAGGTGCACTTTCTACCATATCTTTCGCTTCTTTAAGGCCTAAACCTGTAATACCGCGAACTGCTTTAATGACATTAATCTTCTTATCGCCTGCTGAGTTTAGCACAACATCAAATTCGGTCTTCTCTTCAGCAGCATCAGCACCGCCAGCATCAGCTGAAGGAGCTGCAGCAACAGCAACTGCTGCCTGCGCTGAAACACCAAATTTTTCTTCCATTGCACTGACAAGCTCAACAACTTCCATGACGCTCATGGATGCGACAGCTTCTAAAATATCGTCTTTTGAAATGGCCATTATTATAACTCCAAAGTTAAAAGGTTAAAATTAAACTAAAATTAGATGATTACGCTGCTTTACTCTTTCCAGCCTGGTCGATAACACGAACAACCTGCGATGGAATTTCGTTAAACGTACGAACCAATTTAGTGACTGGTGCAATCATGACAGAACACAATTGAGCCAATGCTTGCTCCCTGGTTGGAAGTAATGCAAGAACTTCAATTTGACTGCTTTCAAGCATTTGCCCGCTAACAGACAACACTTTCACTTCAAAGTTATCATTTTGCCTGGCAAAATCTTTGAATAATCTAGCTGCTGCACCTGGGTCTTCCATAGAAAACCCAAACAGTGACGGACCAGACAGTGCCTCATTCAAACATGCGAAATCAGTACCTTCAAAGGCACGTTTTGCCAGTGAATTTTTCACCACTCGCAAAACAATATTGTTTTCGCGTGCTCGCTTGCGCAAATCTGTCATGTCTGTCACATTGACGCCTCTAGCGTCTGCAACCACTAGTGATAACGCATCTGTTGCTGTCTCACTAATTTCAGCGACAATCGATTTTTTTTCTTCGATTCCCAATGCCACGGTTTTTACCCCGATTAATTGGTTTAACTTACACTTGTAGAACAATGTTATAACACATTATTCCCAAGCCCCAGATAGGTAGCTCTGATCTCACCTGTTACAGTTTGAACGGAAGCACCATTTACGCAGGATAAGTTATCTCAATTAAGCCCGAAAGCTCCTGCGGTCTCTAACGAACCCCGTCTGTAAACAAACAAGATACCTTTAGATTCTTAAATCTTATTCAACCAGTCACCAGATTTAGTCTGGCTCTGTTTTATAAGTTGCTGCCAAGCTAAAGCATGGCACCTAAACTCTGACAGAAGACTGGCTTTCGCCTGACATTCTGTTGACTCTAGATATTAACCTCGCAATAAAATATTTGCTCCTGCGTATTTTATTGGTCACTGTTGAAATACTACGAAAACATGCGAATTTTCTTGTATTTCAAAGGTTCACGACTGAGCTATCGCTCGTCGGTGGCACTTGCTTGTGCCACATATTTGTTCGGTATTTTCATGCCGAATTAATATTTAAGCTAGATTGATCAATCGTTATACCTGGCCCCATGGTTGAAGACAAGCTAACTTTTTTAATGTATACACCTTTAGACGCCGCCGGCTTTAACTTCTTAAGGTCAGCAAGTAAGGCTTCAATATTGCTACGCAAGGCATCATTTCCAAACGATGCCTTGCCAATACCTCCATGAATAATACCGTTTTTATCAGTGCGATAACGCACCTGACCCGACTTGGCGTTATTGACAGCCGTAGCTGCATCTGGTGTAACTGTTCCAGTTTTAGGGTTAGGCATTAAACCGCGAGGACCTAGCACTTGGCCTAAAGCACCTACTATACGCATAGCATCTGGAGTAGCTATGACTACCCCAAAATCTAAATCACCGCCTTTGATTTGTTCTGCCAGGTCTTCCATTCCTACGGCATCAGCACCTGCAGCTTTAGCTGCTTCTGCTGCATCACCCTGGGCAAAAACAGCTACCCTAACGTCTTTACCTGTACCGCTTGGCAAGGTCGTTGCACCGCGAACAGTTTGATCAGATTTGCGTGGATCAACACCCAGGTTCACTGCCACATCGACAGTTTCAGAGAATTTTTCAGAAGCCAACTCACGAATAATATTTAATGCATCATCAAGTGCATAGCTTTGATTAGCGTCAACTTTCTCGCGAAACAATTTAATTCTTTTGGTCAATTTCGCCATTACACGCCCTCCACATTCAAGCCCATACTCACTGCTGTACCAGCAATAGTTCTTACTGCTGCATCCATATCAGAAGCCGTTAAATCGGCTTGTTTCATATTAACAATTTCTTCAAGTTGCTCGCGGTTAACTGTACCCACCTTTTCAGTATTGGGTTTGCCACTCCCAGACTGTAAACCAGCGGCTTTCAATAACAGTGTTGACGCTGGCGGCGATTTCATCACAAAAGTAAAACTGCGGTCTGAATACACTGTAATAACAACAGGAATAGGAAGACCAACTTCCATGCTTTGTGTTTGTGCGTTAAACGCTTTACAAAATTCCATAATATTCACACCGTGCTGACCCAACGCCGGCCCAACAGGTGGACTTGGATTGGCTTTGCCAGCAGGCACTTGCAGCTTAATATAAGCTTCTACTTTTTTTGCCATAGTTATTTTACTCCGCGTAAGTTATGGGTTAAACGCCTATGAATCAATTGGCGACTGATTCAGTTATCGGCTCCCCGTTTATTAAATTAGCTATAAACTAGCTTTTTTCAACTTGGTTAAATTCAAGCTCCACCGGAGTGGCTCGCCCAAAAATGACCACAGACACCCGAAGTTTACTCTTCTCGTAGTTTACTTCTTCAACCGTGCCGTTGAAATCGTTAAATGGTCCATCAATAACACGTACCAATTCACCTGGTTCAAATACAGTTTTAGGTACCGGGGCATCACCTTCGTGTTGAATGCGATTAAGTATGGCTCTTGCTTCGTCGTCTGTAATAGGTGATGGCTTATCGGCTTTGCCGCCAATAAAACCCATAATACGAGGGGTTTCTTTCACCAAATGCCAGGTATCGTCATCCAGTTCCATCTGTACCAAAACATAGCCTGGGAAAAATTTGCGCTCACTTTTACGTTTTTGACCGCCGCGCATTTCTACCACTTCTTCGGAAGGAACTAAAATTTCACCAAACTGAGACTCTAACCCAGACAATGCAATACGCTCACGCAACGCCAGTACGACTTTCTTTTCATACCCAGAGTAAGCATGAACTACATACCAGTGCATTGACATTGTTACCTCCGAATGATTATTCTAATAGTGTGAATCTAACAGTTAACCCAATAGCAGCGATGCTAACCAACCGAAAAAGCTATCCAGGCCCCATAATATTAAGGCTACAATAAAAACCACTACAATAACAATTAATGTGGTTTGGTTACGCTCTTGCTGTGTAGGCCAAACAATACGACTGATTTCAACTCGCGCTCCTGTCATCAACACCCATATTTTACGACCCTGTTCGGTTTGAAAAGCTACCAGAGCCGCAATTACAGCAATGACTAAACCGCCCGCCACACGATAGAACAATGACTCTTCACTGTACAAAGAATTGCCAACGGCAATAGCCACCAGCAAGGCTGTGACAACTAGCCATTTCAACAAGTCTAAAATATTACTGTTGTCCTGAGTATCGCTCATTGTGATGTATTATTTAAGAATTAGGCTTTTGTTAATTATTTGAATTTACCGCATTATTTATTGTATTATTAATTGTACAGTGCAAGCGTATTGAATTGGCAGACCAGGAGGGACTCGAACCCCCAACTTTCGGTTTTGGAGACCGACGCTCTACCAATTGAACTACTGGTCTATCTCTAGCCTCGCGCTGTGATTAATAATAAAATTATTCGATAATTTTAGCGACAACACCAGCGCCGACAGTACGGCCACCTTCACGAATCGCAAAGCGCAAGCCCTCTTCCATCGCAATGGGGGCAATTAGCTCAACTTCCATCTTGATGTTGTCGCCAGGTATAACCATCTCAACATCTTTCGGTAGCTCACAAGCACCAGTAACATCCGTAGTACGGAAGTAAAACTGTGGACGATAACCTTTGAAAAATGGCGTATGACGACCACCTTCATCTTTAGATAGAATATAAACCTCAGCTTCAAATTTAGTGTGGGGCTTAATCGATCCAGGCTTAGCCAAAATTTGACCACGCTCAACTTCTTCACGCTTGGTACCTCTCAATAACACGCCAACATTCTCACCAGCACGACCTTCGTCTAACAACTTGCGAAACATCTCAACACCAGTACAGGTAGTCTTGGCTGTATCTTTAATACCAACAATTTCAATTTCTTCACCAACTTTGATAATACCGCGTTCAACACGACCCGTCACAACAGTACCTCGACCAGAAATTGAGAATACATCCTCAATCGGCATGAGAAAAGGCTGATCAATAGCACGCTCTGGCTCCGGAATGTAATCATCCAATGTCTCAACCAGCTTTTGAACCGCAGGTATCCCAATATCTGACGTATCGCCTTCCAGTGCCTTAAGGGCTGAACCAATGATGATAGGCGTATCATCTCCAGGAAATTCATACATATCCAGCAATTCACGAACTTCCATTTCAACCAATTCGATTAACTCTTCATCGTCAACCATATCGGCTTTGTTCAAAAATACTACAATGTACGGCACTCCAACCTGGCGAGCAAGCAATATATGCTCTCGTGTTTGTGGCATAGGACCATCTGCTGCACTACATACCAAAATGGCTCCATCCATTTGTGCCGCACCAGTAATCATGTTCTTGACATAGTCAGCGTGACCTGGACAATCTACGTGAGCGTAGTGACGGATAGTCGATTGGTACTCAACGTGAGCCGTCGCAATGGTAATCCCGCGCTCACGCTCCTCTGGAGCATTATCAATTTGATCAAAGGCTTGCGCTTCACCGCCAAAAGCTTCTGCACATACTCGCGTTAAGGCCGCCGTCAATGTCGTTTTACCGTGGTCAACGTGACCAATCGTTCCCACGTTTAAGTGAGGTTTACTGCGCTCAAATTTCTCTTTAGCCATAGCTAATCTCCAAAGGAAGTTATTTAAAATTATGTGTAATATTTATAACTTATTGAATCAATAAGCTATAAACGAAATTTTTACCCTCAAGTCATCACATTGCGTGGGGTGGAGCTCATAACCGGATTTGAACCGGTGACCTCTTCCTTACCAAGGAAGTGCTCTACCTACTGAGCTATATGAGCAACTGAGCATTAAATACACAGCTAGCACGGACTCAGCACACCTAGCTATCAACACCCCGAGCCTATTTAAGCCATAGTCACTGGAGCGGGTAGCGGGAATCGAACCCGCATCATCAGCTTGGAAGGCTGAGGTTCTACCATTGAACTATACCCGCAGATGACTTGTAATATATCATTGATCAAGCTTGAGCTTTATTTAACACAGAGTAAAATAAGACCATTGCATTAAGCAATGGTCTTAATATGAGTGGTGGTGGAGGGTGGATTCGAACCACCGAAGCTTTCGCGTCAGATTTACAGTCTGATCCCTTTGACCGCTCGGGAACTCCACCTAAATCAACACAACTCACAAAGTTAAATAAACTCAGACCTGATCATGTCAAATGGTACAGCTTAAAGTACAACGTGGAGCCCGCGATAAGATTCGAACTTACGACCGGCTGATTACAAATCAGCTGCTCTACCAGCTGAGCTACACGGGCACGCCTAGACTGAATGACCTGATTTCAGGAGGGCGCGATTTTAGAGAAAATTAAGCCCATACGCAACTAAATTATCCTTATTATTGAACAATTTACTAATTAAGGCCACAACATTAAACAATGACCGCGTGATACAAGGTAGTATCACTCAAAATTAAACACTGTAAGTAATTGATTTAATTATAACATTAATATTAATTTTGCCGTTGGCGAACAACTTCATACAACACCACCCCTGTTGCTACTGATACATTTAAACTATCGACCTTGCCATTCATAGGAATATTTACCAAAAAATCGCAATGCTCTCGCGTTAAGCGGCGCATACCTGTTGCCTCTGCTCCCATCACAATAACCGTGGGCAGTTTATAATCTTGTTGGTTGTATAGATTACTTGCAGTGCTGCATAAACCTGTTAACCATAGCCCTTTGTCTTGCAATGTACCAAGTAATCTAGACAAATTGGTTACCATGATTAAAGGCACTGTATTTACCGCTCCGCTAGCTACTTTGCGTACCACGGGCGTTATGCCACAAGCATTATCACGCGGCACAATAACGGCGTTGACACCTGCACCATCGGCACTGCGAAGAATTGCACCCAGGTTATGCGGATCTGTCACTTGATCTAACGCCAAAATAAAAGGAGCTTCATTAGCCGCTAATAATTCATCAATACGTTGTAATAACCAATTTTCGTTATATTGGTTTGAATCATTAATAACTTTTAGTGCAACGCCCTGGTGTTGTTTGGAATTTACCATTTGGTTAAGCACATCGGGCTTGGTATTGATCACGGGTATATCATTGCGCCTCGCCAATTGTATGGTTTTACTGTTACGCTGGTCGCGTCTGCCAGTAGAACAATGCAATTCTATCGCGTTGTCTGGGTTGGTTTTTAACAAGGTTTGTACAGCGTGAAAACCAATAACCCAGAGCAATTTATCGCCGGTATTTGCCATTGTTTTTGATACGTTGTTTCGTGACGGGTTTGGGTTGGGTTTTAAGCTGGTTTACCAGTGTGAAATCTATTTTTAACCCTTCCAGATTAACACTGGCAACCTGCACTTCCAATACTTGTCCCATGCGATAGGTTTTACCGTTTCTGCGCCCTACAATCAAGTGCTCATTGGCATTATAGTTATAGAAGTCTTTGCCTAAATTAGAAATATGTACTAAGCCATCAATAAAGAGTTGATCCAGAGTGACAAATAAACCAAATGCGGTAACAGAGGTAACACTTCCTTTAAATGTACTGCCTACATGGTGTTGCAAATATTGACATTTCAGCCATTGAGTAAGCACTCTGGTGGCTTCTTCTGCTTTGCGCTCATTAGTAGAGCATTGTTCGCCAATGGCTTCCAAGGATTGATTTTGGGTGACTTTGCGTATGCTTCTATGCACCACCAAATCAGAATAGCGGCGAATAGGAGAAGTAAAATGAGTGTAGCGCCGCAAACCCAAACCAAAATGCCCTTCATTATCAGGGCTATAGTACGCTTGTTGCTGCGCCCTTAACATCATATTGTAAATAACTTGAGCGTTGGCGCAATTTTTGACTTGCTTGCCCAATAGTTGAAAGTCGCCGGAATGAGGTTTATCTCCTCCTGTTAACATTAAACCTTGTGTTTGCAAAAACAATCTGAGACTTGCCAGCTTTTCCATTTCTGGCGGTAGATGATTGCGAAATAACCCAGGTTGTTTTTGTTGCAACAATAAATCTGCCGCGCAATAATTTGCTGCCAACATAGCTTCTTCAATTAACTTATGTGCGTCGTTGCGAACAATGGGAACAATGGATTTGACTTTATTGTTTTTATTTAAAATGATTTGTGTATCCAGCATTTCAAATTCCATTGCTCCACGCTGCTCTCTGGCATTTACCAAACATTGATAGACATTGTGAAGCTCATCGATATTGGTTTTAACTGAATTAGAAAAATCAGCTTGCTGCGAAATCAAATAATCGTTAACCTGGTTATAGGTTAAACGCGATTGAGAGTGAATAACACCATCACAAAACTGGTAACTTTCAACAACTCCTTCAAAGTTAATTTGCATTTCCACCGCCAGTACCAATCTATCCACTGCAGGGTTAAGAGAGCAGAGGCGGTTAGACAATTCCTCTGGTAACATCGGAATAACACGGTGCTCAAAATATACGCTATTGCTTCGATTGAACGCTTCTTTATCCAATGCACTATCTACTGGTACATAGTGCGAAACATCAGCAATGGCTACAGTCAGATAAAAACAATCGTTCTTGCGATAGCAATAAACTGCATCGTCAAAGTCTCTGGCACTTTCACCGTCTATAGTAATAAAGGGAAGTTTGCGCAAGTCTTTCCTGTTTTTAATATCGTTACTTGAGACTGTATCGGAAACAGTAGTTAACTGCCTAGTAACGGCTTTAGGCCATAAATAAGGAAGGTCAAACTCATCAATAATAGATTGCGTTTTTTCTGTAATGTCAGAATGCCCTGTCATTAATTTCTGGGTAAGTAACGAGTGGGATCTATAGGGCGACCTTTGTGGCGAATTTCAAAATGCAATTGTGATTGATTGTTTTGATTGACTCCCAGTGTAGCAATTTTTTGTCCAGTCTTGACTTTATCACCCTCTTTTACTGAAAGTTTACTCAAATAGCCATAAGCACTTAAGTAATCTTCATTGTGTTTAATAATGATCAACTTGCCGTATGAGCGCAATCCGCTGCCAGAGTAGACCACTTCGCCAGCACTACTGGCCTTAACAACCGTTTTTTCAGGCGCGGCAATTAACAAACCTTTGAGAATACCTTTGTTGCTGCCAAACGCTTTAGCTACCCTGCCCCGCACCGGCCATTGCCAGCCCTTGACTGGGCTTGTATTTTTTGTGCTTTCAGCGGATTTTGTCGGTGTTTTCCTGCCAGTTCTTGTCGATTTTCCAGTCTTCTTTTTGGTCGTTCCTGATATTGAAGCAACAGATTGTTCCGCTTCCTTTTTGGCTTGTCTTTTTCGCGCTTTATCCACTACATCTGATTGTTTTTCAATACGTACTTTGATCACATCCCCTGCTTTAATGATATAGGGTTTTTTTAGCCGATTGACTTTGACAAGTGATTGAACAGTGGTTTCATAGCGCCATGCAATACTGTAAAGTGTATCTCCCTTTTCTATGGCGTAGTATATAGTCCGTTTAGAACCAACACTTAAACAGCCTGTTAATAAGGCTGCCAGTAATAACAACAATAACCAGTTAGTTGCTTTCATGCTCGGCTCCATTTGCAACTTTACTCACGAGCAATATACCGCTTAACAGTAAAATAAGCATGACTGTATGTTCCATTATTGACAACGAAGCGATTGACCAAGGTAAAGCCATGGCATCAATAGCAGTTATGAAAAAGTTGGTTTTCCACGGCCATACCACAGGTATTGACCCTATCAACAAACCGGATAAAAACGCTGTAACCGCTGCATAGTAATGCGCCATCATCCAGTTAAGTAATTTACTAAATACCAACAAACCACTAAGCGCACCCAAAGCAAATACACTAATAACCAATAAATCCAGATTTTTAATACTGTCTATCACCACTTGATACAACCCCATTAACAGCAGTAGTAAACTGCCAGAAATACCTGGTAGTATCATTGCACATATTGCTACCATAGCGCCAAAAAACAGAGTCACCAGACTAACCTGCAACTGTAAACCACCGCTAACACTTACCGCCAGACATAAGGCTGCGCCCGATACCATTGCGATTGCATTAGTTAGATTTAAACTAAAATTTTGCTTTAGCAAATAAGTTGAAGCCAAAATAAGCCCCAGGAAAAATGACCATATGAAATAAGGGTAGTCCGTTAACAGGAAACTAATCATATGGGAAAGCGCAAAAACACTGCAAAGAATACCTGAGGCTAGTACGGCTAAAAAACTTGCATCAATATAATTCCATGCTGCGCGCCATTGCCTGCTAAAAACCAATTTAACCAGATTGCTGTCAACCCTACTGATAGCAGTAATGAGCCGGCGATAAATACCGACAATTAACGCAACCGTGCCACCAGATACACCCGGAACCAAATCAGCTGCACCCATGGCTGCGCCCTTAAAAAATAACTTAATCATCAATGGCTAACTCCTGTGAACAACGATACAAAATGCACTGGCTCAATGACCGCTGCTTTAAAATTTTTACTATCGCCTGTGCGTTCAATAAACTGTAATTCCTGTTTACCATTTGGTCCTACCGGTATTACTAATATACCATTTGGGGCGAGTTGGTCCAACAATGTATCGGGCACACTTAGCGGTGCGGCAGTAGAAATAATGGCATCAAATTGGCAGGGCTTGCTTAAAGGCCAACCCATGGCACCATCGGAGTGGGCAAAATAAACATTGCGATAGCCAAGGTTACCAATAATACATCGCGCTTTTTTATGTAAAGGTTTGATACGTTCTACAGTATAAACCTTGGGAAATAATTGAGCCAAAATGGTGGTTTGATAACCTGAACCTGTGCCAATTTCTAACACGCTACCAATATCCGGTTTGGTAAGTAGCAACTCTGTCATCCTGGCTACGATATAGGGTTTTGACAATGTTTGCTGGTAGCCTATAGGCAGCGTCGTATCCTCTTCGTAAGCTCTTTGGGCAAAGGCTTCATCCACAAATAAGTGACGCGGTGTGTCACGTACTATTGAAAGCACATTGATATTGTCAATGCCTTTTTCTTGCAAACGCTGCACAAGACGAGTACGAGTGCGCTCGGATGTCATTCCAATACCAGGGTAAGTATTCATTCAGTTATGGTTATTATTTTCATATTATTGGTACCGCCTACAGTACCGGCTATATCTCCGTAAGTGACTAGCACTTTATCACCATATTCTACAACATTATTTTGCTCCAGCAATTTAATAGCAATTTGAAAAGGTTCAAGCTGCGAGTTATCGGCCACAGATTTTAACGCCAATGGCTGAATATTGCGATACAGAGCCATACGCCTCAGTATTTTTAGTTCAACTGAAAAACCATAGATTGGGTGCCGGCTATAGCGCCGAGACATAAGTAGCGGTGTGTTACCCGTTGAGCTCATGCAAATAATCGCCTTTAACCTATTCATATGATTGGCGGTAAATATAGTGGCAAGAGCGATGGATTCATCAACACGATTGACTTGAGACATAGCTATTTGATCAACCAGATTGGCGTGTTTTTCAGCGCCTTGAATAATATTACTTACCGCTTCAACCGTTTCTATGGGGTAATCACCTTTGGCCGTTTCTGCCGATAGCATGACTGCATCAGTGCCATCGAGTACAGCATTTGCAACGTCCATCACCTCTGCCCTGGTAGGCACCGGATTAGATATCATCGATTCCATCATTTGAGTAGCAGTGATAACCACTTTGTTTAACTCTCTGGATCGATGAATTAAGCGCTTTTGTATACCTACCAATTCAGCGTTACCTATTTCCACTCCCAAATCTCCTCTGGCTACCATAATACAATCGGATGCAACAATAATTGAGTCCAGACGCGAGCTATCCTCGATGGCTTCGGCGCGTTCAATTTTAGCAACGATGTGAGCCTGACTGCCTTGTTGCCGCAATAGAATTCGAGCTTGTTCAATGTCTTTCGCATCGCGCACGAACGACACTGCCACGTAATCTATATCCATTTGCGCGATGGCTTTAACATCGTTGATATCTTTTTCTGTCAGCGCTGGCGCTGACAGTCCACCGCCTAGCAAATTAATGCCTTTTTTGTCACTCAACACTCCATCATCTAACACTTCACAAATTAACTGATGTGCTTGTTTTTCGACAATTTTCATTGAAACCATCCCATCATCCAATAACAGCGTATTGCCAACGCTGCAATCGTCAATGAGTTGAGGGTAATCAATTCCTACTTTATCCTCAGTGCCAGCGTTTTGCGCCAGGTTGGAATCAATAATAAACTGTGAACCCTTTTCTAAAAAAATTTGTTGTTGCTTGAAACAGGCAATGCGAATTTTAGGCCCTTGCAAGTCAGCCAATATCGCAATACTTTTTTGACATTTTTGCGCGGCTTGCTTAATGGTATCAACGCGCTGGGCTTGTTCTTGCTGAGTACCGTGCGAAAAATTAAGCCGAAAGACACTAACACCTACCTCAATTAAGCGCTCAATAGTCGTCAAGTCGCTACTGGCAGGACCAAGTGTCGCTACAATTTTAGTTTGGTTATTGTGTATAAATGCAGGCATTAATATTAATTAAACTGAGAGTTTTGCATAATTACTGCCAGTAAACTCCGCTTTTTCGTTCAAATTTGCCTTGTCTTGGCATCACTCGTGACATTATGCAAAGCTCTCAAACTGTTTTAATTGTTGTTGTAACAGCGTCATTTTATCGCAAAAACTTTGCAAGCGCTCGCGCTCTTGTACCACAATTTGTTCTGGCGCATTATCAACAAATGAAGCATTACCCAGTTTGCTATTGGCGCGCTGAATATTCACTTGCAATTTTTCAATTTCTTTGCTCAACCTCGCCTGTTCGTGCTCTTTATCAACCAGGCCATCGATATTCACTAACACCTCGGTAGCGTCCACTGTCCCTATGCCACAAATGGGCAATGTTTCATCCGTTATCCATTTGATGGAGTCGAGATTGGCAACTGCCATAATCAAACGACGTTGCCTGGTTACAATGTGTTGGTGCGTTCTATCGTTGCCTCGACAGTACACATCAAGTTTTTGTGCTGGAGATATAACATTTTCAGTCCGGATACTGCGAATACTTTGAACCAATTGCTGTACCCATTCAACACTGACTGCGTTTGGATAGTTAAGTTCCTCAACTCCTGGATAACTGGCAACCATAATACTGTCAACTTGCGTTGCCGCTATACCTTTTGTCATTGGTTTAATGGTTTGCCAAATTTCTTCAGTTATAAAAGGAATAAGTGGGTGAGCCAAACGCAGTATACTCTCTAGCACTTTAATCAGAGTACTGGCTGTCTCGGTTTGAATTTGCTCATCTTGCAGCATGGGTTTAGACAACTCCAGGTACCAATCGCAATAATCGTGCCAAATAAATTGGTGTAATAAACTGGCAATGCGATCGAACCGATAGTCGTTAATGGCATCATGCAAAGCGGCGGCACATTGATTAAGTTGCAGCAGTATCCATTGATTAACTTCGTGGCTAACCTCACTATTAAAATCAAGCCCTTTGCCTTCAACACTCATCATAACATAGCGGCTGGCATTCCAAATTTTATTGCAAAAATTGCGATAACCTTGCAGGCGTTGCATGTCCCAATTAATGTCTCGCCCAGTCGAAGCCAACGCAGCTAAAGTAAAACGCAGGGCATCGGTACCATGTGGTTCAATTCCATTAGGGAAGGCTTTACGCGTGGCTTTACCTATTTTTTCTACCATTTGTGGTTGCATCATTGAACCCGTGCGCTTTTCCAGCAGGGCATCCAGTTCAATGCCATCTATCATATCCAGCGGGTCGATAATATTACCTTTGGATTTTGACATTTTCTGACCGCGTTCATCGCGAATAAGCCCCGTCACATAGACTGCATGAAATGGCACTTCATTTAAAAAGTGTAACGTCATCATTATCATTCTGGCAACCCAAAAAAAGATAATATCAAAGCCAGTGACTAACACTGATGATGGGTGAAAGCGCTGTAAGTCACTGGTTTTTGCTGGCCAACCCAGTGTGGAAAAAGTCCATAAAGCTGAACTAAACCAGGTATCCAGCACATCGTCATCCTGTGTGAGCGCAACGCCTTGCAAATTGTGTTTTTCGCGCACTTCCTCTTCGGTTCTCGCCACATAGACATTGTCTTTTTGGTCGTACCACGCAGGAATACGATGCCCCCACCAAAGTTGACGGCTGACGCACCAGTCTTGAATGTCGTTCATCCAGGCAAAATACATATTCTGGTAATTTTCTGGCACGAACTTAACGCGCCCCGTTTTCACAACATCAATAGCTGGTTGCGCTAAAGACCTGGCTTTGACAAACCACTGGTCGGTCAACAAAGGTTCAATCGGCACATTGGAGCGATCGCCCTCTGGCACTTTGAGCTTATGAGCTGCAACTTCACCTGATAGTTCCAACGCATCCATTGCTGCAACAATAGCTTTGCGCGCAGCAAATCGCTCCAAACCTGCAAATTGTTCAGGAATATCTACGGTTAAATCAGAGTTTTTACTGCCGTTGCTATAATAGACATCTGCAGTTGTTTTGATATTGGCGGTTTTATCAAATATATTAATGAGCGGTAATTCATGACGCACACCAACTTCATAGTCGTTGAAGTCGTGAGCTGGTGTAATTTTAACGCAGCCACTGCCAAATTCAGGGTCGACATAATTGTCGGCAATAATAGGTATTTGGCGATTCATTACAGGTAATATTACCCGACCACCAATTAAATGTTGATAGCGTTCATCTTTCGGATGGACTGCAACAGCGCTGTCACCCAACATGGTTTCAGGCCTTGTGGTTGCAACTTCAAGAAAAGTATCGCCGTTTTGAGTTGTTAGCCCGTCTGCTAGCGGGTAACGAAAATGCCAAAGCTGTCCGTTTCTCTCAATATTTTCAACTTCTAAATCAGAAATTGCTGTTTGCAGTTTTGGGTCCCAATTAACAAGTCGCTTGCCGCGATACATTAAACCTTGCTCGTACAGCTTTACAAATACTTCCGTGACTGTGTGGCACAAACCTTCGTCCATGGTAAAGCGCTCTCTATCCCAGTCACAGGATGCACCTAACCTGCGCATTTGCTGAGTAATCGTACCGCCTGATTGCTTTTTCCACTGCCAAATTTTATCAATAAAGGCTTCTCTGCCAATATCGTGGCGTTTAATACCCTGTTGTTGCAGTTGACGTTCAACCACCATTTGCGTAGCAATTCCCGCATGATCCGAACCCGTCTGCCAAAGGGTGTCACTGCCTTTCATGCGCTGATAGCGAATTAAAAAATCCATAATGGTTTGTTGAAAAGCGTGACCCATATGCAAACTTCCCGTCACATTGGGTGGTGGAATCATAATACTGTAGGATTTGGCATTAGTACAGGCTTGCTCCAGCGGTTTAAAATAGCCTTTGGCTTCCCATTGCTGATACCATTTATTTTCTATAGCGTTTGGATTAAATTGTTTATCCACAGTGTATTGGTTATCTATTATATGGTTAAAAGTTTGCTATTATACTACCCTCTTATTTGCCTACCTAATTGATTGACTAAGTAACTACCCTAACCCATTAAAAAATATGCCATGCACTGATCAACAAATTGCTTTAAACTGCGCTGTATTCACTATATCGGATACACGCAATTCATCTACTGACACATCTGGTGGTTTTTTGAAGGAAGCATTGCAGCAAGCAGGCCACCATTTAAGCGATTATACTATTTGCGTTGATAACATCTACAAAATACGCCGACAACTATCATATTGGATAGCTGACGATACGATTGATTGCATCATCACCACTGGCGGCACGGGCTTTACCAGTAGAGATTTCACACCTGAGTCTGTCACTCCGCTGTTAGATAGAACCATTGATGGGTTTGGCGAAATGTTTCGATATTTCTCTCTCAAAGAAATTGGTACATCCACTGTACAGTCACGCGCATTGGGTGGTATTGCCAATCAAACATTAATTTTTTGTTTGCCTGGCTCTACTGGTGCTTGCAAAACTGGTTGGAATTGTATTCTGAATGAACAACTTGACAGTCGTCATTCCCCCTGCAATTTTGTCCCTCATTGTAGTGCCTGGCATCGTCAATGAGCCAGCTGGTTGACAACTTCGGTCGGGAAATCACCTATTTAAGGTTGTCGGTTACTGACCGCTGCAATTTGCGCTGCACCTATTGCATGGACGAGAATATGACATTTCTGCCACGTAGCCAAGTCTTAACCTTAGAAGAACTGGAACAGATTGCCAAAGCGTTTGTGACACTGGGCATTAAAAAAATCCGTCTAACTGGTGGCGAACCGCTAATTCGTCAAGGCATTATTGGATTGTGCAAAAAAATTTCTCAACTAAAGGGGTTGGAACAATTGGTAATGACCACCAATGCCGTCTTATTAAAACAACATGCCAAAGCATTAAAAGATGCTGGCGTTTCACGCTTAAATATTAGCATAGACACCTTAAATGATTTGCGCTTCCGACAGCTTACGCGATTTGGAGCACTGCCTGATGTATTGCAAGGTATTGATGCAGCAATTGACGCTGGTTTTGACAGAATCAAGCTAAACAGCGTTATTCTCAAAGGAGTTAATGACGAAGATATTATCAACCTTGCAAGCTACGCCGTTGAACGCAGTATTGATATTTCCTTTATCGAAGAAATGCCATTGGGTTATATATCTTCTCATCAACGCGCTGACACTCAAATAGAAAGCGCTGAGTTATTCCAGCAGCTAAACACAATTTTTTCTTTAACTGCCATTGAAGAAAACGACAAAAACGCTGGCCCTTCACGCTATTTTCAAGTCGCTGACAGTCTTTCAAAAATTGGCTTTATTTCCCCCATCAGCAATAACTTTTGTGCCAGTTGCAACCGCGTCAGGCTAACTACAGAAGGACAATTATTGTTATGCCTTGGCAATGAACATTCTGTCAATTTAAAACAGGTTATTCGAGACAATCAGCCCAATAACCATACACAAAAAAAGTTACAGCAAGCTATTATTGATGCCATGGCTATTAAGCCTGAGCGCCATTATTTTGACCCTGAAGAGACTACCATTGTGCGCTTTATGAGTGCTACAGGCGGTTAAAACCAGGAACAATCCATCATCTGAAATGCTATGAAGACTTTAATAACTCCATTTATTGCTGTACTAACGCTAATCTTGTCCGTGAATTTGCATGCCACTGACAAACAAGTCTATTGGGGCGATACCCACCTGCATACGTCTTACTCTGGCGATGCCTTTGCGGTAGGCAATGAAGTTATCACGCCTGATTTAGCCTATCGTTTCGCTAAAGGTCTACCCGTCAGCCACCCTTTTCACAAAGCCAGAGTGCAATTGCAGCGCCCACTTGATTTTTTGGTAATTTCAGACCATGCGGAATATATGGGTACCTTTAATTTAATCAGTGAACGCAGTCCCTTGATTACCGAATCAGAAACAGGAAAACGCTTTATAGAATTGTGGGATAGCGGCAATAAAAAAGCAATTTTCTACGATGTTGCCAAAACCCTAAACGACCGCAACCCTCACACCGAGTTTTTAACCCCTGAAATTATTCAACCCGTTTGGGATATTATCACCAAAACCGCCGATGCGCATAATGAACCCGGTGTATTTACCGCCTTTATCGGTTGGGAATGGTCATCATTACCCAATGGCAATAACTTGCATCGAGTGGTGATGATGCGTGACGGTGCCGACATTGCCGCTAACTTCTTTCCATTTTCGTCGTTAACCAGTGACAAGCCTGAAGACTTATGGGCATTTTTAGCCAACACATCAGAAAAGTATGATACCGACTTTATCTCCATTCCGCACAACTCAAATATCAGCTCTGGGCTAATGTTTGATGAAGTTGACAGCCAAGGGGCAGCTATCGGCACAGATTATTCTGAATTTAGAATGCGTTGGGAACCCGTGGTAGAAATGACCCAGGTAAAAGGCGATTCGGAAACACACCCTGACCTTTCCCCTCATGATGAATTTTCCGATTTTGAACGGTTTAACCATTTAATGCGCTTTGGCACTAAAGATAAATCCCCTGCTGCCATTGGCGACTATGCCAGAAGCGCGCTTAAGCGCGGCCTGGCTATCGGACAAAAGACTGGTGGCAACCCCTACCAATTTGGTATGATAGGTTCCAGCGATATTCACAGCGGTTTACCCAGTGTTGATGAATCTAACTTCTTTGGCAAATACGGCGTCGATTCCACCCCATACACCAAAGAAATTCAATTAACTCCTGGCGCTGTGGGTATTGATATGGGCGCACAAGGTATTGCTGCAGTCTGGGCAACAGAAAATACCCGAGAAGCCATTTTTGATGCGTTTAAACGCCGCGAAGTGTATGCTACTACAGGCCCTCGTATTCAACTACAATTTTTCGGCGGCTGGAATTTTAACAAATCTGACAGTACAAAAGACATTGCCTCTATTGGCTCAAATAAAGGCGTAAGCATGGGATCGACCTTAAGCCTCAATCCAAAATCCAAAGCTCTATCCTTTTTAGTTGCTGCCAGCAAAGACCCACTTGGAGCCAACCTGGATAGAATTCAAATTGTTAAAGGCTGGATAGATAGCAACAATAAAACTCATGAGAAAGTTTACAATGTAGCAGCATCGGATTCTCGCAAAATCAAAGACAACCAATTAGCGCCTGTAGGCAATACCGTCAACCTTGAAAAAGCCAGCTACACCAACGATATTGGCGATAAACAATTAGCCACAGTATGGCGCGACCCCGACTTTGACCCCAACCAGGCAGCCTTTTATTATGCCCGCGTTATGGAAATTCCAACACCAAGACACAGTTTATTTGATGCTGTTGCCTTAAAACAACCACACCCAGGCAGCTATCCCGCCACTATCCAAGAACGCGCATACAGCTCTCCTATTTGGTATAGACCTTAAACCCAGATTATGCATTGGAAATTGTAACGAAGGCAAAAATGGCAATAAAAACAGTAGCTCGCGCAAGGAAAATAAGCGGAAACATAGCAGGGCTATGGTGAGCTATTAAACAGCAATCTCAAGCTTCACATTAACTGCTTTCAGGACTTTATGAATGGTTTCCCATCGCGGCTTAACTTTGCCGCTAAATGTTCGGTAAAGCGACTCACGATTCAAGCCAGTTATCTTTGCAACTTCGTTATAACCTTTTTTCTTTACCACATGACCAAGAGCAATAATCCTAGATTCCGTAGTTGAACCTGGAATTTACAGTTATTTTCAGGAAATAATGCAAGGCATGGCTTGCAGGTAATGGTTGTAGCCCTTACCAAAAGCCATAACGCAGCAGTGTGAACTGAAAAGGGCTGTAAAGCCAGGTAGCGGTTTGTAATTCACTTATGAAGTGAATCGAAGAATAAGCGTTTATCAATAACATTCAAACTCTTAGAAGTGAAATTAGCGTTCAACTGCGGAATCTAGGATAATAAAAATTGCGGGGTTTTCATCGGCGTAGGCTTGAGAAAGATGGACTAGTTTTAGGATAGTTTTTTCATTCAGTTTGTTGCCCTAATATATTGAAATTTTGGTCTATTTCAATAATATTCTTTCTTAAGGTTTTTAATTTAGGGAGGATTTTTTGTTTATCACCAACTAAAATGGTTGTAAATTGTTTTGGTTCTAAATACTTATCACTTAAAAAATCAATGTCATGCTTTGTAATATCCAACAATATGCTTAACTTTTGTTTAATAAAATCTTTAGGTAAATTATATTCTTGTATCCTAGATAAATAATTTATTTTTTGTTCAATAGTTTCATATGCTAGAGCTTCTTTTAATGGAATTGATTTTTTCATAGTTATTAATTCTGAATCAGAAATCCCAAATTGATGATAATTATCTAGTTCCTTATCTATTTCAATTAAAGCTTCTGTAGTTACATCAGTTCTGACACTACTAAGTATTTCGAAAAACCCTGTATAGTCATTACCGTATATATAAGAATAGGCTCCATAAGTATAACCTTTATCTTCTCTTAAATTTAAGTTTACTCGTGAATTAAAGTGCCCTCCTAAATGACCCCCTAAAGGGTAGTCCATCAAGGAAAAGCGATAAAAATCACCTAAAGCATCATATTTCATAATTGGTTTTGATACTCTAATTTCAGTTTGGGAGGCACCCGGCCAGTCAACTAAATATATTTTATTATTTATATTTTCAGGCAACGCTCTTAAATATATATCTTCAATTGGTTTAGTTTGCAATTGATTGAATATTTTTAGTTTAGGAACGATTTTGTTTTTAGGTAAATTACTAATAACAGCTAAAGATGCTATTGATGAAGAGTAAGAGTTTTTATAATAATTTTTTATATCATTTAGAGTTAATTTTTCTACAGAGCCAATAGAGCCTTTGCGATCAAATGCAAAGCTGTTTTCTTTTCCAAATAACAAATACTTTTGAGCTTGATTGGCAATGTTGAAAGGGTCCTTTGAATCTGCTTTGATTTTATTTATTGTCTCAAATTTTACCTGCTGAAAATCTTGTTCTGAAAATAACGGGTTGAATAATTTTTGAGCTAGCAATTTTAATGTTGTATCAAGATTTTTTGATAAGCTTTTAATTAAGAAAATAGTATAAAAGTCATCACTTTCTATTGTGATAGTAGACCCTAAAATCTGTAATTGCTGATTTATTTGTTCTGTACTTAATGATTTAGAGCTTTTATTTAACATTTCAGCAGTTAAATAACTCAAACCACTTTTTCCATCGGGATTTCGATATTGACCATTTTTTATTTTGAGTTGAATCAATGTAATAGGTAACTTAAAACTTGAATTACCTATTACTTGAATAGAATTGACAAGTTTATCATTCCATATTGATGGAGTTTCAATATTTAGATTATCCTCAGAAGGGGGATGTATGCTACGGTCAAAGCTACTTATAGGATTGATAAAATTTGAATTCTGTATATCTAAGCTTGCAATTTTTTTGGTTCTCTTTTTAACAGTGGAATTAATTTCATCAGCTTGACCTTGAGCAACGATATTCAGCACAACCGAGTGTTTGTTCTTTATGTATTTATTATAAACTTTCATTATGTCAGCATCACTTACTGCTTGGTAACGGGTAATATCCTGAACAATATAATTTGGACTACCTTTTAACAATTCATAGTGTGATAAATATGAGGCTTTCTGTTTTGTGCTTTGCAGAGAGTAGATTCTATCAGCTATTAATTTACCTTTAATACGCTTTAAATTTTTTTGGTCAATTCCAAATTTTTCAAATTCAGTAAAGGCATCTCTAAGACCCATTTCTAGCTCACGTATTGATCGGTTTGAATTGTTACTTGTATAAGCTTCAATAGAAAACTCGCAAGCAAGTTGTTCACAATAATGGCTACTAGATACTTTGGAAGCTAATTTTGTTTTAACTAAATTTTTATAAAGAATAGATGATACTCCTTCGCCAATAATAATTGAAAGAAAATCTAAGGCTGCTTCATCCTCATGATAAGAGTGGACTGTAGGGAAAGTTAAGCTTACTAGTGAATTAGATATGTTATTATCTTCCAAAACCAAATTGTGAGTTTCTTCTAATAAAATATTTGAGGGAGATAATTTTGGCATTGCTGCTCCCCTAGGTATATCGCTAAAGTACTTGTTTATCCATCCAAGACTTTGTTCAATATCAAAGTTTCCAGAAATAGTAATGATTGCATTGTTGGGAGCATACCATTGCTTATAAAATAACTTTAAGTCATTGAAGGTAGTATTTTTAATGTCATTTTCATAGCCAATTATTGGCGTAGAGTACGGATGATCTTTTGGATATAAAGTTTGGTCAATTTTTTCATTCTTTAATCCATAAGGTTTATTATCAACTGTTTGTTTACGCTCATTAATGACTGTTTTTTGTTGTATTTCAAATTTTTTTTGATTAATACTTTCAATTAAATATCCCATTCTATCGGCCTCTAACCAAATAATTTTTTCAAGTTGGTTAGATGGAACTGTTTGATGATAGCGAGTCAAATCTTTAGTTGTATATCCATTAACAGTTCCACCTGAGTCCTTAACAATTTTAAAATGCTCATTAGGCTTTACATTTTCTGAGCCCTGAAAAAGCATGTGTTCAAATAAATGTGCTAGTCCCGTCTTTCCTTGAGTCTCTCTAGCAGAGCCAACGTGATAAGTAACGCTTAAGTAAACCAAAGGTTCAGAATTATCTTGATGAAGTATTATTGTTAATCCATTATCAAGAATGTATTTAGAGTAGGGTATTAATATAAAATCTTCCTTCGGCTTAATTTCATCAATTAAAGTTACATTTTTAGGAATATTTACTTTATGTGTTGCTGTAATTGCAGAGCAAGAGCCAAGTATCAGAAAGAGAGAGAAATAAAAAACGGATTTGAATTGCATGAGTATTATATTTAAATTTTATTTATTAGAGGCAACAGTTTAAAACATGTTATCTTACTATTAACTCTGCATTAAATATTCGAAATTATTAAGCTGCATATTTAATTTTCTGATGCTTGAAATAAGATTGAATTCTTTCGGGTTGCTGTTGTAGCAGATTCATATGCTTACCTAATTTTTTAGCAATATCCCCTTTCTTTCGAGTCGGTTTATCAGCATCCATTGAGCGCTTTAAATCACAATTGAGATACTCATCGGGGTTAAGTTCAGGGGAATAGCTAGGCAGATAGAAGACCTCAATTTTTTCAGTATTACCTGCTAACCATTCTTGAACCAATTTAGCATGATGTACGCGTAAGTTATCAACAATCAAAAAAACCTTTTTAGATGATTGCTTTACTAACTGTTTCAAAAACTTGATAAAAACTTGCGCCGTGAACTTATCATCATAAACCATAAAATGAAGTTTTCCTTGATTAGTAATGGTTGACACCATGTTAACTCGTTCACGCTTAGCCTGAGATAATACTAAAACTGGTGTTTGCCCTTTAGGAGCATAACCGCGAGGATAATGCTCTTGACTCGAAATGCCTGTTTCATCACCCCGATGAATTTCCGCACATTCAACTTGTGCACGCTGATGAATAGCGGGATATTCCTCGTCTAGCCATTGCTTTACCTGTTCAGGTTGTTGTTCATAACTCCGTTTGACGGGGCGTTGAGGGGTAAAGCCCCAACGACTCAGGTAAAGACAAACTGTTCTATCTGCTAACTTAATGGATAGATGAGCATCAATCAGTTCACGCAACGCTTTGACTGACCATAATGCAAAATCAAGTTTAAGTTGGTCAGGCGTCTTATCAATAATCATTTTCTGAATAGCTTTTTCTTGTTCAGGGGTTAAGCTCCTACCTTTTCCTGTTACACGACCTCGTTTACATTCTTGTTTATTGACCTGGCCTGTTCGATCATAATCAATAAGCCATTCAATGACTGTCGGATAACGTAGACCAAGTTCTGTGGCTATATCTTTTTTGCGTTTACCACGCTTATAGAGTCGAATACAAATTTTACGTAATGACATTCTTGATTCGTGGCTGAGCGTTCTTAAATCAGTATTGTTCATAACTGATATTATATCATTTAAATACGATTAAATCATGCTAGGCTAATAATGAATCAGGCTCTTGATGATTATCAAAATTATTATAATACTTATCGCCCTCATGAAAAGGTTGGATTAGACACTCCAATGGAGTATTATCTGAAAATTACACAGGCTGCTTGATGTTTATGCTTTTGTCTCACATGTACTGAACCCGCACATGTTGTTGACAATAATGTCAACTTTGTGTGAAAATACCGCCTATGGCTACCATGATTAAAGAAGTTTACGATGCACTGCTCGAAGCAGGCGCAAGCGACGAAAAAGCTGGCAAGGCTGCTGAAGCAGTTGCTTCTTATGACTCTCGGTTCAACAAAATTGAAAGCGACCTTCATTTACTTAAATGGATGGTAGGGTTCAATTTAGTATTCACCATGTCCATGCTTTGGAAGGTATTTGGGTAGCCCTTCCCACAAAGTACAGGGGGATACTTCGGGGTAGGTACAATAAAGGTAACCAAGCTATTTTTCGTCATTTTTTACATTTATAAAACAATCATTTAATAATTGACGGAAAAATGTGGGTTGTCTTAATCATCCGTTTCATACTGTACTGGTCAACATAAATTGGACACTTTCATGAAGGAATTTTCAAATTCCTTCACAAAAGGTTATAGCGAAGTTGCAAAGATAACTGGCTTGAATCGTGAGTCGCTTTACCGAACATTTAACGGCAAAGTTAAGCCGCGATGGGAAACCATTCATAAAGTCCTGAAAGCAGTTAATGTGAAGCTTGAGATTGCTGCTTAATCTAACCACTAAACATATATGGACGACTCTCTTTTGTTCCATAATGCTGTGAATCACCCTGCTTCCGAGTTGCCATTTTTAGATAAAAATATTGGTCCAACAAAAAGTTAGTTAATCTGGATTAAAAACCAAGATATTTATCGCACAATATTCGGCGACCAGGCGGGTTCACGAGCATCAAAACTTTTAGCAGGAAGATGATAGCGAATACCTGCATCGAGCGATACCACACCTAAAATACCTTTACCTTTTTCTTTGGTAGCATACATTACCATGGCTCCATTGGGTGCAATACTGGGCGATTCATCTTGTGTAGTTTCGGTGACAATTAAAAATTTATCAGTCTCTAAATCTTGCACAGCTACATGAAATTTATTGCCTTTGCCATGCACCATCACCAGATAGCGACCATCTCGAGATAACCTTGACCGCGCATTATAGTCGCCTCTGAAAGTGATACGCTCAGTTTTCTTTGTGCCTATGTTAACCTTGTATATTTGCGGTTTCCCTCCTCTGTCGGAGGTGAAAATAATATGTTTACCATCAGGTGTCCAGTTGGGTTCGGTATCAATAGAAAAATGGTTGGTAATACGACTAAATTTACCTGTTGCCAAGGTTAATACATAAATTTCAGGGTTACCATCTTTCGAAAGTACCATGGCTAATTTTTTTCCGTCTGGGGACCAATTGGGAGAGCCGTTAATACCGACAAAATTAGTTAACTGTTGGCGTTTACCAGTTGCCAATTCCTGACTGAAAATTGCAGCTCGCCCTGTCTCGAATGACACATAAGCCACTTGTTTTGCATCTGGAGACCAAGTGGGTGACATCAGCGGTTCGTCCGATGTAATAATTTGGCTAGCGCGTTTTCCGTCTTGATCCGACACTAACAATTTGTATTTTGATTTACCGTTAATCTGCTCATCACCCACATAGAGAATGCGAGTATCGAACACCCCTTCAATACCCGTAATTTTTTCATAGATTTGATTACTTAATTTGTGAGCCCCAATTCGCAATTGATTTGGAGCCGTATTCACACTGCTATTTAGTAATTCACGGCCATTGATTACATCAAATAATTTGAAATTAATTTGTAATTGGTTGATTTCATCGCTATCTGTTACTTCACCTACAACCAGATAATCCATAGATGATAAACGCCAATCACGAAAAAATATTTTACTGTTAACACCAGGCAATGACAACATATTATCGCGCTCCATCGCGCTGAACAAGCCACTTATTAGTAAATTATTGTCAACAATTGAGGCTACATCTTCCGTTTGTTGCGCGCTTGAACGCCATTCAAACGGTACTATGGCAATAGGTGTTGCCGCTTTGATACCTTTGTCTATAACAATGGTTAATTCAGCAAAGGCCAGCGGTGAAGCAAAAATACTGAGGGCACAAACAGCACACAAAATACCTGATAAAAACTGTTGTATAAACTTTGAAAAAGTGTCTGACTTCAATTTAACACCTTGCAACAAAACCAGGTGCATAAGGCGCCAGGCTGAAGCACGGCGCCAATTTAGTCTTTTGAGTCGCTGTGATAAGTCGTTCATATTATTGCCTTAAATCTTGAGGGTTAAACAAAATTTTAAAATTTCGAAAAAAGCGCTCAAACTCCCTTGAACTTAACTCTTGTAATTGCGCAAAAGGTTCGGCTTTTTTAATGGCTTGTAAAGCTGAACGATCAAAGCCTTCATCACCACTGCTATTGATAACAGCAACAGAGTTAACATAACCGGTTGGAACCAAATTCACGCTTAAAGTCACTTTCATACCATTTCTTGCACTGTGGGGACGAATCCACTGACCGCGTATTTGTTGATAAATATATTGCTGGTAATTTGCCATTTTTTGTGCTTGAACACGCTCTTTTTCAGCAACCTGTTGCGATTGCCATTCGCTGTTGATAGCAGACTCTAACCATTCCTGTTCGGCTTGCTCCGCTTCTAGCTGTGCTTGCTCGCGCCTTTGTTGTAATAATGCTTCCTGTCTTAGCTGCTCTTTCTCTAATTTAGCTTTAGCCTCTGCCTGTTTTTGTTCATTCAATTTTTTAGACCTTAATTTTTCTTGTTCAGCTTTGCGCTGCTGTTTTCTACGCAATCGTTCCTGTTCTCTTCTCTGTTTGGCTAAATCGGTTACATTTTTAGTTTCAGATTGATTTAATTCTTTAACCTGTTCCAATGTTAATAAGGTGGCAACAATGTTTTGGTCGGCACGAAAGACTCTATCCTGCTTTATATTTAAAGAATCGTAAAACCATAACCCAGACACAATTAACAGGTGTAATGCAATTGTTACTGAAATAGCGATTAGCCCTTGTTGATTGTATGCAACTGGCATGATATTTAAGAAGCTATAATGCAGGTGGTTCAGTAATTAAGCCTACTTTTGTGGCGCCGACTTGCTGTAATGCACTCATCAACGCTACTACCTCGCCATAGACAACTTCTTTATCACCCCATACCATAACAGGTACTTTCGGGTTTTGTTTAACTACCTTACTGACAATGGACTGAATATGTTTAAGTGGTTTAGCTTCCTCAGGGTCACCTCCTGTATTGATATATAAGGTTTTATCTGACTTGATAGAGATAACTAAAGGTTCATCATTCTGATTATCAATAAGCTCTGATGAAGCCTCTGGCAAATCGACCTGTACACCTTGCGTTAGCAGTGGTGCAGCAACCATAAAGACAATGAGCAACACTAACATCACATCAATATAGGGAACCACATTGATTTCAGCCACCAACCTTCTCTTATTGCCGAGTTTAAATCCTTGCTGTTTAAAGCCGCTCATGGTTAGACTTTTTTATGCAAATTGCGGTATAAAATACTGGCAAATTCTTCGGCGAAAGTACTGCAACTATTTAACAATACATCACTTCTAGTGGTAAATCGGTTATAGGCAATAACAGCGGGTATTGCTGCAAATAAACCCAATGCCGTTGCCACTAAGGCTTCCGATATTCCTGGTGCTACCGTCGCCAATGTTGCCTGGTGCTGTGCTGCTAATCCTCGAAATGAATTCATAATACCCCAAACGGTACCAAACAAACCGATATAAGGACTGACGGACGCTATCGTTGCCAGAAAAGGTAAATGCTGTTCCAGATTGTCTTGCTCACGCGCCAGACTAATGCGCATTGCGCGATTTACACCCTCTAATACAGACTCAACATCAGAATTATCACGCTTAAGACGATTGTATTCGTTATAACCAGCTCTGAAAATATACTCAACCGGGCTTAAATTCGCCTCAGCGCCAATATTTTCGCTGCCTTGATTGTAAAGCGTATTCAAGTCTACACCCGACCAAAATTCGTTTTCAAAAGCTTCAATCGATTGTTTGGCCTGGTGCAAATCTAAACCTCTTCTCACGATAATATACCATGATACCAATGAAGCCAGAATTAGAATGATCATTACAAATTGTACAGTTGCGCTGGCCTCTAAAATTAAAGTAATAATAGAAAGAGAGTCATTCATTAGCGGGTTAAGTCGTCAGTTAATAAGGAAGTTTGAACGGGTTGTTCAAACTGTAGTTCAGTTTTTTGTGAATATTTTAGACCAAAATAATCGTAAGTTCGCCGCGTTGCCATCCTGCCTCTTGGCGTTCGCATTAAATAACCTTCTAATATCAAGTAAGGTTCTAATACATCTTCAATAGTACCGCGCTCCTCGCCTATTGCTGTGGCAAGATTATCAACACCTACTGGACCTCCATCAAATTTATAAATCAAGGTTTCTAATAACCGTCTGTCCATGTGATCAAAACCCGATTGGTCAACTTTAAGCATAGCAAGTGCTGCATTGGCGATTTCCGCACTAATCGTTCCATCAGCTTTGACTTCGGCGTAATCGCGGCAGCGTCTAAGTAAGCGATTAGCAATACGCGGTGTTCCTCTGGAACGACTGGCAATTTCAAAAGCTCCTTGTTCGGTAATATGTATTTTTTGCAATTTTGCAGAGCGCATTACAATAAAAGTTAAATCTTCATAATTATAAAACTCCAAGCGCTGCGTAATACCAAATCTATCCCTAAGTGGTGATGTCAACATACCCGCTCTGGTGGTAGCGCCCACCAACGTGAAAGGAGCTAAATCGACTTTAATGGAATTTGCTCCAGGCCCTTCACCAAGAATAATATCTAATTGAAAATCTTCCATAGCAGGGTAGAGCACTTCTTCAACCACAGGGCTTAAACGATGGATTTCATCAATAAATAACACATCGCGCGGTTCAAGGTTAGTTAATTGTGTGGCTAAATCTTTCGGCTTTTCTAATACTGGTCCAGAAGTTGATTTAAGCCCTACCACCATTTCATTAGCTATAATATTTGCCAAAGTGGTTTTGCCCAAACCAGGCGGGCCAAATATCAAGGTATGATCCAGCGCTTCATTCCTATTTCTGGCTGCGCCTATAGCTATTTCCATTTGCTCGACCACACTGGACTGCCCTCTATAATCACTCAGGGTGATTGGGCGTACGGTTCTATCAGCTTTTTCCTCGCCGATATGACCTAATGGGCTAATTAACCTATCTTCTTCAATCATACGTCAATCACTATTCAGTTCCTGGTTTCAAGCTTTGTTTGATAATATCCTGAACGCTGTAATCCGTGCCTGATTTTACTATTACCGATTGAGCATGAGAAATTAATTTCGCGGCTTCCATCGCTTTATAACCCAATGCTATTAACGCAGCTTCAGCTTCTTTAACTCTGACATCATCCATTGATTCAGGCAAGTTAGATGCAGTTGATGATTCACCCACCCAATCATTTAATTTATCTTTTAATTCTACTATCAATCTCTCTGCCGTCTTTTTACCTATACCAGGAATTTGAGTCAGCGTTAAACTATTGCTGGAACGAACAGCTTTAACCAGTTCATTAGGTGAGATACTTGATAGCATTCCGATTGCTACTTTGGGACCTATGCCTGAAACTCTAATCAATTGTCGAAACAAAGAGCGTTCAGCCACATCTTGAAAACCAAATAGTAATTGCGCGTCTTCACGCACCACAAAATGAGTAGGAATGGTTACTAAACTATCCCCTGCAGGTAATTTGAACATCATGCCCAGCGTCAATTCAATTTCATAGCCGACTCCCGCAACCTCAAGCACTATAGTACTTGCATACTTTTCAATAACACGGCCAGTTAATTGACTTATCATCTCAAATTATCCTAGATTCCGCAGTTGAACCTGGAATTTACAGTTATTTTCAGGAAATAATGCAAAGCATGGCTTGCAGGTAATGGTTGTAGCCCTTGCCAAAAGCCATAACGCAGCAGTGTGAACTGAAAAGGGCTGTAAAACCAGATAGCGATTTGTAATTCACTTATGAAGCGCATCGAAGAATAAGGGCTTATCAATAACATTCAAACTCTTAGGAGTGAAATTACGCACATTCAACTGCGGAATCTAGGATTATGCATTAGAAATTATAGAGAAGGCAAAAATGGCAATAAAAACAGTAGCTCATACAAGAAAAAGGCCTCAATCTGGGTTCATTAAATTTTTATATTAGTTTATTCGTTTCGCCATTATAGGTGCCAAACCAAAGTCTGGCTACTGTTTTGCAGGATAGAGCCAGTCCTATATACTTAAATCAAACGATAAAAGCAAGTAGTACAAATAATGCTGTGCCAGCGACAAGACTCGTTACGGCGATTTTACGGTAGGCAGGAGCCATTAACCCTATGATTAGCCCGTTGATAATCGTAAAGAATAAAGATATGGCCGCAATAATTTGGTATACGCGAAATAGTTGAGGTCCATGGCCTTTGTGTAATTCAATCAGTGTAAATTGTAGGCTGGGTTTAACCAGATAGGCCTTTAACGCTGAAGGCGTTTGGGAAAAATGTACAAAAGTTCGAGACGTGGGTCTAGTGTATAGGTCATTGCCATTAACTTTAACGTATTCAAAATTTAAATTAATTCCAGCTTGTTCTAAAAGATTTTCAATATCACTTTGAAGTGTTTCGCTTTTAATATTTAATTGGCTGTTTGCAGGCAATTCAATAACTGTTTTTTCTGTGTTTCCTTTATTACCCGTTAAATAAAGCCCTCCCGACAATGCAAGCAATATGAAAACAGGTGCTACAAACGTAGCAGCGACCAAATGTAAAATAACTAATAAATTTCTTAGTCTCAAACCACGCATCAAAAATTGCAGCGAAGACAAAATGGCGGCGGAGAGAGAGGGATTCGAACCCTCGATACGCTCTCAACGTATACTCCCTTAGCAGGGGAGCGCCTTCAGCCGCTCGGCCATCTCTCCGATTTGGAAAATATTGGGTTACCCGGTTGAACGACCAGGTGAAATAGTTAATAAGCACTCTCGATTAATTCAAGAGTGCTTATTTGCCATCTCTATTTAGCGATTACCGACATTATCATTATCAGTAGAAGCTCCATCTTCGTAGAAGTCCTCATCGTCATCAAAACCTTTTTCATTTTTGATTCTTAGATAAATTTCTTCACGATGTACAGAAATATGTTTTGGCGCATCAATACCCAGACGAATTTGACTACCCTTGACTCCAAGAACAGTAATTACAACATCATCGCCAACAATGATGCTTTCGCCCAATTTACGAGTTAAAATTAACATAAGTTTCTCCGTTAATTATTAAACTTTAAAACGAAAGTCCACTCAGCGATAATTCAGTCACTGTAGCTTCATTTCCACTTTCACATCATCATAATGTGTGCCGAAACACTAGCTCCAATGCATGGTTGCAGTTTAACGACTAATGCCAAATAAATGCAAGCCTTAAATTGTATTTTTTCAAGATTCTCGATTAATTTCCAAATCCATATTAAATGCACCATGAATCGCTCTGACAGCCAGTTCTAAATAACGCTCATCAATAATTACAGTAATTTTAATTTCGGAAGTCGTAATCATTTGAATATTAATATTTTCCTTAGCCAAGGCCTTGAACATAGTCGCAGCAACGCCAGAATGCGAGCGCATTCCCACCCCTACCAAAGCGATTTTAGCGATTTTATCATCACTTTCTAAAGTTGCCTGCTCCAGTATATTTTCATTTAATGTATTTAATACATCCATGGTATTGGTCAATTCATTGCGATGCACTGTAAACGATAAATCGTTTGTATTGTTGTGACCAACATTTTGAATGATAACATCAACTTCTATATTGGCCTCTGCAATATGACTAAGAATGGAGTAGGCAACGCCTGGTTGGTCAGGAATACCTACTAAGCTGATTTTGGCTTCATCGCGATTAAAGGCGATACCGGATACTAATGGACTTTCCACTTGGTTACTCTCTTTATCATCAATAACTATAAGGGTGCCTTCACCCTCTTCAAAACTCGACAGCACACGCAATGGGACTTTATATTTCCCTGCAAATTCTACTGAACGAAGTTGTAACACTTTTGAGCCCTGACTTGCCATTTCTAACATTTCCTCAAACGTAATGGTCGACAATTTTCTGGCACCTTCACAAACTCTTGGGTCTGTGGTGTAAACGCCATCAACATCTGTGTAAATTTGGCACTCTCTGGCATTTAAGGCCGCTGCAATTGCAACAGCTGTGGTATCGGACCCTCCACGACCTAGCGTAGTAATATTATTGTCTTCATCGACACCTTGAAACCCTGCAATCACGACAATCTTTCCAGTATTGAGTTGTTCCATAATCGGTTCACTATCAATGGATTGAATGCGTGCCTTGCTGTAGTTAGAGTCAGTTGTAATTGCCACTTGACCGCCTGTAAACGAAACCGCACTGCCACCTAATTGTTCAATTGCCATCGACAATAAGGCAATGGTAACTTGTTCGCCAGTTGAAAGTAAAACGTCCATTTCTCTGCGCGAAGGAATGTTTTGCATTTGAGAGGCTAAATCCACTAATCTATTGGTTTCACCACTCATGGCTGACACTACCGCCACTATTTGATTGCCCTCTTGCTGCGCAGACAGGACTTTTCGTGCCACATGTTGAATTCGTTCAATACTCCCTACAGAAGTGCCACCGAATTTTTGCACGATAATATTGCTACTCATAATAGTATTGGCTTTAACCCAGATTATGCATTAGAAATTGTAGCGAAGGCAAAAATGGCAATGAAAACAGTAGCTCGCGCAAGGAAAATAAGCACAAACATAGCAGGGCTATGGTGAGCATTATTTTTCGAGCAAGCTGATGTTTTTAAAGTCATTTTTGGATATAGCAGGTTTCTAATGCATAATCTGGGTTTAATTTAGGTCTGATTTCAAAGGGTGCGTATTAAACACCAGAACATAGAGAACTTCAAATATGTTCTTGCATAAACGCTTGAACAGTTTTTATATTATTATCCAGTACCACAAAACGCTCTTCACTTTCTAAAATATCTGACATAAATTCAGGTAATTTGGATGTTACCTCAATTCCAGATAATTCAATCGCCTCAGGAAATTTGGTCGGGTGTGCCGTAGCCAGGCTAACCATAGGAATCGACATATTATCTTGCGCTGCGCGCCCTGCTGCTGTACCTATGGCGGTATGTGGGTCTAATAGATAGCCCGTTGCATAATAACGATTGGCAATTTCCTCAAGGCAACCGGTATTATCAACTACATTACTGGAAAAAATCTGGCGTGCTACGTTTAATGCCTTGCGGCTTAAAGTCAGTGATCCCGATTTCAAATCGTCCATTAACGCTGCCACTTTGTCACCATCGCGTTCATACAAATCAAAAATCAAGCGTTCAAAATTGCTTGAAACCATGATATCCATACTGGGTGAATGACTACTTTGTAGTGGTTTTAACGTGTAGTCGTTAGCGCTAATGCAGCGGTGCAAAATATCATTAACATTGGTGGCTATTACCAGTTGATCAATAGGCAAGCCCATACGTTTAGCCATAAACCCTGCATAAATATCGCCAAAATTGCCAGTTGGAACGGAAAACGATATCGCTTTAGCTGGCGAACCTAAACGCGTAGCTGCATAAAAGTAATACACAATTTGCGCCATAATTCGCGCCCAGTTGATGGAATTAACCGCTACCAATTTGCGCCTATCTGGCATAAAGTCTGGATTGTTAAAGCAAGTCTTCACCATATTTTGGCAGTCATCAAAATTACCTTGTAAAGCTATATTGTGAACATTGTCTGCCAGTAACGTTGTCATCTGTCTGCGCTGTACTTCTGATACTTTTTGATAAGGATGCAAAATAAACATATCGACCCATTGCGATTGATAGCAACCGTGAATAGCCGCTGAACCTGTATCACCTGAGGTAGCACCCATTATGACAACTCTTTGCTGAGTTTTAGACAAATAGTAATCCAATAGATTACCTAAAAATTGCAATGCAAAATCTTTGAAAGCCAGGGTTGGCCCATGAAACAACTCTAACACCCATTGATTGTTGTCAATTTGCACCAAAGGCGCAACGGCACTGTGATTAAAGTTATTGTAACTTGCATCAATAAGTTGTTTTAAATCGCTTTCGGGAATATCCATATAAGGTTGCATCACCGTAAAGGCAATTTCCTTGTAATCCATGGTGGACATGCTGGCAATAGTTTGGGCATCAAAATGAGGTATTTCTGCGGGCACATACAAACCACCATCAGGAGCTAAGCCTTGCAACACGACCGATTCAAAATCCAGTTCAGGAGATTCTCCTCTCGTACTTACATATCGCATTGGATTAGTTAGCCCTCAAATTTTTCTATACGAATCATCGAAATGCCGTCACTTATTTCTGGCATTTCTTGTAGCCGTTCTAATAATGACCTGATAATAACTTCTTGTACTTTATCAGTAATTATTGCAATAGGCACGGTTTGTTGCTGTTTGTTTTTTTGAATAACCGTTTCTAAATTTAACCCACTTCGGCTAAAATATTGGGTAATTTTATTTAAAACTCCTGGCTTATCGACCAAATTCATTCGCAAATAATAGGATGAAAAAATAGAGTCGATAGAACCAACTTCACGTTGATTGATTGGTGCTTGAATATTTTTCTGCTTCCTGCCAATTTGGACCAGGTCTGAAACCACTGCCGCAGCCGTTGGATTGCCCCCTGCCCCTGCACCATAGTGCATGGTAAGCCCTGAATAGTCATTTTGCACCATCACGGCGTTCATAGCGCCGTCAACTGCTGCTATTAATAGTTCTTTGGGAAGCATGACCGGGTGAACGCGCATGGAAACTACACCATCTTCAATACTCGCAATCCCTAGATGCTTAATACGATAACCTAATTCGGACGCAGTCGAAATATCATCAATGGTAATTTGGTCAATACCTTGGGTATAGATATTGTCAAAGTCTACTTGCATATCAAACGCCAGTGCTGCTAACAAAGCTAATTTATGAGCGGCATCGGTCCCATCAATATCAAAAGTGGGGTCAGCTTCGGCATAACCTAGTGCCTGCGCTTTTTCTAATGCTTGTTGAAAACTCCAGTTTCGCTGCTCCATAGCGGTTAGAATATAATTGCTAGTACCATTAATAATTCCCGCAACAGAATAGATGGTATTAGCGCTTAAACCATCTCTAATTCCTTTAATAATGGGAATAGTGCCTGCAACAGCAGCTTCGTATAAAAGTTGCACATTATTTTCAGATGCCAAAGCAAAAAGCTCATTGCCGTGAAATGCTAACAGGGCTTTATTAGCTGTCACCACATGTTTACCATTCGCTAGTGCCTGTTCGACTAACTGTTTGGCGATATCAATACCTCCAATCAATTCTACAACCACATCAATATCACTTGCAGTTGCCAAATTCAGTACATTTTTATCAAAGGCATAATTTTCTAAACCATTTTTGGCGCTTCGATTCGCAAGACGTACGATTTTCAGTGATACACCGCTACGGTCAGTCAGTAATTGGGTATTTTTTTGCAATAATTCAATACAACTTAAACCTACGGTTCCCAATCCTGCTATTCCAATAGTTAATACATTACTCATAAATAAATTAATTTTGGTGTTCATCGTTATGCAACTTCATCGTCATCGTCGTCGTAATGAAGTCTATTGGCTTGTTTACGTTGTTCTTTAATTTTTTCTTCTTCGCTGCGTTTAATCGCTAATTTTTCGAGATAGGCCTGGTCAATATTACCGACCAAATACTTGCCCGAAAAAACTGAACATTCAAATTCTTCTACCTTGGGATTACCTATTCCAGAACTTTTAATTAAATCGTCTAAATCTTGATAAATCACTTTATCAGCACCCAGCTCTCTGGCAATTCCTGCCTCGTCTTTATTGTGCGCAACAAACAATTCAGGCGAAGGCATATCAATACCATAGACGTTGGGGAAACGCACTGGCGGTGCTGCCGATGCGATATAGACCTTTTTCGCCCCCGCATTGCGTACCATTTTAATAATGGATGTGCTGGTAGTACCACGAACGATAGAATCATCAACCAACAATACTTTTTTGTTTAAAAATTCCAACTCAATAACATTCAGTTTTTGCCTGACTGAATCAACTCTCTCTTCTTGATTGGGCATAATAAAAGTGCGTCCAACATAGCGATTTTTCATTAACCCTTCGCGAACATTTACGCTGAGCGTTTCGCCTAACGCTTGAGCAGCAACTCTACTGGTATCGGGAATTGGCACAATCACATCAAAATCAAAATCGGGCCATGTTCGTTTAATTTTTTGAGCTAAATACTCCCCTTGTCGCAACCGTGTTTTATAAAGGTGAATATCATCCATTATGGAGTCAGGTCTTGCGAAATACACATGTTCAAAAATGCAAGGAGTGAGTTTGGTGTTTTCAGCGCACTGGCGTCGGTGTAATACCCCGTTTTTATCAATATAAATGGCCTCGCCTGGTTCTACGTCACTGACAATGGAATAGCCTAAGACAGATAGCACTGATGATTCAGACGCTAAAATATATTCATTTTTTTCTTCACCTTTAATCTTAATTCGACGCGATCCTAAAATTAATGGACGGATGCCGTTAGGGTCACGAAAGCCCAACAGCCCGTGATCTGATATGAGCGATACACAAGCATAAGCGCCAATACAGCGTTTATGCAGTTTGGATACAGCGCCAAATACTTCATCCGCCTGTAATTTGGATTTATTGGGTTGTTGCAACTCATGCGCCAACACATTTAGCATTAGTTCTGAGTCTGAATCGGTGTTTAAATGGCGCTTATCCTGGTCTGTCACTAGCCGGCGCAATTCATCAACATTAACCAAATTGCCATTGTGCCCCAAACATACGCCATAAGGCGAATTGACATAAAAGGGCTGCGAATGAGCCGAGCTGCTACCTCCTGCTGTAGGGTAGCGCACATGACCAATCCCAAACTTACCTCTCAAGCGTTCAAGGTGCGACTTTCGAAATACTGAACGAACATAACCAGAAGAACGGCGGATATTTATTTCCCCTTTATTGCAAGTGATAATACCTGCGGAATCTTGACCTCGATGTTGCAACACCGTCAACGCATTGTATAGTTCTGGTGCAACATTATCTTGACCAACTATACCAACAATTCCGCACATAGGTTCATCTCTCTAAAATTAGAATTCAAATAAGTTGCCAACAGCATTGCCTATGGCAATAGCATCTTGTTTAAAGGTTTCAAAATATGGAAGCAGTGATGATTGTTTCCACCACTTGGCATCGGCAACTGAAAAAATATTGGGTACCAAAGTTACAATAATCATAATAATCACAAAACCACGCAATAACCCAAATATTGCTCCCAATGTTTTATCGGTACCTTCTAAGCCCGAAAACTCTACTAAATTATCAACAATATAACGAATAACACCTCCTGACAAAATCGTTATGATTAGCAATATAATCCCTGCAATAATGGTTTTAATGCCAGGCGTTAAACTATATTCCGCCAAAAACGGTAGCCTTTGAACAAAGGCTTCACTGTAATTGATAATAATATAAGCTGCCAAACCCCAAATGAGGAGTGAAAGTAACTCTTTTACCATACCCCGAACCGTTCCCATAATGACTGAAAGAATAAATATTCCAATAATTACCCAGTCGACAAATGATAAGTTTTCCATACTAATAATTTAAAATAACAGGATTGGTAGCAATTAACTTGCTTATGGCTAATTTATCCTTTTTGCTATTGACGGGGTTGATATAGGGCCCAACCAATACTCTATAACGTGTACCGTTGGGCAATTCTGCCTTGGTAATATAAGCTTTGTAGCCATTTTCTATCAAAGTATCGTGAACCCTTTGCGATTTTTCTTCTTCGGTAAAGCTAACCACTTGAATAACCCAAGCTCTGGGTAGCCCGTTTTCATTGAGTATACTATCTTTATCAAGCAATTTATTATCTTCCTGACCAATATTATTATTGACGGCATCTTCAATATCACTGTTAACTGCTAACTCAGCTTGTAGATTCTCTTGTTTAATACGCTCTTGCTGTTTACGATTATGAGCTTCCAACTCTCTATCCAGTGACGATTCCGGAATGATAACATTTTTTGATTTAAACGACTCAGTTTGTTCTATTATGTGTTGTGTTCGTTCTGGAATTTGACTTGTTGTGTCAATACGATGTTCAGGTTTAACGTCTGAAAAAATAAAAGGATAAATCAATAAACCAAAGGCAATTAAGGTTACAAGTCCAATAACTCTTTTTGCTCGTGCTGAACTCGCCGCTACTGATTTTTCAGCCATTGATAAGCAATACCTGTAGTATAGAAGGAACCTGTAACGACCAACGCGTCATGTTTAGTGTAGGAATAATCTGAGTTGCGCAATTGTAACCGATATTGCGCTATAGCCGAGAGCACATCGGTAGATAAATCCACAATTAAATGGGGATATTTACTTAAGAATAACTGTTCAATATGCTGAGCTTTTGCGGCACGTTGTTGCTGGGAAATATCGCATAATATCCATTTCGATACAACAGGCTGCAAGGCATCAATTACTGACAAAATATCTTTGTCTGACATCATTCCCAACACTACAGTAATATATCTAAAATTTTGACTTTGCAAGTGGTCGTACAAACGCTGTGCTGATGCATTATTGTGAGCCACGTCTAAAATAATAGTGGTATTATCAAACTCAAAATATTGTAATCGGCACGGCAAATTTAGCGCATTCATAATATCATTTTGCCATTGCTCACCATTAAACTGAATACTGATGTTCAATATTTCTGCCGCTTTTAATGCACAACCTATATTACTTGCCATAAGATGCCCTGTGGGATAAGGGCAGTTGAAATCTCTCTCCCAAACCAATGGTTCAACCTCGTAATCGCAAGCAAGTGTTGTCATCAGTTCCTGCAAATCTGTACCGCAAATGACGTTTTGATTGGCTCTGGTGATACCTGCCTTTTCGAAGGCAATTTGGTCCAGGGTATCGCCTAAAAATTGCGTGTGATCAAAAGCAATACTGGTGATGATAGCAACGTCGGCATCTATTATATTTACTGCATCAAGCCTGCCGCCCAATCCTACTTCCAGCACCCACAAATCCAGTTGCGCATCTAACATGACCAGCAGTGCTGCCAGTGTCGTATACTCAAAATAAGTTAAACCAACACCAGAGCGATGACGACATTGTTCTACCTCTTCAAATGCCAGGCATAATTGTTGATTGCTGACGTTATTGCCATTGAGTCTCAAACGCTCGTTAAATTCGATTAAATGAGGAGATGTATAAGCTCCTACATTGAGCGATGAATTAAGGGCTACCTGCTCTAAAACTGCTATTGTTGTGCCTTTACCATTAGTGCCTGCAACGGTTACGACCTTGGGTATAATGGTGTTTTTTTGATTTTGTTGGCGTTGACTAATACACTGTCTGTAAACTGTCGAAACGCGCTCTAACCCCAGTTCAACGGTATTAATGTCCAGTGTATCAATTTTATCCAGCCATTCATCAATACCAGCCATCTCCATAGATTAAACAGAATCGATAGCCGTTTTTAACTCGTTGGCTTGCAGCTTTAACACATTCAACAATTGTGTTCTATCGGCAATTAAGTTCATACGTTCAACAAAAGCACTGCCGACCACAACGCCATCAGAGCAAGCGGCAACGGCTGCGGCGCTCGGCGCATCTTTGATGCCAAACCCAACACAAATTGGTTGATTTGTATGTTGTTTAATAAGCTGCAATCGTTGCTCGACATCACTGATATCCAGTTTACCTGAACCCGTAACACCTTTTAATGAAACGTAATAAATAAACCCATTGGCAATATTACACGTGTTTTTGATACGCACATCTGAACTGGTTGGCGCTAACAAATACACATTATTTAACTGGTTATTGCGTAATATAACATCAAAGTGTTGCGCTTCTTCAGGAGGAATATCGACCGTTAAAACCGCATCAACACCTGCTGTTTTGGCACGTTCAGCAAAAATTTCATAGCCCATCCATTCAATGGGATTGGCATAACCCATTAACACAATAGCTGTCCCGTTATCAGTTTGGCGAAACTTGTCAACCAATTCAAAAACATTCAGCAAGCTCACATTATTGGCGAGCGCACGTTCATGCGCTTGTTGAATGACTGGACCTTCAGCAGAAGGGTCAGAAAACGGCACACCTAATTCAATAATATCAGCACCACCTTTTACCAGAGCATGCATAGCATCCAGCGTGGTTTCAATGTTGGGGTCTCCTGCCACAATGTAGGTAACTAAAGCCTTTTTATTGGCTGATTGTAGCTGTTTAAATGTAGTTTCTAATCGACTCATCCTATTACTTTAAGTCAATACCGTCAATATCGGCAATCGTGGCTATGTCTTTATCCCCTCTGCCGGATAGATTTATCACGATATTACGCCCTTCGCCCAATTGTTTTGCCAGCTTAATAGCATAGCTAACGGCATGAGCCGATTCAATGGCAGGAATAATACCTTCAGTACGAGTAAGCAATCTGAAACTATCTAGCGCTTCATCATCATCAATATTGACATAGTTAACGCGCCCTAAATCTTTTAACCATGAATGCTCAGGCCCAACTCCCGGGTAGTCCAACCCTGCGGAAACTGAATGCGTCTCCATAATTTGACCATTGTTATCTGCCATTAAGTAGGTACGATTACCATGTAAAATACCGGGCTTGCAATTTGGCGATGACAGCGGTGCAGCATGTTCACCGGTTTCAATACCATGTCCTGCTGGTTCTACGCCATACATACTTACATTGGAATCGCCCAGAAAAGGATGAAACATACCAATAGCGTTTGAACCTCCTCCCACACAGGCAACTAATGCATCGGGAAATTGTCCAATTTGCTCCATAGACTGTTTGCGAAGCTCGCGCCCAATCACCGACTGAAAATCTCGAACCAGCATCGGGTATGGATGAGGTCCTGCTACTGTCCCAATAATGTAGAAGGTATCGTCAACATTGGTTACCCAATCTCTTAAAGCTTCATTTAAAGCATCCTTTAACGTTTTTGAGCCAGAGCTAACCGGCACTACGGTTGCACCTAATAATTTCATTCGGTAAACATTCTGCGCTTGTCTTGCAACATCCACTTCTCCCATATAAACCACGCACTCCAAACCAAGACGAGCAGCTATAGTAGCCGATGCCACTCCGTGTTGTCCTGCGCCTGTTTCAGCAATGATACGCTTTTTACCAATTTTTTTCGCAAGTAAGGCCTGACCAATGCAATTATTGACCTTATGCGCACCAGTGTGATTTAAGTCTTCACGCTTTAAAAAAATATTGGCACCGCCAGCATAATCGGTTAGGCGCTTTGCAAAATAAAGCGGTGATGGACGACCGACATAGTGTGTCATATCCCGATCCAACTCTGCAATAAACTCTGGGTCATTCCGAAATTGCAAATATACCGACTCCAGTTGATCAAGCGCACTCATCAAGGTCTCGGCAACAAATCTGCCTCCAAAATTCCCGAATCGCCCCATAGCATTGGGGTATTGATTGTAGTCTTCTTGTGTAATTGGGTTGCTCATAGTCTTGTTAAATTAATGAATAGCTTCAGAACCAGTTTGCATATCATTTTGCTGATAATATTGTCGCTGTTGATCAATAAGCGCTTTTTTGACCTGTACCACAAATTGCGCCATTTTTTCTGGCGATTTGACACCTTTGCCAACTTCAATGCCAGAACTTACATCAACCGCTGCTGGTCTCACAGCACGAATAGCATCCGCCACATTATTTGGGTTAAGTCCTCCTGCTAATATAATCGGTTTTGGCAAATTAGCAGGGATTAATGACCAATCGAAAACCTCCCCAGTACCGCCTTTTGCATTGTTACTTAAAGTATCTAACAAAAAACCCTGAGCTTTAGAATACTGTGCAAATTCTTCAGTTAAATTGACATTCTCATCAACACTTATTGCCTTGATGTAAGGCATTTCATAGTGTTCGCATTCTTGGGCTCCTTCATCTCCATGAAACTGCAACAAATTCAAACCCACTTCTTCAATCACTTCATGCACATAATCTGGGTCAGCATTAACAAACAAACCGACTTTTAATAAAAACGGATTCAGGTTTTCAATAATATTTTTCGCTTGTGCAATACTCACCGCCCTGGGGCTGTTGTCATAAAACACCAACCCAATAGCATTAATACCCATTCGAGTTGCAATAACCGCATCTTCACGCCGCGTTATACCGCAAAATTTAACCAGGGTATTCAATGGTATTAATCGTATTTTTAAAGCACACTATTCTAACGCAAATTTATATTTGCATATACTCAAACAATCAATTCAACCTAGATTATTATCAGGCTACCATTTTTCATAAGCTAGAGGAAAACGGTTTAGGTTATCTCGTAAGATACGCCATTGGGGTATGATGCGATCCATATGGGATATAAAGTTATCATTGTGTGTGCGTTCAAGAAAATGAACCATTTCATGCACAGCAATATACTCAAGACAGTTAATTGGTTTTTTAATAAGCTCCAAGTTAAGCCATATTCTTTTATAGCTAGGGTTACAGCTTCCCCATTTTGTCTTCATCCTTTTAATCCCGAAGGAATCCACCTGTAAACCAGACTTAATTTCCCATTTTCGAACAATACCTTGCGCTTCTCTGATTCCGAAATATTGGTTCTGGCGGCAAGTCTTCTTCACGCCTGCATCAAAAACGATGAAATCATGTATCAGTTCAAGCAAACGATGCTTCTCGCACATAAGCGAGAGGTGCCGATCCAGCTTATAGCCGCCAATGCCGCCGTCTTCTTTCCATTCAAGGTAATATTTTTCACTGGTTTCAATCGTTCCGTAGCGCAAACCTTGTGTATCATTTCCAGCCATAACCAACTGCATGGTGGTGAAGAATGGACGGATGAAGTCTTTCCGCTGATTAAGCAAGTTCTGGCGAATGCCTTCCGTCAGGCCAATGATGGAGCGTTTTAACTCAATCACACCAACGGCTATACCGTTAAGATACAGCACTACATCCGGCCGTTTAGTGTTGTTCCCTTTGACGGTGACTTCCTCAGCAATTGCAAAATCATTCTTTTCTGATTCAGCCCAGTTGATAAGCCAAACAGTCTGGTTTTGCTCGCCAGCACCTTCCTTCACCTTGATACCGTAGCGAAGCAGCCGATAAACGTCTTTATTGGCGTCATAGAGGCTACGCCCATCGCCCAGTGCTGCAGCCTGATCTAACTCACGCAAGGCGCGTTCAATGAATTTGTCGCTGTAGCCTTGCTTTTGCAGGAATGACTTTAACAGGCTTGGCTCAATATTTTTATTTTCGCGGTCTTTCCAATCACCCAGATAATCGTACCCAAGTTGATCTTTGAACAGTTTAACGATGCGGTTTTGCGTAACGCGCTCTATGGCTCCAACTTTACTCATCATTACTGTCCAAACTGTCTAGTGATTTAAGTGCTTTCTTCTCCTGCGAGGCAATACGACGCTCAAGCTTCTTGATGTCTTCTGCAGGTGGTAAGGATTCTGGCCGTATACCACGTTCAATCAAAGTCTTACGAACAGCCTGATTGTTGGTGACATGCTCACCGGATATCTGTCCCTCAGTACTCATATTATTTTCACGGGCGTTATGGATAGTAATTTCCATCGCAAAGTCTTTCGCTTTTAGGATAATGGTTGGCACAAAATCGGCCAGTGGACGACTATTATGCACTTTCCACTGCGCCTTCATCTGCTGGGTGCTTTTACCAAACAACGCTTGGTCCCCCTTGCTGCGAATAATACCGAAATTGCGATCTTGACCTGTTTGCTCGTATATAACCTCGGATAATTCTTTTTCTGTTTGGGTCAGCTTTTTGCGCGCAGAAAGACGCTCTTGTTCCAGAATGCGCTGCTCAATCAGTTCAGCCCTGCGCGTTTGCATGGCAAAATAGGTTTGAGCAAAGGCGATCTGTTCTTTCCTTGGATCGCCGTTCTGAGCAATCAGGTAGCAAGCATAACGGGTAAGCATAACATCATCGATCTCGCGCTCACTCCCAGAGCCAAGTTTGACCATTTTCCTGACGTCGGGAAAATGGTCTGCAACCTCATGTCCACTGACCTCACAGGCTATTTTTGCCTTGGAAATGACCTTCGAGAAATTCTCCCATTTATCGTAACCAAGAAGGTGTTGCAGATTACGAGCAAGCCAGTATTCAATGCCGCTTTCAGTCTGCTGGGCATGAAGCTCAAAGTTATCTGTTAGTGTTGTAATAAGCTCTTTTTTCATGCTGCCTCCTGCTTTTTATCGGTTTTGATTAATCGTGTTTTGCCCGTCAAAAGCTCTTGCATCATGCCTGTTTTAAGACTGCGGGCCTTGGCAAGACGTTGTTCGAGTACATCGATTTCAGTATCCATGTCAGCAAGAATGGTAGAGATGGCTGCTTGTTCTTCAAAACTAGGAACATTTAATCGAAGGTTTTTAATAATACTGCCGCTCAAATTTGGCTGCCCACCCTGAGTATAAGTTTCAATTATTTTGTTCTTTTTGAGATTAAAGTAGGCCAGCATATAACCTGCATTACAAAAAGGATCAAAATCCAGCGCGAGTACTGCTTGGTTGATTGCAGCATCAATTCTGGTTATCGCGGATACTCCTGCAGTAGCACCATAAAGTGCGATAAGTAGCGTTCCCTTTTTCACCATTTTGGCTGATGAATTCTTTAATCCCGCTTCTGTAATTCTGCCCTGAACCGACTTGATGTTATAGCTGTTCAGATCGCTTGAAGTTATCCAAGGTATGTTGCCACCATAGAAGGATTTAATTGATGTAGAGGGAGTGCCGCCTGAATAACATGCAGCAATATCATCTATCGTTTTTTCTTCCCACTCACTATCAAAGCCTGGGAGGCGTTTTTTACCTGTAAAGAGCTGTTGCATGGCGGCGGTTTTCATGTCGCGCTTTTTGGCAATCAGCTGGGAAAGCGCTTCAATCAGCCCATCAACATCTGACAGTGCCGCAGCGATCTGCTTTTGCTCTTCTGGTTTGGGAACAGGGATTTGAACGTTCTTGAGAGTGTTTTTTGAAACACCAAATACTTTAAGCCCTGTAGCGACTTTTTGTATTTGCTGGCGCACAACAGGCATTTCATGGATGTAACCACGAAAGCCATCTGAAAAGACCGCGTTTCGGTCACGCATCAAAAACGTATGAAGACCTGAAAAAACCTTCTTTTCACCAATGTTTTTCACTTCGACAGTTTTGGCGATACCTTCGTAATCCTCTGATGTATCAGCCATCACAAGATCACCATCCCTCAAAGAGGCGGGAAGTTTTCTGATCTTATCTCTACGAAGCTCAGGCAGCTCATTCTTTGATAAGTCGAGGGTGTTTTCCCAGCGGGTATGAATATCTCCATAATGAATGTATCCAAAGTCGCCTTTAAAACAGAGATCCGCTCTCGAATTGGATATGGTGCTTAAGAAATCAAAAACTTCACCATAGTCCTTAATATCCCAATCCTCTGGGATAACGCCGATACATGATTTGGTTGAGAATGGAGGGTTGGCTACCACAAAATCAAATGTTTTAAGCTCAGATGCAGAAGGTGCAAATGCTGGGGCAGATAGAGTGCTGCTACCACCCTCCGCAATTTCAGCGGTCGGATTATTATGCAAGATCATGTTCATTTTTGCCAGCGCGGTGGTGGCAACATCTTTTTCCTGACCGTAAATAGACATACCGCTTGGCGATTCATCAGCTGCTTTTAGCAACAATGAGCCAGAGCCACATGTGGGGTCGTAAACTGTTTGGTCTTGGAGCGTTTCTTTACCGATGCCGATGACTTTGGCCATGATACGGGAAACCTCGGCAGGCGTATAAAACTGTCCTTTGCTTTTACCGCTTTCTGTTGCGAAGTGGCGCATCAGATATTCATAGGCATCCCCGAGGAGGTCGTCGCCTTCTGCGCGATTGCTGCGGAAATCTAGATCATTAAAAATTGAGACCAACTTTGACAGCCGGTCTTGCATTTCCTTACCTTTACCGAGCTTATCTTCATCATTGAAGTCAGCAACATCAATCACACCTTTGAGGCCATTGGCTTCGGCAAGTTTGCCGATAGCTTTGTTGAACTGCTTCAATTATGGCATCAAAGGCGATTTGCGCTGAAAGTTGACAGGTAAACCATCTGCACCTATTTGCAAGGGTTCCTCAGTTTTAGATTCGTCATTTTGACCCAGTTGCTGCTGAAGTTGACTCATATCTGGCATTGCACCGCCAGGCATGGCTGAACCGAGCTTACGCAACATTTTATTCATGCCTCCACCACCCATTTTTTTAGTCATTTTAGCCATTTGTTTGTATTGTTTGAGCAATCTTGCCAGGTCTTGAATAGTGGTACCTGAACCTGCGGTAATTCGACGTTTACGTGACCCGTTAAGCAAATCGGGGTTGCGACGCTCAGCCACTGTCATTGAGTTGATAAGCACTTCCATTTTGGAAAATTGTACTTGGGTGTCACTATTACCTAGCATGGCTTTGGAATCGCCCATACCAGGTATTTTATCTAAAATTCCCGACATCCCTCCCATATTATTCATCTGTTGAATTTGGTCGCGCATATCATCTAAGTCAAAGCGCTTTTTATCCTGAAGTTTTTTGAGCATTTTTTCGGCTTTTTTCTGATCAACCTTGCTCTCTGCATCCTCAATTAGACTGAGAATATCGCCCATGCCTAACACACGGCTGGCTATGCGCTTAGGATGAAATACTTCCAATGCGTCTGCCTTCTCACCTAAACCCATAAACTTGATTGGTTTACCCGTAATATGCTTAACAGAAAGCGCTGCACCTCCTCGTGCATCACTGTCCATTTTGGTCAATACCACACCTGTTAATGGCAATACATCACCGAAAGCTTTCGCTGTATTAGCTGCATCTTGCCCTGTCATTGAATCTATTACAAACAGAGTTTCAACGGGGTTGAGCGTTTTGTGTAAGACTTGAATTTCCTGCATCATTGCATCATCGACAGCTGTACGACCTGCTGTATCAACTATTAATACATCTTTGTGTTGATTTTTAGCTTGCTTTAGCGCTCTTTTTGCCAATTGTTCAGGCGTTAATGATGCATCCGTTTGATAACAGTCTGTATCAATATCTGCTGCTAATTTAGCTAATTGCTCAATTGCCGCTGGTCGATAAACATCGACACTGGCAAGCAGTACCGATTTCTTTTCTTTCTGTTTAATGTGCTGTGCTAATTTAGCAGCGCTGGTGGTTTTACCAGCACCCTGTAAACCTGCCAACAAAATAATAGCAGGGGGTTGCTGTGCAAGATTCAGGTATTGAGTGTCCGAACCCAATACATTTTCTAATTCTGCCTGAACAATTTTGACTAATTGCTGCCCTGGATTGAGGCTTTTAGTAACCCTGGCGCCTAATGCTTTGGAGCGTACCTGCGCTAAAAAAGCTTTCACCACTGGCAGTGCTACATCGGCTTCCAATAGTGCCACACGCACATCGCGCAGAGCTTCGCCTATATTGTTATCATTTAATTTTGAGCGTTTACTTAATTTGTCAATGGTGGCTGACAGGCGTTCCTGCAAATTGTCTAACATAAAGTTTCTGAAAAATGAGTAAGACTGCGTATTATACGAATAAAAAGGTGTTTGACTCCAGTCTGCTACCATCCTTGCGTTATATCTTGCATTATAATCTCGGGATGATTATCTACCACTATGTTTGTAGCAACTTATTAAAAACCAGCATTGGGTTGGCGATTGCTTTAACCGTACTTATTGTCTTCAATCGATTTGCATTTTATATTGACGATGCAGCCGATGGCAAAATACCTTCAGCGTTAGTACTTGTATTATTGGCAAACCGGTTACCTGAACTATTAGCAATTATTTTACCATTGACTTTAGTCATCAGCATTTTAATTACTTACGAACAACTGTTTATGAACAATGAATTGTCTGTGCTGCATTCCAGTGGCATGAGCCGCCACCATCTATTTGCCGCTATGTTTATTTCAGCATCTCTATTAATTGCTGGAATTACCTGGATTACCTGCTATGTCAGCCCTTGGGGGTTTCAAAATATCAATCATTCTGTGGCGAAAATTAAAGAAAAACAATTTGAATTTTTACCTGAAGCTTCATTTTTTAAGTTGGGTGGGTTAAATATCTATATTAAAGAACTTGATAGCAACAACCAGCGCTTTAATCAAATTTTTGCAGTCGACGAAGCCAATAAAGATACCATTACTATTGCTGAAAGTGGTTCGTTCGAACAGCGCGATGAGCACACTTACTTAATTTTAAACAATGGTCAGCGTTTACAAAAAAACCCCGAAACAGGTACTCAGCAAATTATAGAGTTTGAACACTATGGCGAGCGAATTCCCGAAATTGACCGCGCTATTAAAGTATACGACCGCGCACTGACAATGAATATTATGCAGTTATTTAACACCATGGTTAACGGCACTAGCGATAATCACATTACTTCTCAATTTTATTGGAATATTTCCATACCTCTCATGACCATTATCCTATGCTGGATAGCCTTTGCACTGTGCAATAATCAACCTCGAAGTGCGCGCTTTCGAGAGTTATTACCAATGGTCATTATATTTGTGACTTATTTTATTTTATTAAAAACGGCTAGAGATAATGTCGAGTCTGGTAGCCTTGCTATTGAATGGTTTGGACCAACGCACGCTGGATTTATCCTTCTGGCCTGTTTGCTAACCCTGCGCCAAAATTTGAAACAGCTATAGAAACAACAATAAGAGTCATTTGATATGAAAACCATCGGTCTACTTGGAGGAATGAGTTGGGAATCTACCGCCAGTTATTACAAAGCCATCAATAAAGGTATCCAGACAGAGTTTGGCGGCCTACACTCTGCCAAAATTTGCTTATATAGTGTCAATTTTGACGAAATTGAAAAACTGCAACATACAGGTAATTGGGATAAAACAGCATATATTTTGGCAAATGCTGCTCACTCTGTCGAAGCTGGCGGCGCAGACTTTTTATTGCTCTGTACCAACACCATGCACAAAGTGGCAGATAGCATTCAAGCTGCTATTTCGATTCCTTTTTTACATATTGCCGATGCCACTGCTGAAAAATTGCAAGCTGACAATATTAAACGTGCAGGATTGCTCGGCACGCAATTTACCATGCAGCAAGATTTTTATAAAAATCGAATATCTGAAAAATATGGTATGGATGTCATCGTGCCCAATGCTAAAGACCAAAGTCTAATCCATCAAATAATTTACAATGAATTATGCTTAGGTATTATAAACCCCAAATCCAGAAAATTGCTCCTTAATATAATTAACATTTTACAATCGCAAGGAGCGCAAGCAATAATACTTGGCTGTACTGAAATAGCATTACTGGTTCAGCAATCGCACACTGAAGTGCCTCTGTACAACACGACACAAATTCACGCTGAGCAAGCGGTCAAATTAGCTATTTCCTGCATTTGAATATTAATTAAACGCAACGTGGCGTTGATACCTGCGATAACCTGGTTAGCGTGTACACCGCGAGTTTTAAGTTGTTTTTCTGTATCCCATGTAATGGTACATTCGGTTAAGGCGTTGGTTTGCCCTCCTCTTGGAATGCGAATACGATAATCCAATAACTTGGGCAATTGATAGTTCACAACAGTAAGAGCTTTATCAATAGCGTGTATAAAAGCATCAAAGCTGCCGTTGCCTTCGCTTATGGCATCAATTTGCTTGCCATTAATATCAATGCTAATGCTAACTTTGGCCAAACGGTGCAGTGAATTGATCATTTCGCAGTCAAGTAATTTTACAGACTGATATTCTGCACTTTCACGTACATCTGCAATAATAAAGGGAAGATCTTCTGTGGTTATAATTTCTTTGGCATCGGCTCTTTCAACGATACGCTGCAGGACTTGAGTTAATTCTGACTCTTCCAGCTCAATACCCAGTACTTTGAGATTTTTAATCAACGAAGCTTTACCACTTAACTTCCCTAAAGCGTAACTGCGTTTACGCATAAACCTGTCGGGGCTTAATTTGGTTTCATACAACCCTGCTTTATTATCGCCATCGGCATGAATACCTGCGGTTTGGGTGAACACATCACTACCCACTATAGGAGTATTGGGTGCCACCAATTTACCTGAATAGTTAGCCACCATTTCGCTAATAGTAAAAATATGTTTTTCGTTGATATTGGTTTTAATTTTTAACTTGTCTTTTAATACCACCGCCACTTCTGCCAACGAGGCATTACCCGCACGCTCTCCCAGACAGTTTACGGTGCAATGTATCGAACTGATTCCCGCTCGAATGGCGGCCATCACATTTGCCAATGCCAACCCATAATCATTGTGGGGGTGAAAGTCTATTTTTTGTTGTGGGTAGCGTTGTTTCATATCGCTCAGGGCTTCAAATACCTCATCGGGCGACATTACGCCTAAAGTGTCGGGCAGCATAAAATGCACAATTGGCATTTGAACAAGCGCATCCATTAACTCAAATACGTATTCTGGCTTATCTTTATAACCATTTGACCAATCTTCCAAATAGACGTTAACGCTCAAATCCTGTTGAAGAGCATAATCAATCGTTTGGCGAATTAAACTTATGTGTTGTTCAATGCATTGATTTAATTGTTCCTGGCAATGCTTCTCGCTCCCCTTGACCAGCAAGTTAAGCACTTTCCCACCTGCTTGAACAATCCAATCTACACTTTTAGTACCATTAATAAAGCCTAATACTTCAACTTGATTCAACAACCCTTCTGTTTCCGCCCATTGATTTATAGCTTTTACTGCTTGTTGCTCTCCTTCTGAAACGCCTGCAGAAGCAATTTCTATACGATCAACCCCTACTTGTTTTAATAACGCTTTGGCTATATCCAGTTTTTCACTGGCTGAATAAGATACTCCCTGCGTTTGCTCACCGTCACGCAGGGTTGTATCCATAATTAACACTTTGTTTACTGCGGCCATAGCCAAGGCAGTTGCTGTTTTTGTCTTGTTTCAAAAGCGCTTATGGTATCGACATGCTTAAGTGTTATCCCAATATCATCTAAGCCTTTAAGCAAATTATTTTTGCGGAAACTGTCAATGTCAAATGCTACAACGTAACCAGAGGCTGTGGTAACGCGCTGTTGTTCTAAATCCACATCAAAGGTTACACTTGGATTGGCATCAATTTCAGTCATTAGTGCATCAGATTGCTCTTGCGCCACAACAATCGGTAAAATGCCATTTTTAAAACAGTTATTATAGAAAATATCCGCAAAACTGGTGGATATAATGGTATTAAAACCATAATCTTCAATTGCCCAAGGCGCATGCTCGCGCGATGAACCACATCCAAAGTTATCTCCTGCCACTAATATTCTGGCATCTTTAAATGCAGGATTATTCAATTCAAACGCCAGGTTATCACTGCCATCAACATTAAAGCGCCAGTCGTGAAATAGATGTTTACCAAAACCGCTGCGTTCTACTTTCTTTAGAAACTGTTTGGCTATAATTTGGTCAGTGTCTACATTTGCTCGGTTAAGCAATGCCGCTACGCTTTTGTGTCTTGTATAGGGTCGCATAAAATTGTTGCTCGATAGTTAATTGGCTTGTCGAATATCTACAAAAGTTCCTGCTGCTGCTGCTGCTGCTGCCATTGCTGGGGATACTAAATGTGTACGCCCTCCTTTGCCCTGTCGACCTTCAAAATTGCGGTTTGATGTGGAAGCACAGCGCTCCTCTGGCTTTAACTCATCACCATTCATGGCAAGGCACATGGAACAACCTGGCTCTCGCCACTGCCAACCTGCCTCGATAAAAATCGTATCCAGGCCCTCGGCTTCGGCTTGTTGTTTCACTTGAAATGAACCTGGCACAACAATAGCTGTGACATTCTCGTGCACTTTGGTGCCTTTAGCTATATCCGCTGCTGCACGTAAATCCTCAATACGCGAATTGGTGCATGACCCAAGAAAGACAAAGTCCAGTTTCAAGTCGGAAAGTTTACTTCCACCCTTTATCCCCATATAGGCAAGCGCTTGCTCGCAAGCTTTGCTTTTACCTGCCGTATTAAAACTATCGGGAGTGGGAATGGTTTCATTAATACCAATAACTTGCTCTGGCGATGTGCCCCACGTTACCTGTGGCTGAATTTGAGCGGCATCTAATTCTACTACGGTATCAAAAACGGCCCCCTCATCACTGGGTAATGTTTTCCAGTAAGATAATGCTTGTTCCCAAGCTTCATTCTTAGGTGCATATTCACGACCTTGCAAATAGTCGTACGTTTTTTCATCCGGTGCTACTAAACCGGCTCTGGCACCCGCTTCAATTGCCATATTACAAAGAGTCATGCGTCCTTCCATAGTTAAAGACTCAATCGTTGTACCAGCAAATTCGATAACGTGACCTGTACCGCCTGCCGTACCAATTTTACCAATGACACTCAACACAATATCTTTGGCTGTTGCACAGGGTGACAACTGTCCATCAACTTTAACCAACATCGTTTTAGAGCGCGTTTGTGGCAAAGTGGAAGTCGCCATGACATGCTCTATTTCCGATGTGCCAATACCAAATGCCAGCGCACCAAAAGCACCGTGTGTCGCCGTGTGACTATCACCACAGACTGTAACCATTCCAGGGTGTACAAACCCGTGCTCAGGTACTACTACATGAATAATTCCGTTGTTGGGATTATCCATTTCATACAGCGGTAAATTATGTTCCTTACAGTTATCTATCATTGTCATAATTTGTTTATTGGCAATAGGGTCTGCAACTGGCAAAGTGCGGTCTATCGTAGGTACGCAATGATCCAATGTCGCCAAAATACTGTGAGGATTGCGAATGGGTCGCTCTGCTATTTTCAACCCTTCAAAGGCTTGAGGGCTGGTAACTTCGTGCATTAAATGCCTGTCGACAAAAATCAAAGGAGCTTGACCTTCTTCCTGAATAATAAAATGGTCATCCCATATCTTGTCGTACATTGTCTTGAGTTGATTTGCCATAAATATGTTATCTGTTAAAAAAGAAGAGTTTGAAAAGGGCGCGAATTATACCCAAAACCCTTGGTGAAATCGTGTTTAGTGCCTTATTTCAACTTAAATTCACCCATTGCGGTAAGCATAAGTATAACCATTTAACGCTGGTGCACCGCCTAAAGCTTCAGTCAAACGTGGCAAATACTCAATCGGGGTAACACCAAAAGTTAAACCTAGATTCCGTAGTTGAACCTGGAATTTACAGTTATTTTCAGGAAATAATGCAAGGCATGGCTTGCAGGTAATGGTTGTAGCCCTTACCAAAAGCCATAACGCAGCAGTGTGAACTGAAAAGGGCTGTAAAGCCAGGTAGCGGTTTGTAATTCACTTATGAAGTGAATCGAAGAATAAGCGTTTATCAATAACATTCAAACTCTTAGAAGTGAAATTAGCGTTCAACTGCAAAATCTAGGTTAAAGGATAGCGTTCAAAATTTTCTAATAAACTCATATTTATCGCAAATAAATACGACACATTGCAGTAGACAGAATGCCTAATGCAATGCTCTCATAATTAATTAGATGGCATAAATTGCTCGATATGCGCTTCTATCTCGCTGGCTGTCGTTCTTGTTGCACCTTGGCCGATTAAGCCATTTATTAGCGATTCACCACGAAAACCAAAGAAGTAACGAAGCAATAACAAACCATCGCTCAGTGCATCAAATTGATTATTACCATCAACATCAAAAGCCAATGATGGTTGTAAGGCAGGATCAGTTCCTCCCTGGTTAACCGTTGCACCTTCTAGCGATATTTGTAGTTGATATGTCCCTCCAGTGGATACAGGAATTGGACTTACACCAGAAGGGGCTGGATTATTATACTCACCTATTTGAATAAAGTACGTGCCCGTTTGATTAAACTGGAAACTGATAAAAGAGTCTAAACTGATCTCGACTCCATTTACGGTTCTGTGAGTTTGACTGCCGCTTTGACCATTAGCTGTGGGGGCGTCGTCATTCTCGGACAGAACAGTACCATTTGCATCAAATAGTATTAAAAAAGCATCAACAGAATTGGTATTGTCCACGTCAAAAATACCTCTGGCTGGCACCTGATTAACTTCTACACTATACACATCAAAACTATTATTTCCTGTTCCAAAAACGGTGGCATGAGGAATAACTGTCGACGTATTGGTGGTTTCATCGCCAATATTGTCAGATTGCTCTAAACTAAAATACCCAACAGTGCTTTGCGCTGTCGCAATACTATCGTTAGGCTCACTATCCACAAAATTACTGGTATTAGGGTCGCTACCCGCATCAAATTCTTCGAGGTTTGTTAAACCATCTCCATCCGCATCCAAAGCGGCATCGCCTGCATCGAACGGGTTTAGATTATTAGCCACTTCAAAACTGTCGGGTATGCCATCATTATCGTCATCAGTATCACAAGCATCTCCTGCCACATCATTGTCAAAATTAGCTTGATTGGTATTGGCATTTAAAGGGCAGTTGTCTTGCGAATTTTGTACACTATCATTATCTTCATCAGCAGTAGAGATAAGTACCTGCGCTTCCTCCCAACCCATTTCGTATAACAATGCTAACGACAAATCAATATTGGCGGCATTGGTAATAAAAGGTTCCATCAATTCATTTGGAGTTAACAGAGTATCGTAATGTGACACCGAACTGCCACTATTAAAAGTTGATGGCGCAAACATTCTAACCATGCCATTGGTCAAACCTGAAGTTAATTGAGCATCGCCACCATTGGCAGCCAGGATATTAACTCTGCTTCCGTTCCACACCAGACTACCTGTATTGGTTAACGCAAAGAGACGTTGCTCATTGGTAGTTGAAGGCTCTGATAAATTCACGTTTGTCGTTTCATCGCGCAAGAAAAGAGAAAACGCATCGGGGAAGCCTAGTAAAAAACTACCATCAATGGGATTAATAAAATCGCTAAAGCCTAGTCCGTGGGCAATTTCATGCAATATCACTTGATAGAAATTAATACTGCCATTTGATGAAGTCAGTGATACGGAGTAATTCCAATTGACTCCCGACAAGCAATTATCATTATTATCAATATCGCTGTTAAAAGTCATATTAATGTCATTTTGCAAAAGATCAAGGTCACGACCTGCATAACTATTGGCAAGCGCAACATGATAAAAAGTACTACTTTGAGGTGCATTATCAAAATTTCTAAAAATACTCTGCGCAGAAGCACCTCCTAAAATACCACTATTAGCACTACAACTCAACGGCTGAAATGCCATGGATATTTCTATAGGAACACTTGATACCAAACGATCCGCCCAAAAGTCAGCTGCAGCCTGTGTTGCAGGTATACGCTCAAGTGTAACACCTTGGTTGAAATTAATTCTTACCAGGGTTCCCGATGTACGCCCAATACCCTCAATAACAGTTTGGGGGAAACTGTAGGCTGAAAAAAACAGACCACTTAAAACAATCAAAATACGCAAAAGATACGAGTATTTCGACATTACACCCAAGTTATTCATTGATTAAATTTTACTCAGCAATAATCAAATTACCGTCTTTATCTTTGGTTGCCGTAATAACGTGTTGAAATCGCCCTTGCAAATCAACCTTGATACTGCCATCGGGCATGACTTCTTCCACCAGCCCTTCATGGTCTCGACGTTTCCATTGAGCTATTTGCTCATCCGTAATGACTTTAGAATTTGCTTGCCGGGAATTATGAGAATTGTGCTGACTTTCAACCATATCATCAGTGGGCAGTTTAGCATCGCTTAAAGTTCTCTGCTGAGAATCTCTGGCCGAATGCTCAGTTGACTTGGTACTATCTCCCACTGACGTGTTATCCAGCCCTGTATTGCGATCAAATACAGAAAACAATATCCCAATCACAAGAATAGAGCCGCTAATTGCCAAAATATATTTTGATTTTTTCATAGGTAGGTTAACCTCAATTATCTATCAAATGGTTCGAACAAAACAAACCACTACTTCCTTTGTATGCGTTTGAATATGAATGGTAAAAATCTGTGGACATAAGGTGCCCAAGCACTAAAACCTTTACCTGCATAAACCGTTTCATTTCCTTTTTTAAGAGCCTTGACAATTTGTTTAGCCGCAACGTCAGGACCTACTGAAGTTGCTTGTTCCGCATCCATCTCACCCTGTGCAGAACCATCGCCCTTTAAACCTGCATAGGAGATATTGGTTTTGATATAGCCCGGCAGCACCATAAGTACCTTAATATTATCTTTATCGTGTTCACTTCTCACTGTATCAAAAAAACCATGAAGCGCATGTTTGGCTGCTGAATAGCCTGCTCTCAACTTGAAACCGAATAATCCAACCATACTACTGGTAACCATAAATTGACCACCACCTCTTGCTATCATTTTCGGCAACAGCAAAAGTGACAATGCAACAGGGGCGAAATAATCGACTTCCATTAATGTTCGATAAACTTTAAATTCTGTATCTCTGATTAAAGCGCGCTGGCTTACCCCTGCATTGTTGAATAATATATCAACACCACCTTTCCACTGCTCTGCTTGCTCAACTATTTCGGGTAAACGCTCAAAATCCGTAGTTTCAAAAGGTAGCAACAATACATCGTTTGCCCCAGCGTCCAGGCATTGTTGCCTGGTTTTTTCCAATTCATTTATTTGGCGACCAGACAATATTAAATTGGTCTGATCTCTGGCAAGTTCTATCGAAGTAGATGCTCCAATGCCTGATGATGCACCCGTTATCCAAATAGTTTTGTGTATTAGGTTCATTAGTTGATAGTTTACATAGTGATTATTTTGTTATAGTAATAAGAATAATAATTGCTATGTCGATTATTGCATATACATAGCCAAAGAACAAGAGCTAATTATTTGAATAGTTTGTTGCTTAAGTTAAGTTTCTAATCAGAACATAAAATATTATTATTATTCTATATTTAACATTGACAATTTTTAACAAAAAAGATTATATTACGGTGCTTAAGCAAGAGATTGTTCTATTAAGCCTCCCCTTAAACCCCTTACAATACGAGCAAATACTATGAAATTTAACTTCAAACATTCAAAACTCTCAAAGTCTATTTCTTTCATTGTCTTTGGTAGCGTACTTTTGGGTTCAGTACAAACTTATGCTCAAATTGAAGAAATAATTGTTACAGCTAACAAAAGAGAACAATCTACCCAGGACTTGGCATCCAGTATTAACGTGGTAACCGCCAAAACGCTTGAAGATTATTCCATCCTTACTTTTGAAGAAATTCAGGAATATACATCGGGCCTTGATTTGAATCGGATAAATGCTCGCAACCAAACATTTTCTATCCGTGGCATTACTCAGGACCCAGAATCTGGAACCAATCCATCGGTTGACCCCTATTTAAACGATGTGTTAATTTTTGGCGATATTGCCTTTAATAATTTATACGATACTGAACGTGTCGAAGTATTAAAAGGGCCACAAGGTGCGTTACAGGGAAGAACCTCACCAGCTGGGTCCATTCAAATATATTCCAAAAAAGCTGATTTTGAATCAGTCAATGGCTACGTTCAAACTGTTTTTGCCGATAATGATGCATCCAATCTACAGGCAGCCATCAATATCCCATTAAGTGATAGCCTGGCCATTCGAGTCGCAGGACTACACGATAATAACGATCAGGAAGAAGTATTAAATGTCATCACTGGCAATATCCAGGACTTTACTTCAAACAGCTATAGAACATCACTTTCATGGGAACCTAGAGATGATTTGAGATTTTATCTCACGTACCAAAATCAAGACCAGGAAATATTGGATTCATTCCCTCTCGAAGGCTCCAGAGACTCTGGTTCGATACAGTTAGGGCCTCAAGTCATCTCAACTCCTTGTGCCAATTTGCAAGCTATTCAAGGCAACGCCAATGGGCTGGACAGTTGCACAACCATTGATCGAGATGATAATTTGGCACTTGCCAGTTTTGATGATGTTTCAACATCTAATGTTGATGTTGTCACTGCCAATGTAAGTTTCGATGTACCTGGTCACACAGTAGATTATATTTTTGGCTATTATGACTCTGTCAAAGTGAATCGTCAGCAAAATGATAATACATTTAACCTTCCTCTCCAAAACCTGGTTTTCCAAGCCTCGTTTGGCATTGTAAATGATACTGACTATAGAACCGACCAAGGTACTACAACCCGTAGAGACTTCACTAGCCAGGAAATAAGAATTCAGTCGAATGATAATGATCGCTGGAATTATTTATTTGGCTTCTACATCTCCGACAACAATTCCAGCACTGAATTTGAGTCTTTTTCTACCGATGCAAGATTCAATCCTATACCGGATCCTACAACAAATCCACCAATTCCTATTGATCCGGATCCTTCTTTGGTTATCCCTGAAGTTTTCCCTGACGGCTTACCCGGTTATATGCTCTCATTAAGCGGCAACCCAATAATAGAAGGCGTTAATTTTTCAACTGGCGGCACTATTCCTGTTAACAATGATGTAACAGCGTTATTTACTGCTCACAATTTTCAAATTAATGACCAATTTGAAATTGATGCAGCTATACGCTGGCAGCGTAACGAAGCTTTCCGCCTTAATGACATTTTCCTGACTGGTTTCAATCAGCAAGACAATATCAGCGTACAGGGTTTGTCTGTTACCACAGATAACCCTATCCTTAACAACCCTCCGGCACCATTAGCAACTGCCATTGGGCAGATTATAGATGGCACCGTTGGAGCAATTACTGGCGATATTATTGATCGCACACTTGATGGCTTGGCTGCGTCGTTCCCAATAGTGGGCGTATCTGATGAAGATTCAGTTACCGATGTCAATGCTGTTACTGGCTCATTGTCATTAAAGTATTACTGGTCTGATAACCTGACATTTTTTGCCGCTTATAACAGAGGATACAGGGCTGATGGAATTTCAATTGTACCCGGGTTTGCTTTAGGTTCTGACAACCTGGTGCATGATGAAGAATTCAGCAATAATTTTGAGTTTGGTTTTAAAAGCACATTCTTAGATGGCAGCGCTCAGCTCAACGCATCAGTCTTTACGCAAAACTTTGATGGTTATTTAGGCTTTCAAAGAGATGTATTGGTTAACGCCCCTCAAGGTAGTCCTACCAATCCAATTAGACGAATTACTGGCGGAATCATTTTTAATGGTGATGCCACTGCTACAGGTATTGATTTGGATGCGCGTCTATTAATTACACCTAACTGGTCATACGGCATTAACCTTACCTACGTTAACTTTGAATGGGATAGTGGTGCACTTCGCCCTTGTGACATAGAATTAGATGCAAACGGTGATGCAGTTAATCCTGATATTATCGTAAACCGTTGTAATGTTGAAGGGCAACGTATCGCAGGCGCCCCTGATTTAACCTTTAACATATTTTCTGAATACTTCAGACAAATTGGTTCTGTTGAAGGCTTTATTCGCGGTAATGCAAGATACGTTGGCAGTCTATCTTCAACCGATCCAACATTTGTAACTGATGGTAGTGCACCACCTGAAACAGAGCCTTACGGGTTATTTAATCTATTCCTGGGTATTCGCGCTCCAGAAGGCGATTGGGAGCTAGCCGTTTGGAGCAAAAACTTATTCAACTCTCAAGCTGAAACCGATGTCACCAGTTTCGGCGTTGGCAATTTTGACCCCAACGCTGACTTTAGGGAAGTTAGGCAAGTATTACAAAGAACATTTGGTGTGACTGCCAGATATAACTTCTAATAATATTATCTAATTTAAAAGCGGGTGCAATGTCACCCGTTTTTTTTGCATTGAATATAATTTTTGTCTTATATGTTGATATTATATCAACATATAAGACAAAAATTATATAATAATGCCATTGCATTAGGCATCCTGCCTATGCAACTAGGATCGTCTTGAAAAAATGTAATTTTTCAAGACTCGCAAAATCAAACTCTTATAGTGTTCGATTTTGAGTGATACTATCCTGTATCACGCGACCATTGCTTATTGCAATGGCCTTATTATATTTGCGCTATTAATCATTTTGAGTATAAATAACAACCATACTATGCATACCGCTACTTACCAAAGCATCATCTACCCCTTAAATGTGCCTTTTAACTACGGATACTTAATTCATCTATTAACTACTGACGGTTACAAATACCCACGTAACAAAATAGCCTCGGATATTGAAAAGGGATATATTCTAAAACTTAGGAAAGGCTTGTACTGCGCTTCACCCAAAATTGGCGGCAATGTTCGCACCCCAATTATTGCAAATGTTTTATACTCCCCTTCATACATTTCATTTCAGTACGCCTTAGCTCATTGGAGCTTGATTCCTGAACAATCCAAAATTATCACTTCTGCAACCCCTAATCGCAGCAAGCTCTGTCAAACCCCCTTGGGTGACTTTGTGTATCAACACATAAACCAGAATGCTTTCCCTTATGGTTTAATCAATAAAAAGATTGAAGGTAGCGGGTATTGGATAGCAAGCCCAGAAAAAGCCATTGCTGATAGCATTAGCCAAATAAAATTCATTACTAAAGTTAATGACATACCAGAAGTATTATTTGATGAATTGCGAATTGACGAAACTTCATTTTTTGGACTTGGCAAACAACAATTGATTGATTATGCTAATTTGTATCGTTCGCCTTCCAACAAAGTATTCTCTCGTTATATTCAAAAACTCAATGATTTCTGCAATTGAATCCATTTTAAAGGACTATAAATTAACCACCGCACAAGAGTACAACCTTGCTCTTAAACAAATTACTCAAACATTAACGCTTTTAGCCTTATCCAAAGCAAAATTTTTTGATAATGCTGCTTTTTACGGAGGTACAGCACTTAGATTGCTTTACGGACTTAACCGCTTTTCAGAAGATTTAGACTTTTCATTAATCAGTCCAGAGCAAAACTTTGACTTACACCCCTATCTCGAAAAAACCAAACAGGAATTATCGGTTTATGGTTTCAATGTAGCTATTGAAGAGAAACAAAAAGTTAATAAAAACCCAATTAAATCCGCTTTCATCAAAGGAAATACGCAAATTAATTTATTAAAAATAGAAGCTCCTACTAATATTATTCAGCGGTTTACAACATCATCAAAATACACAGTGAAACTGGAAATTGATACAGAACCACCGCCATTAGCCAGTTATGATATGGAATTTATTCTATCGCCTACGCCTTTTTCAATTAAAGCATTTGACAAACCCAGCCTATTCGCTGGAAAACTCCATGCTGTACTTTGTCGTTCTTGGAAAAGTCGAGTTAAAGGACGTGATTTTTACGACTATATATGGTATCTGAGCAAAGACATTCCCTGCAATCTTCAACATTTAGAAGCAAGAATGAAACAATCTAAACACCTGGCTGACAATCAACAACTTACATTAACAAAATTGCAAAATTTGTTATATGATAGATTTGCATCAATTGATTGGCAACAGGCTAAAACCGATGTTCTGCCGTTTATTAATTCTATTGATGAACTAAGCCTTTGGTCTGCTGATTTTTTCAAAGCAATCAGCAAAAAACTCACCGTTCAATAATCTTTGCGATGCTCACTACAACTCAAAGGCATTACGCCTTAGCCATTCTTACAATAACCTATGTTTTTAATTTTTTGGACAGGCAGTTGTTGGCAATTTTGTTAGAACCCATCAAAACAGAATTTGGCGTCAGTGATTCTGCGATGGGTTTACTGTATGGACTTTCATTCGCTTTGTTCTATGCAACATTGGCAGTACCTGTTGCACGCTTAGCCGACAAACACAGCCGGCGAGACATATTAGCAATTGCAGCAGGGCTATGGAGTTTGATGACCGTGCTATGTGGCTTTGCAACCAGTTATATCCAGATGCTGATATTTCGCACTGGCGTAGCTGTAGGTGAATCAGGCGGTGTGCCTCCCTCACAATCGTTGATTACCGACTACTACCCACCTGAACAGCGTACTCGGGCAATGGCTATTTTCTCCAGCGCTTCATTTATTGGAACGCTGCTTGCCATGATTACAGGAGCCGTAATTGCTCAAAATTATGGTTGGCGCTCTGCTTTTTTTATTATTGGTGCACCTGGCATCATATTGGCATTTTTGGTGCGTTACACCCTTAAGGAACCAGTTCGCGGGCAGTGGGACTCAGTTACAGCTAAAGCCGAACAACCTTCCTTTTTAAAAACTCTTAAACAAGTGTGGCACTTGTCATCTATGCGCTTTACTATACTTGGCTGCGGCTTTGCAGGTATTGCAGGCTACGGGTTAGGTTTTTGGGTACCGACATTTATGATACGTATTCATTCAGTATCTCTAATTGAAGCAGGCGTAATGATTGGCGGTTTAGGCGCAACCGCAGGTCTTGTCGGCTCTATTTTTGGTGGTTGGTTATGTGATAAGTTATCACTGACCCACCGCAAGTGGTTGCTGTTAATTCCCGCTTTGAGTTTACTTTTATCCCTTCCCATAATGCTACTATTTTTATATTGGCCTAGCACTCAATTTGATATTGCCGGATTTTCAATACCCAGCGCTATGCTTTTTTACTGTCTGGCTGGCTTTGTAGGTTCCTGGTGGGTAGCTCCAACTTATGTAGTCGTTCAAGAATTGGTTGCACCTAACCAACGTACCTTAGCCTGCGCTATTTTATTATTTGTAATGAATTTTGCAGGTTTTGGATTAGGCCCTTATCTGGTTGGTCTATTTTCAGACTTTTTAACTCCTGCCTATGGTAATGAATCGGTTCGCTATGCGTTAATTATTATTATGAGCACCTACCTGTTGGCAATTTTTTGTTATTATTTTGCCTCGAAACAATTTATTGCTCAACGCTATACCTAAGCGCTGATACTATCATAGACCTCTAATGAACAACGCTATTATTGAATCACTCTCGGCACCTGGTGCACCCTTTGAATTTACCGAAATCGAAATTCACAATCAACCTTGTCGAATATTCAAACAAACACCGCAGTATTTAAGTCAAATATACGATGTTATGCTAACCCATGGCGACAAAGTGATGGCAGTCTTTGAAGAGCAAGTGCTCACTTACTCGCAAGCCTATCAGCAATCAGCGCAATTAGCGGAACATCTTGCCAGCACCCACCATATTAAAGCTGGTTCAAGAGTTGCTATTGCTATGCGTAACAACCCTTATTGGTTACTCAGTTTTATTGCCATTTCTTCTTTGGGAGCTATTCCTGTACTCATTAATAGCAGAGGAAAGCAAGATGAAATAAGTTATTGCATACAACTTACCCAATGTCAATTGATTGTAGCTGATACATTAACAGCGCCATTGATTGATGAAGCCCTACCCTGCATTACTGTCAGCAATCTAAAATTAGACAATCTAACCAGCTCGCTACCCAAATGTCCTCGCAGTTGGAATGACACAGCAATGATTTTATTTACCTCTGGCACAACAGGCAGACCCAAAGCCGCTAAATTGTCGCACTTGGGAGTGCTTACCGCCTTAATGACCAATCAATACTCAGGGGCAATTATTGGTGCGCAAATGGCTAAGAAATACAATATTGATTTGACTACCCTGGCTGCCATGCGCCCTCAAGCCTGTAATCTATTGATGTTTCCATTGTTTCATATCAGTGGTTGTCAAGCAATTTTCCTCACCGGTTTACTGCAAGGCGCTAAACTGGTTATGTTACCCAAGTGGAATGTTGAGCAGGCACTGAGGTTAATGCAGCAGGAAAAAGTGACTGCTTTTGCTGGTGTACCCACCATGTATTGGGACATATTGAAGTCAGAAACATTGACTCAATACGATTTGTCATCACTCATTTCCATTTCTGTAGCAGGTCAATCAACACCTCTTTCACTATTCAATACAATTTTAGAAGCATTTCCTTCCGTCATTGTCGGCTGTGGCTACGGTATGACTGAAACCAATGGTGCTATCAGTCTGATTATTGGTGAAGACTTGCTAGAAGCTCCCAACAGCGTGGGTAAAGCATTGGTCACTACTGATATAAAATTACTTAAAGACGATGGTAATGTTGTACAGCAGGGTGAACGCGGTGAAATCCTTGTTCGCGGCGCTACCGTTATGCAAGGCTATGATAATCAGGTTGATGCCAATGAAAAATGTTTTATTGACGGTTGGTATAAAACCGGCGATATCGGTTATTTTGATGAAAAACAACGCTTGCATATTGTCGATCGTGCCACTGAAATGATCATTTCATCGGGAGAAAATATTTATTGCGCCGAAGTGGAGCGCGCGCTATCACAATGTGATGACGTCATTGAAGTCGTAACCTTTGGCATGCCTGATGACCGCCTTGGCGAGAAGTTAATTGCATTCATTCGCTTACACAGCAGCTCTAACAATAGCGTTGGTGCCATTTTAAAACAAGCCTCTGAACAATTGGCAAACTATAAATTACCTGCTGAATGCTATTTAATTGACTTCCCTCTTGAGCGCAATCAATCGGGAAAAATTTTAAAACCAGCTGCTAAATCCTATTATCAGAGTAGATTATTAACCTCGCAATAAGCTATCGCTCATCGGTGGCACTCCCTTGTGCCACATATTTGTTCGGTATTTTCATGCCGAATTAATATCAAATTAACCTGACACAACGAATTAAGGAAGATAGACACCGCCCAAAACTACAGGTTGCCTAGCACCAGTTACTGAACATAAATTCCCTGTAGCGCCTTCTAATCGCTGTTTCGCTAACCAGGCAAAAGTAAAAGCTTCAACTTGCTTGGCTGGTACTCCTAAATCGTCGGTAGTTGTTACTTTCGCTGTTAATTTCTGTTGCAACAATTCCAAAAAATAACTGTTATCAGCTCCGCCTCCACAGCAATATACACTATCTACTGTACCAGGACATTGTTTTAACCCCATGCAAATCGTTTCAATACTGAATTGCAGCAATGTTCTTTGAATATCTACTGCATTAATAGTTATATTGACGCTGTTTAGTGCGTTATGAATATAGTCTGGATTAAACAATTCTTTGCCTGTAGATTTAGGTGGAGGTTGCTTAAAATAATCACTTTGACTTATTAACTGGTTTAAAAGTAACTCATTGACATTACCTTGCTTTGCCCATTGAGAATCTCTATCAAAACCTGTTTTTTGATTAGCGCTATAAAAAGCATCCAATAATGCATTAGCTGGACCGCAATCAAAACCTATCACTTTATTTGCTGCATTTGAGTTTAACCATGTGATATTGGCAATACCACCTAAATTTAATATGGCGCTGTTTTTAATGGTATGCAACTGACTAAAATAATAAGAATGAAACGCCGATGCCAGTGGCGCACCCTCACCACCTGCTGCTATATCTTTACGCCTGAAATCTGCTACTGTAGGAATATGCGTTAAATAAGCTATAGTATTAGGGTCGCCAATTTGTAAGGAAAAACCATTGCCATCACTATTTGATCGATGCAATACCGTTTGCCCATGACAACCAATAGCACTAATATCTGGTGGCTTAAGGTTACAGGTATCTAACAACATTAACGCCGCATTGGCAAATTGCACTCCCATTTCTCTATCTAACAATGCCAATTGCTCAAGCTGGTTGTTGCTGCCCTCTCTAAGTGCAATTAATTGTTCAACTATATCGCGACTTAACACATTTTCTATCGAACCAACGATACCGGGTTTAGTCTTGCCAAAGTCAATACAAGTGGCATCTATCGAGTCCATACTGGTTCCCGACATAATGCCAATATATAAACCCAAATTATGCATTAGCGCTTAACAAAATATTGGGTGGCGTTATTGAGAACAGCTAACATATGAGTTTTATGCTCATTAAAACGCTGCTTATCTTTTTCAACAATGGGGTTAGATTTGGGGAATTTGACCTTGACAGGATTACGATGCACGCCGTTAGACAAAAATTCATAATGCAGATGGTAACCTGTTGCCAAACCCGTTTTTCCAACATAGCCTATTACCTGTCCCTGTTTAACCTTTCTGCCTTTTTTCACTCGTTTATTAAATTTATCTAAATGTGCATAACGCGTTTCGCGTGAATCACCATGTTGTATTTTGATTAAATTACCGTAACCACCCTCTCTGCCTGCAAATTTCACTATACCATCGCCTGTTGCTCTAACGACGGTTCCTCTTGGCGCTGCATAATCTGTGCCTTTATGCGCGCGAATACGATTTAAAACAGGGTGTTTGCGATGAGGGTTAAAATGTGAACTAATCCTGAAAATATCTAGTGGCGTTCTTAAAAAAGCTCGCTGCATACTCTTGCCATTCTCATCAAAATATCGCTCTGAACCATTTTCTTCAGTAAAGCGAATGGCACGGTAAACCTTGCCTTTATTAATAAATTCCGCCGCTAAAATGTTTCCCTCTCCAATTTTTTCACCGTTATGTAGTAACTCTTCATAGACTAAGGTAAAGCGATCACCACGTCTTAAATCAACAGCAAAGTCAATATCCCAAGCAAAAATTCCTGCCAGCTCTACAATCATTGCATCGGTTAAATTGGCTTTCTTACCCGCCCAAAATAGTGAATCGTCAATACTAAATGTCTGCAACTGCAAGTAAGTTTCGACTTCATACCGCCTGTGTACTGAATTAAAACCATCTTGCGATGCGATAAAATGGTAGGCTTCCAGATTAGATGGTTCATAAATAAGCTGCTCTAATCGGTCATACTCAATTAACACTGACAGCCTATCACCTACATTTAACCGATTTAAAATTTTACCGTGAGTGCTTTTCGATAACTGATAGATGGTTTTATCTTTAATACCATATCCATAAAGCATGGATGAAAGCGTATCTGCCCGATTTACAGTCAATGTTGTGAACGAGCCCTGAGTTTCATTATTATAGTCCAACTTTTCCATATCATCCGCGCTAAAGTCAAAAACATCATAGTGCCTGGTGACGGACTCAGTCTCATCCACTAATGAAAAACCCGATATCAGCAGCATGGCTAACCCTGTTATCAGCAGAGCCTGTATAATGTTACTAAGATTCATTTGCTATCATGTCGGAAGTTATCGGTGCCAGGCTTTTAATCAGACATCAGACTTTAGTCTGGCACCTCTTGAAATCAAGCATGCACCTTCTTGGCGTGTATTATATTTAAGCGTTTAATAATCAATGATATTGACATTATCTCTATGAGAGCTTTGTATAATGTCACGAGCGATGTCAAGACAAAGCAAATTTGAACGAAAAAGCGGAGTTTACTAGCAGTAAATGAGCATTTTGAGCGAAAATTTAACGCTGTATTGACAAGCGCAGTAATTATGCAAAACTCTCTCTATGCAAAACATTATAACCACCCATACAATGAATACCATTCAAAAACCCGATTCACCATAACATTTAGCCACATTTTATGTCCATCGAATTTGATTCTATTAATTATTTATTGCTATTTCTCACTGGAATCATTGCAGGCTTCATGAATGTGGTGGCAGGCGGCGGTTCTATGTTGACCATTCCCATGATGATTTTTATGGGCCTTCCTGGCAATGTCGCCAATGGCACTAACCGCGTGGCAATACTAGCCCAAAACATTTCAGCCACAGTCAACTTTTTTCGCAAAAAACATAGTAACTTGCGATTAAGTTGTAGTTTAGCATTGTGCGCTATTCCTGGTGCTATAGTCGGCGCATACTACGGCACTCAAGTAAGTGGCATTGCATTTAACAGAATTGTCGCTGTCATTATGGCAATTGCCCTTATTTCCATGCTGGTTGACAACAACAACTACCAGCCGCAAACCTCCCTTTCCGGAACATCGCGAAGAAACCGTTATATCATAGGGCATATACTAATGGTTTTTGTCGGTGCTTTCGGTGGGTTTATTCAAATAGGCGTAGGTCTGATTTTAATGCCATTAATGTACAAGGTCATGAAACTAGACTTTGTGGCAATCAATAGCCATAAAGTATTTATTGTACTCTGTTATACCATTGTGTCACTTTTTATTTTCGCTAGTCAAATTGAAATAATTTGGGTAGTTGGTATTGCATTAGCATTGGGCAATGCCATTGGCGGCTGGCTGGGTGCTTCAGCTACTATCAAACGAGGAGAGCATTTAATTAAACGTATTTTATATTTTGTGCTGGTCGTATTTATAATTAAGCTTTGGTTTAATTTATAATGGGCAATTCGTTAATTTCTGAATAATTTATGCAAGATTTCTTTATTTTTGTCAGCGAGCAGTGGTTGCTGGTCAGCGCGTTAATGGCTTTGATTTATTTGTATGTTTACAGACAATCAACACTGGCAGGCAAGGCGTTGTCTTGTAGTGAAGTCACGCAAATGATTAACGATGACAAAGCCGTATTAGTGGATGTTCGCGATGCTAAAGATTTTAAACTGGGACACATTTCTGGTGCTATCCATATTTTATTTAGTGACATTGACAAAAAAACTGCTGAATTAAAAAAACATGAAGGAAAACCTTTAATTATTGTCGATAAAATGGGACAAATGACTGGCACTGCTGCCAAAAAGTTTCAACAACAGGGCTTTGCTACGTTGCGCCTTAAAGGCGGCATGATGGAATGGCAAGGCAATAATTTACCTGTGGTCAAAAAATAACTCTGAGACAATCTATGAATAAACTTATCTGCATTTTGTTATTTAGCCTCAGCATCATTGGATGTTCAGAGGATAAAACACAGCTTAATATATCCAATGACCAGCTGTACTTTATTAGCCCTGCAGATGGTGATACGCTTAAAAGCCCAATCACAGTTCGCTTTGGACTTAACGGCATGGGCGTTGCTCCTGCAGGGACTATCAAAGACAACACTGGTCACCACCACTTAATTATTGATGCCCCACTGCCAGACTTAAAACGACCCATTCCTAACGATGATAACTATATACACTTTGGCGATGGTCAGACCGAAACCACCATTCATTTAAAGCCTGGTGTCCACACCTTGCAGTTATTGTTGGGGGATGGTTATCATATTCCCCATAGCGAGCCGCTAATATCCAAAAAAATCACCATCACTATTGTTAAATAGAGAGCTTTGCCTGTGGCTCGTAAACGCCTTACTCACAAACAGCGGGCGACAATACGCAAACAGCAACAGAACAGGGTCGACTTAAACACAGATAATTTATCCCCTGCTAAACAAGGCTTGGTCAGGTGTAGACACAGTGACCATTTAATGGTTTTGGATGAGTTTGGAAATCAACACCGCTGTTTTATGCGCGCTGATTTTGACGATGCAGTAGTAGGAGACAAGGTAGTATGGAAACAATCTTTAACTGAAAATGCAGGCATTGTAGAGCAACTTATCAAGCGCCAAAGCCTTATTCAACGCCCAGACCACCGCGGCAAACTTAAAGCCATTGCGGCTAACATTAATCTTGTCATTATTGTTATTGCCATCGAACCTAAACCCGAATTACATTTAATCGACCGCTATTTGGTAGCTATTGAAAACCTTAACTTAAATACTATTATCGTACTCAATAAAATGGATTTAGACCCACATCAGCGCATTGCCAGTACATTGTTCGACATCTACACCCAATTACATTACCCTGTCTATGAACTTTCGACGTTTAATCCTGATAGCCTTACCGCTTTAAGGCATGCACTGGATAGCAATCGCAGTATTTTTGTCGGTCAGTCTGGCACAGGTAAATCATCGCTTATCAACTGCTTAACTCCCGATGCGGATGCCAAAACCTCTGAATTATCTACCTTTAACAAAGGTAAACACACAACGACTCAATCGCAACTTTATTTATTATCTAAAACCCATACGGATAGTTTTATTATTGACTCACCTGGGGTTCGAGAGTTTGGGCTAGATGCTTTTACTCACCAACAACTTATTCAAGGTTTTGTAGAATTTAGCAAACTGTCTCCCTGCCACTTTAGAAATTGTACTCATATTCACGAACCCGATTGCAGTGTACTCTCAGCAGTTGAAAATGATAAAATTAGCCTGCAGCGTTGGAAAAGTTATAAGTTTTTATATAGCTCTCTGTAACTTTTATAGGTTAATACGGCTTCTTTTTATATAATTTGTGCCTCGAAACCAAGAACAGTATGAACTCACACAAACTACTCGAACCCCAACAACTACAATCACTCATTAAAAGCGAAACACCTCCTGTTATTGTTGATTTTAGTAGCGCAGAAAACCATAGCAAGGTTACCATTTCGAGTTCAGTTAATATTCCTGTTTCAGCACTGTTGAACGGTGAAGCACCATTTCCCAACAAATTGCCTGCCATTGAAAAAATTAATGCTTTGTTACAACAAATTCATTATCACCCAACACAATTAATCGTGGCTTTAGATGATGAAGGCGGCGGCTGGGCGGGTCGATTTTTATGGACACTGGACTGCTTGGGACACGATAATTGGGCATATCTTAATGGTGGGTTACATGCTTGGGCAAATAGCTCTTATTCAAACAATGAACAAAGTATTCTAAGCAGCAAAGCGCAACTACCATTTACTCCTGCCACATTACAACATGTTGGAATCACAACTGATTATATTATCGAAAATTTAGACAATCCCAATATACAATTTTGGGATGCTCGATCTGAAAGGGAGTATTCAGGTAAGCGTTCAAATTCTAAGCGAACGGGTCGAATACCTGGCGCTATTCACTGCGAATGGACATCGCTAATGGATACTGAACGCGACCTGCGCATTCGCAACGATGCCGACAGCTATTTGCAGTCATTAGGCTTTGATAAAACCAAAACTCAAATCACTTATTGTCAGAGCCATCACCGCTCTGGCTTTACATGGCTGGTAGGAATGCTATTGGGTTATGAGGTTAAAGCTTACGATGGCAGTTGGAATGAATGGGGTAATCTTGATTATACCCCCATTGAATGTGATTAATCCATGGATGCCAAACAATTTGTAACACTGCAATATTTTTTACCTAAAGGCTTAATTACCTGGGTTGCTGGTAAAGTTGGTCGTATTACCTTTACCCCGATTAAAAATAACCTTATCAATAAATTTATCCAGAATTACGGTATCAACCTTCACCACTACAATCGCACTACGGTTGCCGAATATAAAAGTTTTAACGACTTTTTTACTCGTGAGCTTAAACCCAACGCCAGACCTTTAACGGCAGGCGAAAACAAAATAGTCTGCCCTGTCGATGGTCAAATCAGTGAAATTGGGCACATTGAAACTCGGCATTTACTCCAGGCAAAATCACACTACTACACTCTTGATGAATTGTTGGTAGAAGATGAACAGATGTATCAAAAATACAAAGATGGTCGCTTTGCCACTATCTATCTGGCGCCTCATGATTACCATCGAATTCACATGCCATTTGATGGCACATTAGATAAAAGTATTTATGTACCTGGCAAGTATTTTTCAGTCAATGCAGCAACCGCTGATACTCTACCTAAACTATACACTCGCAATGAACGACTAATTTTCGAATTTAACTATGAACACAATGACAAGCAATCATCAATGTTAATGATATTAATCGGAGCGATGGTGGTATCAGGTATTGAAACGGTATGGAATGGACTGCATAAAGGTCGCCGAATTCGCTTTCAAGGACATCGCAACGATAACATTACCCTAAAAAAAGGCGAAGAAATGGGTCGTTTTAATGTAGGCTCTACGGTTATCCTTATCTACCCTAAAAATAGCCTTAGCTGGGCGCCTTCACTAAAACATGGTTCTTATGTCAAAATGGGAAGATTGTTGGGTAACCTAACCGATTAAAACACTAGTTGCTAACCTAAAGTTAGCATATAGTCGGTTTCTAATTGAGGACCATCAAGATTTTCCAGATTATGCACTAGGAACTTACTGCATAATCTGAAACCTTTACAATAAAAAAGTCTCAACCCAGGTTAAAGCCGCACAATACAATATAACACAGACATTAGCTCAACTCATTTTTTCACTTATATTGTACTAGTATTTCAGCCCAATGATAAATCGACTTTTCAAAACAGCAAATATCGCTTGCTCAATAATTTTTTTTGGTTTTTACTGGACGATAGCTAGTGCTTCTGGCTATGTTGGCAGTACATCTTGCGCTCAATGCCATCAAGCGATCTATCGACAGTGGGAACAATCACACCACATCAAAGCTATGGATAAAGCCACTGACAATACGGTTCTAGGAGACTTTAATAATCAACCATTTAATTATCACCACCGAAAAACACTGTTTTTCAAAAGAGATAATCAATTTTATGTCACCACCGAAAACGCAATCGGCAAAACCGAAATTTTTTCCATTGATTACGTATTGGGGTTTTACCCCCTGCAACAATATTTGATTACATTTCCCGATGGCCGCATTCAAGCCTTAGCCGTAGCCTGGGACAGCCGTAAAAAAAACGAAGGCGGACAGCGCTGGTTTCACCTTTACCCCGATGATAATATCAACAGCGAGGACTTACTGCATTGGAGTGGTACTTTTTTTAATTGGAATAGTCGCTGCGCTAACTGCCATACTACGAATTATTCCAAAAATTATAATTTTGATACTGATAGCTATAACAGTAAATGGTCAGAGATTAACGTAGGTTGCGAAGCCTGCCACGGCCCAGCTGGCAACCATTTAGAGTGGGTAAAAAAAACGGATAACACACAAACTTATAGCGGATTTACAAAATCCATTAAAACCAATGATAAATGGCAATTTATAACAGATAACCCCATAGCACAAAACACATCTCACCTGCCTACCGAGCAAATAGAAACCTGTGCTCATTGCCATGCCAGGCGCAGTGATTTAGTAAGCAATATTACTGAACACAACTTCTTTAATGCCCATCAATCGCCCCTGATAGATAATCAGTTATACTATGCCAATGGGCAAATACGCGAGGAAGTTTATGTTTATGATGCCTTTAAACAAAGCAAAATGTATGCAGCAGGCGTGACATGCAGTAACTGCCATAATCCGCACTCTGCCCAACTAAAATTAGAGGGTAACGCCGTTTGTTTACAATGTCATCAAAGCGCTGCCTACAACACCCCCAAACACCATCACCACGATACCAAAGCCACTGATAAGTCAGGATCACAATGTGTTAACTGCCATGCCCCTGAAACCACTTATATGCAAGTTGACCCCAGGCGCGACCACAGTTTTAGAATTCCTGACCCTGATTTGACTCTTTCGCATCATATTCCTAACGCATGTAACCAATGTCATACTGATAAAAATGCTAAATGGGCACAGCAACAATTTAAACAATGGAATATTGAGTTGAAGGGTACTGTTTTAATTGAAGGTACAACAGAACAACTGATTGCTCTGGCAAAAAGCAATAATGTGGCAACTATTTTAAAGGCATCTGCACTACAGCAACTACAAGAACGCCCTAGCCAGAAAAGTTTTGATATTGCTTATCAAAACCTGGCATCCAGCTCACCTGAAATACGTCTTGGCGCATTGCGCGCCATTAGTTTTATTCCGGTAGAACAACGGCTATTTCTATTAAGTTATATCAATGACCCCGTCAAAGCAGTAAGAATGCAACTGGCTGATTTATTAGCTCCTGTACCTGACAATTTTGTTCCCCCTGATCAATTAACCGCATTTATTCAACTAATGAACGAATATGAAGAAGTCCAGCGTTTCAACGCAGATTTTCCCGAAACCTTGTTATCCCTTGCAAATTTTTATCACCAACGGGGAAGAGATAAAGAAGCCAGGCCTTACCTGCAAAGAGCCATCAAGCTCTCACCCAAACTTTCGCGTAACCACTACGCTTTTGGTTTGTGGTGGGTTCGACAAAAAGACTACGCTCAAGCCAACAAATATTTACAAAAAGCGTGGCAACTACAACCTGATACCATTCAATACAGCTACGCTTACGCCCTTGCATTAGATAAAGTCGGCCGCAGAAATGAAGCAATAGATTTGTTGCAACAAACACTGAAACGACAGCCCAACGCAGCACTGCTGCGCAATGCCCTTAGTGCTTTTACTCGACCTGTCCCTTAACCGGGTTTAGTTTTGCCCAGACCCTGTAGCAAGTTTTATCTGGGCTAAAACACTGAACCAATTTGAAATAAGGGCATATAAATTGCCACAATAATAATGGCAACCATTGTTCCTACTACTAACATCAACATGGGTTCTAACCACGATAATAATCGTGCGGTTGTGTCGTTTAATTGTTGTTCGTAATAATCAGCCAAGCGTTTGAGGCTATCGACTAATTGCCCTGAAACCTCGCCAATAGCTATCATTTGAAAGCTGTAACTATTGAAAAATTCAGCTTGACCAATAGCTTTTTGCAAACTTATACCACTATTAATTTGCTGATAAATTTGCCTGCAAGACTTTTTCATGGCGGTGTTGCCTTCAATATCAATAATTGATAGCAATGATTTTTCCAGTGGAATACCTGCATCGAGTAAAGTGGCAAGTTTTAGCGCAAATGATGATTGCACATGTATTAAAGTAATTTTGTTTAGCAATGGTAGTTTTAACAATAGCCTATCACAGCACAATCGCCAATTAGCATTGTTCTTATATTGGTACAGATGCCAACTGACACTGACACTTAACATGGTTAAAACAGGGACTAATGCAATGCTGAAGAATGAGGAAGCAGATAATATTAACTGTGTAATGAAGGGGAGACTGGCATCAAATTGATGATAAGTTTGCTCAAATGTAGGTACAACTTCAAGCATAATGACTGAACAAACTACCAGCGCCATTACCACTACCATGCAGGGATAAGTTAAAGCGCTTCTTGCTTTCTTTTTCAACTGCTCCGATCGCTCCTGCTCATTGACCCATTGCTGTAAAAATATAGCTAAATTACTTGTCATTTCTCCCGCTTCTACAAGTTTGCAATAATAACTATCGAATATTCCTGGGTAAGATCGCATGGCGTCTGCCATACTTCTGCTAGTCGTGATACTTTCAGATAACTCACTTAAAACATGTTTAAATTTGGCATTCGGCTGGTTACCTGCTAACAACTGCAAGCACTGCAATAATTGGAAACCGGCATCCAATAAATGAATTAGCTGCCTGGTAAATTGTATCAGTTGATAGTTAGATATTTTAGCGTCATATTTTAAATAATTTGCCCATGACAAACGTATTTGCGTTACAGCAATGTCTTGTTGGATAAGTTGTGCTTTTGCCAAATAAATAGTCGTAGCCTGAATTTCACCACGATGCCTCCGGCCATTAACAATACCTTGCCAACTATAGGTTTTGAATTTTGCATTCCTCATTTCCATTTCCTCATAAAGTAAGTTAGCCTGAGACCTTTGCAATAAAAAAAATTTTGCTCTCAGACAAGGCGTTTTCGCGCGCTAAAGTGGAGTTTACTGATGGTAAATGAGCATTTGAGCACGAAAATAACTCAGTATGAGTGTAAAAGAATTTTATTGCAAAGGTCTCAGTCTATATAATCAGGTTCTTCTTTGTTAAGTATTTGTTTACATTCATCAAGCAGTTTATTAGCATATTTTTGACCATTTCCATTGTAGTTTAACCACTGTTGCATGGTCGCTTCGGCAATTTCATGACTCAGTATATCCAACTCTTTACCTGTCATCAACGCTTTAATATAGGTTTCGCAAGAGCGCTCAAAATGATACAACTCATCAAACGCCAGGGCGATGGATGGTGCTGTAACCATAATGCCATGTGAACCCATCAGCAAAATAGGTTTGTCTTTAAACACTGTGGGCAAGCGCTCCGCTTCATCGCCCAAACCCATGCCGCCAAAGCCATCGTCAATGGCAACGCGGTTATAAAAACGACAGGTGTTTTGATCTATAGGCGGTAAAGTTTTATCTTTTAGAGTTGATAAAATCGTAGCATAAGTGCTGTGAACATGAAGTACACAACAAGCGTGTGGAACTTGCCTGTGCATGGCTGAGTGAATTGCCCATGCTGTTGGATCTGGCGCATCCTCCTCCCTATCCATTGTTGAGCTGTCTTCAGCATTTAATAGTAATAATTCGCTGGCTTTAATGAGTGAAAAATGGCGTCCATTGGGGTTGATTAAAAATTCTTTACCATTATCCGATACAGCAAAACTAAAATGATTGGCAATGCCTTCATACCAATTGTAACGATACGCCATTCTGAATACAGCAGCCAAGTCTATTCTAGCCTGTAAGTGTCGCTCTTGGTTGTGTAATTTCACAATTGACATAGTACGCTAATAAACAGTAAATAATACTGAAGTCTACTACAATTCCCCCCCAATGAATAGCACAAATAAAAAAATCGACCCTACTCGCTACCGCAATCAACCCATCAAACCGGATGGGACACCCGATGACAACAATCGTGTAGAAATTGGTCCTACTCAATTAGCATTTTCTGAGTGGGAGCAATTAGGTTTAACCATTCCAAATTTGGAAAGAATGCGAGGCTATCGCTTAGAGCGTATTGTCGAGCAGATTCATATGCATCAGTTAGCTGGCGTTTTATTATTTGACCCTTTAAACATTCGCTATGCTACCGATTCCACCAATATGCAAGTGTGGATTACTCACAATCATGCTCGTGCCTGTTTTGTAAGTGCCACTGGTTATATGATTTTGTGGGACTTTCACAATTGTGAGCATTTGAGTAACCATCTCCCTCTTGTCAAAGAAGTTCGCGGTGGAGCTTCATTTTTTTATTTTGAAACAGGTAATCAAACGCAACATCACGCGCAAGAATTTGCCAAGCAAATTGACGATATTTTAAAACAACATTGCGACAACAATCGTAAAATAGCGGTAGATAAAATAGAAATAGCAGGGCTTCGCTCACTGGATGCCCAAAATATTCAAATGGTTGATGGCCAAGCCATTATGGAAATAGCAAGAGTAGTTAAAGGCGAAGATGAAATCCATGCCATGCGTTGTGCTATTGCATCTACCGAAATCTCTATGCAATTAATGGCAGATGCTATTTTACCCGGTGTTACTGAAAACGATATTTGGTCGGTGCTTCATGCAGAAAATATTAAACGCGGAGGCGAGTGGATAGAATGTCGTCTACTTTCATCCGGCCCTCGCACCAATCCCTGGTTTCAGGAATGTGGTCCACGCATGGTGCAAGACAATGAATTATTGGCGCTAGATACTGACTTAATTGGCCCTTATGGAATATGTGCCGATTTATCACGCACCTGGCTAGTGGGCGATGGCGAACCTAGCGCCGAACAAAAACATCTGTACCGCATTGCTCATGAGCATATTATGTACAATATGTCGATACTTAAACCGGGAATGTCCTTTGAAGAAGTTACTCTCGCAAGCCAGCCACTACCTGAAGAATTTCGCGCTCAACGCTACGGTATTATTATGCATGGGGTTGGTTTGTGCGATGAATACCCGAGCATTCGCTATCGCGAAGATTTGGAACACCACGGCTATGACGGCGAATTAGTACCTGGTATGGCTCTCTGCGTTGAAGCCTATGTGGGAGCAGTAAGGGGCAAAGAAGGTGTTAAATTAGAGGACCAAATCATTATTACCGAAACTGGATTTGAAAATTTAACAAAGTTTCCATTCGAAAACAAATTTTTAAATACCTAGCGGTTTAACGGCCTTTGTCAAGGGTTACAGCCATTGCCTGCAAACCATATCTTGTATTATTTCTTGAACCCAAATTATGCATTAGGAATCTATTACACACAATAATGACTTCAAAAACAGGCGCTTGCTCGAAAAATAATACTCACCATAGGGTGGCTATGCCTGCGTTTATTGTTCTTGCGCGAGCACCTGTTTTCATTGCCATTTTTGTGTTCATTACGAAGTCTAATGCATAATTTGGGTTGAAAATAACTGTAAATTCCAGATTCAACTGCAAAATCCAGAATAATCTGGATTTAATTTTTATTTGCTAATAATAGTAATCGCAATTGACAATCATTCTTATTATAAAGTATAATGCGAATTATTCTTATTTTTAAACAGAGTCAAGTTTGTAACTTATGTATCTTTGTATATGCAATCAAGTCAAATCCAGTGATATTCTCACTGCTATTGCTTATGGATATCAATCGGTAAACGAAATAAAAGACTACTTGGGAATAGCAAAAAATTGTGGCTCTTGTAGTATACAAGCCGATAGGCACATCCAAAAATTACTTGCTCAAAGTTTAAGGCAGCCTCAACTTATTCCATTACAAGTTGCCTAAAAGCAACTTAGTCTGTTTGACTCTGTAGCTGTATATAATTCTCAATACCCATTTTATCAATTAACCCCAGTTGAGTTTCTAACCAATCTACATGCCCTTCTTCCGATTCCAGTATAGACTGCAACAAATCACGACTGACAAAATCGCTTACTTGTTCGCAATAAATAATCGCATTGCGTAAATCAGGAATAGCTTGTAACTCCAAACCTAAATCACATAGCAACATATCGGCAGTATTTTCACCAATTCGCAGAGGCCCAAGGTGCTGCATATTCGGCAACCCTTCCAAAAATAAAATTCTTTCAATAAGTTGGTCAGCATGTTTCATTTCGTCAATTGATTCATGGTATTCGTAATCCGCTAATTTCGCCATACCCCAGTCTTTATACATTCGCGAATGTAAAAAATACTGATTAATTGCAACTAACTCATTACCTAATATTTTATTGAGGTGCTCTATAACTTGTGAATCGGTTTTCATGATGCTGGACTGGTTTCGTTACTTAAAAATTTAGCGAGTATTAACCCCACTGCTGACCACATTATCACAGAAACAACAATATTGCCAATAAAGTAATCTGATGGAAACCCATACCAATTCCAGTAAGCAAAGTGCCCGAGAAAGCCAGTAGTTACACCAAATAAAAACACAAACTTAAATGTCTGTCTAAAATTCAGGTTTGAGGTAAAACGCAATAATAAAATAACTAAAAATACTGCCAGGGTATTGCCTAATAAATCTGTTACCAACATCTGTGGAAAACTTGCGCTATAACCATTAGGAAGTACGTTAACAAAGGCTACTACATCACCTGGTTTATAATTTTCATTGGCGTGGGGTAGTATATAAATTCCAGCTTCTGTAGTATTAGCCACCAAAGCTGATGTCGACTCTTGTTCATTGCTAAAAGAGTGCGTAACATAATTCTGCCAACCAATGACTCCATATAAAATAAAACCCAAAAAGAAAAGCGCGACCGCACCAAAACCTATTGATAATATAGTATTTTTATTCATAATAAAACCCAGTATAATAACAAGCCGATTAGATTATAGTCATAATAAAACCTGGATACAACAATCCAGGATAATTTAAAACGACAATAAAGCCAGGGACTGTTCTATATAAAAAGGTACATCGGTCTTTGCAGTTTGCCCTTGTAAGCGCTTTTCTCCTAACCTGACCACAACCATATCCCTTTCAGGTACTACAATAATATATTGGCCTAAATGTCCATTAAAAGAAAAATAGCGACCTTCACTACCATCTTCCTCCTTGTAATCTCCCAACCAAATCGACAAACCATAACGAGGGTTCAAGCCTGCTGTTATCGCCTTGGCAATAAATTCACTATTAATTAATTGAATACCATTCCAACTACCATCAGCTAATAACAATTGGCCTAATTTGGCGTAATTTCTTGCATTGGTGTTCAAGCAGCAATACACCAACTCAAGCCCATTATCATCATCCAGATGCCAAAGCGCATCGTCATTCATGCCTAGTGGTTTCCACAGTTTGTCACTTAAATATTGGCTCAGCTCATAACCATTGCCAAACTTTTGTTTCAATGCACGACTAAGTACCATACCCAATAGTTGAGTGGAGCCGCTGGAATAATATTGAACCGTATTCGGCGGTTGAGTGAAGGGAACATTTAACATCAATTGTTCAACATCATTGCCGTAGTACAGTTTAGTCGTAATACTGGTAACCGAACTATAAGACTCGTCCCATTCTAAACCAGAATCCATTGCCGACAGGTTTTTCAAACTAACATCTTTTGCATACTTATCATTGGATAATTCGGGCAAATAATCGACAATGGATTGTTCCCAACTAGTGATAATCCCTTCCTGGATGGCTATTTGAGTTAGTAATGTGACAACGGTCTTGGCCATTGAAAACGAATTGGTTTTACTCCGATTACTGTAACCATTGAAATAGTGTTCTGATACGATACTTCCATTATGAATCAATAAATATGCGGCTGAATGACTTTCCAATAACTGTTTTTTTAAGATTTCAGGTAGAGGTTTGCTCAAATAATTCTGATGCAACCTCCAGGGTTGCACTTGACCTGCCTCAATAACCCGTGTTGCAAAGCTGTCTTTGTCATTAATATTGGAAGTCGTTTGACCTAACATGTAAGTACTGCGAAAAGCTTTGATAAGATGTTCATTATCGGTAGCAAACAAAAAAACAGTTAACAAAACCGCCAATGTTATCACGGCAATTAATATTGTTTTGAGAGTCTTAAGCATAATTTATAGTCTCAACGTCAAGTAAAGATAATTCGTTATTTTGAGCATTATGTTACACTACAATACTGATTAACTACAAAAAAATAAGTCTGAATGAGAGTTTTTGTTATTAATGGGCCTAATCTTAATTTACTGGGAACCAGAGAGACTACTATTTATGGCAGTGACAACCTGGCAGATATTATTGAGAACTGTAAGCAGGTTGCCAAACAATCGCATATTGAAATTGAATTTTTCCAATCCAATCATGAAGGACAAATTGTCGACTGGGTACAATCAGCAATTAATAATGCCGATGCCATAATTATCAACGCTGGTGCTTACACACACACATCCATTGCTATTCACGATGCCGTTAAGGCATACAACGGCTACAAAATTGAGTTGCATATTTCTAATCCCTATGCCCGCGAAACTTTTCGACACCATTCCTACCTGTCACCCGTTGTTGATTCAGTAGTAGCAGGTATGGGAGCAAAGGGATATGAAAATGTTATAAAAATGCTACCATCATTGGTATGCCGTCATTAACATAGACAAAACGCCCATTTAACTCAAGTTATGCATAATCCTAGATTCCGCAGTTGAACGCTAATTTCACTTCTAAGAGTTTGAATGTTATTGATAAACGCTTATTCTTCGATTCACTTCATAAGTGAATTACAAACCGCTACCTGGCTTTACAGCCCTTTTCAGTTCACACTGCTGCGTTATGGCTTTTGGTAAGGGCTACAACCATTACCTGCAAGCCATGCCTTGCATTATTTCCTGAAAATAACTGTAACTTCCAGGTTCAACTACGGAATCTAGGATAATCCAGGTCTAGTAACTGATTAAAGCGTTTATCCAGTTCATCAAATTCCTCTGAATGTGTAATAGACATGGTCAACCATTCTATTTGCTTTTGTTGTAAATACGCCAATTTGTCAGTAATCTTTTGTCCTTGAAGTCCTTTGCTTTTGAGCAATTGCATCTGCATCGCCATACGCGCAGTCTTGTCTGTTTCTGGAGTTTCAACGCCCAGAGCTATTTCCATATCAATACAAAACTGCCGATGCCTGTTAATTTCAACAGCATCATTGCCAGATTGCAGCGCACGTTGTTTACGCTGGTTAATTTGGTGTAACCAACTTGAATTGTGAAATGGGTACTGCTCCCACTGATCTTCTACTTCTTCTTGCCTGGATGCATCTTGTTCCAGTAGTCTGCACAACTGGGCACGGCGTTTCAATTCAGAGAGTTCAGCATAACGTGATTGACGTTGCGTTTTTTGGTGCTGCTTTTCAAATTTCTGACTAAGTTGCTGGAATTGCTTTTTAAAATCTGAACCCTTTCTTCCATCCAGTCCTGACAATGCATTAAATTGTTGCTGCAATTTAGCAAAGCCCTTTTCATCGGTTGCATCCTTCAGTAATTGTTTTAATTCAGTAATAATAGCTTTTGCCTGGTCTAAGGGTTGATTGGCTTGCTGGCGTTTTTGTTGGTTTTGGTCGCGACGTTTTTGGTAAAATATATCGAGTTGCTGTTTAAAATCATTCCACAGTGGCGCATCCATTTTTTTAGGTAGTGACTCTGCCTGTTTCCACGCCGACTGTAATAATTGCACCTGATGTTCTACATGAGCACTGATATCACCTTCCGCTAACCTGGTTAAACGCTCAATCAAACCACGACGTTTTTCAATAATTTGCTGGTAATAACTGTTTTCAAGGCGCTGCTCAATCTTTTCACGAACAGTTTTGTAGCGTTTGCGTAAATCAACTATTTGTTTATGATCAATATCATGTTTTTGATGCCAGGCTTTATCAATTAAACGTACTTTTTCAATTAATGCTTTACCATCAATAGCCTCATGCTGCAGTAATAACTCTAATGCTTCACAAAGTTTGACTAATCCGATGGTATTGGTTTCGCGTATTTTTCTATCTTTTGCAAAATATTCTGCGCAAGGTTCAAACGCCTTATCTCCCGCTGTTTTAAAGCGTCTCCAAAGTTCATCTGTACCATCCGTGTACCCTAAAGTTTTCCACTGCTTTTGCAATTTTTGAATAGCCTGTGCTTTTTGGGGTATGGGCATTGATAATTCAATCAGTACTTCCATTTCGCTGCACAGCCTTTCAAACTTGGGTAAAAGCGCAAACTTATTCCAATCATCTGCTGCTTTAATATCGCTTTCAAGAGTCTCTACTCGCGCTTGCATTTTATTAGTCAATGCTGGCTGGTTTAGTTGCTCTATCTTTGCACGAATGCGTTTTACGTGATGATGAACTGGTTTAAAATTACCTCTTTTCTTAATACTAAATGCAATACCAAACATTTTATCCAGCTGTTTGACTAATTCTTTGTCCGATTGCTTTTCGGCTCGAAATTTTTCAGATAATTGACTGTGAATCGTTTTTAGTGCACTTACAAATGTTAGCGATTGCATGTCTTCAAGCAGGTTAACTTTTGACAGTATACTATCCAGCCGTTGAAAATCACTGTGGTTATTAAATTCGACAGCGCCAATTGATTCCACTAATTGTTGAACCTTGCCAAGTCGTTGATAATTTATATGAAAACTTTCACGCTCATTATCCTCTGGGGAATATTCTGTTAAAGACTGTAACCACTGACTTTCAATTTCAGCCAATTTCAAAGTGGTTAACAGTGTTTTAAGCTGTTCTAATGCCACGCTTTGCAGTTTCGCCCAAAATTCTCTTAATTGCTGTAATATTTGCTGTTGCAACTGGTGAGCTTCATCCATTTTTTTATAATTTTGCAGTGCCGTTTCCGCATCCAACCGATGGCGTTCAAAGCGTTTAGCAATACCTGAGTCAATTTCAAAATCCAATACATTCCAACGTTCTACTAACAGTGAGTACTTGCCTCTGTATTGAGGAGAATAAACTGAAACGGATAATTCTTCCATAGCATTTAACAGTTGATTTTGACTGGCTTCTCTGTGTTGCTGTAATTGCGATTGTTGTTTGATTTGATCCAGTTTTGCCTGAATTAACCGTGCCGTATTTTTATCCCTGCCCTGCATAATTTTATGTGCTTGTTTTAAATTGTCTGTGTCATTTAACATTTCAGCCGCCCATTTCCTGCTGTCGGTAAAGTTAGCCTGTTGTAAAATAGCTAAAATCTGTTCAGAGTTGATACCAAACTTCTGCAATCTTTGTCTTGCACTTTGCCGAATCCACTCCTGCTTTGACAGAACAGTCAATGCAGACAGCACTTCTACTGTCACATCACTATGGACTAAAAATTGCGTAAACAACTCTGAATTAACGGTTTGTTCATGGCTGACAGCCACTAACTGTTCGCTATCCAGCGTTAGCAATTGCGCCACATCCAGCGCATCTTTGGAGACAAACATACCTTTAATCATTAGCTTCTAATAAATCTTTCAGTTGAATTAAAACACTATGGGCCTGGCGTGGCGACAAGTCGTCCACATCAATATTCTGTAATTGGGTAATCACTGCCTTGTGTTCGCCTTCAATCATTGACTCGCTATTATTGCCTTCAAAATCTAAAACTTGTTGCGGGCTGTTTTGAGTAAAATTCATACTGCGCTCAAGCCGTGACAACTCATTTCGCGCAGCTTTTAATACCCGTTTGGGTAAACCCGCCAGTTGTGCTACTTCAATACCATAGCTTTGACTTGCTGCCCCTTGCTTTACCGTATGTAAAAATACTAAAGTATCACCGTGAAGCGTTGCACCCAAATGTACATTTTTCATTCCAGCTATATCAAGTGATGTCACTTCAAAATAATGCGTGGCAAATAAGGTTAAAGCGCGAATATTTTTGGCTAGATCCACAGCACAGGAAAGCGCCAAAGATAAACCATCAAAAGTGCTGGTACCACGCCCTATTTCATCCATTAACACCAAACTATTAGGTGTAGCATTACGCAGGATATAAGCGGTTTCTGTCATTTCCACCATAAAGGTGCTGCGCCCACCTGCCAAGTCATCAGACGCACCAATGCGAGTAAAGATTCTATCAACCAGTCCGATAGATGCCGATTGTGCTGGAACAAAACTCCCCATTTGTGCCATTAACACTATTAAAGCATTTTGACGCATGTAAGTTGATTTCCCTCCCATATTAGGGCCTGTTATCACCAACATGCGTTGGTTATCTGACAATTCACAATTATTGGCTACAAAAATGCCATCCAGTGCTTGTTCGACAACAGGGTGCCTACCCTGTTCAATACTGATGCCAATACCTGTATGCAAGTCTGGACAAACCCATTGATGTTGATTGGCCAGGTTTGCCAATGTTACCATCATATCTAACTGTGCAAGAGCATTGGCAGTTTGTTGCAAAGGCAATAGATAGTCATTAAGCCATTCCAATAAATCGGTATAAAGTTGTTTTTCCAATGTCAGCGCTCGACTTTTTGCCGATAGCGCTTTGTCTTCATATTCCTTCAATTCAGGCGTAATAAAACGCTCCGCGTTTTTTAGCGTTTGACGCCGCTGATAATCAACCGGCGCTTGTTGTGCTTGCAGTTTACTAATTTCTATGTGGTAACCGTGAACACGATTATAGCCTACTTTTAAAGTGTTAATGCCTGTGCGGTCACGTTCACGCTGTTCTATTTCCTGCAACTTGTCACCTACATTAGTGTTAAGTGAGCGTATTTCGTCCAATTCAACATCATAGCCTGCAGCGATAACCCCACCTTCACGAATCACCATAGGTGGGTTTTCTACAATAGCCTGGGTAAGCTTTTCAGAAATTTGTTCAAAGTTGTGTAATTTGTCATTAATTGTTGAGAGCGACTTTAAACTTGCAGTGTCTAGTAAGGTTTTGATGGCTGGTAACTGATTGATAGATTCCAACAACTTGACTAAATCTCTGGGTTTAGAGGAACGCAGTGCCAAACGAGCTAAAATTCGTTGCATATCTCCAATATCAGTGAACAATGGCAAAAAAATTTCAAATTGATAATTTGCCAATAATGCCGCAATACAGCGTTGCCGACTTTGCAACCCGGCTAAATGCCGCAACGGTTGGTTAATACTTTGCCGTAACAATCTGCTGCCCATAGCCGTCTTGCAATCATCCATCAAGGCAAAAAGCGTTAAATCGCTATTGCCAGCAAGGTTGATATCCAATTCCAGATTGCGCCTTGTGGCTTTATCCAGTTGCACAAAGTCACTGGGATTTTCGATAACCAGATTATTAATGTGCGGCATGTTACTGCGCTGGGTATCATTGGCATATTGTAGCAGACAACCTGCGGCTCCTAGTGCTGCCGTCAAGTGGTCGCAATTAAAACCCGCCAGTGTGGAAACCTGAAGTTGACGACATAATAATCTAACGCAAGTGTCTAGTTCAAATTCCCAGGGGCTACGCAATCGAGTAGACATACTGATATCAAAAGTTGCTGCGATAGTCTCATTGATCAGTATTTCGGCAGGTTGCAAACGCTGTAACTCGGCTTCTACTGCTTCTAAGGTATCAACCTCACGAATTGAAAACCGACCTGTGGCGACACTTAACATTGCCAAACCGTATGTTTTCTGTTCACAATGAATTGCCAGTAACAGATTGTCACTGGAGGTTTCCAATAGGGCTTCATCAGTCACTGTACCAGGAGTCAGAACTCTTACTACTTTGCGCTCAACAGGGCCTTTACTGGAATCAGGGTCACCAATTTGTTCCGCAATGGCTACCGATTCCCCCATTTTGATTAACTTGGCCAAGTAGGGGTCTGCCGAGTGAAAAGGAACGCCGCACATGGGAATAGGCGTGCCATTGGACTTGCCACGGTGCGTTAACGTCACATCTAGCAATTGCGCTGCACGTTTGGCATCATCGTAGAATAGTTCGTAAAAATCACCCATTCGATAAAATAGTAATTCGTTAGGGTGTTGCGCCTTTATCTGCAAAAATTGTTGCATCATTGGCGTATGGCTGCTGAATGTTGCTTCCGAAACTGTCATAATTGGGCGCTATTGATTGCCTTGGTTTGCAGTGTTAATAAAAGTTATTATTGTAATATTGTTTGTATTAATTCTCATTAGTCTTATTAGCGGCTACGTGTTTTTTATTAAAGACCGAGGCAATAAAAACAGCATGAGGCTAATGCACGCACTAGGCACTCGTGTTACTCTGGCAGCGTTGCTAATTATTACTATTGCCTACGGTATTTATAGTGGACAACTGGGAAGCAATGCCCCCTGGGACAGACAGCTCAATCCAGAAAGAATTAGAACCAACAACTAATTCGCGATTATAACGATTAAATTATTTTTTTAAATCCACGCAATAATTCCCACAATGAAATTTAACGGAATAACCAACTATAATCATAAAACAACAAGGCGGTCACGCGGTGTATTAATCACCAACCTGGGTACACCCAATACCCCCACCTCAAAAGCGCTAAGACGTTATCTTAGTGAGTTTTTAAGCGATTCGCGAGTTATTGAAATTCCAAAACCCTTATGGTGGTTAATTTTAAATTTATTGATACTCCCACTACGTCCTGAACGCTCGGCTCAACTCTATCAAAACATATGGAACAATGAAGGTTCTCCGCTATTATCCATTAGTCGACATCAGTGCGAAAAACTTAAAACCGCATTAAAAGTAAAATTATCACAGGATATTCCTGTTGCTCTGGGAATGCGTTATGGCAATCCGTCCATACATAGTGCTCTTGAAGATTTAAAGCAACATAATGTCGACGAAATTATCGTATTGCCGCTTTATCCACAATATTGCGCAGCAACCACAGGTTCTACCTTTGATGCCATTAGCCGCTATTTTCAACAACAACGCTGGGTTCCTTCCCTGCGTTTTATTAGTGGTTATCACCACCACCCGCTTTACATTAAAGCTATAACCCATTCTATTGAACGACATATTGAACAACAAGGCATCCCCGATAAAGTCGTTATTTCGTACCATGGTATCCCACAACGCAATTTGGAGCAAGGCGACCCTTACTACTGTTTCTGTATGCAAACCACAAGGTTAATTAACGAAAGCCTTATCAAAAGCAATTCTCAATTTACGGATAAATTAATAACCACATTTCAATCGCGCTTTGGCAAAGCACAGTGGCTACAACCCTATACAGATAAAACCTTAAAGCAACTTCCCGGACAAGGTATTAAATATATAGCTATTATTTGTCCTGGTTTTGCCGCCGATTGTTTAGAAACGCTTGATGAAATTCAACGCGAAGCCAAAGAGACTTTTATGCATGCTGGTGGTGAGGCTTTTTACTACATCCCTTGTCTTAACGACGATGACTTACATATTGAAATGTTAGTCGACCTGCTTCCAGGAAAAGATAATTTCTAATGCCAAAAGTATAGAGAAGTGGACCCCATCGGTTAGACAGGATTTTTGAAATTCAAGAAATATTTTGCGACAATAAACCTACTATTATTTGAAGCATATTATTATGACAAAACTAAGAAACCATTCACCATCCTTTAAAGCTAAAGTTGCTTTAACCGCGGCAAGAGGTGATAACACCTTAGCCGAGCTGTCGCAACAATTTGGCTTACATCAAACCCAAATTCATCAATGGCGCCAGCAATTAATGGAACAAGCCTCATCATTATTTGAACACAGTAGTGTGTCTAAATCTGATGTCAAACAGATTGACCAATTGCATTCCAAAATTGGTCAATTAACGATGGAACGCGATTTTTTAGAACGCGGGCTAGACAGGATTCAAGCCCCCTACGCAAGGAGATGATTGATATGACTCATCCCACATTAGCGGTGTCAAAACAATGCGAGTTACTATCAGTCAACCGCTCTACTTTTTATTATCAGCCTAAACCTCTCAGTGATAGTGATGTCGATTTGATGAGGCGTATTGATGCTATCCATATAAAGCTTCCTTTCTATTAACCCTGCATGAATATATCATAATTTTATGTTATAATACTAGTCATGAAACAAGTAGATTTAAGAACCCTTAGCCCCGAGTCTCGACTAGAATTGAAAAAAATTTGTCTTCGCCTTTACAAGAAGGGAGACCGTACAAAAAAAGCCATAGCCGAAGAGCTTGGTCTTCGCTATATCACGGTATCAGAATGGCTACGTGAATATAAAGCATCAGGCGAAAAGCTCACCAAAGAAAAACCACGAGGACGCCCATTGGGGGTGGGACGGGACTTAACACCGGAGCAAGAAAAACATATTCAGAAGTTGATTATTGATAAGACACCAGACCAGTTAAAGTTGGATTTTGCACTGTGGTCAATCAAAGCAGTTCAACAATTGATTGATGATGAATTTTCAATTGATTTAGCCTATCGAACTGTCTGTCTTTACCTTAATCGTTGGGGTTTTACCCCCCAGCGTCCAGTCAAACGTAGTTATGAACAGCAACCTGCTCAAGTTCAACAGTGGCTTGATGAAGATTATCCTACAATTCACCAACGCGCCCAAGATGAAGACGCAGAAATTCACTGGGGTGATGAAACAGGTATTTCGAGTCAAGAGCATTATCCTCGCGGTTATGCTCCTAAAGGGCAAACACCAGTTTTAGTATTATCTCAGGCTAAGCGTGAACGAGTTAACATGGTGTCAACCATTACTAATCAAGGAAAACTTCATTTTATGGTCTATGACGATAAGTTCACGGCTCAGGTCTTCATCAAATTTTTGAAACAATTAATAAAGCAATCATCTAAAAAGGTTTTTTTGATTGTTGATAACTTACGCGTACATCATGCTAAATTGGTTCAAGAATGGTTAGCAGGTAATACTGAAAAAATTGAGGTCTTCTATCTGCCTAGCTATTCCCCTGAACTTAACCCCGATGAGTATCTCAATTGTGATTTAAAGCGCTCAATGGGTGCTGATAAACCGACTCGAAAGAAAGGGGATATTGCTAAAAAATTAGATAAGCATATGAATCTGCTACAACAGCAACCCGAAAGAATTCAATCTTATTTCAAGCATCAGAAAATTAAATATGCAGCTTAATAATTTCGAATATTTAATGCAGAGTTAATATGGCAGCCGCCGTATTCGTGACCAATTAGAGACCGAAGATATCTTCATCAATCGAAAGAAAGTACAGCGATTGATGCTTGCCATGGGCATTATAGCCATCTTTCCTAAGAAGAAAACCACGATATCCAATAAGGCTCATCGCATCTATCCTTATCGTTTGAGAGGGTTGAATATCAACCGTTCTAATCAAGTATGGGCAACCGATATAACCTATATTCCAATGGCTAAAGGTTTTGTGTATTTAGTGGCTGTTATTGACTGGTTCAGTCGTAAGGTACTGTCATGGCGATTATCTAACACAATGGATACTGCTTTTTGTATTGAAGCTCTTGAAGAGGCTATACAACGCTATGGTAAACCTGATATATTCAATACTGACCAAGGTTCACAATTTACCAGTGACGCCTTTACTTCTGTACTCATTGATAATAACATTGAAATTAGTATGGATGGTCGAGGTCGTTGGCTTGATAATGTATTTATTGAGCGATTGTGGCGTAGCCTTAAATATGAAAATATCTATTTAAAAGCCTACGACACAGTCCCTGAAGTACGAGCTGGTATTGATGAGTATTTTCGTTTCTTTAACGAAGACAGACGGCATCAAAATTTGAAGGGGAGACAAACTCCCGATCAGATTTATTATGCCAATTTAACGCTGCCTAAAGCAGCATAAACCTGTCCAAAATATTTCTTAAGCCACTGTCTGAAAAATGGGGTCCATTTCTATCACTATAATTGTAATCCTCAAATTGCTAATTTTTCAGTACAGACTAATTAGTCAGTCCTGAAAAACATTTATCTATTTGATTATTATATATATTTTGTTACTATGTCAGTGTGATTTCGACCAGATATGTTAAAATGGTCTCTTATTTTTGGTCGAATTCATTTAAGCAATGCTCCCTCAATCACCGGTAATATCTCCCCAAACTGGCTTTTTTGATATAGCCAGCCAACTCAATCCCAATCATATGCTACTGGCCTTGAGTCGTGAACTAGATTGGTCAAGTATCGAGTCATCGCTCAGCCCTTTATACAGTGCTAAAGGGCGCCGTGCTAAACCAATTCGACTTATGAGTGGTCTGTTAATGTTAAAGCAACTGTACAATTTGAGTGATGATTCAGTCGTTAAACAGTGGCAAATGAATCCCTACTATCAAGTATTCTGTGGAGAGACGGTGTTTCAAACATTGCCTCCTTGTCATTCAACTGAGTTGGTTAAGTTTCGTCAACGTATTGGCGAAGAGGGCGTGAAGCAACTTTTTCATAGTAGCGTACTATTGCATGGACAGGCATCGGAGGAAATCACAGTATTGGTTGATAGTAGGGTACAAGAAAAAGCGATTACTTACCCAACCGATAGTAAGTTGGCAGTCAAGATTATTAATCGGTTGAATAAGTTAGCTAAAGAAGAAGGAATTCAACAACGTCGAACCTTTGTCAAAGAAGTGAAAGAATTACGTTTATCTTGTCGTTATTTTCGTCATGTAAAACGACGTGCTAAAGCACGTAAAGCATTAAAACGTTTAAGAACTATGGCTGGTATTTTACTGCGTGAATTACAACGAAAATTACCAGCAACAGTATTGGCGTTACAGACAGAATCGTTTGAATTGTATGAGCGTGTACTAATTCAACAACCTAAAGATAAAAACAAAGTGTACTCACTACATGAACCTGACATTTACTGTGTCGGCAAAGGCAAAGACCATAAGCCCTATGAGTATGGACGTAAAGCATCAATTGTAGCCACACAGAAAAGTCAGGTCATTGTTGGCGTAGCCAGCCATGATGAAAATGAACATGACTCAAAGAATTTGAAAGCAGCTTTAGAATCTGCTCATGAGCATCGGCAAACAACAATAGAACTAGCTGTGCTTGACCGTGGTTATCGAGGTGCAAACAAGCATGTTGATGTTGAGGTGTTATTACCCAATAAAAAGCTGAAACGAGATACGCCGTATCAATCCCAAAAGAAGCGAATATTATGTCGGCAACGTGCAGCGATTGAACCTATTATTGGGCACCTCAAACACGATTATCGATTATCAAGGAACTGGCTTAAAGGCAGTGAGGGCGATTCAATCAATTTACTGATGGCTGCTTGCGCCTGGAATTTGAAAAAATGGATGATATTTTTCTTTGTCTATCAAAATGTTGATGTTAGCTATCCTGATAACGCACCAAAAGCTACTTTTAGTATCATTTTTGAAAACAATATCCTCATATTCAATACTCAATCACTATAATTGTAATCCTCAAATTGCTAATTTTTCAGTACAGACTATTTATTTAGTTCAATGTAGCCAGCTTTATTACATTCTTGATTTGAATAACTATAGATACTGACCTTATCTCCAGTTGTATAAGCAGCTAATGCCATAGAAAAGGCACGCTTGTGTATTTCCGCCGAACTCACACCATCTGCTGGAAATGCAATGGATACACTAGAGCACAGGCCTGTTCCACCTTCCGTTGACATAGTAAAGGAGTCAGTATTACTTGATGAGTTAGTTATTCTCGTAATCTTTGCATCTTGAACAAGCCAGTCTGCATGGGCAGTACCCGAAAGCGTAACAAGTGCTACTAAACATATGGAGATTCTTTTCATTGTTTCTAAACCTAGGATTATTAATTGGAGCTAACGCCTTGCTAAGGCGTGCTAAAAGTGGAGATTGATTTTGGCATAAAATGGAGCGCAGCGACATGTCGAAAACAAGCGGAGCTTATAGGGTCTGATAGAATGCTTTGTTACCTTGGATTTGCTGTAAAAAACCTTCTTCATCTCTAACACCAACCCTATTACCGTCAGGGTCAAAGAAATTAACGGTTTTACCCCATGGATTTACTAATAGATTTGATTCAATGCCATATTTCTTTAGATTGCCTACTACCGACTCGATATCTGAAACATTGAACCGTAATTTACTAGGGCAATTTTCGATAGATTTACCCTCTAGTGAGGCAAAACCGTCTGTTTCAATCATTAAATACCCATCGCCAAACTCTAAACATGTAAGCTTGAAATCGCCGTTTTCTTCAGTAAACAAAACTTTTAAATTAAACACATTTTTGTAGAACTCTACACACACATTAAAGTTCTCTACATTCAGAATTATGCCAAATCTTTGAATATCCATAGAAGTTTAAACCTGGGTAAGGCTAACGCCTTGCTAAACGGCGCGAACGCAGCACGCGTCCGGTGGAGCGAAGCGGAACGAATTTGAGCAACTTGTTAGAAACTTTCATTACTAATGCTTTTATCTAATACTTTTTTGACTATCGCGGATAGAAATTTCGAATTGCCAATTATTCTTGCAAGTGTAGGCGATAAGAGATAATAAATTTTAATTAAAGTAATACCATAATTTGTTTTAGCTAATTTTGTATCTCTATAATGTCTAAAGAAATATACTTCTGGAGCTTCATAACTATCATATATTGCTGTGGCAATATAGCAACCGCTAAAGTTTTTCACTGTAGAGCCGCAAAATGGACATAATGATTTTCTAGGAGTAGGATTACCAAAAAAACCTCTATTATGTATTAATTTAGGATAGATTTTTTTAAAACATTTGGGGCAAGGTACTCTATCATCTTGCCTATGATTGCTAGTGTTATTACCTTGAGATATTATTTTAACCTTGGCGGCATACAAGCCTTTTTTGCCCTCTTTTGATTCAAATTCTACAATTTGACCATTTTCAGGAAGCTTTGCTCCAATGATTTCCCTAACACCAACAAATCTTTCAATATCATCATCCCCAACAATGAAACCAAACCCTTTTTCTTTTGAATAAAATTTAACAGTGCCTTTCATGTGATTGTTAATGAATTATTTAGTTTCTAACGCCTTAAGCAGGGGCGCACTTTGCCTTAACTTGTTATGTGATATGAACATACGATAAAACCTACAACTAGCCTAAAAATATATACCATAATAGAACAATAAGAGGGAACGATACCATACCAAAAAAATATCTCATTTCTCGACTTACGAAACCAACAAGAATCGCACCTATCAAAACACCAAATATACTTGCAAGCCCTTCAAAAAAACTGTATGTAAAAGAATAAATAATGAATACTAAAGGCAAGAATCCACCAATTGTATAATTAAATCTAAACCATGTTGGGTTAGCTGGCAAAAATAATCCAGGATTATCTTCTCCGCGCTTCCCAGCATTCAAACCTCCAATTCCAATAAATCCAAATATCAGACTAATTATAAAAAACATAGTACCTCACATAACGCTTTAAGCAGAGGCGCACTTTGTGCGTCCTTTGCCTTAACTTGTTATACGTTCCCACGACAATATAATCTTTTGCTTATAGAGTAAAGCAAACTTAAATCATCCTTGCTAATTTTTCCTCTGGTTATAGCTGAGTTTAGCTCTCCAAGCATGTAGCTAGATTGCTCATCTAAATTATTTACACTATCCAATTTATTGCTATCTTGCTCTCTATCTAGATATCCAACAGGTAGACCAAGGTTCCCTTCAATTTTTCTAGCAACTTTTTCCCCACAGTTTCTCCTACCAGTAACCAATTGGCTTATAAAACTGGGTTCATAGCCAGCTTTATTTGAGAAATCAGCTTGGTTTTTATATTCGTTATCAATTAACTTGAGAAGGTTTTTTAATCGAAGATTAGATAGGGACATATTCATTTTTTTAATTATAGTTAGCGTTTGCTAAACTATAAACAATCAAATGCTTGACATATAAATTAGCAAATGCTAATATTTATAAAAATAACTACACAAAGGTACACAATGCACAAATATTTTAATTTTACTGGCATATTCTTTATGCTTTTCTTCTCAAAACCTTTAATAGCAGCAAACGATGACTTTTATTACTTAGGGCTCAAAGTAGGTTATTTTGATTTAGGAGCAGATTCAGATTTGTTTGAATCGTCTATTTCATATGGCGTGCAAGGTATTTACTTGAACAATACCAATTGGGGACTTAGCTTTTCACACACATTAGTTGATATTGAAACAAACGCGAATATAGATATTAACGCTGACCATACAGGAATTGGGTTAATTTATGGTAAAGCCCTAGAAAATGAAGGAAAAAAATCAGCATCATATATCGGATATGAATATACTCTAAGTAGTGATTTAAATGATGGACATAGCGTAATAGGTGGGTTTATTTTTAATATAAATAAAAATATCTCACTAGGAATCAGTGGTCGTTATGAAGTATCCAATGATGGTAACAATAATCCTTATGAAGTTTCGACCTCCATTGGCTACACATTTTAAATTAGAGGTACGAGAAATGAAAACTATAACAATATTGTTTTTTTGTTTAATATTATTTAGTTGTGGTAGCGGGGATGATTCAACTAACGCGCCTACACCTCCTACAAGCTCTGCTCCTGTAACGGATTCTGTTGGAGACACAATAGGAACTGCTTCACGAATTTCATTAAATAGTGCGGGCACTGGTTCATTCTCATCAAGGATTGATAACTCTTCAGATATTGACTTTTTCTTTATTGAAATCATAACAAGCGGTAATTACATAATTGAAGCGAATGTAGATCAATTTAATTTAATTGATTCTTCTGGTAGTTCTTTCGCTAGTGGGAATAGTAACAGTAATAACCGTATATCTTTCAATTTAACACCTGACACTTACTTTATTAGGGTTCGTAATAACAGTAGTGCCGATTATATTATTACCATTAGTAGAATGGCGACAGATGATAATAGTGGCTTAGAAGGTGGTAATCCTGGCAGTCAGGGTGTTGCATCATGGGTTTTGGTTTGGGAGTATAGAAATTCTGAAATTGTGGAAGGTCCTGATATTGATTTATATGTAAGGCACCCAAATGGTTCTTTAGTTCATGGTGCCAATAGAAGTGGTAATAATGAATTATCGCTTGATTTTGATGATCGTGGGGGATTTGGTTCTGGTAATGGCGGAGGCCCAGAAAGAATTGTGTTAAGTGATAACCCTACCACAGGGGTCTATGTAGCTGGTGTTCGATGGTATGAAGGGATAGCAGGCTCTGTACGCTATCGTTTAACAACATATTTAGGAGACAGGGAAATAGCTACAAGAAGTGGTACTTTGAACGCAACACCTGACACACAAAGAGATGATGCAGAGTTTATAGGCGTTCAAGAAATTCTAATTGAAAACTAAAACCTTTTGAGAAACCATTATGCTAAATAAAACACTTAAGACTATGTTCATGATGATACCTTTTTATATTATAAGCAATGTCTCCAAAGCAGATCATTTATTCCTTGACACAATCTATAATCCACTTTCTAATTTAGAACTCCAAATAATTTTTAGTGGCAAAGGCTTAGAAAAGGTCAAAACATCATATGTAATTTATAAAAGAGGAGATACTGATTATAATTCTGTTTTATCTTACTGGGGTAGAGTAATTGATTCCATTGATAATAATGATGAATTAAAACAAGCATTATCTACAATAAATGACATCAATGATGTTTGCTTTATACGTGAAAATATGAATTCGAAGACTTCAGCATTTAGCGAATTCTGCTACTGATTCAATAACGTATAACAATTAATTATTGGTTAACTATATATGCTAATAGCTAGTTTGTCAAAAAAATTTCTATTTTATTTGTTTTGTTATATAATAGCTAATAATCTTAATTTTTTTAATTACCTATTTTGATAACCATTTAAAAATGGCACGAAAATTACTTGACAAAGTCACTGACAAAATACGTTTAAAGGGCTATAGCTATAAAACGGAAAAGTCTTATGTTGGTTGGGTTAAGCGTTTTATTTTGTTTCATAACAGAAATGGACCCCATTTTTCAGACAGTGGCTTAAGAAATATTTTGGACAGGCTTATGCTGCTTTAGACAGCGTTAAATTGGCATAATAAATCTGATCGGGAGTTTGTCTCCCCTTCAAATTTTGATGCCGTCTGTCTTCGTTAAAGAAACGAAAATACTCATCAATACCAGCTCGTACTTCAGGGACTGTGTCGTAGGCTTTTAAATAGATATTTTCATATTTAAGGCTACGCCACAATCGCTCAATAAATACATTATCAAGCCAACGACCTCGACCATCCATACTAATTTCAATGTTATTATCAATGAGTACAGAAGTAAAGGCGTCACTGGTAAATTGTGAACCTTGGTCAGTATTGAATATATCAGGTTTACCATAGCGTTGTATAGCCTCTTCAAGAGCTTCAATACAAAAAGCAGTATCCATTGTGTTGGATAATCGCCATGACAGTACCTTACGACTGAACCAGTCAATAACAGCCACTAAATACACAAAACCTTTAGCCATTGGAATATAGGTTATATCGGTTGCCCATACTTGATTAGAACGGTTGATATTCAACCCTCTCAAACGATAAGGATAGATGCGATGAGCCTTATTGGATATCGTGGTTTTCTTCTTAGGAAAGATGGCTATAATGCCCATGGCAAGCATCAATCGCTGTACTTTCTTTCGATTGATGAAGATATCTTCGGTCTCTAATTGGTCACGAATACGGCGGCTGCCATAGAAAGGAAGCTTCATATGGATAGCATCAATACGCCTCATCAAATCGACATCACTATCACTGAGAGGTTTAGGCTGATAATAAAAAGTAGAGCGGTTGACTGATAGTAACTCGCATTGTTTTGACACCGCTAATGTGGGATGAGTCATATCAATCATCTCCTTGCGTAGGGGGCTTGAATCCTGTCTAGCCCGCGTTCTAAAAAATCGCGTTCCATCGTTAATTGACCAATTTTGGAATGCAATTGGTCAATCTGTTTGACATCAGATTTAGACACACTACTGCGTTCAAATAATGATGAGGCTTGTTCCATTAATTGCTGGCGCCATTGATGAATTTGGGTTTGATGTAAGCCAAATTGTTGCGACAGCTCGGCTAAGGTGTCATCACCTCTTGCCGCGGTTAAAGCAACTTTAGCTTTAAAGGATGGTGAATGGTTTCTTCGTTTTGTCACAATAATATGCTTCAAATAATAGTAGGTTTATTGTCGCAAAATATTTCTTAAATTTCAAAAATCCTGTCTAACCGATGGGGTCCACTTCTCTCTTAGGGGCTATCGTAAGAGATATAAAAATTAATTTAGAAATATTCATCCTTAGTCATAAAAATGAATTGAATAGTATAAAAATAATATTTATTATTCACTGAGAGCCTTGCATTATTACTGTAACCATGCCACACGTTTTTTCTCTTGATGATAAATACGCCTTAGATACAACTAAAGCCTATATAACGGGCATTGAAGCATTAGCTCGTTTGCCTATGCTCCAACACCAACGCGATTTGGAAAAAGGTTTAAACACGGCTGGATTTATTTCTGGTTATCGAGGTTCTCCTCTTGCCAATATCGACCAGACATTGTGGAAGGCTCAACAGTATTTGCAACGGCACAATATTGTATTTCAGCCAGGCATCAATGAAGACCTGGCAGCTACTGCTGTATGGGGGAGCCAGCAGGTAAATTTGTTTGAAGGAGCAAAATATGATGGGGTATTTAGCCTTTGGTACAGCAAAGGACCAGGTGTTGACCGCAGCATGGACGTAATTAAACACGCCAATGCATTTGGTACTTCAAAATATGGTGGGGTGCTAGCCGTTGCTGGCGATGATCATGCGTGTAAATCATCGACACTTCCGCATCAATCTGACCATATGTTTATTGGCGCTTCCATTCCAATACTGTCTCCAGCTAATGTTCAGGAGGTGCTAGACCTTGGTATTTATGGTTGGGAATTATCACGTTTCTGTGGTTGCTGGGTCGGTTTAAAAGCTGTTACTGAAAATATGGATTCTGCCATCTCTGCTGATATTGACCCAGATCGAATCAATATCGTTATTCCCGACCAATTTACACTTCCAATGGATGGTGTTCACGGTAGATTAAACGATGCGCCGCTAGACCAGGAAGCGCGGTTAAATAAATACAAAATCTATGCCGCCAGAGAATTTGCACGTGTTAATAACTTAAATAAAATTGTTATTGACAGTTCATCAGCGCGCTTGGGAATTATGACTACGGGCAAGTCGTACCTTGATGTTATGCAAGCATTAGAAGATATGGGAATTGACAAACGCAAAGCCGAATCTATTGGTCTAAGAGTCTATAAAGTCGGAATGAGTTGGCCTTTAGAACCTGTAATGACTCATCGTTTTGCTCAAGGATTAAAAGAAATATTGGTGGTAGAAGAGAAACGCTCTATTTTAGAAGACCAGCTAACAGGGCAACTATATAACTGGCCAGTTAAGCAACGCCCTAAAGTAATTGGCGAGTTTGATGAAGATGGCAATGACCTGTTACCCAACCTGGCAGAGTTGACTCCTGCAATGATAGCTAAAGCTATCGCGTCCAGAATGAGACATTTTTACAGTGACCAAACCATTGATAAATGTATAGCATTCTACGACCATAAAGAAACATCGTTAGCACAGACATTTCCGAGATTACAACGAAGTCCCCATTATTGTTCAGGCTGCCCACACAGCACATCAACGCGCGTCCCTGAAGGCAGCAGGGCACTAGCGGGCATTGGTTGCCATTACATGGGCGTGTGGGAACAGGGTGACAGAAAAGCTACTACCTTTACTCACATGGGGGGCGAAGGTGTAACCTGGGTTGGACAAGCGCCATTTACAACAACAAAACACGTTTTTCAAAATCTGGGTGATGGCACTTATTTTCACTCAGGAATATTAGCCATCCGCCAAGCCATTGCATCTCGCGTTAACATCACCTACAAAATTTTATATAACGATGCTGTTGCCATGACTGGCGGTCAACCAGTGGATGGAATGTTGAGTATAGAACAAATAATTTACCAACTTAGAGGTGAAGGTGTCAAACGCATTGCTGTGGTTTCTGAAAACCCTGAACACTATCAAGGTAAAAAAGCCTTACCGCAATTAGAAGGTATTAGCTTAAATCATCGTAGTGAATTAATTCCAATTGAAAAGGAGCTTCGAGAAATTGCAGGCACTAGCATATTAATTTTTGAGCAGACCTGCGCTGCTGAAAAACGACGTAGGCGCAAAAAAGGCTTAGCCATTGACCCTGCCCGCCGCGTCATCATTAACCCAGAGGTATGTGAGAGTTGCGGCGATTGCAGCAAAGCCTCCAATTGCTTATCGGTTATGCCACTCGAAACGACATTAGGTCGTAAACGTCAAATCGATCAAAATGCCTGTAATAAAGATTTTTCATGTCTTAATGGCTTTTGCCCCAGTTTTGTGACTATTGAGGGCGGGCAATTAAAACCCCCGAAGAAACTGAATATCATCCAACACCTATCCGAACTTCCTGAACCAACACTAGCAAGCATTGATAAACAACCCTGGAATATAGTCGTTTCTGGCATTGGAGGTACAGGAGTGCTGACAATAGCGTCAATTGTTGCAATGGCTGCCCATATTGAAGGTAAAGGTTGCGCTACCATGAACCAAACCGGTTTGGCGCAAAAATTTGGCTCTGTCGTTAGCCATATACGCATCGCCAAACAACAATCTGATATTAATGCCGTGCGCATCGCCGCTGGCGATGCCGATTTATTATTGGGCTGTGATTTAGTGGTAACCGCCGATTACGAAACCATGGCAAAAGTTAACGTAGCGCGTAGCCATGCCATTGTGAATGAATATGAATCTCCCACCGCTGATTTTATCAGCCAACCAGATTTAGTATTTCCAGGCGATAGCATGAAGCAAATCATTTTAGATGAAACGGGCGCAGCGAAAGTTAACTTTATTAATGCCACCCTATTTGCCACGCATACCTTGGGCGATGCGCTGGCTAGCAATATGTTTATGCTGGGCTATGCTTATCAAGCAGGGTTAATCCCTGTATCTTATTCCTCTCTATTGCAAGCCATTAAACTCAATGGAGTCAGCGTCGACATGAATCAACAAGCACTGGCTTTAGGGCGCTGGGCTAACCACGATTTAGAGTATTTAAAAACAATAGTGTCAATACCAGAACCCAAAAAGCCACTTGAATCCATTACTGATATTGTTAATGACCGTCATCAGCGTTTAATAGATTATCAGGATAAACGCTATGCCGACAATTACAAACAACTGGTTGACCAGGTCATTGCCAAAGAACAACAGCTAACGACTGAACACGATAATGCCCTTTCCAGGAATGTAGCACTCTATTATTACAAATTAATGGCATACAAAGATGAATTCGAAATTGCCAGGCTCTATACCAATGGCACTTTTAAACAGCAATTAGAATCTATGTTTGAAGGTAATTATCGTATTAAATTTCATTTGTCGCCTCCATTAATTGCCCCTAAAAATACAGAAACTGGCAAACCTGAAAAATTACAATTCCCACAAATAACATTGCAGCTATTCAAAATACTGGCAAAACTAAAATTCCTGCGCAACAGCTCTTTTAATATTTTTGGCTATAGCACTGAGCGCAAACTGGAAAAGCAACTGATACAAGATTACAAACAAATAATTGAATGGACGCTAGAACACCTATCTACTGATAATTACCCAATAGCTGTTGAACTGGCTACAACCCCTGACGATATAAGAGGTTTTGGTCATATCAAAGAAGCAAGTTTGCAACAATTCAAACAAAAACAGCAAAAATTGCAAAAACAAATTAATGCTGTCAAACTGAGACCTTTGCAATAAAAAAGATTTTGCTCTCAAACAAGAAATTCTCGCACACAAAAGCGGAGTTTACTGATATTACTGATAGTTAATGAGCTTACAAATACTTGACGGCGGAATGGGGCAAGAACTGATAGCCCGTTCCCAAACCAGACCCACACCACTATGGGCAACACAAATATTAATGGACAGACCTGACATTGTTCAAGCAGTGCATTACGATTATTTTTTGGCAGGAGCAGATATAACAACAACGAATAGCTACGCCATCCACCGTGACCGCCTTGCCAATAACGGTGTCGAAACGCAATTTAAAGACTTGCATATCAGAGCCTGTGAAATGGCTAACCGCGCTAGAGATCAGTTCGGCGGCGGCATAATTGCAGGTTCTTCTGGACCTACAGGAGCTTCTTACCGACCAGATTTAACACTAGAACCAGAACAGGGTGCTGAAATCTACGCCGAAATTGCCGAAATCCAAAAACCTTATGTTGACCTTTTCTTGCTTGAAACACTAAGCTCAATCAAACAAGCCCACGGCGCTGTTTTAGGAATGCAGACGGCAGGCAAACCTGTTTGGCTAAGTGTAACCATCGATGATAATAATGGTTCCTTACTGCGTTCAGGTGAACCCATTGCCGATCTTATCCCTTTGGCTGAAACATTAAAGGTGGATGCTCTATTATTAAATTGCTCAACTCCCGAAGCGATTACTCAAGGCATACCCATTATCAGCACCGCGTCAATGCCCTTTGGAGCCTATGCTAATGGCTTTACCAAAATAAGTGAAGCTTTCAAACAACACAACCCTACGGTAGAATCACTAACTGCCAGAAAGGAACTCAACCCCGAAGCCTATCTTAATTTTGCCAGGCAATGGCGTGACACTGGCGCCAGTATTATCGGCGGCTGTTGCGAAGTGAGCTTTGACCATATCAAAACTTTGGCAGATAACTTTGCAGGAACAACAAAATCAAATTGACTCAGCTATGATAATCTTGCAAATCAAAGCGTTTCCAGCGCTTTAATCCTTGCTTCCAATGGCGGATGCGTCATAAATAATTTTTTGATTCCATCACCTAACCCACCATTAATACCAAAAGCTGCCATTTCATCCGGCATTTGTTGGGGACTGCTTTGCTGTAGTTTACGTAATGCGGCTATCATTTTTTGTCGCCCTGCCAATTGAGCGCCACCTGCATCGGCGCGATATTCACGCCAGCGCGAGAACCACATTACAATGATACTAGCTAAAATGGACAGTATAATTTGCGCCACTATACTGCCAATCCAGTACCCTGGACCAAAGCCGCGCTGCACTTTGAAGACAACTCTGTCTAATAACATTCCAATGATTCGTGAGAAAAAAATAACAAAAGTGTTAACGACCCCTTGTATTAAACTTAGCGTTACCATATCGCCATTGGCAACATGGCTGACTTCATGCGCCAATACAGCTTCAACCTCGTCGCGATTCATGTGCCTTAGCAACCCTGTACTGACTGCAATTAGCGCATTATTTCTATTCATTCCCGTAGCAAAAGCATTAGGCGATGCCGAATCAAAAATACCGACTTCTGGCATCCCTATACTCACCTGACGCGCTTGCATGGAAACGGTTTGAACAATCCAGTTCTCCTCGTTATTGGCTGGACTTTCGATAATTCTGACTCCCATGGAGCGTTTCGCCATCCATTTTGATATGGCAAGTGATATCAATGAACCACTCATACCCATAATGGCGGACATAATCAACAACCCTTGCATGTTAATGCCACCACCTGCGTTGTACATAGCTGTATCAATGCCTAACAATCGCAAGGTGATATTCATGATAAACAGTATCGCAATATTGGTAGCTATAAATAAAACAATTCGCAACATGAGTGTCTCGGTAAAATTTAACTTAAACCCGGATTATGCATTAGAACCCTGGGTTAAATTTAAAGCCTTGGCTTCTTGTTCTAAAACAGCTTTAACCTGAGGTTGTCCCTTAACACTTTGGATTAAAGCAGACAGAGCCGGCCAACGCGATGCATCAATATGGTAACTGGCATAAGATGCGTTAATAAAAGGACTGGCAATACTTAAATCTGCCATGCCAAATTCACCAAACCTAAAACCTGATTCCGGCAATTGCTCATTCAAATAGTCTAATAGCGGCGGCAGGTCTTTTTCAATAATTCGGCTGACCAATGCTTCATCAGACTCTTGTTGAAGCACTAGAGGGCGCATAAAGCGTTGAAAGAAAATGCCTGCGGCTAATTCAGAAATTTTGCCGCCGCACAAGTCTTCATACCAATCTGCCATTGCCCTATCGGCAGGGTTTTTCGGATACAAGGCTGGTTCAGGATATACATTTTCCAAATATCGACAAATGACTTTGGAATCCCCCAGTGTTAAATCGCCACTGACCAGTGCAGGTATTTTGCCTAGCGGGTTAATTTTTTGATACTCAGCATCTCTGGCAAACGGCATTTGAGGAACTTTTTTATATTCTATGCCTTTAACGTCGAGAGCAACATAAACTTTGCGCACAAAAGGCGAACCGTGTACGCCATAAACTTTAATCATAAATGTCTCCAAAAATTAATTTTGTAATTTACAGGCATATTCTATACCAATATGTCTTTATTGACATTGCGAATGTCACGATGACCGCAAAACGCCATGGAAACATCCAGTTCATTGTGAATAATATCGAGCGCCCTGGTCACCCCAGAGCGCCCCATTGCACCCAGCGCATAAGCATAAGATCTGCCAATATAAGTACCCTTAGCGCCTAGTGCCAGTGCTTTGAGAACATCTTGCCCAGAGCGAATACCTCCGTCAATATGCACTTCAATTTCATCGCCAACCACATCAAGAATAGGCGTAAGCGAGCTTATTGTGCTTGGTGCGCCGTCCAATTGTCGGCCTCCATGGTTTGATACTACTATCGCATCAGCGCCAACACTTAGCGCCATTTTGGCATCCTCCACGTCCATGATACCTTTGAGAATAACTTTGCCGCCCCACTGCTGCTTGATTTGAGCAATTTTATCCCAGTTTAGAGTTAAATCAAATTGTTCACTTACCCAAGACATTAGATTTGAAGGGTCTGAGACCGATTTTACATAGCCCACAATATTGCCAAAATTGCGCCGCTTAGCTGCTAACATAGATAAACCCCAACGCCATTTTGTCATTAAATCTGCCACAGTGGCAATACTAAGCTTAGGTGGGGCAGACAGTCCATTCTTAATATCTTTATGACGCTGCCCTATCACCTGCAAATCAAGTGTAATAACCAGTGCTGAACATTTGGCTGACTTTGCGCGCTGTATTAATTCATTTAAATAACCCATATCTTTCATAGTATAGAGCTGAAACCAAAAAGGGTTTTGTGTCTGTGCGGCAACGTCCTCAATGGAATTTATCGACATGGTTGACAACGTAAAAGGTACATTGTATTGTTCTGCGGCTTGTGCAGCTTTAATTTCACCGTTGGCACATTGCATACCCAACATTCCAACAGGGGCCAAGGCAACTGGCATAGCTACATCTTGTCCTATCATCTGACACTGCGTTGTGCGGCTGGATATATCGACAGCGACACGTTGACGCAAATACAGTTTGGAAAAATCGCTGCAATTTTCACGAAAAGTTTGTTCACTCCAGCTACCTGACTCAACATAATCGTAAAACATTTTAGGAACACGCCGGCGATAAATGGCTTTAAAGTCGTCAATACAAGTAATCGTTTTCATGGTTTTCATTCGTTATTAATTCGGCATGAAAATACCGAGCAAATATGTGGCACAGGGAGACACCACCGACAAGCGTCAGCTCGGCCGCGAGCCATTGAAATACAAGAAAATACGCAGAAGCGATATTTTATTGCCCCAAAGTTCGCATAATAAGTGCAATTACTAACTTTTTGTTCACTCGGCTATTGCCAAAATGCGATACATATCTCGCAATACGGGTTTTTCAATAAGTTTACCATCAATCACCACCAGCCCTGTATCGGCTTGTTCAAACGCATCAATAATGCGGCGCGCACGTGCTACTTCATTCGCACTAGGGGTAAAAACTTTGTTAAGCGCTGCTATTTGTTTGGGGTGAATGGAGCCCTTGCCAGAAAAACCAAGCGATTTGGCTTGCTTGGCTGCAACCACCATACCTTGTTCATCATCAAGATCCAAATATGGCACATCAATCACATCTAAACCAGCAGAGGAGGCAGCGTGTACCACGCGAGAACGTGCATATAGCAGTGGTTCCCATGCATTCTCGCAGCGCAATTCAGCTGCCATGTCAACACCACCAAAAAACATTGCATCAATGCGTGAACTACAATGCGCTATGTCATACGCTGCTTCAAGACCTGCATTGGTTTCGATAATGATGTGCAAGCGCGTTTTATGTCCGCGCTCACCAAGCAAATTATCAAGCATGATGACTTCATCTGGCGTTCTCACCTTGGGCATCATCAATGCTGGCGGCGGTGTATCTGTCGCCAAAATGGCTTGCACATCAGCTATACCAAATGCCTCGCGTATACTGTTAATTCGGACAATGCGTTCAACACCATCATTGGCTTGTGGCGCTTCGAATAACTGTAACGCTCTTTGTCGCGCAATAGCTTTATCTTTAGGAGCAATACCATCTTCAAGTTCTACGCAAACAATATCTGCACCTGATGCAAGCGCTTTGGGATACATTTCTGATTTTAGTCCTGGCGAGAATATAAAACTTCGGCGCGGTCTCGCAATAAATTTAGACATCAATTCAGCTGTTCGTCAAATAGTAATTATTTGAGAGCTTTGCACAATGTCACGAGCGATGAAAATACAAGACAAAAATATGCGAAAAAGCGAACTTTGGGGTAGTAAATGAGTATTTTGAGCATCTTTTTAACGCAGTAGTTTCGAGCGCAGTAATTGTGCAAAGCTCTCTATTTGTAAGTAACATTATCGAATTTATACCCATTTGGTACTAACCTTCTTTTGCCCATTGCTGAAAGCTTTTATTTCCTTCTGCTAATTTTTGAATCAAGGGTGCTGGTTTCCACGCATCACCAAATTGCTCTTGAAATTCACAAATACGCTGGTAGACAGTTTTCATTCCCAAAGTATCAGCATAGTGCATGGGTCCACCTTGAGCAGGAGCAAAACCATAGCCGTAAATATAGGTAATATCTATGTCGCTGGGTCTTTGGGCAATGCCTTCCTCAAGTATATAAGCTCCTTCATTGACCAATGCCAGGATATGTCTGTCTAAAATCTCTTCATCCGTAAAATTGCGACGGATAATATTGTAGTTTGCTGCTTCCTCTTCAATAATTGCATTTAGGTCTTTATTTTCAAGTCTGGCTCTGGTTTCTGCATCATAACAATAAATACCCTTGCCCGATTTTTGACCGATATCGCCTTGTTCTACCAAACGGTTGGTAATAGCTGTAACTTTAGGGTCAAGTTTTGCTTTTTCAGTTTCAGGCAAACTTTCTCTGGCTTTATAGCCAACATCTAAACCTGCCAAATCACCTACTGCGAGTGAACCCATCGCCATTCCCCAATTTTCTAAAGTGCTGTCAATCTGTTGTGGTGATGCACCTTCCAACAAACAAAGTTGCGCTTCGCGCATGTAACAGTTGAACATACGATTGCCAATAAAGCCGTAGCAAACACCTGCCAAAACAGTAACTTTTTTGATAGCTTTGCCTATTGCCATTGCGGTAACAATGGTTTCGCTGCTGGCTTGACTGGCTCTAACCACTTCTAATAATTTCATGACATTGGCGGGGCTGAAAAAGTGCATACCGCAAACTTTATCGGGACGGTTGGTTGCCGCTGCAATTTCATCGATATTTTGATACGACGTATTTGACGCCAATATGGCATCAGGTTTGCAGACATCATCTAATTCGGCGAATACTTTTTTCTTTAATTCCAAATTTTCAAATACGGCTTCAATCACTAAATCCACATCGGCAAGTGCTGAATAATCGGTTGTACCATTTAACAGGCTCATTCTCTGGTTGAACTTGTCTTCCGTTAACTTACCTTTTTTCACGCTGCGTTTATAATTGCCTTCAATCACCGACAAACCTTTGGCTAAACCTTCTTCATTAACATCCAATATAGTCACCGGAATGCCGACATTGATAAAGTTCATGGCAATGCCACCGCCCATCAAACCTGCACCTATGATTCCGACTCGCTTAATATCGCGCGGTTTAACACTGCTATCGATACCTTTGATTTTAGCGACCTGACGCTCGGCAAAAAACAAATGTCGCAGTGCCGCCGATTGAGGTGACATAATGCATTCTATAAATTTATCGCGCTCAATCTGAAGACCTTCTGTGAAGTTGGTTGTAACTGAAGCTTCAATACAATCAATAATTTTAAGCGGAGCTATCATACCTTTCGCTTGTTTTGCCGCCATGGATCGCACTTGTTCAAATAATGCTGCAGGTGCAGTTTCCGGGTCAACACTCATGTCGCTAATACGTCTAAGCGGTGCAGCGTTATCAAGCAATTCGTGACAATATTGAACGGCTTCGGCTTGTAACTCACTGTCTGCTGGAATAACCTTGTCTAGTAAATTAATACTCAATGCTTGATTGGCTGGCATGGGATTGCCTTTAGTGATGAATTCCAGCGCAGGTAAAACGCCACTGATTCGCGGCACACGCTGTGTCCCACCAGCGCCAGGTAATATACCCAATTTAACTTCTGGCAAACCCACTTTGGCTGATTCCAAAGCAATACGGTAGTGACAGCACAATGCGGTTTCAAGCCCACCGCCTAATGCCGTACCGTGAATAGCCGCTACAATAAGTTTGTTGCTGACGTTGATGTGTTCTTCCAGTAACTCAGGCAAAATAGGGTGTTGGGGTGGTTTATTAAATTCAGTAATATCTGCGCCAGCAATAAAGGTTCGCCCTTCACAAATAATAATAATAGCTTTACTGTCATCGTTTTGAGCAATTTCCAATGCTTGTACAATGCCAGTGCGAAGGACAAACGAAAGCGCATTGACAGGAGGGAAATTAAGTTTAATAACTCCAACCTGGTCAACAATACTATAGGTTACAACTTCATTTACTTGGGTGGTCATACAGTTCTCTTTGGTACTAATGGTTTCTTTAAAATTAGAAAGTTAAAATAACTTTGCCTCTGGCTTTACGCCCAGTCAGACAGTGGTAGGCATCGGCATAATTCTCTATTGGAAAGGTATCGGTAACAATGGGATTAAGCTCATTGCGTTCAAACATTCCCCATATTTCACGCATGTTAATGGCTTGTTCTTGAGATTCACGCATAGTAAATGCTCCCCAGAATACGCCCACAATATCGCAACCTTTCAACAAGGTTAAATTCAGCGGAATTTTGGGTATTTCACCATTGGCAAAACCAATAACTAAAAAACGCCCTTCCCAAGCCATACAGCGCAGTGCTGTTTCAGAATAATTTCCGCCCACTGGATCATACACCACATTAACCCCTGCTCCACCTGTTATTTCTTTAACGCGATCTTTTAACGATTCCTCGTTATAATTAATTGTGTAATCAGCCCCCATTTTTTGAGCTAAATCCAATTTATCTTGAGTACTAGCAGCAGCAATAACTGTAGCACCCATTTTTTTTGACAACTCCACTGCTGTAATACCCACTCCACCACCGGCTCCCAATACCAATACGGTTTCACCCGCCTGTAATTTCGCACGCTGTTTTAATGCGTAGTATGAGGTAAAATAAGTCATGCTAACCCCTGCTGCCACTTCGTAACTAACCCCACTTGGCATAGGATAAATGGCATTGGCGTTGGCAACAATTTTCTCGCAAAAAGCACCATGCGAATTAAAATTAATAACTTTATCACCCATCTTGTAGTTGCTTACTTTAGAACCCACTTCGCTGATAACGCCAGCACATTCAGCACCTGGAACAAAAGGCAATTCTGGTTTTATTTGATATTTACCTTCAATAATTAAGGTATCAGGAAAATTTAACCCAGCTGCCTTTACTTCAATTAATACATCGTTGTCCCCTAATTCGGGTACAGGAAAGTCATTTTCCAATGACAAGGACTCAACAGGTCCCAATTCACGACAAACTAAAGCTTTCATAGTAGCTATCTCATTTCAGTAGATAGAAAAGTATAACATTCATCTTGATTGTATGCAGCAGGTTTCTAATGCATAATCCTAGTTATACCATAATATAAAACTACAACGAGAGTTTTGCATAATGTCACGAGCGATGCCAAGACAAGGCAAATTTGAACGAAAAAGCGGAGTTTACTGGCAGTAAATGAGCATTTTGAGCGAAAATTTAACGCTGTATTGGCGAGCGCAGTAATTATGCAAAACTCTCACAACAAAAGATAGCAAATCACACTAATTACCATCCCCATTACGACATTTAATACAATTCCCTCTTGTGCCATTTGCCTGACGCTGACTTTCCCTGTACCAAAAACAATAGCATTAGGCGCAGTAGCTACTGGCAGCATGAATGCGCAACTAGCTGCCATGGCTGCGGGAATCATTAACATTTCAATGGGCAAATTATTCGCCATGGCTGTAGCGCCTAAAACAGGCATAAGTAGCGATGTGGTAGCGACGTTACTGGTAATATCAGTTAAAAACACAACGCCTATTGCGATAATGAAGGTAAGTAATAACGGATGTAAGGTCACTGCACTTGATAAGGCATTACCCATTAGTTCAGCTGTGCCACTGTACTGAAAAGCTTTTGCTACGGTAATACCTCCTGCAAATAGAATTAACATTCCCCATGGTATGTTGGAAGCCGTCTCCCAGTCTAGTAATGCCTCTTTAGGCTTATCTTGATTATTAGAGGGAATAATAAACATAAACAACACTCCTAACAATGCTATTGTCGAGTCACCCACTGTTGAGATACCTGATAAGTTTGACCAACCTCCAAAAGGCTCTAGCCTAAATACCCACAGAAAAACCACAAAACCAAAAACAGCCAATACTCTTTTTTCAGCACTGCTCCACGAACCTACCTGAGGCAATGCGATGCTTTTAGCCGATTGAATATTGCGACATAACCAAAAGGCCATAAGCGGCAATCCTATAACAACAACAAGAACACCTATTTTCATCCACTGTAAAAAGGCAAATTCTTCGCCCGATAATGTTTGATATACTCCAGCAAATAACAAATTAGTGGGTGTCCCTACCAAGGTTCCAATGCCCCCTATATTGCAGGAAAAAGCAATTCCTAAAAGGGTTGGCACATATAGTGACTCATCTTCTGCTTGTTTGAGTACTGCCATAGCAATTGGCATTAGCACTAAACAGGATGCTGTGTTACTAATCCACATGGACAATAAAGCACCACAAAGCATAAAAGCAATGACCAGGCGTTTACCTCCTTTACCACCCACTGCATTTAAAATAATCAATGCAAAGCGCTTATGCAAATTGGCTTTTTCTAACCCTCGAGCAATCATAAATCCTCCCATTAGCAAAATAATAATGTGATCACCCAGACTGGATGAAGCTTGTTTAAAGGTTAGGACACCTGTTATTGGAAAGAGTACAAACGGTATTAACGATGCGGCAGGAATGGGTATGGCTCCGCTAATCCAATAAAAAGCTGTCAAACAAGTTATACTAAGGCACCAAATGATGATGTGCTCAAATTGTAACCATGTCAGCAAACTGTAAATAACTAAACTGCTGACCAGGCCAACAACTAATTTAGGAGCAGAATACGACTCCGTCATTCCCGTTAAATGGAATGCAACTTAATGCAATTTTGCACAACAATTTTTGTGTTTTTTACCACTGCCACACGGACACATTGCGCCACGCCCTGTCATTACCATTGCCTTTTTAACAGGCTTAACCTGAGTGCTCTGAATATTGTGATGTTCGACATAATCCTCTCCACCACAACTGGGCACACGAAAGGAAAATTGTGTCTGCCCTCCAAAAGTTGATAGACTCAAATCACCTAGCGATACAATATCCATACCTAAACAGCAATCTAAACCCTTATCCAGCATTGCAATTTCCATTGGCACACCTGCTATGCGGATACGGTTTGGTAAATAAATATCTACCAGGGTGAATTGATCCAATTTTTGAATGCCCTCTCTCGTCGATAATAATTGCAGCATGAGTTGTGGTGAAACAACCGTTTTTTCACGTCCTGTATCAATAATGGCTTTCATTAACAATAACTCACTATCTTCAACCGGTTGTGGTGTAGCTAAACATATGGACACATCCAGCATTATCTTTGAAATGGTACTAGAGGCTTTTACAGTAAATGCGGTAAATTCTGCCATATTTTAGGTATGTTAAATATTATTGAGATGTTGACGTAATTGTTTTATCACAGACTGGGTTTCCGGGCGCAGGTTGTGCCAGATAAAAAACGATTCTGCCGCCTGTTCAACCAGCATACCTAAACCGTCACTACTTTCCAGTTCAAGGTTTTTCGCCCATTGAACAAACACTGTATCGCTGCTCGAATACGTCAAATCATAACAATACGGCTTAGACTTAGCCAGCGATTTGGGTAAATCAATCACATTTGTACAATTAAGGCCAACACTACTGGCATTAATAATAAAGTCTGGATTTATCCCTTCAATGGATTCCATGGACAATGCTTTCAGGTCAACCCGCCTGGATAAAGCACTGCTTTTGAAGGCTTTAACTAAAAGATCAGCCCTTTTAAAAGTGCGGTTAATAATTGTTAAACGAGAGGGTTGTTGCTGAATAACAGCATCCATCAGCCCTTGTGCAGCACCACCTGCTCCCCACAATAAAATGTGTTTATGGGTCAATGTTTGTTGTTGGTTATTACAAATATCGCGCATCCAGCCTATGCCATCGGTATTATCACCACAAATAATGTTGTCTCTTCTGGTTAGAGTATTTACCGCGCGCGCCAATTCAGCTCTCGGCGATAGTTGCGATACATAATTAAAGGCATCCAGCTTAAATGGCGCTGTCACATTGGCACCAATTCCCCCATTTTGGAAAAAATTATCGGCTGCATGATAAAAACCATTCACTGCCACCCACTGTTTTTGATAGTCAATGTGATAATCAAGTTGTTTGCCAAACTGCTCGGCAAATTGTCGATGAATAAAGGGCGATTGACTTTGCTCTACAGGATTACCAAATACCACAAACGGTTTAATCATATCCAATTTTTGCCTTTAACCAAAAAATCGGTTAATAATCCATATTCCAAAGAACCTTTTTCAGGTGACCAATTGTAGCGCCATTGCACATTGGGTGGCATTGACATCAATATAGATTCAGTGCGCCCACCTGATTGAATACCGAACAAGGTACCTCTGTCTTGCAATAAATTAAACTCTACATAACGCCCTCGGCGATATTGTTGAAAGTCTATTTCCTTTTTACCAAATGGCGTATCTCTTCTGCGTTTAATGATGGGCATATAAGCTTTTAAATAATGGCTGCCAACAGAGCGCATAAACGCAAAGCTCTGTTCAAACTCCCATTGATTAAAATTATCATAAAACAATCCACCTATTCCTCGGGGTTCATTGCGATGCGGCAAATAAAAATAGTCGTCACACTGTTGTTTTAATTGCCTGTATAAGCCATCACTATCATCTTTTTCAAACGGTTTACAAGCATTGCGAGCCATTTGGTGCCAGTGAATACAATCTTGTTCAAAACCATAATAAGGTGTTAAGTCAAATCCTCCCCCAAACCACCAAATAGGGTCTTTGCCCGTTTCATGTGCAACAAAAAAACGCACATTGGCATGAGAGGTTGGCACATAAGGATTATGTGGATGCATTACCACCGAAACGCCCATTGCTTCATAGGTTCTACCTGTTAATTCTGGTCTGGTAGTAGTTGCAGAAGACGGTAACTCACTACCGTATATATGCGAAAAATTGACCCCACCTTTTGCAATAATCTCGCCACTGCTACTGTCGCTTTCAAATGCGCGGGTTATGCCCCCTCCTGCACTAAAGTCCTCTTGCTTGTCTTTACGCTGCCAATTGTCCTGAGTGTATTGACTATCATCAATATCCGTCAATGCATTGCAAATAGTATCTTGCAAATTGCGCAAATAACTGGTAACGGCTCCAACATTTATCTGTGATGACATATTTCTGATACTCGTATAACAACTAGTCTAACGGGCTATAACGATTTCACCTGTAACCAAACTACGCAATTGACTAACTCGCCCTTTATATTGCTGCATAACTTCGCTCTTCACTATTGCAATCTGTGGAAAATATTCAGCGACTTGCTGTGCATCCATAGCTGGGGATAATGCGCTTGGGTTAGCAGAAGTTGATATTAAGGGGCGATTTGCAGCCACACAAAGCGCCGCCAATTGCGGTTGTTTAGTGATACGCAAAGCCACTTCACTACGCTTTCCTGTTACCCAGTCAGGCACAGTGTTTTGATGATTAACCAACCAGGTAGTTAAAGACGAAATATTCATATCATCTTCAACCCATTGTTGTTGAACTGTCGATAGCGTACTTGCAATGTTTATAAATTGTTGTAGTGAACCTACAACCATTATTAAACCTTTGGATACTTCGCGCTGCTTCAACTGTAATAGTGTTTGTACCGCATCATAATTATAAGCATCACAAGACAGTCCCCAAACCCCTTCAGCGGCACAGGCTATAACCTCACCATTTTGAATACGCTGTTGGTAATCCGCAAATTTTAAACCCAGATTGTGCATTGGAAATTGTAACGAAGACAAAAATGACAATAAAAGACGCGCTAAGGTACAGGAAGCAAATTAATAAAGCAAGCATAAATTTACAAAAACCTGACCTATAGAGCTTGAAAAGCTTATAGGTCTCCCCATTATAGTTGCTATTCTAATTTTCGAGACCTTACAGTGAGCAACAAAGACAGCAACGAAACCGATATTTCACCAGAAACACAAGATAGTCAAGATAACGCAGAAGAGGTTCAAACGACGCAACCAGATACTCAAGAGACTCAAGAACCTGCACCAGAGAGTGTACAAAACGAAGAACAGGATGAAGATAATCCTGAAACCATTATTGAGCAGCTTCAACAACAATTAAAACAAGAGCAAGAGAATGCCTTGCGCGCGCGCGCAGAAGCTCAAAACAGCGCGATGCGCGCTGAACAGCAAGTCGAGAAGGCGCATAAATTTGCTCTGGACAAGTTCGCAGGCGATTTGCTACCCATTGTCGATAATCTTGAGCGCGCACTAGAATCTGTCAACACAGCTGACGAAGCAAACGATGCTTTAAACGCTATTAAAGAAGGTGTTAACCTCACTATGAAATCATTTATCGATACCCTGCAGAAACACAATATAATACAACTTGATCCAGAAGGCGAACCATTCGACCCCCAACTGCACCAGGCAGTTAGCACCATCCCCAATGATAAAGTGGAACCTAACAGCGTCATTACTGTACTACAAAAGGGTTATACCCTCAATCACCGCCTGGTTCGTCCTGCTTTAGTCGTCGTCAGTGCAGCGAGTTAAATTCAAGCTAAATAAAACTTGAATAAACAAATTGCATACACATATAGCCTCTAACTTTAAGATTAACCACTTTTCCGGAGATTAACTATGGGAAAAATAATCGGTATTGATTTGGGAACAACCAACTCATGCGTAGCTATTAATGAGGGCGGTAAAGTTACCGTTATCGAAAACGCCGAAGGTGATCGCACCACACCATCCATCGTTGCCTTTACAGACGACAATGACATTTTGGTGGGGCAACCTGCAAAACGTCAAGCCGTTACCAACCCCAACAACACCTTGTTTGCCATTAAACGCCTGATAGGTCGTAACTTTGATGACAAAGTTGTGCAAAAAGATATTTCAATGGTTCCCTACACTATTTGCAAAGCTGACAATGGTGATGCATGGGTTGAAGCTGGAGGCGACAAAAAAGCACCACCACAAATTTCAGCCGAAGTGTTGAAGAAAATGAAAAAAACGGCAGAAGATTTCCTTGGCGAAACCGTCTCCGAAGCCGTTATTACCGTACCCGCCTATTTTAACGACTCACAACGCCAAGCCACTAAAGATGCTGGACGTATTGCTGGACTTGACGTTAAGCGTATTATCAACGAACCTACAGCTGCTGCTCTTGCCTATGGCATGGACAACAACAAAGGTGACAGAACCATTGCCGTATATGACTTAGGCGGTGGTACTTTCGATATTTCCATTATTGAAATAGCTGATGTTGAAAACGAAACGCAATTTGAAGTATTAGCCACCAACGGCGATACGTTCTTAGGCGGTGAAGATTTTGACCTTGCGTTAATTGAGTACTTAAATTCTGAATTCAAAAAAGACACAGGGTTAAATTTGGAAAACGACTCCGCCGCTATGCAACGTCTTAAAGAAGCCGCAGAAAAAGCTAAAATTGAATTATCATTCAGCCAGCAAACTGAAGTTAACCTACCTTACATTACTGCCGATGCCTCTGGCCCTAAGCACTTAGTGGTTAAGTTGACACGTGCCAAACTGGAGTCACTTATTGAAGACTTGGTCACGCGCTCATTAGAACCTTGCAAAGTGGCGCTGGCTGATGCAGACCTTAAAGCCAGCGATATTGACGATGTAATCCTGGTCGGTGGTCAAACTCGTATGCCACTGGTGCAACAAAAAGTTTCTGACTTCTTTGGCAAGGAACCACGCAAAGATGTCAACCCCGACGAAGCTGTTGCTATGGGTGCAGCCATCCAGGGTGGCGTACTTTCTGGCGATGTTAAAGACGTACTATTGCTTGATGTTACACCATTGACACTAGGCATTGAAACACTGGGTGGCGTCGCTACACCGTTAATTGACAAAAACACTACCATTCCAACACGCAAGTCGCAGATATTTTCAACGGCCGAAGACAATCAATCTGCTGTTACCATTCACGTAGTGCAGGGCGAGCGTAAGCAAGCTAACAGCAACAAATCGCTTGGCCGCTTTGATTTGGCAGATATTCCACCAGCACCACGTGGCATGCCACAAATTGAAGTAACTTTTGATTTGGATGCCAACGGTATTTTAAACGTGTCGGCTAAAGACAATGCTACTGGCAAAGAGCAATCTATTGTGATTAAAGCCTCTGGCGGCTTATCTGATGACGAAATCGACAAAATGGTACAAGAAGCCGAAGCCAATGCTGATGAAGACCGCAAGTTTGAAGAGTTGGTTACTGCGCGCAACAGCGCAGAAGGCTTGGCTCATGCCACGCGAAAAACCTTATCAGAGGCGAGTGATAAAATTTCCGACGATGAAAAAGCTTCCATTGAAAAAGCCATTGAAGAAGTAGAAACAGCGTGTAAAGGTGAAAACAAAGACTCCATTGATAAAGCCGTTGAAGCTTTGACCACAGTTTCAAGTTCGCTATCTGAAAAGCTTTACTCACAAGAGCAAGCCGCTGGAACGGGCGCAGCCGAGTCTGACTCTAACCCAACTGACGATGCAATGGACGCTGACTTTGAAGAAGTTAAAGATGACGACAAAAAGTAATCATTAGGCATTAGGAAAACTTGTGTCTAAACGCGACTATTATGAAGTGCTTGGTGTCAGCAAAAATATCGATGATCGAGAACTCAAAAAAGCCTATCGCAAAATAGCTATGAAGTATCATCCGGACAGAAATCCGGATGATGCCAGTGCCGAAGCGAAATTTAAAGAAGCCAGCGAAGCTTATGAAGTTCTGTCTGACAGCAACAAACGCGCTCAGTATGACCGCTTCGGACACGAGGGGTTAAACGCCCAGGGGGGCGGCTTTAGTGGAGCTGATGTCAGTGATATTTTTGGCGATGTATTTGGCGATATATTCGGTGGTCGACGCGGTGGTGGCAGACAACGCCAACAGCGCGGTTCGGACCTTCAATACAACTTTGATATATCGCTGGAAGATGCAGTTAAAGGCACTACCACTAAAATTCGTGTACCCACTTACAAACCTTGTGAAACTTGCGATGGTTCTGGTTCCAAAACTGGCAGGAGAAATACTTGCGGTTCTTGCGGTGGTTCAGGTCAAATTCGCATGCAACAGGGTTTTTTCTCAGTTCAGCAAACCTGCCCTAATTGCCGAGGTAATGGGCAAACCATAGCCGACCCTTGTTCAACTTGTTCAGGTCAAGGCAGAGTCAAAGACACCAAAACCCTTTCAGTCAAAATTCCAGCAGGCGTTGATGACGGTGACCGCATCCGCTTGTCAGGCGAAGGTGAAGCAGGACAAAACGGTTCTCAGCCTGGCGACTTATATGTTCAAATCAACACTCGTCCACACTCTATTTTTGAGCGCGATGGCTCAAATTTGTACTGCGAAATTCCTGTTAATATCGCACTTGCAAGCCTTGGTGGCGAGTTAGAAGTACCCACTCTGGATGGTAAAGTTAAATTGAAAATTCCTGCCGAAACACAAACAGGTAAATTATTTCGCCTTCGCGATAAAGGCATTAAGTCGGTTCACGGTGGTCCTGTGGGAGATATTCTATGTAGAATCATTGTGGAAACCCCAATCAATTTGACCAGTAAACAAAAAGAACTGCTCACAAAACTTAACGAAGAGTTATGCAATAAAAGCCATTCTCCTAATGCCAGCTCTTGGCTTGATAAAGCCAAAAGCTTTTTCGATGGTTTAAAATAAGTCGTGAACGCTATAGCAGTTACAGGGATTACAGGGCGCATGGGAAAGTCGGTTATAGCCATACTTGAACCATCCGATACAACCCATGTCATTTCCATTGACCGCGACTGCGCCATTCCGGCATCTGCCGATGTATTAATAGACTTCACCTTACCCGATGCCAGCATTAACTATGCCAGGCAATGTGCTGCTTTAGGAGTCAATATGGTGATAGGTACTACAGGTTTTACCGCAGAGCAACTTAAACAAATTGATCAATTCAGTCGAACAATTGGTATTTGTATGGCAGCTAATTTTAGTATTGGCGTTAATTTGACCTTTCAATTACTTAAACAAGCAGTCGCTGCACTGGCTGACGATCCTGTTGATATCGAAATTATCGAAGCTCACCACCGCAACAAAGTAGATGCTCCGTCTGGCACAGCGCTTGCTATGGGTGATGTCATTGCACAAACTTTAAACCGCAATTTAGATGAGTGTGCCATCTACGGCAGACAAGGGAATTCCGATATTCGCGATCAACAAACCATAGGTTTTAGTGCAATTCGCGCTGGCGATATTATCGGCGAACATACAGTACTCTTTGGTATGCAAGGCGAGCGTATTGAAATTACCCACAAAGCCTCAACTCGTGACAATTTTGCACGCGGTGCTGTCAGAGCCGCTAATTGGTTGTTGAATAAACCTGCCGGGAAGTATTCTATGCAGGATGTTCTCAATTCTTAAGATTCTCATACTATTGATTATCAATAGCATTCAGCGCCATTAAATTTATAATTTCATAGACAATACTGGCACCAGCCAGAGCGGTGAGTTCTGCATGGTCATAAGCTGGAGCAATCTCTACCACATCTGCCCCAATAATGTTCAAGTTTCTACAACCCTGGATAATTTGATGAATTTCTCTTGTTGTCATTCCCGCCACTTCTGGCGTACCAGTACCTGGAGCGTGAGCAGGGTCTAGCACATCAATATCAATGGATAAATACATGGGACGATCACCTACGCGCTGATGAATTCTGTCAATTACATATTGCGCACCATGATTGGCGATATCCAGACAAGAGACCACTCGAAAGCCCAGTTCCTCATCTGCAATTAAATCATTTTTACCGTGCAGCGGTCCGCGTATACCGACATGTAGTGAACAGTCATCCAAAAACAGACCTTCTTCGGCAGCACGACGAAAAGGAGTACCATGAGTAAAAGGGGCATCGAAATAAGTATCCCAGGTGTCCAAATGAGCATCAAAATGAACCAAAGCAACCGGGCCAAAGCGTTGATTCATCGCACGCAATAAAGGCAATGCTATTGTATGGTCCCCTCCTATGGTTATAAGATGTCCTGCATTTTTCAATGTTTCATTGGCCGCTAATTCAATCTGATCAATGGCTTTTTCAATACTGAAAGGGTTGCAGGCAACATCACCCACATCAGCCACCTGCATTTCAACAAAAGGCTCAATACCATGATTAGGATGAAATTGGGTACGTAGATGACGAGAAGCTTGACGCACCGCTTGAGGACCAAATCGGGCACCAGGGCGGTAACTTGTCCCACCGTCAAACGGAGCCCCCAAAATTGCAATGTCACAATGCTCAACATCGCGTAATTCAGGCAATCTGGCAAAAGTAGAAGGCCCTGCGAAACGCGGCACTTCAGTACTGCTTAAAGGTCGAATCGTTTCAGAAGTTTTCATAATGCATAATCCGGGTTTAATATACAATGTGGCTAAACAAGGCGACAATGGGTATGGCAATAAATGTTCTCTGTAAAAAAATTACCCCTATCTGCCAAAATTTAAGCGGAATTTTGGTAGAAAGCATAACCACCACAGTTTCCGATAAAAAGATAATTTGCACCAGTGCAGTAATCAATACAAAAAATCGCGCCTGGTCACTAATATCTTGTTCCGCAACCAATAACACAGGTAAATACATCTCGCAAAAACCGATAAGTATCGCTGGTGCTATGCTATCAATATCTGGCATTTGCAATAAGTATAGCAACGGTTTTACGACGTAACCCAGCCATTGAAACAACGGTGTGTATTCAGCAATAAGTAACCCGCCAATCCCCACTGCACAAAGCAGTGGTATAATTTTCGGGATAAGCATCAAAGATTCAAGTACACTATTTCGCAATACCTCAACAAAACAAGGAGTAGACTGCACTCTTACTACTACGTTATCTATGGCTCGACGCAGCAAATTAGAAATGGTTTTTTCACTTTCTGTACCATCGATTTTTTTATCAGAACCATCAAAATAAGTGTCTGGAATACGGCTTAAAGGTGGAATTCTCGCAACAATCATAGCAATAATGAAGGCAATTCCTAAAGACGAAAAATAAATCAAATTAAAATCGGCAAGCATATTTAAAGTGCCCACCGCCAAACTGGCAAAACCGATACTAACTGCAGAAAAGCTCGTGGCAATAATGGCGGCTTCGCGCCGGGTATAGAGGTTTTGTTTATAAAAAGTGGAGGTTAAATATACAGCCAGAGAAGATGATGTCACAAAGGAAGTTACTGCATCAATTGAAGCTCTGCCTGGCACTTTAAACAATGGCCGCATGAGAGGTTCAATTAAAGTTCCTACAAAATCAGCACTGCCATAAAAAATAATTAACGGCAGTAACACCCCGCCAATAAGAATAATAAAAAACACCTGGAATACAATTGCTCCGATAACTGTTCCAGAAATGCCTTCATCCAAGGCCCATTCGGGGCCAATCTGAAAATGATATAGAGTCATAAATATACAGCCCAATAAATAGAGTATCCATGTCAAAGGATGTTCGTGGCTATAATATTGCTTAAGTGGCGCGGACCATCGTAAAACCCTGCCAATAATAAAAGCAAAAAAGCTGCTGTACATGATAAACAGTATAATCCATGAAAGAAAAGCACCCGTTACTTTTACAAGAAACGAAATAGTAAAACCAAAGAGCGTTGTGCCTTTTTGATCCACAATATCCAGTGGAATAAAAAAGGAAAATATCACTACAATTGTGGCTACAATACCTTTACATAAAGCACTAATATAAGACTTGTCCAAATCATTTACCCTCATTCTTCTAAACTCTCAGCAGTGCTCATATAGTTACTAAACTGTGCATATTGGGCTAAAAAAGATAGTGGCACTTCACCCAATTCTCCGTTGCGGTGTTTAGCAATAATGATATCGGCTATGCCCTTACGTTTTGACTGTTCTCTAAGGTAGTATTCGTCGCGGTAGATGAATAGAATTAAGTCGGCATCTTGCTCGATACTGCCTGAATCTCTTAAATCAGCTAATACTGGTTTTTTTGAGTTGCGTTGTTCTACGGCACGACTTAATTGTGACAGAGCAATAACTGGACATTTATAATCTCTGGCAATTTGCTTTAAACCTCCTGATATGTAAGATATTTCATTGACTCTGTTACTGGCATGTTCAGGTGCTTGCATCAACCCCAGGTAATCGACCAAAATCAAGTCGGGTTCGCCATGGATGCGAGCATAGCGCCTTACCCTGTCTCGCAGTTGTGTAACCGTTAGCCCGCCACTATCATCAATAAATATACCAAAGCGTTTGAGTTCAACAATGGCTTTGCCAACGGACTCCCATTCTTGTGGGTCTAACTTTGCCTCGCGAATTTTTTTTAACTCGACTTTGCTCATTGCCGAAATCATGCGCATGGTTATTGATATTGATGGCATCTCCATGCTAAATAACAATACTGACTTTTTATCTCTGGCGGCATGTTCCAAAAAACTTAGCGCTAATGCCGTTTTACCCATGGATGGGCGCGCAGCAAGAATAACCAAATCTTCAGATTGCCAGCCTGAGGTTATCTCGTTAAGTCCTTTAAAGCCTGTAGTAATACCTGTGATATTGCCTTTATTATCTTTAATTTCATTTAACTTGGTAAACGTCTTATCAAGAAGTTCCTGCATGGGCAGCAGCCCTCCTTCCGAGGGCCTGTTTTCAGCAATTTCACGCAAGCGTTGATCGGCTTTCTCCAGGACAAACCGACTGTCATAAACATCTTCACTGTAACTATCAGCAATGGTTTGCCTGGAAACATCAATAATAGAGCGCAACATAGCGCGCTCAAAAATAATATTAGCTAAATGTTCGACATTGACATTCAGCACTGCCCCAGTGGCAAGTTCAATAATATATTCTTGCCCTCCTGCGCGATTCAACTTTTTCTGTCTTGCTAAAACATCACTGACAGTTATGGGGTCAAAAGGGTCATTATTACTATCAATGACTAACAATGCCTTATATATTTCACGGTGCTGGTGACTAAAAAAATGTTCTGCTTTTAAAACACTTTTAATCGAAGGGAATACCTCGTGCCCATTAAGTAATAAAGCTCCCAGCAATGCTTTTTCAGAGTCTATTGCCGCTGGTAACTGATTGTTAACAGCAGATGTTTCGATTAAAGTCTCTTCTTCAAAAGGATCATCAGAAAAAGACTCCAGCGACACGTCACTCATTGGCAGTAGTACAGTTTAAAATTAAAAAAAGAAGACCAAGAATATTAATTCGGCATAAAAATACCAGGCTAATATGTGGCACCAGGAAGTACCATCGACGAGCGATAGCTCGGTCGCGAACCATTGAAATACAAGAAAATTCGCATATTTTCGTTAGTATTTCAATAGTGATCAATAAAATACGCAGGAGCGATATTTTATTGCCAGGCTAATAATATACTTATGAATCTTTGATGTCTACTGTTGATGAATAATATTGACAATGAGAATAGTTTCTAAAACATAACACTTAACAAAAGTACCCAGCCTACATGATGATTATACAAGAAAGCCTTAAAACTGCTGCCGGGCAATTCATCTTTTGTAAGTCTTTGGTGATAGATAAATAAACCTGCAATGACTATCACACCAATAAAGTAGAACGTGGAAAGGTTGAATACGTAACCCAGAATACTGATAAGTACCAAATAAAACAGTTGTAGCACACCTGTAACCCGTGCTATCTTCCCTTGCCAGAGTATGGCTGTAGATTGGATTCCTGCTGCGACATCATCTTCGCGATCAGCTATTGCATAATAAGTGTCGTAGACAATAGTCCACAGAATGGTAGCAAGATAAAGAATGATGATTCTGAAATCCATTTTATTGGTTACAGCTGCCCATGCCATAACAATTCCCCAATTCATTGCAAACCCTAAATACACCTGAGGCAAATAGGTAAAGCGTTTAAAAAATGGATAACTAACTGCTAATAGGATAGCTACAAGAGATAGGTATATCGTTAAGCGGTTTAATTGCAGTACTAATAATAGTGCTAACAGTGACATCACCGCGAACCCTGCAAGTGCCTCTTTAGGTGATAAATCTCCTGTTGCCAATGGTCTGTCTTGAGTTCGCATGACTTTGCCATCAAAATCTCTATCAACATAATCGTTGATAGCACAGCCTGCACTGCGAACAATAATTGCGCCCAAGGTAAAAATAATTAACAATTTTACGTTGGGAATACCATCGCTGGCCAACCATAGCGCTGTCAGCGTAGGCCAAAGTACCAACAGCCACCCAATTGGTCTATGCAGACGAAATAATTGGATATACGCCTGCAGCTTGTTATTCATTATTGCAGGCTTAATTTACCATTGACTCAATAAACCAGGCCAGCAAACTAAAGAAAAATATATTTTTACCAATTATGTATAAGGTTCTATTCTTGCGTTTCAAACCCTTCATAAAAGCTTTATAACCAACTACCCAAGCACCTAACTTGTTGCCAATACCTTTATGGTTAGAGTCAACATTATCAATGCCAAAGGCTCTGTTAAACCAGTATCCAAAATAATAATACATCTTTTGCGCTGGTTTAAATGACATAGGTCTGTCTAAATCTGTCATCAATATTAACCTTGGTGTATCGGTATGGTTATAGGCATTATGCATATAGTTTTCATCAAAAATAATACTGTCACCATCTTTCCATTTATAGTCTTGTGTATCCACCACAATACCGCAATCATCAGAATTGGGAGTAGACAGTCCCAATGAATAACGCACTGTAAAAGAAAAAGGGTCGTGGTGTTGATTAATGGTTTTACCTGGCATTAACACGGCAAATAATGCTAAGTTCATGTAAGGTACCTGGTTAATTAATTCCATAGTTTTTGGAGCATATATATACGCCGAAGGTATTTGATTGTTATATGCCTTTAAATAGAAACTTTTCCAACGATTGTCTTTATAAAAACTACTCGCTGGCAAATCGTCATGAGTTGTAATATAACCTGAATCATATAATTTCAGTGCTTCTTCCCTGACTATTTCCCAGTTATCTTCAATCACTTGAATCTCTGGAAAATGAGATTTATCTATAATAGGTTTACAAGGTATTTTAGAAAACAAGTAAGCAGGCAAATTGAACGGCACCATAAAACTGGAAAAATCTGACATTTGCCGAGGCCAGCTCTCAAAAGTACGCCCCCTTAACCGCATAAACAAAACCGAAGCCAAATATATTCCAAGTATCATTAAGAATGTAGTCATAGATTACTGAATAATAAAAAAAGCAATTATAACCTATCCATTTTTGAAGTGAAAAAGCTGCTATTAACTTGGCAATAAAATATCGCTCCTGCGTATTTTATTGGTCACCATTGAAACACTGGAAAAAATATTAGAATTTTATTTTATTTCAATGGCTTGCGACCGAGCTATCGTTCGTCGGTGGCACTTCCCTGTGCCACATATTAGCTCGGTATTTTCATGCCGAATTAATAATCCCGGAGTTAATTTAGTAAAAAAAACACTTAAACCCAAAAATTCCATCTTTCAAACTCTATTTTTCAAAAATTTTAACGACTTATTTTTATCTTTTAACGCCATTTCCGCAAAACATAGTACTTTTTGGGCGTTTTATAGTACTTTTTTAGCAAAACATAGTGCTTTTTTATAGTGCTTTTATTGGGTCTTTTTTTTTACAAATGGGCTATTGTGATTCCTTTTCATCTGTTGCATAATGCCTTCGACTTGTGAGCCGTTTATAAGTGTTTTGAAAATACTCTATGAGTGCTCTCTGAATAAATAATGATTCAGTACGCACACCAAACAAGACACTTATCACCAACTAACTTTAATTTATAAAACAAGCGAGATAATCATGAATAATAACTATGAACAACACTATGAACAAAACTATGAACAACAAGAAATATGGGAACAATCTATTGAGCTGGCTGCTTCTGTACGACAAGTTACTCAGAAAATTGATAATCAAAAATTTGACGACTTAATTGACGCTATTAATACAGCTGCTATTAATGTTCCTAATACTCTTATCAAACTGCTTCACTGTGAACATAAAAATATTCACTCTATAAAATATAACTTGACATATCTTCAAAGCCAGATTGACTATATAAAAGTTATTTCTAATGTTATCCTGCGGCTTAAACTAATCAGCCAGCAGGCATTAGCTTCTTTGGAGCAACCTATATCTAATATTGAAAATCAGGTAGGTAATATAGAACATAATACTAACAAAGCGTTTCTTAGTAAAACTAATAAAAGCGGTCGGGCGACAGCCAAACGTATTAACAATGCAACCATTACTCCATATCAACGGGATATGAGTTTAAACAAAAGTCATGTTTTACACTAAATTGGGCTTTGCTAACACTTATACATACCCCGATGTTTAACAATCTAACTCAGTTTGAATATCAGCGCAATAGTAAACAAGCTATTGGCTTTTATCTCGCTTATTTATTTGCAATACACATTATCAGCGCAATAACCATAGCTTTAATTAATAAATTTTCACTGGAGTTTATGCCCCATGAATCCATTATGATAGGTGCTATCATTGGCGTATTAGCTTCGACACTGCTAGCTTTTACTGTTGCAAATTCTAAAGGCATTTTCTCTCAAAACAAAGCTATTTTGCTAATCATATTAGCCTTTCTCTTATCCATGCTATTGGGTGGTTTTGGTGGGTTAATTCCCATTGCTTACATGACCACCCTGGAAACATCCAATCCTGATGTGCTTACAACATAACTTTGTACAATGTCACGAACAATGAAAAGATAAGAAGGCCTTACAATAAAAAAATTTTTGCTCTCAAACAAAGTATTTTCTCGCGAAAAAGCGGAGTTTACTGGTAACAAATGAGCATTTTTAACCCCCAAATTAAAAGTACGGAAGTTTGGAATAAGGAATAAACGGATTTAAAGACGGGCAACAAGCCAACAAGTGGTGGCTCAATGATTGAGCCACCCACACTTTTCAAACATTAAATCGGAAGTGAATGACATCTCCATCAGCCACACAATAATCTTTGCCTTCTAGTCGCCATTTACCTGCATCTTTCGCTCCATTCTCACCGTTGTGCTCAATATAATCTGTATAACTGATAACTTCTGCGCGAATGAAACCTTTTTCAAAATCGGTATGAATTTTACCAGCGGCCTGGGGGGCAGAAGCACCAAACTTAATAGTCCAGGCTCTAACTTCTTTAGGCCCCGCAGTGAAAAAAGTCTGTAGACCTAACAATTCATAACCTGCTCGAATAACGCGGTTAAGACCTGGTACTTCCATACCAATTTCAATAAGAAATTCTTTTTTATCCGCTTCTTCCAATTCGGCAATTTCAGCCTCTAATTGATTGCACACAACAACCAGCCTGGCTTTTTCCGATAGTGCTAAAGCTTCAACTTGTGTTAAGTAAGGGTTACCATTGAATCCATCTTCACGAACATTGGCTATATAAAGCATTGGCTTTGTGGTAAGCAAATTCAATGACTTTAACAACTTTAATTCGTTATCTGAAAATTTGAGCGCTTCAAGTTTTGAACGAATAGGAATGGCATCGTTTAATAACGGCAATATTTTTTCCAGCACAGGCAACAGAGCCATCGCCTCTTTATCTTTGGCTCTGGCTACTTTTTGACAACGAGCGTGAGATTTTTCAGCCGTTTCCAAATCCGCCAATGCTAATTCCGTATTAATAATTTCAATATCACCTAATGGATCAATTTTACCGTTCACATGTACAACATTATCATCTTCAAAACAGCGCACAACATGGGCAATTGCATCCGTTTCCCGAATATTAGCCAGAAATTGATTTCCTAACCCCTCGCCTTTAGAAGCCCCTGCAACCAAACCAGCAATGTCTACAAATTCCATGGTAGCTGGAATGATTTTTTGCGACTTTGCTATATCCGCCAGTTGATAAATACGGTTATCTGGTACATTAACAATGCCAGAATTGGGCTCAATTGTACAAAAAGGAAAGTTTTCAGCACTAATACCTGCGTTGGTAAGCGCATTAAATAATGTCGACTTGCCAACATTCGGCAGCCCTACAATACCGCAATTAAAACCCAATGCAATACCTCATATCTGATGATTAAACCCAGATTATGCATTAGACTTCGTAATGAACACAAAAATGGCAATGAAAACAGGTGCTCGCGCAAGAACAATAAACGCAGGCATAGCCACCCTATGGTGAGTATTATTTTTCGAGCAAGCGCCTGTTTTTGAAGTCATTATTGTGTGTAATAGATTGCTAATGCATAATTTGGGTTAAAGTGAGTTAATAGTATGTAATTGATGCATAGCTCGCTCCCACTCGCCAGCAACGGCTAAGGGTAAAGCTCGCAATATGTCATCATGACTTCTAGCTATACTAATAGCCTCATCAGCACTGGGTTTTGCCAGTACATAATTCAGCACTTTGGAAGCATGGCCAGGATGGTCAATACCAATACGAATGCGAGCAAACCTGGAATTATTCCCCAACATTTTCTGAATATTGCGCAAGCCATTGTGCCCACCGTGACCGCCGCCAATTTTGAAGCGGCTAATACCACAGGGTAAATCCAACTCATCATGAGCAATAACAATCTGCTCGACAGGTAATTTATAAAAGTGACAAAGCGCTTGTACGGCTTTGCCACTGTCATTCATAAAAGTTGTGGGAACGGCTAGCCTGACTGTATGGTTAACCACCGTAATGGAACAGGTAGAGGCATAGAGTTTAGCTTGCAACTGCCATTTGACACCATGTAATACGGCTAACCTGGTTAATAAGTCAGCCCCCGCATTGTGGCGAGTAGCAGCATATTTATTGCCAGGATTACCTAAACCTACTATTAATGCGACGGGTTGATCCACCGTATTAACTTAGCTTTCGTCGGTTGATTCAGACTCAGTGTTATTTTCTCCTGCTTCAGCCGCTTCTTCAGCTGCCGCACGCTTATTAACATGAATGGCCGCTACAGGAAGGTCGCCATGTGCCAAAGCTACACTTTCAACGCCTTTGGGTAGGGTCAAATCTGAAATATGCACTATTTGATCAACTTCAACCTCTGCCATATCTACTTCGATAAACTCTGGCAAGTCAGCTGGTAAACAAGTAATGTCAAGTTCTGTCATACTGTGTGATATCGAACCACCTTGCAGCTTAACGCCCTTGGCTCCCTCTTCATTAATAAAATGAAGCGGCACTTTGGTATGAAGTTTTTGAGTTTTGCTTACTCGAAGAAAATCTGCATGCAATATAAATGGCTTTGAAGGGTGGCGTTGTAAGTCTTTGATGATAACTTCTTGCGTTTTGCCATCAACATCTAGTGAAATAATGTGTGAAAAGAATGCTTCATTTTCAATTTGCTTAGTAATATCTTTATGTAAAATGGAAATAGGTTGAGGTTCCGCCTTACCACCATAGATAATAGCCGGTATTTCATTAGCCAAACGACGCAGGCGGCGGCTCGCACCTTTCCCCGCATTGTCACGGCTTTTCGCTTGTAATACAAAGTCTGTCATAACAGTCTCCAAAAGTAACTTTAAACAACCTGCGACCAGTTGAATAAAGAGTTAGTAAAAGGCTATTAAGCCCAGAATAGATTAAATCAGGTTTGAAACAAATAACGCATCGACTTATCATTATGAATGCAGTCAATAGCCTCACCTAGTATATCTGCCAATGTTAATTGACGTATTTTTTTGCATGCCACGGCATCATCTCTTAATGTAATACTGTCAGTGACGATCAGCGAATCCAATTGAGAATTATTAATGGTTTCAATAGCTGGGCTCGATAATACGGGATGACAACAATAAGCTACTACTTTTAATGCACCTTTATCCATTAATGCATCCGCCGCTTTGCACAGGGTTCCTGCGGTATCTATCATATCATCTATTAAAATACAGGTGCGTCCTTCAACCTCGCCAATAATATTCATAACCTCTGACACATTAGCTTCTGGTCTACGTTTATCTATAATTGCCAAATCGGTGTTATCCAGCGCTTTGGCAACGGCACGCGCGCGAACCACACCACCAACATCAGGCGACACAACGAGAGGGTTCACGTAATTTTGTTCCTGTATATCACGAATGAAAATTGGTGCAGCATAAATATTATCAACCGCCACATTAAAAAAGCCCTGAATTTGTTCAGAGTGTAAATCAATTGTTACCAGGCGATCAACTCCTACATTACAAATCATATCAGCAACAACCTTAGCGCTAATCGGCACTCTTGTAGAACGCACCCTACGGTCTTGGCGAGAATAGCCAAAATAAGGTATCACTGCTGTAATTCGGTTTGCAGAAGCTCGTTTTAAAGCATCAATAATTAAAACCAGCTCCATTAAGTGTTTATTCGTGGGTCTGCTGGATGACTGAACAATATAACAATCATAGCCACGCACATTGTCTAAGAGCTCGACATCTATTTCACCGTCGCGAAACTCTTCGACTCTAATATTGCTTGAACAATCGTCGTAACCTTTTTCAGCCAATATATTGCAAGTTCTTTGCATCAATTCTGGATTAGCATTACCGGTAAATATTTTTAATTGTTTGATAAGCATTAACTTCTATGGCAGTCTATTATGTAAAGTGGCTGGGGTAGCAGGACTCGAACCTGCGCATGGCGGGATCAAAACCCGCTGCCTTACCAACTTGGCTATACCCCATTAACAACTGAATGAACGGCAATGCCTTGTGCTAAAAAACAATACCAACCGCTATTTTTAGCTACTTCATTAACTGCCTGAAATAACTGCAGAGCATCTTGTTCGTTACTTTTGGTGGCAAAGTAACTGGAACCCGTTCCCGTCATCCTAAACGGCGAGAATACCTCAAGTGACTTTCTGCATTCTATCAGTTCTGGATAACATTTTTCAGCAACTGCCTGGCAGTCATTTTTAAAGTCTGAATCGAAAGTGTTATCAGCCAACTCTGTGACCCGATATTCAAGGTCGCGTATTGTGATTCTTGAAGTGTCTCTTGTCAATTCACAATGCTCAAAAACTTGCTTTGTCGAAACAAAAACTCCAGGATTGACGACAATATACCATCGTCGAGGGATTTTTATGGGATATAGCAACTCACCAATACCTTCAGCAAATGCACTTTGTTGCTGAATAAACAATGGTACATCCGCGCCTAGCTGTTTCCCCAATAACATTAATTCACTGCGTGGCAAATTGCAATTCCAAAGCTTATTCAAAGCTAATAAGGTAGTGGCAGCATTGGAACTCCCCCCCCCTAATCCCGCACCAACAGGAATGGTTTTATATAATCGTATTAGCACCCCTTTTGTCGTTTGAGTTTTTAATTTTATCAATTTAGCCGCTTTTATCACTAAATTGTCTTCTGAATTAAATTGTGAATCAAAAGTAGCAGATGATGTCATTTCAAACTCCATGCCAATGTCCGATGAATGCTGTTGAAAGGTTAACTCATCACCAAAATCAAGCAATTGAAAAAAGGTTTGAATGTTGTGATAACCATCATCCCTCAGTCCGTTGATATGTAAAAATAAATTAATTTTCGCAGGTGCGAAAAAACGCTGCATTACAATTGCCAGTTTTTAAGTAGTATCGTGGCTTTAATGTCGCCCTTGGCAATAATCATTTTTCTTGGTAAATAAAATTGTTCTTTTTCAGCATTTACAATACTGTCTCGCGACACATAGTCCACCGACCAGCCAACCTGTTCAAACGATTGAATCACTCTGTTATCATCGTAATTTATTTTGCGCGCTTTGATTTTATTTTGTGGCACCCCCAAAATCCAATAGCGCAAAAAGCTCACAGGCAAATCCAGTTCTGTAAATTGCTGCAGTAATATCTCTGCTGTGGGCGCAGAAAATTCGCCCTTGGCATTTCGCAATGTAACTTCTCCAATGACTCCCTCCAACTCAATAAAGCCTATACCCAAAGGCCCGTTCATCGACACCGAAAAAGTATCCTGCTCTTGTTCCCAGACAAATAAAACCGTAGAAGCACGATTACGGCTTTTAATAGATACTTTACCTTTAACATTCCAGTTATCGATGCTTCTAACATTCTTTAAACCAGAATAGTTGACACTTTCCTGCCGCTTGTTACTCCCACAATTAGACAACAAAAAAACCAATAAAATAAAACCAAAATAATGGATAATTTTCATGTGATTATTTTACTGCAATCTTACAGGTAATGACAGGTATTGCCCATCCAAATATTGCCTTTCTATGAGAAGGTAATCCTCTCAATCTAGGTTAAAACACTAACTGATTAAAATCCTCTACAACATCAATTCGATTCAGCACATTAACTGGTTTGTTCAAATCGGGTTTGGATATACCTAATACATATCCAATTCCAAATTCAACAGCACTGTCTAACACCATCTGCGAATCATCCATAAACAATGACTCACTTTTCTCAAAACCCACTAATTGCTGTAAATTGTACCAACATTGTTGGTTTTCTTTTGAAACTCCAAATTGATGAGTACTAATACAATGCTTGAAAAAATGCGCTATTCCTGTTTGTTCAAGTTTTAAATTCATCGAATAGCTATGAGCGTTGGTGAACAGAATAAGCTGTTTATTGTGTTGTTTTAATTGCTCTAGAAACCACAGTGTATTTGGCCTTAAAGAAATTTTATGACGGCATTCAAATTTTAATTGATGAATATCAATTGCTAACAACTGCTTCCAGTAATCCAGACAATACCACTCTATTTGTCCATAGACATTTCGCATTTTCCTGAAAATAAGGGTTTGACTCTGTTCAAAACTTATTTGATTTTTTTCAGCATAAACTTGCGGTATTAATTCACACCAAAAGAAATTATCAAAACCCAAATCCAGCAAAGTTCCATCCATATCGAGAATGACATTATTTATTTGCTGCCAATTAAGTTTCATGCTAACTATAATTTAGGTTTATCAACTAAATATTATATACTCTAAGCCATGAAAAACAATGTCAAAAATACCTGGGCGGGGTTAGTTGCTGTCATTACTGGAGCCGCCTCTGGAATTGGTCGCGAATTAGCCATTCAATTAAATAAGTATAGCGTTCATGTCGCGCTAGCAGATATTGATTGGGAACAACTCCTTCAAACACAGTCGCTCATGACTAATCAAAATGCATCAATCAGCAAATATCAGTTGGATGTTAGCGATGAACAAGCCTATTCACAATTTGTCGATGAAGTTATCAGACAACATCAACAAGTCAATATGGTATTTAACAATGCTGGTGTCACCTTGCTTGACCATGTGGAAACACAATCAATAGAAGATATTCGCTGGGTACACAATATTAACTTTTGGGGTTCCGTATACGGCACCCAATATTTTTTGCCCTGTTTAAAACAGGTTGACACTGCACATATTATTAATATCTCTAGCGTATTTGGTATTATCGGCGTAGCTAAACAGTCGGCATACAATGCATCAAAATTCGCATTGAGAGGCTATACAGAAGCTCTTAGAATAGAATTGCAAAATACCCATATTGGCGTAACCTGTGTACATCCGGGCGGGGTTAAAACCAATATTGTTAACAATGCCCGCACCCAAAAAGACGACGCCAGTAAAAATACGTTGGCAAAACATTTTGAACAAAAAGCGTTAACATCCGCCGATAAAGCTGCAACCAAAATTCTTAATGCAGTATCTAAAAAACGTAAACGTCTCGTGTTAGGGGCCGATGCCAAAATCATTGATTGGATTGCGCGTTTAATCCCTGCTCATTATGAGAAAATTATCAGACTGTAATTGAGATTATGTTAAGATTGCCACTAATAAAATTCCTTTTATCTCTAATGCCTGACTTTAAAGTTACTGCACTTATAATAGTATGTTTGAGTTTTACAGCTCAAGCCTCTACCCTGCAGGTTGTCTATCAACTAGCTTTGGAAAATGATGCGCAATATCAGGCTGCCAAAGAGGCTTATAAGGCCAGCAAACAACTAAAAGGGCAGGCGCGAGCAGAATTATTGCCCAGTATAAATTTTAGCGCAAATTATGCTGATTCATCGAATGATGTAACTGGTACAGACCCATTTACAGTGCTGCAAAGCGGCGATGCACAAATAACAAACTACCAGTTTGATGTCACTCAAACACTCTTTGATTTGCGCGCATTTTACGCTTACAAACAGGTACTGGCGAATATTTCCATAGCGGAATCTCAATTCCAAAACCAAAAGCAGGATATTATTTTTCGCATAGCCGAAAGGTATTTATCGGTGTTGCGCGCCATCGACTTATATAACACTTTAAAAAGTGAACAAGAGGCACTGTCTGAGCAATTAAATCAAACCAAACAACGCTATGAAGTTGGTCTGACCTCCATAACCGATGTGTATGATGCCCAAACATCCATTGATTTGTTGCTTGCGCAAATAGTAGAAGCCAAAGGCAATATTACCGACCAGCAGCAACGCCTGGAAGCCATTATTGGTAAAGAACTTGTTAATATTTCCAAAGTCCAGGACATTGCTTTTGGCAAACCACAACCTGATGATGTCAATGAATGGGTAAATTTAGCAGCTAAAAACAGCCAAACCCTTTCAGAAGCACAGCATAACCTGCGAGTTGCTAAATATAATTATAAAGTAAAACGCGCTGAACACTATCCAACTGTAACCTTTGGCTGGCAATGGAGTACTCAGGATTTAGAACGACAAGGTTTTACGTTATCTGGCGATGCTCCTAATCAAATAATCGTACCCGCCAACAACCAGTCGGACACTGATAGAAACGCCTGGAATATAGCCTTTAGGCTACCTCTTTACTCTGGCGGCAGAATCAACAGTGAGCGCCGTCAAGCCTACTACCAACAACGCCAGCAAGCATTTAATTTAAAACAAGCCGAGCGCGACTTAACTCAAAACGTGCGCTCCTCATTTTTGCAGGTCAATATTAATGAAGCACAAATTGCCGCTTATAAACAATCCATTAAATCCAGTCAAAGCGCTTTGGAAGCCACCCAGGCTGGGTATCAATCTGGCACACGCAACCTTGTAGACGTACTGCTGGCACAACGCAATTTGTATCAAGCTGAACGCAATTATTCCACTGCACGTTATGACTATTTAATCAATAGTTTACAACTAAAATATCAATCTGGCGTACTCAATGCAAGTGACCTAAACCAGATAGACACCCTGTTAGACAAAGCTAACCCTATTGATTTACAGCAATTTTAATATCACTTTAATTGAGAAATAACCATGTTAGACAGCTATCGCCAACACGTAGAAGAACGCAAAGCCAATAACCTCCCCCCTAAGCCAATCAATGTTGAATGGATGCAGGAATTGGTAGAAGGACTAAAAAAACCTCCTGCTGGTGACGATGCTTTTTTGTTAGACTTAATCACTAATCGCGTACCACCTGGTGTTGACGAAGCTGCATATATTAAAGCAGGATTTCTCAAGACCATTATTACTGGTGAAGAAAGCTCACCACTTATTAACCGTTCTCAAGCCGTTGACTTACTCGCCAATATGCACGGTGGCTACAATGTAGCAATATTGATTGATTTACTGGAAGACCGCGAACTGGCACAAGCCGCCGCTGATGCGCTAAAACATACCGTATTGATTTTTGATGCATTTTTCGATGTTGCTGAAAAAGCCGATAATGGCAATGCGCTAGCTAAAGAAGTCATTCAAAGTTGGGCTGATGCACAATGGTTTACTTCGCGCCCCGCTGTACCTGAGTCTATTCGCACTCTGGTCTTTAAAGTTCCTGGCGAAACCAATACCGATGACCTGTCCCCTGCCCCTGATGCATGGTCGCGTCCTGATATTCCGCTACATGCACAAGCCATGTATAAAATGCCAAGAGCAGGTCTAACGCCTGATGAAGATGGCACTATAGGTCCTATAGCACAAATTGAAGCGCTCAAAGCACAGGGTTTACCTGTTAGCATGGTTGGCGATGTGGTAGGTACAGGCTCTTCACGCAAATCAGGTGTGAATTCTGTACTTTGGTATTTCGGCAGCGATATTTCTGGCACCCCTAACAAACGCACAGGTGGGATATGCTTTGGCAATAAAGTTGCCCCTATATTTTTCAATACTTTAGAAGATGCAGGCTCGCTGGTATTTGAATGTCCGGTTGACGATATTAGTTTTGGTCAGGAAATTGAAATACGTCCTTATGATGGCAAAATTCTTGATGCCGATGGCACAGTTATCACCGAATTTGAATTGCGCTCTGAAGTGTTGCTGGATGGCGTACAAGCTGGCGGCAGAATCAATTTAATCATCGGCAGAGGGCTTACCAATCGTGCACGTGAGCATTTAGGGCTAGGCACTAGCGAGGTATTTCGCAACCCACCTTCCAGCTCACACCAGTCTAACCAGGCCTTTACTCTTGCTCAAAAGATGGTGGGCAAGGCTTGCGGCGTTGACGGTGTATTGCCTGGCGATTACTGTGAACCAAAAATGACAACTGTGGGCTCTCAAGACACCACAGGCCCCATGACCCGAGACGAATTGAAAGACCTTGCCTGTCTCGGATTTTCAACCGACCTGGTCATGCAATCATTCTGCCATACTGCTGCTTACCCCAAACCTGTCGATATTGAAACGCAACATACATTACCTGACTTTATTCGCAATCGCGGTGGTGTATCATTACGACCTGGTGACGGTATTATTCACAGTTGGCTCAATCGCATGTTATTGCCTGATACCGTTGGTACAGGTGGCGATTCGCACACTCGTTTTCCAATCGGCATCTCATTCCCCGCTGGCTCTGGCCTGGTAGCCTTTGCCGCCGCCACTGGCGTTATACCGCTTGATATGCCAGAATCAGTTCTGGTTAGATTCAAAGGCGAAATGCAACCGGGTATTACTTTGCGCGACTTAGTCCACGCCATACCTTATTACGCCATTCAACAAGGTCTGTTAACCGTTGAAAAAAAAGGCAAAAAGAATATTTTTTCTGGTCGCATTCTCGAAATTGAAGGCTTGGAAAACCTTACTTGTGAACAAGCGTTTGAACTATCTGACGCATCAGCTGAACGCTCTGCTGCTGGTTGTACCATTAAACTTTCGGAAGACTCCGTCAGTGAATATTTACGCTCCAATATTGTGATGTTGCGTTGGATGATAGCCGAGGGCTATGGCGATATCCGCACTCTTGAACGCCGCGCCGCTGCAATGGAAAAATGGTTAGAGTCTCCCACATTACTTAGTGCTGATGCAGGCGCAAAATACGCTACAGTAATTGATATAGACCTAGCCAACATCAATGAGCCTATTGTTTGTGCCCCTAATGATCCCGACGATGCCAGATTGTTGTCAGAAGTACAAGGCGATACTGTCAACGAAGTGTTTATTGGTTCATGCATGACCAATATTGGGCATTTTCGCGCTGCAGGCAAATTGCTGGAATCCAATGCTGAACCTGTCCAGACCCGCATGTGGATTGTACCACCCACACGTATGGATGAACACGCCTTGATGCAAGAGGGCTATTACAGTATTTACGGCAAATCAGGCGCACGCACTGAAATGCCTGGCTGCTCGCTGTGTATGGGTAACCAGGCTCGAGTAGCATCGGGCAGCACTGTGCTATCCACATCCACACGCAATTTCCCCAACCGTTTAGGAAATGGTGCAAATGTCTATCTTACCTCTGCAGAACTTGCTTCCGTAGGTGGACTATTAGGTAGATTGCCCTCCCCCGCAGAATATTTGCAATACGCCGAAAAAATTGACTCCATGAGCGACGATATCTATCGTTACATGAATTTCGATCAAATCGAAAGCTTTCAGCAATCGGCCAAGCAGGGGCAGATGATTGCCGCTGAACAAGTTGTGGTGACAGGCTAACCATGCTGGATAAACAGTTGCTCGACTTACTGGTATGTCCTGTTACCAAAGCACCGCTTAAATACGATGATAGTACCAACGAACTTATTTGTATCGCATCCAGACTCGCATATCCTATTCGCGATGACATTCCCGTTATGCTTGAAGACGAGGCCAGGCAATTAAGTGAAGATGAAATTGAGCAATGGAGAAAGCATTGAACGAAAAAACATTATTCACCAAAATTATTGAAGGCGAAATACCCTCGGAAAAACTTTACGAAGATGAGTATTGCATTGTCATACGAGACATTAACCCGCAGGCCCCTGTTCATTTACTAGTTATTCCTGTCGAACCTATTCCACGTCTGGTCGATGCTAACTCAGAACAAAAAAAACTGTTAGGGCATTTACTGTGGGTTGCAGGAGAAGTGGCAAGAGAACAGGGCGTTGACAAAGCTTTTCGCCTTGTTATCAACAATGGGGCAGATGCAGGACAAACCATATTTCACCTGCACTTACATATATTAGCTGACAAACAGTTTAGCGAACAATCTCTATAGCTCTAACATTTTATGAAAAGCGCTGAAATTCGCAGTAAATTTTTACAATTTTTTAAAGACAAAGGACACCAAATAATACCCAGCAGCTCACTGGTACCCAATAACGATGCCACCTTGCTATTCACCAATTCAGGCATGGTACAGTTCAAAGATTACTTTTTGGGTAATGAAACGCCATCCTGCAAAAGAGCCGTCACAGCTCAACGCTGTGTTCGCGCTGGAGGCAAACACAACGACCTGGAAAATGTGGGCTATACTGCGCGTCACCACACCTTTTTTGAAATGCTAGGCAACTTTAGCTTTGGCGACTATTTCAAACGTGAAGCCATTCAATTTAGCTGGGAATTTTTAACCAAAACGCTGCAGCTACCACCTGAAAAACTTTGGGTGACAGTCCATATCAGCGATGACGATTCCGCTGATATATGGGTTAATGACATAGGGTTTGACCCCAATCGCATTTCCCGTCTGGATGAAGACAATTTTTGGAAGATGGGCGATACCGGACCTTGCGGACCCTGCTCTGAAATATTTTTTGACCATGGCGAAACTGTTGAAGGCGACCCGCCAGGTGGCCCTAATGACGATGGCGACCGCTACATAGAAATATGGAATTTGGTGTTTATGCAATTTGAACAACAAGCCGATGGTTCCATGATAACTCTTCCCAACCCCTGTGTGGATACAGGAATGGGGTTAGAGAGAATGGCTGCCGTGCTGCAACACCAACACAATAATTACGACATTGACCTGTTTCAAAACTTGTTAAGTGCCGCTGCAAAAGTTACCAATCAAAGCGATTTAAGCAATCAATCTCTACGTGTCATTGCCGATCATATCCGTTCAGGTTGCTTTTTAATTATCGACGGAGTTCACCCTTCCAATGAGGGGCGCGGCTATGTGTTGCGCCGTATTATTCGACGAGCGCTACGCCACGGTCACAAGCTCGGTGTAAACCATACATTTTTTCACAAATTAGTCGCACCACTTTGTAAAGAAATGGGCGAAGCCTACCCTGAATTAATAACGCATCAGCAACAAATCGAAAAATTATTACTGAACGAGGAAGAGCAGTTTTCTCGAACCCTTGACAATGGATTAACCATTCTTAACAACGCTATTGATGAATTATCGAATGACACCATTCCTGGTGATATCATCTTTAGACTCTACGACACCTTTGGTTTTCCGACCGATTTAACCAACGACATCGCACGTGAACAAGGACTGCAACTGGATATGGAAGGCTATGAACAGTGTATGCAACAACAACGCCAACAGGCGCGAGACAGCAATAAATTTGCAAGTTCACAATTAGGAATTATTGATCTGGAAGGTCAAACTGAATTTACTGGTTATTCACAAACCCGACTACAATCTACCATTTGTGCGCTTTATGATATACAAGGTCAAACCTTACAACAATTAACTGTCAACCAGGAAGGTTATGTGGTATTAAATACCACTCCTTTTTATGCAGAGTCAGGCGGTCAAGTGGGTGATACCGGCACGCTAACGACAACCAATGGTAGTTGCTTTGAAGTAAGTGATTGCCAATCACAGCAGGGCCATTATATGCACAAAGGCATAGTGACAAATGGAACATTCACGCCCGAAGCAACAATTACCGCCAAGGTCGATGACTTCATTCGCAGCGCCACCGCCGCCAACCACTCTGCCACACACTTATTGCATGAAGCCTTGCGCAGGCACCTTGGCGAGCATGTGCTACAAAAAGGTTCATTAGTCGAGAGCCAGAAACTGCGCTTTGACTTCTCGCACCCCGAGCCGATTTCACATGACATACTTGATGCCATCGCACTAGAAGTCAATCAACAAATTATTGCTAATAGTCCAGTGTCTGTCGAATATATGAGCAAAGACGAAGCTACCCAAAAAGGAGCTATGGCATTGTTTGGAGAAAAATACGGCGATAGTGTCAGAGTGTTATCCATGGGCACCAATACGAATTCTAACAAACCCTACTCCATTGAATTATGCGGTGGAACTCACGTTTCCAGCACAGGTGATATTGGCTTTTTCAGTATTGTTGCCGAATCGGGCATTGCTGCCGGTATTAGGCGAATTGAGGCTATTACCGGAACTATAGCTGCACAGCAAGCCATTGTCAGTCAACGCAAGTTGCAGCAAATACAAAGCATGCTGAAAAGTGACAATCAAAATACTCTCGATAAAGTGAATCAACTGTTATCAACTATCAAACAATTACAAAAGCAAAACAGCCAATTGCAAGCGAAACTTGCCAGCGGTAATAGCACTGACTTAACTTCCGATGCCATTGCAATAGCCGATATTAAAATATTATTCAAACAGCTAGATGCCATAGACTCCAAAGCTATACGCCAATTGATGGATCAACTCAAAAATAAGTTAGGCAAAAGTGTTATCGTACTCGCCAGTGTCATTGGATCAAAAGTGTCACTATTGGCTAGCGTCAATCAATGCAAAAATATTTCTGCAGCCGATATTATAAAGCAAATTGCTGCAACTATTGACGGTAAGGGCGGCGGCAGAGCAGACAGCGCGCAAGGTGGAGGCAATAGCCCCGAAAAGTTACCTGCTGCATTTGACAACTCTCTGACAGCGCTTAAAGCTCAATTACAAACCTGATCAATCCCGCTTCACTGTAACAGTATTAAAAGTGGCAAAATCGAAAAAGTCCTCCAAAGCCTTTACACTGCCAACCCACTGGCTGACATTTTTTTGTATCTTGGTAGCAGCTACTCCTATTGTCTCGGTTTACTCGCAATTTTTAGGCAATTCCATTGGTGTAGTAACTGCCCACCCATGGATGTCAATGGCATCCTGGTTGCAAGTCAGCATGACTGCATTTACAGGCTTCGCATTGTACAGGCAAGGCAAAGCCACTATTAGCATGTCATTGAGTAGCTTATTGCTATTAACCCTAATGCTGTGGATTATCAGTACATCGTTATGGGCACACAACAAATTTGAAGCTTTTTCCTACATATTGTATTGGTTAACCGCTATTATTGGCTTCTTTATTATCACAACATGGATGCAAAGTAAACACTGGGAACAGCTGTTGCAATTTGTATTTGCAAGTGGTGTCATTGCAGCGATTGTAGGTATTGCTCAGTATTTAACCAGTTTCAGCTGGGTAGTACAAGCTGCCCCACCAGCTTCTTTTTTCGGCAATAAAAATATGGGAGCTCATTATGCATTAATGACTTTCCCGTTAGGTATAGCCTTGTATTGGGTCAACCAATCTACGGCTAAGCAATGGTTTTATGCCATAGGTACTGCCCTTATCCAAATCTATATTTTATATACTTTTGCACGCGCAGCATGGCTGTCAATGGCTATTGCTATTGTCTATTTTATCCTGGTTTTATGGTTAATCAGAAAACAGAGCAAACAATCATTTATCAATAAAACAAGACTGCAGACCTTGCTGGTTTCCCTGACGTTCATAATTTGCATGGTACACATTGATCGTACTGGTTTTAACCCCAGTGCTATCACTGGATTTAATGAAGAATTACAATCCATTGGCAAACAAGCAACAACCAATTTTGAGTCCAGCAATGTAAGACTTATTAAATGGCGCAATGCCGTTGACTTGTATTTAGATAATTGGTTGTTTGGAATTGGAGTTAATAACTGGCTAATTGAGTACCCCATATATCATCAGTTGCATGGGTTTGATTTTGGTGTAAGGCTAGACAGCCAAAGCAACCATACACATAATGATTATATTCAACTCATTGTAGAAACCGGTACCATAGGACTTATTTTATTTATTGCACTAATCGTACTGGTACTGCGCCACTTATGGCGTTTTTTCAAAAATGAAGAGAATAGCTTTCAACAAAAAATGCTGCTTTCAGGCATTATCGGTTGCCTAATTGCCATTGGTTTTGACGCGCTATTTAGCTTCCCCTTACAATTGCCGCATACCTTATTTTTATTTGTGGTTTATCTCACACTAATTACCAGCAGCGAACAAAATAAATGGCAGTGGTCGCTGCCAAAGTCGACAACTAAACCAATTAGCATTGGCTTTATGGCTGCTTCTTTGACATCAATCATACTGTTTGTGCAATGGTTTGAAGCTGAGATTTGGTACCGCAAAACCCATTTTCAAGTAGAGACAAAGCAGTACACTGAGGCAATTGTTTCCGCTGAAAAAGCCTATAAGCACAATCCCTATAAGTACGATATGCTTAAATATAAAGCCATTACCTACAAAAAGCTCAACCACCCCAACACTGAAAAAGCAATTATGGAAGTGTTAGACAGCTACCCAAACAATCTTAATTCACTTAACCGTGCTGTGAATTATTATTCCACCACAGGTCAATTTCAAAAAGCCTTGCCGCTTGCTAACCATATGCAATCACTGGCACCGCGTTCTGGCTATGTATATCAAAACTTAGCGGCTATCTATCAAGGTTTGGGAAAGAATGATTTAGTCATTCAAAACATAAAAAAACTACTGGAAGTTCAGCCTGACCATCCTAGTGCAGAGGCTTACAGGAAGCTTGTTAATCAATAAAGAGTGTTACCCGACTTCGACAGATTTGTCATCTAATCAAGCTTGAAAGCTACGGTAATCCCCCCATACTTACTACGTCATTTATAAAAAGTCGCACTGCTAATGCCATGTTCACGACAAATATCGGAAACCGCAAGACCAGCATCAGACTGTTGTTTCAATATTCCAACAATTTGGTTTTCATTAAATCGGGATGTTTTCATAATCAAATATAGTACAAAAATTAAGTAGAAAATTCTACTTTTAAGCACACTGCTTTTTTCGGTGGGATTACCGGTGCAACCCCAGCTCATAACCCTGCGCGGACAGTGGGACGTGACACCTAGTATATCAGTTGTTGTTGAATGCTCTGCATAATCCAGGATAAAATATTTTTGTGATGTTGTATACTATTAACCTCGCAATAAAATATCGCTCCTGCGTATTTTATTGCTCGTCGGCGGTACTTCCTTGTGCCACATATTTGTTCAATATTTCCATGCCGAATTAATAATACATTCTGTCATAGAACTTTATTAATAAATTAGTTATGTTTTACTTAATTTTATTCCCTTTTTTAGAATTGTGGCTTTTGATAGAACTTGGTAGCCGAATTGGCGGTTTTACCACTATCGTTTGGATTGTGCTATCCGCCATGATAGGTGTAAACTTATTACGGTTGATAGGCTTTGAGCAAGTTAATCAATATCGAAGAGATTGGCAAAACAATGCTGTAGATAGTTCTGCTTTATCCACCGTTTTGAAAGTAGCAGGAGCTGTAGCAATAATAATTCCAGGTTTTATTAGTGATACAATCGGTGTATTGTTATTGATCCCTCCAATCAGAAATTTAATGGTACATATCCTGTTTTCAAAACAGGCAAGTAAACCAAGAAGAGGTAATGAACGCCAAACTATTGAAGGCCAATTTAAAAGAGAAGACTGAAAGTCCAAAGATTATGGTGAATAGTTAAACCCAAATTAAAAAAGGCAGGTCGAGCCTGCCCGTTTCAATAGTGTTGGTTTTTTAGAAGCTCTTGCGCACAGATACGCCATAAGTGGCAGGTTGATTGGGATATGCATTTACAATACCAAACTGAGCAACACCTGGGAATAAGGTGGTAACAAACTCATCATTAAAAATGTTGCGACCCCATACTTGTAATTCGATTTCTTGTTCCTCAAACCTAAGACCAGCACTGGCGTTGACAAGGCTCTGTTCGCGGCTTTCAAAGCCTGGAACAAAGTCAACAGTTTGAGCGATTCCTGGTGTGGGAGGAGTGGTAGTCAAGTCAGTACCAGGAGATGCAGCTGGTGCCAGTGCAGATTGTGCCAGGCTAGCCAGTGTCAAATTAACGGAATGCTGCGTTGCATTTTCATATTGATAGTCAGCTCGTAGGTAGCCTGAAATTCCGTTGCCAAAGTCATGGCTATAATTTACTATAAATGATAATGATGTGGTATTTACATTATCAGGGTCATCACCTGTACGGTCAATGGGAACACCGGGAATAGGACCAGGAGCGTTAGGGAAGCTATCAAATACAGGGTCTAAAAAGGTTCCTGAAAACTTAAGTTCCAAATTTTCAATGGGTAAATAGGTGAGTTCTATCTCTGCACCTTGTACACTTTGTTCACCTGCATTAGTTAATACGAACGAAGATCCGATGAATGCATTGCTTTGGAAGTTTTTAACGGTTTGGTCAAATAAAGCAATATTGAATGAAAAGTTATCATAGTTGCCTTTTGCACCTATTTCATAAACCAAAGTTTCTTCGGGTAGTGCAAAACGGGTACCCGATGCTTGATTAGGCTGCGTTAAGCCTGCTTGTTCCAGGGCGGGAATATCCGAAGCCAGTGGCCTTGAATCACGTGATAAATTTATGGAGCTGGCTTTAAAGCCTGTCGCTACGTTAAAGTAAAAATTGAGTTGGTCGGAATAATCATAAGCCAGTCTGGCGGTCCAGCTCACATCGTCATCATCAGTTGAGCTATTTTCTACAGCATTTGGAAATGCTAAAAACGGAGGCTGGAATTGAAGCCCTTGAAGATCTGATAACGGACTGTTAGGGCTGGCAGCTACAGCAGCTGCTACGGCAGCTGCCACAGTCGGGTTAGCCGCTAGTGCATCTACCGTTGCATTGAAAATAACAAAAGCAGCAGCAGTATCGGGGTTAGCAGCAACAGCATCCCTATTAGCTTCTGTAGGTGCTAGCCCAAAAGTATCCTCAAATGATTCAAATTCTCCAAGACCTTCTGCAAAAATAACACTTGGAACGGCTCCTGGAGTAGCTTGAATTACAGCAGCACCTTGGGGGCCAGTAAAGTCAACGGCTGAAAAGACATCGCTATTTACTGTCCTGCCACTGAAATCTTTTTTAGATTGGGTATAGTTTATGCCGCCAGTCAAGGTCAGGCGATCAGTAATATGGAAGTCGACAGTAGAAAAGATGGAATAGGTAGTATCATCCTGGGTAAAAAATTCGTCAGTAAGAGTATCTCCTGCAAAGAAAGTACCAGCTTCTAACCCGAGAGAAGATTCTATAAAACCCAGGGTTGCAGCACCTCCCGCTAATACATCAACATATTCACGTATATCTTCACCATATTCCAAACCCGCGTTTAAATTAACATCTTCAAGAAATAAATAGCCACCTACCATCCAGTCAACTCTACCTTCAGTATTCGATGTAATTCTGACTTCTTGAGTGAATGTTGAAATTTCCTGGTCACTTCTCACACTATCAAGTATATTGAGCCTATTGTAATCGGCATCAGTATCAAAGAAACTATCGTTAAAGCGGTAAGCAGTAATAGATGATATGTCAAAGCTGGAAAATATTTTTTCCAGATGTAATGAAAAACCATAATCATCCAGTTCATTTATTGAATCGGTATTTTGAAAAGCAATAAAAGAGAATGGATCATTGACACTTGCTAAACCCTGGCCGGGAATCTCGTTGTTAAGAGTGGCATTCAAGTTATCAATAATAGCTGATGTTTCGCTTTCCACTACATTGGTAACACCACAGCACTGCTCTTCTAAAGTGGAATAATCTGCAATAAATCGTGCTTCAAAACTATCAGTTGTATAAAGGGCTTGACCTCGTAAACTCCAACGGTTTCTATCGTTAACATTATCCAGGTTCGGGTCAATACTGTCAAAGTAACCATCACGTAAAGTAATCGAACCACCCAGGCTTAGTGCTAAATTGTCAGTGATACCGCCAGTGACATAACCTCTAGCTGTAGCTTCATTAAAATTGCCAAAGCCAACCTGAATGTTGCCTTGTGTTTCTTGTTGCGGTTTCGAGGTGACAATACTAATTACGCCTACAGAAGCATTTTTTCCAAACAATGTGCTTTGTGGTCCAGAAATAACTTCTATACGTTCAAGATTGGGTAAATCGCCAATTCGACCAGAAGAACGCGACCGTATAACACCATCAATGAGAACAGCTACTGAAGGCTCTATCCCCGCATTATTGGCACCATTACCAAAGCCGCGAATAGTGAAGTTAGTATTTTGGGAAGACTGTAACTGATTAACTCTAAGCGATGGAACGACTGATTGTATATCCAGTAAATCCAGAATTCTTGCTTGTTGAATAGTTTCCTGACCTACGACAGAAACTGCTATAGGAATTTCTTGCAGTGTTGCTTGTCGCTTGGTCGCTGTAACAACAATTTCTTCAATCTGTGCGAAAACACTCGGAACCAAAATAGCAGAAAGAGAGGTCAGGGCTAGCCAACGATAAGCTTTAGTCAGCAATGTCGGACGGCGATATAAAAATTTCATAGGGATCTCTACTTGTTTATAGATAAGGCTACATAGATTAATTAAATTTTGGGTAAAGGTCAATATTACGCACGTAAATACCAAGTATATACGTTAAAATACATTGCCAATCCATTCAATTATTATTCGTTAATATGTCTAAACTGCCAGCAAGTGTTAGCACTTTACTGATTATTGCCCTTGGAACATTGCTGGCAGTTGCTATTATTTTGGGCAGGCCTCAAATAGAATTGCAGGGTATTGAACCCAAACGTCCACCATTGGTTGAGGTAATTATTGCCGAACCTGAAAACCAGCTTATTAGCGTTCAATCGCAGGCTGGTGTCACCACCAAACAACGCATCCAGTTAAATGCCAGAGTCTCTGGTATTATTTCAGAAGTTGGCCGGCAACTAATTGTTGGGGCAGAAGTGAAAAGAGGAGATGTATTAGCGAAAATGGTGGATATTGAATATCGCAATGCGTTAGCACAAGCTGAATTATCTTTAGCGCAAGCCAAATTACAGGTGGCGAATGAATTAGCCTTGGCCAGGGAAGCAGAAGGGCGCTGGAAAGACTTGGGTAATAAGCAAGCCAATGATTTTTTCCTGCGAAAGCCTCAACTAGAGTCGGCAAGTGCGCAATTAAAAGCTGCTGAAATTGGTGTGGAATTAGCGCAAGTCAACCTTGACTTAACACAAATCCAAGCTCCTTTTAATGGGCGTATTGCGGCGGTAAATGCCAACCTGGGCCAGTTTGTTCAACAAGGTTCATCCATTGCCGAGCTGTATAATACGCAGCAGTTGCAATTGTTGGTGCCACTCGACAAACAACAATTAAAAGTATTGGGCATGGAAAATTATCAGGTCAACCCTGCAATTGAAGTATTGCTGCGTGATAGAGACAGCGCAAGCAGTTGGAAGGGGAAGGTTACAGCAATTAACGGCGATATTGACATCAATACACGATTATACCAGGTGGTTGTCGAAGTGGATAATCAACAACAACCGCTGCTATTGCCTGGTTTGTTTGTCAATGTGGAATTGACTTTGCCTGCTGTACAGAATGTGGTAACACTGCCGATTAAAAGTTTAGTGGAAGGCAATTTTATATTTATCGTTGAAAACAATAAACTGGTAAAAACGGCGATACAATTACTTTCTAAAGATGGTAAACAGGTTCAAATAAGCGGAGTTGAAAAAAATCAACAATTGGTAGTCTCAAGACCGTTGTGGACAGTTGATGGCAACGAAGTTAATGCTAAAATTATTGAACTGTAATCTACTCAAAGTAACCTGATGAATCGATTAGTCAATTGGTTTGCTGCAAACCCCATTGCTGCAAATTTTATGATGCTTTTTATTATTTTTGGTGGCTTAAGCGGTATCGGCAATATTGATAAAGAAGTACAACCCAATTTTAATGAAAGAGTTGTGATGGTGTCTGTCAGCTACCCTGGCGCAGGGCCAAGAGACATCGAGCAACAAATTTGTATGAGAATTGAAGATGCGGTTGAGGGTTTGCAAGGAATAAAGAAAACCACTTGTATTGCCAGTAACAACCTGGGGACCGCCAGAATTGAAGCCAGTGACAGCTATTCGCTAGACAAGTTACTCGATAACGTCAAGTCCAGAGTGGATGCAATTAGCACCTTTCCACAAGACAGTGAACGCCCGGTAATTGAGCAATCCATCCTTAAAGTACAAGCACTGAATATTGGCATTCTAGGGAGAGAAGATGAAGCTACACTCAAAGAGTTGTCCTACCAACTTAAAGATGAATTAAGTGCATTGCCCGATGTGCCAGAAGTGAATATTGTGGGTATTCGCGACTATGAAGTCAGTATCGAAATTGATGAAAATACGTTGCGTCAATATGGATTGTCATTTAATCAGGTGTCGCAAATAGTGGGGAATTACTCACTTAATTTAGGCGGGGGAGTGATTCGCTCTGACAATGGCGAAATACAAATACAGGCGCGTAATCAAGCTTACGACGCCATCGATTTCGCGGCGATTCCACTGCTGGGTTCCAGTAATGGACAACAACTTAATTTAGGGGATATTGCAACCATCCGCGATGCCTTTGTCGATGAACCAAAACTGAGCCGAATGAATGGAAGGTTGGCAACAGTGCTAGAGTTATTTTCAGATGAGAACCCTAATGTATTGAAAATAGCGGAGTCGGCAAAACAGTTTATAGAAGAGCGTAATAAAACACTACCAGATGGCTACAGTATTATTGTGTGGCAAGATCAGTCAAGTTACTTTGAACAACGCTTGAATTTGCTGGTTAGAAATGGGCTAAGTGGCTTGTTTTTATTATTGATAGTACTATTGCTCTTTTTAAGGCCAGCACTAGCTGTATGGGTTGCCATTGGCATTGCAGTGGCGTTTATTGGCAGTTTGTTGGTATTGCCTATTTTTAATACATCGCTGAATGTCATTACCTTATTTGCTTATATTATGGTGTTGGGTATAGTTGTGGACGATGCTATTATCATTGGTGAGAGTATTTATTCTACACAGCAACGCGGAATCTATGGCATTCGCAGTGCCCAAATTGGTGCGGGAATGATGGCGCGACCTGTGTTCTTTGCAGTATTGACATCCATTTTGGTGTTTGTGCCACTATTGCTAATAGGTGGCGATTGGGCATACTTTATGGCGCCACTTGCAACTATTCCCATATTGGTGTTAGCTTTTTCGCTATTGGAGTCCTGCTTGATTTTACCCAGTCATTTAGCGCATTTAAAGCCTGAAAGTCAACCTGTTTTCCCTGTGTTTAACAAGTTGCGACGCAAAATTGAATCTGGTTTTCGCTATTTTTTGGTAAGGCGCTACCGGCCATTTATTTATCGGCGTTTGCAAAACAGAGGTCATACCATTGCATGGTTTTTAGTGTTTTTTATGGTATCTCTTGCATTGGTTATAGGTGGCTGGGTGAAAGTAAAGCTAACCCCTGATGTTGAGTTAGACAGCATTCAAATGACAGTGACTTTTAATGAAAAAGTGCCTTTTGCTGAAATTAATACGATAAGTCAGCATATTGAACTCTCTGCATTAAAAGCAGAACAAACATTTATGCAGGAAACAGGTGATACTAGCTATATCAAAGGTCGGTTTGTGACATTAGAAGGCAAAGAATTAACAACTATTGTTGAATTAGTGGACGAAGAATACCGCACCTATGGCGCTATTGCATTCAGTCAAAAATGGCAAGAATATGTAGGTACTATTCAACAAGCCGAGCGATTTGACGTACTGGACTCCGTTAATTTTGAAGATTCTGATTTAGAACTGCGAATATTTGGTAAAGATGTGGTTGAGTTAGAGGCCGCAGGGCAGTGGTTACAACAGCAATTAGGTACAGTGGATGGAATGCACTCCATTCAGGATAATTTAGCCATTGGAAGACCAGAGTTAGAAATTGTGCCCAACAGCTATGCTAACTTTTTCGGAGTGGATTTGCGTACAATTGCAGTGCAATTGCGCCGTGCTTTTTTTGGTCAGGAAGTACAACGTATTCCACGCGGTAGAGAAGATGTCAAAGTAATGGTGCGTTACCCTCAAGACCAGCGCAATGATGTCAATAGTTTGAATGAATTCCGTGTACGCACCGAAGATGGAAGAGAACTGCCCTTACAGGCAGTCGCCGATACCACCTATACTGAAGGCTATGCAGAAATTACCAGGGTAGATGGTCAAGTTAGCCTTAAAGTATTTGCTAACTATGACAATGAAAATATATCGCTAACACAACATATGGGTACGACCATACCTGCAATATTAGAGCAATTCAAACGCGAATATCCGGAAGTGGACGTAGAGTTAGGTGGCGGACAGCAAGAAACATTTCAATTTGTTATTGATATTACACGGTTAGGTTTAATGTCAGTCTTCATTATTTATGCCCTGCTCTCTATTCAGTTTCGTTCATTGCTGCATCCATTGTTAATTATTGCATCCATTCCCTTTAGTTTAATTGGAGTAGTTTGGGCGCATTTAATTACAGGAAATAATATTAGTTTAATGTCGGTGATGGGAATACTGGCAGCAGCAGGTGTAGTGGTTAATGATAGTTTGGTATTGATTGATCATGTAAAAAATAATCGCAAACAATTTTCCGCGCTCAGCTTGAGTAGCATACTAATACGCAGTGCTAAAAATCGATTTAGGCCCATATTTTTAACTTCTGTTACTACATTTATGGGGTTGCTTCCCATTATGAATGAGACCAGCACACAGGCTAAATTTTTAATTCCGATGGCGATATCCCTAGCATCCGGAGTCATAACGGCAAGTGTGGTCAGTTTGGTATTGATTCCTTGCCTTTACTCACTAGGACATAGCCTAAAACGTAACTTTAAACCCTTTCTTGCTAAACATTTGGCTATGGGCTGGAAGGGTGAACAAAAATTATGGGTATGTTTTGTAGCATATTATTCATTAGGCGCATTATTCTTCGTGCTGTTCTCAACCCCACTTGCAGGTATCTTGATCGGGATATTCAGTTTTATTAGTATTCCCGATGTGTATGGTACGTACTTAGCGACAATTGCAATCATACTATGGATAGCAGCTTTCCTCGTTTGGGCGCTAACCAGTACCTGGCGCTGTGCAACCAATGTCAACAACACTTATTGGATTCCTGTCATTCGCTGTTATGTCTGTGTCGTTTGGGGGTACTTTATTTATCAGGTTTTTTACCACTTAGTCATCGTTTAACAGCAATCGTAATAGTGGTAAATGACTAGCCCAGTATACCACCGTCAACATTAATAGATTGTCCAGTGATATAGGAAGCTCTGTCACTACAAAGCCAGGCAACGGCTTCGGCTAGTTCTTTGGGGTCAGCCAGGCGATTTAACGCAATGCTTTTTAAAAAACGTGGTTCGTGTTTAGGGTTGACAGCCAAGTAGCGATCAATACCTTCGGTCCGCACCACACCAGGATTGACACAATTAACACGAATGTTTTTAAGAGCGTATTCTTTGGCGGCAGAGCGAGTGATACCGTTAACAGCAGCTTTAGCGGAATCGTAGGCTGCCATCATTAAATTTGGTTTTTCGGCTGCGCGCGAGCCAATATTGACAATAGCGCCGCCGCCAGAATTAATCATGGCAGGAATTTGATATTTCATACAGTAGAAAACGCCGTTTAAAGTAACAGCATAGGTTTTATTAAAGTTTTCAGTATCCGTATCGGCAAGCAAGTTACTGCCAACAGAGAGCGCGGCATTGTTTGACGCTATATGTAAAGCACCGTACTCTGATATAGCTTTATCCACAGCTTTGCTAACTTCTGTTTCGTTGGATACATCTGCCGTAGCAGAACAGGCTTTAGCGCCCTTACTTAAAATCATGTCAACTGTTTGGTTGGCGGATTCGCTGTTCATATCTACCACCAGAACTGCAGCACCCTCTTCGGCAAATTTTAGACAGGTAGCGCGACCAATACCGCTGCCACCACCTGTTACCATGGCTACTTTGCCAGTTAATAATTGAGAGTTTGGTGGGTTCATAGTATTTAATTTTAAATGGTTACGGCTAATTCGTGGGCGCTGTGCATAGCGCCTTCTATATACTTCACTTGGTGGCAATCGCCAATGCTGGAAATCGGTATATTACTGTTTATCAATTTTAGAGACTCTTTCAAATCTTGATTATCAGTTGCACCAAGTGAAATAATAACGGAATCGACTGGTAGGGTTGAGGTTGCTCCAGATTTACTAAATTTAATATGTTTAGGATTAATCGCAATGTCTGAAACGTCAGTCAACAATTGAATATTTAATGATAATAACTGCTTTATTAAACGTGCACGGCGAATTAAACTCAGTTCTGCGCCTAATTGATTACCAGGCTCTAGAACTGTGATGGTGCGGTTGCGCACAACTAAAAACTCTGCCAGTTCCAGCCCCACTAAACCGCCGCCAATCAGTACAATACGTTTGCCAAGCGGTAACCATAACTTGCTTATTAAGCGCAGCGCATCAATATTATTTAATAATCTGCTAAGACGACCAGCACTTAATATAAGACGTTGGTACATGGGTAATTTATTATCAGGATAATCAAGCAGTAAATTCCTTAAGCGCTCTCCATCAAATACATGGGGTTGGTCTTTACCCGTTATATCAGGGGATTGGCGCTTAGCTCCTACTGCCAAAATAATATGGTCAGGTTGTCTGGCAACAAGCGTTTCGGCAGTTACTTGACAATGGCGTTTAACCGTAACAGATGAGCTTTTAAGGCAGTATTGTTGCCATTTAATTAAATCCTGGTTAGGGCTATAAGGGAGGGCTGCAATTCTAGCGGTGCCACCTAACTGGCGATTTTGCTCGTATAATGTAACTTTATGTCCGCGAAGCGACAATAATCTTGCCACTTCCATCCCTGCAGGACCTGCTCCTACTACTGCTATATTTTTGGAAATATCAGGCGAAATTAAATTAGCATACTGACCCTCTTGTCCAATAGCAGGATTAACTGCACAGCGCATAGGGTTGTTGATAAATAGTTGACTGACGCAAACATAACAATAAATACAAGGGCGAATGGACTTTTTGTCGATTGCCAATTTATGAGGCAACTCGGGGTCTGCCAGAAGTTTTCGACCCATTGCCACAAAGTCAATTTCATTGTTGCGTATGGCTTTTTCAGCTGCATCGAGAGTTATTCTGCCCACTGCAATAATGGGCACACTGATGGCTTTGGCAATTTGTCTGGCAAAATCTAACAACCCATTGGGTTCATGGACTAGCGGCGCAGTGGTAAACGCTGATGAAGATAGGCCGTTACCGTAGGCGCTAACATCAATAGCGCAAGCACCGGCTTGAACGGCGTATTGAGCGTGAAGTATGGACTGGTCGATAGTAATACCGCCTTCAATTTCAAATTCATGTGCATCCAATCTGACAATTATAGGAAATTTAGCACCCAATGCCTGCTTGATAGCGTCAATAATCTCACACAGTAATCTTGCTCGGTTTTCTGCACTGCCGCCGTAATGATCGCTGCGCTGATTCATTGCAGGGGATAAAAACGATGACAACAAATAACCATGTCCTGCATGTAATTCAATGGCGTCAAACCCCGCTTTCTTAGCCCGTATTGCCGCCTGAGTGTAGGCATCTATCAATTGAATAAAATCATCAGCATCCATAGGTTTGTAGATGGGCTTAGCCGTACTTATGAATTGTTGCTTTTCTGTAACAGTGAGCGCTTTAAATAAATCGCCTTTAAAGGGTTTTACTTCAGAGGGTATAAAAATAGGTTGTGCTTGCCCATTCTCATCTATTACTATTTGCGATGATTTACCTCCATGATTCAGTTGGGCAGCAATAGCTGCACCACTGTCGTGTACAGCATCGACTAATTTGGTCAGACCTGGCAGGAAACGGTCATCAGAAAAGCCAATGGTATTTGGAGTGGTTGCGCCATGTGGCCAGTTCGCAGCACTGGTTTCCAATATGATTAAACCGCACCCACCCTTTGCAATCTGCTGGTAGTAATTAATCAGGCGATGGTTGCAACTGCCATCAGGATCACAAAAATTGGAACCCATAGCAGAGAGTATTATTCGATTTTTAAATTTTAATTTGCCAATATTGGCTGATGTGAGCAGAGAGTTAAATGCCATAATCAGCAATAGTTTATAGAGACCACAATACAGATTCAATTAACCGATTCACTCTGACGCACTTTTTTGAAAAATGCTTGTTTACATGGTGGTTTTATCGTTAATAAACACCTATTATTCTAGGGCTTATTCATTCGGCATGAAAATACCGAGCTAATATGTGGCACAAGGAAGTACCACTCAAACTGTTCCTGACGGAATAGCCATTGTTTATGGTGAAACGCAAACAACTTTTCAACCCAGATTATGTAATAGGTTTCTAATACATAATCTGGACTTAAAATTCTCATATATTCAGTGTTCTTCCGCCCGAGCTTTTAACGCTTGCGCAAGATTATTAAAATTTTTGGTAACCCACTTATTTTGGGTTTTGTAGACGTTGGCGGCAAGCCAGCCATTAAAAGTATCTGCTGTGGTGTAAGTGCACTGCATTTCATTAACAGCTTCAACCGTTTGCACTCTATAGGCGTTAAGAATTAAACGATGTCCGAGCTTAGGCATGGACCAGGCAATGGAGTGCGGAGCGTCAAATTCTTCTAATATAAACTTGTATTTTTTCAGAGAGCCATTTTTTTGTGGTATATAAAGGTCGACGGTTTCGCCGATTTTGAGAGTCGATTCAGCTTTAACGGTAAAAGGGTTCCACTTTGGGTATTGTTCAAAATCAATAAGAATATCCCATACTTTTTGAGCAGGCGCATTGATGGTGATAGGGTTAATAGATATGGTATGTGGAGTCATCAGTTTTCTGTTGTGATATTGAGTTTATTGATCCAAATGAGCGATGGTGTAAGATGGCGAATCTGAGAGAAACTTCAATATGGCATTGCCGAGATAAACGGCTCTTTTTAACTGGAATAGAGGTTTCTTTAAGCTGTCCATTATGTGTTATCTGTCTCCCGGATAACCGATTCAGGTTGATTGCACCAACTTTCGTACTTTGATAGATAATGTTTATCTAATATATTGCGTTTAACTTTCAGGGTTGGGGTTAAAAAGCCGTTTGCTGAACTCCATTCATCTTGCATAATCACAATGGTTGCAACCTGGCTGTAGCCTGGAAGCTTGCTATTGGCGTGTTCAAGTGTTGCTTGAAGACTTTCTTGCAGTTGGAGCTGATTTTTGGCTGCTCCAATTGCCGAAGGCACCATTAATGCAATAGGTTGCGAAATGCCCAACCCCACTACACAAATTTGCTCTATATCAGGGTTGATTTCAAGTTCCCATTCTATGGGGGCTGGTATAATGAATTTACCTTTGGCAGTTTTGAACGTATCTTTAACGCGACCAGTGATAAATAGATTGCCATTGGCATCAATGCTGCCTTGATCGCCTGTGTGATACCAACCATCCTGAATGACCTCGGTCGTTTTATTGGGGTCTTTATAATAACCGCGCATGGTATAGTCTGTTTTGACTAATACTTCATTCGTAGCTTCGTCAATTTTTAGTTCTACACCAACAGATGCGCGGCCAACACTGCCTTCAATATTGTGACCAATTTCTCCAATGGAGGCGATGCCAAAAGTTTCAGTCATTCCATAGGCTTCTATAATAGGTATTCCCAACCGTTGAAACCATTGTTTAACTTGAAATGAAATAGGAGCAGCAGCAGTAATACAACCCTTTGCCTGGTTTAATCCTAGTGCTTTGCGCAATTTGCGTTTGATGAGTGTTGATACAACAGGAATACTCAGTAGTCGATCCAATTTCTTTTGCGGAATTTTTCCCAAAATTGCCAATTGCATTTTTGTCCAAATCCTAGGCACACCAAAAAAGACAGTAGGTTGGCTATCTTGCATATTTTTGGTAAAAGTCTCAACGGATTCAGCAAAGAATATCTCACCACCAAATCGCATACAAGCTAATTCGACTACCAAGCGTTCAGCAATATGATTGAGCGGTAAAAATGAAAAGAATCGGTTGTTTCCATTTTCATCGATGACACCTCTATTGGGTTCATTGATTACATTTTTACTTCGGTGACAAGCGCCGTATGTTAATTCCACGCCTTTGGGAGTGCCCGTTGTACCTGAAGTAAAGATAATTGACCATACTTCATCTTCATCAGGTTGGTGTATTTGTTCAAGAGGTGAGTGCTGCTCGATAAATTCATGCCACTTAAGTCCTCTGTCAACTTTTGCATAATTATGGTAATGAGGGAAGGCTATTACTGGCAAGTTCTCGGCAATTCCCGTTTTTAATTCATCCCAATCTGCTATTTTACCAACAAACAGTGCTTGTACATCGCCCAGGGTAATGAGTTCATTTAGCTCTTTACCAATTAGCGTTGGATAGAAGGGTACAGATACATATCCTGCCATAGCTATGGCAATATCTGCAATCACCCACTCTCTGCAATTGCCTGAAATTAAACCAATATGACTACCTGCTGGTAATCCTAAAGAATGCAGACCTGTCGCCAAACGCCTGGCCATTTGCCCTGCCTGGTGCCAAGTATAAGTTTCCCACTTGTCGCCAATAGGCTGATTGAGAAACGGTTTGTCGGTGGAGCGCTGCTCCCATTCAGTAAATGCAAATTGTTGCGTCATGGGTTTGATTACCTCTTTGAACGAAAGGGAACCTCTATTTATTGGGGTTTCCGGGCAGTATCGGATATACTGCCAAAATCGGCTGTTGTAAACAGTTGATTTTGCGAGAAAATAAAAATCGCATTTTTTATTTTCGAATCTATTAATTCGCAGGAGCGAATTAATAGAGGTACCCAAAAGTCTTTTAGCTTGTTTTGGGCTGTATCAGCTCACGCAATCATAGCGCTGTTAGTGATTTTTTTTAATTATATTTCCGTATTTTCAAAAGATTTATAAAAAAAACTTGAAATCATTTGTATCGGCATCATATACCTGCTTTAGTTGGTATTAACTGACTAAATTGATATTTATAAACCTTTTAACATTTAATTTTTTGGAGATGAACCAATGAATATTCGACCCTTAAATGATCGCGTTGTTGTTCGACGCAATGAAGAGGAAGAAACCACAAGTGGTGGTATTATCTTAACTGCTGCCAGTAAAGAAAAGCCCAATCAGGGCGAAGTCGTAGCTGTTGGTCCTGGTAAAACGCTAGACAATGGCGAAGTCCGTACACTTGCAGTTAATGTAGGTGACACTGTTGTATTTGGCCGTTATGCCGATAGCAACACTATCAAAGATGGTGATGATGAACTTATCATCATGAATGAAAGTGACATCTATGGTGTCATTGAAGGCTAATTAAACATTAACTAATTTTTAAACTAAGAGAGAAATATTATGTCCGCTAAAGATGTATTTTTTGGAGACGTTGCCCGCAAGAAAATGCTTGAGGGTGTAGACGTACTAGCAAATGCTGTAAAAGTAACCTTGGGTCCTAAAGGGCGCAATGTGATTTTAGATAAATCTTTTGGTGCACCTGTTGTTACCAAAGATGGTGTATCGGTTGCCAAAGAAATCGAATTGGAAGATAAATTCCAAAACATGGGCGCGCAAATGGTTAAGTCGGTTGCCTCTAAAGCCTCTGATGATGCAGGTGACGGTACAACTACAGCCACTGTGTTGGCACAATCCATTGTACGCGAAGGCTTAAAGTCAGTTGCTGCTGGTATGAATCCGATGGATTTAAAGCGCGGCATAGACAAAGCAGTTGTTGCTTCGGTTAGAGTTATTCAAGACAGTGCCACTGCTTGTGAAGATTATAAAGCGATTGCGCAAGTTGGCACTATTTCAGCTAATAGTGATGAGGCTGTAGGTACCATCATTGCCGATGCAATGGAAAAAGTTGGCAAAGAAGGCGTTATTACGGTTGAAGAAGGTTCAACACTTGAAAATGAACTTGATGTTGTTGAAGGTATGCAGTTTGACCGTGGCTACCTTTCACCTTATTTCATCAATAACCAGGACAATATGTCAGTAGAAATGGAAAATCCATTTATTTTGATGGTTGACAAGAAAATTTCCAATATCCGTGAATTATTGCCAATTCTTGAAGCCGTTTCAAAAGCAGGTCGTCCCTTAGTAATTATTGCCGAAGATATTGAAGGTGAAGCCCTGGCAACATTGGTTGTCAACAATTTGCGCGGCACCGTTAAAGTTGCTGGTGTTAAAGCTCCAGGTTTTGGTGACCGCCGTAAAGCCATGTTGCAAGACATCGCCATTCTAACTGGCGGTCAGGTTATTTCAGAAGAAATAGGCCTAGACCTGGAAGGTGCAACTCTTGAGCATTTAGGTCAAGCCAAACGTGTCCAAATGAGCAAAGACAATACCACTATTATTGATGGTTTGGGTAATGCTGATGAAATTAAAGCCCGCGTCAATTCAATTCGAGTTCAAATAGAAGACACATCTTCAGATTATGACCGCGAAAAACTTCAAGAGCGTGTAGCCAAGTTAGCTGGTGGTGTTGCCGTCATTAAAGTAGGTGCTGCTACTGAAGTTGAAATGAAAGAGAAAAAAGCTCGTGTTGAAGATGCTCTTCACGCTACTCGCGCCGCTGTTGAAGAAGGCGTTGTAGCTGGTGGGGGTGTAGCTCTTGTTAGAGCGCTTCAATCTATCAGTGAACTAGAAGGTGATAATGCTGACCAAACCGTTGGTATTGGTATTGCACTGCGTTCAATGGAGACACCACTTCGTCAAATCGCAGCTAATGCTGGTGAAGATGGTAGTGTTATTGTCGATAAAGTTAAAAACGGCAGTGGTAACTTTGGTTACAACGCTAGCAACGGTGAATACGGCGATATGATTGAACAAGGGATTCTTGATCCAGCAAAAGTCACACGTACCGCCCTACAAGCGGCTGGCTCAATTGCAGGTTTAATGATTACTACCGAAGCGATGGTGGCTGATCAACCTAAAGATGAAGCTGCTGCTCCCGCTATGCCGGATATGGGTGGCATGGGTGGCATGGGCGGTATGATGTAATCATCAACTGACCATTTCACGCGGTTTCACCGCGTTTCAAAAAGCCTGTAAGTTTATGACTTACAGGCTTTTTTTTGCGAGCAAAGCTACAGGGATGTACTTGTGCGGTTTGTAAAATCATCTTCTATAACACTAGATATTTATTGTGATTGGTATCACTCGTGTTTGGGTCAAGACAGACACAAGATATTGCATCGTTAGATAGCAACAATTTCTATCGACTTAACGTCTGCATAAAAGTCAGAATAATTAATAAAGGGCAGATAAAACGCACATAAAAAGGCCAAATTCGCCAAAACCAGCTACTTTCAACATTTTCAAAGCCTTGTTTGATTTCGTTGAGTTTTTTGTTGCGATTCCACACCCAGCCCACAAATACGCAAATCAGTAACCCAAGTAAGGGTTGACTATATTCAGTACTTATTTGTATCACCTTGCCAAATAGTTGCTCAAAATTAGAAATAATTAGCAGGCTTAAGGCGAAAATACTACTGCCAATCATAAAAGCGCTACGAGTTCGCGTCATATTAAAGCGCTCTATTACAAAAGCAACGGGTGGTTCTAACATGGAAATGGATGAAGTAAGCGCTGCGACGACCATCAATGCAAAAAACGCCAGTGCTACCAATGTAACTAAAACTGTTGTATCAGGCGTGGTTAGCGATTCAAACAACTGCGGCAATACCGAAAAAATTAACCCATCGCCACTGATAAGATTATTAGCTTCATTATAAATGCTAACACCATTGTGTTGTGCTACATAAATGGCAGGAATAATTAGCAACCCTGCAAGAATTGCTATACCAATATCTACACCTGCTACGGAAGCGCTTAACCGGGCAATATTTTCCGATTTGGCAATGTAAGAGCCATAGATCAGCATTGTCCCAACCCCAAGAGATAAGGAAAAAAACGCCTGACCCATGGCACTAAGTATTAATTCGGAGTTTAGAACAAGATTAAAGTCTGGAACCCAATAAACCCTCCAGCCCTCTGCCGCTCCTTCTTGCGTGGCTACGACTATTATTAGCAAGAAAATAATTAACAACAACAATGGCATTAAGCGTTTTGACCAGGCTTCAATTCCATTGCGAACACCATCGCGAACAATTAGCACTGTTAATAAGCTAAACAATACGCAAAATAGTATATTACGCGGCAGCCCAAAAGCTGTGACCCACTTAGCCACCTCATCCATTCCTAACATCAAAAAAAAGTAGTTGCTGAAATATGCCATCATCCAACCTCCAACGATGGCATAAAATGACAATATCGAACTCACTGTAATCAACCCTAAGTAACCGATACTTGCACCTGTTTGTTGTAACCATTGTTTTTTTGACAGTGATGAATAGGCTTTAACCGAATTAGCGCTGGCATAGCGCCCAACCAATAATTCCGCCACTAATACAGGATAAGCTAATATAAACGCTAAAATAATGTACACCAATACAAAGGCTCCCCCTCCATTTGCTGCAACTTGTGTAGGAAAGCCCCAAATATTCCCCAATCCTACCGCAGAACCAGCCGCAGCCAGTATAAAGCCTAAGCGCGATGAAAAAACATCTCTCATTATCAGTACATACAGTTAAAATATTAAACCCAGTTTAACGTAAATTAGCTTTTAAAAATTTTAGTGTTGCTAAAATAAACTGAAATAATGATAAAAAATATTCGTCCAGTGAAAAACCATACGATTAACCCTACGCCAATCAATAGGAAAGCAACGCTGAAAATAGACCATAAAAACATACTGCTTGTAGGTTTATTATCAATTAAGGGTTCATGTGGCCAATTACTGGTATAAGTAATTACATCGTTTGGTCTGTTTGTTGAAGCTGCCCAAGCAGTCCAAAAGAAAAAGGCACTTAAATCGTGAACATTTTCATCAGATAAATTTAAACTCTGAGAAAAAGCATAGTTTTCGCGCAGTTTTCTGCCAATATCATCATTTGTGTTTTGAAAAATAGTTTTGTAATGTGCTTGAGTTTGTCTTATCGCATTGACTCGCTCCTCATTAAGAGTTATAGAACCAGTATCTGGAAAATAGGTGTTTGATCTTATTCCATTTTTATGCTGAGCAATGAGAATGTCTTTCTCTGCTTCATTGAGGCTCTCGAAATCTTTAGAGTACTTGATTAACCCATACCCATTCAATAAAAAAGTTACCTCTCTGTGCAACCAGTCTGCACTCCAATCAGGAGCCAAGTAACTACCATGACCCCAGAACCACGTTGCATCCCTCCTAATGATTGCCAAACATTTTGCCCTCTTTCAACCCAAATTAAATACCACAGCTAAACGAAGAGTGCAAATAAAGACCATTGCGTTGAGCAATGGTCGTGTGATATAAGGATTACTGCTTCAGCCGATAACCTGTTTTGAATATCCAGGCAACGATTGCAATACAAATTAGCAAAAAGGTTACAACCATACCCAGGCTAATTAATATGTGTACGTCTGATACTTCGTAAAAACTCCAGCGGAAGCCGCTTACCAAATAAACAACAGGATTAAATAGCGTGACTATTTTCCAGGCATGGGGTAACATATCTATCGAATAAAAAGTACCACCAAGAAAAGCTAAAGGGGTGATTACCATCATGGGAACAATTTGAAGTTTGTCAAAACCATCGGCCCATAACCCCATAATAAAACCAAACATGCTAAAGGTAATGGCGGTTAATACCAGAAATAGAAACATCCATATTGGGTGTTGAATGCTGTAGTCTACAAATAACTGAGCGGTAAATAAAATAAGTATTCCCACCATAATCGACTTAGTGGCAGCAGCGCCAACAAAGCCAAGAACAATTTCAACATAGGAAATGGGGGAAGATAATAATTCGTAAATCGTGCCAGAAAATCGTGGCATGTAAATCCCAAATGCCGCGTTGGTCATGCTCTGAGTAAGTAGCGACATCATAATTAACCCAGGGATAATAAAGGCGGCATAACTCACCCCATCAATTTCAACCATACGCGAACCAATAGCTGAACCAAACACCACAAAGTACAGGCAGGTTGAAATAACGGGTGATAAAATGGTTTGACCAATGGTCCTCCATGCTCTTGCCATTTCAAATTTATAAATGGCTAAAATCGAATATTTATTCATTGCTTGTTGAGCTTTTAACTAAATTGACAAAAATATCTTCCAAAGAACTTTGAACCGAGTGAATGTCTTTAAATTCAATTGCTGCTTTGTCTAGTGTTTTTAATAGGTTAGCAATTTTCGATTGTTTTTCGCTGCCATCATAGCGATAAATTAATTCATCGCCCTCGGCTGTTAGTTCCAAATGAAATGCTGTTAACTGATCAGGAATAGTGCTTATACTTTCGCGTAATTGAATATGAAACTCCTTTTTACCCAATTTTTTCATAAGGTACTGTTTTCCTTCAACCAAAATAATTTCGCCTTTATTGATGACACCAATTCTATCTGCCATGCCTTCAGCTTCTTCAATGTAATGAGTGGTTAAAATAATGGTGACACCATTTTCTCTTAATTGTCGTACCATATTCCACATATCTCGGCGCAATTCAACGTCTACTCCAGCGGTTGGTTCATCTAAAAACAATATTTTGGGATCGTGTGATAGCGCTTTGGCAATTAATACTCGACGTTTCATACCACCTGATAACGCCAGTAACTGCTCATTTTTTTTATCCCATAAAGAAAGCTGTTTTAACAGTGATTCCAAATATTGTGGATTGGGAGGCTTTCCAAACAATCCCCGACTAAAATTCACGCAAGACCAGACCGACTCAAAAGTATCGGTCGTCAGCTCTTGCGGTACTAAACCAATCATGCGGCGTGTTTCTTTATATTCTTTAATAACATCGTAACCATTGACCAGTATGTTACCCGAAGATGGATTGATAATACCGCAAATGCAGTTAATCAGGGTTGATTTCCCTGCGCCATTAGGACCCAGTAATGCAAAAATTTCGCCCTTTTGTATTTCTAAATTTATTTGATTTAACGCCTTATGCCCAGAGGCATATTGTTTGTTGAGATTCTGAATTAAAATCGTCATTCAGACAAAACTCTCAACTATTTCAATCAATTTCTCTTCATTGTAAGGTTTTTCAAGTAAATGGGTAACTTTTAGCTTTTTGCATTTTTCGGTAATTACATGTGTGACCGATTCGCTGCAAAGCACTTTAACCATATTGTCAAAGCGGTCATGGTTGTTTAGTATAGACAATAAGTCAAAGCCATTCATTTTCGGCATATTGCTATCCACTATCAGGAGATTGGGGTTTTTCTCATGGATTAAGCGAAGTGCATCAATACCATTGCGAGCTACACGAACATTGTAACCATGTTTTTTCAAAGCAGCAGAGGCTTTTTTGCGCACACTAAGTGAATCGTCAACAAATATAATAGAGGCCGTATCGTTTTGAACTGTTAGTGAGGTATTATTGGGGTTAACAGTATTATGTGGGGCCTCAATAGCAATATGTTTTGTCAGCAAAGGCTGGATATTCAAAACCATTGCTGTGCTGCCGTCATTTAATATTGTCACACCAATAAAGGCATCAATATTGTCAAAATATTTAGGTAAGGGGCTAACTATCATGTCTTGAACACCTTCCACCTGGTTGACATGAACAGCATAATTTTCATCTAAAAATTGATACAGTAACAACGATTGATTTTGAGATTCCAATAATTCAAGGGATGGCTTCCACGCAATCTCAAGTAATTCACCCAAGTAGCAATACCGATATTGTCTGGCATTGATGGATATTTTTTGATAGCTATTTTCATAAGCTTTTCCCAGTTGTGAAGCCCTCGCCTGTTCAATAACTTGAATATGATTCAACGGCAGGACAAATTTTTGTGGGCCAATGCTAGCCACCATCGCACGTACAGGTGTAAACGCAGCAGGTAATTCAATATAAAATTGACTGCCTTGATTTGCCAGCGTTTCTAACCTGACTTTACCGCCAATGCCTTGAACTTGATTTTTGACTGCGTGAAGCCCTAAGCCATTGCCTGTATCTTCTTCGACTTCGGTAACAGTACTTAGACCACGATGAAAGGCTAAATTGGCAATGGATGCGTCATCCATTTTTTGTACTTGATGTTGCTGTACAATTCCCATGTCCAATGCGCGTTGGCATATGGCATTGATATCAAATCCCATGCCATCATCAAGTACTTTAATGGTAATGGATGCTCCGTTGTTTTCAACACTAACAATTAATTTACCATTTAGCGCCTTCCCAAGGCGCAGTCTGGTTTCCCTATCTTCAATGCCGTGAATTACAGCATTACGAAGCAAATGTTCCAGAGGTTTTGCTACGCCTTGAAGTAAATGTCTATCAATATCGGTATCAGCGTTAAGAAATTGTAATTTGACATTTTTAAAATTCAGTGTAGCTGTGCGCTCAACCAAAGTTTCAAGGTTACTTATGACTGTGTTAAATGACAAGGTACGCGAACGAGCCAATTTCAAATTTAACTCTCCTAATAAGTTAGCATTTTCTTTTAACAGCGACTTACTGTTTTTGACGCTTTGCTCCAATATAAAATGCAGAATATCTAAATCTTGACTAGCCTCGGAAAATTGGCTGATATGTGAATGTAATTCAGTTGGTAAATCATCGCGGTGATTCCATTTCTGCATCGTTAGAATAAGTGTTTTCAAACGTTCCCTGGTAATGTCGTACTCTGAAACGGCATCGTCAATAGCACCAATTTGCTGTGCAATTTGTCCGCGAGAAATAGTCGACTCGCTCAGTGTATCTATAAGATCATTGAGTTGGTCAATACCTATCTGAACCTTGTCTTTTGGAGGTATAACACTATCTGGTTCAAGCAGAGGCGGTGCTTCGACCAAATTTTGATGTGCTTGTTGCGGTATTGTTTTTTGAATTGAGTCAATATCAACCTTGCTGCTAATCTTTGACTTTGCAGGGGCATTGTTTTCTAAATTATTGTCTGGAAGGGTTGTAACTTCAGGAGTTTTACTAGCACCGCTGTCTTGAATGACGTTTTCATTATTTCTATTAATAATACGCTCAATTTCATTTTGAATAATTTCAAATTGAGTTCTGAAATTAGTGAAAAAAGCAATATCAATAGTGTGCAGAGTAATTTGATCCAGTATATATAGTTCCAGCCGATGAATCAGTTTTTTAAGCTTATGATAATTGGCTAAACTTGCACCGCTTTTGAGATTATGCAAAATTCGCATGACCTGGTCAGCAATACGAATCAAATGAGGTTTGGCGTACCAGTCGTTAATAACTGAATCTAATTCAATTGTCCATTTTTTCGCCTCGTGAATAAAACCATTACTCAGGTCGCTGTCAATATCACCAGATAATTCACCCATCTCACTTTCCTGTTCATCGGCTACTGGCTGTGATGACTTTGCCACAAAAGTATCATCAAGCTTTTCATGGTCTTGATGTTTACCCTTAAATAATTCATTGATTAGCTCCTTAGAGGCGATGTGAATAACTTGATCCGATACAATGGCATCTAACATATCCATTAAAGTTGAAAATCCTGTAACTAATAATTCAGCATCTTCTTCAGGTAAAGCTGCGTTAATATCTAATGATTCACCTAAGGTCAATAACCCTGTACTTAATTCGCTAATGGCAGTTAAGTCAGATGCTGTTGATTGCTCTTGAATAAACAGTAATTCGTAACGCAATTTATGAACGTCTTTGACCTGATGGCATTGGCTTTTCCAGGCGTCAATAACCTTCAAATATGCTGGTAATAAATGAATTTGATTACTGATAACCGCTTTGAGTGGAGTAATCTTACGTTTGTAATTATGAACACCGTCATTGATATAAATCAGGTTTTGCTCATTGATACATAGTTGTAGCTTATCACCAATGTCGAGAACCATTTGATTGTCATAATGACTCGACTCACCAATCGTTAGCAAAGCACGAGCAATAACTTCTTCCCATTGCAATAACAGTTTTAGCGTTTCGGGTTTAAGTGCTTTGGTTTCATCAATACAAGGTTGTATTAACAATTCGACCATTTCGATACTTTTGGCAAAGTCTTCGTACTTTAACGATTGCGTCAAATGCTTTAACGATTCCAGCGCAATTTTTAAAATGGTAGAAGGTATTTGCTGGCTGTGGAGACTAAGCTGTTGTAGATAGCTGCGAATGGCACTGTGATGAATACTTGATTCAACAATAAACAGGTTGCGCTTACTGGCTTCTTCATCTAGTGTTTCCCATGTCTGTTGGCTAATCCCCTCAATACGCTGTAGCAACACTGTGGCTTCAAAAATTTCAACCGATTCTTTGCCTTGAACAAACAGCGAGGTTAAAATTTCAATAACATTTAAAGACTTGGCAAATATTTCGTCGATGCTGGTATCAACTGGAACGTGGCCTTTTTCTATATGAGTGATAAGCTTTAACATAGCGCCGCTAACCGAAGAAATAGTTAAAGCGCCAATATCTTTACTTTCTTCCAAGCGTGAATAAATGGTTTTTAGCTGTGCTAATATTTGATAATCAGAGTGTTCAACTTGCCATACTTTTAATAATTTTTTGGCTTGTTCCAGTAGTATGTTGGCTTGTTTGACAAAAGCGGTTTTTTTTCCTGTAACCGATTCTTCAGGTTTGGGCTGCAACTTAAAAATGGTAAGTAGTAATTCTTTATGACGGTTTTTGGCGGTGGGGTACGCCGATAGTATTGTTAGAATACGTAACAATAATTCCTGATCTTGAGCGGCTGTATCGCTGTCAGGACCGTATTCAATCATGTTGCGCAAAATACTATCCATTCTGCTGAATATTTTCTTAAATGATTGCTGCGAGTCCGTAATTTCCATGGATGTTAAATCGTAAATTGCCAGCACTCCAATAGTAATTGCCCTTTGTACAGGGTCCATGATCTGGTTAAAATAGCCTGATAATACAGCCTGGAAATTTTGTTTTAATGCATTGTCTTCTTTGGCATCATCCCCTTTTTTAACCAACTGTAAAATACATTGCTGAAAAAGTATACGGATAGATTTAACTTTGTCGCGCCGAGTATAAATTGTTTTTTTCGGTTTAAAAGTTTCCAGAGATTTTAAAATATCCGTCTCAGATAAGCCTAAGTCATTATCTTGCAGTGTAAAAGTTTCCCTGGTCACCAGCATTTAGAGCGGAATATTGTCTATTTTACGTTTGATACGACCCATCATAGTAGGTTTTGGCTCGAGACCCATTGGTTCTAACAATTGGCTATCGCTTTGTTCCGAATTATCCTTTTCGTGGTTGCCATCGCCATGCTCAGATTCTGGCGCAAATTCAGGTTGATATTCATCATCAAGTGGATTCATCACCTCAGGAATCGCAGATTCTTCTGTTTCTTGTTCTTCTGCATTTTTATCCGGGTTATCAGTTAGCACTTCCTCATCTGTAAAAATTGTGACTGTTGGAGATGCAGGCACCTCCACATCAATTGAGGGGAATTCATCCTCATCATTTGTTGCTGATGTTGCAGTTACTCCGTCATCTGTTAGTTGATTTTCTGCTGACTTAAGCTTGAAACCAGCTACCAACTTTTTTAATCCCAAAGCATAGTTTGCAAGCTCTTGCACAACTCGACTGGTTTTAGTAATTTCATGTAGCGAATTAAATGTGGTTTCTTCCATAGATTGGATACGCGAAGCGACATGTTGCGCCACCATATTACTATTTTGAATTTTTTCGGACAGACCTTGCATCAAGCCAGAAGAATATTCTGTGTCTTCAACAATTTGTTTGATTTGCATTATCATTTCTCTTTCACTTTGATTATGTTCTTTAAAGGTTGAGATTAATGAATCCAGTGAGCCGAGCGAGCCTTTAGCTTCGGTATTGAGTGCTGCAAATAAATTTTTAACTTGCTGGCTACCTCCACTCATGCGCTCACCTAGCGTCATAATTTCATCGGTCATCAACACCAGGTTGCGGTTGCTACCAAACTGTGCAGCTTGTAATGATGTATTGAGTGAGGTCATTCGAATTTTTTCTGAATTCTCTTGAAACTGCGATAAAATCACTTGAATCTGTTCACAGTACTCCAACATTCTAGCCACGCATTTATGTGCTTGGCTAACTTGAATAAAGGAATCTTCTACAATTTGTTGTCCATGCTCCAACGTACTGACACTTTTGGAGACCAAAGTCGTTGAAGACTCCACAATATTTCGCACTCCTTCCATGCGTTCCATCACTTGAGTTAAGCTTTTACTGATTTCGTTTAGCCCTTTGCAATATTCTTGCATCTCATTATATTGTTGCTCAGCACGCTGCTGCAATTGCATGGACGATGCACTGGTTTCGTGAGAAATGGTTATCACATGCTCGGCAGTATCATTCACTTTGGAAGCAAGAGTTTGTAATTGCTCAATAGAGTAATTGAGCGCATCGGCAAGCACGCCTGTAAAATCTTCTGTCACTGTAGCTTTAACAGTTAGGTCGCCCTCAGATAAATCAGCTATTTCATCAAGTAACCTGCTAATGGCAAGATCGTTATATTTTTTTTCATTGCTCAAGTCACGTTTGACACTAATTCGTTCCACATAAAAGATTAGCGCGATCAAAATCATAAGCACCGCAATAATTAAAAAGACTTGATTACTCAACTGCTCCCAATCTGAAGCTTTGTTTAGTTGATAGGCATTATTTTGTAACCAGTGCAAGGAGTCTATACCTTCATACAACACTGCAAAATTGGCTATAATTTGTTCAATTTGACTGTTGATGGTTTGCAAAGATTCTTGAATGGCTGTGATACTTTGCCGTTCGTTAGCGGAGCGCAAGCGCCTAATACCCAAAGTTTCATTACCAGATTGAGCTGCTTCCAGCAAACTGCCTAACTGCAAAAAAATGGTTGCAATTTGTGGTTCTAATGACTCTTGATCTTGTTGCTTGATCAAATAATGGAGAACCTTGAATTGCTGCTCGTTGCTATTGATTAAGGTATAAATACGTTGTAATAAATTAATTTCACTGACAGTAGCGTTATCGCGACCCCAGGTCTTTAATTGCAATGCTTCTAATTGAAAACGAGTTTCGTCAAATGATTTTCCTGAATTTAATTGAAAGTTTAATAAAACACCCATTATCACTTCAGCATTTAGCAACTGTTCAATTTTTTGTTTAACAGCCTGAGCATACTGATTGTTTGAAGTGATATTAATTTGTCGTAACGATTCAAAACCATTGCCAAGCTCGTTTTCTCCTTTGGCAGATTCAATCAAGTGAGTTGCTATATTAAGTTGATTAATAACTCGCGTATTTTTAGAATTTCCAGTGCCATTACCACTTTGATAGTCTAGCCATAATAGCCAAACACAGTAGCTTAGCGCTGCGATGATAAAGAGTTTCAATATGGTACTAAATTTCATTTTGTGATTGTATTATCAGTTGTTGCGTGCATAGTATTATCCTAATTGAAGGTTATAAAGTTTGGGACTTTCAAACAAGCTGGGCAAATCTAAAGCATGCCAGGGCTTTTGGTCGATAAGTACATGCCGAGCCACGTAACCTCTTACTACTCCTTTGCAGGCAGGGTGGATAAAATCTTGCCATAGATGGTGCCCTAAATGATATTTATCATATATGGTTTGAAACAGAAGACCGTAAGTAAAATTCTCACTTTCCACAACCAACATTTGATTTTGAGTGTTTGAACACTGTTCCTGGCCTCCAAACAGCTCAGATACATCAATGGCAGTGACAAATTTACCTTGCCAATTCGCAATACCTAGTACCCAATTTTTAGTAAGAGGAATGGGGTTGTAATTTCCAGTGGGGATAATGGCGATGATAGAATCAATGGGAATTAACACTTTTTCACTACAGAGTTCAACGCCCAAAAATACGCTTGCATTTGACTCTCTGGTAGAAGACGAGGTTGTTTTTGAAATCGTTGGGGTGGAAATAGCTGTGCTCATATCATTTACTTAGATTTTGTCTAACCTTGATAATTAATTCATCAATATCCACAGGTTTTGCCATGAAAGCGTTGGCACCCTGACGCGTTGCCCAGCTAATATCATTAGGTTCTGATTTTATGCTAGTGACAATCACAGGAATTTGATTGAATGGTTGCTGTTGCTTAATTGACCTTAGAAATTGAAAGCCATTGACTTCAGGCATTACAATATCAGTAATTATAACATCAGGTATTGGGCTGTCTTCATTGCAACTCGTTAAATAATTCAACCCTTGTTGACCATTATCTACACTGTACATGGTATAACCCACCTGTTCCAGTCCAGATACTACTCGTTGTTTATCAATGGGAGAATCCTCAATCAGGAGTATCACAGACATGAGTTAAAACCAAATTAATGTTGATGTAGTTGTTATTTAACCCAGCTTATGCATTAGAAATTGTAACGAAGGAAAAAGCGGCAATAAAAACATCAGCTCGCGCAAAGAAAACAAGTGAAAGCACAGCGGGGTTATAATGAGCATTATTCTTTGAGTAAGCTAATATTTTTGAAGTCATTTTTGGATGTAGTAAGTTTCTAATGCATACTCTAGGTTTACGAATAACCGACTATTTTAGGTTAAAACCATGGTTCTAGCTAGCTCATGTGATATAAAACACTGCTTTTACTGTCGTTATTCGCCTTCGCCAAAATAGTCGTTAATTAGAACTTCAATAGCTTCCATTGCCTGCAATTCCTCACCTCCAACAACTTTAAATAACAATTTAGAACCTTGTCCTGCTGCTAGTAACATAATTGCCATAATGCTCTTCGCATCAATTTCCATTTCACCTTTAATAATACTAACGGAACAATCAAAGCGATTACAACATTGTGCCAGTTTGGTAGCTGCGCGCGCATGTAACCCCAGCTTATTAATAATGGTTATCTGTTTTTCAATCACTTACGTTTTCTCTATCTCTCTGTGTTTAATCTGAACGGACGAGAATTTTTTTTCAAAATATTTAAACAACGCCTCAGTGACAAATACGGAGCGGTGTTTGCCGCCAGTACAGCCAATTCCAATAATAACGTAACTTCGGTCAGATTTGACAATATTTTCCAAATAAAAATCCAGTGTCTGTTTCAGCTGTTGCAGCGTTTGACTAACTTCAGGTTGCTCCAGGAAGTAGTCAATAATTTTCGAGTCTTTACCTGTCAATGGCCGAAGTTCTGGTACCCAGTATGGGTTAGGTAAGAAACGAACATCATAAACAAAGTCAGCATTGGGTGGCGTACCGTATTTAAAACCAAAAGATTCAAATTGAATTTGAACCAGTGCATCGCGCTTTCCAGAAACATAATGACTGATTAAATCACGCAGTTCATACAGTGACGTCTCTGAGGTATCAATTTGGTAATTAGCCATATCCATAATGGGTTCCAGTAGCATTGATTCTTGAATTAAAGCATTTTTTAAGCTAACCGTATCATTGCTAAGTGGGTGTTTACGGCGTGTCTCGCTAAAGCGTTTGCGAAGAATATTCAACTCAGCATAGAGAAAGAGTACGTCAATGCTTATATGTTCCTGCTTTAAGGTTTGCAACACTCGCTCTATAGATTGCAACCCAATAGATGAATTACGACTGTCAATACCCACAGCTACTTTGGGTTCAAGACGTTCATTATTCAAGTGATGAAGCAGCTCTGGCAATAGCGCTACTGGCAAGTTGTCAATACAATTATAGCCATTATCTTCCAGCACCGCTAAAGCGACACTTTTCCCCGAGCCAGATAATCCGCTAACAATGACAACCTGCATTTTATAAAACGAGAAGTTTGACAAGTGCTTCAACACTATTACACTGACGTAATTGCGTGCGTTTATTGATGTCAATAAAAATGTTATTAATACTGGCCAATGCATCAAGGTGCAATTGTTGCTGTTTGCCAATAGCAATCAAAAAACAAAATAAATCAACGGGTTGCTGGTCTATGGCATCAAAGTCAATCGGCTGCTCGAGGGTAACAAAAGCGCCAATAATCTTAGTGGGTATATCGTTTAATTCAAGGCGACAGTGGGGAATAGCAGTGCCTTCACCTAATGCCGTACTGCCCAGCCGTTCGCGTGCAAAAAGCCGTTCAAAGATTAAATCACCATCAAGTGAGGGGTGCTGTTGATTGATGCGTTCAGCGATTTTTTCGATTAGGCGTTTCTTGCTAGGCGCTTGTAGACGATGAAAAATAAGGTTTGAATTTAAAAAGCAACCAAGTTCCATAGGCTAATGACTGCGATGTTTTTCCTTGTGCTTAATAAGCTGCTTATCAAGTTTGTGTACCATTTTATCAATAGCGGCATATAGGTCAGTTTCAATGGCATCAGCGTGAATATTTCCTCCCTTTACGTGAATGTCGGCTTCGGCTTTTTGCTCTAATTTCTCGACACTTAAAATAACGTGTGCGTTGGTGATAGAATTGTTGTGTTTATCGAGTTTGGAAAATTTGGTTTGAACGTAATTGTTTATAGCTTCCGTAACTTCGAGGTGGTGACCGCTAATAGATAATTGCATAATGTAAATCTCCAGAGGGTAGTAAGAATTTAACCTGGATTATGCATTAGAAGTCTACTGCGTAATCCGGATTTAATGGCGTTCAGACACCATATTAATGGTATATTTGGGAATTTCAACTATTAAATCTTCTTTATCTACAATTGTTTGGCAACTAAGTCTTGAATCGGTATCCAGCCCCCAGGCTTTATCCAAGTAATCATCTTCTAATTCATCGGCAGGTTCCAGGCTAAAATAACCTTCGCGGACATGAACGTGGCAAGTAGTACAAGCGCAGGACATCTCGCAGGCATGTTCAATATCTATGCCATTGCGCAGAGCAGCCTGGCAAATGCTCTCGCCAGCTTCGGCGTCAATAACTTGACCTTCCGGACAAATTTCGTGGTGAGGTAAAAAGACAATTTTAGGCATTGTGCTGTGTAGGTAGGTTATGAAATATCCGTCAAATTTTTCCCCTGAAGGGCTATTTGAATACTTTTGTCCATGCGAAGCTGGGCAAAACAATCCGATTGGCTTGAAAGCTGCTGAATGCTGGTTCGGATGGTATCGGCATCATTACTGGTGTCGGCAATGATATGGGAGAGCATTTCAATACCATTTTGCAACTGGGTTATTTGTTCATTGTTAAGCAATGCTTCGCCATCGGTATTAAGTGCATTTTGCAAGTAATCTATCAATTGTTGGGCTTCAACTTGTTGTTCACGTTGCTGACGAAAATGAATATCATCGGCTGCATAATCAATAGAAGCTTTAATCATATTAGCGATGGCAGTATCATCTAGCCCAAAAGATGGCTTTACATCAATCAAGGTCTGTACTCCTGTAATTTCCTCGCGTGCAGCGACCGTCAATAGCCCATCGGCATCTACCTGAAAGGTAACTTTAATTCGAGCGCTTCCTGCTACCATAGGTGGAATGCCTTTTAATTGAAACCGTGCAAGAGAGCGGCAGTGTTCAACGCTTTCGCGTTCACCTTGAAGCACGTGGATAGTCATTGCATTTTGCCCATCTTTAGCTGTGGTAAATTCCTGGGCACGGCTGACAGGAATGGTACTGTTGCGGTGAATAATTTTTTCTGTTAAACCACCCATTATCTCTATCCCTAAAGATAACGGAATAACATCGAGCAGCAACATATTGGTAGAAGATTTATTGCCAATTAGTTTATCCGCTTGAATCGCAGCACCTATAGCAACAACCTGGTCAGGATCTATGGACGCTTTTACAGGTTGTTTAAAAAAGGCGGCAACAGCAGTTTGTACAGCGGGTATTCTCGTTGAACCACCAACCAAAATAACGTGGTCAATTGGTTGAATATCTTGTGTATTTAAGTCAAGATTCGCATCCGTTAGAGCTTGCTGACAAACTGCTAATGTTTGTTGTATAAAAGGTTGAATTAACTCATTCATTTGCTCTGTGCTTAATTGAATGCTTTGTTCATTCCAGGCAATGGTTGTGTTAGACTGGGTAGATAATTGTTGCTTCGCGTTACAGGCTTTATCTAATAACAATCTTGTTCGAGAATGAGACAGTTGCTGCCAAGTATCATTTGTTTGCTCCACGACCCATTTGGCAATAGCCAAGTCGATGTCATCTCCGCCAAGGGCGCTGTCTCCAGCGGTAGAGAGCACTTGGAATAAACCTTGTTCAATCCGCAAAATGGACACGTCAAAAGTTCCTCCCCCTAAGTCATAAATAACAATAGTGGAGGATTGGTTTACTTCATCGGCATTAATACCGTAGGCGATGGCTGCGGCTGTAGGTTCGTTTAATAGCCTTAACACTTTAATACCCGCTAACTTTGCTGCGTTTTTGGTGGCTTGACGCTGCGCATCATCAAAATAGGCAGGAACGGTAATAACAGCGCCTTCAATAGTGTCGTTATTTAATGTTTTTTCGTGCTGTTGTTTCAAATAACCTAAAATATCAGCAGCTACCTGTACCGAGCTTTTTGCGCCCACCTGTGTTTGATAAAACAGTAAGTCATCGCCGTTACTTGGCACAGCTAATTGGTGTTTTAATGTGGGATAGTTGGCAATTGTCTCATTATAATTCTTGCCCATTGTACGTTTGCTGGAAACAATTAAATTTTTTTCACCAACATAAGATAGTGCCGCACTACCAACAAGCTTTACATTTTCACCATAATAAACGGCAGAAGGCATAAGCTGACTATTGTCAATGGTTGTTAATTCGGGGGCAGAGTCCATGGTTTTAACTTCTGCAATTAGCGAGTTAGTCGTGCCTAAATCAATGCCTACAGCAATACCACGCTTTCGCTCTGATTGAGACTGCTCGTGCGGTGAAAGTGATTGTCCTGGTTCTGCAATTTGCATTAATGCCATAGTTCAGTGCTTAACCTTTTTAAATAGTTGTCACTTGTGTTTTCAGGTTAATATCCTTTAAACATTTTGCATAAAACATTGCCCTGTCTAATTGCAGTTGTGAGGCGTCAAAGTCTTCATCATTGTATGCTTTTGCAAATTGCTCAAGGCAAATGTTAATAGATTGCTTTATTTCGTTGATGATTTGCTTATTTGCTTCCAGGTTAGTTTCTGCATTTTCTATGTCTTCGCGCAAGGTAATTTGTTTTTGTAGAAATTCAATATCGCGGTGAGTGTGCTGTTCTATATTGATATCGCTACACAGTGATTGCATGTAAACTGCACGTTTAATCGGGTCTTTAAGCGTATTATAAGCTTCGTTAACTAATGCATTCCTCTGTACTGCAATACGCTGTTCTTGAGCGTTAGCATTAACAAAGCGATCAGGATGTGTTAATCCTTGTTGAATTAGATAATTTTGTTGCAGCTGCTTTTGATCTATAAAAAAGTCTTGTGGTAGACCTAATAATTGAAAATAGTTATTCAAAATTATACGCTAAAACTTTCACCACAGCCACATTCACCAGATACGTTCGGATTCTTAAATTGCAATCCGGAATTCAATCCTTCGGTAACTAAATCCAATTCAGTGCCATCGAGATAAACCAGACTTTTTTTATCAACCACTAATGAAAACCCTTGTTGTTCAAACTCTTCATCATCCTCAGAAAGTTGATCCACAAACTCTAATACGTAAGAAAGCCCGGAACAACCAGATGAGCGTACGCCCAAACGAATACCAAGCCCTTTTCCTCTGCTGGTTAACTGCTGAGAAATATGTTCTGTTGCACTGTCAGTTAAGTGAATCATTGGTTTCGCTTTTGTCGAATATCTTTTACCGCAGCCTTAATGGCATCTTCAGCCAATACCGAACAATGAATTTTAACTGGTGGCAATGCCAGTTCTTCCGCCAAGTCGGTATTTTTAATTTGCTCGGCTTCATCTATGGTTCTGCCTTTTACCCATTCTGTCAACAATGAACTGGAAGCAATGGCTGAACCGCAACCGTAGGTTTTGAATTTAGCATCTTTAATAACACCTTCATCGCTAACTTGAATTTGTAAGCGCATGACATCGCCGCAAGCTGGTGCCCCAACCATCCCCGTTCCGACATTACTAGCATTTGCATCCATTTTGCCAACATTGCGAGGGTTTTCATAATGATCAATGACTTTTTCGTTATAGGCCATAAAATTTCTCTAGGTAAGTTATTAAAGTTTGAAGTTAGTGGGTAGCCCATTCAACGCTATCTAAATCGACACCGTCTTTGAACATATCCCATAATGGTGACATTTCCCTCAGTTTACCGACTGCTGTTTTCACTTTATCGATGACATAATCAACATCAGCTTCAGTGGTAAAACGACCAAAGCTAAAGCGAATGGAGCTATGGGCCAGTTCATCATTAAGCCCAAGAGCACGCAACACATAAGAAGGTTCAAGGCTGGCAGAGGTACAAGCAGAGCCTGAGGATACAGCCATGTCTTTTAGTGCCATCAATAGCGATTCACCTTCAACAAATGCGAAACTAATATTGATAATGCCAGAAACTACCTGGCTTTCATGACCGTTCAAATGTACTTCTTCAATATCAAATAAACCGTCAACCAGACGTTTACGCAACATTAATAAACGCTCGTTGTCAGACTCTCGCTCTTCAAGAGCAATGCGAAACGCCTCGCCCATGCCTACAATTTGGTGAGTTGCTAAAGTACCAGAGCGCATACCTCGCTCATGGCCGCCACCGTGCATTTGTGCTTCTAACCGTACTCTGGGCTTGCGGCGAACATATAGCGCACCAACACCTTTAGGCCCGTAACCTTTATGAGCGGAGAGTGACATTAAATCAATACTCATAGCGTCCACATCAATGGCTACTTTACCAACACTTTGTGCTGCGTCGACATGAAACAGTACTTTATTTTCTCGACAAATTGCACCAATTGCTCCAATATCATTGACAGTGCCCAGCTCGTTGTTTACATGCATAATGGAAACCAAAATAGTATCGTCACGCAACGCAGCTTTGACAGTTTCAGGTTGAATAATGCCTTTATCATCAGGTTCAAGATAACTGACTTCAAAGCCTTCGCGTTCCAGTTGTCGGCAGGTATCCAATACTGCCTTGTGTTCTATTTTAGAGGTAATAATATGCTTACCTTTTTTCTGATAAAACTGGGCAATACCTTTAATTGCCAAATTGTCTGATTCGGTTGCACCTGATGTCCATACAATTTCGCGCGAATCCGCATTCAGATACGCCGCCACATTAGCACGAGCATTTTCTACCGCTTCTTCTGCCTGCCAGCCGTAAAGGTGAGAACGCGAAGCAGGATTGCCAAAGTTACCTTCCATGGTTAAGCACTGAATCATGGACTCGGCAACTCTAGGGTCGACAGGAGAAGTTGCAGCGTAATCAAGATATATAGGTTTGTTCATATTAATAGTATAGTAGTAAAAGCTAATTTTTAAATTCCAGCATTTGCTCAATGTCAGCTAAAGCGGCGGCAGGGATATTTCGGGTTTCGATAAGTTGTGTCAAGGTAATATTTTCCAAAAATTGACGAATGCGGTCAGTTAAATCTTCCCATAAGTGATGGGTCAAACACATTTCACCATGATTGCAATCACCTTTACCACCACAATGAGTGGCATCAATCGACTCATCAACTGCATCAATAATTTGTGCAATGGTAATATCGGTATGGCCTTTCGACAGTAAATATCCACCGCTAGCTCCACGGAAACTTTGTACCAAATTGGCGCGGCGCAACCTATTAAATATTTGCTCTAAATAAGATAATGAAATATTCAGGCTAGCAGAAATATCTGCCAAACTATATGGTGTATTGTTTGAATTGCGATTGTTGAGTGCCATGTGTAACATTGCCGTTACTGCATAGCGACCTCGCGTGGTTAAACGCATATTAAAATCTGTAAATAAAATAACCAGACTGCGAATTATAATCAATTCAGACTAAAATAGTCAAGATTAATTTTATGCAGGCGGTATTAAAACCAATTTACCGATATGTTTCTTTTTCAAAAATTCTTGCTGAGCTTCTACAATATCTTTTAAAGCATAAGTTTTGGCAACTAAGGGCTTAATTTCATTGCGCTCGATGTAGCCAATTAAACTTTCAAAAACACTGTCTTCCTGAAAAGTGCAACCAAAGAAACTTAAGTCTTTTAAATACAATGTACGTACATCCATTTCGACAATAGGTCCGCCAATAGCACCTGCTGTGACGTATCTTCCACCGCGGACCAACAATTCGGGGAATATCTGCCAGTTGTCACCCGCAACTAAATCAACCACCACATCAATATTGTTTTCACCGATAGTTGATAATAAATCACTATTTCGATCAATAACAGAGTCAGCTCCTATAGTCTGTAATTCATCAGCTTTTTCAGGCGTTGATAACGCAACTACCGTTGCACCACGACATTTTGCCAGTTGAATGGCAGCTGAACCAACACCGCCAGATGCTCCTGTTATTAGTACCCTTTCTGCTCCTGCTGAGGCGCGTTGCAGCATACCTTCGGCAGTAGAATAGGCACAGGGTATTGATGCCAGATCTACATCGCTCCAGTCAGAATTAACACTATATGTGTCAGCGCTAGGCGCTACAGCGAATTGAGCAAAACCACCATCACACTCTGAACCAAAAGTCCAGCATTGAAAAGGTTGATAATTTGAATGAGCTCGCATTAAACTGCGCACCAGAACACGTTCCCCAATACGTGACTTATTAACATTATCACCTACAGCTACCACAGTACCACAACAATCAGCACCTTGTATTCGCGGAAAAGTTAACGCAGCGCCAGACCAAGAGCCATCTTTGTCGTCGACATAATCAAAACCAGAATCGCCTCCATCGTTGGTAGCACCTCTAACAGATTTTGAGTACCACGCAATTCGTGTATTAATATCAGTATTATTGATCCCCGCTGCAGCTACTTTTATTAACACCTCGCCGGCTTGTGGCTTAGGCACAGAGACATCATGCCTAATCTCTATACATTCAAAACCTCCATGTCCGGTAAGAACTGCTGCTGTCATTGTTGTCGGTATAGTCATAGAATAAATAATCCCGGATTATGCATTAGAAATGGTAGCGAAGGCAAAAATGGCAATAAAAACACCAGCTCGCGCAAGGAAAATAAGCACAAACATAGCAGGGCTATGGTGAGCATTATTTTTCGAGCAAGCTGGTGTTTTTGAAGTCATTTTTGGATGTAGTAGGTTTCTAATGCATAATCCGGGATAATCGGTTAAGATATAAATTTCCAATATGATATCATTACTTCGGCATTATTTGCTTTTTTACTTGACGATTAATAACGTCGAAACTAAAATGTCGCGCCTTTCATTTACCACAGTGGGGCGTATAGTTCATAGCTTAAGTCGATTCACTTATATAAAATTTTAAAATTTGGAGTAACTCATATATGGCAACGATTAACCAATTGGTTAGAAAGCCTAGAAAACGTAAAGTGCAAAAGAGTGGCGTTCCTGCTCTTGATGCCAACCCGCAGAAACGTGGTGTCTGCACACGTGTTTATACTACTACACCGAAAAAACCCAATTCAGCATTGCGTAAAGTTTGCCGTGTGCGTTTAACCAATGGCTTTGAAGTCAGCTCATACATTGGCGGTGAAGGTCACAGTCTTCAAGAACACAGTGTAGTATTAATTCGTGGTGGCCGTGTCAAAGACTTACCTGGGGTACGTTACCATACAGTGCGTGGTACCCTTGACTGCGGCGGTGTTAATGACCGCAAACAAGCTCGTTCCAAATACGGAGCCAAGCGTCCTAAATAACACTGAATAGACCATTAGCCAGGTGGTATTGCATCTGGTTTTTATTTTTACCCCTGCTTTTATTCAGATAAGCAGGATTTTTTTAATATAGAGTAAGGTCAGAAACTCAATATAAAGTAATATAAAGAGTTTTCTGGTTACCCTGAAGAGGAGTTGCTATTATGCCTAGACGTCATGTCCCTGCTCGCAGAGAAGTTCTGCCAGACCCCAAATTTCATAACACTACGCTTGCCAAATTTATGAACCATGTGATGGTTAGTGGCAAAAAGTCAGTTGCGGAAAAAATTGTCTACGGTGCTCTTGATATTATCAGTGAGCGCCTTGACAAAGACCCTATCGAAGTATTTGATAAGGCTTTAGAAAATATTTCGCCATTGGTCGAAGTTAAATCTCGTCGTGTTGGTGGTGCTACCTACCAGGTCCCCATTGAAGTTCGCCCAGAGCGTCAATTGGCATTAGCTATGCGTTGGTTAGTTGAATATTCGCGTAAACGCAATGAAAAATCTATGCCTGCCAGATTAGCGGGAGAATTGATGGAAGCGTTTGAAAACCGCGGCAATGCGGTTAAAAAGCGTGAAGATGTACATCGTATGGCTGAAGCTAACAAAGCATTTTCTCATTTCCGTTTCTAAACGCTTCATAGAAGCTTTTTTAACATTATTCATAGAAGGTAATTATCGTGGCACGTAAAACGCCTATTTCCCGTTATCGTAACATTGGCATCTGCGCACACGTTGATGCAGGTAAAACCACGACAACTGAACGTGTACTATTTTATACGGGTCTATCGCACAAAATTGGTGAAGTTCACGATGGCGCTGCCGTCATGGATTGGATGGAACAGGAACAGGAACGTGGCATTACAATTACTTCAGCTGCCACTACTTGTTTTTGGTCAGGTATGCAACAGCAGTTTCCGCAACACCGTGTCAATATCATTGATACACCTGGACACGTTGACTTCACTATTGAAGTAGAGCGTTCACTACGTGTACTTGACGGCGCTGTTGTCGTATTATGTGGTTCATCTGGCGTTCAACCTCAAACTGAAACAGTTTGGCGTCAAGCCAACAAATATGAAGTACCACGCATGGTGTTTGTCAATAAAATGGACAGGGTCGGTGCAGACTATATGAAAGTTGTCGGTCAATTAAAAGACCGCCTTGGCGCAATTGCTGTGCCTATGCAGATGACTATTGGTTCGGAAGACGAATTTAAAGGCGTGGTTGATTTGGTTAAAATGAAAGCAATTATCTGGAATGAAGCCGATCAAGGTATGACCTTTGAGTATGAAGATATTCCTGCTGACCTGGTTGACGAATGTGAAGTATTGCGCGAAGGCATGATTGAAGCTGCTGCGGAATCAAATGATGATTTGATGGAAAAATACCTGGAAGAAGGCAAGCTAACCGAAGAGGAAATTATTGCTGGTATTCGCGCGCGCACTTTAGCCAACGAAATTGTTCCTGTATTTGGAGGATCAGCTTTCAAAAACAAAGGCGTACAAGCCATGCTTGATGCAGTTGTTCAATATTTGCCTTCACCAACGGAAGTAAAAGCCATTGAAGGCACACTAGATGATAAAGACGAAACCATCTCCACACGCGAAGCTGATGATAATGCTCCTTTTGCAGCACTGGCATTTAAAATTGCGACCGACCCATTTGTCGGCACACTTACCTTCTTCCGCGTTTACTCAGGTAAATTGGAAGGCGGCAGTTCTGTTTTTAATTCGGTAAAAAGCAAGAAAGAACGCGTGGGTCGTATGGTGCAAATGCACTCTAACAATCGTGAAGAAATTAAAGAAGTATTAGCAGGAGATATTGCCGCAGCTGTTGGTCTTAAAGATGTAACCACCGGTGATACCCTGTGTGCAGAAAGCAATAAAATTGTACTGGAACGCATGGAATTCCCAGAGCCTGTCATATCGGTTGCGGTTGAACCCAAATCAAAGCCTGATCAGGAAAAAATGAGTATTGCTCTTGGCAAGTTGGCACAGGAAGACCCTTCTTTCCGAGTTAAAACAGATGAAGAGTCTGGTCAAACCATTATTTCTGGTATGGGCGAACTTCACCTTGACGTGCTGGTTGACCGTATGCGCCGTGAATTTAGTGTTGAAGCTAATATTGGTAAGCCACAGGTAGCTTATCGGGAAGCTATTCGCAATACTTGTGAAATTGAAGGTAAATTTGTTCGTCAATCAGGTGGCCGCGGTCAATACGGCCATGTTTGGATTAAGTTTGAACCAGCAGAAGATCAAAGTGCTGAAGGTTTGGAATTTGTTAATGAAATTGTTGGTGGTGTCGTTCCCAAAGAATACATTCCAGCTGTAGAAAAAGGTATTGGCGAACAAATGAAGAATGGTGTACTTGCTGGTTATCCTCTGTTAGGTCTTAAAGCAACCCTTTATGATGGTTCATATCATGATGTAGACTCCAGCGAAATGGCATTTAAAATTGCTGGTAGCTTAGCCACCAAAGAACTGTCAAACAAAGGTGGCGCACAGTTACTAGAACCCATCATGAAAGTTGAAGTCATTACCCCTGAAGAGAATATGGGTGATGTTGTTGGTGACTTAAACCGTCGTCGAGGTATGATTCAAGGCATGGAAGAATCTGTAGTAGGTAAAGTAGTCAACGCAGAAGTCCCTCTTGCTGAAATGTTTGGTTATGCGACAGACCTTCGTTCGTTGACTCAAGGTCGTGCAACTTTTACAATGGAATTTGAGAAATATCAGGCAGCTCCCAACAATGTTGCGGAAGAAGTCATGAAGAAAAATCAATCTTAATCCCAACCTAGAGAATAAATAATTATGGCTAAAGAGAAATTTGAGCGCAGTAAACCTCACTTAAACGTGGGAACGATTGGTCACGTTGACCACGGTAAAACGACATTGACGGCGGCCTTAACGCGAGTATGTGCAGAAGCTTTTGGCGGTGAAGCGCAAGCCTTTGATCAAATTGATAATGCTCCAGAGGAGCGTGAGCGCGGGATTACCATTGCGACGGCTCACGTTGAGTACCAATCGACTATCCGTCACTACGCTCACGTAGATTGTCCAGGTCACGCTGACTATGTCAAGAACATGATTACTGGTGCGGCACAAATGGATGGAGCCATTTTGGTATGTAGTGCAGCAGATGGTCCTATGCCACAAACACGAGAGCATATATTGCTTGCTCGCCAGGTTGGAGTGCCGTACATTGTAGTATTTTTGAACAAAGCCGATATGGTTGACGATGAAGAGTTAATCGAATTGGTTGAAATGGAAGTTCGTGAATTGCTGGATATGTATGAATTTCCTGGAGATGATACACCTATCATCATTGGTTCAGCGCTTAAGGCACTGGAAGGCGATACGTCAGATATTGGGATACCTGCGGTTCAAAAGCTGGTTGAGACATTGGATGATTACATTCCGGAGCCAGAGCGTGCTATTGATCAGCCTTTTCTCATGCCGATTGAGGATGTATTCTCAATTTCTGGTCGAGGTACTGTTGTGACGGGTCGTGTTGAACGCGGTATTATCAAAGTTGGTGAAGAAATTGAAATTGTTGGTATTAAAGATACAGCCAAGACTACCTGTACTGGTGTTGAGATGTTTCGCAAGTTGTTAGACGAAGGTCGTGCTGGTGAGAATGTTGGCGTATTATTGAGAGGTACCAAGCGTGAAGAAGTTGAGCGTGGTCAAATTTTGGCTAAGCCTGGATCGATTAAGCCCCACACTAAATTTGAAGCTGAGGTTTATATTCTATCTAAAGATGAAGGTGGTCGTCATACGCCATTTTTCAAAGGTTATCGTCCACAGTTTTACTTCCGTACTACGGATGTTACTGGTGCTTGTGAGCTACCGAAAGATGTTGAGATGGTTATACCTGGCGACAACATCAAGATGGAAGTTGAGCTAATTGCCCCCATTGCGATGGAAGAGGGCTTGCGCTTTGCGATTCGTGAAGGTGGCCGTACTGTCGGCGCTGGTGTTGTCGCTAAAATTATCGAATAATTTTAGCAACATCGAGGAAAAGGGCGCTTGTCGCCCTTTTTTTGTGAAAAATCTCAACCCAGATTATGAACATTAGCTTAATTCAAGCCGCGCGCAAGCTTGTTAAAGATTATGGAGTCAAAGGTGAATTGTTACGTCAGGCAATTCCTTACCTTGATGTTTTTAACGGTAAAACCTTCGTATTGAAAGTGGGGGGGTCAATTTTGGATTCAATGTTAATAGACGATGCCAGGCTTGCAGAATTAGTCAGCGATATTACCTTTTTAAAAGCGGTCGGCATTAATATTGTTATCGTGCATGGTGGTGGAAAATTATTGGATGTAGAAATGAACAAGCAAGGAATTCAGCCAATAAAGAAAAAGGGTTTGCGAGTGACATCGCTTGATGTCGCCTATTTGGCTAAAAAAGTATTTCACCAAATTAGTACCGCAATTGTGTCACATTTAGAAAATAGTGGTTATCAGGGAATTATTTTTCAATCAGAAAGTCAATTAGTACAATCGAAACAACTGGATAGCCAGTTACAAGCAGTTGGTATTCCAAAACATATTGACAACCGACTGCTACTTGAGCTGGATGATCATTGCATTCCTGTTGTTTCTGCCATTACAGCAAGTTATGACGGCTTGTTTCCTGTTTACAATGTCAATGCTGACGATGTGGCGAGTCATATTGCGGCATCCATCAAAGCAGAAAAACTCATTTTAATGACAGATGTTGAGGGGGTATTGGATAATAATCAGCAATTATTGTCGGTATTAACGCCAAAAAAAGTAGCGAAACTTATTGACTCTAACGTCATTTCTGGCGGTATGCTTCCAAAGGTCAATTCATGTGTACATGCCTTAAATGCTGGTGTTACCAGTTCCCATATTATCAAAGGCGACCATCAATCGTTTATGGATGAAATTTTGACGGATGCAGGTGTCGGCACTCAATTCGTTTTATAGCTATAGCCCTGTAAACGTATTTTGTCAGTGACTTTGTCAAGTAATTTTCGTACCATTTTAAATGGTTATCAAAATAGGTGATTAAACCTAGATTTTGCAGTTGAACGCTAATTTCACTTCTAAGAGTTTGAATGTTATTGATAAACGCTTATTCTTCGATTCACTTCATAAGTGAATTACAAACCGCTACCTGGCTTTACAGCCCTTTTCAGTTCACACTGCTGCGTTATGGCTTTTGGTAAGGGCTACAACCATTGCATTAGACATCCTGCCTATGATGAATCCTTAGGTTCTTACCAACTAGTCAATGCTACTTCTAATCTTAAAAGAGCAGTTGATTGTCAGCTAGATATGTTACTAAATTTTCTAGGTCTTGATGAATTATATCGTCAAAAACGTTTAGGTGTAGATCGAAAGCTAGGTTTCTTCAAAGCAGCAGGTATTTTCAATGCTCGTTCATTAACAAAACTGAATAAATTCAGAAATCGTCTTGAACATCATTATGAAGTTCCTGACATGAAAGATGTTGATGCATATTTTGATGTTGTGAGTGCGTTTGTAACGATTGGAGAAAATTTGGTATCAAACTTAATGAGCACTTATGAGGTACAGCTTTATGGAACATCACCAAATTCAGGCCTTAATTCTACTGTAAATTTTGATAAGCCTAATATTGAGCTTGCTTTAGGTGATGATGTTTTAGAAGTTAATTTAGAGAAATCGGCTAAGCCTAAAGTCGAAGACATCCAGCTTTTCGCATTTTTGCTTCGAACACATATTATGTTGATCCATCTATTCAATGGAGCAATCACAGCAGACGCTCTGATTAGCGATCTCGAAAAAGAAATTTAACAAGAAAATCCAGGTGATGCCTACGGCGCACCTGATTTAAGCGTTATGCGATTAGTCTGTTTGTATAGGTAAGTTGATTTAAAAGCACTACTTAGAATAATGTGCTAGAATAAAATCATGTCAAAGCTAGATGCGAGAAAAGAAAGTATTGCATTTTTAACAAAGTTCTTCTTTGTTTTAGTCGGTGTAATTGTCATTGTTGTCGGTGGTTTAGTAAGCATATACTCCCAACAGGCAATTACGGCACTTTTCTGGCTTGGTTGTAGTACGGTGATTTTGCTGACATTAGGTTGTTTAGCTATTTTTCATCGAATTCAGAAGTATATACAAGAGATTGAGAAAATATGATTGAGTTTATTGCTTTATCCGTTACGGTTTTGTTTTTTGTTGGTGTATTACTCTACGGAGCATATAAAATCGCATAATAAATAGCTCCAGCGGATGGCTAACCGCCGCCGCTGAGCAAAGCTCAGGTGCGCAGATATCATCACAATCTGGTAAAATTGCTCATCGTAATAATGTTTGTATGTTAGAATATTGCTCTATAAAGTTTTAAAGTTATTAAATATGTTGTTTAAGAAATGGTGTTGCTCTGCATTTATCGCTCTTTGTTTATCTAGTCATGCCTTTGCTCTGGAAAAGCAAAATGTTACATTTTTAAATCAAAACGGAATAGAATCAAAATTTCCGTTTTCAGAAGCAGTAAAAGTTGGTGGACAACTAATACTATCTGGTCAAATAGGTATCTCTGGTGAAACTGGTAAACTTGTTGAAGGTGGTTTTGCCGCTGAAACAAAACAGACACTTAAAAACATCAAAGAAACACTAGAGCGTTATGATTATAAAATGAAAGATGTCGTGAAATGCACTGTAATTTTAGCCGACATCGAAAAGTTCAAAGAGTTTAATGAGATTTATAAAACATCCTTTTCTTATCCATATCCAACAAGAACTACTTTTGCCGTTCGCTCTTTGGCGCTTAATGCCCAAATCGAAATTGAATGCATAGCAGCGAAATAAAAAAGCACTTAATAAGTGGTTCCAGGTGACGCCTACGGCGCACCAGAACCAAGCGTTATGTATAACCTAGATTATGCATTAGAAACCTGCTACATCCAAAAATGATTTTAACTTCCTCAGATAGAAACACTGGCACATGGATTTTTTGACAAACCAGCTATTATCATATATTGTTACCCAATAATTAATTGTTAGCTTTAAATACAACGAGATAGTAAAATGAAACATATCGCACATTCAACTCATAAGTGCACATTGGTTAGAAAAAATAAGTTTATCTTGAGTTAGCTCAAGAAATACCTGCCAAGGGGTTTTGTACCCCAAGCATTTACGTGGTCGATTATTAATTTTATCAACCGCATTAAATACCTCGGTAGTGGTTACTTTATCTAATGCCATGCCCTTAGGAAAATAACGTCTAAGCAACCCATTGCTTTGTTCGTTTAAGCCCCTCTCCCAACTATGATAAGGCCTAGCAAAATAGCCTTTACAATCGAGCTTTTCGGCAATGATATTATGGGCTGAGAACTCACGACCATTATCATAGGTTATCGTGTGGACATAATCCCTAAAAGTAGCTAAAAGAGTGATAACTGCGGCGCTTGTTAGCTCTGCTGTCTTACGGGCAATTGGCATAGCTAGATAAAGTCGACTACGCCGCTCTGCTAGTGTAACGATAGCTCCTTTATGGCCTTTACCAATAACCGTGTCCGCTTCCCAATCGCCTAATCGGCTTTTTTTATCAACAATAGAGGGGCGTTCTTCAATATCAATCCGATTGGGGATACGGCCTCTATAATCGTTCTTACCATAGCGTTTGCGGTTCTTTTTAGAGGCATGACTCAAATGCCGATAAAGATTGCCTCCCTTGGCTTTATCGGCATAAATAAAGCGATAGACACTTTCATGATGAATACTAATGCCTTGCTCCATCTTGAGAATGGCGCAAATAATCTCAGGACTCCAGTCTATCTTCAACTTCTTAATAATAAAATCTTGAATCGATTTTGTTAGCTTTATTGACTTTGTCTTCATTTGATGTCGTTGCTGAGCTTTCTCATGAGCCTGCTTAAAACGGTAACCATTCAAGCCAGTATTGCGCTTCAATTCACGACCTATCGTTGTATGGTGACGACCCATACTTTTTGCTATCGATGAATTGCTAAATCCGCTTCGTTTCATGGTGTAAATGTGGTATCTTTCGTTGTCGGTTAATTGTATATATCGTGTGGTCATTGCATCACCTTTAAGTTTTTCGACGAACTGCATTATACAGTTAATCGACTTTTTTAAGATGTGCACTTATTATGCGAACTTAGGTATACTAATAACCCTTACCTGTATTTTATAAGGTGATAATATGAATTTACAAGAACTCAGCCAGTCTGAAAAAATACTGTTAGCTGAAGACCTTTGGGATAGTGTTGCTGTTGAAGAACACTTATTTCCTGTAACGGATGAGCAAAAAAAAGAATTAGATATTCGACTTGCTAAATATAGTAATCATTCTGAAGTAGGTGATACTTGGGAAAATGTCAGAAATAGAATTTCAAATTCGTGAATGCTAAGCGGATAGTTGTTAGTTCCGAAGCAGAATCAGATATACAAAATACTTATGATTGGTATGAAGCATAAAGAAAAGGTCTGGGTGAAAATTTTCTCCTTTGCGTTGGGGAGTCACTCAATAAAGCTTCGCGTAATCCAGCGGTTTATAAGATAGTCCACCGCAATATTCGGCGAGTATTAATTCACAGGTTCCCTTTCAGTATCTTTTTTATTGAAAACGCGAATTCAATCTTTATATTAGCAGTGTTACATGCTCGTAGAAATCCCAAGACATGGCAGAGTCGCACATAACAAGGCACCCCAGTGGACGGCTAACCGCCGCCGCTGAGTTTGGCGTTATGCATAATCCGGGTTTAAATAAGTAATTTTACGCCATACATTTACCTATTTAAGCATTGAATTTAAACGATAAGAGTCCTTTTTGTTTAAATGCACTAAAATGTCTCGTTTAAACTTGGATTATGCATTAGAAGCCTACTACATCCAAAAATGACTCCAATCTGGATTAATTCATTATCTTAACAAGTTATTCGAGTGTCTCAATCTACAGGCTCTGCCAACTCCCCAACACAAAAATTAAATGACAAAGGGCATGCTATTAATTTATCGCCAAAGATCGCCGACGAAGTAAAAACCACCACTTGCTATATGTGTGCCTGCCGCTGCGGTATAAAGGTGCATTTAAAAGACAACCAAATTCGCTATATAGAGGGCAATCCTGACCATCCCATTAACAATGGTGTGCTCTGCGCCAAAGGGTCGGCTGGCATTATGCAGCATTACTCTCCTGCCAGATTGAAAAAGCCTTTGTTAAGAGTAGGTGAACGAGGTTCTAACGACTTTAAGGAAATTGAATGGTCAGATGCTATGCAAATTGCTACACAGTGGTTGGGAAAAGTACGAGAAACAGATCCCAAAAAATTAGCATTTTTTACCGGGCGCGATCAATCTCAAAGCCTGACTGGCTGGTGGGCAGCAAAATTTGGCACACCAAACTACGCTGCTCACGGTGGGTTTTGTTCGGTGAATATGGCCGCTGGAGGGCTTTACTCCATTGGTGGTTCATTTTGGGAATTTGGTGAAGTTGACTGGGACAGAACCAAATATTTTTTAATGTTTGGAATTGCTGAAGATCACGATTCCAATCCTATTAAAATTGGGCTAGGCAAGCTCAAAGGTAGAGAAGATGCAAAGTTTGTATCCGTTAACCCGGTACGCACAGGTTATTCTGCTATTGCAGATGAATGGTTAGGTGTGCGACCTGGTACAGACGGCTTGTTTGTCGCTTCTCTCATTCATTGCTTAATGCACAAAGGCAGTCTGGATTTTGACTATCTGGGGCGCTATACTAATGCTGGGCACCTTGTTATTGATGAAGAAGGAGCACCAGATAATGGTTTGTTTCTTCGCAATGATAGTGGCGACCCTCTTCTCTATGATTTAACTACCAATAGCGCTCAGAGTATTCAAAAACCAGACGTTTCACCTGCATTAACTGGACAATGGACAATTAATAATCGCAAAGTGAGAACCTCATTAGATATTGTTGGCAGACGTTTCCTGACGACTGAATATAGCCCTGAAACGGTTACAGATACCTGCGGTATTGAGGCAGCAACGATAAGAAGAATTGCTGATGAAATTGCAATAGCAGCATTTGAAAATGAAATAATTATAAAGTGTGACTGGACAGATGCATGGGGTAGAAAACATGACAAAATAGTCGGGCGGCCCGTATCCATACACGCCATGCGTGGTATTTCGGCGCATTCTAACGGCTTTCATACCTGCCGCATGTTGCATCTGCTGCAAATTTTAATCGGTGCTATTGACAGACCTGGTAGTTTTTTATACAAGCCGCCCTTCCCGAAACCCTGCCCGCCAGAGCCAAAACCTGCGGGTAAGAATAGTTCGCCGATGACACCCTTGACAGGGATGCCGTTAGGCTTTCCTGCTGCGCCAGAAGATTTGTTAATAGAGGATGACGGCAATGCCTCACGTATTGATAAAGGCTTTAGTTGGGATTACCCACTGTCAGCTCATGGCTTAATGCATATGGTCATTCACAACGCCTATCATTCTGACCCTTACTCAGTGGATGTATTGTTCATGTACATGGCAAATATGAGTTGGAACAGCTCGATGAATACTCTGGATACCATAAAATATCTAACTGCAAAAGATGATAAGGGCAATTATAAAATTCCACATATTATTTATAGTGATGCTTATTCATCGGAAATGGTCTCCTATGCAGATTTAGTATTCCCCGATACAACTTTCCTGGAGCGATGGGATTGTATCTCACTACTTGACAGACCTATTAGCAGCGCACATGGTCCTGCTGATTCCATCCGTCAACCCATTTTAAAACCTCAACGTGATGTCAAACCTTTTCAGCAAGTCCTGCTTGATTTAGGAGCAAGGCTCAAACTGCCAGGCTTTATCAATGATGAAGGCAATCCGCTATATGCCGATTATGCCGACTATTTAACCAACCATGAACGCACTTCCGGCATTGGACCTTTAGCTGGTTGGCGTGGCAAAGATGGCGAAAGTCACGGCAAAGGAGAAGTTAACGCTGCCCAATTACAAAAGTATATTGACAATGGTTGTTTCTGGCAACATGAATTGCCAGATGAACAACGGTTTTATCGCAACGTCAATCAAGATTATCTTAACTACGCTGTATCTATGGGCTGGGTTCCAGCAGCTAATCCCATTATGCCTCAGTTATATTCCGAGACGTTACAGCGCTTCAAATTAGCAGCACAAGGGTACGGTAAGCATCAACCACCTGAACATTTGCGCAACCGAATAACTACCTATTTCGACCCAATACCAATGTGGTACGAACCCCTTGAAATAAGTGCGACTAAACATGACTACCCTCTGCATGCCATCACCCAAAGACCCATGCATATGTATCATTCCTGGGGTTCCCAAAACGCATGGCTTAGACAAATTACCAATGAAAATTATTTGTACATTAGCCATGATTTAGCCAAAGAGCACAATCTTAAAACCGATGACTGGGCTGTTTTGTCGAGCCGAATTGGAAAAGTTCGAGTCAAGGTCAAACCGCAGTCTGGCATACAACGCAATACAGTCTGGACCTGGAATGCTATAGGCAAAAGGCGCGGGGCATGGGGCTTAGGTGAAAATGCCAACGAAGCGAATGTTGGCTTTTTACTTAATCATTTAATTCCCGAAACTTTAAGCGACAAAACATCATCCAATTCCGACCCAGTAACAGGTCAAGCCGCATGGTACGATTTGCGCGTGAATATTCGTAAGTGTTTCGATAGTGACAACAAGTTAAGTATGCCACAATTTGAGCCAGTGCCTAATTTTGGTATTGGTGGGCATCCCACTAACGATAATAAAATTATGCGTTATGGCTCTCAATTTAATCGGGCTGCGGGCAGTATATCAGGATTACCCATGAAAGAATGGCTTGGTAGAGGTTCCAAACCCATTGTTAATGAACACTAGCTAGCTCTTTTACTATGACAGCACTTCCGAAACAGACAAAAAAAAGACTTGGACTGGTTATTGATTTGGACATTTGCGTAGGATGCCATGCTTGTGCAGTTAATTGTAAAGAGTGGAACACTTCAGGACACTCAGCACCACTTCCCGATGAGTCGCCTTACGACATGAACCCGGATGGCGTTTGGTTCAACCGTATTCACGCTTTTGAAGTAGAAGAAGGAGAACAAACCAGCACGGTCTATTTCCCGCGCAGTTGCCTGCATTGTGATGACGCCCCTTGCGTACCTGTTTGTCCAACAGGAGCCAGCTACAAACGCATCGAAGATGGCATTGTACTAGTAGACACGGATATGTGTATTGGCTGCAAACTTTGCTCATGGGCATGCCCTTATGGTGCGCGTGAATACGATGAGGACGAGGGTGTGATGAAAAAGTGCACCCTCTGTGTGGATAAAATTTACAATGAGAATTTGCCAGAAAGCTCGCGAGTGCCTGCTTGCGTATCAACTTGCCCCACTGGCGCACGCTCATTTGGTGATTTGAGTGACCCAAACTCAGGTGTTAGCCAACTGGTTAAAGAACGAGGCGGATATAGCCTGATGCCAGAAATGGACTGTTCTCCAGTTAACCAATATTTACCTCCGCGTAAAAAACAGGTGACTAATGCCATCTTTCATACCCCTAAAGACATCCCAGAAGATAATGCCGACTCGGTTTTATCATCCTGGATGAAGAAGCTGCTATAATCCTAGATTTTGCAGTTGAACGCTAATTTCACTTCTAAGAGTTTGAATGTTATTGATAAACGCTTATTCTTCGATTCACTTCATAAGTGAATTACAAACCGCTACCTGGCTTTACAGCCCTTTTCAGTTCACACTGCTGCGTTATGGCTTTTGGTAAGGGCTACAACCATTACCTGCAAGCCATGCCTTGCATTATTTCCTGAAAATAACTGTAAATTCCAGGTTCAACTACGGAATCTAGGTTAATCCAGGATAAAACTATTATAGCATCATGCATCCAGCCAAATCCGTTATTTTATTTACCGTTATTTCGGGCTTAGGTTACGGTATTATCAATGTATTGTTTTTGTCATTAATTGGTGGACATCCTCTATCGGCAACTCATACTACAGGAATTACCATTGGTATGATATTTGTTACTATTGGGCTATTATCCTCAACCTTTCATCTAGGTAGACCAGAGCGAGCCTGGCGAGCATTGTCACAGTGGCGTACTTCATGGCTTTCAAGGGAAGGTGTATGTGCATTTATAGCTTTTATATGCCCTGTATTGGCTGTAGTGCTGCCGTTTATTATTGAGTTGTCTGAAAATTTAATAATGACACTAGCTATACCAGGTATAGTAATTAACTTTGTCACCATTCACTGCACCTCAATGATTTATGCATCATTGAAGCCTATTCCAGCCTGGCACAATGGTTATACCCCTGTGAGCTATCAATTGCTGTCGTTAGCATCAGGATTTGTTTTTGTTACAGGTATGATGAGCCTGCAACAAAAATTTGCACCTTTTATGTTTTACACGGCTCTGTTTTTATTAATTGTCAGTTTAATCACCAAGTTGCTTTATTGGAGAAAGATTGCAACAACTCAAACCGCCACCGCATCATCCGCCACTGGCTTAAAAGGCGTGTTAACGCTACTGGATAAGCCGCATTCATCAGCTAATTATTTAATGAAAGAAATGATGTTTACTGTAGGCAGAAAACATGCAATAAGTCTTCGGAAACTTACAATTATGCTAGCATTTGTTGTTCCTGTTATTTGCTATGTTTAATCCTGAATACAGGAAGCGGCGTGTTAGTATTGTCCATCATTGCTTTGACAACCAATGTTACAGGACTATTTGTTGAGCGCTGGCTATTTTTTGCACAAGCACAACATGTAGTATCGCTTTACTACGGAAAAGATAAAGTCTGAGACCAGTGGAGCAATTTAAACGTATTTTATCAGTGACTTTGTCAAGTAATTTTTGCACCATTTTAAATGGTTATCAAAATGGTGATTAAAAAATTAAGGCTATTAACTATTGTATAGCAAAACTAATAAAATCGCTGAGAATCCAGCTACAAATGAGCTGACGATTGAAACTGACGGTAGATTATCTCCGTTTCAGCCAATCGCTGACGACGATGGCATCGACGTACTGGTTTACGACGAAATTACCTGTGGTGCTCCACCCATTCAAATAAAGGCAAGAACAAACACTATTTAAACCTAAATTCCGTAGTTGAACCTGGAATTTACAGTTATTTTCAGGAAATAATGCAAGGCATGGCTTGCAGGTAATGGTTGTAGCCCTTACCAAAAGCCATAACGCAGCAGTGTGAACTGAAAAGGGCTGTAAAGCCAGGTAGCGGTTTGTAATTCACTTATGAAGTGAATCGAAGAATAAGCGTTTATCAATAACATTCAAACTCTTAGAAGTGAAATTAGCGTTCAACTGCAAAATCTAGGTTAAAAGGCTGGTACAGAAGAGCAGAGCAATATGGTACACTTCCAAGTAAGAAAAGCACTCACCGAGATCGCCATGTATCGTTGCTTTGTGTCTTGTTAAGCCAAGACCTTCGCTCAACTGAACGAGCATGGTTACTACCACTATCAGAGTATTCATCAATCACAAATACCAAGTCCAAAAAATATGTTATTCGTGCCAACAAACAATTATCCCAGATTATGCATTAGACTTTCAAGAATAGCATTATAAAAGAGCCAAATATGCTAGCAAAAAATAAAATACCAGTGTCAAGTATTGCTGAGGTTGACCAAAGGCTTATCGCGGAGTTCAAGTGCAATACACGTAACAAATCAAGCCACCAGGACGCGCAAAGCATTAGGCTTTCAAGAATAGCATTATAAAAGAGCCAAATATGCTAGCAAAAAATAAAATAAAAAATCGATGGCTTATTGCACTGAGTGCTGTGGGTATACATATCTGCATAGGCTCTGTGTATGCTTGGAGTGTTTACACAAAGCCGATACAAACGGCAATGAATTGGTCATTAACAGAAGTGACGGCTACTTTCTCAATTGCTGTTTTTTTCTTGGGACTATCAGCAGCTGTCATGGGAAAGTTTGTCGAGACTAAAGGACCCAGAGTTTCTTCTTTCTTAGCGACAATACTTTTTGGTTTAGGCACAGTTGGGTCTGGTTTTGCCATATTATATGAGTCAAAAACTTTATTATATTTAACATACGGTGTTCTAGGGGGTTGTGGTCTAGGTATTGGTTATATTGCTCCGGTATCAACTTTGGTTAAATGGTTTCCAGAAAAGAGAGGGTTAGCAACGGGTTTAGCTATTATGGGGTTTGGTTTTGCCTCAGCAGTTTCTGGTCCTGCTATTAAACTATTCATTGACGCAACAAGTATTTCCTCTACATTTTTTATTTTGGGTACAGTGTATTTTGTTGTGATGTTAATCTCCTCCAGATATATCGAGCCTCCTCCAAGTGATTATTTGCAAATGGGTTCAGAAAAGATAATAAATAAAGAGAAAATCAATAATAAAGACCTATCAAATTTGACAAGAAGCGAATCCATTAAAACACTTAGATTTTATGGTCTTTGGTTGATGTTGTTTATTAATGTCACTTGTGGCATTGCCATTATTGGTGTGGCCTCACCTCTTCTTCAAGAAATTACAGGGATAACTGCCCTAGCTGCCGCTTCAGCAATTGGTTTAATGGGGATTTTTAATGGTTTTGGGCGAATTTTTTGGGCAAGTCTATCGGATAAACTGACACGACCCGTGGTGTACGTTATATTTTTTGTCACACAAATACTCGCCTTTCATTTTTTACCAAGTGCAACAAATATTATATTTTTTCAAGTATTACTCTTTTATGTTATGACATGTTACGGTGGAGGGTTCGCATCTATTCCAGCTTACATTGGTGATATCTTTGGCACTAAACAATTAGGCGCGATTCACGGTTACATTTTAACGGCATGGGCAACCGCTGGATTAGCAGGACCCATCATCATAGCCTACGTCAAAGAGGTAACAGGTAGCTATACCGATGCAATACGCATATTTGAGTTGTTTTTTATTTGTGCATTGATCATTTCGATACTAATGATTTTAAATATCAGGAGCATTAGAAAAAAGAATTTTCAAACCTAACAAAGCACTCTAGCAAACGGCTACGCCGCCGCTGAGTTTGTCAGCCAAACGTCTCGACTGCCAAATGAGTTAAAAACTGCTCAATCTCCAGTTTTCCAATTTCGCCAGGATATCGTTTGTTGTGAAACAAAATGAAACGCTTAACCCAACCAATATAAGACTTTTCCGTTTTATAGCTATAGCCCTTTAAACGTATTTTATCAGTGACATCATTTCTTATACTACCCCTCTACTTTACAGTGAATAAAGAGTATAATAAACCCATGAAATACATTAGTCCTTTCACCGACTTTGGCTTTAAAAAACTCTTTGGAAATGAAGATAACAAGGCATTGCTTATCAGTTTTCTCAATGATTTATTACCCTTAGACAACCCCATTGATAAAGTTGAGTATCGCAATCTCGAACAACTCGGTGCTAATGCCGATAACCGAAAAGCTATTTTTGACATTTATTGCACCGATACCCAAGGCAAACATTTTATTGTCGAAATGCAAAAAGCCAAACAGCGTTATTTCATTGACCGCACCTTATTTTATTCAACTTTCCCAATTCAGGCTCAAGCCCAACGCGGTGATTGGGACTTTAAACTCGAACCCGTTTATTGTATTGGGTTGCTTGACTTCGCTTTTCAGGACAGCACTAAAGATTACCTGCATACTGTCAACCTGAAAAACCAGCACAATGAAGTGTTTTTTGATAAGTTGAATTTATACTATATTGAGCTGCCCAACTTTAAAAAGAGTGAAGACCAACTTGATACACACCTTGATAAAATGCTGTATTTTATTAAACACCTCGACACTCTTGATTATATCCCCGAAATATTTAGCAACGATACCGTGATTCGAAATAGCTTCGCTATTGCTGAATTAGCCCAAATGAACGATAAGGAACGTATCGCTTATGAACAGAGCCTGAAAGACTACCGCGACCATACCAATACCGTAGTAACCGCATTTGAAGATGGTAAGATTGAAGGCAAGATTGAAGGTAAGATTGAAGGCAAGATTGAAACAGCAAAGAAAATGTTAGATAAAGGCTTTAGCCACAAAGATGTTGCCGAATTAACAGGTTTAACCATTGAACAAATAACAGCAATTAAACAATAGTAGCTCACACTTCCCCTAAAAAACTCATGTGTAAATCAGGGCTGTCTGTCAGGTCAATATAGAAGCAATATTTATCTGATAATATCATTCACGAATAAGGTCTATCGGGTTCTACCCCGATTTAACGGACGGTTTAGAAAAGCTTTTTTGATTATACTTCATCTCCCACAAAGTTCATTCCCCTTCAAGCCAACAGCCGAGCCGTGCAGTGATGAGCGGAGTAAACGCGAGCACTGTCTGAGGCAGGATGCCGAGTTGCGCAGCGTCCGCTCAGAACAAACGGCAAGGGTAGCTGCAAGCCTGTTGGCAAGGGTGCGTTTTTGTGCTACTTTTGGCGCAAACCAAAAGTAGTTATTCTTCATGTAAGGAACCACCCACCAAATCAACAATATCTTGTGAATATGTCACTTCAAAAAATTCAAGTAATTGCTCGTAACTCTTTGCAGGCCACAGCTTCCTGTTTTCTGTCGCCATCTCATATTGGTTCTGCATTATTCTTTTCGCCTGTTCGCGTAAATAAAGCTCCATTCTTTCTTCAGCTCCATTCTTTCTTCACCCATAAAATCTGGTACAAGATAAATATTCAGTTCCGATTCATTCACAGGAACATCGGGTTCAAAACTTTGATGCCATTTCCAAAATGCTGGTTTGGGTTTTAAAATAATCGCATTACGGCTAATATATATTGGTCGATGGTAGCGTGAAAACATCAATTTCTATCTTCATTTATTTAAACACCAACTATTGTAAACAAACCTAAGCCTTTTGTAACCCATATTTATGACACTTCTAATATTCACATTCGTAAACCGCATCATTCATTGGCTAATAACATACTTCAAGCCATTCTTTAAAACTAAAGCGACTTATCGAATTCAGGCAAATTCAATAGTACCAGACCCTGAACTGGCTAAGGTTCAAATAACCAACAACCGTTTTCGACCCAAACCTCCCTGGGTACTTCGTGAAGTTATCAAGTTATGCGCTTTAATGCGCAAACAAGGCTCGCGAAAAATAGCCGATTCCTTCAATTCCAAATACCATACCAAAACTGGCGAGTCAGTAACCCACCAATATGTTGTTAACAAACGCAGTGACCACCAATATGCTATCGTTCAAAAGACGCGAGAAATAAAACACAATATTCCCAAAGCAGTAGTCAATAATCTGACCTGGGGCATTGACCTGGTGACCATTACTGATGATGCACAAAACCAGCGAAAGGTATTGGGTATTATCGACTATGGTAGCCGTGCTAATTTATTGTTGACTGAAACAGTTAATAAATAAAACCAGCAGACAACTTCTGCGGCTCATCAAACAAACCATTCAAAAGTATGGTAAACCCAAAACCATCAAAACCGATAATGAGCGCTGTTTTACATCGCTGATGTTTACCTGCACTTTATGGTGGATGGGTATTGAACATGAGCGCAGTGCCCCCTACTGCCCGTGGGAGAATGGGCGTATTGAACGACTATTTGGAACCTTGCGTGAACGCTTTAATCAGATTGTGGTGGAAGAAAGTTTAATTGATACAAGGCTTGCCGAGTTTCGGTTTTGGTATAACCATATCCGTTACCATCAACATTTAAACGGCAATACCCCTGCCAATCAATGGGCGGGTAAATCATTTAATAAAGAGGGGGTAGCCTATGATGTTAGCCTTTGGCATGGCGTGTTAAGTGGTATTTATGTTCCTCCTGATTGATAAGCATTGCAGTATTGCTACCCAAAACTGGAGCCTTTCAGGGTATACCCCTGCGCCATATCAAAAAAATGTTATAAAAATGGTTAACTGTAAACCGAAAATCGTTAAAAGTGAGGGAATGCCCATCACCTGAAACCCCTGAAAACCGCTTGAAACCTGTAATTTCGAAAAATGGCAACTCGGAAGCGGGGTGATTACGTCAGCTTTTCGGCTTTACGGGACACTTGCATTATTTCCTGAAAATAACTGTAAATTCCAGGTTCAACTACGGAATCTAGGTTAAATGACATCTATTGCGGCTTATTCCGATAACCAAACAACTTCAATAACGGCGCATAAGTACAATAGATTACACAAAGTCCCGCAATAACCAAAGCAGGGTGCGATGCAATTAAAGCAAAAATAAGAACCAACATAGGAATAACCACAAACGGCACTCTGCCCTTTATGTTAACCTCTTTAAAGCTGTAGTATTGAAAACGCGACACCATTAAAAGCCCAGCCATTAACACCACACTACCAATCACCATCTGCAAAAAATAAACATTTATGTCGCTAAACGAATCGACACCAAGCCAGACAAAACTGGTGACAAAGGCTGCGGCAAGCGGGCTGGGCAAGCCTATAAAAAATCGCTTATCATCATCCTGGCTGACAATAACATTAAACCGCGCCAGGCGAATCGCTGCGCAGGCGCAGTAAATAAAAGTAATTGCCCAACCTATATTACCCCAACTGTTAAGCTGCCAAGTGTAAACCAACACCGCAGGAGCTACACCAAAACTGATCAAATCTGACAATGAATCATATTGCACACCAAATTCGCTTTGCGTATTAGTCATTCTGGCAATGCGTCCATCCAGTCCATCAAACACCATAGCTGCAAAAACAGCAATGACTGCCAACTCAAATTTTCCATTATAGGACATGATAATGGCATAAAAACCACTAAAAAGCGCCGCTGTTGTCATTAAATTGGGCAGTAAATACACGCTGCGCTTTGGAGTATTAAAAGCATTTTTAGTTCTGTTAGCGAACACATTCGATATGCGGCGCACTTTTTGCGCCTCTTCTTGCTTATTCATAGGCTTGCTCAGTTTTGAGTGAGTTGGCAACTTCAGGCGGCGTATAATTTTCATCGTGTTTCGCCAGTACTTGACTGGCTTCAACTTGCGCAGAGCCTGTTAATTGACCAATAGCTACAATACCCTGACTCTCCCGAAACAAATCAGGTAAAATACCGTTGTAGCGTACAGATACCTGCTGCGCACCATCGGTAATGTCAAAGGCTACCAATAAACTTTTGTCAGCTTGATTGATATGTTGAACGGAGCCTTCAACGACCAAACCGCCAACTCGAATCGTTTTTTGCCCGTTGGCCTTACCTTCGACAATATCAGTTGGACTGTAAAATATATTGATATTATCGCGTAACGAATACAACACCAGACCTGTGAGTAACGATAACCCAACAACGATAAAGCCAATTATTTGTAATCTTTGTCTTCTGACAGGTTTCATAACAAATGGCTATTTTGATGCTTTATAGCTGGCCGATACGTAGTTCCATAACAAAACACCAGCATAGCTTGCATATGCGAGCCATACATACAACCCATGCTCACCCATAGCTAAAAAATCGTTAAATGTGTCAAAGTAAAATAATGTACTCATAACTCAAATGTTTAATTGAATCTGGTTGCTCATTCTACGCAGTATACAATAACCAAAAAAGCAGTAATAGCCCAAAACCATAATTAGCAGGGGCAACCACATCGACATGGGCATTGCCATTTTTCCTGTGACTGAAAACGTAGCTGGTTGATGCAAAGTGTACCACCATTCCACAGAATATTTGATAATGGGGATATTTATCGAACCGACTACCGCCAAAATAGCAATGGCTTTACCTGCAATATCCCTTTCTTTCAAGGCGCTGTGTAGCGCAATAATGCCCCAATACAAGAAAACAAGAATAAGGGTTGAAATAATTCTGGCATCGGGAAACCACCAGGTCCCCCATGTTGGTTTGCCCCAAATTGCACCAGTAACAATTGCCAATATGCCAAAAGATGCACCAATAGATGCACTTTGGGTAATAAATAAAGTGGACAATTTGACACGCCAAACAATTAATACCACTCCTGCTATTGCCATCATCACGTAAATGGATTGCGCCAAAATAGCCGCAGGTACATGAATAAAAATAATACGGTAACTATTGCCTTGAAATTTTTCCTCAGGGGCAATAGCAAGTCCCCAAACAGTGCCAATCATTAACAACATTAATGCCAAAAGGCCTAACCACCATTGCCATTGTGGCGCTTTTTGCAAGAACCATTTGGCAGACATCCATTGGTGGAACCAACGCTTGTTATTCTTTGAAAAAATTCTGGTCATCTAGCTATAAATAATCAATTCGATAATTGTAACTTTAAACAAGCCGCTGTTGCAAAAGGTGCGAAGATTAAAGCCAACAAACTACAACAACACAGCCAAAGCAGTGCGTTACTTTCAACCGCTATTAGCACATTATTTACTGAGCTTACCGCAAAAATTAAAATCGGAATGTAAAAAGGTAGAATGATAAACGCCAGCAATAACCCCGCTGAAGGTATTGCCACCACTAATGCCGCGCCAATAGAACCTAACAAATAGATACCCAAACTACCAACTGCCACTGTTCCCGCCAATAACGGCAAAACGGATGCAGGCAAAGACAATACCATAGAAATAACAGGTATTAATAACAATATAGGTACCAAGGTAAAAACCCATTGGGTTAAAGTCTTGACTAACACCCATTGCCACAAGCTTATATTGCTGAACATTATTTGTTCTAAAAACCCCGAATCAAATTCACTGCGAAACAAGACTTCTATTGCCAACACTGCCGACAGCAACAATCCTACCCAGAGAATACCCGTTGCAAAAGGCTGTATGTTTGTCCCCAACGGAACGGTTAATGGGAATAAGCAACAAATTAACAAATACAGTAAAATGGGGGTCAGCCACTGCCCACTATTGTCGCGAAAAATGTTCAGCTGAGATTTAATTAATAACAATACCATATTACTTTTTAACCCAGATTATGCGTTAGACTTCCCAATACGATTTGTCGATTAATTAACAATGGCACAGACTGATGCGATGTTAAAATTAAAGCACCACCTGCATTGATATGTTCCTGAAAAATACCACACCACTTGTCGATAGCATTGTTGTCCAGGGCACTAAAAGGCTCATCAACTAACCATAGCGAACGGTTGGCAATACGCAACCGCGCCAATGACAACTGTTTAACTTGCCCTGCCGACAATTTACTGACCAACACATGCTTTTGTTCTGTCAGCCGAACAAATTCGAGTATTTGCTGCAAATTTTGTTGCGTGTTCTCGCTGTTGTAGATCTGATACATTAACTCCAGGTTAGTCATCACCGACAACCGATTATCCAGCCCGCTTCGATGACCGCAATAGGTTATTTCATCAGCTAACTGGGCAATGTCGCAGCGCTGCCCTTGCCATTCAAATTGTGCAGTTTCAGCATCAATAAAACCACATAATTGCCTGATTAACGTCGTTTTACCACTGCCATTACGCCCTGAAATTTGCAGCGACTCCCCGCTATTTACTGTGACATTTAATTGCTGATAAAGTTGTCGATTGCCGCGTAATGCACTTAAGTCCGTCGCTCTAAAGAGTTCATTGTTTGCCATAATTCGCAGGAGCTATTGCGTTCTCAACCAGGTATTTAGCGACTCTAATGTTTGTGGACCTATTAAGTTGTCAATAATATTGAGCTGGCTATCGATAACAATAGTAAAGGGTAGCACCCCAGCTTTCGGCCAGGCATAGGTCGTGGCTGGATCGCCTAACAACATGGGAATTTGAATGTCAAACTGTCGAGCTTGCCGCTGCATTTCCTGCGCATTCACTCCATCAAAATTAACTGCCAACACTGTAACTTTATCGATATTGTTATTGGCAAAAGCAGCCAGTTCCGGCATTTCCTTTAAACAAGGCTTACACCACTGGGCCCAATAATTGATAAAGATGTATTTACCCTGCTGCATCTGCGGTAAAAAAGTATCTCCGCCTAATAACGCCCAACCATCAGGCTTACTTTGCTGTTGGCAAGAACCAAGTAAGATGTAAATAATAAAAATGGATGGGAACGCTTTCTTCATAATGATACGCTATTATACGCTTGTGAGGCTATTTTGATGAAGCCAATAGCTTCAATCTCTCGACTAATGTAGAATTATATGTAATGTTTACTATTTACCATAATCCACGTTGCAGCAAATCGCGCAACACTTTGACGCTGCTTGATGACAATAATATCGATTACAAGATAGTCCACTATTTAAACAACCCTCCTTCTGTCGCAGAACTGAAAGCATTACTAACGCAACTAAATGTCAATGCTCGCGATATTATACGAACGGGTGAATCTGACTACAAGCAACAACAATTATCCAATCCCGATTTAAGCGAAGATACCTTAATTGAAGCTATGGTTAATGCCCCTAAGCTCATCGAAAGACCTATTGTTTCCAATGGGACTAAAGCCATTATTGGGCGACCTCCTGAGAAGGTATTTGAACTCATCAGGTAACCCTTATCATGCATTAACTGCCAAAACAAACATTGCGGCAAGGCTTTCCCAGGTTTTATTAATTGCCTTAATTGGCGTTTACTGTATTGGCGCACTGAATGGCAAGATAGAACAAACGGCTGTTAAATTACTGGTTCAAATCGTACCGCTAATATTTTTCTTTTCCGGACTATTTCAGCAACAAACTCGTTCAGCCATTTACTTATGTATGGTATTATTAGTTTACTTAATGGCTTCAATTGTGTCGGTCACATTAACTGTCAATTGGTTAAGTTTAATGACGATAACCATACTCAGTTTGTTGTATGTCTCTTTGTTACTATTTCTACATTGGAAATACAAATTGACAGCTATTAACGATTAGAGAGCTTTGCATAATGTCACGAGCGATGTCAAGACAAGGCAAATTTGAACGAAAAAGCGGAGTTTACTGGCAGTAAATGAGCATTTTGAGCAAAAATTTAACGCTGTATTGACGAGCGCAGTAATTATGCAAAACTCTCGATTAATATTTATTCGAGGTAATAACATGCACTCTGATAAGCCTGCTGGCAAATCAAAATTTAGACGCTTCTTTTCGGGATTAAACTCCATTCTGACATCTATTCGCAGTTTAACATTCAACTTGTTGTTTGTTGTCATTATTATAGCTATTGCTGTCTCACTGCTTCAATCTCCTATCAAAATTAATACCTTAACCAAGCCTGGCGCACTGTTACTGGCACCCCAGGGTCGACTCGTTGACCAGTTAAGCTACCGAAGCCCTTCAGAGCAAATTCAAAATGCTGGTGTCGTTAATGAAACCGTGACTTTAGACTTGATTAAAGCACTGAAAAAAGCCGAAACCGACCCGATGATTAACTCTTTAATCATCAACACCGATAACCTGATGTCTTCCAGTATAAGTAAGATTGTGGAAGTAGGTAAGGCAATTAAATCATTTAAACGCAGTAAAAAACCAGTGATAGCACTGAGTAGCGGCTTTTCTCAAGGACAATACCTGCTGGCATCCTACGCCGATGAAATTTGGATGCACCCTATGGGTGCTATTGAAATGGTAGGCGTTGGCTATTATTCCAATTATTTAAAAGAGGGTTTGGATAAGCTGGGCATTACCTTTAATGTATTCAGATCTGGCGATTACAAATCCGCTACTGATATTTTTACTCAAACCCAAATGCCAGAGGCAAATAAAAAACACAACCAGGAATTAATTGATAACCTGTGGACCACATACCAACAAATTATTCTGGATAACAGGCCAATTAATGTTGATACTTTAATTCAATACACCAATAGCCCCAATGAACTTATAGCAGAGACAAACGACTTTGCACAAATTGCTCTGGATTTAAAATTAATCGACTTTATCGCAAGTTCTGACCAATCAACCAAGCGCTTACAAATGATTGCTGGCAAAAAATCACATAAAGCACTCAATGTTGATTTTAATCACATAACAATTAACGACTACTTACATTTCCCCATTTCCGAAAAAGCAGATATTGGTCTCATGGTGCTGGTTGGTACCATTCATTCAGGCGGTAGACAGTACGGAGGTATTAGCTCTCAAGTCATTGTCGATTTAATTAAACAAGTTCGCGAAGACAAGAACATCAAGGCATTAGTGGTGCGAATAGATAGCGGCGGCGGCAGTGCCTACGCCTCGGAAGCCATTAGACGACAGTTGGAACTACTGCATGAAGAAGGCATTCCTGTCTATATTTCTATGGGTTCTGTTGCCGCCTCTGGCGGCTACTGGATTGCGACCAGTGGCAAACAGATTTGGGCAGACCCTGCTACCATCACTGGTAGTATTGGCGTATTTAGCCTTATTCCGAATGTTGAACAAAGCTTCGACAAACTCGGTATTAATAACGATGGTGTCGGCAGTACACCACTCTCTGATGCTTATAATATTGAACGCCCCTTCAACCCATTACTAGGTGAGATAGTACAAGCAGGAGTAGATTTTATTTATCAGCGTTTTGTAGGTTTGGTAGCTTATACTCGCAACATGGAAATAGAAGATGTAAAACCCATTGCTAGTGGTCGTATTTGGAGTGGCAAGCAGGCACACAAACTTAATCTGGTTGATGAATTGGGCAGCTTGCAACAGGTGCTTGACGCTGTAGCTAAAGACGTAGGTACCAACAATTCCAATTGGGTATTAGTTCGACCTAAACCCACTTTCTTTGAGTCTCTTATGGAAGATGTGTTTGATGAACTCACGCAAATTGAAACACTTCGTTCAGCATTTACAGGACTTGGAGCCAATTCTTCCATTATGACTATGATTTCGCAATTCTATGAACAGGTTGAAAACGACGTGCTCAACCAAATTTTTTCAGTCCCTTCTGACCCCAAAAATCAATATTTAATCTGTGAAACCTGCCAAATTAACTTTTGAAATGGTAACAATTTACGGCATTCCTAATTGCAATTCAGTCAAAAAAGTGCGCCAGTGGTTTGAAGCTCACAATATTAAAGCTGAATTTTACGACTTTCGCAAACAACCCATTTCTCAAGATTTAATTCAGAACTGGTGCAATCAAGTAGGCATTGACACGCTGTTAAATCGCAAAAGTACCAGTTGGCGCAATCTGGATGAGGCTACCAAAAACTGTTGCGACAATGACAATATAGATAACGCCGTCGATGTTATGCATCAAAATATCACTTTGATCAAACGCCCCGTTGTCGTTTGCAATATTGGCTCACATACCCAAACTATTGTAGGTTTCAAGCCAGAGGCGTACTCACAGCTATTTAACCTTTCTTAACATTTTTCATTATGTATGCTCTGGCATTAGGTGTTGCTACGTTAAATAGTCAACAGCAAATTATAGAGGCCTATTACCCTCAACCGCTACTTAACCCTGCCCCCCAGGAATGGTCAGCGTTTGATGGTATGAACAATGGTGTTATTAATCATTCACAGCTAAAAGTATTATCACTACCTGAAGACTCTTCTTTAGCAGAAGTGGCAAAACAGCTATCAAACGCCTCAAAACCTGTTGTGCTTTGCCGTATTGCCGAAGACAAGGCGCCGGAAAACGTATTGGAAGCCTATTTAAAGTTGCACTTGCTATCGCATAGGCTCGTTAAACCGCAGGGCACAAATTTAACTGGTATATTTAGTGTGCTAATCAATATTGCATGGACCAATGAAGGTGCTATTGATTTAATTGATCTATCTGCCAGACAGCTTCAAGCACGCACTGCAGGTACACAACTTAGTGTCAACTGCGTTGATAAATTTCCTAAAATGACCGACTATGTTATGCCAAGCGGCGTGCGTATTGCCGACACATCAAGAGTGCGTTTAGGCGCCTACCTCGGCGAAGGTACAACCGTTATGCACGAAGGCTTCGTCAATTTTAACGCTGGCTGTGAAGGCCCCAATATGATTGAAGGACGTATTTCCGCTGGCATTTGGGTTGAATCAGGCAGCGATTTAGGCGGCGGTTGCTCCACTATGGGCACTTTATCTGGCGGCGGCAATGTGATTAATTCCATTGGCAAAGACTGCCTGATTGGCGCCAACGCTGGTGTGGGAATACCGCTGGGTCAAAACTGCACTGTGGAAGCTGGGCTTTATATTACCGCTGGCACTAAAGTGACTTTATTAGATAATAATCGCAATCCGGTTGACAACTGTAAAGCAAGAGATTTAGCAAGTAAAGATAACCTCCTGTTTTGGCGCAATTCAGTAAGTGGCGCAGTAGAATGCTCAATACAAAAAAATGCTGTCGAATTAAATAGCGAATTACATAAACACAATTAATCCAGTATAACGATGAGTATCTGGCAGTCTGAGCCCACATTACAAGTCTTAAATGCAACCATCAAAGGAACAATATCCGAGCATATTGGGATACAATTTACTGAAATTGGTGACGATTACCTCATAGCGTCCATGCCAGTTGACCACCGAACCGTTCAACCCTACGGCATTGTCCACGGCGGCGCATCGGTCACATTGGCCGAAACGCTAGGCAGCACCGCCGCTTTTTTGGTAGCAGGTATGGAAAAGCGAGTTGTGGGCTTGGAAATCAATGCTAACCACACTGCCGCTGCAAACAAAGGTGAAGTTTATGCCAAAACCACTCCACTGCATATAGGACGTACTACTCAGGTTTGGGAAATTAAAGTCCACCGCGAAGACGGCAAATTAACCTGTGTCTGCCGTCTTACAGTAGCCGTAAGAGACGCCTAGTCAATTATCAACTTTTTTTGCCCCACTACTCTAAATAATTTATGTAGCAAAAGTACGCCTGTCAAAGTCAAACCAAACACCATCGCAAACCAGTAAGCCGAAGCGCCTGTTGCGAAAGACAGGTACTGGGTTTTTAGCAAAATATAACCTATAGGAAATGCAATAATCCAAAATGCTATGCACTGGTAGAGTAATGCTTCGCTCGTTATGCGATAGGCGCGAAGGGCACACAACACGACTGCTTGCAGTGAATCACCTATTTGGAAAACAATCGCCCAAAATAATAGAACGCTGGCCGCAGCTATCACATTGGCATCATCGTTAAATAGGGCAGCAATAGGTGTTTTCCAAATATAGATAATAAACATTGGTGGCAATGCCGCCAACAACCCTACAATAATTCCTACTTTGCAACTGTACCAGGCTTCAAAGTCTTGATTGGCTCCCATAAAATTCGATGCACGCACTGTAACCGCCTGGCCAATGCCTAAATAAATCATATAGAAAAAACCTGCTATCCCCATGGCAATGGCATGGGCAGCTGCTACCGTTTCACCTAAAAATGCAATTAAAACACCAATGAGAGAGAAAAAACCCATTTCAGCAATAATAGATGCACCAATGGGCAACCCTAACTTCACAATTTGCTTCATTTCTGTAATGTCGGGAGGAAAATATATTTTGAAGATGCGGAGTTGACGGTTGAGCTTATGATATTTTAATATCCAAAGTCCTGCAATTATCATCAGCCAATGAATAATAACCGTAGCTAGCGCACAACCCGAAGCGCCCATTTCTGGCAGCCCCCATTTACCAAATACCAAACCATAATCCAGAGGTATGTTAATTAAAAATGCAACCACATTGATAGGAATAAATTTTCTGGATTGTTTCATGCCATCCAGACTCCCCCGCAATGCACCAATAACAGGAAACGCTACTGCTGTACCCAACATGATAATAATATAGTCTTTGGCAATGGTTTTCATTGCCACTTCGTAGGCTAAAAAATCCAGAATCCTATACAACATAAACAGGCAACACGCTGATAAAATACCACAACATAAAGTGGTCCAAAGCATTTGTTGAATTTTTCGCCGCATTTTTAACCTTGACCCTTCACCGTAACAGTAGCCCACTATAGGCTGTGCAGCAATCCCTACGCCAAAAAATAAAAAAATCACCATATTGGTCATATTCATTCCAAGCATCATACCTGCAAGTTCAGCTTTACCTGCCCAACCTGCAATAAGCACATCGGTTAACCCCATGCTCATCAACGTCAACTGGCTAATTACCAACGGTGTTGCAATCTTAATAAGTTGATGACTTTCTTCAACAAATGTTTGTGACATAAAATTCAATCGCGTTTAATCGGGCTTACGTGCCGTAATCGGCTTTCAGATGCATGGGAAAGCCCTGTTTTGATACCTGTAAAAGTGAAAATACCGAGCAAATATGTGGCACAAGGAAGTGTCGCCAACGAGTGATATTTTATTGCCCGGTTACCGGTTAATAGTATTGTAAACATCAATCGTTTCTTTATCTAGGAGCATGAATTATTTCTAACTGCTTTATTGAGGGTAATCGACTATAATTATAGCAATTCAACACTGTTAGCATTTATGTCTGATAACAACACTACCCATTTTGGTTATGAGCAAGTTCCAATAAGCGAAAAAGCGTCCAAAGTTGCAAGCGTTTTTCATTCCGTCGCCAACCGTTATGACTTGATGAACGATTTAATGTCGGGCGGTATCCACCGGTTGTGGAAAAAAATGACGATTGAGTCCTCTGGCGTTCAAACTGGACATAAGGTGTTAGATATAGCAGGTGGTACTGGCGACTTAGCCTCGCAATTTGTCAAAAAAGTGGGTGCGAAAGGTCAAGTTATTTTAGCTGACATTAACTATTCGATGTTGAAAGTGGGTCGCAACAAATTGCTAGATAATGGGATAAGTAATGATATTTGTTATGTACAAGCCGATGCCATGAATTTACCCTTCGCCGACAATCATTTTAATTGTATAACCATAGCCTTTGGATTGCGCAACGTGACAGACAAATTTCAGGCTTTACAATCTATGTTGCGCGTGTTAAAACCCGGCGGTCGTTTGTTAATTTTAGAGTTCTCCAAACCCATTATTCCACTATTATCCAAAGCATACGATGTTTATTCTTTCAACGTATTACCGCAATTGGGACAACTGATAGCAGGCGATGCAGACAGTTATCGTTATTTAGCCGAATCCATTCGTATGCACCCTGAACAAGATACTCTACTAGAAATGACACAGAATGCAGGTTTTGAGCGATGCGATTACCACAATATGAGCGCTGGCATTGTTGCGTTACACCGCGGTTTCAAACCCTATACTTAAGCAAAAAATTTAAACCATGTTGCCACTACAGCTTATTGAAATTGCCATCAACAAAGCGTTGACATACAACAGCGCCTCAACTACAGATATTCCAAAACTTGAAGGAACTCAATTTAAAGTCAATATTGAGTTGCCCGCAAAACCGACACTAGTGGAAGCGGCGGAATCACTATTATCATTACCTGCCTTAACTTCGGATAATCAATTGGCATTTATGCTCTGCTTTGAAAGTGGTCAAGTTGTTATCACCCAGGATATTTCTGCTGCTGTTGATGTCAGTATCTCAGGCAACCCACCTGCTATTGTTCGCTGGTTAATGGGCAGTGAATCAACCTCTGGCATTACCGTCAATGGAGAATTGTCAACCTTGCAAGCCATACAAACCTGGTTAACCCGTTTAGATATCGACTGGGAAGATTTAATTGCCGACAGTATTGGCGACACCCCTGTAGCAACTGCAAAAATGGCAAAGCAAGAACTACAACGATTATTCAACGTTGTGCGTAATAACAGCTAATGTTTCGACTCATTAACCTGTGGTGGCTTGCCTGCCGTTATCGATTGGATCAAATACTTATGGATATTCAACCTAAATGGTGGCTGCGTTTACTGTTTTTCCCTGCTATCTTTTTTCCAAAGGGAGCACAAGGTGAAAAATTGCGCTTGTTCTTTCAAACATGGGGACCAGTAGGTGTCAAATTCGGTCAGCTACTATCTACCAGACCTGACATTGTACCCAAAACATTGGCTATGGAACTTAACTTGTTACAAGATAAAGTACCTCCCTATTCAGCAGCATTATTTTTTCTTCAATTGCAATCGTCTTTTGGAGAGAGTCTTGACTCAATTTTTGAATCAATAGAAAAACAACCGCTTGCATCAGCATCCTTGGCACAAGTGCACCGCGCCACATTGAAACCAACGCCCAATAGCGCTAGAAGTGAGGTAGTTATCAAAGTCTTGCGCCCGAATATAGAAAGCGTTATTAAACGCGATATAAGCTTTATGCGATGGGCCGCAAAATGGTTACAACGCTTAGTACCAGAAGCACGGCGTTTAAACCCTACACAATTAGTTGAAGACTACGCAACCGTTATTTTTCAAGAATGTGATTTACGTCTGGAAGCAGCTAATACCCAGACCATTCACGATAACTTTAAAGGCAACCCCATTCACTATACCCCGAAAGTCTATTGGGACTGGGTAGATAAATCAGTTTTAGTCACTGAATATGTCGATGCCATTCCCGTTTCCGATATTGCTCAAATGCGACAACTCGGTATTAATATTCCACAACTGGCAGAAAACGGCGTAAAAATATTTTTTAAGCAAGTATTTGAACATAACTTTTTTCACGCAGACATGCACCCTGGCAATATATTTGTCAGTAAAAACTATTTGGAAAATCCTCAGTATATTTCTATAGATTGTGCCATAATCGGCTCACTAACCCAATTAGAATTGTTTCAAATTGGCAGTTTGTGGCTAGCCGTATTTGAGCGCAACTACACCAAAGCAGCAGAAATTATGATTACCTCTGGCTGGGTCAGACGCAACACTCAAACAGCACAATTGCAGGCAGTTGTTAAAGCCCTTTACGAGCCCATACACGATAAGCCTCTAGACAATATTGCTTTTGGACATATGATATTGGACTTATTTGATCAAACTCGTGTATTTGGGTTGAAATTGAGGCCTTCCCAAGTACTATTACAAAAGACGCTTATTAATATAGAAGGTTTAGGCAAACAGCTCTACCCTCAATTGGATATGTTTACTATTGCTAAAGAATTTTTAAACCATTGGCTCAAACAGCAATTAAAACCCGATAAATTATTGGAAAAATGGTCATTTCACGGTCCACTGCTATTAGAACAATTGCATTTGTTGCCAACATTACTGTCAAAGTTAGACAATAATATTAATCTTGACTGACTGGTGGTGCTGAATTAAATGGCGGTAAATGTGCAATTTTATCGTTGGATTTAATGTTGTTAACTTTGGCATTGCCGCGTTCAGAGACTTCATCAATTCTAATGATAGAATGCATCGGAATATAAGAACGTTTAACGCTTGCAAATTCATTTTTTAACTTTTCTTCCGAAGGATCAATTACTATTTCACTGCGCGTATCAAATACAAATTCTTCGACTTCCAGAAAGTTCCACAAATCGCTTTGATAGACTTGCTTGGCAAAAATTTCGTAAATTTGCCCTTGGTTATAGAAAGAGATTCGGTATAAAGCAGGTTTACTCACAGTTTGTTCCAGTATTAGATAGGTTTAGCGTTTATGGTTGCTCTATTATAAATTACAATAGCTTTTTTTAATAAAAAACTCTTTTAATATGATAATTAAACCAAAAGTTCGCGGATTTATATGCACAAATGCACACCCACAAGGTTGTGCAGCACATGTCAAAAAACAAATCGACTATGTAACAAGCCAGGCGGCAGTTAAGTCACCCATTAAAAACGTACTTATTTTGGGTGCATCCACCGGCTATGGACTTGCTTCACGTATTGTTTCAGCATTTGGTTACAACGCAAATACTTTGGGCATATTTTTTGAAAAACCACCGACAGAAACCAAAACCGCATCCGCTGGTTTTTACAACAGCGCCGCACTGCAACAACAAGCAAGAGTGCAAGGATTATATGCCGAATCTATCAATTGTGATGCCTTTGTCGCAGAGAGCAAATCACAAGCCATTGAACAAATAAAGGATCAAATGGACAAAATTGATTTAGTTGTCTACAGCCTTGCAGCACCGCGTCGAACAGATCCTGTCAGTGGCAAAATCTATGCCTCTACGTTAAAACCAGTAGGCGATTCTGTTACTCGCAAAACCTTAAATACAAGCACTGGCGAAGTGTATGAAGTCACATTAGAACCTGCTTCTGAAGAAGAAATTCAAGACACCGTTAAAGTCATGGGTGGTGAGGATTGGGAACTGTGGATTGAAGCACTACTCGCAGCCAATGTGCTGGCAACAGGCTGCAAAACCGTAGCCTATACTTATATTGGGAAAGATATTACCAAACCTATTTATGGCCATGCTACCATCGGCAAAGCCAAAGAAGATTTAGATAGAGCAAGCACGCAAATTCAAACGCAGTTAAACAGTATAGGGGGCGAAGCTCGTGTCGCCGTATTAAAAGCCGTAGTAACACAGGCCAGCTCCGCTATTCCTGTTATGCCTTTGTATATGTCTTTGTTGTTTAAGGTAATGAAATCTCAGGGGACTCATGAAGGTTGTATAGAGCAAATTTATCAACTCTTCACTCAATGTCTGTACGGCGACACTCCCACTTTAGATGATGTTGGTCGCTGGCGAGTCGATACATTGGAGCTCGATGACAGTCTCCAGGATGCTGTTAAATCACTTTGGGAACAAGTTACCTCTGACAATTTGCACGAACTTTCGGACTTCTCTGGTTACCAACAAGAATTTCTAAAATTGTTTGGATTTGGGTTTGACGGCATCGACTACAATGCCGATACCAACCCAGTCGTTACGCTATAATTGAAGTTAAGTTTATTTCATCCACGTTACTGGCTAACGTGGTTCGGACTCAGCATTTGGTGGTTGTTAGTTCAATTATTACCCCTAAAAGCGATGTTGGGCTTAAGTCAAACCATTGCTGCTATTGCCATTAAACTCCCCATTTCAAGGATTCATATTGCCCGATGTAATATTGCGCATTGCTTCTCTGAACTCACTGAACGCGAGCAATATCAACTGCTAAAAATGCATTTACGCGATTTGGTCATGGGTTTTTTTGAGACCGGAATAGCTTGGTGGTGGCCCGTTTGGCGCATTAATAGAAATGTAAGTATCGAAGGATTGGAAAACTTAACCCAACTGCAAGGTCAACCTTGCCTGGTGTTAGCTGGCCATTTCACCCATTTAGAAATTGGTGCATCGATGATTCTAAAAAATATGGACTATGATGGCATGTATCGTAAAAATAAAAATGCAGTATTGGAGTGGTTGCAAATTTGTGGTCGAACGCGTTACTATCAACCTTTTGACAAAAAAACTGAACGCACCGATTTCTTAATGGAAATGCGCGACCTAAAAACCATTATTCGCAACCTGAAACAAGGTCGAGCCATGTGGTACGCCCCAGACCAGGATATGGGCGCAAACCGTAGCGTGTTTGCTCCATTTATGGGGCAGACAGCTGCCAGCATTAGCGCCACTTCCAGAATAGTCAAAATAACTGGCGCCAATACTGTACCTATGACTCAAGTGCGCACAAACGAAGGTTATAAAGTCATCGTATTTCCTAAATTGGAAAACTTTCCAACAGGTGATGCTATTGAAGATGCTACCATCATTAACCAAGTGATTGAAAAGTTTGTTAGACTACAACCTTCGGCGTATCTTTGGGTTCATCGCCGTTTTAAAACCCAACCCGACAACTTTCAACTTTACAAGAGAAACTAATGAGCAACCTGTCCGAACAAGAATTGCGCGTTCAACTCGCTGCCTGCTATCGTGTTTTTGACTACTTGGGATGGAGCGAATTAATCTTTAACCATATTACCGTTCGTATTCCAGACACTGAACATTTTCTTATTAATCCCTATGGACTTCACTATAGCGAAGTTACTGCATCCAATTTAATTAAAGTTGATATTGACTGTAATGTTATCGACACAACGTCCTACAAACCCAATCCAGCAGGTATGGTTATTCACAGTGCCATACATACAGCGCGAAACGATGTCCATTGTATTTCACATTTACACACTACCGCCGCCTCTGCCGTTGCCTGTTTGCAAGAAGGGTTGCGCCATGACAATTTTTATTCCGTATTACTTTATAATCAAGTCGCCTACCACGATTTTGAAGGTTTAACAGTTGAGCCTGAAGAAAAAGAAAGATTAGTAGAAAACCTTGGCACCAAAAACCAACTCATACTTCGCAATCACGGTATCTTAAGTGTAGGTAAAACTATTCCTGAAATGTTTATCAACACTTGGGTACTGCAACGCGCTTGTGAAATTCAACACGCAACCGATATGGTAGGTAAACCTAATATCCCTATTGCCCAGTATATTGCCGATAAGTCTGAACAGCTACTAAATATTCAGCAAGCCGGTATGGAAATGGGCGTATTAGAGTTTAATGCCATGGTACGTAAAATTGATACCATTGACAACTCCTATAAAAGTTAGTACTTTCACCGACCCATCAAATGACTCCTAAACCCATTGTCACTCGACAAAAAGGGGCGGCCGATAGTAATCCTTCCGCCTTAAAGCGCTGGCTGGTATCACGTTATGTTAGCCACATTACCAGTGAAAAAGTTATTCAAAGCAAACGCCTCAAGGTAGAGAAGTTGCGGATTAAGCACAAACAGCCGTACGTTATTGATTACTTTCATGCAGTAGATGACCCCTATAGTCATTTGGCAGTACAACTGATTAAGCCGCTGCTATCTGCGTATGGACACAATAGTCAAGTTCAAGTGAAATGTCATTTGGTAACATCGCTTGATGCTGTCAATATGCCTGAACCTGAATTGTTCTATTCATTGGCTTTGCGTGATGCACGCACTATTGCTCCCTATTTTAAGCTAAATTTTCCCAACGCTACCACTATTCCCAATGACAAGCATCTTAGTGTTGCTAACGCTATATTGACAATGGCATTAGATGAAAGTGAATGTCCGCTGACTTTTGCTGAAACTGCCGAAAAAGTTGGGTTAGCCTTATGGAATAACTCGTCTTTTGACAAAAACTATCCATTGGCAAACAATCAGGCAACTCAGCAATGTATGCAACGCGGCAATAAATTAAGGCAACAGTTACAGCACTATGCCTCTGGCATGTTTCACTATGCAGGAGAGTGGTATTGGGGTGTCGATAGGTTTTATCATTTAGATACTCGCTTAAGCCAATTATTGAACAAGCCTCCTGTAGCTATTAAAGCACCAAATATTCCTCTGGTTGTACATGAGCACCAAAAAGAATTAACACTGGAATTCTACCCTTCACTGAGAAGCCCATACACTTCTATCATTTATGATAAAACGCTAGAATTGGTCAAAACCAGTCGAGTCAATTTAGTATTAAAACCTGTTATGCCCATGGTAATGCGCGGCGTTCCTGTGTCTCGCACCAAAGGGTTTTATATTTTTACCGATTGTGCACGAGAAGCTCGGGCAAAGGGACTTGATTGGGGCCATTTTTACGACCCTATCGGCACACCAGTGTTAAACTGCTTTGCCCTCTATGCCTGGGCAAAGCAATATAACAAAGCTGGTGAATTAATGGGAGCTTTTTTGCAAGCTGCATTTTTTCAAGGTATCAATACCAATAAGTTAAGCGGGCTAAAACAAGTAGTGCTCAATGCAGGGCTAAACTGGAATGAGGCACAAAATGTCCTTGCCAAAATAAATTTGGAGGATTGTACCTTTCTTGAAAAAAATCGCGCGGATATGTACCGGTGCGGAATTTGGGGTGTACCCTGCTTTCGCTTAATTGATACCAATGGCAAAGAAATTATTTCAGCATGGGGGCAAGATAGATTGTGGTTAATCGCCGATTATATTAACCATTACCGATAAACAACTGTCAAAAAACCTGTCAGAGAAATCACTATGTCAAAAGTTGAACCACGCCCTCCATTTCCCCCCTTCAATGCAGAAACTGCTGCAATAAAAGCGCGCAAAGCCGAAGATGCATGGAACAATAAAAATCCTGATGCTGTATCCAAAGCTTACAGTATTGATAGCAAATGGCGCAATCGCAACAAATTTTTTACTGGCCGAAAAGCCATTATTGAATTTTTGACCAGAAAATGGGCAAAAGAACAACATTACAAGCTTATCAAGCAAGTCTGGGCTTATACCGACAACTGCATTGCAGTGCGTTTTGCCTACGAATGGCTAAACACTGCCGAAAATCAATGGTATCGCTCTTACGGCAATGAAAATTGGAAGTTTGATGACAATGGGCTAATGTGTGAGCGCCATGCCAGCATTAACGATTTAGCAATTGACGAGTCTGATAGAAAATTTTTATGGGAAGATAATACCCGCCCCGAAAATTATCCCAGCTTGAGTGAGTTGGGCTTATAACGTACAAAATGAAATAATATCTTCCAAGTACAGTGTAGATATTGTATACTACCGCGCTGTTTTTTATTTTTTGCATTCGTTAAATTTTAACAATGTATTCGAAATTGGGCCTTGAGCCCTTTTTTTGTTTTTGTATGTTTTATTAATAAAACTAGTCAAAATGATTCAATCTGAATTAGAAGCCATCATATCACCAGTCGTTGAAAGCTTTGATTGCCAGCTATGGGGGTTAAATTTGTTACCTGGTAACCATACATTATTGCGAATTTATATCGACAAAGACGATGGCGTAACAATTGATGATTGTGAAAAAATCAGTAAACAACTATCCACCGTATTGGATGTGGAAGACCCTTTTGTCAACAACTATATCTTAGAGGTTTCTTCCCCTGGTTTAGATAGACAGCTATTTAAGTCCGAACATTATCAAAAGTACGTTGGATCTGTGGTAAGTATTGTATTAAAAACGCCATTTGAAGCACGCAAAAAATTTCAAGGTTTACTTAACAACATTGAAAACGATGAAATTGCAATTCAAATAGAAGATACCGAATACCAATTTCCAGTGGAAAGCATTCACAAAGCGAAAGTTGTTCCTTTTTAAATGCGATAACACCAACCTAATTTAAACTTTAACTAGAAAAACCAATGAGTAAAGAAATATTGATGGTGGCACAAGCCGTTTCAAATGAAAAAAGTGTTGACCGTGAAATAATTTTTGATGCAATTGAAATTGCATTGGCGACCAGTGGAAAAAAACGCTTTGGGCACGATGTCGATATTCGAGTGGAAATTGACCATGTAACGGGCGAATACGTATCTTTTCGTCGCTGGTTGGTTGTCCCTGATGATATTCTGATGGAAGCCCCTGAGACAATAGAAGAAAGTGAAAAAATTACAGTATACAACGAACACATCCATATATTGCACCGCGAAGCTCTAGCTATAAATCCTGGCTTTGAAGTTGGGCAATATCGTGAAGAGTCCATCGAAAATGTTGCTTTTAGCCGCATTGCAGCGCAAATGTCAAAACAAATTATTATTCAGAAAATTCGCGAGGCCGAACGCAACCAAATTGTTGCTCAGTACTTGGGGCGCGAAAACAGTTTAGTACTTGGTGTGGTTAAACGTGTCACTAAAGATTTTATTATCGTCGATTTAGGTAATAATGCTGAAGGTCTACTGCCCCGAGACCAATTGGTCTGTCGTGAAATCTACCGGGTTAATGACCGCTTAAAAGCTGTAATCACTGAAGTTCGAGCCGAAGGTCGCGGCCCACAAGTGGTATTAAGTCGAACCGTACCTGAAATGATTATGCGCTTATTTGAAGTTGAAGTTCCTGAAATTGCCGAGCAGGTAATTACCATAGAACGCGCCGCACGCGACCCTGGCATTCGCTCTAAAATAGCCGTTCACACTAACGACACGCGCATTGACCCAGTAGGTGCTTGTGTAGGTATTCGCGGTTCCAGAGTACAAGCCATAACCAATGAACTCGACGGCGAACGTGTTGATATTATCACTTGGAATGACGAGCCAGCACAGCTAATTATCAATGTCTTGGCACCAGCTGAAATTGAATCTATCGTTATTGATGAAGAGGGTCAATCAATGGACGTTGCCGTTAAGGAGGAGAACCTCGCCATGGCTATTGGTCGCAACGGTCAAAATGTGCGCCTTGCTTCGCAATTAACAGGCTGGACTATTAATATCCTCAGTGTTGAAGAAGCCCTTGCCAAACAAAGTGCCTCATCGGAAAATTGGTTGTCGACCTTGACCGAAACACTCGATATTGATAATGATATCGCTGAACTGTTGATTGCCGAAGGCTATACTGGCGTAGGTATTATTGCTCAGTCCAGCGTGGCAACACTTGCAGACATTAATGGTTTTGATGAAGAAATCGCCGAAGAACTTATTTCCAGAGCCAATGACGCATTGCTCGCCATGGCACTGACTGGCGATATTAAACAACCAGCTGAAGACTTGCTTACCATGGAAGGCATGGACGAAGGCATTGCCAACAAGTTAGCACAAATGGATATTGTCACAATGGAAGATTTGGCTGAATTGTCTATTGATGAGTTGATGATGATTAATGACGAGTCCATGACAACAGAACGCGCTTCAAAACTTATCATGACAGCACGCGAACCCTGGTTTGAGTAAACAACCTCTTATCGACAGCAAATAAAACATCAATAATAAATTAAGTTATGGCTAATACTACCGTTTCACAATTAGCAAAAATTATAAAACGCAATGAAGGCGATCTTCTGGGGATTATTAAAGCTGCCGGGCTTAAGCACAAGACTGGTAACGATACCGTCACCGATGACGAAAAGAAAATATTATTGACCTACTTGCAAAAAAATGCCAATGCGAGTGCTAAACCAAAAACACTCAGCCTTGGCAAAAAAGTTGATGCGCCAGCAACCACTAAAAAATCAGGGCCTAATATTGCGGTACTGAAGAAGAAAGCTGAACCTGCTCCTGCTGCATCACTAATTCCCAAACCCGTACCCTCTGCACCGCGCTCCGAAATGGATGAAGTGTTCACCGTAGCTGAAAAAAAACGAGAGGCGTCAGTTCGTTCTAAAAATGAAGAATTAGAGCGCATCGCTCGTGAAAAGCACGAGCAGGAGCAACGTAAATTAGCTGAACAAAAAGCCAAAAATGAAGCCTCTCGTATAGCTGCAGAAGCTGAGGCTACCGCTACAGCAAAGAAACAAGCCGAAAACGAAAAAAAGGTTACAGCGGCAGAAACGGCAGTACCAAAGGCAACCAAACCCAGCATTGACGAAGAAATTACTGCTAAGCGCAAAGCCTCTAAAGGCAAAGTAAAAACAGAGCGCGATGACAAAGACTGGCATAAACACTCGCACCGCCCTCAGGATTTTTTGCTTACCGATGAAGATTTAAACGAAGAACAACAAGTTAACGAAAACCGCCGCCGTCAACTTGCGGCAATGAGCAAGGAGAACGTCCACCAATTCCAGAGACCAGCCAAAAATATCAAAAAAGTTGTCGCCATTAAGGAAGGAATAACCGTTGGCGACCTTGCCAAGGAAATGTCTGTTAAATCTCCAGTGCTTATTAAAAAACTTATGGCGATGGGCGAAATGGTTACCATTAACCAAACGCTGGATACCGAAACAGCTACTTTGTTGGTTGAAGAATTGGGACATCAGGTAGAGGTAGCTGAAGACACCAGCGTTGAAGATGAATTATTAGCGCTACTGTCGGAAGCCTCCGCCAACAGCAATGTCAACAGCCGTCCACCAGTAGTTACCGTAATGGGGCATGTTGACCACGGTAAAACTTCTCTACTTGACTGTATTCGCAATGCCAAAGTTGCTGATAAAGAAACTGGTGGTATAACCCAACATATTGGCGCCTATCAAGCGCAAACCAGCACAGGGTTAATTACTTTTCTCGACACTCCTGGTCACGCTGCCTTTACTGCCATGCGCGCACGTGGCGCACAGGCAACAGATATTGTTATTCTGGTTGTAGCTGCCGACGATGGCGTTATGCCTCAAACCAAAGAAGCCGTTGAACATTCCAGAAGCGCTAATGTGCCTATGGTGGTTGCCATAAATAAAATAGATAAAGAAGGCGCTGACCCGGATCGTGTTAAAAACGAATTAGCACAGCTAGGAGTCATTCCGGAGGATTGGGGCGGCGATATCCAGTTTATTCCTGTATCCGCTCATACAGGCGAAGGAATTGATGTATTACTTGAAGCCATTAACTTACAAGCTGAATTGTTAGAACTAACCGCCCCCGTTGATACACCAGCACAAGGCGTAGTGATTGAATCTCGCCTTGAAAAAGGCCGGGGCAGTGTCTGTAGCTTATTAATCCAGCAAGGCCAATTAAAAATTGGTCAGATGGTATTAGCCGGTCAAGCCTATGGTAAGGTTCGAGCCATGGTTAATCATTTAGGTGAAAATCTCAAAGTCGCAGGACCTTCCGTTCCTGTTGAATTATTAGGCTTGAATGACGTTCCCGATGCTGGTGACGCCTTTATGGTAGTAGCCAATGAACGCAAGGCCAAAGAAGCCGCCAGTTTTAGAACCCAGCAGCAACAGGCTGAAAAGCTACAGCGACAACGCAGCACAAACCTTGAAACTATGTTTAGTGCTTTTGATAAACAAGAAACCAAAATATTATCTGTCTTTATTAAGTCAGACGTGCGCGGTTCTACCGAAGCCATAATCAGTGCATTGACTGAACTCAACAGCGACGAAGTGGCAGTAAATATTATCGGTTCCGGTGTAGGTGGTATTAGCGAATCGGATATAAATCTTGCCATTACCACTAATGCCATTGTGATTGGTTTTAATGTGCGCGCCGAAGCAAATGCTCGCAAGTTAAGTGAAAGAGAAGGAGTGGAAATTCGATATTACAATATCATTTATCAATTAATTGATGAAGTGAAACAAGCCTTGTCGGGGATGTTAGCGCCAGAAATACGTGAAGAAATTGTCGGTATTGCCGATGTTCGCGATACCTTTCGTTCCCCCAGGTTTGGTTTAATTGCAGGCTGTATGGTGGTTGAAGGTACGGTATATCGCAACAAGCCTATTCGTGTACTGCGTGACAATGTTGTTATTTTTGAAGGTTCTCTGGAATCATTAAGACGCATTAAAGACGATGTTAATGAAGTACGCAATGGACTCGAATGTGGTATTGGAGTAAAAGATTACGATGTTCAGGTAGGTGACCAGATTGAAGTTTACGATGTACAGGAAGTTAAACGCCAGCTATAACAGATAACTTAACACCTTTTTGTAACGATTTACTAACTATTGGTGCAAAATAGCAAACCCACTATCCAAGTTAGTCTGGAACGTGCAGCCAAAGTTTTGACACTTTCCGGTGACACACCGCAATTAGACGCTGAACTGCTGTTGGCTGAAGTACTGCAATGCGAAAGAAGTTTTTTACATACCCGATTTTTAACCCCTTTAACTCAAGCTCAAGTTGATTGCTACAATCAACTCATTTCCAGACGCGCAGAAGGTGAACCCGTAGCTTACATTCTTGGTAAGCAAGAGTTTTGGACCTTAAATTTAACCGTTTCGCCCAGCGTATTAATCCCCAGACCCGAAACGGAATTGCTGATTGAATCCCTGCTAGAGTTGCCTTTGCCCAACCGCAGCCATGTACTGGATTTGGGCACCGGCAGCGGTGCTATTGCCATTGCGCTTTCTACCGAAAACCCTTTATGGACTATAAATGCCGTCGATAATAGCAGCAATGCACTAGCAATAGCTAAAGCCAATGCCAAGCGCTATGGCATCACCGATAAACAAATTCAATTTATTCAAAGCGATTGGTTTTATCAGTTATCTGCCAATAATCAATATGATGCAATCGTGTGTAACCCTCCCTATATTGCTCCCGAAGATCATCACTTATTGCCACTTAGGTACGAACCCCAAAACGCACTTGTAGCTCAGGCACAAGGCTTAGAGCATTATATTTCTATTTGCCAACAAGCTTCGCGCTATTTAAAACAAAATGGAATTTTGCTATTTGAACACGGCTACAACCAACGCGACCAAATCTGTCAATTGCTACAAGACAATCAGTTTGAGGTTATTGTTGAGCGCGATGATTTAAACCATCAGCCGCGAATATGCGGCGGTCAATTGACAACGATTAAATAGCTGCATCTACTGTCTCATCAGCAACAGGGGCTGGTTGCACACTTTCTGGCGGCGCTGTTTCTGTCACATTTTCGTCGTCATTTGAAGCTGTTTCTACCACACTGTCAGATGCAAATAATGATGAGGGTAAAAACCTGCTTGACGCACTTGATAATGCAGCCGTTGTAGATGAACTCGCATTACCAGCAGCATCAACCGCAACAAAACTGTATATAGTGGCACTGGGTGTAATAATATTAATGTTACCAGACCAGTTTCCTGTATCATCCGTTTGGAAAGTGGTCAGTGGCTGACCAGTAGTATCTGTACCAATAAACACTTGAACAGTTGAATTTTCCTCTGCTGTGCCATTGACTGTGGTACTGTTACCAAGCGAAAGTGCACTTTGACCTGTTGTGCCACTGGCTCCTCCAAAGTTGGTGGATCCAATCGTGTTCAAAGCTGGCGCTCCAGGAGGGCTGGCGTCAACAGTTATGGTCGCAATAATTTCATCAGCCGTCCCATCGGTATCATTCACTCCATCATCAGCATTAATAGTAACGGTATCGCCATTCGAAACAGATAAACCAGAAGACCCTACGTTAAATTGCCAGTTACCATCTGCATCTGCCGTGACTTGATTGGTTATTCCTCCAATTTCAATATCTACCAAAGCCTCCGCATCGGTAGTACCAGTAAAAATGGGAGTTGTAGTATTAACTATTGGGTTATCAAAGGTTAAAACAATTTCTGTATCAAGTGTTACACTCAAATCATTGGCAGGCGCACTGTTATTAGTATTGCCTGCAGCATCTGTTGCTGTGGTTCTAAAGGTGTAATCGCCATCCGCCAAATTAAATAATTCCAAACGATAATTGCCACTGGCATCTGTTGTTGTAGTTGCAGGAAACGCCGTAAAAGTTGTGCCTCCATCAAGCGAAAATTCAATACCTACAGTAACATTTTCGCCCGGTTGACCTGCTGTTCCCTGTATTACAATGGTATCGTTAGTCGTATTATCGACAACCATGGTAGTGGCTGTTTCAAACGCCAAAGTTGGCACATTGGGTGCGACAGAATCAATGGTATAGGTAAAGGTTTGTCCTGCACCAGAAGAGCCAAAATCATTCTGAAAGGTTAGCTGTACTATGTGAGTTTGATCATTTAAAAATGTATCTGTATCCCCATTTGGGATAATTACTGAAAAGTTATCACCCGTAAAATTTGCTGGCAATAAAGTCGCTACCAGTACAGTATCAATAAAAACCAATAGCTGATCAGCACCGCTGGGAATCGCTCCTGGTATTGTCCCCAGAATACTCAAATTATTGTTCTCACTTGTAATCTTATCGCTGCTACTCTCACCCGTATCGTTATTTAACGCTACTGTTGTACCTGGTGGAATATCAGGTACTGGAGTATTGTCTATGCTTATTGTTAAAGACAAAGTATCTGGGCTTAAATTTGCAGCGGCATCGAGATTTTGGAATGTTAGCATAGTCCCCAATGCCTCTGGTATTCCTATAGGTGTTGCATTCCAGGCACCACTACTGTCTGCCTGAACAATATCGTAAACTGCATTTGTGCTGGCATCTCTTATAACAACAAAGCTTCCGGCCAGTGCCGTACCAGTAAATTCAGGAGGGTTACCCACCCCAAATTGGGTAGCTGTTGATGTCAATGCAAAGCCTGGTGTAGAGCCTGTTAAATCACTTGTACTTGTATCTACGGTAAACGTCAGCGTTGCTGTGTCGGTATTTTCTGCGGCGTCTTCACCTGTAACGCTGACTTCATAAACACCATCCACAAGTGCGCTTGGTAACGTATATTGCCAGGTATTATCATTTATCAAATTGATTTGGACTGGTAATACAGGGTCACCATCTGAGTTCGTTACAGGCTCACCATTTGAGTCCGTTATCGAAATGGTAACAGTATCCAAAGCACCCCTCCCCTCCGCCGCACCGCCAAAAGTAGGTGTTGTTTGCGAAGTGTTAGTAGCTAATGAATCATTAATGAGCGTATTGATACTGCCCGAAGTAATATCAGCTGGAATACTGGATCCGGTTTGCAGATTAATGGTCACTTCAGGATCAAACTGTTGATCTCTAATCAGCGTTAACTCTGGAGCTACATCAGAACCTGTACTATTTCCTGCCGCATCAACTGCAGAGGCAGTAATGACATAATTGCCATCAGGAAACCCCGCAGCCGATGGTATCGCTGCTGCAATGGCTGTACCTGTCAAGTCAAAATTCCAGCTGCCATCAATTGAGTCAACTGCTGTTGAACCAATCATTACACCATCAACCCGAATGTCTACGGTTAAGCCTGCTAAGTTGCCACCAGGCTCTGTTGCAACACCTTGAAGACTGATAGTATTTTCACCAGATACAAAAGTCCCTATCGTCTGCGTTGCCGGGTTGGTTTCTGGATCAAAATCTCCATCGTCTATCACGTTTCCGAGTGCATCTACTGCTAGCGCCAGTGTTGTGGTTGGCGACTGCGTATCAACCGTTATCGTTTCAATATCAGCACCTGAGGTGTTAGTAAAGGTTATATTGCCTGCATCGTCAATAATAACAGTAACAATGGTGTGCTGCCCTTCCGCCAACGATGCCGCTTGAAAGCTTTGCGTATTCACTCCATTTAAGTCTAATACGCTGGCGGCTTGAGAAATAAGTGCAGCAGCTCCTGTTAATGTTTGGTCTGAGGCATCAACTACAGAAATATTATTAAAAGCTTGCCTCTGAGTTTCAATTTCTTCTTCTGTGGTGGTGGGCAAATCCGCAGCATTTTGTAAACTTAATAGTAAGGCTTCATTTGGATCAATCAGCACTATTGCAAAATTATTTTGTTGCTCAGTTGTTACTGATATTGTCGGTTCATCAGTACTAATAAAACCTGCTGCATTGGCGCCAGTTTCCAATATGTCTGCTGCACTGGGGCTGGTCGTATCTAAAGTCACGCTGAATGATACCTGACTTTCCGGGAGTAGCGTGTTGCCAGCCACATCCACAATATTGATATTAATTGAGTGAGAGCCTTCTGGCAAAGTTGTTGGAGCAGTAAGCACCCAGGTGCCATCTTCCAGAACCGTTGCATTAGCCACAGCGGTCATTGCACCTGCTGTAAACGTCGCAGTAATGGTTGCACCAACCTCACCATTACCTGTTATTTGATAGTTCTGGTCATTGGTAATACGACTATTGTCAGGATTGGTATCAACCAGTATCCCCTGGTTGGCATCTGCCAACGCGATATTGCTAGGTGCACTAATTTGTGTGTCTATGGTTATATTTAATGGTTCGGAAACAGCACTGGTGTTTCCTGCGCTGTCTGTAGCTAACACCGTTAATGTAAAATCGCCATCGGGTAATACTTGTGTTAAGACTTGCGTCCAATTGCCATCGACATCAGCAACTATTGGTGAGGGAAATACAATAGGCGTACCATTGTTTAATACAGTAACAACAGATCCAGCTTCTGCTCTACCTGAAAGGGTAGGGTTGTTAATGCTGGTAATATTGTCTGTATTAATAGCTCCTGTGTCACTTGCCGTTAATAACTCAATAATAGGCTGATCTGGAGGAATTCTATCAACCGTAATATTGGTTGTTTGAGTGGTTTGGTTACCCGCTAAATCAGTCGCTGCAACTGTTACATTTACAATTGCTGCTTGCCCGGCAGAAACAATGGGTATTAATGCCGCAGGCACTGTCGCTGAAAAATTGCCATCGGCATCTGACAATAGGGAACCATCGGCAGTTAAGGTTGGTGTGGTTGCGCCCACGTTGGTTGCTGACCCGCCCACTACTGCAAAAGAATCGTCAGGAATAGCGACAGAGCTACCTGCGGCATCAACAATACTAACTATTTCAAAAAGAATGGTTAACTGTACCTCAGTTTCCCGCGTTATATTATTTATATCTGTAAACGTTGTTCCATTAATAACAAACGAAGAATCGTTGGTATTAGTGGGTGTGGTTGCACTGTTGCCAGCTATAATAGCGTCTATCGCATCATTTAGCCCATTGTCATTGGCATCATTCGTGCTGTTATCATATATAGTGTTAAATGCAGTTAAAAAGGTTTGATTGGCAACATCAAGCTCTAAGGAAATACTGGGGTTCTGTGTATCAAAATTTAAAGTGACACTACCCGATTCCTGATTCCCCGCCGGATCGATCACATCTATTTGGAACGTATTAGGCGCTGTACTGCTGATCGAATCTATAATATCCGTTAAGGATAGACTGGCAGTACCATTAATATCACTGGTTGTGGTCAATACTCTATCGGCACCTAAGTCAATTTGTACTTGAGAAAAAGCCTCGGTTGTAACTTCAAGTACCCCCCTGACTGGGCTATTGAGATTATACACCCCATCACTACCCAAATTCGCTTCTGTGAAGTTGATACTTAGTGTCGTAACAGCGGTATCCAAGCGAATGCTTTCAGAAACGATATTATCTGCAGTAATAGCAGGGTTCCGAGAGCCATCAGAGTCAAAAGGTAATTCACTGCCAATAACTGCACTAACAATTTGAACACCTTCTGTCAGATCAACACCCGAAAAAGCCCAGTTACCCGCGAAGTCGACCGTTGCTGTCCCTACAAACGTATTTTCAACGTAAATATTTAAGTTTTCTTCTGGCGCACCTGTACCCTCTAAGTTGATCGTCGAAGCCGATGTAACATTGTCGCCTTGGGTGCCTGTGTCCGAACCATCATCATCATCGATGTTTAGCGTTAATGCACCACTGGTATCTGGCGCATCAATATTAAATGTAATAGTGGTAGAAGGCGAGACATTTCCAGCAAGGTCGATTTGTACTGCTGTAAAGCTGTTAGGACCATCAAGCAATACAATCGGAACCTGAAAACTGGCGTTACCAAAAGCATCGACCTGTATTGGCGTAAATGTTTGATTGGTTGCTGCGTTGGCAAATTGAACAAAGTAATCAGGCTCCAGACCCGACACATTAAATTCAGGCGTTACGTCATTTGTAGTATTATCAATGACATCCACAATTGAAATATTTACCAAAGCTGGTGCTGCTGGAGGCGTAATATCCAGCGTAAATGTGATTGGCGACGATGTTGCATCATTGGCTGCAATATCTTCGGCAGTAGCTGTGGCTGTATAGGTTCCTTCCTGTGCCAACGCTGGACTAGGAACAACAAACCAATTGCCATTATCGTCTGCAACCGTAGTTAAGGTAATAACCGTTTGGCTTGCCAGGGTCAATTCTACAGAAATACTACTGTTAGGGTCTGCTGTCCCTTCAAGTCTTACCTGTGGGTTATTGGTAAAAGCTGGGTTAGGATCAAACCCTGTAACCATTGCCTGGTCTGTATCTGCAACTTGTATGGTTGGGGTACTAAGACTGGTGTCCAAAGTAATGTCGAGAGAGCTGCTGACTGTACTTATATTCCCCGCCTGATCGGTCGATATTGCGGTAATTTGATTTAAACCTTCTGTTAGAGGAATATTGGCAGAAAAGTTACCATTGCTATCAGCAACAATAGCTGGGTCAATCACAAAAATAGCTCCATTAATAAATAACGAGATAGTATCGCCTTGTGCCACTGAGCCATCAACACTGGAACCATTGATGGTTACAGTAGGTGCATTGGTGATTAAGTCGTCATTGACACCGCTGTTTGAATTATCATCTAAACTGATTAGTGGCGCCGACGATGGCGTAGTGTCGACGGTAAAACTAAACAGTTGACTTGTGGTTGGAACACCAGCCAGATTAAAAGCTTGAGCTTGTACCGTTTGCAAACCCTCTGTCAATGGTGTTAATGATGCTGGCGAACTAAAGTTGCCCGTAGTTTCATCAGCTATTACCTGCGCCACTAAAATGGATTCGCCGCTCTGTATCTGAAAAATTTGTACAATAGCCCCAGGTGTAGTGTTCCCCACCAAAGTAACATCTGTGTTTCTTGTAAAGGTAGGGTTAGGAGTGCCTCCTGTCATGTCTCCCACCGATAGACTCAAGTCTGGGGTAATGACTGGTGGAGGGTTGATAATCAACTGCGTATCGACACTGGACTCGCCATCTATCATCAGCTCATTGCCAGCAGCATCAGTAATAGCAACGGAAATGGTATTGCTGGCAGATATTCCTACAGTATTCAACCCCAAGGTAGAAATATCAATAGTGCCTTGACCATTATTATTAGCAACCGCCGTTGCTACAACGGCAGCGCCTCCCAATGCTACATTAATGGTTGAACCTGCTTCGATATTGACCACCAGGTTCCCTGTTGGGTTTTCACCTGTGGGAACATTAAGATAAAAAATGCCATCTACCAAATTGGCCTCATTTAATTCAATAACAGGACTATTAATAGTTGAATCAATTAATATGTCGACACTTTCCGAGACTACTGGCAAAGTTGAAGTTCGACTAACCGTAAAAGTTTGACTGCCGTCAATTTGGGTATCAGATAATGTAAAAATCCAATTGCTGTTTACATCAACTTCAACGGTACCTAGAACTGTTTCACCATCTGCTGTGGTTGTCGATAGCTGTAATATTTCACCCACTGCCCCTGTTCCGGTTAATGCCAAATCCTGATTAACATTGGTAATATTATCACCACTTATACCGCTGTCTGAAGCCTCTGCTAACCCTATAGTTAATTGGCTGCTAGGGTTGGCTACAATAATGGAAACAGGGGGGGTACTTTGCTCTGATTGATTGCCCGCCCTATCTATAGCCATTACCGTAAATTCATGTGGCCCTTCGGTAATAGATGTGGTTTCAATAGCAAAGGAGCCATCGGCATTTGTTAATTGCGGAGCTTGAGCCACACCATCAATGCTAACCACGATAAAAGTATTGGCAACACTTAAGCCATTTACTGTTGGAGTATTATCACCCACAAACCCTGGTCCAAAAATTCCTGTATCGGTAGTAATTGTAGTAATCTGTGGCGTTGGCGGGGCAATTGTATCTAAATTGACAATAATTTGCTCTGAAACAGCCTCATTTCCTGCAAGGTCTGTTGAACTTACTATAATAGAGTTTTCCCCTGGTGGAATTTGGCCTTCTTCAAAATTAATATTCCATAGTCCATTAGCGTTAGCGACAATTTCTTCTGTGGTCGTTAGCGGTATTACGGAACCGTCTACAAATATTTGGATGACTGACCCAGCTTCTGCGGTACCGTTTATTGCAAACGTCGAATCATTGGTAAAAGTTGGATCCAGTGCACTGACAAAATTACTGCTTAATTCAACCGTTGGTATTTCTATGCTTTGGTCAACACTAATCAGGATTGCTGACGATGCAACCCCTATAGTTCCATTAGCTGCTATTGGCTGCGCAATCAGGCTTAAATCACCATTAATTTGATCATCGGCATTAATCGTTAAACCCGCCGCTGCTAATTGAGCAGGCGATAATATCGACAAATCCAGAGTAAAAGTCCATACATCCGGATTCAGTGGATCCGTTGGAACCAATATTGAGGTTGTCCCATTTAAAGGAGTTGCTGTGGTAAGACCCGTTGTTTCATCAATGTTATTTGCAAATTCACTGGCAATAAAAATATTGATACTGGCTTCGTTGACAGATGTGCCACTCAAAACCAAACTGGATAAATTAGTGATTCTATCTGTGTTAGAACTGCCTGAATCACTGTTCCCTTGTAACTCCAATGTCGTTTGTACCGGAGCATCAGAATCTGCAACACTACCTTCGTTTCTTGCGCGCGCTTGAGAAGCACCTGCTGCCTGAGCTTCATCTGGGGTATCGAATTCTGCTACTGCTGACAGTTGCTGAATGGTTTCCTGAAAGTCTTTCGTTTTTTCTTCTCGGCTATCAAATTGATTGACATCACTTTCTTCGGCAAGGTCATCTTCACCACCTGCTTCTGTGGCGCCACTACCTGTTACTTTTTCAACATCTTCGTCAGTTTCCCTGTCTGATGTCAATTTAAAATCAAATTCAGTCTCTTGCTCTGTCTCCGTTGAACCCTCTCTGCCTTGCTGTTTCCCGTCGACCCCTTCATCAGCACTACCCTGAGCAACACCGCCTTCACCAAATTCAGCCGCGCCACTAGCAATTTCTTGCCCTTCGCTTTCCGGTATTTTTTCTAATAGCTGATTCAATGCTATGGCATCAATCGGTTGCAGTAACACATTATTGGAAACCAGAACTTCATAAGAGCTTATTAATTCGTTTAAATCCAGACTTGTTCCTCTGTTATCTTGTATCGTTAATGTATTACCTATTGATGTAAAAATACCACCAAATAACAAAGTTATGGACTTCCCATTAGGAAATTCCATAATAAAGTCTGACCCCGAAATACGAATGGTTGTAGAACCAATCAGATCTACATCCGCAGGCAACTTGATAATTTCGTTAGCCGAAGGGAAAAGTGCTATGTTGCTATCTTGAGTAAAATCTATATTAATCATGATAATGCCTCGTTATTGTGCGCCAACTTTAATTGCCAGCACGTAACTGTTACCTTTATTGTGGGCGGGGTCAGACCCCACTATAAAGGGCTTAATAGGAGCTTTGAATTGCTCCAACAATAATGTATATTTAAAATAAGCATCTCTCAATAATGCTCCTTGTGCAACTTCACTTCTGTCTTCAGGAAGCAGCACAGTGTATTGGGCTTTGCCATCAAATCGACTTATAAACAGATTGATAGTGCTCGTTAATTCGATAATTTCATCTTTAACTCGAACATTTTCCAAACCATAGACTAGGAGCAGGCCATCTTTTAAATTCATTGACAAATTTTCACCCACGATAATATCGCCAGTTTCATCAATTTCTTCGGCAATTTCTGCCAAACTTTGTTTTTGCGCACTGGCACCAATAACCAATGTAACACATACAACCACAAACATAAACGCCATCAATACGCCTGTCATTAAGGCAATATAACCTATCCATAGGACGGGGTTTTTTTCTTCTGTTTTTGCTATCATAAGATTATTGCTTCATGTATTATTTTGTAGGTGTAAGTGCAATTGCTATTTCACCAACTTTTCTATTAGGCGTTGTTTCAATATCAATAGCCACCTTGACGTTTAATCCTAAGCTGGCAAGTGCTTGCCTTATGCGGTTGACTTCTTCATAACCCGTTTCCAGGGCCGCTCCATGGAAAGTGAAAGTTGGGTTAAAAAATATGGTCATATTCAAATCAATGCTATTAGTGTTCCACTTGACAATTTCAGAATTAATAAATTGGTCACCTCCATTATCCAGCACCGGAACACCCCATTTACCGCGGTAAATAAGTTCTTGACCTGCACCTCTGCTCCAACCATTGTAGGGCTTAACTTCATATTCTCTGTATTCATCAAATGGATAAATTAATCCTGTTTTGTACAGTTCTCTTTCAGATTTTTGAATTTGTGCCATTGTCAGCGCTGCACTCAAACCAAATACCATTACCAATATCATAATGGATGCCAACGTCGCAGAGGTTACATCAACGAAACCTAACCAGGGAATTTCAAAGTCGGCCCTTCTTGGTCCGTCATCATCGTCATCATACATAACTTATCACACTACTAGATGGGTTCGGAAAACATTGCATCTTTACCCCGTAGCACCGGGCGCAAGAGATATTCAAGCAAACGATGTTCACCGGTGATAACCGACACGTCTACCATCATGCCTGAAACAATAAATTTGTGTTTGTCTTTAACAAAACTTTCAGACTCCAGCAGCACGTCAAAATAGCGTTTTCTATCGACTTCATCATAACTGGAATCAGCGCTAACCTGTACCACTTCTGCGTCAATTGGTTGCGATTTAAAATCTCTGAAAACAGGGCTGACTCTGGCTGACATTCCATTCCATATTTTGTCCCTATCTTCAGAAACAATTTTAGCTTTAACAATTAATTTACGCGTTTCAGGCACAATTTCTATCAGCACTTGTCCTGATTTAACGGTTTCACCAATGGTATTCGAATGTATTTTATAAATAGTACCTGCATGTGGCGAGGTAAGTAAACTGCGGCTTTTGCGCTCGCGAGTTACCATCAACTGTGTTTCAGTGTCCCGGAAGCGCTCTAATACGTCATCATATTCTTCTTGCGCTGTCGAAGTGTAGCGATCTTTTTCAAACTCAATTTCTTTTTTCAATTCTTTGAGTTCCACCTTATAGCGTTCTATAGCATAATTAACTTCATTTAACTGTCGGTTTGCACCCACCAATTCTGATTCTTTTTCCAGCAACATATTAAGTGATGTCGCTTCTTGCTTAACCAGGTCTGAGAGCAAATCATATTGCTGTTGAAAAATATCGCGCTGTTGTTGAAGATTGACTTTTTGGCTGGCAAAATCGTCTAAATCTATTTGCTTTTGTGAAATTCTGTCTTCAATAATGGATATTCGTGTTTGCAATTCGTTATAACGTGCTTTAAAAGTGTTCTCTTCGTAAGCGGCAAAAGGTATATCAGCGGACAAATCAAATGACGGTTTGCCCGCAATCTCTGCCTTCAGGCGCTTTAGCTTGGCACTAAGGCTGCGTACATTGGTTTCATTTTGTTGGCTTTTTTCTTCAATAGATAAATTATCAATACTCATTAGCGACTCGCCTTTAGCTACTTGCTGACCTTCTTCCACCAAGATACTTTCAATAACACCACCTTCGTAATGCGTCACAATTTTTCTTTGCTCAGACGTAACCACCGTACCCTGAGATTTAACCGCACTTTCAATAGACATGGCTGTAGACCAAATAATCAACGACACAATAAGCGCCAGCATTAAATAAATTAAATTGTTACTGGCATTACCTAACAGCATGAATGCCTCATAGCTAACATAAGTAATTGGAATAGATTATCTAGTTTATCTAGTTTATACATTGGTCGTAAGATACTACATATAGTGCTATAAACGTGTACATTCTACCATTTATGTGGTTGAACAACTATTATTTTGTCCAATTTAACTATTTTTTGGTTCAAATGAATGTACTATTTGTCCTTTTTCCATAATGATAATTCGGTCAAAATAATTTAATAGCGCTTTGTTAGTAATAGTAGCGATAACGTTTGTATCTTTAATGCTACCAATGGCTTGTTTTAAATGATCTATCCATTTATCATCCAAGCCATTATCTGGTTCATCCATTAATAGCAATGCCGATTTGTTAATTAAGCCTCTGGCTAAAGTTATGGCTCTGGATTCTGAAAACGATAGATGGTAATTATCGCCACCTACCTGGGTGGCAAGCCCATTTGGCAATTTTGCTACAAAGCCGCATAGTTCTTGAAACACTTTATTTTGGCTTAAATCTTGTTCTGGTGATGAAACCAGGTTGGCATGAACACTATTGGCAAAAATAACAGGGTCTCTTGGAATATAGGTGATATGCTGTGCCAAAGCTGAAGCATGTATATGTTCAGTACTGATGCCAGACAATAATAATTCACCTGACGTTGGTCGATAAAACCCGCCAATTAATTGCGTTAATATGGTTTTGCCGCTACCCGCTTCGCCTATCAAGGCTACTTTTTCACCCGCTTTGATGGTTACGCTTATACCGTTTAGCAAAGGTCTTCCTTCAATGTTCAATAAGACTTTATTCAGTTGCACTGTTCCTTTTTCTAAAGTTCTGACTAAATTTTTATGTTTATCGTCCATATCAGACTTCATGGTTCTGACTGTATCTGCCAAGGTAGCTTGATAGCGGTAATAAAGCGTTAACAAGGTATAAATGGCTGAAAAACTGGTTGCAAGCCTCCCGCTTAAAAGCATAATGGCAAAGAGATTTCCACCTGATAAGTTACCGTTCATTACCATATAAAAGCCAATAACAAGAATTAGAATGGTTTGAAGTTGCGTTAAAAATTGAACAAATGTAGATACTTGCAAATTCTGTTTACGCATCGCTGAGTTAACTTCTGCAACAGCCGCTGTCAAATTTAAAAACCGACCCTTTTGTGATTCATGTGCCAGGGTATTGCTCATGACTTCATAGCCTGATACCAGATTATTATAAAAGGCATTTTTCATTCCCGATGATTGTCGCCTTGAATCATCCAAACGCATATAAATTTTTGCCCCGCGATAGCCGTTTATTAACGCAACGACTAAACAGATAATAGAGATAGCTACAATTTCACCGCCAATTAAGGCAATGGCAATAATGAAAATGACTGAAAAAATCAAATCAAAGAAGGGTAGAACAAATCTTGAGCTGTTAACTTCGTTCATTCCTGCTAAATCTGATGGCATGGTCCTCATGGCTCTTTTACCTAACTTGTAAAATGAACCTGGGTCTGAAAACAATTTATCGTACAGCCAGGCATCTAGTTTCTTCTCATAATTCAACGAATTTTTTTCTGATATATGGGTTCTCGCCTTTTTAAATAATAAGTCAAAAATCAACATAATGAATACCCCAACACACAGCGTAATAAGCGTTGCACTGGCTTGGTTGGGTATAATTAAATCAAAATAAATACTGATAAAGAAAGGAATAATTAAGGAAAATGTATTGACCATAAAAGCTGCAATACTCAATTCCGTAGAGTTACCTTTTTTAACTTGCTGACTGAGTGAAAACAGTTCTGAGGTTTCTATTTTATGTTTTTTATTCTTTGGTTTGATGATATAAACAGGAGCATTGAGAATTGCTTTGGATGCAACTTCTCTATCGGCAAATTGATTGTGCGATAATAAAATTCTGGCTGATTTTTGTTTGTGAGGTTGATGCCTTGCTATAAAAAACTGATTGTAATTTTTTCCATCCTGATTTAAAGCTAGCAACACAATTTTAATCGTGCTTGAATCCACTAATTGAGCTTTGCTTAAACTTTCTTCGAACTTAAGCTCTAAATCAGGGGCATAGGCTTCTATCCATTTATTAGGGGCAAGCGCTTTGTAATTAACATCGCCCGTGATGTAACCTAAATCTTGAATAGCTTGCCGAATAAGTGATATAAGTTGACTGGATTCTGGAGGTGAAGACATAGACTATTTCAACCCAGATTACGCATTAGTAGCCTGCTACATCCAAAAATGATTTCAAAAACATTAGCTTGCTCGAAAAAGTACTCAAGCCTATATGTTATTATCGAGTATTTCGCCAGAAAAACGCTTAATTTGTAGATAACGGCTCATCAATTCATAGTAGGCATCAATTTCTTCACTAGCTGACTGGTACCAATCTTGCGTTGTGTTAATTAAATCTAATAGAGAAGTGGATGCCCCACGGCTAAAATCCTGCTCTTGAAGTCTTAACAATTCTATGGCTTTTTTACGCGCATCTACAGAGTGATTGTATTCACTCAGTGCAACATTAAAACCTGCATAAGCTTCTTGTATTTGATTAACCAATTGCAACTTTAATGTCTCGTATTGGTTAATACTTTCCTCAACTTTCCAGCGACTACTTGCTATTTCATTGGCTTTGATTCTGCCATCCCAGATATCATAGTTAAAATTAATTCTTATGGAACCATCTCTGAAAGTGCCATCGCGTGTTGGGTCTACAAAGGTCTGGTAAGTTAAGTCAGCATCTAAATCAAGTGCAGGGTATTTCCCAGCTTTTTCTCTTTTCCACTCAATTTCTACAATTTCAATTTCTTTTTTAGCCGCCGTCAACGAACGATTGTTAATTAAAGCTTTTTCAATTATTTTTTCTTCTGTTAATGCTAAAGAAGGGATTCTAAAATTAAAATCCTGCAAGGCCCTTATATTTAAGCTATCTATACCACTGATATTGCTTAAAAAGATTTGTGCTATTTCAAATTGTCGACGATTGAATTCATTTTCTGCCTCAATTCTAGCCTCAATAACCGCAACTTTTTTAGTTTCAAGTAAACTTGTCAAACCCGATTGACTTCTTGCTGAGACTTTATCTTTAATTCTGCTAAGTAAATTTATGTAATCTATCCCTATTTCAAAACGGTTGTAAAATCGAAAAATTTGCACATAGCTTAAACCTGCTTCTAATCCTATTTGGTCTTGAGACTCAAATAACTCTTCTTTTCTTGCATCGGTAGTACGATTTGCTGCTTGTTGCGTCAATTGTAAATTTCGATAATTCAAATTTTGAGTAAGACGCAACCCATAACTGGTTTCTGATTCATTAACTGGATTAGATTCGTTAGGGGGTAAATTAAAAGCGTTTTTTAAATTCTGAGTAGCGTTTAACGATAAGCGAGGTTGCCACTGCCCTCTTGCCGCTTTAGCCTCAGCTCTTGCTCGTTCATAACTGGCATAGGATCTTGCAACATTGGGATGAAAATTAACTGTCTCGCGGATTATATCACTTAAGCTGTAGCGCGCAACACGAATATTATTTTGCGCTAACTGCCTACCCCCCACATTCGCCGACTGGACAGGTTGGTTACTTTGACTATCACTCGATCCTTCCCCGGAACCTTGCGATGCATCAATAATCGGATAGTTATTTTGAGGTTGGGCAATATTTCTTTCCCTGATTTGAGTGATGGGAGCAGGATTAGAGCTAATTTGAGCTACTTGCTGAACCGGCCTGGCATTGATACTAACCAGCTTCGGGACATCATTTGGCTGTTTAGGCAATATTGGAGACGCTTTAGGTTGAGCATCTCGCGTTGTAGTTGTTGTTTGCTTTTCAATAAAAGAATAGCCTCTAAGATTTTTCCGAGATTCGCTGTCATGCAGTTGCCTGGTTTGCCTATTACTTGCTTGTACTTGATTATTTGGCACTCGACTACTTTGCGTTGCTCTGACAACAGGTGCTGATGTTTCAAAGGTTTGCTCTTCAATTGAGGTTAACCCATCCTTTTTTAAAGATTCCCACCCGCTCAAGTCCTCTAAGTGCTCTTGCGCCATCAATGGTTGAAACAGTGACAACATAGCAATAGCAGCAGCCATTACTCCCGCAAGCTTAACCAGCAGAGACATTAAGTTTGGTATTTTACTGCCCAACTAACTTCTCTTAATCATCTAGTAGTATTTTGCTCAAGCCAGTGAGTTTAGAATCTACCTGACTTAATGTGTTTTCGACTCTATTAATTGTATGGTTAACCTCCACATTATTGTCAAGGCGCTTACCCGTCATTTCGCTAAATTTGCGAAGCTGTTGTTCCGCAATGTATTTGATCTTGACAAGCGTTCCAAATTCTTCAGAAATTTCATTAATTTTCGCAATCTGTGTATTGAGCGAACCTTCAATGCGCTCCATATTCTTAGCGTGACCCTCATCAATATCACGCAATCGTTCGGTTTGATTTCTATCAAGTACCGACAATTTACTATTTTGATCTTCAAGCATGGTTTTCATCGCGCCTAAATCCGACATACGTCTGGATTGCTGCTCTGCGATTTTACGAATTTCAGCTAAATCGCTCATATGGTGTAACTGTTCGTCCATATCGTCTGCAAGGCGTTGAACATTCGGCAACATCCGGGCAAGGCGTTCAGCATAGTTAGTAGAAAACTCTTCCAGGATGGAAACCAGTGCGTGTAATCGCTCATTGTTATGGCGGCCAACGGTAGACACTTCTTGCATTAATGTCATTTGCATAGTCAAGGAATCGGTCATGCTTTCCATATTCATTGCAATAGCTGCATTAATTTTGCGTTTGCTTTCAACTTGATCCAGCAACACTTTCATACCTGTTCGGTGTTCTGCCAACAAACTATCCATGTGTTTACGCTGTTCAATAACGATATTTTGCAGTTTTTCAACTGCAGATACAAAATCATCATCCACTTCAATTTCTTTAGGACGCACCAATACACCTCCACCTTGACCGATACCTGGCACTCCTGGTCCACCAGAGCCACCGCCAATAACTTCAGATTCAATCACAATTTGATTCGCGCGCTGATAAATGTAAATTTCCGCTTTAATTGCTGTTGTATTCTGGGCAACAGTGTAAGTATAAAGCGTATTCACAGCCCCCGAAATCAAACTCGAAAGTACCCCAATAAGCGACGTACCAAACGCTGTCCCCATACCTTCCAATGGTGCCGCAAGTGAACTGAAGAGTTTAGTTACTTTTTCATAGGCATCACCTTCACCACCCAAAGCTGACACAAGACGACCAATATCCGTAACCGCTGAACTCAAACCAATAAAGGTACCAATCAATCCTAATGTTACCATTGCACCAGTAAAAAACCCTACATAATTTAGCCCTTTGCCTAATTCTTGAGCGCAGGCTTTGTTAATTTCATTATCATGTACACCTATTCCATCTTGCATTTTTACCAATATGGACAAAAAGGGAACACCGCCACTAACAAGGCTTTCATCCGGGGAATAAATGTTCTTTTTAAAGTTTTTAACCACTTTACTATCAAAGTAGGTAGAAATAAATACTATAATAAATGATCCAAGCAATACCGATGCAATAATACCGTTAATTTCAACCGAGGACTCAAAAGGTTGTGCAACGAAAGGATACATTAAAAAGATGGCGACCACTACCACCAGCAATACAACGGATATTGTAATTAAGCTTTTATTTTCATTCCCGCCACTTGGTGGTGACGTCTGGTTCGAAGTGGGGTTATTACCCTGATTTGACATTTATTTAAAAAACCTCAAAGCGAATTTACAGAAATACAAGTTCAAAGTATATCTTAAATAAAGTCTAAATCAACCCTTAGACACTACATTTTGTGTTTTTGAAAGAGTTGAACCACTATTTATGCCATTTTAGTGACCCTAAGAAGTACGAGCTATGAAATAGCATTATCGTGTTCGATATTTTTATGCCAAAATTAATACGTTATTTTCATGCTCAAATGTTCATTTAACCTGGATTCCGTAGTTGAACCTGGAATTTACAGTTATTTTCAGGAAATAATGCAAGGCATGGCTTGCAGGTAATGGTTGTAGCCCTTACCAAAAGCCATAACGCAGCAGTGTGAACTGAAAAGGGCTGTAAAGCCAGGTAGCGGTTTGTAATTCACTTATGAAGTGAATCGAAGAATAAGCGTTTATCAATAACATTCAAACTCTTAGAAGTGAAATTAGCGTTCAACTGCGGAATCTAGGTTTAACAACAATATTCAAAAAATACTGAGTCGACAGTTGCATTGTTCATAGTCATTTTATATTAACCTGGCAACAATAAATCGAATTTTTATTGATATTACTGAGAGGCATAAGCGATTTTTTTATGGTTAAAGTAAGATTTCACTCTTTCAGGATTTTGTTGAAGCAAGTGCATGTGTTTATCCTGTTTTTTAGCAATGTCACCTTTGCGCCGAGTAGGTCTATCCGCACCCATTGAACGCTTTAAATCACAATTGAGATACTCATCGGGATTAAGTTCAGGTGAATAGCTTGGCAAATAGAATACTTCAATTTTTTCAGTATTGCCCTCTAACCATTCTTTGACGAGCTTAGCATGATGGACTCTCAAATTATCGACAATTAGAAATACCTTCTTTGGCGATTGCTTTACTAACTGTTTCAAAAACTTGATAAAAATTTGCGCCGTGAACTTAGCATCATAACCCATAAAATGAAGTTTTCCTTGATTGGTGATGGTGGAAGCCAGATTGACTCGCTCTCGTTTGGCGTGAGATAAAACTAAAACAGGTGTTTGCCCTTTGGGCGCATAACCTCGGGGATGCAACTGCTTCCAAAATGCGACGACCTACTCGCTGAGCTGCTGCTGGATTGTTCACCGCAATAAAATGACGTAATCGTTGTAAATCTTCAACAGCCTCTGGAAGCCAGATTATTTTACAGGGCATTCCAGCTCGGTATCTGTCCCCCACGATTCCAGCCAGGATGTCACTAAATCCGGAGACACCTTTTCACCTGTTTGTTGGTAGTGGTTCCAACGTTCCAGTGCAATTTTATTTTCCTGCTCTTTTAATTCCTCACTTTCAATATAACGTGCCAGAGCTTGCTTGGCATGATAACTTTTCGATCGCTGCGTCACTTCTGCCAAGCGGGTTAATCGCTGCTCTAATTGCTCATTAAGTCGGACGCCTAACATGATAGTTCTCGTTGTTTAACAGTGTTTAACATCATTCACTAAAAGGTGCATCATCTTTTATGGCTTCCTTATCCAAGGACTCCAGTAATGCTGCATCGCTGCTTTCAAAATTAATATCTGATCGCTCTTTGCTCTTCATTGTCGGATGTGTCATTTCATGAACCTGTTTGAGCTTGTGGATGCTTACATGCGTATAGATTTCGGTGGTGCCGATGCTGACATGTCCTAACATTTGCTGGATGTAGCGGATATCTGCACCATTATCCAGCATTAGTGTTGCCTCCGTATGCCGGAATAAATGACAACTACCTGTCTTACTAGTATTGGATTGTTTGATGTATTTAGCTACCCGACGACTTAATTGGTCAGCTGTAAGTGGCTCACCCATACTGTTAATAATTATTATCCAAAAAATTTTCAATTTGGCGCTTGTGTCTGGCCGAAATATCCTCTTTTTCCAGTGCTTGCTTATACCAGTAAATAGCTCGAAGCCGATTGCCAGCCTTTTCCCAAAGCTTACCAATTCGCACATAGTGTGATGCATTCATCGGTTGAGTTTTGAGTAAATCATTCATCGTTTCAATGGCCTCTAAAAATTGATTACTGCGTTCATAAGCATAAGATAAATTTAATAGAGTGTGCTGCATATAAGGGTAGTTTTTACGCGCATTTTCCAGCGACAAGATAGCCTGTGGATAGTTTTTTAATAATAACTGAGAACCCCCCACTAAATTCAATAAGCGCTTTCTTTCAGGGTTTTGGCGGTAGGCTATACTGCTAAATAATAACGTGTTTTTATAATCTTGTTGGTTATTACCTGTTTTCGCTTTCCAGTAATTGGCATTGGATTGTTGATAGCGCACATGAGCCTCTATTGAAATATAACTTAAATAGGCGCATAAAATTAGCACAATTAAACTGATGATAGAGGGTAATTGAATAATACGCATTGATTTATCAGATTGATAAAAATCTAACCACAACAGTATGCCTAGAAACATGATTAACAGGTAATTCGTCATAGGCCGTTGTAATGGCGAGCTAAACTGGCTATCTACAATTAAGCCAACAACAGCACTGCCGATAATAATTGCTATAAGCCGAATCTCATAAGCGTTGTGTTTAAGTAGCCTAAAACCTATCCTGAAACTATAGGTAGCAATCATAAGTATCAAAATGAAACCAACTAAACCCAGTTCAGATATTAACTGCAACAAGTCGTTATGAGTATGTCGAGTAGCCACACTATTGTTGAGCAATTGATCCTTAGTGATAGACTGTTGATAAATAGGGTAATGGACATACCAATTACCAATACCTACACCTTTAAACCAATAGTCGCGAATTTGGGCTGTGGTATTTATCCACATAGGAATGCGTTTGTTCCCAGAGTCGATATCTGCTTGTTCTATTACGCTTTGAGCGCGGTCAGTATACTTAATAACAGCATCTAGATTAAACCCGTCACGATCAAAATGAATACCCAAAACAAACAGGGAAAAAGCCATAAGTAAAGCCTTTTTCTGCATGGAAGACAGAATAAAACCTGTTTGTTTTCGCTCTTTAAACATCCAAATGGTGATAATAATGACTTCAACAATGACCGATATCCAAGCCGCTCTGGCATCTGTGTAAACAATATAAATTGCGATTAAAGCCATTCCTATAGAGCCTAGCCAGATATTGATGTTCTTGGGTAGCGGGAATGAATTGCTAAGTAAGATAATTAACCCCAAAGGCAAGCACATTAAACTAAATTGCGCTGCGAAATTTTTATTGCCAAAAGATGCAGCAGGAGGCGCCGCTTGAGAAATAGAGTCCCAGCCTAATAGATATTGAGCCATTCCCATTAATGCTACTAAAATAGCAGTCACAAATATTAAACCAACGAAATTTAATAATTGCTGTTTGGTTGTGAGCAGTTGAGTCATTAATAACAGTCCTGCCGCACTTGCCCACCAATTACTAAGTTTATCAAAACTTTCGTAATTATTATGACTCCAACTAACCGACAATGTCGCCCAGCCAACAAATAGCAAAATACTCCAAAACAACCCCGTGTTAAAGTAGTTGATACTTTGTTTTAAAAAAACCGTGATAGCTGTCAGTGACAACAATAAAATGCTGGAGACTTGTAACCAACTAGCCATGTACAAATCAGGCGTGTAGCCGTAGAATGCTTGATTATCAGGTCCACCAGAACCGATATAACTTCGAAAAAAAGGAGCAACTAATGGAGTGAGAGCAACAATAGCTATCCATAAAAAATAAAGCACCAATTGCATTTTCTCAGCAGTATTGCTGGAAACAATAAAACGGTTAGTTCCACGTTTTTTGGTTGTACGATGCTTGGATTTGCTTTTTGGCATTTACCTTTTAGGTTTTTTGTGTTTCGCGTATTAAGGCCATTGCATTAGGCAATGGTCATGGTTATGTGATATAGGAAATATCACCCAAAATTAATGTCTGTAAGTCATTATTTTACGAGCATTGAAAAATCGCATTTTTTCAATACGATACATTGCAGAAGGCAGGATGCCTAATGCAATGGTCTTGTATTATAATAGCAGCTTATCAATAGTTCATAGAACATATAACTTTTAATGCAATTCATCGGAAAACATATATTATCCTCCCACCAGTTTGACCACGGTGCCCTAAATTTATTGTTCAGTGTTGCCGATTCCATGAAACCTTATGCGCAGCGCCAAAAGCTAACAAGAGTGCTGGAAGGCGCAGTTCTCAGCAATATGTTTTTCGAACCCAGCACCAGGACAAGAGTCAGTTTTGGCAGTGCTTTTAATCTGCTGGGCGGTGCCGTTCAGGAAACGTCCAGCATTAGTTCTGCCATAACGAAAGGAGAGTCGCTTGAAGACACTGCTCGCATCATTTCAGGTTATAGCGATGTCATTTGTATTCGGCACAACAAATCAGGGTCGGCTAAAGAATTTGCTGATTGTAGCCAAGTTCCTGTTATTAACGGTGGCGATGGCGAAAACGAGCACCCCACCCAAGCTCTACTTGATTTGTACACCATTAAACGTGAGCGTGAAAATAAAGGGCAGGGTATTGATGGACTAAGAATTGCCATGGTAGGCGATCTAAAAAATGGTAGAACCGTGCATTCACTGTGTAACTTGCTAAGTTTGTACAAGAATATTCAAATCAATCTGGTTTCTCCCCCGCAATTGCAGTTGCCTCAAAAGAATCTGGATAGATTAGCAACAGCAAATCATAATATTAAAATTACAGAAGGTTTAGCAAAAGGTATAAGCCACGTGGATATTCTGTATTCAACCAGAGTACAAACGGAGCGCTTTGAATCTGTAAAAGAAGCAGATATTTACCGAGGTAAACTTCGTATAAACCAGCAAGTTTACGACCAATATTGCGAACCAGGCACCGTTATTATGCACCCGCTTCCACGTGATTCAAACGATATAGCCAATGAATTAGATACTGATTTAGATAACAATCCGAATTTAGCAATATTCAGGCAAGCTCAAAACGGTTTATTAATTCGTATGGGACTATTTGCATTAGTATTAGGTGTCGAAGAACAATTACAACAATATGAAGGCAAAGTTAATTGGTATAGTCGACGTTAATACGAAATATGAACAATAATCAATATGACGATATTCGCAGTTATCGCGATTCCGAGGTACTTCCCACCTTAGACAGGCTATATAACGATAAGGAATTTTATTTAAGCATGAAGCGCCTTATGCGCACCAATGCACCTAAGTTGAGCTTTTTAATTTCGATACTGTTTTGGGCTGTTTGGCCTTTAATATGGAAAAGATTAACTAAAGGTATTCACGATGTTCACAGCATGCAAATGGCTATTAAAGCGTTACTGCTAAAAGCACTCAAAACCAGCAGTGATGGTGTAGAATGCTCAGGACTTAGTCAACTTGACGGTTCTAAACCCTACCTGTTTATTTCGAATCATCGCGACATTGCTATGGACCCAGCACTAATAAACCTGATGGTATCGGATACCTCATTAAACATCCCTCATTTAGCCATAGGCGATAACCTGTTAAGCAAACCCTATGCGACCGATTTAATGCGACTAAACCGCAGTTTTATTGTGAAACGCAACATAGCCGCTGGCAGAAAATTACTACTTGAACTTAAACATTTATCATCTTACATACGACATTTGCGTGATGAGGTGAAAACAAACGTATGGATAGCCCAACGTGAAGGAAGAGCCAAAGATGGCATTGATGGCACCGAAGAAGCGGTACTTAAAATGTTATTGCTAAGTGCTGACAAAGATAAATCATTAGCAGATAAAATTATTGATTTAAACATCGTTCCTGTAGCAATTTCTTACGAGTGGGACCCTTGTGATATCAGCAAAGCCAAATCGTTAATTGCTGTTAATGAAACGGGAAACTACATTAAGGATGAACACGAGGATATTGTCACTATCGGTCAGGGTATTAGCGGTTATAAAGGAAAAATTCAGGTCAACTTTATGCCCTGTATTGAACGTGATTTTGAATCAACAGAAGATTTAGCCGCCTATATCGACCAACAGATTATTGCTAATTACCGTTTATTTCCCAGCCACTTCGCCGCTTGCGAATTGTTAAATATTGATTACGGTACTATTCAATGTTTACCTGACAAAAAAGAAATAGATGCCGCTAAATTGACACTACAAAACCGTATCGACAATGAAGATGATAACGTCAGGCAGCAGGTGCTACACCTTTATGCCAATTCGGTAATTAACCATATCAATACAGTTTCAACCCAGATTATGCATTAGACTTCGTAATGAACACAAAAATGGCAATAAAAGAAATGAGAACTTTGCATAATGTCACGAGCGATGTCAAGACAAGGAGTAATCCCCCCGAAAAAGCGAAGTTTACTGGAAGTAAATGAGTATTTTGAGTGAAAATTTAACGCTGTATTGACAAGCGCAGTAATTATGCAAAACTCTCGAAATGATTAATAAAGATTTAAAAAACCAAATCCAATCAACCTATTCGCAGTTTTTAGCCAGGCATGAATTGAAAGCACGCCCCAGTCAAAAACTGATGATAGCAAGCATTGCCAATACTTTAGGAGATCCTGAAACCCATCATATTTGTGTAGTTGAAGCAGGTACAGGCACAGGTAAAACGCTGGCATACCTGGTAGCAGCACTACCTATTGCTATCACTTCAGGTAAAACCTTGATAGTTTCCACAGCAACCATTAATTTGCAACAACAATTAATTTATAAAGATTTACCCGAATTACAAGAGTCAACAGACTTATCTTTCAACTACCAATTAATTAAAGGTCGCGGGCGTTACCTTTGCAATTTAAAACTGGAAGAATTTTTGCAAGGCGGCAGTCAGCAAGAAATGATTTTTACTGACGGCAATATCAAAACATTTACAGCAGATACACTGCAACTTTACCGAGAATTTGAAACGGCTATTTACGATGGCAAATGGGATGGCGACCGCGACCAATGGCATGAAGTTATCGACAATGAACACTGGTGGCCGTTAACCAGTGACCGCCATCAATGCGTGGGTCGCAACTGTAAACATGTTTCCAATTGTGCATTCTTTAGGGCACGCGAAGCGATGGAAGAAACCGACTGTTTGGTAGCAAACCATGATATCGTGCTGTCAGACTTAAGTTTAGGAGGCGGTGCAATCTTACCCAAGCCTGAAGATTGTATTTATATATTTGATGAAGCCCACCACCTGGCTGATAAAACTCGCAATCACTTTTCTTCACGTTGTCGGCTACAATCCAGCCAAAACCAATTAAACACTATGGAAAAACAACTGGTAAAGTTGGAACAAGATTTGCCCAAATTGACCAGCCTTGGGCAGGTGTTGGAAGCACGAAATAGCATTGCTGATATCAGCCTGAAAATATCCGACATTAAACTTCTTGCAATAAATTATTTTGAAGAACATGGCAAAGAATACAGTAATGTTTTACGGTTTACCGCAGGGCAACTCCCCAGGTTTTTATCAGAAGCCAGCCAACAACTTACACCTCTTTATAAGCAGTTAATTAAATCAACGACTGTTATCCATGAAGGACTGAATGAAGGCAAAGAATCAGCCTCATCAACCAAGGTATTGTATGAGCACTGGTATACTATTATTGGTCAGCATATCGGTTTTGTCGAATCTCAAGCGCAATTATGGATGAATTACTATTATGCGACTACCGAAGATATCTCTTTTGCCAGATGGATCCGAATGCATGAAAATGAAAACGACATTGAATGTCTGGCATCTCCCATTCTGCCTGCCGATAATTTACATGAAAGTCTATGGAACCAATGCTCTGGTGCCGTTCTAACTTCTGCTACGCTATCGTCACTGGGAAATTTTGAACAATTAGCCATGCTTTGTGGCATACCGCAAGATGCCCTCTACCAACGTCTCCCCAGTCCATTTGACTTTGCAGCTAACGCCTTACTTCAGATATCCAAACAAGGAGACCCGCGTGATAGTTTCACTCACACTCAATATTTAATTGAACAACTCCCACAAATTGTCAGCCAGGATGAAGGCAACCTGGTACTGTTTAATTCCGAACGACAAATGAACGAAGTATTTGACGGTATGCCCAAAGATTGGAAAAGAGACATATTATTACAAGGAACACTTAGCAAAATACGTATTATACAAGAGCACTGTGGGCGTATTGAACAAGGATACGGTAGCACCATTTTCGGATTGGCAAGCTTTGCAGAAGGTATCGACTTGCCCAGAGATTTATGCAAGCACGTGATAATAGCAAAAATTCCATTTGCAGCACCAGATAACCCAATCGATGAAGCTTTAGGGGAATGGGTTGAAAGCCAGGGTTTTAACGCCTTTTTTAAAGTTAGTTTACCCAACGCATCACTGCGTTTAATTCAAGCGACTGGCAGATTAATTCGCACCGAGCAAGACAAAGGCATTATCACCATTTTTGACCAGCGTTTAATCACCAAAAATTACGGCAAACAACTACTCAACGCTCTGCCCCCATACACAATAAAAACGGTTGATTTTGGGTGATATTTCCTATATCACATAACCACTTCTCAATTCTAAAATGCCTGCTAACCAAACCCATTTGGATGGGAAGACTGCCAGCGCCAGGTATCTTCCATCATCTGCTTTAGTGAGCGTTTGGCAACCCATCCAAGTTCATCCTTAGCTCGATCTGCACTAGCCCAAAATTCTGGCAAGTCACCATCTCTTCTATCGACAATTTTATATGGCAGTGGCTTTTTAATGGCATGTTCAAAAGCTCTAATCATTTCTAATACCGAGACTGGTTTGCTAGTGCCAAGGTTAAAAGCAGTGCAACCCGATTGCTGTAACCACTCCAGCGCTTTAGCATGACCCTCTGCCAAGTCCATGACATGAAGATAATCGCGTCGACAAGTTCCATCTGTTGTTGGATAGTCGCCTCCATAAACTGATAAATATTCACGTCTTCCCACGGCTACCTGTGCCATATAGGGCATTAAGTTATTCGGAATTCCTCGCGGGTCTTCGCCAATTAAGCCACTTTCATGTGCCCCAACAGGATTAAAATAACGCAGTAATGCAATAGACCAATCGGGGTCAGCGGCATATAAATCTTCCAATATGCGCTCAATAATCGCTTTGCTATTGCCATAAGGATTTAATGTTGTTCCGCGAGGTAAATCTTCGTGATATGGTGTTGGCGCTTCCAATCCATAAACTGTTGCAGAAGAACTGAACACTATTTTTTTTGTGCCTGCCGCTTGCATTGCCTCTAACAAATTCAATGTTCCGGTAACATTGTTATTGTAATATTCAAGAGGCTTATCAACACTTTCACCTACTGCTTTTAACCCCGCAAAATGCATAACACTTTGTATTGCATTTTGCTGAAATGTTTCTGACAGTAAATCCCTATCTCGAATATCTCCCTCAATAAAAGTGATTGATTTCCCTGTAATCGCCTCTACTTGCTTAATGGCTTTTAGACTGCTATTTGATAAATTATCCAAAGCAATAACGTCATAACCTGACACTAACAGCGATAAAGTGGTATGTGAGCCAATATAACCAGAAGCCCCTGTAACCAGAATTGTCATTTAATAGCTTTAAATAGAGAGTTTTGCATCATTACTGCGCTCGTTGCTCTCGTCAATACAGCGTTAAATTTTCACTCAAAATGCTCATTTACTGCCAGTAAACGCCGCCTTTTCGTTCACAATCGCTGTGCTGATTAGCATTTCCTTTAACTTGTGAACCATACAACCATAGGCAATCAATTGCTTCATCCTTTTCAGCAAGTGAAATAAACTCAGGTAATAAGACTGTAGCTTTCATAGTAAAAGTGTATCACGAAATAACTCAGCCAGTGTGATGCTCAAATCTATACATCTTTCGCAACCCTACCATACTTATCCTCAAAACGCACAATATCATCTTCTCCAAGGTAAGACCCTGATTGCACTTCAATTAGCTCTAATGACATCTTGCCTGGGTTTTCCAAAGCATGAACAACGCCAACAGGAATATAGGTAGACTCGTTTTCGCTTAGAATAAACGTATTATCGCCATTGGTCACTTTGGCAGTACCCGAGACAACAATCCAATGCTCGGCACGGTGATGATGCATTTGCACACTTAATTTTGCACCAGGATTGACGGTAATTCGCTTCACTTGATAGCGCTTACCATTATCAATGGAGTCATACTTACCCCAGGGGCGATTCACCTCCCGATGCAAGTCAACTTCTGAACGCCCTGCGCTTTTTAGCGCTTCTACTATGCTTTTTATATCCTGAATTTTATCTTTATTGGCAACTAACAGTGCATCTTTAGTATCGACAACTATAGTATCCTCCATCCCAAGTAAAGTGACTAATCGCTCTTCGGAATAAACCAAACAGTCCCGCGATTGTTTGACCACTGCATCGCCTTTAATGGCGTTGCCTGAGCTATCTTTTTCCGAAACATCTAACAGTGATGCCCAGGACCCCACATCACTCCACCCTGCATCCAAAGGCACCATCACTGCTTTATCGGTTTTTTCCATCACCGCATAATCAATTGACTCTGACGGGCAATTTAAGAAGGCATCCGCGTTCAACCGAATAAAATTTACCTTATCGTCTAGTGAATCATCAATACAATTTGCAATGGCTTGTGAACAGCTTTGCGCTATGTCATTTCGATATTTATTTAGTTCTTCAAGATAAGCACTGGCTTTAAACAAAAACATCCCGCTATTCCAAAAATAGCTCCCGGAGTCCAGATATTCTTGTGCAGTATTTAAATCAGGCTTTTCTACAAACTGATCAACTTTGAAACCTGTATCGTAACTATCACCAACTTTGATGTAACCATAGCCTGTGTTGGGAGCGTCAGGCACAATCCCGAAAGTGACTAATGCCCCATTTTGGGCAAGAGGAATGGCTTTATTTACTGTTTCAATAAAAGATGATTCATTTTGAATCACATGATCAGCAGCTAAAACCAATAAAAGTACATCTTTATCATACAAATTGCTGACAATCCCTGCAGACACAGCTACCGCAGGGGCAGTATTTCGCCCTTCTGGCTCAAGAATGATTGGTCCTAATTTACCTATTGAGCGCAACTGCTCAGCAACAACAAAGCGATGCTCTTCGTTACATATTGTTACTGGCTTTTCACTATTCAGACCATTAAGCCTTTGGATAGTAGACTGCAACATGGTTTGTTTATCTACTAAAGATAAAAATTGTTTGGGGTACAAAGAACGAGAAAGCGGCCAAAGGCGTGTGCCGCTGCCGCCGGATATAACAACAGGTATTAATAACATTTACAAATATATAGTTAATCGACTTTTAGAAAAGTAACTTTAAGTGAATTATTCAAAGTTAACATTTTATCCTTCTTGGAAGAGTTCTAGAACTAAAGTCAAATGGGGTCCACTTGTATCATCTAAAAAATTGAAATAGTTTAGATAAATTCTTACCTAATATAGCTTTTAAAACTGGCACATTATTTTTAGATAATGCAATTATATCTTGTCTTGTTTTTAAAACTATATTCTTAAGGTTACTATTACTTGTCCCTCCTATTCTCATTTTTATTAGAACTTTTGGCAAATAGCTTAGCTGTACATCAGTATTTAATAAATATCGAAGTAAAGAGTCATAATCCGCAGCAATATTTAAACTTAAATCAAATAACCCATATTTATAGTACAACTCTCGTTTCATGTAATAAGTAGGATGAGGAGGCATCCAACCATTCATTAGTTTCTTTCTCGAACATTCACCAGCTTTCCAAAAACGAACAACATTATTTATATTTTTTTTAGAGACGTACTCTAAATCAGCATATATTGCTTGACAATTACTGCTAATTAAAGTGTTAACAATATCCTTAATTGCATCGGAATAGGCAAAAAAATCATCGGAATGTAAAAAACCAATTAAATCACCCGTTGCTATACTTATTCCTTTATTCAAAGCATCATAAATCCCATCATCTGGTTCACTGATGATATACGCCACTCGTGGGCAATTTTGTTTTACAATATCAACAGTGTCATCTTTAGAGTCCCCATCTATAATAATGTATTCAATATCTCTGTAACTCTGCTCATTTATTGACTCTAATGTACTCAAAATAGTAGCTGAGCTGTTATAGGTAACAGTAATAATACTAACCTTCATTAACTAACTCTAATTTAAGAGTTTGGATAAGTGGTTATGGTTTGAAGCATCGAGCTTATCATTCTTTCAAAATCGAATATTAGATAGTCGTGACAAAATATTTCTTAATTTTCAAGATTGTTGTCTAGATGATGGGGTCCACTTGTAACTACTGAAGCCGCTTTTTTTCATTATACAAAGATATTAACTGTTTAGCCACGACATTCTCACTAAACTTTTCTATTATGTGTCTACGACCATTTGCCCCCAGATACCATCGATCTCTTCCACTCAAATTATAAAGCCATAGTATTCCTTCGCATAATGAAGTCGGATCAAACGGACATGCCAAAAAGCCATTAATTTTGTGCTTAACTATATCCGTCAAACCTGTTGCCCCAAAGCATACTACAGGAGTACCACAACTTAAGCTTTCGGCAGCTACTTGTCCAAAAGATTCCGCACGCGAGGGTACTACAGTAATTGATACGGACGAATAAATTTTGGCTAATTCTTCCTCTGAGGATATAACCCCAATTTCAATGGCAGTTATATCTGAAATTGAATAACATTTTCTATATTTGCTACCAAAAATAATAATTTTTATATTAGACTTGTACTCAACATAGTTAGAAAATTTCGAGATTGCTGCCAAAAGAAGATCATACCCTTTCAATTTATTAATTCGTCCACCAACAGCCCCAAAAAGTATTACAAAATCCTTCTCATTTACACCTTTTATTTTGTGCTCTTTATTCTGATTCTTAAAAAGATTTGTGTCTATTGGATTTGGGATCACTCGAATATCTCTTCCTTTAAGCAAATAACTTCTTTCAGCTCTGCTTTTCATCCAAGAAGATGGTACGGTGAAAACTACATCGTGTAATGAAGAATAATACTTCTTCTTTAAATTCCATATTAATTTATTAAGGTCAACTCCTCGGATATTTTTATTTGCAGCAGAGTAGCCATAAATAACTCTTTGATAACCTTTATTACTTAAAGCATGATGCTCAGCACCACAATAAAACCATTCATCGTGTAGCGTTATAATAGCCTTTTTTGATAAAAGCGGAATATCTTTAATACTTACTGTTTCGTTATTAATCCAGTGAACATGAACAAACGTCGATTCTTTAATTTTATTCTGTATATACTTATTACCAAAAATGTTCAATGACTTTTTTACTGGGTAATCATCTATCTGCAACTTCGTAAGCATCTGCGAAACCACCCAAAAAGCAAAATGAACCACTCTTCTTAAAGAAAGAATTAAGCTATCATCTGTTTCAACTGTAACAAATGATACATCATATCCACCAAAATTATTAATTATTCTTTGAAATCTAACAGCTGCCTTCGCAGCCCCCCCTCTTAACGAAGTGAATGCAATAAATGTTACTTTCATCTTTTAGTAGTATGAACCGGCTGGCACAACCTTTTGTGTCCAACAATACCGTAGAAACTCAATAAGGTGAAAATTAAAATAAATGTAAAATTTTCAGTATTAAACATTACTAATAAACAAACCATAATTAAAGTACGATTTAAAATTCCCTGCCGTAAACAATACTTCGGATACAAAAATGGATACAGTAGAATCACGGAAAAAATTCCACATTGTGCAACAAACATTGATAACCCATCTGACCCTGTCGGATTAATTAGCTCATACCTGTCACTCCCCAGTAATTCTTTTCCGTATGGTATAGCGTTTTGGCTCCCAAAGCCATAGCCTAATAACAAGTTATCACTGAATAGGTTAATGCTTATGATAAAATCATAGTATCTAGACAAGAAAGAGAGACTTGCTTCGCCTAGATTTCCTCCTCCAAACTTAATTAATAAAAAAGGGATAGCAATAACTATAACAATCCCTATAGTCAACAAAAGAAACAATATATGTAAAACCCGTTTACCACTTGTTTTCATAACATCCTTCCAATAAATCGTACTCAATAAAATATAAACTAGTACTCCTGTGGTTGATAAAGTACTAATTATCGTTACTCCAAGAATAATATACAACTTAGTAGTCATCATTTTATTAGCTATAGCAAATATAAAAGCAATATTTATAAATATTTGAAAAGCACCTGGTTCCCACCATAATCCACTATTACGATACACATTATGTATCATATTATTATTACTTACACCAAAAAATAAAAAGTTTTTTAACGATCGTCCATCTAAACCAATAAAATCTGGCAAAAAAGAGTAAATCTTGAAATAAATAATAAAAAGGTATGCTAAAGATGTAAGGCATAAAAACAATATTATTCTTATGTAAATAATTGAAAACTTTTTAAAGTCTAAGAGGTGTACAACATAAGCGGCTATGCACAGTCTCACTATGAGTACAGTTGCCGTATCTACTTGAGTCTCAGTATTTACAATAATTAGGCTAATAAAAAACAAAATATAAAATATTATCTTTTTATTAAATTGCAATTTAAGAGGTTTTACCGTAATAATCAAAAGGCCTAGTAAAATAATTAATAGTAAATTACTTCCGTAAGTTTCATAATACAAAGATTTAGATAAAAGAATACACCCTAAAACTATTAAAAAGTCTTTAAGTCTATATTGTATACCTCCGTAACTATATAAAATCATAGCTGATAACTTGATGCTTATCTTTATTCATCATCTCATTTTTCACTACATTGCTTGATAAATATTCAAATGAACTCTCATTAATCTGTTTAATAATTTTAATTAACTCCAGTTCATTGAATGGGGAAAAAACATATCCGTTAACACCATGAGTAATTAACTCTGAAACGCCACATCTATTTGAAACTATTACTGGCAGGCCAAAATAAAGTGCCTCTTCAACAACTAAACCCCATGGCTCGCTTAAACTTGGTAATACGAAGATATCGTTCTTGCAAAATTCTAACATTAAATCTGAGTTTTTGATTGAGCTTAAAAAACTGATATTTTCTTGTGATATTGTAGATAAATATTTTTTCTCTTCTCCATTCCCAATAATAGTTAACTGGTAATCTGGCAATTGATTAAAAGCATTAATTAACAAAGATAAATTTTTTATTTTTGATAACCGACCAATAAATAAAAATCTTTTTCGATATTTTTTCCTTATTTGTTCGAAAGGCGGTTTATTAATAATACCTACACCTCTAGTTATTCTTATTTGTTTCTGATAATTTAATTTTTTTAATAAATCAACATGCGAATTCCCAGACGCAAAAACAATATCTATCATAGAAAGAAATACTTTTTTTGCAAATCCTTTAACTCCACTTACACTACTTTCTAGAATACTTGATTCTAATGATAAACAATTCTTATAACTAGGGAACAATATTGCTATTACCCAAAACTCTAATAAATCCCATCCGCCTAATAATATTCTTCTATATTGAACATTATGTAATTTTAATAACAATTTATATATTGTTATCAGCTTATTACGGTTTTGAAATGAACCTGTGCTTAATAATACGTATTCAAAAGATGCATTAGTTAAAGAGGCAAAATCTGCCGCTCGATTTTCATTTGTTTCAATTGATAGAAAAACCACAAAGATACTCAGACTTTTACTTAATTCGTTATACAAATTCACTTTATAAAAAGCAGGTAAGTGTGTGACGATTACATAGTCATACATACTTAAATATCCATTTGTCATTATATCGCTGTTTAATTATCAGCAAGATATGGAGCAATGCTAATGAAAAAATTAATTTTAAAGGCCATTCTCCAAAGGAGAATTTTTCAACGACAATATGTGAAATATTATTTGTATAAGGGTGCAGTATAAACAACATCATTGTCTCCATCCCCCATGCAACAGTAAAAGTATTTTTACTTAGATCATCTGTTAATATCTTAAAAATAAAACTAAATAACAAAAATAATAAAATAGCCCATAAAATATTGATAATTTTCCCACTATATTGCAACAATGACATATTTAGTTTTGGGATTCCCCAATAAGTAAATAAGATAAAAAGTAATATACTGAGAAACGCTACGGTAGAAAAAAGGAAATATCGATTAAACTCCTTATTCAAAATCCGAAACAATTGTGAACCAACGAATACCCATAATGCACTATTCATTGCATTACTAATGCCCAAAAGGTAGATATAAGTGAAAACTGACAATAAAGCAAAAGACAAATGCACAATTTTGAAATATTAAATTTGGAATATATTTAATGATTAAATAACATAAAATTTTAGCAAAAAATAATGTAGGCAAAAACCACAAAACATAAGCATAAGAATTCTTTAAATGTTTGTAATCCATCCAATAAAAAATGGCACTTAGTTCACCTAACCAATTTAAACTTCCTCTATTTAAACCCCATTGTTTAACATGTGTTATTAATAAGGCTAAAATTGCAAAGATGAAGTATGGCATCATCAAACGGCACCAATCTTTAACAATTAATGTTTTTAAATCAACTCCTGATTTAATAAAAAAACCAGAGAGCATAAAAAACAAAGGCATATGCCAAGAATAAATAAACTCACTGAATGGAGTGGTGATATGTCCCAACACCACCGTGACAATGCCGAAAGCCTTTAGATTAGTGACCCAACTGACGCTCTTATACATTCAGTAATTTATTAATAACATATTTGGCTCGAATCAAAAAATTAATTATCATCAAAACTGGATAAGCCGCAATCTTATTGTCAATTTTTATTTTATGGTATTCTTGAAATACCTCTAAGTCTTTATTTTCCCCGAGCCCATCCGCTCTCCATTTAGCGACAATAATATTTTTCATGATAACTGCAGGAAATTCGCGGTATGAGCGAAGTAAGTGGTCATAATCCATACAATAAATATTTTTAATATCAAATAACCCATACTTCTTAAAATACCTAAGGTTAGTAAATAAGCCTTGATGTGGCATTGACATATTAATTAACAATGATTTTTTGTTAAACTTAGAATTAAACTTAGAAATATACATCTCTTTTCCATCTACGGTAACTCTCTGTATTTGCCCACTAATAAATATATCTTCGCTATAATTCACTCCTTGAATAATTTTTTCTAATACAGTTGTTGAATAGAATCCATCACCATCACCCTGAAAGTTTATGTAATCTCCACAAGCTAGTCGAACTCCTTTATTGAAAGCATCACTGATACCCTCATCTGGTTCACTGACCCAATAGTCAATTACATGTGTATATTTTTTGATTATATCTAAAGAACCATCTGTACTACCTCCATCAATAATAATATATTCAACATTATCATAAGTCTGTGAAAGTACACTTAGAATAGTTTCCTCTAGATAGTCTTTACCGTTAAAAACCGGTGTTATTATTGTTAGAAGAGGCTTATTTTTAAGGCTTTTTTTATATTGACCTAATAAACGTAATCCACCTTCATCAATTCTTTTTTTATTTTCTTGTAAAAAGAGAATAGACTCAAACTGCTCATTTGTCACTTTGAGCATTGTAGGTTTTATTTTCTGAATTGTTCTTATAGTAGAACAGTCATTAACCCAACTCGACATTCTAATCATTTAAAATATCGTTATATAATTTAACATAGCTTTCAGCTACAACTGTACAATCAAACTCGTTTAACACTTTATTCCTCGCTCTAGAACAAAAAATATCGTAATCTTTATTATCTAACATCCATTCAATTCCATGGGCTAAATCGCTGGTATCAATTGGCTGTGCGAGATAACCATTTTTTTTATGATCCACAATGTCAAGCAAACCAGTATGACCAAAAGCTACAACTGGGGTTCCACAAGCCATTGACTCACTAGCAGTCTGACCAAATGCCTCTTGCAAACTGGGTACCACCATTATATCTGCAGCGTTATAGATAGTAACTAGACTTATATCATCGTAAACATGCCCCAAATAGTGCGTTTTAAACTCAAGTTTTTGAAATAATTTTGGCTTGCTGCCTCCAAATACTACAAATTCTATATCATCACGCTTAAGTTGGCCTAATGCGTCGCACAATTCTAAAAAACCTTTATTGGGATCAACCGTAGCACTATTTGCACCAAATAAAACTATTTTTTTATGTTTAGGTAAGCACCACAACTCTCTTGCTTTATCAACATCGAAAGGTTTGAATTTATTAGTATCTAAAGGATTTGGCAACCTTACTATATTTCTATCTCCTAAAAGTTTACTTTTTTTTATACAGTCTACTAACCAACGACTAACCCCAACAATAACTAGCTTATCAATTTGAGAAAATATTTTTTGTTTCCTTTTAAATACTTTACGACTCAAATCATTTTCTCTAGCGCTGGCTAATTTGGGGCAACTGCCGCAAGAATTTTGATATTTTTCGCAACCTTCAATATTATGACACCCGCCAGTAAAGGCCCAATTATCATGTAAAGTCCAAACAATTGGAACATTAATTTTGGCAATATCCTCAACGCTAATCATTCCATGACAGATCCAATGAAGATGGACTAAATTCGGTTTAATTTCATTAATTTTTCTTATAACATTACTAAATGGAAGGTAAGATGGGCTAAATAAAGATGACTTTCGATCTATATAAAGCTTTACAGGAATTCCATCTAATGTAGGACGTAGTTTATTTAACACTTTTTTACTAGTGGTAATTTCAGCAATAACTGAATTATCGTCACTTGTTTTATTTTGAACAAATAATGTGCTGTCTATACCATTAGCAAGTAATGCTTGATGAAGTCTATACGTAGCTCTTGCTGCTCCACCTTGAAGATCGCTAGTACTAATGTGTAATACTTTCAATGAAATATTATTTTTCATTCACTTCCCAAGGTAAAGTCACTTTCGAAGATGGAATTCCACTAAATATCTTTTCAAAAATTTTCAAAGCAGATTCTATAGAATAAAGCCCAGATTGTACATTAGGCCACAAGTGAGCATCTTTTCTTTCAACTATTTGCCAAACTCGTATTGGTACACATTTATACCCCATGGCTGAAATCACAGCTGCCCGATGTTGCCCCCCCCATTCAACCACCCAACAGTAGCTATTATCTTCCTTCATCAAAACAATAGCTCCAATATCACCACTTTCAGTATTCTTTCTCATGATTCCATTTTTTTTAACAGATTGTATCAATTTGTATAGCCTATCGACTTCTATATCTAGTATTTTTTGAGAGACAGGACCAAAATTCCTCCATCCTTGATCGATTGCTAACCTAGAACCATGCTCTTTATTATCAAATTTAGCACAGTCTATTCTACCATTCATCTTTTGTTCTATTGATAAATTTTCCCAAGGCAGTAAAGTTAACCATGCAGGTTGATTATCAAGCTCAGGAACCTCACCATCATCAAACCCTAACCAAGAAGATGCATTTTGTGGTTGTACTAAATTGTAATACTGAGAAAGTTTATCTTTTAACGCTTTTTTATAGTCATTGGAAGCAAGTGCGAACTTAGTTGCCACAATGAAAGGATGGTAAGAATCGTTAAACAAAGAAAAAATTTCTAAACCCCTCCCTTTTTCAAAGCTTACTTCAATCAAAATCTGTCTATCAATTCTACTATAATAGGGTAATGCTCTAGGAGCATTACTACTTTTCCGTAAGTCAATAGGTTCCGAGTGTTTTTTTTTAGTTAAATTATATCCAGAATAATTTAATACCTTAATTATCATTTTTTTTAGTAACAATACCATTATACTGATTAATCAAAACTATATAGAAATTAAATCAATTTTTTATAACCCAGCTTACTAAATCGTATAAGAACCTATTCTTTTTAATTAAGGATTTAACTATCAAAATTATTTTGTCAAATGTACTTATCACTTTAAGATAAAACACTCTTGAATATAATTTAATACTATTTACTTTTTGCAATTTTGACATAAACTTAATATTTACATAGGTTTGTTGATCTTTTGGAATAGCGGCCTTATAGCCATAAGCTAATAAATATCCTTGTAATAACTTTAATGCCCCCTCAGTGCCAAGATAACAATCTTCTTTAAAATTCTCAATACCCACTTTTTTAGATAATTCAGTGAGGCGCTCTATATACTTTTCAAAAAGGTAAGGTTTGTGAATGTAAGCGTGATAGAGATGTGAAAAAAAATAATCATCCAATCGCGGCATATAAATTCCGTTTTTATTTAAAATTCTATTTTCAATTATATCCATCTGCCATTTTTCATCAAAATAGCCATCTCCTTTATACCTAATATCAAATAGAACTTCTTGTCCGTCAATTCTAACATGAAAGAAATTTTTTGACTTCCAAATGTTCCTAGCGTTAGCTACAGCCGTAAACTCCCCTATATTTGAACATAGAATGTCTATATCGCCCGACAAAGTACTGATATTTTTTTCTAGATCTTCAAATCCTCTTAAAACTACGTATTCAGTAGTTAAGTTAAGGGTCTCAAATAGCATATTAATATTATCCCACTCGTTTGAACCTATTAAATTCTTATTAAAAATAGTTATTTTCTGATCCCATTGAGTTTGTTCAATCAAATTGAACACCTTTTGCTTGCCAAATAATAATATTGCGTTGTTAAAAAATTCTCTTATATTGTCTGTGGAATGAACCATATACCTTCCCCCAACCCAATTTCTATACAAGTTTTTTTTATCAACAATATTAGAATTAACAATTTTCAATCGTCCTGACGCATCCTGCCTATACAAATATTTAGGGTTTATATCGTGAACTAAAATAACTAAAAATGGACCATCTCCAACCTCCTCTCTCTTACCTGCCTTTTCTCCAGTAGGAGCTACATCATAAATCCGGAAAAAATTATCATCAATATATTCATGCGTCCATGAAATTTCAAAACACTCAATAATATTAAAACAATTCCTTAAATCTTGAATAATTTCTTTTTCTTTAATTCTAGCTTTAGACCAAATTATAATTAAATGAAAATCTCTGTTGTAATTAGTCTCAAAAGCTTTGTTAACATTGTTATATTCAAAGACTGTTTTTCTATATTGGAAATCATTCAAACTGACTTTCATTTTTAAAAATTACTTTTCTACACTATATAAATATAAAACGGTAATACCTCCACTTTTTGGAGTACTCTGAAGTAGAAGTTAGGTACGCATCGCGTACAGTACATGGTGATATTGCTATAGTCGTGATTTATCAATGTGAACACAGTTGTCAAAGCAATCACTGCTGTCCCATAAACTTTCATGAGAATATCATTTGGGTTTGAGGGTTTATAATTTATCGGGTCTGGAGGCTCATCTTTAAAGAGTCCCCATAGGTCTCTACGTTCAAATAAATTGATTGGAAGCAGCCGAACAATTTGTTGGATACTCATATCCAACTTACCGCTAAATTTCAAATAAGCAATGATAAGATAGTTGCACATTGCTATCCATATTTGAGTCATTACTACATTTTTTGACGTCCCAATAAACGATTTAATCTGCCAGCGTGCTTTATAAATGTCGGCAATGGTTTTTGAAGCTAATTTGAATTGGTTAGTCAAGAAAAAGTAATGCTTACCTGTCTCTGGGTCACGATAGAAATGGACCCCATTTTTCAGACAGTGGCTTAAGAAATATTTTGGACAGGCTTATGCTGCTTTAGGCAGCGTTAAATTGGCATAATAAATCTGATCGGGAGTTTGTCTCCCCTTCAAATTTTGATGCCGTCTGTCTTCGTTAAAGAAACGAAAATACTCATCAATACCAGCTCGTACTTCAGGGACTGTGTCGTAGGCTTTTAAATAGATATTTTCATATTTAAGGCTACGCCACAATCGCTCAATAAATACATTATCAAGCCAACGACCTCGACCATCCATACTAATTTCAATGTTATTATCAATGAGTACAGAAGTAAAGGCGTCACTGGAGAGGTGGACCCCATCAGTTAGACAAATTTAGCGTAATTTTAGAGCCATTCTGCCAAAATTAACTTACCTTATTTTTTGGAGAATATTTGCTCTAATTTAATAAAAAATATATTTAGATTATATCCAATATGCTGTTACCATACGAACTGCCATTAAATTTGCACTTGCTTCCTCGCTTAAATTTGCTTTGTCTTCCATTCCTTACCTTGTACACGGATATCTCTATATAACAAAGGAACAAATCCTTCTATTTTTAGACGCAAGTGTCGCCTAGTAGAAGCCGTGAATATGTCTACAATTAAAGATGTAAATATTAATGTCACTAATGATGTATATGCTGCAGCTTGTACCCCATAAATAGGGATATAAATATAATTTAATATTATATTAATAATTGCACCTATGAGACCTCTAATAAATATAAATTTTGTTTTATTTTCAGCAAGTAGCCATTTATTACTTATCATCAAAATACTAATAAAGACACTGCTCCAAACTTGGATAATTAAAATTTCGGAAGCTTCGTTATAATCTGATCCATAGGCAAGTTGCATAAAATATGGAGCTGCATAACTCACCAAAATAGAAAAAATAATTGCTAAATAAATCATTATTTTATATAAATTTGCCAATCTATTTTCATATATAAACTCATCTTTTTTCTTTGCATTTAAAATTGCTGGAAAAAAAGAGGTTGTTACTAATACAGGGACTATATACCACAACTCACTAATTCGGCTAGATGCAGAATACAGACCTACTTGATACTCACCTAAAAATTCTTTTAGCATAATAATATCTATTTTCATATAAATGGTTACGGCTACTGAACTAATGATCAATGGCCAACTATCTTTTAATAAATTCCTAGCCGCTTTAAAATTAAATTTCCACAATTTAATCTTTAAATTGTTCTTTATATAACAATATAAAAGGCCGCACATTAATATAAAGCTATCAAATAAAACAACAAAAGCAAAAGTGATTAATGACGCTTTATTTAAAATTAAAATTATTTTTATTAAAGACGAAATCAAAAAACTGAATAAGTTACTAAGCACTACAAACTTACTTAACACTTTACTTTGAAAATAAAAGTCAATAACATTAAAACTTTGACAAATTATTGCGGAAGCAATAATTAGCTTAATCATATTAGTTTGACAATTACTTGATTGAAAAAACGCAAGAATAGCTAACAACGATAACACTAAAAATGCTCCCGTCAACTTAAGTATAAACGATGTCCCTAAAAGTTCATCCCTTTGATATTCGCCTTTAACCAACTCCCTAACAACTATGCCATCAAGGCCTAGTGTCGAGAATATCGCGAAAAGAGCTACATAACTATGCGCATAATTAAATATTCCAAATTGTTCTGGCCCTAAATATCGAGCAACCCATATACTAATATAAAGACCAATGGTGAGTTTTACCAACTTTTCACTAAAAAGCCAGGAAGTATTTTTAAAATACTTTATAAAACCAGCATTATTTTTGATTTTCTTTATGTTCTTTACTATGGTAATCCCCTCATTTTAAACAGCACTCGGGTTCTCCCCCGAATTATCGGACTCTTTTAAAAAGAGCGATAATGCTCATAATTTTTATTTAAGTATCTTATGCAAAAACGAAAATATTCGGCGAAATTTAAACACGAAATAGGAATTTCACAATCAGATTGTTGTTCTAAAATACCAACAGTTTAGCTTTCATTAAATCGAGAAGTTTTCATAATCAAATATAGTACATAAGTTAAGTAGAATTTTCTACTTTTAAGCACACAGCCTTTTCAGGGGATTACCCTATCTCTCTTAAAAAATTTCAACATCTAAATTTATTTTGATTTTTTAGAAACCATTGATAGGTCTTAGATAGTCCTTCCTCTAACCCTACAGAATATTGCCAACCTAATAAATTAAGCTTAGTAACATCCAACAGTTTCTGGGGAACGCCATCTGGCTGACTAGAGTCAAATTGGATATCTCCAGTAAAACCAACGACTTTAGCTACTGTCTCAACTAGGTAACGAATTGTGCAGTCAACGCCTGTTCCAATATTTATATGGCTTAACATTGATTCTGTATTTTCCTCATAGGTTGATCTATCTAATTTCATTACATAAATTGAAGCCGTTGCCATATCGTCAACATATAGAAATTCACGCATTGGATTACCACTTCCCCAAGCAACAACTCGTTTATCATTGTTTAATTTAGCTTCGTGGAAACGACGTATTAATGCTGGAATGACATGCGAATTTTTTGAATGAAAATTATCAAACGGCCCATACAAATTTGTCGGCATAACACTCCTGTAATCTCTTCCATACTGACGATTATAACTTTCACACAACTTAATCCCTGCTATTTTAGCAATTGCATAAGGTTCATTAGTCTTTTCTAAGACACCTGTTAATAACTCTGACTCTGCCATTGGTTGTTGAGAAAATTTAGGGTAAATACATGAAGATCCTAAAAATAACAGCTGTTTAACATTAGCCACATGCGAACTATGAACAATATTACATTGGATTAATAAATTTTCATAAATAAAATTGGCTGGATAATTATTATTTGCAGCAATCCCTCCAACTTTTGCGGCAGCTAAAAACACATATTCAGGTCTTTCTTGTGTGAAAAAATTAACCACAGCATGTTGATTTAACAAATCTAATTCCTGTCTAGTTTGAGTAACCACATTTTTATAACCCTTCGACTGTAAGTTCCGCATTATTGCAGAACCTACTAACCCATTATGCCCCGCCACATATATTTTGCTACCTTTGTCCATATTATTGCTTAGCAAGTAATTTTAAATCTGTTTTCATCATATCACTGACCAGTTCTTCTAGTTCTATTTTAGCTTTCCAGCCTAATTTCTCTCTAGCTTTAGCCGCATCGCCTATTAATAATTCAACTTCAGTGGGCCTAAAGTATTTTGAATCGACATTTATTACTTCCATACCTGTAGGCAATCGATATTGTTTATTTGTGCAGTTTTTTATAAATCCTTTTTCATTAACGCCATCACCTGAAAATTCAATTTCTATACCACAGTAATGGAACCCTAATTTTACAAAATCACGAACAGTGGTTGTCCGACCAGTAGCAATCACCCAGTCTTCTGCTTCTTTGGCCTGTAATATCATCCACATCATCCGGACATAATCTTTTGCATGTCCCCAGTCTCTTTTAGCATCTAAATTCCCTAGATATAGTTTGTCTTGCAAACCTAATATTATTTTGGAAATACCTATTGTGATTTTTCGCGTTACAAATGTCTCTCCTCTTCTCGGAGATTCATGATTAAACAAAATACCATTACATGCAAAAATATTGTAGGCTTCTCGGTAATTTACTGTTATCCAATACGCATAGAGTTTTGCAACAGCATACGGGCTTCTTGGATAAAATGGGGTTTTTTCCGATTGTGGAATTTCTTGAACTAATCCGTAAAGCTCGGAAGTGGACGCTTGGTAAATTTTGGATTTATTTTCCATACCTAGCAATCTTATCGCTTCTAGTATTCTTAATGTGCCGATACCATCTGCATTAGCTGTATACTCAGGAGTTTCAAAAGAAACATGCACATGACTCATTGCCGCTAAATTATATATTTCATCTGGTTGCGTTTCCTGTATCAAACGCGTGATATTCATACTATCCGTCATATCACCGTGATGTAGGTGAAGATTTACATTGCTTTCATGTGGGTCTTGATATAAATGATCAATCCGATCTGTATTTATTAATGAAGAGCGTCTTTTCATTCCGTGGACTATATACTTTTTATCTAATAAAAACTCTGCTAGATACGAACCATCTTGTCCTGTTATACCTGTAATAAGTGCTACTTTTTGTGGCATATTAATTCTCTTTATATAAATCTCTTGTATATATTTTTTCGCTTACGTCTTCAAGCTCTACCGTAATTCTATTAGCCACTATTAAATTGGATTGTTCTTTAAATAACACTATATTTTTTAGAATTCTAGAATTAAAAAAGCTATCTTCTGTCATTAATTCAGGCTCATAAATAATAACTTCAATTCCTTTTGCTTTGAGCCTTTTCATCACTCCTTGAATAGCAGAGGCTCTAAAATTATCAGAGCCTTCTTTCATGACCAATCTATATACTCCAACAACTTTAGGTTTCATTGCAATAATTTCATCGGCGATGAAATCTTTTCTTGTAGCATTGGATTTAACAATTGCCTCAATCATATTGGAGGGTACATTTTTATAATTTGCTAATAATTGCTTGGTATCTTTAGGTAAGCAATACCCCCCATAACCAAATGAGGGGTTGTTATAACCTTGACCAATTCTTGGGTCAAGGCACACTCCATCTATAATGTCACACGTGTTTAGCTTATAGGTTTGTGCATAGGTATCCAGCTCATTGAAGAAAGCAACCCGCATTGCCAGGTATGTGTTACTAAATAATTTGATGGCTTCAGCTTCCGTTGACCCTGTATAGAGTATATCGACCTCTTTTTTAATAGCGCTTTCCTTGAGTAATTGTGCAAATTCGACGGCTTTTTCACATTGCGAACCTACAATGATTCGCGAAGGATATAAATTATCTTTTAACGCTTGACCTTCCCTTAAAAATTCAGGTGAAAAAATAACATTGTCAATATTAAATTGTTTTTTGATAGACTCTGTATAACCAACAGGGACTGTCGATTTGATAACTATTGTGGCACCAGGGTTATAGTGAATCACATCAGCAATAACGGATTCGATACTACTAGTATTAAAATAACTGGTTTCAGTATCGTAATCTGTCGATGTGGCAATAATAATAAAGTCGGCTTGATTGTAGGCTTCTGCTTTGTTTAAAGTCGCTTTAAAATTAAGACTTTTATCTTTTAAAAACTCGGTGACTTCTTTGTCGTTTATCGGTGATTCACCTTTGCTGAGCATTGATACTTTTTCTTGATCAATATCCAGTGCTATCACTTCACTGTGCTGAGCTAACAACAAGCTATTCGATAAACCTACATAGCCCATGCCTACTACTGTAATTTTTTTCATTTTGTCTTGATGGATTTATCCGCTGCGAAAATCAGGCTAAAGCCTGATACCTTTTACTTAATAATCGATTTGTTTGCTGCCGGTTTGTTTGCTGCGTTATCCTTTTTCAAAAACTCTCGAATAAATACGATAACCACGCTTAATATCCCACCTAATAATGTTGCAAGAATCACGATTAGTGAGCGTTTAGGCTTTGATTTTTCTTCTGCCACCATAGCCCCACTGACTGTAACAAAAGAATATTCCGGGCTGGCTTCTGCCAACATTTGATTCTTGGTTTGCTCTTCGACTATTTGATAAAAAACTTCCTTCATCTCCGCTATAGACGTTTGGTCTATTTGACGTTGAAGATACTCTATATTGCGAGTAACTTCTTCCAATTTCCTTAATCGCATTTTTTCATTGATGGATTTCACAATTTGATCGACCCATTGTTTTGCTAAAATAGGCGAATAATATTCAATTGAAACGGAAATAAGACCTGATTTTTTGTCCTCTGATACACTTAGACGCTCCGAAAATGCTTCAAATAGTTCCCAACTGGTTGGCTCTACGGTTTTACCTTTTGGGGCGTCTCTAATCCATTTTTGCTGCTCTGCATTGTATAAGTCATCATCAATAATTAATTCATTAGTATTTTGATTCCAGCCTGTTGCTGCAAACACTTCTACCTCAAGGTTATTTCCAGTTATAAGCTCTTCAATAAACCCCCAGGATTTCATTATTTCCAATGCTATTTGGGTATCATTACCTCCATTCCCTCCTATATTAATTCCCGCTAAAGATGCAAGCCCTCCGAACTGACCCGTTATTGCACCTAAACCTCCGTTAGAGTCTGATTGAGCAGGAGACAGTACAGCGGTTGATTGATATTCATTAGAAATTTGTAAAACCACAATAATTGAAATGATTGCAAAAATAGTGGTTATTGCTGTAATGATCCACTTTCCTGCCCATATCGTTGCGAACAGTTCTCGCAAGTCGATTTCATCATCGTAGTAGTTGGACTGTATTTGGTTATGCTGAGGCTCTTGCATGATAAGTTTTAATTGGAATTATTTTCTGAGCGTTTTGCATAATTACTGCGCTCGTGGCATTATACAAAACTAACAGTTGTGTTTTTTGTAAAATCAATTACGCGTATTGATTATTAACTCTTGAAACGGCTAGATATTTTTTGGTAAATGCTTTCCAATATTGTTTTTGATTCAAATATTATATTTAATGCCTGGCTCATTTCAAGTGGGTCATTATCATAATGATGAGCAATTGAATTTCTTAATTCTCTTAGCAATTCCCATTGGTTAGAAGAATCTATAATTTGTAATTTTTCTAACCGATTTAAAATATCAATAAATGCCATTGTCTCTATATCTTCTTTCAGTGCTAAAAGTACCTTTTTAAAAAGCCGCTGCCCAATTGCATCTTGTAATTTACTGAAGCGAAACAAAAATTGATCAATATGCTCGATTTCATCGTCATCTAAATCAAAATAACTTTGGGCAGTAAATGGAAGCTTTTCTGCAATTTTCCTATAAGCGGAATTCATTCTTAACAAATGTATATCGCACTCAGTGAAAGTTTTATCAAGGTTTATATTTTCCATATAAGTATGCCTTTTTGACAGATTTCGTCTCGTAAATAATTTGGTGTATTACTCGATATTAACACGTCAATTTTTTGTTCTCCTATACGTCTCTTAAGCAACACTAAAAAACGAAGCTTTTCTGTAAAACAGGATTTAGTATCTTCAGTATCAATAAATAAGTCAATATCGCCACCTTTTTTTAAATCATCAGTTCGACTGCCAAACAGCATTATTGACCCTTTCTTAAACACACTGCAAAATGTTGCTTTAATGGCTTCAACCTGTTCTGCGGTTAAACGCATTTTTAGCTAAAATTTATATTAAGAGCTTTGCAATACCTGCGCTCGAAACTACTACGTTAAACCCATATTATCACTGAAATTCTCGCTCCAGTAACTCTATTTCTTTTTGCAATATTTCATATTCTCTATATTTCTGCTGCAAAAATGAGCGAGTAATTTTTGTCTTTTCTGCCAATCCCTTAGGCGTTAACATATACATGTACTTTAACTTATTATCAGACTGATTAAAGTTGTTCATTTTGACCAAACCTCTTTCAACTAATGCCCTTAGCACGTAGTGAGACTTACCCAGACTTAACCCTAAATTTTTAGCTAATTGCCGTTGGGATATATCAGGATTACTCTCAATAACTTTCAGTACTTTTAACTCTTGTTCTAATGTAGACATTCTTAAACCTAGATTCCGCAGTTGAACCTGGAATTTACAGTTATTTTCAGGAAATAATGCAAGGCGTGGCTTGCAGGTAATGGTTGTAACCCTTACCAAAAGCCATAACGCAGCAGTGTGAACTGAAAAGGGCTGTAAAACCAGGTAGCGGTTTGTAATTCACTTATGAAGTGAATCGAAGAATAAGGGCTTATCAATAACATTCAAGCGCTAGGAGTAAAATTAACGTTCAACTGCGGAATCTAGGTTAAAGGTTTCTTTAATCATTTCGCCCGCAACAATATTCCTGTAAGTAAAGCATTTATGCAGGCTACCGCAAGGCATTACATAATAATAGTAAACCCTAGTTTGTAGAAACTTGCGACTCTCAAACATTGAGAGCCGTTCATGGGGTGAACATTATAGATATTTATTACCTGTTGACAATTAAATTGTAAATATTTAGAGCTTTTTCACTTGATTGGCTTCAACCATCACCTTTTGCTGCTTCCCTATCAACTTGAATAACACTTCTATCCTATCGTCCGCTATTCTGGATGCCAACGCTTCCAAACCCTTTAATGGCCCAGATTGGATTAAAACCTTGTCGCCTTTAACAATATTAATTCGCGCTACATTGTCATTAATAAATTTTTCTGCATTGCAGATAGCGTCGATAATTTGCCGCTGAAGAATTGTTACTTTGCCCCCAAACTTTACTGGTGATAATACTCCTACTGTTGAACGCAATACCGCAACAGATTGCTCGCTGGTAAATCCTACGAAACAATAGCCTGGAAACATGGGGCATTTACCATCAACATAATTATTCCTGTTGTACCTGGGCGAAAGAGGAATATAGGTTTCAAAGTGCTGGGCTTGCAGATTTTTTTCTGCAATAGCCTCTTGTCGTGGCTTGGTCATAACCACTGTCCATTGCAGTTGATTGCCTTCTGGCATCTGGCTTAAGGCTGGCGCATCAATAGAATCAACCATTTTGAAACATTGTTTTTAGTTCAGCTCTCATAGCATCATTACGCATTGCCAGCGCTAAATTAGCTTTTAGAAACCCTAACTTATTTCCGCAATCATAATTTTTCGCGCTGGTAAGAAACGCATTTAACCGATCAGTTTGCAGCAACGTATCCAATGCATCCGTCAGTTGAACCTCATCATCAGCACCTTTTCCCGTTGATTGCAAAATATCAAAAATTTTGCCAGGTAATATGTAGCGCCCTACCACTGCCAGGTCAGAGGGTGCATCATTTGATTTAGGCTTTTCAACCAATCGATTAATAGGCTTAGATTCTTTAACATTTAAATTTGCGCAGTTAATATCCGCAATACCGTAATTGCTAACATCTTCATCGGCTACTTTTTGCACCATAATTTGACCCTCTCCTGATTGATTCCAATGGTTAGCCATGGTCAATAAATCATTATCTTCTGTTTTATCCAATGGGGGAATAACAAAGACATCTGGCAATAACACAGCAAAAGGATTATCGCCAATCACTTTTTTACCACACAAAATAGCATGACCTAACCCGCTCGCATCCGCCTGCCTGACAGATATTATCTGAATATTATCCGGGATAATATTGACCACAGCATTATAAATAACTTCTTTACCTTTCGTGTTTAAGCGGTGCTCAAGCTCATAATGTGCATCAAAATGATTTTCTATCGCCTCTTTCCCAAAGCGAGTTACCAGCACTATTTCAGTAATTCCAGCTGCTATTGCCTCTTCAACAACATGTTGAATAATGGGCTTATCAACAATAGGAAGCAATTCTTTAGGAATGGCTTTGGTTGCAGGCAACATTCTGGTTCCCAGCCCTGCCACAGGAATGATGGCTTTAGTTATAGGTTTTATCATTGCTTCTCTTGGTTATATTTCCATTATTATTAACATTAACCTGGCAATAAAATATCGCTCCTGCGTATTTTATTGGTCACCATTGAAATACTGGCAAAAATATGTGAATTTTCTTGTATTTCAATAGCTCGCGACCGAGCTATCGCTCGTCGGAGGCACTTCCTTGTACCACATATTAGCTCAGTATTTTCATGCCAAATCAATAATAAGGTAACCCTGATATTGTATCTCATTTTCAATTTTAGTTCTTGCGAAAAGGCAAATATTCTTCGGCATGTGTTTTATAAACATCAATATGCCTTGACTCTTGTTCCACAAATTGCTGAATAACTTGCCTAAATTGTGAATGAGCTATCCAATGACATGATGTTGTTGTGGTTGGCTCAAATCCTCTAAATAATTTATGTTCCCCCTGTGTACCAGGGTTAAATTGCTGTAAATTATGCTCAATACAAAACTCAATACCCTGATAGAAACAAGCCTCAAAATGCAAACAGTCAACATCGCCCAGCATACCCCAATAACGTCCATATAGCTGTTGCTTATCGTGAAAAAATAACGCAGATGCTACAACTTCATCGCTGGGATTATAGCAAGACACCAGCATTAAATGCTCTGCAAAACTTGTTCTCAAACCCTCAAAAAACTGTCGATTAAGGTAACCATTGTGACCACTTCGTTTATTATAAGTTTCACAATAACATTGGTAAAAGGCTGACCATTCTTGTTCAGGAATAGATCCTCCAACAAAGCGCTTTACAGCAATCCCCTGCTCAGAAACGCTGCGCCGCTCACGTTTAATTTGTTTGCGTTTTCTGGAGCGAAACGTCGCCAAAAATTCATCAAAAGCCGAATAATTTCGGTTATACCAGTGAAATTGAACGTCAGACCGAACCGATATTTCTTCTTGCCGTTTAAGTGTCTCAAACAGTAAAGTATTTGGAAATAAACAATGCCAACCCGACATATTGTAACGCTCGCAAGCCTTGCATAAGGTTTTATAAACCAGGGTAGTTATATCTTCAAACAAGTAATTTTTATTGTAGCCTAACCTGACACCGCTAACTGGAGTAAATGGAACGGCGTTAATTATTTTAGGGTAGTATTCAATACCAGAGCGTTGATAGGCATTTGCCCAACTCCAATCAAACACATATTCACCATAAGAGTGATATTTGATGTATAACGGCAGTGCTGCAATGAGTTTTTGTCCGTCATACAGCAATAAATGATTGCTTTGCCAGCCACTGTCACCATTAACACAGCCACTGGTTTCAAATAACGATAACAATTCATATTGACAAAATATTGAACCTTCATCAATAAATAACGCATTCCATTGCTGCTGATCAACTTCTCTTAAACTTTGAATAAACTCAACTCTCAATGGTTCAACCCGGATTACTCTAAAACCCCAGCCGTTTCCACCAGGGTCTTGAAGGTTTGGGTGATTTTGAAGGGTTGGTTTTTGACTCCTTGGGTTGTTTTAAATGCTCATTAAATAATTTTCTTTGCTCAGAAGACTGTTCATGTTGCGCTCGCTTGATTTGTCGATGACTGCAGTTATCACTATATCTGGTAGGTTCTGTACCTTTAATAAATGGCAGCAATGTTGCATTGGGGCAATTCGGCGCACTAAGCCTATCACTGGTTATATCCACCCACTTAAAGTGAATGTTTTCCGATTGAGTAGTACCTACACCTTGAGACTCAATGATAGCCATTATCTGCGTCCAAATGGGTAACGCACCACTGGTGCTGGTTAAATGGGTTGTTTTGTTATCATCGCGCCCCACCCAGACTACGGTACTATAATTTCCGCCAAATGCAGCTATCCATACGTCGCGTAAATCGTCAGTTGTCCCCGTTTTGCCTGCCAGTCGAATAGCTTTATCTATCTCTTTATAAGCACGTTTTGAGGTACCTGTTTCAAATACTTGTTGCATGGCATATTTAATGAGAAAAACAATATCAGCATCCACTCGCTGTTCAATAGCATGCCCTTTTCTCGCCAGTGGTTTACCATCTGCTTGATATACCGCTCTGAGTATCTTAAGTGGCACGTAAAAACCGTCATTGGCAAGACTGTGGTACGCCGTTGCAACCTCTAGTGGTGATAATGCTGATGCACCCAGTAATGTTGAGGGATAGTTAGCAACAGGTCGCTCTACACCCAGAGACTGAAGCATTCCAGTGACCGATTCAATACCTATGTCCAACCCTACTCTAGCCGCTGGTAAATTGAGCGATTTTGCTAATGCTGTTATCAAAGCGATAGGCCCACGCTCTTTTTTATCATAGTTCTTTGGCGACCATTGACTGTTATTAGGTGCAGGTATAGTAAATTCTGTATCGTCAACCAAAGTACTTAATCGATAGGCATTACCTTGTTGTAACGCCGCCGTATAAGTAAAAGGCTTAATCAGAGAACCTATAGGCCTAACCGCATTAATAGCGCGGTTAAAGCCGCTGTATCCCGCTTGCCTGTCACCTGCAACGGCGACAATTTCACCCGTTCCTATCTGTGTCACAATAACCGCAGATTGCAAACTGTTGGGTTCAAATTTGTAGTCTTCTTCTATATGCGCCAGACGCTGTTGTATGCTTATTTCTACCACTCTTTGAATTTGTGGGTCAAGACTTGTATAGAACACCAACCCATTTTCTGCCAAATCTTTGGCATTGTATTGCTCTCGCAATTCCATTTTTAATAAATCCATCATTGCAGGGTATGGATTTAACTGTAAACTGGGGCGCTTACTCACACTTAAAGGTTTGTTAACTGCCTGTTGATAAGTCGCCTCGTCAATAACCTGATGACGAAGTAGCAATTCCAAAACCAGATTCCGCCTTTTTTCTGCACGTTGTGGAAACCGCCAAGGGTTATATTGAACAGGGGCTTTCACCATGCCAACCAAGAGTGCAATTTGGTGCACTTCTAATTCATTAACAGGTTGGTTAAAGAAGTAATAACTAGCCAACCCAATTCCATGAATGGCGCGTTTTCCCGACTGGCCAAAGAACACCTCATTCAAGTAGGTTTCAATAATTTCAGCTTTGCTGTAATGGTATTCCAGCAACAGCGACATTATGGCTTCACGTATTTTACGTTTTAAACTACGTTCACTGTTGAGATAAAAATTTTTGACCAATTGCTGGGTAATGGTACTTCCTCCTTGTACCGCTCGCCCCTCTCGAATATTAGTAATTAAAGCGCGAAGAATACCTACTACCGATATGCCATAATGCTGATAGAAATTTTTATCTTCTACGGTAATCAGCGTTTCAATTAATAATCCGGGTACTTCATCCAGGTTCACCAGTAACCTGTCTTCTAAATTTGATGGGTAGATTCCACCGATGCGAAGCGGTTCAAAGCGTATAACCGATAACATTGAACCACTGCTGTCACGAATTAATGACACTTTGTCGTCAACAATTTTCAAATTAATACTTTGAGGTTTATCGACACCATCCCAAAACTCAAAACCGCGAGTATAAATTTGATAATTTCGCCCTATGACTGAATCGGCAATTTTATATTGCCCTGGCGCACTAATTTTCTCTACTTCTCTATAACCCAATTTATCCAATTCCCATTCCAGTAATTCCTTACTTTGCTTCGCTCCTGAATAAAGCTCTAATGGCCTGGCGTAGACATGTGAAGGTATTTGCCATTTTTTTCCCTCAAATTTTGAAGTGATAACTTTATCAAAAGCACCAACAATAACTATTGCCCCTAAACTAGTAAACAGTACCCCTGTGGCAAAAATAGCCCAAAGTATTTTCTTGACAATGGCGCCCTTTTTCATCCTTAAGCTAGAATGAGATCTTCGCAATAAAAAAATTTTGCGCGCAAAAACGGAGGTTACTGATGGTAAATGAGCATTTAAGCATGAAACATAACGCAGTATGAGTGTAAAAGAATTTTATTGCAAAGGTCTCAGAATATTATTTAGAGATAAGTAACTGCTCAACTTGCTTTAATTCAAGCCTTTGCAATAGGGGTTTAAACTTTAAAATAGCATGGTCAATTAAGTAAGCGTTCGGCTGGCAGTTCAATTCACATTGCAAGAATTCAGCCACATTGTCTGCCATGGCAGGTAACACAGGTTGTAATAAATGGATGATATACTTAAAACAATTCAACGCCGTTGTACAAACAGCAATGGCTTTTTCTTCTTGCTGTCGCTCGGCTAATTGCCAGGGAGCTTGTTCAGTAATATATTCATTGGTTTTATCAGCCAAAAGCATAATGGCGCGCATTGCTTTGGCGTATTCACGGTTTTCATAAAATTCGAAAATACTGTCTGTTTGATTAACTAAATCATCTAATAAAGCCTTATTATCTAGACAGGGACCGAGCATCCCTGAGTTTAATTTATGAATAAATCCACTGGTACGGCTGGCAATGTTAACCACTTTACCCACCAAGTCGCTGTTCACTCGCTGTACAAAGTCTTCAAAGTTTAAATCAATATCTTCAACACCTGCACTTAATTTGGTGCAAAAATAATACCTTAGTGTTTCTGGTGGAATTTTGGCATTGATAAACTCACTGGCATTAATGAAAGTGCCTCGCGACTTTGACATTTTAGAACCGTTAATTGTCAAAAAACCATTGACCGAAATTGCTGTTGGTTTGCGATAGCCACTATTTTCAAGTAGCGACGGCCAAAATAACGCGTGAAAATTGACAATATCCTTACCTATAAAGTGGTATAGTTGAGTATCTTCACCAGCTTTCCAAAAATCATCAAAATTAATTCCTCGTTGCTGGCAATAGTGTTCAAAACTCGCCATATAACCAATGGGGGCATCAAGCCATACATAAAAATACTTGTCTGTTGTGCCGGGAATAATAAAACCGAAATAGGGAGCGTCACGGCTAATATCCCAATCTTTCAGTCCTGAATCTAACCATTCGTCAAGTTTATTGGCAACGCCTTCGTGTAACACGCCACTGTGAACCCATGCTTTAAGTATTTCGGTAAATTCACTTAGTTTAAAAAAGTAGTGTTCAGATTCACGCTCAACAGGTGCATTGCCCGACAATACCGAGTAAGGGTTAATTAAATCGGTCGGCGCGTAAACGGCACTGCATTTTTCACAATTATCGCCATATTGATCTGGTTCATTACAACGGGGACAATTACCTTTAATATAACGATCAGATAAAAATAAGCCTTCTTTTTCATCGTAGGCTTGTGTGATATTTTTTCTGTCGATAAGCCCTTTGCTGTCCAGCGTTTTAAAAATAGACTCGGAGAATTGTCGATTCTCTTCGCTGTGAGTGCTGTGGTAGTGATCAAATTCAATGAAAAAATTCTTAAAATCACATTGATGAGTTTCATTCACGGCATCTATAAGTGCCTCTGGGCTGATGCCATCGGCTTTGGCTCGCAACATAATGGCTGTACCATGAGCATCATCTGCACATACAAAATGGCATTCGCTGCCAACCATGCGCTGGTAACGACACCAAACGTCTGCCTGAACATAACCCACCAGATGACCTAAATGAATGTCTCCGTTAGCATAGGGAAGAGCACTGGTTACTAAAATACGTCTTGGTACCATTAATTAAGATTGCTATAAAAGTTTTAAAACGCTATTCTAGCATTGACTGGCAAATACACCTACAATTATCAACCTTACGATTTATATGATTATCAATTAGAGAGCTTTGCACAATGTCACGAACCATGTCAAGACAAGGCAAATTTGAACGAAAATTTAACGCTGTATTGACGAGCGCAGTAATTATGCAAAACTCTCAATTATTTAACCCAAATTATGCATTAGAAATCTATTACACACAATAATGACTTCAAAAACAGGCGCTTGCTCGAAAAATAATACTCACCATAGGGTGGCTATGCCTGCGTTTATTGTTCTTGCGCGAGCACCTGTTTTCATTGCCATTTTTGTGTTCATTCCGAAGTCTAATGCATAATCTGGGTTTAAAAGATGATACAAAATACAATTAACAATTATTTGCGTATTATTCTCGTAGGAACAACGCAGCCAGGTAACATAGGTGGAGCCATGCGTGCAATGAAAAATATGGGGCTTTCGACACTGTATTTGGTAGAGCCTTCAGCATTCCCGTCAGATCGAGCGGTATGGCGTGCAGCAGGGGCGGCCGACTTACTGGAACATGTAATGGTTTGTGAGTCACTGGATGAAGCTCTGCAAAACTGTCAATTAATTATCGGAACCAGTGCGCGTTCTCGCCGTGTATCCTGGCCGATTGAATCGCCTGACGCCACAGCTAAGCGTGTGATTACTGCCGTTGGTCAGCAGCAGCAATGCGCTATCCTTTTTGGGCGTGAAGATAGCGGCTTGACCAATGACGAATTACAACGCTGTCACTGGCACGTACATATTCCATCTAACCCTGAATACAGTTCTTTAAACTTATGCTCCGCTGTTCAGGTTATCTGCTATGAAATCAGAAAGCAAGTTTTAGCTAATACGGGTGCAGTCTACTCAAATGAATGGGACACGCCTTTGGCTACTCATTCAGAAATGGAACATTTTTATCAGCACCTTGAATCAACCATGATTGCTACTGATTTCCACGATGCTGATAACCCCAAACAAACGCTAACTCGTATGCGGCGATTATTTCAACGTATCCATCCTGATATTAATGAAATTCAAATTCTTAGAGGGTTTTTAACTGCCATTAATAAATATCAAAATGAATGAAATACCTGGTTTGGTTGAGAAGCTGGCTGCACTTTTGATTAATAGAAATTTAACCATGACTACAGTTGAATCTTGCACAGGCGGCGGAATAGGCGCTTCTTTTACGGCTGTATCTGGTAGCTCTAATTGGTATGAATACGGTTTTATTACCTATTCCAATAAGGCCAAAGTAGCATTGGTAAAAGTCTCACAAAAAACATTAAATGAATACGGAGCAGTAAGTAGGCAAACTGTAACTGAAATGGCAGAAGGTGCTTTGATACAAGCCAGTGCAGACATTGCGCTTGCCGTTAGTGGTATTGCAGGCCCTGATGGTGGAAGTAAAGATAAACCCGTAGGCACTGTATATATAGGATGTACTGTGAAAAATAGTACTACCTCTACTATCGTTCAGCACCATATTTTTAAAGGAGACAGGGAGGCTATTAGAGGCGCAACCATCAAAGCTGCTATTGAATTGGCGATAGAGCTATTATCCTAGATTCCGCAGTTGAACGCTAATTTCACTTCTAAGAGAAAGCGTCCTTATTCAGATTTCGTTTTGGGAGAAAGCTTAATCGTCTTTTTAGGTTCTTTATCTGGTTTCACTTCTTCCTTTACAGGGTTGTCGGGCTGCAAATCACCTTCAATACTGACCAATTCATTATCTTCAAATGTAAGTGTTACATTTTGCTCATATTTTTTGCGACTATTTTTCACTTCAACACCATAGTAATATCCCCAAACATCAGTATTAAACGGATCGACAACCAAGGGTGTTCCCATCACAAAGATAACCTGACGTTTAGTCATTCCCAGCTTTAAATCGTTTATCGTGTCTTGATTGACAATATTGCCTTGATCAACATTGACTTTGTAAACGCTTAAAAAAGATAAAACAGAGCAACCAGTAGTCAATATAACCACTGACAGCAAAAGGGCTTTGGTTAGCTTATTAATCAATTCCTTAAACGAGTGTCAATAAGCCGTATTTTGAATTTTACTTAAATCAATACCTGAATCTTTGAGTTGTTTTTCGCGTTTAATTTCATTGCGAACATGGCGAACCCAACTATCACGTGATTTTCTAAGACTTTTACTTTTTATGGTTTTTAAGATTTCCAGTGCTTTATCATATTCTCGTGTATCAAAGAGGGCAGTGCCAATTGATAGTTTGAGTAGATCAGGACGTTTGATGCCTCCCATCTTTAAAGCTTTATTACCTGCTGTAATAGCTTCGTTATGATGATTTAAACTGGCGTAAACATCTGCCAATCGGGCATAGCTTTCTCCTTTAGAGTCTTTCTCTGCGGCTTCTTCTAAAAAAGGAATAGCTTTTGAATAATCTCTAGACTGTGCATAAGCGCTTCCTGCAACTTGTAAATTTTTAACTGAGCGTTCAATAATTTTATCTTTCATCCCTTTAGAAATTAATTGAGCACTGGTATAGGGAGCAGATGACAAATACATATAGGCTAAACCCATTAATCGAGACTCGCTGTCCAAACCTTTCATCAAGTTAACCAAATCATAGGCCGCGTGACGTTTATCGTCTTGTTCAAGCTCTGAGTACATCCCTCCCAACTCTAGCCAATAATTTACTTTAGGGTAATGGACAATTAACTTTTCAAGAATTTGAATAACTTTTTTATAATTTTTACGCTGAGCGTAAATTGCACGTTGTATACCATACCAATTTTCTTTTGCTATACCCTTGCTGCTTTCATCTTTACCAATAGCGATTTCAATATGTTTTAAACTATTGTTATAGTCTTCAAGATTGTAATAAGCTTGTGAAATGATAGCAAAAATAGTTGCATCAATACTTTCCTGGGTATCCATCCATTGCTTTAGATACTTTATCGCATTGTGATAATCTTCAATGGAAAGATAAAGCTGGCCAATGGTGCGTAAAGTATTAGTATAAACGCCTGTCGAAATATCTTCTTCATTAATGGCTTTAAGGTAGTAATTGATCGCGCCGTTAGTATTGTCAAGTTGATAGCTAACATAACCTAAAGTACCAAACAAGTGCGCTTTTTCATGGCTTTTCCATTTTGGGTTATTTTCCATTTTTTGAAGTAAAGGAAAAGCTTTTCGGAAATTACCTGGCTGCAACCTATCACACTCTTCTTTAGTTAATTTACCACCTTCATTACACTCTTCAGGTACAAGTAATTCATTGATCGGCCTCAGTCTATCACCAAACTGCTTACTTAATGCTTTTACTTTTTTGGTTTCAGAATTTGCAAATTTTGGCTTAGGCTTTTCATCTTGTGCATATGTAACCAACATCGCGCTGGCAAATACCAGCACCAAGAAAGTCAATAGTGATTTGAAAGTCATAATATTAAACTTATTCTGAAAGATTAAATGAAAATTTATAGGGGTAGTTGTAAACTTCAACCGGTTTACCATCTACAACGCGTGGCTTATAACGCAAGCGGCTCGCTGCCTTAATCGCTTCACGTTCAAACACTCTTCCTCCACCAACTTTATATTCGCCTGAACGCTGTAGCGATGCATTTTCCATCACTATAATATCTTTAGTTGAACCATCGGTGGCAATGGTAAAATGCACCACAACATAACCTTCCGTACCTCGCTCTTGAGCACGTCTTGGATAATTGGGCTGGATAGCCACAATTGGGACTAAATCACCATCTGAAAACGATGTTTCAAGACCAATGTTAACGTGCCCACCACCACGAGTATTGACATTGATATTAACGCTATCTAAATTGATATCAACATCAAGCTCTTGCTCTGGAATATCTGGCGGTGGCTCATCAGGCTCATCAATTTCCTTAATTTCACGCTTTTTAAGTTCGTCTTTAATCTCCTCCTTTTCTTGAATGATAGAAGGAATGGGAACCGTTTTGCGTTCACCAGGATCTTTAAAGTCCTTGGTAATCATGGTTTTCATTAACAAGAACAAACTCAATACCACCCCGGCAGACACAACGGCTGATACCGTCATTGAAATAGAGCCTCGCTGTAACCTTAGTATGTTATTTTTAATTTGCTTACTCATTATTTGTTTTCTCCTGAAATACTAATATATTGAACACCTACATCTTTTGCTGCGTCCCATACTGTCGCAACATTTTTAATATCAGCCCCGGCATCGGCTTGAATAATAAGCTCCCCATTAGGGTTATCTGCCAATAGTAATGCAATATTTGTTCGCAAAAATTTGGGGTTGACTTTTTCACGGTTAATCCACATTTCGTTGCCTTCTGTAATAGCTACAATCATACTTGGTTTTCTTGAAACAGCGTTTTCAGTTTCCGACCGCTGAACGTCTGCGCCAGGTAACTTGATAAATGTCGCTGTAACGATAAAGAAAATTAACATAATAAACACCACATCTAACATTGGTGTTAAGTCAATTTGCTGCTCGTCAGCTGAATTGGGTCTTTGTCTACTCATAATTCAATAATTTGATAATTCATTGAGTTTTTAACTCGCTAGTTTTTGACAAATGATTACGTCGTTAAGTTTATAAAGAGTAAACAGCGCAATCTATATTAGTCTTTTAGTTCAAGATGGTCTTCAAACACTGCCACTTCTCTGGTGGATACACGAGTCAGGTAATTACTGGCGAAAACGCCTGAAATTGCCACAACCATCCCCGATAGGGTTGGAATCGTCGCACTGAATACACCTGCCGCCATTTGACGAGCATCGCCACCACCTGTAATTGCCATAATAGCAAAAACATTAATCATTCCTGTTACGGTTCCTAACAAACCAAACAGTGGTGCCAATGACACGGTTGTCTTTATCATTGCTAAATTTTCATAAATTCGTTCATTAATTTCTGAAATTAACTTTTCTCGAATTTTGTGAGCATGCCAGGAATGATGTTCATTTCGACCTTCCCAACTGGCAATTTTTTCGCTGACCTCCTGCTGCATTGAACCTCCTGCATAGAACCAAATCCGCTCAATAATCAATGTCCACATCAGGAAGGCCAATGCCGCAATAAAATACAACACTGGCCCGCCCATATTAAAGTATATGCGGATAGACTCTGATACGAAATCAATCATTTAACTATCTCAAATTGCTTTATTAACAATTGATTACTTACCAGCTTTTTCGGCAATAATACCAGCTGCCTGTTCATCAAGAATATGGATAATACGCATGGCTCTACTATTAACCAAAGTATGCATTAATACCGCAGGAACCGCAGCAAACAGACCCAGTTTGGTAGTTTGCAATGCTTGCGAAATACCATCAGCCATACCTGCAACGTCACCAGCACCGTAAATCATAATGCCCTGGAAAGTTAAAATCATACCAGTTACAGTACCTAACAGACCTAACAACGGTGAAATAGCAGCAATAATTTTAATGGCATTAATCCAGGCTTCAATACTTGGACGTTCTTTGATAATAGCTTCATTCAAACGCAATTCAAGCGTTTCAACATCCACAGACGAGTCGTCTTCATAGACCTTCATCACACGACCCAATGGGTTATTTTCGTTGGCGGTGTCAGACTTCAATTGAGCTTTAACTCTACCTGAAACCATTGTTAATACTAATAATCGCCAAATAGCCAAAAGTACTGCAAATACACCTAATGCCGTGATCACATATCCTACCAAGCCGCCTTGACGCCATTGATCAACTTGCGAAGGCGTTAAAACAATAGCGCTCAAGAATGTGCCACCACGGGGACCCGTTGGGTCAATCCCCACTTGTGTAAAGCCATCGCTTGCATCAAATAGTGCGCTGACCTGGCCAAGACCTGCAGGTTGCTTGACCAATTCTTTAATACGAAGCGTACCTAAATCATAAGTTAAGTATTTGTCATCTGATAATAAGTTGTAATTGCCCACGCGTACAATTTCTTGATTCGAAATAGAACCATCGGGTGCAACAATATCACCATTAAACTTAACAATCTTACCACTTTCGACCATCTGTTTCATCATTTCTTCCCAAACTTTACGAATGTCAGAAATTTGTGGCAACTCGCTTGGGTCGGTAATTTGAGCAATCATGCCTTCAATAAAGCCGCTACGACCCGGATATTGGGCAGAGATAATGGAACTATCCAGGTCTTCACGCAAATCACCTGCTGCACCTGTTAAATGACCAAATAACTCAGCCAGTGAACCTAAAGCTTTGTCCAGCTGCTCTTGCATGTCTGCCAATCTTAAGTCATTGTCGGCAATGGTATTTTGCAAACGTTTACTGGTAGCCTCTTCTCTCGCCAGGGTTCTTTTAATCTTGGCCAATTCATTAACTTGTGAACTCTTGCGTGCTTTAAATTCGCTTTCACGTTTAGAGGCTTCTTGCGATTGAATCAATTCATCTTTTTTAACCAGGCGCAACAATTCATCGAGCGATGCCGCTTCTTGAGTTTGAGCAAAAGCAAGTGAACCAAGTACCAAGCTGGTAGCAGTAACAACTGCAATACGATTAAGTAATTTCATTAGTTAGCCTCCTGTGGCGCTGATATAGGTAGTTTCATTATATTAATTGACGCTTGTTTATTCGCCATTTTATATAAGTCGGCAAGAGGTTTGCGATATGAGATATTTAGCTCATCCCATGTTTTAGTTTGGTTGTTCCAAACACCATTGAGTGATTGATCTTCACTTTGATACATCAAAGCAACACGGCCTACTCTTAAAATATTAACATCAAGGTCAGTGCCATTGATATTCAGCGTTTTGGTGTAGGATTCAATATTTTTGCCATAGTCTCCTTCAATACGGTAAGTTTCCAGAATTTGACGGAAACGCTCAGCAGCAGATAAGTTTGAATTGCTTTGGTTGTCTTCAAGCTTGGCAACCGCTTCTTGTCTGATTTCCGTATGAAACGGCATGTCCAATTCAATAAACTGAGCTAACCCCACTATCATTTCTTCAACCAGTGGCGCCATTTCGCGTTCCATAGTTGCCGCCTGCTGAATAGAATTGCGGAGCTTTGCCATATTGGTTGTTTGATCTTTAATTTGCAAATTCAACTGGGCATTGTAGACACGAACGTTTTCTAATTGCTTACTGACAACCTGAAACTCGTTAAACAGTTTATCGGTTTCGTCGGCAACTTTGTCAATTCGTGCTTGCGAAGCAGCTGCTTTAGTAATTTTTGCACTGGCGGCATTTAAAGCTGAATCGACAGTCTGGGCGCTAACCTGAATGCTCAAAGCGCTTATAGCTACAGCAAGCATACCCACCTGCAGCATTTTCATAGGTTTAGGCTTTAATGGCTTATTAGTCATAAGTTCCTCATATATTAAAGGTTACAAGTAAAAGTACATGGGAAAAACAAGGTAAGCGTTGCTTCTAAATAGAGCAAACTCAAGAAATGTCTAACCAAGTAAATTTTTAATTATTCAGCTTTAATCAACAGTGAATTAAAATTACTACTGTGAAGCTTGTGCGCATCTTAGCATTTCATTCTGACAATTCTCTAGCCTTTTAGATGATTTTTTGTTTATTTTGTGTAAAAAATTTTTAAAACATTATTTTATTGTTAAGGTTTGCTCAGAATTTTTAGGTGGAGTATCTTGTTTCAATAAGCTGCGATTTCCCGATTCCACAAACCCTACACGCTCATTTTCCGGTTTATGCAACATATCGTAGGCAATAATAATTTGCAGCGAATCTTTGCGCTGCTGGTCACTAAGTGCTCCCCCATCGGCCCATTTGCCAAGTTCTACTGCCTTAACCAGGCTGTCATACACTTCTGGGGTCACCGACTTTAAAAGCGTTGGCAAATCTTTCATTTAGGCGTTATATTTGTTCAGCAGGAATTCTCGCCTCTCCAGCTCTGTCCAGTTGCAGGTTAGCAAAATCAAACAGTTTGGTGTCCGCCAATTGCGAGAGCGCCACATTGGTAATGGCATTGAAAATGGTTTCTATTCTTCCAGGATGCGTTTTATCCCAGTTTTGAAGCATTTGTTTGATAACTTGACGCTGCAGACCATCTTGTGAACCGCATAAATCGCAGGGTATAATTGGAAACGCCTTCCTGTTAGCATAGTCTATTAAATCATTTTCTTTACAGTATGCGAGCGGTCTAATCACAATATTGCGTTTGTCATCACTTAACAATTTAGGCGGCATGGCTTTAAGCTTCCCACCGTAAAACATATTCAGGAACAGTGTTTCAATGATATCATCGCGGTGGTGACCCAGCGCAATTTTAGTAGCTCCGACAGATTCCGCAAAGCCATACAATGTACCACGGCGTAGCCTGGAGCACAAACCGCAATAGGTTGCATTTTCTGGCAGTACCGATTTGACAATAGAGTAGGTGTCACGCTCGATAATATGATAGTCAACGCCAATACTTTCTAAATATTCTGGCAGAATATGCTCTGGAAAATCAGGTTGTTTTTGATCCATATTTACCGCTACCACGTCAAAATGGATAGGTGCTGACTGTTTTAAGTTAAGTAATATATCCAACATGCAATAAGAGTCCTTTCCTCCTGACAAACACACCATGATTTTATCTCCATCTTCTATCATATTATAATCACTTATTGCCTTCCCGACATTGCGCCGTAAACGCTTTTGCAGTTTATTAAATTCCAGCCGCTTGCGCCGCTCAACTTTTACAGGCGTGGCTGTTTCTACAACTTCAATACTCATATTTCTCTTGTTTGGTTAAACGACAGGTTTTCATAACGCTCTTCTGCCAATTGTAAATTAACACGAGTAGGGGCAAGGTAAGCCAAAAACCCGCCACCATCAATGGCAAGGTGATTGCCAGCTTTATTTTTAATCTCTTGCAAGTCTTGATCTTTTTCCGCTTGTATCCACCTTGCAGTGTGAAGGTTCACCGGTTCATAGCTGGCTTCTACCTTGTATTCGTCCTTCAGCCGAAACGCCACCACTTCAAATTGCAGCACTCCCACTGCCCCTACAATAATATCGTTGCGATTAAGAGGGAAGAATACTTGAACAGAACCTTCTTCCGACAGCTGTTTAATACCATTGCGAAGCTGTTTCATTTTAAGTGGATCACGCAAAATGATGACTCGAAACAATTCAGGAGCGAAATTGGGTACTCCTTTAAATTTTATCGGCTCACCACTGCTGAAAGTATCACCTATCTGAATAGTACCGTGATTATGCAGCCCAATGATATCCCCCGACAGGGCTTCTTCCACATGGGTTCTGTCACCTGCCATAAAGGTTACTGCATCGCTTATGCGAACATCTTTCCCTGTCCGAACCTGACGCATTTTCATCCCCTTTCGGTAAGAACCTGAACAAATCCGCATAAAAGCAATTCTATCGCGGTGTTTAGGGTCCATATTGGCTTGAATTTTAAATACAAACCCACTGAATGTATCGCCGTATGCATCGACTATATTGTCTTCGGATTTCCGAGATTGTGGCGATGGTGCCCTTTTCACAAAGTCGTCTAACATTTCCCTTACTCCAAAATTACCTAACGCCGTTCCAAAATAAACAGGAGTCTGTTTGCCAGCCAAAAATAAATCATTATCAAAGGCATGAGTCGCCCCCTGTATTAATTCTACTTGCTCTACAGCATCGCCCACATAACTACCCATGACAGGTTGTAATTTGGCCAGGCTTTCATCACTATCCAAACCTTGGGTTCTGACATCTTCTGGCAAAACATTTTTAGATCCTGCAACATAGTGATGTACCGTTTCGGTTTGCATATTATAGACCCCTCCCAAGGTTTTACCCATACCTAAAGGCCAGTTGATAGGCGCAGCTTCAATGCCTAGCACTTCTTCAATTTCATCAAGCAGTTCAATACCATCGCGACATTCCCTGTCAAACTTATTGATAAAAGTAACAATAGGAATATCTCTCATGCGACAGACATTCATCAATTTGATGGTTCGCTCTTCCACACCTTTACTGCCATCGATTATCATCAGTACCGAATCAACTGCACTTAAAGTTCTGTAGGTATCTTCCGAAAAATCTTCATGTCCAGGGGTATCAAGCAAATTAACCGTACAGCCTTTGTAGCGAAATTGCATAACAGCAGTGGTAATGGATATGCCGCGTTGTTGTTCCATACTCATCCAGTCTGAGGTCACACTGCGCTCATTGCGTTTTGCCTTAACTGCTCCTGCAACCTGAATGGCATTACCCAATAGCAACAACTTTTCAGTAATGGTTGTTTTCCCTGCATCGGGATGGGAAATAATAGCAAAAGTGCGACGGGTAGCTATGGCTTTAGCCTGAGCCGATTGGTGTTCAGTCATCGATTGTAGTGAATGTATGGTTACTTCGCATTAAAAATTCTGATGCCTTCCTTGTAATCTGATTGGTAGACGCTTGCATCTCGCAAATATAGCATATTCTCGGTTGCAAGTCTTTGAATGGGTTCAAGCTATTTTATAATTAGATATTAATCTGGAAATAAAATATAGCTCCTGCATATTTTATTGGTCGCCCTTGAAATACCAGCGAAAATATGCGAATTTTCTTGTGTTTCAATGGTTCGCTACCGAGCTATCGCTCGTCGATGGCACTTTCTTGTGCCACATATTCGTTCGGTATTTTCATGCCAAATTAATATGAATCCTAAATTGGGATTTGGGCTGATATAGTTGATTGAAGCGGTTTATAATACACAGATGATTAACATGTCCCAACAAAACTGGCTGCAAGCATTACATATACCTCTTTATGTCCCCAGGCAATGGGTAAATACCGAATCAACCCCTTCAAATGATGATGCCCTGGCTAAAATTCAGCAAATTTTAAAGCAACCCGACGTAGATACTATAACGCAACGTGAACCCAATGTAGCAGCAGTCGTTAAACCGCCAAAAGCTTCTTTTTCTGTCAACATTGACATTGTCTGCTATGTGAGTGATTCACTATGCTTTTTAGACTATGAAAACCCCAGGTTAGTGCCTTTGCAACGCAAATTAATGACAAATATTTTAACGGCTCTAAGCGTCAATGCTGCACCTAAAACACTCAATTTAAAAGTTAGTAAAGCAGATATGCATCCAGCCCAAAAACAAGTGGTTACCTTCCTTAAAGCACAGCAAATTGGAGTTAGACAATTAATAGTTATGGGGAATGCGGTGTACCGCCTATTAGTTGGTTCTGAAGGTTTTAGTGATAACCTTGGCACCCATCAAACGCTGCAACCATTAATACAGCAATCTATGGGAAGCCCTTCAGATGATGAGCAACCACTAAGAGCTTTGGTGTTACCGAGTACATTAACCATGTTAAAAGATATGCACAGTAAAAAAATAGTTTGGTCAGCCCTTAAACCGTATCTTGAGTTGAATAAGCAGTAGGTTTCATTAGCGACCTTAATACAAAACGCCCTGAATGTAAGGCACGTCGAATACCTAAAGGTACTGGGCAAGGTTCATTACTCAGCTCTGCCGCTAGTATTTCTGCACAAATTGGCGCGTAACAAAACCCCCTGGACCCCATTCCTGTAATGGTATACAAATGCGGCAGGTAATGTCCGTTCGCATTGATAGATTGCCTGGCATTGTATTGCAAGTTTCCAAAATCCACTTCCCAGTGTTTAATATCAGGGATAGCACCTACTATCGGTAGAAAATCGGGAGTAGTTGCTCTGATACCTATTTGGCGGTTTAACTCCATATCAGTGATAAAATCATCTGTTAAAATACCGCTCATTGCCTGTATCGCTTGCGCAGTTTCTTCACTATTTATGCTTGTGTTAGTAGATTGACGATAACTGCTACCAAGATAATGATGGTTATCTGCATTTTTTGGCATCAAAGAATGAGTGCTGCAAACAATGCTTCTTAATTGATTGAAAGGTTGATAAGTTGGTAAATAATCTATCTGCCCTGCCAATAGTTTCAAAGGCAGTACTGAAGACCTCGCTGTAGCCAGTATGGTAACACTGGTATTTTTATCCAAAATATCGGTAAACCTGGTACCTAACGATACATTGATATTACAATGTTGAAGCAACTGCTCACAAACTCGCTCAGGCTGCATCCATCCACTATTTGCAAACCATAAGCCTCCGTATTGTATGGAAATATCACAAAGCTTACTAAGCTGTTGTCTGGTTTTATAACAGACAAAATCAGAGCAATCAACTAAATTAGCGAGCTGTTCGTATTCGCGTTCTTGTTGCTGCGATTGTGCAACCTGTGCTAAACCACAGCGTTGTAATGGTTGATAGCGCTGAGCAAATTGTAGTGCGGCTAGTGAAAATTGCCCAAGTAGCGATTGGCTATCTTTCGATAATTTGGAATACAGCGCTACCTGTTGCAAGACTGTCTCGGTTTCAGGGCAGTATCCGCCCACACTGCTGTGCTGTTCAATTACCTTAACTTGCCAACCTCTTTGCGCCAGTGAATGCGCTACACTGCAACCAGATACCCCAGCACCGATGATAGTTGCCGTTCTGTCTTTCAATACAAGCTTATGTAGGTGCCAGTTTGGCAGTTGGTTTAAATGTCTGGGTTGGTTAATTAACTTTGGTGATTGCTTCGACAAATGAGTATTTGGGTAATATTCAGCGCTAATCATTTGCCGTTTATAGCGAAACCCTGGTAATCTGGTAACGCTAAAGCCAACTTGTTCTAAAGTTTTTCGAACCGCACTCGCAGCGGTGAAGGTTGTTAAACAAGCGCGATATTTACTTAATTGAGCAATGAGCTCAAAAATTGGCAATGACCACATTTGAGTGTTCTTCCTGGGAGCAAAACCATCTAAATACCAATTATCCACTTTGGCATTATGTTGTGTTTCACTGTAATCTATAGTGCTCAATAGTTGTTGTAATGCCCTTTCGGCTTCATCCCAAATTAATATTAAATCCACATCTTCAGCAAGCTTTAGTAAGTGAAACCCCTTAATCAAATAGGGGTAGTGCTGAAGAAGGCTTTGGCTTAAGTCTCCCAGCGATTGACTCCACAAATTATGACAGCGCATTAAATCCTGTTTAGACAACGGATGCTTATCAATTCCGATATAAGTCAGTTTAGCTGATTGACTATGCTCACCGCAGCGTTTGGATTCATTCCATTTTGCCCAGGTTAAAATAAAATTTAATCCTGTTCCGAAACCTAGTTCTCCAATACAATAATGCTGCTGATTGCACCAGCGTTTAGGTAACTGATTAGCTTCAAGAAACACATATTCGCTCTCTTGTATGCCATCGCCTAAAAAATAAATATCACTGTATTGTTTTGACGTGGGAATTTCTATACCATCTTTTACTTGCCAATCCAAGTTAGCTGGCTGAATGTTCATTGGTAATTTATTTGCTCAATGCAATAATGAAATACCTTGCCTGCAACTTCCACAGTTATATCGTCACCGACTTTCTTACCCAATAAATTTTTTGCCAGTGGGGAATCAATGCTAATAGTATTGGTGGTTGAGTCAATTTCATCGGCTCCTAACAGAGTACCGGTTACGACTTCGTCGTTGTCTAAATTAAGCAATTGAACACTGGCACCAAAATATATTTTAGTGATATCTGTGGGATTATTGTCTACCACCTGTACTGTATCAAGGCGTTTGGTTAAATAGCGAACTCGCGCATCTATTTCGCGCAAGCGTCTTTTACCATAAATGTAGTCACCATTTTCAGAGCGATCGCCGTTTTTAGCTGCTTCCGATACTGTTCTTGTAACCTCTGGTCGTTCAATTTTCCACAATTGATATAATTCTTGCTTTAATGCTTTCGCTCCCTGTACGCTAATGTAATTGGAAGACTTAGGTCCAGGGGCACGCCATCTTCCCATTAATCCAGGTAACCCAATATTTCACCATAAAATTGCCATTCTTCATTTAATGCTTTGACAATGGCATCTGCAGATCGAAACCCATGACCTTCATTTTCAAAAAAGACAAGCTTATGTCGCACATTATTTTTAGCCAGCTCTGATGCCATGAGTTCGGCTTGATTCGGTGGCACTACTTTATCATCCAGGCCTTGGAGCAATAATATCGGGCAACTGATTTGGGAGGGGTAGTTAATGGGTGAGCGCTTGCGATAGATTTCGACACCTTCTGGATAGGAGGCAATTAAATTATCGGTATAGCGCATTTCAAATTTGTGAGTATCCATTACCAGTGTCTCTAAGTCACCAATACCATACATACTGCAACCAGCGGCAAAATCGTTGGTAAATGTCAAAGCACAAAGTGTTGTATAGCCTCCTGCACTGCTACCGCGAATGACAACTCTGTCACCATCAATATCGCCTCTATTTGCTAAAAATTTTGCGGCATTGCAACAATCCTGAACATCAGCAATGCCCCATTTCCCACGCAATTGATTCCGATACTTACGACCATAGCCACTGGAACCTCTATAATTTACATCTACAACCCCAAAACCCCTGCTAGTCCAAAACTGGATTTTTAAATTGAGCGAGGCTTCACTCATTCCTGTAGGACCACCATGACTCATAACCATTAAAGGAGGCAGTTCTTCCATTTCTGCTAATGAATAATCAGGGTTAGCTGGAGGATAATAGAAGGCATGAGCTTTGTCATTATCTTCACCAAAAGCAATGGGTTCTGCGCTACTGATATAGCGATTATCTATGGGTTCAACTTCGGAAAGCAATGGTGTAAATAAGGGGGTATGGTTTTGTAGCTGTATATCAATTAATTGCGTGGTAAAAGTACCGCCTGCTCCCAATGCAAGTATTCGTTGTTGATTGGATACTATTGCATCAATGCTGCAATATTCTGAAACCCACTGCACTGATTGATTGCTGGCAATATCAATATAAATAAATTGCCAAAACCCATTGTAAATGCTACTGGCTATAATATGTGTATCATCAGTAAATGCATAACTTCGAGAACCAAATTGCCATGCAGGGGGAGCCATATCTTCAGTGCGTTTTGCAATGATTTCAAATTCCTTGTTTTCTCTATTATAACGGTAAATATTCCACCAATTATTGATATCGGCAATGCAATATAGCTCATTAGTCGGTGACCACCGTGGTTGTGTTACGGATACCTCTCCCTCTAACAAACATTGAATATTTTTTAACTGAACATCGTCACCACCTTTAACTACATCTGCCATATATAAACAACTGTTATCCCAAGGCATATTGGGATGATTCCAGCCAATCCAAACTAACTTGCCTGTCTCATCATTAAATCTGGGAGAGCTATAAAAATCATCCCCAGCCTGTAATATGCTTACTTCGCCATTGTGGCAGTCTACACTTGAAATCAAATTATCGACACCACTGACCGAATGAATTTCTTGAATACATAAAATACTGTGGTCACGAGCATTATATTCCAGGTCTGCAAATCGAGAACCCGTCATAGTAGTTACTTGCACAGTGCTCAATTGTGTATCATGCAGATTGACCGCATAAATCTGTTGATCCTTTTTATTCACAAAATACAATTGACCTCTCCCAATACAGTAAACGCCACCACCATATTCATGCACCGCGCTACTAGCGCTATAAGGTTCAGCGAGCAAATCACGCGCCTCACCGCTAGCATTGTATTCCACAATTTGGCTTTTACCCTTTTCGCTTGGTCTGGACTCCACCCAATAATAATTCTCGCCAATAACTTTAGGTTCTGATAATCGATTACCCAGTTGCGCGATCGATTCCGGGCTAATAACAGATTGCCAATTACCACAACGCTTGTTTGCTTCGCTCATAATTATCCTCCTAACTGGGCAACAACAAACCCAAGTTTTTCAAAATGGCTTTTAATTTTTTCGATGTGGTCCCCTTGTATTTCTATATTTGTTCCTTTATTAGCACCACCACAGGCGCAATGTTTCTTAAGTGTTTTAAGCATTTCAATCTGTATTGAAGTAGGGCAGCCTTCAATAACAACAACTGTTTTACCCTTACGTTTTTTGGATTCACGCCTTAGTATAATTTTCTTATTATCATCCGCAATCACATCGGTTTTAACAGCCGCTTCTGCAATACGACCAACGTCTGTATTATAAACAGGTCGCGAATTTATATCGTATGGAATTTTCATCACTACATTTTAATGGGAAATGTAATCGACTAAAACATTTTACTTGACAGCAACTGCAACAATTCACTAGAATTCGCGCCCTGTTCAAATGTCCCATTCGTCTAGTGGCCCAGGACTCCGCCCTTTCACGGCGGCAACAGGGGTTCGAACCCCCTATGGGACGCCAATTTGAACTGCATGTACCATCCATACGCGGGAATAGCTCAGCTGGTAGAGCGCAACCTTGCCAAGGTTGAGGTCGCGAGTTCGAACCTCGTTTCCCGCTCCAAATTTCCCTCGGTCAAAGAATGACAATATTTCCCGATTTTACTGTTACTTATCAGCTATTTACATAGGCGGGGTCTACGGCTCCCGCTCCAATTAAATCAATGACTTAAATAAAATCACGGAATGAAAAACTCTCAAGCATCTTTTTCCCGACTTCGACACTTTTTTTCGTAAGTGATTGATTTTAAAAGAGTCCCAATTTTAGTTAGGCACTACAAGCTATTTATTAAGAGTTATTTATAAGTTTCTACGTTAGCTGGAATGGAGTGGTTGAGAGTTTTCGACCCATCACCTGGTAAATTTTGCTGGCCTCAGGGTTAACATTGGAAGGAATGCAATAAAGCACTTTCGTTTTGATATGCACCAATAGACTACGCTGAACATGCAATAGCGCATTGCGGATCACAGCAGGTGATAACTTTCTGTGCTGGAGCTTGACACGATAGCTTAAGAATCGCACTAAGCTAAATGCAACAAAAGAGATAGCCAGATGAGCTTGAATGCGTTTGGGTGTCCAGTGATAGATAGGGCGTACTTTCAGATCATGTTTGGTGATGCGAAAACTGTCTTCAACTTGCCATAGCCCTTTGTAATGACCAAAAACGCCCTGTGCTGACATGGTGTCTAATGACGTTACTACGCCCTTGAGCCCATCCCATTGGGAATCGCGTTCTATTTTGCTCTGGTCAACACTGATATGCGTGTCGCCTGCCATTTTCAAATACTTCTTGTAACCAAAATTGCTGAGCAGGCTCTTAGGATTCTTACTTCGCTTAAGTTTTTTAGTAATGCGTTCTATGGATTGCTCCCTATCCTTTCGGTCTTTCTCTGCTCGGGCATGATTATATTCAACAATCCAGCGTCTACCCTGATATGTAAACTCATAGCTGCGGGGTTCATCGTCATTACCTTGTTTGAGATAGCCAACTTGTTTCAAGATGGCTCTTTGCTCTTGTTGGGGTAAGGTCTTGAGTTTAGCCCCCACAATGTAGGGTATCTCCTGAGCTTCAAGATGAGTCAAATTATTCTGACTCAGCAACCCTCTGTCAGCAACAAATACAATGCGTTCAATGTCATAGTGTAAGTGTAAATCAGCAATCGCTGCTTGTAACGTATGACCCTCAAATGTGTTGCCTGGATATACTTCATAACCGACAGGTAACCCATCTTGAGTCACCAATAACGCCAACAGAACCTGAGGCTGGTTAAACTTCATATCCTTACTATAACCATTGCTTTTTAACTCATCTTCTGTAAAAGATTCAAAATAAAGTGTTGTACAGTCAAAGAACAACACATCAACAGCATGACCTACCAGCTGACGTGTTCCTGATAGCACGGTATCCTTTATTCGATTAATCGCTTTATCATCCAATTTATCCATCATCCGATAGACTTTCTCCAATGGGATGCTAATGCCAAAATCTTGCTCTAATGAGGTCACCGTCTCTCGTTTGCTGACAGGATTAGCAATACGAGCCAATACAATATGGCGGAAAATATCAACAGCACTGACATTATGGCTGGGGTGACCAATCGATGAACCAAAACCCAATTCATCGAATAATTGACCATATATCTCATGGATACCCACAGTGACACGCTGTTGTTCACGCAGTTGTTTTAAATCAACCTGAAGCGGTTTGTTTGATTCAGATTGTGATTTACTTTCAATAACTTGCTGTGCGACCTGCTCTGGATTAAACAAACTGGCCTGATGTTCAGCCTCAATATTGGCTTTAACATATTCGGCAACTTCTTTTAATTTAACCAGTTCGTCGTCATTCATGGCAACGCCAACGTAGCGTACTATCTTTTGCTTGACTTTGTTACCATCGCGAATACTTTCAACAATTTGAACAGTTTTGCGTGGGCTATTGGGAGTGGACTTAACTCGAACGAACATAGCGTCATTATAGCACAGTGCAAAACGAAAGTAAATAATAAAAATTAACTAGGCACTACAAATCAAAACCCAAGTATTTTGACCAATTTAGTAGCTTTCAAGCTTGATTAGATGACAAATCTGTCGAAGTCGGGAAAAGGGCTGTAAAGCCAGGTAGCGGTTTGTAATTCACTTATGAAGTGAATCGAAGAATAAGCGTTTATCAATAACATTCAAACTCTTAGAAGTGAAATTAGCGTTCAACTGCAAAATCTAGGATTAAGAGTGCTTTATTACTGCACTTGAAACGAAAGACCATTGATTTAGCGAGATTGCGATGGATATTCCTGAGATTGCATTTCTATTAATCGACTTTGTGTGCGTTCAAATTCAAAGTTTAAGCGACCTTTTGTGTACAGGTCAGACAAGCTTACAGGAGATGAAATAAATAACATAATGCGATGATCATAACACTCATCAACAAAGCCAATAAAGCGTCTGGCTAAATCATCAGTATTATGAAACTGGGGGACATGGCTCACTGCTATTGTTTTGTACAAATGGGCGATATCAATGTAATCTTGGGTACTGCGTGGCCCGTCGCAAAGATTGTAAAAGTCTATCCAAAGCGCATTATTGGTTGCACTTTTGATTAGTATATCGCGTTTGTTAATGATGATGGTTGCAGGCTTTAATCTCAAATTAAAAAGTTGTTGAATGATGTCGCTCAACATGGCATCGGCGTTATCGCCTTCAAAATAACGGTTGACATTTTTTAGTTTGCGCAGACGATAATCTGTTTCACTATCCAGGCAGTGGCTAACGAGGTGTTGTTTGATTAAGTTAATGGCGGGAATAAATTGTTGGCGCTGTAACCCATTTTGGTAGAGGTTGTCGGGGTCGATATTGGATGTGCAAACCAGGCAAACCTGATAGTTAAAGAGTGCTTTGATAAGATTGGCCAATATCATAGCATCGCCAATATCGGTTACAAAAAATTCATCAAGGCATAAAATACGACAATCTTTAGACAGCGTTTTGGCTACAATATCTAAAGGATTTTTTTTACCTTTATGATGCTCCAGTTGCTCATGAACATAGCGCATCAAATGGTAAAAGTGCATCCGCCTTTTTTTTGCAAACGGTAGCGTATTAAAAAACAGGTCCATTAAATAGGTTTTGCCGCACCCTACACCACCATATAAATATAACCCTTTAGGTGAAGAGACTTTTTTTTTGAACCAACCTTTATCTTTGGTTTGATTGATAAGTTCCAAATAAACGCGCTCTAATTCTAAAGCAGCAGCCTCTTGCTTGGAGTCATATTCAAACCCATTGTTTGCAACATCTAGTCGATATTGTGTAAGCGGGGTCATCAATTATAAAGAGTGAGATTTTTGCAATAAAATTCTTTTACACTCATACTGCGTTATTTTTGTGCTCAACTACTCATTTACCATCAGTAAACTCCCAGTAAACTCCGCTTTTGCGCGCGAAAATGCCTTGTCTGAGGGCAAAATCTTTTTTATTGCAAAGGTCTCAGAGTGTCTATTGGCTATCATCTAATAATTGTTGCATTTGCTTTTTGGTTAAATGCCGTACATCTAAACCTTTGGCAGAATAAATTAATTGTTCTGCAATATTGCTAACATGATCAGCCACTCGTTCCAGTGAACGTATAGCCCAGAGTACGTTGAGTACATCAGAAATATTTCTGGGATCTTCAATCATATAGGTAATCATTTCGCGCGTTGTGCTTTGAAATTCCGCGTTGATTTTTTTATCCATACGTGAATATTGCATGGACGTTGCTAAATCAAACCGACTGAAAGATTCCAACACATCGGTCAACGCTTCCGAAATATGTTCGGTAAAGCGGACCAAAGATTGTGAGCCAAAACGCTCTTTGGTCTTTTCAAAGATAGACATCATTAACTCCGCCACTTGATCCAGTTCGTCACTCATACGTTCTAAATCACGTATAGAACGAGAGATGGCTAGAATTAAGCGTAAATCGGATGCAGTAGGTTGTCTGAGCGCAATAATATTCGCACATTTTCTATCCAATTCAATTTCTTGCTCGTCAATGGTCTTTTCATTTCGCTTAATAATATCAAAATGGGTGGACTGTTCTGTATCAATAAGTAAGCGTACAGCTTCTAACTGGTTTTCCACCAAACCTGCAACTCTTAAAAAACCGTTAACCAATTCACTTAAATCTTCATCGTATTTTTGGTTAATATGGTTTTCCATTAGTTTGACCTCAAAGTATATAGGTTCATGTTACACCTCATTGAGTTAAAATAAAATCTAGCCAAAACGACCAGTAATGTATTGCTCGGTCAAGCTGTGATGCGGCGCAGTAAAAACAACTTGAGTAGGGTTAACTTCAATGAGTTTCCCTAAGTGAAAATAAGCCACTCTTGAAGACACTCTAGCGGCTTGCTGCATAGAGTGTGTGACAATCACGATAGTGAAATTCTGGCTCAATTCAGCCATAAGCTCCTCAATACGCGCGGTGGCAATGGGATCAAGCGCCGAACAAGGCTCATCCATTAAAATAACTTCGGGGTTAATGGCAATCGTTCTGGCAATACAAAGCCGCTGTTGCTGCCCACCCGATAAGCCTGTACCCGGCTGCTGTAACCTGTCTTTCACTTCATTCCAAAGCCCTGCTCGTTGTAGGCTACTTTCCACAATTTCATCCAGGTCAGAACTGTTTTCTGCCAAACCGTGAATTTTTGGCCCATAGGCGACATTATCGTAAATACTTTTAGGAAAAGGATTAGGTTTTTGAAAAACCATACCCACTCTCACTCTCAGTTTAACAGGGTCGTAGTCGCTGCGGTTAATATCAGCATTTTCCAATTTTATTTCACCTTCAACCCGGCAGATGTCAATGGTATCATTCATGCGGTTTAAGCAACGCAAAAAAGTTGATTTTCCACAGCCTGAGGGGCCAATCATAGCAATAATCTGATTGCTGGCAATATCCAAACTGGCGTTGTGGATGGCCTGTTTATCACCATAAAAAACATTGACGCCATTAATGGCTATTTTAGGATTTTCAGTGCGAACCTGCCCTACGGTTTGAAAGTTATCATCGTTAAATGGGTCTTGATTTAGCATGTTGTTTCTATGTTCTATCAGATGTAAAGGCTATTACCAACGGCGCTCTAATTTTTTGCGTAGCACTACTGCAAAGGAATTCATTGTAATTAAAAATGTTAATAAAACGATAATTGCAGCTGACGTTTTTTCAACAAAAGCACGTTCTGGACTATCCGCCCATAAATAAATCTGTACGGGTAAAACGGTGGCAGTCTCAGTCAAAGCTGTTGGAATATCAACAATAAAAGCGACCATACCTATCATTAATAAAGGTGCTGTTTCCCCCAAAGCACGGGCCATGCCAATGATTGAACCCGTTAACATACCAGGTAGTGCAATAGGAAATAAATGATGAAACACCATTTGAGTGTGTGATGCACCTATCCCCAGCGCTGCTTCCTTAATAGATGGGGGAATAGATTGCAACGCGGCTCTGGATGCAATAATAATAGTAGGTAGTGTCATTAATGTCAGAACCAAACCGCCAACCAAAGGCGTAGAACGCGGTAATCCAAAAAAGTTAATAAACACAGCCAAGCCTAATAAACCAACAATAATGGAAGGCACCGCGGCTAAATTATTAATATTAACTTCAATAATATTGGTAATGCGATTCTTCACGGCATATTCTTCAAGATAAATGGCAGCGGCTACTCCAATGGGAAAAGATAAAAACAAAGTCACTAACAAAGTTAAGAGCGTCCCTGCTAAAGCTCCCCAAATACCAGCTTGTTCCGGGTCTCGGGAATCACCCGATGTAAAAAACGTGGAATTAAATACAGTTCTAACTTGACTCTGCTTTCGATAAAATTCTATAAAATTAACAGCCGACTCTTTGAGATTGCTACTTTCCTGGTCATAGCCATTTTTTACATAATTATCAATTTTATCGTCTGCGGTGAGCCAAATAGCTATTGTGTCTTGATTTAATCGTTTGGGATTTTGCTTGAAATAATGTTTCAATTCAAAAGGTGCAGCACTGCTATACAATTGGCGAAGTACTTTTTTGGCTGAGCGTTTTTTTACAGCAGGATTATTACTATAAACCGATTTTTTAAATAAAGCATCAAAATTAATGCTTCCATCTTCTCGGGAATTGGCTTCAATTAATGTCGAATCAATGATTAACAAAAGTTCGGTTTTAATAAAAGCTTTATAACCCGTGCCAATGATGCTAGTGAACAGACCGACCAGAGCCAGTACACCAATAATGATTGTTATGCGTCCAAACCATACAAATCGACGCTCGGCTCTGTAGCGTTTTTGCAATGATGATTCAATAATGTCTAGGGTTGAACTGGATTTATTCATACTGCTCCCGATAGCGTTTAACCACGTGCAGAGCGATAATATTTAAAGTCAGCGTCACAAAAAATAAAACCAGTCCCAGTGCAAAAGATGCCAGGGTTTTGGCACTGTCAAATTCTTGGTCGCCAACCAACAACGTCACAATTTGCACAGTGACCGTAGTAACCGACTCCATCGGATTCATAGTTAAATTCGCTGCCAGCCCTGCCGCCATTACTACAATCATAGTTTCGCCAATGGCTCTCGAAAACGCCAATAAAATACTGCTGACAATACCTGGTAATGCAGCAGGAATCACCACCTTTTTAATGGTTTCAGAAGGAGTAGCTCCCAGTGCGAAAGAGCCATCGCGCATAGTTTGTGGTACAGCGTTGATGACATCATCTGACAATGACGAAATGAAAGGAATGATCATTAGCCCCATCACCAAACCTGCAGCTAATACGCTTTCAGAAGAAGCTGCAAAGCCTAGTTGTTCAAAAAACTGCCTGAGTTTTGGCCCTAAAAATAAAGCGGCAAAAAAACCATAGACAACAGTGGGAATACCTGCCAGGATTTCCAGTAATGGCTTTAAAATATCTCGTGTTTTCTTATTGGCATATTCTGATAAATAAATAGCGGACATTAATCCAACAGGCACAGCAACCAGCATCGCCAGAAAAGAAATCTGTAATGTACCGACAAATAAAGGAATAGAACCAAAGCTTCCAGAGGAAGCAACCTGGTCACTTCGAATAGAACTTTGGGGACTCCAGTGAGTGCCAAATAAAAATTCCCAAATGGGTATTAAATTAAAAAAACGAATTGACTCAAACAGCACTGATAATACAATACCAATGGTAGTAAAAATAGCGATTAGAGAACTGGTAAATAAAAGGGCGCGGATAACCTTTTCAACCATTATCCGCACGTTGGCAAAATTGTGTAAGCGCCATAGCAATAGTAAACCTGTGAACCAACCCATCGCCAAAGACGTTATGTACATCCACAGTTTGCTATTAGTAATCATAGCGTTTAAGCGTTCAACGGATGCCGCATAATCAGGATTGTCGGCAAAATTCATGTACATTAATTTGTTTAATAACAAGCTTTCTTCAGCACGTGTGGCAGGTCTTAGATGTTCAGGTAAGCCTGCCATAACTGAATTTACAATGACCATATCTTCAAAGCTAACCCAAATTACTAAACAGATGCCAATAGGAATAAGTAGCCCCATAACAAGCAAATAACTGTAATATTGCGGTAAAGAATTTAGCTTTTTAATACCGCCTAACTGACGAGCGCACAGTAAAGCCTTACGTCTTCCAAGATAATAAATTAGCCCTGTACTTAAAATAAGTGCAACTAAAAACGCTGAAGAAGACACAAAATAATTAAACGAAAAGTCTATATAAAAAACGCAGCGTCATTATAAATTAAATTATCCCGGATTATGCAATAAAGGTAATCTGTCACCTGCTATTTGCCTTCTTCGTAGATTTCTATCTGTAGTGGTTTTTGACGAACTCTGACTTTTTTCAAATGTTGAAAAGTGTCTTTAGGCATTCCTGTTGGTAAGTTAACGGTACTAAAATCATCATAAATAACAATTTGTCCAATAAATTTGCTGGATAAATCTGCTTCATTGGCAATGGCTCCTACAATATCTCTAGCTTTAACGCCGTGGTTATTCCCCACCGCTAAACGATATAATTCGGATTCAATCACTGAGCCATCATGGTCTAATATAGGTTTGAAATCTCTGACACAGGGTTTAAATTTTTTCGTCTGCTCTTGCTTGTGTATTTTTGAAACGCTTTGGTTGATTTTTTTATCCATTTTAGAAGGGTATATAGGGCTTTTTTGATGCAATGCCATGGTTAAGGCCTTAGCTATATGTTCCCAATCAGCTTCAGTTTCGCGTTGTAAGCTTATGACTAAGTCAATAATTTTTTGATCCATTGGCTGTTTCATTAATGCCTCAATCGTATTTTTAAACTGATCAATGCGTTTTTCAGTAACTTGCTGGTTTGAAGGCAGGCTCATTTGTGTTATTGACTGCTTGGTATGCTTTTCTATAGCCTTTAATAAATGTCTTTCACGCGGCGCGACAAATAAAATAGCTTTGCCGCTTCTTCCCGCACGGCCGGTTCTGCCAATGCGGTGAATATAGACGTCACTATCATAGGGCATATCGTAATTAAACACATGGCTGACACGAGCCACATCAATACCGCGAGCAACAACATCAGTCGCAACCAAAATATCAATATTGCCTTTACGCAATTTATCAATGGTTTTTTCACGTAGTGATTGATTCATATCACCATTGATAGCAGCGGCATTATGCCCTCGCTGTATTAATTTATCGGAAAGCTCCACCGTATTATTTTTAGTACGAACAAAAATAACAATACCATCGTATGACTCGCTGTCTAATATTCGATTTAATGCTTCCAGCTTACTGGTACCTTGAGCAAGCCAATAGGATTGGTCAATAGCTGAAACCGTTTTAGTTGCAGATTTTATTGCAATATGATGAGGTTGCTTTAAATGACGTTGAGCAATCTTTTTAATAGGGGCTGGCATGGTTGCCGAAAACAAAGCAATTTGCCTGCTTTCAGGAGTGTATTCCAATATCCACTCCACGTCATCAATAAAGCCCATTCGCAGCATTTCATCAGCCTCATCTAATACTATAGTTTTAAGAGAGTGTAATTTGAGTGTTTTACGGCGCAAATGATCCATAACCCTACCTGGCGTTCCCACAACAATTTGTGCACCCCTTTTGAGTCGGCGCAATTGACTGTCCATGCCCTGCCCACCGTAGATAGGTAAGATAGCTACCCTTTTCATAAAGGTGGCATAGGTTTGCAGAGCGGTTGACACTTGAATGGCTAATTCTCTGGTTGGCGCCAAAATTAATACTTGTGTCGCATTGTTATTGACTTCCAACTGTTCCAGTAAAGGCAGAGCAAAAGCCGCCGTTTTACCCGTTCCCGTCTGCGCCGTTGCAGCAATGTCTAAACCTTTCAGCATTTCAGGAATACAGGCTAATTGAATGGGAGTCGGTTGCTCGTAACCAGAGTCAGATAACGCTCGTAAAATGGGTTTTGAAAGCTCAAATTGAGCAAAGCTACTGCTTTTTACGTTTGTAGACATTGAAAGAGATATATTGGAATAAGGCGCGCAGCATACAGCAATGTAACACGCAATGCTGCTTAACTTTAACTTATACCCCATATTAACCAATTAATTTTCATTTTAAAATTCTCAATTCCCACACATTTTACTTGACTACCTCAAGTTGAACAGATTTAATACGCGCCCAATGTATCAGCTAACCTGAAAATGTGCCCAGATAGCTCAGTCGGTAGAGCAAAGGACTGAAAATCCTTGTGTCGGTGGTTCGATTCCACCTCTGGGCACCAGCAGCAAGTTTCAGGAAGTCCCTAATAGTCCTGAAACACTGATAGAATAAAGGATTATTATATAATCATTGTCCCTACACGTCCTAGACTGTACCCCCAAATCCTGATAGAATGGGGGTATTATTGGGGGTGCCGAAATACCCCCACTATCTCGATACCCCCAATTTGCGGTTATTAGTGCATGAGTAAGCTGACAGACATTGCAATCAAAAAAGCGAAGCCGAGAGATAAAGACTACAAACTCTTTCATGGCGGCGGATTGCATATTATTGTCAAAACCAACGGCAGCAAGCTATGGAGATTAAAATACCGATTCAATGGCAAAGAGAAACTTTTATCAATTGGTAAGTACCCCACAGTTACCCTGAAAGTAGCAACACAGAAAAGAGATGAGGCAAAGGAGCAGTTAACGAATAACATTGACCCGTCACAACAGAAAATGCTTGACCGCTATAATCAGCAAAAATCTCAATCAGAGACATTCGCCATGAGTGCTGATAACTGGCTGGAATCACAATCACACTTTTCGCCAAGTTATCGAAAAAAGGTAGTGAGCATAATAGAGCGTTTCCTGAAACCTGATTTACAACACCTGCCAATGGAGTCAATAACAAGGAGTTTGTTGTTAAACACTATCAAAAAAGTCGAAAATCAAAAAAATCGTGATGGCGGTTACAAAATAGAGACTGCTCACAAAGCTGCATTTACGTTCTATCAAATATTTGAACACTGGAATCCAACTGACATGCACAATCCGGCTGAAGGCATAAAAAGACAGTTGCAGAAAATACCAAAAGCAGTCAACCGGGCAGCCATAACCAGCGACTCAAAACGATTGGGCGAAGTGCTGAGAATGATGTACGCTTACGAGGGATTGCCACAAGTCAACGCAGCCTTAAAACTTGCACCCCTGTTGCTATTGCGTCCTGGGGAATTGAGGCAGGGGCTGTGGAGCCAAATAGACTTTGAAGAAGAATGTTGGTTGATTCCCAAAGACCTAATGCTTAAACGCAGAGACAAAGGTGCTGATGATCATATTGTGCCACTGTGTCGCCAGGCAATAGCGATACTACAAGAACTACGGCCTATTACTGGCAATGGTCAATACATTTTTCCAAGTGGTAGGAACGTTGACAGGCCATTGAGTGACAATGCATTACTTGTGGCTTTGCGGACAATGGGCATTCCTAAAGATGAGGTCACAATACACGGCTTCAGGGCGACCGCAACAACCATGCTGGATGAAAAATTAGGGTTTGATGAGAGGTGGATTGAACACCAATTGCATCATGCGGTGAAAAACCCCAACGGAACAGCATACAACCGCACCAAATTTATTGATGAACGGCGCAAAATGCTCCAAGCATGGGCGGATTATCTCGATAGCCTGCGTTTAAACGATAACGTTGCTTTTGCTAACTTCAAAGCAAAGTAACAACCAGCTTTCTCAAAGCTAGGAAGCGCAACCGAAAAGGCAGCTACCTACTGCCCTGCTTTGAGATTTTATTAACAGGTAGCATTGAGGTAATGCCTTGAATATAAATACTAACCGCACTCATTACTATTTATCGGAGGTATGTGAATTATTAGACTGTAGTTATTTTGATATTTACGATTGGGTTCAGACTAGAGGACTTTTCAAAGTCTATCTCCATTTATCAAACTTTCATCATCGCAGCTCTACGTTAGATGAATTGATTTTTGGAGTAATTGATAATGACAATTATTGGTTTAAAGGTAATTACTGGACGCAAAAGAAAATGCCTCAAATACTGGATGCTTCTGAACCTGAGTACATAGAGTTTAATTTGCTGGAGGTTACCTCTGAAGGTATTAGGGGGTATATTAGTTTTTCAAATTGCACAACGGACAAAGGGCTGACTTGTAGAATTTTTGATTTAACTGATTTTAGAGATGATATAAAAGCATTGAACCTAAGAGATAAAACTGAATTAGCAGAGTTATTATTCGGTGAACGAGGCTTGCAAATAAATGATGATGGCGAGACATTTGAGATTCCAACTATCAATGATCATTTCTTGGTACAGGACAACATGGTAATAAAGACCGTAGATTTATTAACTTTAAATCAAACACCAGGGGTGATAGTTACTTCTCATGCTGATAATAATGGAAATCAAACCAAGCCATTACAGGTTCTGGCTGATGAAATCTCACGCTCTTTAATCAGGTCAGGGCATCCGCCTCAAGATAAAGAGGCTATTTATGAAATAATGAAGCATTACCCTGAGGCTCGAAACAAAAATGATGGTTCAATACGCGATTACAATGGACTGAAAACCGAATTTAACCTTCCGAGTTTTGTTAAAAGATCAGGGCAAGGCAATAATAACTTCTAAACTATCTAGATAGTCTCTCAATACCCCTAAAAAATTTCTCAAAAGCATTCATTGTATGAATGTCATTTATCTATAAATAATTGATTATATTTAATAAAAAAATAAATTAATTATTTTCAATAAATCACTTCCCTATCTGTTTTCTATTTGAAATGGTTGCTGTGTCCTATGGCGAATGCTTAGGAACAATTAAATACATTCAACCACTTTAAGGTACGCAAAATGAAAACCGATAATCTCATTACGCTCCATGATGTTATGAAAATGACAGCTATGAGCAAAACCACAATATACAAATTAATTCAGCGGGGCGAGTTTCCAAAAAACATCCGTATTCAAGGCACATCATCTAGCCGATGGTCAAACAATGCGGTCAATGAATGGGTGCAAAAACAACTTGAAGGAGCGGCATAATGACTCCAGACTATGCTGGCTACCGAGCCTTTAAAAACTACCTTGAGACTCTTAATTTAACGCCACAGGAATATGAATACCAATGCCGTGAGGCAGCCAAAAGGTACGGCATCTAATGAGCGATACACCACGTTACACCATCATCTTGCATGAGCCACGCAAGAAAATGGGCTTATCTTGTCATGCCTACATGGTGGCTGATTTGATTTATCATTTATCAAATAATCCTAACCCGCATATTTCATAAACCTACAAATAACTTCGAGTTTAAGGTGAAGTTGGATTATCCTGCTTTAATTTAGTTTAAGTTTGTTGAATACGTAGCTTAATATGCTCTTTGCCCGAATTTCAGACATAACTCCCCCTTACCCCCATTGTTTGTTCTCGTGCCGGGGCAGCACTTTTTACAGTCTTATCCAGGTTTAAGCCGGGCGACGACCAACTCGAAGATATCTTGATAAGGATATGCGCTGGGTAATAGTAAGCGTATACGCCTGGTATTGGATAAAATAACGGCAGCCACTTTGAGTAATTTAAGGCGTATGGTTCCTACTTGTAATTGGGCAAAAACAGTGCTTTTTAAGCAGTGATGACGTAGTCGCTCCATCAACACATAAGCCAGTGACGATAACAACAGTCGCCATTGATTAGGCCACCAGTGATGACAACTCGTTCGGTCAGCAAACATATCGAGTTGCTGTTCTTTAATATGGTTTTCCATTTCGCCACGAGCACAATAGAGATCCTCATAAATAGCTTGATGTTCGCCCGATAAATTCGTCACCACAAATCGCGGGTTCATGCCTTTTCCAGTATGTTCAATTTTAGCGATGACACGGCGTTGACGCGACCATGATTGAGCTGCATACTGGATATGAGTAAACCAGCGCAAGGGGTTTCCAGATCGTTCATATTGTTCATTGACCGCATCAATCCAGGGTGACAGCATCTCTAGTATTCGGCTATTTTTTGCAATGCCCAGCACGTAACCAACATCATGACGCTCACACCAATTCATCATTTGATGCCGACAAAACCCACTATCGCCACGTATAATGATTCTGACATTAGGCCACTGTTTACGCAACCGTTTTACCAACAAACTGAGAATCGCCCAACTGTGCTTCGCGCCATCGATATTACTGGGTCGAAGATAGCTGACCAACAGTTGTTCACCGCAGAATACATACAAGGGTAAAAAACAATAATGCCGATAATAACCATTGTAAGAGCGACCTTCTTGCGTACCATGGACGCGATCATCAGTGGCATCGAAGTCGAGAATTAATTCCTCTGGGGCACTATCAAACGAATCAATAAATAGGTTCAACAATACGTCATGAATGGCAATGTTTGATTGCGCAGTAAATGATTGTTCTAATCGACACAATGTCGACTGGCTTCCCAGTACTTGATCAGCTTCCGTTGCCGTTTGTAATGCCTTATCGTGTCGCAAGGTCTCGTGATCGTTAAGGTCTTCGTAACCCATGCATAAGCTATACAAGCGTTGACGAATCAAACTCTGCAGTGAATGTTTCACATAACTGCTGTGCCGGGTATCGGGAAATACCGATGCCACTTGCTTGCTTAGACATAAGTGTTTATCAAGCTCTCTGAGCAATAAAACACCAGCATCGCTGGTCATATCGCCACCACTAAATTGAGTTTCGATTTGACGGCGATTTAAAGGTGAAAAGTAAGTAGAAGTTGAGGTACAATCTGTCATCGGTGCTTGGCTTATAATTTTGACTTAACACATTGAATTATAACGCATTAAACAAGCACCGTACTTTTTTTTATGAAATATGCGGGCTAAATCAATTTGCCCAGGTTGGTGCTTTGCAAAACGTGAATCATTAGGCGAAATGTTAGGAGTTAGTAAGCGGACAATTCAATCAATGCTTGCAACTCTTATTAACCATGCATGAATATATCATAATTTTATGTTATAATACTTGTCATGAAACAAGTAGATTTAAGAACCCTTAGCCCCGAGTCTCGACTAGAGTTGAAAAAAATTTGTCTTCGCCTTTACAAGAAGGGAGACCGTACAAAAAAAGCCATAGCCGAAGAGCTTGGTCTTCGCTATATCACGGTATCAGAATGGCTACGTGAATATAAAGCATCAGGCGAAAAGCTCACCAAAGAAAAACCACGAGGACGCCCATTGGGAGTGGGACGGGACTTAACACCGGAGCAAGAAAAACATATTCAGAAGTTGATTATTGACAAGACACCAGACCAGTTAAAGTTGGATTTTGCACTGTGGTCAATCAAAGCAGTTCAACAATTGATTGATGATGAATTTTCAATTGATTTAGCCTATCGAACTGTCTGTCTTTACCTTAATCGTTGGGGTTTTACCCCCCAGCGTCCAGTCAAACGTAGTTATGAACAGCAACCAGCTCAAGTTCAACAGTGGCTTGATGAAGATTATCCTGCAATTCACCAACGCGCCCAGGATGAAGATGCAGAAATTCACTGGGGTGATGAAACAGGTATTTCGAGTCAAGAGCATTATCCTCGCGGTTATGCTCCTAAAGGGCAAACACCAGTTTTAGTATTATCTCACGCTAAGCGTGAACGAGTTAACATGGTGTCAACCATTACTAATCAAGGAAAACTTCATTTTATGGTCTATGACGATAAGTTCACGGCTCAGGTCTTCATCAAATTTTTGAAACAATTAATAAAGCAATCATCTAAAAAGGTTTTTTTGATTGTTGATAACTTACGCGTACATCATGCTAAATTGGTTCAAGAATGGTTAGCAGGTAATACTGAAAAAATTGAGGTCTTCTATCTGCCTAGCTATTCCCCTGAACTTAACCCCGATGAGTATCTCAATTGTGATTTAAAGCGCTCAATGGGTGCTGATAAACCGACTCGAAAGAAAGGGGATATTGCTAAAAAATTAGATAAGCATATGAATCTGCTACAACAGCAACCCGAAAGAATTCAATCTTATTTCAAGCATCAGAAAATTAAATATGCAGCTTAATAATTTCGAATATTTAATGCAGAGTTAATATTGATAAAAATCTAGTCGAAAAGAGTGAAGAAACACAGTACATTAAGACTACTTCAAAATGGTATGATGAGGTAATTTCTAGGGGTGAAGATTCTGCACTTCAGAGGGGTGAAGATTCTGCACCCTATTATAGTTATAATAGGTATAATAATATTAATAGAGAGAACACACGCAAAAAATTTCAAAAACCAACAGTTGAGGAAGTAGCGAATTACATTGCAAGTAGGGGTAATTCTAATCTTGAATTAGCCAATAAGTTTGTTGATTATTATCAATCCAAAGGCTGGATGATTGGCAAGTCACCGATGAAGGATTGGAAAGCAGCATATCGCAGTAATTGGGAAAAGCAGAATCAACCTAAAACTAATAGCTGGCAAGATGAACTTTACGGAGAAGTAATCTAATGGATTATTCTATTCGAGACATTGCAGGTATGTTAGCTGACAGTGCTGAACAAGTATGCTCGTATCTATTACCAAGTGGCAAGCGTGACGGCAAAGAATGGAAATGCGGTAATGTCTATGGTGATAGTGGAAAATCAATGGCAGTTTGCATCAGAGGCAACAAGGCTGGGGTATGGTCAGATTTTGCAACGGGCGAAAGTGGAGACTTGATAGATTTATGGCGGTTGAATCGTTGCAATGGAAGTGTACCTGAAGCCTTGAGACAGATACGGCAATACCTGAACATTCCAGAGCCTAAATTTTACGGCAATTCAGATAAGCAATACAGTAAGCCAGTTAAACCAAAATGCAGTCAACCAACAAATAAAGCACTTGAGTATTTGAAGTCTAGGGGCTTCACTGATGAAACAATAACGGCCTTTCAAATTGGTTCAGATGATGGCAAAATTTACTTTCCGTTCAAACAAGGTAATGAATTAGTATTTTGCAAGTGGCGTTCAATTACCGATAAAACGACAGCGCCTACGAGCAAAGACCAAAAGCCAATACTGTTTGGATGGCAAACGATACCCGATGATGCTAGAGAAATTTGCATTGTAGAGGGTGAATTTGATGCAATGGCAATGTATCAATATGGCTACCCTGCTTTGTCGGTTCCATTTGGTGGCGGTACTGGAGGCAAGCAGAATTGGATTGAAAATGAGTATCAGAATTTAGCAAGGTTCGATAAAATTTATCTAGTCATGGACAATGACCAAACAGGTCAAGACGCAGCGAAGGACATAGCCAAGCGATTAGGGTTTGAACGCTGTTTAAACGTGATTCTGCATTGCAAAGATGCTAACGAGTGCTTGCAGGTTGGCGTACCAATTGAGCGAATGCAGCAAGCAATAGACAGTGCCAGTTACTTTGACCCAAAAGAATTAAAAAGTGCAAATCATTACACTGATGCGGTTATTCGGCAATTTTACCCTGAACCACAAGATGCTGGCATTATGCTACCTTGGTCAAAAACAGCAGAAAAAATCCAATTGCGTAAAGGTGAATTGTCGATATTTACGGGCATCAATGGGCATGGTAAATCACAGGTAGTCGGGCATGTGGCATTAGGCGCAATACAACAGCAATACAGGGTATGTATTGCATCAATGGAACTCAGACCAGAGATACTTTTAAAACGCCTTGTACGGCAAGCAGGTGCGATTAAAGAGCAACCTACTAGAGAGTACATTCAAGCTATTCAAAACTGGTATGCGGATAACCTACTCATCTACGAATGCACAGGAACTGCGAAACAAGATAATTTGCTATCAACATTTGCTTACGCTAGAAAGCGATACGGAGTAGATTTATTTGTCATTGATAGCTTAATGAAGTGTGGTATTGCCGAAGATGCTTACTCAGAACAAAAACTATTTGTCGAAAGGCTTTGTGACTTCAAAAATGAGCATAATTGTCATGTGATACTGGTAACTCATTCACGCAAAAAAGAAAGCGAATTAACGCCCATATCGAAAATGGACATCAAGGGTAGCGGTGGAATTGCTGATTTGGCTGACACGATAGTTACAGTATCAAGGCACAAATCCAAGGAAATTGAGGTAGCTAAAGCGCAACAGGTAAACAATGAACCAGCACTTAACGAACTGAAGCAAAAGCCTGATGCTTTTTTGAAGTGTGATAAGCAGCGTAATGGCGAATGGGAAGGCAGCGTTGCACTCTGGTTTGACAAGGCAAGTTATCAGTATTTGGAATGGGCGAATCAGCCGTTAATTCAGTATGTCAATTATCAGGGTGGCAGCAATGCGGCGTAATGCGAGGGTAGATGACAATCAATCTGCGATAGTTCACGCTATTCGTTCCATGAATGCCAGTTGTGTTGTTACCTCCAACCTGGGCT
>CBDBDZ010000012.1:0-70980 GCA_965204215.1 Pseudomonadales bacterium | reverse complement strand
TCAAACAGGTGTGCGAATTACTATTTCACCTGATCAATCAGCTGGTAGTGCTACTATTATTGATAACCGAGCGTTCGCACTTCAGCTTGTCAGGGTTAGTGCTGTTGATGCATTAGCAGAAGAAACGAACAGTCAGCCTGGTGTATTCAGAGTTGGTATTGATCTGCCTCTTGTCTTTGATTTGCCCGTTCAATATAGTATTTCAGGTTCAGCTAGTGAGACTGATGACTATGCGGCTATTGCGACAACGCTAATCACAATTCTTGCAGGGACGACCTTTACCGATGTTTCTATCATACCTTTTGATGATGGTTTAAGTGAAGGTACAGAGACTGTGAGTATTGGTTTAACGGAGCATTTATTAGCCCAACCCGGTTTAAATATCAGCGTGGGTCAAAGTTTGGCAACCATTGAATTAATTGATGCTAATAGTAAGACTTCATTAGAAATTATTGCCATAGACAGTAACGCTACCGAGACTGCTGATAATTCTGACATAGGCACCTTTCAATTGGTATTAAGCAGTCGACAAATAGTCGATACCAATGTTATCTTTGAGGTAACAGGCAGTGCAGAGGACACTGTGGATTATGCGAGTCTTCCATCACAAATTGCCATTCCATCAGGTACAACGAATGTCAGTATCCATGTCACACCTGTTGATGACTCATTGGTAGAAGGCATTGAAACCGTTGTGCTCAGTATCATTACAGCGATTATGGGCGTTGAAGGTGTGGTGATTAATAACGCTGACAATCAGCAAGCTGAAGTGAGCATTATTGATGATGTGTCAGATTTAACACCACAACTCAATCTGGCAGTATCGGATGCCACCATCATGGAAGCTGCGCCAGGCAATGACCAAAGTGCCTTTGTACTATCGGTTAGCCGTGTCTTTGTATCAGATTTAATTATCAATGTCAGCTTGACTGGTACTGCTACCAATGGTGTAGACTATCAACCGCTTGCAACCAGTGCGACCTTGCCTGCCGGACAGTTGTCCATTAATTTCCCTGTACTCTTGATTGACGATACGCTGGAAGAATTACCTGAGACCATCAGATTTATTCTCAATAATGTTGAGAATGAGCCAGATAGTGTCAATATTGTTATACCTCAAAATCATATTGATATCTTGGTTTTAGAAGACCCCAACGATTTGGCACCACCGGAACCACCAGAAATATTCCCATCCAATGGTGTGATGTTAACAGGCAGTGCTGAACCAGGTTCAACGGTTCGTATCTATTCCGATGAAGGACTGAATACATTAATATGCAGCGTATTAGTACCAACTGATACTCAGTTTACTTGTGAATTTGATACAACACTTGCTGAAGGTCAACAGTTGTTTGTAACAGCAACTGACCAGGTCTTTAATGTTTCCGAAGTATCGACCACGATTATTGATACAACAGCGCCTGATGCACCAATTGTTAACCCAACCAATGGTCAATTCGTTACAGGTAACGCCGAACCTGGCAGTACGATTAATATCGTCAATAGTGTCCAGCCTGATGTTATTTTGTGTACAACGCTGGCGAATGTCGATAGTATCTTTAGCTGTGATATCAATCCAGTTCAAGTTAATGCATCCGAATTAGTTGTGACTGCAACAGATGCAGCAAGCAATCAATCTGAGCCGACACAGGTTATTGTGGATGCCATTCCTCCTGATGCCCCGGCAGTTAATGCAACCCAGGGTGAGGTTATTACAGGTACGGCTGAACCTCTCAGTACCATTACTGTGAGTTCGGTATCACCCACAGCTGTTATCTGCACAGTAGTCACTACAGCTGAAGGCAGCTACAGTTGTTCACTAGAGCCAACTCAAGGCGATGGTACATTATTAAATGTGACGGCAACCGATGCTGCTCAAAATGTTAGCGATATAACTTCTGTTGTGGTTGATAGTATGATTGATGCTCCTGTTGTAGCACCATCAGCGGGTCTGTTTGTTAACGGTGTCGCAGAAGCCGGGGCAAATGTTTTGGTGTCAGATGTGCAAGGTGAGATTCGCTGCGAAGTTGTGGTAGCTGAATCGGGCTTGTTTATCTGTGGGCCGATGGAACCACAGGCTGAACCGGGTGATGTATTGACAGTAACAGTCATTGATGCGGCTGGCAACTCTGCATCCATTAGCATTACCATATCAGGGGATGATGGAGACGGTGTCAGCAATGAAGAAGAAATGGCAGGCCCTAACCAGATAACCATCAATGGGGTGACTGGCTCAGATGCGAACAATGATGGGATTTTTGATGCACAACAAGCCAATGTGGCGACCATGCTTGATAATCCATCGACTGGTCTGGAAGAAGATAGAAGCTATCTATCGGTATCGATTCCTGAACAAAGTACAGAAACGAATAGCTGTATTCGCATTGAAACTGTTCCTGTCGAACAAGAAGAGGGTACTATTGATCAGAGTGATGACATCGGTGTCGATGCAACCTTTGATTATCCGTATGGGCTTGTCGATTATGAAGTCAATTGTCAAAATCCCAATGAAACTGTGCTTATCGACATATTCTTTTATGGGCATGAGCGTTTAGCGGATGCAGGCATATTGCTTGATGATTATGTGATTCGTAAATTTGGACGATTGAGTGAAGGTGGCGATCGCACTTACTACACACCAGAAGAAGAAGGCATTGAAATTGTCAATGTGGAACTGATTGATGACTTACTTGATGTCGACAATAATCCTACCACGGTAGCAAAACTCACTATTGTACTAACGGATAATCAAATTGGCGATGATGATTTTGAACCTGGTATTATTCGCGACCCAATTGGCTTGGCGTTACCTGGTATCGGTAGCGCACTGGTCACCAAGTCGGTGAATAAATCCGAAGTTTCAATTGGCGGTATTGCTCAATACAGAGTGACGGTTACCAATAACTTGCCAGCACCGTTACCTAGAATTAGAGTAGCAGATAAATTGCCACCAGGCTTCAAGTTGATACCCGGCTCTGTTCAGTTAATCATGAGCAGTGGCGGCGAAGTTATTGAGATACCCATTGAGGATGATCCCTTAAGAATTTTGGGCGATGTTCCTGAGGAACAGGATTTACTACCCAATATTGCTATTGATGGCGAGTCCCTAGTGCCTTCATTTATTCTCGATTTTGATAATGTTGCATTACCTACCGGTGCTGAGGCAACGGTCTTATACGCTACGTTAGTAGGCAGTGGTGCTCGCGAAGGTACCAAGGTGAACTTGGCAGCGGCGCTTAATGCTGGTAATCTGGTAATTAGCCAGGGTGCTACTGCGAAAATAGAGTTGGTTCCCGACCCTATTTTTGAGCAGAGCACGTTGATTGGTAAAGTCTTTAGAGATAAAAATGGCAATGGTTATCAAGACCAGGGCGAAGAAGGTATAGTGGGTGCACGCTTGGCAACATTATCTGGTGAATGGATTACTGTTGACGAATATGGTCGTTATAACTATGCGGGTATTAGGGTGGGTAATAATGCTCGCGGCATTAACTTTATCTTGAAACTCGATGCTAGCACATTGCCAGAAGGTGCAGAACTTACAACTGAGAACCCAGGTGTTGTCAGAGTTACCGAAGGCGGTTTATTCCAGTTGAATTTTGGTGTCGCATTGAAAGAAGACCTGCCAGAAAAACCCACGCCTTCAACCAGTATTCAAGCTAATGAACAGAGCAGCGTTGAACGGATTAAAATAACCAGAGAATTAGATGGCTTTATTGAACCTATTGAATTTGTTCAAGGCGATTCATCATTAGATGAAGCTCCCCTGAAATCATTACACAATGTGCTGTCAATGCTGAGTGACAAAGACAATGTACGCATCAAAGTTGTTGGACTGGTCGATGAATTAGAAAATAATTACAACTTAGCCTTAAATCGTGCGCAGTCAATAGGGCGTTGGTTAAATCAAAAACTATCTATTGGTTCAGATAATATTGATGCCGTTGCTAAATACAATGATGGCGATTACCGCTTGCCAGCAACAAGTAGCCAGTCTGCATCAGGGGGCTGGACACTGCAAGTAGGTGATTACACGGAGCAACGCAATGCGCAATTAATGTTAAAGGCTATCAAAGATAAGGGCTACCAGGCAACATTAGAAACCGTTCAGTTAGCCGATAAGCCTCTATACCGTGTCATTGTTGGGCTGTTTGATAGTATAGACGCCGTAACTGAAGCAAAATTTGATGTTGGGTCTAGCATCATGGAAGCTGAAGATGAGCGTATGTCCTCAATGGAAGAAGTGATTAAAGCATACCTGGAAAACCATCGAATATTTCGTAACCGAAGAGTGCTGCTGAAACGCATTCAATTTAACCTATAAATTAATCGTTTAAACTTTCATTTCAACGCTTTGAAATTCCTGATAAATAGGGGTTTAAGGTTATAATACAGTATCTTAATTACAGATGGTTTACATCATAAAGTGCGCAGCAAACAATCAATAAAAAAAGTAGTATTAGCTTATTCAGGTGGTCTTGATACCTCAGTCATTGCTAAATGGTTGCAAACCCAATATCAATGCGAAGTGATAACATTTACAGCAGATATAGGTCAGGGCGAAGAAGTCGAACCAGCTAGAAAAAAAGCAGAAGCATTAGGCATTCAACAAATCTACATTGAAAATTTACAGGAAGAGTTTGTGCGTGATTATGTTTATCCCATGTTTCGCGCTAATACTATCTATGAAGGTGAGTATTTATTAGGCACTTCAATTGCAAGGCCTTTAATTGCCAAACGCCTGGTTGAGATCGCGCGTGAAACTGAGGCAGATGCTATTTCACACGGAGCAACGGGTAAAGGTAACGACCAGGTACGTTTTGAGCTAGGTGCTTATGCCCTGCACCCGGATATTCAAGTGATTGCTCCCTGGCGTGAATGGGATTTAAATTCACGTGACAAATTAATGGATTTTTGCGCTCAATATCATATCAGCGTTGATTACGTTGCGAACAAAAAGAAAACACCTTACTCGATGGATGCAAACTTACTGCATATATCCTACGAAGGCGGCATGTTGGAAGATCCTGTACAAACTCCAGAAGAGTCTATGTGGCGCTGGTCTGTCAGCCCTGAAAATGCACCTGACCAAGCAGAAAATATTCAAATTAATTATGTGAACGGTGACCCTGTAGCAATTAATGGAAAATCATTAGCTGCTGATAAATTATTACTAAAATTAAATCAATTAGGCGGCAAACACGGCATAGGACGTTTAGATATTGTTGAAAACCGCTATGTAGGAATGAAGTCTCGTGGTTGTTATGAAACGCCAGGTGGTAGCATCTTACTCAAAGCACACCGTGCTATCGAATCAATTACGTTGGATAGAGAAGTTGCACATTTAAAAGATTCATTGATGCCACGCTATGCCGAACTTATTTATAACGGTTACTGGTGGTCGCCAGAGCGTGAAATGTTGCAGGCGTCTATTGATTACTCCCAGCGATATGTCAATGGTTCCGTCATGTTAAAACTGTATAAAGGCAATGTTATTGTTGAAGGCAGAACCTCTGACGACAGCTTGTTTGACGCCTCAATTTCCACTTTTGATGATGATGAAGGCGCCTACAACCAACAAGATGCGGAAGGCTTTATTAAACTTAACGCTCTCAGGCTGCGAATTGGCTCTTCTCGCAATTAAATAAGTAAGTATATAAACCGTTAAGCTTTAGCTATTTAATAATCAATAACAACAAATTTTATGAGTATTCATTCACAGGAAATTCAGCCAATTAATATCGAAAGAGAAATGCGTCAATCTTATTTAGATTATGCGATGAGTGTCATTGTTGGCAGAGCCCTACCAGATGTGCGCGATGGGTTAAAGCCCGTCCACCGCAGAGTTTTATATGCGATGTATGACTTGAAGAATGATTACAACAAACCTTACAAAAAGTCAGCACGTGTGGTAGGTGACGTTATTGGTAAATATCACCCTCATGGAGATACCGCAGTCTATGACACCATAGTACGCATGGCGCAACCTTTTTCTCTTCGTTATATGCTGGTAGACGGTCAAGGTAATTTTGGTTCGGTAGATGGTGATAGCGCTGCAGCTATGCGTTATACTGAAATTCGGATGGACAAAATATCACATGAATTACTTAGTGATATCGACAAAGAAACGGTTGATTTTGTTCCCAATTACGATGGCACAGAATTTATACCCGATGTGCTTCCCACCAGAATACCCAATTTGCTGGTTAACGGTTCTACGGGCATTGCTGTGGGTATGGCTACCAATATACCGCCGCACAACCTAACTGAAATTATTAAAGGTTGTATTTTATTGATTGATAATAAAAGCAATGGGGTGGCAACCACTTTGGATGAATTGCTGGAAGTGATTCCTGGTCCTGACTTTCCAACAGCTGCTATCATAAATGGTAGAGCTGGAATTGTTAAAGCCTATCAAACTGGTAAAGGACGGATATTTATTCGCTCCAAAGCTTCCATAGAAACCATGGATAATGGCAGAGAGCGTATTGTCGTTTACGAACTTCCTTATCAAGTCAATAAAGCACGTACTATTGAACGTATTGCCGATTTGGTTAAGGAACGTGTTATCGAAAGCATATCTGAACTACGCGATGAATCAGATAAAGATGGGCTGCGAGTAGTTATTGAGCTAAAACGTGGGGAAGTAGGTGAAGTTGTCTTAAATAACCTGTATAGCCAAACATCGCTACAAGTATCATTTGGCATTAATATTGTTGCTTTGGTTAATGGTCAACCGAAAACTTTAAACCTGATTGAATTACTGGAATATTTTATTCAACACAGGCGTGAAACCGTTACTCGCAGGACACTTTATTTATTGAAAAAAGCCAAAGCAAGGGCACATATTTTAGAGGGTTTAACCATTGCTATCGCTAATATTGATGAAGTGATTGACTTGATTCGCGCTTCGGCAAATCCAACAGAGGCAAAATCTGCATTACTTGGACGTAACTGGCTTATTAATGACATAGCTGCGCTACTCGAGGTGGCAGATGCTGGCGTCGATGACAATAATAGTTTAGGTGTAGACGGTGACAGTTATCGTTTATCAGCTGAACAAGCACAAGCTATTTTAGATCTGCGCTTACATCGTTTAACAGGGCTTGAATACGATAAGCTGATTGATGAATATAAAGATAAAATTCAAGAGATTGCAGCATTGTTTAAAATTGTTCGCGAACCTGATGAATTGACTCGGATTATTCGCGAAGAACTGCAAGAAATTATTGATGATTATGGCGATGAAAGGCGCACGGAAATTATTAGCTCGCAACTTGATTTAAACGAAGAAGACCTGATTCAAGAAGAAGAACGCGTTGTAACACTATCACATTTAGGTTACGCAAAAAGCCAATCACTTGACGATTATCAAGCTCAACGCCGCGGCGGGACAGGTAAAAGTGCGACCAGTGTCAAAGAAGAAGATTGGGTTGATACGCTATTAATAGCCAATACTCATAATACGATTTTGTGCTTTAGCAATTTAGGAAAAGTCTACTGGCTTCGAGTTTTTCAAATTCCCTTGGCGTCAAGACAGTCGCGCGGCAGACCTATGGTTAATTTATTGAACCTGGACGAAGGGGAAAAAATCACCTCCATACTACCTGTCGATAATTATGATGAACAACGCTATATCTTTATGGCAACAGCTGCTGGTACGGTTAAGAAAACCGTGCTTTCAGCATTCGCCAGGCAGCGGACTGCCGGTTTGCGAGCTATTGAATTAGATGAAAATGATTATTTAATAGGAACGGCTATAACTAACGGTTCTCAAGATATTATGCTAGTTAACAGTGCTGGTAAAGCTGTACGCTTTAAAGAAGAAAACGTACGGTCCACAGGCAGAACTTCCAGAGGTGTTCGGGGTATTAAACTGCAGCAGGGACAAAGCGTTATTTCGCTGATTTTACCTGAAAAAACAGGAAAGTTGTTAACATTAAGCGAAAATGGTTATGGTAAACAAACACCATTAACTGAATTTTCAACCAAAGGCAGGGCAGGTTTGGGCATGATAGCTATGCAGACGTCTGTTCGCAATGGTCAACTTATTGGAGCCTTACAAGTATTTGAGGGAGATGAAGTTATGCTCATTTCCAATGCCGGCACATTGGTTAGGACCCGTGTTAACGAGATAAGTGTTGTAGGTCGCAATACTCAAGGTGTTCGAGTTATACGCCTTAAAGATGAAGAAAATCTTATTTCTTTGGGTAGAATCACTGAAGATATTATTGCTACCTCAAAGCAAATGGAAGAAGAAATTACTGATGATACTAGTGCTGAAACAGAACCAGTTGAAACAGTGCAATATATCGAAGGCGATATCGATGAATAACCTTGACAACATCCGCAAGGCTATCAATACAATAGACAAGCAACTTTCAGACTTGATCAGTCAACGTGCTGAACTCGCGCAACAAACGGCGGCGTTTAAAAAAAGCATGGATAAAGATGCCCCACTGTACCGCCCAGAGCGAGAAGCTCAAGTGCTGCAATCCATTATGCAAAGCAACAAAGGCCCGTTACAAAATGAAGAAATGGCGCGCTTATTTCGTGAAATTATGTCTGCATGTCTGGCACTTGAACAAACGACTAAAGTTGCTTACTTAGGACCAGAGGGCACCTTTACTCAACAAGCTGCTATCAAACATTTTGGCGCTAGTTCAATAGCGGAATCTATGCCAGTTATAGACGATGTATTTCGCGAAGTTGAGTCAGGATCTGTACATTTTGGCGTAGTTCCTGTTGAAAATTCCACTGAAGGTGTAGTAAATAATACTTTGGATTGCTTTATGCAAAGTAACTGCATTATATGTGGTGAAGTTGAATTGCGTATTCACCATAATTTAATGATTTCAGATATTACGCAAGCCGATAAAATCAGTACGATTTATTCTCACACTCAAAGTTTTGCGCAGTGCCGAAAATGGTTAGATACCCATTATCCGAATGCCAAACGCATTGCCGTTTCCAGTAATGGAGAAGCAGCCAAACGCGTACAAACCGAATGGAATAGCGCCGCTATTGCCGGTGATATGTCTGCACAGTTGTACAACCTTAATGTACTTGATCATAAAATTGAAGACAACCCAAACAATAGCACGCGATTTTTAGTATTGGGCAGACTAAAAGTACAACCTTCAGGTGATGATAAAACTTCTGTTATTTTATATGCCAATAACAAACCAGGCGTACTACTGGAACTGCTTGAACCATTCAGAGAAAAAGGCATTAATTTAACACGAATAGAGACCAGGCCATCGCTCTCGTCCATGTGGGGCTACGTGTTTTTTGTCGATTTTATAGGTCATATTGAAGATGAGCCAGTTAAAGAAGTTTTAGCATACCTTCAAAAATCTGCCAGTGAAGTTAAAGTTTTAGGCTCATACCCACAGGCTGTATTGTAGTTTATGAATTCAAGGCGCTTGCTGGTTATAGGCACTGGTTTAATTGGTGCGAGTATTGCAAAATCAGCCAAGCTAAATAGCTACTGCGATACAGTTATCGGTCATTCCAAAACGAAAGAAAGCCTGGAATATTGTCTGAGACACGCTATTATCGACGACGCAATAGAAACATTAGACGACTGTTCACAGCTAACAGGTAATGACATTATTGCTATATGCACGCCTGTACTGGCTTTTGAGAAAGTGTTAAAAAGTGTATTAAAAGCCTGTCTTCATGCTCAAGATGACAACCCGGAAAATAAGCCAACTATTATTGATACGCTGAGTGTAAAACAATTTGTGGTGGAACATATTAATCAGCAAGGAAGACCTGATAATATGATTCCTTGCCACCCCATTGCAGGGGCTGAGCGCAGTGGACCCAGTGTCTCTACAGGTAATTTATTTGATGGCAAACAAATTATTATTACTCCAACCGAGTATTCCGATCCATATCATATCAAACAAGCGCATCTTTTTTGGAATGCATTAGGAGGAAAGATTATTGAAATGTCTGCCGTACAGCATGATGCTATCTTTGCTGCGACCAGCCACTTACCTCACGTTGTTGCCTATGCACTTATGAATGCATTGAATGAAATGGATGACGGCTATAATGTCTTTGACTATGCTGCTAGTGGCTTTAAAGATTTTTCACGCATTGCGGCATCTGACCCAACTATGTGGCACGATGTATGCTTGACCAATAGCCTACCTATCATTGAACAAATAGACAGTATACAGAAACAATTAAACATATTTAAACAAGCTATTACTGAAAAGAATAGCACTGTTATTTACAACAAAATCGAACTGTCTCAACAGTTGAGGCAAAAGCTGGATTGATAACTTTATTATGAGTCAATTTTATATTCCTCCTCAATCACAAATTTCTTTAAAAGGCAGCATTCATGTTCCTGGTGATAAATCCATTTCACATCGAAGCATTATTTTAGGTTCACTTGCTGAGGGTAAAACCACTATATCAGGTTTTTTGCAAGGTGCTGATAGCATAGTAACAATGAATGCTTTTAGACGAATGGGTGTTGTTATTGAGCAACAGGATAATGCTGATATAAGCATTCAAGGAGTAGGTCTAAATGGGCTTCAAAAACCCGCTAAAGTTTTAAATATGGGTAATTCGGGTACATCCATGCGCTTATTGTCAGGCATTTTATCAGGACAAAATTTTGATACTACACTTAGTGGTGATGCCTCGTTAAATTCTAGACCTATGCGTCGAATTGCGGCGCCTCTTGCATTAATGGGTGGTGAAGTATTAACCAGTGAAGGAGGCACAGCCCCGTTAACGATTAAGGGAAATAAAAGCCTAACGGGTATTGAATATTTGCTGCCTATGGCGAGTGCTCAAGTCAAATCTGCTATTTTATTGGCAGGTTTATATGCACAAGGCGAAACGGCAGTTATGGAACCAGAACCTACAAGAGATCATACTGAACGTATGCTGCACAGTTTCAATTACCCTGTGACTATTGATAAGGAAAGTCGACGTAGTAGTTTACATAGTGGTAACAGGTTGCAAGCTTGCCGTATTCAAGTACCTGGCGATATATCATCAGCTGCTTTTTTCCTGGTGGCTGCCAGTATCGCAGAAGATAGTGATATTACTTTGCACAACGTAGGCATGAACCCAACACGCATTGGTGTTATTAATATTCTAGGTGCTATGGGTGCTGATATTGAGGCAGAATATATAACGGATACGAGTAACCAGAGTGAGCCTATTGCTAATTTACGTGTTCGTAGTTCATCACTCAATGGTATACGCATTCCTGTTGACCAAGTGCCGCTTGCCATTGATGAATTTCCGGCAATATTTATTGCCGCAGCTTGTGCCAAGGGTAAAACGCTATTAACTAATGCTGAAGAGTTGCGTCATAAAGAAAGCGATCGCATTGCTGCAATGGCAACAGGTTTGGAAATTTTAGGAATTAATGTCACTGCAACGGACGACGGTATTATTATTGAAGGTAATAATACATCTACTGATAAGGCGGTATTTAAAGGGGGAGAGATAAATAGTTATCACGATCACCGTATTGCCATGGCATTTGCCATTGCCGGGTTGCATTCAAAAGCAGCAATTACTATTACTGATTGTGACAATGTTAAGACCTCTTTTCCCAATTTTATTGAGTGTTGCGCACAATTAGGACTGGATATCCAGGTTCGATGAATCTTATTACCATTGATGGACTAAGTGGCTCTGGAAAAGGGACTTTAGCCAAAGCCCTTGCAAAAAAATTGCAATGGCATTATTTAGATAGTGGGGCGTTGTATCGAGTGGTTGCTTATCTGGCTCAATGCAGACAATTAATTGATGAAGATGGAAATCCTACCCAAGGTATTGAGCCCATTTGCGATAACATCGCCAAAACAGATATTCATTTTGAGGATGAAGCTGTCTATGTTGCAGGTTCTGGTGATATTAATCCTTTTATTCGCAATGAAGATGTAGGTAAAAAGGCCTCAGTATTAGCAACCAACCTGCAATTAAGGCAAGCATTACTGGTTTATCAAAGACAATGTTTCAAAAACCCTGGGTTAGTTGCAGATGGTCGCGATATGGGTACTACAGTCTTTCCACAAGCTTCATTAAAACTTTTTTTAACTGCATCAATAAAAGAACGTGCCAAAAGACGCTATTTACAGTTGATTAATAGTGGTAATAATGCTAACCTCGCCGCCCTCGTTAAGCAGCTCGAATTGCGCGATGAAAATGATTTGAGAAGAAAACATTCTCCTTTGACTCCAGCAGAAGATGCTATTGTTATTGACTCTAGCAATCAAGATATACAACAAGTTTATTCTAAAGTTTGGGGATTGGTTAAACAATGTTTTTTTGAAATTGAAATAGACTGGGCTATTAATTTGCCAGATAAAAATTAGTAGCTTCTATACAACAGATCCGCTAACTGGCACAGCGGTTACAACTATAGGTAAAATTATGAGCGAGAATTTCGCGGCTTTATTTGAAGATAGCTTAAAAGGCATTGAAATGACTCCCGGAAAAATTATTACGGGTATCGTTATTTCTATTGATCAGGATTGGGTGACAGTACACGCAGGACTAAAATCTGAAGGTGTTATTAACCGCAACGAATTTCTAGACGAAAATAATGAGTTTAATGTATCCGCGGGCGATGAAGTCCAGGTATACCTGGAGGAAGTGGAAGATGGTTTCGGTGAAACTGTGCTTTCCCGTGAACGTGCCTACATTGAAGAGACGTGGGCGCGTATGGAAAAATCATACGCTGCCAATGACAGTGTATTCGGTACAGTAAATGAATCCATCAAAGGTGGCTATACCGTTGACTTATCTGGTATTCGCGCCTTCCTGCCGGGTTCACTGGTAGATGTTCGTGGTGCGACAGAGCAAACGGATATTGAAGGCCAAAACTTTGAATTAAAAATTATCAAACTTGATCGTCAACGCAACAATGTAGTGGTATCGCGTCGCGCTGTTATGGAAAGCTTAACCACAGAAGAACGTGAAGCATTAATTGCTACTTTATTTGAAGGAGCAGTGGTTAAAGGATTTATTAAAAACCTTACCGACTATGGTGCATTTATTGACCTTGGGGGTATTGATGGTTTATTACATATTACCGATATTTCATGGAAAAGAATCAAGCATCCATCGGAAATGCTGACCGCTGGTAGTGAAATTGATGTTAAAGTATTAAGTTTTGACAAAGAAAATAACCGTGTATCTTTAGGTTTGAAACAAATGAGCGAAGATCCATGGATGAGCGCTCTCGAAAACTACCCTGTAGGCTCCATTGCCAGTGCTATTGTCACTAATATTACCGACTTTGGCTGTTTTGCTGAGATTACTCAAGGTATTGAAGGACTCATCCATATTTCTGAAATGGATTGGACCAATAAAAATATCAACCCTAACAAAGTTGTTAAATTGGGCGATGAAATTCAGGTTAAAATCCTTGATACAGATGTTGAGCGCCGTCGATTATCGCTTAGTATCAAGCAATGCTCAATCAACCCATGGCAGCAATTCGAGCAAACTTACAGCAAAGGTGACAAAGTTACAGGGAAAGTTAAATCCATCACTGACTTTGGTTTATTTATTGGACTTGAAGGCAATATTGATGGCCTGGTTCATGTATCTGATATACCATCAACATCGAAAAATGAATCGGAAACATTGCGTCAATATAAGAAAGATGATGAAGTCAGTACATTAATTTTAGGTATTGACTCACAACGTGAACGTATTTCACTTGGTATTCGCCAGTTAGAATGTGGCAAACTGGGAGATTATCTTGAAATCAATAATAAAGGTTCAATTGTTAAGGGTACTGTAATTAGCGTTGAAAAAGATGTTGCTAAGATTAAACTTTCTGAAGAAGTGACTGGAACCCTGAGAGTGAGTGATATCAGTCATGAAAAAATTGATGATGCACGTAATCATCTCAAAGAAGGTGAAGAGGTTGAAGTCAAAATTATGCAAGTTGATCGCAAACGCGAGAAAATTATGGTTTCAATTAAAGCTCGCAATGCCGACTTAGAAAAAGCGGCCATGATTGAGCATCGCAAGCAATCTGCTGAAGCAACCTCTGGCACTTCTCTGGGTGATTTGATTAAAGCACAAATGGAAAATAAAGAAAACAGCTAATCCATATAGTTATTAACAGTTTTAATGCTTTCAACATTTTACTTCAAACCTTTTTATTTGTAGAATCGTAAGACTTTGATTAAAAATAAGAGTATTTCGTAATGACAAAATCAGAGCTTATTGAACGAATAAGCGTGAAGCAAGATCATTTATCCAGCAAAGATGTTGAGTTATCAATTAAATTGATTATCAATCACATGGTCGAAACCTTGAGCAAAGGGCATCGAATTGAAATTCGTGGCTTTGGTAGCTTTAATATCAGTGTGCGTAAACCGCGTGTTGGCAGAAACCCAAAAACTGGAGAATCAGTCAGTTTGGATGAAAAACGTATTACTCATTTCAAGCCCAGTAAAGAATTGCGTGAACGCGTACTTAATGTCAAATAAAGTTACTTACTAACCCAACTTATTCAGTAGGTTTCCTCTACGCAATCTGGATTTAAATAACTTAAAGAATAAAAAAAGGGGGGAATGCCCCCCTTTTTTACTGGAAGTAAACAATCAGTCGGCAGTCAAAGCCTTCAAAACAGAATAATTGTTAGCAATTGTTTTTGAGCTAATGCCCTTAACATTAATTAAATCTTCAATTGAACGGAACAAGCCATTGGTTTGGCGATAATCCACAATAGCTTTTGCCTTAACACTACCGATGCCTTTAAGCTTCTTCGCGAGTTCAATGGCGCTGGCACTATTGATATCAACTTGTTCAATGTGTTGCGAGCTATTTGGTGGCTCATTATCAATAGAGGTTTCTTGAGCCGCTGAAATTAATGGCAAAGACATTAACAATGATACAGCGCAAGGCGCAACAATACGTGAGCAAGCAGCAACCAGTTGAGGTTTAGAAAGGTTTGAAAAAGTGGTATTCATAAATTTTCTCCATAGAAATTACCGTGACATTAAAATAATATTTAAATAACATTATAAATATAAAAGAACGTATAAGTTACCCTATACACTCGCCATACTAACTTTGATGTGTTGTTTGTCAAGCAAAATAATAAAATTAGTCAAATTTATCTCGATACATTGGAAATTGTAACGAAAATAAAAATGGCAATAGTAACAACGGCTCGCGCAAAAAAAATGTAACAGGTGCCTAATACGCAATTCGGGTTTGTTTTATTATTGAGAAAAAGTCTTTTAGTGGTATTTAAAAACGAGATTAACTATAATGACTTGCTTATTTAATTTTCGTGAAATAGGCGCTTATCCCTCATGCTAAAAATTATTGAAGAAGCATTGACCTTTGACGATGTGCTTTTAGTTCCTAATCATTCTGATATTATGCCGCGTGATGTCGATATATCGACACGTTTAACTCGCGACCTGATCCTTAATATTCCACTTATCTCCGCAGCGATGGATTCTGTTACTGAATCGCGAATGGCAATCGCCATGGGACAAGAAGGTGGGCTTGGAATCATACATAAGTCTATGAGTATTGAAAAGCAGGTTTATCACGTGCGAAAAGTAAAACGGTTTGAAGCAGGGATGGTGCGAGACCCCATTACCATTGATGCATCGTCAACCATTAAAGAGTTGCTGGAAGTCACCCGCAATCATAATATATCAGGCGTTCCTGTATTAACTAATGGTAGACTCTCTGGTATTGTTACCAACCGTGATGTGCGCTTTGAAACTAACCTGGATGGACAGGTAAGCTCGGTAATGACTCCTAGAGATAAATTAATCACAGTTAAAGAAGGGGCAAGTTCTGAAACCATTTTAGGGCTGCTTCATAAACATCGTATCGAAAAAATATTAATAGTAAACGACGCCGATGATCTGGTCGGATTAATAACCGTCAAAGATTTTGATAAGGCTAAACGCTACCCTAACGCAGCCAAAGATAGTAGTGGACAACTTATTGCTGGTGCTAGTGTCGGTACCAGTGCGGATACTAATGAACGAGTAGAAGCCTTGGTTAAAGCCAATGTCGATGTGCTGGTTGTTGATACCTCACATGGACATTCTCAAAATGTATTAAATCACGTAAAATGGATTAAGCAGCATTACCCACATATTCAAGTTATTGGTGGCAACATAGCCACTGCTGCTGCGGCATTGGCACTAAAAGATGCAGGAGCTGACGCCGTTAAAGTTGGCATTGGTCCTGGTTCAATTTGTACCACTCGTATTGTCGCTGGTGTTGGTGTGCCTCAAATTACAGCGATTGTTAATATTGCAGAAGCTCTGAAAGGGAGTGGCGTTACTGTGATTGCTGATGGAGGCATTCGTTATTCAGGCGATATGTCCAAAGCTATAGCAGCGGGCGCTGATACGGTTATGATAGGTTCCGTTTTTGCAGGAACGGACGAGGCACCAGGTGAATTGGAAATTTACCAGGGACGCAGTTACAAATCTTATCGAGGTATGGGTTCTATTGGTGCAATGAGTCAAACTCAAGGTTCTAGCGATCGCTATTTTCAAGACCCAAGCAAAGGCGCAGATAAATTGGTGCCAGAAGGTATCGAAGGCAGAGTACCCTATAAAGGCCCTGTATCTACCGTTATGCATCAAATGATTGGTGGTTTGCGCTCTTCTATGGGCTATACAGGTTGCACTAATATTAAAGACATGCAGGAAAACACTCAATTTGTTCGAGTCAGTAATGCAGGCATTAATGAAAGTCATGTGCACGATGTTACTATCACCAAAGAATCTCCTAATTATCCTGGCAGGCAATAAGATTGCAATCCATACAACAAGAAAAATTATTAATTATTGATTTTGGTTCACAATATACTCAATTAATTGCACGTCGAATTCGCGAACAAGGAGTATATAGTGAAATTTTAAGCTGGCGTACAACTTTAGAACAAATTATTGCGCGTCAGCCAAAAGGTATCATTCTATCAGGCGGACCCGAGTCGACTACAGGCAATAACGTACCCAAGATAGTTGACGGTTTGATAGACCTGGACATTCCTGTTTTAGGTATTTGTTACGGTATGCAGGCGATGGCACAACAGTATGGAGGGTCGGTGCAGCAATCCAGTATCAGTGAATTTGGTCACGCAGAAGTCAGTATTCAATCCAATGCCAGATTGTTTCAACCGCTAATTGATGCACAACAATCAGCCATTGATGTATGGATGAGCCACGGTGATAAAGTTAAAACTATTGGTGACGACTTTGAAGTGGTAGCAACGACAAAAGATTGCCCAATTGCAGCTATTCAACACAAAAGCAGACCTGTTTTTGGCATTCAATTTCATCCAGAGGTAACCCATACTCAAGGGGGGTCAGATATACTTAAGCACTTTGCTATTTCACTGTGCGGCTGTAGTGGGCAGTGGAGGATGGACAAAATTATTGAAGAGAGCATTGAAAGTATCCGCAATCAAGTTGGCACTGATAGTGTGACGTTAGGCTTAAGTGGAGGTGTTGACTCCTCAGTTACGGCAATGCTGCTACACAGAGCTATTGGCTCAAACTTAACTTGTATATTTATCGACAACGGTCTGCTGCGTAAAGATGAAGGCGACCAGGTCATGCAAATGTTTGCGAATCACTCAGGACTTAATGTCATTAGAATCAAGGCACAACAACGCTTTCTAAGCGCACTGGCAAGTGAAACCGACCCTGAGCAAAAGCGTAAAATTATTGGCAATACTTTCATTGAAGTTTTTGATGAAGAAGCCGCGAAACTTGATAATGTGAAATGGTTAGGGCAGGGGACTATTTACCCTGATGTTATTGAATCAGCTGGTAGCGATACAGGCCATGCTCACGTAATTAAATCGCACCATAATGTAGGGGGCTTACCTGAAAATATGACCTTAAGGCTCGTAGAACCGCTGCGCAATTTATTTAAAGATGAAGTTCGCAAAATAGGAGTTCAGTTAGGTTTATCTGAAACTATGCTGTATCGACACCCTTTTCCTGGACCAGGCCTGGGAGTGCGTATACTTGGTGCAATCAAACAGGAATATGCCGATATATTACGTGAGGCTGACGCTATTTTTATAGATGCTTTAATTGAATCAGGCTGGTATGATAAAGTCAGTCAAGCATTTACAGTCTTTTTACCAGTTAAATCGGTGGGTGTAGTAGGAGATAGCAGACGCTATGAATATGTGGTCGCTCTTAGAGCTGTGGAAACTATCGATTTCATGACCGCTCGCTGGGCGCACCTGCCTTATGATCTACTGGAAAAAGTGTCTAATCAAATTCTAAATTCCATTTCTGGAATATCCCGTGTAACTTATGACATATCCAGTAAACCACCAGCAACCATTGAATGGGAATAGAACTGTATTATGAGTGAATACCAAATTAATATATCAGCCCGAAAGCTCGCTCGCAATAAGGGAAGAAGACCGCAGGGTGTGAAATTGCGTGATGCAGACAAAGTTGAACTTATACCGTTAAAAGCAGAAGATACTGGCAATATTCAACGTAAACCGCCATGGATAAGAGTGAAGGCTGGTATATCCAAAGAAGTTAAAGAAGTTAAACAAACGCTTAGAACTTATGGTTTAGCGACAGTTTGCGAGGAAGCTAATTGCCCGAATTTAAATGAGTGTTTTAGCGGCGGGACTGCAACCTTTATGATTATGGGCGATATTTGTACCAGACGTTGCCCGTTTTGTGATGTAGGGCATGGTAAGCCCAATCCGATAGACAGCAATGAACCTTTAAATTTGGCGAATGCGATAGCAGCGTTAAATCTTGACTACGTAGTCATTACCTCAGTGGATAGAGATGATTTGCGCGATGGTGGAGCCGCTCACTTCGCTCAATGTATCAAAGAAACGCGGATGCAAAACCCAGATATCAAAGTGGAGATATTAACGCCTGATTTTCGTGGAAGAATGGATGTAGCACTAAACATTCTTACAGAAACTCCCCCTGATGTATTTAATCACAATTTGGAAACAGTACCGGAATTGTATCGATTGGCAAGACCTGGAGCAAATTATCAATGGTCATTGGAACTACTTAAAAAGTACAAAGCATTAAACCCTCATGTGTTATCAAAGTCAGGGTTAATGGTAGGCTTGGGAGAAACCAGGCAGCAATTGTTAACAGTGTTGAAAACCATGCGTGAGTATGATATTGAAATGTTGACTATCGGGCAATATCTGCAACCTTCGCGTGATCATTTGCCAGTTGAGCGATATGTACACCCCGATGAATTCGCCGAATACAGTGATTATGCATACAATATAGGCTTTAAACATGTTGCCAGTGGTCCATTAGTACGTTCTTCATATCATGCCGATAAACAAGTGCATGGAGAATCGCTGTGAATTACAACACTAATTCCTAATTAACAATGATAAACACTACTTCACAAGGATAAATGCTACTGGTGATTTGAAGTGTATAAAGACATACCCCAAATTAGTGAATTTCCACAAGATGATAGATATTGGAGAGTAGATTGGTTAGGGGCGATTGAGCAAAATCCAAATATTTCTGATGAATTACTTTTTCAGGTTCATATTAGCCCATTTATTGAAGGTGCTGATTTTTTAGGAATGGATCGTTCTGATTTAATGATGTTAGACATAGTGGACAGTGAAAAGAGTAAAGTTATTAGAATAGGAGTTGGTCAGTTGCCATTAATATCAATTGGTTCTATATGGCATCAAGGTTGTTGTACAGGTATTTATGCAGGTAAAGTAAAGACAAGTAAAAAGCGCAATATATCTAGCTCTACTATTTGTGAGGTAAGAGCTGACTATCGAGAAGGTAATTCATGGCTAATACCCAAGTACAGCTACAAATTAGGTAGGGGGCTGCAGTCTAATTTAGTCTGTATTAAGATTAAGGATGACCCTTTTGCTATTATGAGTTGAATGTGCGGTTTTTATTATGCGGCATCAACTGATTTATCTAACGCTATTTTTTCAGGTGCTTTTAACTACGACTTAGATAGTATAATAAATCGTGGAGAAAGCGGCTATATTGCGGATGAGGATACCGTTTTAATAAAATTAAGACAACATATCGATAGTGAAGATGGCTGGATTATTGCTAGGGCTCTTATGTCTGAAGGTGCTAATAGAGGTATAACTCGACCTTATGATGAAATCATTAAAAATCAGGCTAATAGTTCAATTCACCAAGTAAATAGTAATTTTCCTTTCGTTGGTGAAACTAAATTAACAGCTAGGATTCATGTGTTTAAATCAATGGGTAAGAGCAGAGTGTTAGTGCTAAATATTATAAATTGTACCGCTCCATTCCCTTTCGGAGAGTTGATGGTTGATAGAGATAACAGTAATCTAAAAGCTAATCCTGAGACAGAAGTGGACCCCATCGGTTAGACAGGATTTTTGAAATTTAAGAAATATTTTGCGACAATAAACCTACTATTATTTGAAGCATATTATTATGACAAAACGAAGAAACCATTCACCATCCTTTAAAGCTAAAGTTGCTTTAACCGCGGCAAGAGGTGATAACACCTTAGCCGAGCTGTCGCAACAATTTGGCTTACATCAAACCCAAATTCATCAATGGCGCCAGCAATTAATGGAACAAGCCTCATCATTATTTGAACGCAGTAGTGTGTCTAAATCTGATGTCAAACAGATTGACCAATTGCATTCCAAAATTGGTCAATTAACGATGGAACGCGATTTTTTAGAACGCGGGCTAGACAGGATTCAAGCCCCCTGCGCAAGGAGATGATTGATATGAATCATCCCACATTAGCGGTGTCAAAACAATGCGAGTTACTATCAGTCAACCGCTCTACTTTTTATTATCAGCCTAAACCTCTCAGTGATAGTGATGTCGATTTGATGAGGCGTATTGATGCTATCCATATGAAGCTTCCTTTCTATGGCAGCCGCCGTATTCGTGACCAATTAGAGACCGAAGATATCTTCATCAATCGAAAGAAAGTACAGCGATTGATGCTTGTCATGGGCATTATAGCCATCTTTCTTAAGAAGAAAACCACGATATCCAATAAGGCTCATCGCATCTATCCTTATCGTTTGAGAGGGTTGAATATCAACCGTTCTAATCAAGTATGGGCAACCGATATAACCTATATTCCAATGGCTAAAGGTTTTGTGTATTTAGTGGCTGTTATTGACTGGTTCAGTCGTAAGGTACTGTCATGGCGATTATCTAACACAATGGATACTGCTTTTTGTATTGAAGCTCTTAAAGAGGCTATACAACGCTATGGTAAACCTGATATATTCAATACTGACCAAGGTTCACAATTTACCAGTGACGCCTTTACTTCTGTACTCATTGATAATAACATTGAAATTAGTATGGATGGTCGAGGTCGTTGGCTTGATAATGTATTTATTGAGCGATTGTGGCGTAGCCTTAAATATGAAAATATCTATTTAAAAGCCTACGACACAGTCCCTGAAGTACGAGCTGGTATTGATGAGTATTTTCGTTTCTTTAACGAAGACAGACGGCATCAAAATTTGAAGGGGAGACAAACTCCCGATCAGATTTATTATGCCAATTTAACGCTGCCTAAAGCAGCATAAGCCTGTCCAAAATATTTCTTAAGCCACTGTCTGAAAAATGGGGTCCATTTCCTCACCGAGTTTACGCAATGTAGCACTAAGTGCGCCTTATATGCACAATGGTTCAATGCTCACACTGCAACAGGTAGTTCAATTCTACAATAAAGGCGGAGCAAAAAATGATTTGCTTAGTTCGTTAATCAGACCCCTGGAATTAGCCGATGATGAGGTGTTAGCTTTGGTGGCATTTATGCAAAGTTTAACCAGTTCTCATGTCAATCAATTAGTGGAAGATGCTTTTGCTGCACCTATAGGCGATATTAATTAATCGTTAATTAACTGCCTTTTGCAGTATTGCCCACAGTTGTTCTACATGCTGCAATGTGGTACTTTGCGATCCAATTGACACTCTGACATACCAACGCTTTTCCATTTGCGAAGGGCTCATAAAAGCAAGGCCTGATGCGTTGATTTTTTCTAACCATTGCAGTGTGCGTTTATCAACTTCATCATCGCTGATATTGGCGGGTTGGTGCCTGATACAAACCGTTTGCAGAGTGGTTGGTGCAACAAGATACCAGTCTGGATGTTGTTCAATTTGTTGAGATAGCCATTTAGCATTGCTTATATCTTTACGCAGTCGCTGTTGAATAGATTCAACACCATCTAAACGCAATTGAAATAAAATCTTTAATGAACGAAACCGTCTACCCAGAGGAATACCCCAATCGCGATATTGAGTGACTTCTCCATCACTTTTCGAACGCAAATAGCTAGGGTTGGTAGACATTACCCGAATTAAATGTTCTGGGTCTTTAACGTACATCAGCGAACAATCTAAAATGGTACCCATCCATTTATGCGGGTTCCAACACAGCGAATCGGCTCGTTCTATACCTTGCCATAAATGTCGGCACTCGGGTAATAACATGGCAGAGCCACCCATTGCTGCATCAACGTGCAACCAGCAACTGTGCTGGTTGGCAATTTGTGCAATGGGTTCTAAGGGATCAAATGCCGTTACCCCAGTGGTGCCAGAGGTGGCAATAATAGCAGCGGGTTGGAAGCCATTGTTGATATCTTCTTCTAATTGGCTTTGTAATTGTTCTGGTTGCATAGTGCGGCGCGTTGACTCAACTGCTATAACTCTGATATTGGATTTACCGTAACCTGCAAGCAGTGCTGCTTTTACCACAGAAGAATGCGCCTCTGCAGTACAATAGACAGTTAGTGGTGAGGGATAGCTGCCTATTCCGCCTTGATTTTGAGCATAGTTGGTAGCACGTTCTCTTGCGGATAATAAACAAACTGTAGTAGCAGTAGATGCAGTATCTTGTATGACACCATGCCATTGGTTTGATAGACCGACCAGTTGGCGCATCCAATCGCAAACGACTTCTTCGGTTTCGGTAAGTGCTGGACAACTTTCCCAGGTAATTCCCAGAGTAGACAGTCCAGAAGACGCAATATCACCAAGTATTGAACTTAGTGAAGCGTTAGATGGAAACCAACCGTAATACATGGGGTGTTGAACCTGTGTAATGGCAGGTATAATTTTATGTTCCAGTTCATTCAAAAGCGTTTCAAAATCGCAAGTGTTTGATGGTGGCTTGTTGTCAAAGCTGCGTTTGACATCGCCAGGATTAATTTGAGCGCGAACAGGTTTGCTTTTTACACTGTTTTTATAATCGGCTACCCAGTCAATTAATTGATGCCCTGCGCGTCTAAATTCTTCGGTGTTCATTTATAGTTTTATTTATTTAATCCCCAGTCATAGCTATAACTTATTTTGCCTTTGTAGCTGCGAAGTTTTTCAGCCGTCATTTCATCCACATATTTGGCCAGTGTTGCTAAAATTTCAGTCTGATTGTTACCAAAATCTTCGGCATACCAATTAAAAATTTCGGATAAATGCAGTTTATCACCTTTAAATTTAAGCCCTCTAGGGTGGTTTAAATAATCGTTTGCCCCTTGTTCCAGTTGTGTTTCTAGTGTTTTGGCAAGAAATGGAACGCCTTGTAAATTAGGGCAACCTATGCTGGCGCAATTTACAGCAAAGTGAATTCTGTAGTCATTCCAAATGGGTCTTAAAATTCGGTGTTCAATATCGTTTAAGGTAAGTTCTACATCGTCAATCGTAGCTACTACATCATCCCAGGGACCTTTCGATAATAATCCGTTGCCAGTTGTTAAAATTGAAAATAATGGTTTCTTTCTCAAAATAACTTCAATGGTCAGTGCATTGTACAAATTAATCCAATATGCCATTTGTTCGTCTTTGTTGTATTCTCGAATATCAATAGCAGTCAATTCGGCTATGTAGTTATTGAGTTTGTCTTTGTCTTCAGGACTCACCTTTTTATAGGCAAAGCGGTTAATTCCACTTTCATGTTCGTTATTTAAATAACGCTGTAATATTTCGGCATAGGTTTGGTGATCAATCATTTCTGTACTTTCTTCATCCGATTCATCCCAGATATCCCAGGCTTCAGGGGCTGCATTTAGTGTGGTATTCAGCATAAGTACTAATAGTATAGTTATCGTGGTTTTAATCATCTTCATTGTAGCTTGTTGTAGAGTTACTTTTGGTTACACGGCGTATAAAAGCCGTTTCGATACCCGTTTTACTAATGGAACGGGTTTCTACAAGGTAGTTACCTATTCTTACACAAAGGTTCTCTTCAGGAATAAATTCAACGTGTTCTATAATTAATCCGTTAATGGTTTTTGGTCCATCGGTAGGGATATCCCATTGATTAGATTTGTTAATTTCTCGAATATTAGCGGTGGCATCAATAATAAAACCATCGCCCTCAATTTGAATAATATCATCTTCGTTATTTTCATTAGTAGTATAACTGCCGACAATTTCTTCTAATAGGTCATCTAGTGTTACCAAACCTTGTAAATCGCCGTATTCGTTAATTACGAAACCAAAGCGCTGTTTGTGCTTTTGAAATTGAATGAGTTGGTGTTGTAACGTGGTGCTGTCGGGAACAAAATAAGGTTCATCGGCAAACCGATATAAAGCTTCAACGGACAAGCTCACTTCATCGCTCGCCAGAGCTATATTAATTTTACGTAAATGCAGTACGCCAATAATCTGGTTAATGTTACCTTCATACAGAGGTACTCTGGTATAGTCACTGCTTAGAATATTGGCTTCAATGGATTCGATAGGTTCTTGTAAATCAATACCGTAAATTTCTCCTCTGGGAGTCATAATATCCTGGATGGTCAAATTTTCTAAATCCAATACATTCGATAACAAATCTTGATGCTGGTCAGAAAGTTGGCTCTCATCGTCAGTTACCAGCTGCCTTAACTCTTCCGAGTTTAAAGTATTGCTGTTAAGTTTGGTAGGGTCAATGCCAAACAATCGCACTAAAGCGTTTGTTATCCAATTAATAAATATCACAAAGGGAAGCATGAGTTTCATTAATGGGCGTAAAACATGGCTGGAGCGAAAAGCTATAGACTCTGGATGTGCCGCCGCAAGTGTTTTAGGTGTAACCTCGGCAAACACCAGCATAATTAAAGTAAGTAGAACAGTGGTTGCCCAAAAGCCAGCACTAGGGCCAAAAATGCGAGAGAAAATAATATCAGCAGTAATTGCTGCCATAATATTGACGGCGTTATTACCTATTAGAATAAGACCCATAGTGCGGTCTGGGCGTTGCAGTAGTTTCTGCGCGCGCTTTGCTCCTCTTGAGCGCTTGCTCATATATTTAAGACGATAACGGTTGAGAGAGAATAAACCCGTTTCGGAACTGGAAAAGTAGGCTGATAAAAAAATTAAAAAGGTTAGGAAGACAACAAGGGATCCTGTAGATGCATCTACCAATGAAGAATGCCTCAATAGTTAAATAGGTGGACATATTGCAGGAAAAAGTTAGTTAAGGCAATGGTAATCGACTGGAAATTGGTGTGTTTGTTGGTATATAGTAGCTAACATATTAACCTGGCAATAAAATAACGCTCCTGCGTATTTTATTTGTCACCCTTGAAATACTGGCGAAAATATGCGAATTTTCTTGTATTTCAAGGGTTCGCGACCGAGCTGTCGCTCGTCGGGGTGGCACTTCCTTGAGCCACATATTAGCTCGGTATTTTCATGCCGTATTAATATTATGAAAATTATTATCTCTGGTGCTGGAATTGGAGGCTTAACAGCGGCTCTGTGTGCACTTAAATTTGGTCATGAAGTGATTATTTTAGAGCGCACTTTAGAATTGTGTGAAATTGGGGCAGGTATTCAGATTTCGCCAAATGCAATGAAAGTGTTTGAAGCTCTTGATCTTGATGAACGCTTGACGAAAATCGGCTTTAGACCAAAGTCCATTGAAGCGCGAATGGGTATATCAGGTATGGAGTTATTTAATGTTCCTCTTGCTGATACTGCTATTAAGCGCTGGGGTTCATCTTATTTACATATTCATAGAGCTGACTTTATTGCTGTGCTTGAGGCAGCTTTGCGAGAAAGAAGTCATGAAGGTATTCGGTTTGGACATGAGGTGACAGGGTATCGACATACAGCGAATAAATTGGCAGTAACAACATCAAATGGTTTTGGAATTGAAGGTGATGTGTTAATTGGTGCTGATGGCATACATTCTCCAATACGCAGCCAGATGTTGGGTAAAGATGTGCCAATATTTACTGGAAACGTAGCCTGGCGGGCGGTAGTGCCTATGGAAAAGTTAGGCGTTTTTGCTCCTGGACCAACAGCATGTGTCTGGATGGGCAAGGACAAGCATTGCGTGACCTATCAGCTACGGCAAGGTACATTAGCTAATTTGGTTGCGGTGGTGGAACAAGATAATTGGGTTGCTGAATCCTGGACAGAAAAAGGTAGTGCAGAAGAAGCCTTAGCTGAATTTAAAGGTTGGCATTCAACAATCATCAATATGTTTAAACAGGCTGATGAATTATACCGATGGGCATTATTTGACCGAGAACCATTAGGCACCTGGGTTGATAACAGAGTCGCGCTTTTAGGAGATGCTGCGCACCCCATGTTGCCCTTTATGGCTCAAGGGGCAGCTATGGCTGTTGAAGATGCTTGGGTATTGTCACAGCAATTATCGGTTTGTAACTCTGTTAGAGATGACTTAAAGGTTTACCAGAGCGCACGTTATAAACGTGCATCTATGGTCCAGGCATATTCAAGAAAAAATGCCAAAACTTTCCATAAACGTACAAGGTTAAGTCAATTAGCCACTTATAGTCCCATGTGGTTGTCTGGTAAGTTAGCGCCATTTTTAATTCATAAACGACAAGATTATTTGTATGGGTACGATGTTACCCGGAATAAAAAAGATACCAGGTATCAATAGGTATATGATTTGTATCACTTTCATTTTATTAACCCAGATTGTAAATCTCCTACAGGTTTTATGCGTAGCAGTTAGTGCAAAACCTTGTTATAATATCGACGCCTCACTGGTCTCCGCAATAATTCTTTGTAAACCCCGCCAGGCCCGGAAGGGAGCAACGGTAGCAAATGCATTATGTGCCGGAGGGCGCTGGTGAGGTTCTTTTTATAACCATTAAAACTCGTAACTGGTGCAATTGTTTTTCATTAGTAGAGTGCTGGTTGATGATTAATGTAACGGTTTTTTGTTTTGCCTTAATGGTGACCAGCATCAAATAATTTCCTAAAAACAAACAAGATAACACGCATATAGGTTGGTTGTTGTAATACCACTGATTATTGTTGAAGGCAAGAATACAAGGGTATTGATTCAGCGTTTTGTTGTAGCCGTAGGCTAAAATCACAGGAATGCCTAAGGAAGCGACAAACCAACAAATTAATGGAAGGTGCTGTAGTGTTTCTAACGTATTTAAGGAATATAAACCACAGTAGAAGATAAAAGTTACCACAATAAAATATTGCTGAATAAGTCGTTTAGGCGCTAATAGGTTAAGCTGACAGGTATACGTTTTGTTTTTCATTTCTATCCTTGTTGCTAGTGTGTATCAGTTCAATTAATTCGATGTAATGCGCGTACTCAGGCACTTTCTTTTTAAGTAGCCAATCAAATAAATCTTGATCAGTCTCATTTAAAAACTGTTGAAAACATTGTTGTATGTTTTTGCTTAGCTGTGGATAGGTGTTGCGTGAAAACCCTTCCAGCAAAATATCCAGTTCTAACATGCCTCGTCTGGATGCCCATAGGACTTGTTGATGATTCATTCAGCTATTATATGTTACTTGACGAGTTTTAGCCAATACCCTGGCTCAGGCTCACCTTTGGGGTAAAAGCTATTAATCAGACGCAAGTAATCTTCGGTGTGCTTCCCTAAAATTTGATTGCGGGCTAATTTGGCAAAAGTATCGCCTGGCTGGGCGCGCTGGTAGTAAATGTTTTTGGTATTGTTGGCTTGGTAATCGCTACGGCTAACTCGTCGAAAAGTGTTGATAATCACCAGTAGCTGGTCTATATCTTGTTCTGATAATGGAGGGTTGGAACTGTTTCCCACAAAATGAAAACTTCTGGTGCCTATTTGAATGCAGGCAAGCAGGTTAGGTTGCCGTATTAAATAATAGCCGATGTCGTGATTGTTTAAAGGCTTTGCTATAGCACTGTCGATAGAGTTATTGCAATGGTGTCTTGCTTCCCTAAAAGTTTCAAATGCTAAAGAAATTCCATCAGTTTCAGAATAAAAAGTAACCGTATCACCATTTTCTTTAGTTTGCCAGTTATTGCCAAGGTCAACTGCTATGCCGTGTTTGCGATGAATGTAGGCAAAGGTATCTGTATTTGCTGTTATGGCATTGTCGCCATAGACAACACCTTCAAGAGCTAAACGTACTTCTTTTCTGCCAATAAAATCCTCATTGGGAGGCAGTTCTCCTGCTTGTTCTATCACTTCTAGCAGGCGCTTGTCGTTGCGCGGGTGGCTAGCAAAAACGCCGTGGTATGTTTGAAAGCCTTGCCCTTGCAACTTGGCTTTATATGTGACGAAACGCTGGTGATTTTTTAATAAGGTTAATACATCAATTAGTGCGAAAGGTGAATAGCCTGCGTTGTATAAATACTTTGCGCCTAGCTCGTCGGCTCTTAGTTCAAGTTTGCGCCCAAAACCACTTTTCTGCGCTTTGGCAAAAATTCCCACCACATTACCCACTTCACTGCTTCTTGCAGTAATGGCTGCTGCTATAGAAACAACATTTTGTAGTGCAGTAGAAGACTTTAATTTAAGAGCGTGTCTGTCGCGTATGTGTGCAAGTTCATGTGCAAGAATACCAGCTAATTCAGCCTCGGAAGTTACATGGTTAAGTAGCCCTCTATATATATACATGTTACCAGCTGGAGTTATAAATGCATTGATGTCGGGGCTGTCGAGTACGTAGACCAGGTAGCGTTTTTTGCCTTTGGTATTGGCACTTACCAACTTATCAAGAACAGACTGAACATATGTTGCTAATTCTTCATCTGGATACAGCGGTGTAGCTTCAATGATTTGCTTGTGACTGGTTTGAGAATAGCTGTAAGAGCTAATCAGTGCTAAAATGAGTATCAGGAGTTTATGCAGAGGCATCGCTGAAAAACTTGGCTAGTTCTTTACCCATCCCTGTGCAAGCTCTAGCTTGCACTCTGGCGAGTATAGGTAGAGGAACGACGACAGCAGGAAGGTAGGACGTTCCTGTGGCATCAGTGCTAATTCTGCCTATTTCCAGACGACTTGCTTGTGTAGTGTCGGATGTGTTGGAATCAGTTACTTTAGAGTGACTCAACCTGTCAAGTCTCCAAATAATCGCTTCATAATTGCCTGTATTCTTCCACGAACCAAAACCTAAACAGCCTTGGGGTCCACAGGCTAGCGCCAGTTTGTTATCGTGTGATTCGGTTGAACCTGTTACCCAAATAAGATAGTTTAATTTAAGTTCGGATAATTTTTTAACCACAAGCGGTCTTGTCATTAGCTCCTCCAATTTGCCGGGGGTAGAAGGTGCGACTTCGGGTTCAAACCATGGGTAAAAATTGTTTACAAACTCTTTTTCTTTTAGCACATTAAGCTTAGGGTTGGACTTTCTTAGATGTTTATTTAAGCAGCTAATCAAGCTGCTTTCCGTAACAGCTTGAGGGTGTTCGGCTTTAAGAATAACAATAGACTCGCCCTCTTGTATAGCAACAGGCTGGTCAATTTCAATTTTATCGACATTGACATAAGTGCACCCAGAAATAAAAGCAACTAGAGTGAGAGCAACGATTGTTTTCATTGTACCGATGCTTGAGTCAGTTGCTGAAAAATATTGCGTTTACGGTACTGGGTTAAAAATAGAGTACCGAATTGCCTGATAGCTTTTTGAGTGGCTTTGTTGAAGCTGGCATTCTCAATACTCAATGCTGGTTCTTTGGCTGCGCCATAACTTTGCAATACCCAAACCTCTTGCTGATTGGTCAGTGTATTGTGTAACATTATTTTGTAAGTTAACCAAACTTCATACTTTGCAGAACCGCCGGCGACAGGGTCAGAGACTTTATATTGTGATAAGACAGGTTTAACAAGTATAGTGGGCGTTGAGCGGTGGTCACCAGAGATAGCATCGATAAGATTGGTAAATAATAAATGCTGTGCAGGACCAATAATAAAGGTTCTGCGAGTACGGGTGTTTTCTGCATTGCGTTGCTTAACTTTTAATTTCTTAAAGTCCTTTTCTGTAATTAGTCCTACCGGCACATGTAATGGTTCAACCAGTGGAGTGAGCGGTTTTGGACTAATTTTTATATGATTAGAACAGCTACCAAGCAGGGAAAATGTCATTAAGCAAAGAGCAATTGTTAAAAGGGAACCTCTATTTATTGAGGTTTCCGGGTAGTATAGGATATACTGACAAAATCGGCTGTTGTAAACAGTTGATTTTGCGAGAAAATAAAAATTGCATTTTTTATTTTCGAATCTATTAATTCGCAGGAGCGAATTAATAGAGGTAGCCAAAAGTTTATGCATTGTTTAATTATTCGAGTTTAAGCCAACGAAAGCACCACTGTTTTGTTCCGCCAGGTTACGCATTAGACTTGCAAAATGCTGATTCGTTTGCCTGGCTTGCGAATAAGCTACAGGAAAGCCAATAGCATGAATTCTGACTAAGGATTCACCTTGAGCATTTTTTGGATTAAGTTTCACTACCTGTTTTAGAACTCCATTGATATTGCCGCTAAAATCATCGCCCATCACATAAAGGCTAATTTTATGTTTGGGTGAATAATAGGTTTTGATAGCCGCAGTAATACCTTCAACCGGGCTGCTATTACTGAAAGGTCGCCAATTAGTCAATGTTTTTATAATTAATTGGCGACGTTTGGGGCTATCGGGTATCCAGCGGTTGGCGTAACTGTTGTACATATAATTGCCCATATCATTCATGACTTGAATTCCTTTTACATCAGGGTAAATCGACAAAATATCTTCCACTTCACGCAACAGTCGCCCCCAGGCTACTGATGCCATACTGCCTGATGTATCAATAATAAATATAATGTATTCCGAATCCACAGGCACCCCACCAATATAGTCGTTATCATCTTTTTTAACCAAATTTTTGATGGTTTCAGTTAGCTGTTGAAGTGCTAATTCATACTGCTGTTTTTCCGCTTGTTGCTTGCCTGCAATATTGTCGCTACTTTGTAACTCATTCAACAGTTTTTCTTGTTCCAGGCGCAGTATAGCAATGCGCTCTTTATATTGAGATAATTGTTCCTGTTTGGCGTTAAGTTCTTGAATGGCTACATCGGTTTCACCGCGAATGCTATATATTTCTTCCTGAATGCGCTTAATGGTGCTGGTAATTTTGTCTTGATTATCACCTCGTAAAGCGCCTTCTCCACCTGTTTTTATTAATAATAACAGCAGCACAATGGCACCAAAACCACAGCAAATAATATCTAAAAAGGATATTACGGAATCTTCATTGCGGCGTTTGGTTTTCAAGTTTTTTTGCTATAATTGGATAATTTGTTGTAAATGTGGGGTATAAGGCAAAGCACTACACTGTGAATATTATACAATGATTTGATAGCGATGAAACTAACAGACATTCAAACATGGGTAACAGTTCCACCTACGGCAATAGGTGGTTCGTTTTGGGTGTTGTTGCAATTAAAAACTGACAATGGACTTGAAGGAATAGGGGAGTGTTATGGCATACCCGTGTCTGGTGATATTGCCTGCAACATGATAGAAGATACTTTTTACCGGTTTATTGCAGGTGCTGACCCTCATCGTATTGAAATGCTGTTTAGAAAGATTTATTCAGCGGGTTTTACAGGTCGGCCGGATATTTCCATGATGGGGGTTTTTAGCGGTATCGAAATGGCAATATGGGATATTTTAGGCAAAGCACATAATGTCCCTACTTATCAGTTGCTGGGCGGGCGTTTTCACGATAAATTGCGAACTTATACCTACCTTTATAATGATATTTTAGATAATACAGCCGATGCAGGAGGTGATGTTTACCACAATGCAGATTTAGCAGCTAAAGCGGCATTGAAATATAAGGATAAAGGCTTTACTGCCATCAAACAAGACCCGGCAGGCCCCTACAGTTTTCAAGGAGGCAGAGAGTTATCAATAGCAGAACTTGTAAGAACTGAGGTTAATATTAAAGCCATTCGCGAAGCGGTGGGCGATAAGATGGATATATTATTAGGTACACATGGTCAAATGACGACATCATCAGCTATTCGACTGGCACAGCGTGTAGAAGCTTTCGACCCGCTTTGGTTTGAAGAACCTTGCCCGCCAGACCAATTAGAGTCTTTACAAACCGTAGCTAATGCAACCACTATACCAATTGCTACAGGGGAGCGTTTAACGACAAAAACAGAATTTCACCGCGCCTTGGTCAACGGTGCTACCATATTGCAACCCAATGTTGGGCGCAGTGGTGGGTTATGGGAAACCAAAAAAATAGCGGCATTGGCAGAACTATATAATGCTCAAATTGCGCCGCATATATATTGCGGCCCTGTCGCCTACGCTGCCGCGGCGCATCTGGCTTTCACCTTGCCTAATTTTTTAATTTTGGAAACAATTCATACCGAATTTCACGATGCGCTCGTCAACAATAAACGGTTGCATTGGGAAGAAGGTTATTTGCATGCTCCAACTGATGCAGGGTTAGGTATAGAGCTTAATCTGGATGTTATTCAAAAGCATAGCTATAAATCAGGAGGGCGTTTGCATTTAGAAATGTGTCAAACACCATTGCCCTCTGATAATATTAAAACCATTGACCAACTTGAGTCAGATTAAATGAAGAAAGTAATATTTATCACCACTATAGTAACGCTTATGATTTTAACTGGTTGTCATTCAAATCAATTAGCCAATCAGGAAGCAAACCTTGAAAATGCCGTTAATGGGGCAGGTCTGTTACAATTTATGGAAGAGGCTTATCAACATGCTATCAAAAATGTTGAATTTACGACAATCGAAACGATTAATCAACAACTAAGACCATATGACCGCATCTACAAACCCGGTAAAGTAGAGAAATTTCCTGTGGTTTTATTTTTTCATGGCTGTAGTGGACCGACATTGAGCCACGAGCAAGACTGGGCAAATTTTTACAACGCCATGGGGGTAGTAATGATGGCTATAGACAGTTATAGTGGCCGAGGTATTAACCCTGACGATGCCTGTAACTTTACTGCCATGACACCTTGGCAACGAGCAGCCGATGTGTTTGCCAGCATCGAATATGTTAAAACATTGGACTATATTGATACCGATAAAATTATATTATCTGGCTTTTCTCATGGTGCCATGACGCTATGGCAGGCACAGGTGTATGGTTCCAGACAGCAACCGCCTTTAAGTTTAGCGCAATGGAAAGCAAACAGTTTTGATGGTCTAAAGTACAGTTTTCTTTTTTATGGCACTTGTATGGAGCGTTGGGATATTAAAATTCCGACTACTATGTTTTTAGGAGGTAATGATCGCTATATCGATCAACAAATTTGTATTAATTACGCAAAAGAGCATCAAGATATGCGTGATTATTTCCAATACTTCGTTTTTGAAAATGCTACTCACACTTTTGATCACGCCACCCCCAGTGAAGTTAATATTGAAGCAGGTTCTGTTTATGATGAAGAAGCGACAAAAGCGGCGCAGAAAATAATTGCTGAGGCAATAGCCAATTTAAACCCAGGTTATGCATTAGAAAACGACTATTTCCAAAAATGACTTCAAAAACATCAGCTTGCTCGAAAAATAATGCTCGCCATAGCCCTGTTATGTTTCCGCTTATTTTTCTTGCGCGAGCTATTATTTTTATTGCCATTTTGCCTTCGCTACAATTTCTAATGCATAACCTGGTTTGAAAATTGTTACCGTTCGTTGGTCTTTGGCTATTCTTAACTTTAACACTGGTGGAGAGCATTGATACAAAAAGAGCTTTATCCTCCCATTGAGGCTTGCGATTGGGGAATGCTCAGCGTTAGTCATGGGCATGAAATTTACTATGAGCAATGCGGTAACCCCAGTGGTAAGCCAGCAGTTTATTTACATGGAGGTCCAGGAGGTGGTTGTAACCCAATGCAACGCCGTGTTTTTGATCCTGAAAAATATCATATTATTTTGTTCGACCAGCGTGGCTGCGGTCGAAGTAAACCTTTTGCATCGCTGGAACATAACACTACTTGGGATTTAGTAGATGATATGGAGCTTCTAAGACAGCATTTAGGTTTTGAGCAATGGCAAGTATGCGGTGGCTCATGGGGCAGCACTTTAGCGTTATCCTATGCCATTAAACACCCTGATCGTGTATCGGAATTGGTGTTAAGAGGTATCTTTACTCTCAGGCGTTTTGAACTCGAATGGTTCTATCAATGTGGTGCTTCGAGGCTGTTTCCAGATGAATGGGAAAAATTTATTGAGCCCATTCCTGTCAATGAGCGGCATCATTTAATGAGTGCTTACTACAAGCGCCTGACAGGAACGAATAAATCGCAACAAATTGAAGCGGCAAAAGCGTGGAGCAGATGGGAGGGCAGCACCATCAACTTATTGCAACGCCCGGCGCAAATAGAGTATTTTGGTAGTGAACAGTTTGCTATTGCCTTTGCGAGTATAGAGTGTCATTATTTTATCAACGGTGGCTGGTTTGAAACCGATAATTGGTTAATTGACCATGCCAGACAACTGCAAGACATACCCACAACCATCATACAAGGGCGCTATGATGTATGCACACCAATGGCAACTGCGTGGGATTTACATAAAGTACTGCCTGGCGCAAATTTTATAATTATTCCAGACGCAGGTCATGCCTTTGATGAACCAGGTATTGCCGAAGCATTAGTGAAGACTACAGATGAGTACGCCAGATAGGCTTTAGGTAGCATCATGCAACCGATAGACGAACCATTCATTGCCATACTCTCGCTTATTTTCCTTGAGAGTATTGAAAAACCGGATTTTTCTAATACGACCCCAGTTACATAGGCAGGATGCCTAATGCAATGGTTCTTATATGGAAAAGATTGCTCGTTGACCACTGTCAAGGTCAATTACAAATATAGCATTCATCTGGTTGTCGACAATAAATAGACGATTGTGTTCACGGTCAAAAATCATTTCCTGTGGAAAGTCGGGGATAATACCAGTACCGACACTGTTGTCTGAAATTACCGTGCGGTTTCGATTGCTGATAGTAAGTTCGATGACAGAAGATGGGAATGAATTCAAAATCAAGGCGTGGTTATTGTCATTACCAAGGCTAATATCGACAGGGTTATTATGGGTAGGTCCAAAACCTGTATTGCTATCCGAAATAATTGATACTTCATCGGTATCCAGATTTACCAATGCGATAGCGTTTATACAAGTATCTGAAATTAATACCTCAGTAGTTGTAAGTGCCATACCTGAGGAGCATGGTAGATTGGTTGTATCTTCCGCACTGAATAAAATCTCGGTAATGCCACTACTCAGATCAACGGCAAGCACACGGGCAGGGAATGCTTTCAATACCAGGATTCGATTATTTTCGCTGTCAAGTACTATATCTTCAGTGTTGGAGAAAATAGTACCAGAACCTGTATTGGCATCGGCTGTAATAGTGCGATTACCAGTTTGAGGGTCTACTGAGAAGATAGCACCGCGAAAATCGTCGGCAACCAGTAGTTGATTATTATCGGAATTAACAACAATCGCTTGTGGATTTGAAAAAGTAGTGCCAGTACCAAAGTCGTCATCTGATAATATACGTCTATTGCCAGTATTTAGATCGACACTGATAATAGCATCAAGGCTGGAGTCAGTTATCAGTAACTGATTGTTGATGTTGTCAATGGCAATACCTGAAGGATTTTGAAATTCAATACCGGAACCGATACGATTGGTCGTGACAATTGTTCGGTTACCAGTGGTTAAATCTACTGCAAATAGTACATCCCTGGAAGTGTCAACAACGACAGTACGATTACTGGTTACATCCAGTGCTATTTTAACTGGGTTAGCAAAGGTAGTACCAATACCCGTGCTACTGCTGGAAATAATGGTGCGGTTACCAGTATCCAAATCGACAGCAAATAATGTATTGCGAGACGAATCAATGACGATAGCCCGGTTATTGTCAGCATCTAGTGCAACACCAGCAGGGTTAAAAAAAGTAGTACCTGTACCTGTAGTATCGCCCGAAATAATGGTTCGATTACCAGTGTTCAAATCAATGGAAAATAGTGAATCGGGGAAAAATGAATTGGTTACCAGTGCGCGATTATTGAAGCTATCTATGGCAATATCTGATGGATTATTTAGTTCCACACCGCTACCAGTGCTACTGCCGGAAATAATGGTTCGGTTACCTGTCGACAAATCCACTGCAAATAATGCATCGCGACATTGATCTGTAATTAATGCACGAGTATTACTTTGTACTGCAATAGCAGTGGGGCAAAAAAGAGTAGTGCCTGTTCCTGTATTATTGTCAGTAATAAGTGATCGGTCTCCAGTTTCCAAATCAATGGCATAGATTCCATCAGGGAAGCTGCTTACTACTAAAATACGATTGTTATCCAGGGCAATATCAATGGGGAAGGATATATTTATCCCTGAGCCCCTATTGCCATTAGAGATCAGCGTTCTGGTTGGGGTAGACGATGATAAATCCAGCGCAAATAGTGCATCGAGACCAGAATCTATAAACAGATAGCGATTGCGAACGTCGTCAAAAATCACATTGTTTGGATTAATTAAATTCATTTGATTGGTCAGTTTTTGACTCACTGTATGTAAAGTTTCCCCATCGGCTGAGTTTATTTCGATGGTCAATGTATTATCACCATTTTCCACAGGAATATTGGCGGCCCAACGCAATCCGTCTATATCGGTAATAGAGGCTTGAACACCGTTAACGGTAATTTGATCAAAACTGTCCAATTCGATTATGCCGCCTTCAACATCGATAATATTGCCAGTGACGACGGTCTGTATTACTCCGCCACCCAAATTGGCATTAGCTGTCGGATAACTGACTTGTAATTGCAATAAGGATTCATCATTGACAGTTATTGTTAGTGAGTGAGTAACAAAACCGCCATTGCCGTCATCTGCACTGATTTCCAGCAAATAATTGTTATCTGTATCAACATCAGTAGGCATTTCATAGTCAGGTGCAGTGTTGAATGATAGAACACCACTTTGAGAGTCAATGCTAAACAGGTGTTGGTCGGCTCCGCCGCTAATAGCGAAAGTGACAGAGTTATTATCGGTTACTGATGCTATAAAATTGGTTGCTGTATTATTTTCAAGAACAGTGGTGCGGTTTGCTGTAGTAAATGCCAGAGCAGTGTTTGTGGCGATTGGAGTATTGCTGGAAGCAGGACTACTGGAGCGAGTGCTGCTATCACAAGAGACCAAAAAAAACAAAGATGCAAAAAAAAGAAAGAGGATATTAGCCTTAGCCATAATATTCTTCACCGTTAAATTAATTAAAAAATACTTTTTATAAGGTAGCATGCTTATTTTTCATAAGTCAACTATTTTTATGAAACTTTTTGAAAAAAGTAAAAAATAGGCTCGTCGATTCAAACAATTTTTTTCTTGCGCGAGCTACTGTCTTTATTGCCATTTTTGCCTTCGCTATAATTTCTAATGCATAATTTGGGTTAAAATAATGCTTCTTCAAGTGTCATAATGTCTTCGCTGCCTGCCAGTATCATTTGGGCATAACCCAAATAACGCGGCAAAATTTGAGTCATATAGAATTTGGCGGTATGGATTTTTGTTTGTAAAAACGCTTTGCTATAAGTATTATCTGAGCTTTGCAGTTTGTTATTTGCGATTGTAGCCGCTTGCAGCATTTTCCAACCACCACAAATATAACCCGATAACATTAGATAACTGTAGGCAACAGAACCTGCAAAAAATGCATCGCCTTTGCCCGCATTTATTATAAATTGTTTACTATCCATCAAACTGTTCAGAGCTTGTTGCATACTCTCGGCTAATGTTGATAGTGAAGAGTCAGATTTTGCTGCATCAATAACTAACTGAATTTCAGCATTGAGAGCATCACTTGTCACACCTGAATCAAATAAGGTTTTGCGCCCTATTAAATCCATGGCTTGAATGCCGTTGGTACCTTCATAAATGGGTAGTATTCGCGCATCACTATAAAGTTGAGCTGCTTTGGTTTCTTCGACAAAACCCATGCCTCCATGGATTTGAATACCGATAGAAGTAACTTCTTGCGCAAATTCAGTACACCAGCCTTTTACAACAGGAGTAAGTAATGCCGCGCGTTGTTTGTGGTAATTGCGGGTTTCTTGATCAACACCATGATGTTGTAAATCGACACTGCTGTACGCGCTGTAGGCGAGAGCTCTGCCAGCTTCGGTCAGCGAGCGCATGGTTAACAGCATTCTGCGAACATCCGGATGTTTAATAATGGTACCTGATTGGTTTGCTCCAGGTGCAATACTTTGAACGCGCTGCATGGCATAGTCGCGCGCATGCTGGTAGGCGCGCTCAGAAACACCTATGCCCTGAATACCCACACCCAATCTGGCATTGTTCATCATCACAAACATGCAGGCTAGCCCAGCGTTTTCTTCGCCAACTAAATAACCGATTGCACCACCGTTATCACCAAAGCTCATAACACAGGTCGGGCTGGCATGAATGCCCATTTTTTCTTCTAACGCAATGGCTTTTACATCATTGCGCTTGCCTGGACTACCGTTTTCATTAATTAAAAACTTGGGAACAATGAAAAGCGAAATACCTTTTACACCCGCAGGAGCGTCGGGCAGGCGAGCCAAAACCAAATGGATGATATTATCGGTCATATCGTGTTCACCCCACGTGATAAAAATTTTCTGTCCACTAATTCGGTAATGTTCGCCATTTTGCTTGTCGTAAGCAGGGGTGGCGGTAGATTTAATTAAAGCTAAATCTGTACCTGCCTGTGGTTCGGTCAAATTCATGGTTCCAGACCACTGACCCATTATCATTTTTGGTAAATAAGTTGCTTTTAACTCGTCACTGGCTTTGGCGGTTATGGCTTCAATAGCACCTTGTGACAGCAATGGGCATAATCCCCAAGAAATGCTGGCAGCATTCCAGTTTTCCACTAAGGTGACTTGCAATAATTCAGGCATTCCTTGACCGCCATATTTGGGGTCTGCATTCAGTGAGGCCCAGCCCGACTCGGCAAAGGCTTTAAAGGCTTTCTTAAAACCACTGGCACTGACGACGTTATTATTGTCATCTAAACGGACTTTTTCTAAATGACCATTCCAGTTTAACGGTGCAACTTCTTCTTCTGCTAATTTGGACGATTCGTTGACAATGGCTTCGACTACGTCGGGTGTTACTTCCTCAAATATGGGTAACGAGGCTAAGTCTGGTAGCCCCGATAATTCATTCATTACAAATAACATGTCTTGTTGAGGGGCTTTGTAGGGAGTGCTCATATTGGTGTCGTTAAGTGGAGTGTTTGGTGGTTTTTAGAAGAATTTGATTACTAATTATGAGTCAAGCATCTTACGCAATTCAAATTTTTGAATCTTGCCTGTTGATGTTTTGGGCAATTCAGTAAAAGTGACGTGTTTAGGGCATTTAAAATGTGCCATATTATCTCGGCAAAATTGAATGATAGTTTTTTTGCAGGCTTCTTGACCTGCAATCATTTCCACAAAGGCATGGGGAACTTCTCCCCATTTTTCATCAGGGTTCGCTACTACAGCTGCAGCCGCTACACCTGGAAATTGATAGAGGGTCGATTCTACCTCAACCGATGAGATATTTTCGCCACCGGAAATGATAATATCTTTCAGGCGGTCTTTTATCTGCAAATAACCATCAGGGTGAATAACACCTAAGTCGCCTGAATGAAAATACCCATTGGCAAAGGCTTTGTCAGTTGCTTCCTGGTCTTTGTAGTAACCTTTCATTAAAATGTCGCCGCGAAAAACGATTTCACCTATGGATTCGCCATCGTGCGGAAGGTACTCTCCTGTGTTGATATCGACGATTTCAACACTTTCAAGCATTGGAAAAGCAACGCCTTGACGCGATTTGTATTCAGCGCGCTTTTGGTCATCAAAACTATCCCATTGAGGCTGCCATTCGCAGATAACGGCATGACCATAAGTTTCCGTTAAACCATAAACATGGGTGACGTTAAAACCAAGAGCTTCAGTTTTCTTTAACACTTCAGAAGGTGGTGGCGCTCCTGCCGTCATGACTTCGACACGGTGTTTAACCTGTCTGTGAAAAGCATCATGCAGTGAGCTATCGGCATTGGCTAACATGGAAAGCACAATAGGGGCTGCTCCAAAGTGGGTGATTTGATGTTCAATCAGCGCTTTAAAAATGACATCGGCATTAATTTCACGATTGCAAACAATAGTGCCGGCCTGAGCGGCTAGCGTCCAGGCATGCCCCCAACCATTGCAATGAAAGAGAGGGACGGTGTAAAGATACTTGGCATTGTGTGGAATGTTCCATGCCGAAATTGTTCCCAGTGACATAGAGTAACTACCGCGATGGTGATACACAACACCTTTGGGTTTGCCACTGGTTCCAGAGGTATAATTCAGTGCAATAGGATCCCATTCTGATGTTGGCATAATGCCTGCAAAGTCGCTGTCTCCACTGGCTAGTAATTGCTCATAATTCATTGTTCCTAATTGTTTGACATCAGGAGTGTCTGGATGCTGAGTATCAACAATATCAATAATAGTGATAGGAGTATCTAACATAGCAACGGCTGCCTTTACTGCAGGTGCAAAATGGCTGTCGGTAATTAATAATTTACAGTCGCTGTGCGTTAGAATATAGGCAAGGGTAGCGGCATCCAGGCGGATATTTATTGCATTGATAACAGCACCAGCTAGCGGAATACCAAAATGTGCTTCCACCATTTCAGGTGTATTTGCTGCAATTATGGAAACGGTATCGCCTTTTTCAATACTCAGTTTGGTAAGGGCCGACGCCAATAAATGACAACGATTAGAAAATTCACGCCAAGTATATTGTCGGGTTCCATAAATTACAGCAGGCTGTTCAGGTCGCACGCTGACAATTCGTTTGAGAAAAGACAAGGGCGTTTGCACGGTATAATTTACCTGGTCAATGGGGGGGAACTGATTGAAATTCTTTAGCATTATGATAGACTGGAGTTATTAATATAATTTTCAATTGTACAATTATTTGTACTTGAGTAGTTACAATTTGATTTAGCTTACCCCCAAATAATTAAGAGTAATTATGAGTAATGAGTTTAAAAGTCGCAAACAGTTTGCAGCAATCCATGGGTTAAAAATGGCTTATATTGACGAAGGTGAGGGCGATCCTATTGTTTTTCTGCATGGTAACCCTACCTCTTCGTATCTTTGGCGCAATATTATGCCTCATTTAAAAGGAAGAGGACGTTTAATTGCTCCTGATTTGATTGGTATGGGAGACTCGGACAAACTACCCAATTCCAATGCAGAAAGTTATCAATTTGTGGAGCATAAAAAATACTTGTTTGCGTTATTGGAACACTTAAATGTCAATCAAAATGTCATTTTGGTTATTCACGACTGGGGTTCAGCCTTGGGTTTTCACTGGGCGCACCAAAACCCAAACGCAGTAAAAGGCATTGCGTTTATGGAAGGTATAGCTGCTGCAGCCAAGTCGCTAGATAATATGCCTGAAGGCTTTGCCAGATTATTACAAGGTTTGCGCTCAGAAGTAGGGGAAGAAATGATATTAGAAAAAAATATCTTTGTAGAGCACATCTTAAAGGGTTCTATTTTGCGCGATTTAACCAAAGAGGAAATGGCGGAATACCGCAGACCCTTTGCCAATGCAGGCGAAGATCGCAGACCTACACTGACATGGCCAAGACAAATACCTATTGCAGGCGAGCCAGAAGATGTTACTCAGATAGTCACTGAATACGCAAAATGGTTACAGCGAAGTCTTACCCCTAAATTATTTGTTAACGCTGAACCTGGTGCATTGATGACAGGTAAGGCAAGAGATTTTGTGCGTACCTTTCCAAATTTAACTGAAGTAACGGTAGCGGGTAATCACTTTATACAAGAAGATTCGCCTGATGAAATTGGAACAGCTATAGCAGATTGGTTGCCGGATTAAATGATTTGTAAAAAATAGTTAGCTCAATATTCGCACTTCGCGTTGCGGGAATGGAATGGTGACCAATAAAATACGCAGGAGCAATATTTTATTGCCAGGTTAATAGATTCAAACAGACATGGCGTGATATCATAACAACATTAACAAATGAAGAAACCCAATCCTTTTGACTATATTATCGTTGGTGCAGGCAGCGCTGGCTGTGTGTTGGCAAATCGCCTTAGTGAAGATAAATCAGTTAACATCTTATTGCTGGAGACAGGGGGAAGTGACCGCAGCATATTCATTCAAATGCCTACGGCTTTGTCAATACCCATGAATATGCAAAAATACAACTGGCAGTTTGAAAGCGAACCTGAACCTTTTCTGGATAATCGTAAAATTCATTGTCCCAGAGGAAAAGTGTTGGGCGGTTCTTCTTCTATAAATGGCATGGTATTTGTCAGAGGTAATGCAGGTGATTTTGATGAATGGGAAGCCGAAGGTGCTAAAGGCTGGGGTTATAAACATTGCTTGCCTTATTTTAAGAAGCTGGAGTCCTGGATGGAAGGGGCAAATGACTATCGCGGTGGCGAAGGTCCTATTGCAGTGAACAATGGCAATAATCGCCAAAATCCACTTTATAATGCGTTTATTGAAGCAGGTCAACAAGCAGGTTATATGTATACAGAAGACTATAATGGAGAGAGGCAAGAGGGTTTTGGTGCTATGCATATGAATGTCAAAAATGGGGTTAGATGCTCCACTGCTAATGTGTACTTAAAACCGGCATTAAAACGCAACAATGTTACGTTAATAACCCATGCTATTTGTCAGCGTTTACTTTTTGATGAAACTGATGGCAAAAATATATGTGGTATTGAATATAGCGTTGGGTCAAAAACGCAATGGGCTTTTTGTTCCAAAGAAGTGATTTTATCTGCGGGTTCAATTGGTTCGCCCCATATATTGCAGGTATCAGGCATAGGGGGTGCCGATAACTTAAGAGAAGCAGGTATTGAATGCCGGCATGAATTGCCAGGAGTGGGGGCAAATTTACAAGATCATCTGGAATTTTATTTTCAATTCCAATGTAAGCAGCCAATTACCCTTAATGGAAAATTAGACTGGTTTAATAAATTGATTATTGGTGCGCGTTGGATTTTCTTTAAAAAGGGATTGGGAGCTACCAATCATTTTGAGTCTTGCGCTTTTATTCGCTCCAATAACAAGGTGGCCTGGCCTGATATTCAATACCATTTCCTACCTGCTGCCATGCGCTATGACGGACAGGCGGCATTTAAAGGTCATGGTTTTCAAGTGCATGTAGGGCATAATAAACCCTTTAGTCGAGGTAGGGTTCAAGCACGGACATCCAATGTGCGAGACAAACCTTCCATTTTATTTAATTATTTACAAGACAAGCGTGATATTGAAGCTTTCCAGGCTTGCGTGCGTTTGACTCGAGATATTATTAATCAAAGCGCATTTGATGATTATCGCAATGGCGAAATTCAACCGGGAGATGCCATTCAAACAGATGCGGAAATAGATGCCTTTGTTCGTAGTGCGGTTGAAAGTGCTTATCACCCGTCTTGTACCTGTAAAATGGGTGAAGATGATATGGCGGTGGTGGATTCGCAACTCAAAGTGAGAGGTTTGAAAGGTTTGAGAGTAGTAGACTCTTCAATATTTCCTACCATTCCCAACGGTAACTTAAATGCGCCAACTATGATGGTGGCAGAGCGTGCGGCAGATATAATTAAAGAGCCTTTTTAAAAAATGATCAAGGCAGCAAGATGAGGTTTTAAATTGGTGTTACAACGATTATTCCCTGCATTATTATGGTTTGGTGCGGTTAACCGCACCAGCTTTATTGCTGACATTGTGGCTGGTCTGACATCGGCAATACTGGTGTTGCCGCAGGCTATTGCTTTTGCTGCAATTGCAGGGATGCCAATTGAATACGGTTTTTATACCGCCTTGGTTACCCCTGTTATCGCAGCTCTTTTTGGTTCTTCAAGGCAGATGATTTCAGGACCTACCACAGCAATTTCGATATTGTTATTTGCTAGTTTAGCCAGCCAATTTAACCCCGAATCACCTGAATATGTAAAAGCCGCTATTAGTCTGACCTGCCTGGCTGGGTTAATTCAATTATTATTGGGCAGTTTGCGTTTAGGTGTTTTGGCTAACTTTGTATCCCCTTCAGTTATGGTTGGATTTACTGCCAGTGCTGCCGCTATTATTGCTTATAGCCAATTTGATGGTTTTTTTGGCATGGAACTGAATCAGTTTATAGCTGTTTACCAACAACAAGGGCTGTTAGAAATGTTTACCAATATTGCTACTGTGTTAAGTGTTTTAATTGGAACTATCGCATTAACTATTTCCATTATTGTATTTAAGTATTTCCCCTATTTGCCTGCTTATTTAATTGCATTGCTGATTGGTGTGAGCGTAGCTTATATAACAAACGCTAGTAATTATGCCGTTGAATTTATCGTATTATCAGGCAACAGTATTAATCAGTCACTGATTCCTGCTTTTTCAATACCAGAATTTGATATGACTGATTTGCAATCGCTGGCACAAACAGCATTGGCACTTGCTCTGGTTGGGTTATTAGAAGCTACAGCTATTGCTCGCAGTATTGCTTTAAAAACAGGGCAAGAAGTCAATATCAATCAAGAATTTATAGGGCAGGGGTTGTCGAACTTTATCAGTTCATTTTTCTCTGCTTATATGGGTTCTGGTTCTTTTAGTCGTTCGGCGGCAAATTTAAGTGCAGGGGCAGTAACGCCGATCTCTGCAATTTTAGCGTCGCTATTTTTATTGTTGATTTTATTATTTGTCAGACCATGGATTAACTACATACCTATTCCAGCAATTGCAGGAGTGATTATTTTGGTAGCTTGGCGTTTGGTGGAATTTGAGCATATTAAAAACATTTTAAAAACCAGCCCTACTTCCAGTACTGTAATGGCTGTAACCTTTTTATCATCGCTAATTATTGGTCTGGAGTTTGGTATTTATATTGGCATAATGGTGTCGATGACATTCTTTTTAAGACGCTCACTTACACCCTATTTAGCTATGACTGCGCCTGATGTCAGCACAGAGGAGCGTTATTTTCGCAATGCTCAGGCTTTTGATATTCCTCAGTGCCCACAATTAGGAATTGGGCGCTTAGATGGTCAACTTTACTTTGGTTCTATTGAAGAGTTAAGGCGACAGTTTCGGCAATTGGAAAAGCAAAATTCGGAGCAAAAACATTTGTTATTACTGTTAAAAGGTATCGACAGAATTGATATGCCTGGTGCCGAGCTAATTATTGAAGAAGCGAAACGTCGTTATAATCGAGGTGGTCAACTTTATATCACCGCAAGGCAACGGCAGATTACTCGCAATTTTAAACAGTTCAATGTTATCAGAGTCATCGGACAGGAAAATGTCTATTTTTCAAAAAATGTCGCCATTAAGGAAATTGTACCCAGGCTTGAGCAGGGTATTTGCAAAACTTGTGATAAGCGTATCTTTAACGAATGTCCTTTTCAAAAATAAAATACCAGCTATTTTAAAATCATAATCTGAATTAATTTTATATATATTATTGATTTTAAAATAATTAATAATTTTTTTATGATGTGTAATATGCGTTAATTTAGTGCAATAAAAATTATTTTAAATAAAAAGAATAGAAATTGATAACTGCGCTTGTGTTTACCTTTTTGATTTGTATAATACGCACCCCTAGCCACGCAGGCACTACGACTGAAGTGGCAACGTTCTTTAAAAAGATAGATGATTGATTATTCCAACTATTTATAATTTTTACATTTTATAAATGGTTAAACTATAAATATTTATAACCAAATATTTTAATTTTATTTCAAGGCAATGTCTTAGACATTTATTTGAATCGTTACAAATCTGGTTGCTTGATTATATGATCAAGTGACTAAGTGCATACGGTGAATGCCTTGGCAGTTGGAGGCGATGAAGGGCGTGTTAATCTGCGATAAGCGTTGGTAAGCTGATAAAAAGCGTTATAGCCAACGGTGCCCGAATGGGGAAACCCACTCAACGCTTAAGTTGGGTATCTTATACTGAATACATAGGTATAAGAGGCGAACCCGGAGAACTGAAACATCTAAGTACCCGGAGGAAAAGAAATCAACCGAGATTCCCTTAGTAGCGGCGAGCGAAAGGGGAACAGCCTGCAAGTGATATTTTCAATGTTAGTGGAACGTTCTGGAAAGTTCGGCGATAGAGGGTGATAGCCCCGTACACGAAAATATTGGATTGATACTAAGCTTGCGATAAGTAGGTCGGGACACGTGATATCTTGACTGAATATGGGGGGACCATCCTCCAAGGCTAAATACTACCAACTGACCGATAGTGAACCAGTACCGTGAGGGAAAGGCGAAAAGAACCCCTGCAAGGGGAGTGAAATAGAACCTGAAACCGTATGCATACAAGCAGTAGGAGCATCCCTTAGCCTTCGGGTGGAGAGTGATGTGACTGCGTACCTTTTGTATAATGGGTCAACGACTTATTGTCAGTAGCAAGGTTAACCGTATAGGGGAGCCGTAGAGAAATCGAGTCTTAATAGGGCGTTTAGTTGCTGGCAATAGACCCGAAACCGGGCGATCTATCCATGGCCAGGTTGAAGATTGGGTAACACCAATTGGAGGACCGAACCCACTAATGTTGAAAAATTAGGGGATGAGCTGTGGATTGGAGTGAAAGGCTAATCAAGCCCGGAGATAGCTGGTTCTCCTCGAAAGCTATTTAGGTAGCGCCTCATGTTTCACCCACGGGGGTAGAGCACTGTTTCGGCTAGGGGGTCATCCCGACTTACCAACCCGATGCAAACTCCGAATACCGTGGAGTGTAATCATGGGAGACAGACAGCGGGTGCTAACGTCCGTTGTCAAGAGGGAAACAACCCAGACCGCCAGCTAAGGTCCCAAATTACAGTTAAGTGGGAAACGATGTGGGAAGGCTCAGACAGCTAGGAGGTTGGCTTAGAAGCAGCCATCCTTTAAAGAAAGCGTAATAGCTCACTAGTCGAGTCGGCCTGCGCGGAAGATTTACCGGGGCTAAACTGTAAACCGAAGCTGCGGATGCATAGTTTACTATGCATGGTAGAGGAGCGTTCTGTAAGCCGTTGAAGGTGTGTTGTAAAGCATGCTGGAGGTATCAGAAGTGCGAATGTTGACATAAGTAACGATAATGGGGGTGAAAAACCCCCACGCCGAAAGACCAAGGTTTCCTGTCCCATGCTAATCAGGGCAGGGTTAGTCGGCCCCTAAGGCGAGGGCGAAAGCCGTAGTCGATGGGAAACAGGCTAATATTCCTGTACCACATTATTACTGCGATGGGGTGACGGAGAAAGTTAAACCAGACGGGCGTTGGTTGTCCCGATTCAAGCGTGTAGGCCAGCAACTTAGGTAAATCCGGGTTGCTCCCTTTAGTGGGAAGGCTGAGGCGTTATGACGAAGCTCTCTTTTGAGCCCAGTGGTTGATACTATGCTTCCAAGAAAAACCTCTAAGCTTCAGGTATGATGTGACCGTACCCGAAACCGACACAGGTGGTCAGGTAGAGAATACTAAGGCGCTTGAGATAACTCTGGTGAAGGAACTAGGCAAAATGGTACCGTAACTTCGGGAGAAGGTACACCGGCTTTGGTGATGAGACTTGCTCTTTGAGCTGAGGCCGGTCGAAGAAACCAGGTGGCTGCAACTGTTTAGCAAAAACACAGCACTCTGCAAACACGTAAGTGGACGTATAGGGTGTGACGCCTGCCCGGTGCTGGAAGGTTAATTGATGGGGTTAGCATTCGTGCGAAGCTCTTGATCGAAGCCCCAGTAAACGGCGGCCGTAACTATAACGGTCCTAAGGTAGCGAAATTCCTTGTCGGGTAAGTTCCGACCTGCACGAATGGCGTAATGATGGCCACGCTGTCTCCACCAGAGACTCAGTGAAATTGAAATTGCGGTTAAGATGCCGTATACCCGCGGCTAGACGGAAAGACCCCGTGAACCTTTACTATAGCTTGGCAATGATCTTTGACACTACATGTGTAGGATAGGTGGGAGACTTTGAAGCGATGACGCCAGTTGTCGTGGAGTCAACCTTGAAATACCACCCTTGTATTGTTGAGGATCTAACTCAGGTCCGTTATCCGGATCGAGGACATTGTCTGGTGGGTAGTTTGACTGGGGCGGTCTCCTCCCAAATTGTAACGGAGGAGCACGAAGGTACACTCAGTATGGTCGGAAATCATACAGTGAGCGTAAAGGTATAAGTGTGCTTGACTGCGAGACTGACACGTCGAGCAGGTACGAAAGTAGGTCTTAGTGATCCGGCGATTCTGTATGGAAGGATCGTCGCTCAACGGATAAAAGGTACTCCGGGGATAACAGGCTGATACCGCCCAAGAGTTCACATCGACGGCGGTGTTTGGCACCTCGATGTCGGCTCATCACATCCTGGGGCTGAAGTTGGTCCCAAGGGTATGGCTGTTCGCCATTTAAAGTGGTACGCGAGCTGGGTTCAGAACGTCGTGAGACAGTTCGGTCCCTATCTGCCGTGGGCGTTGGAAATTTGAGGAAAGCTGCTCCTAGTACGAGAGGACCGGAGTGGACGAACCTCTGGTGTTCGGGTTGTCATGCCAATGGCATTGCCCGGTAGCTATGTTCGGACAGGATAACCGCTGAAAGCATCTAAGCGGGAAGCCCCTTCCAAGATTAGATTTCCCTAGGGTTTTAAACCCTCTAAAGAGCCGTTGAAGACTACGACGTTGATAGGCTGGATGTGTAAGCGCCGTGAGGCGTTGAGCTAACCAGTACTAATTGCTCGTGAGACTTGATCATATAATCTCCAACCAGATTTTAATTTGATAACCATTCAATAGTTCTAAGAAAATCTTGAAAACTGGAAAGTCAATCGTCTATCGCCCTATTTTTTGTCTCGATACTATCAAATAGACCGGGGCAAAATCCAAGTTTCTTGACGATCATAGAGCAATGGAACCACCTGATCCCATCCCGAACTCAGAAGTGAAATGTTGCATCGCCGATGGTAGTGTGGGGTTTCCCATGTGAGAGTAGGTCATCGTCAAGTTTTTAATACAAAGCCTCAGGTATTCACTGCCTGGGGCTTTTTATTGCTTTTTCCTGCTTAAACACAGACTAAAAAAGACTAATGCAACGGTCTCAATTCATTTAGGTTAAGGGAAATCAATACATTTTAGGAGTCAAATAACGTTATAATTTATCCATTGAAATTACAATCTGAGAGCATTGTAATTCACATCATTGCCTCAAATAACTTTGTCATCAACTAACATAATGAATAATCAACCGATTCGTGTTCGTGTTGCACCATCACCAACTGGAGACCCTCATGTGGGTACCGCCTATATGGCATTGTTCAATTATTGTTTTGCTAAAACCAGTGAAACAGGGAAATTGATATTGCGTATTGAAGATACTGACCAGCAACGCTCTAATTTACAGTCAGAACAAGCCATTTTAGACAGTCTGACATGGCTGGGTTTACACTGGGATGAAGGTCCAGATAAAGGTGGTGAATACGGCCCTTATCGTCAAAGTGAACGCGGTGGTATTTATCAACGCTATGCCGAAGAATTGCTTAAATCAGGCCATGCATTTAAATGTTATCGTAGTACAGAAGAATTAGTATTATTGCGTCAGTCGCTAAAAGAGCAAGGTTATAATGGCGCTTTAAAGCGCTCACATTTACAGCTTGATGATGAAGAAATACAAAAACGTAAATCTGAAAATCAGCCTTTTGTTATTCGTCTTGTTGTTCCAGAGGATGGTGAGTGTGTTATTGAAGATATGCTTCGTGGACCTGTTAAAATAGATTGGCAACAAGTCGATACTCAAGTTCTCTTTAAATCGGATAGTATGCCGACCTACCACTTAGCTAATGTTGTAGATGACCATTTAATGCGAATAAGCCATGTGATTCGCGGTGAAGAATGGATTAGCTCCGCTCCCAAGCATAAATTGTTGTACGATTATTTCGGTTGGGATATGCCAGTATTATGCCATTTGCCATTACTTCGCAATCCCGACAAAAGTAAATTAAGCAAACGTAAAAACCCTACCAGTGTCCATTACTATCGTGATATGGGCTACAGTGCCAAAGCTTTGGTTAATTATTTGGGTCGCATGGGTTTTTCTATGCCAGATGAGCGTGAAAAATTTAGTTTGCAAGAAATGGTAAATGTCTTTAGTATGGATAGAATATCCTTAGGCAGCCCGATATTTGATTTGGATAAGCTCAACTGGTTAAATGGTTTGTGGCTTAGGGAAGAGGGTACAGATGCCGATTTCTTGCAACAATTAAAACAGTGGCGTTTAAATGATGAGTATTTAACCCAAATCATTCCACTGCTTAGGCCTCGAGTTGAAAAGCTAAGTGACTTTATTACATTATCACAAGCATTCTTTAGTGGTATGCCAAATATTAATAAGGAATCATTTGAACATCTTAATATTGAAAAAGACAAGTTGTTGACCATATTGCAGTTTTGTTCATGGCAATTAGATACTCAACAAGACTGGCAGCGAGATGCACTTTATCAAAGCCTAAGTACACTGTCTGAAACAATGAATATCAAATTGAGAGATTTTTTAAAGCCCTTATTTATAGCCATTAGCGGTTCAAATGTCTCTCCTCCTTTATTTGATTTAATGGCTACTATTGGTGCAGATTTATCGCGCTCACGTCTGCGTCATGCAATATCCATTTTGGGAGGCGTATCAAAAAAACAATTAAAACGCTTGGAAAAAGATTACAAAACCATTGCCTGAAATGACATATTCAGTTAAACCTTTTCTAACCCAATAGCGCTTTCCGGTAGATTTGGATGTACTCATCAATATATTTGGTTTTATATTGCATGATATAGCGAGGGTGAGCCAACGCAACAATTGTTCCAAAAACTTTATTTTTATTGTTCCATTGTTGCAAAAATTTAAAATTTTGTCCCTGTCCCAAGCAGTAAACAGTGGTCAGATCCAAAGACATGGTTTGGTAATGCTTTATACTGTGATTTATCAACGGTAACATTGATTGCGTTAATGTCTTGTTATCATAATAGTTAGCATTGACCTGGTTACCTTTGGTATTAGTGACTAATAATCCCAATGGCAATGGCGAATTAAAATAAAATTGCTGATAAAAACCCTTAACGCTACCCAATGCCTCAATCATTTTATAAACAAACACTGCGGAGGTTTCATGGGTTTGAATACCTCTGCTGTCAATATTTAGCTTTTCTAATTGTTTGCTGTCGGTAAAAGCAACACCTGTTAACCCTGCGCCATTGCGACCAGGGTTTATGCCCAATATTAGGCGCCTTGGCTTGGAATCGTTGTAGAATTTTCTATAAAAGTCACTGCTGATAGCCAAGGCTTCGCCATTTTGAAAAGGGTTCATAATCGCATAATTTTCAGGCAACTGTACTTTAACATGTTGTTCGATATTGGACAGATGTTGGTTAAAAGCGATTGCTTGTTGTGCAAAAGTAGTCATAATCTACCTACATATCATCAGGATTAAAGGCTTTGTTTGTAGTAAGACCAATCAAAACCGGTTCCTGGGTCGGTTTTGCGTGTTGGAGCTATATCACTATGCCCAACAATTTGCTCATGGCTTATGGTTGGATAGTGTCGCAAAATAGCGCGTGTTAAATAAATTAAGCTGCGGTATTGTTGATTGGTAAAACTACTAGTATCAACACCTTCTAATTCAATACCTATTGAAAAATCATTGCAGTTAGTACGATTATCCCAACTGGAAATACCGCAATGCCACGCGCGATGATCAGTAGAAATGTATTGAATGATTTCCCCTGTACGCTCAATCATGAAGTGGCTGGAAACTTGTGCTTGTTCAATATCAGCGAAACTTGGGTGTAGTGAGCAATCTAATTGATTACAAAAAAACTTGTTAATATAGCCATTACCATATTCGCCTTCAGGAAGTGATATGCAGTGAATAACAAGTAAGTCAACTTCACAAGGACGCAGGTTATAGTTAGGAGATTTAACATGGCGAACCTGTTTCGATACTAACCAGCCTTGACTGTTTAAATGCAATTCATCTAGATGAAGCTCTGTAGCAATACTATTATTCATAATATAGATATTGTAAAATGCGTGTCTTATTTATGCCACACTTCAATTAGATAAACATGCAATAGTGATGAGTCCTGAGCTTTTTTACTGCATTAAAACTTCTGTTACTCAAGCGTTGTCTGAAGATATCGGCAGTGGTGATATTACAGCAACTTTAATTGATAACAAGGTAAATGCGAAGGCAATTGTTATAAGTCGAGAGCCTGCCATTATTTGCGGTACTGAATGGGTTAATGAAGTATTCAGGCAGTTAGATAACAATCTCAAAATAGATTGGAATGTGGTTGATGGAGAAAAAGTTAAAACTGACCAAATACTCGTGAGTTTAAGTGGTAACGCCAGGCATTTATTAACGGGAGAGCGCACTGCACTCAACTTTCTACAAACCTTATCTGCCACTGCTACCAGTGCCAATTACTATGCGCAGTGGGTGAAAGGCTCTCAATTAAAAATTCTTGATACCCGTAAAACTTTGCCTGGACTGAGATTGGCACAAAAATACGCTGTAAAATGTGGTGGATGTCATAATCATCGTATAGGCCTATATGATGCCTTCCTTATTAAAGAAAACCACATAACTGCTTGTGGCGGTATTGCTAAGGCTATTAAAACAGCACGCAACAATAAACCAGATTTATCTGTTGAAGTAGAAGTGGAAACCTATGAACAATTATCAGAAGCTTTAGAGCAGAGTGCTGATATAATAATGCTTGATAATCTGGATAATGATGCTATATTAAAAGCCGTTACCATACGTAATAATATTGCGCCACAGTGTAAATTAGAAGTATCTGGCAATATTGATAAAAAGCGAATTAAAGCCCTTAAACACAGTGGCATTGACTATGTTTCAGTTGGCGCTTTAACCAAACATTGCAAGGCCATTGACCTGTCCATGCAGTTTATTTAATTGATATTTAGTGAGTAAGCCATGACCACGACCCCAGACATTGTTACCAACATTAAACAACAAATCGCGGATAACCCTATTTTGTTGTATATGAAAGGTTCGCCTAATATGCCTCAATGTGGCTTTTCAGCGCGAACAGTTCAAGCCCTAATGGGTTGTGGGCAGCGTTTTGCATACGTTGATGTACTTAGCAACCCGGAAGTTCGCGCTAATTTGCCAGCTATTGCCAATTGGCCAACCTTTCCGCAATTGTGGGTTAATGGTGAATTAATTGGAGGCTGCGATATTGTCACGGAAATGGCAACAGCAGGTGAGTTGCAAACTCTGGTTGATGAAGCGGTAAAATAAAAGCAAAAGCTCATTCAATGCTTGCGCTCAACAGCAAACACTGCAATATCAACCAAGGTTTGTTTGTAGGAGCTATCAGGTAATGATTTTAAAAAATTGATGGCTTGGTCGCTATATTGACAGGCAACATTATCAGTCAGCTGAAGGGCATTTGTTGCATGAATAATTTCATTGATAGTAGATAGTTGACTAATATCTTTGTTTTTGATTATTGAGGTAAGAGTTGTTTGTTGGACTGGGCTGGCATTTTGTAGTGCATAAATTAAAGGGAGCGTCATTTTACCTTCGGCCAGGTCATCACCAAGATTTTTACCGATGACATCTTCATCACCTATATAGTCCAGAGTATCGTCGCGTATCTGGAAAGCAATTCCGCATGCCATGCCATACTCTCCCAAACTGCGTGTAGTAGGTGAATTACCGTCATGAGTTAACAAGCAGCCACTACGCATGGCAGAGGCAAATAATACAGCAGTTTTTTTTCTGATAATATCCAGGTAATCATCAAGATTTAAGTCGATTTTGCCAGCGTTAATTAACTGCTTAACCTCACCTTCAGCAATGGTATTCGTCGTGTGGGCAAACTCGCGCATAATTGGCATATTACCAATTTGAGTCAACATTTGAAATGCCCTTGAATACAAAAAGTCACCTACCAATACGGCGGCACTATTGTCCCAAATGGCATTGGCAGTTTTACGATTGCGACGCATGGATGATTCATCTACTACATCGTCATGTAGCAAGGTGGAAGTGTGAATAAACTCAATAATAGCTGCCAATAATAAATGCTTATCACCTTGTTCTTGTTCTTTATAACCTGTTGTTATGGCACTAAGGATGGTCATTAACGGCCTTAGGCGTTTACCTCCACCATCAATAATATGATGGGCAATGGTTTCAATTAACTCAATACTGGAATGTAATTGCTCAATAATGGTTTGATTCAGACGTTGAAATTCGTCTTCAATAACTAAATGAAATGCGCTCATAACTTATAGCTCGATTGAGAAGCGCGTTGCCGGGCTAATCGATTGACTGCAATTTTTGTCGGCTCATCATAAGTACCCCAATAAGTGATTTCTTTTGCGCTGCGAAAGCAGCCTTTACATATGTCATTATCATCTAACAGACAAATAGATACACAAGGTGATTGTGCAAGATTGGAATGCTGAGCAGCATTATTGAGGTTTGACATGTTTGCCGTTAAATTGCAGTTATTAAAAAACGCGATAGGTTAATTTTTTATAAATCGAAAATCAAATGCAGAGCTGTTTTTCACACCAAAAATAATGTGTAAAAGATGATTGATAACACCAGCGGTAAAGCCCCATATCATAAAGTTGCCGACTTCCCATGCAGGAGCTTCCAAATTATGTTCTACAATTTTATGTTGAAGCGGTGTTTGCACTAAATATTTGATAGGCACAGTAAAAGTGTGGCTAACTTCTTTCATATCAGGCTTATAAACCGCATTCTTATCCAGCAATGCTAAAAAAGAGTGAACCTTGACGTTGTAGCGCGACATAATCGGTTTAACGGAATAAAAAGGCTGAATTAAATTTGCATCTATTCCAATTTCCTCAAAAGTTTCTCTATAAGCGGTATTGAGAATATGTAAATCACTGCTGTCGAATTTCCCGCCAGGAAAAGCCACTTGCCCGGCATGTTTGTTTAAATGTTGGGCTTTTTGTGTCAGCACAAACTGCCATTGTGGTTGCTGTTGTAATAGTACCATAACACCTGCGTCACTTTGGCTGAATTGGCAACGATTAGCACTTAGGGAATAGCGGTTGTCAGGATGGTTTTTATACTCTGTCAATTTAACGTCTTGGCACCTGGCAATAAATGTACGGATTTTGCTATCTATTTGTTGGGAATTAATTTGGGAATTGCGCTGCATTCGTATATAGTACCTTATCCAAAGTTATTAATCATTTTCATTTGAGATTCTTATGAGTAATCCAGCTAAAAATTTTATTGAAAATGCAGGAAGCATCGATCAGCAATTAACCGATGTCTTTAATATACAACGCCATAGTTATTTGCAAGAATCCACAGCAGACTACAACCAACGCAAAAAAGATTTACTACAACTGAAAAAGATTATTAACGACCATCGCAATTCCATCGTTGAAGCCATTAACAAAGACTATGGCAACCGCTCAATGCATGAATCTTTATTTGCCGAGATTATTTCAGTAACCGATGGAATTAATAGTATTATCTCTAACCTGAGACAATGGATGCGAGTCCAAAAGCGTCATGTTGACGTCAGTATGTTTATGGGGGGCAAAAATCGTGTTATTCCTCAACCGCTTGGGGTTGTAGGACTTATTATCCCTTGGAACTTTCCAATTAACTTAAGTTTTTCACAATTAGCCGCAGTCTTTGCTGCAGGGAATAGGGCAATGGTAAAAATGTCTGAAAATTCAACGAGCTTAAGCCGTTTGTTAATAAAAATTGTAAGTGATTATTTTCCTCCTGAAAAACTGCAATTTTTTGAAGAGACGGGGGATATTGGTGTGCAATTTTCGCAAATCCCTTTTGATTTATTAATCTTTACCGGCTCAGGTGCTACAGGGCGCAAAGTGATGGCATCGGCAGCTAAAAATTTAACACCTGTCATTTTAGAATTAGGAGGCAAGGCTCCAGCGATTATTGACCCGAAATACAATATGCAAAAAGCCGTAGAGCGCATTATGTTTGTCAAGCAATTTAATGCAGGTCAAATATGTACCAACGTCGACTATGTGTTTGTGCATGAAACTCAAGTCGATAACTTTGTTGAAGCAGCCAAAGCCTATGTTTCCAGACATTGCCCGGATATTAACAGTAAAGATTACACTTCTATTATTGACCAGCTATCACTCCAGCGCTTGATTGACACGGTTGAAGATGCTCAAAGCAAAGGAGCAACAGTGATTAAGCTCAATCCTGAACAGGAAGTGAATCAAGTGCTACGCAAGTTTCCCATGCACCTTATACTAAACACTACAGAGGAAATGACAATCCGTCACCGAGAGTCCTTTGGACCACTGCTTATGGTGCTGACTTATAAAGAACCACAAGAAGTGATCGACTATGTAAATGACAGAGACCGGCCTCTCGCACTATATCCCTTTACTAATAACAGGAAATTGGCAAATCATTACATTGATAGAATTATGTCTGGCGGTGTTACCGTTAATGATGCACTTTATCACGTTGCTCAACACGATATTCCCTTTGGCGGAGTAGGGGCAAGTGGTATGGGGCATTATCACGGTTATGAAGGTTTTATTTCCTGTTCAAAACTGCGCCCTGTGTTTTATCAGGCACCTTTTACCACAATGAAATATTTAGCACCTCCCTATAATAAGTTTGCTGACAAGGTCTATAATCTATTGGTCAAGTTAAAACAGTAATATGAAGTATTGCTCGCACTGTGCAGCACCTATTAAACGTATTATTCCCGATGGGGATCATTTAGAACGCGACGTATGTAGCAGTTGTCATACAGTTTTCTACAAAAACCCATTAATTATTACTGGTTGTATTGTAGTGGAAGGCGATAAAATTCTGTTATGCAAGCGAAATATTGAGCCACGCAAAGGCTATTGGACCATACCTGGTGGCTTTATGGAAAACGATGAAACTACAATGCAAGGCGCAGCCAGAGAAACAATGGAGGAATCTCAGGCCAATGTGGATATTGTCAGATTACATGGTGTATACAATATCCCTCGTGTCAATCAGGTTTATTTTATATATATTGGCAAAATGAAGAGCATCCACTATGGCGCAACTGCCGAGTCTACTGATGTGGACTTGTTTCACATTAGTGATATTCCATGGGATGACATGGCCTTTCATGTTATCAAAAAGTCTTTGAGCTATTATGTAAAAACAAAAAATGAAAAAAAACCAGATATTCACCAATTAATTATTGAATAAACTGACTTAAGATTAGTCTCAGAAAAATAATGTATTTACAACTTAAAAAATGGTTAAATCAATACTTTGGCAATGAACAAGTATTATTATTGCTGGGGTTGTTAATCGGACTAAGTATTTTCTTCAACTTACTGGGTCGATTGTTATCACCTTTTATTCTTAGTTTTGTGTTGGCTTTTTTGTTGCAGTCAGTTGTACGCAAATTAGAGTTGATTAAAGTTAGGCGTAACATAGCGGTAATAATTGCTTTACTGGTTTTAGTGGGCATTCTTCTACTGCTATGTTTTTATTTGTTGCCGACCGTCTGGCAACAGTTAACGTCATTAGTGCACAACTGGAGTTCCATTGCCATTAATATGCAAACCATGATACAGAGCCTGGAGCAACATTTTCCAGACTATATAACGGCAGATGTTGCCAATAAATTTGCATTGTATTTACAATCTGAATTACTGCAAATTGGTGAGGTACTAATAGCCTATGTTCTTGCCCAGCTGCCCGATATTATTATGGTACTTATTTATGTAATACTGGTGCCTGTATTAACTTATTTTATAATGAGTGATTGGCCTGCTATCGTGTCTAAAACGCAAGGTTGGGTGCATTCAAAAGGCGGTATGTTGCAAAGCGTTTTTAATGAAATGGATATACAAATTGCCAATTACATTCGCGGTAAAGCCATAGAAATTATCATAGTTGCTGTGGTTTCTTATATTGTATTTTCTGCCTTTGGGCTACATTACGCGCTTTTGCTGGCTATGGTCGTTGGGTTGTCTGTTTTAGTACCTTATGTTGGAGCCTTTAGTGTGACCATACCAGTAGCAATGGTAGCATTTTTACAATGGGGCTGGTCTTTAAATACGCTGTATTTATTGATTGCCTATCTAACCATTCAAATTTTAGACGGCAATTTATTAGTGCCTATTGTTTTTTCTGAAGCCGTTAGTTTGAGTCCTTTAATCATAATTCTGGCAGTGATTATTTTTGGTGGTTTGTGGGGTTTTTGGGGTGTGTTTTTTGCCATTCCTTTAGCTTCTCTCACCAACGCCATTATTAAATCGTGGGCAGTTGAAACTGCGCGAACCTAAAATTAGCATTTATTGAGATATATTGTGGAACACGACACCGATCTTGTTGAAACTCGTGAATGGCTTGAATCCATTCGTTCTGTTATAAAAAATGAAGGTGGCGAGCGCGCCACTTATTTGATTCGTGAGTTGGCGCGCTATGCCAACCAGCAATACGGTGTAGATTTGCCTCATACTGTTACCTCTCCTTATTGCAATACCATTCCGGTTAGTCAACAGCAACCACTACCAGGCGACATTTTTATTGAGCGTCGAATACGCTCAATGATTCGCTGGAATGCTCTGGCAATGGTAATGCGTACCAACCTTGAAGACGATAGTCTAGGTGGTCATATAGCGTCTTATTCATCAGCAGCCACACTGTATGAAGTAGGTTTTAATCATTTTTTCAGGGGTTATGAAAATGGAAATTTAGGTGATTTGGTACTTTACCAAGGGCATTCAGCACCAGGTATTTATGCACGCTCTTTTGTGGAGGGACGAATTAGTGAAGAACAACTTTTAAATTTTCGTCGTGAAGTCGGCCGGCAAGGACTGCCATCTTACCCACACCCCTGGCTAATGCCAGATTATTGGCAATTTCCGACTGTGTCTATGGGATTGGGGCCGCTACAGGCAATATATCTATCACACGTTTTAAAATATCAAACCAAGCGCAATTTAGTTGACAATAGTGAGCGTAAAATTTGGGCATTTTTAGGTGATGGTGAATGTGATGAACCCGAATCACTAGGGGCTATCTCACTTGCTGGGCGTGAAAAGTTAGATAATTTAATTTTTGTCATTAACTGTAATTTACAGCGCCTGGATGGACCAGTACGTGGGAATGGCAAAATTATTCAAGATCTTGAAGGAGTATTCAGAGGTGCGGGATGGAATGTCATCAAAGTGGTTTGGGGACGCAAATGGGACCCACTGTTTGAAAATGATAAAGAAGGGTTGTTACTTAAAACCCTAGAGAAAACCTGCGATGGTGATTTCCAGAATTTTAAAAATAATGGCGGAGCCTATACTCGTGAACATTTATTTGGTCAACATCCCGATTTGCTCAAACTGGTAGAGCATTTAAGCGATGAAGAAGTCGAAGCTTTGAACCGTGGAGGTCACGACACTCACAAAGTTTATGCAGCTTATCACAGTGCGGTAAATACTAAAGGCAGACCAACCGTTATTTTGGCAAAAACCGTTAAAGGCTATGGTATGGGCGATGCGGCAGAATCAGCCAATGAAGCACATTCTGTGAAAAAATTAGATTTGGAAGGACTTAAGTATTTCCGTGATCGCTTTAATATACCCATTAGTGATGAAGAACTGCCAAATTTACCATTTTATCGCCCAGCCGAAGACACACCGGAAATGCAATATTTACACCGCCAACGTAAGCAATTAAAAGGCTACCTGCCAGTGCGCCCAGAAAACAAAGAAAAACTGGAAGTACCAAAACTTGATGTTTTTGCCAATCAATTAAAAGGCAGTAGCGAGCGAGCAGTATCATCAACCATGGCATTTGTACGTATTCTTTCGACGTTGGTCAAAGACAAAAATATTGGCAAGCAGATAGTCCCCATCGTACCCGATGAAGCTCGCACCTTTGGCATGGAAGGCATGTTTAGGCAACTGGGCATCTACTCTTCAGCTGGTCAAAAATACATTCCACACGATTCAGGGAAAATTATGTACTATAAAGAGTCGGAAGATGGGCAAATTTTAGAAGAAGGCATCAACGAAGCAGGGGCATTTTCAGCCTGGCTGGCTGTTGCAACTTCATACAGCCATAGCCTATACCCGATGATTCCTTTTTACATATACTACTCCATGTTTGGTTTTCAGCGCATTGGCGATTTAGCTTGGGCTGCAGGCGACAGTCAGGCCAAAGGTTTTTTGATTGGAGCAACGGCAGGTCGTACAACATTAAACGGTGAAGGGTTACAGCACCAAGATGGTCACGGTTTGGTTATGGCAGGTACCATTCCCAATTGCCGCAGTTACGACCCAACCTATAGCTATGAGTTGGCCGTCATTATTCAAGATGGTATCAAACGCATGTACGCTGATGGCGAGCGTTGTTTTTATTATCTCACAGCCATGAATGAAAACTATGTACACCCAGCGCAACCTGAAAATTCTACCGAAGGTATCATCCAGGGTATGTACCTGTTAGATAAAGCAGCACCCAGGAAAAAGTATCAAGCACAATTATTAGGCTCAGGCGCTATTTTAAACGAAGTGCGCACAGCGCGAGATTTATTAGCAAAAGACTGGAGCGTTGGGGCTAACGTCTGGAGTATAACCAGCGTTAATGAGTTGGCGCGCAATGGTGAAGAAGTTGAGCGTTGGAATATGTTGCACCCTGAAAAAAAGCCACAACAGGCCTACATCACACAACAACTTGATAAACAAAAAGGCCCAATTGTTATGGCGACAGACTATATAAAAAGCTTTTCCGAGCGATTGCGCCCTTATATCAGCCAGCCCTATAAAGTTTTAGGTACCGATGGCTTTGGACGCAGTGACACTCGCATTAATCTACGCAATCACTTTGAAGTTAGCAGCCAGTATATCGTAGTGGCTACTTTAAAGTCCTTGGCTGATAATGGTGATATTGATCAAAGTGTGGTGAGTAAAGCGCTTGTCAGGTACCAAATAGATATTGATAGCGTTAACCCGCTACTTAAATAATCGAGGTATAAAAACGATGCGTGATATTTTAATTCCCGATTTTGGTAGCGATGAAGCCGAAGTTATTGAAATTTTAGTCAACATTGGTGATAGCATTAAGCAAGACCAAGAGTTATTGATACTGGAAACCGATAAAGCATCAATGGAAGTGCCTGCACCTGAACAAGGTGTTATTGGAGCTATTCATATCAAGGTTGGTGATAAAGTCAATGAAGGCCTTGCTTATATAAGTTTGGTAGAAGATGATACCGAAATTGATGTTGAGAGCGATTCAGCCGTTATTGAACTCCAAACAGCAGAAGAAAAAACGACAAAAGAATCGAAGTCTGAGGCTATTGCTCAAATTAATGAAACACAGGAAATTGCATTAACCATTCCCGATTTAGGTACAGACAATGCCCAGGTTATTGAACTAAATGTTGCGGTTGGTGATAAGGTAGAAGAGGGCGATACTCTGGCAGTTATCGAAACCGATAAAGCATCGGTAGAAATGCCCTCAGAGACTAGTGGGGAAATTACCTCACTTGCCATAGCCGTAGGCGATACCATTCAAACAGGAGGTGCATTGGCTACCCTTAAAATACAAAGCGCTGCACAATCGCAAAAGCCAGCAACACCTACTGTTAATGTAGCGTCTCGAGAAGAAAGCTCAAATACCGTTGCTGATAAAAGCACAGAGAGCAAACAGCAAGTATCAGATGCTCAACCACATGTTTCTACTACCAATGTTTCTCATGCTGATGTCCATGCAGGTCCGTCAGTAAGGCAGTTAGCCAGAAAATTAGGGGTGGATCTATCGCAAGTTGCAGGTACTGGTCCAAGACAGCGAGTTTTGCAGGAAGACTTACAAACCTGGGTAAAAAAGCGTATTCAAAACCCCGAAGTAAAAGAACAGGGAAATAGCAGCGGCATACCGCCTGCACCAGAGGTCGATTATTCAAAGTTTGGTGAAGTGACGTTGCAGTCAATGAGCAAAATTCACAAGGTAACCGCAGCGAATATGCTTAGAAGCTGGCTGAACGTACCCCATGTTACGCAATTCGATAATGCCGATATCACCGATTTGGAAAATTATCGCGCTGGTCTAAAACCAATTATGCAAGATAAAGGTATTAAAGTAACACCAGTGGCATTCCTGGTTAAAGCGGCGGCTATTGCTCTGCAGAAAAACCCTAAGTTTAATATAGCGCTTCACTCCAACGGTGAACAGCTTGTACAGCGTCATTATGTAAATATTGGTATGGCTGTAGCAACTTCGGCGGGTTTGGTTGTACCAGTAATACGCGATGTTAATCAAAAGTCAATTTGGACAATAGCCAAAGAAATTGTTGACTTATCTGTAAAAGCGCGTGATGGCAAATTGCAACTTAAAGAAATGCAAGGGGGCTGCTTCACTATTTCCAGTTTAGGTGCTATAGGAGGCACTGGCTTCACTCCGATTGTCAATTCTCCGGAAGTAGGTATACTAGGTGTATCGAAGAGCCAAATTATGCCTAGATGGGATGGCAAGCAATTTATACCTCGCACCATGCTGCCATTGTCACTATCTTATGATCACAAGGTTATCAACGGTGCTGATGCAGGAAAGTTCTTTACCGAATATGTTGAAATCTTAACTGACACCAATTACTTTCCCCGCTAATGGAAACCTTAATTAAATGCCATATTTTGTTAGTGACATACGTCAGTAATGCATAATCTGGGTTTAAGCTGTCCCAATCTGAAGCGCGGTATCTGTTCAGGCTTTTTGCTGTAATGTCTTTATTTAATCTGGTACTAAATTTAAAAGAATCAAATGCTATTTAACAATAATGCAATTGACATAGCTATAGCTTTTGTTGCTGGAACAATACTTGCAACATTAATAACCTGGTTATTACTCAAAATTCGCACTCAACGCCAGCTAAGTGAACAAGAACAGTTATATCTGCAAAAACAACAGCAACTTGAATTAAATCATCAGAAAAGTCAACAGCAACTGGTATTGAATAACAGTGATTTACAGCGCCAGCTAGACTTGGAAAAACAACGCATCGAAACCCAGCAAACCCATATTCAAGAACAAAAGCAACAGCTTCAACAACAAATAGGGCAGATGCAAGTACAATTTGAAAATTTGGCTAATCGTATTTTCGAAGCGCGCCAACAACAATTTCAACAACAAAGCAAGCAAACTCTTGAAGGTTCTCTTAAACCGTTAAAAGAACAACTGGAGCAGTTTCGCAAACGTATTGACGATGTTCATCATAAAGACATTACAGACAGAACCCAACTTAAAACCTACATTGAACAGTTGCAACAAAAAACTGATAAAATGAGTAGCGATGCTTTAAATTTAAGTAAAGCCTTAAAAGGCGACAACAAACTGCAAGGCAACTGGGGTGAAATGTTATTAGAGCGATTATTGGAAGAGTCAGGTCTGGTTAAAGATGTAGAGTACAGTAGTCAAACCTCTTTTCAAAATGAAAGTAACAAGCGTATACAGCCTGATGTTATTGTGCATTTACCAGAAAATAAAACACTGATTATTGATTCCAAGGTTTCGCTATTACATTATGAAAACTATTACAATAGCGATGATCCAGCTATTAAAGCACAATCATTAAAGCAGCATGTACAGTCCATTCGAGAACATTTTAAAGGATTAAGCAATAAATGCTATCAAGGTATTGAACAACTGCATACAGTAGATTTTGTATTTATGTTTATACCTATTGAGCCCGCTTATTTATTAGCACTACAAGAACAACCTGCTATCTTTACCGAAGCTTTTGACCTGAATGTGACACTGGTCAGTCACACTACCTTAATGCCGTTATTGCGCACTGTGAATATGTTATGGCGCACCGAAAAACAAAATAAAAATGCTTTAGATATTGCTGTACAAGCGGGAAGACTTTACGATAAATTTGTTGGGGTGCTAAATTCGTTAAACCATGTAGGGACATTACTCAACCGGGCTCAAACAGCCTATAGTGACACAGTAAATCGATTAAGCGAAGGAAGAGGCAATTTGCTAAAACAAACTGAAAAATTAAAACTTATGGGTGCGAAAACCGAAAATCAACTACCCGATAATTATTTAAAAGAGTTAGAAAATAATGAAAGCAGCGAAAATAACTAATTATGACATAGCGTTTCATTGGTTAGACTTTAGTCTGCCACTCCATAATAATCGCTTTTTGTGGGCTTTATGCTTTATTGCTTTCAGCTCTTTTTCAATTGCGCAACAAGCAAACATTGATGTTGAAGATTTTGAGGAAGCTCAACGTCAATATTTTGCATATGCCAATGCTCAAGTTGAGCTTATTGATCAATTTGAAACAAAAAAATATCAGTCGCGTTATCATAGAGTTAAGGTCAAGTTAGATAAACTTGTTGCCAATGCTAAAAAAAAGCAAAGCATTGCCAAACTGGACTCTCGGTTGTCCAAAATCATACGAGAACTTGATAAGCTGGAGCGACAAATATTAGTTGAATTACTTATTGTGCCTAATAGAGCAAAGCATAAACAATTAAATAAACGTCTAATTCCCAACCAATATACTGTAGTGGCCCAAGCCATTGAAGTTTTAGAACAGTTATTACTCAACACTCCTAAAGACGTTCCCAAAATAGCAAAGGCAAAATATGCAATGGAATTTGAATTAAAGCGAGCAAATAACTATCAAAACGAAGTTACACGCTTAAAAGCTGCATCTGGTGCCGAATTTGAAAAAATTGTCAAAAGTTATCACCGACAATTAACTCAAATAGCCAAAGCACAAGGCCTTAATGCTGTGGAAGATTTGGCTTTTGTTGAAAGAGTCCAAAAATTATTAACCTCGCAATAAAATACCGCTCCTGCGTATTTTATTGTATTTCAAGGATTCGCGACCAAGCTATCGCTCGTCGGTGGCACTTCCTTGTGCCACATATTTGTTCGGTACTTTCATGCTGAATTAACATCACAGCAATAGAGCCAAACTATTAACCTAGATTCCGCAGTTGAACGCTAATTTCACTTCTAAGAGTTTGAATGTTATTGATAAACGCTTATTCTTCGATTCACTTCATAAGTGAATTACAAACCGCTACCTGGCTTTACAGCCCTTTTCAGTTCACACTGCTGCGTTATGGCTTTTGGTAAGGGCTACAACCATTACCTGCAAGCCATGCCTTGCATTATTTCCTGAAAAATAACTGTAAACTCCAGGTTCAACTACGGAATCTAGGATTAATGTAACAAAGTATATCATCTGTTCAAGATTTTTGTGAAAGTCTCATAATCTGCCTCTGCATAGAATATTAACCAATATTTGCTGATAAATATCAGCCAGGCGTTCAATATCTTTAACACTGACACATTCATTAACCTTATGAATTGTTTCGTTAATAACACCTAATTCAATAACTTCTACACCGTAAGGTGCGATGAAGCGCCCATCGGATGTGCCACCGTTAGTTGACAGTTGAGGTATGGTGCCCATTACTTGATTAACAGAATCAATACCGGCTTCTACCAATTTTCCACCGCGAGTGATAAAAGGATTACCACTTAACTTCCAATCAATGTGATACTTTAAGTTAAATTCCTTTAGTTTTAGTTCAATAGCTTCTTTTAATTGCTTCTCCGAGGATAATGGAGAAAAACGCAAATTAAATAAAGCTTCTAGCGAACCTGGAATTACATTTGTCACACCAATTCCAGAGTGAATATTAGAAAACTGCAATTGGGTAGGTTGAAAATAATCATCACCTTCATCCCATCGAATAACACTTAATTCATGCAGAGCTAAAGTCGCAGAATGAATAGGGTTGTCCGCTAAATGAGGGTAGGCAATATGCCCTTGAGTACCATAAACAGTAAGTTTTCCATTGAGTGAACCGCGCCTGCCATTTTTAATGGTATCTCCCAGCTTTTTTGATGAAGAAGGCTCGCCAATTAAACAGTAATCCAGATTAATATTTCTTGCATTTAACCATTGCATGACTTTTACAGTGCCATCGGTTGCAGTGCCTTCTTCATCACTGGTAATCAAAAACGCAATGCGCCCGTTGAACTGTTTATTTGTTTTCAAAAAGCGTTCAACCGCTACTACCATCGCAGCAATTGCAGTTTTCATATCAGCTGCGCCACGACCATAAAGCACACCATTATCAATAGTTGGCTGAAATGGATTGGTATTCCATTGCTCTAAGTTACCTGCTGGCACTACATCAGTATGTCCTGCAAAGCACAAGACAGGTCCATCGCCAGGGGTAATGGCCCACAAGTTTTTTACATCATTAAAAGGTAAATGAGTTATTTCAAAACCCAATGTGGTTAAACGCTCAGCCAGAATTTGCTGACATTGATCATCATTAGGTGTCACAGAATGACGCGATATTAACTCGCAACTTAAGTCAACGACTGCAGTTGAAGTGGATGGAGGAATGGACATAATGTTATATTATAAAGCATGTCATAATCTCACCCTAGTAAGCTATGTTCGAGCCAAACAATAATTTATTATTTCCGGGAAGAAGCAGCATTGTCCTTGACAGAATTTTAGTAGTCCCTAGAATAGCCTGTTTTCATATTTGGCGCGGTGGCAGAGTGGCTATGCAGCGGACTGCAACTCCGTGTACGCCGGTTCGATTCCGACTCGCGCCTCCAAATGAAGAGTCTGAAGAGTCAGGACAATGCGGGTGTGGTGGAATTGGTAGACACAAGGGACTTAAAATCCCTCGGCTTAACGGCCGTGCCGGTTCAAGTCCGGCCACCCGCACCACCTTCTTGTTTCACGTTGTTTCATATTGATCCGAAAAGGCTTAAAAATAAAGGAATATTAAGGATTTATTGTTTCATCTCGTTTCATTGTTTTTCATAGTATTTCAGGTGTTTTGTTGCTACAATCGTTGCTACATTGGGTTTAAGTCCCGTTTTTATTTTTGTCAATATCGAGTGAATGAGAGTGTAGCCGTGCCGTTAAATGATCGTCAGATAAAAAACCTTAAACCCCAGAGCAAAGATTATTGGGTCGTGGATGAAAAGTGCCTGCGCCTGCTGGTCAAGGTCAATGGCTCGAAGTATTGGCGTATGAGTTATCGCTTCGGTGGCAAGCAAAAATCGCTGGCTCTGGGTGTCTATCCTGATGTATCGCTCAAAGACGCTCGCCTGAAACGTGACCGAGCGCGCTTGCAGGTTGCTGATGGCATTGATCCAGGTATTGAGAAAAAGGCCTTGAGAAAGGGTGTGCCGTTTGAGGATAGTGATAAATTTTCAACGTTGGCGTTGGAGTGGTGGAATGTCCAAAAAAATAATTGGACGGAGAAATACGCCGATCGTTTGCTCCACCGAATGCAGGTCAATAGTTTCCCGCTTCTTGATAGCAAATCGATAGCGAATATCGAACCTCCTGACGTTTTACAGGTGGTTCGTCAGATTGAGGCCAGAGGCTCACTAGATGTGGCAAAACGTGTCTTGCAGTGTATTACCGCCGTTTTTCGCTATGGCGTGCAGACAGGCAGATTAAAGTACAACCCTGCTTTCGATATGGCAGGTGTGATCAAATCGCACAAACCAAAACACCGCGATTCATTGCCGAATAAACAACTGGGTAGTTTTTTGGCAGAGCTTGATGATTACCATAAACAGGGAAGGTTACTAACGCAATTGGGACTACAATTACTGATTTTGACGTTTGTGCGCTCGGGAGAACTACGCAGTGCTGAATGGAGTGATTTTGAGATTGAAAATGCCCAGTGGCGTATCCCGCCCAAAAAAATGAAAATGGAAACCGAGCATCTATTGCCACTTTCCAGGCAGTCATTAAAAATACTTGAGCAGTTACGCCCAATCACTGGTCATCAAAAGCTACTTTTTCCCTGTGAAACCAATCCACAAAAATTAATGTCTGACAATACCATGCGTCGAGCGATGTTTCGGCTAGGTTATGACGGCAACACCGAAGGCAAGGCCAAAGCCACACCGCACGGCTTCCGCGCCAATGCGTCATCCATACTGAATGAGCAGGGCTTTAATCCCGACGCCATCGAGCGACAATTATCTCACCTAGAACGAAATAAGGTTCGTGGGGCTTATAGCCACCATGCGCACTATATGGACGATAGAGGGGTAATGATGCAATGGTGGGCGGATCATCTGGATAAGCTCAAGCAACAATCAAAATACTCCTAAGCAAAATACCCCTAAGTCAGAATTTTACTCAATGCTCGAAACATTCTGGCTGGCGTTAAAAATATATAGCACTTCAACGATTTTTTGATCTTCAAGCACGCGATAATAGCTGTTGTAATTTTTATAGGGCATTATCCGAATTTCTTCATCCAGTCCTAAATCGTCAGTGGCTTTTCCAGCGAGTGGGAAAACAGAGAGTGTTTTTACTAGTGATGTGGTCAGTTCTTCAACAAAACTTATGGCTCTAACTGGATTATCTAAAGCGATATAATCAACTATATTAAGCATTCCTTGCTTGGCCGTGTTAAAAAATATTACCCTGTATAAATTCATTGTGCATGTTTAGCTTCTATTCTTTTTTTTGCTTCAAGTTTTAGTTCCTCAATGTATTGTGGCGTAAGCTCTTTTCCTCGCCCCGCTTTGGCGTCTTCAAGGCCAGCCATAACGCCTTTACGGATAATTTCCCGCTCGGTTAATTCGATAATAGCGGGCATGTTTTCCATAGAAACCATAACCCCAACAGGGCGATTTCTTCTCGTTACGACGACAGGTTCACGCTGGGCGGTATCAAGGAAGTGACCAAAGGCATTTTGAGCTTCCTTTGATGTCATGGTTTTCATGTTCATACCTCATGGAATTAATAAATACATAGCTATTATAGCTACTTTTGAAAAAATGCAATATCGTTATTCCTAATAGTTGCGTATAAACTGAATCAGACATTCACTCAGCAATTTCGCTGGTGTACCGCGTTCCTGTCTGTCGCGTAGTAATTGGATAAATTCATACAAAGTAATAGTACGCATGTCGATAAAACAATTGGTGCGGAAACAGTAAAAGTGGTGTGGCATTGGTGATATTTTAAAAAATAGAAAATATCTTGTACAGACCAACAATACTTGCTTTTTGCATTAGCACAAGATAAAAAGCATTGATTTAATTGGCTCTCAGCGGTATTCAAGGAACAGTAACTTTCATTCATATTTTTAAAGACTCATAATTTGAGCGGGCTAAACTACGAATATACACCTGTTTTTGCAAGTAGCAGAGGTTCGCAGGGGTCGCCCATCTCCTCCTCATGTTTCCATTGTCATCTAAGCCGTGGAATAAAGGGCGTGCGGTTGAACCTCGCACCGCTTTTACCCCCGAACAGATTCAGCATTTAATTGTGATGTTGGAACTCCAAGAAAAATACCGTGAATTGGCCTTGTTGGGAGTGGCGGTGGATTCGATGTTGCGGGTCAGTGATTTGCTTTCCCTTCGGGTATCAGATATTTGCGATGAATGGGGCAACGTCAAATCACGCTTCATCATTCGCCAAAAGAAAACTACCACAGCGGTTCAACCTGTGCTGTCAGCAACAACGATAAAAAATATGGACTCATGGATAAGCCAAGCGAAAAAACAACCTCATGACTTTATATTTACGTCCTTTCGTCCCAGTTACCGAAGCAAGCCCCTCAGTGATTCAGGCTTTCGGAGTATCATCAAAAAATGGTCGGAGTTACTGGAATTAGACCCAGCCACTTATTCCGCTCATTCACTCAGGCGAACCAAACCAACGTTTCTCTATCAGCAAGGTGTAGCGATAGAAATTATTGCCTTGCTTTTGGGACATAAGGACACCAAAAGCACCATGCACTATTTGGGTATTGACCTTCACCAAGCCCATGAAGTGGCTTTGGAGTATGATATTTTTACCGCGAAGCCCTCAACAAAGAAACGCTCGCAAACAGTAAAACTCAGCGATAGCCAAATCGATAAAATAGCCGATAGAGTCGCCGAAAAACTACAGGAGTATAAACATGAATAGCAAAGCGGGCGGGACAATTAGGCTCGGTAGTAATGTTCTAGCCCGCATATTTCATAAAAAAAAGTACGGTGCTTGTTTAATGCGTTATAATTCAATGTGTTAAGTCAAAATTATAAGCCAAGCACCGATGACAGATTGTACCTCAACTTCTACTTACTTTTCACCTTTAAATCGCCGTCAAATCGAAACTCAATTTAGTGGTGGCGATATGACCAGCGATGCTGGTGTTTTATTGCTCAGAGAGCTTGATAAACACTTATGTCTAAGCAAGCAAGTGGCATCGGTATTTCCCGATACCCGGCACAGCAGTTATGTGAAACATTCACTGCAGAGTTTGATTCGTCAACGCTTGTATAGCTTATGCATGGGTTACGAAGACCTTAACGATCACGAGACCTTGCGACACGATAAGGCATTACAAACGGCAACGGAAGCTGATCAAGTACTGGGAAGCCAGTCGACATTGTGTCGATTAGAACAATCATTTACTGCGCAATCAAACATTGCCATTCATGACGTATTGTTGAACCTATTTATTGATTCGTTTGATAGTGCCCCAGAGGAATTAATTCTCGACTTCGATGCCACTGATGATCGCGTCCATGGTACGCAAGAAGGTCGCTCTTACAATGGTTATTATCGGCATTATTGTTTTTTACCCTTGTATGTATTCTGCGGTGAACAACTGTTGGTCAGCTATCTTCGACCCAG
>CBDBDZ010000011.1:0-42480 GCA_965204215.1 Pseudomonadales bacterium | reverse complement strand
AAGGCCTTAAATGGTGTGCTGCTTTGGGAATGATGATTGCTATAGGTGAGAATTGTAGTGATGATAATGGGTGTTTTGGAGAAGGTGATATACCACCAAACTCTGAAAACCGACCCCCACCTGCTGATGCATATGATCCTGAAGGAGCAAAAGCGCCTGGTAAACCTGGCTCAGATGAAGGCTTTGTTGACCCTCCAGGCGGCGATGATTGGGCGCCTAATCCAAATGGTCCTGGTAACGGGCGGAGAGATGCTGATGGAAATGTTTGGGTGCCAACCGGACATGGTGGCCGTGCTCACGGTGGACCGCACTGGGATGTTCAAAGGCCTAGAGGTAGAGGGTATGAGAATGTTTATCCGGGTGGACGGCGAAGGTGAGTATGAAAAATATCCAAATAATTGATGCAGCAATAAACTGTGTTTACGATATCTTCCAAATTAGCAATGATGGTTTTAATTTGATCTTCAAAGAAGATGCTGATGTTGCTTTTATCGAAGATCTAGAGGTCAGTGATGACTGGGTTAAGATAATGCCTTATCTTAGTGAGATGTGGACACGCCGAATTCCAAAGAAGGATGTAAATGGAATTCATGGTGTACTGTTTTACCAACTATTAGAGAAGAAGAAGTATTATCCCTCTCTTAAAGATGAGGAAGCTATGAACCCCAACGGTTCTAGTTTACGATAGTGTATTGAGAAAACTAGGGACGTACCACAGTTAAGAACTGTTGCTTGTCGAAGTGTTTGCAGTTGATTAGATGATGTCTTGCCCTTGGTCGTGCAACCACTGTTGTTGTAAAAACAAGCCAAAGTGCCAACGCTGTCTACCAAGCTCCTCATCAAAATTGTCGTGAGTAATGGCACGGATGGTCAGATTATAAAACTCATGACAAGCGAGTAATTGATTAAGTTTATCCTCAAGGTGCGCTAAACGCTGATCTTGCAAAGGAGTTGAAGAAACGCCATCAACTGACGTAGTATCTGCTTTAGTCATTAATAACCTCTAGCTAGGTTGTTGTGATTAGCTGAGTTGAGGTGTTACAGCACCTTTAAGTTATGATGCTTGTTGTTGAATAACAGCGTCAATCATTTCCATGATCAGTTTTTGCTTACACCGACATCCGCTACGGCTATGATATAATGGGACGCTTAAACCAACACCTTTAAGAACGGTGTCAGCAAAAGCATTCAACGTCGTTATCACGCCAATGGTCAACTCGCCAGTCGCACCCGACGCAGAAGGCGTTCAAAGTCGTTACACCTACGACACCGCAGACTACCCATAACCAATGAATATCGGTCAATCAGATGCCGTCACCATCGGCGAATACAACGAACAAGGTGAACTAATGCAAGGCTATTACTACTCCCCACAAAACAGCCTAGGGAACGCCCCCGTCGCCATCAAACACAACGACAACGGCATCACACAAACCAATACCCAAGTCAGCAATTCACTGAGATTCCCAGGGCAATACCAAGACGATGAAACAGGGCTGCATTACAATTGGCACCGGTATTATGATCCGTTAAGTGATCGTTACACTCAGAGCGACCCCATCGGTTTACGAGGTGGAATGAATACGTATATTTATGCGCTGGCAAATCCACTGAAATATATTGATCCTATGGGACTTGCTGTTGGTGATTGGTGGGATTTACCTGCTAACTTTGGTCGCGCAAAAGAAATAGCTAGAGAAGAGTTAAGGAATAGGCCTTCAGCACATAATGATCTTGGCGATGCTCAACGCCATTCTGAATGGATGAGAAGAACTACAGAGGAAACCAATCGTTTTACAGCGTGGGCTGCTGGAACTGGACATGAGATAACAGGATTATTTAAAGGGCAGCCTCTTGAGGAAGCATTAATGGATTTGCATAATAATTCTGTTGGGCGTGATGCTGGCGCAGATGGAGTTCCAGTTGATCCGTCAGATTTATGGACGTTACCTCTCAATGGAGACCAGTATAATCCATATTCAAGAAATGACCCGTACTATAATTACAACGATCCTTATTATCGAGATTGTTACCGATGAGATATGTAATACTGATTGTTGCTATATTTTTTTTGGTTGCTTGTGAAAATAATAAAGGACAATTTTTACTGCTTAATAAATCAAGCCAAACGATTAGCAAAGCTAATCTTTTTGTAGGGAAACAATCTTTTGAGTTTCAGAATATAGTGGCAGGAGATAAGTCTCTTGGTTGTTATGAGGTATCATCTGATACCCATTATAAAATTAATATTACGTTTGAATCAGGTAAAAATATTCAAAAAAATGTCGGTTACATTACACATGGTTTTGATTATAGTCACCGAATAACTATTACTGACAATGATATTGAATTGTCAGATACAAAGATTAATTAAATATGAAAAAGCCCAACCTTAACAAGTTGGACTTTTTAGTGCCTGTTCCATAACTTCGTATAACTGTAATTATAAGAAGTCATAGGCATTGCTTGAGATGTACGAACTCTTCTAATAACTGTTCGCTTTGTTGGTGTAACCATTGTTGATTTAAAAATAAACCAAGATGCCAGTCTTCGGGGCTGGTGGTTTGTTCGGGGTCTGTTATTAGCCTTACTGCCTCGCCAAAAAGTCGCTTTAACAAATCTCCTTTCAGAAGCCACTGCCGATAGCGACGAAGCGTCGAGTAGCTCCATATCGTCAAAGTCACAGAAGACGAGAAAGTCCGCTCGCACTGCCAAGGCGTGTTCTAACTCAGGGTCACTGAGACTGTGCCATTGACCTAACAGAACCGCTTTGAACATCTTTAAAGGATCATAGCCGCTATTGCCTCGTCGGTCGCTTCGTGAGCGAGCCCTTGCTCGTTGTAACTTATCGCCGATGAGTTGCCAATCAAGTAAATCGTCTAATTTAATACTTAGTTTTGTTTTAGTACAACCGCGCTTTTAACGTTTCTTTGAAGAAGCTCATGGTAATAGAGAGGTAATTGATTAGACTCAATTTTACCAAATCTGGATGCTTTTAGTGCAAAGGTCTCACTTTAATAAATGATTATTTGAATAAGTGATTACTTGAACTTGTGGTCTAATGAATTGGTATGAAGAGCACTATATTGGCGCTCCCATCGTCGTAATGTGTTATCAATACGATTCGTATGGTAATATGATTAAATATACCGATGAATCGAATCAAATAACCTACTTTAGGTATGACCGTGTTGCGCAAATGATAGTGATTACCGACAGCAACGCCAATCAAACCCGGATCAATTACGAAGACGGAGATGAACTGGCTGGGCGACGAGTGCAACAAGTCATCACACCGCATACCCAATTCTTTTATCAATACGACGAACGCAATCGCCAGAGAGGAGCAATATTAATTAGATGAAAATAATACTATTAAAAATATTATTTATTTTTCATTTGGTGTTTTTAACAAATGTTAAAGTTGCATTAGCTGAAACAAATGAATGTGATCTGGAGTTTTATGTTGATAAAAATGAAGTAAAACCTTCAGTTTGTTTGAAGAAACTGGCAGGTAAAAAATTGTTTATTGGTAATGATCAGATTAGTGGTGCTTTACCTAGAAAAGAAATAGAGTTAGATGATTTTTATATCCAGACAACAGAAGTGAGCCAACTTTTGTGGAATCAACTGATGGAGACAAACCCTTCTCATTTCATTGGTGATTTAAGGCCAGTTGAAAGTGTTGCAGTTAAGGATATCGAAAAATTCATAAAAAAATTAAATAAAATAACAGGCGAAAATTTTCGCCTTCCTACTGAAATTGAATGGGAGTATGGTGCTCGTTTTGGAGCGAGTGAAAACTTTTTATCATCAAAGTTGTCTGATTTTTTTGATCATAAGTGCTTAGCTCGAAAGTCCACTTGCAATCTTAAGGAATTTAAATCAAATGAAATCAGTGTTTATGGTATGTACGGAAATGTCGCTGAATGGACTAGTACTAAAGCCGAGGTATATTCCCATAGTGAAAAAATTACGAGTAGTGGATATATAGTAAGAGGTCCTGTTTATTTTGAAAATAGAGAGTTTGGTACAGAGTATTTCATAAGTTATAGGCCTTCAATCTCTAAAAGCTATACAAATAGGTATCTTGGTTTTAGGTTGGTAATGGATAGTCCAAAAAATAACGTAAAATAACGTTGTGAAAATAACGTGGAGTGAAAATAACGTGGACACCCATCGTTAGAGGACGTACCACAGTCAAGGACTGTGGATTCCTTGTCGAAGTGTTTGCAGTTGTTAGATGATGTCTTGCCCTTGATCGTGCAACCACTGTTGTTGTAAAAACAAGCCAAAGTGCCAATGCTATCTACCAAGCTCCTCATCAAAATTGTCGTGAGTAATGGCACGGATGGCCAGATCATAAAACTCATGACACGCGAGTAATTGATTAAGTTTATCCTCAAGCCGCGCTAAATGCTGATCTTGCAAAGGAGTTGAAGAAACGCCTTTAACTGACGTACTATCCGTTTTAGCCATAATAACCTCTGTGTAGGTTGTTGTGATTAGCTGAGTTGAGGTGTTACAGCGCCTTTAAGTTATGATGCTTGTTGTTGAATAACGGCGTCAATCATCTCCATGACCAGTTTTTGCTTACACCGACATCCGCTACGGCTATGATATAGTGGGACGCTTAAACCAACACCTTTAAAAACAGTGTCAGCAAAAGCATTCAACGCAGTTATCACGCCAATGGTCAACTCGCCAGTCGTACCGATGCAGAAGGCGTTCAAAGTCGTTACACCTACGACACCGCAGGCTACCTACAACAAATGAACATCGGTCAATCAGATGCCGTCACCATCGGCGAATACAATGAACAAGGCAAACTAATGCGAGGCTATTACTACTCCCCGCAAAACAACCTAGCAAACGCCCCCGTTGCCATCAAACACAACGACAACGGCATCACACAAACCAGCGACTACCAAAACGACCACCTAAACACCCCACAGATGCTCACCCGCCCCAACGGCGCGATAGTCTGGCAAGGGCAGTACGACGCATTCGGCGAAGTCACACAAACCAACACTCAAGTCAGCAATCCACTGCGATTCCCAGGGCAATACCAAGACGATGAAACAGGACTGCATTACAATTGGTATCGGTATTATGATAATAGTATAGGAGGGTATGTGACACGGGATCCGATTGGGCTTTTGAAAGACTATTCTGACCCTCAATTACAGATTGCAATTGAAATCGGTCTGCTTGAAATAATTGATTCTGCGAATGAAGAATTAAATCATTCCTATGGCTATGTTGGACAGAATCCAGTAAGACTACTTGATGAGTACGGGTTGTCTGGAAGAGCTAATAGTGGTGATGGTAGTGCTACTGGAAAAAATACGAATAAACCCTATAAGCATTGTAGAAATCATCCAACAGATCCGAATAAGATAATATGCAGAAAAAAAGGATCAGGTAAAAAAGTAACTTTACCTAAACCAAGTGATTGGCCGAATGAGAAAAAGGCTCCTCTGAGCTGTAATGATATATGTCAGGCGGGGTTAGTTCTAGTTGGTGGTGCATGTCTTGCTACAATATGTGTTGCCAACCCAATTGTTTGTGGAATTGCTATTGGTGGAGGAGTATTAACACAATGATAGAAACGGAAGAACTTTTTTTAAAAGCAAGTAAGGCATATGAGAAAGGAAACTTCCCTTATGCTTTTATACTTTATGAAAAAAACGCACAGAATGGACATACAGACTCAATGAGCAATTTAGCGATGATGTATTGTCTAGGTGAAGGAGTTGATAGAGATTATGAAAAATCAATAGAGTGGGATATGAGAGCAGTTGAACAAGGTAGTCTTGTTTCTTTAGGTAATTTAGGTACTACATATAAAGAAGTGGGAAACTTTGAAGAATCAGAGAAATGGTTTAAAAGAGCAGTTAATTCTGGTGATATTGACTCGGCTTTAGAGTTGGCAATTCTTTATAAGAATACAAATAAGAATAATCTAGTAATGGAATTACTTGAACTAGTTCTTGCGAGTGATCAGGTTTGTGATTCATCTAAAGAAGAAGCAATGTTATTGTTTGATGAATACAAAAGTTGATTATAATAGAATAAGGTTAGATTATATCCGAGAGAGTGTTAGAAAATCTGTGTCAATTGTTCAACGAAGCCAAGACTACGACGGGTTTGCACGACTCAAAACAATAGACGTGACCAACCACGCCGATAATCCAATACTCAACTACGCGTATCAATACGACAACGCCCACAATATAATCCAACACCAAACCACACAACAACGCCAAGCCGACTCCCAACATCCAAAAAGTTACGGGTATGACGAAGCCGACCGCCTCATCACAGTGACTCAAAACAACACCCAAACAATGAGCTGGCAGTATGACGACAACAGCAACCGCACCCAGCAAAACAAAGACAATAGACAACAACAATACCACTACAACGCCAATCAAGAACTGATTGAAATCAGCAGTGACGACCAAACCACACACTACCAATACGACCCCAACGGCGCATTGATTGAACAAAGCGGCAGTAACCCCAGAACCTACCAATACAACAGCTACGGCCGCCTTGCCGCAGTCATCGAAAACGAACAAACCATCGCCAGTTATGGCTATAATGTGTTCGGACAACGCACCAGCAAAACCATTAACGATCTAACCACCTATTACCATTACAGCGAACAAGGTTTAGAAAGTGAATACAACGAACAAGGCGAACTAATGCAAGGCTATTACTACTCCCCACAAAACAGCCTAGGGAACGCCCCCGTCGCAATCAAACACAACGACAACGGCATCACACAAACCAGCTACTACCAAAACGACCACCTAAACACCCCACAAATGCTCACCCGCCCCAACGGCGCGATAGTCTGGCAAGGGCAGTACGATGCCTTCGGAGAGGTAACACAAACTAATACTCAAGTCAGTAACCCGATACGATTCCCAGGGCAATACCAAGACGATGAAACAGGACTGCACTACAATTGGTATCGGTATTATGATAATAGTATAGGACGGTATGTGACGCGGGATCCGATTGGTTTAGTGGGAGGTATGAACACATACGCGTACGTTGGTGGGAATCCTTTAATGTACACCGACCCTAATGGTCTATGCCCTTGCGGAAACCCTAAAGATGTCGCAGCTACCGCTGCGGGCTATACGGGAAGTAGAGATTGGAGTTTTTACAAGCCAAAGGGAAGGTTCGATCAAGATACGAATAAATGTAATTTATTCGTGGAAGATGTTTTGCTTGAAAATGGTTCAAATGTTCCAGACATGAATGGCTGGTTTAGCTTTAATGGGCCAACAGCTGGCCAATGGGGAGACCCTAACGTAGACATTCCAGGCTATCCTGTTGTAACAAATCCGAAGCCTGGTGATATTATTGCAATTCCGTTTAATTACTCTGATGCCACAGGTCACGTTGGAATTGTTACTGGCTCTGATATCACTACATCACAAAGCTCTAAGACTGATAGAGTTGAGAGTAATGACTGGGGGTTTAGGCCTGGTCAATCGCCAGTTTTTAGGCGATGCTCATGTTCTAAATAGAAAATAAGGAGCATTGACATGAAATATATATTGGGCTTGGCCCTGCTGACTATATCGAGCTTCGTATCTTATAAAGTTGCATACAATAAAGGCTTTGAGCTTGGTTCATTAAATGGCTATTCCAAAGGACAAGTTGATTTGTCTTTGGATATAGCAAAAGAAATTGATGAAAAGGTAGGCAAAAAAACAACCTCAGATAGCTATTATCATTTTAAAGATATACACGACATCACCTTGTATATTTATACAAAAAATGGAGTTAAAACAGTAGCTATCTGGGATGACTAACACGTAGAGGGGTCTAAAGATAAGGGGTCAGGTCTTTGATTTATGGAATTAAAAGAAGGCGCTGAAATGGTTAAGAAAATTATCGTTGTTGGTTTGATTGCTGCTAGATTTCGCATCCATGATATTCATGCTTTAGAGTACAAAGGTAGCGAACTTACTGAATTTACTAAAGGATATGGGTTTGATGATATTTATGAAACATGGGACATATCTCTGCCATTGATTGAAAGTGTTGAGGACGCATTAAATAAGAAGATACTTGAATCAAGAGTTGTTGTGCCAAGTTACAAAGTGCAGCTATTCGCTTTGAATAAAGGCACAAAGGAAATCATCTATTTTAATGCCTTTTGTTTTGCATTTTATAAAGAAACAGAGACTTATTGGAAAAGTAAACTGGTGGGTATTCTAGACGGTGATAGATGTACTTTTTATGGTGAGTTTGATGTTGAAAATAAAGAAATTACTAGTTTTCATTTCTAAACCCAGATGAAACAGAACCAGATAGGCTTAGCAAGTATTTGAATGAGGTTTCCCCTCCTGAAGACTCTTTAAGTATAGGTGGACATGGCAATCCTGATTTCATCGAAAGAAAAATTAATATGGGTGCTGAAGAAGTGGCTGATGCATTGAGAGAACATTCAAAATATACTTCGGATATTCCAATTTACATTTATTCCTGTAATGCTGGTGAAAGTGAGGATTCAATCGCAGAACGAGTCAGTGATATTTTAGGGAATCCAGTCTTCGCACCACCTTTTTGGATTAATCTGTATTCAGACGGAACTGTAAATCCTGGTACAGTGTTGAGAATTAGTGATGATGAAATAGAGTTCTATACTATTATTCAAAGGTCACCTATTACTGATGACAAAGTGTGCAAAGAATGGTGATAATAGAGTTATGATGATGAAACAAGTCAACGACACCTCATCCACCGACATCCGCTACGGCTATGATACAGTGGGACGCTTAAACCAACACCTTTAAGAACGGTGTCAGCAAAAGCATTCAAAGTCGTTACACCTACGACACCGCAGGCTACAAATGAATATCGGTCAATCAGATGCCGTCACCATCGGCGAATACAACGAACAAGGCGAACTAATGCAAGGCTATTACTACTCCTCACAAAACAGCCTAGGGAACGCCCCCGTCGCCATCAAACACAACGACAACGGCATCACACAAACCAATACCCAAGTCAGCAATCCACTGCGATTCCCAGGGCAATACCAAGACGATGAAACAGGACTGCATTACAATTGGTATCGGTATTATGATAATAGTATAGGACGATATGTGACGCGAGATCCGATTGGGTTGCGGGGTGGGTTGAATACATTTGGGTATGTATATGGTAATCCATTAAAGCATACCGATTTATTAGGTTTAGCCGTTGGCGATTGGTGGGATCCCAGAACTTATTTGCCTTCACCACCTTCGAATGCGCCCGCTGGTTCTGGTTGTGGAGATGAAAATACAGATTGTATAGTTCCAGACTTTTATCCTGAGTCTTGCCGTGCACACGATTCATGCTATGGTAATCCTGCTAAGACTAAAACTCAGTGCGATATTGAATTTTTTATGGATATGGTAATTGAAAGTGGACCCACTCCAAATGTTTTAGGTCCTGCTCTATATCTTGCAGGGGTTAGTGTAGGTGGTAACCCTGCCTATAACAAGGCACAAAATGCCGCTAATGATGGAGATAATCCATGACTGTGCAATTAGGTATGTTAATTTTTTTCATTAGATTGATAGGCTTTGTTATTGGAGCAGGAGGGCTTCTGGGATACGTCTGGTTTATAACATCAGCACCCATCATGTCTTTTGCTCCATCACTTTTATTACTCGTTCTGTCTGTAACCAGTAAAAGACTGACCATTAAGTATTGGTGGATAGTCTTGATTGGATGTTGTTTATATTTAATCGACATCGTTATAAGTGGCTTTTCTCTTATACGAGAGTATAGTAGTAGCGGTTATTATGTAGAATTCTATCTTGCTAGGCTCGTTCTAATTGCGTATTTTGTTTTTCCTCTATTTCAACTCAAACTGACCGTTACAACTGAAATAAGAGAGCATAAATAATGATGTTACCCACTAAGCCAATAATTTACAGTTTAGGCTTAAACGACCCAAATTAATTTGGCGGGGTAATCTGGTTCTGGGGGTAGCTTATTCAAAATAACAGATATGTATACAGACACTCTTGATGCGCAAGGGCTGGCTAATGCCACTGTTCGTTTACACAATGAAGCGTTGCCTGATATTGAATATAAGGCTTATTAACGGTTAGATAAAATGAAAAAATCTATATCAATAATAGCCTTATTGATGATAAGTTTACATATAGGGGCTGATCCAGATAATTAGGTTGAGACCTTTGCACTAAAAGCATCCAGATTTGGTAGAATTGAGTCTAATCAATTACCACTCTATTACCATGAGCTTCTTCAAAGAAACGTTAAAAGCGCGGTTGTATTGAGAAAGATGAGTTTAGTGGCTCTTCGCATTATCATATTGAAAGTGTAATAGCTAATTGGAATGAAATATGTCCAGATCAAGATATTATTGTTGAGAAAGCAGAGAGTTAGTGGTTTGTCTTTTATAAAAAAACTCAGGCATTAATAGTTGGTTAAATTTATCGAGTAAATCATTTTCACTCTTAAGGGATTCTGAATATAAAAAATTATTAAATGAGTGGCGGGATGAGTTTGATTTTTATTTAGAAAACAATAAGTTTGTATGCAAGGGAGAGAAGGCAATGCTTGCAGTTGAAGAGCTATTGCCAGCGGAAGTATTTATTTTTAATTTTCCAGGCTATCAAAAATTACCCGCATCTACCAACAGTAGGGACAAAGCTTATGCGTATCATGTTGAAAGTCTACTAAAGGTAGATAGAGAATTATTTAATGTAAGTGATAGCATCGTATGCGATGTAAACTTCGAATACACGTGTATTTATACTCATGAGTGGCAATGTATGGCATTACCAAAATATTATGAGAACAACTGAAAACCGAGACAAGCTGAGGGGGCAGACCACGGTTTAGCAACTACTCATGAAAGAAAACAAGAAAAAGGGTCAGTAGAAAAAATAGGGTGTCAGGTTTTGCCTTTTGCCTATCAATGAATAGTAATTATGGACGTACCACAGTCAAGGACTGTGGATTCCTTGTCGAAGTGTTTGCAGTTGTTAGATGATGTCTTGCCCTTGATCGTGCAACCACTGTTGTTGTAAAAACAAGCCAAAGTGCCAACGCTGTCTACCAAGCTCCTCATCAAAGTTGTCGTGAGTAATGGCATGGATGGCCAGATCATAAAACTCATGACAAGCGAGTAATTGATTAAGTTTATCCTCAAGGTGCGCTAAACGCTGATCTTGCAAAGGAGTTGAAGAAACGCCATCAACTGACGTAGTATCTGCTTTAGTCATTAATAACCTCTAGCTAGGTTGTTGTGATTAGCTGAGTTTGGGTGTTACAGCACCTTTAAGTTATGATGCTTGTTGTTGAATAACAGCGTCAATCATCTCCATGACCAGTTTTTGCTTACACTGACATCCGCTACGGCTATGATATAGTGGGACGCTTAAACCAACACCTTTAAGAACGGTGTCAGCAAAAGCGTTCAAAGTCGTTACACCTACGACGACACCGCAGACTACCCATAACAAATGAATATCGGTCAATCAGATGCCGTCACCATCGGCGAATACAACGAACAAGGCGAACTAATGCGAGGCTATTACTACTCCTCACAAAACAGCCTAGCAAACGCCCCCGTTGCCATCAAACACAACGACAACGGCATCACACAAACCAGCTACTACCAAAACGATCACTTAAACACCCCCCAGATGCTCATCCGCCCCAACGGCGCGATAGTCTGGCAAGGACAATACGACGCATTCGGCGAAGTCACACAAACCAACACTCAAGTCAGCAATCCACTGAGATTCCCAGGGCAATACCAAGACGATGAAACAGGACTGCACTACAATTGGTATCGGTATTATGATAATAGTATAGGACGGTATGTTACCTCTGATCCGATTGGGCTGGATGGGGGGGTGAATACCTATGGGTATGTTTATGGCAATCCATTGAAGTATTTTGACCCATATGGCTTATACGGGACTGCAAGTTGTGAATACTATAGAGAGGCGTGCAAAGAAGGAGGCGGTTATGCTTGTGTTGCGCAATACATTTGTCCTATTTTCCCTGAAGGCGAAGAAGACGATTGGTGGCAATGTGTACGTCAGTGTTTGCAGGAAGAGCATAATCGTAGGGATGATTTTCCAAATGATTCGTGCCGTATCTTTGATAACCCTTATACCGATCATACAACTTGTTTTACTGCATGTGGTGTCAATTCAAGTAACCCTGGAGTACCTTCTAATTAATTTTCAATCAATACGTTTGATGGGAATCAAAGGCTAAACTAATGACGTGGTTATTTAAAAAGTCGTTTTTTGTTTCAATATGTATTGGCTTATTTTTAGCCCTTAATTTTTTTATGATTTTTGTCATATATATGACGCCAGAGTTCAGAGCGATATCTTTCGAACATCAACTAAAAACGTATTTTGAAATAGGGTTTCTATTTTTTACAGTCGGCTTTTTAATATCAACTTTTTTTGTCTTTATAATTGGTGGGCCACTTTACTTGCTTGCTAGTAAATACTCGTTTTTAAACTATTTTAGTTGTGCTTTTGGGGGCGGGTTTGTAGTAATTGTTCCTTACATTATTTGTTTATTCTTTGATTGGAATCTGCCTGAGATTACTTCCAGCTCAGGAGGAGTGTTATTATTATCATTATTTATTTGCGGTGCTCTAAGTGGAATCGTTTTTAATTTTTTGGAACAGAAAAAGAGAGAAAGATAACCAGCCATTCGTCCACAATAGCGATACGACATTTTTTAAGTTCCCCCAATTAGGATTTAGAAATAAAAGCATCGATGGTTCGCATCAATGCTTGTTGGTCTCGTTGTGGTAACTGGTCTATTGCTTGAAGTCGTCGTGAGAGACGGCGGTTTTTACTTGGTGTTTCCTTGGCAACGGTCTTAGTACCAAGAAGTTCATCAGTTGAGACTTTAAGTATTTTTACGATCTCAACGATTAACTCGCCATGCAGACGTAACTCGCCCCGTTCATAGTCTGAGATCATGGGTTGTGAAAGCGACAACGCTTCAGCGAGTTCGCCTTGAGTAATGCCTTTGTCTTTACGCAGTCGTGCTAAACGAACGCCAATATCAGCCGCAGTTAATGGTGAAGTCACGAAAATATCTCCAAGCCAGTTAGGTTCAGCTTGAAGTATATCCCCGGTTTTTAAAGTCTCCTGATTTGACATGGGTTTGTCCTGTGTTGCAATATAGGATAATCTTATATTTATAAATCAAGTTTGCCAAGTGAAATTAGCAATGAAAAAAGTTTCTAATAGGTATTGACAAGTTTTTAGAGGAGCACCGAAATGAGCAGAATCAACGATAGTGAGCTACAAACGTTAAAACAGAACGTGTCATTGCTCCGCTTAGCCGAAGCCCAAGGGTATGAGCTGAAAGAGGTTCAAATCAATTAATGTTACACTAATCAAAATAACCGAATAGAGACTCAAGCCTTCTTCAATCAAGTTGCAAAAATAAGTCAGGCCAGTAACCGCTCCTGCGTTACTGACATGCCCTACATCCATGTAGGGCAAAAACCGCGTCTAGGGCGTAAAAACGTAAAACAGGGTGTTTACGTCGGGGCTGATGCTGTGCAACTCATTGATGCGTCTAGGAAAAAGTACGATGTGGGACTACGACGCACGTCGGGGGTTCGATACGTCACCAGCGATCCGATTGGGTTGGATGGGGGATTAATACTTATAGTTATGCGAATTCGAACCCTTTAAAGTTCTATGATCCTACAGGTGAGGCGGCCATAGTTATCCCACTTATTCCTCCGATTATTGAAGGCCTTAAATGGTGTGCTGCTTTGGGAATGATGATTGCTATAGGTGAGAATTGTAGTGATGATAATGGGTGTTTTGGAGAAGGTGATATACCACCAAACTCTGAAAACCGACCCCCACCTGCTGATGCATATGATCCTGAAGGAGCAAAAGCACCTGGTAAACCTGGCTCAGATGAAGGCTTTGTTGACCCTCCAGGCGGCGATGATTGGGCGCCTAATCCAAATGGTCCTGGTAACGGGTGGAGAGATGCTGATGGAAATGTTTGGGTGCCAACCGGACATGGTGGCCGTGCTCACGGTGGACCGCACTGGGATGTTCAAGGCCTAGAGGTAGAGGGTATGAGAATGTTTATCCGGGTGGACGGCGAAGGTGAGTATGAAAAATATCCAAATAATTGATGCAGCAATAAACTGTGTTTACGATATCTTCCAAATTAGCAATGATGGTTTTAATTTGATCTTCAAAGAAGATGCTGATGTTGCTTTTATCGAAGATCTAGAGGTCAGTGATGACTGGGTTAAGATAATGCCTTATCTTAGTGAGATGTGGACACGCCGAATTCCAAAGAAGGATGTAAATGGAATTCATGGTGTACTGTTTTACCAACTATTAGAGAAGAAGAAGTATTATCCCTCTCTTAAAGATGAGGAAGCTATGAACCCCAACGGTTCTAGTTTACGATAGTGTATTGAGAAAACTAGGGACGTACCACAGTCAAGGACTGTGGATTCCTTGTCGAAGTGTTTGCAGTTGTTGATGATGTCTTGCCCTTGGTCGTGCAACCACTGTTGTTGTAAAAACAAGCCCAAGTGCCAACGCTGTCTACCAAGCTCCTCATCAAAGCTGTCGTGAGTAATGGCACGGATGGCCAGATCATAAAACTCATGACAAGCGAGTAATTGGTTAAGTTTATCCTCAAGCCGCGCCAAACGCTGATCTTGCAAAGGAGTTGAAGAAACGCCATCAACTGACGTAGTATCTGCTTTAGTCATTAATAACCTCTAGCTAGGTTGTTGTGATTAGCTGAGTTGAGGTGTTACAGCACCTTTAAGTTATGATGCTTGTTGTTGAATAACAGCGTCAATCATCTCCATGACCAGTTTTTGCTTACACCGACATCCGCTACGGCTATGATATAATGGGACGCTTAAACCAACACCTTTAAGAACGGTGTCAGCAAAAGCATTCAACGTCGTTACACCTACGACACCGCAGGCTACCTACAACAAATGAATATCGGTCAATCAGATGCCGTCACCATCGGCGAATACAATGAACAAGGCGAACTAATGCAAGGCTATTACTACTCCTCACAAAACAGCCTAGGGAACGCCCCCATCGCCATCAAACACAACGACAACGGCATCACACAAACCAGCTACTACCAAAACGACCATCTAAACACCCCACAGATGCTCACCCGCCCCAACGGCGCGATAGTCTGGCAAGGGCAATACGATGCCTTCGGCGAAGGCACACAAACCAACACTCAAGTCAGCAATCCGATACGATTCCCAGGGCAATACCAAGACGATGAAACAGGACTGCACTACAATTGGTATCGGTATTATGATAATAGTATAGGACGGTATGTGACGCGAGATCCGATTGGGTTGCGGGGTGGGTTGAATACTTATGGATATGTTGGGGGCAATCCAGTAATTCGGTATGACAGTATTGGCCTTCATGAAGTCGAAGCTTTCACGAGTTCAGGAATTTTAATTGTTCGAGATGATGACGGAAATATTGTTGGTATTTCCGAATTTACCAGTGGAAGAAATGGAGTTACAGATGCTAGTGTTCCTTGGGAGGGTCCTATTCCTCCAGGAGAATACTCTCTTGATCCAGATGATATAACTGAAGGTGGGTTTTTAAGAGATTTAACTGGCGATTGGGGTGATTATAGAGTTCCGCTAAAACCCAAACCTGGTACAGAAACGTTTGGCCGAGATGGTTTCTTTATACATGGAGGAGACGAGCCAGGTTCGGCGGGCTGTATAGACCTTGGTTCAGATGATAAAAGGCTATTAGGACCATCAGGTTCGTTAGGTGGTCATGATGGTTTGGTAGACGTGATAGTGAGATAAGTATGTTTTATTTGATAGGGGCGGTATCTCAGTTGATTGGCTTAGTTAGCTTTTTTGAATTATCACAGTTACAAAACTTCAATCAATATTTTAAGTACTTTATTGCCTTCAGTTTTATAACACTTCCAATGATTTTTTTAAGACCAACTGCTCGTACATTTTGGAGGAGCACACTTGTTTACACAGCTTCGTTGGTCGCCATTGAACAGATCTTAGCTATTGCCGTATATACTGGGTTATTGAAAGACATAGCTTTATTTGGCGGCAGACACTTAGCAATAGTTGGATTGCTTTTATTTTTGTCGTACTTTTATTATTTATTAGTTGGCGCTTCTTTAGATTACTTAAGGAAGAGAAAGTAAGAACGGAATTAAAAAGAAATAAAGGGGTAGCAACTTGCGCATTACGCCGACAGAATCAGGGTATCGCTGGAGTAATCGTAAAGGCGATTGGATTACTTACGACGAACAAGGGCATATCACCTCCTATGGCGATAAAAATAATGTCGCAGTTAGATTCGGTAGAAACGCTAATGGTTTGATCAATCAGATTAGAGATAATTTTGGTCGGTTGGTGGTTACCTTTATATATAATGGGCTTCTACCGATTAGAATAGTTGATTATACAGGTCGTACGGTTCAATATCAGTGGAACCCCTTTAGTAACCCACCTACGTTAACAAACGTAATTACGGTGCGTGGCGATGAATGGCGTTATGAGTATGAAGAGTTCGGTTATAATCGTGTATTGACTAAAAAGACTGATTCCATTGGTCAGATGACCGAGTATCAAAACGCACCAGCAACACCATCAACGACCAAACCACCTATTACCACTACAGTGAACAAGGTTTAGAAAGTGAATACAATGAACAAGGCGAACTAATGCAAGGCTATTACTACTCCCCACAAAACAGCCTAGGGAACGCCCCCATCGCCATCAAACACAACGACAACGGCATCACACAAGCCAATACCCAAGTCAGCAATCCACTGCGATTCCCAGGGCAATACCAAGACGATGAAACAGGACTGCATTATAATTGGAATCGGTATTATGATAATAGTATAGGACGATATGTGATCAGTGATCCGATTGGGTTGTTGGGTGGGATGAATGCTGATGGGTATGTGAGTGGAAATCCTCTTTATTGGATAGATCCTGAAGGCTTATCTGAAATAAACCTAGGAGATGGTTATACAGGAAGAGTTGACCGTTTTAATTATCAAGGGGATGCTAGTCATGAAATACATGTGTTTGATAAGAAAGGTCGAGAAGTTGGCGTTCACGATCCAAAAGGTTGGATTAATAAACATGGTCATAAAGGAGCACCTGAGGGTTTACCAAAAGGAGTTGCTGATCAAGTTAAAGGTCAAACTATTGATGAGTTAAGAAAGTTTGATAGGTTTCCACCGAAAGGTTCAGTGAATATTAAAGGTAATAAATAGATGTGTTTTGTTAAATTTGGTGGAGTAGCAGCTGTTGTTGGAAATATTCATTCTAATCTTTCAATAGAAAGGTTGTGTGGGCGCGATCCAGAAAATGATGCGTGTCAGGATAGATTATGAAATGGCTAAATAAAGATAGTAATGGCACAATAAATTTTGATGAATACTTTAATTATATTGATTCAATTCGGAGTAGCATTTCGAAAGAGACTTACGACTTTGCATCAAATTGGGAGCTGTACTCATTAGATAGCAGGTCGAGCTTACATGATAGTTGGTTAGAGTCGCTTGTAATTAATGAAGTTGGAAGTGGTGATAGGGATGCAAGTAGAGAGTGTTCTATTATTCTGTCGCTATTTGGGGCTTATCATGATCGTATTATTACTCTTGAGTATATTGGTGTGGAACGTTACTCAATAAATTCTATTGATTTAAAAAATGCTTCACGCGGGCATTCAGATTTATTGATGCATGAAATTAGACTTAGTGATAACGGGTTAATTGTTCATGAAGTTGTTTTTACCAATGGAAGTTCATTTGAAATAGTTTTTAACGGTCTTGTTCATAGTGAAAAGCGTAATTAGGGACGTACTGAAGCCTTGCTTTTTGTTGCTCGTCTGTTGTTATTAAAGTAAACACCACGCTCATGACAAAGCATGATGAAAGAGTGATGATGATATTTTAGGAAGAAACTCGCAGAATACACCTAAGTCAACGCTACAGCGGTGGACAAAACATGGTATTCTGGGTGGAGCAAATAGTGAGTCACAATGCTTTCCTAATTTTTCTGAAAATGCTATCCGAGATGATTTATGGAATTAAAAGAAGGTGCTGAAATGGTTAAGAAAATTATTGTTGTTATTCTTTTGGTTCTTATCGTTGTTGGTTTGATTGCTGCTAGATTTCGCATCCATGATATTCATGCTTTAGAGTACAAAGGTAGCGAACTTACTGAATTTACTAAAGGATATGGGTTTGATGATATTTATGAAACATGGGACATATCTCTGCCATTGATTGAAAGTGTTGAGGACGCATTAAATAAGAAGATACTTGAATCAAGAGTTGTTGTGCCAAGTTACAAAGTGCAGCTATTCGCTTTGAATAAAGGCACAAAGGAAATCATCTATTTTAATGCCTTTTGTTTTGCATTTTATAAAGAAACAGAGACTTATTGGAAAAGTAAACTGGTGGGTATTCTAGACGGTGATAGATGTACTTTTTATGGTGAGTTTGATGTTGAAAATAAAGAAATTACTAGTTTTCATTTCTAAACCCAGATGAAACAGAACCAGACAGGCTTAGCAAGTATTTGAATGAGGTTTCCCCTCCTGAAGACTCTTTAAGTATAGGTGGACATGGCAATCCTGATTTCATCGAAAGAAAAATTAATATGGGTGCTGAAGAAGTGGCTGATGCATTGAGAGAACATTCAAAATATACTTCGGATATTCCAATTTACATTTATTCCTGTAATGCTGGTGAAAGTGAGGATTCAATCGCAGAACGAGTCAGTGATATTTTAGGGAATCCAGTCTTCGCACCACCTTTTTGGATTAATCTGTATTCAGACGGAACTGTAAATCCTGGTACAGTGTTGAGAATTAGTGATGATGAAATAGAGTTCTATACTATTATTCAAAGGTCACCTATTACTGATGACAAAGTGTGCAAAGAATGGTGATAATAGAGTTATGATGATGAAACAAGTCAACGACACCTCATCCACCGACATCCGCTACGGCTATGATACAGTGGGACGCTTAAACCAACACCTTTAAGAACGGTGTCAGCAAAAGCATTCAACGTCGTTACACCTACGACACCGCAGGCTACAAATGAACATCGGTCAATCAGATGCCGTCACCATCGGCGAATACAACGAACAAGGCGAACTAATGCGAGGCTATTACTACTCCCCACAAAACAGCCTAGGGGACGCCCCCGTCGCAATCAAACACAACGACAACGGCATCACACAAACCAACACCCAAGTCAGCAATCCATTGAGATTCCCAGGGCAATACCAAGACGATGAAACAGGATTACACTATAACTGGCATCGGTATTATGATAATAGTATAGGACTGTATGTGACGCGAGATCCGATTGGTTTGCGGGGTGGGTTGAATGTTTATGGGTATGTTGAGGGGAATCCTTTGATGTATGTTGACCCTAGTGGTTTAGATGTTATTTATAATGGCAATGTTTTAGAAAATAGTCAAATTAGAGAGGCGCTATCAAATTTGGATAAATCGGTTCCTGGTGTTGATGTTATAGTTACTGGAGGTGATCGATATCGTGATAGTAATGGAAAAATAAGAAGCTCAAGCAATCACGAATGGATAAAAAAATCTTCTACGAAATCAAAACACCTTGATGGGTTGGCAGCAGACTTTTATATGGATGGTTTCAGTCCAACAAGAGAGTTACTACAAGAACATTTTGATTGGATAAAAGATGACTATCCAGATGGTCATATTCATGGCGATCTTAGAAAAAGAGGTTATTTATCATGTGGCGACAATTAAGAGTTATCATTATTATACTTTTGTTAGTGACATATCACGATATGTCTAAGGCTCATGTGTGGAGTATTTCTCCTAGCATTGAAGGCGTTTTTTCTGGTCCAATAAAGTGGCATAATGAGTTTGGTGAACGTTATAGGTTGCTTGTTATTTCTAGCGAAGTAACAAACGAGGTTTTTCTGCAAAGGATTTTGATTGGTGATGAAGGTTGTTGTTTAGAAATATCGACTACATATGAATTGAACTCAGAAATTTTAAATAAAGATAAAGCTTTCTTTGATGTTTCAAATGTTGTCTGGATTGATTTTGATAAATTCAGTTTAATAGTAAATTCAAAAAAATATACCTTCGATATTAGGTTAGTTGATGGGGAGCACATTGCAGTTAAAAAATCAAATAGAGACACCTATCAGCCGTTCTAGGTTAATCTGCCCGAATGAGAACTGTGAACGCTTATTGAGGATAACGAAGAAACAAAATGAATAAATAATATGTCTTGTTCCACTTAAATGCCTTGCTATACGTGTTTTATGTACTGCTTATGTCGATAGCTATGCTGTCAGAATACTTTTTAGGGAATAATATTAGGGTTGAGTATTTGATCAATGATGCCCGTTGCACGTAGAAAATAATAAGCAGGAAAAAGCAGCAAGAAAGGTGGGAGTTAAAATAATAAATAAAGAAACGGTGGCCGCGTGAGAGATATCGGCGCAGAAATCAAGGTCGTAAGAGTGTTCGGCTAGACGGAAGTGTAAGGTAATAAAATCAGATTTTAATGATTTCGATACTTTAATAAATGATTATTTGAACTTGTGGTCTAATGAATTGGTATGAAGAGCACTATATTGGCGCTCCCATCGTCGTAATGTGTTATCAATACGATTCGTATGGTAATATGATTAAATATACCGATGGCAAGAACCAAGTCACCGAGTTTAAAGACTTCAACGGACAAGGTTTAGCCCAGACAATAAAGAACAACGTTACACCTATCGAATGGACGGTCAAGTGACCAGCCACACCGATGAATCGAATCAAACAACCTACTTTAGGTATGACCGTGCTGCGCGAATGATAGTGATTACTGACAGCAACGCCAATCAAACCCGGATCAATTACGAAGACGGAGATGAACTGGCTGGGCGACGAGTGCAACAAGTCATCACACCGCATACCCAATTCTTTTATCAATACGACGAACGCAATCGCCAGATACGCCAACGACAAACGGACTTAAATAACGAACAAGAGATCATCACTCAACGCAGTTACAATGGTCGTAATGAACTGCTCAGCATGACCGACGGCAATGACCATACCGAACACTTTCAATACAACGCCCATCGAGAACTGCAAAGCCACCGCAATGGCGCAGATGAAGAATCCACCTACACCTACGACACCCGCGCCAACCTGTTGAGCGTGACCGATGGCACTAACACCACCACCAGCTACGAATACGACGCGAATGATAACCGCATCGCCGAGATTCGACCACAAGGTGAACGACAAAGCTACAGCTACGATGCCAACGACAATATGGCAAGTAAAGTAGACTTTAATGGCAATACAGCCATTTACCAACACGACGATGACAACCGCCTGATAGCGCAAACCAATACCCTCGCCGAACAAAGCAGTGCAGAGCGAGAAGTAACCTACGGTTATGATAAAAGTAATTTACTCACCCAAGTCAACGACACCTCATCCACCGACATCCGCTACGGTTATGATACAGTGGGACGCTTAAACCAACACCTTTAAGAACAGTGTTAGCAAAAGCATTCAACGCAGTTATCATGCCAATGGTTAACGCGCCAGTCGCACCGACGCAGAAGGCGTGCAAAGTCGTTACACCTACGACACCGCAGGCTACTTACAACAAATGAACATCGGTCAATCAGATGCCGTCACCATCGGCGAATACAACGCCTGGTTGCCCAGTCAAATCAGCTACCCAGGCGGTGTTCAACGAAGCCAAGACTACGACGGGTTTGCACGACTCAAAACAATAGACGTGACCAACCACGCCGATAATCCAATACTCAACTACGCGTATCAATACGACAACGCCCACAATATAATCCAACACCAAACCACACAACAACGCCAAGCCGACTCCCAACATCCAAAAAGTTACGAGTATGACGAAGCCGACCGCCTCATCACAGTGACTCAAAACAACACCCAAACAATGAGCTGGCAGTATGACGACAACAGCAACCGCACCCAGCAAAACAAAGACAATAGACAACAACAATACCACTACAACGCCAATCAAGAACTGATTGAAATCAGCAGTGACGAACAAACCACATACTACCAATACGACCCCAACGGCGCATTGATTGAACAAAGCGGCAGTAACCCCAGAACCTACCAATACAACAGCTACGGCCGCCTTGCCGCAGTCATCGAAAACGAACAAACCATCGCCAGTTATGGCTATAATGTGTTCGGACAACGCACCAGCAAAACCATTAACGATCTAACCACCTATTACCATTACAGCGAACAAGGCTTAGAAAGTGAATACAACGAACAAGGTGAACTAATGCAAGGCTATTACTACTCCCCACAAAACAGCCTAGGGAACGCCCCCGTCGCCATCAAACACAACGACAACGGCATCACACAAACCAGCTACTACCAAAACGACCATCTAAACACCCCACAGATGCTCACCCGCTCTAACGGAGCAGTAGTCTGGCAAGGGCAATACGATGCCTTCGGAGAGGTAACACAAACCAACACTCAAGTCAGCAATCCGATACGATTCCCTGGACAGTACTTTGATAGTGAAACTGGGCTGTATTATAACTGGAACAGATATTATGATCCGAAGAGTGGGCGGTACGTCACCAGTGATCCGATTGGGTTAGGTGGGGGATTGAATACTTACGGTTACGTGAGTGGGAACCCTTTGATGTACAGTGATCCGTATGGTTTAGCTCAATTTGGAACTAGGCCTCTTGACGGAACTTCTTTTCAAGTTCCAATCGGAAATGTTGGGTTATTACATGAAAATGCTTTTTTTGAAGATGGAACTGACGTAGGTTTTTTTCCAGAGGGAATACGTGCTGATGACCCTAACCAGATCCAAAATTATAATTTGTCTGGTCCATTTTATGAAGACGGCCTATTGAGACAAGCTGAGCAAAACCTAAGAAACAGTGGGCTCTGGTTACCAGATGACCCTTTGGAAACGCTCTGGAGTCCAGTACCAAACGATTATGATTTGATTGGTCGCAATTGTCAGAATTTCTCAGATGCACTTAGAGAAGAGTATGGCAATTTAGGTGGTGGTACTTGTGAATTCCCTTTTGTGAGGGGTGTTTGCCCATTTCCTACAAGCCCGGTACCTTAAACTCGTTAAAGAGTTATTAATTTAGCATTGAAATTAACAAAACGGATATTTTATGAAGTTAAATATATACCAGTACATGCTTTATATATTGCTTATGTCTATAGCCATGCTGTCGGAGTATTTCTTTGGCACTGTGGCTTTAATAAAAAACCTAAGTTATGTTTTATTTATTTTTCCAGTATTAAATGTTGGTTTAAATTTCTGGCTGTTGAAAGGTAAAGGTTTGATCTATAGAGTGTGCATATCACTTTTTTCTGGAATCGTTTTTTTTATAGTCGGTTATCTTATTGTATTGATGTTGGCTCAAGTTAGAATAAGTTTAGGTTTGGGTATTTAAGCTAATAATGAATAGCTAGGACACCCATCGTTAGAGGACGTACCACAGTTAAGGACTGTGGATACCTTGTCGAAGTCTTTGCAGTTGATTGATGATGTCTTGGCCTTGGTCGTGTAACCATTGTTGTTGTAAAAACAAGCCAAAGTGCCAGCGCTGTCCGTCAAGTTCCTCATCAAAGTTGTCGTGAGTAATGGCACGGATGGCCAGATCATAAAACTCATGACAAGCGAGTAATTGGTTAAGTTTATCCTCAAGCCGCGCCAAACGCTGATCTTGCAAAGGAGTTGAAGAAACGCCATCAACTGACGTAGTATCTGCTTTAGTCATTAATAACCTCTAGCTAGGTTGTTGTGATTAGCTGAGTTGAGGTGTTACAGCACCTTTAAGTTATGATGCTTGTTGTTGAATAACAGCGTCAATCATCTCCATGACCAGTTTTTGCTTACACCGACATCCGCTACGGCTATGATATAATGGGACGCTTAAACCAACACCTTTAAGAACGGTGTCAGCAAAAGCATTCAACGTCGTTACACCTACGACACCGCAGGCTACCTACAACAAATGAATATCGGTCAATCAGATGCCGTCACCATCGGCGAATACAATGAACAAGGCGAACTAATGCAAGGCTATTACTACTCCCCACAAAACAGCCTAGGGAACGCCCCCATCGCCATCAAACACAACGACAACGGCATCACACAAACCAGCTACTACCAAAACGACCATCTAAACACCCCACAGATGCTCACCCGCCCCAACGGCGCGATAGTCTGGCAAGGGCAATACGATGCCTTCGGCGAAGGCACACAAACCAACACTCAAGTCAGCAATCCGATACGATTCCCAGGGCAATACCAAGACGATGAAACAGGACTGCACTACAATTGGCATCGGTATTATGATAATAGTATAGGAGGGTATGTGACACGGGATCCGATTGGGTTGGATGGGGGGATTAATACTTATGGGTATGTTGGGGGAAATCCTTTAACTCGGATGGATCCTGAAGGTTTGTACTGGGCTTATGTTCTTAGAGCAGGAAAATGGGTTTGGCAATGGATAGGGAAGAAACCCAAACCTCCGAAGCCACCAAAGGCTCCCAAGCCACCGAAGAAAGGAACTTGGTCATGTATCTGTAAGCTCAGACTGGCTCCTAGCGATTGTGAAGCAGAATGCCCTCCGCGAGTAGCTGGATTAGGGTTGACGAAGAATGCAGCACAAAATGCTGCTAAGAATACTGCTCCTCGCAGGTGCCGGCAGTATTATGGCCATTGTGAATGCAGGAAAAAATGACCTACGATCTCATTCTCGACGCTTTAAGTAGTGGGCGAAATTTAAAGGATTTTGATGATAGGGTTTTATCTGATTTTGTTTCGGATAAAGATAATTCTGGGTTGACGTTGCTAGCCCACAGCGTCATGAGCGCAAACCTAATCGCCTCTAATAGACTTATTGCCCTTGGGAGTGACGTAAATGCTACAGATGGCAATGGCAATTCTATTTTAATAGAGGCATCTTTGAGTGGATACTATGAATCTGTTAAGCAACTTCTTTCATCTGGTTCATGCGTAAATCATCAAAATGATTCAGGTGAAACAGCAGTTTCGTCTGCCTCTTCAAATGGGTTTGTTCATATTGTTGATCTATTAATCGAGAAAGGTTGTGACATAAATATACCGGATAACTTTGGTACAACACCTTTGATGTGGGCGTTGTCAGGTCAAAGTATAGAGGCAGCATATCGACTTCTAGAGGCGGGAGCCATAGTGGATGTATTGGATAGCAAAGGAACTCATACGATTGAATACGCAGTGAAATTAAGAGACAAAGAGTTGATTGATCAATTGTTATATGGTTCCTTGGTATCTAAGGAAATTCTTACTAGATTCATTGAAAAAATAAGGAATATTGAGAGAAAAATTGAGAAGCAGATCAGAGAATGCAATGCGGAGAGAGGAAAATAATGAAAAACTAGGGACGTACCACAGTTAAACGAGTACCTGGTTCGCGAAAACTAAAAGGAATAGGGGTCAAATCTTTTTACAATACTATTTAATTGAACGCCAGCAAATAGCGGAGCTGCGTCTTTGATTTATGATGCTCGGCGACTAGAATCCCAGCGGCGAGATTGATGCTTAATAATCAAGTCTTCTAATACTTCACGAACAATGGACTGTTCGTTATCACTCATCTGACTAACGGCTTCAAATTGTAAGAGGAATAAATGCGGGACACCCATCGCTAGCCCTGCACAAACGCGCGCTTGGCATTGTGCTTGAGGATTAAACTCTCAAGTACCGCCTTGGCAATCTTTCGATCTTCTTTATCAAACTGACTGAGCGCCTCAAACTGGAGTTTGAGGTCGTCAATCGGCTCGCGTTCATTCTCTCCAAACACCAAATCATCCATGCTCACATGCAAGTTTTTAGTGATCTTTACTAAGGCTTCTAAAGTAGGCTGTGTGGTGCTAGCTTCATACCTTTTAATCTGGTTGACGTGAATCCCCATCTCATCGGCCATCTGCTGTTGTGTTAGTCCGCGTTGTTTACGCAGTTGTATTAGCTGAGTTGGGAAGTTCATCGGCAAGTACCAAGTAATGGATATTGCCGTACTATAAATCTCGGTTACGAATAAGAGTTTACAGATATACCTAATTATGGTGCTAGAATAAAACCTTAAATAGGTCTTGACAGGTTTTTAGGAAAACTAGCTATGGTACGTATATCAGATTCAGAGTTAACTAAATTGAAAAATGCAGTGTCATTGCTCCGCTTAGCCGAAGCCCAAGGGTATGAGCTGAAAGAGGTTCAAATAAATTAATGTTACACTAATCAAAATAACCGAATAGAGACTCAAGCCTTCTTCAATCAAGTTGCAAAAATAAGTCAGGCCAGTAACCGCTCCTGCGTTACTGACATGCCCTACATCCATGTAGGGCAAAAACCGCGTCTAGGGCGTAAAAACGTAAAACAGGGTGTTTACGTCGGGGCTGATGCTGTGCAACTCATTGATGCGTCTAGGAAAAAGTACGATGTGAGCTGCGATGCACGTCGGGAAACCGATACATTTGGATATGTGCTCGGAAATCCACTTAAGTATTCAGATCCCAAAGGAACTTTAAATCCAGCTCAAAGCGTTTATGAAGGCTGTGTGCTTGGTGTTCTTGTTGGCCTTGGATATCTCACTAGTAAAACTATCGAAGCAGTTTGCGGTGATGATGGTAGTGACTGCTTATCAAGCAGTAGCAATAACAATTCTGATGGAGATGAGAGCCCATTATTTCAAGGCTCTCCCGGCGGTAGAATTAATTCAAATGACGGGAATGGCAGACCAAAGCAAGACCGTATTTATGGTGATGATGGCTATCCTGAGAAAGATATCGATTATGATCACGACCACGGAAGTGGTTCACCGCATGTACATGATGGGAATGGCCCAGGTGGGCGAGACCCAGCGAGACCTCCCGAGTCAGGAGAAGCGAGATGAGTAGACGGCTACATGACTGCGAAATTAAAAGTGTTTCGTTTGGGCAAAGAAAAGTAATTATAGAATTCTTAGATGAGTCTGGTGATACGTTTACTTTAGTTGTTGAGGGCGTTTCATTTTTTTCTTGTGACGGAATGAGAGATAGGAATATTGTTTTTGAATTAGAAGAAAGTATCCCTAATGTTAGTCGAATGAAAAAATTAATAGAGAAGAAAATGAACCCTGAATCACTCGAAGCTTTAGAATATATAAACGATGTTCGATTAGGAGAGTTAAAGTTTTTATCGATATCATCATCCTATGGTGCGGAGGTTGAAGTTATCTGTGAGTATTGGGAACTAAAATAAACACGCATTAAGAAGCTTGTTGCTGAATAACAGTATCGATTATCTCAATAACAAACTTCTGTTTAGAGCGGGGCAAGGTACTGACTCGCTCTAGCTGACGTTGCAGTTTAGAACTTGGCCCGCGCTTAGCGGGCTTTTTATTGCCTGCTCCTAATAGCTCGTCTATGGACACATTAAATAAATCCGCCAAGGTAGGCAACGCTGATACAGGAACCCGTCGTTGTGCCACTTCATAGGAATTAACCGTCTGCTGAGACACGTCGAGTGCTTCAGCCAGCTGTACTTGAGTAATCTCATTCTGTTTGCGTAGCTCTGAAATGTGCGAGCCAAGTTGCACAAAGAACGCACGCACGTCAGGTGATATTGCCATTTTAGATGATTCAATAAAGTTTAACTGTTTCATAGCGTACCACTTGATTTACGTAACGAAGTCCATGATATTTCAAGACGAAGTACTTCATAACGAAGTTGTTTTTATTGATAAGGGGTTGATAGGTTTTTACCAAAACCCTAAAAGGTGACAGATATGCCGGTCATGAGATTCAAACGTTAAAACAAAACGCATCACTGCTCCGCTTAGCCGAAGCCCAAGGGCATGAGCTGAAAGAGGTTCAAATAAATTAATGTTACATTAATCAAAATAACCGAATAGAGGCTCAAGCCTTTTTCAATCAAGCTGCAAAAATAAGTCAGGCCAGTAACCGCTCCTGCGTTACTGACATACCCTACATCCATGTAGGGCAAAAACCGCGTCTAGGGCGTAAAAACGTAAAACAGAGTGTTTACGTTGGGGGGGGATGCTGTGCAACTGATTGATGCGTCTAGGAAAAAGTACGATGTGAGCTGCGATGCACGTCGGGAAACCGATACATTTGGATATGTTGGAGGGAATCCGTTGGCGTACGTGGACTTTAATGGTGTTGTTAGTCGGCCTTTAGACATGACTGGGGGCTCACATACAGTAACTGTTGTGGAATCAGGTGGTGTTACTACCACATTAGCTAGTCATAATATCGATGGCGTTAATTTATTACAGGTAAACCATCCTAGTGATGTCAATTTACCGTAAAACTCTGAGAACTCTGTAGTAATTCCTGTACCAGCTGGGATGACGCAAGAACAATTTGATGCAGCGGTACTTCAACAAGGCGTGACAATTGCCAATAATCAAACTTCTGATTATTCATACAATCCGTTGTCATTTGGTAGTGGTACAAACTGTCATAACACAACTTCATGCTTACATTGACGGAGCTGGGGGTATAATTGCTAATACTTATAACCTTCCTGGAGCGAATCCTGGTTTAGGAGAAGTTCGATGTCCTTAATGAATCAGAAACGAAAGGTATTTTTAAGTACCGTAATTTCATTTTTAATTGGTTACATCGTGATATTGGAAATTTATACTGTCCATTACGCAGATATTATTATTAATAATAAATCAAACTTATTATTTTCGTTTGTTATGACTCCTATTTTGATTGCGAGTGTTATTGGGATGGTTATTCATTACTTTTTTCGATAGTCCTAAAGTATCGTTTGGTTTCTTTTAAAGTTAATCAGTTAATTTATTTTTGTATGGCTTGTGTCTACGTCGTGCTTGTATTCTTAATTTTAACCTTTGGTCATTAAAAGCAAATAAAAGGGGTTAAAAATAGAATAGCTAGAGGGTCAGAAAAGGGGGCGGTGACAAATGCCGCTCATTCACACTGTTAGGGATGTACCACAGTCAATGGCTGTGAATTCCTTGTCGAAGTGTTTGTAGTTGATTGATGATGTCTTTGCCTTGGTGGTGTAACTACTAAGGGAGTCTGGAAGCAAGGGAGTCTGGAAGATTTTCAGAACAATGCAGTCCTTAAAATTAGTTTTTATCATTTTTTACACAAAGGCTACGCTTGGCAACGATGGTGTTGTCGTCAACGTTTTATCAAGTTCGAACATGCAAATATATTGTTTTGATAAAACTGATTTTGAATTGAGCAAAAGTTCTGAGAGAGAAAAAGACGGTTATAATTATTGGCCTTTTGGGAAGAATTTTGATTCGATTGATAGAATTTACACGAATGTTTAAATTGCTAGCCTGGTAAAACGCGCACGTAACGTGGCTTGGAAAAATACAAGCCTTGTGGCTAAAAGAAACATATGACGGTTACCAATGTAAACATCGCACTAATGACAAAGCATGATGAAACAGTGATAATGGCTTCATGATGATGATAAGCCTTGTGAAGATGAGTAATCTGTTTAGGTTAAACCCCTTATTTATATTGGCTACTTTAGTGTGCTTATTGCTAATTTTCACTCAGCAAATTAAATGGCAGAAAATATTTCGTCTATATTGTATTGGTCGTTATTAAAAGATGGACATTGCGAAACCAATGGTGTTAGTGCTGCTATTGAAGGTTTGCATGACTTGGGTCAAAATATTTCTGGTCTGAAAATGTCGTGTGATTATGGTATAAATTTGACTTGGATAGATTTGTCTCCGCGCTTTTCACTAAGAAATTTTATGAGATATGACTATAGATTAGGACGTTTATTTTTTTATGGTTGGGGAGCTGACATTAGGGACTCGAATATGGAAAACGCTATCTTTGAAAAAGCTAATTTAACGAAAGTGATCGCGTTTAATACCAATCTAAATGGTGCAAATTTCACCAACTCCATATTAAACGAAGCACTTTTTTCTGGTTCGACATTTATTTCGAGCAAACTTTTTGGCGTTAGAGCTAGAAATACATATTTCAACGACACGGATATGACGGCGGCTGATTTGAGCTACAGTGATTTAACAGGCTCTAATTTTAAAAATGCTAATCTAACTAATGCGATATTCAAAGGTGCAATTCTTAGCGGTGTCGCGTTTGAAGGTGCGAATTTAATAGGTGCGTGAATGATTGTATGGACGATCCTGATATGTGCGAATAAGATGGTATGAACAAGAAAATAGCTAATCATGTTGCACGTACTGCATTCAAAGCTGAGTCAGTTTTGAATGATTTAATTCCACTTTTAAAATCTTGCTGTGATGATGAATATCGAATGTACCTTAGAGCTATTGCGAATAGTTCAATGGCGATAAACTCAGAAATACTTAATAAAATTAACTCAGATTATCCTGAAATTCAGAAAGAATTAGATGAGGAAATAGAAAAGTATGGGAAGGTTTTATGAGTTACGTTAATTTATAAATAGTCTATCGAGCATACTTTCATAATTATTTAGAAAATTTTTTGTAACTTGGTAGTGATCTGAATCATGATATTGGATTAAAGAAAGTCCACCTGCTTGGTTGAGCGTATAAATCTTTGCATCTGGGTAAGCCAATACAATGGGCGAATGAGTAGCTATAACAAATTGAGAGTCTTGATTAATTAGTTCATGCATTCTAGCGAGCATTGCCATTTGCCTTGTTGGTGATAAAGCTGCCTCAGGCTCATCAAGAATGTATAAACCGTGACCACCAAAGCGATTTAACATGAGTGAAAAAAAAGATTCTCCATGAGATTGCTGGTGTAATGAAATACCACCATAGCTACTGATGACACCTAACTCATCGATATTACTAGCAACATTATAAAAACTCTCAGCCCGAAGAAAAAAGCCATCTTTAGGACGTCTAAAGCTTTTAGATAAACGGATGTTTTGCCAGAGGTCAGAGTGTGATGATTGAGTTGAAAAATTAAAGTTCTTTGAGCCGCCTTCAGGGTTAAATCCCCAGGCAGTAGCAATGGCTTCGAGCAATGTTGATTTACCCGAACCGTTCTCGCCAATAATAAAAGTAACTTTTGGGTGAAACTCTAAACTCTTAAAGTTCTTAATCACAGGGAGCGAATACGGGTATCGATCAAACGACTCCACTTTCTCACGCAGTAACTGCATCTTGAGCAGGTAATGTGTATCCATCACAAAAGCACCTTATGTGTTAGCATAACAACCGAGTGTTGTTGTTTTACTTCATAGGGCTTTACTAGCATGATGTGAAATCCAACTTTTAAGGATATTTAAGATGTTTCAGTTTACCATGAAATAGGCAACGAGAAGCAACGAGGTACGTTTCTTCCCCGTTTGTTGTTATCAACTTCATTGCATCAAATTAAACGCTGTACTGATGACAAAATATGATGAAACAGTGATAATGGTTTTATGATGATGAAGCCAATCAACGCTATTTTATGTGCCGATATTCGCTACGCCAACGGTCAACTCGCCAGTCGTACCGACGCAGAAGGCGTTCAACGTCGTTACACCTACGACACCGCAGGCTACAAATGAACATCGGTCAATCAGATGCCGTCACCATCGGCGAATACAATGAATAAGGCGAACTAATGCAAGGCTATTACTACTCCCCACAAAACAGCCTAGGGAACGCCCCCATCGCCATCAAACACAACGACAACGGCATCACACAAGCCAATACTCAAGTCATTAACCCGATACGATTCCCAGGGCAATACCAAGACGATGAAACAGGACTGCATTATAACTGGCATCGGTATTATGATAATAGTATAGGACGGTATGTGACGCGAGATCCGATTGGGTTGAATACATATGGATATGTTGGGGGCAATCCGTTAATTGAGTTTGATCCAGTTGGGTTACAAAGTGTTAGGGACATGATTGAATTTTTGCCCGATGCAATTGGTGCAGATCGCGATTTTGTGAAGAATTATAGAGATTTGCGTAAAGCAAACACGATAGATGCTGACAAATACTTTCATTGCAAAGCAAATTGCGAGGCTGCCCAACGTGGTTTCGAAGGAGTAAAGGAGTCTGAAGCGTTAAGTGAAATTCGAGAGTTATTAGACGAACATATTAAGGGAGATTCCCCTGAAGCTTGCGATGCTGATAGGTTTGCTAATGATACTGGTCGTGCTGGAGGGGAAGCTAACCCTGATGGAAATTGTCGATTAATTTGCGACCAATTTAGGCCAAGTGCTCTATCACCAAGCTATTAAAATGATAATTGTTTTATTTTTAGTTTTAATACTCTTTATCTTGACGTTTCTTTTATCAAAAGATATGCGTATCTTTATAATGAAGAAAAAGCAATGGTTTATTGCTTTGTTCTTAGTGTTTTTATGTTTATTTATTTTAGCCCAGTCGGATTTTTTTAAAGTTGACTCTTGTTTAGATAATGGAGGAGCTTGGGACGAAGTAAATCAAATTTGTAAAAAATAAAGATGGAAAGACGCTGATGGTAATGTTTGGGTTCCAACTGGCTCTGGTGGTTCTGCTAATGGCGGCTCTCACTGGGATGTTCAAAGACTGAGAGAGAAGAGGGTATGAAAATGTTTATCCGGATAGGAGACGAAGATAAGAATGAAAAATATTCAAATAATTGATGGCGCAATAAACTGTGTCTATGCTATCTTTAAAATCTCAGCTTGAGCATGGTTTTGGTAAGTCAGAATATAATTTATTTTCTAATAATTGTACTGATGTTGTCGATGATGTGCTTGATTTATACAACAGATCAGAATTGGATTAACGAAGGTATACAGGACTAGGAGGATGGTCTGCTCGAGCCCACGCAATGTTATGACGAGTCTCAAAATCGGTTGCAAAGATGGCCGTAGATTTTTTAGGGGAACAATATGAGTGAGTTTTTGAAGACATTATCATTTTGTAGTGCTGTTTTAGTCTCTGGATGTAGCCCTCTTTGCGATGAACAGCTAAAAAGTTCTTATATATCACCAAGTGAATCTTACATGGCTAATGTTGTGAGTAAAGACTGTGGCGCAACAACATCAGAAGCGCTCTCAATTTTTGTAGCTAGGAATCAAGGTGAATGGTCGCCACATGAATATGATCAAGTGATGTTAATGGATAAGGTAAATGGGCTATCTCTCTCATGGAAGTCTGACAAGCAGCTGTTCATCGAATACGACTCAGCGAGAGTGTTTGAGTTTTCTAATTTTGGTCCGACAACAGTAATGAAATTGAAATAGTGTTGTTAAAGCGAAAAGACTATTCCAGTCCCTAAAAGAATTGTGAAACTACCAAACCAACACCCTCGCCGAACAAAGCAGTGCAGAGCGAGAAGTAGCCTACGGTTATGATGTGTGAGCAAATAGTCCCCAGTGTCTAGTAGAGTAAACGGGTTTGCACGACTCAAAACAACACCCAAACAATGAGCTGGCAGTATGACGACAACAGCAACCGCACCCAGCAAAACAAAGACAATAGACAACAACAATACCACTACAACGCCAATCAAGAACTGATTGAAATCAGCAGTGACGAACAAACCACATACTACCAATACGACCCTAACGGCGCATTGATTGAACAAAGCGGCAGTAACCCCAAACCTACCAATACAACAGCTACGGCCGCCTTGCCGCAGTCATCGAAAACGAACAAACCATCGCCAGTTATGGCTATAATGTGTTCGGACAACGCACCAGCAAAACCATCAACGACCAAACCACCTATTTTCATTACAGCGAACAAGGTTTAGAAAGTGAATACAACGAACAAGGCGAACTAATGCGAGGCTATTACTACTCCTCACAAAACAGCCTAGGGAACGCCCCCATCGCCATCAAACACAACGACAACGGCATCACACAAGCCAGCTACTACCAAAACGACCATCTAAACACCCCACAGAGCTACCCGCCCCAACGGATACTGGCAAGGAAATACGATGCCTTCGGCGAAGTCACACAAACCAATACCCAAGTTAGCAATCCACCATTCCCGGGGCAATACCAAGACGATGAAGCAGCTATATTTTTGTATCTTATTAATTAGTGTTGTTTTTACATCATCTTGTTCTACATCTCAGGTTGCTAATAGCAGTATAGATGAAGTTCGTCAGCTTAATTATTTAGACAGCAAATTTAAGCGACTGCCGATTAGTGAGCCAATTGAAGAATGGGACATTGATGAAAAAGTAAAAAGCCAAATTACTGATGCCTTAAATAAAAGGATCGATATTGAGGCTTCGTCAGGAATTCGCTACAGAGTACAGACAATTGCATACCTAGATAGCGGTGTTCGTTATATTTGGTTTAATGGTTTTTGCTCGTCCTTTTATCAGGAAGTAGATGAATATTGGAAGGAAATCTATGTAGGGATCATAGATTCAGGTCATTGCTCATTTGAAGATATATATCTATTAGAAAGTGATCAAGTGGTAGAGTTTACTTGGGGGGTAAGTATGTTACCTCTGATCCGATTAGGTTGGATGGGGGGATGAATACTTACGGGTATGTTGGAGGGAACCCATTAGTCAATTACGATGTAAAAGGCTTGGCAGTACAGGGTTATGCTTTTGCTGCCGCGATGGCAGCAGCGAGAGCAGCAAAAAAAGCAATTGAAAAAGCAGCAAAGTGGTGTGTTAGTTGGAGGTGTAAAATTGAAGTGCATAGTGCACACCATTATTTTCCAGAATTAGGGAGAAAAGAATGTCACATCCAACTTACATGCTGGAGGAAAGGCGCGAAAGGATCTACTAAGATCAAGAGGTGGCCTTATTCTTGTAATCGTAGAAAACCGCCAGGTTTATCAGATAAGAGATAATGAAACAGGAAACTACAGACATTTTAATTAAAGATGAGAGTGAGTTTGATCTCTTGTTAGATCGAACTCATGACCGATTATTTGTTTTATCTAATATGAAAATGTCAGGCGGTGTATTAGAGATACCTCTGAGTATACTAGGCCAGAGGAATGATGTAGTTGCAAAAAAGTTGTTTAAAAAAGTATGGGAAAACGATGTTTATCGTGCTGTTTTATTAATAAACAATGTCACGAATTACATTGTCAATGATAGGGCGCAAACTGATCAATGTGATATTTCACAGTTGAGCTACAAAGATAATAAACTAGTTATAGAATCATGCTTACCAGTTACGATTGAGATTGAAGTGACAGCTTTAGAATTGGTTCTTGAAATCGATTCTGTACCTTCAGATACTGAGCAGACTTCAAGTTTTTCATTATTTAAGGAATCAAAGGGGTCGGAGTAATTGATTAACCCTGCACAAAAGCCCGTTTAGCATTGTGTTTAAGAATCAAGCTCTCAAGCAGTGCTTTGGCGACCTTACAATCTTCATCATCAAACTGGCTGAGCGCCTCGAACTGGACTTTAAACTCATCACTGGGGCTGCGCTCATCTTTATCAAAAACGAGCTTAACCGTTCTGGAAAATCCATACATAACCATCGTTTGTTGTACCAGTGCATCACTATAACCCTCTGTTCGGATGTGCTTGCTTATATATAGCATATATGATTACAATAAAAGTAAATATGCTACTTGACAGAATTTAGAGGAAGCCTGAAATGGCACGATACTCAGACAATGAACTTAGTGACCTAAAAAATAATGTGTCATTACTGCGCTTAGCCGAAGCCCAAGGGCATGAACTGAAGAAAGAGGGCAACGATTACGTGATGCGCTGCCCATTCCACGAAGAAGAAACGGCCTCAATGAAAATCACCCCGAGTAATAATCGGTTATGGTGAAGGTGGTTCAGTCATTGACTGGGTTATGAAAACGCAAGGCGTGAGCTTTAGACACGCCGTTGAATTACTACGAGAAGATTCCTCTTTAGTGGCTAACTCATCAAATGCCAAAACTACCACAGTACGCAAACTGGCTTCACCGCTCTCAGAAGACGCTGATAAACAAACGGCGTTGCAACAAGTCATCGCGTATTACCACGATACACTCAAACAAAGCCCCGAAGCCTTGGAGCATCTTAAAGCGCGAGGGCTTGATGATATTGAACTCATTGATCACTTTAAACTGGGGTTTGCCAATCGTAGTTTTGGGCTGCACTTGCCAAACAAGAATCGCAAAGCCAGCGCCGCGTTACGCGGTTTACTACAGCAAGTTGGTGTCTATCGAGAAAGCGGTCACGAACACTTTACCGGCTCGTTGATCGTGCCAGTGATTAATAATCACAAAGTATACGGCTATAATGTGTTCGGACAACGCACCATCAACGACCAAACCACCTATTAGCATTACAGCGAACAAGGTTTAGAAAGTGAATACAACGAACAAGGCGAACTAATGCAAGGCTATTACTACTCCCCACAAAACAGCCTAAGGAACGCCCCCGTCGCCATCAAACACAACGACAACGGCATCACACAAACCAATACCCAAGTCAGCAATCCATTGCGATTCCCAGGGCAATACCAAGACGATGAAACAGGACTGCATTATAACTGGCATCGGTATTATGATAATAGTATAGGACGGTATGTGACGCGAGATCCGATTGGGTTGCGGGGTGGGTTGAATGTTTATGCCTACGCTGGTGGCAGCCTATTACGCCAAATTTCCCAACGAATAGAAATGGTTTAGGCATTCATCCAGATGGTAATCTCCCTGGTACTGCTGGTTGTATTGGCGCTACAAATAATGACACCGCGGATTTGTACGATGTACTTCGCAATGACCAAGGCCCATTAACGGTTAGGTAAAAATGAGAAAATCTATTTTAGTAATTGTTTTGTTGATAATCGGTTTACAGCTTTCATGCTCACAGTTGAAGGGTAATGACATTGATAAGACAGTTATTGATTTTGTTCATTTGTTAGTTTCTGATGAAGTGGTTTTATTAAGCGATTATGAAAAGTTTTATGGTCAATCATCAGAGCAAGAACTAGTGTTTGAATTGAGGAAATGCAAGGAAAGAGGCTGGGATAGTAACTCTAATAACTGCATTTCGTTTACAAGAGAAAGATGGGGTTCGCCTAAAAAAGAAAAGTCGTTATTTATTACTTGGGTCAAGGAAGAGTTTTTAACAACTGGCGCAACTTATGAAGTTATAAGATCAAAGTCTTCAACAGAAGGGTTTGAGCATGCATTAATCGAAGTTTTGATTGGTAACCATAAATTTGTTTTATTCCAAAATTTATCTCCAGATAAACCCACTGGAACACTTGTCAGTGTTTATTCTGTAGATGGTCGTAGTGTACAATCATATTTGTCTGATCACTAGGTTTGTTATTCTGTTGTCGGTGCTAAGTAACTCTCCATTATCCAGATCTTAGTCGGAATCAAAAGCTAAAATAGAAGAATCCACCTACACCTACGACACCGCAGGCTACTTACAACAAATGAACATCGGTCAATCAGATGCCGTCACCATCGGCGAATACAATGAACAAGGTGAACTAATGCAAGGCTATTACTACTCCCCACAAAACAGCCTAGGGAATGCCCCCATCGCCATCAAACACAACGACAACGGCATCACACAAACCAGCTACTACCAAAACGACCACCTAAACACCCCACAGATGTTCACCCGCCCCAATGGATCAATAGTCTGGCAAGGGCAATACGACGCATTCGGAGAGGTAACACAAACCAACACTCAAGTCAGCAATCCGATACGATTCCCAGGACAGTATTATGACCAAGAGACTGGACTACATTATAACTGGAATCGGTATTACGACCCACAGACAGGAAGGTATATTGCGAGTGATCCTATCGGGTTAGCCGGTGGATATAACACGTATGCTTATGTTGGTGGGAATCCATTAATGTATGTTGATCCTAATGGTTTAGCGAGATGCACATACTCTATTTCAACAACTTCGTTGGTGTGTACTTCAAATACAGCCAATGATCCGAATAATGTTGGGCCTCATGAGGTGAGATCACTTAATCCAGAGAATGTTCACTCTGGGCGTGGAGAACATAAAAATAATCCTGCTTCTGCCAATATTCAAGATCATGGGCCTATATGGCCAGGTGAATTTAATATGACACCAAATGAGCTACCAGGTAGAGAAGGTTGGTGGGCGCTTAGAGAACCAGGCTGGACGAAGCTTGATTCTTTGCAACATAAATTAGGTTTGAAAAGAGCGGGAGCAAATTTACACATGGGAATTACATCGTATGGTTGTATAACAGTTGACTCATCTGAAGAAGAGCCATTTAATTATTTAACTGACCTGCTCGGTAGGGAGGCAGGCGATAATGTATTAACGGTTGTCCCATGATTAAATTACGATACTTTTTAGTTTTAGCTTTATTTACTTCAATACCTCCAGTAAATGCTGGAGGTAGTCATTGGCAAGTATCTATAGATAAAAAAATTGATATTAAGGCTGATTCGAAAATTTCGATGAAAATCATCAATAGCAAAGACCCTTTCCTAAAAGGGTGTACTCGAATTGATGTGAAGTTAGACGAATCGAGTGGGTTTTTATCTTGGTTGAAATCTTTGTTCTCCGATAATCAAGAGAAAACAGCAAACGCGATTCTGAGTTTGAACGATAAATTCATTAATCAGAAAGTTACATACTTTGGCTATATTGGTGGTGGCTTGCAAAGAGCATCTGATAATGATTGTTCTTTCTCAGTCAAACGTTTGGAAATTTATTATTCAACCGAAAGTGAAGAAACAGTGATATTAGCCTTTGAGTGATATTACTCATCTAGCCGCTGCCGAAGTGCTTGAACGTGGTTGATGATGTCTTGCACCTGATCGTGTAACCATTGCTGCTGTAAGATCAGCCCCAGCTGCCAGCGGGGGCTGGCCAACTCGTCGACCTCTTCACTGTGTGGGTTGGTAATAAAAAGAAATCTTAGGGGGACAGATCACGGTTTAGCGGCTATTCATTAAGCCGCTGTCGAAGCGTTTGCAGATCATTGATAATGACTTGCCCTTGATCGTGCAACCACTGCTGCTGTAAACACAAACCCAACTGCCAGCGAGGGTTGCTGAACTCATCAAGCTCCTCAAAGTGTGGGTTGGTAATTGCTCGGATCGCCAGATCATAAAAAGATTGGGATGCGAGTAAGTGATTGAGTTTATCTTCGATCTGCGCGAGCCGCGCAGGCAAAGAAGTTGAAGCCACGCCTTTAACTGACGTACTATCCGTTTTAGCCATAATAACCTCTGTGTAGGTTGTTGTGATTAGCTGAGTTTGGGTGTTACAGCACCTTTAAGTTATGATGCTTGTTGTTGAATAACAGCGTCAATCATCTCCATGATCAGTTTTTGCTTACACCGATATTCGCTACGGCTATGATATAATGGGACGCTTAAACCAACACCTTTAAGAACGGTGTCAGCAAAAGCGTTCAAAGTCGTTACACCTACGACACCGCAGGCTACAAATGAATATCGGTCAATCAGATGCCGTCACCATCGGCGAATACAATGAACAAGGCGAACTAATGCGAGGCTATTACTACTCCCCACAAAACAGCCTAGGGAACGCCCCCGTCGCCATCAAACACAACGACAACGGCATCACACAAACCAGCTACTACCAAAACGAAAAACACCCCCAGATGCTCACCCGTCCCCGGATCAGTAGTCTGGCAAGGGCAATACGACGCATTCGGCGAAGTCACACAAACCAATACAAGTCAGCAATCCATTGAGATTCCCAGGGCAATACCAAGACGATGAAACAGGACTGCATTACAATTGGTATCGGTATTATGATAATAGTATAGGACGGTATGTCACCTCTGATCCGATTGGGTTACTGGGGGGGATGAATACTTATGGCTATGTGATGGCGAACCCTCTTGTATATAGTGATTTTAGAGGGCTGAGTGCACAAGGTCTTGCATGTAAAGGTATATGTAGTAAAGCCACAAAGCAGTGTAAATACCAGTGTGGTTTACGTGGAGGAACAACTGTTTGTTCTTTTCAATGTGAGGCTATTGAAGAAGAGTGTAAGAAAAAGTGTGACCCAGAAGATCCTCCTGAGCCTCCACAGTTACCTGTAGATCCTGATGCGCCGATATGTGAGTCAAATGGGTGTTGTTGGACTTTTCCTAAAGATTTCTTTGGCCGCCCGAAAACGCCAGTAAGAACCTGCCCAGATGACCCTCCAGCTTGTAATTAACTTAGGGGAATAAAAGACATGAATATTAAATACCTATGCTTGCTTATTGTTTTACTTCCAATGCTTTGCGTTATTGATGTTTTTAGCAAGGAAATTGATGAGGGTGCAGTAACATATTTAGATATTTTGTTAGTTTCAACTAAGAATGATTTGAGTGATTTAGTAGCGATAGCTGAGTCTGTAGAAAATTACGAGGATGAAAAAATAGAGCAGTTTCTTAAAACTTTGATTACTAGTAAATTGTTTGATTTACATTTTAATTTGACCAAGACACAAAACCTTGAAACTATAGGTATTGCTTGTGATACAGATGCTATTTTTTTAAAAGGGATACGTCGTTTATATGGCCAATGTCAAAGTAAAGAAGATGAACTGTGCTTAGAGTTAGATAATCTAGATATAGCATGTAGTGCAACTCGTTGAGTTTGTTTAAGGTGGAAATATGTTAATTATCATTGGGTTTATAATGTTGATACATGCATTTATTAATCTTAAAAAAAATGAAGTTGATTTATTATTTTTTATTGATAACCCTATAATTAATTTGAAAGTTGATGGGAGCAGTCCTGTTTTATTATATTTATTTATCGGTTTTGAATTTTTGTCTGCCTTATTACTAATATATTGGGGTTTGAAATAATAGGTGAAAAGCTAAGGATGTACCACAGTCAAGGACTGTGGATTCCTTGTCGAAGTGTTTGCAGTTGTTGATGATGTCTTGCCCTTGGTCGTGCAACCACTGTTGTTGTAAAAACAAGCCAAAGTGCCAACGCTGCCTACCAAGCTCCTCATCAAAGTTGTCGTGAGTAATGGCACGGATGGCCAGATCATAAAACTCATGACAAGCGAGTAGTTGGTTAAGTTTATCCTCAAGGTGCGCTAAACGCTGATCTTGCAAAGGAGTTGAAGAAACGCCATCAACTGACGTAGTATCTGCTTTAATCATTAATAACCTCTAGCAGGTTGTTGTGATTAGCTGAGTTTGGGTGTTACAGCACCTTTAAGTTATGATGCTTGTTGTTGAATAACAGCGTCAATCATCTCCATGACCAGTTTTTGCTTACACCGACATCCGCTACGGCTATGATATAGTGGGACACTTAAACCAACACCTTTAAGAATGGTGTTAGCAAAAGCATTCAAAGTCAGTTATCACGCCAATGGTCAACTCGCCAGTCGCACCCGACGCAGAAGGCGTTCAAAGTCGTTACACCTACGACACCGCAGGCTACCTACAACAAATGAACATCGGTCAATCAGATGCCGTCACCATCGGCGAATACAACGAACAAGGCGAACTAATGCAAGGCTATTACTACTCCCCACAAAACAGCCTAGGGAACGCCCCCGTCGCCATCAAACACAACGACAACGGCATCACACAAACCAGCTACTATCAAAACGACCATCTAAACACCCCACAGATGCTCACCCGTCCCAACGGATCAGTAGTCTGGCAAGGGCAATACGATGCCTTCGGAGAGGTAACACAAACCAACACTCAAGTCAGCAATCCGATACGATTCCCAGGACAGTATTATGACCAAGAGACTGGACTACATTATAACTGGAATCGCTACTATGATCCTGAGATTGGGAGGTATGTCACCTCTGATCCGATTGGGTTAGGTGGGGGGCTTAATACGTTTGGGTATGGTTATCAAAATCCACTCTATTGGACTGACCCAGAAGGTTTAAGTTCTGCTGTGCTAACAGGACCAAAACCAATACCTCTTCCAGCTTGGGCTGGGCCTGCTGGGGCGGTTCTTGGTGCCGGTCAAGGGGGATACTGGCTTGGTGGAAAACTATATCCATATATTGCCCAGCCTTTAGGAGATGCGATTGATTATATATGTTTATCAGATTCTACAGAGCCAGATAAGCCTTATGAAGGGCAAACGCCTGATGATAAACCTGAAGACTTTAGACGCGGAAATCAGGGTGATAGAATAAATGAAAATGATGGGTCAATTTAGAGCCCAGAAAGAGCTGGTGACCGTGCACATGGAGGTAGTAAATGGAAACGTTGGCCTAATGCTAGAGATCGCAGAAGAAATAGAAACCGTGAAAGCGTCCGGCCTGATGGTAGTGTAAGGTAGTTAGGATATGAATAAAGACGAGCAAGATTTTAAAAAATTAATTGGTGATTATATGAAGTTGTGGCCAGATGAAATGAGTGTTTCTGAAACATTTGTTGAAGGCCGACCTTCTCCATTTAAAGAATTAA
>CBDBDZ010000010.1:0-2686 GCA_965204215.1 Pseudomonadales bacterium | reverse complement strand
CTAAACTTACATTAGATAAATTAAACACAAATAAATTTGCTATCAAAAACAAAGAAGAAGTGCCTTTTAAATGGCACGCTTATCGCAACACACACCATGTTGATATTTTTCGCCATCAAAGCCAAGCAAACAAATATAAATCGGACTTTGTTACCGCTATGGCAATGGCTCAACGTTTGCGTGTGCCAAAGAAAACAGCGCCACAGAAAGTCATTAATTCTTTTGGTGATGATTGGGAACACTTGATGACTCTACACATTAATGACCTAGTCGAATTGGAGATTAATGGCGCAAAACAAATTCATCGAATTCAGGCTTTAGACATGCTTGGCTTAAAGATTCGAACAAGATTGCATACAGCCGCTACAATCCAAAATGCTAATGAAAGTGTCAGAAAAGCCGTATCTACATTATTAAATACTTACAAAATGCGGCCTATTAAGGTAAACGCCATAGGGAAACTACATGAATGATCAAGCGCGTTATTGACATCAGCGAACAAGCCTATCTGCGTGTTGAGCACAAGCAGATTCGTGTGGAGCGAGACAAAACAACCATCGCCTGTATCGCTATTGAAGATTTAGGAATGTTAATTTTACAACACCCTGCAATCGTCATCACACAAGCGGTTATTACTCTGTGTCAGCAACACAATGCTGCCGTATTATTTTGTGATGAAAAACACTTACCAATCTCAGTGACCTTACCACTTTGGAGCGGTCATAGCTTGCATACTAAAGTTTTACGCGAACAGATAGCTATCAGTGAACCCACTCGCAAACGTCTATGGCAACAAATTGTGCGAAAAAAAATTGCTGAACAGGTAATAACTATTGAACGAGCCAATGGTAATTCAACTGGATTAAAACGCTTGCAAAACAAAGTAAAAAGCGGCGACCCAGACAACTGCGAAGCGCAAGCAGCACGCCAGTATTGGGCATTGCTCATGGGCAAAACTTTTCGCCGTAATCCAGATGAACTAGGGGTTAATAGCCTGTTAAATTATGGCTATACTATTATGCGCGCTATGGTTGCTCGCGCCTTAGTTGGCACTGGTTTACACCCCGCTATCGGCCTACACCACAAAAGCCAATACAATGGACTCTGTTTAGCCGATGATGTAATGGAACCTTTTCGACCTTGGATTGATTGGCAGGTATACAAAATTCTTGAGAATAATGTAGAACCAACCATCAATAAAGCAACCAAACAACACCTGCTAGGCCTGCTCAACCAAGATGTGAATTTCGAAAACCGAAAAATGCCTCTAATGATTGCCGTACATTCGTTAGTGGCTCGTCTTAAATTAGCCCAAAATGACAAATCAATAAGCCTAGCATATCCGCAACGCCTTGAATTTTGAACATGGAAACCTACGGTGGATTACAAACTGTGTGGATTATAGTACTATTTGATTTGCCAACAGACACCAAAGTTGCTCGTAAACAGTACACGCAATTCAGAAAAATTTTACTGCGCAGCAGTTTTACGATGATGCAGTATTCCGTTTATATGCGCCACTGTGCTAGCGATGAAAATGCTGCCGTACACGCCAAACGAATAAAACACAGTCTACCACCAGATGGTGAAGTAAGAATTATAAAAATCACCGACCAACAATTTGCTAAAATTGAAGTTTTTTATGGAAAAAAGCGGCAACCAACGGAAAGCCCACCGCTACAATTGGAGTTTTTGTAGCGATGGATAGCAAAATCCCATTACAAATCAAGCTAGTGCATCACAAAGAGTATATCCGACCAAGGACTATCTGCAATTCACAACTGAGGTAGACTTCATCGAAGACTAGCGCACAGTATATCCGACCAAGGACTATCTGCAATTCACAACAGTTAAGTTAGCCTTTGACGAAACAAAATGAGTATATCCGACCAAGGACTATCTGCAATTCACAACTTGTGGCTTTCTCATCCAGTTTGACATGGGAGTATATCCGACCAAGGACTATCTGCAATTCACAACGTTTTTCTCTGCCCGATGTTCAATACGACTAGTATATCCGACCAAGGACTATCTGCAATTCACAACAATTCATCGCCAATCAATTCGTTAAATTCAAGTATATCCGACCAAGGACTATCTGCAATTCACAACATGACATTGCTGACGCTCAATACGCGCGCGAGTATATCCGACCAAGGACTATCTGCAATTCACAACTCTGATATATCGATATTGAATACGTCAGGGAGTATATCCGACCAAGGACTATCTGCAATTCACAACCATGCAATGGCGATTTGGCATACCGCGCGTGGGATGGCTCGCTTATATAGAGGATGAAGAAATTATCACCATATTCAAAGCCAGCGGCTGGTCACAAGGAACAGCCGTATAGCAATCAAATAATGCCGCTAAATTGCCACCACTTTTTAGGCGGTGTGCAAATTGGGCATTTGCCGTCTTTCTCCATGGTGGAGTTTATCGCCATGAATGCATAAATTATCAGCCACCATCCCACAGTTATTATGCTCAGGATAATATGCAAAATGTGATTTGTGGTTTTTTTATCCACAATGACATTTTGGTGGCACTGACTACAAGTAATCATAGTTTTGTTTTTCATTTTTGAATCCTATTGTTGCGCATCGACATCATTGCCCATGCAAATAATATTTTAACTGATAATATGTAATTTTGCATGGTGGGGATGGTAGGACTCGAACTT
>CBDBDZ010000009.1:0-51904 GCA_965204215.1 Pseudomonadales bacterium | reverse complement strand
GTGGGGCTTTTCCAATAGAATGTTAGACACCACGCATGCGTTTTTAACGCTTTAGCTATCTTGCTAGGTGGGCGTTAATAAACGCACTGCAACCGACCAACCCAGGGTTGTCGCGTGTGATTAGCCAAGTGGGGATTTGCATCATCAGTGCTTGTTGCCGACCTTTGCTTTCAAAACCACGCCGAAACGCACTGCTGGTAATCTGTTCGGCATAACGCGGAGTGATACCACCGCCGATAAAAATACCTTGAAATGCGCCAAGTGTGAGGGCTAAATCACCAGCCACTTGCCCAAGAATTTCAAAGAACATCGCCATTACTTGTTGGCAGATGGGGTCATTAGCGTTACTGCCAGCTTGCGCAATCTCGGTGGCGTTGAGTGGTTTATGTGGGGTGTTGTTTAGCTTGCATAAGGCTTGGTAAAGATTAATTAAACCGGGGCCAGAGAGTAAATGCTCAGCACAGACATGCTCAAATTGTTGTTGCAATATGGTCAGTATTTGCGCTTGCAGAGTATTAACTGGAGCAAAGCTAACATGCCCGCCTTCGGTGGTCAGTGGGTGTGTGTATGCGCCTTGTTTGATTAGCCCAGCAATGCCTAAACCGCTGCCTGGACCTAATACGCCTAAGGTTAAATTATCGTGGTTATTGGGTGTTGCCCAAGCACCGCCAACGGCGAGTAAATCTTCATCGCGCAGAGTCGCCAAACTGTGCGCAATGGCGGTAAAATCATTGAGTAGGTAAACTTGCTCAATAGCAAATTTTTGTTGTAACACGCGCCGATCTAACGTCCAATGGTTGTTGGTCAATTGCACTTGATCATCAATAATAGGGCCAGCAATTGCGAAACACAGTCCGCCTAATTGAGTGATGTTAAGCTGCTCTAAATAGGCTCTAATTGCCGCATAAGCATCGGCAAAGTCCGCACACAAAAATGTGTGGGCGTGGGCATAATAAGGTTGCGTGTGGGTGCTGATAGCAAAGCGGGCATTAGTGCCGCCAATATCAGCAATCAGTATGGGTGTATCAAGCATTAATCTATACTAATGGGTTTATTATTTAATTAAATTTAACAAGTAACAAAGCACTGCTTGGTTACGGAGAAGAAAATGTTAAGAACGTGTAATATTGTGATTGTTGGTGGTGAAGGTGATCTTGCGTTTCGCAAACTCTATCCTGCGTTGTACAGCCTACACCGTGAAAATTTATTGGCAGACGATACCAAAGTGTTCGGCTTTGGTCGAGGAAACTTTTCAGCAACAGCGTTTCTTGAGGCAATGCGTCAATGGACACAAGACAGTGATTACGTTGAGTCAGTCGATGATGACAGCTGGGCGAGCTTTGTGACTAGAGTACAGCAATTTACTGGCGATGCCACCAATGCCGCTGATTTGAAAAAGCTACACGCTGAGTTTGTTGCTGGCGAAGCGGTGTTTTTTCTCTCCACGCCGCCCTTTATTTTCGCGCCGATTTGTGAAGCAATGGGCGAAGCTGGCATTGTTACCGACAACACTCGCTTAGTGGTGGAAAAACCATTGGGTAGCTCACTGCAATCTTTTGCTGAAATCAACGACACCTTATTCAAGAATTTTGATGAGCGACAAATTTATCGCATCGACCACTATCTTGGCAAAGAAACCGTGCAAAATCTATTGGCATTGCGCTTCGCTAATATTTTCTTAGAGCCTATTTGGAATCGTAATTACATAGACCATGTGCAAATTACCGTGGCTGAAAGTGTTGGTGTCGCAGGGCGTTGGGGTTACTACAATGAATCTGGTGCGTTGCGCGACATGGTGCAAAATCATTTATTACAGTTGGTGTGTTTGGTGGCGATGGAGTTTCCTGCGCGAAATCAAGCCGATGATATTCGCGATGAAAAACTGAAAATCATCCGCTGTCTACAGACCATTGACGCATCGAATGTGCAAGCTACTACGGTGCGTGGGCAATACGTAGACGGCTCGATTGAGCAACAATTAGTCAATGCGTATATGCAAGAAAAAGATGCCAAAGGCAGTCGTTCCGATACCGAGACGTTTGTTGCTATCAAAACCCATATTGAAAATAACCGCTGGCAAGGCGTGCCGTTTTATCTACGCACCGGCAAGCGAATGCCAGAGCGGTATTCAGAAATTGTGATTCAGTTTAAGCCCGTGGTGTTTAAATTTATTGATATTGATCCGAACGAAATTCACAGCAACTCATTGGTGATTCGCCTGCAACCCAACGAGGGAGTGGAAATGCACATGATGAACAAAGTGCCCGGCTTGAGCGAGCGATTTAGTATTCAAAATGTTGGCTTAAACCTGTCGTTTGAAGAGGCTTTTGAAGAACACCGCTCACCGAGCGCCTACGAGCGTTTGTTGTTGGATGTGACCCGAGGCGATCAAACTTTGTTTATGCGTTCCGATGAATTACGCGGCGCTTGGCGTTGGGTAGACGGCATTATCGAGGGCTGGAAAGCGGTTAAACAAAAAGCCTTGCCCTACAAAGCAGGCTCATCTGGGCCTGAAGATGCTTTGGCATTGATTTTGCGTGACGGGCGCAAGTGGAAAGAGTTTTCATTACGCAAATAACCGCATCAATTGAATCGACCCATGAATACTTCTGATACCCAATGGCATAGCGCCACCGACCGCACACAACTCGCGAATAAGCTGGCGGATAAAATCGCCGAGCAATTGCACGTCGCCATCGCCGAGCGCGGTAGTGCGATTATCGCTTTTTCTGGCGGTTCAACGCCCAAGCCATTATTTCAAGCGCTGGCTCAAAAAGACATTGATTGGGCAAACGTTGTTGTTACCTTGGTGGATGAACGCTGGGTACCGATTGGACATCCTTTATCCAACGCCGCTTTTTTAATGGATACTTTGTTGACAAAGCTAGCCCCCGCACCTCAGTTTGTACCGCTGTTTAATATCAGTGCGGCGGCCATGAGTGCTGAGCAATCATTGGTCTCGGTATTAGGCGATTACACCCGCGCCACGCACTCCTCATATGCCCAGCCAGCGCACTTTGATGTGGCGATATTGGGCATGGGTGGTGATGCGCATACCGCGTCTTTTTTTCCTGATGCGTCGAATATTAAAGAATTGGTCGATGCTAACACGGGCGATTTTTTACTCACTTGCCACTCGCCAAGCAGTCAAGTAGCGCGAGTCACTTGGAGCTTGCCAATGCTGTTAAATTCAGGCTTTCTAGCTTTGCATTTCACGGGTGCTGACAAGCGCGAGGTCTATCAACAGGCATTGCGCGATGATGATGCCAGCGCCATGCCAATCCGCTCCATTATTTTTCAAAACACCAGTCCACTGCACGTTTATTATGCAGACTAACCGTCGTCCAGCGAACGAGATTACTAATGACCACCATCAAACACATCACTGATACCATTATTGCCCGCAGCCAAGCCACACGTGCCGACTATTTACAAGGGGTTGACGATATGCGTAACGCGCCGCCAGCCACCGACCGTTTGTCGTGCAGCAATTGGGCGCACGTAGTGGCAGCAGAATCAGCCGCCGATAAAAAAGCCATTCCCGCAGGTCAAGGCGCGAATATCGGCATCATCACCGCCTACAACGACATGTTGTCGGCTCATCAACCGTTTGCTCAATACCCTAATTTGATTAAATTAACCGCTCGCAGCCACGGCGCAACTGCGCAAGTGGCAGGTGGTGTGCCAGCCATGTGCGATGGCGTAACCCAAGGTCAACCCGGCATGGAATTGAGCTTGTTCAGCCGCGATGTGATTGCCATGGCAACGGCGGTATCGTTGTCGCATGATGTGTATGATGGCGTGATGTGTTTGGGCGTGTGCGATAAAATCGTACCGGGCTTGGTGATTGGGGCGCTGCAGTTTGGGCATTTGCCGGTGATGTTTGTACCCGCAGGGCCAATGCCATCGGGTATATCCAATAAAGACAAAGCCGCCGCACGACAAAAATTTGCCGCAGGTGAGATTGATAAAGCAACCTTGTTGGAATCTGAATCCGCGTCTTATCACAGCGCAGGCACCTGCACTTTTTACGGCACCGCCAATACCAACCAATGTTTATTAGAAGCACTGGGGCTGCAACTGGCAGGCACGTCTTTTATCAATCCCAACACCGAATTGCGCACCGCCCTGACGCAAGAATCGGTGGCGCGCTTACTCAATCAAAGCAGCAAAGGCTCCGCCTACACCCCCATGGCAGAAGTGGTGACTGAAAAATCCGTAGTCAATGCGATGGTGATGATGATGGCAACAGGCGGCTCAACTAACCTGACGCTACATCTTATCTCGATGGCGGCGGCGGCAGGCATCGTGATTAATTGGCAAGACATGGACGATATTTCGCGCATCACGCCACTCATTGCTCGAGTCTATCCGAACGGCCAAGCGGATGTGAACCAGTTTGAACGCGCAGGTGGTTTGGCTTATGTGGTCAACCAACTACGCAGTATTGACCTGCTCAATGAAGACGTTGTTACGGTGATGGGCAAAGGCTTAGAGGCGTATCAAACTAAGCCACAATTAGACAGCAATAAAAAACTCAGCTGGGGCAGCGCGGTTAATCGTAGCGCGGATAGCGATGTGCTTGCCACTGTGCAAGAACCCTTTGCCAGCGAAGGCGGTATGCGCATGGTCACGGGTGATTTAGGTACCGCAGTGGTAAAAACTTCTGCGCTCGCAAGCGAGCATCAAAGCATTAGCGCACCGTGTAAAATCTTTGCCGAGCAAGACCAACTAAAAGCCGCGTTTGACGCAGGCGAGTTAAATTGCGACCATATCAGCGTGATGCGTTTTCAAGGCCCAGCCGCCAATGGTATGCCCGAATTGCACAAGCTCACACCCTATCTAGGCGTGTTGCAAGACAAAGGCTACCAAGTCGCGCTGGTCACCGACGGGCGCATGTCAGGTGCGTCAGGCAAGGTATTATCCGCCATTCACCTCACCCCCGAAGCCAAACACGGCGGTCTGCTCGCCTATCTGCAAGACGGTGATATGCTCACCATCGACACCCACAACGGCGAGCTATCAGTCGCGCTCAGCGAGCAACAACTACGCCAACGAACACCTGCCAGACAACCGTCTCGAGCAGACACCTTGGGGCGCGGACTGTTTGCCAAAATGCGCGCCAATGTCGGCGCGTCCAGTCACGGCGCATCAAGTATTTTAGATTAATTCAACGATTAACAAACATGAAAAATATCAGCCAAATAATAGCCACACAAAAAGTCATCCCCGTGGTCGTCATAGACAAGCCACAACAAGCCAGAGGGCTATCCCAAGCCTTGCTTGATGGTGGCGTTAGTATTATCGAAATAACCCTGCGCAACGCCTATGGCTTAGACGCAATCAAACTGGTCAAAGACGAATTTCCCGCCATGACGGTACTGGCTGGCACCGTGAATAACGCCGAGCAAATGCACGCCGTAATCAACGCCCAAGTCGATGGCGTGGTCAGTCCGGGCATCAATGAAACCTTGATTGACATAGCCAAACAACACAACATGGCGTATCTACCAGGGGTTGCCAATCCAGCCGATATTATGACCGCCATCGAACACGGTCTAAGCGAATGTAAACTATTTCCCGCCGACATAGTAGGCGGCATCGCCGCACTCAAAGCCTACGCCGCACCGTTTAACACCATCCGCTTCTGCCCCACAGGCGGCATCAACTTCAACAACTACCAAGACTTCCTAGCCCTAGACAACGTCATGTGCGTAGGCGGCAGTTGGTTAGCCCCCAAAGAGCTAGTAAAAAAAGCCGACTGGGCAGCAATTACTGATTTGTGTAAGGCGTTGTAATCGTTTTAAGAAAATAATTATAGTGGTTAACTAATTATAGCGATCTAGATAACAACAGACGAAAGTAAAGCGTAATCCCGTTATTCTGATTCATTGTTTTGTATATTCTGAATAGCAGGCTCTAAAAAATCTGCTTACTAATAATTTTCAGTTTTGATATTAGGTCAATAGCCCAACCCACCTTAATATTGATAGCGTGTACCCTCTGGTGCGTGTGCCAACTTCGCGATCAAGTCCGTCATAGTAGGTGCGAGTTTCTGATTCGCCATCACGGATACGTTGTTGATACCAACGCTCGTGTGTGCTGTAGGCAAAACACCCGTCGTAGACTTTATAACTCACATTGGTTCTAATATCATTCGGCTCAATGTATTGAGACAGCCGTCCTTGTGCGTCAGATAAAAGTGGATAACCTTGTATGAATTTTGCATTCACAAGATCAGTGGCGGATAACACTAACAACGTTATCAATAACCAAGTCTGGATGTGCTTCATCATGTTCATAGGGTAAGTTTATCAGCTTGGGCTATTTATGATGACAAACGTGGCTCAGCTTGCTGAGTTGCGTTCGTTGTATAACGAACGCAGGGATACGGGAGTTGTTTACAGGCCATTATTAGCGGTAATGCTTTCTTAGTTTAGAAAATATGTGCTCGCGTCATAACTATAGCTACAAATGAAGCTAAAAAGAGTACGAAAATCAGATGAAAGACACGATTAAATATTAAATTCAAAAAAATCTCTCATTAAAGTTATCGGTTCTGTTAAGTCGATACCAAGCTCTTCTATCAACTCAAAAAACCATGATAAATGTTCCTCAATACCCTCCGTACTTTTAAGATTAGCAGACAACACAAATATACATATACGTATTTTTATTGCGTTTTTGTTATGAGGGTTATTATCGCCACCAGTGCTTTCTAAAAGCTTCCACCAAAAATCAGCTGCAGATAAATATTCATCTTCACTAATAGCACCTTTCATGTAATTAATAGCAACCGCAACTGGGCTTGGTTTGTGATCGTCAAACTCTATACTTAAACTTCTTATCAATTTTAATAGAAACTCAAGATACAAAAGGTTCGCAGTTTTTAAATCGCTAGGCCACTTTATTTGTCCAATATTCATATTAGTTCCCCTTTATATCGAAAAACTCTGCAACGTCTGTACAGGCAGAACATAGTTTCTTTGAGGTTTTATGGCCTTCACCAGAAATACCAATATTAACTGTTCGAAGTGTTCCTCCGGTTGGGTCAACGCCAGCATTAAGAGCTTTATTTATACAAACTATTTCGGCGCAAGCAAAACCAAATTTATTTCTAGCTGCTTTAGGAGTTCCAGCAAGAATGCCTGTCAAGAAATTATTTTCAGGCACTACTTCCCTGCTAATTCCAGTGAAGACTTTATCACTTACAACTAGCTCTGCTGCAGATCCAGACTGCCTGCCAGCTGCTAATGCTACATCAGCAGCTGCTTCTGCACTCTTTACAGCATCACCATTTACATTATTATTTCCACCCCGTCCGTCTGGCGCATCCGCAGTCCTTGTAGGTTTATCACTCAGGTTGTGCTGAGCATCCGTGTTTTTTCTCAGTGCTTTATCAACAACATCTTTTATTTGTTCTTTAACTACTGGAGGAGTTACTTTATTCACGGTTTTAAAGGCCGCGCCTCCTACTAGGTTGAGGCCTGCTGTTATCACTGCGCCCGTTACCGCTTCTTGACCTGTTATTTCGCCTGTGGCGATACCACGTGCAACTTCAGCGGCTTCGTAAACTCGCCCGTTCATGTGTATTAGACCAATGCTATCTAGGTGTTCATGGTCTGTGTAGCCGCGTTGGTTGCCTTGGGTTTGACTCTCCCTTACCTCATTGCCATTCCAGTTAGTCTCTAGTCGTTTGCCCCAGACATCGCCATTGGCCGATAGCGTTAACAGTGTTATCAGTAGCCAAGTCTGAACATGTCTCATCGTTTTCATAGCATCATTATCACTATTTCATCGTGTCTTGTCATTAGCAGGGTGTTTATAGTTTCGAGGTGTCAGAGCTCAGCTAATCACAGCAGTCTACACAAGAAGTTGCTATGACTAAAGCTAATACTACGTCACTGCGTGACGATTCCACAACTAAACAACATCGGCGGCTAAAGGTAAAACGCGGTTGGTATGACTACCAAGGTCGTCAACCATTAAAACAACAATCCACCATCGCTGAGATTTCACTTAAAGGTAAGTGGCTTGCTGATGCTGGCTTTACTGTTGATTCTAACGTTGATGTTTGTATCGAAGATGGGCGGCTGGTGATTACTTCCGTTTAACAACAGTGGGACGAACCTTTAACCGTGGTACGTCCCTAGCTTTCAAATTCTTCAAAACGTAGGGACATACCAGCATTACTTACAATTGGCTTTACTTGACCAATAAAGTTCTCTGCTTCTTGGTTTAAAGGGTATTGACCAACGATATTGATTACAGCTTTACGGCCATTTGCATCAGGATATGATTCAAGAAGCTCACCACTTTCAATAAAGCTTAAATAGGTATTTATTTTATCCTGTAAAAGCAATAAATGATTACCAGCATCAGTCCCCCATTCCAAATGGTCTGAAATAGTTAATACAACCTCGTTTTCTGGCTCATTAACACCAATAAAATCAACAGTATCAGTTTGTTCAATTGACATAAAAATTTACTCGCCTCATGGCCTTACAATATCTACTTTAGTTGGCGGGATTTTTGTACCGCCAGGAAATCCAGGTTTACCCTTTCCGACAACGCCCCCCCTGACTGTTGAATTTCAGGAAAACCAAGCCTTTGGTTTTTTGTAAGAGGCGCAGTAGCGGAGGCCTTACATTCAGTACACCTTATTGCACCACTAGCATCACGACCCAACAAGTCAATTCTAGTTCGGACTCCGCTTTGAGTTTTAACCGTAACTTGTTCAACTACACCTGTCTGTGAACCTTGCAACTGCCCTTTAACCTTCTGTTCAAAGGCAGCGCCAGCAGCTTGATTCCTCTGGAGCTGTGTTCCCTTTGTGGCATCACCATTTACATTATCATTCACCTCAACATCATTATTTCCCCCCCGTCCGTCTGGCGCATCCGCAGTCCTTGTAGGTTTATCACTCAGGTTGTGCTGAGCATCCGTGTTTTTTCTCAGTGCTTTATCAACAACATCTTTTATTTGTTCTTCAACTACTGGAGGAGTTACTTTATTCGCCAATTTAACTATCGCACCTCCTACAACACCAATGCCTGCTGTTATCACCGCACCCGTTACCGCTTCTTGACCTGTTATTTCGCCTGTGGCGATACCACGTGCAACTTCAGCGGCTTCGTAAACGCCATACGCGAGGCCAGCTATTTTAATGCCTGCAATTATCAGCGGTATGAATTCACCCGTTGGGTCAGTGTGTCTTAGCGGATTGTTCCAAACATAGCTATAACGATTAAAGCTTTGCGTGTTGTAAGGGTCTTGTATGTAAGGGTCGGGGCTGATGAAACGTGCCAATTTGGGGTCATAGACTCGCCCGTTCATGTGTATTAGACCAATGCTATCTAGGTGTTCATGGTCTGTGTAGCCGCGTTGGTTGCCTTGGGTTTGACTCTCGCTTACCTCGTTGCCATTCCAGTTAGTCTCTAGTCGTTTGCCCCAGACATCATTACTGGCTGACAGCATTAACAGTGTTATCAGTAGCCAAGTCTGAACATGTCTCATCGTTTTCATAGCATCATTATCACTATTTCATCGTGTCTTGTCATTAGCAGGGCGTTTATAGTTTCGAGGTGTCAGAGCTCAGCTAATCACAACAGTCTGCACAAGAAGTTGCTATGACTAAAGCTAATACTACGTCACTGCGTGACGATTCCACAACCAAACAACATCGGCGGCTAAAGGTTAAACGCGGTTGGTATGATTACCAAGGCCGTCAAACACGACAACAGCAATCCACCATCGCTGAGATTTCACTTAAAGGTAAGTGGCTTGCTGATGCTGGCTTTACTGTTGATTCTAACGTTGATGTTTGTATCGAAGATGGGCGGCTGGTGATTACCACCACCTAAATCACTGCGGGCTAGATCATTTTAATGTGTATCTGACCCCAATTTATAAGAATAGATGATTTTCAATTAACTTAATTCAGTAGATAAAAGATTTTCTACAAAGATAGACAACTCTGACTCTTTATCAAACTCTTTCGTCTCAAGAAATACAACTTCTCCCGAGCTACAGCTATTGAACTGGAACTCAAACTGAGTTTCAGGCCAATAAGTTACTGTCCCAACATATTTTGAACTATCCATATTAACGCTGTAACTACCATTAATATTTTCGTCTTTGAATGACAAGACTATTCCATGACTAGATATCAGGTCACCATGAAATTCGAGCACATTTCTTAAAGAGTTTTTCATCATCGTCATTTTTTAGGTACATTAATATTCGTTGCCGAAGGCATTTCAAAATCAGCAGGATTTCTTCCTGGCACTCTTGCATCAGGGCTATTTGGGCCAGGTATTCTTCCCGTGCCTGTTGAGTGTGGCAATACTCGATTAGCTGGCACATCAAACTCAACAAACACATCACCATCTGGAGCATTTTTAAACGTATTAGGGTCAGAAGGGTCAGCAACTCGAGTTTGACCGCCGCCGCCTTCTTGAACACGCCCAGTTTTTTTCATCTTAGCCAATTCTTCTGGACTCATATGTCTCCCTACTCTCTTTGTGGCATCACCATTTACATTATCATTCACCTCAACATCATTATTTCCCCCCCGTCCGTCTGGCGCATCCGCAGTCCTTGTAGGTTTATCACTCAGGTTGTGCTGAGCATCCGTGTTTTTTCTCAGTGCTTTATCAACAACATCTTTTATTTGTTCTTCAACTACTGGAGGAGTTACTTTATTCGCCAATTTAACTATCGCACCTCCTACAACACCAATGCCTGCTGTTATCACCGCGCCCGTTACCGCTTCTTGACCTGTTATTTCACCTGTGGCGATACCACGAGCAACTTCAGCGGCTTCGTAAACGCCATACGCGAGGCCAGCTATTTTAATGCCTGCAATTATCAGCGGTATGAATTCACCCGTTGGGTCAGTGTGTCTTAGTGGATTGTTCCAAACATAGCTATAACGATTAAAACTTTGCGTGTTGTAAGGGTCTTGTATGTAAGGGTCCGGGCTGATGAAACGTGCCAGTTTGGGGTCATAGACTCGCCCGTTCATGTGTATTAGACCAATGCTATCTAGGTGTTCATGGTCTGTGTAGCCGCGTTGGTTACCTTGGGTTTGACTCTCGCTTACCTCGCTGCCATTCCAGTTAGTCTCTAGTCGTTTGCCCCAGACATCGCCATTGGCCGATAGCGTTAACAGTGTTATCAGTAGCCAAATCGGAATATGCCTCATCGTTTTCATAGCATCATTATCACTATTTCATCGTGTCTTGTCATTAGCAGGGCGTTTATAGTTTCGAGGTGTCAGAGCTCAGCTAATCACAGCAGTCTACACAAGAAGTTACTATGACTAAGGTGAATACTGCTTCAGCTAATGGCGTTTCTATGGCATCACATCGACAGCTAAAGGTTAAGTGCGGTTGGTATGATTACCAAGCCCGTCAAACATTAAAACAACAATCCACCATCGCTGAGATTTCATTAAAAGGTAAATGGCTTGCTGACGCTGGCTTTACCGTTGATTCTAAGGTTGATGTTTGCATCGAAGATGGGCGGCTGGTGATTACGGCTGAATAAATTCCTAACGGGGTACGCTCACCATAAACCAAAGACACGACCCCGTTATTTTAATTTAGCTCTGCAACCTATCTAACAATACATTCTTTCTAAGGCCAATTTCATCAACCATTATTGAGAGTATTTCAAAAAATTGGCCATCAGACATCCCTCCTTCAGAGTCATTATTTGTCACTTTAAGCTGATGAGTGGCGATACGATGTAGAAGCTCATTATAACGCCTCAAAGCAACGGGTTTTTCAACACCATTTGAATCAACATCATAAGTTTCACGTGCAAACATCGACACAAAGAATGTTAAACGACTAAGCCATGTTATTTTCTCCATAACATCCATTGAAAGAAACTTTTCCAGTTCAACATCCCAAGAAGGCTCTAGTGAACTCAATCGAACACCTCTCTAGGTAGAGAATTTATATCAAACCCTCTTTCCTCAAGAACTTTAATTCGAGTGTTGCCATTTATGATTCTTCCATCAGGCTTAATTCGCAAAGCCTCATCTGCACCTGGTCGGAGTGATCGCACAATATCATCTGTTGATAAACCACGATGGAAATCTAAACTAAACCTATTTGAACCAGATGACAAAGTTTCATCTGAATGAATACGTCTTAAAGTAGGAGGTGATTCACCTATTGCACCTCTCTGGCCTCGTATACGGTCTCCAAGCGTTCTACCTGATTGAAATCTTCCACCCTTTGTAGCAAGGGGGGAACCCGACACGTTCATCGTACTAACTTCCTCTAACCCCTGATGCAATAAGGCTTTAAGAACCGTTTGGCTCTGGTGTAGATTGCCACTTAGGTTTTGATGCCCCGACGCGAGTTTGGCACTAACAACACCATTCGCGAACAGCGCCAACAGTGTTATCAGTATCCACGTCTGGATGTGCTTCGTCATGTTCATGGAATCATTATCGCTATTTCGTCATGCTTTGTCACTTAACGCAGAGTAACGGAGCTAGCGAAACAAAGCAACATCGGCGGCTAAAGGTTAAACGCGGATGGTATGGCTACCAAGGCCGTCAAACACGACAACAGCAATCCACCATCGCTGAGATTTCATTAAAGGGTAAATGGCTTACTGACGCTGGCTTTGCCGTTGATTCTAATGTTGATGTTTATATCGAAGATGGGCGACTGGTGATTATTTCCGTTTAAACCATGCCCGAAAACTTATGTTTTCGGGCATAAACAGTACAAAAGCTCCCTTCTAAGGCTTAAAAATGGATAGATTTTGAGGTACTTATGCCCGACTTTATTTATTAGTCGGGCATGAATATTCATCTGCCAACTTACACAGTTTTTCCGTAAACTGTTTAGTGCGTTCTTGGTCGCCAGAAAGCCCCATAGCTTCTGTCTCCGCTACCCAAAGAAAATCAAATACTTCTTGATTACTAGACCTGCTTTCTAACAATTTAAAAAGATTTGGTATATAACTGTCATATTCACCAAACTCATCAACAAAATCTGATACCCCTATCGGGTCCCATTCAAGATGAATTAACTCTCGGACTTTTGAATAAAAGACATTACTTTTGTCACTCGCCATCACTTAACACCTGGAATGACTGTGATCACATTTCCAGTCTCTGAGTTTGTTACAACCCTAAGCCTATTTGCACTATCTGTGAAAACAGAAGTGCCAGCACGGCTACCTGCACTTCTTGTGCCTGTGCTTAGAGCATTTTCAATGACAGATGGTGTAAACCCTCTCTCCTGCATTCGATCAATCGCATGGCCACTAAAGTCACGACCGTTGATTGTTTCAGGAGCATTACGCGGCTTAGGAGCATTAGGATTCGGAAAATTATTTTGCTGCCCTGATCTACCTACTGGTGTTCGCGCTGATTTCCCTGCCCCCTTTGTAGCAACTAAACCAACCTCAAACGCAAAAAAAGACCCTTCACAGGCCTCTTTTTGTAAATTGCGAGTCGAAGATGTACTGCAACAATAGTGAAAGTTTAGCGGGTCGTCGTAGGTGTGGTTTTGGCTCTCAGATTTGGTATTTCGTTCAAGAACATAGCTATCTACAGCGTCATACTCATGGATTAGTTCTGTTGTAGGTGAGTAGCTCCACAACAGACTGCTGAAAACAGCCAATATCCACAACACAACTAATTTTAATATTCTCATGACTCATTATCCTCAAAACTATATCTTTGATGAGCATCATTCTTAGATATACACTCAAGAGCAGGAGGCCCTCCACCATGCATTTCACTTTGAGGATAAGTCAGCTCCCAGTAATCTCCATTATCAGGGTTTCTATATAAGGCAGACCAGTTATCTCCATCGACCACTACTAGCTCAAAAAAGGAGTCCGTTAACCATCGAATCCTATCGCATGTAGAGTCTCCTTTTACAGAGCCGTCATTCTCTAAAACCCATTCGCCTATCAACCTCTTTTCATTTACATCAGGTTTTCTCATCATGGCACAACCCTCGTACTCGCACCGGAAGGAATTGATTGATTGGGTATAACGAATTCCCTTGCACCTCCAGCAGTACGGCCTCCACCAACAAAGCCTGGGTTATTTCGTAAAACTGGACTTGCTATACCACTACTAGGTGCTGGAAATTCAATAATCCTAACACCAGTTGGGCTAGGTCCAATGGTTAAACGATCAGCTATTTGTCTAGCATTTAGCCCTCGAATATCATCCGCAGCGGTTACAAAAACATCATCAGCTCCAGGTCTTCCTAAAGAACCTGATGCTCGAGTAATAGGAGTATCGGGTACGACTCTCGCTAAGGTTCCTGGAACAGGATTTGTTACACCCTTTGTAGCATCACCATTTACATTATCATTCACCTCAACATCATTATTTCCCCCCCGTCCGTCTGGCGCATCCGCAGTTCTTGTAGGTTTATCACTCAGGTTTTGCTGAGCATCCGTGTTTTTTCTCAGTGCTTTATCAACAACATCTTTTATTTGTTCTTCAACTACTGGAGGAGTTACTTTATTCGCCAATTTAACTATCGCACCTCCTACAACACCAATGCCTGCTGTTATCACCGCGCCCGTTACCGCTTCTTGACCTGTTATTTCGCCTGTGGCGATACCACGTGCAACTTCAGCGGCTTCGTAAACGCCATACGCGAGGCCAGCTATTTTAATGCCTGCAATTATCAGCGGTATGAATTCACCCGTTGGGTCAGTGTGTCTTAGCGGATTGTTCCAAACATAGCTATAACGATTAAAGCTTTGCGTGTTGTAAGGGTCTTGTATGTAAGGGTCGGGGCTGATGAAACGTGCCAGTTTGGGGTCATAGACTCGCCCGTTCATGTGTATTAGACCAATGCTATCTAGGTGTTCATGGTCTGTGTAGCCGCGTTGGTTGCCTTGGGTTTGACTCTCGCTTACCTCGCTGCCATTCCAGTTAGTCTCTAGTCGTTTGCCCCAGACATCGCCATTGGCCGATAGCGTTAACAGTGTTATCAGCAGCCAAGTCTGAACATGTCTCATCGTTTTCATAGCATCATTATCACTATTTCATCGTGTCTTGTCACCAACAGGGTGTTTATAGTTTCGAGGTGTCAGAGCTCAGCTAATCACAGCAGTCTGCACAAGAAGTTACTATGACTAAAGCTAATACTACGTCACTGCGTGACGTTTCCACAACTAAACAACGTCGGCAGCTAAAGGTTAAGCGCGGTTGGTATGATTATCAAGGCCGTCAACCCCTCAAGCAACAATCCACCATCGCCGAGATTCTGCTTAAAGGTAAATGGCTTGCCGAGGCTGGGTTTGAGATCGACTCTAATGTTGAGATTCAAGTGCAGCAGCGTATTGTAATTATCGCTATCGCTATCGCCAACCAGCAATAATATCGTCGTACTCCATGTAGCTAGTGACTCCTTTCACGGCTAATTCAACTGAACGGCGTGAGAACACACCATCCACTTTTTCACACAAGTCATCTAAACGATCAGCATTCTCACGCCAACTTTCAGGTTTTTCATAAAACTTCAATAAATGCATTGAACCATTATTCAACGTTTCTATAGAGATAGCCTCAGAAGACAAATTAGTTAAATCAACCTGATGCTTTTCCAGCAACTCATTAGATAACAATGTATACCAATAAACACCTGAGATATATTTATCGAGCTTACGACCTATCCAATCTTCAATGTGGTTTTTACCAATGGTGATGTAATAACGATTACGGTGATCGTATTCATCTGAATGGCTAGCATGACCAAAGACTGGCTGCGCTCTTGATACTGATTTGAAAATTTCTTCTAACTTACCTGACTCTTGAGTATCGATGTAAATGTAAACAACGGAGTAACCCTTGTCGTACAAAAAAAAGTTATACGAACAATCGTCAGAAAATAGAAAAAAGCCTGCTTGATTTCTTTCTCTGAATTTTTCAAACCTCTCATGATTAGATAGCCGATCATTCTCACTTTTTATCTGTTCTTCTTCACTAAAAAATACAGGCTTTAAAGGTTCAGATAATGTAACTAACCCGTTGATAACACGATCAACCGAAGCTTTATCAAAATAAAAACCAATCTTTACAGTCATTATTGTGGCCCTAAGTCATCTCTCCGAATGATTCGATCAAATGCATCTCTAGTGTTTTGATTAACATTCGTATTTTTACCCGACACCAAAATTGATTCTCGTCCTGAATTTCTAGCAGCTTGAGTCTGAATCCTAATTTGTCTTGTACAGGAAACACTGATGCAATCCTTAATTTCAATGGACTTCGTACTTGTTAGCGCGTCAGGAATAGAATTTCCTTCAGCCGTACTTACCTTAGTGTTATTTTTCGGCAATCCTAGATCATCCAAGACTCTAGCTTCAGATGCTCTTCCCCTTCTTCCGTTTGCGACTACACCCTTTGTGGCATCACCATTTACATTATCATTCACCTCAACATCATTATTTCCCCCCCGTCCGTCTGGCGCATCCGCAGTTCTTGTAGGTTTATCACTCAGGTTTTGCTGAGCATCCGTGTTTTTTCTCAGTGCTTTATCAACAACATCTTTTATTTGTTCTTTAACTACTGGAGGAGTTACTTTATTCACGGTTTTAAAGGCCGCGCCTCCTACTAGGTTGAGGCCTGCTGTTATCACTGCACCCGTTACCGCTTCTTGACCTGTTATTTCGCCTGTGGCGATACCACGTGCAACTTCAGCGGCTTCGTAAACTCGCCCGTTCATGTGTATTAGACCAATGCTATCTAGGTGTTCATGGTCTGTGTAGCCGCGTTGGTTGCCTTGGGTTTGACTCTCGCTTACCTCGCTGCCATTCCAGTTAGTCTCTAGTCGTTTGCCCCAGACATCGCCATTGGCCGATAGCGTTAACAGTGTTATCAGTAGCCAAATCGGAATATACCTCATCGTTTTCATAGCATCATTATCACTATTTCATCGTGTCTTGTCATTAGCAGGGCGTTTATAGTTTCGAGGTGTCAGAGCTCAGCTAATCACAACAGTCTGCACAAGAAGTTGCTATGACTAAGGTGAATACTGCTTCAGCTAATGGCTTTTCTACGGCATCGCATCGACAGCTAAAGGTTAAGCTACGAGGAAGAGCTGGACGGCAAGCAATGGTTACACGATCAAGGGCAAGCCGTTATCCATGAACTGCAAACCATTCGGCGGGCGCTCATTGAGTGACCCGCCTACTGATCAGTTTCCAGCTAATTAGTTTGACTTTAATTAAATAGCCTTCCGTGCGTCTTTTCTAAAATTATTCCCAAACTATCTTCAATTAAGCTCAGCGGATTTTCTAAAACCTTATTACTACCAACATATAAAGTTTCAACAACATCGCTATATAAAAAAACTAGAGCTGTATCTACTTCAACTTTATAGGCCCAAAACCTCTCAGTACCCGAAGCAGTTCTGGACGGGTCTAACTCAATAAAGTGCTCTTCTCCGAGAGCATCAATTATTGAATCATAGCCTATAGTTGCTTTCCCAAAACAATCTACTGGGCCTGTTTGACCAGACCATTTTTCACCTTCAAATATTTTTGTGCTCATCAACAGAAAACCTTTGTAACTGTACACTTAATAACAGCTTGGCCATTTCTAGTCTCTACCGTTGGATTAAAATTATTTCCACTAAAGTCTGGCCTACCTGGGACACTACCCTTATCTGGAATTGACGGAGTGGTAAATTCAAATCCTTTTTGTCCTGGAGACAATGGCCCATCAAATGCTTGCACTTTAGGAATATCACTTGCAAACACATTGGTAGGTGGATTTCCTCTCAGTTCACCCGATTCCTTAATTTTCTCAATATTTTCTATTGGATCATTTCTTCTATGAAAGACCCTTGTCTCCTTTGTGGCATCATTACTTACATCACTAGCCACCACAGTATTGTTACCGCCTCCCCCTTGCTCTTTTTTAAGTGGCGTGCCGCTATCACTCAGGTTTTGCTGAGCATCCGTGTTTTTTCTCAGTGCTTTATCAACAACATCTTTTATTTGTTCTTCAACTACTGGAGGAGTTACTTTATTCGCCAATTTAACTATCGCACCTCCTACAACACCAATGCCTGCTGTTATCACCGCACCCGTTACCGCTTCTTGACCTGTTATTTCGCCTGTGGCGATACCACGTGCAACTTCAGCGGCTTCGTAAACGCCATACGCGAGGCCGGCTATTTTAATGCCTGCAATTATCAGCGGTATAAATTCACCCGTTGGGTCAGTGTGTCTTAGTGGATTGTTCCAAACATAGCTATAACGATTAAAGCTTTGCGTGTTGTAAGGGTCTTGTATGTAAGGGTCGGGGCTGATGAAACGTGCCAATTTGGGGTCATAGACTCGCCCGTTCATGTGTATTAGACCAATGCTATCTAGGTGTTCATGGTCTGTGTAGCCGCGTTGGTTACCTTGGGTTTGACTCTCCCTTACCTCCTTGCCATTCCAGTTAGTCTCTAGTCGTTTGCCCCAGACATCGCCATTGGCCGATAGCGTTAACAGTGTTATCAGTAGCCAAGTCTGAACATGTCTCATCGTTTTCATAGCATCATTATCACTATTTCATCGTGTCTTACTATTGTGATTATACTTTTGTTTCTGTTCTTTGTTGGTGTGGCTCAAAGTATTAGAATATTATGGAGTGTAATATTTTAGTTGCGTAAATAAGTCGGCGTAGAGTTGCTAAAGTGGCTATACAAGACTGTTTTTATTTTCACTAGCGCGTTATGCTGGGTTTTATTTTATTGTTTAGAGAGAATCGAATGCTGCGTCATCCTGCGGTTATTGCTGTTTTAGTTGCTTTATTGTTATTGCTGTTGTTGGGTTGGTATTGGAGTGATGAGCCTGATTTTGTGCGCCTGTATCCAGTCTTGAACAGCCTGCGGTGGTGGGGGTGGCGACTACGTCTATGTTGTTGAAGACCATTGAAACCTTGTTGGATAAACCGGGTGGGTATATTTCTAATGACGTTGCTCCGCCTGGGGTGTGGATTGATAATATTGCTAATTGGGAGTTTGGTGTGTTGCAGCAGGTGCGTGATCTTGCCAAGGTGTTGCGTAATGATTATAGCCGTTCGCAGACGCAGTCGGTGGCGAATGTGCATTTAGAAATTGCTGAGCCTAAGTTGAATGTTGATAGTGATGCGTGGTTGTTTCCATCCGCTGAGGGTGAGTATCAAGAAGGCGCGGATGCGCTTACTCAATACTTGGAGAGTTTGCAAGATCCTGCAACGCAAGATGCGCAGTTTTATGCGCGTGCTGATAATTTAAACGAGTGGTTGAGTCAGGTAGAAAAGCGTTTGGGGTCTTTGTCGCAGCGTTTGAGTCAGGCGCGTCCGCAAGTGCGGGTCAACACTGATTTAGCGGGTGATGCGAATGCGCAGCAATCCACTGCCACGGATGCGGTGGTGCTGTCTAAAACGCCGTGGTTGCAGATTGATGATAATTTTTATGAGGCGCGTGGTACGGCATGGGCGTTGTTGCATTATCTGAAAGCGGTTGAGCTTGATTTTGCACCGGTGTTGGAGGATAAAAACGCTTTGCCGAGCGTTCGTCAGATTATTCAAGAATTGCAATCCACTCAGCAACCTGTGCGCAGTTTTATGATTCTCAACGGCAGTGGCATGGGGATGTTGGCGAATCATTCGCTGGTGATGAGTTCTTATATTGGCCGGGCTAATTCGGCGATTGCGGATTTGCGTCGTTTGTTGGCGGATGGTTAGTGCTTTTTATAACACCCGCTAAAGGCTTTTTATAACACCCGCTAAAGGCTTTTTATAAAGGCTTTTCATAACACCGCTAAAGGCTTTTCACGACAGCACTCTTGGGCGTTGTGCGCTGGGTAGTTGTGCTAGTAAGCAGCCAGTTAACATTAATATTGCGCCGATTATCCCAGCTATATTTAATACTTCGGTAAAAACCCAATAGCCTGCTAATGCGCCGAACACGGCTTCGAGTGAGAAAATCAAGCCAGCGTTAAACGGTTCGGCGACTTCCATTACCACCACTTGTAGGGTGTAGGCGATGCCGACCACAAATACGCCGTTGACCATTGGCCAAAATAGCCCATCAAAATTGTTGGGGATTAGTCTATCTTCATAACCCAATGCGACCAGTGCGCTGAGTGAGCCACAAACGAGAAATTGTATAAAGGCTAGGGCTAGTTGGTTGTGGTGGGCGGCTTTTTTCGCCAAAACGAGTAGGTGAATCGCGAAGAATAAAGCACCGAGCAATGCTAGCAAATCTCCTTTAATTGAGATTTCGGTGCTTGAACCTGTCATTAGATATAAGCCTAGTAGCGCGGTTGTGCCGCCTAACCAGAGAATCGTGGTGTAACGATAACCAATGAAATAGCCGATTATCGGAACAAAAATCATTTGCATTCCAGTGATAAAGGCGACGTTGGCGATGCTGGTGTATTGAATGGATGATTGTTGTAACACGGCCGCCAAGAATAATAGAGTGCCTAACACTAGGCTGATGGGTATGCCTTGTTTAATGTTTTGCCAAGTAACGGATTTGAATAAAAGCAAAATAGGCATCAAGGTGATTGCGCCAATGATAAATCGCAGGGCATTAAAAGCGCTTGGGCCTAGGGTTTCCATGCCAAGGCGTTGTGGCACAAAGCCGACTCCCCAGATAAAGGCAATCAGCAATAAACATAAATTGATTTGTAGTTTACTTTTCATTGGTATTGCCGCAGGTTTTCTAATAGCGCTAGCCTTTATCCGCTAGGCGGTGACTTGATGATTGGGCGTTTTATCGTCTAGGCGTTTGATTTTAATCATTGCCCATGCAAATAGGAGTGTCATCAACGGGCTAATCAAATTAAAAAAGCAGTACGGCAGATAAGTGAGTGTGCCAATACTCAGCACCGCAGCGTGGTAGGCACCGCAGGTGTTCCACGGAATTAATACCGAAGTCACCGTGCCCGTGTCTTCGAGGGTGCGACTTAGGTTCTCAGGCGCATAGCCCATTTCTTTATACAGCCCCGCGTACATGCGCCCCGGTAGTGCCACTGAAATATACTGGTCGGAGGTGCTGACGTTGGTAATTAAACAGGTGCCAGTGGTGCAAGCAATCAGGCTGAAAAAATTAGTGGCTAAAGATTTCACCGATGCCATGATGCGTTGCAACATGCCTGAGGCTTCCATCACACCGCCAAACGCCATTGCCGCCAAAATTAACCACACGGTGTTGAGCATGCCCTGCATACCATTAGCACTGAACAGCTCATTGAGTATGACGTTGGAGGTGTCAATCGACACACCTGTAAATAAAGTACCCATGATAATACGATAGTAGGGCTGCTTGGCGTTGTTCAATTGTGCCACTAAATCAGCAATCAGTTCACCTTGAAAAATCACCGCAAACACAATGCCCACCAAAATACCCACAAACAGCGCAGGAATCGCATTGACTTTTTTCACAATCAGACCAAGGGTAATGATGGCTGGCAATAGCAGCCATAGAGTGATGTTGAAACGCTCATCAATCGCGTTAAGCACATGATCCACGTCCACCGCAGTGTTGCTGGTTTCTAGGTTAAGCCCTAATATGGCAAATAATACTAGGCTGATAAGAATGGCAGGCACGGTGGTATAACTGAGGTAGCGAATGTGTTCAAAAAGAGGTGTTTCAGTCACCCCTGCGGCTAAATTGGTGGTGTCTGATAGTGGTGATACCTTGTCGCCGAAGTACGAGCCAGAGATGATTGCGCCACCAATCATGCCGTCTGGAATTTCCAGTGCGCGACCCACCGCCACCATCGCCACCCCAATAGTGGCGGCGGTGGACCAAGAGCTACCGCTGATGAGCGAGGTGAGCGCACACGCGATTACGCAAGCTGGCAAGAAAATGGTCGGATTTAATAGCTTAACTCCGTAATACACCAGTAATGGCACGGTGCCGCATAACAACCAGATACTGGCTAAGGCGCCCACCAAGAGCAGAATCAACACCGCTGGCATGGCAGCGCCAATGGTTTCTATGATGTTTTTTTGCTGCACTTGCCAAGTAACGCCGCGCAGCATACCAATGGCGGCGGCAAAACCGGTCACTAACAAAATAATCATTTGTGATGATCCGCTTAGGGCATCGTCGCCATAAACAAAAATGACATTCCAGCACAATGCGCCAATCAATACGACGATTGGTAATAACGCCAAGGCGAGCGGCATGGTTTGAGAATTATTTATGGTGTCGTTTGGCATGTGGAGTCCGCAATGGTTAGGCATTTTCGAGGCAGTTAAATATAAAGCATTTACCGCCTCAACATAACTAGTAGGTGAAATAAAAGTGACTAGAAATAATCTTAATAGAGACGAAATTGCCAATTAATCGCTAATCGGCGGGTGTTTCAAGCAAAAATTAGTTTATTTTAAACATTTTTATTCGCTCACGAGTTATGCTAACGCCACATTAAATTTATTACGGTAAAACCCATGCAAGCATTCGTTGATTTCGCTAATAGCCTTATTTGGAGTCCTGCGCTCATTTATTTGTGTTTAGCGGCAGGCATTTTCTACACCTTTCATACCCGCTTTGTGCAAATTCGCTTACTTAAAGAAATGTTGCGCTTGTTAGTGTCGGGCAGAGATTCGGGCAAAGGTATTTCTCCCTTTCAAGCGCTCGCGGTGTCTTTATCAGGGCGCGTCGGTACGGGTAATATTGCTGGAGTCGCCGCCGCCATCGGCATCGGTGGTCCAGGGGCGGTGTTTTGGATGTGGGTGGTCGCTTTGTTTGGTGCAGCCACTGCCTGTATTGAAGCCACCCTCGCACAAATCTACAAAGAAGTGCAAGACGGCGAGTATCGTGGTGGTCCTGCGTATTATTTGGAAAAAACCACTGGGCAAAAATGGTACGCATGGATATTTGCGATTACCACTATTGTGGCTTGTGGCGTGTTATTACCCACCGTGCAATCCAATGCGATTAGCACCGCCATTACCCACGTTTATGGTCAAGACGTGTTGATGAATACCTTTATGGGCGAATTAAGTGTCATCAAAATGGGCACTGGCTTGGTGGTGATGGCATTGTTGGGTGGCATTATTTTTGGTGGCGTGAAACGCATCGCCAATGTGACCCAAGTCATCGTGCCATTCATGGCATTGGCATATTTGATTACCGCTTGCACTATTGTGGCGCTCAATTATGAACAAGTCCCCGCCATTATCAGCTTGATTGTCGGTGACGCATTTACTCCCATGGCAGGTGCAGGCGCGGCAATTGGTTGGGGCGTGAAACGCGGCGTGTACTCCAACGAAGCAGGGCAAGGCACTGCACCACACGTAGCCGCCGCCGCCGAAGTATCACACCCAGCCCAACAAGGCTTGGTGCAATCGTTTTCAATCTATGTAGACACCTTGTTTGTCTGCAGTGCGACTGCGTTTATGATTATCATTACCGGCACTTACAATGTTGGCACTATCGAAACAGGCTTCATCGTGCAAAACCTACCCGCCGATGTCACCGCCCACGGACCATCCTTTACTCAATTAGCGGTTGAAAGCGTCCTGCCCGGCTTAGGCAATCCGTTTGTCGCCGCATCGCTGTTCTTTTTCTCATTCACAACCTTGCTGGCTTACTATTATATTGCTGAAAGTAATATCGTCTACGTCAAACGCACTTTACGCTTACCGGGCGCGGTTTTAGCGCTGAAATTTTTGATTATGGGCGCAGTGTTTTACGGCGCGGTCAAAGAGGCAAGTTTGGCATGGGGCTTGGGCGATATTGGCGTAGGCTTGATGGCGTGGATCAACATTGTCGGCATTTTAATTATTTTCCTAATCGGCAGACCCGCCATCAAAGCATTACGCGATTACGAAGCACAACGCAAAGCAGGTGTGAAAGAATACACTTTTGACCCCGTAAAACTAGGCATCAAAAATGCTAAATTTTGGGAAGATAAAATATAGTCAGTTATTGCACTATCTATTGGGTTATCTATTGCAGTATCGTTGACCTATTTATAATGCTCGGCGAGTTTGGCAATGTGTGCTGGGCCGACTTCGCAGCAACCGCCGATGATGTTGGCTGCGCAGGCGTGCCATTTTTTACTGAATTCTAAATAAGCGTCTGGGCTTAAATCTTGGCGTGCTTGGAGTGCGTCTACGGTTGCGCCGTCTTGTTTGAATGAATCGGTGATTTTGGTGAAGCCATTGGCATACGCGCCCAGTTGTAAATTTGATGGTCTTTTTTCTGGCGTTTGTTGTAGTGCTAGCAGTGCGCTGTCTACTGCTTCAGGGGTAGAGCAATTGATCAATAGCGCATCAACGTGGGTATTGATTGCCAGCGTCAAAACCTCACTTACGTTTTCGCCAGAGCGTAAGAGCTTGCCATTTTCATCGTCTACTGTCACGCTCAACCACACTGGTTTGTTGGCACTTTTTGCGCCTAATGCCGCGCCTTCGGCTTGTTTTAATGAGGACATGGTTTCGAGTAAAAACAAATCCACGTGCGGTGCTTGAATACGCGCTATTTCACTGTAAATTTCCGCCGCCTCGTCAATTTCCAAGGTCAGTTCGGGGCGATAAGAAGCACCAGTAGGCCCCATCGCGCCAGCAATAATACTATCGGTTTGCCCAGCCGCATCACGCGCACGATTCGCAATATCACACGCCGCTAGATGCAGCGGTAGAAATTGCTCTTCGACCCCAAAGGGCGATAAGCGATCTCGATGTATCGCGTAAGAATTGGTGGTGGCGACATCCGCGCCTGCCTTGAAATAGTCTTCATGCACGGCTTGTACCAATTCGGGTTGTTCGATCATCACTTGGGTTGCCCATAACTGCGTTGGGCTATTGGGTGAGCGTGCCATGAGTTCTTGGCCCATGCCGCCATCGAGTAAAATAATAGAAGTCATTGTTTTTTAAAAGTTTGGTGAGTTGGTTTTTGCTAAAGACTCGGTCAGCCCTTTGATAAAATTGCGTAGCACTTGATTACCGCAAGGGCGATAGTTTTTGTGGCTAGGCGCTCTGAATAGGGCGCTGAGTTCATTTTTAGATAAATCGCTGCCGCCTGCTTTGAGAATCGCCAACATATCTTGCTCGCGATAACCTAGGGCAATTCTGAGTTTCTTTAGAATGTCATTTTTTGATAAGCGAACATCATTGGTTTTAGCCGGTACTGATTCGCGCAAACCGCGTTTGTGTACGATTAGGCCATCTAAAAAAGCCGCTAATTCAACATCACTACAGACGATTAAATCAGGCTCTTTGGCGATGCGAGCTAAAAAATCCGCTTGACTGAGTTTTACGCTGGACGCGGGATCGGTGTTAAACAACTCACAGGCTTGTTTATTTGAGAGTTTAAACGCAAAGCGCAAACGCCGTAGTATGTCGTTATTATTCATAGGTCGGTTTTTTTAACAAAGCGACACAGCGCGATTTCGCCAAATAAATTGGGCATCAGTTTCAGGCCGATATTGTGCTTACCACTACGGTTGACGGCTATGCTGGATTCAATCGCAAAGCCCAGTTCATCGCATAAGTTTTGAAAATCGTACAGCGTGCATAAATGGATGTTGGGCGTGTTGTACCATTTATGTGGCAATTCATTGCTCACGGGCATGGCTCCGCCTACGCTAATGTGCCAACGGTTGCGCCAATAGGCAAAATTAGGAAACGTCACAATGCCTTGATGACCGACCCGCATCATTTCTTTGAGCAAGGCTTTGGGGTGGCGTATGGCTTGTAGGGTGAGCGACAGCACCACGGTGTCAAAGGCGTTGGAATCAAAATGCCCCAAGCCTTGATCTAAGTTGCTTTGAATCACGTTGATGCCGTTGCTAATGCATTGTGCGATCAAGTCTGAATTGAGTTCCAAGCCATAGCCTGTGACATTTTTGTTTTCTTGTAGATGTTTGAGTAAGCGACCATTGCCGCAGCCCAAGTCCATCACACTGGAGTTGGGTTGCACCCAATCCGAGATAATTTTTAAATCATGGCGCGACAACGTGGAGCTGCGCACCTTGGTCGGTTGCATGTTTGTAGTCATGGGCTGATTTGCTCGGCAACGCGGTTTAGGTAGGCGCGCATCACATCAAGATAGTTGCCCACATCCAGTAAAAATGAATCATGCCCGTAGTCGGCGGCAATTTCCGCATAGCTTACATTAAGTTTGTTGCTTTGCAGAGCGCGCACTATTTCGCCCGAGCGTTCAGGGCTAAAACGCCAGTCACTGCTAAACGATACCACCAAAAAATCCGCCGTGATGTTGGCAAACGCGGCGGCTAAATCGTCATTAAATTTAGCCGCAGGATCGAAATAGTCCAGCGCTTTGGTCATCAATAAATAGGTGTTAGCATCAAAGCGATTAACAAATTGATCGCCTTGGTAACGCAGGTAACTTTCCACTTCAAATTCTGGGGTAAATTCGTAGTCAAAGGTGGATTTTTGCCGTAGGTTGCGACCAAATTTATGCCCCATCAACACTTCTGATAAGTACGTGATATGCCCAATCATGCGGGCTATACGCAGACCGTATTTGGGGCTGGTGTGGTGTTGATAGTAGTTGCCGTTGTGAAAGTCAGGATCGGTGCGAATGGCTTGGCGAGCCACATCATTAAAGCCAATATTCTGAGCGTTGAGTTTAGCCGCACTGGCAATCACAATCGCGTGGTGTAAGCGTTCAGGATAATCCATGCTCCATTGCATTACCTGCATACCGCCCAAGCTGCCACCAATCACGGCTGCCCAGCGCTGAATGTTGAGGCGGTCGCTCAAGCGTTTTTGTGATTCCACCCAATCGCTCACCGTGACAATGGGAAAATCCGTGCCATACGGTTGCCCCGTTTGTTGATTAATCGAACTAGGGCCAGTGCTGCCAGAGCAACCGCCAAGATTGTTCGGGCAGACAACAAAAAAACAATTAGTGTCAATTGGTTTACCAGGGCCGATGAGTAAGTCCCACCATCCTGCGGTTTTATCTTGTGCGCTGTGTTTGCCTGCCGCGTGGTGGTCGCTGGACAGCGCATGACAAATCAAAATGGCGTTGCTGCGTTGTGCGTTAAGCTCGCCGTAAGTTTCATACACCAATTGATAACGCGCAAGTTGCCCACGGCTTGCCAGCTCTAGACTTTGCTCAAATTCGGCAATTTGTGGTTTGACGATACCAACGCTGGAATGACTGTGGTTGGTCATATTAGATTGGCAGTGGTAATAGTGGTGCAACAATCAGGCGCAACGAGAACTGTAATAACAAAATCACCAGAATGGGCGAAAAGTCGATGCCACCCATGGTTGGTATTAAACGCTGTGCAGGTGCTAATAACGGTTGGGCAATGGAGTTCGCCACGGATAAAATCGGGTGGTGGCTGTGTGGGTTAATCCACGATGCGATGACTTGGATAAAAACAGCGACCAAGAATAAATGAATGCTGTATTTGAACAATAAGCCAACCCCCCATATCAGATAGTTAATAAGGGGAATGCTGGCTTCACTGCGTAGCGCGACAAAAGCGAAGATTTTCACCAAGCCAAGTGCGTAGGCGAGCATCAGGGTGGCGGTGTCAAACATTCTAATGCTGGGCAAAATACGACGTAGTGGAAGAATAAGCGGATTGCTGATGGAAATAATGGACTGCCCAAATTGATTGCGAAAATCGGCTCGCAACCACTGCATTAAAAAACGCAATACGACAAGATAAAGCGCAAAACCAATGAGGCTTTGGATGAGAAAGTCAGTGGCGTTTTGTAGATAAGGCATGTCAATGTTCGGTTAAATTAGTTTAAATAAATTTCTCAATCCAACTCATTCGCAAGTTGTTCTGAGCGTTGTTTGGCAGCCGTAAATGCTTGTTGCACGGTGTGCGCTAAACCTGCATCGGCAAACGCTTGCAAAGCTGCTTGGGTGGTGCCATTGGGTGAGGTGACTTGCTCGATTAAGCGGGCTAAATCGTCCTCACTTTGTGCAATTAATTGCGCCGACCCGAGTGCGGTTTGCACGGCTAAGGTTTTGGCGGTGTTTGCTTCAATGCCTGCCTCAATAGCCGCGTTAATTAAGGATTGAATGAACACCATAAAATACGCCGGCCCACTGCCAGACAGCGCGGTGATGCTATCAATATCCGCCTCGTTGGGTAGCCATGCACTTGTGCCTACTGAATTGAGCAAGTTGGCAGCAATAGAACGCTGTTCAGCACTGACTTGCGAGTTAGCGTATAAACCACTCGCACCTGCACCTATCAGCGCAGGCGTGTTGGGCATGACGCGCACGATAGCGTGATCAAAGTCCAACCATTTGGTAATTGACGTAGCGCGAATGCCAGCCACCACGGAAATAATCAAAGGGCGACGCGCGGCAAAGACGGTCGCTAGTGGTTGCAATACCGGTTGCAATATTTGCGGTTTGACTGCTAACACTACCACATCGGATTGTGTGATGACATCCGCGTTATCCGCGCCAAGCTCTATTTGCCAAGTTTGCTTGAGTTGTTTAGCGCGTGGTTGGTGTGGCTCAAACACGATTAAATTAGCACGCGCATGACCCGCCTCTAACAGCCCGCCGATTAAGCTCGCTGCCATATTACCGCCACCAATGAAGCCTATTTTTATATTCATTACGCTGTTCGTATTGTCTTGCTGTGAGGCTTTATTGTACTGCACTCAAGAGCGAGAACCAAACAAGTCCGTACCCACACGCACCATGGTGCTGCCTTCTAAAATTGCTGCTTCAAAGTCGTTCGACATGCCCATGGATAGTGTGTCTAAGTTAAGCTCATAACGCTGATTAGTCAGGCTTAGTAACTCGCGGGCTTGCGCAAACACCTTGCGTTGTTGCGCAGGGTCTTGGCGTGGCGCGGGTAATAGCATTAAACCGCGCAATAGTATGCCATCAAGTTGGCTGATTTGCGCACACAGCGCAGGCGTATTCTGCCAACACACGCCTGCTTTGCTATGTTGTTGATCAATATTCACTTGCACTAATAGATTGAGTTTTTTGTTGGCGTATTGTGCCAGCCGTTGTGCAATTTTAATACGATCAACGCCATGCACCCAATCAAAATGCTGGGCAATCAGTTTGGTTTTATTCGATTGAATCTGCCCAATAAAATGCCAATTCAGTTTGTAATTGCTCAATTGGGTCTGCTTAGCCAAGGCTTCTTGTAGATAATTTTCGCCCATATCGCGCAAACCAGCGTCAGCCAATTGTGTCAAGCGTTGCACGGATTGTTGTTTGCTTGCACCGACTAATACAATCGACTTAGCATCACGACCAGCTTGGTGCGCAGCATTGCTAATGCGTGTTTTGATTTTATCGAGTTGCGGTATGGGCTTTTCTAACATAATGCAGTATTGGTTGACGGTAGTGATAAAGAAACAGGTGTTATTAAAGTTAGCGTCTGTTAATGGTGATAATCAGCGTTTACGGTTATAATTACTACTTCATTTAACAAAAAGATTGTATCGTAAGCCTTTGGAGATGTGATGGACATTGCCGAATTACTCGCGTTTAGTCAAAAAAATAACGCTTCAGATTTACATATATCTGCCGATATGCCTCCGATGATTCGTGTGGATGGCGAAATGCGGCGTATCAATGTGCCCGTATTGGCACCGGATACGGTGTTGAAAATGATTTTCGATGTTATGAATGATAAACAGCGTAAATTCTTTGAAGAGAATTTGGAAGTCGATTTCTCTTTTGAATTGCCTAATTTAGCGCGTTTTAGGGTCAACGCCTTTACTCAAGATCGTGGCGCTGCTGCGGTATTTAGAACCATCCCTGCCGACGTGTTATCTTTGGCGCAGTTAAAAACGCCGCCAATTTTTGAAGCCATCTGTGAAAAACCCTATGGTCTAGTGTTGGTTACTGGACCCACTGGCTCAGGCAAATCCACTACTTTGGCTGCCATGGTCAATCATATTAATGAAAATAATCGTGCGCACATTCTGACTATCGAAGACCCGATTGAGTTTGTTCATAAAAGCAAAAAATCCTTGATTAACCAACGCGAACTTGAACGGGATACACATAGTTTTGGTAATGCACTGCGCTCGGCTTTGCGTGAAGACCCTGATGTGATTCTGGTGGGCGAGATGCGAGATTTAGAAACTATCCGCTTGGCGATGACCGCTGCCGAAACAGGGCATTTAGTGATGGCGACTTTGCACACAAATTCTGCTGCTAAAACCATTGATCGGGTTATTGACGTTTTTCCCGCTGAAGAGCAAAGCATGGTGCGCTCAATGCTGTCGGAGTCGATTCAAGCGATTATTGCGCAGAAATTGTTTAAGCGACAAGGCGGGGGGCGAGTAGCTGGGCATGAGATTATGCTAGGCACGTCGGCTATTCGTAATTTGATTCGTGCAGATAAAATTCCGCAAATGTATTCAGTGATACAAACCAGTCAAAACGAAGGTATGCAGACGCTGGATCAGTGTTTGGAAACGTTGGTAAAAGATCAGCTGATTACTCGCGAAAGTGCTATTGAATATGCGGTTGATAAAAGTAAATTCTAATAAATAACGTCTATTTAGCTGCGTTATTTCGCGCTAAATTCCCCAACACAGAGGTTTGAGTATGTATAAAGTACTAGATTTGTTACGTGCAATGGTTGTTAAGAACGCTTCGGATTTATTTGTTCTGTCCAATGCCACGCCCAGTTTTAAAGTCGATGGTCGGATTTTTCCCATCTCAGGTTATCCGCTTGATAATAACGCCGCCAAGGAACTTTGTTACTCGATTATGAGCGAAGATCAGCGACGTACTTTTGAGGAAGAGAAAGAGTGTAATTTTGCTATTCATCCCAAGCAAATTGGTCGTTTTCGGGTCAACGTGTTTCTGCAAAAAGACAGCGTGGGTATGGTGGTGCGCGCGATTAAATCGGAAATTCCTACGACAGAAGAATTATTACTGCCTGAAAGTCTGAAAAAACTCATCATGCGCAGACGTGGTTTGTTGATTTTTGTCGGCGGTGCAGGAATGGGCAAAAGTACCTCAATGGCAAGTTTGGTGGATTACCGAAATCGCAATGCGCAAGACCATATTGTGACGCTTGAAGATCCGATTGAGTTTATTCACACACACAGAAGGTCGATTGTGACGCAACGTGAAGTGGGTGTTGATACCAACTCGTTTGCGAATGCTTTGTCGAATGCAGTGCGTCAAGCACCAGATGTGATTCAAATTGGCGAAATTCGTACTCCCGAAACGATGGATAGCGCGATTATGTTTTCAGAAACAGGGCATTTTTGTATTGCGACCTTACACGCTAATAGCTCCTATCAAGCGTTGGATAGAATTTTTAACTTTTTTCCTGCTGAGCGACGTGACCAATTAGCGACCGATTTATCGTTAAATCTGACAGGCTTTGTATCGCATCGACTATTGCCACTAAAAAATGGTGCTGGTCGTGTGCTCGCGGTGGAGATTTTGATTAATAGCCCGATGATTGCTGGTTTGATAAAAGATCATCAAATCAGTGAAATCCGTGACGCGATGAAAAATTCGCAAGAGTGGGGTATGCAGACCTTTGACCAATCGTTGTTTGATTTATACGAGCGCGACTTGATTACCTATGAGGATGCGCTGGCGAACGCGGGTTCGGAAAATGATCTACGCCTTGCCATCAAATTGCACGGCAAAGAGGCTTCCCAAAGTGAATTGGGCACAACCATGGCTGATATAGAAGTAGATGGCGATGAGGATGATGACGGAGGTGTCAAGTATATTTAAGTCAATTAACGCATCGCGAATAAACTCAGGCTTTGCCCAGCATCATTGCCAATAATGCCATGCGCATGGGCACGCCGTAACTGGCTTGTCTGAAATACGCCGCATTGGGTAAGGAGTCCACGTCTGGAGTAATTTCGTCGATGCGTGGCAAGGGGTCTAATATCAACGTGTCTGTGCCTTCAACGTCCGCTCGTTGCAGACGATACTTGAGGCGGTTCTTCTCAAATAAATGATGGTCTGCAAAGCGTTCTTCTTGCAGGCGGTTTAGATAAGCAATATCAAAACCCGCACTCAAATCTAACGAATTTTGCAAGGTGCATGGCACGCCTAAACGACTAAGCTGCTCGAGCATTTGCGCATCGGGGTATAGTTCTTCAGGGCCCATAAAGGTATAACGATTATTGGGATATTGTGCCAACAACAGTGATAGTGAATGAATGCTGCGTGATTGCAACGAGTCAAAACCAAAGACAATATTCAAATTATCCAGACGGCCTTTTTCTTTATAAATAGTATAAATATCAATCAGCGATTGGGTGGGGTGTTCATTACCGCCATCGCCGGCGTTGATAAAAGGAACGCTACTAACACTCGCCGCAATATCCGCACTGCCTGGCTGTGCGTGGCGCATCACAATAATATCCGCATAACTCGCCACAATCTGAATAGTATCTTCAATGCTTTCGCCTTTCTCCATGCTGGTGGTATTCTGCGCAAAAATAGTGCCTGCTCGCATACGTTCAGCAGCGGTTTGAAAGCTCAACATCGTGCGCGAACTGGGTTCAAAGAATAATAACGCAATCAGTTTATCATCCAATAATTCTGTGCGCCCAAAGGTAGCAACATCGTGCGCCATGCGGTCAGTCGCATGAAAAATGCGTTCAATGGTTGCAGGATCAAGCTGGGCAGACGAAGTGAGATGATTAAAAGGCAACATAAGTGGTTAAAGCGAATTAAGATATGAAAAAAGTCGATGGTCGAAGCTGCAATATATCACACCATACTTTTAAGCTGGGCTAATCGTTTTTTCGACAAGACTTTAATCAAGTGAATTATTATTCAGCCTCATTAAAATAACTTTCAAGAATCAAACAGGCGGCAACTTGGTCGCGTAGGCGTTGTTTGTTTTTTTGGTGCTTTAGTTCGGCGTTGGCGGCATCGCTGGTGAGGGTCTCGTTGATTTCGACAATGGGTAATTTGTGCTCTTTTTGAATGGTGCTTTTAAAGCGGTTGATGGCTTTTTTTAAGTTTGGTTCGGTGTTGCCTGCGTGGTCAATCGGCAGTCCAATAACGATGACCTTGGGTTGCCATTCACCTATCAACTTGCCCAATGCTTGCCAGTCGTGTTGACCGTTTTTCACCGTTAATTGTCCAGCGGTTTGTGCGTGGGCGCTATAGGAATTGCCCACCGCCACGCCAGTTCTACTGAGTCCAATGTCGAACGCTAGGGCGGTGATGGCAGGCTTATTGTGGTTCAATGTTGTTTATCTGGCTTAATTAGGATTAGCAATGGCGGTGCTGGTCATGCTGTGGTCGGGTAAAAAGTGAAATGCGCGGGTGATGACGAGAATATCAATGCTTTTAAAATATTCTTCATCGGGAAACGCCGAAAAAGGCGAAGCGTTGCGCACAAAACGCAGTGCCGCATCATTGAGTAATTTATGTTGCGATGGATTGTTGATTTTAATGCTGTTGATTGTGCCATTGCGGTTGATTTCAACAGTCAGCACCAGCGAGCCGGTCAGCCCTTTCGCTCTGGCTTGAGTGGGGTAGTTGGCATTACCCACATTGACCACCCGTTTACGCCAATCTTCTAAATATTTAGCTGCGCCCAATGCCTTGGTGGAGGGCGAAAGAAACTCTTTTTTAGGACGTTTTTGGTAGTCTTGCCAGTTTTTGTTGATTTTGGCAATCAAGCGTTCGCGTTCAAGCTGGCGTGCAGTTTTAATAGCAATCTTATCTTTGCCTTCTTTTTCATTTTGGTTTTCCAATTGAGTGACAACAGGCTCAGTGTTAGCCACCGTCACGGTGCTGTTCGGCGCGGTGATTAATTGATCTTCGGTAATTTGCGTTGTTGTTTGTTGGGGGGCGTTTTTTTCAAACGATTGCACTGGCGAGGCGGTCACTGTTTCATAAGGAATGGGCGATGAGGCAACTTGGTCGTCTTCGCCGCCGCCCGTGTTGTCGCTGGTGGAAACTAATTCAGCATCTGGGTCAACCAAGTTGTTGTTGGAATTGACCAACACCACATCTAGGGTGTGGTCGGTATTGGTAAATTCGGCAATATCAGGCAATTGAAAGCTGATGCCTAGAATCACCACTGCGTGTGCGAGTGCTGAGAAAAACGCGGTAACGCTGATTAAGTCTTGGTTTTCAGTCACAGTTGATGATTATCTTAACTGCTTATCTACTGACAGTTTGGTTTGAATAGCATTAAGCAAATCAAGCGCAATATTGGTGTCAAAAGCGGCGTTAATCTCTTTAATACAAGTCGGGCTAGTTACATTAATTTCGGTGAGATGATTGCCAATCACGTCTAGCCCAGCAAATAGAATATTGCGTTTGACCAACTCCACGCCAACGGTTTCTGCCAACTGACGATTCTCATCGCTCAACGGCTGTGCCACCCCACTTGCGCCTGCGGCTAGATTGCCACGCGTTTCACCTTTGGCGGGAATACGCGCCAACACATACGGCACCGGTTTACCATTAATCATTAAAATGCGTTTATCGCCTTGGCTAATCTCGCGGATATAACGTTGCGCCATCGCATAGCGCGTGCCGTGGTGTGTCAGCGTTTCTATGATTACGCCAATATTCGGCGAATTTGCCTGCACTCTAAATATAGACGCACCGCCCATGCCGTCTAACGGTTTTAGAATAATGTCGTGATGTTGGTCGATAAAGGCGCGCAGTTGAGTGGCGCTGCGTGTAATCGTGGTATCAGGGCAAAGCTGTGGAAACCAAGCGCAATACGCCTTTTCGTTGCAATCGCGCAGTGCGGCAGGCGAATTAACTATCCACGCGCCTTGTGATTCGGCCAACTCTAAAATATAGGTCGCGTAGACAAACTCCATATCAAAAGGCGGGTCTTTGCGCATTAAAATCACATCTAAATCGCCCAGTTCAATGGCGCGTGTGGGTGCTAAGTCAAACCAATGTTGCGAATTTTGATGCACGGTAATACTACGAGCATTGCCAAGTGCTACGCCGTTGCTAATCGACAAGTCGGCCATTTCAAAATAGTCTAACTGCCAGTCAAGCTGTTGAGCCTGCCAAAGCATTTCAAAGCTACTGTCTTTTTTTATATTGATGTCCCGTATTGGGTCCATCACTATGCCAAGTTTCATATCAATTAATTAAGTTAGGTATTTAGTTGATTTTAGCGTGATTCGTGCAGAAATTCTTGTACAAAGTGCGCGATGACGGGCAGATACTGGCGAAATAGTCAAGAAACACTTTATAATGGGGCGCTCGGATAATTAAATTTAAAAAATAATTATTCGCTAAATCTATAATTGAGCTTATGCGTAAGCACTGTTTGATGAATTCGTTAATAACGCATTAATAACTTAGATAGAACACATGATAAACAATCAATTCATTCTCAGCTTATGCGTGGCACTCACGCTAAGCGCTTGTGGCACTTTGGGTATTGGTGGTAAGAAAAACGCCCCTAGCAATGAAGTCGGGCAGGATATTACCCGTCCACCGACGATTGGCAGCGGTGCTGAATTGCCCTTAGAAACCAATCCTGATGAAACCATTTCTTACGATAAATGGCAAAAAGAAGCACCTAAAAAAGTCAGTAATCAAAGCCAATAGTAAAAGTCAGTGGTAAAAAGTCAGTAGCGTCAACCAAGCAGGGCTTAATTTGCACACTTAATTGTCATACTCTTGTAACTTAACCTCACCAGAATACGGTTGTTCACTAAAGTCAGTGGGCTAACTAAAAAGAGAGGTTGAGTTAAATGAATATGAAATTAATGGCAGCCAGCGTGGTTGCATTGTTGTCAATCAGTGTGCAGGCGCAAGTCATCGTGTCTACTCAAGGCGGTTTGAAAGTATCGTCGGACGATTACCAATTTCAACTCGGTGGGCGCATTATGTATGACTACAATCGTGCAGAGTTAAATGGCGTGGTGGACGAAGATCAATTCGATTTACGTCGTGGTCGAATTTTTGTTAAAGGCAATATCGCTAGAGATTGGAAATTCAAAGCGCAATTTAATATCGACGGTAGCGGTGCAGAAGATTTGTATTTGCGTTACACGGGTTGGGGCAAAGGCGCACATCTGACGATTGGTAATCAAAAACAGCCGTTTGGCTTGGATGATGCCAATTCATCTAAAGATATCAGCGTATTAGAACGCTCAGCGTCAACCGAATTGTTTGCGATTGAGCGCACCGAAGGTGTCAAACTACATGGTGATTTTGCTAATAATATTCACTATGGGGTGGGGTTGTTCACCACCGAGGTAGACGGCGGTAGCGATGAGGAGTTCGGTTATGCCGCGCGTATTGCATGGGCGCCAGTGAAAACCGATAATTCGGTTGTACACCTAGGTTTGGCGTATCAAGATACAGATGCTCGCGATGCTTTTGGTTTGGAAGCCGCCGCCGTGGTTGGGGCATTTCATGTACAAGCAGAGTATAGCGATGGCACAATTGACAACACCGACGTTGATGGTTTTTACGTGCAAGCGGGTTATGTTTTAACTGGCGAAACGCGTCCCTATAAAGGCGGCAAGTTCAAGCGCGTTAAGCCCGCTGGTAAAATAGGTGCGTGGGAGGTGGTGGCGCGTTATGAAGACGGAGATGGCAATTTCAGTGATATTGAATTAGGCACCACTAGCGCTCAGTCTTACACCATTGGGTTGAACTGGTATGCGCATAAGAATGTGCGTTTTGGCATTAATTACACCGATGGAGAAGATGATTTAAACGGTGATGATGGTGATGAATTGCGGGTACGTTTTCAGTTGACTTATTAATTGGCGGTTAAATCATTCGCGTTGATATTGGCGTAGGCACAACGGCATTTTTTATTGCTTTGTCTTTGCTCAACGCCGCACAAATCAGTACACTAGCGCGAAAATTTAACCATTCATTTTGATACCATGATTTCAACCGCAAACATCACCATGCAATTTGGCGATAAGCCATTGTTTGAAGACATTTCTGTTACCTTTGGCGATGGTCATCGTTACGGGTTGATTGGTGCCAACGGCAGTGGCAAGTCTACCTTTATGAAAATTCTCACAGGTAGCCTAACGCCCACCAATGGCAATGTCACCATCACCCCCAATGAACGTATTGGCAAGCTCAATCAAGACCAATTTGCCTACGAGCAATTTAATGTGGTGGACGTGGTTATCATGGGCTATGCGCAATTGTGGGAGGTCAAACAAGAGCGCGAACATATTTATGCTTTGCCAGAAATGAGCGAAGAACAGGGTATGCGCGTGGGCGATTTGGAAATGGAGTTTGCTGAAATGGATGGTTATACCGCCGAATCACGCGCAGGCGAGTTACTGATGGGCGTGGGTATTCCAATCGAATTGCATTCACAAGCAATGAGCAAAGTCGCGCCGGGCTTAAAGCTGCGGGTATTACTCGCCCAAGCATTGTTTTCTGATCCTGATATTTTGTTATTGGACGAACCCACCAACAACTTGGATATTCACACCATTCGTTGGCTTGAAAAAGTGCTGCAAGAGCGGCGCAGCACCATGATTATCATTTCGCACGACCGGCATTTTCTCAATACCGTGTGTACTCACATGGCGGATTTGGATTACGGTGATATTAAATTATTCCCAGGCAATTACGATGAATACATGACCGCCGCCGAGATGGCACGCGAGCGATTGTATGCCGAAAACGCCAAAAAGAAAGCGCAGATTGCCGAACTACAAACCTTTGTGAGTCGTTTTTCCGCCAATGCTTCTAAGGCAAAGCAAGCCACCTCGCGACAAAAGCAGTTGGATAAAATAAAACTCGATGAGGTCAAACCGTCAAGCCGAGTCAATCCATTTATCCGCTTCAAGCAAGATAAAAAATTATTCCGCAACGCGCTGGAAGTAAACGAATTAAGCATGGCATACGATGAGCCGTTGTACCGTAATCACACCTTCAATTTAGAAGTGGGTGAACGGCTGGCGATTATTGGTCAAAACGGCGTGGGCAAAACGTCAATGCTGCGTAATTTAATCGGCGAAGTAGCGACCACCGGCGGCACCATTAAATGGTCTGAAAATGTTGAAATTGCCTATTATGCGCAAGACCACGCGGATGATTTTGAGGTAGACAGCACCGTTTATGATTGGATGTATCAATGGCGCAAAGACGGCGAAGACGAGCAATTTGTGCGCGGCGTATTAGGGCAGTTATTATTCTCAAAAGACGATATAAAGAAAAAAGTCAAGGTGTTGTCGGGCGGTGAAAAAGGGCGCATGTTGTTTGGCAAAATTATGATGCAACGCCCTAATGTGATTATTATGGATGAGCCAACTAATCACCTTGATATGGAGTCCATTGAATCACTTAATCTGGCATTAGCCAATTATGCTGGTACTTTGATTTTTGTCAGTCACGATCGCGAGTTTGTTAACAGCCTAGCGACACAATTATTTGAAATAGAAAACCAACAAATAAGCCATTTTGTCGGTAGCTATGATGAATATTTACGCCACAAAGATGCGCAAGTGGCGTAATTGGAACTCGCCTAGCAAGGTCACTAGACTTTATGAAAGCCTTTGAAATTAATGTTAAAAAGACGGTGGTGTTTTATCTGCACGGGCTGCGTGGGCATGGTTTGGCGCAACAAGCTGCGTTGCGACATATTGTTAGAAATTTAAGTGTCAGCTTGGTGTCGTTGGAGTTGCCGGGGCATGGTGCAGAGGCGGCTACCGAGCAATGTATGGTGCCCAATTATCAACGCATTGTTAGCGATATTGTGCAAGAAATTCACCACCGCGCAGGGCAAGCCGAGCAGGTGGTGTTGATGGGCTATTCTTTCGGTGGCAGTCTAATGACACTGGCCGCCAACGAATTGCATAATGATGCGACCTTTGCGCCGCAAGTCGTGGGTTTGATTGGCATTAGCACCGCCTTTGATGTGGGTCACAACGTACCACGTTGGCAGCTACGCTTGAACACGGTTATCGCGCCTATTTCGCGCTTTTTGCACCGCTATGCGCCACCGCTCAGTGCTTTTGTGACGATTCACGAAATGAACATCAAAGCCATTTCACCCGATCAAACCGTTCAGCAGGCGATTGCCAACGACGATTTAATGTACAAGGGGCGTATTCCATTAAGCACCTCATCGCAGGTGTATCGCACCGGTTTGGAGGCAGAAAAAGTCGTTGATGCACTTGAATGTCCCGTTTTACTATTGCATTCACAAGATGACTCGATTGCCCTTGCGCCGCAGAAAAACAGCTTTGCCAACCATGTTAATATTAAGTTATTCAAGCACTTACGTCACAATTGCATTGACGGGCTGAGCCGTGAAGCGGTCATCGCACGCAAAGCGATTGTCGCCTTTATTGCCGAGACACTTTAAGTTGTATTATTCGATTAACGAGACTCAAGCGATACTATGACCAATCAAGCCAATGCAATCCGTTGTAAGAATGATTTAGCTCTGTATAACAAGTTGATACAACATCGCGACGTACAGCGCATTAACGAGCAAATTGCCCGACACGAGGCGCAAGGCCCGAACACGATTCGCCGCAACCTGCTTTCCACTTCGGTGCGTTTGACCCGCGCAATGGCACCTGAGATTGCGAACATGGCGGCCGAATGTACTGAAAAACTTGGCGTAGAACTGCCTTTAGAATTGTATGTTTATTCCAGTCCGCACTTCAATGCCGCGTGTTTCAAACCCGAAAACGAACGCTTATATGTGATGTTTTCATCGAGCTTGCTAGAAGGCTTTAATTCCCGCGAACTTAAATTTGTGATGGGACACGAGCTAGGGCATCACGTGTACGATCACCACGCCTTGCCGATTGGTTACTTATTGCGCAGTGAAACACGCCCCGATCCACAGCTTGCCTTAGAGCTGTTTGCATGGTCGCGGTACGCTGAAATTTCCGCCGATCGAGCGGGCGCACATTGCGCGCAAGACATGGACGCGGTGGCACGTGCTTTGTTCAAACTCTCTTCAGGGTTAACCAGCAAAGTAGTGGCATTTAGTTTAGATGACTTTGTGGCGCAAGTGAACGACATGGAAAATGTTTCTCAAGAGCCGGGGCAGGGCGCACCGCAATCGGATTGGTTTGCTACCCATCCTTTTAGCCCGTTGCGAGTCAAAGCTCTAAAATTGTTTGAACAATCGGTATTATACAGCGGTGACACCAGCGCGGTTGATATGGAAATGGGCGTGCAAGCGGTGTTAAGTTTGATGGAGCCGAGCTACCTAGAAGCCAAAACCGACACCGCCGAAACAATGCGGCGCTTGCTGTTTGCTGGTTTGATTACAATTGCCGATGCCAGCGCAGGCATATCGGCTAAAGAGCTAGAAGTATTTGAACAGTTTTTTGGCAAATACTCGTTCAACGACAAATTAGATATCAATAAAATCAAACAAACCTTAGCCAATCGCATTGCCGAAGTAAAAGACAAAGCCACCGAAACCCAAGCCATGCAAGTGCTGCATGATTTATGCGTGATAGCGCGTGCCGATAACGGCGAAGTCACCGAGGCTGAACGCAAGGAATTGGACGCAGTGGCAATAGGCTTGGGCATTCCCACCACGTTTATCTGCCAAACCATCAGCGCAGATACGCAGCTCGACTGATATTTTTTAAAACTAAATCATCTAACTAGATAAATTTTTATTCTTTTTTTTTATATAAGACTTTATTTATAATCAGCTCAATTATTGACTAAGCAGTAAGTCCATTAGTGAGGTAATCTGAGTATGAATTTAGTTAAAAAAGAAGTGCATCGCGGTTTTAATCAACAGGTAGATTTGCCTGCGCTGAATCAACAATTCAAAGATGCCAAGCCCAGCGACATTATGCGCTACACCATTGAGAACGCGCAAAACCCCGCCGTGTTCACTAATTTCAGACCACTGGCGGTGGCGTTTTTGCACTTAGTCACGCAACCTATTCCCGATATTCCCGTTATCTGGGTAGACCATGGATTCAACACCCCAGCCACCTATCGCCACATAGAAAACGTGGTGGCAACGCTTAAACTTAATCTACAGGTCTACTCGCCGCGTATGTCGGTAGCGCATTATCAAGCGGTGCATGGGGCGATTCCTGCAGTTGGCAGCATGGAACACGATGTTTTTTCAGAAATCGTTAAACTCGAACCTTTTGATCGAGCGATGACAGAAATTCAACCCGATATTTGGTTGAACGGCATTCGCCGCGAGCAAAACAACTATCGGCAAAACCTCGATATTTTCACCACAGGCAGTCATGGCACGATACGTATTGCGCCGATGTTTCACCTTAGCGAGCAGGACGTACAAGCCTACATTACGCAACATAATCTGCCTGATAATCACGACTATTTTGACCCCACCAAAGGCGAAGAACACCGCGAATGTGGCTTGATGCTACGCCAATAAGGATTTCACCAACGACAGAGTGCGATGCTGTGGCTTATCGCAAATATCCTCACTCCTTTTCGATTATGCGATTGCAAAGATATTGAAAAGAATAGGGAAAATACAGCACATGGATGTTGATTAGACTTTAATACCCGTGTCATATTTATGCGACCTTGCAGGTCTTTCTAGCAGTCAATTCCATTAACTAGTCAATGAGCTTGTCAAATCATTAGGTTGATTAGGATAAATGCCGCTTTTGTGCTAGAAGAAGTCATTATTCGATAGACTCGTAGTACAATGTCGTATAAATAACAAATTATTTGTACGACAATCCAGTTCTAAGCCACAATTTAAAGTAATGTCATTGGTGGTGTGAGCAAAAGCCAATGTTACAAATTCGGTAAGATGTATAATATGTTGAGCAATCATTTATGAAAGTCTACTCCATTATTTTATTTGTATTGATTTTGGTCGGCGTGTTGCTGAGCGTTCGTCTGGTCACGCAAGATCAACAGCTTGATCAAACGGTATTCTTGCAAACCACCGAATCAATACGCAACCTGCAAAGTCTGGATAAAACGTTTGCTTTGCAGCTCAACCAATCCCGCGTTAGTCGTGAATTTGATCACACCGTGTTGACGGACAGTTATTATGAATTATCCGAGGAGTTTGATAATTTACGTTTTGATGCGCTGTTTGAAGAAATTGAAGCCAGCCCAGGGCTAAGCCAAGCGACCACCGATTTTGAAGAGCAATTTACCGAGCGTGAAGCATTATTAGACGCTTATATTGCCGACAACAGCCTTGTCTCTACTAGTTTAGCGGATGTAAGCGCGCTGACCAAACAATTGCAAGCAGCTAATTTGGGTGAATATGCCAGCATTATTAACTCGTTTTTAGTGACCGCCAACCTCGCTATTTATCAGCTAGTGACTGGCGAAAATATTGAACAACCTGCTTGGCAAGATTCAGCATCGCAGAGCGCATTGGAGCAAATCAAACGTCAATTACCAGAGCCAATAGCGGCAACCTTAACGGAGTATCAGACAAGCACCCAGACTGTTTTTTCTAAGTATGCAGAGGTCACGCGGCTGTTTAAAACCTTAGAAGAACAACAAACCAGTGTGTTGCTAGATGCGGTTGAAGACGAGTACACGCTCTACCATAACCAAGCGATTGAGGACTCTAAACAGTTTCGCAACAGCCTGATTATTTATGGTTTAGCCTTGTTGGCGGCCTTGTTGTTGTTTGCCTATCAGATTAGAAAAAACGTCTTATTTTTAGAGCAACAAGTGGCTGACCGCACCGCAGAAATCAGCAGTGCTTATGCTGAACTACAAGAGTCGCAAGAGCAGCTTATTCAATCTGAGAAAATGGCATCACTCGGGCAAATGGTGGCTGGGGTCGCTCACGAAATTAACACCCCCCTAGGTTACGTCACCAGCAATGTGGATACGTTATCGCTCAACCTAGAGGATTTGCATCTGCTGATTAAAGAGCTGGGTGAGATGTTGGCAATACTGCAAGCAACGCCGCCTGATTCTGCCGAGCTGAAACGACGCTTGGTCAAAACGTTAAAAACGTTTCAACGTGTAGATGCAGATGTCGTTGCTGATGAGAGTGCGCAGCTACTCAAAGACGGCGCGTTTGGCTTGGTGGAAATCTCCAAACTGGTCAACAGCCTTAAAGACTTCGCCCGCCTAGATCGTCAGCAAACAGAGAAAGTTAATCTTGAGCATTGCATTGATAGCTCGTTGACGATTGCTAGAAACCATATTCGTGAAAACAATGTCGAAGTTATCAAAAAGCTCGCCGAACTGCCGCCCATTGCATGTATGCCCTCCAAGCTCAATCAATTGTTTTTGAATGTCATCACCAATGCTTGTCAGGCAATGTCCGCTAATGGTGGGCAGTTGCTTATCACCGCGCAAGCGGTTAATGGGAATATAGAAATCAGTTTTACTGACCAAGGCACAGGCATGGACGAGACCACTCAGCAGAAAATGTTTGATCCTTTTTTCACCACCAAAGAGATTGGGCGTGGCACTGGCTTGGGAATGTCGATTGCGTATAAAATAATCGAAGCGCATCAAGGCAAAATAACGGTCGATTCAACCCTCGACAAAGGCACTAAAATCAGTATCACACTGCCCATTGACGAGCAATAAATTGGTAAACGTATGAGCAATCTTAATACTAACTATACAGTCTTGTTTGTGGACGATGAGCCGCGTGTCACCAGCGCACTAAAGGCAATTTTCAGACGTGACTACAATGTCTTGACCGCCAATAGCGGCGCACAAGCACTGCAAGTTCTTGCTCAACACAAAGTAGATGTGCTGGTGAGCGATCAACGTATGCCCGAGATGTTAGGCAATGAATTATTAGCAACGGTCAGCCAACAATATCCGCAAACCATGCGTATTTTGTTGACCGGATTTATGGATAAAGCCGCCATTGTTGACTCAATTAATCACGGCGAAGTTTATCGTTTTATCAATAAACCTTGGAATAATGACGAAATGCGCAGTGTGGTTGCCGAAGCCGCGCTTGCCTCCGAACATCTTATTAATGATGAACCCGAATCAGTAACCAGCCAAGCTACCACCACCAGCCAAGCAACACCTGAGAAATATAAAAATAATGCGATATTGATGATCGAACAAGAGCAAGGTATACGCAATCAAATACGCAAATTCTGTGGCGATAATAAAATAATGATCTACGCCACCCAGAACATTGAACAAGCGATAGCGGCAGTTGCCTCCAGAGAAAGTATTGGCTTGGTGTTGGTGGAATTGTCCAACGATGCGAACAAGGCACTGCAAGCGATTGGACTGCTCAAACGCGCACGCCCAGAAATTATCGCCATTGCGATTACGAATGAAATCGACGCACACACCGCAGTTGATTTAATCAACCAAGGGCAAGTGTTCAAATACCTGATCAAACCGCTGGATACAGATGGTTTGCAACAAGCGATTGAAAACGCCTTTCATCGCCATCGTTATCTCAAAAAACATAAAAACGCCCAACAACGCTACAAAGTAGAAGCCCCCAAAGGCATGATTGCCAGCAAAATAGAAAGTATCTTTAACAGCCTAATGCCAAAAATATTAAACTAAAACGATTGATATGCAACAGAACATTATTCAACACATTATTCGAGTCACGCTGTTACTGAGCATCGCCGTTATGCACAGCGCCTACGCCGTCAAGCCAATTTACTCCGGCGGCAAAGAACGCGCGGCTATCCGTGGTTACGATCCAGTCGCGTATTTCACCGACAACCGCCCCGTCAAAGGCAAAGCCGAAATCAGCCTAGAACATCAAGGCGCAACTTGGTTTTTCGCCAGCGAAGAAAATCGTCAAATGTTCCAACAAAACCCGAAAAAATACACCCCCCAATACGGCGGCTACTGCGCCTACGCCGTAGCAAGAAACAAAACAGCCTCCATCCGACCAGAATACTTTACCATTCACGACGGCAAGCTCTACCTTAATTTCAGCGAATCGGTCAATGACAAATGGATAAAAGATAAAGAAGGCTACATAGAAAATGCCGACCAAAATTGGCCTGATTTGGTGGATGAATAGACAATTGTAAAAGCCTGTGGTTTGGAGAAGTCGGAGGCTTTTGACCAAACGTTTTTTTGTGTTGGTATGTCACGGAGGCAACTTGCGTACCAACATCAAATCAACCATTAAATCAAGATAACGGCTGGCGAATTGCCCTGTAATTCCAAGACTAGTAGCTAGCTGTGTTGCGTTGAATAGCCGACCTTGGTTGTGCACAAGCAAGGTCTAAAATCATTGTAAGGTTTGCGCAGGCACGCGCATACCTAACATTTGAATATCTCGTTCGAGACAGCTTCTGATAAAATCTAAACGCCAACCTAAATTATCATCTGCGCTCACGTAGACTTGAGGAAATCCACTATACAACCACAATACTCTTTGATTTTTCTCATCGACTTCTAATAAATTAAACAGAAATAACTCTTGATAGAAAATACGCCCCGCTAATGACTCTGACGATTGCTATGCAAGAGTAGTCTTGCCAACTTGTCGTGGCTCTAGCAGTGCAACAGAATAGCCGCAGATTTTTTAAGTTGGGAATATCAGTATCGTTGAGCTTTTACTTAGAGGCAGCTATCCTATTATATGAGCATAATATTGGAGCTAATTAATTATATTTACTATATTAACATTAAATATAGTAAATTTTTGTAATATAATGTGATAATATATTGAAAATACATTATATATAGCCTACATTTATGAAGTCAAAGCCAAGAGAGAAGTTTGTTGAACTTGCTGAAAAGCGGGTCACGAAAACATTGAATGATATTCGATTGATTGGAAATCTATCGAATAAAAGTAATTATAGTTATACGAGTGAAGATGTGAAAAAAATACATGCAACTTTGAAAAAGGCTCTCGATAATATGAAAATTAGATTTGAAACTAATGGCGAAGAGTTTCAAGATTCTTTCAAACTATAGCAAGATAAGTAAGGATATAAAGTATGTGGATTTTTAATAAAAAACCAAAGTCACATGGAAGAAAAGAAGATGCTTCTAGTAAATTATTTGAAGGCTTAGGCGATGTAGAGGCTTTGATTAGAGAGGCATTCCAGAATGCTATCGATGCGAAAAAGAAGGATTCATGCGAACCAGTTAGTATTAAATTATCGTTGGTCAAGGTGAATTTAGATAATGAGCCGTGGCTGATTGAGTCAAATTTTGGTGATTTTAATCAACACGTGAAACAAGTTAGAAAAGAACAAGAAAAGGAGCATCCCATAGATATAAAGGGCGACTTTATTTCGCTCATTATTGAAGATTTCAACACGAGAGGACTTTGTGGAGATTTTGATAATGATGAACGTAAGAAAAATAAAGGTACATTGGTAAAATATTGGTGGGAAAGTAATATTTCAAATAAAGAACGGTCTGCTGGAGGAAGCCATGGACTTGGCAAAGAAACGTATAGTCTTGCGTCACAATCAAGAGCGCTGTTTGCTCTTTCAACTCCCGAAGATGACAATGAGAATGAAATATTAATTGGGTTTGCTAGGCCAGGAAGACATCATTTAGATGGTTCTGAGTATTTAGATGAAGTTCGGTTTGGTGTAAAAGCTGGAAATAATGATGAAGTTGAAATTCATCCAATTTCGAAAAAACATAAAAATTGCTCAGATGCATCTTTGAAGATAGATAAGTTTAAAGAAAAGTTTGCACTAAAAAGGATGTCGAAAGAGACTGGAACAAGTTTTGCAATAACTAATGTTGTAGAAGATAATTTTTCTTTAGAAAAATTAATCGAAGTAGTTTGTGATCATTTTTATTTGCCAATAGTGTCAAATGTAATTAACGTAGAAATATGGGGTTTAGATGGAAGTAAGACTTATATTAATCAGGGAACAGTCGAACAAGTCGTTAGCAAGAATCCCAATGAGGCATGGCGCAAAGAGTGCTCTAGAAAAATTCTAATGGCACAGGAGATTAGCGAAGGTAAAATAATATACCAAGCTAATAATTTTAATTTTGACTCGAGAGATAAAGGGTTGACCGAGGATGCATTTTCGGATGTTGACTTGGAAACAATGAGGAATCTATATTCACAGAACCAGCCAATTCGTGTCAGATTTTTCGTTGAAACTAAACGTAAGGACGAGAATAGTAAGGAAGGATGTATAGACATAGTTGTTCAGAAAAATAATAGAAAGGATGACAAAAAAATTGTTGGTGTCTTTCGAGGAAATATAAATATCAAAGAAGAGGGCAGAAAATTAGGAAAAAAGATTCCTTCTGATATTCTGGTAAATATACCTTCATTGTTCAACGTTGGAGGTAAAATGAAAGAAAATTCCCTTTCTGACTTTCTTCGGTTCTGCGAAGACCCTGGTCATTTGAAGTGGCATAAAACACCTAATAGAACAAATGAAAAACAATTGTATGATAGAACTTGGCAAAGAAATTTAGTCGTAGGTATGCCAACAAAGTTTTTACGCATCTTAGAAAACGAAGAAAATCAAAAACTTGAGAATTTTGCTGATGAAATATTCTCGATTGAGGTAAAAGATACAAAAGGAGGTCATAGGGGACGAACTAACAAAGATGATGAGCGTCTAAGCCCACCTATTCTAGATCCTATAGTAAGTGTTTTTAAAATTGATAAAATAAATGATGGAGATAGAGTTGGTTTTTCCATAAAAGCACAAGAAGTATTAAAAGAAAATTTTCAGGATATTGAGGCAAATCAATTAATAATAAAAATCCGTGTTGGTTATGCCTCATACGCTGTGAATAAGAGTGAGGCATTAAAACATTCAAAATTAGAGATTAACTTGAAAGGGGGCTTTAATATAAGTGTAGTTGATGCGGACGTGATAAGTACACAACAAAATGAATTGGAGTTTAAACTAAAGTCATCAGACTTTAGTTTTAGTGCTGAAGGGTTTGATGCTAACCGCGATCTAATTGTAGACGTGCATGATACTCAAATAACCAAGCAGCTAAACAAAATTATTGCTAACGAGGTAGCTTAGATGACTAGCGTAAACTTTAATTATTTAGGGCGAAAAAAACTTCAAACCCCCAGACATTTTGATATAAGAAAATCAAAAAAAAATTTAACAGATGTGCTAACAGTAGATGTAACACTCAAGAAGTCGTTAATAAATTTAATTAGTGACAATGAAATAATTAGACTCGAAGCAAGTGCTAGCAAGGGGCCTTATAGTGCGGTCAACTTGTCTCGAAGCCCCAATGTTCAATCGGTTTCATTGGAAAGTTTCTCGGTAAACGAATTGCCCAATCTACGGGTGTTTACTGTCATAAAAGAAGATAAGGCCAGAATAATCAGAGCATCTTCTAGCTTTAAACTTACCACCTCAGAGCCAGTGCAGGAAGGTAATAGGCCATCAGTGCCAGTTAGGCGCGAGGGATTTTTTACACCTGAAATCGATTATAATCTTGGCAGTAGACCATTTAAGTTAGAATGGGATGCGGAATTGATTATCAAAATGAATTCAAGAGTTCGTGAGTTATATGAAATGAAGCCAGCGAGCGATCCGATGTTTTGTGGTCTTGTATTTCCTTTTCTAGTGAAAGAAATTCTTTTTGGAATAATTTTAAGGTTCGAACAAAAAGAAGATTTAGAGGGAGCGGCGAAGAAGTGGTTGACTTGGGCAGAGCAACTTAGCTCATCTGAAGATGGTTTAGAGCAGCCTAAAGGAGACTTTAAAAAAGATGCGGATTTATGGATTCAATGGGTCGAAGCAGTATATAATTTATTTTGTTCAACGCGTTATTTAAACAATATGACACTACTAGATGCGATGGAGAGTTCAGTATGAAAATAAAAGTTAAGTTGTTAAATGATGCAGGTATTAACGAGTTTTTAAGTATACATAAAGAAATAATTGAGAATTATTCTCCGCGCAAGATTGGGAAAAAAGGCGCACCTATATCATTAGGTCAAATTAATCGTATAACCGATATTATTTCTAACAAATCATGCGTTGAAAATATGGAAGGTTACAACTTTGAAGTCGATAACGAATTATCTTTTTCATCTAAGATAGAGTTGGGCAAGTATCTTTGTAAAGCTTTAGAGGGTATTCCAGCTGAACTGAAGGATTGTGATGGGCTTTGGAGTTGGTTGGCATTGGTATATTTCAAACAACTTCTTCAAGTGAACGAGGGAGAATATGAATTACATAGTGATTATAGATATATATTTAAAAAGAGTAATGGTTTTAAATATATGCGTCATTCTGTGTATTTTTCGTATTTTGCTTACATGCACTTAGGCGATGATTCAATAGTTTTTCTACACCAACAACCTAATATTAGTGGTGAATTTACTAACTGGGCTGCGCGGACAGACGTTTTAACCAATCACGCCTTTGTCAAAATGTGCTGCACATATTTTTTCGATCCAAATACAAAGAAGTATGCAAGAGACTTTACTAATAGCAAAAAAACTTGGAATGTGATGAATATGTTTAAAATAACTGTACCTCAATTAAAAATGAACTACGATTTACATGCATGTGATGTAAAGCGCTTATTCGAATTGTTACCAGAGCCTTATAAAAACAGAAGTTTTAAATCTGAATCCACTTAACATAGGAGATTTCTTATTATACCTGCTATTTGGAACGCTAGAAATGGTGGAACCGCATTGCCTACTTGTTCAAATTGTTTAGTTCGTGTGCCGACAAAAAAATAATTATCTGGAAACGTTTGAATTCGCGCTGCCTCTCTCACAGTTAAGCTCCGGCATTGAAGAGGGTCATAATGAATGAACGCGTGGCCATCTTTACTAATATGACACGTGATCGTGCTTGATGGTATATCCGACGACTGAACGCGAAACCGGTCAGCGAACTTGCCAGAGTCAAAATTTTTATGGTTAGGCTTTAGAAATTCAGGGTAATGCTTAGATTTAGGAAATGGAACTGTCCATTGTTTTTTTTGTGCCAATATCGCCCAACTAGCACTAAAAAAATACCTATGTAAATCAGAGTCCATGTGCGATTTTGATTCGTGGTTAGTTACAAAATCCCCCATTAACTCATCTATATACCACTCGGCCAGGTCTACAGGGCATTCTTGACTAATCAATTTGCTTTTTCTTAGACCCAAATTAGCTCCTTGATTACATTCTGGAGCTCTAAGTTTAGGTATTTGTGTATCGAAGTATTTTGCTATCTCTAGAAAACTTTCATTATGTAAATCAATAGATATTTTAGGTAATGTCTCTTTTAGATAAGAAGCCCATTCCTCATTGGTATTTTCTCTTTTTGATAAACCGCTGCGAATAACAGGCAAATCACTAATAACGTTTCCAACACTAACATTTGCGTTCTGCCTTGTTAATACTAGCGTGTCGGACAATTTGTTAGCAATGTCGGCGCGAATTCCGAGAATTATAACTCTATGTCTTTTTTGTGGTACGCCATAGTCTTCACAACGGATTATATAATCCTTCGGGTTTAAGCTTTTGTCATCATTAACAACTGAGAACGAAACAAGTTCATAGTTTTTCGATTTATATCCGTTTCGCGGATTTATATCGGTTACCTTATGGGGTTGACTCAAGTCATCATATATACTTTTGAACACTGACTTGTCATTAAGTTTTGTAGACAGCATACCTTTGACATTTTCCATAACAAATATAGATGGTTGGTATCGAGCTACAATTTCTAAATATTCTTTGTAGAGAAAGCTTCTTGGATCTTTATTTACGGAGTAAGTAGAATCACTTTGATTCTTAACCTTACCTGCTGCTGAGTAAGCTTGGCAAGGAGGACCTCCAATCAAGATGCATTCATCATCACCGATTGCTTTGTCAATAGAGTTTCTGATTTCAATATTATCCTTCCCTAACTCAAGTAACCTTGCCTCGGACTCTGATTTTTTAACTGCACTGCTAAATTTATCTAAATTATAAAGAGAATCTTCAGGTTGAGAGGTAAGTGCGCCACTTAAAAATTTATAGTATTCACATGGAGCTTCATCAAAACACCTGAAAAATGAACGCAATTTAAGCGTTCTTTGTGCACTTTGATCTTTCTCGATTGAGATAGCTATTTCGAATATATCATTATAAGCAGAAAAACCTTCTCCTAGGCCGCCTGGACCAGAGAATAAGTCAATTATTTTTATTTTCTCAGTCATTTTACTTTTTCGGGTTGATGTTACTAGGTTGTAATTATTTTTCTAGGCTAAAACGCAAAATCGTGATATTAATTTTGAAAAGTTACTAATTAAACATCCTATTCTTAAAAGTGTTCATCCCTAGTATCTGTACCGATTTTATAATCCACGTTAATTATACAATATTAAAATTGACTAATATTCCGATACTATAACGTTCACCAATGGATATTAAGTCAAAAAAATGCAATTATGAAACTATAAAAATTCTATCTATTTAAAACCCAAAAAATGGTGGCCAGGGACAGAATCGAACTGCCGACACGGGGATTTTCAGTCCCCTGCTCTACCGACTGAGCTACCTGGCCATTTTTGTGTTCCTTTGCGAGTTGCGCATTACAATGGAATGCGTGGTTTGAGTCAAGTATTTTTTGTTTTAATACTCTTCGTTGAGGGCTGGTACGTAGTCTGCGGGTAGCTCGCTGCCTTCGCCGAATAGGAATTTTTCCATTTCGCCTACGATCAACTCTTTGGCTTTTGGGTCCATTGGGTTAAGGCGGTATTCGTTGATGAGCATGGTTTGGTGGTTCACCCATTGATCCCATGCTTGTTGCGAGATGTTGTCGAATATGCGTTTGCCGAGTTCGCCCGGCCAGGTTTGAAAAGCCAGCCCGGGGGCTTCGATTTTGAGTTTTTGACAGAATACGGTGTGTGACATAGTTAATATTGGTTGAGTATTTTCTTAATCGGCGCGGCTAGGCCGAGCGCGGTACGTGAGTTAGGGTTATACCATAGCTGGGCGTTTTCGGCGATGTTATCTTGCTGCGCTTTAATGCGTGCGCGCACTGGGGTTATCTCTAAATGAAAATGACTGAAAGTGTGTTTGACCATCGCTAGGTGTTCATAAGGCTCTAGCCATAGCCCGCCCCACGCCACTTGTGCTGCTAGTTCGGTGATTCGTGGCGGAC
>CBDBDZ010000008.1:0-1346 GCA_965204215.1 Pseudomonadales bacterium | reverse complement strand
GGCGTCGCCCGCGCTCGTGTGATTCCATGAATTTTTTAGAATATATAATCAAATCCGCCGGTTTGTTGATGCTGCAATTCATTTCCATGTAAAAGCAATAACAAAGGAGAACGGGTTTTCCAACCCGTTTTCTTACCGATATTTATAAATGAGACGCACGTTCACCCGGCTCAAAAATGCGGAAGCCGTTACCAAATTCAAACCCTGCTTGAATCATTAGAGGTCGTATAAATTTGTACAAATCCAAATCAGTGGTATAAAGGAGACCCTGGTGACAAAAAACGGAACATTGCAATGCAATCCTATCAACTGACCAAGACCGTTCGCTTCAAGCTGGAGCCTTTGCAGGAGGGCACTTGCCGAAGACGTGAACAAACTCAGGAAGCAAGGCGATTCAACTGAAGAAATACACAGCCTTTGTAAATGTGCTAAAAACTTAATATCCGCACTGGAAGAGTACCTCTACGAAACCAGGGATCAGGACGGCGAACAAAAAACCGCCCTGAAAAGCAGTCTGGAGATTAAAACAGGCTTCTTAAAGCAACACACCAGGCAGTATTTTTATGACTGGGATAGTGAACGGCGGCGCGAAAAAAACCATAAAATCTACGGGGTTTGTTATTTGCCTGAGGCACTTGATGAGATGGCTGGGGCGATGGCGGGAACTGGTTAAGCGACTGGAGGAGTTGCTTGAACGCCCCCCGGAAGACCGACCGCGGCGGGCCGAATTAGCATTAGTAGTCGCCGAATTCAGAAAAAGGGAGAATTTTCACTTTATTGCCGATTTTGTTGGCTTATCGCAGGATAAAAAAAACCGATGAATGGCACAAACCGCTTGAGTCGCAAATCCCTGAATTAAAGACAAGCCTGGCCCAATGTGAGCAAATTTATTTGCCATCACAAACAAGCGGGGTGGCGATTGCCAGGGCCAGCTTTAATTACTACACCATTAATAAAAAAACCAAAGAATTACCCCAAGGAAATTAAAAACAAGCGTGATGAGCTCAAGCAAGAGATGGAACGTGATGCAGACAGTATCGCTCAACAAATTGGCGTTCAATATACGGATTCTATCCGTGAATTTGTTATCGAGCGAATATTCACGCAACCAGATAAAACGATCACCTTGGATTCCCTGTACAAAGAATTAAAAATCTATAAAGCAATAGAAAAGAGTCGTTTTTTAGAAGCGATCAGTCAAGGCCTAAACTTTGCATCCGTCAATGATCACCATCCATTATTTGGGTGCGGCGAAGGTGATTTTGATACATTTATACAGCAGACAAAAGAAATCAAGGAATTATCTGACCAAGTGGCAAAGTTAGATAAGCAAAGTGCCGGCTATG
>CBDBDZ010000007.1:0-23376 GCA_965204215.1 Pseudomonadales bacterium | reverse complement strand
TGGTTGGCGGCAAGTACCTCCAAGGTAACGCGATTGCCATGGTCGCCAATCGCATGAATATTCACTTGTAAGCCGCAACCCACCGCTTTATTAGCGTGTTTCGTTAAACTGGCTTGGCTCTCAATAAGCAAGCCTTTATTACCGGGGTCGTCACTGTAGTCAGCAAGCAAAGCTGCACCGCGCGAACCTAATGCGCCGTCACTATAGAGTTTAATCGAACGCGCTGTGAGCATCGCCGCATCGTCAATCACTGCGCCCGATGTGCATAAATAATCAAACATCTCATTCGCCCCATCCGCCATGGCGTAGACGCGGGTGGTGAGTTTTTGCTGTTGTTGTAATTGTTTGAGCAATTGCCATGTGTGCAAATTAGTACCTGCATCGTGTACGGACGTTAAGCCCACGCTGGCGATTTTCTGCATCGACAATGCTAAAGCGTTTAACAGCACCGCCTCTGATGGCTTGGGTATTTGCGCTTGCACCAAGCGTTCGGCACTCTGCTCTAAAAACAAACCAGTGGCTTGCGCCACGCCATTACTGTCAATAGCGCGGATAATCTCGCCACCGTCCACCTGCCAATCACCCGACAAATCACGCCCCACCGTTGCCATTGCCGCCGAGTTTGCCCAACTCGCATGACCATCTACGCGCTCCAGCCAAACGGGTCGATTAGGAAAAGCCGCATCTAAATCGGCCGCTGTCGGCAAGCGTTGCACAGGCCAATCGTTTTGATCCCAACCACGCCCAATCAACCATTGATCGGGTTCTAGCTTGGCGGCTTGCGCGCGCAGTCGTTCAATAATCTGCGCTTTGCTGCGCGTGCCCATCAAATCGACGTTTTGCAAGCTCGTGCCTAAATGCAAGACATGACCATGCGCATCAATCAGCCCCGGCACGATGGTAGCGGTTTGCAAGTCAAGCGTTTGCGCATTGGGGTAGTCATTATTCAATTGCGCAAGACTGCCCACGCCAATGAATCGCCCATCTTTAATGGCAAATGCCTCAACCTTGGGCTGCTGGCTGTCTACGGTATAGATGTTGGCTGCTTTGACTATGGTGATTGGGTCAGGGGCAATGGAATCAGGTTGATTGACGCAAGCACCTAATGTGATCAGAATAATGCCTAATAAACTGTGAGTAGAAAAATTTTTCATGCTGTGTGAGAATGCCACAGAAGACACCCAATTTGTTGTTAATTGCCTCACTATACTGGGCGATGCGCCATAGAACAATGCTAAAATGAACAATGCTAAAATTACCATGCTAGAAAAATTTGCTCGTTATCCACTCACCTTTGGCCCCACCGCTATTGAATATCTACCACGCCTGACCGAGGCAATCGGCGCGGATGTGCAAATCTACGCCAAGCGCGATGACTGCAATTCTGGCTTAGCATTGGGTGGTAATAAGTTACGCAAATTAGAATACATCGTGCCTGATGCCATCGCTTCAGGGGCGGATACCTTGGTTTCTATTGGCGGTGTGCAGTCCAACCACACGCGCATGGTAGCTGCAGTGGCAGCAAAAATCGGTATGAAATGCCGCCTAGTGCAAGAAAGCTGGGTGCCACACGAAGACGCCGTCTATGACCGCGTTGGCAACATTATGCTCACACGTCTAATGGGCGCAGATTCGCGTATTGTGGACGATGGTTTTGATATTGGTATTCGCCAAAGCTGGGAAGACGCGATGCAATCAGTGCGCGATGAAGGCGGCGTACCATACGGCATACCCGCAGGCGCATCGGTGCATAAATACGGCTGCTTAGGCTACATCGGCTTTGCCGAAGAAGTACGCGCCCAAGAACAAGAATTAGGCTTTGAATTTGACTACATCGTGGTCTGTGTGGTGACTGGCTCAACCCAAGGCGGCATGATTGTGGGCTTTGCTGCCGACCACCGCGCCGACAAAGTTATCGGCATTGATGCCTCAGGCACGCTGGAACAAACGCGCAATCAAGTACGCGACATCGTCAGCAAAACCGCCAAGCTGGTTGAGCTTGGACGAGAGATTAGCGACGATGAAATCGTGATTATTCCCGATTATGCCTACCCCGCCTACGGCGTACCAAGTCAAGCCACCAACGACGCAATACGCTTAGCCGCACAAACCGAAGCCATGATTACCGACCCCGTATACGAAGGCAAGTCAATGCAAGGCATGATTGATCTAGCACGCCAAGGCTATTTTAAAAAAGGCGCAAAGATATTATACGCCCACCTAGGCGGAGCGCCTGCTCTTAACGGCTATAGCTATACTTATCGTAACGGCTGAGTCGTGACTGCGAAATCGTAATTTTAAGTAAAAGACATAACCTTAAACTCAGTCAAACATAGACGTTTCAGTTTCATTGGTATTGATTTTTTCATTACTTTATACACACTTTTTATATGTTTCACTCCGCTTATAGAGTGCTATTATAAAAACCACTAGTTTCAAATTTGACGAAAAACCACTCAACTTATTGATGAGCTAAAAGAAAGTAGTCATGCCTCGCCTCGCACTGAGGTGTTGAGAAAGGCGTTATACCTATTATATCTAGCATCTAAAGCTCAAGATGAGGATAAACGGCTACGAATTTACGGCGTGACCCAAATGGGCGAAGTGTAGGCGCGTTCTTGTAGGGTGGCTGGGCCTTCTTCTGGTACTGCGCTTTGTAGCGCAATCGCGTCGTAGAGCGAATGGCGCGGGGTGGGGATTTGCAACACTCGCACATAGTAAAACGCGCTTTGTTGTGGGTTAAATTCAGGGTCTTGCCACAATGTTTTTAATGAGGCTTCGCCAATGCTGTTGCTGTAGTTGGCGGTCGCTAGGTCTACCGTATTACCGACTGCGGCGAGTTTACCATCGGCGTTTAGACTGCGCTCGCCAGACCATACTGCATTAAAAACTTTTTCTTGCGACACGCCTTGCGCATCTACCCAACCTTTGACCACTTGCACCCGATCAAGGTTTGCGCCTTGCGGGTCTTTCATCACATGAATTAAAAACTGCGGCGCAACGCCATTCGCGTCACTGGCATTCAAATCGCCACCCATCGGCACACCTTTTGCGTAACCGATTTCGGCAAAATTAGTGGCATTAAGATCGTCTTGGGCAAAGTCCCAACCCGCGAACACGCGAACGGCAATGCGCGGCCCCGTGGTGGCGTAGACTTCTTTACGCTGAAAGGCTTGAAAAATACTATCGCGAGTGTTCTCGTTTGCCCAAACGGCGGATAACCCCGATGCCGACATATTCCAACCGCTGGCGTTGGTGGGTTGACCATTTTCATCTAGCTCGCTAGTAAAGGCGTTGCGCTTGGTTTCTGGCACGGAGTCACTCGCCATTTTACCCCAAAAGTTGTTTTCTTCGGCGCTGGCTAAACCCGTGTGCGAATCGGTCGAGCCAATCATGCCGAATTTATACGGATTGACTCCAATGTTCGACTCACTCACCAAACCTTGACGCAACGCCGAACGCACATAATCACCCGCATGAGCAGTGTAATCTTGATTGACTTGCTGAATGTAAAAAGGATACGTCTCAAAATCAGCAAACTCATCATCGGGCGACAAGTCAGGATGGGTTTCCGAATCACCTTTAAATTGAGTCATCTCAACAATAGGCTCCCATTTCATGCGAGTTTGCGCGTATTGCGCGGTCATTGCCTCGCCTTTGAGCGTGGTGTCGGCAAACATATAGCCCTTGGAAATATTAGAATTATGCGGTATCGCTAGAAAACGTGCGCCTGTCGCGGCTTGAGTATCTTCAAACCACTGCCATAAATCTTCAGGGTACTGGCTTTGGTCTGAACCAAACGGCAAAAATTGCTTGGCAGTCTCGCCATCGTCAGGCGTAATCACCACGCGATGCAAGTTAGCACCAGTGGGAATTGAACTCCACTCCCAACCCAACAAGGCGGTAAATGTGCCAGGTTGATTATGTTGTTCAGCCGCGTCTACTATCTCGCCCCAAGCGGTGGTTTCAGTTTGGATAGTATTACCGAACACCCCGCCATTAACAATATTAGCCGGATCAACCACTGGATCACCACCAGGATTTTGCGCAGGCTGGGGCAGTATCTGAGTAAACACCTCAAGCCCAGTACCATCAGCCACCGCCGAGCGAATGCGACGTTGCAACAACCAAAATTTGAATTTATCAATCAAACCAAGCCCACTGCTGTCCATATTGCCGCTATTAATCGCCCTCATCACCCCCATAAACTCAGCATGATCACTCACGACTAAAAAATCCAATGGCGTTTGTATTTGCACCCGCGCACGATGATAAGGATGAATCACCGGCAAACCCTTAGCCCAACGAAACGCCGTATCAGGATCAGCGGTTTGATTCTGATTCAAAAACGCATCAAAAGAATAAGTCGTATGCAAATGGGTATCACCCCATAATAATTGCGTGGTTTGGGCTGGTTCAGTCGTTTGCGCAAAAGCCGCAGAGCAAGTTAAGGCGCAAACCGCCCACAAAGCAAGAAATTTAGTCATGGTATTACTCGTAGTGAAGTTCAAAGTGACGGATATTTTTTAGTCAATTAGTAGGTAGCTGATTATTCTTACCCCTCAATGCTACCTTATCAGACAGCACAATTCATCTTTTGTTTGAGCATACATGCTCGTTGTTAGTCATTGACAAATCGCCTATATGTAAAGAGTACTGCAATAATCACTAAACACGCACTTAATAACATGCCTTCGGGGAACAATGACTGCATGGACGCTACTTCCCCCTCTCTTACTGGTAACCCCTGAAGTTTTTTGCGTGCATAGACCATTTTTTCTACTGCTGAATCCCATAAGTCCCAACTTAAAGCATCTGAAATGATATTGACGAGTGCGGCTGAAATCACCAAATAAAAGCCTTTGATATTTAATTTAAGAAACCAATATCCAGCGAGTATTGAAGAAAACCCTAATACAATTGTTAACCAATTTTCCCGTTTAAATATATTTGGATTCACTGCCTTGGTAATATTATCATTATAAACAATGGAAAACCTATGTACCACGATAGCAATAACCTCTTTTTGGATGCCTCAAGTCTTTCGCATCACTTAGAATTTTTTGTTATACCTTGTTTGATTGATACCCAGAGAAACGAAACCAAAAAAATAGTTAACACCAAAAAGCTCGCATAGACGAAAATCCACTTTAATGTAGTAGAAAATGATGCCATGTTGCTAAACAACACCGTTTTCTCAGGGAATTGATACATAACGATTGATACAGAAGTGTTTTCAAAAAAATCAAAAACCAACGCCACGATAGGCACAAGATTGCTATATCTTAGTTTGCTTTGCACACTGGTTATACGGCGACAAAACCAACTAATTGAAGTGACCAAGAAAAGTGTATAAACAACTGGCCAAACTAAATCATACTGAAGCCTTGTTTCAATATACCCACTCCTTCCAAGCTGATTATAGGCTGAAGCCATTGCGTATAATTTTTCACGATCATAATGAAAAAGCAGATCGGGTGACCCCAAACCTGCAAATAACTCAACAGCTTTCGATGCCAAACTAGGTAAAACCACCAACATAAAAAGCAAAAACAGAAAAAATGAAAATACCGCCAATTTTGTTGACGATATATCTGTTAATTTTTTTGAAATTTGATTGAACATTTTTTACCTAGCAGATTACTCTATACACATAATGCCGCGAACACAGTGAGCTTACAGTTAAGATGCGTAATACAGAGGCGTATTTGAGCATACGTTTATTAGACATCATTCTCGATAGTGCCAATTGAAGCTGTTTTTTGGCGCACGCGAGTTCTATGCAGGATGCCTTTTGAAATAGTAGCACCTTGATTCGGATTTGACTCAGGTCATAAAGTTTAATATGAGCTTGCGCTAACCACCCTCAATTTATAAGACTCAAACTCTGGTATTGTAGTTTTTCTACAGCCCTTACATTTTAGCTTAAAATTTTCTTGTTGGCTTGGTTCGACTGATTGGCTTATATATTCAGAACATTCATGGACAAAGTTGCCATCTTTATCAAATAATTCCAATTCTAGGCTGATGCTCGACCATTTAACATCATCGGTATTTTTGACAACTCCGGTGATAATGATTCCATCCTTATCTTTTTCGCTTTTCTCATTTTCTACGACAAGCTTGCCATCTTCAGGTTTATATTGGCGATATAAATACTCGTCAGCAGCGTTAGCTGTTTCCTTATACATTTGTCCAACGAGCAAATCCATTGATAATATAAATACCAACACAAGAGCTATTGAAAACCCTACTCCAGTTGCGAAACCTAAAACTAATTTTTTTAGAAATTTTTGCATGATGCCTCCTTAGGCGTATAACCGTTTAATTATGTTTGCTCGTAACACCACGTTCTTCCAGAATTTTAATTGGAGTGATAGGCGTGTTCTCTAGAGCATAAAACCTCTTTACAATACGATTGTCTGACTATTATGGCATTATTGTTCGCGTAAGTATCCGCTATTTCAAGGATAAAACACCTAAAATTATCAACATATTGTTCTCCCTTATCCTCTAGTAATTTAACTAACTGTTTATTACCGCCACGACCGTTTGCAGAGTAATCACACTAACGTTGCCAAAAACAGCCTTCCAGCTCGTAATTCCTTGCCTAACAATAATATCAAGAGCTTTGCTTATCAACCGAAGTGCGGCTATATGAATTAAAATTATCCACCACCATTTTTGCTGGTTTAAGTTCAGAAAAACCAACTAATTCTGTTGTCTTATATTTATGGCTCTTTTTATCTTTAATATAGTCCGTACCGAGCAACTTATATGCTCCTGCAAATAGCCATTTATCCGTTTCCGATAATTGCACCAAAGAAATAATATAATTTCTTTCAAAATTGCGTTTACTTTGCCACTCTTCAAATTCACCAGTTAAATAAACATCTAATGGGTTTTGATTAAGCTTGGAATGAAACCACTTTGAAATGTTTGTAATAGTTCAAATAGATTCATTTAACCCTGAATTGTACGCCGAAATTGATTAAGCACTTAACGCCCGCGTAAAAAAAACGAGCAATGAAGTGGCGAGTCCGGTTGCCGAAGAAAACACATTTAAAGCGCTTGTTATTGGAAATGTGTGCATAGTTAAACAGCGTTGGGTTTAACACTGAGTTTAATACCCAGACAGGAACACCACAACCTGACTTAAAATGAGCACGGAAATTAAGCGAACGGGATAGCTTGGCGAAACCACTACGCGTGAGGGCTACCATGCCCAACGAATGACTTGCCGACTAATACAATACCCTAAAGAACAAAGCCACAGAACATGCGGCGCTTGACGCCAATACAGTGTGAATGGCTTGCATCAAAATGCCCAAGAAGAACACTGATATAGAAAAACCGCTCTACTTGATAGGAAAAGCATACGTTTTCACTGAGAATGCTATTTCTCAAAACCCTATTACCAATAACGCTTCAATAACCGGCAGCTGGAACGGAGCGAAGCGCAGTGTAAGCAGTCCGGCGCCGTAGGCGCGAAGTTGATTGACTTGTTAGGGGCCACCGCTTGATACCTCTATTACAGTGCCTGACTTACGATCATAGACAATAATTTTTAAACTCTCGTAGCCAACTTGGTGCGAATACATAGTCCATTGTTTTGAGCGATAGAATTCATATCGCTTTGATGAGACAGACAACTCTTGATAGTTACTTTCATAGTACGCTTCCTCTTCTTGCCATTTTGGCAAGGAGTTAGTGGTAGAAAAGTGCCTTTCTGAAAGGTTGTCTTCTACGACACGCCTTACGTCGCTTATTGTCACCGGCTGACTACGAAAATATTGCCGCAAAGGGGCATAGTACTCATAAAGCCAGTAACCATTCGCTTTCTTTATGGTTATATGCTCAAAGCCTTTACTGCAGTCGTCACCCGCGACAACTCTAGAAGTTATAACGTCTGTTGGCTCCTCGCTAGAAAAAGCGATATTCATTTGTTTCTCGTATGAGCAATTTGCCCACGCCAGCTGAGGCAATAAAAGTATGAGAATTATTCGATGCATGCTATGCCCCTAACGCCCCGCTTAAACGGGCGCTGCGTAGCAGCGATCCGGTGAGCTTGCGAACGCATTTAAAGCGCTTGTTATTGGAAATGTGTGCATAGTTAAACAGCGTTGGGTTTAACACTGAGTTTAATGCTGCGACAAGAACAGCGCACCCTAACTTGAATTGACTGCTTAAATTTAGCGAACGCGTGGCGCTTGACGCTAATGCAATGCTAATTGCTTGCACCAAAGAATTAGAAAAGGAAGCTGGAGTAAAAAGTAATGATACAAGCTGATTAGAGCCACGCCCGTTTTCACGGGGTAGGATATTTTTCATAGTCCCTTTCTCAATAACAGCTTTTACACGACATATCGCAAAATTGTAAAAAAACACGAACAACCGTATAGATTGGTATTTTGTTGGGATATTTCAGATTTTTTAAAATATTTTCTCATTCCAAACCTAAAGTGCCTTTGCTGTTTGTTGACTTTCAAATTTATCGTCCGACCCGATACTAACATTGAAAAGAATTACATGCCAAGCAAATTTATTCATTTGTGTTAGGAGTAAATTATCTGAACAGTTCTATTTACTTCCCATAACAAATTCATTCAATTAAAGTTTGGGGGCTGATTCAGATAATATAAAATTTTGTATTATCTGAATATGAGAAAAAGCCGTTTAAGCCAATATAAACAAACTCGATTAATTGAGTTATTCGTAGCAGGCGCAACTGCAAGAACAGCCGCCTCATTAGTGGGCGTTAACGCCAAGACCGCGGTGTATTATTTTCAACGCTTGCGTGAAATCATTTATTTGAAGATTATGGCGTTGAGCAACTGACTGGTGAGGAGGAAGTCGATGAAAGTTATTTTGGTGGCACATATAAGGGCAAGCGGGGTCGAGGTGCACTGGGTAAAGTCTCTTTATTTGGCTTACTTAAACGCCATTTACGCAAATTTAACGGTGTCCCAAAAGAGCATTTTCACCTCTTTTTGAAGGTGCGTGAATGGCGTTTTAATAACAGTGACCCAAAGTTCCTATTAAAACAATTGAATCAATGGGTTAAAGAAACTATGACCTAGTTATCTGGGTCAGCCCCAAAGTTACTTATGCTAAGTCATTGATTTTTATGGTGGCTATGGGTGGACTTGAACCACCGACCCCAGCATTATGAATGGGGTTTGCTGACTAGCAAGCTCTATATTTTTCAATAACTTGCAACGCTTGCGACTTTTAATTGTGCCAGTAAATGACAGTTAATTAGCACAATTATCAGTATTTTTAGCACAAAATTAGCACATATGCATTCAATCAGATTAAGTGCTATTTTAAACCGCGTCTTGGTTTTTATTTGAGAAATACGCATTCACATTACTAGCTTCCCATATTCCTTGTTGTTCACAGCGAACCTTCCCAATCCCATCAATATTAACCTCGCCATCCAACCAGTCTTTAAGCAGTGACGGCTCAGGCGCTCGTTTGATGTTATGTCTAATGAAGTAAATGCCCGCTTCAATTCGCCGCCAATTGATACTGCCATTCGGGTTTCCAAGCAACATACTTGACCAAGTAATGATTTTTTTAACGGGCGTATTTGCCGTTGCCGTGAGCGCTAACGTCTCGATCACCCAAAGCCACTTATTCGATGGTTCATTTGTCATCCACTCACCGATTTTTTCGATGGTCAACAACTCGGACGAACTGATGGTATCGCCGACTTTTCGGTCTAAAAAAAGACTTAATGCTCGTCCAGCTATGGCGCGTGGAATAGCCTCTTGAATAGACGGTGATAGTAACCAACGCCACGCAATAGAGCGCTCGGGAAGGAGGTTGTTATCTTTATCAATATGGTCGTTAGCGTAGAGGCGCAAGAGTTGAAAACTTGATTGCATAGATTTTTGATTCTGCGCTTCAATGAAGGCATAGAGTTGTTGAAACTGCGTTTCTTGCCACCGCTCATCTTCACTGGCAAACAAACCAAGCTCATTACCCATTTCCCAATCCCATTGTTTTTTTCCAAGCCAGTTCGATTCTTCAATATCTGGGATTTTATAGCCCGATTTCCTACATTCTAAATGGCCTTTTTCTATCGCCTTTAATGCCGCACGGTTTTTTGATTTAAAAATCTTACGCATTACTGTCTTTGAGCTTGGCTCATCAATAAAAAAAGGGTAAACATTGTCATTGATTACTTTATCCACCCGTTTTCTTTTTATCGGTGTCATTAGCTCGCCAAGCGACAAGCGATACCGATCAATAAACACATAAGCCTTCGGTGGAATGAGTATTTGATTATTGTCATCAAGCTCTAAAAGCAAGGTCAGAATATCAGTGTTTTTATCTGCGCGATCCAACGCTTTTGCCACCACTGTTGTGTAATCGTGCATTATTTTTTGCGTGAAGAACGACGCTGTTTGCGCTTTATTTTTTTCTTTTTTTGAGCCTGCTTTTTGATATATTTAGCCTCAGCAGTGGTTCTCGAATCAACACCGTTTGAAGCAACCGAAATGTCAGCGTCAGAACGTGGATGGTTTTCTTTTAACCAATAAACCAGGCTCGCATAATCGGGTTTTTTAGGATGTTGTGACCAAATATAATCAGCAACCAGCAACGCCCGATCTTCACTAATTGCCCCACCATTGTCTAATAGTCCTAGTTGCTTGAGACACAATTGCGCTTCGTTTTTGTTAATGGCATTGCCCTGATCATCGAGAAATCCAATCCAGCACAATATATAATCAATTTCATCTTGACTGGTAATCCGCTTATGCAACCTCACATCTGACGGAGCCAACAAATGCATAAGCCGAAACATTGGTTTTTCTGCGTCCTCTTTAATACCTGCTTCTGTCCTTTGCGATTCTTCCATAAAAAGAGAGATTAGTAACCATTATAGTGTATCTGTTTTCACAGCATTGTCACCCGTCAATGGTACTTGGTCACCATACAAATCATGAAGATGTTGTTGTAGCGCGTGATAGTCAGGCACACCTGAGCCGTAAATGCCGCGAGCATAACTGCCAACCGATTCGAGAACGTCAAGATTCAGATTGCCGCCCTCATCACGAACGCCTAAATCCTCTAAAGCCTTGTTACTCGCGTTTACGTCAAAATCACCCTGCGCCCAATCACCACGTGGCGAAAGCATTTGCACAAACCATTGGAAATATTCGCCCTGGCTAGACGCATATATTTTACCGTCATACCCCTGACCAAAGCCCAGTAAGGAATCCACTATTTGCCGAGACTTCACCGCGTCAAGCGGATCAAACTGTGGATCAAGAGCATTAGGCAGATGGAAATTATGCACCATAAAATTACTGACCCCCGCCTCTTGGAAACCTACAAACAAAGCACCGTATTCACTCAAATCAGTAATCGCGTCTGGACTCCACCCACTCACATCAAATTTGACAGGCGGATCCACCTTAAACTGAATATAACGTTCACCCGATTCACCATTAAACGCCGAAACCCCCGGTCGATAATCCAAAGGGTCATCTTTGGTAAATCTAGGCTGTTGTTCGCCTGTCTGTGGATTCACGGTCATAGCATTAAACGACTGCTTCACATCACTACCAGTTACCACCTTATAAGGCGTGATTTTAAACTCTTTGGCGATGGCGTCTTTGGTGGCTTGAGATAGATCAGGCGCATCAAATATCTGCTCTTGGATAAACAACTGCGGACTCGGCACCGAAGCAAAATCAACATTGGTAATTTTTGACTCCAAAATCGCTTTATCTTCTTCGGATTGAGCCAGCGATAGCATCTTACTAAAGCTAGCTAATAACTTTTGCAGCTCTGTATTTTCTTTTACCAAACTGGTGTTGTTTAAGGCTTTAAGTAAGGCTTCCCCAGCTAGGTTAGGCTGTTTCTTTAATAGGGCATCTTTCTCCTGACCGAGTAAAACTTCCTTACTTAACACAACTAACATTGTTTTATCCTTTTCATGTTCTTTATCCAGTTCTTGATTCCCTTGGGTCAGTTCAGCAATATCTTTATCTTCACTCGCGAGGTCTTCAGAATCAGCTTGCAATAGGGTTTGTTCGTTTTTCAGAGCTTGTTCAGAAGCCTTTGGCTTGATGGTTGATAAAATTTTGTCTATCTGCAGGATTACCACTGGCTGCGGAAGCTCTGTCAATAGCCTGGGAAGCGATTTTTCTTTTTCTATCAAAGCGGTCACCAGCAATGCTTTTTCTTGGGGCGTGCATTCGACCCCCAACTCATCCACAAGGTTTTGCAGGCATATTTCACGATCTAAACCCTCACGAGCTTCTTGGCATTCACTGTGCACCGCGCTACATTCAGCATCCTGTAGCGATTCATTATTAGGGATTTGAGAGCCGTGTTCCTTTTCACTCATAATACTAAGGCATCTCTTTAGTATACGAATTTATTGCATTTTGGCAAAAGATAATAGGCTGATTCTTTTGACTAAGTACAGACTATCGGTACAATGATGGTGTAACGTATTTAACGCAGGAGATAATCATGGTCATCACTTATACTAAATTGCGCTCAAACCTAAAATCAGTCCTCGATAAAGTTTGCTCAGACAGTGAACCCGTTTTGATTGAACGTCAAAATGGCGAGGATGTGGTGATGCTTTCTCGCGAGGATTATGCTTCGTTGGTTGAAACGGCTTATTTGATGCGTTCACCAGCCAATGCCAAACGCCTACATAAAGCTATGAATCAAGAACGGGTTGAGCAAGTCACTTTTAAAGACACTGACGAACTTCGACATGCGCTTGGTCTTTGATCCGCTAGCCATTAAAGATTTACAGCATTGGACTCGTATGGATAAAAAGAAAGCGAGTAAAATTTTGGATTTGATTGATAACGCCCTACAGACTCCTTTCACTGGCTTAGGAAAACCTGAGCCACTCAAGTATGAATATGCTGGCTTATGGTCTCGCCGCATTGATCAAGAACACCGTCTCGTTTATAAAGTAGAAGGGGATGAGCTTATTGTACTGTCGTGCCGATATCACTATTAACTCAAAATCCAGCAAGTGAGCTTTGCTGTTCGCTTGTTGGGTTCAAATAGCATACCTTTACCTTAGTACTCCCGCTAAAATACTCGCTCTAGCGTCAGCAGCTTCCTTACTTAACACAACTAACATTGTTTTATCTTGTTCCTTTCGAGCCAGTTTTAATTCTTGTTCTTGGGTCAGTTCAGATTTAGTTTTTTTTCGATCCGCGAGGTCTTCAGAAACATCCATTCTAGCTTCTTTTGTTGAAGCCAGAGCTTGTTCAAGATAAGCAAGCCTAGGCGCTGATTCTATCTGTGCGCTTAGCACCTCTATTTCACCACAAGCAATATATTCCGTGTAATCATCTGTTTCTAACGCGTGATTAAGTAACGACACATCGCACCCCTCGCCAGATTGTAGAACTTTCATCACCGCGTCAGGGGCTTGCGCCATTTGTTGCTCGTATTGTGCTTTTAACTGCTCTAAATCTGCGCCTTGTGCTACTGAAGCAGTCAATGCACTGAGAACGCCAATACTTTTGCCAGCCGTTTTGAGTTTGTTTTTCATCAAGATAGAATGAAGTGATACTCTCACGCTAGGAAAATTTGAAGTTTTGTCAAATAAAATTGATCTAATCATGCGTTGTCCACGTTGTCTATAATGGGTTTTGGTGATTATAGAATGAAGTGATACCCTCACGCTAGGAAAATTTGAAGTTTTGTCAAATAAAATTGATCTAATCATGCGTTGTCCATAATGAGTTTTGATGATTGATGAGGGCTTTTAGTTGAGGTGTTATCTCTACCAAAGGTGTGAGTTCTTTAATGCTTCGATGCATTCGATCCACCGTTTGGCTGAGTTGTTGCACCGTCTGGTTTAATTGTTTGATTTGATTTTTAAGCTGGCTGTTTTCAACGGTAGTGTCTTTTTGACTCACAAAATCTGGTTTTCGTTTTTGCGCTTGTTTAGAAAATAAGTTGTATTTGAGCGCACTTTGCTGAGCCTTACGCTTGTCGATACCAAGATAAATACGTGTGGTTTTAGTGTCCTGATGCCCCATCAGTTCACAAATCTCATCAATGGATACTCCGCACTGGTAATACAGGTAGTGCGGTTTAATGCGCCGCATGGAGTGTGTACTGTAATCTTCCTCATCTAAGCCTAATTTGCGCGCCCATTTCTTGGCGTGATACCGATAGGTCGTGTGGTAGATCGGTGTCCTTTTATGAGAACGTAAACCCGTGAAGAGGTAATCCGATTGCACCTTGCCAGATTGGGCTATCCAACGCTGACAAACGGCTTGTGTTTGCGGACTTAAAACAGGGTAGACATTGTTTTGATTCTTTTTTTGTTTGAGCGCCAGTTCAGTACGCATGCGCCCACTGGCATAGCGGACATTCGATACTTTGAGTTTAATAACATCGCTGCAACGGAGCATCGAATCCACGGCCACCATAAACAAACAACAATAATGCAGGGGTTTTTCTTGCGCTAAAATCCCTTGTAGCCGATACGCATCACGAAATTTAAATGGCTTTTTCTGGCCTCGTTGAGCATCGCCACCCGAACCCATAATTGTTTTGGTATTGGTCATAATTAGGCATACACACCAACCCAAACTCCCCGAATCGTTAGTTCTGGCAAAAGTGATAAGATAGACAGCCAGAAACCGCTTACATAAAGCATTTTAAGAGTTAAGACGTTTTGAAACTTGCCCAAAATATTAAGAAAACGTGAATAATCAAGCATTTATTCCTATCACTTTTGCCAAAAGTATGCACTAATTTTGTGTGAAATAATCACACAAAAAAGATGCACAAGATTGAAATTCCAACCGAAGTAAGCGAGTTTTGCGTCCTTAACTATAAGTTGATACGCGACTGGATCGAGTACAACGAAGAACTAAAGGCCGAAATGACAGAGCGATTTCCTCATCTGAAACCATACCAATATTATCCTGTTTTTGGTATTGAAACATTTTGTGAGGAGGTGAGTTATGAAAAATAAGCAATTACGCGAAATAAAAAGACCTTCACTGTTTAGCGCAAAGGTCTCGCACAGGATAAAGAGTAAATTTGGTAGACGATTGCGACTAAAAAACCTTTGATTACTAGAGCAGTTTACGGTAATTGAACGGAAAAAAATAGAGGGCGGTGGTAGAAAGGTGATGTTCAATTTAGCTGAGGTTAAAATTATTTAATATTTGGGCGCAAATAGAGTTAGCTGTCCTCGTTTTGAATGTTACGCTTAATATATAAAAATTAAACTACTTAATCATTCATTTTGTGAATTTCAATGATTCATAAAAATTATTTGGCCTTGATTTTTATAAATTAACTCAGACAAAACATGATCTTATAAACTTCTAATATGTCTTTGTACGTGAAATTCGTAAAGCTAATATCGCTTAATTTGTCGATATAAAGGTTGGTCAACGTTTTGTGTTACTGTAAAATCGCTCGCTCATAAAATTTTACTGTTAGTGAATTTAGACTATTTTTTAATCAACAGAATTACAGTTTCAAAAATAAAATTTGACTATGAATGTACCATTGTTAATAATCAAAATGATAAGTATAACTTACCTTGACTATTTTAAAAGAGGATATCCAAATGAAATTTACCGAAGACGACATCGACAAAGTTCTTGAAGATGATTGCATAGAGGGGGAAAATAACGATAGTGCTGAGATTGACAACGACGCTGTATATGATCGTTGGGTAAGAAACTTACCAGCAATTAGGCAAAGAACGTGTGAAATATTGCGCGCATACGAAGCATAGGAAATAGATGTTTAGTTTGAATAAACTTTTTTAGCACTTTGTAGAGATTTAATGTAGTCACATTCCCTAGCTTTTATGCTAGGTTTTTACCTGAAAAATGAATATTAACTAAAATGATTGGTAATTTTATCTTATGATGAACGGAAGTATAGGAACTATAGGAAAATTTTATGTGTCTGAGTTGGCAAAACTAGAACCTAGAGAGAAGACACAGCACCTTCGAAAGACTATTAAGAATTATCTTCGTGATTGGCCAGACCAGGCTGGTTTAGAAGATACGGAAATACATCTTTCAAATTTTTTGCTCCGACGTCTCGTTGATCGGTATTTTCTGGATGTTATTAAATATAAGCACTTTAATGGTTTTTATGATGAGACACCATGTAAGGTTTTGAATGATTTTAAGTTGGCAGCTTATATGACGAAGTGGTTATTAAAAGTTAGGCCAATTTGTGTTTTGCATTCGGGGACAGGAGAGTATGCGAAAAGATTTGGCGCTAATATTAATGAGTTTTTCGCATTTGAGTATTCTTGTCTCCTTAATAATATTAATTTATCTGTTATAGAAAATGCGGAGTTCGAACGCATTTTACATTCCTTACGCTTTCGTGAATTCAGTGTTACCTACTATTCATTTATGCTGGAAGGTTTGAAGGAAAGGAGTGATTGTCGCTGCTATCGTGGAGAAGATAAGTGAAGTTTAGCGAAGATAAAACTGGTGGTCTTGAGGGTGATATTTTATCAAATTTAGGCGAAATTATTAATAAACGGACAGTTGAGGATGTTGATAAAGTAAAGCGTAATGTCAAAGACCTTATCGTGGAGAGGGAAAGTAAAATAAAAAATAGAATAATAATTACTTATGCTGTGCTAATTTCTTTATTGTTTGTGGTTTCATATGGGATACTAATTTTTTCAATGTATACCGTATTTAACGCAGAGATCGATCTTATCGAGAGTGAAAAATTAAATGCGATTGATCGGTCAATAAATGCCACCGTTATTATAGCGTTAATTGCAGGTACGGTTACTCAAACTGGTCTTGCTTTCGTTACTGTAGCTAAATATATATTCAAAAAATAAAAGTTGGGCAAAAAATTTGCAGTTTGACTTGAAAATTGCAAACGAGGTTGAACCACCCACCACGAAGCCCATCCGTTGCTAATAGGTCACGATTTCCAAATACCAATTGAAGCGTTTTATGTACAGGAGCAATTGACTCTTAAGGCTGACTTAATAGTTGATTCTCGGCCAATGAAAGGCACTCACTTTTACCGATAATGATGTGGTCTAGCACTCGAACGTCTATCAACGTTAAGACTTTGATGATTTGCGAGGTGATTTGTATATCTTTTTCACTGGGTTTGGGATCGCCGCTTGGATGGTTATGGGCGATGATGATGGAGGCGGCATTTAACTCTAGGCATCGTTGAACAATTATCCGTGGGTGAACAGAGCATTTGTTAATATTTCCCTTAAATAACGATTCGTATTCGATGACGCGGTGCTGACTATCAAGAAACAACACGCCAAACACTTCTCGTTTTTCTGGCGCGAGTTTTAGTTGTAGAAAGGCCTGAGCGTCTTTGGGGTCGGTGATTTTTGTTTCTGGTGTCGTTTGTTCGGCAATAACCGCAAGTGCGAGGCAAACAACGGAGTGTTTCTCACAATCCAATAAATCACAAACCGTTAGCTTTCTAAAGCGGTCGCTGTCATAGCCATTCAGGTTTTTGAGGTAAGCAGGTGGGGATGGTACGTTTTTTGTTAATGGAATATTGTAAATGGTTAAATTTCTAGTTCAAGGAGGTTGTAGGCGATATGTCGTGCGGTTTCTTCATAGGCAAGCCATGCTAGATGATTTTTCAAATCTCCGTCTGGACATTCTAGTTTGATTCCCATTTCCATAATATCATGCCGTATTGCTTCAATTTCATGGTAATGTTCATCAAAAAACTGTCTCGTATCTTCATAGTAAATCAAATGACTTATCATCCCTGATTGACAGCCATGGGATAGCAAATCGTGAAAAAAAGATACAATCGCGTCATACTCAAGTGCGTCTTTGGCAACGCAAGCGCTAATACTTTTGGGTGATTCTTCGGTGATGTTTTCTAGGGTTTCTCGGTGTTGCTGGTCTCGTTCATTGGTTTCGATTTTGGGAGGGGTTAATTTTTAGGGTTGCGCAGTATGTTGATTATTTTTATGCTGAGGTATGGCGAATATTCATCACAACTTAATGCAGCAACAATTTTAAAATTTTGTGTTTGACCAATCGAATATCGTGTCTACACTTCCTCGCCCATGATGGAAAACTACAATCGGCAACGGCAACAAAAACAGATAAAACAAAACCCAATTAGACGTCCTGCCCTCCAATATTATGGTGGGAAATGGATGTTAGCGAAGTGGGTAATTGAACACTTACCAGAGCATAAACTTTATGTTGAACCTTTTGGTGGTGCGGCGAGTGTTTTGTTGAGAAAACCTCGTAGTTATCGAGAAGTGTATAATGACCTAAATCAAGAAGTGGTTAATTTCTTTAAGGTTATCCGTCACCCACAAATGGCGAGAAAATTGATTGCTATGCTCAAAGTCACACCGTTTTCTAGGCATGAGTTCAATAAAGCTTACTTGCCATCTCAAACTCCGATAGAACGCGCTCGGCGTTTAGCTATTCGTTCTTTTATGAGTTTCAATGGCAATGGAGCCTCTAAAGGGGGTAGAGCCAGCTTCAAGTGGCAAATAAGCAAAAAGACGGGTTCAACGGCGGCGATTGGTTGGAAGAACTACCCTTACTCATTAGTGAAGGTGATTGAACGAATGAGAGGCGTCATTGTTGAACAAAGGCCTGCGCTAGAGATTATCACCGCTTATGATGATAAAGACACGTTGTTTTATGTTGATCCGCCGTACTTATGGCACACTCGTGCTAAAGGCGCTAAATCGAATGGTTATCAACATGAAATGGATAATAAAGACCATGAGGCTTTATTAAAACAGCTTTTGAAACTCAAGGGTTCGTGTGTGCTGTCGGGTTATGACAACTCTTTTTATAATGAAATGTTGACTGGTTGGAAAAAATATACGCGTTCTAGTTATGCTTCCGGCAGCAAGCCTCGACAAGAGGTGATTTGGGTGAAGTCGAATTAATTGTTGAAGAAAGAAACATGACTCACAAAAAATAACCGCAAGCAAGTTGCGGTTATTCTAGGGTGTTTAAAGTGCCCTTACTTTGTCTAAATAAGCTGATATATCTCTAATATCACAAACTCTATTTTTTCCAACTCTAAACGTATGAACTGGACAACTGCCTGAACTAATCGCGTTGAGTAAAACTTTAGTAGATTTGTAATGCAACACTTGTGCCAATTGTTCGGTCGAAAGTGTTAGCGAGCCATATTGCTGAAACAAAAAATTTGCGGTTTCACTTGAAAATTGCATGGTGGTGTCTCCACGCCATGATTTCAAGATTACGGCGACCAGTCATGGCAAGGTGATTTGAAGCTTTTGGCTTTTAATCTATTGCTTGCCCTTTTTTTCAAAGCGTTATGTTGCATCCTGCTTACCATAACGATGTTTGTTAATAGTAAGCCGTTAACATAAAGGCCTTAATCAAAAGGTACTGGAATGTTAAAACTAACAGAAAATTAGCGAGAAGGCAAAACCGACACAATAAACGTTTATAACCCTCTATGAAAAACTCTAGCTCTCACACCTCTAGTAATTAGCCTCTTTCCAAGGTTATAATAATAAAACAAATAACTTGAAAAAATACTGAATTTATTTATGATTGAGTCACGTAAAGACAATCGGGCACTAGAGGATGTCGACAGATCTGCAAAGATTGAGCTTATCTCGGCGCCAGCTCAAGTAGCTCAAGTAATAGATATAATATCCAAACAGGAAATGGAATCCAATGACACTGTCTACAATTTAAGTCATCAGTACAATGAGGTTGACTTTAAATTAGATGATCTCGCTAATAAAGTTTTTGATCTTAACCGTCATCTAAGAGCGCTTATTAAAAATCAACCAATTATCGAAGAACGACATCGCAGAAAAGCTGAAGAATTAGTAACTCACATAGAAAATATACGAAACAGAATGCGAAAGCTTATTGCAAGTTCTGACACAAATAATAACCAAACTGGTTCGGATGGAGACCTTCTCGGTTATACGAAATGGGGAGTAGCTATTTATGATTTACCAAAGACCGATCAGGTTACTAAATCAGACTCTTATATTGAAGCTATGAGATTGATTCGAGATTCAAAGCAATCTTAAGCCTGTAATAATCTACAAACAAGAATCACTTCAACCTGAAAACGGATGCATTCATGAGCAAGGTCTTTATAAATTTCCCATTTGATGAGTTTTATGAGGAAAGGTTTTATGCAGTGATATTTACTATCGTTAGTTTCGGATATAGTTGGAAATGTGGCCTTGATGAATTAAACAGTGGCCAATCGAGGTTAGAAAAAATAACAGAACAAATATCTGAGTGTGACTTATCCATACATGATTTGTCGTGTATCGAAACAACAAAAGTCAAAAGAAGAGAGTTCCCGCGCTTCAATATGTCCTTTGAAGCAGGTGTATATCATGGTGGAAATAGCTTTGCTGAAGATGGAAGTTTTTTAAATAAAAAAGCACTTTTTCTTTGTAGAGATATCGAGCAATATGATTACTGTATCTCCGATCTAAAAGGAAATGACCCTAGGCCATATGGTATTAAGGTTGGCAAACTGATATCTGAAGTTAGAGAGTTTTTAGACCGCTATGGAAACGCAAGTATTCAGAACCTACCCGACGCAGTTGAAATACAAAAAGAATATAAAAAATTTGTATCCACTTTAAATAAAAGCAATGATTTCTACTTTCTTATAAAGAATAAATCAAGGACAAAAAAAAATTATGACCATATTACAGTTTGCCATGCAATAAAGAACTTTTTATCTACCCCATAACCGCGATGAGCTAAGCGACAGTGAGATAATAGCTTGGTATAACCAACGCGCCGAAGACAGCGAAAACCGCATCAAAGAACTCAAACGAGACTTCGGTGGCGACACCTTGCCTTACTCAGGCTTTCACGCAAACGCCTTGTACTTGCTGATTACCGCGCTCTCCTACAACCTGTTTACGCTGATGCGCCACCTTCTGCCCGAAAGACTCTCCCACCATCGCACCCTCACCGTGCGCTGGCGCGTGTACGCGATGGCTGCAAAAGTCGTCAGCACAGGATGAGCGGTGTTTGTCAAACTGCAAACGCATAATAAAACCTTACTAGAAGAAGTCATCATGTCATTACAAGCATGGAAGCCCCCGCCATTATAACCACACAGTACCCTGAAGAAACCGACCAAGCACGATAGACGGGGGAGGTGTGCCTAAAAAACGCCGAATACTGAGAAAATGAGGTAAACTAAACGAAAGGAAATTAACGCAAATAAGCAAGTTAATCGACAGTTCACTCTATCCGATACGCAATTGAGATGATGATTTGGGGTGAATTATAGTGTGTTTGGGGTTCTTTCTGGGGATTTGGGTATCTGATTTTATAACTCACATTCTTGTTGTTCAGCAACTAGTAAAGACATTTCTTGATTGACAATGAACCCGTTTTGAGAAAGTAAAACTGGATAACTACTGAGAATATTGTTTTCGAATTTAGCTAGTTTTTCTTCAGAAAATTTGTCACTTTCACGAGCCAAACCAATAATTGCTAAGAGATTGAATAATATATCTATTTTATTATTCGATGATTTAATTAATTGTTTCAATAGACTATTTAGTCGATACTCTGAGGAGGGAAGATGCAACAGTTGTAGAAACAACCTGTCAGATGGAGTTATTGACTCAGAAATCGTTTCATAATTTTCAGATTGCATACCTATTCCTAAATTATACTTTTGATCGAAATATGCAAAGTGCGCAACTTCGTGAGACGGCCACTTTTTCTGTAATGATTCAAAGTATTGTCTGAAAATAATCGGTAATTCGAGTAAAAATTTATCTAATTCAGGACGACCATAATTTTCTTTATTTATTTTGGGAAAGGCTTCAATACTTAAATATCTAAACAAGTTCCGATGAAAGTTAAAATTAGGTTTCAATTTTTGGTGTGAGATATTGCCAATACTTTTAGCAAAAGTCACTTCGTTTAATAAGTTGTCATCAACTACCTTTCTTAATGACCAGCGAGCTGCATTTAAGGCTGATTGATAATCGTTTTGACATAGAAATAGATAACTGAACCATGAAGACAAATCTGCAGGCGCCTTGGCTAATTTATAAAAATTCAATAACTTCTTTTTCAAACCAAAACTGTTTTCCGGAATTCCATATTTACCTAATTGGTAGCTATGCGTAACAAACTCAATAAATCCAGCCCTTGATTTATCTGTAACCAAAGATCGTGCGTCTAAGAAGTCAATTTTCTCTATGCCTGAGATACCATTGAGTTCCGAGACCTCCACACTGGACAGAGTCCCAGCATTAATTAAGTGACATAATTGGTTTTGCTTATGAGTTAAATACTTCAACGCTGGTTTATTAGATAACACTTCACCAACCATAAACCTAACAGACAAATAGTCTTCTTTAGATAGCAGATCATCTAAAACAGAAATCACAATAGGAATTAAATCCTTTCGGCTAAATCGCTTCGCATATACATATTTTTGCCAGAAGACATTAACCCCATTCTCCTTGTTAAGTAATAGCGCCCAATCTAATTCCCGTCTTATACTTAATTGTTTAATGTCAGACGAGAATTGCTGATTTAATTCAGCAAATTTACTTTTCTCTTCGTTGAAAATTGTAATTAGTTTATTAATCTGATCTTCTGACAATCTAACCAAAGACGACAAGACTCGTTGTTTTTCTTTCAATGATAAAGAGTACGACCCCCTAAGGCCTTTTAATAACTTTTTTCTTTTCCCATCAGAAATTGCTGAATTATATGAAAACAACTTTTCAGCATATATCGAAACCATGGCTGGACTGAGGGCACCACCGAATGGCCAAGCCCATTCCAATTCGTGAGCCACTTCTAAATAATTTTTATTCCTAGCCATATTAAACTTATCAATTGACTGTTTTCAGTCAAACATCAAAAAGGATAAAGCCAAGATATCTTGGCCGCACTAACGTGCTCTTGCTTGATCCAAATACGCCGCCACATCCGCCACTCGACATTTACCAACCCGAAACGTATGCACAGGACAAGTCCCAGAACTGATCGAGTTAAGCAACACTCTCGTGGTTTTGTAATGTAACACTTCGGCCAATTGCTTGGTGGTCAGTGTTAACGAGCCGTACTGTTGGAACAAAAAATTTGCGGTTTCACTTGAGAATGTCATGGGGTGTCTCCACGCCGTGACATCCAAGATCACTGCTACCAGTAATGGTAAGTAGAGTATTTGCTCATCGCTCATGCTCTGGTCTTGCCCTTTTTCTTAACGCGTTGTGTTGCTACCTTGCTCATCACAACGGTTAGTTGATGATAAGCTGTACAACACAAAGGCTTTAATAAAAAGCGACTGGTTGGGTAAAACTACCAGAAAATAACGAAAGAGGCAAAGGCTTTATACAGGGGGATAAACCCGATCGTT
>CBDBDZ010000006.1:0-3347 GCA_965204215.1 Pseudomonadales bacterium | reverse complement strand
AGCATACGTATGGCTCGTGTGTAAAAAACGCAACCGCCAACAATCACTAAAGCAATCTATTGCTGTACAACGTATAATAACGCAACAATCATCAATAGGAACGCCCCATGACCAGCACCCAACAACGCGCAGAACTGCAACGCCAAATCTGGCAGATTGCCAATGAAGTAAGAGGTTCGGTTGATGGCTGGGACTTTAAGCAATATGTGTTAGGCACATTGTTCTATCGCTTTATCAGCGAAAACTTTGCGCATTATATGCAAGGCGGCGACCCCACTATTAACTACGCCGAACTTAGCAATGACGTTATCACCGACGACATTAAAGACGATGCGATTAAAAGCAAAGGATATTTCATTTATCCAAACCAATTGTTTACCAACATCGTCGCCCATGCCAACCACAACGACAACCTGAACACCGATTTAGCCGACATATTCAACGCCATTGAAAGCTCCGCCAATGGCTATGCTTCCGAAGCCGATATCAAAGGCCTGTTTGCCGATTTCGACACCACCAGCAACCGCTTAGGCAACACAGTAAAAGATAAAAGCAGCCGCTTAGCAGCAGTATTAAAAGGCGTAGCAGGGCTAAAGCTAGGCGAATTTGAAGACAACCAAATTGATTTATTTGGCGATGCCTACGAGTTCTTAATCTCTAATTACGCAGCCAATGCAGGCAAATCAGGCGGCGAATTTTTTACCCCACAGCACGTCTCCAAACTGATTGCACAACTCGCCATGCACAAACAAACCAGCGTGAATAAAATCTACGACCCCGCCGCAGGTTCTGGATCGCTATTACTACAAGCCAAAAAACACTTTGACGCGCATATTATTGACGACGGCTTTTGGGGCCAAGAAATCAACCACACCACCTACAACCTAGCGCGTATGAATATGTTTTTGCACAACATCAACTACGACAAATTCAATATCATGCTGGGCAACACCTTAACCAACCCACAGTTTACAGACGACAAACCCTTTGACGCGATAGTCTCCAACCCACCTTATTCGGTGAAATGGATAGGCAGTGACGACCCCACGCTGATTAATGACCAACGGTTTGCGCCCGCAGGCGTGTTAGCGCCCAAATCCAAGGCCGATTTTGCCTTTGTGTTACACGCCTTGAGTTATTTATCCAGCAAAGGCCGAGCCGCCTTAGTGTGTTTTCCAGGTATTTTTTATCGCAGTGGCGCAGAGCAGAAAATCCGCCAATACTTAATCGATAACAACTACATTGAAAGCGTGATTGCCCTAGCGTCTAATCTGTTTTTTGGCACCACTATTGCCGTGAATATTTTAGTGTTATCAAAACACAAACCCAACACCCACACCCAGTTTATTGATGCCAGCGGCGAAGACTTTTTCAAAAAAGAAACCAATAATAATATTCTCAGCAATGACCATATTGCGCGAATTATGCAACTATTCGACAGCAAAGACGATGTAGCACATACAGCAAAATCAGTTACTTTAGAGCAGATTGCCGAAAATGATTACAACCTATCCGTCAGCGCCTATGTAGAAGCCAAAGACACCCGCGAAGTGATTGACATAAACCAAGTCAACGCCGAGCTAAGCACCACCGTCGCCAAAATCGACCAACTACGCAATGATATTGATGCCATTGTCGCCGAAATTGAGGGAACACCAACATGATTCTAGACAACAAACTCAATATCACCGATCAAATTGAATTAGCAAAAGCAGAAGAAAAAATCAGCAAACAACAAGCCAAACAACTGTTTGACTCAGGCGATATCAACGCCGTTGAAATCGGCACATTTAACGGACTGGCTTTTATTCACGCCTATTTGTTTGACGCTATTTATGATTTTGCAGGCAAACTGCGCGAAGTAAATATCGCCAAAGGCGATTTCCGCTTTGCCCCTTGCATGTATTTAGAGCCATCACTCGCGCACATCGACACCCTGCCACAAAGCAACTTTGATGAAATAATCGAGAAATACGTCGAAATGAACATCGCCCACCCATTTCGCGAAGGCAACGGCCGCGCCACCCGCATCTGGCTGGACTTAATCCTAAAAAAACAAATCAAACAAGTGATAGACTGGAACCACATTGACAAACACGACTACCTCAGCGCCATGCAACGCAGCGTAGTAAAAGACCTAGAAATCAAAGCACTCTTAAACACCGCCCTCACCGATAAAATCAACAACCGCGCAATATTCATGCAAGGCATCGACGTGAGCTACTACTACGAAGGCTACAGCCAATTTAAAACAAAGGAACTATAACGATGAATGAATTGAACTTTATTAAAAAGCTGTTGGATGGGGTTGAGGTTGAGTGGCGGGCTTTGTGGGAGGTCACAATTTGGGATAAGAAATTTAATGCTGTAGAAAAATACAAGCAACCTAAGGTTATCAAATATCACTACTTCCTTGCTAAGGAGTTTAAACCTTTAGTCGTTGAGGGTGGTACTGTTAAACTTTTAACAACTAATATTTCAGATTACTATACAACAGAGATCCTTGCTGGTGAAAAAACAAGTGAAGGTGAAATTATCGCTATTCCATGGGGCGGCAATGCTCTTGTTCAATATTTTAAAGGTAAATTCCTAACTTCGGACAATCGAATTGCAACATCTAAAAATGTTAATTATCTTAACAATAAATATCTTTACTATTTTTTGCTGAATAACCTTCAACTAATAGAGTCGTTTTATCGAGGCTCAGGTATTAAACACCCAAGCATGAGTGCTATCTTGGATATGAAAATCCCAATCCCACCGCTAAATGTCCAAACTGAAATTGTCCGTATTTTGGACAATTTCACCGAACTAACCACCGAACTAACCACCGAACTAACCGCCCGTAAAAAACAATATAACTACTATCGCGACCAGTTGTTGACATTTGAAGATGGCGAGGTTGAATGGCGGGCTTTGGGTGAGGTAGGGAAACTAAAAAACGGTAAAGATTGGAAAAAATTAGACGCAGGCAATATCCCCGTTTATGGCTCTGGCGGAATTATGGCTCATGTCGATTCATTTGCTTACAATAAACCAACAGTGCTGATTCCAAGAAAAGGCTCAATCACAAACATATTTTATGTTGAATCACCATTCTGGAATATTGATACCATTTACTATGTACAGATTGATACGACTCAAATTCTGGCACCTAAATTTTTTTATTATTTTATGAAAACAATAGATCTAATGAAATTAGATACAGGATCTGGGCGACCAAGCCTAACACAAGCGACTTTATACAAAATAAATATTCCATTACCCCCACTTACTAAACAAGAAAGAATAGTCACCATCCTAGACAAATTCAACACCCTAACCCATTCCATCACCGAGGGTTTACC
>CBDBDZ010000005.1:0-105278 GCA_965204215.1 Pseudomonadales bacterium | reverse complement strand
GATTAACAATACCGCAGGCGGTACTATCTCAGGCACACAAAACGGTTTGTACTTAGGCAACGCCACACCCGCAGGCGGTGGTCAACACACAGGCACGGTCAACAACGCAGGCACGATCTCATCAGACAGCCGAGCGGTAAACATTGACGGCTCAGGGTTGACGATTGTTAACGAAGCAGGTGGGCAAATTATCGGCACAGGCAATCAACGTAATGGCACAGTGTACGCCGATTCAACGGCGAGTGATTTTGAAATTTATAATGATGGCATCATTGATGCAGGTGTCGGCAATGACGGTGCAGGCTTCTCGGTAGAGTTGAGCGAAGCAGGCAATGATTTTATGATCGACAATAGAGACACCATCCAAGGTCGTGGTCAAGCCGATGCAGGTGCGGCAACCGCAGGTGATGGTATCCGTCTTGAACGCACACGTGTGGGCGGTGTATTAGACGGCAGTACGGCTGGAGTATTTACTGGCACAATCATCAACAGCGGTACGATTAATTCAGAGAGTACGCAAGGCACTACCGCCGGTATTCGAGCGGTCAATGGCGTATCGTTCCAAGGCACGATTAACAACACCGCAGGCGGTACTATCTCAGGTACGCAAAACGGCTTGTACTTAGGCAACGCCACACCCGCAGGCGGTGGTCAGCACACAGGCACGGTCAATAACGCAGGCACGATTTCATCAGACAGCCGAGCGGTGAACATTGACGGTTCAGGTTTGACGATTGTTAACGAAACAGGTGGTCAAATTATTGGCACAGGCAACCAACGTAATGGCACAGTGTACGCCGATTCAACGGCTAACAACTTTGAAATTTATAATGATGGCATGATTGATGCGGGTGTAGGTAACTCAGGCTCTGGTGTTTCATTACAGCTTGGGGCCGCTGATGCCGATGAGCGTACAATTGCATTAGACAATAATGGAACGATTGCTGGTCGAGGCGATGCTTTGTCATCTGGTCAAACTGCAGGTGTAAGATTGTTTAGTGGACAAAGTGGCGTGGTGGTTAATGGTAATATTAGTAACGCTGGTGACATCAGTTCAGAAACCAGTGCTGCGATTTTGATTGAGGATGTTGTGTTCTCTGGAACTATTACCAATACAGGCAATCTTTCAGGTGCCACCGCATCAGTAGATGCGTCAAGTGCTGCCGCTGGTATCAACTTTGTTCAAGCAGGCGGTACATTAGGCGGCAATTTTATTGGTAGTTTGAATGGATCCGATAGTTTGAGCTTCGCTAATAATTTAAACACCGAATTGACGATTGACGTTTTGAATAATGTGGATGTATCAATAGGAAGTGGCTCTAGTATTGCGGTGAATGGTGATCGAACGATTGATGGAACACTGGTATCCAACGGCAGTTTGGAGTTTATCGCAGGTCAAAGTAGCTTAACTCAAAATGGTTCAGTGACACTGAATAGTGGAAGTTCAGTCAATGTGATATTAAGCGACGACAATGTTGCCGATCAGCTAGGCACTATTATTACTGCTGATGCCATTATTGATAATGGCGCCACATTCAATGATGGCAGCTTATTGGTTGATACTCGAATTGAGGGTAGCAATGTGGAACTAGGCGTCGTCGATTTTAATACCTTAATAGCGTCACAAAATACAGCGGCGGCGGGTAATGCAATTGCTCAAGCGATTATCGCTGGCGCTCCCCAAGTGGCTAATATTTCAGACTTGTTGTTCAACCTAGAGGAAGATCAAATTGCTGTTTTTGGAGGAGTTGTTGAGGCAGTCAATCCATCCGTGAGCGGTGCCTTAACTCAGGGCGCACGTGCCACCAGTGAAGTAGCTCTCGGTCTTATCCGCGATAGATTTGCTGTTGAAGATCGAGATAACAAGCGCAATGGCATTTGGTTTCAAGCACATGCAGGTGATTTTGATCAAGATGATCGCGATGGCGTGCAAGGTTTTGACCTCAACTTTGATGGACAGTCTATTGGTTATGACCGCAAGTTTGGTCAATGGACATTAGGGGTAGCATTTTCAAGAGGTGATGCTGATGCTAACGATCGTCGACTGACTCAAGATAGTATCGAAATTGACAATGATCAAATCACGCTCTATGGCGACTACCAGAATAAGCAATGGTTTATTGGTGGACTTATATCGTCAGGTGATCTTGACTATGAATTGGCACGTAATGGTATTTTCGCCACAGACGATTTAACCCGCGCTCAAACAGATGGCGACCTATTGAATATCAACCTACATGGCGGTTATCGCTTTAACACCGGCGGTATTAATATTACACCGTCACTTGGATTGTATTATTCAGATTTGAGTATTGATGACTTTGCCGAGAGCGGTGGTGTTAATTTAATCGTTTCTTATGATGATGTCAGTGAATTTAGTTCTGAACTTGGAGTGTTGTTTGAAGGCGAGCGCAAGTTCTCCAACTGGACGTTAGTGCCGTCGTTAAAACTCGCTTGGCAACATGAATTTAACCAAGATATAACCAGTTTGGATGCCAATGTTGGTGGGCAGTTATTTGAGTTGGACGGAACCAGTACTGAAGAAGATCGCATTACTTTAGATATTGGCGCGAGCTTGTTCAATACCAATGGTTTCGAGTTTGGTCTGCACTACGGCGGTCAATACAGCAATGATTCCGATAGTGAAAACGGTTCTTTGTTTGTCAGGTATACGTTTTAATTATCAGAGCCAATCTCAAAGGGGCTATGGCAATATTGTCATAGCCCCTTTTTTATAATTAGGCGATGCTATGTATGGATTAACTGCGCCATTATTCTTAAACCATTGTTAAAAATTATTCCGATAGAATACCCAGAAGACTTGACTCAGACCTAGAGCAAGTGTATTTTCACGCCTCTTAAAAAATGCCTATTCTTGGCGTTTCACATAGAAGTTTTGATAGATGGCTATGTAGCTCAGTTGGTTAGAGCACAGCATTCATAATGCTGGGGTCGGTGGTTCAAGTCCACCCATAGCCACCATAAAAATCAATGACTTAGCGTCTTTTTTGATCATCTAATAACGGCGCTTGTGCTAAATTTGTGCTAAATACTGACACATTTCCAGCATACTCAGCTAAATGACCTGCGTTAAGATGAGCATAGCGCCGAACCATTTCAACGCTTTCCCAGCCACCTAACTCTTGAAGTATATGTAAAGGCGTGCCCGACTGAACATGCCACGATGCCCAAGTGTGGCGTAAATCATGCCAGCGAAAATCTTCTAAACCAGCTTTCTTTACCGCGCTTCTCCAAGCTTTTGTATTTACCTGCCAAACTGATTTACCTCGGTAAGTAAAAACAAACTTCGGATGTGTGCCTTTTAAGGTGTTTAATACCTCAAAAGCATCATCGTTAAGTGGTACTGCAATCGCCTTTTTTGCTTTAGCTTGATCTGGATGAATCCAAGCAATGCGCCTCTTCAAGTCAACTTGTGACCATTCAAGCAGACAGACATTACGTTGTCTTAATCCAGTAGCAAGACCAAAAATAGCCATATGCCGTTGGTGTGATGGAAGTGCTTTCAAAAGTCGGCTCGCCTCTTCTTGAGTAATCCACCTAATACGGCGGTTTTTAACTCGAAACAGTCTTACTTTTGGAGTTTTATCTAACCACTCCCAATCATAGGTTGCGCGCCTAAGAATTGCTCGAATAAGCGATAAATATCTATTTGCTGTAGAGTGGCTAGATAATCTCGCTTTCTCTTCTGCAATTGACTCAATACGCGCTCGGTCAATGTCTGTAAGTTTTATGCCTCTAAGGTAAGGATCAAGCCAGCGTAGTATTCGTTGATCGATGTCGACACTGGGCTTGGTTTCATTTTCTTTGAGCCATTTAACAACAGCATCTTCCCAAATATAGGCAGGTCGTTCGCCCAATTTTTCTACCTTCCAAAATGATGCTTTTAGTTCATCGAAGAATTGCTGTGCTTGCACTTTGTTGGTAGTCCCAGTAGATCGGCGTATGAGCTTTCCTCTGGAAGTGGTAAATCTGACCCACCAAGTTTTGTTGCGTTTGTATAACATAGAGATGTCTCCTGTGTTGATACTTGCAACGCTTGCGAAGTCTGAACATACTGTGATCGAATGGCTTCTGCAAGGTCATCTTGCAAAAAGACCCATTTTTTCCCTATCTTAGCGCCTGCTATCACCCCAGCCTTGGCTTTAGCGCGTAAGGCACTTGGTGATATTTTTAAGAAGTCAGCGGCTTCATTTAGATTGAGAGTAATGAGTGACATTTTCGATGGCTTTTCGTTTAAGCGTTGAAGTGCCTATTATTGTTCTACAAATGGCTTAAACCGCCTATTTCATTGTTTTCCCTGATACATCACTTTATTCCTGTTTCGGATTTTATTTTTCATTCAATGACTCAATCTCATTAAGACTGCATTAAAACCAAGCGATGACTTAATAATTAAAATCGCGATACATCTTACGACCATCACACTAGACAAAATGCAAAATCATAGATTTATAACTATTCCAAAAGCTCGGCGTATCATGGGCGCTAAAGCAAACTGCATGACAGACGATCAAATACAATCAACCATTGATACGTTGTATGAGTTCGCCGAAATTCACTACCATATCGACTATTAGCGCAGACCGAGAGCGATTAGGCTCTTGATGGTTTCGTCACAGAATAAGTTCCATTGCAGGGTTAACTGCCCTACCAATTCACTTTTAGTGACTTTGGGCAGGGCGTTAAGCCTGAATACAAGCGACATTTCGGCAGTTCCATTTTGTATTTCGGGAAAGGTCGGTGGTTTGCTAAAAACCAACCGCCACATTTTTTGCAATTGCTCTTTGCTATTGGGTGCTAACAAGTATTTTTCAGGGCGTTCCATTACCTGTTTTAGCGTTTGAAAATATGCTTCGATTTCGCTCTCTTTGAGCGATTGGTCTGACTTTTGTTTTTGCGCTTTTTTAATGATCTCTTCTAAGCCTTCGTACTCTTCCTCAAGACGTTTTTGAACAATGTCAGAGCCTGTGGTTTGTATTTTACTCAGCACATTTGCCTGCTGCATTTGTAATCCAGCTACATGTTCTTTAATTGATTCATTGGCTTGTTCATTTGACTTATTTTTTTGAACCCAGACATCACGCGCAACTTCTTTGAGTAGGCCAAAAAATTTCTTCTTATAGGTTATCCTTCCAATGTACTTAGCAATGTCATTCTCGAACGTGTCTTTATTAAAGGCAATGTACTTGTGCTTTCGAGAACAATGATAGTACCCCATACGTTTACCTGTTTCACTTCGAGACTTAGACCCTAGTAATGGTTTATTACACGCCTCACAGACCACGATGTGCCTGAGTTGGAACTCAGAGGTGTCTTTACATCGTGCGTATCTGTCACGCTCGTTGATAAGCTCATAACCATTTGAGTTCTCGATGATAGTGAGCTTTCCTCGATTGGCTTGGTTGAATTGTTGGATGGACACTAAGGCCATATCATAAGGTATCTTGATAAACTCATTGTTCGTCCACTTACCCGCTCGTAAGCCACAATAGATTGGTTTGCCAATGTAGGCTTGCATCAGCTTTGGGTCGAGCAGGTTGCCACCGCTTTTTCCGACTAATACTCGCGTCTCTGGGTGAAAACGGTTACGCTGGCGTGTTCTAAATCCCATTGCGTTTAATTTGTCGCATATCTCTTGATCTGACAATATTCCTTCAGCCCTTAGCTCAAACATCAAACGCATGAAAGGTGCTTCTTGTTCATGAGCAATCATGACCGATACGACCTTGCCTTGTGGTAGCGTTTCTCGGCTATTACGGTATCCGTAATTCGATGGACCGAATTGATACCCCATTCTGGCAACTTTGATTTGGCTACCGATACAACGAGTTAAGATGTTGGAAACTTCACTATTAGCATTCTCAGCGACTAATACTTCACTTAAACGGCTTGGTGATCGTACAGACCATTCATATTCAACGCCCAAATGTTCGAGCGTGTTGACTGGTTTTTGAATCACGCCGCTGGCATCAAGTAGCTCTATACCCTCTTCTCGCAGCATCCTTTGTAATGACAGATAAGTTTCTGCTCCCGCTCTCGTAAACCGATCAATATTACCCACAACGAGCGCACTAATTTCATCTTTGTGGGCTTTGATGAAAGCTAAGATATCATCAAACACAAAACGGTCTGACTTACGCCCACTGTAGTGTTCAATGAAGTAGCGCACTATGGTGATATCATTTGTTTGTGCGTAATAATCACAGCGGCTCTTTTGCGATTCGATTCCGTGGCCTTCTTGATATTGTTGGTCTGTTGAGACACGAAGCAGTCCAATGCCGAGTTTCATGATAATAATGATTAGGATGTTCAACCATTAAACCCATTTTGAAAAAATCAGCAAGTCTTAAACTATCCACCGATTCATACATTCTTCATTCAGTAGTAGCCATCGGATACTCACTAGAATGCAATATCCGCATGAAACGCGCTAGCACACGTTGTCTTCGACCAATCACTTGATCAATCACAAAGTAATAATATTCACCATCAATTTCAATAGAGCCAAAGTCGTGCCAGCCTTTTGGAGCGTTTCTAGGGTTGAAGCCTTTGTACCTGCGGATAAGTTCAATGTTCTTTTTTGATGAGAAAGTGATTGCACTTTCTCTGAAAGAATAATCGTGCCACAAAGATGGTGTTTTCGTAACGTATCGTTGATGTAAGCATTCATTGCCGCTGTGCGTTTGTTCGTATTCGTTGAGGGTAAATCTTGAATTAACTAAATATTTCACCCAAACAGTTTTGATCTTGCCTTATCTGCTGTTATCCAGTTTGTGAAATCAGTTTTTAGATTTTCGTGTAAAGTGAAATGAAAATACGGTATAAATCGCTCAAAATCTGGCAGTTCTGTAAGTCGTTTTTGAACGTTTTTGAAACTACTAACGCTTTCATGAATAGAGAGCACTAGATTCGGTGCTGGGTGATTAAAATGTTCAGCGAGTAAATTTTGGTCAATCGCCGTCATGTGCCGATCTAATTGCTGTGTAATGTATTTACTGTCTGCTTTGCGGTGGTGTTCCACGGCACATAAAAGGGATTTATCGCCTTTCATAAACCTAAAAATTCCATCTGGATCGATGGTTAGAGGGTAGTTATAAGGCAACGTATTACTAGGTTTAAATCGCATCAAGTTAACCGAATGAGTTTTCGAGCCTCGGTTTTTAAATTTCGTATAATACGACTGGAAAAACTCAATCTCAGCGTCATTTTGAGCTTCTATCCATTGTCTTAAAGCGATGTGAAAATCTACAAAATTGGATCTATGAAAATAATCATTCGCATATCGAATACCATATTTAGGGTAGACAATTTCATCCGTTGTACAACGCATAATATCAGCGACCGTATCTATAGCTTTATGATTGAGATAATAGATTTTATGCAGCCTACCAATGCCAGCAACCGCTCCAAAGTCTTGAGATTGGATTAGTTTTGCACGCTCAAGTCGTTTCAAAGTATGGTCGCGAATTTGCTTGGCTGTTCTTCCGACTCCTAACCACTCCATTTGTAGCGTATTGAGGTATTGGTAAACGGCTAGTGCCGCTAATACTTTTTCGTCATTTGGTGAAATATGAATCATGGTGGGGAGTGGTAACGTGTTTAGCTTACATTAAACCTCGAACGGCTTTTGGGGGGAACTTCCTTGTTTTCCTGTTTATCTCAGTTTGCTCCTGTTTATGGTTTTTTCTTTTCTATAAATTTATAAGAAAACAAAAAAGCTTATTTAAAGGGATTTTGATCAAGGTTTTTACCTCGCTTTTTTCTGTGAGGTTGTATTCCTGAAACACGATTGGAGTTTGTTTGTTTTTTTACGCTAGATTGATCATTAGACGTTTTTGATTGAGCGTGTTGAGGTTTAATGTCTCGATAATATTTTTCGGTTTGTGAAAGCATGACTTTGCTCCATTGTGCTTGAGTCATTTTATTTTCCGAGCCAAGTAATGACATTTTAACTCTAACACATGGCTTTCCTTTGCCTGATTGAATATAAAACTCACCAACGGGCAGGGCTTGCATATCTTCGACACTAACCCCCGTTTCTGCCGACATAATCTTTAAGTCACTTACTCCATTGTTGCCCGTTATTTTAACTGCACTATTACCTATGATGGCTTGCTTCATCTTGCTGTCCATACCCTGCCCAGTGAACTGTTGAGCAAAGGTTCCGTGAAGCCTAAACTTTCGGGTTTCTGTAAGTATTGACTCCATTGATTTAGAAACAAAGTTTTGGCATTCATCAACAATTAGATGAATTGGCGTGCGCTTACTATAGGCTAGGTTGCCTCTTGATTTAGCTAAAGTAGTGATACTGGCCATTGTGAACCGACCAATGGCGTCTTTGGACGTTTCTGTTAGATCTGACAAATCAAAGACGATGACCGATTTACGTTCAATCTCTCGTTTCAAATTAATCGTACTTTTCCCGACTAGATAGTTAAAGAAATAATCATCGTTCAAGAGGTTTCTAATTTTAGTTTTAATGCCGAGCTTAGAAGGGTTAAACGTATCCTTTAAAAAATCTCGACCCAACGTGTCTTTGTGCATAGGGTTTGTCAATGCTCTCTTTGCATAATTTAAGTAAGGTTTATAAACGTCTGGATCGTCATCTAAAAAATTCATAAGATCGACAAAACTTGTGTTTTCCATATGCAACAAAGTAGATAAGCATGGTTTTAAAATAGTCACCATTTGAGGTGTAAAACTAGATCCATCCCCATCACCACGCATGACCTCTTTAAACACTTCAATTAACGCATCAGAAGCTTTATTGATTGTATCCCACTCTTTCGAGGGTAAATCAAAAGGGTTTAATGTTGGAGTTACCCGCCTATCATGCGATGGCTTGATATACACTAATCTATCATTATCCAAATTAGGTATTAGTTGAGCACAAGAGGACGCTAAATCACCATGAGGGTCTATTAAGATAACGGCTGTTTGAGTGTTATTGGTAAGGTAATGATGAAATATTGTTTCTAAGGTGACGCTTTTCCCATGCCCACTGGAAGCGGTAATATAGGTATGCTTTTCCCTGTTTTTTTCATCAATATAATAACTCTGTGGCGAAGTAAAAAAAAAGCTTTCAGCCTCTTCCAACGGTTGCGGATAAAGCCCATCATTGGTCGCAAGGGCAGAATTATTAATACATGAAATATAGCCTCCAAAAGAAGTGTCAACACCCTGTGTAAAAGCGCGTGATCTCGTTTGAACCGCCTGATGGTTGCTGAGTCCTTGATCATAATTTTTTTTGGCTTTAAGGTATGAATAGTTTTGCTTTACGAGCCTAGTAGCTTCATTGAGTCCTTCGTGCTTAAACTCAAACCGAGTATCATTACGCTTGGGCTCTTTTTCTGTGAATCGCTCGTGCTCAAACATCTGTTTAAAATCCGTATAACGAGGGAATTTATCGATGAGCGCGGCATACTGGTCGAGCAACTGAAGAGCAAAAGTTTTATTGTCAGAGAGCCAAAAAACTCCAGCGTTAAGAGCCATTGGTTCATCTGGTTTAGGGTGTTCTAGTAGATGATTGAGCAGAGCTTCCAAGCGGATTTTTGGCACAGGGTTTACCTCGGTGGGTCGGTCAATATATTCATCGCGTCTATAAAATCAAAAAAAGATTTCATGTTCATTTAATGCCACATTGGCTATGTCCTTTTCTGCGCCTATCTTTATAGCAGTCAGTCAAAGTATTTTCTAGCAAGGGTATCTCGGGTTGGGTCTACGATGTCAAACACATAGACTTTCTTTTGGACTTCATCAATCCGATACGCCAACACACATCCATTGACGATTTTAGTTTTGTAACCGACAAAAAGATTACTGCCAGACTGGGGGAATACCTCTAAATTCTTGAGGGCTTTATTAAACGCTAAAAGAAACTTATTAGCACCGCTAGCACTATATTCAGCCTTGTTATTAAAAATGTCGGTAAAAGAAACTTTAAGCTGTGGCAAAGGCACAACACTGTAAATATCCATTTTTTGAGGCAATATAAGCGACTATATTTTGAGCCTGTTTATATCTTCCAGTAATTGATCTAGCGTTTGAAGTGGTTTGCCCTCTTTCAAATACTGTTCACCATCTTGGATAGATTTAATAAGCCGAGCAGAAAGAGACTCTATAAACTCTTTTCTCATCATTGGCTCTTGCTCTTCATAAACTTTTGTCGCAAAAGGCTCTATATCTTTTTTCTGTAAAATAGCCATCGTATAGTAAATTTTAACTCATCATTAGCCTTGATAATAAACATTATATCACGCAAAGCAAATATTCTTCTTGAAGGCATGAGAGTATCAGAAAGTCAGCACTTACTCCAGTGTGTAATTCGGTATATGAGTGAGTATATAGGTTAGGACTTAGGTTTTATAAAGTTATTATTAATCAAGGCTTAATACAAGATTTTCTAGCTCCACACCCTCTCAATACTCCGTATTGTTCGGCTCTGTCTTTTTCCGCCCTCGCTCGTTCATTCCTTCGACTCACCGTCTCACTCTCTCACTCCCTCGGTCGTTAAATCCATCACCGACCAATCCGTCCTACCGGAGGGGTGCGAAAATATTTTCACAAATTCTTTATTTGTTAGCTGGATTAGCGGCACGCAAAAAATTAAAAAAAAGAACGTGCGGAATTAGAAATGACCTTTCGCGTTCTTAGTGTTTTTACGAATATGAGGCCGAGCGAGCTTATCTTTCCAAGTCATCCGTTTGGCTTTCCACTGTTCTTCGTGCCTAAACGGCAAGGTTGAGCCTTGTAAAGAATCGGGGAAACCATCGTATAACGGAGCAAGAACCGAAAGCTTATTGCACGCCTGATACACCGCTCGGCGGCGTGCATCCAGCTTACGCCATTCTTTGAGCGTGGCTCGGCGTTTGCCACTCAATCGATCCAAGATACCCATCTTTTGCGCTTTCATAAATACGGAAAACTGAATGTTCTCCGCGCGGTTAAGTTCACTGGCGTACTTCTGGTAAGTGCTTTTCCAGTCCGAGCTATGCACCTCGGCCATCAGGTTCGCGGTGTCATCACGCCATGAGGTGCGAGAGGAGTAATCCGACAAGCCGATCAGCGTTGGATCAAGCTTACTCTGTGTCCAAGTGCTGACCATCTTGGAGTGCAAAAAATGTAAGGTTAAGCCTATCTTAAACACCTCTTTGCGCTTGCTGCGCATGATGTAGGTGGCGATGGCTGAGTTCTGCTTCTGGTAGTAGTCGGAGAGGTTTTGTTTTAAACCAGCGAAGTAGTTGGGATCTTGAGCTTCCAAGGCATCGAGATATTGATGCGCTTGCGCTTGATGAAAGTTTTTCCAAAACTCGGATCGGGTGCTTGCTTGTTTGGAACGGGGCAACGTAACTCGGTAGTGGTTATAAGGATCTTTTAGAGTTCTCACCCGTGCTGATTTATCAATGGATAACTGAGGTATGAGGTCAGGCACAATGCCTTGACGTTGGAGGTGAATGGTGAATTTTTCGTTCTCGCGTTCGGCGCGATACTGACTGATTTTATGCTTCTTAAAATTCGCCTTAATATGTAAGGTTAACGCTTTAATAGGCGGTCGCGTGTCGTCAAATTCCTCAGTACCTTTTACTTCAGGAGATATGTTTGTTGCTCCTTTAATCGCATCCATCGTCTTTGCAACCGTCTTTGCTTCAATACGCGCCGCCCCAGTGAAACTATCCACCGCGCCGAGGTAGCGAGTTTCGGTTTTAACTTTTCCGTTAACCCGATAGCTTTGTTGTTCATAAAGGTACTGGCGGCCTTTAATGGTTTTTATAACGCGGCAGGGCAAAAAACACCTCTGTAATTAATCATATCGAATGACAAACATTGCCCTAAGTATTAGCCAACTAAGCGGCTATTGTTCGATAAAAATTGAGTGATTCGCTTTTTTTCTGCCTTTCCTGTGGCGGTATTGAGCACTAAAGTTTCTAGCTCAAATTCATCAGCGGTGACCTCATAACCATTAAGACGCAGGAAGATTAAACAACAAGCTAAGGCCGTTCGCTTATTACCATCGAGAAAGGGATGGTTTTTAGCGATATGAAACAAATAGGCAGCGGCCATCTCAAATGGAAAAGTGTGTAGATAATCCTCACCAATGGCTTGTTCTGACACTAATATAGCCGACTCCAACAAACCATAGTCTCGAACTCCCAAACTGCCGCCGTACAAAGCGATGCGAGAATCATGTATTTTAAGCGCATCGTCAACGGTTAAAAAGCAGATGCTCATTGGTCGGCTAAACGCTTAAATAAGTCTCCGTATTGCTGGTCAGTGTCTTGGATGGCGGTGTCTAGCTTCATGGCTTTATCAGACTTAACGCGGATGATTAATTCGCCTTGTTTAGGTTCAAAGGTGGCTTCAGTCGAAGTCGAGAAATGGAATAATTCGGCAATGGCTTTGGGAATCACCACCGCTTGAGAGTTAGAGCCAAATTTTTTGAGTGTCGTTTTCATGAAAAAATTATACCAGAAATACACCATCCAGTGTATTTAGGGTGAAAAGTTAATCAAGTAATACTGTCACAAATGGTTTTTTAGAAGTTCTCCCGATCCCAATCATCAATATTGCGCTCCAAAATCGATAAGATATCATCTGTTTTTGCTTCGCCAAATTGTAAGGTTAACTCGGCACGGAACTTTTCTAATCGCATTTGTTCGCCCGTATCGTGGGTTTTTTCCGTCATTTTTTGTTCGTGTTTATCTTGTCCACCAACACGCTCTAATCTAGCACTTATAATCATCAATATGGCTTTCTCTAAAATCGTAGAAAACGTAGTATGATGGATTTCTTCAAGTAAGTGGCTTTGACTCACTTGTTGGCGTTTAATGAAATCTTGCAGATCAATGTTGCCATAGAAAATAGCATCATCACGGTTGCGTTGTCGGATTTGGATATCCAGTTCATGCCTCAACTTGATAATCTCAGGGTCAGAGTCGGTAGGCGTACTCTTGAGCTGATTTTGCAAAAGAATTTCTTGTTTGCGATCTTCATGGCGTTGGCTTTGTGTTTCTAACCGACCTTTGGTCTGAGCTGAGATCGTGGCGAGCTTTTGGTTTAGGTCATCATGACTCATGCTTTAGTTTCTCCAAGAGATCTAAGAGTTGGTTTTCATAATTTCTTGATTGTTGTTTTTGCACATCAAGTAAAAGTTCGTTTTGTTGATAATTTTTATCCACCATGTCTTGTAACCGATTAATGGTTTCGTGCATGTCAATCAATTGTTTAGCGTGGCTCTCTTGCGCCGCTTTTAATTTCGATTCATATTCTTGGCGTTGCTGCTCAAGCCCTGCTTGTAATACTTCATCCAAATGGTTTTTGCTATTGGCAAAGGCATCAAACAATTTTTGAACGTCTTCTAATAACTTAGTCGTGGCCGATTCCATTAATTTCCTCGCTAGTTTTCTAATGGGTGACAAGTTTTGTGCAAACAATGATGAATATTCTAAGCGAAAATAGCCGTTGAGAATAACCGAATGGGCTTGCTCGTTGTTAAAATACCGATTGATTTTCTTTTTGGCTTTTTCAAGTTTAGCTTGGTCAAGATGATTGCCACTATACACAATCGCATCATACGGGAGATTGTTATATAAAAATCCATCGCGCTCACCGCTGAGTAATCGCAAGATGGTTTGATAGTTATCTTCAATGAGTCGTTGATAGTAATGGGCATCTACTTTTGTTGTAGCGTTGGCGAGTTGTTCTTGATACTCAAACCAGTGCTTGGATAAGCGGAGTTTTTCAAGCGCGTAATAATATATTTGCCCCGCGCCGTGTCGTTCTTGGTCAACACCCTTAACGTCATAATATAAAACATAGCTGACCCCAAAGGGGCTAGACGCAAAGCCTTTATCAAAGGAATTAATAATGTCTTTTGCATCACCCTCGGTGTTGCTGAGCCGTTGAACCAGCTCAGGGTATTCTCGAACGCAATCCAAGTGATGAAAATCGATGTATTTTTTACCAATGTCACGACAAGCCTCGTCATTTCGATGGCAGGTTTCAAACGCCTCTTTTTTGTTCGTACCCAATAACAAATTTATGACTCCTGAAATATTATCCTCAAAGATTATCTGATGCTTTCATCTAAGATACTGGCGATGTCTTGTGCTTTATGAAACAAGCGAATAATCTCGATTCGTTCATGGCGGTATTGATAAAAAACTAAATGATTTGGGAATTTTTTCACTGGAAACCAGCGTATATCAGACAGTTTGGGATTATGTGTTGGAAATTTGGTAGCGACTTCTGGATGTCGGGTTAAAAAGCTATAAGTTTGCTCTAATAAGCCCAGAAAACGATTGGCGACCTTTAAATTATCTTGGGCTAAGTAAAGATAAAAGTTATCGACATCAATATCCGCCTCTGGCGTAATAAATATTGAGCAAACCAATGTTATTTTTTAGTTGCTTGAGCTTTTTTAGTTGCTTGAGCAAAGAGGCGTTCTTTTTTTTGTTGCCAGTAGTCGGGAGTGATTTCGATTGCTTGACCTGACTCTAATGAGTTGACCCCTTGCAAAAGCAGTTTTTCAAACGTTTGTTGTGCTTCTTTGCGTTCTTTATCTTGTCGAATCAGAGTACTAACATAATCACTAGCATTGCTATAGCCTGCGTGAGTGCTTTCACTTTGAGCAAAGCTTTTTAGTTGTTCTGAAAGGGATATATTCAAAGTCGCCATAAGGTTATTATACGCCACGCTATGATTTTGACAAACTTTTTCATAAAAAGGTGCAAACACTGAACGATCGGGTTTATCCCCCTGTATAAAGCCTTTGCCTCTTTCGTTATTTTCTGGTAGTTTTACCCAACCAGTCGCTTTTTATTAAAGCCTTTGTGTTGTACAGCTTATCATCAACTAACCGTTGTGATGAGCAAGGTAGCAACACAACGCGTTAAGAAAAAGGGCAAGACCAGAGCATGAGCGATGAGCAAATACTCTACTTACCATTACTGGTAGCAGTGATCTTGGATGTCACGGCGTGGAGACACCCCATGACATTCTCAAGTGAAACCGCAAATTTTTTGTTTCAGCAATATGGCTCGCTAACACTTTCGACCGAACAATTGGCACAAGTGTTGCATTACAAATCTACTAAAGTTTTACTCAACGCGATTAGTTCAGGCAGTTGTCCAGTTCATACGTTTAGAGTTGGAAAAAATAGAGTTTGTGATATTAGAGATATATCAGCTTATTTAGACAAAGTAAGGGCACTTTAAACACCCTAGAATAACCGCAACTTGCTTGCGGTTATTTTTTGTGGGTCATGTTTCTTTCTTCAACAATTAATTCGACTTCACCCAAATCACCTCTTGTCGAGGCTTGCTGCCGGAAGCATAACTAGAACGCGTATATTTTTTCCAACCAGTCAACATTTCATTATAGAGAGTGTTGTCATAACCCGACAGCACACACGAACCCTTGAGTTTCAAAAGCTGTTTTAATAAAGCCTCATGATCTTTATTATCCATTTCATGTTGATAACCATTCGATTTAGCGCCTTTAGCACGAGTGTGCCATAAGTACGGCGGATCAACATAAAACAACGTGTCTTTATCATCATAAGCGGTGATAATCTCTAGCGCAGGCCTTTGTTCAACAATGACGCCTCTCATTCGTTCAATCACCTTCACTAATGAGTAAGGGTAGTTCTTCCAACCAATCGCCGCCGTTGAACCCGTCTTTTTGCTTATTTGCCACTTGAAGCTGGCTCTACCCCCTTTAGAGGCTCCATTGCCATTGAAACTCATAAAAGAACGAATAGCTAAACGCCGAGCGCGTTCTATCGGAGTTTGAGATGGCAAGTAAGCTTTATTGAACTCATGCCTAGAAAACTGTGTGACTTTGAGCATAGCAATCAATTTTCTCGCCATTTGTGGGTGACGGATAACCTTAAAGAAATTAACCACTTCTTGATTTAGGTCATTATACACTTCTCGATAACTACGAGGTTTTCTCAACAAAACACTCGCCGCACCACCAAAAGGTTCAACATAAAGTTTATGCTCAGGCAAATGTTCAATAATCCACTTCGCCAACATCCATTTCCCACCATAATATTGGAGGGCAGGACGTCTAATTGGGTTTTGTTTTATCTGTTTTTGTTGCCGTTGCCGATTGTAGTTTTCCATCATGGGCGAGGAAGTGTAGACACGATATTCGATTGGTCAAACACAAAATTTTAAAATTGTTGCTGCATTAAGTTGTGATGAATATTCGCCATACCTCAGCATAAAAATAATCAACATACTGCGCAACCCTAAAAATTAACCCCTCCCAAAATCGAAACCAATGAACGAGACCAGCAGCACCGAGAAACCCTAGAAAACATCACCGAAGAATCACCCAAAAGTATTAGCGCTTGCGTTGCCAAAGACGCACTTGAGTATGACGCGATTGTATCTTTTTTTCACGATTTGCTATCCCATGGCTGTCAATCAGGGATGATAAGTCATTTGATTTACTATGAAGATACGAGACAGTTTTTTGATGAACATTACCATGAAATTGAAGCAATACGGCATGATATTATGGAAATGGGAATCAAACTAGAATGTCCAGACGGAGATTTGAAAAATCATCTAGCATGGCTTGCCTATGAAGAAACCGCACGACATATCGCCTACAACCTCCTTGAACTAGAAATTTAACCATTTACAATATTCCATTAACAAAAAACGTACCATCCCCACCTGCTTACCTCAAAAACCTGAATGGCTATGGCCATGACAGCGACCGCTTTAGAAAGCTAACGGTTTGTGATTTATTGGATTGTGAGAAACACTCCGTTGTTTGCCTCGCACTTGCGGTTATTGCCGAACAAACGACACCAGAAACAAAAATCACCGACCCCAAAGACGCTCAGGCCTTTCTACAACTAAAACTCGCGCCAGAAAAACGAGAAGTGTTTGGCGTGTTATTTCTTGATAGTCAGCACCACGTCATCGAATACGAATCGTTATTTAAGGGAAATATTAACAAATGCTCTGTTCACCTACGGATAATTGTTCAACGATGCCTAGAATTAAATGCCGCCTCCATCATCATCGCCCATAACCATCCAAGCGGCGATCCCAAACCCAGTGAAAAAGATATACAAATCACCTCGCAAATCATCAAAGTCTTAACGTTGATAGACGTTCGAGTGCTAGACCACATCATTATCGGTAAAAGTGAGTGCCTTTCATTGGCCGAGAATCAACTATTAAGTCAGCCTTAAAAATCAACTTCCTCGTTTTTTAGTGCAACGACCAGGCAATTGGCCGAGGTGTTGCATTACAATACCACGCGAATGTTGCTCAACTCGATCAGTTGCACTGTGCATACGTTCCGAGTTAGTAAATGCCGAGTGGCGGATATGCGTGATGTGGCGGTGTATTATTCGCGTAAGGTAGGAGTATCATCATAATTCTGAGAATGAGCGTCTGAGCACTCTATTTGGTTGAAAATTACATTAGTACATATTTTCTCTACGCCCTCTATGCTTTTGAGTCCTTTTAATAGGTGTTCGTAATACTTTATTTTACATGGGTTTGTTATTGTTATAGTGACTTGATAGCCAACTGAAGAAGTGGCTTGTCCAACATTTATGTCTCGATCTATTATCTTATCCTGGTTATCCTGGGAGGATTCTCCTGTTTCATTTAGCTTGTCTTTTAGTTCGGCTTTTAGCCATGCAGTAGTGCAACGTAAACTAACTGAGAAGGAGATATTTTGTAAAAAACCTTCATAGCTTAAGTGTTTAACCGCCTCTGGTGTATAAAGGCTTTCAACGTTAGATATTAACTTAAAGTTTTGTAGATGATTAATCGTTTCGAGTATTCTCTTTCCGAGTTTTTTTTCATTTTGATTAGTTCTTTTTCCTCCCAGAAATAAAACTATATTTCCATCACCATTAGTTAAAAACAAGTTTTGAATACAAAAAGAAGTTTTCTTTAGCATTTTTTTCTGAATATATCTAACTAAAAGAACTCTAAACTCATCACTGCTTAGCGTTATAGATAAGATTACTAATGGTTCAAATTTGTCACCGTTGTCATGTCCATTTGAGACTTTCCTTAATATCGTCCTGCGGCAAAGGTAATGAGTAGATGGAACGTTGCCATCTTCATCAGAACTCCCGCCATGTGACGGATTATCATTGGGTTTTGGTAGACTTTTATTCGAAACATCAAATGTTGTGCAATGGACATCTTTTGTAATAAAGTAACGATCATATTGACCGAACAAATATGAACTTTCGTTTGGTTTATTATCAGAATTGGACTGGTCTTCCTTCTCATTGCTCTTAAGTGGAAACCTTTCATTACTCAAATGTTTTTCAAGAGGCGCACCGTCATGAGCACAGATAGAAGCCAATTCAAGAAGGTAGAAACCTTTGCCGCAACTCACTATATCTGAACTAATTAGTGGAACATCTGGAACATCTGGAACATCTGGAACATCTGGAACATCTGGAACATCTGGAACATCTGGAACATCTGGAACATCTGGATCTAGTATTTCATGCCATTTAGTAAATAACTTTGATATTTCAGAAGAGTTACTCTCAGGTGGTAAAGAAAGCTTTTGGTGTTTTTTAAGACGTTTATCTGAAATTGAGCGCGGTAAATATTCGATTGTTGAACCAGTTTGGGTTCTTTTTGAAATGGCGTTGATGTAACCACGACTATGTCTTCTACAATCTCTTTCGCTCAAATTCGTGTCCAAATTGTTTCGTAAAAACTGTGCATGGATGTTTAAATCATAGGTGTTTCTTGCGGGATTCCCAGCTCTATGTAGGTAGTCTTCTACAGCAACGTTATAAACGCTATTAACTGTGCGGCGAGCATTGGTTTCGTTTTTTTCCTTTGTCTGATCAACTAAATAGTCTGCACGCTTTTGCATTATTTTGGTGTTAGAATATTCGCCAATAGTCTTCCACAGCATTATTCTCCACGGTATATCTGTACCGTAGTAATGTTTTTTTTCTTTAATAGGAACGTCAAAGTCGTGATTATCTTTACTATTATTCAATATCTTAATCATCGCTTTTAGGCTTGAAGAAGATACCCTCTGGCGAGTCTGAAACCACCCTTTACCCTTATTTAGCTTGTTTGTGATCTGTTTCCGATATTTTCGAATGTCCAAATGAATATTTGCTGATTTTATTGATCGATCTAAATGAAATAATACGCTATTCCACAGGCTGATTTTATTATGGTTATCGTCGAGTAAGAAGCCCATCCAAATATCTAGATGTTTTCTAACGGCATCGCGTAACATATATTCATACTGATTCTTTTTCAGGACTAATAAGTTCTAGCATTTTTAATACAGCTCTACCGCGAATAATTACCTCCATGTCAGGTAATTCAGATCTAAAGCCATGAGTACGGTCCTTTATTATTGAATCGATAGACTCTAAAGAGAGGGACACTTCCTCAAATTCATCTTTTAGTAAAGACCTTTCGAAATGACAGTGTCCCTGCAAAATTTCAAGAAACCATGTGTAGAGGAAAGAATACCCAAATCGACTACAATTGAGCATGTCTGCTAGTACGTCTATCGCCAACTTGTCAGTACTGTCGTATCCTATACTATCGTACCAACCCTCGATTGTGTAAAGAACCCTGTTGGCTAGTCTACCTAAGCCACCGGCTCTTTTCCGATCTTTAAGAAATATTTGGTTCATATCTCCAATGAAGTCGCTGATAACTAGATGCGAAACTTCATGGCCTATATTCGGATGAAGTAGTGGGTCTTCTAATGACCAATAACTGAGTTTTATGGTGTTATACCCTTGGGGCTCAATACAATCTCCGTCAGTTTTGTAGTTTTTCCATGCTTTGTGCTCATCTTCAGTGCGAAAACGAGCAAACTTAGAGGTTGAGTCGTAATCCCAATGAAACAGAGTGGGCGCCAAGCTCGAGAATGGGTATTTCGATCCAAGAAAATTTTGGGACATATGGACTATATCCCTATATGCATTTTTCGTTAATCTACGCATATAGGTGTCATTTAGATCGTTTTCATATCTACGCCTAATGTTGGTCGCCAAATTAATTTTTTGAGGATTTTGGAGTTCCTGATCAAATCTGTTGTGTAGTTCAGAAATTCGTTTTACGTACTCATTCGCGCGGTGCCTTAGTGCCGATTGAAAAATTATGGTTCGTTTGGCAACTTTGTCAATCTTTAAATCCTTTTTTATAAACCTTGTTTTGAGATCTGAGTAGCCTTGTTGGGCTTTGTTACGATCCTCGTTTATTTGCTCAATGAGTTTTTTAAGTGACTTTGAAAGCTGACCTTTGGAATTAATTGATTATCACATCCATTGAGAGGTTTATAAGGGTCGCTAAAGTAATCATAGTTCATTTTAAAATGATTAATTTCGCCTACAAGAACGTTATATCGATGAATGATATCTTCAAAAGCTAAGTCATAAAGAAACCATAAGTGGTTTTCTGATTTATTGGTTATAGATGACACTTAATAATCCCCAGTAGGTTGCTACGATTACGGTATTAACAACTTTCATGATATTCAAACCTTCATTGCTGAATAAATTGGAGAGTTTCTTCCCCCACACCTCTCGAGAGGTTAAATTCAAATATGGAAATTGAAATACCGCTAAGTCTTGTTTGATTGATGATGATTCGTCTAAAATAAATCGCGCTAAATATGAGAACCACACGATTGACCAAGTGCCCCAAATCATTGAAATAATTATCAGTGCTTCTGGTCTGATTAAGGATAGTGATCCTGTTGTCGAAAGAATAAGGGTGTAGATAAAGAGTGCCGAAATCGGCATCATTATCGGCGCTATAAACCAAGTTATGAAACGCAGCCGTATTTCCCAATTGTTATTACCCTTCCTGTCGATAAAGAAAGTATTAAGCAAAGCCGTTCGATTTAAACGTTGTGCTAAACCATCTTTATAGCGCCAGCATCCTGGATAAGAAAATGAATCCATCTCTTTATGTCTTATTAAATATTCTTTAAAGTTACTTGGCATAGGCTGGTTCTTCAATTCGTTGAGCCAGTTTTGGTTTAACCCAGACCCTAAATATGTACTGAAGTGCAGCAAAATAATTTGCCCGATTGATATCGCTAAATAGTAACAAAAATGATTGGAGGGTGGATTGCATTGTGGAAAAGAAAAGAAATAGGATGCGTAGAAAAAATATAAAGAGAATAGAGTCATAGCTATAAAGAATGTACCCCATAATCTTAATTTCCGTAGGGTTAATTCTGGGGGAGAGCTTCTCCAGAATTTGCTATTTTTCAGAGATTCATTATCTTTCAGTATTTTTCTTTTTTTGATTGCGATGTAAAGGTTTACCAGCAAACTTAATATTACCAAAATAAGGAAACCAAACTGCCCACGAGATTGGATAACACTTGTTCCCAATATTCGCGGCATTGGGATTAAAGAATTGACATAGTCAACGCCCGCAAAAAAAATGGTGATTAAGAATATGGGGGAAAGTGTCCAGAAGTACCACCCTATAGAAGGCCTTAATGTCCAGTGAGGGAACGTCTGACAAGATTTGTTTTCTCCACACAAAATAAAAAGTGGAGATTTAATAATAATTTCGAAGAACTCAGTTAACTGAGTTCTCAATGAGAGTGCCACTACTAAGCCCCTTTGAAAATTACAACGAAAGTTTGGTGTTCTAAAGAAACGAGTTTCCCTAACGCTATTTTATTCCTCGGCTAGCATGCCCAATCTAGTTTTACCCGTTACCATAAAACTATCGCGCCTAGATACTCGTTTATCTTTATAGGTATCACTGAGCATAACTTGCGCAAACATGGCAGACATCGATTCTCCTTTGTGTCTATCACCAAGTTCACCAATTTGGTGTTCAAGATCAACGTTTTGGTCTTTAAGTTCACCAATTTGGTGTTCAAGATCAGTTCTCAAGCCGTCAACGGCTTTCTCAACTATTGATGTAATAATATTAAAATCACTTTCACTTAAACTCATTTCAGATTCCTCGCTTCCATGTGAGTTACGTTTTTCAGATCCCTCGCTTTCGTGTGAGTTACGTTCCATTTTGAATGTATGTTAACTACTGATAAAATTGTATCAAACGGGAAACTGACGTCAAGATAAACGTCACTCATTAAATATGCCATAAATTCTCTAATCCGTTTTAATGGAATCAATTGCTTAATTACTCCCAAAAAAGAATAAAAAAATAAATAATCTATAGTAAAAAACAGCGTACACACCTTATTACGTCCAATGGGGCAAGTATTCCTCGTATCTTTCATGTTAGTAAACTCACTCTAGCGTTATTATTTAATCAATTAATAATTGACCAACGAATTAAGCGCGAGATGCTATCACAGTCATAAAGGCCTCTCAAGCTATATATTAAAATAGTTAGAGTAAACCTCTTCACTTGGATAAAGGGTTCGTTATCCCTAACTAGATAAAGATTATACCAATAACCTGATGTTTGAGTGGAAATTACATGGAAATTTCTCAAGATGGTGTGCATACTCTGAGCCTCTGATTTCCTCTCAATTAAGAGACTTAAAGAAGATACGACCTCATTATCTGAGTCAGACCCATAAACTAAATTTAATATGAACCCCATCGATTATGAAAGAAAAGCAGACGAACCCTACAATACGCCAAATACTAAAATACCTCATTGTAAATTATGGATCACAAAGTGGGGTGAACCTTGAATCATTCCCCAAAAAGATAAGTGATGATTCGAATATTTCTGAAAAAAGCGCACGCAATTGGTTGTTTAGCGATAAATTAAAAAAAGACTATAAACTGAGAAAAAATAGCGCGGATGTTGTCGTCAATTTTTTTAGACCTGCGATACCAAACTTTCAAACCTCTTGGTTAAGTGCGAAGAGTTTAGCCGAATTCAAAACATACATTACGAGCAGTGCTAAACCTTACGATGGTAATTACGTTCTCTCAAAAAACTATATCTGTTACCGCTACGCTTTCGATAATACAGGTAAAATCACTCGAGAACTTCTTACTTTTTCAGATAACTTTTCTCGATTTACTTTTCATATTCCTTTGAGCCGAAACAATGGACCAACTTCTATATCTAAGTTCAACGGAACTGTGTGCCATTTTGAACACAGCCTTTTGTTAGTAGGGCAAGACAACCTAACCCCCCCTCAAAGAAGTAGGTGCATGATGGTCAGACAAGAAACCGATAACGAGCGCTTGAATGACTATCGTTTCGGCATTTTGTTAGGTGTTGACTCTAACAGTAACGAGCCAACAGCAACAAGAATTGTTATGGAGGCACTTGAAAATAACTGGAACACAAAAGAAGACGATATTAAAAACATAGTGCAATTTTACGACCCTAATGATTTTCTAAAGGAGCACGACATCGCGCAGAAAATTCTAGACCAGATCCAAAATACTTTAGACTATATGAACCATGATGATTATGTCATGACATTATATACTAATGCATCTAGCCGAAAGTTAACCGCAGAATAGGCGAAATATCTATTATGTCCTTTTTGCCACCGCCCTCTATTTTTTTCCGTTCAATTACCGTAAACTGCTCTAGTAATCAAAGGTTTTTTAGTCGCAATCGTCTACCAAATGTACCCTTTATCCTGTATAATACCTTCGTGCTGAACAGTGGAGAATTACTTATTTTTCATAACTCACCTCCTTACAAAATGTTTCAATACCAAAAACAGGATAATATTGGTATGGTTTCAGATGAGGAAATCGCTCTGTCATTTCGGCCTTTAGTTCTTCGTTGTACTCGATCCAGTCGCGTATCAACTCATAGTTAAGGACGCAAAACTCGCTTACTTCGGTTGGAATTTCAATCTTGTGCATCTTTTTTGTGTGATTATTTCACACACAATTAGTGCATACTTTTGGCAAAAGTGATAGGAATAAATGCTTGATTATTCACGTTTTCTTAATATTTTGGGCAAGTTTCAAAACGTCTTAACTCTTAAAATGCTTTATGTAAGCGGTTTCTGGCTGTCTATCTTATCACTTTTGCCAGAACTAACGATTCGGGGAGTTTGGGTTGGTGTGTATGCCTAATTATGACCAATACCAAAACAATTATGGGTTCGGGTGGCGATGCTCAACGAGGCCAGAAAAAGCCATTTAAATTTCGTGATGCGTATCGGCTACAAGGGATTTTAGCGCAAGAAAAACCCCTGCATTATTGTTGTTTGTTTATGCTGGCCGTGGATTCGATGCTCCGTTGCAGCGATGTTATTAAACTCAAAGTATCGAATGTCCGCTATGCCAGTGGGCGTATGCGTACTGAACTAGCACTCAAACAAAAAAAGAATCAAAACAATGTCTACCCTGTTTTAAGTCCGCAAACACAAGCCGTTTGTCAGCGTTGGATAGCCCAATCTGGCAAGGTGCAATCGGATTATCTATTCACAGGTTTACGTTCTCATAAAAGGACACCGATCTACCACACGACCTATCGGTATCACGCCAAGAAATGGGCGCGCAAATTAGGCTTAGATGAGGAAGATTACAGTACACACTCCATGCGGCGCATTAAACCGCACTACCTGTATTACCAGTGCGGAGTATCCATTGATGAGATTTGTGAACTGATGGGGCATCAGGACACTAAAACCACACGTATTTATCTTGGTATCGACAAGCGTAAGGCTCAGCAAAGTGCGCTCAAATACAACTTATTTTCTAAACAAGCGCAAAAACGAAAACCAGATTTTGTGAGTCAAAAAGACACTACCGTTGAAAACAGCCAGCTTAAAAATCAAATCAAACAATTAAACCAGACGGTGCAACAACTCAGCCAAACGGTGGATCGAATGCATCGAAGCATTAAAGAACTCACACCTTTGGTAGAGATAACACCTCAACTAAAAGCCCTCATCAATCATCAAAACTCATTATGGACAACGCATGATTAGATCAATTCTATTTGACAAAACTTCAAATTTTCCTAGCGTGAGAGTATCACTTCATTCTATCTTGATGAAAAACAAACTCAAAACGGCTGGCAAAAGTATTGGCGTTCTCAGTGCATTGACTGCTTCAGTAGCACAAGGCGCAGATTTAGATCAGTTAAAAGCACAATACGAGCAACAAATGGCGCAAGCCCCTGACGCGGTGATGAAAGTTCTACAATCTGGCGAGGGGTGCGATGTGTCGTTACTTAATCACGCGTTAGAAACAGATGATTACACGGAATATATTGCTTGTGGTGAAATAGAGGTGCTAAGCGCACAGATAGAATCAGCACCTAGGCTTGCTTATCTTGAACAAGCTCTGGCTTCAACAAAAGAAGCTAGAATGGATGTTTCTGAAGACCTCGCGAGTGAAGATAAAGATATTGCTGAACTGACTCAAGGCACTGAACGAAAGCGACAAAGCGTTTCTGAATTGACCCAAGAACAAAAATTAAAACTGGATAGAAAGGAACAAGATAAAACAATGTTAGTTGTGTTAAGTAAGGAAAAAGCCGATATCGAAAATAGAATTCTTGCTAGCCTCTTATAACTAATGAGTCCACAATTACAACGTTCAATTCAGCACGCCCAAAAGGTGCTTGATAAAAAAGGGCAGGAACAACTGGCTGCGATTATCGAACTATTTACCGTACAGCACGAACAACAAACAAACGATGTGTTCAGCCTAGAAGAGATCGAGTCAATCAGGCAACAGTGCGAACAACCGTTCGTAGAGGCCGATGCTAGAAAAGTTGATGCTCTTTTTGCAAAACATGCGTTATAAAATAGCGTATAGCCAAGCTACTTTGCTTGATCTCATCAATATTCAAACCTACTTAGAACAATATAACTCGAGCGCAATAAGCCGAGTTTTTGTTGATATTGAGCGCCATATTGCCCAAATTGTTCAGTTTCCGCACTTAGGTATATCGGTGGCCGATTTAACCGCACGTTTTCGGATTACACAAAAATTTCGCTATCGAATCGTGTACGAAATAAAAGGCCAGACAATTTATCTGTTACGGGTACTTCACCCCCGACAAGCTGGTTAAACCCTACTTGCAGGCAAGCTTGGTAGCTAAAATTCAGTGGTTGGCTAACTCAATTCCCATAGTAAGGAAGCTGCTAACGCTAGAGCGAGTATTTTAGCGGGAGTACTAAGGTAAAGGTATGCTATTTGAACCCAACAAGCGAACAGCAAAGCTCACTTGCTGGATTTTGAGTTAATAGTGATATCGGCACGACAGTACAATAAGCTCATCCCCTTCTACTTTATAAACGAGACGGTGTTCTTGATCAATGCGGCGAGACCATAAGCCAGCATATTCATACTTGAGTGGCTCAGGTTTTCCTAAGCCAGTGAAAGGAGTCTGTAGGGCGTTATCAATCAAATCCAAAATTTTACTCGCTTTCTTTTTATCCATACGAGTCCAATGCTGTAAATCTTTAATGGCTAGCGGATCAAAGACCAAGCGCATGTCGAAGTTCGTCAGTGTCTTTAAAAGTGACTTGCTCAACCCGTTCTTGATTCATAGCTTTATGTAGGCGTTTGGCATTGGCTGGTGAACGCATCAAATAAGCCGTTTCAACCAACGAAGCATAATCCTCGCGAGAAAGCATCACCACATCCTCGCCATTTTGACGTTCAATCAAAACGGGTTCACTGTCTGAGCAAACTTTATCGAGGACTGATTTTAGGTTTGAGCGCAATTTAGTATAAGTGATGACCATGATTATCTCCTGCGTTAAATACGTTACACCATCATTGTACCGATAGTCTGTACTTAGTCAAAAGAATCAGCCTATTATCTTTTGCCAAAATGCAATAAATTCGTATACTAAAGAGATGCCTTAGTATTATGAGTGAAAAGGAACACGGCTCTCAAATCCCTAATAATGAATCGCTACAGGATGCTGAATGTAGCGCAGTGCATAGTGAATGCCAAGAAGCTCGTGAGGGTTTAGATCGTGAAATATGCCTGCAAAACCTTGTCGATGAGTTGGGGGTCGAATGCACGCCCCAAGAAAAAGCATTGCTGGTGACCGCTTTGATAGAAAAAGAAAAATCGCTTCCCAGGCTATTGACAGAGCTTCCGCAGCCAGTGGTAATCCTGCAGATAGACAAAATTTTATCAACCATCAAGCCAAAGGCTTCTGAACAAGCTCTGGCTTCAACAAAAGAAGCTAGAATGGATGTTTCTGAAGACCTCGCGGATCGAAAAAAAACTAAATCTGAACTGACTCAAGAAGATCAAAATTTAGATCAAAGCGTTTCTGAATTGACCCAAGAACAAAAATTAAAACTGGATAGAAAGGAACAAGATAAAACAATGTTAGTTGTGTTAAGTAAGGATATTCTCGAACTTGATAGCTTGGCGGATCAACAGGCGGCTCTAAAAGCCAAGGGACTCAGAGGCCATGCGTTGCTGGATGAAATGCAAAAGTTGCCTCTGGTGCAAGAAAATACGGAACTACAAAAATCACTTGAGCAATTTCGTAAAATTATCTCGCTGGCTCAATCCGAAGAAGATAAAGCGATTTTGGAGTCAAAAATTACGAATGTTGATTTTGCTTCGGTGCCGAGTCCGCAGTTGTTTATCCAAGAACAGATATTTGATGCGCCTGATCTATCTCAAGCCACCAAAGACGCCATCGCCAAAGAGTTTAAAATCACGCCTTATAAGGTGGTAACTGGTAGTGATGTGAAGCAGTCGTTTAATGCTATGACCGTGAATCCACAGACAGGCGAACAACAGCCTAGATTTACCAAAGATGCCCCTTTGGATTATCGACCGGGGGTTTCGGCGTTTAATGGTGAATCGGGTGAACGTTATATTCAGTTTAAGGTGGATCCGCCTGTCAAATTTGATGTGAGTGGGTGGAGTCCAGACGCGATTACTGATTTGAGTGAATACGGTGCTTTGTTTGTGGGTTTCCAAGAGGCGGGGGTCAGTAATTTTATGGTGCATAATTTCCATCTGCCTAATGCTCTTGATCCACAGTTTGATCCGCTTGACGCGGTGAAGTCTCGGCAAATAGTGGATTCCTTACTGGGCTTTGGTCAGGGGTATGACGGTAAAATATATGCGTCTAGCCAGGGCGAATATTTCCAATGGTTTGTGCAAATGCTTTCGCCACGTGGTGATTGGGCGCAGGGTGATTTTGACGTAAACGCGAGTAACAAGGCTTTAGAGGATTTAGGCGTTCGTGATGAGGGCGGCAATCTGAATCTTGACGTTCTCGAATCGGTTGGCAGTTATGCTCGCGGCATTTACGGCTCAGGTGTGCCTGACTATCACGCGCTACAACAACATCTTCATGATTTGTATGGTGACCAAGTACCATTGACGGGTGACAATGCTGTGAAAACAGATACACTATAATGGTTACTAATCTCTCTTTTTATGGAAGAATCGCAAAGGACAGAAGCAGGTATTAAAGAGGACGCAGAAAAACCAATGTTTCGGCTTATGCATTTGTTGGCTCCGTCAGATGTGAGGTTGCATAAGCGGATTACCAGTCAAGATGAAATTGATTATATATTGTGCTGGATTGGATTTCTCGATGATCAGGGCAACGCCATTAACAAAAACGAAGCGCAATTGTGTCTCAAGCAACTAGGACTATTAGACAATGGTGGGGCAATTAGTGAAGATCGGGCGTTGCTGGTTGCTGATTATATTTGGTCACAACATCCTAAAAAACCCGATTATGCGAGTCTGGTTTATTGGTTAAAAGAAAACCATCCACGTTCTGACGCTGACATTTCGGTTGCTTCAAACGGTGTTGATTCGAGAACCACTGCTGAGGCTAAATATCTCAAAAAGCAGGCTCAAAAAAAGAAAAAAATAAAGCGCAAACAGCGTCGTTCTTCACGCAAAAAATAATGCACGATTACACAACAGTGGTGGCAAAAGCGTTGGATCGCGCAGATAAAAACACTGATATTCTGACCTTGCTTTTAGAGCTTGATGACAATAATCAAATACTCATTCCACCGAAGGCTTATGTGTTTATTGATCGGTATCGCTTGTCGCTTGGCGAGCTAATGACACCGATAAAAAGAAAACGGGTGGATAAAGTAATCAATGACAATGTTTACCCTTTTTTTATTGATGAGCCAAGCTCAAAGACAGTAATGCGTAAGATTTTTAAATCAAAAAACCGTGCGGCATTAAAGGCGATAGAAAAAGGCCATTTAGAATGTAGGAAATCGGGCTATAAAATCCCAGATATTGAAGAATCGAACTGGCTTGGAAAAAAACAATGGGATTGGGAAATGGGTAATGAGCTTGGTTTGTTTGCCAGTGAAGATGGGCGGTGGCAAGAAACGCAGTTTCAACAACTCTATGCCTTCATTGAAGCGCAGAATCAAAAATCTATGCAATCAAGTTTTCAACTCTTGCGCCTCTACGCTAACGACCATATTGATAAAGATAACAACCTCCTTCCCGAGCGCTCTATTGCGTGGCGTTGGTTACTATCACCGTCTATTCAAGAGGCTATTCCACGCGCCATAGCTGGACGAGCATTAAGTCTTTTTTTAGACCGCAAAGTCGGCGATACCATCAGTTCGTCCGAGTTGTTGACCATCGAAAAAATCGGTGAGTGGATGACAAATGAACCATCGAATAAGTGGCTTTGGGTGATCGAGACGTTAGCGCTCACGGCAACGGCAAATACGCCCGTTAAAAAAATCATTACTTGGTCAAGTATGTTGCTTGGAAACCCGAATGGCAGTATCAATTGGCGGCGAATTGAAGCGGGCATTTACTTCATTAAACATAACATCAAACGAGCGCCTGAGCCGTCACTGCTTAAAGACTGGTTGGATGGCGAGGTTAATATTGATGGGATTGGGAAGGTTCGCTGTGAACAACAAGGAATATGGGAAGCTAGTAATGTGAATGCTTATTTCTCAAATAAAAACCAAGACGCGGTTTAAAATAGCACTTAATCTGATTGAATGCATATGTGCTAATTTTGTGCTAAAAATACTGATAATTGTGCTAATTAACTGTCATTTACTGGCACAATTAAAAGTCGCAAGCGTTGCAAGTTATTGAAAAATATAGAGCTTGCTAGTCAGCAAACCCCATTCATAATGCTGGGGTCGGTGGTTCAAGTCCACCCATAGCCACCATTATAATATAAAAATCACTTTAAAATCAATGATTAAAGAGTGTTTTAAAATTATAATTTCAAGCGTATACCGATTTGTATACACGTAAGGTTTTACTGTCTTTCCTCAATCCAGTTTTGCACCTCACTTAATTTCCAACCAACCGTACTTGCACCTAAGCTAACCCGCCTCGGGAACTGTCCTTTATTCTCAAATCGCCATAGCGTGGTTCGGGATAAGCCTGTTAGGTTTTGTACTTCTTTGGCGCGTATGATTCGGTCAATGCCAGTCATGGGGTTTGAGTTATTGGGTGCTGGTTGGTGGTCGGTGGTTTGGCTCAAGATATATTCGAGTAGTTGGTAGCCAAAAAATTGATAGTCCTTGTCTGTGATGGTTATCGTGTTGATCTTGCCTTTGGCAAGCAATTTTTTAATATCGGATTCAGGGCAACGCAGAAACAAGGAGGCTTGCGCTAATGAAAATCGTTGATACAAGGCAATGCCCATACTATCGGCGATGGATTCAAAATTTTCAGGGTGTGATTCCATTAACAGACTCAAATAAACTGGGGTACATTAAAACTGGTTTTGTATAGTATAATCACATGATGAACAATATACAGAGCATATTTAATCCTTGCGATGATTCGCTGGGTGAACGTGTACGAGCGTATTACTCCGTGTGTCAGGCGTATGCGCTCTCACAAGCCAGTTTAAAACAAACTCGCCAGCAAGGTGAGATTGATTATATTGGTGAGAAAAAGGAAGTCGAAGACGCTTTTCAAATTATCAGCCAAAGCCTCGAACAAGCTGCTCGCACAATCAGTCAAGCAGATTTACAACAGGCAAAAGCACAGGGCTTACTCGATGATCAACAGATACTTGAAATAGTCCAAGTTCAACGCTCACAGCAAATGACCAGCCGTCGTGATGATGCGCAACAAGACTCAAGTCAAACCAGCCTCAAACAATAAAAAGCCCCCTACACTGGTGGTAGGGAGCTTATCAAAGAGCACACAAGCAAACTAGAATAAATCCAGTTGCTTTGGTTCGCTTTGGGGTGTTTGAGACTCGTCTGTTTCTTTCGGCTCGGTCTCTATTGTATAATCCAATATTCTCTGTATGCGTAGTTTTTTATCCCAGCCATACAAGTAATGTGCGGGTGTGAAATACTGCTCGCGGTATTCATGGGATAATGAATCGCCGACAATGACTTGGGCGGGTATATTCCAAAGAGATAATTGGAGATAACACATCAAGGCAACGGTTCTATCTAAATCAACACATTGCACCCAGAGCTTATCGGCAGGGTTATGGCCGTTTTCAATCATCAATGCAACAAAGGCTAAGACCATGCCACCAGCACCACTAGCAGGCTCAGAAAGCGTGATAAAGGGCTTATCTAGCTGCTTGAGTTGTTCACCATGTAACACTTGAGCCATCATTTCAGACACATTAGACGGGGTGAAAAACTGCCCTGCGTTCGCATTCCCAAGCTCAAGAGTCATATACAAGCGACCTAAAATGTCGCTTGGTTTTGGTTCAAGCAGTGCTACCAAGCAGCCCAACATTTGAGCCATTTTATCCGCTTCCTCTTTTGAATATTTGCCAATTATCTGCATATACTCCGCTTCTAATGTGTCGTTTTTCGCAACACAATTATGCAGTGAGATAGCCGAAAGAATGACAAAATCCTGAAAGGTTTGATAGCGGTGTTGGTGGCGAGCCATCGAGTTAAAGAGCGTTGTAAACTCCTGTTCAATATCATAAGACATAACATCTCCTAATGAAGATGCAAATACTGGTATTAACCAGCTTTGCACTGGTTAATAATGGCTTATGTCATCACAAGCCCACGATTCCTAACTAACTCAAATGAGTTAATTTAGGAGAATGGGTTTGTGGGGTTAATGATATGCAATTTTTTAGTTTGTCAATTTTATTAATTGAGAGAGTGAAAGCATTTAAAATTGACTTTAATAATAAAGTTATTAAAATAACTAATAACTTAACTTTTAATGAAGCACTATTATGTCAACAGTAAAATCATTCTCACTGCCTGACGAAGCAGTGGCGGTATTGAACAAGATACCTAAAAACCAGAGGTCTGAATTTGTCAGTTATGCGATTCTTGAAACAGCCAAACAAAGGGTAAAACTGCAAGCGATTGAAGCCATTAAAAACTTTGAAAGGTTCACGAGCGATGTAGAAACGCCAGTCGTTGAAGTACTCAGGCAAATCAGACAAGAAGCATAACCATCAACCAATATGACCACGCTCGTTATTGACTCCAACATTGGGGCAAAATTATTTACGCAAGAAACAGACTCACAAAAAGCCGTTGATTTATTTGAAGCGGGTGTTAAGAAACAATTTTCTTTGATTGTACCTGAACTCTTTAAATATGAGATTGCCAGTATTGCTTACTATAAACGAATCCCCCTTGAGCCTGTATTACACCTTTTTGATGAGCAAATTGACAGGATTCTCAACTATGTCAAACCATCTACTCGGGCATGGCTTAAAGCCCAAGAAATAGCACAAGACGGGAATCATAAAAGCGGTTTTCCATCCATGTATGACTCAATCTATCACGCAATGGCGATTGAGCTTGACGGCGTGTTTATTACCGCTGACAAAAAGCACTATGAAAAAACAAAACAGTACGGACACATATTGCTATTAGAAAAATGGAATCAAGCATTTATTGAAAACAAGCATTAAATTCACCCAAGGAGGGATAAGTAAAGCCTATCGCTTAGTTTGAGCCTTAAAACTTAAACTGAGCGATTTAATTAAACCTAATGTCCTAGCGATGGCAATAAAAAAGTCGATGGTTTGTCAACAAATTATTTGACAATGGTATTTTTTTGAATAACGTGTGTGCGTGTAGTTTAGTTATTTATTGAAGTTCTTTAACATCCATTTATTTTGAGAGATTAAAATATTTATTGATCTTTTCCCCTCTTAAATATGGATAAACATAATTGTTTATTCCTTATTTTAATACTATGAAAACATTTTGAAATATCTATATCGATGATTTTTTATTAGAGAAAGTCGTAAGCCAGTGAATAGGGGTCAAAATGGTAGGCAAATACGCCTGAATATTCAGGCTGTTTCTCGCCAGCCCACGAGTCATTGCATCGGATATAACCACTTACAGCACTAAAAATTTTAAGCTGTTCTTGTGAGACTGTCTGATCAATCGCAACTGGTCATCGTCCACCTATAATTGTTATCGAAAATGTTTGCGGTGCTATTGTGAGTTTTTGAAACTGGAGTGATGGCTTGGTGAAAATCCCATTGATAATATCAAGGCTAGGCTCACCCCTACACAATTACCCAAGACTTTATCAAACCAACAATTACAAGAATTATTGACTAGTTTGCCCCTTGCTTTTGATGAAACTACCTTTCATTGAAAGCGCAACATGGCGATTGTGTACACTTTTCTCAATACAGGTTTACGATTGAGTGAACTGACTGATTTAAAACTCATTCATGTGAGACTCAATGATGGCTACATTAAAGTCGTTAAGTGAAAGTGAGGCAAGGATAGAACCGTTCCATTGAGCAATGACATCATTAAAATTCTTCTGCATTATTTGAAGATGCGAAAGCGATATTTTAGTATCGATGATGACGCACCTTTCTTCCCGACTATTCGAGTCAATTTTTTACACTTTAGAGACAATCGGTGAAAGCATTTATGAACGAGGGATATGCGTAGAATTATTGAAAAAATAAGAACTTGTATCACCTTTCACTTTACATGGCATCAATTGAGACACACATTCGCCACTGAGTTAGTGAGAAATAATTTTGATATTTACAACATATCCAGCATCCTTGGTCACAGTGATATCAACACCACCAAAATTTATTTAAGTGTTGATACCGACAGACTTAAAAAACAATTAGATGAAATCCCAATGTTCCAAAGAAGCCTACATCAAACCCAGTTGAAAACGATGGTCATGGCTAAGCCCAGAACTATGGTCATGGAGCAAAAAAAAAGAAAAAACTCACTAATTTTTATAGCGAGTTTTTGGTTTTTTTATCGAATAATTGGTGGGTCATCCGGGGCTCGAACCCAGGACCTTCTCCTTAAAAGGACTGTATCGACATAATCCGCTTAAACAAGGCAATATTTTGAAATTTCTAAACTAGATCACATCATTTATCCATATTACGTTGAGGGACGGAAAAGCATTTTATTTGTTTATTGATCATATTATGAAAATACATAATGAAACACTTGAGGAAGCAAACCTATTATTTGAAATGATTAAAACAATGCTGCTAACAGGATTGCCACAAACTCGAATCAACCTATACTTGAAATCATATACCCACCTTGAAATCAGAAATGGGCGGTATATTGATTGAAAGTTTGTGATTACAGAACTTGTTTCACTGATTAAAAGTGAGTAGCTACTGTCAATGCTATTTTTGCAAAGCATTAATAAGTTATTAATAAACTTGTATTTTTCAAGTTTATTCGCACAATGAGTAACGATGAACTATTTATTTTTTACTACTATTTATTTTTTATGACATCGCAAATTAGAATTAGGAAAATCACTAAGTCATATCTTGATCGTCTTTATGTCGCTGCGTGAATTCCCCTAAAGTCATACGATCAAAAAATATCGTTTCTCTACTGGTTTTACGAAACCTATGGAGATAAAAACGATAGGTAATTAAATCGAAATGACAACTGTTTTGGTTGACTCCATGTTGACTTACGAGTAAGCAGAAATAATATAAAAAAGATAAAGAGACCCTGTTTTAGGGGGGCTTTTTATCGTGTTTTATTTACTAATAAATAACAAAAAAGGATGGGAAAATTACCAAAAAAAGAAATATACAAGAATGGAAACTTTACTATTTCAACCTATGATTTTGAAATTCCAAATGGAGAAAACGCTTGAAAAATATTAAATCTCGTGGAACTTAAAACATTCAAAAAACAATGGGCGCATGAGGATAGTTGTTACAAGCAGAGCCAATACATTACCATTTCTCAAGACCAGCTTAAAAGTCTTGTTCATTCAATTAAGGCAATTTAAGTTTTTCGATGAATGACGATATCAGCCTGTACCTATGGATACAGGTTTTTATTGTACTTTTTTCTCTTGATCGACTAGCGAGGCAGGACAGCCGAGCAAATCCATGGATGGATGCTGGCCGCTCGCAGAGCGCTTTAATTATTAATCCAATACTATGACACATAAACACGACTACAATAGCGACAATAGCTTTCATATAGATTGGTCAATTTCAAATGCTCTTAATGACTTAGAAAGCATCTGAGTATGAGAATTATCCGTCGAGTACCAAGACCGAATCCTTAACTTGTCAAACAAAGTAGCCAAAGAGCAAATGAAACGAGGGCAACAAATTACGTCAGTAAAGGACTCAAAAAAAGCCATCTCGCAACTACTTCAAATGAAACAAGAGGAAGTGATGTCTGTTCTCTTTTTAGATAACAAGCACCGCTTGATTTCCTACGAAGAACTTTTTCACGGTACGATTAACTCCGCTCAAATCTATACGAGGGTATTAATAAAGCGAGTCTTGGCTACTAATTCGTCAGCGATTATCCTTGCCCATAATCACCCCAGCGGGGACTGTGAGCCAAGTAAAGCGGATAAAAATATTACAGACCGAATACAACGAGCAATGGAACTGGTTGAAGTACGCTTACTTGATCATTTTGTGGTCGGTGTGGAATGAATGTACTCTTTTGCTGAACACGGTGATTTATAATCACTGCATTAATAGCGAGTGAACCAATGGGTTTTTAGACGATGAAAAAATCAGCATCTAGTTAAGCATCATATTTTTATATCGCAAGTATTGAGCCGTGTTAACAACACCCAGCACATTGACTATTTTTTGAGATTCAACAATATCAAACAACACAAGATAATTCCCGTAAGGAAAGGCATGGCAATCTTTATATTTACGATGCTTATGCGGAAACACGGATAAAGTTCGTTGAATATCCGATTGAAGTTTTGACACATAACTTAACGCTGTGTGTGTATTGTCACGTGCAATATATTCGGCAATGTTTTCTAAATCCTCGTCCGCTTGCTGAGTATTGCGAACCTCGTATATCTCCATTTAAGCAAGATTAGCTGTTAATTTTTTCTCTAGTGTTTCTAAAAATTGAGCATTATTTTCTTCATTTAATACGCGTGTTTTGCCTACCTGCACATCAGCACGACCCTGCGCGATTTTTTGATCAATTTCTTTTTCTATTAACTTAGCAATGAGTTCTTGTTGAGCTTCTTGAATTGATGCACAAGTCCCTTGGCTCACTTGTTTTGCCAAAAAATCATCAATAGTGCTTGTCGAGATAGCCATAAATAAAAAATTTAATAAGTTAATCTTATGTACACAAGTATACAGCAAATAAAATGAAGTCAAATAATTTATGAGTCTATGCAGAGTCTGTTATTGATAAATCGTTAGAAATATTTTTTATCAATACGTTTTTAGATTCCGCTAAGCTCATGGTCTGACCGCTTTCAATCTGAGTCATATCAATACTGTTTTTTATGCGTGCTGCCAAGTCACTCACAAAATCGTCTTTCTGTTTTTTGTAAACATATTCGACTAAGGCTTGTTCTTTCGTTACGGCTACCATGATTTTCACTTTACAATTAATTACAGTGCATCATAGCAATAATCTCAAAAGAACCAAATTGGAATATCAAAATAATCCGCAGAGCGGGTAATCGTGATGGGATAGAGGGTGTTTTACCGCCAGTCGAGTATACACGGCACTCTTGCCGTCAATAATCGCCCTCGTCGCTCGTGAACGATTCTGTGACTGCGGTGAGTAATACCGTGTTAAAAATATTAAGTCGGTAACAACATCGGCATTTTATTTTTTAAGTCACACATTATGACTAAAACAAACAACACGGTTCATCGAATCGTACAGGGTGATTGTCTAGACGCTATGATGAAAATCCCAAGCAAGAGTATTGATTTTATTTGTGCAGATTTCCCCTACAACATCTCAAAGCAACCTTGACTCACGATACGTTGAGATAAAATTGTAAAAGCTGATTTTTGAGAATGGGATAAATGGGATTCTCAAACGAGCTATCTTGAATTTGTGTTTGCTGTTTGTGATGAATACAAACGCATACTAAAACCGAATGCCAGCATGGTGTTATTCTTTGGTTATCGACAAGCAGGCTGGATTGCTTATGAATTGGAACGACGAGGTTTATTTACTTTTCGTACCCCCATCATATTAAACAAAACCAACCCTCAGCCACATATCACAAAGACAGGTTTTCGTAGTTGTATGGAGAAATGAGTTTGGTTGGTCAATGATTGAGGAGCGTTTCATAAACCCAAAACATTCAATTTTTTAAGTCAGTCGAAAATGAAAAATGTTCTCAATTATAAAATTGGCAAGGAGGGTAATAAGCAAAGCCAACACCCCACTGAAAAGCCTGAATTTCTCATTAAAGGGTTCGTTGAGATTTTCACTCATGCCTGAGAAATAGTGTTAGACAATTTTGCAGGTAGTGGTACAACGGGTGTTGCATGCTACAAGATAGGTAGGCACTGTATTTCGATTGAAAAAGAAGATGCCTTTATCAAAATGATTCAAGCACGACAAAAAAGAGCCGAAAAGCGAGAGGGCTATTAGCTCTCTTTTTGTAAATGCTCTTCACAAAGACAGAGTTTCATGTTTGAATTGGTGTGGTAAGAAGCAAGATTGCAAATTCTCGGGAATTTACATCTTGCTTGGGGTGTTCCCCAAGACCCCCCGTGGTTTTGATGATGAAATATTATGCAAACCATTGCGATTAACACTGACCTGCGCCACTATTTTAACTCATATTATCGCTAGAATCATGTCTGAAAAAACGACCCAAAGAGAATATCAAAAACGCAAAAAACTGGAACGAAAATCAACCCATAAGCGCGTTGAAATCCAGCTCACTCTTGCCGAGTATCGGGCTTTCGTACGCATCGCCAAAAATGAGGACATGAGTACCAATAGCCTGATTAAGAAGATGGCAATTGCCTACCGTGATAAGGTGTATTTTGTGCCGAACGAATTACAAGCGAGCGTGAATAAGCTCTCCCTACTTATTCGCAACATCGCGAATAATCTCAACCAAATGGCGCATTCGGCTAATGTGTTTAAACGAGTGGATGAAAATCGCGTGTTCCAGCATCTAGTCAGTCTCGATGAGCAAGTGCAAGCCTTTGTGAAAAACGAGCTTCAATAACGCAACGATTATGATTATAAAATCAATGGCACGTAAAGAGCCGACCTTTGCCCAACTTTACGATTACATTACCCGAGAGGGTGATTATGATGAAGACTACTGCTTCACCCAGAATTTTATTTTGCGTGACCGTGAGGCACTGTTGAATGAGTTTGAACGTAATTCAAAATTACTGAGTAAACGTAAAAATGGCAATTACCTGTATCACGAGATTATTTCAATCACTCGTGCCAAAGGTATCAGTGAGCAAGAACAGAAAGAAAAGCTAATGAACATCGTGCGAGAATATACACAAAGCCGAGCCAAAGACTGTTTAGTGTTTGGTGGCTTGCACGTTGAGAAAGATGATAACCTGCATTTTCATTTAATCATTTCAGCGAATGAACTCAACCAAACTAAACGTTATCGATTGACCAAGCAACAATTCAGTGAAGCTAAGATTGGTTTAGAAGTGCATGTGTTAGAGCGTTTCCCAGAGTTGGAACAAGACAAACTCATCTCAGCAAACAAAAAATCAGATGCCAAAACCAACAATAAAGCACAAGAGATGAAACGGCGCACAGGTAAGCCGACACAAAAAGAATTGTTTCGAGATAAAATTTATCCACTCTTTGAACACGCCACCGACTTAGAAGACTTTAAATCGCGATTAGAAAAAATTCATGTGGAGATTTACCAGCGAGGCAAGACAATTGGTTTTTATGATATTAAAACTGACAAAAAATATCGTCTATTCACGCTTGGACTCATGGCTGAATATAAAGCAGTCGAAAAAGGCGCAGAGCCAAAATTTGGCAGGAAAGAGGAATGGCTCAGAGGTGATTTCTCTCATCGAGCCAAACAAACGAAAAAGAAAAAATGGCGCACTCAACGCTTTAAAGATAAAAAAGTAAAACCGCGTGACGAACAAACCACCACCGAAAATATCAAAGAAACAGCACGCGAATGGGTGATGGGTGATTTTGATAATCGTGATGCACGAAACCAAGAAGCGAAATTGCCGAAGTGGTTAAAACAAAAGCGCGAGGAAGAAGAGAGAGAAGCGGAAAAACGCAAAGCGACACTTAAACAGGAAGCTGAAAAACGTAAAGCGCAAATGAGCGAACAGCGGTCAAATAATGCTTCACAAGAGCATGAAGCATCCGATACAACAAGCCAGTCAAACAGCGACCAAAGCAGCTAAAACTCAAATCAAATACAGCGCCAAGAGATGAATAATTTTTTAAGCCAAGCCAATAAAAACCATGTGAATCAAAATCGTGTTTCGTTATATTCTTAAAGCCATCGGCCATTTCATGCTGCTTATGTTGCGCGGTCAAACCCTACGCAAAGAGGAGGGAGCTGAATTTGCCAAACCCAGTGACTATAGGCAATATCTCAACAGCCGAAACACTGGGCTATTGCTTGATGGAGTCAACTTGAAGCTATCAGAAAAAGAGAGCTTTCAAAATGTCTGCGTCATCGCCAAAGTCGGCGCAGGTAAGACTAGTCGATACATTATTCCCAATGTCCTACAGCGAGCCAAGCAAAACGCCTCAATGGTGATAAACGATCCCAAGGGCGAGGTACTGAAAGCCACGTCGGGCTATCTCGCACGACAAGGCTTTGAGGTGATTATCATTAACCCTGAAAACCCACACCACTCGCATGGTTTTAATCCGTTGGCTGAGTGTCGCAATGAAGTAGAAATGGAACAAATCGCCGAGATACTTCTTAAATGCGGCTCATCGAGTCATGGGGGAAAAGATGATTTTTGGGTCAACGGGGCAATTCGTTTTGTGAGTCTGTTTATTCGCTGTCTCGCCAATGCAGGACGTGATGACCCCAATGTAAATAACTTAGCTAATCTCTATTACCTGTTTCAGCATTTTGGGCAAGACGGTAGTGCATTGGATAATTGGATATGCAAATATTCGATTAACCCTGATGACATTCAAGACCAAACGCTGTTTAGTGAGTGGCAAGGCGTGTTAGTGGGTAACAAAGAGGGGGTTCAGAGTTTTATACTCAACGCCATCACCGCGCTTAAAGCACTCTCAAATAGGAATATTGCACAATTAACGGCTCGCCAAGATTTTACCCTAGAGGCGATGCGCGAAAAGAAAATGGCTTTGTTTTTTGTCACGCCAGCGCAACACGCCGATTATTATGGGTTTTTGACCAGTCTGTTTTTTCGCAGTGTGTTCAATGCCTGTATGCGAGAATTGCCCAACAAAGACACCTTACCCGTCTATGTGTTTATGGATGAGTTCGCACACATGACACTGCCCTCATTCACTGCAACGGCTAACACTATTCGAGGCTACAAGGTATCATTGTCTATCGTCTTACAAACGATTAGCCAGTTAGATGCACGCTATGGTAAAGAGTACGCAAAAGCCATTCAAGGTGGTTTTGGTACGCACCTCACCTATGCGTCCGCCGACCCTGAAACTGCACAGTTTTTTGAGAATATCATCGGACGCAAGCGCATCACGCAATCCCCTGACCACTTAACGAACAAACTCAACGAACACTACCGCGAGGAGAATTTAATTAACTCGGCAGAGGTGCGCATGATTCGCGAAGACCAAACCTTGATTGTCTCAACCAACCGCAACCCAGTATTAACCCAAGCTGTCCCCTTTTTTAAGCAACGGAGGCTGAAAGCACTCACACAATACCCAAGGCATCAAATCCAGCACACAGCAGCCTCAACGCTTAGATATATTAGCCTGTAGGGTAAGGCTGACGATGACCATCATATTATCAGAGAGTTGGGAGTTGTATTTTGAGGTGGCTGTGTTGTTTTTTGCTGGCTATCACATAGCCTACTTATTCAAGAACTTCTCACGACTACTGCAAGCGCAAGGGCTGGTGTCTGTATTGACCGTGGCGTGGATGATTAGCGTGGTATCGGTGGTGCTGAATAATGTCGAGCAACTGCAAAGCTGGTACTACACTGCGGGCTATGCACTTGGTTTTGTGTTTCGATTCTTTCGCGATGATTATTGAAGTCACCAACAATCCCCATAGCTTTATAGCCTTTTTCACGCTCAGCATGGGGCTTGGCTATAGTTTTTTTCATCGCCAAGGGTTCGGCATGGGTAAGCTGTTGGTATTGGTGTTTATCGGCATTCCGTTTTTATCTTTAATTTACGAAAATCATCACACGGTGGATGTGACCTTAGGCTTGGTAATTGGCTACTTACATTCTAAAGGCATGATAGGCACTATTCGTCTTTCTGATTTATTGATGCGCCTATCTGAACGTCTACGTTGGTATCTACGAAGTAATCAACGCGCAAATGATAAAGCTCGCGCACAAACGCAATCCAGTCAAAGTAATGCCGATTTTCGCGAGCAGGAAGCGCGCAGACGACAAGAACAAGCACGGCGAGAGCGTGAACAAACCAAGCAAAAAAAGACTCATTCTAAGAAGAACAAAAAAGCCAACTCAACCAAATCAAAGCAATCATCCAACAAGAAATCGTCCAATGCTGGCTACGAAGAATTTAAACGCCGATACCAACAGCCTCCGCCTAAGCCGAAAAGCGAGCTTGAGAAAGCCTTTGATGTACTTGGTTTAAAGCCCACTGTAACAAAAGAAGAAGCCAAGCGAGCCTATCGCAAACTAATGAGTTTGTATCACCCCGATAAGCTAGCTGGGTTACCAGAAGGGCGCAAAAAGCAGGCAGAGGAAGAATCCAAGAAGATAAATGTGGCTTGGGATAGGATTAAGAAGTCTAAGCGGTGGAAGTAGTTTTGGTTATGAAACTTCAGTGGTTATGTTTTCTATGTTTGGTAAGTTTTAGAATCGCGGCGTTTTCTTATAGCGATGAGTGATGAATATTAGGATTGTTACTTGGTGCTTTGAAGTTAGGAGGGGCTAAATAGTGTATAGATCTAAAATTAGTACCACTACGATGTTGCGACTAAAACCAACACACACGAAAAATTGCTTTATTCGCCCTAATAGATACAATAGAGCCATCAACACCTATTAAAATACTCATTATGGCTGCCCCTACCGTTAATCCACAAATCACCAAAGTCGCGGAACAATACTTTGAAGAAAATCGCGATGAATTTATTGCGTCATTAGCGCAGAGAGTGCAACAAGGAATGGCGCAGGCAGAAGAAGACAAAGCTCAGGGCAAGTTTATGGACTTAGCCACATTTAAGAAAAAATTATATGCGCTCGATTTAACAAAGTAGCGCATGAAAAAATATCGTGTTCAAGTGTACGATTCGACATTTGAACAACTGCAAGCAATTTTATCTTTCAAACTCGAAACCAGCCAAACCAATAGTGTGGCTGTCGCGTTTCGTGATGAGATTTTTCGCGCCATTGAAAGGCTTGAAACCATGCCCCATATAGGCAAGGCTCTGAACAAAAATTATCAAGGCAAGGTGGTGATGGGCATTGGTTAATTTGTGAGGTGGACGAAGAAAATGCTGTTGTTTATGTGTCGGATATTATCGACCCTTAGCAACATTCTAAAGCCAGTCAATACTTCTAGCTGTGTGTGTTCTTGAGTGACTACAACAATAAAGGGCAATTCTATACGTTCTCTATGCCCACTTTCAGGTAATCGCGCGTGAGTGATTTGGTTTTAGAGCATCATGGACTAAAGCGCATATTGGTACTTGTAATATTAAATTTATCTTAAAAAAATATTTTACCTTGCTTTAGCTATTTTTATGAATACTCTCAAACAGATAATAATAAGTTTCAAACTATGAATAAAAAAGGATTTTCTTTTGTGGAGATAATTGTTGCTATAACCATTATTATTCTGCTTGCTATCACGGTATCTACCTTGCATTCAAATACAAAAACAAAGACTCTCAATACTCGCACGATAGCAGATATCAACACGCTTGATAATGGTTTTATGAGTTATATACAAGAAAACCAGTCTCTTCCCGATCCTAGGGGAAACACAAATTGGTTTACTATAGATACAAGTTACAGTGAGGCAAATGCTGTTTCTGCATACTGAGTGTATGGGCAGGTGACTCATGATAGTCTCCCGAATAAATATTTGAGTTATCTCCCACTGGATCAGTTTACGGGTGCTTATTATGCCTACGGGAAGATGATTCACGATAATCAGTTTGAGATTGCGGGGATTATTCGAGAGGACGGGGTGGCTCAATCGGTGGTTGAGTGAAATTATCGGGCTCAGCAATGACCTTATAATTTGATTCGTGAGTATAATTGACCTAATTTTGTCTACGATGGTTCACGAGATTATTTCCCTTACAATCCTGATGAGTTAGCACTCAATGCTCGGGTTGCTGATCTTGATTTTGGTGGCTATCGGGTCCGGCAGGTTTTTGAGGCATGATCTAGGATTACTGTACCAGCTGGCAAGCAATTAACTCTCTATTTCGCTGATGGTTCAAAGTCTGTGCTGGGGAGCGAGCACCAGGAAACTACTGTAGAGTTAGATGAAATGTTGTATCCTGAGGATAATTCTTTGGTTTCTCGGGTATCGTTGGTACTTGAGGCAGGTGTGATTTGGGTGAATGCGACTCAGATGTGAGCGAGTTCTGAATTTAAGGTAACTGCTTGAGACACTACGGCTGCTGTTCGTGGAACGATATTTTGAATGGATTCAAGTGGAAAGATTGAAGTGGTCTCTTGAAGTGTTGAAGTAAGTAGAGGTGGTTCTGTTGGTACTACTATAGAGGCTAGTGGGGGTGATGAAGTTGATTCTATAAACACTGATATTTCACGATGAGTCTGAAGTCTCATTGAGAGTCTCAGGACTAAATTGCTTGCCTACAATGATGACACTGATACAGTGACGCTCGTGATGAACCCTGTATTTCAATCAGATGCTAACTATCTTAAAGTACAATTGGACAATAGCGCCGTCAATCACGAACAAAATAGTTTAGGCTACCAAGCTCGGGTTCTAAATAATGGTAATTGGGATACTGAAAATATCGGTCAACACAGTTTTATCTTGCCATCCCGTGATGATGCTGATAAGCATCTACCTATTCAGGTTGAGTTATCTTTTTGTAAAGACCTAGCAGGCAAGCAGATATGTTCGCGCATCACTGGCACAACCACCGAACTCAGCTATGATCATCGCGAGGAAGATGTTGAGGAAGATGAGCCTGAAACTATTGTCTGCCCTGCTAAAAACCACACTGTGACTGAATCAGGAAACGAATATAATATACCAGAGCAATCTGAACCTTATACTGGAAGTACATCTAAAGACATAGCTCACGGTACTATCAATTACACACTGACAGCTGATTGTAATCCTGAAACATGGACTTGGAGTTTTGAGGAAACTTCTAGAGTTGATTGTGTAGATGGATTTACAGAAAACTCAAGTGGTGAGTGTGAAGCTGTTTTAGCGACACTAAACTGCCCTATTTCAGAACTACCAGATGGTTGGTCTAGTGATTCAAGCATTACCATTCCAGCAGGAGCTCCATCAGCCTCACAACTAGTACAAAGAACTGTGGATATCCCAAATGGTGAACGTCAACAGCAAGCAACAGCTACTTGTACTCGTCAGGATGTGGTTAATCACAGATGGGAAATATCCTGACGAACTCTAGGTAATGTCAGTTGTAATCCAGGTTACGCAGTCTACGACAATCAGTGCCTACATTATTTCACGAATGTAGCAATCGGCAGCAAGGTATCGAGTCTTGCCGACTCAATAAACCTTAGCTGAGAATTTGCTATCACGATTGAACTCCATGATACGCCAAGCATTTGAGTTGATTGAAATGCGCAATATTTACTTTATAAACCAAACTGAGACCAAGATTTGAAATTGTTTTTTGTTAATGAATTTTTCACATGAAACCAAGATAAAATTTGTTTTCAAAAAGAGCAAATCCCCGAATTTTGTATCGACCCTATCAATACGATTACGCTATCTCGAAACGCCGATGATTTTATATCGTTGAATGGTCAATCAACAGGTCTACAACTCAATGGGGACTACGGCGCATCAACGGGTGATTTTTGGATTGGTGTATCTAAATTTTGAACAGTCTCATTGCTTCAACTCAATGCAGATGAGCGAGGAATTAAATCCATCAGATTTGAATAGAAAACCGTCGTTTTATTAGTTTGACGGAGGAAACAAAAAGCCAATTGTAGTAGACATTAGAAAAATAAAAATCAACTCAATACCTTTGGTTTGATGCCAAAACCAATCTACAGAGACTGTATTCCAAGACCAACTCCACATACTACTGAGATAATTATTCTCAATCGCTATATCTACAATAAATACAGGAATAGTAGCCAAAATACTGACTAATAATACTACATTGGTAATGACCAGTTTTATAAACGCCCAAACAACGTTAGCTATAAAAGAAATTACCTGACTCAGGTCTTCAACTGTCACATCACCTATGTATTCTTCGTCTGTCACAAAGGCAAGGATAGCAATCAAGAGAGAGGTAACTTGAAAAATTCGCAAAGCAATCATTAATGTTCTCCTAGTAAATCATTAGCTGGTAAATAGCTGTTTTTTGTACTAAATCCTGTTGAGTTTGATCAAGTTGTACTTGCAATGACTCGCAGGCTTGTCTCTCCGTTATAGGATAGTGCAACCAATCCTGAGAATCTTTTAAGTATTGCTTGTGTTTATTATTTAAACAGTTTTTTAGCTGAGCCAGTTTTGTTATTTTTGCTGAAGCAGACGCAACGCAATTGCTTGCCCTCCAAAGTCCAGCCCAAAAACCCGTAGACTCCTGTTCACATCGAGAGTCTACAAATGCTTCAAAGATATTAAGGACTGTATTGTTGGTTATTTGTCCATCAGTTCTTAATTGATCTGTATAACGACTACAGAGTTCACTCCCTAAAAAGCGTTCCGCAGCACTATCTAAGTCAAGCGCTGACTCATTAACATCACAAGCCAACGGACTCAAGCAATAGGCATACGAATAGTCTTTGGCTTCTTCTTCGTTCGTGACATAGGGTGTCGGTTTTTTATATCGTGCAGGTGTAGTACAACTACCCTCACTATAAGCTTTGTTTGCCATTAGTTCGTTTTGTAACGCACTGACTTTATCTTGGCTTGCCTGCATATCCAAACGAGCTTGGGATATCTCTTGTTCTGAAAATTTAGGCGCACAAGCACCAAGAAAAATAATACAGCTTAATGTAAATAGTTGCTTCATTTGAAATTCCTCCTAGAGAATTAGTTTTAAAGGTTGTCGGTAATGTTTAAAGTAAACGTATCGGTGTCAGTTCCTCCATCTGTGTTGGTCACTTGAACCGTGACAGCAAGAGACTGCATACCTGAAACATCTTCATCGAAAGTAAGAACCCCTGTATTTGAATCAATAGTAAGCCCTCTTACTGGAGTAAGAATTCTAAATACAGCACCTTGCTGAATATCACTTCCAGTAATAGTGAACCTTGAAGCAAAAATCCCTCCTGCTCCTCCATTGTCCGTAATATCCCAAGTCCCTATAGTGTCTATGACAGGGGTTGAAATGGCAGGCTCAATTTCTGGGGTGGTACATTGAGCTGAAGCAAGGAGTTGCTGGTTAGATGAACCGTTGATACCGTCTTGTGTGGTGGCAAGTAGTTCAATGCCAAAGGTTGTATTGTCTGTAAGACCCGTGAACGTTGCGGTGCCAGATGATGTAGAAAATAATTGAATTTCTCCAGTGGATAAACGAACCATCACAGACTCAACACCGTCAAGATCAGAAACATTGAAATCTAGTGAGCAAGAATCTGTCGTCGTAGTAATGTTTGAAATACCACCCGTCGCAATATTATTCACCTGCTCAGAAACAGAAGTATTCTCAGTTGAACGAGTCTCCTGTGAAATAGCATGTGGATGAAGCTCAGTAGCACTCGCCACCGGACTCGTGAGAGAACTAGCTATACTTCGACTCGATTCTTGAGAAACTCCTCCAAAATTCACTCGATATTGAATCCCTGCATATGGCTCTGTGCCTATTCCGTTATCTCGTACACCCGCAAAAGCGGAAAATGCACCTTTGTTATAATGAGCCGTGAGAGAAGCAATATCTTGCACTTCGTTGCCACTAAATCTTCGAGTCTCTTGATAGTCTGCCTTGATAAACCACCCCTTATTGATTCTATACTCAAACCCTGCTGATGTAAGTGATTCACCCAGTGAGTCTCTGGTATACGCGAGTGCCACGTCTAAATCTTTGCTAAGACTTATTAAGGCTCGTATACCCGTTTGAGTTACATCTTCAGCAACATTTCTCACTTCGCTGGTAGTAGTTGTAACGGTAGTAGTTTGGGTGTTGGTCGATGCTGTGCTAGTGTTTGCTACACTACTTTGAATCTCTTGTCCTGATACCCTAAATTGATCTGAGCCATCGGTGATATCAATATCATGATCACTATGAAAAACAGAAATTTGCTTTAAAATGGCATTTCTTAGATTAAATATAAATTCAAACCCTGCCCCTGTTTCATCAAAATTAGCAATCGCGTTTTGTACCTCTGATTCAACCAGTGATACTTTGATTTGACCATTTTCGAGTACTCGAGAAAGAGCCGATGCTTGCGCTGGAGTAAATCTTAAACCCGCAGTGAATGCGTATTGCTCAACATTATCGGTGTCTGTTAGCTGTAGTCCCACACCAAAGTTTTTGTAATTAAATGAGCTGTTAAGTTGTCGTAAATTATCACTGCCTTGCACACCGATGCGCCATTCATTGTTTGTAGGATTGAGACTCTCTGCCACTTGAGCTTGTGTGGTTTTTCTTCCCTCAATTACTCTTTCCGCTGTTTCTTGCTGAACTGACCTATTGTTTAAAGCCATTGTTGCTGCTTCTGGATTCTCTTGTGCCCATTGATTAAATGACACTTCTCCTGCCTGAGCATCTTGTGCCTGAGCACCAGTAGCTATAGCTGCTGCCGCGCTGAGTGCGATCCTTGTTTTCCTTAGTTCCATATGTATTTTTTTAGAATATAAATTCATGGCTTTGGATTTGCCTGAATAACTACTATTGTAAGGAAATAATACGAATGTCAAGTTTATTTTTATCATAATAAAAATCCATCAGTGGTTTCTTAAATAAGTAAATGCCTATTACTAGCGATTGAAATAGGTCTATATCAACGATATATTTTTGCAAATATATACGTTTTTAGGCTATTCGTATATAGGCTATTCTTATTTAGGCTAGCCTAATTAGTATTAATCCAAATTAGGCTCTATTCTCGAAAAACAAACGAGATAGAAATCATGATTAAAAGTATCCATTCAAGAAAATATGAAATTGCTGTGGACATGCTAAAGCAAAGACGTGTCGATGCGGGTATTTCACAAATTGAGCTAGCAGAAAGGCTTGACGCAACCCAAACTTTCGTCAGTAGGTGTGAGCGCAAAGAAAGACGATTAGATTTGTTGGAGTCCTATCAATTTTGCGAAGCTATTGGTGTCGATTTTGTGGAATATGCAATGGATTTGAAGCAACGAATACAAAAAGAGAGCAGATAAAAGTATTGCAACGATTATTTTCATTCACGCGCAAGTCCATCAAGATAGTCAGCATACCACTGCACCATTTCAGTACGTTCTTTGAGGTACTCGGCATGATTGTAAGCGTTTCGAACCTTATTACTTTCTTGGTGAGCGAGTTGTTTTTCAATCACATCACTACGAAATTTATGCTCATTGAGAATGGTGGAAGCCATGCCACGAAAACCATGTGACACAATGCGCCCCTTGTATTTACCATCATTAATGCGTTTGAGGGTTTGATTGATCGTTTGAGCATTCATAAATTTTGCTTGGTCTCTATCACTGGGAAAAATGTATTTACTATCACAGGTGATAGGGTAAAGTGCTTCTAGTAATGACTTTACTTGCTGAGGAAATGGTATGAGGTGGTCACGGTTCATTTTCATAAACTCGGCAGGGATGAGCCAGTGTGAATTTTCAAAGTCGATATTATCCCATGTTGAGTTAACAAGTTCGTTCGGACGCACAAAAACATAAGGTGAAATAAGTAATGCAGTTTTTACAATAGGTTTGCCGTGATAACTTTTCATATCTCGTAACAGCTCGCCAATCTCTTCGGGTTTGGTGAGTGTTGCTAAGTGTTTGGATTTTGCTGTTTTCAGCATTCCTCTGTAGTCTTGTGTTATATCTCTGTCACAATAACCTTTAGCAACTCCGTAGCGAAACACGAGGCTACAAATACCGTTTACACGCTTACCCGTTTCAACATGTCCTGTCTGCTGAATTGATTCGATGATATTAAATAACATGGGAGCTTTAATTTCCTCTATCGGTAGTTTGCCAATAGTCGGGAACGCATATAACTCTAATCGTCTTAATATGTTTTTTTTATGCTTTAGGTTGCCTTGCTCGTAATTCTTAGCGTACCACTCTAACGCGACACCTGTAAATGTTTGGTCATTGCCTTGGTTAAGTCGTTCTATTTTTTTACTGGTCGATGGATTTATGTTTTGAGACAGTAGTCCATGATATTCTTGTTGCTTGGCTCTAGCTTGTTTAATAGTCACTTGCGGGTATTTCCCCACTGAAATCATGCAACGTTTACCAGCGAATGAGTATCTGAAACGCCATAATTTACTGCCTGTTTTCTTAACTAATAGGGATAAGCCCTTGTCTACTTTTATGGTGTAGTCGTTTATTTCTGGCTTGGCGTTTCTTAATTGTATGTCTGTAATCATGGTCGGGAACTGAACTCAAAGGGCTAAAATGTATACACAAACGTATACCGTTTGTGTTGCGCTGTAGGGAAACCACCTGAAACAGGCTGAACATTAAGTCTTTGAATTATATCTATTTTACATAGACCGCGAAACAGCCTGAAACATAGCGAAAAGCTTTTTCAGGTTTACCCATAGCCACCATAAAAATCAATGACTTATGCATAAGTAACTTTTCTTTTTGTTATCCTTTTATTGTTCGTAAAAACCAGTTTGCTCTCGTTTTGAAGAGTTACAGTTCGATAGTGAATTTACTCATAGTTGTAATGTGAGGCTTGAGTTCACCATAGCGCGTCATAGGGTTAATATTTTGCTAGTAAGTCTCGAAATGGTTGCAGGCCTCGTGCAATAAGTATTCCAGCGGCGAGCGTGCTAATGCTACAAACGATTGAAACTGACCAGCCGACTGTAGCGTCGCTTTGAAACACATAGTCGGTTATTAATGCGACGATGAATGAGCCAATCGCTAGTCCAATAATGCTATTTAAAAATAAGAATATGGCTGATACTTGCGCACGCATGTGCGGGGGTGATGCTAATTGCATGGCGGTGGCCGAAGTTGCCAAAGGAAATGACGCAAAAAATAGTGAGATGGCAATAAATATCACGGCTAAATTTTGACTGGGCATAATTGAGAACAGCGCAACTGGTATTACTAGTCCAAATGCGCCAATCATGCCAGCGCGCATGGATGCATCGGCTCGGCCATTTTTTTCAAGCCGATCCGTTAACCAACCGCTGCATAAAACGCCTCCAACATTGGCTACCAACATAATGGGGCCAAGAATCAAACCTATCTCGCCAGGAGTTAAGAGGTAAACTCGGCCTAGAAACGCTGGCAGCCAGGACAATAGGCCAAAGAGCGCAACTGCGGTGAGGGTGAAGCCACCATAGAGTGCGAAGAAGAATCGACCGTTATGCTTTATAAATTTCAGTGTTTCTGCAAAACTGGCGCGTTCGCTTTCAGGCGCTTGACCTGCCAGCGCTTGCGTAGAACGGGTTGGATCTTTGACCGTGATTGAAAAAATCAATGCAAGTAATATGCCAGGTAAACCGACAATAATAAATGTCATTTGCCACGGCTTTAGCTCACCCATTAAAGGCATGGAAATATTTTTCATTTCGCTCAGCGCCGAGATTACAGCGCCGCCGATTAAAAATGCAAGACCGCCACCAATAAACGAGCCAATCGAATATACCGCCAATGCGCGGCCTAATTTTTCTTTAGGAAATAAATCGGTGATCATTGAATAGGCGGCGGGGGATAGAGCCGCTTCGCCGACTCCTACGCCCATCCGAGCAACAAAAATATGCCAAAATGATTTCCCCAGACCTGTGGCCGCCGTTGCTAAGCTCCACAAGAATACGCCCGCAGCAATGATAGCTGGTCGTGAGCGGCTGTCTGCTAAACGCGCAATGGGTATGCCCATGGTGGCGTAAAACAGCGAAAACGCTAGCCCGTTAAGTAGACTGAATTGAGTATCGCTGATTTGTAGATCTTCTCGAATGGGTTCAATGAGTAGTGCTAATATCTGCCGGTCAACAAACGAAAAAATATAGGCGATCATACATAATATGACCACATACCAGGCGTAGCTATTGGCGTGTTTGTTGGTTTCTGACATTTTCTTTTCCTCAGTGTAGGTTCTTATAATTGTTATTTGTGTTGTGGTCTCGTATCAGTGCTTTGCTTGCGCTAATCATTTTATCCAGTGATTGCAGCGATTCCACGTAAGCTATATAAGCCTCCGTAATAGCCATGGCTTCGGTCTGTGGGTTAGATTGATCCACGCTATAAATTACCCCGTTTTTAAAGACGATATCCGCAGGCTGTTGCTCAAGTGAGTATTGGCATGCTGTCGTACCCAGACTAACAAAGATTAATAAACATCGCTTTATCATGGTTGCTAAATTTTATAGTAGGCTTGGCTTGAGGATTATTGGTGTGGTTAACAAGGCTAAATGTTCAATTGCGGCCGTACTTGCAGATAATTTGACTGTTTCTCGTAAGCCGCAGCAAAGTTAAGTAATTTGTCTTCTGACCCAATTGGTCCGAGTAATTGCATGCCCATCGCCCTGCCTTTTGTGTCAAAGCCAACTGGCAGGTTAAGGCTTGGGCAGCTAGCCAGTGTGGCACCGATTACCACTTCCATCCAACGATGATACGTATCCATCTCGCGATCATTGATCTTTTTAGGCCAATTCAATTCAACATCAAAAGCAAACACTTGGGCGGATGGCAGGGCAAGAAAATCGTACTTTTTAAACAATTGATTCAACGCGTTATACCAGTCAACACGCGCGACACCAGCCTTGGTTATTTCCAAGCCAGTTTGATTTAAACCGCCTTCAACTTCCCATACCGCTTCGGGTTTCATTAGTGCGCGCAGCGCAGGGTTGTTGTACATGGCGTGGGCGCTTCCAGCAATGGTCCAGTGGCGCAAAGTTAACCATGTTTGCCAAAGTCGACCAAGGTCATAGTCTGGGTGGCAATCCTCAACAACTAAGCCATGCTCAGAAAGTGCAGACAGTGATTGCGTGCATAGATCAAGCACTCCAGCTTCAGTTTCAAGATAGCCGTTGTAGTCGCCCATCCAACCAATTCGGTAATTGGAGAGTGGTGTTTTGATGCCATCTGACGGAACCTTATCTCGCAGGCTCATGGGTGCGCGTGAATCGTAACCAGCCATCGTTGCCAGCAGCCGTCGAGTGTCTTCACTGTTTCTACCCATAGGGCCGAATAGCCCCAGTTGTTGATAAAAAAAGTTGCTGTCATTACTTGGAACGCGTCCTAGGCTAGGTCTAAAACCGATGACGTTATTGTACGCCGCTGGATTTCTCAGTGAACCCATCATGTCACCGCCATCGGCAACGGGTAATAATTGCAATGCCAGCCCACAGGCGGCACCACCGCTGCTACCGCCAGCACAGAGATCTTTGTCGTAGGCGTTTCTCGTCACACCATAAACAGGGTTATACGAATGCGAACCCAAACCAAATTCAGACACATTGGTTTTACCAATAAAGATTGCTCCCTGATTGCGGATGCGTTCCACAAAAATTGAATCGGCTTTCGCAACGTTGTTTTTAAGAATCGGCGAGCCCATTGTGGTGGTCATGCCTTTTACATCAGAGAGGTCTTTTATTGCATGAGGCATGCCGTGCATCCAGCCAAAATAATAGCCTTTAGTTAAGGCTTGGTCGGCTGCTCTGGCTTGTGCGATTAAATCATCAGAGTCTTGTCGATTGACGATTGCGTTGTAAGTTGGGTTGAGTTTGTCGATGCGGGCTAAGTAAGCTTGCATCACCTCAACGCAGCTCACTTGGCGTGAACGAATGGCTTCTGATAATTGGGTGGCGCTGAACTCGGTGATTGATGTAACAGCGGGAAGTTTGGGTTTTGAGCTTGCATAGGATGTCATACTCGTTAGCGCAACAGCGGCGCCTAGCTTCCCAGAGTTGATTAAAAATTGGCGTCGATTAAAGCGACTCAATGAGCTTGTCATTATTATTTTTCTCCCAGTTATGAATGAACACTACCCGAGCAAAACATCTTAGCACTTAACTCGACTTGTTGATATCATCTAATTAGCTGATTATGGTAGATGTTTGATGCAGCACAATTTTGAACAATGAAATTATTTTTGCGCGCCACTGGCCTTAATGTGCGCTTTTAATTTATCTAAATTATTAATCAGCGATTGCAATTCATCGGCTTCTAAACCGTCTGTCAGCATGGTTATCCATTGTTCATGTGTGGGAGCCATTTTTTCGAATTCTGCCTTGCCTTTGTTTGATAAGTTGACAATAAAGGAGCGATTGTCTTGTTTCTGAGGTGTTCGAGTCACTAAGCCATCACGCTCTAATTGTTTAACGATATTAGTAACATTGCCGCCAGAAACCATCATTAACTCAGCTAGGCTGCTCATACTCAAACCTTCACAATGGCGATACAGCTGAGCCATTAAATCAAATCTCGGTAAGGTTATATCAAAATTCACCCGCAGCAATTCGCGAATATTATTTTCAATCAATTGCGAAGTAGACAACAGCTTTAGCCACACACGCAATGCATGGTGATCATCATCGGTAAGCCGAGTCTCTAAGTCTCTGGACGAAATTTTTGTAAATTGTGTTTTATTCATGATTGCTGAGTGAATACGACCAATGCATAATTCTAACGGTAACATTCCATAAACAAAATGATTTAAGTTTAAAATATATACTTTAAGTTTAAAGTAATATATATTTTTCCAAGTTAATTTCGATTCAATGCGTTGATGGTTGGCGAGGCTTTTTTACGATGAATGTTGTTTGTTTGGGTGGTGGCCCTGGTGGTGTGTACACTGCCATCTCTTTGAAACTCAGAAACCCAGAGCACAGGGTCAGCGTTTACGAGCGCAACAAACCTGGTGATACTTTTGGTTGGGGGGTTGTTTTTTCGGATCAAACGATGGAAAACTTAATTGCCAACGACCCTGTTAGCGCTCAGCAGATGAGCAATGAGTTGATTCATTGGGACTACATAGACATCATCGTGAACGGTGAAACTGATCGCTCTGGTGGACATGGGTTTATCGGCATAGGGCGCAAGCGGTTACTGAAAATATTATACGATAGGGCAACTGAGCTTGGGGTTGAGGTTAATTTTGAGACTGAGGTGAACGTAGAAAATCTGTCTGAGCAGTTTCCAGATGCCGATGTCATCGTTGCCGCCGACGGTCTGAACAGTCGTGTACGTAATAATAATCTAAATCACTTTAAATGTGATATTGATATGCGACCCAACCGTTTTGTGTGGTTAGGCACGCACCAGACCTTTGATGATGCCTTTACGTTTATTTGGGAGAAAACCGAGCACGGGTGGTTGTGGGTGCATGCCTATCAATTTGATAAAGACACCTCTACTTTTATTGTTGAGTGCAATGCCCAAACCTATGAGAATTTTGGTTTTGATAGCATGTCACATGATCAAAGCGCAGAGACTTGCCGAAAAGTGTTTGAGCAATATTTAGGTGGTCATCAATTGATGATCAATTCTGCGCACATAAGAGGCTCTGCATGGATTAACTTTCCTAGGGTGTTGTGCGATAACTGGATTAAAGACAATGTGGTGTTGATTGGCGATGCTGCACATACCGCGCACTTTTCGATTGGTTCTGGCACCAAACTTGCGCTTGAAGACGCTATCTCATTGGCGCAAAAGTTAGATACCGTGAGTGACAAAAAACAAGCACTGATTGACTATCAAGCTGAGCGTGAAGTGGATGTTTTGCGTTTACAAAGTTCGGCGCGAAACTCTCTCACTTGGTTTGAACAGCTTGATCGCTATTTGAAATTTGATTTCAAACAGTTTTCATATTCATTGCTCACTCGAAGTCAAAGAGTGAGCCATGAAAACCTTCGTTTACGAGATCAGGCATGGTTAGAGGCAATGGAGCGATGGTTTGCTGAGAACGCGACGGGTAAGCCCGCTGCTACTCCAATAGCGCCGATGTTTGTGCCTTTTAAATTACGCAACATGACGCTGGTTAATCGTATTGTTGTGTCTGCGATGTCAATGTACTGCGCTGAAAACGGTGTGCCAGATGACTGGCACTTTGTGCACTATGGTTCTCTGGCAAAAGGCGGCGCGGGCTTGGTTTATACCGAAATGACCGATGTGTCCGCAGATGCCAGAATCACCACGGGCTGCACAGGCATATGGAATGACGAGCAACAGCGCCAGTGGGCGCGAATTGTTGGTTTTGCGCATAAGTATACCAACGCGAAGATGGCTATTCAGCTCGGACATGCAGGCCCTAAAGGCTCTACTAAAAAGCCTTGGGAATCAACTTTAAGCGACGAACCCTTAAACGACGGTGGTTGGATGTTGGTCAGTGCGTCAGCGGTGCCTTTTGCGAGCCACAGTGATACTCCTAGAGAGATAACGCACGCTGAAATGCAATCCGTACTACAAGACTTTGTTGCCGCCACTAAACGTGCTGATGCGGCTGGTTTTGATTTACTCGAACTGCACGCGGCGCATGGCTACCTAATTTCAGCTTTTATCACGCCTGTTTTAAATAAACGCACAGATGAATACGGAGGTTCGTTAGAAAACCGTCTTCGTTACCCACTGGCGGTGTTTAGTGCCATGCGCGCCGCGTGGCCAGATGAAAAACCCATGTCCGTGCGAATTTCGTCAAACGACTGGATAGGTGATCTTGGCGTAACCCCGTCTGAGGCTGTCGAGATAAGTCGTGCGTTTAAACAAGCAGGAGCCGACATCATTGACGTGTCTGCTGGACAAACCAGCAATGATGCAAAACCAGTTTATGGTCGTATGTTTCAAACACCATTCTCAGATCAAATTCGAAATGAAGCCGATATTCCGACAATGGCCGTTGGCAATATTTTCGAAATCGATCACGTTAATAGCATTTTGATGGCGGGTAGAGCAGACTTGTGCTGCCTTGCTCGCCCGCACCTATCAGACCCTAACTGGGCAACGCGGGCTGCCGCCGAACTGGGCTATGCAGGTGATGCAATTAAAGTACCAGTACAATATGAAGCTGGTTTTGCACAGCTTGAACGCAACTTAAAACGCGCCGCGCAGATGGTGATCAATGTCTAGTACTCATGTGTTAATTACCGGAGCAGGCCGTGGCATTGGCGCCGCCATTGCCAAGCTATTTGCTCACAACGGATACGCTTTAAGTTTGTTGGGGCGAAACCAAGATGTGCTTGATGAGCAGGTATCCCAGCTTGGCAAAAGCACACAAGCGATTGTGTGCGATATTACCGACCCTGCGGCAGTTGAAAAGGCATTTACCCAAGCACAGAAAATCTTTGGTGCTGTTGCAGTATTAGTTAATAATGCAGGAGCCGCACACGCAGCGCCGTTTTTGCAGACCAGTCCGGATAAGCTGCAAGCGATGCTCGATGTTAATTACTTAGGTGCTTGCTATTGCATACAAAATGCTCTGCCCGATATGTTGGAGCGCAAACAGGGTAGAATCATCAATGTTGGAAGCACTTCCAGTGTTAAAGGCTATGGCTATGTGAGTGCCTATAGTGCCGCTAAGCATGCCATCATGGGCTTAACTCGCAGCCTTGCAAAGGAGTTGAGCAAGACGGGAGTCACCATCAATACCGTTTGCCCGGGATTTACCGAAACCGATATTGTTGCAGACGCAATCGAAAACATAATGCAAAAAACGGGTCGTAGCCAAGAGCAAGCAATTGCTGAGCTGACCAAACACAATCCGCAAGCACGTTTTGTGCAACCCGATGAAGTGGCACAGCAAGTGTACTATTTAGCATCAACGGCTCCGCTGAGCATTAATGGTCAGGCATTAATGGTGGATGGCGGCGAAACGACCTAATAACAATAAAAGAGCAACAATAAAAGAGTAGCAACAAATTAGTAAAAGCGAAATAATCAGAACTGCGTAATAACAGAAAACAAGCAATTTAAACAAACACATTATGAAAACACTCGATAAGTTGGCAAACTACCAAGCGGAGCATTTTATTTGGAATGTAGTCGATAACGTAGCCACTCTCACACTTAACCGCCCCGAACGAAAGAACCCACTTACTTTTGAGTCATATGCGGAGATGCGAGACCTCTTTCGCCAACTCAACTATGTTGACGATATTCATGCTGTGGTTATCGAAGGTGAGGGCGGCAATTTTTGTTCAGGCGGTGATGTACACGAAATTATCGGTCCTTTAGTTGAGCGCGACATGAAGGGCTTGCTCGAGTTTACTCGCATGACGGGCGATCTCGTGAAAGCCATGAAGACTTGCCCGCAGCCTATTATTGCGGCTGTGGATGGTGTTTGTGCTGGTGCTGGCGCAATTATGGCAATGGCATCAGACATTCGCTTTGGGTCACCCGAAGCAAAAGTGGCGTTTTTATTTGGCCGTGTTGGATTGGCAGGATGTGATATGGGCGCATGTGCGATTTTGCCTCGTATTATTGGTCAAGGTCGTGCGACTGATTTGCTGTTAAGTAGTCGCTCTATGTCTGCGCAAGAAGGTTTCGATTGGGGCTTTTTTAACCAAATACACGCAGGCGATGAGGTCACATCTAAGGCGCAGAACTATGCTGCCAAACTCGTAGCTGGGCCGACTTTTGCGCACGGTATTACCAAAACTATGCTGCATCAAGAATGGGCGATGACCATTGATCAAGCCATCGAAGCTGAAGCACAAGCGCAAGCCTTGTGCATGCAGACTGAAGATTTTGCGCGCGCGTATCGTGCGTTTGTGGCCAAGCAACGGCCAGAGTTTGAAGGTAACTAGAGTTAAGACTAAGAGGCTGAGTAATGGCAGATCAAAGTTATAAGCAATGGCCTTTTTTTGATGCAGCTCATCGTGAACTTGCGTCAGAGCTTGATGCTTGGGCAGCAAGTGAGCTTAGTTGGCTTGAAGACGCACACGATGATGTTGATGCCTCATGCAAGAAGTTAGTCGCGCAGCTTGGCGCTGCTGGTTGGTTAAAGAACTCAGTACCTGCGAATGCTGGTGGCAATTATCCGGGTTTGGATGTACGCAGCCTGTGTTTGAGTCGTCAGCATTTGGCTTACTACTCTGGCCTAGCCGATTTTGCCTTCGCTATGCAAGGCCTTGGTAGCGGGCCAATTTCATTGTTCGGTGATGACGTTATACAGCAACGCTATTTAAACAAGGTGGCTAAAGGCGAATTGATTTCGGCGTTTGCCTTGTCTGAACCCAATGCTGGTTCAGACGTTGCCGCAATGACCACCGAAGCGGTGGCTGATGGCAATGAATATGTGTTGAATGGAACTAAGACTTGGATTTCAAACGGTGGTATTGCCGATTTTTATACCGTATTCGCTCGCAGCTCTGCAAGTAGTAATGAAGGGTCGAGTGCTAAGGGGATTTCGTGCTTTTTAGTTGAAGCGGATAATCCTGGTTTGAAAATAGCTAATCGCATTGACGTTATTGCGCCACATCCTCTAGCCACTTTAAACTTTGAAGACTGCCGCGTGTCTAAGCACCACATGATTGGACAACCTGATAAAGGCTTTGGTATTGCAATGGCAACGTTGGATGTCTTTCGTTCAACGGTGGGCGCTGCCGCCTTAGGCTTTGCCCGCCGTGCGTTGGATGAGGCTGGAAAACATTCAACTAATCGAGAGATATTTGGTGGTAAATTAAGTGATTTAGCCATCACTCAATCATCGCTCGGTGAGATGGCGCTGGATATTGATGCCAGTGCGCTACTGATATATCGATCAGCTTGGACAAAAGATACGCTAGGTGTGCGGGTCACGCGCGAAGCGGCAATGGCAAAGTTTTACGCGACTGAGGCCGCGCAGCGAGTGATCGATCAAGCCTTGCAATTGCACGGCGGTTTGGGCGTTGTCACGGGTAATATGGTTGAGTCTTTGTATCGTGAAATCAGGGCGTTGCGTATCTATGAAGGTGCCTCAGAAGTGCAAAAAGTAATCATGGGGCATCAGGCATTGCGTGAGTTTGATGCGTAAAGCAGAGCCTAACGACTATAATCGGCTGGCATCAAAAACTCCATGGTGAGGTCTCACCATCGCGTTCACAGGGTATGTCAATTACGACTGGTCCGTTGCTAGAATCATCAGTTGTCGTTTCTAGGTGTGCGTTAAATTCGTTAAATGAATCGGCGCGATAAGCCTTTGTGCCAAAACTATCGGCTAGTTTTACAAAGTTTGGATTGTGTCAATCCGAACCGACCACCTTGCCGCCAGCAACGAATTTTCAAGGTTCAATTCAGTCTAGTTCACCGATAATCAGTTATGCAAACTTCGAGTGGTGTGTGTGTCTATCAATGTGAAGAGGAAAACATTATCTCTTTGTTCTCTAAATAATGAGAAAAAGAATCCAGTTATTGGCTCTATCTGAGGTAAAATATTATGTAATGTCAAAATTTATCGTAACTATTAGCAAAAGTGAAATACCAGAAACGATGAAGTTTGATAAGTATGAATGGCGCATCTTGCAAGAGCTACAAAAGGATGGCCAGCTAACTAACCAAGATAAAGTCGATCTATCTCCTTGCTGGTGACGAATTAACGCTCTCACTTGGTGTTGCGCTATACAAACAGCGGGTTTGTGCCTGACTCAGTTTTATTATGAATATTCACTATAATACGGTTATTAACGTTAATTGGGGCGACTCAGACCCATTTGGTTTGGTTTATTTTCCGCGCATGATGGCGTGGTTTAATGATACTGAACATGAGCTGTTTCGCCGAGCAGGTTATGCGGTAAATAAAATGGTTGACGAGGATCGAACGGCGTTTGTGATGGGCCGAATTGATTTTCGCTTTGAGGGGCCTGCGGCTTATGGCGACAAGGTAATTGCCTCTATTGATTTAGAAAAGGTTGGTAATTCAACTATGCATTGGCGTTGCAAAGCGGTGCAACAAGACAATGGCGCAATCATCACACAGGGAATGGCGACTAGAATTTACGCAGAAATTCTTGAAGACGGTAATCTAGCTTCGCGCCCGATTCCAGAATCAATTCTTAAAGCATTAGAGAATTACACACGCGAACGCAGTTGAGCTTATCTCAAAGCTCCCATTAAACTGTCATCAACTCATGGTCTGTCATCAGCTCTGCGAACGCTTCATTTGAGTCGTCGGCGAGTGCTGCTGTGCGCAGTTTCTTAATCATATCGGCGGTCATTGAACGAGCCGCGCATACGTCGAGTAGTTGTTGCATTTGTTTGCTGCCGCGTTCGCGGGTTTTGCCATAACCTTTGACCATAGTGGCGCTTTTGACAAGCTCTGTCGCTGCATCAATATTGCCTTCTTTAGTATAGCGTTTAATCATTTCTAGCCATTGCTGGATTTGGCTATGTTCGTGCTGAAAGCTGTAGTGTCGTCGCCGCCATTTGCGCGTGAAGGCCATCATTCTCAAGAGACTAAACGTAGTTATCGTATCTGTGCGCAAGCGTTTACCTTTGGTAAGAGGCGCTGCCAGTTTACGACACATAGGTGAGGCGATAATGGCACGTGCTAACGCGGCTGGTAGTGGCTGGCAAATCTCTTCGAGTCTTGGCGCAAAAAACTCGGTGATGTGTAATATCTGATCATCTTCGGCTTGAACCTCAGCGCGTATTTTGTTATTTCGCGCTTCGCGGGTTTTTATTTGTGCTACCCGAGCGGTGTCTTCAAAACACATCCACAATGCTAAATGCCGCGCTGTTTCTCGGCTTAAAGTGTGCGCTTGTCGGCCATTGTCGGCGGCTAAAATCTGTTCCAACTCGTCAAGATATTGCTCGGCGTAGTCAAGGTCTTGGTAATCAAGCAATCTTTCGACCCCGTGAGTGAGAAACTCATAACAAGATTCAGGAAAGTTATTTTCTATACGCGCTAACAATTGTTTGCCAGCGATGGTGGTGGCTTTAGGTAAACGAAAGTCCGCCTTTTCAGTAGCAAGTTGGCTTTGAGTTATAGCATCATCGACTTGTGCATTTGCTAGGGGTGTAGACGAGTTTGTACTTTCCACGACCAGCTGCGGCGCAATCGCGCGATTATAGCTGGCATTGAACGCGGCAAGATTGCTCTCCACCATCTTGCCGCTGGATGAAATAACGGCTTCGTAATCGGTTTTAGTAAACGGTAGGGCTTTAGCACCTGCGAGTGCGCCGAATAAGGTTGCGCTAATGACGGTGTTGTGTGTATTGGCTAACTCGAGCATGTCGAAACTGACGAGTCGTTTGCATTGTTGCGCAGCAACTGCGCTTATTTTTTTTGTATTGGCTCTGCCATCACCTAATGTGACTTTTTCAGTAATGCCAAATACGTGATGATCTGAGGTGATTAAGGTGGTGCGGTCTTTGCTGCAAAAACCACGTTGAATTAAGCGACCCGCTTCCGCGATTTCAGAAGAAATGGCGATATCAATGTCGCCCGGTGCTGGAAAAGTTGACATGATTGGTGCGCGACTTGTACCGCGCCCAGCAAACAGCTCTATGTAATAAATAGTCGCTCCGGTTCGCTGTGCCACACCAGCAATAGAGGTTGCTTGTGCATACCAGCCAGCATTATAAGCAACGTCTTCGATCCACGATACGAGTGTGCCACCGCCTTCACCACCCAATGCGGCAATCACGATATTCGTTGTTCTGCTGTGAACGCAATTAGAATTGTGGTTAGATGCCGTCATCATCACAATCCTCTTTGGCGGCGTTTTTGTTCAACGCGAGATTGCACCCAGCCTATATAAGATCGTCTAATCTTATTTAGAACATTATCAAGGATTGATGGGTTGTGAACTAAATCAACTCTTGAAAAAGAAGGGCAGAGAACAGCTGAATGCACGTTTTCGCCACACACACCACAACCCACACAACTGTTGTCTACGTATGACACAGGGTTTTCACGCAAGGGGTCTGGATTTTCTTTTATGGTTAATGAAGGGCAGCCCGACAAGCGTATGCAGGCGTGATCGCCAGTGCATGTGTCGCTGTCAATCACAAAGCGCGCTTTGACAACGCGTTCGCCCTCTTTAATGGCTTGCTCCATGATGGGTCTAACGCGGCGCTGCTTATTTAACATGCATTCACCTTCAGCCACGATTACTTTCAAGCCGGGTGTGTCGGTGCTGAGCGCTTCGCGCAAGGTGTTTTTCATGCTATTGATGTCGTAGGTTGACATGGTGCGTATCCATTGAACCCCAGCGCCCTCGCAAGCTTTCTCTATTGACTGCGTTTCTTGTCGCTGTGACTCAGTAGCATCAATGGTAACCGCGACCTTACTGTTGGGCTTTACTAATGAAGGTATGTCTTGCCCGCCAGTGGCGGCCGAATAGCCATTATTAATCACGATTAATAAGCCGTCGTGCTTATTGAACACGGCGCTGGCTACACCGCTACTAAGACCATTATGCCAAAAGCCACCATCGCCCATAATGCTGATGGCTTTGTGTGGAATGGTGTTGCGTATGCTGGATGAACTTGCTAAAGAGAGTCCGTAACCCATGATGGTGTTGCCTAAATTAAAGGGCGGCAGGGTAGCAAAAGAATGACAGCCGATGTCTGAACTGATATGAAAGGTGCCCAGTTCTGTTTGAATTTGTTTAAGAGCGCTGAACAGTGGCCGTTCTGGGCAACCAGTGCACAGGCCAGCGGGTCTAGGTGGCACATTTTCGACCAGTGTTTGCGCGGCAAGCTCGTCAAGGTTTTGTCCAATCGAACTCACCTTGGGTATGTCGTCTGCAATCTCAGTGTGACTGAAATAATCACACAAGCCTTGTAACACCACGCTACCGCTGTATTCACCAGCTAATGGAAAAATATCTTTACCATACAACTTGCAGGGAATATCCGCTTGGCGCAGTATCGCATGCAGATTATGCTCAATGTATTCTGGTTGACCTTCTTCAAGCACGAGTACGTGATCTTTGTTGCGACAAAAATCAATGATTTCGTCTGGTACCAAGGGGTAGGTCACGTTCATAACATACAGAGGAATATCGCTATCACCAAATACGTTCGCTAAATTAAGTCGTTCTAAGCCACGAATTGCGGTGTTATAGATGCCACCCTGTAGAATGATGCCAAGTTTTTTGTGTTTGCCATCAAACACTTCGTTCATTTTGTATTGCTTGATGAATTTAATTGCACGTGGCCAGCGCTCAGACACTTTGTCGCGTTCTTGTTGATACACATTGGGCGGTAGAATAATTTTGTCGGTCTCCCGTTTCGGCGCAACGGGGTTGTCAGGCGTGAACTCTGGTGACTTATTATCTTTAGCAATAAATTCGCCCGTGGCGTGACAGCTACGAATGCGCATCATGAAAAAGAGCGGTGTATGGCTAGCTTCAGATAATTGAAAGCCTTTCTCGATTGAGTCAACAATGCTGGTCATGTTCGGGCGCGGATCTATTAACCACATTTGCGATTTCATTGCAAAAGCGTGCGTGCGCTCCTGCATGATGCTGGAACCTTCGCCGTAATCCTCGCCAATAATCACCATGGCACCGCCGCATACGCCACTGGAAGCAAGGTTTGCCAAGGCATCAGATGCCACATTCGTACCAACTGTGGACTTCCAAGTGACTGCCCCGCGTAAAGGATAGTTTACTGATGCACTTAACATTGCGGCGGCGGTTGCCTCGCTGCCCGAGGCTTCGAAACTGGTGCCTAATTCAGACAGAATATCTTGAGCATCATTAAGAACATCCATCAAATGTGAGATGGGTGAGCCTTGATAGCCCCCAACATAGCTGACCCCAGATTGAAGTAGCGCCTTGGTCACCGCCAGAATGCCTTCGCCACGAAAAACCTCGCCATCGCCCGCGCGCAGTTTTAATACTTCTTTCTTAAACGATCTCTCAGCCATAATCTGTTTAGTATTGGATTGCCTTTGCGGCTCAGAATGTGAATGCGGTCATTCAGGCTTAACAGCGGTCACTTCAATTTCTACTTTGGCACGATCTTCGATCAGTGCGACCACTTGCACCGCGCTCATCACTGGAAAATTCTTGCCGATTAAATCGCGATAGACTTTGCCTAATTCAGCGCCGCGTGTAAGGTACTCTTGCTTATCAACTAAATACCAGGTCATACGAGTAATGTGTTCAGCGCCAGCTTGCGCTTGTGCCAATAAGTCGATGACGTTTTGTAATGCTTGACGGCATTGGTCAATAAAGTCGTCAGACTCGAATTCGCAGTCTTTATTCCAGCCAATTTGACCAGCTATGTATATTTGCTCGCCGCTGGCAACGATGCCATTGCTGTAACCTTTGGGGAGTGCCCAACCTTCAGGGTTTAGTATTTTATGCATGAGAATTTCTTGGTTTATAAATGCTTGTGTTTTTTGACTGATTATTTTTTCAGTGTTTAAGATGTTAATTGTTTCGATTATTGCCAATCAATTATTCAGCAGACTCCATATAATCACGCGGGGCAATCAAGCGGCGTTTACCATCAATGCTTTTGGTAATCTGTGGATCGTCTAGCTGTGCTCTATCCCAAAGTTCGCAGGTTACTTGCTTGTGTTTTTGGTCAAGGGCTTCGCAGTAATTACTGTACCGACAAAGCGTTACTTTGTCGCCGTCACCGTTTTTCACTTTTCGGAACCAATCAGGATCGGCCAATGCTTGTCGGGCATAGGCAATCACATCCGCTTGACCAGATTGGAGTATTTGCTCTGCTTGTTCAAAGTTATGGATGCCGCCTGCGGTAATTAAAGGGGTAGCATGGCCAGCGTCAACGAGTGACTTTTTGATGCGCTCACTCGCGGGTAGGTTGCGACCAAACGGCCCCTGTTCATCGGAGATATATTGTGGCATGCATTCATAACCACTTTGGCCTGTGTAAGGGTATGCAGCCGCGCCAACTTTAGGTTGCTTGGCATCGTCAAATTTACCACCACGAGAGACAGACAAAAAGTCCATCCCAGCTTGGGCAAACTGGTTGGCAAAGTAAACAGCATCATCGACATCTGAACCATGTTCAATAATTTCATCACTTAAAAAGCGGCAGCCTACAATAAAATTATCACTCACCGATTTGCGTACTTGGTCAAACACTTCGAGTGGTAAGCGCACACGATTTTCTTTAACGCCACCGTATCCGTCTTCGCGTGTATTGGTTCGTGATAAGAAAGAAGACATGGTGTACGCGTGTGCGTAATGCAGCTCAACGCCATCAAAACCGGCTTGTTCTGCGCGCTGAGCCGCTTGCGCAAATAAAGTAGGTAAGCGCTCAGGCAGATCGGCTATCCACGGCAGTTGGGTATCGGTGACCCGTTCACGATAGCCATGTGTGAGCGCTTCGTATTCTCGTTGAGTGAGAATATCCGCGAGCTTATCATCGCTTTTATTTTCAAGACTGGCCCTGACTTGATCGGGGTCATTCTCGCCAAGTTGTGCGCAGTGGCTGGAGGTGATTGCTAAGAATTGCTGTAGATATTTTGCTCGATCTGGGCGTTTTCGAATAGATAAGAAGTCGATGATTTGAATGAATACTTTGGTGTTGCCATCACTGGCTTGACGAATCGTATCCACTAATTGCTGTAAACCAGAAATATGGCTGTCATTACTAATGCGTAATAGTGGGCCACTGGCGATATCTCGTATGCCAGTAGCCTCAACCACAATTGCGCCCGGCTGGCCTTCGGCAAAGCGTCGATACCAATCGAGCACGTCTTGGGTGAGTTCGCCGTCTTCACTAGCGCGCCAAGGCACCATAGCAGGCACCCACGTACGTTGCTTTAAAGCGAGTCGGCCTTGCTCAAGCGAACTAAACAGCATGGAGTTGCTCGCATGACTAGCATTTGGCCAGTCACCAGCGCGAGGTTCATACTTTATTCTTTGCTTGGGTCGCCACATATTAATTAACGCGTTATTTTTGTTCGACTAAATATATTTTAAGTTTAAAGTAATTATTCTACACCGAATAGAATGTTTTTCAATCTCATGTTAAGTGAATTGACTAAGCTCACTCATTATGTTGGCTCTATCAGCTTGCGTAATAGTTGTCTGAGTTGCTGCAATTCTTCGTTGTTTAAGTGGTTTAGTGAATGTTCTTCATACTCGTTCGCTTCATCAATTAAGCCGTCTATTTGAGCAATGCCCTTGGCAGTGATAATAACGTTTGTCTTGCTGCGAAATTCTGGTAGTTGTTCACGTTGAACCAATTGCTCTTTCTCCATTCTGTCCAGTGCTTTACTTAAAGTGGATTGATTAACCAATACTTTATTCGCAAGGTTATTAACCGTGTCTGCTTGGTAGCGAATAGACGACAGCACTCGCCAAGTTAATACCGAGATGCCTTGTTCTTTGAGCCTGTTGTGAAACGGTGCGCTTACTTCATAACTGCAACGAGCAAGGAGGTAGCCTAAATAGTTTTCTGCAAATTCTGGCATTTACATCTTTTTTGAATTAATATGAATTATCATATGTTATCACATTCAACATACAGAACGCATCACATGTCGCCCAAAAGTGTTTATGAACAATTAAGGCTATCGGTAAAGCAATATCCAGATAGGCCGTTTTTGCATTTTCCAGCCATTGCTTTGGCTGCGCCACAAAGTTTTGATGCAAGCTACGCTGAGGTGCTGGCCACGGTTGATGAATTACAAGCTCAGTACGCTAACACTGGTTTAAAGGTTGGCGATCGAGTCGCTATTTTGCTTGAGAATAAGCCCCCGTTTTTCTTTCATTGGTTAGCCTTGAATGCTTTGGGCGTTTGCGTAGTGCCGATTAATGGTGAGCTGATGATCGACGAGGCGGGCTATTTGATTGGCAATAGTGACGCAGTTTGTGTGGTTGGTTTTTCGCATACCCTGAAATATTTGAATGACGTACTCGAGTCAGCTGGTTTGAATATTCCATTGGTGGCCGATATTGAAGTTAGCAAACTAGCGATTAGACAGGCTGATACAACTGGCAGTCATCAATCAACGTCAAGCATCGACCTTGAAACGGAATGCGCCATTTTGTACACCTCAGGCAGCACGGGTAAACCTAAGGGTTGCATACTTAGTAATGATTATTTTTTACTCAGTGGTGCAAAATATCGCGACGCTGGCGGGTATTGCCGCCTTGAGCTTGGTCAGGAACGACTGATTACGCCGCTGCCACTGGTACACATGAACGCCATGGCGGTGTCTTCCATAGGTATGATGATGACCGGCGGTTGCTTGATTCAGATGGATCGATTCCATCCTAAAACTTGGTGGCAAGCGGTGAGAGAATCCCAAGCAAGCGTGATTCACTATCTTGGCGTGATGCCAGCCATTCTTTTGAAGCTCCCCGCAGGTGATGATGACTTTTCCAAACAAATAAAATTTGGCTATGGTGCTGGAGTAAACCCAGTGCATCATGCTGTGTTTGAACAACGGTTTGGTTTTCCGTTGATTGAAAGCTGGGGCATGACTGAAACAGGCAACACCAATTGTATCGCCGCGTTTGAAGAACCGCGCCACGTTGGCACTTCTTGTATTGGTAAACAGCCGATGGGTCTGGATATTCAGTTAGTCGATGAACAAGGGGCTGTGGTATCCGCTGGAGAACCCGGTGAGTTGCTAGTGCGCGCCACAGGCGACAATCCCAAAAGAGGTTTTTTCTCTGGGTATTACAAAAACGACACTGCAACTGAAGAAGCATGGCTAGGCGGATGGTTGCATACCGGCGACATTGTTCGTCAAGGGGAGGATGGCTCGTTTCATTTTGTTGATCGTTTGAAGAATATAATTCGCCGCAGTGGTGAAAATATTTCGGCGCTGGAAGTCGAAGCAACATTGAGTTTGTGTGATGATGTCGCTCATGTCGGGGTGGCGGCAGTGCCAGATGAAATTCGTGGCGATGAGGTGATGGCGAGTGTGATTCTCAATGAAAGCAGTAGCCCAACGCGTGATACCGCGGAGCGTATTTTTATGGCGGCCAGCGAATCGCTGGCTTATTTTAAATTACCCGGATACATCGCTTTTGTAGATGAACTGCCGCTAACACCATCAAACAAACCACAGCGTGCGCAATTAAAACGGTTGGCGCGTGAGACAGTGAGTGGTATTGATTCTGAGCCGCACTGCTTTGATTTATGCAGTATGAAAAAGAATAACCACAAAAGACATAAGCATTTTTAGATAAGTAATATGCCAAATAAAAACATACAGTCATATGCAGGAGTGGCATTCGTGTCACCAGTGACCTATGGCTACCAAAAGCAGGACGATTCACGCAGCGCGCCGTGGTACATCGGCGGTGTATTACGCACATTGATTCAACAAGCGGGTATTGAAAAGTCGGAAGTTGACGGCTTTGCCATATCCAGTTTTTCCTTAGGGGTGGACAGCGTCACCACGCTTACCCAGCACTTTGATATTTCACCACGCTGGATCGAACAACTGCCCTATGGTGGTTGCTCAGGCGTGATAGCCTTGCGCCGTGCGGCGCGTGCAGTGCAAGCAGGCGATGCCAACATAGTTGCTTGTATTGGTGGTGATGCGTCTGGTCATAGGTCGTTTGAAGTCATGACCAGTCAATTCAGCACCTTTACCCAAAATGCCTCATTCCCGTATGGCGCGGGCGGTCCCAATGCGGCATTTTCATTGATTACCCAACATTATATGGATACCTATGGCGCTACTCGTGAAGATTTTGGCCGGATTGCTGTGGATCAGCGTTATAACGCCAACCATTATCCACCTGCCTTGTTTGGTCATAAAACCTTGAGCATGCAACAATACATAAATTCGCGCTCTGTGGCAGGTAAGTTGCATTTATTTGATTGTGTTATGCCTTGTACTGGCGGTGAGGGTTTTCTGGTGATGAGTGTTGAGCGTGCTCAGGCATTAGGCCTGGCGTATTGTGTCGCCTTGTCTGCTGGCGAGCTGCATAATGCGCATTCTCAAGATTCAGTGCAGTTGCGCGGAGGCTGGACCGAGTTCATTGATCAGATGTACCGCGATGCTGGTATTAGCGCAATGGACATTGATCTATTGCAAACCTACGACGATTATCCCGTGATCAGCATGATGCAATTTGAAGACTTGGGCTTTTGTGAAAAAGGCCAAGGCCCCCAGTTTGTGCGTAACACGGATATGCGTTTTGATAGCTCAGGTGAACAGGCGAATAAATTGCCGCATAATACGTGCGGTGGGCAACTCTCGGTGGGGCAGGCGGGTGCCGCCGCAGGTTATATGGGCGTGGTTGAGAATATTCGTCAACTCACGCAGCAAGCCGATCAAAACCAAGTCGCCAATGCTCGATTTGGCATAGTCAGCGGTTATGGCATGATTAATTACGACAGAGGACTCTGCTCGGGAGCGGTGATTATGGCGGCGAGCAGTGCTGCGCAGGGTTTAAACAATGGGCAGTAAACATATCAAACGGCGTGTGCTTACTTATGAAAAGCCATGGATACGCCAAAACCCCAAGCCACCTAAAACACGCACCTTATTAGGTGCTTCGTTTAGTGCTGCTAATTTTCAAGGGGTTTTAAAGTTGCAACATTGCCAAGCGTGCTCTGAGATTAATTACCCGCCCAGAGAGTTATGTAAACGTTGTTTAAGCGACCAGATGCGCTGGACTGATACTAATCCAGAAGGCGTTATTCTGAGCGTATCTGAATTGTTTCATAGTCAATGGGAGTTTTTTAAACGTAAGATCGCGCATGCACCATGGCCAATTGTGACGGTTGAGGTAGCTGGTCAAGTGCTGTTTGCGCATTTAGCGGTGCAGTCGTTTGCTGATATTGAGCAAAGCATTTGTGTGGCAGAAGCCTTGCCTAGCGGCACCCCGATTGAGGTTTTTACCGCCACAGATTCGACCTATCAATCGGTGTTGATTGCCGTGGCCAAGGGTACAGACATTGATACAGTTGCTGCACGTATGGCGATTGTTAAGCAATTAGGCTTGCGCGAAGTTGAGTAGCTATGAGCGAGCATAAACAGCCATGCACCGTTAACGTGAAAAAATTTAAGTGAGCGAGGTTAAAGTGAGTAAGCGTCAAACAATTATTGTTACTGGAGGCAGCACTGGGATTGGTCAGGTGATTTGCCAACAATTGCTAGAGCAGGGCAAGGTTGTGGTGAATGTATCGCGCAGAGCCGCTGCAATTGAGCATCAAAATCTACATAATGTCGCCTTAGATTTAAGTGATAAGCAGGCGGTTGAGAAAACCGCTCAGCAGCTTGCCCGTGATTTTCGGGTAACTGGTTTTGTACACAACGCCGGTTTGATTCGAGCCAACTTACTAGAAGATGTGTCGCTGGAGGATTTTGAATACCTAACTCAGGTACACATAGGCGCTGCCATTTCGATGACTCAGGCGTTCTTGCCAGAGATGAAAGCACAAGGCTTTGGTCGAGTAGTGTTGATTACTTCGCGTGCCGCCTTGGGCTTACAAACACGCACTTCTTACAGCGCAACCAAATCTGGTATGATTGGCTTGGCGCGTACGTGGGCATTAGAATTAGGCGAGCATGGTATTACGGTTAATACGGTGGCGCCGGGGCCTATCGAAGCCACTGAAATGTTCGATGCGGTTATAGAAGATGGCAGCGACAAAAAGAAAGCGTTGGCCGCGAGTATCCCCGTTAAGCGCATAGGACTGCCAAGCGATGTGGCCAATGCGGTTAGTTTTTTTGTCAACGAAAAAAGCGGTTTTGTCACGGGTCAAACACTGATGGTTTGCGGTGGCAGTAGTTTGGGCAGTGTTTCCCTCTAATAAAGCGAACAAGTGGCAAAACACGTAACACAGAAGCGAATATGAATATCACTGAACAACAATTAGATGAATGGGTGAGCGATAAACGTGCGCATAAAAATGTGTATATTGATCAGTCTGTCTTTGAGCTTGAAATGCGCAATATCTGGGGTAAGTCTTGGATTTTTATCGGTCACGAAAGTCAGGTGCCTAATGCTGGCGATTATTTCAGTTTGGATTTTGCGGGTATGCCCGCCGTTATGGTCAGAGATCAAGATAATGCCATTCACGTGCTGCACAATCGTTGTGGTCACAAGGGGGCAAAATTAGTGGCTAAGCCTTGTGGTAAGAATGCGCGATTTACCTGCCCCTACCATGGTTGGACGTATAAGCTCGATGGTAAACTGGTGGGCGTGCCGCATCAAACGGGCTATGAAAATACGGGCTTTGATAAGACAGATGCGCAATACAATATGCAACCTTTTCGCAGTGGTGTTTATCGAGGATTTGTATTCGCCACATTGAGCAACAGCATGGTTGATTTACAAGCGTGGTTAGGCGAGGCGGCCATTACCATAGATAATTTGTGCGATCGTGCGCCTGACGGTGAGGTTGAAGTAGCTGGCGGTGTGCTTAAATTTGAACACGATTGTAATTGGAAGCTCTTTACCGAAAATTTAAACGACACCATGCACCCCATGGTGGTACATAAATCAGTGGTGGACGCGGCCAATCAATACATATCCACCTTGCCAGAAGATTCTCCGAACCGACTCGAAGCCGAGATAATCCCGCCGTTTGGTGCTTCTTATCAAAAATTTGAAGACAGCGGCATTACTGGTTTTGACTATGGTCATCATTTTGATGGTGGTAAGACCAGCATTCATGCAGACTACTCAGTAGACACCGAATATAAGCAAGCCATGATTGACTCCTATGGTGAGGAGCGCACCGAGCAAATCTTGGGCTATAACTCTCACAACACCTTGTACTACCCATCGGTTACGTTTAAATCGGCGGTACAAAATATTCGGGTTGTGCGCCCTATTGCGGCCGATAAAACCATCATCGAAACGTGGTCTTTTCGACTAAAGGGCGCACCAGAGTCAATGCTGCAACGAACCTTACTTTATTCACGCTTGATTAATTCCAATGGTTCAATGGTAGGAGCGGATGATTTGGCGGTTTATTTGCGTGTGCAACAAGGCTTGCGCTCAAGTGCTAGTGATTGGGTTGAATTTCATCGCAACCATGGCTCAGATGTTGAAGAGAACGGTCGGCGAACCAATTTAGGAACCAGCGATTTAGATATGCGTACCCAGTTTAGAGCGTGGAAATATTACATGCTTGGTGCGCCACTATCTGGATGTCAAGCGCCAGCAAGCCAGCATGACGATGATCAAAAGTCGGCAGAGCAAGCATGAGTGCCGCTAACCTGCTTGCAGATGCGCAGGCACTTCTTTACCGAGAAGCCGATTTTTTGGACCAAGCCAACCTCGATGATTGGGTAGATTTATACACACCCGACGGTGTCTACTGGATGCCCGTTACGCCAGAGCAGACAGACCCAATCAATCATATTTCCTTGTTTTATGATGACCGAACCATCATGGAGATTCGTCGCAGAAACCTAAGCCACCCAAGAGCGGCATCCAAAGATTTACCGATTCGGTGTTCGCATCTTATTGGGAATATATGCCTAGGCGAAGGCGCGTCTGCGAAGGCAATGACGGTGATGTCTAATTTTCATTGCGTGGTATTTTCCGACAACAAGCAACAGTTATACGCTGGAACTTATCAGCATGAATTAGTGATACACAACGCTGATTGGCGGATTAAACAAAAACGCGTCAACATCATTAATTGTGATGCAAACCTCAGCAGTATGCTTATTTATATTTAGAACATTTACCTCTAACTAAACGTTTTATTCTTATGACCGTATTAGAAAACCTAGTCTCCGCCATTGCCTCACAGAATGTTCGTGTGGTTGATCTTACGCGTGTATTAAATGAAGACACGCCTTTATTGCCGCTGCCTACTCGTTATAAATGGGGAGAGTCTTGGGGTTTTAGCAAGCACTTAATCTCAAAGTACGATGACAAAGGCCCTGCTTGGTATTGGAATAATATCAAATGTGGTGAGCACACAGGCACACACTTTGATGCACCTATTCATTGGGTGACTGGTAAAGATAATCAAAATAACGCCACGGATACTCTGCCGCTGGAAAACTTCTTTGCTTCAGCCTATGTGGTTGATGCTGTGGAGGAATCAAGGGCGGATCCGAACTTTTTAATTACGGTGGATTTCATTAAAGCGTGGGAAGCCAAGCACGGTCAAATTGCCGAACGAGCATGGTTTTTGTACCGCACGGACTGGTCCAAGAAGACCAAGAACGATGACTATCTAAACATTCAATACGATGGCTCTAACACTCCCGGTTGGGATCCAGACGCAGTGCGTTTTCTAGCTGAAGAGCGTAATGTGCTGGGCGTTGGAACTGAAACAGTGGGCACAGATGCAGGACTTGCCTCAGGTCAAGATCCACAATTTCCTTGCCATTCAATGATGCATGGTGCGAACAAGTGCGGTTTAGCCAGTCTATGCAACCTTGATCAATTGCCACCAACGGGCGCTGTTATTTTGGCCGCGCCTCTGAAAATTGAAAACGGCTCGGGAAGCCCCGCAAGAGTGTTGGCCCTGGTACCTATTGGCTCTTAATAGTACCTATTGGCTCTTAATAGTACCTATTGGCTCTTAATAGCGAGGGCTTACTCGTTAGTCTAGCGGTAACTCACTGAGTCGTTACTAATGACGACTGCAAATAAATAGGCTACTTTGTAGCATATGAGTACCATGTAAGCAGCATAAAAAACTTATTTTATTTTCAGGCGATAGGCAAGAAAGCTGCCCAATACCATGGGCGCTGCAAACAGATAAAATATGAACGATAAATCATAATTTGCGGCAATCAGATAGCCAGCCACCACTGGACCGATTACCGCCCCAGCACGCCCTAAGCCAATACCCCAGCCAATGCCGGTGGAACGAATAGCCGTTGGATAGGCTTTTGACGCGGCTGCATACAAACCCGTAAAGCCGCCTTGTTGCAACACACCGATTAAAAAAATCAAGAACATCATCAAGAACAAATTCAGCTCGATGGTGGCAAATAAAATCATCGCCACAGCAGCGCCAATTGCCATAAAGCTGATTACATTGCTCAGCACAAAACGGGTTGAGAGTATGCCCATGGTAAGAATGCCGATAACACCGCCTAAATTAAACCAAAAGAACGCATTGCGCCCTACTTGAAAACCGTGACCCGCGTCTTCAACTAAACGCGGTATCCAGCTTAATAGGACATAAAGCGTGGCAAAGCACATAAAGAAAGAAGTCCACAAAAAGAAGGTGGCGGTACGCAAACTTGGGTGCAGCAAGCTGCGGACATTACTGAGTAAATTACCTCGCGGTATTTCTACCTTTTTGATTTCAGGCAGTGCATCTAATGTGTTCTTTTTTAATTTGCTTAAAATTTTATTTGCCTTTGCCAGTGCATTACTCGGTCTGCGCTCGAACAAGAATTTCAATGATTCGGGTACTAATAATAGACCAACAAACACCATCAAAAGCGTGATGCCGCCGCCAAACCAAAACATTCCACGCCAACCGTAATCGGGCATGACGTAACCGGCAATCACGGAGGTCATCATTGCACCTAACGGGTAGCCAGCTGTCACAATGCCCACCGACAGTGCGCGATACTTATCTGGACTGTACTCAGAGGCGAGCGTGGCCTGACAGGCCAACATGGCGCCAGCGCCTAAACCGCTGATAAAGCGAAGCACAATAAACTCAAATAAATTATCAGCTTGGGCAGTGAATAAGATAGAAATGGCAACCAGCAATAAGCTGATGATAATCATATTTCTACGACCAATAATGTCGGACAAGGGTGCCAGCAGCATAGCGCCGAGCATCATGCCCGACAGCGCAAAGCTGAATATCCAACCAATTTTGTCGGCAGAAAGTTGCAGCTCAACACCGACAGTTTTAGCCACGACCGCCATCGCGGTGATATCAAAGCCGTCAATCATATTAAAGATCAGACATAGAGCAATGACTAAGACTTGTTGGAAACTGACTTGACCATTGTCAATGATACGTGAAACGATTTGTTCGGTGGATTCTGTTTGATTCATTTTTACTATTAGTTGCTCGTGCTATTGATTAGTGAGGATACCAATTACTAGGGCGTTAGCATAGGTGAATGTGATACTAAGTAGGTCAAGAGTCGATTTTTTATGTATCATTAAATAAGTCGATGTGCTAACGTAAATTTAACCAGACTGGAAAGAAGCGGTTTGGGCGTGGTTGCACAGCTGCTTTTAACCCTCATTTCTTATCGCTATCTGGTGCGATGGTACATCAACACAGATAGCATAACTGGTATTGTAAACTTCTTATATTAAAAAATATGTTAATAAAAATTTTAAGTAAAATAGTTGATTCGATGGGCGTTGTAGCGCGACTGCCTTTTTATGTGGTTTTGGTTATAGTGCTGAGTGCTTGCTCACCAGATAGCGCTACAGAGCAACAAGGTCAAACATCGCCGCAGACTGAAGCTAAGCTCAACGCTGCAACCACAATTTATCGAGATAAATACGGCACACCCCATGTGGTTTCTGATAGTAATTACGGTGTGTACTTTGGTTACGGCTATGCTGTGGCGACTGATCGATTGTTTCAGATGGAGATGTTACGGCGTACTGTAGAAGGGCGTGTGGCTGAAGTGCTGGGCGTGGATTATCTTGAGCTAGATACGCATGTGCGCTCTACTTATGATCATCGTTCTGTCGCTAAACAATTGGCGGCATTAAAGAGTGAAGATTTAGAAATTTTGCAAGCCTATGCCGATGGCTTTAGCCACCGAGTCAATAAAGTATTGCAGGATCAGCAGCGTTTGCTTCCCAAGGAATTTGTGGATTTTGATTTTCTGCCTATTCAATGGACTGCCTATGATGTGGCTATGATATTCATTGGCTCAATCATTCATCGCTATTCAGATTTTAATTCAGAATTAGACAGTGCAGGCCTTATTAACAGCTTAGTGGCGCAACACGGTAAAGACACTGCCAGCAAAATCTACGATGCCTCAAAATGGTTGTTAGACCCAAGTTCGCCAACCACAGTGCCTCGCACAAAAAATCAACAATCGCACAAAAACACAGTTCAAACTCCACAAGCGGTTTTACAAATTAATCAATCAAGTGCTGCCAATGCGTACACCCAACAATTGGTGTTTGATGAAACCGGCAAATTCGCTGGTATGTCTGATACACCTGAGTTGAATGCCTTGCACCGACAACAAATTGCCGAAGTCGGTTACACTGGTCCGCAATATGCGCCCGCCAGCAATTTTTGGTCAGTGACTGATCGTAAACTCAGTGATGCGAATGGCGCATTGGTCAATGGACCGCAATTTGGTTTTGGCTTGCCATCTTACGTGTATGGTATTGGTTTACACGGCGGTGACTTCAATGTGGTTGGTAATACGCTTTTAGGTTTGCCCACCATGCTTTTTTCTCATAACAGTCATGTCGCTTGGGGCAGTACCGCTGGCATGAGTGATCAGGTTGATGTCTATCAAGAGCGGTTAGTCAAAGGTCAGCCAGAGCAGTATCAGCACAATGGTGAAATAAAAGCATTTGAGAGTTGGAACGAAGTCATTCAGGTGCGCGATGAGAGTCCAGTTACCATCAAAGCGAGGCGTTCAGTGCATGGCATGGTCATGCAAATGCACCCAGAGCAGGGCATTGCATACGCTCGCGCTCGCGCTTGGGAAGGGGCTGAAGTTCAAACTTTAATGGCTTGGATCAACCTAGCTAAAGATAAAACGATGGACGCTGTACAGCAACGTTTAAGTGGCGTAGCTGCGAATATTAATTTTTATTATATGGATGTTGACGGCAATCTAGGCTACACACACGGCGGCCGATACCCGCTGCGCGCTCAAGGTCACGACTCACGCGTGCCTGCATTAGGTACGGGCGATAATGACTGGCAGGGGTTTCGGCCATACAGCGACAACCCAACAGTGCGAAATCCTGACCAAGGCTATATTGTGAATTGGAACAATCGACCTGAAGAAGGCTGGATTGCCAGTGATTTATGGGGTCAAACTTGGAGCCATGCTGACCGAACTTGGCATATTATCAATGAGCTGAATGCCAAAGACGTGTTGAGCACAGACCAAGTGTGGGAAATTGCTGAAAAAGTGAGCTACGACGATGTGTCAGCGCGATTTTTATTGCCTTACCTAGAAGATGCAATGAACAAGACAGCGAACACGTTAACGCTTGATGCCAGAGCCAACTCCGATGCTGACTCCGTTATTGGGAGTGCGTTAATAGCATTACTCAAGTGGAATGGCGAGTGGCGAATCAACCAGTCTGGTGTTTACGGTGCTGAGGAATTGATTGTTGAGAGTTGGACTAAAAACCTCTTCAATGCTGTGTTGCTGGATGATATCGGAGAAGAAAAGTTTTCAATGTTCTCGGCAACGAATAACCCCAGTAACAAACTCGGGCCGTCAATGCCATCGAGCGTGGGTGTTAAAGTGATATTGCGTAACCTGCAACAATTGGGCAGTGATTCGATAGCGTATGATTTTTTTAATGATGTCGACCCCAATCTTGTGCTCGCGCAAACATTTATCGACACTATTGAGCAGCTTGTTGCGCAACATGGAACGGCGTTATCTAGCTGGACACTAGCGCCAGCGCCTATGGTCTGGTCACCGTTTAATTTTCGTGGTGTTCCGCAGGCATCACCAGATGCCAAGATTAGTTTGCCTGCGTATATGAACCGAGGCAGTGAAAACAATTTCTTTATTGCTAAAGACGGCGCGTTTACGGCGTTTGATGTGATTCCACCTGGGCAAAGTGGGTTTGTTGCTCCCGATGGTTCTGCTTCAGCCAACGCCAACGATCAAATGAACTTGTATGCTGAGTATCAACTAAAAACCATTCCGTTCACCTTTGAGCAAATTAAAGCCGTGTCGGTGAGTGCGGAATCAATTGATTCAGGTATTTTAAATATGCGTAAAACACCCAGTTCTGCTAATTCTGTTGGTAAAGTTTCAGCGACTGTTCAAGCCGCTTTAAAGGCGGTTAAAAGGTTTGATAATTTGGCGACTATGATTCATGTTGATGCTGAGCGAGCATTAAGTGCGGCCAATGCTGCGGACAATGAAAAAAACACAATGGGGGCATTGCATGGTATGGCTATTGTCGTGAAAGATAATATTCATGTTGCAGGCATGCCCAATTCGGCAGGCACGCCCGCACTTAAAGACTTTGTGCCAAACAGTAACGACCCTTCGGTACAGCGTGTTATTGATGCTGGTGGGATTGTGTTGGGTAAGGCTAATATGCATGAACTGGCGTTTGGTATTACCAGTAATAATGCCGCATTTGGTGCGGTTCGTAACTTTCATGATCCATCCAAAATAGCGGGCGGTAGCAGTGGTGGTACGGCGGTGGCGGTGGCGGCAGGAATCGTTAAGATGGGCTTGGGAACAGACACCGGTGGTTCAACTAGGATTCCGCCAGCGTTGAACGGCGTGGTCGGCTTTAGGCCCAGCGCAGGTCGTTATCCTGCTGGTGATTGGAGCGTAACGCCTATTTCAAGCACACGCGATACTGTTGGGCCGATTGCCAATAACGTCAGCAATGTAGCATTATTAGACTGCGTGATTACACAATGTGATGAACAGCTAAGCCCTGCTGATTTAAACGGCTTGCGTTTGGGTGTTCCGCGCGCATATTTTTATCAAAATTTGTCGCCTGATGTTGCGTCAGTGACGGATGCTGCCTTAGCTAAACTGGCTGCGGCGGGAGTTGTGTTGGTCGATGTGGAGATGCCTGGCATAGAAGCGGCCAATAATGCTGCTGGATTCGCCGTTGCCTTATACGAATTCAAACAAGAGATGCCGCAGTACTTAAAGAAAAACCTGACTGGTGTGAGCTTAGTCGAAGTCGCGAATGCCATTGCAAGCCCAGATGTGAAAGGCACGGTGATGAGCCAGCTGGGCGATCAAGCGGTTCCTGAAACCGCTTACCGTGAGGCGATGGACACGTTTAGACCACAACTACTGGCCATCTACAAGAAGACGTTTGAAAGCAATAATATTGCGGCTCTGGTGTTACCGACCACACCGTTAACGGCAACGCCGATCGAAACAAGCGATGAAACTGTGAGTCTAAATGGCGAACAATCGCCGACCTTTACAACGTTTATTCGCAACACGGATCCAACCTCGAATGCTGGTTTACCGAGTATCACCCTTCCGTCTGGTAAAGATTCGAACGGTATGCCTATTGGTCTAATGTTAGATGGGCCAGCCAACAGTGATCGTCTGTTGCTCAGTATTGCTCAGGCAATTGAAAGCTTATTCAAGACCTAGTTTTTCTAAGCAAGAGATATTTTAACGATTTTTGAAGTAATAACGGTGGACTTGGAAATAATCTTGCCGCTTATCGGTTACACTTGCTTTTATGCCGCCATCCCCTAGCCACCAATCAGCCCACACACTGCGAGAGTTTTTAAGCGCTCACTTAGAAGGTCGGCGAGCGCATGCCAAATCATTGGTATCCACGTTTTTTGGCGATGTGGTGATACCCAATGATGGCTATACGTGGGTTGAAACTATTTGCGCAGCCATGGAGCCTTTGGGAATGAGTGATCGCTTAGTGCGCACGAGCTTGTTTCGATTACGTGAAGAGGCGTGGCTACAGCCCACTCGCTCAGGGCGTAAGAGCTATTACCGACTTACTGAGCACGCTAAAAGGCAAACAGCCTTAGCCGAGAAGTTGATATATCACCGAGATTCTCCCGTTTGGGATGGTTCTTGGACTATGGTTTTTCTGGTTTTGGGTAAGGTGGTAGGTGATATCGACGCTGAAATAAAACAAAAATTTATTCAACAGTTGCACTGGATTGGTTTTGGTAGCGTGTCTAAAGGTGTATGGGCGTATCCTGGTTCCAACGCGAACATGGTGGGCGAGCTGATTAATCAATTGAACCTTCAAGGCAAAGTGATTTGCATGGCCTGCGAAAATATCCACAATAGACAGCTTGGGTTGCCAATTGATGATCGTGTGCTTGCCGCTCAATGTATGCCAGTGGCAGACATTGAAGCTCGCTACAAAAGATTTATCAGTGCTTATTCGTTATTACTTAATAGTAAAGGTGAAATGCGTTTAAAAGGTAGTTCAACAGAGTTGTTGTCGCTTCGCTTGTTAATGGTAGACGAGTTTCGGCGCATTATCTTAAAAGATCCGCACTTACCTGCCGAACTGTTACCGCCAGATTGGGCTGGTGACACAGCGTTTAATTTGTGTGGGGCAATCTATCAACAGATATTTGAGCTGACTAATATTGAGTATCTTGGATTACAAAAAAACGCTGGACGCCCTGAAAACCTATCCGTCTCTCAACTTAATAAGAGCGATTATCAAAGTCGTTTTAGTTTGATCTAGATTTAAATTTGATCAAAGTCGATTACTAAATCATCACTTATTGGGTGCGCTTGGCAGGTGAGTACCATGCCATCTTCGATTTCTTGGGCGCTTAATGCATGGTTAATGTCCATGTCCACTTGCCCATCGATTACTTTTGCTTTGCAAGTTGCACAAACACCGCCTTTACATGAAAAAGGTAGATCGGCGCCGTTACGCATTGCTGCATCTAAGATGTTTTCACCATCCTTGCTTAGGTCAAACAACATCGTTCTACCATTCACTTTTACTGACACTGCGCTTTGTTGACCTGCGTATTTCTCGGCACGCTCGTGGTGTTTTTGCACAACGACTTGTGCATCTTCAGCTGAGCTAAAAAAGAGTTCATAATGAATGTGACTCTCATCAACTCCACTGGCTCTGAGTCCTTTGGATACGTCTGAGATCATTGACTCCGGCCCACATAAAAAGAATTCATCGGTAGACGAAATGTCGATCAATTTTTTAGCTTGCAGCTCACCGCCTTTTCGATTGTCCAGTCGGCCAAACAGCACTTCGGCGTCTTGTTTTTCAGCGCTTAGAATATTCAACCACTGAAAGCGTGTCATATAGCGGTTTTTAATATGGCTTAACTCTTGTTTGAACATCACCGTATTGGAATTTCTGTTGCCATACAGCAGGGTCACGCGGCTATTAGGTTCTGTTGATAATACCGATTTTATGATAGACAGTATTGGGGTAATACCACTGCCTGCGCAAATGCACAGATAGTTTTTGGCTTGGTTTGAATCGAGCAGTGTGTGAAAATTCCCTTCGGGTTCAGCAACTTCAAGTGTGTCACCAACGCTCAAGTCTCGATTTGCAAACGTGGAAAATAGGCCGCCATCAACTTCTTTGATACCAACTCGTAATTCCTCGTCATTAATGCCAGAGCAGATAGAGTAAGAGCGTCGAACTTCTTCAGGCGGTTCTTGTTCGCTGGCTGATAAATTCGTACGCAGTGTTAAATACTGTCCTTGTATGAACTTAAAATTCTGCTTGAGTTCATTCGGCACGGTAAAACTGATGGAGACAGCTGTGGCTGTTTGGTTTTGTATCTTGCTAATGCTTAATGGGTGAAATTTCATCTGTTAGTCTTGTTTTTTTGACCTGAACGTTTGCAGTATTCGAGGTGCTGATTATTAAATACACTTGAAGTAGTCAAATGGCTCTAGGCAATCTTTACACTTGTGTAAAGCCTTGCATGCGGTTGATCCAAACTCGCTGATCAGTGTTGTGTTGAGTGACCCACATTGTGGGCATGTAACCGTCCCTTTGTTGTCAGCTTGTGGGGGAGCAATGCCGTAGTCCGCAAGTTTTTGTGCGCCCTCAGCACTTATCCAGTCAGTAGTCCAAGCAGGTGACAGCTGGCTTTGCACAATCACATTTTGATAGCCAGCTTGGTTTAATAATGTGTTTATATCCTGTTTGATTTCACGCATCGCGGGGCAGCCAGAGTAAGTGGGAGTGATCACCACGGTGATTAATTCGCCTTGGCGTTTCACATCGCGCAAAATGCCCAGCTCCCGAATTGAAATCACTGGGATTTCTGGGTCGGGTATCTGCTCAAGTAGAGTCCAAATGGCTTTTACTTGAGAATCAATGTGGGTAACGTTGGCTAACATAAACTATTTTTTGCAGGCTATTAATTTGTTGTTGATTAATAAAGGTATCCAGTGAGCGCTTAACAACGTGTGAAAAGCGATAAGCCGTACTTACCATTGCAAACCAGGGTAGGCGCGTTGTAAATGCTGCATTTCAGCCAGTAGTTCGCCAAGGTGTTCAGTGTGTATTCCTTGGCGGCCACCACTGACTTGCCAATCATCTTCAGGCAGTGTGAGTGTAGCCTCTTTCAAAGTTGCGCTCACTTGTGCTAACCACTTGTCTTTAAAGGCTGTTTTATTCACGGAAATCCCCGCTTCGATTAGCGCTGTTTCAGCATCGCTCATTTCAAATAGTTCGGCTGTGTAGCCCCACAATTGATCAAAAGCGGTTTGAATTCGTTGATGGCTTTCTTCAGTACCATCGCCTAAACGGAGTATCCACTCGTAACTACGTCTGAGGTGATAACGAGATTCTTTGATGCTTTTCTCAGCAATCGCGGCTAAGGTTTGATCGCTTGATTGGGTGAGTGCTTGCATGTAATGCATGCCAAAGCTGTCGAGTAAATACTGACGTGCCATGGTGTGAGCGAAATCCCCAATGGGGAGTTCGTGCAGCAGTGTGTTTTTAAACTCTCGCGCATCTCTTAAAAATGCCAAGTCGTCTACACTGATAGGCTCTGTTGAGTTTTTTGAGTTCTGTAATTGGGCGGTGTAGTCGTAGAGCATTTGCGCGCGCCCTAAGAAATCCAGCGCGACATTACTCAATGCCAAGTCTTCTTCTAAAAAGGGGGCGTTGCTACACCACTCAGCGAGACGTTGACCTAAGATAAGGCTGTCATCCGCCATCGCGATTACATATTCGGCGAGTATTTTTTGCGTATTGCTCATTGTGTTTTTGTGTGCTGAGATTGCTTACATATTATCGACAGCGTCTGGCAGCGTATAATAAGTTGCATGGCGATAGGGCTTGTCATCCATTGGGTCATAAAAAGACTCTGCATCATCTTCTTGCGAGGCGACAATGTCACTTGCCTTAACCACCCAAAGACTGACGCCTTCGCTACGTCTTGCGTAACAATCGCGTGCATACGCTAGTGCTTGTTGCGGGTCTTGGGCGTGTAGACTGCCAACATGTTTATGATCCAAGCCTCGGCTGGAGCGCACAAAAACTTCGTATAATGGGAGTAGGTCTTTCATCATTTAAATTTCACTCATCATTGGCTTAGGCCACCAATTTTTTTGCTCGTTGTTTTTTCTCATAGGCGCGCATGGCATCTCTTACCCAAGCGCCTTGTTCGTGTGCTCGCTTGTGGTTAGCAATACGATCTCGATTACAAAAGCCATTGCCATTGATGACTTGGGCAAATTCATCCCAATCAATCTCGCCAAAATCATAATGGCCGCGCTCTTCATTCCATTTTAAATCTGTATCAGGAATAGTCAGCCCAAGAAATTCCGCTTGTGGCACTGTTTGGTCAACAAATGCTTGGCGCAACTCGTCATTGCTTTTGCGTTTGATTTTCCATTGCATCGACTGCGCGCTGTGCGCTGATTCGCCGTCGTGCGGGCCAAACATCATTAACGATGGCCACCACCAGCGATTTAGGGCATCTTGAGCCATGGCTTTTTGTTCAGCACTGCCTTGCGCTAGGATCATCACGCTCTCGTAGCCTTGGCGTTGGTGAAAGCTCTCTTCTTTACAGATTCGGATCATTGCTCGCGCGTAGGGACCGTATGAGGTTCGTTGTAGAGAAATTTGATTAACGATAGCCGCGCCATCCACCAGCCATCCAATCATACCAACATCAGCCCAAGTCAGAGAAGGGTAGTTAAAAATTGATGCATATTTAGCGCGACCTTGATGCAGAGCGTCAATCACTTCTTCACGCGTAGCGCCTAAGGTTTCGACCGCGCTGTAGAGATACAAACCATGACCGCCTTCATCTTGAACCTTCGCTAGCAGTACAATCTTGCGATGCAAGGTAGGGGCCTTACTGATCCAAGTGCCTTCGGGTTGCATGCCAATGACTTCCGAATGGGCGTGTTGGCTCATTTGTCGGATCAATGTTTTACGGTATTTTTCGGGCATCCAATCAGGTGGTTCGATGCGATTTTCTTTGCTCACATGCGCTTCAAATTGTGCTTGATTTTGATCACTCATAAAAAGTTCTCGTTTGACTAGGGGTTAGTTTTTAAAGTTAGTGATTTGCTATACGATTTGCTATAGGTTGGCGACGCCTGTTAACACATCGTAGTTGGCGCATACATCACCGTCTTGATTGATAATGGTGGTGTCCCAGCGCACTTCGCCCCACACATCGGTGAGTCGGTTTTTCTTTTGTTTGCAGGTAAATTGCACTTGAATCACATCACCGGGGTTAACTGGCTTTTGAAAAGATAAGTTTTCCAGTCCAGTGTTGGCGTAAACAGGGCCTTCGCCCGGCCAAACAAATAGGCCAGCTGCCGCCGAAATTAATAAGTAGCCGTGCGCCACGCGCCCATCAAAAAACGGGTTTCTTGCGGCTGCTTCATCATCCATATGGGCGTAAAATTTATCACCCGTTAATTCGGCAAAGGCTTCAATGTCTTCGAGTGTAATGGTGCGTTTTTCGGTAACCACGGTGTCACCAATTTCAATATCTTCAAAGTGTTTCTTAAAAGGGTGAATGGTGTCAGTATTGCGTGAACCACCCGGAGTCCAAGTGCCTGTTACCGCAGTAATCATGTCTGGCGAACCTTGAATTGCTGTTCGTTGCATATAATGTTTCACGCCGCGTATTCCACCTAATTCTTCACCACCACCAGCACGCCCTGGGCCACCGTGAATCATTTGTGGCAGTGGCGAGCCATGGCCGGTGGATTCTTTAGCGCATTCTTCGTTTAGAATTAGCATACGCCCGTGATGCGCCGCCGCGCCTAGTACAATCTCGCGAGCGATGGTGTTGTCTGCGGTTATTAGTGAGCCAACCAAACTGCCTTTACCGCGAGCGGCAATGTTGATGGCGTCTTGGTTGTCGGTGTAGGGAATCAAGGTGCTCACCGGACCGAATGCTTCAATGTCATGCACGCAGTTGTCGTTTGCTCGACTAGCGGCTAATAATATTGGCGATATGAACGCGCCTTTTACTGAATCGGCTTCTAAGACATCGACCTGATTCATGTCGCCAAATACGATTTCGTTGTGTTCGCACAGTCGCGCAATGTTATCGCGCACATCTTGACGTTGCTCGACACCTGCCAAAGCTCCCATGCGCACATTTTCATTATCTGGGTGACCAATCTTGGTTTTAGCTAATCGTGCTGATAAGGCTTGAGCGACGGCATCTATTCGGTTTTCAGGCACAATGGCGCGTCGGATTGCGGTGCATTTCTGACCTGCTTTGACCGTCATTTCGTTGGCGACTTCTTTAATGTACAAATCAAACTCAACAGAGCCGGGCTCTATATCTGTGCCCAAGATTGAACAGTTAAGTGAGTCGGCCTCCATCACAAATCGTGTGTTTTGAGCGCTAATGTTTCGGTTTCTCTTGAGCTGTAAACCCGTTGATGCAGAGCCTGTAAAGCTGACTAAATCTTGATAATTTAATTGGCTGAGTAGATCGCCCGTACTGCCGCAAATGAGTTGTATTGCGCCAGTCGGTAGAACATTGGCTTCAACCATGGATTTAACCATAAGCTCGGTTAAGAACGCGGTTTGGCTGGCGGGTTTAATGATGCACGGCACACCAGCAACCAGTGCTGGTGCGAGTTTTTCTAACATGCCCCAGCAAGGGAAGTTATAGGCATTAATATGCACCGCAACGCCTTGAATTGGCGTGTAGATGTGTTGCCCCAAAAAGCTACCATTGCGTGATAAACGCTCAACATCCCCGTCAACATAAACGCGGCTATTGGGCATTTCAATGCGCGCTTTACTCGAGTATGCAAATAGGGTGCCTAGGCCGCCTTCTATGTCTACCCATGAATCGCTTCGAGTAGCGCCGGTGTCTTTAGAGCATTGATAAAAGCTTTCTTTGCGTTGCATCAAATAGCCAGCAAGTTCTTTGAGCATGAGTGCTCGCTCGTGAAAGGTGTATTTCTGTAAGGCAGGGCCGCCTACTTCGCGGGCGTATTTGACCATGTCGGCAAAATCCAAACCATCGCTTGATATTTCTGCGATTGCCTCGCCACTGATTGCGCTGTTTAGAATAACGCCATTAGCCGAAGATTCATACCACTCGCCTTGAGCGTAGCTGTGTAATTTCATATTCAATTTACTGCTTTGGTTTAGTTGAAAAATTAGACTGGCTATTGCGAGTCCGGTTAGTTGAAATTTTTTGCTCAGGAAGCACTTCCTTGAGGCTATTAAGATACTCTTTTGCAAGCTGTTGATATTCGAGTGTGCCTTTGAACTTCCACTCTATTTCTTTTTTACTCAGTGATCGGATTATCTTGGCAGGGCTTCCTGCGGCAAGTGAATTAGGGGGCACTTCAAACCCCGTTTTAATAAACGAATTAGCAGCAACGAAACTGTTTTCGCCGATAATAGCATTATCCATCACTGTGCTGTTCATTCCTACCAAGGCGTTTTTCTTCACCGTGCAGCCATGTAAAATAGCGCCGTGACCAATATGGCCATTTTCTTCAACCACTGTGTCGGTGTCAGGAAATCCGTGCATGGTGCAATTGTCTTGTAGATTAGCACCTGGGCCTAAAATTAAACGGCCAAAATCGCCACGCATGACCGCGTGTGGTGCTACAAAGCAGTTCTCGTGCACAATGACATCGCCAATCAAAACCGCCAATGGGTGAACGTAGGCACCCTCCATCACAACAGGCCTAATACCATTTAGTTCGTAGCTAGGCATTGTGTACTCGCGAAATTGTGTGCTCGCGAAGGTGATAATGTGTGGAAATACATAGTGATTCAATAGTTTTTGAGCGTTTATTTAATACGCTTGTTGATTGTGTTTTGAGACTGACATCAAGGCTTATATGATACAGCATAAATCATTGGTGTCAAAAAAATGTATCATATTGAAATCGACTGAGTTACACTATTTAGATACGCTTGAGCTAACCGTTTATTTAATCTGACTTTAATCTAAAATTGAGAAATATGAGCGAACAATCCATTCTGGTCTCTTATCCTGAAGAGGGTGTGATGCAACTTCAGTTGAACCGTCCAAAGGCGTTGAACGCATTAAATACTCAAATGCTTAGCCAGCTTGCGGACTGTCTTAAACAATCAGTAGACGACAATACTATCAGGTGTGTTGTTATAACAGGTGATCAAAGAGCGTTTGCGGCGGGTGCTGATATTGACGAGTTAGAATTAGCCGCGCAAGGTAAATTCCCCGAGCAAGAACGCCAAGCGGCTTGGACCACTATCAGAGAGTTTCGCAAACCACTAATCGCTGCCGTTAGCGGATATGCTTTAGGCGGTGGCTGTGAGCTAATGATGCACGCGGATATTGTGATTGCTTCGAGCAGCGCTAAGTTTGGCCAGCCAGAAGTAAACTTAGGCATAATGCCGGGTGCGGGCGGCACACAAAGGCTGACCCGTTTAGTCGGTAAGCCAATTGCCATGAAATTGATGCTTACTGGCGAGGTTATCAGTGCTCAGGAAGCATTAAAAATAGGCTTAATTTCAGAGCTTGCTGAGCCAGAAGTGTATTTGGATCGCGCCATCGCTATGGCGGCGACCATTTCTAGTAAGGCAAGCTCGGCTACGAGTGCAATAAAAACGATGATTCTGAATGCTTATCAGGTTGATCTGGTGCAAGGTTTGACCGATGAGCGTGAAGCGTTTCTTCGTTTGGTTGTCTCTGCTGACGCGGCTGAGGGTATATCCGCATTTAGGCAGAAACGACCAGCAAAATTTCCAACAAATAGTTAACCACAAATAAAATAAAGTGAGAACTATCTCAAGGCTTTAACACAAAGAGGCAATTATTATGAGCGATACGCAATATCAATACATCGAGTACTCACTGACAGATGGCTTGGCGATTCTGACTTTGAATCGTCCCGACCGTTTGAATAGTTTTAATACGCAAATGCACACAGAAGTAAAAGACGCATTTAAGCGGCTTAAAAAAGAGTCATCGGCTAGATGCTTAATCATTACTGGTAATGGTCGCGGCTTTTGTGCGGGACAAGATTTAAGTGATCGCTCAGTGGCGGTGTCTGAACAAATGCCAGACTTAGCTGAATCTGTTGAGAATAATTACAATCCACTGATTCGCAATATCACTGGCCTAGAGATGCCGGTTCTTTGCGCCGTCAATGGCGTGGCAGCTGGTGCAGGCGCGAATATTGCTTTGGCGTGTGACATTGTATACGCCGCTCGCTCTGCGAGTTTTATTCAGTCTTTTAACCGCTTAGGCCTTGTGCCAGATTCAGGTGGCACGTGGGTGTTGCCAAGGCTGGTTGGGCAATCGCTTGCCCTGAGTTTGTGCTTGTTGGGTGAAAAAGTGAATTCTGTTGATGCGCAAGCAATGGGAATGATTTACAAGGTGTGTGAAGACGATGACCTACTTACTGAGGTAATCGAGCAAGGCAAACAACTGGCAAAAGCGCCAACCAAAGGTTTGGCATTAATTAAGCGCGCGATTCGTGCCTCCTCAAACAATACTTTAGATCAGCAACTTGATCTGGAGCGCGACTTACAAGGCGTGGCTGGGCGCACGGATGACTATCGTGAAGGTGTTGAGGCGTTTATGAATAAGCGTGAGCCAAATTATCAAGGCAAATAGCACAGCATGAAAGCCTTAGACATTGATCAGCAAATTGCCGTTATTGGTGCTGGCATCATGGGGGCGGGCATTGCGCAAGTGGCGGCCACGGCTGGTCATCAGGTGGTGCTGTTTGATGTGGCAGCGGGTGCTGCAACAAAAGGTTTGGCTGGTGTAAAAAGTGGCCTCGAAAAATTAGTCGCGCGCGGCAAGAAGTCTCAAGAAGACGTTGACAGTATTTGCTCGCGAATATTGCCTACTGAAGATATTACTGAGCTTTCTGAGGCGGCGTTGGTGATAGAAGCCGTTGTAGAAAAAATTGATATCAAACGTGCGGTGTTTGCTGAGCTTGAAGCGCTGTGCAGTTCTGAGACAATCATTGCCAGTAATACCTCGTCGATTTCGATATCTGCGCTGGCGGCTGACCTGCAACACCCCGAGCGATTATTGGGGATGCACTTTTTCAACCCAGCGGCCGTTTTAAAGTTGGTTGAAGTAATCAGTGGTGTTCACACGTCAGCACTCGTTGCCGACATTGTGTTTGAAACAGCCAAATCATGGGGAAAAATACCCGTGCACGCAAAGTCTACCCCGGGTTTTATTGTTAACCGAGTGGCGCGATCTTTTTACGCCGAAGCCTTGCGTTCGCTGAACGAGCAGGCCGCGAGTGCTGCGACCATTGACCAGGTGATGCGCGCCAGTGGTGGGTTTCGGATGGGACCGTTTGAATTAATGGACTTGATTGGTCAAGACATTAACCTTGCTGTGTCTGAGTCAGTCTATCAGGCTTACTATGGTGACAAACGTTTTCAACCGTCGGTTCTGCAAGCTGAAATGGTGGCGGGTGGTTTATTGGGACGTAAAAGTCAAAAAGGACACTACCCGTATTCAGATGCGGCTGAAAGTGATTTGTCAAAGCATCTACCAGAGCATTTACCAGAGTATTTACCAGCGTCGCGAGTCACGCCCAGCGACATCACGGTTGTGGGCGATTTAGGTATTGCAGAAGAATTAGTGCCGCTGTTTGAAGCGAAAGGCATTGTGGTTAATCGTAAAGACTGTGCTCAGGAGGCTGAATCAATGAGCGCATTCAGTGGTGAGTACCACACACACTCAGTCGGTTATATAATTGTCGGTCAGTCTCGTTTGCAGCTCACTAACGGGCTAAGTGCCACACACATTGCAGCAAACTGTGGGCAAAGTGAATTAGTGTTATTCGATTTGGCTCGATCCTACGCAAATGCAGAAACGCTTGCCTTAGCGCCAGCACTGCAAGCGAGTGAGCAAGCACTGATTGACGTAATGAGTTTGTTCTCCAGTATTGATAAACGGGCTTGTCGAATTAAAGATGTGCCTGGCATGCTGTTAATGCGCACGCTCTGTTGTTTGGTGAATGAAGCCGCCGATGCCGTTAATCAAGGCGTCTGCTCGGTTGATGCCGTTGATACGGCGATGAAATTGGGCGTTAATTATCCTGAAGGGCCACTTGAGTGGGGGCAACGATTGGGTTTGCACAACGTTGTTGGTGTGCTTAAAAATTTACAATTAAGCTATGGTGAAGAACGCTATCGTTGTTCGCCTTGGTTACTTAACCAACGATTTCTTGCGGGTGTTTAATTGATGGCAAAAGAAAAAAATCCACGACCAATTAGTGCTGACCAAGCCTCATCGCATATGCATTCAACGGATTATTGTGCGCACATGATGGGGATTGAAGTGCAATCCGTTGCGCTGGGCTTTGCTGAGTTAACAATGACGGTTCGCCCAGAATTTGCTAATGGCTACGGCATGTGCCAAGGCGGTTTGATTGCAACCTTGGCCGATACAGCGTTTGCGCATGCCTGTAATTCTGCGAATAAGAAAACCGTTGCTCAGGGTTTTTCGATTGATTTTATTCGGCCTGCTAACGTGGGTGAAACTCTGACGGCAGTTGCTCAAGAGCAATCTCGGGGTCGTTTTACTGGGCTTTACCAAGTTAAGGTAAGTAATCCAAGCGGCAAACTTGTCGCGATTTTAAATGGTAACTCCTTCGAAGTCGGTGGCGCTGTCATCGAATGATTTCACCTGTCGGCTCTTTTTATAGGCTGTTACTTTTATAGGCTGTTACGCTAATAGTTGTGGCAGCGCAGCTTTGAAAATAAACCATAAACACACGACATTAAAAAGAAACCTGTATTATGACTAAAGCATACATTTGTGACGCTATTCGAACCCCCATTGGTCGATATGGTGGGGCGCTTTCATCTATTCGCCCTGATGATTTAGGCTCTATTCCAATTGCCGCGTTGATGCGACGTAACGCCGATGTGGATTGGAGTCAAGTTGATGACTTGATTTATGGCTGCGCGAATCAAGCTGGAGAAGACAATCGCAATGTTGCACGAATGTCTGGCTTATTGGCAGGTTTGCCTGTGCAAGTTGCTGGCGTGACTGTGAACCGTTTATGCGGATCTGGCATGGACGCTGTGGGTACGGCAGCCAGAGCGATTAAAGGTGGCGAGGCTAATTTGATTATAGCTGGTGGGGTTGAATCTATGTCGCGCGCACCGTTTGTGATGCCAAAGGCGGAACAAGCATTTAGTCGAGCTAGCACAGTCTTTGATACCACCATCGGTTGGCGCTTTGTAAATAAGTTAATGCAGCGCCAATACGGCATCGACTCGATGCCTGAAACGGCTGAAAATGTCGCAGAGCAATTTGGTATATCCAGAGCAGATCAAGATAAATTTGCTTTACACAGCCAACAAAAAACAGCGCTTGCACAAGCGGCTGGTTTTTTTGATGCTGAAATGGTGCCGGTGAGCGTTGCGCAACGAAAAAAAGACGCAATATTGGTAGCGCGTGATGAACATCCGCGTGGCGATACAACCCTTGAAGCCTTGAGTAAATTGGGTACGCCTTTTAAAAAAGAGGGCACCGTAACGGCTGGTAATGCGTCGGGTGTTAACGATGGCGCCTGTGCGTTGCTTTTGGCGTCTGAGCAAGCAATTGCTCTGCATGGTTTACGCCCACGCGTTAAGGTTTTGGCAATGGCGACTGTTGGCGTTGAGCCACGAATAATGGGCTTTGGGCCAGCACCAGCGGTGCGCAAGGTGTTGGCGATGACTGGCCTGAGTATTGAACAAATGGACACCATTGAATTGAACGAGGCTTTTGCAGCGCAAGGCTTAGCCGTGACCAGAGATTTAGGTCTTGAGGATGCCGATCCAAGAGTCAACCCTAATGGCGGTGCGATTGCCTTAGGTCACCCATTGGGGATGTCTGGTGCGCGTTTAGTGACCACTGCCATTAATCAGCTTGAAGTGACGGACGGCCGTTTTGCGCTCTGCACAATGTGTATCGGAGTTGGGCAGGGTATTGCTATGATCCTCGAGCGTGTTTAATTCATAATCAATGACAGGCTGAATCACTAATCCGAACCCATACTCAGACTAAATGTTTTGCTCTTTAACTTCTATGTAGGAATTTACAATGTCAGTGCATCTTACTCATAATAATCAAAACCACCAAGATCTCGAGCCAATTGAGAAAGCATCGCTTGAAGAACTTCGTGAGCTGCAATTGCAGCGCTTAAAATGGTCGGTCAAGCAAGCGTATGAAAACGTGGACTTTTATCGCACAAGTTTTGATGGTGCAGGAGTGCACCCCGATGATATTAATTCCTTAGATGATCTTGCTAGACTGCCGTTTACCGTTAAAGCCAATCTGCGTGACAATTACCCCTTTGGCATGTTTGCTGTGCCTCGCCAACAGGTGGTTCGCCTACATGCCTCCAGTGGCACTACGGGTAAGCCCACGGTGGTGGGTTATACCCGCAATGATTTAGACGCTTGGGCCAATGTGGTGGCACGCAGTCTTCGCGCCGCTGGAGGGCGACCGGGTGATATTTTACATAATGCTTATGGCTACGGCTTGTTCACAGGCGGCTTGGGCGCACACGCTGGTGCCGAGCGTTTGGGTTGTACCATCGTACCTATGTCTGGTGGGCAAACGCCAAAGCAAGTACAACTTATTCAGGATTTCAAACCGCGAATTATTACCGTTACTCCTTCATACTGCCTGAACCTTATTGACGAATTTGAGAGGCAGGGTATTGATCCTAAGAACAGCTCGCTCGAAATCGGTATTTTTGGCGCTGAACCTTGGACCAATGAAATGCGCGCAGAAATAGAGCAGCGTTTAGATATAGACGCGGTCGATATTTATGGCCTTTCAGAAGTCATCGGCCCAGGTGTTGCGCAAGAGTGTGTTGAAAGCAAAGACGGCCCTACCGTTTGGGAAGACATGTTTTATCCTGAAATCATTAACCCAGACACCGGCGAAGTAGTGCCCGATGGCGAGCTAGGCGAATTGGTGTTTACTTCTTTGATCAAAGAAGCCATGCCTATTATTCGTTACCGCACTCGTGATTTAACTCGATTGTTACCGGGGACATCTCGGCCAATGAGGCGAATGGAAAAAATTACAGGTCGAACCGACGATATGTTGATTGTGCGTGGCGTCAATGTTTTTCCTACACAGGTTGAAGAACAAATATTGGCGGTAGACGGTCTCAGCCCACACTATCAAATTGAACTGAGAAAAAAAGGCAATATGGACTCCGTCACGGTAAACTGTGAGCGAATCGACGACAGCGTTGATGCAGCACAAGCGGCCAGCGAATTGGCCGCTAGAATCAAAGACATGATTGGTATCAGTGCAATCATCAATGTTAAACGCCATGGCGAGGTAGCACGGTCTGAAGGCAAAGCGCAAAGAGTTCGGGATAGGCGAGATGTGTAAGGTTTAGTAAGTCGGTGATTGATAGCTTGGTGGTTTATAGGCCGTGTTTATCATCTCAATTGATGATTGTTGAAAAAAATACTCGCGCTTATAGTTTTATCTGAGTGAAACGAGCTTAATGTGACTTGGCGTTTTTTGATTGAAAGTCATATTATCTTTAACATCTTATCTCTGAAAAACGCAGACCTAACACATGCGCAGTTGGGGTCTACACTATTCAGAATAATAAACAGGATACCCGCATGTTAGAAACACAGATGATTATTAATGGTGAGCTGAGACAGTCTCAAAACCCAGTCGATGTACTTAATCCAGCGACTGAAGAAGCATTCTCTCAGTGCCACTTCTCCAGTTCGAATGATTTGGACGATGCCGTTCAAGCAGCGCGTAATGCTTTTCCTGCGTGGTCTGCCACCAGTGATAAAGAGCGTAAATCCAAACTGATGGAACTGGCGGCTATCATGCAAGACAACATGCCTGAGTTAATGGAGCTGGTGACTAAAGAAAGCGGCAAACCCATGGGTGGATTAAATGGCATTGGCTCAGGTATGGAAGTCGGCGGTGCGATGGCGTGGATCCAATCGAATGCCAGTATAGATTTGCCTGTCGAAGTAATACAAGATAACGACGATGCCAGAATTGAAATGCATCGCAAGCCGTTAGGTGTGGTGGGGTCGATTACGCCGTGGAATTGGCCTTTAATGATTGCTATTTGGCATGTCATGCCAGCGATTAGAAGCGGCAACACTGTGGTGATTAAACCTTCGCCATTGACACCTGTTGCGACGACTCGTTTTTTTGAAATGGCGAATGAAGTATTGCCTGCTGGGGTTTTGAATGTCGTGCATGGTGATACCGAGATTGGTGCTGGCATCAGTGCCCACAAAGGTATTGATAAAGTAATTTTTACCGGTTCAACGCCAACGGGTAAGCGCGTTATGGAGTCGGCAGCAGTCAACTTAAAGCGACTGACATTAGAGTTAGGCGGTAATGATGCAGGCATTGTATTGCCTGGTGCTAACGTAGCCGAAGTTGCCCCCAAATTATTTGGCGCAGGCTTTCATAATAACGGTCAAACATGTGCTGCGCTAAAACGACTCTACGTGCATGAATCTCAGTACGAAGAAATGTGCGCCGCGCTTGCTGAGTTAGCCAACAACACTGCAGTAGGTAATGGTTTAGAGGAAAGCACTGAACTAGGCCCGTTGCAAAACGCAAAGCAGCTAGCAATTGTAAAAGATCTGGTTGATAACGCTCGATCTAACAATGCACGCATTGTTGCGGGCGGTGATAAAATAGACGGTCTAGGTTACTTCTTTCAACCAACGATTGTGGCGGATCAATCCGATGGAGATCGTTTGGTTGATGAAGAGCAATTCGGCCCAGTGTTGCCGGTTATTAAATATTCAGATTTAGATGACGTGATTGAGCGCGCAAATCGCAGTGCGTCGGGTTTGGGTGGTTCAGTTTGGTCTGATGACATTGAGCAGGCTAAAAAGGTTGCGTGTCGGCTCGAGTGTGGTTCTGCATGGATAAATGAACACGGCTCTCTTCAGCCTGACGTTCCGTTTGGTGGTGTCAAGCAGTCTGGTTTTGGCGTTGAGTTTGGTGTGTACGGCTTAGAAGAATACACATCAATTCAAGCTGTAAAAATTCCCAAGGGTATTTAAGCGAGGCAGTTGCGAGCAGGAAATAAACTGTTTCTATCGCTGGCTTGGCATGTTTAATTTAGTGTTACTGCCGATAATAACGAGCGATATCGAAAGCATTACAACACGCAGTGACTTTAGAATTAATTCGGCAATCGAATCCTCAACCGCCACACCATTTCACAATTAGGGCTTCTATATTGGCCTTGCAAATTCTGTGTTCGCTGATTTCTGGCTCAATAAAGTGATACAAATATATTTTTTTTTGTTAAAAAATGTATTGCTTTGTAATGGGCATGGGGGTATTGTTAATCACGAGGAATTTCACACGTTAACTTTTAGGTATTAGCTGTGAGCCTTTTTTATAAATAATTATAACCATCTAATTGAGAGAGCTTATTTATGAACTACCGTAAATTATTAATCGCTGTAGTAGCGCCTACATTACTACTAACAATAACGCCTTCCTCGGCTATAGAGGAGATTATCGTTACCGCTCAGCATAGAGAACAAAGTATTCAAGATGTGCCAATTTCTGTGTCTGCATTAAACGAAGAGTTAATTGAAAAAGCGGATATTTTTGATGCAAATTCAATTTCGGTTCAAGTGCCTGGTTTTACGTTTGCAGAATTTGCTCCAGGTCAAGCCTTATTATCATTTCGAGGTATTACGTCGGTTGATGATGGGGCGGGCTTAGATAATTCAACCGCCGCATTTTTAGATGGCGTTTATATCGGCAGGTTGGCTGGCATTAATTTTGATTTATTTGATATAGAGCAAATTGAAGTATTAAAAGGCCCTCAGGGTACACTATTCGGTCGTAATGCGATTGGTGGTGTTATCAATATTGCGACCAAAAAACCACAACAAGAGTTTGCAGCGAAAGTGGGTTTGACGGTTGGTAATGAAGGTATATTTCGTTATCAAGGCTATGTTACTGGCGGGATTACGGATAGCCTTTCTGGCAAATTGGTTGTTAATCATCGAGAGCATGATGGTTTTGTTCGCAATGTATTTTTGAATACGGATACCAGAGATGAAGATCAAACATCGTTTCGTGGTCAATTACGCTGGCAACATGAGAATATGGATTGGGTATTATCTGCTGATACCATGACGGATGAACGTGCTGGGCCAGGGCGATTTCCTCTTGCCGATGGTATGCCTGTTACGGGCATTGCAGAGAGCTTAAACGCAGGCTTAACTAACCCGTTTACCACGGCATCACCCGTTGAAGGTTTCACCGATAGAGAAATTAGCGGTATCAGCTTACAAGGTGATATTGAGTTTTCTAACGGCACTTTGACGACAATCACGGGTGTCAGAAGCGTTGAAAGTAGCTGGGAAATGCCATCAATCGGTGTACCATTAATTGGTGGGTTTGACTTAGACGCAGGTGTTTTCGGAATTGATGTAATTGATGATATTGAAGAAGAAATTGACACTTTCTCTCAAGAATTTCGCTGGACATCTAATTTAGATGGAAAATTTAACTACGTTGCAGGTTTATATTTTTTCACTGAAGACACTGACCGTGCAGAGCAGTTTCGCTTAGACAGCAATACCGTAGCGACAGGTCAAATTGTGATTGGTAATGAGTGGACAAGAACAGAAAATGAAACCACGAGTTATGCGGTTTATTTTCAAGGCGACTATCAAATTAATGATCAATGGAGTGCAACACTAGGCGCACGTTGGACTCGTGACGAACGTGACTATGTTGCGTCTGCTGCAAATTGTGATTTGACTGATCAAGAGATCATTGATGCAGGATTATCACTTGCAGTCTGCACCTTTAATGGGCTATCTAATGATATCAACGGTAGTAGGGTCAACGGTAGTTTGAATATCGTAGAAGAAGCATTTATAGCAGAAGCTGATGCTAGTTTTACTGATTTTTCACCTAAAGCATCGGTACAGTTCCGACCCAATGACAGTATTATGTATTTTGCGACTGTATCAACAGGCTATAAAGCGGGTGGTTTTGCTGGTTCTCAGGGTGTAGAGTCTGCTGCAACTGCTGTGGTTGATCCTGAAGATGCGATTAACTATGAATTTGGTTTTAAAGGTGATTTTTTCAATGATACTCTACGCTTGAATGCCACGGCTTTCTTTGTAGATTATACTGACCTACAAGTGGTGCGTTTTGGCCCTGTACCTAATTCTGCTTTTGGCTCCTTTCAAACAACTAATATAGGTTCAGCAGACATTTCAGGCTTAGAGCTAGACTTTATTTGGCAGATAACTGAACAGTTTCGTTTATCAGGTAATTACGGTTATTTAGATACTGAGGCTAATGATTTAGTTTTAGAAACATTTACTGGCGAAGCTGACTTTTCAGGTTTACCACTTCGTCAAGCGCCTGAGAATACCTATGCGTTGACAGCGGATTATGCTTTGCAAACTCGCATAGGGGCGATTGATTTTCGTGTACAGTACAATCATGTTGATGAAAATCATCACGACTTTTCAACCTTAGATGAAACCGTTACGAATGACCATGACCTAGTCGATGCACGAGTTGCTTGGACATCGAATGACGGCAAGTACAATGTTGCTCTTTGGGCTAAAAACCTTACTGATGAAGCATTCTCATCGCATGCGTTTAGAATTGGTCCAGGTAGTATTGCCGTTTGGAATGATCCACGAACTGTTGGTGTTACAGGTACTTTCAAGTTCTAATTGATCAGTCTTTCCCATAAAGAACGGCCACATATGAGTGGTCGTTTTTTTATGAGTGAGCTTCTATAAGAGATACCCCCATCCATAAAACAATAGGGTGTGTGGAATATCAGGTATGGGTGTTCACAATGTAGTCGAGCTTTGTATAATGTGTTTTAATCCTATTACTTAGAGTCGCGGATTGCTAAATGAATCATCAGGAAACACCTGCGGAGTTTCAAAAAGAACTCTTCCAGCTCATTGAGCGGTTGGTGCCGACAGATGGCCTGCGTTTTAATGTTTATGTGCCGCGAATCGACCTGAACTTGGAAGTTGCTTCTGACGAGTCAATTGTGCGTACCATGACCCAAGAGTACGGAGCAGAGTTTTGGCTTATTGATCCGATGCACCCGTCAAGATTTGAAGATACCGATATCGTTGTTTTATCAAATTCGTCATTGATGAGTTCGCAAGCTTGGATACAAACTGAAATTTATCAAAAATTCTATAAACCCAACGGCATGTTTCACAACATGGATGTGTTTTTCCGCCGTAACCAAAGAATTTTTGCCGTATTAAGTTTAGTGCGATCTGACATTGATAAGCCGTTTACTGAGCGTGAGTTAAATCGTTTAAAAAATATTCAGCCATTTGTGCAATTCACATTAAATAAAATATATCTGCCTAAACGCATCCATGACCGCACCACTCTGGGCGAAGAGTTTGAGCTTACACCTCGTGAACTTGATGTAGTAGAGCTTGCGCTTACAGGAGCCAGCAACAAGGTTTTGGTCGGGCAATTAAGAGTTAGCTTGCCGACGTTAAGGACGCATTTGCAAAATATCTATACTAAAGTTGGCGTCCACTCCAATAGTCAGTTGATTTCGAAATTACTCCAAGTGCTTAAATAGATGAAATAATAGACGAATAAGTCATTCGTATAAAAATTCACTCACTTACAGATACGGTGAATTTTACGGTTTTCAGCACATCTCCGCTTGCCTGAATGTCATCTCTTTTGATGATGTATCTCATCACGCTAAAATTATAGACTAATCTTTTAGGAGTTGTGATTGATTCTAAAAATTGATGAACTAACTAATTACTAAATGAGAGAGAATTTGCATGAAAACGATGAAGAGTTTAATACGAAAGAAGCCAATAGTGGCCGCTATTTGCGCAGTAATGGCATTGGTAACTGGAGCTGCGCAAGCGCAAGTGGTTTTAGAGGAAATCATTGTAACGGCGACTAAACGGTCTGAATCTTTACAAACGGTGCCGCTAAGTATTACCGCTGTTTCGGGTCAAGAACTAGAAGCGAGAGGAGTGGTGGAGTTTTTTGACTATGCTACGTCGATTCCAAACTTGTCATTTGGTGCAGCGACAGACGGTGTTTTGGCAGGCAGATCTATTTCAATCCGCGGTATTGCTGGCTTGAATACCACTGGCGTCTATATTGATGACACGCCGATTTCTGAATCAATCGACCCCCGTATACTTGATTTAGATCGAATCGAAGTGCTTCGAGGTCCTCAAGGGACTCTCTATGGTGCGCGCTCATTAGGAGGCACTATTCGACAAATCACTAAGAAACCGAATTTTGAAGGCACGTCTAGCAAATTTAGAGCCAGCTTATCCAGTACTGATGAATCAGATGATTTGAACTATTTGGTTTCAGGCACTGTTAATGTGCCTTTGAGCGATAGAGTTGCGGCAAAATTTTCTGGCTTCTATGAGGATAAAGGCGGTGTGTTTGACCGAGCTGTTGGTACTATTGCGGATTCATTGGCTGCGCCTGGGACATTAGCGGGAGCGCCAAATTTAGTGGTCGAAGATGTCGATTCACAAGAAACCATTGCCCTATCGGCAGCATTACTTTTTCAAGTAAATGACAATCTTACCATTGAACCTCGGATCATGTTTCAAGACACTGAGTTAGATGGTTTTCCGCTTGCGGATACAGATCCAGAAAATTTTTCACAAAACCGAGACATCAATACGCCAGAGTTTGCTGAAGACGATTGGACGCTCGCGACATTCAACATCAATTACGACACAAGTTGGGGTACGTTTACTTCAGCCACATCTTACTTTGATCGTGAAACCTTTGAAGGTGAAGGTTCAGGTTCGTTCATCAATTTTCTACAAGCTCTTCCTGCGGATGATGGTGGTTTTGGTTTAGATGCCGTTATTGGAAGGCAGCCATTGGCATCGCCGATTTTTCGCTCTTTAGAATTTGAAACATTTGTCCAAGAATTTCGATTTGCATCAAATTTTGAAGGGCCTACAAACTTTGTAGTAGGTTTGTTTTATCAAGATACTGAGGAATCTAGGGACTTTATTCCACGTAACTTCGCAACTGGTTTAGAAGATCGCTTCGCCGAGTTTTTTCAAGCTGTTGGTGTACCGGGCCCGGTTCAGGATAATTTTCCATTTGGAGATTTAATTTTCACCTCGTCACAGCCTACTGATACAGAAGAGTTAGGTATCTTTGGTGAATTGACTTATGACATCAATGATAAATTATCCCTATTGGTTGGCGCCCGTTGGTTTGATACCGAAGTCGATTTCACATCACGTCAGGCGGGTTTAGCCTTTGGGGTGCCACTTGCCGATGACCAACCATTGGAGTCTATTCCTGCGGAAACAGGCACTCAAGAAGAAGACGGAACGATTTTTAAATTGGGGCTTGAATATCAAGCTACAGACAATCTATTTGTTTATGGTCTGATTGCTGAGGGCTTCCGTCTTGGTGGCGCGAATACCACTATTCCCAACACTTTAGGTTGCCCTGAAGATTTAGCCGCATTAGGGCTAGACGGTGTTGATACCTCACAATTCGTATCGGATGATTTAACCAATTACGAAATCGGAATAAAGGCAGAGGTCTCAAGTTCGACTCGTATAAACGTAACAGCATTCTATATTGAATTTGACGAAATTCAGCAAAGTATACAATTGCAATGCGGATTCCAATTCACTGGTAACTTCGGAGCTGCGGAAAGTCAAGGTGTGGAGTTTGAGTTAACCTCACAATTAACTGAAAATTTATTAGTTAATGCAAGCCTTGGTTACACAGACGCCGAGTTCACAGAAACGGTCGCTGGTGGGGCAATCAATAATGATGGTGATCCACTACAGTTTGTGCCTGAGGTCACTGCCGCTTTGAGTTTGGATTATTCTACTGGCAATGCTGTTTATCGAGATATGGAATTTTTTGCGCGCACCGATATTAGCTACGTAGACGATAGTTTGAGTTTGGTGAATAGTGAGCCACGTATCCGCGAGTCTTATGAGCAGATAGGGCTTCGTCTTGGTTTGCGAAATGAAAAATACACCGTTACCTTCTTTGCGAGTAATCTAACGGATGAGATAGCCAATTTAGCGGATAATCGCTCTTTGGCTGCAGAGACTCCAGGAAGACCGCGTTTTGTTGTTAGCCGTCCGCGAACTTTTGGAATTGAGGTTAATGGTATTTTCTAGATACGAATTACATCTACTCGTTATGAGTTTTTGTAAGTGAAAAACGTTAAGAAAATATCGTTTAGCTAGCCGTTAGAGCAAGTAGAAAGCCACATGAATTTATAATTCATGTGGCTTTTCTGTTTTATTAGTTTGGAGGTAAGGTTTATGTTTTATTCAAGAAGCTGTTTTATTTTAGTGATTGCATTTGGCGTGTTATCGGCTTGCACTGAGCACAAAGACTCAGATTCTAATGCGTTAGTATCGCCTGAGATTAAAGCGTCAGAGAGTAGTAAAAAAATCAATGACAGTACCGCAGATACTGAAATTGATAAAGCTAGGCAGAGCCTGTTAGAACTGAGCGCAACACAAATCGCGCCATTGCTTAGATCTGGCGAAGTAACAGTGAGTGACTATGTAGACCAGCTTCTTGCCCAAGCAGACAAGCATACAGATCAATTGAACGCATTTATTACATTGCCTAAGGAGCAGGTAAGAGATGCCGCTAAGAGAGCGGATGCTCAACGCGACTCTGGTGCTGAGTTAGGCCCGTTGTTTGGTATTCCTATTTCGTTGAAAGATTTGATTGTCACAAAAGATATGGCGACCACTTTTGCGACTGATAAATTTGCTGGTTTCATTTCATCAAAGAATGCGCCAATAGTGGATAAGTTAACGGCTGCAGGCGCAATTATTTTTGGGAAGAACAATGCACAGGAGTGGGCCTTCGGATCTACGGGTTACAACTCACATTACGGTCAGCAATTAAACCCGTATGATGAATCACGTATCGCTGGCGGTTCCAGTGGCGGAAGTGCCGCAGCCGTTGCTGCACGTATCTTGCCGATATCGCTTGGAACAGATACTGTCGCTTCAATCAGAGTGCCTGCGGCCTACACTGGTTTGTACGGTTTGAGGCCTACGACAGGGCGTTATGACAATACAGGAATCGCACCCTTGTCTCCGACTTTGGATACAGTTGGGCCCATGACTCGCTCAGTATCCGATATGGCGTTAATAGACGCTGTACTATCAGGACAGAGCGCCGAGCTGCCTAGCATTGAGCTAGAAAAACTCCGGCTTGGAGTGCCCAAAAGTTTTTTTCATGCTGGCGTAAGTGCAGAGATGTTGACTAGCTTTAATGCCGTGTTAGATCGTTTGAGCGCAATGGGAGTCACCTTGGTTGAAGCTGACTTGCCTGAGGCGCAAACTTTGACGGATGCAGGAGTCTACCCGATACTATTTTTTGAAACCTATCCAGCTGTGCAGACGTTTTTAAAAGAATGGGGCAACGGAACAACGATTGATGAACTGCATGCGGCGCTCGGGTCTGATGTGCAAGGAGCATGGAATGACTTGGTTATCCCGGATGCCTCAAACGCGATACCAAAGAAAGTTTATAAAGCGGCTATTGAACAGGTGCTGCCAGCGATGCAAGGTCATTACCAAGCCTATTTTGAACAACATGATGTTTCAGCCATTATTTTTCCTGCTACGGCGAGTGAAGCTCCTTCGGCAACACCGAGCAATCCGCAAGAGACGATTATTGATGGTAAAACTGTTTCCATTTATATAAATGATCACAATTCAAGCCCGGGGGCACTTGCTGGTCAGCCTGGTGTGGTTTTGCCTATGGGACTTAGCAAATCAGGTCTGCCAATGGGTGTCTCCTTAGATGGGAAAAGGGGCGAAGACAGGGAGTTATTAGCGATTGCTGCGGCTATTGAAACGATAATACCACCACTTCCGTTACCTAGGCTTAATTGACTTAAATTTGTCATAGTGAGCCAATTTTAAATGCAATCAGTTAAATCACATTTCGAAAATCATAGTTTATTGCCAATGGGCTACTTAGTGGCGTAATCTAAATCGATGATTTAAATAATGCGGATATGTGTTTAAACTACCCACTTAAACGAAGTAGACTAGAACCCACGATGAATACTAAATCACTTTCGAAATGCCACTTGAGAACTGGGATTATGGCAATCTTGATTGCTTATTCTGGAACGTCTCATAGTTTGGATCAAGGCTTGGATAAAAGTTTGGATCAAGGCTTGGATCAAACGAATCAGGCGACCGATCTGGATGCCACTAAAATAAGCGATAGCTCAACGGTACGACCAGCCATAACTGGCGCTGATGCGCCTCACCCTAATAGCAAAACACTTGTTGAAGTAGCTAATAGTAAGCTCGCTCCATTGCCGATTGAGGAGACTGGTCGAGTTGAAACCCTTCCGATGAGTTACCCCGAAACTTGGGTGATGATTGATGAAGCAAGTTTTTTCAGTATGTTCGGCGGTAAAGTGATTGTGCTTGATGTTGCTGAAACTAAGCACGCGAAGCGCATTAAAGGATTGGTGCCCAAGAATTTGCTCGGTAACTTCACCCAATCAAAAACTCGCGGCGAATTTTATGTGTTAGAAACTTTTCATTCTCGAGGCGGTCGTGGTCCTCGTGAAGATGTACTCGCAATTTACGACAAAAAAACCTTGTCGATTAGTAAAGAAATTGATTGGCCAAAACCCAATCGCATGCAAGCCTTACCAGAACGTTATTCGATGTCATTATCAGGTGATGAGGCATTGTTGTATGCCGCTAACTTTGACCCCGCCGCGTCCTTCAATGTCATTGATTTAGACACTCGAAAAATTGTAACTGAAATCGCTACTCCAGGTTGCGTAATGACGTTTCCAGTGGGTAACAGAGGTGTCGCCTCTTTATGTAATAACGGAAGTATATTAAGTACAGTGCTTAACGAAGATGGAACTTTAGCTCGCCAAACACGAGGCGAGCCGTTTTTTGATACCAATGACACACCCATATTTGAACATGCGGTATATATAAATGGTATTGCTTATTTTCCTAGTTTTAAGGGTCTTGTCCATAGCTTTGATATGCGAAGTGATGAGCCAAAGTACCTAGGTAGCTGGGATTTGTTATCCGATGAAGACAAGCAAGGTAACTGGCGTCCGAGTGGTTTGGGGCTAAACGATTTTGACGATAATGGCATGATGTACACAATCTTCCAACCCGATGGGCGCGAGGGAACGCAAACTCATGGTGGCACGCAGGTGTGGGTTTTTGATGTTGAGAAAAAACAGCGAGTTCGAGTAATCGAAACACCTAATTGGGCCATTTCAATTGCCGTCACGCGTGGTAAAAAACCTTTGTTAGTGGTCACTAACGGCGAATTAAATCTTGATGTGTTCGACGCACAAGATGGTCGCCTGATTCAAACAGTGAGCGATTTTGGTAACGTTACGCCATTACTTGTGCATAAGAGTTATTGATGGAAATTTTTGTTTATGCAGTTAGTTTATTGATTGCTGGGCTGCTTGCTCATGCTGGTATTAGCAAACTACTGCCACAAAATCAGCACTACTACACTGACGTTATTCAGGGTTACGGTGTGCCTAAGAACCAGTCTTTTGCACTGCCAAGGTTGATTGGTCTAACCGAACTGGTAATCGCAATATTAGTGTTAACTCCTCAATTTACAACAATGGGTCTTACTGGGGCGGCAATCTTGTTTGCGATTTATCTTATTGCGTTTATTAAACAATTGGCACAAGGTAAAGCGGATGCCAATTGCGGTTGCGCTGGTCCTGGAGCCAATA
>CBDBDZ010000004.1:0-28002 GCA_965204215.1 Pseudomonadales bacterium | reverse complement strand
GTTGGTATTCGTTTTAGTCAGGATATTAACTTTAATCCGGATATTGGTCATACTTTTTCATGGCATGTGAGTATTGACAATCTCTTTGATAAAGAATACTTTGTCAATGTGGCTAACAACTTTGTCACACCAGTCAGCTTCTTTCAGACAGAGGGTATCAATTTTAATGCGGGTATCACTTTTAATTTTTAATCGCAATATTCCAGGCAATGAATAACGAACAAAAACACAAGTCCAAGATGCAAAAGCATAAGGAAAAAGTGGATGCGCATATTGAAGCCTCCAATATAGAACGTGGACAAGTGCTTTTATTGACGGGAAATGGCAAAGGCAAGAGTAGCTCTGCATTTGGCATGGTTATGCGTTGTTTGGGTTATGATTACAAAGTGGGTATTGTGCAATTCATCAAAGGGGTGCAACTCTCTGGTGAAGAGATTTTCATTCGCAATAAGCACCCCGAAGTTGATTTTTATCAAATGGGTACTGGGTTTACCTGGGATACTCAAGATAAATCAGCCGATATTGCCGCAGCGAAAACCACCTGGGAGCAGGCTCTGAGAATGCTGCAAGACGATGCTTTGCATTTGGTATTGCTGGATGAGTTAACCTACATGATAGCCTATGATTACCTTGACGAAGATATGATTATTGAGGCTATAAACAATCGCTCGGCTGAACAGACAGTCGTGGTAACCGGTCGAGGAGGGGGTTCAAAATTACGTAATATTGCTGATACTGTATCGGAGATAAAAGAAATAAAGCACGGTTATCAGGCTGGATTAAAAGCGCGTAAAGGTGTAGACTTCTAGCCCTATTGATTATGGCATCTGCCTTAATGATTCAAGGAACAACTTCAGATGCTGGAAAATCGACTATGGTAGCTGGCTTATGTAGAATTCTTCATCAAGATGGCTATAAAGTAGCACCATTTAAACCGCAAAATATGGCGTTAAATAGCGCTGTGACTATTGATGGAGGAGAAATAGGCCGGGCACAGGCATTGCAGGCTACAGCTTGTGGTATTGCTCCACATACCGATATGAACCCTATTCTATTAAAGCCCGAAAGTGATAAAACTGCTCAAGTCATTATTCAGGGCGAAGTCTTTAACAAGATGGAAGCTGCACAGTATCACGATTACAAAGCAATTGCCAAACAAGCTGTATTAGACTCTTATCAACGTCTATCAAAGCAGTATGATATTATTATTGCAGAAGGCGCAGGAAGCCCGGCTGAAATCAATTTAAGGCATAACGACCTTGCCAATATGGGTTTTGCCGAGGCCGTTGATTGCCCTGTCTTTATCGTTTCGGATATTGACAGGGGAGGGGTGTTTGCACATCTTGTTGGTACACTGGCACTGCTATCAAAAAGCGAGCAGAAAAGGGTGGCCGGTTTTATTATTAATCGTTTTAGAGGCGATATCGATCTTCTTCTTCCTGGTAATCAATGGTTGGAACAAGAGACAGGAAAACCAGTCATTGGCACTGTACCCTTTTTAGAAAACTTACAATTAGATGAAGAAGATTCTTTTAATAATCAACAAATTAAAGATAAAACTTCATGTTATTTAAAAATTATTGTTCCAGTATTGCCAAGGATTAGTAATCATACGGATTTTGATGCCCTGAAAGCTCATCCCAATGTCAATTTTGAGTTTGTTCATATTAATAGACGTATTCCAGCGGCTGATTTAATCATTTTACCGGGAAGTAAAAACGTAGGGAAGGATTTAATTACACTACTGGATAATAATTGGCTTCAACATATCAGGCATCATATACGCTATGGTGGTAAGCTTCTAGGTATTTGTGGTGGTTTTCAAATGCTGGGAACTGATATTTTTGATCCCAATCAAATAGAATCAAGCGTTCAAAGCCATTACAGCGCTTTGGGCTTATTGTCACTTACCACGCAACTTATGCCTTCGAAGTTGTTAAAAAATGTAACAGGATGTCTGTATAATGACAGCGATAAATTTGTGTCAGGTTATGAAATTCATTGCGGTATTAGTGAGGGTGAAGCTTTAGACAATCCCTTGTTTACCTTAACTTCTGATGATATGCGTTGCGAGGGAGCAGTATCCCCGGATAATCAGATTATCGGCACTTACCTGCACGGTTTATTTGATACTCCTGACAGTTGTAACGCTATTCTGCAGTGGGCTGGGCTAAATAAAGTTCACGACAATGCCGTTGACATTAATAACCAAAGGGAAAAAAATCTCAACCTGTTAGCTGATTGTTTGAGACAAAACCTGGATATGGATTACATCCACCGATTGTTTTAAATGCAAAGGCTCAATACAACAAATTTGTTTATCTGGCTGATTGTGTTGTTAGTGCTAGCGATGGTTTCAGGCTTATGCTGGGGTACTGTTTCCATTCCATTACGAGATGTAATAGCAGCGCTTACTTTCCAGCCATTGGATACAAATGATGCTAGCAATCAATTAATTATTCAACAAATTCGACTGCCCCGCATCCTGCTCGCTGGTATTGTTGGGGCATTACTTGCTTTTAGTGGCGTAGCAATGCAAGGCTTATTTCGCAATGCTCTGGCAGACCCATCGCTCGTTGGAGTAACTAGCGGTGCGTCACTAGGAGCAAGTACCGCTATTGTGTTTGGCAGCATGATCAACTCCTGGTTTGACCCCGGTATCACTATGCAATTGCTATCAATTAGCGGTGTGGCATTTGGAGCTTTTTCAGGAGGGGTGATTTCGACAATTTTGGTGTATAAATTTGCAACCAATGAACATAGAACTTCTGTGGCTACTATGCTATTAGTAGGAATAGCAATAACCGCTATCGCTTCCAGTATTAATAGCTTATTCGAAGTAATTTCCGATGATAATATGTTACGTCAAATCAGTTTGTGGCAATTGGGTGGGCTCAACCGAACCAATTATTTGTACGTAACTATCGCATTTTTCACCTTACTTTGCGCCATTATCGCCTTCCCTTACTATCACAACGCTTTAGATGCGTTGCTATTGGGCGAGTCTGACGCTCGCAATTTAGGCTTTGATGTACAAGCAATCACCAAGCAGCTAATTATATTAATTGCTTTTTGTGTAGGAGTGGCTGTTGCACTAACCGGTATTATCGGATTTATTGGTTTAATTATTCCACACTTAATGCGGCTGTTAATAGGACCAAAGCATCGTAATTTGCTGTTTGCATCAGCACTTGCCGGAGCTATTTTACTGGTATCTGCTGACATTTTTTCTCGCACTGTAATGAAACCTGCTGAGCTTCCAGTTGGTGTTATTACTGCGTTGCTTGGAGCACCGTTTTTTATTTTCCTGTTACGCTATGGCAAGACTTGAACACAGATTATGCATTAGATACCTGCTGCATCCAGGCCTTCGTTATAATTTTTGGTACAGAATTTGGTCTAAGTGATGTTGTCTGTACGTAACTTATCCATTTATTTAAATCAATTCCAATTGCTAAGTGATATTAATTTCGATGTGGAACCAAGTCAGATTACAGCAATATTAGGTGCAAATGGGGCAGGGAAAACCAGTTTAATTAAAGCAATTAGTGGGGAACAACTAAAAAAGGAAGGGCAAATTACTCTATTGGGTTCGCCATTACATCAATGGAAACTCAAGCAGCGAGCATTACTTATGGCTGTATTACAGCAACATTCAGGTTTAGCATTTGAATTTAGTTGCTTGGATGTGGTGATGCTGGGACGTTCGCCTCACAGTAGCAGTTTCCGACAAAACAAGGTAATTGCAGAAGCCGCTTTTGATGCCATGGATATTAGTTATCTTATCAATCGCTCGTACCCAATACTATCAGGCGGGGAAAAGCAACGTGTACAACTTGCTCGCGTGCTTGCGCAAGTCAGCTTCAATCAGCACTTTGAACAACCGCGACTGTTATTGCTGGACGAACCTATCTCTTCGTTAGATATAGAACATCAGGAAAACGTCCTCAAACAAGTGCGCCAGTGTTTGCCTAACAATATAGGTATACTGATGATTATTCACGATATTAACCATGCGCTGAATTATTCAGATAAAATATTGTTGCTGCACGATGGTAAATCGCTGGCTTATGGGGATACGAAACAACATTTAACTGTTGAAGCAGTGCGTACCGTATTTAATATTGAAACTGAATTGATTTGCTCGAACAACCAGCGGCATAGTTTTATCATACATTAAATCACGAACGCTCTAGATAGGTACACTTATCGATTTTGAGAGGCTTATGCGATGTTTTTAATTTAACATAATATACATTATGCGATATTAATGCTGGTACACCAGCATTAATATATTACGCTGCAAATAATTTCGCTTAAACTTTTTCAGACTAACCAGAACCAAGGAGCTTCGATATTGTTTCTGCAACATCTGGTGATAAATCTTCTTGTTGAATTTTTATCAGTTGGTTTTTCATCAACTGCTTCTGCGCATCAGGAAAGCGCTGCCATTTTGAAAAAGCGGATGCTAACCTTGATGCTAATTGCGGATTTATCTGGTTTAAAATAACAATCTGTTCGGTCAAGAATTCGTAACCAGAACCAGATGTGTGATTAAAACAATACTGGTTCTGAGCAAATGATCCAATAAGCGCCCGAACTTTATTTGGATTTGTGATTGAAAAAGACTCATGCTTCAGCAGCTTTCGAACATTATTCAGGGTGCTATCATGCGCTGATTGCGCTTGAATACTTAGCCAGGTAGTTATTGCAAGATTTTCATGCTTCAATTTCCGGTAAAAACCCTTTAACGCCTCCTGGGCATATTGATTCGCTACGGTTCCAGCAATATCTGCGCCATCAGAGCAAACCAATAAAGACAACGCAGTGCTGCGGTTTGTCATATTGTCAGCATTATCAAATTGCGCTTTAGTCGCTTCTAGCGCCTTTTTATCACCTGACGCTAGCCAGTAGCTTAAGCATATATTGACTAAACTTCGCTGTGCAATCTGCTTCGCATCAGGTCTATAAGGTTTACTGATATGCTTGTTTACATAAATAGTACGAAACAACTCACTCAAATTTTCTGCTATACACCTTCTTACAGCATTGCGGGCTAAATGAATCGTTTGAGTGTCAATAACCTCTGATATATCAGCCATATAAGATTCCGTTGGCAACTGTAACATGAGCGCTTGCATGCTCATATCCATGTTGTCATTTGTTAATATCGTTTTAAGAGCATTGATATAATCGTAATCGATAGGCACATCTTCTCCATTTTGAATCGAATTTTGTGCATTTTTGAGCCAGCTTATTGCAAGTGTCTGCGAACTGTTCCATTGATTATAGCCATCGTTGTCATACTGCATTAACCCTAACAAATGTTGGTTATCAAAGTCTGTTTCCAGCTTTACCGGTGCTGATAGTCCTCGAAGTAAAGAAATATAAGGCTTTTGTTTTATATTTTTAAATTCAATAACTTGTGTATTATTTATAATGTCAATTCTATCTTGATTTCCAACATTGCCATCTGGGGTAATCAGTGCCAAATTGACAGGTATCCAGTAAGGCCTTTCAGAAAATCGGTTGTACTGTTCAAAGTATAGTGTCAACCGCTCATCATTAGCATGGTACTGATGGCTAACCTTTAATTCTGGAGTACCTGCGATTTTGTACCAATTCATAAATTGACTAAAATCAATATTCGACACATCGGCCATTGCCTTTACAAAATCTTCAATGGTAACAGCCTTACCATCGTGCCGATCAAAATACAAATCACTACCCTTTCTGAATAATGTTCCACCAAGTATCTGCTGAATCATCCTTACGACTTCTGCCCCTTTTTCATAAACTGTCAATGTATAGAAATTGTTGATTTCAGCATAAGAGTCGGGCTGTACAGGATGTGCCAACGGGCTGGCATCTTCTGCAAATTGATGATTAATTAGCATTTTAATATCTTCGACACGCTTGACTGCAGGTGAATTCATATCAGCCGAAAATTGGCTATCACGAAATACGGTGAAACCTTCTTTCAAACTGAGTTGAAACCAATCGCGACAAGTCACTCGATTGCCAGTCCAATTATGGAAATATTCATGAGCTACCACTGCCTCAATCCATTGAAAACGCGCATCGGTTGTTACTTCAGGATTCGCCAGCACAGCAGATGTGTTGAAAATATTAAGACCTTTATTTTCCATTGCTCCCATGTTAAAGTCGTCCACTGCTACAACCATAAAAATATCCAGATCATACTCTCGTCCATAGACTTCTTCATCCCATTTCATTGCGCGTTTTAATGAACTAATCGCATGTTCACATTTGTCGAGGTCTTTGGCTTCAACATAAAAGCGAATGTCGACAAGACGGCCGCTCATAGTTGTGAAATTGTCTTCAATGCATGCCAAATCACCAGCAACTAATGCGAACAAATAGCAAGGCTTGGGGATGGGGTCATTCCAAATGATATAATGCTTGTTCTCCCCTACTTCGCCGCTCTCAACAGGATTACCATTGGAGAGTAATACAGGATAACTTGTTTTATCGCCTATTATTTGGGTAGTAAAGGTGCAAAGTACATCGGGTCTGTCTATAAACGGAGTAATTTTGCGAAAACCTTCTGCTTCACATTGGCTACAAAACATTCCGTTGGATTTATAAAGCCCCATAAGTGAAGTGTTATTTTGTGGTTGAATACGACTAACGGTTTGCAGTTCAAAAGGCTGTTCAGGGATTTTGAGTAACTGCAATTTTGTTCCATCATAGTTGTATTCCTCCTTGTCTAGAATACAGTTATCAACCATGACAGTGTCAATTTCCAGATTCTGTGCATCTAGTTGTAGCTCAATACCACCTTTTATCGACGTCAGTTTTAATGTTCCTGTAACTGTAGTGTATTCTTCTTCTAATTCAATTTTTAAATCAACATGCTGAATTTGAAATTCAGGTACGCGATAATCTTTAAGGTAAATCGTTTGTTTAGTCATAATTAAATGTTATTCCTAATCGGTTACCTACACTTTCGTAAGATTCAATCACATTTCCTAAACTCTGTCTGAAACGGTCTTTATCTAATTTTTCGCGAGTATCCAAGTCCCATAACCGGCAACCATCGGGGGAAAATTCATCACCTAGTAGCATATTACCGTTGTTGTCCATTCCAAATTCCAGTTTGTAATCTACTAAAATGATTTTTGCATCAAGGAAAAGTTGTTGCAATATGGCATTGACTTTAAAAGTTAATGATTTCATTTGCTCTACTTGATCTGATGTTGCCCAGCCAAAAGTTACCGCATGAGATTCATTAACCATGGGGTCGCCTAATTCATCGTTTTTCAAAAATAATTCAAAAGTTGGGGGCTCAAGTTCTCTGCCCTCCTCTATTCCCAACCTGCGACATAAACTTCCTGTTGCCACATTGCGTACAACACATTCCAGTGGAATCATATCCAGTTTTTGTACCTGTGAAACATTAGCAGATAACATTTGTATGAAGTGTGTGGCAATACCACCTGCTTTTAACTTTTGCATAATAAAAGCATTGAATTGGTTATTAACCGCGCCTTTGCGCTCCAGCTGTTCAACCTTTTTACCATCGAAGGCTGATGTATCATTTCTAAATTCCAGTATCAGTGCGTTTTCATCCTCACAGGCGTAAACAGACTTAGCCTTGCCAGAGTATAATTGACTTAATTTATTCATAGTTTGTGATTAAAGGGTTATCCAATCAAGCCCATTATTTTGACAGGCGTAATGGACATTTTCAATGTTTGCAACAGCAATAGCCAGTGCTTCTTTGACTTTCTCCCAATGGTTGTTAGTTTGACTTAAATGCCCGACAATCAAGTTTTTGATAAGATTCTTGGCATTCAGTTGATGAATTAAATTTGCAGTTTGTTGATTGTTTAAATGTCCATAGCCAGAGGCTATTCGCTGCTTTAATTTCTGATGATATGGACCCTTTTCCAACATTTCCAAATCGTGGTTAGCTTCAATCAGAAGAGTGTTACATTGGCTAAAACTATTAATCACATGATTATTAAACGAGCCTAAATCAGTTAATACTCCGACACAATGCGGCTCGCAGTTAATGATAAATTGAGTTGGTTCTCTTGCATCGTGCGGAACAGACACAGGCGTTATATGCAAACTATCAACCATAAATGCAATGTCTGGCTCAATAAATATAACTTCTATATTATGACCAGCTTTACGATTTTTTAATCCAAGCCAGGTGCCATAGCTGCAATAGATAGGAATATTTAACTGTTTTGAAAGAGCTATAGCGCCATTGGAGTGGTCGCTGTGCTCATGAGTCAGCAAGATACAGAGTAAATCAGCCGCATCGGCGCTTAATCGCTTAAATCTTTGGGTTGTCTCTTTGGCAGAAAAGCCGCAATCAATAAGAAGTAATTTGCCCGAATTGAGCTCAATTAAAGTACCATTACCACTGCTGCCACTGCCTAAGGAGGCTAAACGCACTGCCGCTTAAGTCAAGTTTGAACGAATAATTGTTAATAGCTGCTCTGATAATGGACGGTTAATGCTTCTACCACGTTGATCACTAATTCTAGTCTCAGTGACATCGCCCAAAACCCTTAAATAAACATTATAAATTTTTTGTTTAGGAGCGCCTCTCCAGAACGCCATTCGTCTCCAAAAACTCTTTTCCTCTTTCTTTGCAGACTCAAAACTCACCACAAAAGCACCATCTGCTTTTGATTCATCCACAATTTTAAACCCTCCGCGAGATAACGAATAAGCCACTGATGCATAGGCTCGTTCATAAGCAAAATCCAGCGCCAGATAGGGGTCACTTGATTGAGGCGTAATAATTTCAACCCTGCTTTTGGCATTAATCTTTCTGCCAGCCAGGGAGACGGATGAGTCATTGATAGTTGATGCTAAATCATTAGCTAGTGCATCTCTAAACCATTGTTCACGGCCGACATCGTCAGATTGATTACTCCAGGTGTGTGGAATAGTTCGAGGTTCAGTAACGAAAGAACGATGCAATACTTTGATTTCAGTGGTCTCCAATTGAACACCCTGTTCAAGCACAATTAAAAACTGGTGCAATAATTGACTGCCTTTAAATTGTACTAAACCCGTTTCGATAATACCCGCTTGTGTGTCATTATTAATGGTGGGTACCTGGATGTTTTGTAAAAAGTAATTGATTCTTGGCCAGGCTTCACTGGGAGGTAAAGTCGCTAATATCCATGATTCTTCGCCTAAAGACTGAATTTTAATTTGATTGCGCTGAGTATTCGACACATTGGATTGTGGACGAGGCACACCGTTATTTAAGCGTTGTGGCGGTTTATATTTTAAGTCACTGGCTACATTGTCGGGTATAGGATAACGCTGGCCAATCGTATTTCGGCTTAAACCTTCAGAGGTTTGGATGGGAGGTATGCTATTGCTTTGTTCATAGTTTGAACTATTACTTCTAAACCAGGAGCAATTTGTTAAAAAGCTAATGAAAATGATTGTACAAATTATTTTCGTTATTATATTGTTATTCATCAGTAATGACTCCACATGAAATTAATGCATTATATATAGTTTGTTGACTTTGAGTATCGGGTCTTACTAAAGGTAAACGAATGCCATCAGCAGTTCGTTTCATTAAATGTAATGCCCATTTTACAGGGATTGGATTGCTTTCACAAAACAAAGCATTGTGCAATGCTTGAATTGAATTATCTAAGTGGATTGCCTGTTCATTTCCACTGCGACCTAAATCACAAATTAAACGAATGGTTTTCGGCACAATATTTGCCGTAACAGATATGACACCATCTATTTTGGCTTTTAATAAAGTGTTAGCTGCTGTACCATCATCTCCCGATAGTACAATAAAACCATCGCCACAATCGTCTTTAATTGCTTTTGCGCGCTGCAGATCACCTGTGGCTTCTTTAATACCTACAATTTGTTCAATGGTACTCAGCCTTGCCACAGTATCTGCTTGCAAATCGGTAATGGTCCGACTAGGTACATTATATAATAATGTAGGTATATCAACGCTTTGTGATATTGTTTTAAAGTGCTGGAACAAGCCTTCCTGGCTGGGTTTATTATAGTATGGCACAACTTGCAAATGAGCATCTACTCTTAATTGTTGAGCTTTTATGGTGCGATTAACAGCTTCTTGAGTGGAGTTCGCGCCAGTACCAGCAATAACAGCAATACGACCATTAACCGTTTTTACGGTTTTGTCGATAACAGCTATATGCTCATCTTCAAAAAGAGTAGCCGATTCTCCAGTTGTTCCCACAGCCACAATGCCTTCTGTACCTTGATCAATATGCCACTCTATTAAGCGTTCATAAGACTCCCAATCAATGGATCCATCGGCAAACATAGGCGTGACAATGGCTACTAGACTTCCAGTTAAATGTGAGTGTTGCATACTAAATTGGCAAAGATTAATTATTGCATTATTTTATCAGACATCTTCTGTAGCGTCTTCTCTATCTGGTGGTGGAGGCGGTACATATTGGGGTAATCGCTTCATTTCTCGACGAAATACGCTGAAGTTAAGTCCGCTGAGATCGCGCCGTATCCAGCTTTTGACTTGTAGTGCAATATCGCCTAGTTGAATATCGGTTTCCAGTAAAAAGTAACTGCTTTTAATGCCAATCATATTTATAATAGCAGCACGGCGTAGAGCAGATGGATCTGCTCCAGTACTTCCAGGTGGCGGTGGAACTACTGGTGCTATAAGACCAAGGAAGTCATTAACATCTTCAAAGGGTCTGTTTTCAAGCAAAATTTGAACTTCTCTCTCTTGATCATCAATGGACAAGGAGTTTACAGAAGCAGCAATGACCAACCATGCTAACAATCGCTCTTCAATGGTATTGACATTAAGCTGGATAATATTGTTTGTGGGGACGGAACTTCCTGTTACCGGTGGCAGAGGGACAACACTAAATAAGTCTTCCACTGGCTCAATTAGCGTAGTGCTCATTCCTTTAATCAAGTTCAATTCACTAATATCACTTAGTCTAGTATTTGCACTGCGATAATTGTAGTCAGGTTGCTGATAAAACAAATCTTCCGCACCGTCTATACGTTCTTGTAAATCTGCATCAAACCAATCAATCATGGCAGGTATTACCGAGGGAAATAGTGGAACTTCTAACGACCCATTGATAATATCTTCAAATAAAAAGCCCCAAAGCATGGCACTGTTACCTCCTGCTAATGCATTACTAAACACATTATTTGGCGGCCAGCTTGCTATGGTTGACAGGTTATTGAGGTTAACTCTGGAATGTAAGTCAATTAGTCTCGCACTAAGCTGCCCATTATTGACAGGTAAAAACGGTAGTGCTAACGCCCAGTTTTCATCCAGTCCATCATATGCCAATGTGTTGAGAGTAGTACCAGGAATTAAAGGTGGTTTTGTCTCCTGTTTAAGCACATCAATATAGTATTGCTCGGTACTTAATGCTAATAAAAACGCTTGTTGTTCGGCCAAAGCTCTGGAGGTTCTGCGCACATCAACTTGATGGTCAAAAGCAACATCTACCATAATGGCAGCAGCTACCAAAGTAATAATTAATACTGAAATAAATGCAATAACGCCTTTCTGCTTCATGTACCTAAACCAGGTATAATTTGTTCCAACTCCACTCCATTTTCTAGCACCAAGGTTACTTTAAGCATTTCAGGCAATACATTGCTTCTAATTTTATTAACAATAAATTTTTGTTGCGCCCTATTCCATACTTCTACTTTAAAATCTTCTACGCCAGTTAATAATTCCTGTTTGACGGGTTCTTCGCCATTTGGCCTGTCTAAATGCGACCAGTGCCACCTCAATAAAATATCGTTTTCCAGACTGTAGGCAAGCCGCAACAGCGATGAAGTATTATCTCCCAATATTGGCATTCCCGAACGGGTAAAAACCACGCTGTATTCATCGGTATCAAGTAAAAAGGCTTGCTCTGTCGCTCCCAACTCATCGCGGATAGAGCGCGGCACCATATGAATAAAGTCTTGGAATATTAAATTTTGAATACGAAATTCACGTTCCTGTGCTTTAAACGACTCTCTGCTAAATTGTTGAGTAATGCTGACATTGCTGATAAGCTGATAGCTACCCAGCGTTAAAAATGCTGTAATAATTAGTGCAATGACAATTTCAATTAAAGTAAATCCTTGTTGACGAGAATTAAGTTGCTCCATTCTAATTGGAACGTCGACTTCTGCGTTCATCAGACATAAACAGTACCAGTTCCGCCGTAGTAGTGTTATCTTGACTTTGCTGAGAGACTTGTACCTTAAATTCAACCATATTGCCTAACAGGGTTTTCTCACTCGATTTGGTCCAATGCCATTCTCGTTCCCACAGCTTAACATTACCTTTTTTACGAGTTTGACCTTCATTTAACAAACGCTGCACTATCATGTATTCTTCCATTAATTGATTCCAACCCACAATATTGGCTCGATATTTATCAAGCATATAACTTTTTTGGTGAAAAAAGTTACTACTGGCTTGTGGCAAGCCAATAAAGTATATGGAAACCAAAACCGAAACAACCAATACTTCAATTAATGTAAAGCCTTTATACTTCATTTAAAAGGCCTCTAATTGTTCTGGATTCAGGTTAACTATCTGTGAGATAACATCGCCAATGGCATCCCATTCAAATTGAAAAACGGTATTATCTTGCCGCATTAATACCTGCACTTTTGGGATGGTAGATTGCAAAGGAGATACAAAAAAATCAGGGAATACTAAAGGTACATCTTTATTTTCATCGTCGCTTAGCAAGGCAATTTCATCTTCAACTTCAGATTGCCTGTCTTTGAAGCGTTGAACTAGGTTATCGCCTCGTAAGTCAGCACGACTGTCATTAAGTAGCACCTTGATTTCGATATTATCACTCCAGGTGTAGGTTTTTAAGTTACTGAGAATGCGCCAGCGCTTTTCAGCAAATACCATTGGCACTACGCTACGCCTGTCTGGATAAAATTTAATGCCTATATGTTCGCCAGTTAATGCTGACTCTTCAGCCACTGCCTCTAACCACGCTTTGAATTTGTGGGCCTGGTTACCTAAACGCTTATTGTTAATCTGATCAATACTAACAACAGCTGTGCTTAAAAAAATAGCAATAATGGCAAGTACTATCAATATTTCTATTAATGTAAAGCCACGTTCACGCATTTATTGAGTCCAGTTACCTATGTCTGCATTCAATTCGCCACCACCTTCTGCACTGTCGGCACCAAAACTAAATATATCAATTTGTTGGCCTTTAGTGCCAGGGTTTCGATATTGGTAGTCACTACCCCAAGGATCTTTAGGAAGCGATTTGATATAGGGGCCAGACCAGCCTCTAGCTTCTGCTGGTCTGGTAACAAGTGCATTCAAACCTGCCGCTTGCGAGGGATAGCGAAAGTTATCCAGCCGATAAATATCCAGTGCGCTTTCTAATTGCTGAATGTCTTGTTGAGCTCTTGTTACCAATGCTTTATCCACATTGCCAAACAGACTTAGACCTATACCTGCTGCAAAAATGGAAATAATGGTAATGGCAATTAATATCTCAATCAGCGTAAAGCCAATTTGACGCATTGGTTTAATATTATTAGTTTGGAATGGGCTCATAGTATTTTTCTCAATATTGCAATAATAGGTTAACGGATAGTGCTGCTTATGTTCATTATCGGTATAAAAATAGCTGCAATAATTAACGCAACCAATACCCCTAATACCAGCATAATAATGGGCTGAATTAATTTGATAGCAGATTCAATAGAACCTTTCAAGCGTGTGCCATAATAATCGCCAACCCTCAATAACATGGCATCAAGTTCGCTACTGGCTTCACCACTACTAATCATGTGTAACATAAAGGCTGGTATTACATCAATTTCTCTTAAACTAAAATATAAGCTACTACCTTGCTTGACTTGTTCACTTACTTCAAAAAGCTTCTTGCGAAGCCATAAATTTTGCACACTTTCATTGGCTACTTTAAGTGCAACAATAACAGGTACACCGCTGGAAAGCAATAGCCCTAAACCTCTGCACCAATCAGACAAATCTGACAACAATGGCCAACGACCAAGCATTGGTCTGTGAATTAGTTTATTGTGATATGCCAATTTGCGCACTGGATCTCTTAAACGCCATTGTCTAAACCCTATCAGAGTAGCTATTCCCAACAGAACAATAAGACCATAAGATTGAGTCAAGTTGCTCAAGCCTATAACAATAATGGTTAGCAACGGTAATGTTTGATTGGTTGAATCAAAAATAGTAACAATTTTAGGTACAGCAAAATTAAGTAGAATATATAGAACCACAGCAGATACAAATAGCACCACCACTGGGTAAACCATTGCCCCACGAAGCGCACTACGATTCTCTAATGATACCTCTAATTCCGTTGCCATACGATCCAATACTTGGGCAAGGTGCCCTGTTTCTTCTCCTACGGCCACCGTCGCAATTAAGTTATCAGGTACTGTAAAACGAGAACGACGCATTGACTGTGACAAACTCTGACCTTCGCGCAAATCTGCTCGCCAACTAGATACCAATTGACGTAATTGTTCATTTTCGCTTTGCTCGGTCATCAATTTCAAACAGTCTTCCAGTGGCAAACCTGATTTTAATAAGGTAGCTAATTGCCGCAAACATAAGGATAAATCTGGTAGTTTGATGGTCTTTGATGGTTGAAATAAACGCTTTAAAGCGGATTCAGCATTAGCTGCTGCACGATTAGCCTGGTTAACACCACTGGGTATTAATCCTTGTTTGCGCAATAGCTGGCGTGCCTGTGCGCTGTTTTCAGCGTTGATTACACCTTTCTTCTTGCCACCTTTTTTATCAAAAGCTGTGTATTCGAATGTTTCCATTAGGTAGTTACAACTTAGTCGCTGGTTACGCGCAACACTTCTTCAATGGTAGTAACGCCTTTTGATACCATACTTTCGCCCATTTGAAAAATGCTGGGAATGCTTTTTCTAAAATATTTTTCAATTTCAGATTCACTATTGCCATCGTGAATCATATCCTGGACTTCAGGTGTTACAGTTACCAATTCAAAGATACCTTTGCGACCAGTAAAACCACTGTGTTGGCATTCATCACAACCGTTGTTGCTATAACCGTGATTGTATTTGTTTCCTTCGTTGATTTCATCAGTCTTTTCTAAACAATTTTGGCAGCGATTACGTACTAAACGCTGAGCCATGATGCCGCGTACACTTGATGCTAACAGGAATCTGTCCACTCCTAAATCTTGTAGTCGTGTAATAGCACCTACTGCTGTATTGGTGTGTAAGGTTGCAAGTACCAGATGTCCTGTTAAACTGGCTTGTATTGCAATTTCTGCTGTTTCCAAATCGCGAATCTCGCCGATAAGCACCACGTCTGGGTCTTGGCGTAGTATCGCTTTAAGACTTTTGGCAAAAGTCATTCCTGTTTTATTGTTTACCTGTGTCTGGCTAATACCAGGCAAATCGTATTCCACTGGGTCTTCAACCGTCATAATATTGAGCTCGTTGCGGTTCATACGCTTTAATGCAGCATAAAGCGTAGTGGTTTTACCTGAGCCAGTAGGCCCTGTAACGAGCATAATACCGTGTGGTCGCTGAATTAAGGCTTCTAAGGATTCAATATTTTGCTTATCCATACCCAAATTTTCAACCGTGATATTTTGATTTTGCTTATCTAATAATCGCAACACCGCTCGTTCACCATAGTTTGACGGTAATGACGATACTCGCAAATCAACTTGTCTGCCGCCTAATAAAATACTCATGCGACCATCTTGAGGTACGCGTTTTTCAGCAATATCCAATTTAGCAAGCACTTTAATACGTGATACCAATAAAGGGATTAGATTCTTGGGCGGTGTCAAAATAGTTTTGAGTGTGCCATTGACTCGAAACCGAATACGGGCACTACTTTCGTAGGGCTCAATATGAATGTCGGAAGCACCTATTTGCAAGGCTTCAAAAAATATGGAATTAAGTAAGCGAATTACTGGTGCATCATCGTCACCATCTAGTAAGTCTCCCTCTTCTTCCAGGGTTTGAGCAATTTGATCCATATTCATCAATTCGTCCATTCCCTCTAAAGCTTCAGCAGATTTGCCACGCCGTTCCGAGTAGTAAGATTTGACTTCCTGTTCAAAGTCTAAATTATTTAAGTACTCAATAGCAGTAACGGTGCTACTGAAACGATTTACTTCTAAAATCGACGCGAGCGTTGTTTGTTCGTTGCATAAAATACAGTACTTGGTTGCATCATAGAATATATGATTATCTAGTGCATAACTGTAAGGTATGTCTTTATTCATAAATAAATTTTAAATGTTTGGAAAACTGCCATTGCGTACGGCATCGCCATAATTTTTAATAGCCTGTTCTATAGATATAGCAGATTCAATAAAGTTCTGTGCAAAACTGGGTATATAGGGTGAAACACCTAAAATATCATAATTTACCATTACTTGAGCATCAGTTCCTGGCCCTGCACCTATGCCCACTACAGGAACTTTGACTTGTTGAGTAATGGTTGTAGCCAATGCAGCAGGTACACATTCTAACAAAATCATATCTGCTCCAGCTGCTTCCAGGCATCTCGCATCTTCTAATATCATATTCGCTTCATGCTCACTTTTGCCTTTTGTACTGTAATGTCCCAGTTTATTAATGGACTGTGGTAACAGTCCCAAGTGTATACAAATAGAAAAACCGCGTTCACTCATCTGATAAATCGTTTCTTCTAACCAACGGCCACCTTCTAATTTGAGCATTTGCGCACCAGCCTGGCTAATTAATGTGGCATTATCTATGGCTTTAAAAGTATCAGTATAACTCATGTACGGCATATCACTCAATACATAACAATTGGGAGCACCGCTAACTACACAGGCAGTATGGTAGCAAATATCATCGACAGTTACGGGAACTGTTGAACCTTTTCCCTGTATGACATTGCCGAGGGAATCGCCGACCAGTAACGATTCAATTCCAGCTTTCTGTGAAATTTTGGCAAAACTGTTATCATAGCAAGTCAGCATGGCAAAGCGTTTATTTTCCGTTTTGAGTGATTTGATTGTGCTTAAGTTATACTTAGTCGACATGTGTTATGTTAGGTTCAATCTGGTTGTAAACTGTAATAGCGCTTACCCTTATTATCGCTGATAATTTCTTGAACCAATTGACGGTAATGCTCTTTATTGCTGGAAAAGTCAATTTCAGCAGTATTGACAATCAGAAGTGGCGATTGCGAGTAATAATAAAAAAACTGAGTGTAAGCTTCGCTTAAGGTGTCGAGGTATTTGTTGTCAATGCGGCGTTCAACAGCAATACCTCTTTTTGATATCCTGTCTAGCAAAATACTGGGTTCTGCCTGCAGGTAAACCACCAAATCAGGTTTGGGAGGGTTAATATTGAGTTGTTTATTTACCATTTGGTAAAGCCGATATTCATCTTCGCCCAAGGTGGTTTGCGCAAAAATGGGGTCTTTATCAATTAGAAAATCCGATATCACTAAATTGGTAAACATATCGCTTTGGCGCAAATCTTCAATTTGTTTACAGCGCTGCATTAAAAATGACAGTTGAGTCGGTAATGCATAACCTTTTGAATCGCGATAAAAGCGTTCTAAAAAAGGATTTTCGTCGGCACGTTCTAAAAATGCTGTACCTGATAAAGTTGTAGCCAGATTATTGGCTAAAGTAGTTTTTCCAACGCCTATAGGACCTTCTATCGCAATAAAATTCGGTAATTGATTGGGAAGATCCAGACCCAAAGAGTTAACGGAAAGCTGCTCGAGCGATAACGCTGTTGAAGAAGAAGCAGGCATAGAGTGCAATTATTATTTTGTATGCTCAGTATGAGTGATTGATGCAGAATTGATACAGTATCTAAGACCTGTTTCAGTTGGCCCATCATTAAATACATGCCCTAAATGACTTTGGCAGTTAGAGCAAGTGACTTCTGTTCTAACTCTGGCAAGACTTCTGTCTTCGTATTCATCAATCAGCGTGTTTTCCAGAGGCTTATCAAAACTGGGCCAGCCGCATCTCGCATCAAATTTGCTATCGGCACTAAATAATGCTTTATTACACACTTTGCATACATAATCACCAGCTTCCCAGTGATTCCAATAATCACCTGTAAAGGGACGCTCTGTACCTTTCTCTTGAGTTACATGATACTCAAGCGCAGTCAGCTTGTCTCGCAGCTTTTGTCGGTTATCATTCATACTTCTATTATCAGATTTTATGTACACAACTACCAGTTTAAGGTTTCCTTAATTAAAGAAATACTTAACTTTTTTTGGTGCCTTAAGCCCTCCACATGAAACTGATAAAGATATTGCATCAAGGTATGTAAATCTCTTGAACTGCGCATCATCAAATAGTTAACAGTTTTGTCATCAAAAATCAGGCCTTGACGAGCGGCTCTAAACTGTAGTATTGCAACTCTATCTTCATCGGTTGGAGCATCTAAAGGTAGTAACGTAGCTGCTTGTAAACGCGATTGTACATCTTGTATGGTTAAATTGAGCATACTGGGCACAGTATCACTGGTTACAATTAAGTTGGAAACATTCGCCTGTAGCTGGTTATATAAGGCGAAGAATTCTCGTTGTAGTTGGTTATTCGTTGCCAAAAGTTCAATATTATCAATTAGCACCCACTTTGAACCATTGTATTGTAACTGGTTTGTCGATAAGTCAATAGATTGAATTGAATCGGTCAGTTTAGCGCACAACGCTTGAAGTAAATGTGATTTCCCGGCACTTTTAGCACCAACCAGGTAATAGCTACTGGCATTGGAATGGGTAGAAAGTTGTTTTAAGTATTCAACAGTTTTGGCAGTACCAGTCTGAGGATTTACCCAAAAATTGTCAAAGCTGAGTTCTGTGTCCAAATGCATTTCAAGTATTTCTTGAATCATGTCATTTAACTTTAAATATATATTCTAAATCATTTATAAGTATATTATTTTGTTCAAAGTCATTCGTCAAATTAGCCACGACATCGACCAGTTCAACAGATCCTATACTTTTAATATTATCAATTAATTTATCCTCATCACTATCAAAATAAATATCGAGGTAAAGTTCGGTGTCATTTTGGCTTGATTCATTGGAGCGAACCATCTTGTTAAGTTTGACATTTGAAATCATTGCTAATGATTGCAATTGTTTGATAATGTTACTATAAGTAGAAAATTGCTTTAGATTTGTCATAACAATACTCACCATTGATTGAGTGCTGACATTACTGATAAAAGCGCTTTCTTTCGACATAGTATCTACAGCAGAATTCAACAGTTGATCAAACAAATCCAGTTGATTGGCGCCGCTTGCACTAAACAATATGGATTCACCCTCGTTAATAAAAAACGCGTTGCCACTGCTGCTTTGGTCATCTGCAATAGAATAGCGAATAATACCTTTTATAGCGCCTGCATAATTCTGAGAAGCATTTTCTAGCAACTCCCTGTTAAAACGCCACGCATCTGATGGTAACCAGGGCATACTACTATTACTCATTTGCGGTAAAAGCAAGTTGACGCCGCGTTTTTCAGCTGCATATTGTAATAAACTAAAACTTTGCTGGTCTGATACGGAATTGAGAAAATGTTTACGTCCATCCCAGTTCTCTTTGACTATCCACAATAATATTGGAGGCCTGTCCGCTGGCCAAATCGGCAATGAGCGTGCTTTTAGCAAGTTTAGTATGGATTCACGGTTGTATTGAGATACCAGGCCAGTTCTGGTTTCCAAACCAAAATCACTTTTTTGAAGACTTGGTAAATCAATAGTGCCAAATTCAACAGCTAAGCGTTTTGATAAATCTGTTATTTCTTTGGATTTAAAATTTGATATGACTCGGGAGTCTCCCGAAACTTTAATCAAAACCTGTTTAAAAGCTTCTTGCAGCGCTGTTTGTTCGGATTCAGCGCTGCCTGACTCCAAATAAACTTCGCCTTTAAATAAATTGGATGTGACGCTGGAATAACTCAGTGCAGGAGCGAGACAAATAGCCAATACTACAGGTTTAATGTATTTGGCTATAAGAGGATTTACAAAAAACTTCATGGGTTTTCTATTAGATACAAATTGAACAGTTTAGACATCATGGTCTTCTCTGTGTTATCTGGGGTGCGAACCACAAGCATAATTGGCAAGTTTTCAATATTGGCAAATGCTAAACCCGCTTTAGGGCTCATATTCATTAATGCGGTTGCCCAGGCATCGGCTTTTGCAGTGCTGTTACTAATGACTGTTGCCGAAAGCACACTGTTAGTACTGGGTTTACCGTTGCGGTTATTAATAATATGAGCATAGTTTTTACCTTCAATTTTTTGAAAATTGCGATAATTGCCGGAAGTGGCTATAGATTTGTTAGTTAATTTAATTAATTGCTGAACGGTATTTATGCTTCCTGCTTGCGGTTTTTCCACTGCTATTACCCATTCTTCTTTGTTGACATTATAACCACTGACTTTAATTTCGCCACCAATATCAACTAAATAATTTTCTATCCCTTTCGCCTTTAATAACTTTGCAATGTCATCGACAGCATAACCTTTGGCAACGGCGGATAAATCTAATTTAAAATCGCTGGTTTTGCCAAATCGAGGTAAACCTGCATCGTATTCTAAATGATATCTATGCCAGCCAGTTTCAGCTAATAATGCTTTTAATTTTTTAGTATCTGGCAGTTGTTCAATGGAGTTTTTAGTATTGCCAAAACCCCATTCATTAACCAAGCCGCCTAGCGTCACATCAAAGGCTCCAAATGTTTTTTCGCTAATATTGCGCGACAATTCTAACACTTCATAAAGTTTTGGTGAAATACTGTACCAGCCACCAGCAGGATAGCTATTAATCTGGGATAATTCCGATCTTGGTCGGTAGTGGGACATGATGTTTTCAATACTATCTAACTCTTGTATGATCTCGCGTTTGATTGCTAAGTAATCAAAATTCACATTGTTATCAACAATGGTTATATTCCATTGAGTGCCCATAGCCGAACCTGTTAATTTATATTCCAGCCATTGTAACTGTGGACTACAGCTATAAATTGCACTACAGCTCAGGACTAAAGCAATAGTTTTGATAAATATTTTACAAAGGCTTCTAATCTTCATAAAATACCCTTTTAAACATTCTAAATATTATTACATTCAAGTGGAACATCAATCAGCATCAATTATCGACCGTATGGCAGCTACCCTTATTGACATTATTATACTTGTTATTGCAACAGCTCTTGCTGTGATAGTAACCGTTTCGATTCCAGTCATCAATGAAATTTGGTTGGGATCGGATACGCATAAACTTTGGATAGCAAAATCATTCACCCCATTACTATTCTTATTTATCAATGGCTACAAACTTGCAAAGACAGGACAAACCCTCGGTAAGCAAGCTATGAACATCCAAATTGTCAGTAACAATGGACATTTGTGCGATAACATCCAATACTTCTACCGCTATATTCTTTTAATGATATTACTTTTGTTACCAGATCCAATCATGCTAGGTTTGCTTTTATTGCTGGCAATCGTTTTATTGTACAATAAAAATAAAAGTATTCATGACTTTGTGGCTAAAACTCGTGTCATACAATTACCTGATTAAACGAATGGACTTGACTATAAAACAGATTCGATAAAGGCTTTTAGCTGTGTTTTTGAAACACCGCCTACTTTAGTTGCTTCAATCTCACCGTCTTTAAATATCAATAGCGTTGGAATACCACGCACATTAAAGCGTTGCGCTGTTTCGGGGTTCTCATCCACATCTATTTTGCAAATACTCATAGTGCCGTTAAATGCTTCCGCCATCTCGGTAAGCAATGGTGCAATCATTTTACATGGACCGCACCAAGGCGCCCAGAAATCAACTAATACAGGCGTATCAGATTGCATAACTTCTTGCTCAAAATTGTTGTCAGTTACTTGCTTGATTAAATCACTCATAGGTTTCTCTTGAATAAAGTATAATTAATACAAAAAACATTGGGTACCACTTTAAAAAACGGTACTATACGCTCTCTCAAATTATAACCCTATTCGCCACGATAACAAACTGTATTAAATGCCTACCTTTCAATTACTCCAACAACAAACCATTAGTACTTTAAATATTAAAGCTTATATTTATGCTCATCAAAATAGCAAGGCTATTCATATCCATTTAGATGCCCCGGAAAACACTGAAAATGTATTTATGGTGGCATTTAGGACATTGCCAGAAGATTCTACTGGTGTGGCACACATACTCGAACATACAACACTTTGCGGCAGCAAAAATTACCCAGTGCGCGACCCGTTTTTTATGATGACAAGGCGTTCATTAAATAGCTTCATGAACGCAATGACAAGTGCCGACTGGACTGCTTACCCCTTTGCCAGTGCCAATAAAAAAGACTTTGATAATTTATTGAACGTCTATTTAGATGCGGTATTTTTCCCTAATTTAAACCGATTAGACTTTGAACAGGAAGGACACCGTTTGGAATTTGAACAGCTGGATGATCCCAATTCAAAACTGCAATACAAAGGTGTTGTCTACAACGAAATGAAAGGTGCAATGAGTTCAGAAACTTCAGTGCTTTGGGATAGTGTTAGTCGCAACTTGTACCCTACTACAACTTATCAGTACAACAGTGGTGGCGACCCTGAGAAAATTCCCGACTTGACTTATGAGCAGTTATTAGATTTTCACCGCACTTACTATCACCCTGACAACGCTATTTTTCTGACCTATGGCGATATACCGGCGCAGCAGCATCAACAGCAAATAGAAAGTTTGGCGCTTTCGCAATTTAAGTCTGATAATATTAATAGACATTTTACTGTCCCCATGGAGAAACGCTATACCGAGCCACAAAAAGTCACAATGCACTACGCAGTAAGCAGCGACTCCGATTTGGCTAAAAAATCACATGTGGTTATGGCATGGTTATTGGGAGATAGCACTGACATCAATGATTTACTGGATGCCATTATGCTTGAAAGTATATTGTTTAATGATAGCGCTTCGCCCATGCAGTACTGTTTGGAAAACAGCGAATATGGAAGCATTTCACCTATGTGCGGCGTTGAAACATCAACTCGTGAAATATGTTTATTGATGGGGCTTGAAAATTGTGACAAGACTCATACGAAGCTTATTGAGCAATCTATTAATAATTGTCTCAATGATATAGCAAATAATGGTATCGATTTAAACCGACTAGAGTCCATCTTGCAACAAATAGAATTGCAACAACGCGAAATTACTGGCGATGGCTACCCTTTTGGCATGAAATTACTTATGTCAATATTACCAACTGCTATCCATCGAGGGGATATTATCCAGCATTTGAACGCAGATACGCATTTAGTGGCATTGCGTGAAAAAATTAAACAACCTGACTATGTTAAAGACTTATGCGAGCGCCTGTTGCTTAATAATAAACACTGTGTGTTATTAACCTTGGAACCCGATGCCAACTTAAATGAACATAAACAACAGATGGAGCAATTGAAATTAGAGAAAATAAAGTCGGACTTAAATGAAGAAGAGCAACAATCCATTGTCAAGCGTTCTCAAACATTGCAACAGCGTCAGAATCAACTGGATGACTCCAACTTGCTTCCGAAAGTAGGAATCACTGACATTGCAAAAAATATCAACTGGGCAACGGGTAACTCTCAACAAGTTGAACAACAAATATTGCACAATTATGCAACTGCGACCAATGGCATTGTGTATTTGCAATACATTACTGATGTAGCCAATTTAAACCTGGAAGAAATCGAGCTTATTCCTCTTTATTGCAGGCTAATGACAGAATTAGGGGCAGTACACAATGGCGAATTTAAAGATTATGAAACGATGCAATGCTGGCAATCTGAAGTTTCAGGTGGTATTAGTGCGCGTTTCAGCATATCCACCCACCCTTCTTACGATGTCCGAACCAGCATTATTTTAAGTGCCAAGGCTTTGTCTTATAAGCGACAAGAACTTAAACAATTGTTGGATATTATTACCTCGGGCGTGAAATTTACAGAACTTACCCGAATTAAAACGTTGATAACACAGATGGCAACAAGAGCTGAATCGGGCATAACCCGAAACGCTCATGTATTGGCAATGAGCGATTCAGCCAAAAACATCAACTCACACTCTGCACTGGAAAATCACTTAAATGGAATTACCCGAATTAAATATCTCAAACAACTCGATTCAATCACTGATGATACTAAAGAACTACAAACCTTTGCCAATAAACTAACGATACTGCACGAAAAGCTGTGTCAGTTTCCAAGCGAGGCATTAATTGTGGCCGAAGAAGATACCATAAATACACTTAATAATAACTGGACGCTATCCCATCACCCCGATACGTATTTAGATAATAATTGGGATAACTTTCAGATTTTTAAATCAAATTATTTAAAGCCAACCCAACAATTCTGGCAGATTAACTCGCAAGTGAATTTTTGTTCCATTGCTTATGCTACCGTCGATGATGAACATGAAGACGACCCCGCGTTAAAAGTCCTGGGGCGGATTCTCGACCACCAGTATCTGCATCCTGCTATTCGCGAAAAAGGTGGAGCTTATGGCGGTGGTTGCACGCAAAACAGTCGTTTGGGTAGTTTTCGCTTTTATTCTTACAGAGACCCTAGAGTTACAGGTACTCTAAACGATTTTAAACAAAGCCTGGAATGGGCTAAAACAGCAACATTTGATGCACAGTGGATTGAAGAGGCCATTTTAAGTATTGTTTCATCAATTGACAAACCGCTGACAGCTCCTGCTCTAGCGCGTTCGGCTTTTTATTCTGAGCGCAGTGGTCGCAGTCGCCAGGATTATATGCAATACAAACAAAGGATTATGAGTGTTGATCAAACCGCAATTAGCAAAGTAGCCAACAAATATTTTAATCAAGACAGCCTGTATCAAAGTGTCATTGGCGGTGAATCTGCTAAAAAGGAAATACCCGAACACTTTACAACAATCGCTTTATAATACAGACGTAATGAAGGATACGCTTTTTCAAAACGCTGTTGTCAATTCTGGCAGTTTTGAATTTAATGAGTCCGTCACCGAAGTTTTTGAAGATATGATAAACCGTTCAGTGCCAGGCTATGAATCTATCATCGCATTGACAGGTTTACTCGCATCGCGTTACATTACCAGCCATTCTAATTGCTACGATTTAGGCTGCTCATTAGGGGCAGGCTTACAAAGCATGGTAAATGGTTGTAACTCAAATCTTGAACGAGTTAAATTTATAGGGGTAGACAACTCAGCAGCAATGGTAAATGCGTGTAAACAGCTCTTTATCAATCACTACGGGGCATCGAATAATATTGGTATTATTCAAGCGAACATTCAAGACATTACCATGGAAAAAGCCAGTTTAGTGGCAATGAATTTTACCTTACAATTTATTGAGCAATCGCAGCGTTTTAATATTCTGCAAAACATTTATAACGCTTTAAATGAAGGCGGAGCTTTTATACTTTCAGAGAAAATCAGCAGCGCTGATGAAACAACAGATCAAGAAATGATCGCTCTGTATGAGCAATTTAAAATGGCTAAAGGGTATTCGCAGCTGGAAATAGCAAAAAAACGCGACGCGTTAGAAGGCGTGTTAATTCCAGAGAGTCTTGAAATTCACAAACAGCGATTGCAGCAAGTGGGATTCCTTCATTGTTTTGTATGGTTTCAATGCTTTAATTTTTGCTCAATATTAGCTTTAAAATAGCTGACATTGTCTATAACATTGTTGCGAAATAAACCGTGTAAGTCGTGTACATCCTGGCATTTTAGTATTTTATTAATCATGACCTTGTCCAAGGTTTCAGAAAAGATATTCAATAATCCATAGATATAAGGTTTATGCTTAATGTCTCGGCGAATTGCTATATTGACAGCAATGGATTCGTTAAATAAATAATCAATGGGAATAGAGGTTAAATCATTTAATCGCAAAGCCGATAAACCAGGCACAACTGCTATTCCTAACTGGTTTTGAACCGCATTAAATACTGCGTTTAATGAGTTAGCCTTCATTGCTATTTTACAATCCAGGTCTTTACTATCTTTGAAGACTTGCTTGATATAGGCTTCTTCTGATTGGGTATTATTATAAATAATAAAAGGATAAGCTGCCAGCGTCTCCAAAGTGATAAATTTCTCTTTACACAATGAATGTCGCTTGGGTACTACTAAAACTCTATTATCACTGTAAGCTGGAAAAACCATAACATAACCACTTTTTTGCGTAGGCTTACTGACGATAGCAATATCAACTTGAGCATTGTTAACTTGTTTCATCGCTAAAGTATCATCCATTTGCTCAATCAAAACATTGACCTGGCTATGCTGTCGTTTAAAATGTGTAACTAACTCTGGCACAAGTTCTGACGCATAGAGTTCATTAGCTGCAATTGTCAACGTGCCTTCGTTTGGCTCTGCATACGTTTTGCCAATTTGTAGTATTTTCTGCGTACTGTCAAGAATGTCTGGAATTAACCTGACAATGTCTTCGCCAGCGCGAGTTAGCTCGCTTAAACTTTTACCATTGCGATGAAATAACATTGTATTTAACTCTTTTTCAAGCTGTGCAATGGCTTTTGAAACAGTGGGTTGCGACTTGCCAATAACCTTAGCCGCTTGCGATAAGTTTAAATCATTATTGACAATTTGATGCAGATAATAAAGTTGCTCTAACTTCACAAAGCACCCCCGCAACTGCTCCCCTGCCCCGCAGCACAGCCATAACAATGCTCACCAATTTGTATTGGCAAGTCATTAAAGCCTTCTAGATCATCAATACTTAAGTCATTAATATTTAAGCGCCGATTACTGGCAATTAAATTCTCTTCAGGCATCACTAGCGGCATATCTAACATTTGATTAAAGTCGCAATCGTAAATAAAACCCTGCCAGTCAACACTCAATGTCGTTTTACACATTAATACATCCATATTAACCTGGTTAAAATTGGTTTTAAGTAAATCCATATATTCATGATAAATGCCTTTTGATAACAACATGCCGCCAAAACGCTGGATGGGCATATTGGTAATTGTAAATAATTGGTTAAAGCTAATATTGAACTCCTGTTTTAAAATACGCTTATAGTCTTGCTCTAATACTGATTGCGATGGTGGCAGAAAATGTCCATTAGGGTTATAGACTAAATGTAAGTTTAACTCTGTCGATGAAGCATAACCTAAGCTGTTTAACCTTTTAAGCATGCGAATACTGCTTTCGAACACACCATTTCCACGCTGCTGCTTTACATTTTTTTCGCTATAGCAAGGCAGTGAGGCCACAATTGTAACTTTATGAGTGGCTAAAAAATCAGCCAAATTTTCATAGCCAGGTTCTTCAAGAATAGTTAAATTACAACGGTCAATGACCTCTACTCCCAGGTCTCTTGCGAAAGCCACTAAGTCTTTAAACTCTGTGTTCATTTCAGGCGCTCCACCAGTTAAATCCAGTGTTTCAACACCCCCGTGCCTTAATAATTTTTTAACCGAATGAACCGTTTGCGTATTCATCAACTCAGTTCGCTTAGGTCCTGCATTGACATGGCAATGGGTACAACTTAAATTACAAAGATAGCCTAAATTGACTTGCAGTGTTTTTATTTGCTCGCGATAAATTGGGGGGAAATCCGTAGAGAGAAGAAAAGGTTTGGTGTCGAGCATAAACGATTTAGTGTGAATAAGTTTGCATCACTATAAGGCGCTTTTTTTATTGAAAAGTTCAATGAATGGTGCGGTGGCCGGACTTGAATTTTTTTATAAATTATTGAACATACACATATTATTTTTTTAAAATAATAATAGTCGCAGCAGATGTAGCAACGCGGGCGTACTTTCAAGCACGGAATCTCTATTTTGATAAAATCAAATAGGGTTCGAATTTTAAAAATAAGCTTAATCAAATTAAGGATTGACGGCAAAGCCCCTCCCCTAGACAATGCTCAATACTACTTTCAAAACAGCTTTATTATATCACTAGCCCGA
>CBDBDZ010000003.1:0-42680 GCA_965204215.1 Pseudomonadales bacterium | reverse complement strand
TGTAGCAGATGATGGCACCATAACAAACTTTGCCGGACTGACAGACTTGCAGGTATCACCACAGCAAAACGAAAATGAAATAACATATACAGACAGAAACCTACAGCACAGAACTACATACTACTATGAGGTTACCGCTATTACCCGGGATTTAACCGGCACCAACAGACTGGGCGAGCCCTCTGCAATAGTATCGGCGACAACCGAGGTCGATCACCCGGCACATGTAACGGGCGTAACAGCAAGAGCCGTAGGGTCGGGACAAATCAGGCTCGAATGGAATCCCGTAACCGATACCGGCGGCGTGCCGTTGCAGGGCTATAATATCAGAAGATCACATACTGGACCTAACGGCCCATACCTCAATATAGTGTCAAACACAAACAGCCTGATCATATCTTACACTGATGTCAATCTGTCGCCTAACACTATATACTATTATCGGATACTTGCGATTAACACTGACGGCAAATTCAGTCTTGCGCCTTCAACGCCAGTAGTAGGAACTGATGCGCCATATCGCCCACCAACAAATATCCGTAGCAGCATATCATCTGACGGAACCAGTGTGCAGCTATTTTGGGATGAATCAACAGACCTTAGGGGTGTCGGGGTAGGAGGATACCGAATCCAGCGCAGCACAGATAATATCACATATGAGACCATCACAGACAACACCGGCAGCCGCAGAACAAACTACACAGATAACAATGTAGAGGGAGCAACAATATATTATTACAGGATTATTGGCTTGAGCAGCGGCACGACAGTATTTCTGACCCCGCCATCACAGCCACACCAGGTATCGATTCCGGTACATGCTCCTAGCAGTGTCCAGCTAAGCGTTACCCCGGTTACTGATACCCGCATAAGTTTATCGTGGACTGACCCGCAGCACACTGGCGGCAGCAGCATAACAGGATTCAAGCTGCAAAGATCAAAGTCCATAGGATTCCCTGACGGTTCAGGCGATGAGCAGACACTAGAAAAAGAGGAAACACCCAACGCAGTAATTGACGGCTCGGCTACAGTATCAGACACAATCACAGTAAGCAACGCAGAAAACTTTGTAATCGCAGCAGTAGAGGTTGACGTAAATATTGCACATGTCCACAGGGGCGACATTGAGATTTTGCTAACAGCGCCAGACGGCCAAGTATTCACATTAAAGACAGTTGACTTTGGCGATGCAGTTGACAACATCATAGAGACATACTCGGGCGAAATATTAAACGGTCTGATAGGCAGATCAACTGAGGGTACATGGACACTGTCAGTTAATGACAGGTTCGAGCCATTAGATGATGGCAGATGGAACAGCTGGGCAATCCGTTTTATCCGTGCAACAGATGCACTAACAGAGATAACCATTCCCGGTGCAAGCGTACGAAGCTATGAGGATTCAGGACTTGATGAAGAGACCAGATATTATTACAGGATAAGAACTACTAACGCTGCCGGGCTAAACAGCAAGTTTTCTAACACTATGAACACCGTTACCCCTGAATCAATTTTTGGGGATGGCAGATTAGGCGATCTGGTTGTTGCAAGTGGCGTTAGACATCGACTTTTTGGATCTACTGAATTTGATAATGTCACTATCGAAGACGGTGGTGTGCTACTTGCAGTTTACACCATCTTAAAATGCCGTGGAACATATACCGAAATCGGCAACGGGCATATTGAGATTGAGCCGAGAGGATGCGAAGGTGGTATTGCCGGCATGTCAGTACATGGACAAGGTGGACATTCTAACATCAGCAGCGGCGGCATTAGAACAACAGAGCCAACAAACGGGTCATTGATACCACCCACAGCAGCAGCAGACTGCACGCCGATTGCAGTGGTAAATGATGCAGCAAATGATATTTTATCAAACCATGATGAATTTATCCGAAAATTCCGAAATGAGATAAGAGGCGGCAGGGGCAGTGATGGCACGCCAGCATCTCCATCAGGTGACGGCGGCGCTTATGGTGATCTGATTCAGGTTGGGCGGGGGCGGCGGAGGCATCTTGTTGGCGGCAGGGGTGGGCAGGGAGCGCATGGAGTTAACGGTGTCATGGGCGGCGGCAAGTTTGCGTTAATCGCAAGATCAATAGACAGAAACACAATCCCAACAATTATTGCGAAAGGAATTGATGGCTTGGATGGGAACCAGGGTACAGGCGAACGGGGCGGCAGGGGCGAAACATCATTTGCTGCAAGGAACCAGGCACAAGACGGCACGGCAGCATCTATATTTGGTACTGCCGGATCTAATGGCAGTACCGGCGGCACTGTATTTGTAATATATGAACATCTAAATACACTGATAAGAACACATGATACATTTACATCTGGTACGGAAGGCTTTGTATTAACTGAAAATACACCAGCTGATGAATCTGCACTAACACACGAGGACGGCGAGATGGTACTAACAATTAACGGCGCATCTGGTGGCACCAAACTCTCAAAGACATATGATCTGCCAGACAGGGGAACCAATGACACCGTACTAACTTTTGACTGGCAGTATATCGGCAACACCAACGTTGGTGGCGCCAACCGTTTCTTTTTTGTGCTAAGGGATGCAGACACTGATGCAGAACTGTACCGTGAAAGACTAGGATCTCCATCAATAGCAGACAGCGGCAGGCAAACAAAATCAATAGACATAACCGGCATACTTGATGCAAGAACCAGCATCAAGCTAGAGTTTGAAACTCCTCCATATCTCAGAACAGACTTTATGGTCAGACGATTTTTTGATAATGTCGTAATAGAATACCCGTTAGTTTCAGCTCCTGAAATTTTGGACATTCGGCTAAACACCAGCGGGATAGACATTAGCGGCGGGCAGGGAGGACGTAACGGCGGCACTCCAGATTTGCACCCACTAAATACCAGGGCGCCTAACGGCCCTGATGGCATACTCATAGAATCCCGGCTAAGTGATTTGTGATAATTCTTTTATTTTCGTATGAAAATTAATTTTATGCTACATGAGATAACTGCATCATCTGATCTAATGATTCAGATTATCACGGGGCTTTTTATTGCAGGCATTATCGGCTTTTCGGGATTCATTACTGCAATGTGGCGTTGCCTCAAAAAACAGGATGCAAGATCAATAAGACAGTCAAGGGGTATCATGCGGCTAACCCGGTTCATAGCACACGAAAAGGCACGGCTGCACCCTGCTGAAAAATTTGCTAATATTGAAGAGGAAATAAGAAGCGATTTAACAGACGAAAAGGGCGAATTTTAATCATAAAGTTATCACTATGTTATCACTATCTAATCACTATGTTATCACTATGTTATCACTAACCTTTATAAATAAAATTCGTGATTAACCAGTATGGGCGATAACTACTTTACAGAAGTTTCAGATGTCATAACTGATGCCTTTGATGTTTTGCTGGGGCAAGCAAAAACGGAATCCCAAATAAAGCTAATCAAGGCACTAAAAAAGCATACTGATTCAACGTTTAGGACCGACTATAGCACGGCAAAAGATTCATTGAAACTAAAGTAAAAATCTTTATAACTTTATGAGTTAATTATGATCATGGCAGTCAAGCTAAACGATCTTAACGAGATAGCAGCAGGTGCGCCATCAGACATTATGTATATAGAGGATGCATCAGAGGCGGCAGCAGCTGCAAAGGCAAAAAAGATAAACCTTCAAAAGCTGGCTGAATATTTTAGGCCCAGGCATCATATTGTAGCTTTTGAGCCTATTCACGAGAATAATGCTGATACCGTAATATCCCATATTGATCAGGATGCATCTGTGCTAGACCGGGCGGGCAGTGAAAATATCGCACTAGCTGGCAACACAATAACATTATCACATGGTCGGAAATACATCTGCAAGCATGTTCCAAAAAGCGACATTAGCGTAAACCTTAGAGTATCCATAAGATCAAATCCGTTTAATGGCACTGCCAGAAGTATAGATGAATGGGAGCAAACATCAACACAATATTTTAACACGAATCGAGAGGCATTACTTGTTTCAATTATTGATTTAACTGATGCTGCCGTCGATGAGCAGGTTGTTTTATTTTATCAAGGCGCTGGTGTCGAAAACTTATCGGTTACTCAAACTTGGATGATCATAGAGGAGTATCCATAGTAGATGCCACGCAGTTATAACGCAGCTCCACAAATTCGATTTAGCGGTACAATGTGGGGCCGCAAGCCCGACAGTAACCAGTTTGAAGGCGCAACTTTTACGGAATTTGACACCGGCAGAAAATATAGGTTATCAAAAGCAAACATTACAGCTTGGCGGCTGGCAGAAAAAAGAAGAGCTGACAGGGGCTATCACGAACACCCGGACAGCAGCACAAAAGAACTATACGGCAGGGAGTTTGCAGTATCCACACCGTCATCAATGTATCTGCTCGAAGAATCTGCATCAAGGCAGGACATGCTTGCAGAATTTGGCGGCGGCGATACCCTACTGAATCTGCATAACAGGGTTGACACTATACAATCACATATCGGCATGCTTAATGGGTATGATGTTGCATCTTATCCGTCAGCTGCTATAAACACCGTACTATACAGGGAAGCTGCACACTTTGTAGGAGCCGATTCATTTTTGCTTGGCGGCTGGTTCCGAATAGAATCACTAAACACAGATAACGACCTCTTGTTTTATGGCGATGCTGCTGGAAGCCACATTAGGATTAGCATGACGGCAAACAATGAGATCAGGGTATCATTACAGGATGCAGCAGGACTGGTAGGCAACACGTTTATCCCTGCGATAAATATTCGTGATCTGCAATGGCACTACATTGGGTTATTACTTGACAAGCAGAATAATGTTGCACGGCTAATCACCAGTAACGGCATTTTTGAGCTTGCAAGAACGCATGAATTTATTTACTCGTTAGGACTAGGTAGTTTTGATGTCGATAATGGTCGATTTGTGCTGGGAGGCACAGCAAATAACGGAGTTATCGCAGGGAATTATCACGGTGAAATTTCGAATGTTCAGGTGTATCGCTGGGCTAACGAAGTGGATTACAACGTATTGCCGCTTATTCTCTCAGGAATACGGGAACCATGCGCTCAATTATCACAGCCGGAATTTTTGGGATCCGACAGCACAAAAAGATTCAACAACGGATGGCAGCTAGACGGCATAGCTGGCAATTATGTTACTGCACTAGTAAATTTGGATGCCGGGTTATACGACATTCATTTTATTCAGCATTACGCAGATGATGCCGGAAGCTATCAGATTTTTATTGACAATATCGACCGCGGGGGCTATGATCTTTATTCTGCATCTAATTTCAACAATTTTGCCGGCATTATAGATGATATAGAACTGGACAAGGGCCCACACTTTCTCAAGCTGCAACTCAATCAAAGGCATGCATCATCTACTGATGACAAAATAAGACTATCACAAATCAAGTTCAGCAAAAAGGATGGCAGCAACGAGGGCGGGGCATCAGAATTTTTAATTTTCGGTGATGAGCTAAGAGAAAGATCAAATCAGATAATCTCGGCGGCAGCCCCGCAGACACCCTATAACAATGCCATAACACACCGACCCGGTGCATCAAATCTTGATGGAACTTTTGCACGCGGCGAACAGTATCTATCAGAAGGCTCTTGGAAAATCGGCATGGTGATAAGCCAGGGCCCTGATTGTGGAATACTAAAACTGCTTGTTAATGGTGCTGAAATTCTAGAAATTGACGGGTACCACCCAAGCGTTAGACATAATCAAACAAAGACAGTATTTGCAAGGATTCCACAGGGGCGTAACAAAATAGAGCTAAAGGTATCAGGAAAAAATCCCGTCAGCGGTGGATGGCACATGCACGTTAGCGCAATCAGGGGCAAACTCCAAAGTGAGACGTCATATGCAGACACTGGGCTAATCACAGGAGCAGACACTGACGAGGAAATAATAACAGGGGATGCAGCACAGCATCAAAGTTTCACATCATCTTTTGAGATTTTCGGAGTGCGGCATAACATTAATGGGCTGCATAGTAAGGCGACCCGTAAGCAGTGGTTCACTGGCGGATTATACAAAGTCGAGTATGATCGAAATGTGGTAGTCAATGGCGGCAGGCAAAAAATTACCCTGGAAACTGACAGGCCCAGCAGCATTACAGTTTGGGATTCAGTGCAATTCGAAATTATCTCAGGCGAAAATCAGCCAAGCTTGATCTCAAAATTAGTAGAGATTCCAAGAGGGTATCATTATGTTACTTTTGAAAATATTGCTAATGGCTCTACAGGAAACTGTCAAAACCAGTTTTCATTTTTGAGATTTACAAATTTGGGCAGGGTACCGCTTGCAGGGGATGCAGACCTAACACATGATTCAGGGGGGTATGTACCTATTGCCGAACACGTTGCCAGAAAACCGGGAGCCAATATCATACTAGAGACCGGAGGTATCACGCCTGATAAATGGGAGGACCTAAGATTAAAAATAAACGGAAGATCAGCCGGTGCCATGTCGATGGCAGTTCAGCTAAACGACATTACGTCGCCAGTTTACAAAAAATTGGCAACTGTCATAATCAACGGCGTAGAGCAGCCACACACTACAGTATCATCTGGCGACCTTACGTTAATCTCATCAGGACTATTAACGACAGGAGCGCAAAGTTTCACCAGCATTATGGACATGATATATGGAGTGCATGAGCAGTCAGGCAAATGGATCTCCCAGGGATTCTTTCGGTCCGTAACACATGAATCAGGGGATGAGCATGGCTCTTATCTTATCACTGGCGATAATGTTCCAAAACTAAGCAAGATTCAGATCACTGCCGTCGGTGCGGGATGGAACGCATTTATGGATGTCATACTAGAGGGCAAGATGAGGAAAATATGACAGTCCAATACGCTAGAATTGTAACGACCCGAGAGGATTCTGTTCAGGAACTTGAAAGTATTGTAAGGGCCGCAGTAGATGCAGTGCCGCCGGTATTCATTGATTTTAAAAAAATTAATCTGCACACCGGACATCAGTATGAGATTATCTTTGATGATGATAACGAAATTTTTGCACGCCTGACGGCATTTTTGGTTACAAACAAACACGGTGAAAGAAAGCGATACCAGCCACACGACACCAAGATGCTGCATGCGCATACCCGCCAGCTAGAGGCAGAACTTGCAGATGCTGCCGTCACAAAAAAGGAAAGACAACAAACAGAGATAGACAATGCAGAAAAGCCCGAGACAATAAAATGGTTAGTTGTTCACCCATTAAACAGCTATACAGAGGATATGTTAAACACCATGTCTTTTGGGAGTTTAACGCAACTTCACAATAACCTAAAGTTCAGATTAGAAACAATACAACAGTATATCGAAATTAAAAACATGCCATACATCATGGATAATATTATTGCAGTAAACCATCTGGCTTTTGAAGATGTGTATAATGTTGCAAAGTCTGCAAGAAGGCGATTATAATGGATAGGCGCCGCAGATTGTTATTACTATTATCATCATCATTATCTTTGCCGACTGGATCAACGGCTAACTCATTATGTTTGCCTGATGGCCGCCTATTTAGTCTGCCAACAGATAACACCTTTTTGGATGTACGTTGACCACACCAAAAAAAGCATGTATAATATATACATTCCCCATACATGCCTGAATACATACAAAAAACATACCTTTAAATACTAATTTATTCTACACTTGGTATGTCAAAAACACAAAATTTCAAAATCGGAAACAGGGAATATTTTTTCAACAACGGAAGCCTAGTTTCTGTATCTGCAACAGGAAAACAAAATCTGGAAGAATTTAGCGTTTTTTCCTTTTCATATACATGCGAAGGAAAAAAGCTAAAAATGACAAAAAAAGAGAATAGCCTTGCAGTGGATCTATACCATGAAAGCCAAGAGAAAACATGGCAAAAGCAAGAAAAACAAAAGGTACCTATGGATTCACAGGTAGAAAGATGTGAGGACTGCGGTTCAGGAGATGGAGATTACTGTGAGTGCCAAAACAGGAAAATCAATCCAAAAAGCAGGTTCTCATATGAAGAAAGTGAGGAATCACTAGCAGGGATGGGATACTGATGGACCGAGTGACGGCAGTAACAGATGCAAAGGATGAAGACCGTATTTTTTGGGATTCAGCCTTTGCAGACCCCGAATTTTATGAATCGGTGGACAGGGCGGCCCGCGAGTATCCTGAAATAAATTACATGGATGTAATCGATTTAATGCGAAAGGGATGGCTGGCGGCAGGCAAAGTCAATGTTGCTGATAATCTCTATATCGCCAGAATGGATAAAGAGAGTCCCAGATGGGATAATGATGCGGCAAAAATATTAAAGTATAGCAGGGATAGGGAAGCACATTTGAGGAGGATGCAGTAATAATGCCTCTTACAGCATCTGAAAAAATAGAACAGCTGGCAAATAATATATCATACCTCATACCCAAAAATAACGTATGCCCGGCATGCAAAATAACCATACTGCACCCCACGCCGGCAAGAAACAGCAGATCACGAAAAGACAATAAAACCTACATCTGCAATGACTGCGGACTGATTGAAGCATTAAATGATTTTAGGGAGAAGCTAAGCTAATGCGACCCGACGCCGCCAAACTAGACCAGCCAGAGACACCCGAAGATATAGACATTTTTTGGGATTCTGTTTTTGCCTGCCCCGAATACCAAAATTTGCTTGTGAGGCATTTTGCATATAACCGCAAAAAAAACAGAAGCCGCCAGCTATCATCACTCCAAAAAATGATAATAGATGAAGCATTAAAAAAATCATGGAAAAATATGGGTATTGGTAGAGTAATGGATTACTGTTGGGTTCAGCGTCTGGACCGAGAAGAACCCGGATGGGATGATGTAAGATGATCAGAAATAACAAATCGCCGTATGATGCGGCGGCCGATTCAATATTGGTGTATTGTATAAAGTGCCGCAGCCGCACCTCTTTATTTTTCCAGCCAGCAATAAATGAAAAAATACCATGTCTAACCTGCATGATTGCTACTGATACCCTATCAGGAGAAAAAAGATAATGGCTCCGACTTGTCATGGTATCTGCCACAGGTACAAAACCAAAAAGCCAAACAGCGGCAGCGTATATCGAGAGAATATCAAGCGGTGTACCGCATGCGAGATATATATCAGGTGGGATGGCGTAAGGTGTCCATGCTGCTGCCACAAGCTAAGGCATAGATCACACATGGCCCGCAGGCGGGAGGAGTTAAGACAGGACCGAATTATACAGCAGCAGCAGCATCAAAGGGAAATATAAAAAAATGACTAATACGTGTCGTGATATATGCCACAGATACCAGCTGCCCTGCAATACTCCAGCACTGGGCAGATACAAAGATGCAGATACCAAAAGATGCAGAAGATGTGAAATTTTTATGAAATACGCCGGCAGGTACTGTCCATGCTGCGGCTGCAAGCTTAGCACAAAACCGCGAAAAAAAGGCAAAAAACGCAAGATGGAGTTGGTACGATATTGAACCTAGTAATGTATGCAAAATGTATAATATTTATATTTCAGGATCAAGGTATAACCTAATGAGGACATCTATACTTTTACAGTCAGAAGTAAAAGAAAAATTTGATCGGCTCAAAAGAGATTATCGATATCAGCTAGGTGATGATGGCTTTGCACTTGGCGTCATCTCCTCTAATGCGATGCTCGATATGCTAATGACCTTTTACGAGCAGAACCAAAAAAAGAAAAAAAAGAGTAAAAAATGACTAATACATGTCGTAATATATGCCACAGATACAGGTACAAAAGAAAATATCTTGAATTTGTTTATCAAGGAAATAACAAGCGGTGTACCTGGTGCGGTATATGGATTAGCTGGGATGGCGTTTTTTGCCCATGTTGCAGCACTAGGCTAAGGGTTGGCTCGCACAGCAACCATAACAAAAAAATAAAAAAGAGAGTAGCGTAAAACACAAAAAACAATAATTTAATAAATAAATAAAGATTTAAATATTTATTTATTTATTACTTCTATATGCCTGAACAACAACAACACACTACAATAAACGTAACAAAGGATACACACCGAAAACTTGTTTTATTATCAAAAATATATGAACTTTCAATATCTGATCTGCTAGAGAAATACATTATCATGGATCCGAGAATCAAGGAAATCGAGAAAATTCTGGGGCTGAAAAAATGATGACATGTAAAGGGTTTTGCGGTAGTTATCAGGCTAAAATCTCGCCGCGTAACTCCAAAGTGTATAACGGACTGGTCAAAAAATGCAGTATCTGCGGCGTATTTCTTTCATGGCCCGGACTAAGATGCCCATGTTGCAGCAACATACTACGCAATCAATCAAGACAAAAAAATGTAATTGCCCGCCGAAGCGAGGAATGGAAACAGAAAAAATTAACCAAGTCCAAAAAAGAAAAACAAGCTAAATCCATAAAAAAGCAGATTTTAGCATCAATGGCAAAGAACGACAATAAGATACCCTGGGGAGAACCTAATGAAAGCTAAGGCAGAAGGCATAGATGAAGTTTGCCCATTTTGTAACAGTCTGTTAAAATGCAACAAGCTACCAGCTTCGGGAAATTATCCAGCAAAACTACAATGGCAAAATGTGATGGGCAAGTATGCAGGCAAGACACATTATTTTTATGAGTTTAAGCTGCAAAAAACAGTATGTAGAGCAGTCTGCCAGGAATGTCAAAAAGAGATGACAGTTGACAGCGGCGTACAGGAGCAAAAAGATGCATGGATGCAACACTTGCAGCAGCACGCAACAGGTGAAACTACACAGCAGCAGAAGCTACAGACCACGGCAAAGCCGCCAGCTGCTGCTAATAATAGTAATAGTAGTAATACCCCTACAAGCAGTGAAGAATGGCTAAAAAACAGGCAGAAACAGATACAGGCCGAAGCTGCAAAAAAACAAAAGGTAGAGGACAATATAGACAAGGAACTTTTATCGCTAATACACGCAAAAACAGAATTTCTGTATATGCTCAATACACAAATAACAAAAAAGATCATGGCTCTAAATGCCGATGGTGTAACACCTAATGGCAGTATGATCGGACAGTTTACCAAGCTGATTTATGACGAATTAATGGAGCAGCAGCAGAAAAAATGATCAGTTGTTACAGATTCCAAGAGTATCGCAAGCAGCTATACATAGCTAAAGAGCATTTTTCGGAGCCTTTTTATAAAAATTTCTCTAGGCAGATTATTCTTACAGAGCATGGTAAGAAGCTGGTCGTTGAAACATTGATTGATGCCATCAATATTCATGGCAAGCTATGCAAAAACTGCACTGGTGAAATACTAAACAATGAGGAAACTAAAAAAAATGATTAGCAGCAGCAGGTTAACCGCAGCAGAAAAGCCCGTAATAATTCACAATAACATAATCACATGCCCGCACTGTAACAATGCAGTGCATGTCAAGAGAAAGGGCGGGGGCGGGGCCTCATATGTGGCAGACTGGAAAAAATTAAATCCCGAATGTCAGAAAATTCTAACTGTCTGGATGTCCCATGATGATTTAAGAAATTCTGCTTTTGAAAAAACAGAGCTAAGGCACAAGCTAACCAGCTGGGGTCTAATGCTAAACGAAGGGCCATTTAACGCAAGAATTTCAGAGCTATTAGGACTTGGATTAATCTCAACAACAATGCAGGTAAAATCAGGGCCACACAAAACAAAGACACCTCCAAAGTATTATCTAAATCATCTAAAGGTGTATAACGTGCTAAACAACGGGGGCTTGCTGCATTGATCTGGCCGCAGCTGCAAAGAAGATGTCCAACTGATGACAATTTATTGGTATATGATTCAGTAATAATGGAAGTTGCCAAAATTTGTTTTGATGATGATCGAGAAAATAAATTATGGTGTTTTACGTGTGGCAGCAGCTCATGTCTGCATATTGGTTTTTGTTTTGCATTTAACGACACGTATGACTATATCAAAAACCAACAAAGAAAAAAGGGGTTAGAGAAAAAATGAAGATTGCAGTTACTAATAAAACCAAAAAACCTTTCAGTATCGTCAAATTCATAATTAAGGATTCGGTTATAATTCTGCCAGATGATAATCCACAGATGATGATAAAGGATTGGATTCATTTAAAAAAAATAATCGAGAAACACATAAGGGGATTCGAAAAAGACACAAAAAAGAGGCATAAGATGTTAGATGAACATCTAAGGGAGTTAGAGAAAAAATGAATAAATCAGGCGAATGGGTCCAAACACCATATACGAAGGTATTGCATTTTTTGTCTGATGATAATTACAGATTTTATGCAGTATGCGGGGAACCCATGCCATTCGGACATGCAGATCATCAGAATACCAAGCCAAAATGTAAAGACTGCATAAAGAGGTTGACAAGATAATGGTTCATGTAGATGCAGTGATTGTATTCTGCGATATTGCAATAAAAAATCTGGACAGGGGAGCCGTCCCAATAGTAAGGGCTGCACTAGAAGATTTAATGAAAAAATGCGAGAAAGAGAAATTAAAAAAATCAAAAAAGTATCAGATACCTGATCTGCCATTACAGCAGTTCGATAACATCAAAATCAGAGTTTTAGCTCAAAAAATCAACGAAATAATCAAAGATCGTAACGAGAGGTTCAATTAATGACCCCCTTTAATTTCCACTCCAGTCACAAAACCCTTATTTCCACTCAAAAAAACACAGATGAAGGTACAGAAAATAACCATGTACATACATACATACATACATACATGAAATATATCATATTATTATTATTATTAAAAAATAAAAAAAGGAGTTTTTAATTTTGGAGTTAGTTCAAATTAAAAAGAATGCCTATATAGTGAAAATTCTCAAAAAGAGGCACAAGTCAATAGAAAAGAGACAGGATGGCAAACATGTTATCATTTATGATCTAGAGAAATTTGAGATTTTGCAGGAAATAGCAGGGAGGGAGGGCAGCAACATCTCATCAATTCTAAATAATCTATATGAGCAATTTTTGGATAATTTTGATTCGGTCCAAAAAAGTATTCAGGTATTTACCAGTGATAAAAAGATTCCAGCAATAGATGCAGATACTACTACCTGGAAGAAATATCTAAAGTCACTGGACAAAAAAGAATACAAAATATTAGATGCACACCTGAATAACGTGCTAAGACTACACGACAAAAGAGGTAATGAACTATGAAAGCTAAGGATATTCGTATAGAGTTTGACGGTAGGGATGAAACCGTGATAGGTATAGCATCAGGAACTGGTATCAAGCTGGTAGAGGGAGCAAACTCTCAAAGAAGAAAGTATTACTGCACTACTTGCAGCAAAAAGATTCATTGTTATGTTACAGTCGATAAAAAAACCAAAGAGGCGGTATTCCATGACAAGTGCAAAAATCAAGAGTGTGAGTGCAGATGCCGAACCCATTACGAGTGCATCAGCTGCGGCCTTTTACACCCACATGGGCAGACATACTGCACTGCCCAAAAAGACCCAATGGAACGCAAGCCGAATCCCGAACTTGATGCGTTAATTGACAGATTAAACCAAACAGCAGTTGCAGCACGCAACAAGAGAATGAGTTAAAGCCAAAATGAAAGAATGCGAAGAAAAAAAAGATTTGATAAAGTTATTTCTTGGTGCTAAGAAAAAATTTATTGAACAGTTTGGTGATGATGCAGCAGACATGATTACAGACTTGGAAAACTCTTACGTGTTATCCTTTCATGCACATGATAAAGATTGTAAAATATGCGAGAGTGATAAATAATGTATGTTATGAAACATGGACAGAAGATAGCCTATGCTTGTTACACAGGAGATCATTATGCCGAGTGTAGCGAGATAAAAGATTGCAAATGTTGGTGTCATGGCGACCAAACATTTACAGACTTTGATGAAATTATACAGTCAGGCAAAAAATATGAGGTTATCTATGCAGACCCCCCCTGGTCATATCAGGATAAAGCTACTAGTGGCAACAGGGGAGCTGGCTGCCATTACGACACAATGTCAATAGATGCACTTTGCAGTATGCCAATAAGAGAGATCACATCAGATGACTGCATATTATTCTGCTGGGGTACGTGGACACATTTACAGGAAATTCAGAAACTGATCAGAGCCTGGGGTTTTACGTACAAGACATGCGGTTTCGTGTGGGTCAAGACACATGCTAACGGCAGCAAAATGATGGGTATGGGACGATACACCCGGGCAAACAGTGAATACTGCCTTATTGCAACGTGTGGCAGCCCGCCACGAAGATTATCAGCTGGTGTAAGGCAGATATATGAAACAGAAACTATCAAGACAGAAATAAAGGCATTTTCCCAAAAACCTGATATTTTCAGATCAAGAATAACAAAACTTATCGGCGACAAAAGAACACGGATAGAACTGTTTGCCCGCACCAAGATTGACGGCTGGGATGTATTCGGTAATGACGAAAAGCTAAAAAATAATCCATTGGAGGAATACATATGAAAATATCTGATTTATTTTCATATCATTGCCAAACAAAAAATCATCACTTGTGCTGCAAGATTTCTCTTTTTAAGAATGATGATGGTTCCTGGACCGAACACATCTGCCTTTGCCCTTGCCACCTAACAAGCACTTACCATCTAACAAAACAGGATGAGGTATCACATGAATAACCGCACCATCTTTAATGGCGATACCCTGACCGAAATTAAAAAAATCAAAAATGAAAGTATTGACACCATTATAACTAGCCCGCCATACTGGGCCTTGCGTGATTATACTACAGGCAGATGGACAGGAGGTAATAACCCCGCCTGCACACATGACAGCATAAGAAGAAAGACAAGAAAAGAACGTGGGGGGCTTACTGCATTGCAGGCGGGCAGCAAGGGCAGTTTTGGCAATGAGAGACAGTTTAAGCTTGACAGATGCCCTGATTGTGATGCCACATATGAAGATCAGCAGCTAGGCAAAGAGCCAGATTATAATGATTATCTTAGATATCTAAGGAAGCTTATGGCTGAATGTCATCGCATATTAAAGCAGACAGGTACGGTATGGATTAACCTGGGCGATACATACGCCGGCAGCCACAAGGGCGCAGGAGGCGACCCAAAAAAATGCAAGGAATCTTTTACCTTCGATAAAGCGCCAAAAACAAAAATCGATATAACTGCAAAGTCGCTAATTGGCATACCCCAAAGATTCTATATCCAGTGCATAGATGATGGCTGGATTGCCCGGAATTATATCCCCTGGGTAAAAATAAATCACATGCCATCACCAGTAACAGACAGATTTACAAACAGCTGGGAATCAATATTCTTTTTTTCAAAGAGCAAGAAATACTACTTTAACATTAATGCAGTAAGGGAAAAATCACAGCCGGTAAAGGAGGGGTTAAAACATTCAGAGATACCGCACCAGCAGCTTACATTAGAATCGAAAAAACTGGAAATAGAACTCCCGATTAACAAGCTAAGAAAAGGGTACGGCGGCAACAACAAGGCATTAAACAATAACCAGTTTTCAGCAAAAAAGAGACCCGGAGCAAAAACAACAGCAACAATAAACCAGGCACAGGACAAGGACATTAAGACCATGCAACACCCAAGAAAGGACTTATCACATCGCAAGTTTCATACGCAAACAATGTCAAAAAAGACCAGCGGTAACATCGACATTAACACAGGTTTATCAGTTAACCACCCATTAGGCAAGAACCCGGGCAATGTTTTTCATATGAATACCCGACCGTACAAAGAGGCACACTTTGCGTTATTCCCCATTGATCTGCCCATGAAAATCCTAAAGGCTGCATGCCCAAAAAGTGTCTGCCGTCAGTGTCAAAAGCCAAGAGAGCCGATAAGCTCTTATGACATTAATGCAGAATTTTCAAAATGCGATTGCGGTGCAGGCTGGGAATCCGGTACGGTATTAGACCCCTTTTTTGGCGGCGGCACTACAGGACTTGCAGCAGAAAAGCTAGGATTGCGCTGGGTAGGCATTGAGCTGAATCCTGATTACATTAAGATAGCAAGAAAGAGACTAAACGCATACAGAAACAAAAACATGGACATGATGTTTTAATGACCCATCTATATTTTCGCTGCAAGCTTTGCGTATATTTTCAGACAATACACATAAGAGGATTAAAGGCACACTTTACAATGGTTCACCCTGAAATTGATGATTACCGAAAACACAGCCTAAAACTAAAAACAACCCAAAGCAAATATAATTACTTGAAAAATAATTCTTAATATCTATAATTCAAAATTTTCTTCATGGGTTTTATTCCTAATAATCGTAAAATCTCAACATTACTGTATATTTTCCTGATTGTGTCAGGTGCTGCACTAACTATCACGATTGCAGCAGCATACGCCCAAGAACCAATAACACAGGATAACACCGGAATAGTCAGCCGCATACTTTCAGATGAAACAGTAATCCTAGCGATAGGAATCACAGTAACAGGAATCGCCCTAAAGGCAATAATTGCAATATTCAAGCAGGGCCGGAAACAGTATAACTACCGCATGACAGCAGTATCACTAATTTTAGGATTTTTGGTTTCGCTGCAAATGGTCACCACCTCAATGGAGCATCTGCCAGCTGCTGCCGGAACCCCTGCAACAGTATATCTTACGATTATCGTGGGGGAAATACTAACCGTTATGGGCATAGATTCAGGAGCAAAGGCAGTCGGCACCAAGATAGGAGTGTTTAAAAATGACAAGCATGAGGTATAATTAGATGGTCATAACAGCAGCAGCACGCGCAAAAGCGGTGGCAAATTCCAGGGCAAAGTTCAAGTCTGCCGCCGCTGCTGCTGCTAGAAACATGCCAAGAAAATCAAAAAACGCAAAACAGAATCTAACAAACCAGCTAAAGGCACAGCTTGCATTTTTGAGACAGGACTTGGCTTATGATCAGCATGTATTAGCACAGCTAAAAACATTGCCCCGTAATCAGATTGGTGTAGCATCAAGAATCCGAAAAAATCAAAGGGCAATATACCTAACCAAGATTCAAATTCAAAGGCTCAAAGCTAGGATCGGCATACGATATAGGCGCAACGAAATTTTTAAGATTGACTTTTAATATATACAGCATGTATATATTTAATATTATCAGACTGTAACGTTATGCAGTCAGCAACATCATCATCAACAAACACGTTATTTACTAAAAAAAATTCCAAACAAACAACACTATCAAAAACTCCTCCAGTGAAGATCAGAAACCAAAAACGAATGTATCGCGGCGGCATAAGCTTCTGGCCCGTATCTGATCATACCTATGAGGGAATCATAGAAGAGACAGAAAAGGTACACCACCGCACCAAGTTCTATGCGGTATTTAGCGGCGGCAAGGACAGTATGACGGTAACGCATAAGCTAGCAGAGATGAACAAACTAGAGAAAGTCGTACACATCAAAACCAATATAGGATTAAAAATGTCTGTTGATTTTGTCAAGGACATCTGCCAAGAGTATGGCTGGCCGCTACAGATAGTAGAGCCAGTTCCAAAGTTTACGTATGCTTCACAGGCATTAGAGTTTGGATTTCCAGGACCTGAAACACATCGCTTTATCATGGCATACCTAAAGTTTACGACCATGAGAGACTTTGCAATGACTGCATCAAAGAAACATCATGTCCTCGTGTCAGGTATCAGAAAATTTGAATCCCAAAGAAGATTTGGCAAATATCCGCACCCAATCCAGAAACATGGAAGCTTATGGTTTACATCACCTATCTTTTATTATTCCACAGAAGAAACATACAGGTATGTCCATGAGAACGGATTAAAAATATCACCAGCTTATGATTTAGGATTAGGCGTTAGCGGCGAGTGCCTATGCGGTGCATACGCATCAAAGGGCGAAAAAATGAGAATAAAAGAACTTGATCCTCATCTAGCAGAATATATCGAATGGCTAGAGGATGGAATCCAAAGGTTTGGTACACCAATGGCAAAAAAGTATGGCAAGTGGGGCATGCAAGCCAAAATATCTGAAATTGATCAGCAGACCCAGCTGACAGGGTTCATGGCTAAAAATCCCGAACTTGTCAAAAATTTAAATCTGTTGGAAAATACGGTATGCGGAGTAGAATGCGGTCCAGGTACACTACGCGGAGATACAGATTATGGTTAATATCCAAATTTGCAGGGTATGCGGTATTGAAATTTTTACCCGGCAATACACCAGCTATGCAATATGCAACAAGTGTATTAACATGCAGAAACAGGAGATAAAACTATGAGCCAAAGAAGATTATCATCACCAAGCCCAAAAAAGAAAAAAAGAATACATGTAGCAGCCGCCGGCGCCGCACCACCACCAGCAGACACCGGCAACCGGTGTCCGCTAGGCTCTCAATGCCTTTTTTACCCCCGCACATTCGGCAACAAATACAGGCACACCGCACAGCAGGCAAAGGACTGTACCAGGGCAGCGTGTAACTAATGACATCATCATCATACCCCGACACCTCAAACCTGATCAGCTGCAAGTGTGGCTGCAAGTGTCCTAACAAAGTTCACTGGACTTATCCTATCTGCGCAATGTGCTGCGATAATTTCCATAACGGCAAAATATCATACGTACCAAGTGGAGGAGGAGTAGGAGATAACACAAATTTCATTATCTGCAAATCGTGTAATGGTACCGGCGGCACAGAATCAACAAAGTGCCCCACATGCAAGGGTCATGGCTATATGGTGCAGCTATAATTGCCTGCAACAAACAATAAATGGAATCAATGGCGCCAAAAAGAGCTAAGGCTGGGCAAAAATGATGATCATCAAATCGCATATGTCCACGAATACCTAAAGATCACACATGACATAATCCCCGAATACATCAAAAAAGACTGGTATATCCTCTTTGATTTTGACACATATGATACTGTAAAGGTATGCCAGGACGTCCTAAACTCTGATGTGAATGGCCCTCGCAAGGTCGTAATCAGACACCCCGACATTATCATACTAAACAGCCTAAACAAAGTCGTGGGAATCATAGAGATCGATGGCAGCTATCATCATAGCAACCAGGGCAGAAAACAGACTGTGCAAAGAAACAACGATTACAAATATGCCAATATCCCATTAATAATCATAAACATAGCGGATCTGCGTGTCCTAAACATCAGCTGGGCCCAATACCTAGATGATAACCTCGAAAAATTTGACCTTACAAAGTCTAAAAAACCGATCAAACAAAATTAATATAATAAACATGCCAATTTTCGGCAGTGTCATCATCAGCAACAACAGCAACAACCTACACAAAAAAAGAAGTTGATCATATATGGAACAGCTATAACGAGAATCTAAACGCACTAGACACATTCGAGAAACAGGGCGATACCAAAAAAAAGACACTAATCGAGAACCTAAGGGATTCCGTACTAAAATTAGTAGATGTCGGGAAAATTGCAATACCGCAAAACCAGGTAGCAAACTACGTATGGACCCAACTCCATGAAAGAAATATAAAGTATGAAAAATCACACTTTTATAGATTATTTTCAGAAAATCACAAGCGGAAATATACCAAAAGTGTCAATGGACACAATGGTAAAACCGGCACCCATAAACATGACTGGTTAAAGGTCAAGAGCAGCAAAAAGCATGGCGTATGGAAACAGTGCGATTGTGGTGCTAACATGATTGATAACATAGAGTATATCCCGGCAGCAGAAAAAAATACAGGTGATGAATACAACGCCGCATCTGCTGCTACACAGCCCCGAAAAATATCAGAAGCAATCCAGCCCACAGGCACCCCCTTTGAGATTATTGATCGGCTCATAGAGGTATCCCAAAATAATATCAGGTTACTAAAGATGGTAAAATCAAAATGCACAATCCACAAAACAGACATCAAAAAACAGGTCGCAAAGTGCATAGACATGACCGAGGAAGAAAGAACAGAATCAATAAAAAATCAGGTAGGCATCTGCATTAATGCCGTAACAGCAGAGATCACAGCACTTGCAGCAAAATCAGAAAACACTCCCAAGACACTATTATGGCATATTAACAAAAATATTACCAGACAGCTGCACGCATTACGGAACCTAAACTTTAGAACTTCAATCACTGCATATGAGAAAATGATGGCAAAGTTTGCGGTATGTATCGGCTATGATCAAAATGACGTTGCAGACTTTTTAGGCATTACCACAAAACACATGAAGCTAAACGTACTACATGATGGCAATACCCGCAACTCCGTACTAAAAGACTTGGAGTGGTTCGGCAGATGTCCTAACCCTGATTGTGGAATATCACTAAAAGATTATTGTGAGGACCGAATAGATCAATGGCAGCAGGGCACACCCATTACAGATGCAGAAGATTTTGAGTTAGAGCCACTACTCCCAACAGGGTATCAAAAGCAGGTAATCCGTCTGCAAAAGAAGATCAAGGGCATGATTTAGCAAGGTTTAACTATTAATTTTTTCATATTAATTAAGGGAGTGAGCACTGCCGCTATCTAGCGGCAAGCTATGATCTTCTCGAATAAACAACCCCGAGTTAGATGACATGCAGACTATTCATATATAATAGAAGCATTGAGGAGGCGCTTAAACGCAACTAACAAAGGGCATGTTTTGGCATGGCATATGTATCCGCAAGGACATATCAAAAATCCCGACGGGGGTTTTGTCATGTCTTTAGTCATCTTTTTATTGCATATTTTCCATGTATATACATGTCAATAGACACGCTTAGTATTGGATGCGCCTTTTGTAAATGCAACTTCCTTACAGCTTCTGAATATTTTTATCATTTAATCAAGCAGCATAAAACCCAACTAGAGAAAATAATCAATCGTACTACCGAACCTATTACCGATTTAAACAGATCATTAATCATAAATCAGCTAAAGCAGGCAGAAATAGATCATTATCAACGAATACCAGCAAAGCGGGCCGGCGATACAGTAAAAATAAACGAGGTCGATCTTAACTGGTAGAATCTGACGGCTGGTATGTCTCTACATATCTGGGCGATGGTGCTACTGCCCATTATATTGTTGCAAATAACAAAAAGGCATACTGCGGCATGCACGTTGAGAGCATGGGATATATGCAGCGGTATCCACAGCCAATAAACGACAAAAACCCGGTATGCAGGTGTTGTCAAGACATGCAAGAACGGGTATTTAACGGCGACAGCCGCAGATAAAATGACCCCTCACCCTCATGCAAAAACTCAATGTATGTATTGCAAAAGGGATGTTATTTTCTCAGTAGAGGAGGAATATTATCAGGCCCTCGATGATGGTTACTGCATGATTTGCTGGAGTTGTAACAACAGATCAATATCCACAATTAGCAGCCCAGTTACTGATATTGTCAAGTTTAACCGCTATATCTTGGAATTGTCAAATAACCCACACATGATGTATTATGCGGCAGACATGACACAAATATCAAAGGCATACCTAGAGCATGTTGCTAATAAATCACTGAAAAACAAGCGGCAACAACAACAACAAAAGAAAAGAAACAGGGTAAACTAAGCATGGCAAAAGAGAGAAAAATCAAGGCTCCAAAAATTCAGTATGCCCAGTGTAACTATTGTGGCAAGGGAACACCAATCCCCATAAAGGCAACAATGGCCGAGATGTTTTGCAGTCTTTGCTATGATTGCAGAGATAAGAAGAGATAGAGAGAGCCAAAAAAAATGCCACGAAAATCCAAAGATCACAAGTACCATGAGAAAAAAAAGAAACAGGCACCCTGGGTATATCTTGCCGGATTTTTAAGACCAAAGTCACTCAATAACTATAACATAAAGATGTTCACAGAAATTATCCAGTATGCCCAAAAACAATATGTTGAATCGGGGTGGTATGGCACTAAAACTAGTAAGGTAAGGCATTACTACATAAGCAGAATCAACGAAAATCTTTGTAGGGAAAACGTAAAAATTGACGTAAAACTAGATACATACCTAAACAAACCCTATTGTAAGGTATGCCAGCTTAAAGCCAAAAATGTTGATAGTGTTATTGGTGCAATGGCTATCAATAATATAAGATGTGATGAGTTTTCAGCTTTTTATGATGTGGTATTTCAGAGAGAGAGAGCAACAGCATGAAAAAGGAATTAAAAAACAACAAAGAGGCATCAGCAGCTTGTTTTATCTGCTCTAGTTGCGATAAATTTGTACCTACAATAACTATGATTATGAGTAAGAAGAAAAGCAAGCGGGTTATCCATTCCTTATGCGGGTATTGCCTCGTGGATTTTATGGTATTAGAAAGAGATGAATAAAACAACAAAGTTTTACTATTTTCAGAGATATTTCCATTATATTATGAAATATGTAAATATACAGCATGGTAAAATCAAAGGCGGCCATTATTCGGAGCAATGCAAGATCAAAAGCTAAAATTTCAAGGGATAAGAGGCTGCCGGTATCACAGCAGCAGCAGCAGCAGGCCCAGAACCAAAAGGATGACAAGGGCAGCAGCAACAGCAGCACTAACGTTATCACATTAACCGCAGCTCAACAACAACAACAACACAGGCAATACTACCAAAAGCAGACCAACACAGGCACAGGTCAAGGCCGCAGACTAACTGAACAGCAAAAAAGAGAGCTTGAGGAACTTTTTTACATGGATGGCATCACTGCTTGGCATGCCCACAAATTAACTGGCGTATCCTACCGAGCAGTAAAAAAATACTTTTTGGAGTGGGGCGAAAAGCTGGTAACAGATGAACAATATGAATCATGGATTGAAAAGCAAAAAAGGGTAAGAGCTAGAGCCCTAGAGGGATTAACCCAGCAGATTGTCAATGTCCAAACACGGTTATCAACCCTGCAAAACCAGTATTCGCAGATAACCCAAGATATACATGAAATAGGACAAGGGCGTAACAAAAGAATCATTACCAAACATAGGCACGTCTCAAATATTGACCCGCAACTACAGTATGGCATAGATGATCAGCTGCGTAAAAATACGATACTACTAGAGGATTTGAAAGCTCAAGCCTTTGCAATACAGATGATGCCACCAGCAGAAGCAATCATAGAGCAAGAGATGGAGAAGGCGATTGCCGCAAAGCAGCAGGGGTAACGCCAGGGCAATAGCCAAAGTCATAGATTCAAATAACAAGCTAATAGCGGAAGCCTCAAAAAAATATCTAAGCAGATCAACAAGTGCCAGATTCCCTGATTATATCCCTACAGACCCAGATGAGTTTTACAGGGATTTTGGGTTATTATCACACCCTGACACTGATCAGCCAGTGGAACACCTAACTGATTACCAATATGAGGCATGGCGCCTATCAAGAGATTACCAATACCGAATGATAATAAAAGCTCAAAAAATAGGAATGTCAACTAGTACATTAATGGAGGATTTTCAAAAGGCTATCACTACCTGCAAAGGCAAAGAGATTCTAATTATTGCTCAGTCTTTTCTGCATGCCAAGAACCATTTATACACACTAAGAAAGATGATATTAGACAGCCCCAAGTATAGCCCATATCTGTTATCAAAACCCGATAGTACCATGTTACGGGATGAAGTTTCAAAGGCATCAACATTATTTATTGCAAATCCCGAGAATCCCAAACAAAAAACCAGGATTATCGCACTCGGTCCAAAACCCGGCGGCATCTGGTCATGGAAGAATGTCAAGCATATCCATGTATCAGATATTACCGTACAGCAACTAATGGTAGATGATAGCGAGACATTCGGAGCTATGTTCTCTAGACTTGCAAACACCAACGGAAGCATAATAATTGAATCTCCCCCCCGTGGGCCATCTGGCAAAGTGTACGAGATATACGAGCAGTCCAAATTATACGAAAAAATGAGAATTAAAAACGAGACACTAGGCATAAAGAGCAGGCCCGGCGAAGCAAACACCAAAACCAAATTAAACCCAATGTCAAACTTTGCAATTAGGGAGTATCCAGTTAGCCTTGCAGTAAAGGCGGGATTAGTAACCGAGGAATTTTTAGCCGGCGAGAAAATAAAGTATGGCCCAATGTATAGCATGTATTATGAGTGCGATTTCTTTAACGCTGCTAATGTATGGTATAAGAAAGACATGTTTAACTACGGGGATTATGATCTTGAATAATAATAATAATAATCAGCAGCAGCATACGCCCAGGAACCAAAAAGGCAACGACTACCTGCTACTAGACAACGCCAAGAGATACATGTATGGCATAGACCTAGCTAGTGGTAGCGGCGGCGATTACACTGGCATAGTTATTCACAGTCTAGATAACATCACAAAAGAAGAGCCTCGGCCCTTGCCAAGACTAACTAACCTATACCAGGAAAAAATGGATTTTACACACCAGCTAGATTTTCTTAATGAGCATCTATTCCCAAAATATCCCCCTTACCACATGGTATTTGATTATACCAATGAAAAAAGTTTCACAGACATGATGATCAGGGATTACGGTGCAGACATGGTCGAGGGCATCATATTTGGCGCCGGGCTATCCGGTACAAAGAAGATGCTAAAAGATGACGGTGCCTTTATCCTGATGGAAGGCTATCAATTCCCTAATGTTACCCAGATGAAAAACCCTGCAAAAGCCGAGCTAGTCAAGACGTTAATTGAGGAGTTAAGGCACGAAGAGATGAAACTAACGCCAACAGGTAGAGAGAGTTTTGATCACCCAAGAGGAAAAAATAATGACATGGCCCACGCTTGGGAGATGTCAATTCATGCATGCATAAGATTCATGCTAAATGCCGGAGGTGAACCAGTAACAACAGGCGGCCATTATCAGAAGCTGCATGGTAATAATAATAGTAACGCCGCCGCCGAAAACAAGATAAACCCTGATCTGCTAGGCGCCGACGATCAGGATATAGAGCAATACCTCCCAAAATATGAGACCCCCGACGATCTCATACCCGAGCTAACAGGTAGTAGTAGGTATAAAATAACAGGAACGTGGAGCGTAATCTAATGAGGATTAAGAAGAGCAGCAACAACAGCAGCAGCAGCAGCAAGGCAGATAACAAAAACAAAGACAAAAACGACCTAAAAAAAACTGTCTTTGATGCAGACGATCTTGCATTAATTGCAGCAAATAACATCATATCCGATAACTATGTTGCTACTAGCAGTAACTACCTACTCCCCAAAAGTGATTATGTATCCTATGAGGATTATGCAATGGAAGTTAGCCCAGCAGCACTATCAAAAACCGAGCCAATACCATTATCACAGTTAGAAGAAAATAACAACAATAACCTAACTACAGTTGCAACCGCAGCAGTATTTGATGATGATGGCAAAAGGCAGCTAGAAAGAGGCATCGAACTAAACAGACACATCAGACTGGTAGAATACCTGCAAAAGCCATACAGGGATGTCCAGCTAGCAAGACATGAGGCGGCAGTCCGCAGAAATTGGGCCATACAAACAGCAATAGGCGTAAGAGAATTTTTTATGTTTGCTGAAAAATCCGAGTTAGTAGTTGAAATTTCAGAAGCCCAGACATACGGGCTAACTGAGAACCAAAAGCAAAATGTCATTGATCTACTAAAGGAAAAGCTAAAGGGCACTGCTTACGACATTACAGAGCTAATCAAAGCTGCATACGAGCGAGATATACAACTCCAGCTAGAAACCAAGCTAAGAACTGCATATTGGCAGTGTCTAACGTATGGCGATGCCTACATACTAAAAATTTTTGATGACATACAAAATAACCCATTGAGCCAAGAAATAACCAAGCTATACCCGATTAACAGCCGCAGGGTAAACGAGCTGATACCTGACCCCAAACATCAGATGAAAATAGAGGGTGCATGGGTAGATGGGCAGGCACTAGACCGCACCTCAATGATACAGTTTCACTACCAGCCGCATCAAATATCAGCACATACAGAAGGGTATGGGTACACGCCATTAGAATCCATATTAAACTTAGCAGAAGGATTAAACATATTCTATGAAGAGGACGTAAAAGAAATTCAAAGATCAGCTTGGTTATCATCTATTCTGTTAACGGTTAACACCGCAGGACTAAGAAGAGCAGAAGCCCAAGCCCGCATTAAATCCGTAGTGGATTCCATTGACCCCGGCAAAATTATCGGTGTTGGCGGACAGGGCGAAAACGGATTAAAGGCAGAAAGCCTAGATTTAAAATCAGACTTGGGCGGGCTATCCCAAATAGGGGAATACCAAGAGGCAAAAATATTCAAGGCATTTAGGGTGCCTCAATTTTTGGTGCAGTCCGAAGATATTGCAAATCGGGCAACAGCAGACAAGGCAGCCGAGCTATTTCTATCCGGTGTTATCCAGTCTGATCAGATGTGGCTATCAGCTAATCTAGATGATCAGTGGTATGACCCTTTTCTTAGGGATAAACTAGGGTTAGATGATGATGAACCATTACCGTTTAGAATCACCCGAAAATTCAAGATTCCTACAGTATCTGAATTTATTGATCTGGCAGATGGATTACTCAAGCTTTTGCAGGGAGGCGTATGGGATATCGAGCAAGCTAACGAAAAATTGGGCACTCCCGAAGTTGCAGACAGAATAGCTAACCAGGATACAGTTATGCCACAGCAGCAGCAACAGCAGCTGCTACCAGGCGAACAAGGAACCAATACAGCAGCATACGCCCCCCCAGAACCATCGCCGGCATCATTAACTTTTGGCGGCGCAGACAGCCTTGAAGATTTTAAGGACGACCCAAAAGAACAGCTAAAGGCATTACTCCAGCTAAAATATCAGCCGGAAGTAAAATCCCCCAAAGTTTCTAGCAAGGGTTTAACCAGTGCAGTAAAAAAGAAGAAATTGGAGATGCTTCAACATATCATCGATAGAATCCAAGCTCAGTGAGGATAACCCGCTAGTTGCGGCACTGCTAAAAATTGGTTTTCCAATATCGTTAATCCAGCTAATAATTAGCTCTTTGCAAAATGAGGAGGAATTAATGGATATCATGGATGAGAATGAAGATCAACAAAAAAGGAAACAGCTAGAGCAGAGAACCAAGACAATCCCGGAGCAAAAACAACAGCAACAAGATGATGAGGATGATCAAACTGTTATCAATACCAAAAAAAAGCCTGCTACTACTACTCCTCCAAAAGTAGAAACAAAACAGGATTTGCACAGAAAAAAAGAAAAGGCACGCAAAAAAATTCAGGAAGGCATAGATGATGATGGAAACAAGACATTAGAGGAATTTCCAAAAGAAGAAAATGAAGAAACACCAGCCCAGCAGCAACAGCAGCAAGACCAAGAAGAGGATGATGACGAAACAACAACAACCACAATAAACAGCGATACCCCCGTAGTATTTACCACAATGCGGGATTCACGGGTAGATGATCTAATCTGCCTGCCATTAGATTTTGCGGTGTATAGGTATGGCGACCCCAGCAGGCCCATACTAACACATGATAAGGATACCCACCCAAACTGTAGATGCACGTATGTTCATGGCATAACAGGTGTTGATTTAGGGAAAATCTAGATAGTTCTTTTTTGAGTTTATTTAATAATAATTCCATGTCATACACATATGAAGAAAGAGATGGCCGCAAATTTGCAAAATTCTTTTTGCTAAATGATGATATTAATCTGAATAAATGGGTAGTAACCCCTGATTCTATTCCCAAATTTATTAGGACATTCATAGGCAAGCCATTCGTAGAAGAGCCAGGCGAAGAGCATTTTGGCGCCGAAAATATGGAAACTTGGGAAATCCTGAAAAAACAGGAGGACTACCGCAAGGGTACCATCATAGATGTAGAGTATAACGAGACAAAACCAGAGGCAACAGTAATCGTCGAAATAGCAGACAATGATTTATGGCGCCGCATACAGAATGGAACCGCAATCCATGTATCCCCTGCAATCGCAGGTTTTGCAGATACATACCCTGATGGTACAAAAGCATATACTCAATGGTACGGGCTGCATCTGGCCCGTGTGAAAGATCCGGCTTATGGCGTATTGCACGCAAATATACACAAAACATGCGAGGGCAACGAATTAGAGTGCATTAATCAGCTTACTGCAACCGCATCTAGACAGAATATTTCTTTTAACCCTCTAGGTTATACAGATTGTCAGTTAGCGAACATGATGAAATCCCCCGAAACACAGCAGCAAGAGAAAGACCAACATAATCAAGAGATGGGCGCCAAAATGGCATCATTAGAGAGTACCGTTGCAGCAATTCAAAAATCTATCGCCATGATGCAGGACGACCATGACAAAATGAAGAAAGACAATGAGATGGCAATGTCTGATGGAGAACATGACGGGGAAGAGGACAACGAGATGGCAACAAGCACAGCCCAGTATGGCAACCCAAAAGTTGGCGTACCATCCCAAATTTCAGGAAGAGAAAAACAAAAGGGCACAGCCTCTATAGCTGGATTACAAAAACAAGTAGCTAATCTAACTAACCAGCTAGCCATGCAAGAAGAGGGGGAAAAATCTGCAATAGTAGATCAGATTATTGGCATGCTAATAGAGGATGAGATGGCAATGGATGAAGATGAACCTAATTTGATTAAAGAGATGATGATGCAGACAAAACCACAGTTAGCATCACAGCTAAAAACAGCTCAAGCTTACCACGATAAATTATCAGCTGCAAAGGCAGGCAGCAGCAGCACTACCGCAAAACCGGGTTTGGCTTCAACACCAAACAGAATGGTTGCCCTTGCCTCATATGGCAAGAACGGTAGTAGTATCACATCAACAAGACCAGTAACGCATGAAGAAATCCAGGGGTTGTTACCATAGACATGGCTAAAGGCGACATTGTACGAACCAAAGTGCCATTACCCGAGCTGGTATATGCTAGAGAGCAGGCGGGCAGCCAAGCATTACCAGGTGATGCAATTATATTTAACGCCACTGGCGATTTTAACAGATCAGGATCAAACATAGCAGGCCCAGTGAAAATTTTAACTCATCTCGTAAATTCAGAGAATGGCAGCAGGGCATACATGCTATCAGGCGAAATAGAAGCAGTTGCAGGTGGCAACATACACCCTAACGATTATGTGGTATCTGACAATACCGGCAGACTAATTGCAAGAACAAATCAAACAGCAGATCGTATTATTGGAATCTACAAAAAACGTGTTAGTGACGAGGAAGGCAACGCATCTAACGCAGCTGCTGGCGCCGCAATAATAGTGAGGGTAACAGCACAATGACTACAAAAATGCAAATGGCATTTGCAAACAAAGAATCTCAAACCGTATATAATAATGCAGGCGATACCGCAGGCAAGGGCAAAATCTGGCATCTGCCAGGCGAAACAAGATCAAAGGACTTTAAGGCAAACAGCATATTTGGCAGTGATGAGGGCGTGCCAGATGAAAGTAATCCTATTGCAGCCTTTGCATCTGTAATGGGAGATAACGGAATCCCAAAATTAGACATTCATTATTATGATAACCACCAGGACGTAATGAACACATGGAGAGACCTCGTGAAAAGGTATGGCAGTCCTCGTGCAGCATACAAACAGATCAAGACCAGCCCAGCAGTTGCAGCAGTAGTAAACAAGACCAGTATAGACGAGACCAAATCACTAAACATTATGGACCAGGTGTTAGGTTACCAAGTCCGCAGTTTCTTTTTAGAAAACTGTGTTTATGAGGTTGCAGCTAACCAGCTGGTATTTACTGTAGATAGATTCACTGATGGTAGTGTCGAGGGCAAAGTTCCCGAGATGAAAGAGCCAAACCTCATATCACACAGCGAGGAGAGAACCACCAAAATTTTATACAAAAATGTCGGACATATTGCAGAGACAGAAGAGGCCCGTTTAATGGCTCTACATAACACTATGCAGTTACGCCAGGACAAAACTGTCAAGGACATGGGCAGACTACTAAACGCACAGGTCGGCACCGAGCTAGAAAAAGCCAGACCAATGCCAGCAAGAGATTGGGGAGCCATGAGTGGCACACCACCAGACAGTGCAAATAACCCGGTTAATGACATCAATGATGCTACCACATTAATCCAGGGCAACGGCTTTAACGTTGATTATCTTGTTGCCCATGATGTACCAGTTACAAATCTTTCAACTAACAAGTTTGTTGCAGGTCGTGCAAACATAGGACAGCCCGCTGATCTTCTTTCAGAAAGAACTACAATTCCAGGATTACCACCAGTGCTAAAAGACCAGGCACTAACAAACACTGTCGCTATAATCGGAAACAAAGAGGCGGTATGGATGGGCAAGGGCCCTACAGTGATTGCATCATACGAGGAGGAAGTTGTTGGGTATAGTGGATGGCTCATAAAACAATGGAGGCTACCATACCTTGCAGAACCTGATGCAATCCGCAAACTAACAGGAGTATCTGCATAATTTGTCCTCCTTTGCAACAGATGATGGAACCATAACCGAACAGGAAAGAGAAATTGAAGAGCAAGATATTATCCAAGAGCAGCAGCAAGAAGAAATTATAGAAACAGCAGACACTGACGGCGACGACGGCAGCAGCAACGACAACAACAAACCCAAAAAAGAAAAACCCATAGCCAGCACAGCACCCCAGCCAAAACAACAAAAACAACAAAAACAAAAAGGCAAAAAGAAATCCATCGCATCATACAGATTCAACGAGCCAATAGTATCATCACGACCAGTTAACATATACCTTGAGCGCATACACGGCGTACCAGTGGTATGGTACACCACAGAAGATGGTAAAGAGGTCGGCAGGGTCGCCGTAAAAGTAACAGATGAATTAACAAAACTTGCCCGCATTACCGGCTATGATTATACCATACCTGCAACAGATGATGAAGTTGAAAAGATCAGAATGAACGCCTTTGCAAAAACGCAAATTTATCTAAAGGATGGTACCCACAGGCAATGTCTATCCCCTGCAGAATATGACAAAATACGACTATCCCACAACGACTAATTTTGACCATAACAAAAAAAGCATGTATAATATATACATTCCCCATACATGCCTGAATACATACAAAAAACATACCTTTAAATACTAATTTATTCTACACTATAACATGAATACAGCAAGTAATGAAATAGAAATTGCAATGGCTTGGAATGAGGTCTTTAATTCTCATAGATTCCAAGAGACATTAGACAGTATCATTGCAGTAAATGATAGAAAATATGGAATCGTATCAGGTCAGCAGGTAAGACTTGATATTGAGCAAGAGATGCAGAAAAGATGCCATCGCATGGGCCTGACAGCATCACAGGAGTTGCTACTAGAGGGATGAGTATGGACCGAGGAGGATTTTTAAAAATGGCCGAAAAAAACACAAAAAAACTGAATCGACATAAAGTCATACAGCGTAACGGTCAAAACATCAATCTGTTTATATCCAAACATGACGAGGACACGAAATTTCACAGCCAGGAATTTCTAGATGAAGCACTAGAAACACTAGAAGAGCAGGTTGATGAATGGTATGATGAGCAGGTTGATGATGCTGTCGATGTTTCGACCGTAGAATATTCACACTCTTATTCATTATACGTAAGAGACAACATAGAAAGGAGTAACGATTCACTCGATTATATCTGGCTTGATGTTGAATCGGGAGACGGTGATGATGGAGGTGCAATTCCTTTTTATGGCTGGAAGAGCATACCAAAAGAAGAAGAGGATGAAAACTTTGCCTAAGAAAATTTTTAGTATTCAGGGCCGAGACTATTATTTTGATAACAGGACCGGGTTCATGTTTCAAAAAAATAGCAGCAGCAACAGCGGCAAAAGCGGTAGCGATATAATAGAATCTGTTGATTTTATCCCTGCATGCCAGCAGCTAAGAATTGTAAAGACAGGGGAATTAATCAGTATGACACCCCAAGAACTAGGCAAAACATACGAGATGCACGAAAAAAACGCAAGACACATCGCCCATAACGTCTAATATGATAATATAAATAAATCTAGAAAAAAGGCGTATATTCTGCATTTAACATCTTTTTATTTCTGAAAAAATCTTTATTAGTTTAATTTTTTTATAGTAATTATGCCCATACAGTCAACGTCAAACTCGGGGATTTTCCCGAAAAGAAACCGAGAGCGTGAGCTAAAGGAAACAGACAAGCAGGTAAGATTTAAAAAAATTCCCGAGAACTTGGATGAGCTGGCAGATGCCAGATCAATCAGGAGTGAGGAATTACCGATTACGTTACAATCAGAAGCCTTTGATGTTGGCTTTTCAGAGCCTATTGATTTTCGTACTACCAGGAGGCTTGACGTATTTTGACGGATTTAACACAGGCAACAGATTCGTTTAACCGCATATACTATTATGATGATGAGGCAACCCGAAATATCTCTATCAGAAGTGATCAGTATGATGCAGCCGTTGATCGAATATATGATCTTCGGGGGCTGCTTGCATTTATGCTGACATTAAGAAATACAGATATCCTAAACAGAAGCTTTAACTATACCATTCAGGAAATAACTAGGCATTTTACTAGCATTGACGATATTGTCGATGATGAATGGTTTACAGTTGCAGGACATGATGATGTTGCAGTTGCAACTCTAGGCGCTAGATCAGTTACATACTCTAAGCTTTTGTCTAGTGGCGTGAGAGCAATCCGAGTAAGATTAAGGGCAACCCTACCAAATACATTTTCGCATACCAGAATAGATGTTATAGGTGAATTATAATAAATGGTTGCTGCTACAGTATGGTATAGTACCGCAACAACAGCAACAGACAGGAACGCAGTAAAAAACGAGCTAAGAATAAAGGAGGATGATAACAGCGATAATGATCTAATTGATGATTATGGAGGCAATGCAAACAGGCAAATTGATAATCTGTTATTCCCCCATAAGGACAAGATACCGGAAGCCGAGGATGACATTACACCCGAAATTAAAGAGGCTGCAAAATTTTTTATTTGTAGGAAATACAAAGTAAGGCAAAAAAATTTTGAAGCTGCTAACGAATACAAAAAACAGTTCATGGAAATTATTGAAGGCGTGATTGGTAGGCTAAAGGCAATACCGGAAGGCAGGGAGGACACCGTAGTCTATACCAACAAATACAGATCAGAGCCATTACGCACTAGACAACGGTACTTTGATGACTAAATGGTAACCGAGACTAACCACCATGAAAACAAGCAGCGTATTGTAGAGATTCTAAAAGCTGATAACACAATATACAGCGGCACAGAATCAGATGATAAGCTGCGGGATATAATCGTAGGAATACCTGACGGCGGCGATGAGCGTAGCGACTTTCTTAATTATGCTTATGTGACTAATGGCAGGCCCTTTGAGAGCATCAATAACAAAAGGGGCAGCAGGCGGCCAGATGGTTCTTACACCATTCTGGAGCATCATGTAAGGTATGATATTGTCTTTATCATAGATCAGAAAAATGCCCAAGATGCAGAAAAGTTGTTAGATGTGCTGCATAACAGAATAAACAAGAGGCTAGAAGAGAATCCGCAGTTAAAATCAACGGGTAATGTGCCAGACGATCCAAAATGCGACACATCACACCCCGAGAGAATAGACCCATACAAGCCCGAGCTATACAAGGGCGGCAGCAAACAGGGTAGGGTCATAACGCTATACTGTGAAATTTCAACAGGCACATAATACTTTTAATCATATTATTAATAATTAGATATTATGGTAGGCATTGGCACAAAAGATGAGCAGTTACTAGGAGACAAATTCGTACTGTATGAAGGGCGTGACAGCTGGGATTTGAAGGTTGAATCCGAACTTACGTTATCACGGCCCAAAAATATCAATGGCACGCCATCAGGGCCGGTTTTAGCTTTCGGTGTTGGAGAACATGTATTTGATGCGACCATACTTGCATCTGTTGCAGATATTGCAAGAATTATAGGATATAACAGAAGGGATGACAATGGCGCATTGCCAAACAAGGAATGGCGGTTAGTTGCAACATCAGTTTCAGGCGCAGAGACTGCAACAATAACGTTTAACGGCGAGATGGGTAATCTTAGAGTTAAACACCAGCCGCAGGGCAAGGTAGATTTTATTATTCGGATTGATATTACAGATGATAACGTAGAGGTGTCATAATGACATTATCTGATACTATAAACCGCATGATTGAACGTGCATTATTATCATCATATATTGTATCTCCACGATTTGACGATTACAAAATAACTGTTGTTGAGCAGGTAGAGAATCCTGATCTAGAAGCTGAAATTAAGGGAATGATACAGGATGATGTTATTGCAGGGGGAGCAACCGCAACAGCAGATGCAAAGGCAACACCACCAGCAGGCAGCAGCAGCACTACATCAACGGACCCGCAAAATCAAAAAATACTAAACCAAAAGGTAGAATCCTTTGATACAGGGAACGTGGGGCAAATTCAAAAAATGTCAACCGAACAGTTTTCTAATGTTCAACAATTAGCAAAAGACCCATTCCAGTTTATGATAGCTAACGTATTTAAAAAATTGGCAAAGGGCGCCGGAGTTGCAGCCTTTGCAACAATTTTTTATGCAGTTGTCCAGCTGATACTAACTGATCTGCAAAAGCCGGGCAGGGCATTTGACCGAAAATTCAAAAGGGATGTAAGGAATGAGATACTAACCTTCACAAACGAGCGAGAACAGCAGCAGCTAAGGCAGGGATTCAAATCTGTAATAATTACCACACTTCCATTTTTACGAAGATCAGAGACACGCGGCCAAATTTCGGGCAATCTGTATAATCCTACTGCTATTCCTGAGAACAGGCTAGACCCGCGCCGGGAAGAGCCGCCATCACTAAGAGCGCAGGGTCAATCAGGAAACCAAAGAAACCACAGATACTCCGGGAGTTAATATGGCGACACTTGCGGCATTATGGCAGGTTCAGGCAGATGCAGCCGACGGTACCGAGGCCCGGGCAGGTCAAGATAACACAATACTGTTTAACAATACGCCCGTATTGGCAGCTGGCGGCTATATTTATCGCACAGATTTTACGTTAAGGACATCAACGCCTGAAAATACCAGCATTGACGGCGGCAGTAACGACATTGAGGATATGGGCACTGACGGGGTTGATATTCAGCTTGCAGGGGAGCTAAAAAATGTCGATTCTGAAATTGATAAGCTCGTTGATTTTTTCCTGGAAGATAAAACCGTTAGCGGATACACAAAGGGCAGGTTTGGGCTGCGGCTTGATTTTCCTACACGCTTTAACGTTACACCTACCGAAAATTTCGGGTATGTCATTGACACGCCGCAGATACACGTAGAGCATGAGCTAAAAAAGATTAGCAGCTTTGTATTGCGGCTAAGGCTTGGAGGCGATGTAAAACTTGCGCTAACCAAGATGAGGGCTAACCCGTAATGCCGTCTAATTATACTCATCTTTCTGTTACTTGGTATGACGAAACAGACAACTATAGAACCACAGAAAACATAACAGATGATGTCATTGATCTACCGATTTTTACTGATACAGGTTCAGGGGAGGTAAACGAGGCAAGAATCATACTAAAGGCGCCGTATGGCAGAAGGATAACTAACGGACCGAACATAATAGACAAGTTTGACCGCATCGCCATAATCTGCACTGATCTTGATGGTGAAAGCTATCGCAGGGTATTTGAAATTGACGATCTGATACCAAGCAAGGACAAGGGAGAAGGCACAATATTAACACTATCATGTCTTGGCACAGAATACCATACGCAACAAATCCATTTTGCAAAACCGTTTTGGTTTACATCAGCGTATGTACCGGGGCAGGTAGTCGGCACGACCTATAATGAAAACAAGGGCAGCAAGCAGCCGACACTAATGCACCATGATGAAAGATATAATGATTTTGCTCGCAGGGGTAACGGATTACCACGAGGTACTACCGCGCAGTATGAATACGGATTTGTGCCGGCATCTTGTTATTCTATCTGGCTTGATCTCGTAGATAGACAAGGCAGCCCCGTAAGAGACCGGGGCGTATTTGACTTTTTTGAGCTTGGTTTTGACACGCCGGCAGTTGACACGATAGCAATAAGGATTTTTTCAAGCGGCTCAAATCCCGGCAATGTTGCAGGGCAGCAGTTGCAGGTTATCGAAAAAACAAGAAGTGTAAACCCGGCAGAAGGTGAAGGGCTAATATCGAACCCTACTGCAACACGGGTCGCAGTAGTCGGGGACACCATGTCTGGCAGTCTCCCTACTGGTCATGCAAGATATACATCACAGTTATTTGAATTTCTGTTCAGACCACCCTGGCAGAATTTCATACGATACAGCAGGGATGCAAAAGTGCAATATAACGGCAAACACTACCGGCAGACAATAGCAACAAGCATAAACTTGCGACCTGATCTGAATCCTGGCAGCTGGGCCCAGTTTGACATGTCTGACGAGTTCGGCGATACAATCCAATATTCCCCCTGGACAATAGACAAGGCTGCACACTTTGTAAATGCCGGCGCAAACCCGGCTGCTGCAACCGCAATCGTGGATGGGTATCAATCCACAGGAGCATCATGTTTTGATGGCAACATTGTAATTGACGAGCCGGGTTATTTTCAAACTAATGTGGATGAAAGAGTTGTTGGTGTTAACGGTATTGCACAGACGCCGATCTCAAATATGACCAGATATGCAAACGATATTTGGCCCAGAGGCTACCGCATACTTTGCGTAGGTACTGGGCCATTCAGTGCTAATCAGCTAGACAGGAACGGCAGAAGTATAATTAACAGTGTTGTTGAGCGCATGCAAAGGAATGACGGCGAACCGGGTACGGAATGGTGTGTAAAATACAAGTTTGATGCTTCTGTTGACCGCATGCAAATCGCAGTAAAAAGTGAGGCTAAGGTGTATCAATGGAATAATGCCGCGCAAACATTTACCGATATTTCTGCATCAGACCTGGGTAATCACTGTTTTCATAAATGGTCAACATTAAAAAATGTCGAGGGCGTTGACCCCCGACCGCATGAGACTGACAGCGTAAAATATCCCGAGATAACAAAAGACGGCAACACCTTTGCAACAAACCGCAAAAGTGCAATAGAGATAACTTATGATTTTCGTTTTGCGACCCTTGACAGGCACATAAGCAGGGAAGCTTATCAGAGCCACGGGGCATGGATTAACTTGCAGTTTCCTATCCCGGTTACCACACATAACGGAATATCCGAGAACGTAGGCGATGTGTATGGCGGCGGCACCAGATCAGCTGCTACATCAATAAACGAGCCGGCAACACTGGATTTGTCAAATCTCGGATATACTCCTACAGGCGAGCTTGGATTTAATCATGCAGACAGTGATGCGCTTATGGCACTTTCTACCTTTTCTTTCTCGTTAGCCGTGAAAGCAGAGATAAGAAGCGGTACACGCCGCGACCCAAACAGGCTTAAAATTTTCAAGGGTCGGGCAAATATGCGGTGTCTTATGGGCGATACAGAAGATAACGTATGGAAGTATGACTTTATAATCCCCGAGAGGAACGGCACATTTTATAATTTTGATCTTCCGTTATCTGGCTTTGAGATTTATCGGGGGCGAAGACCTAGATATTTTGATCTAAATGTTGCAGACATTATTGAATTACAAAATCCAAAAGAGCTAGATGTGCAAAACATCTTTGAGCAGCGAAATATAAAATGGATTGTAATTCAGAATCAAGACCAGTATGATGAGTTTGGCAGGTTTGCCCCAGAAGGCAATCACGACATAACTAATACGGATCTGTCTGATACCTTTGCAGGCAGACTAACTATTATCCTGGATGATGTGCATTTTAAAAAACCGATACTAGCTTTTAGCGGTATAGACAATGAGCGAAACCTGGAAACATCATTTTTGCAGCGTGAGGATGTAATTCTGACAACACAGGCGGAAATTATCGCACATTCGGCAGAACAGATAGAGAAATTTCAGCATAAGGAGTTTGACATTACGACCACAGGTGAAAAATTGTTTAACATTCGATTTGGGGATTCTTTCTATTTCAAGGATGAAAGGCTGGTAAGTGATGCAGACATGCCAGACCCAAACAACCCCAACAGGTTCATACCACACACGATTAAGCTTGTTGCAAAAAGAATAGAATATTCAGTTACACGACCGAGGGCAGCCGGCAGGGGCGGGCTGCAAAGAAGAATAAAGGGAATAAAGAGGTTTACGTAATGGTAGGCAAGCCCCGAAGCATCAAAAGTTTTGAGATTGAACAGTTTGGAATTAACGCCAAGCTGGCGGCACAGGCTGGACTAAACAGTAATCCCATACATGGGCAGCAGATAGTTAGCTTGCCGCCAGAAAATACGGCACAAAAATCGCTAAGCGTTGACGGCGGCACAATGCACGGGCCAATAGGGCAGACAGCGGCCAAAATAACCATAGATGATGATGGTGCAATAGACATCGGCCCAACCTCGGGAAAATATGCAGGCTTGTTTATTGTTTCTGCTGGTGGCGGGGAGGATGCCACCGAGGACACATTAAGCTTTATTGACGATCCCGGATTACCATACCAGCAAATTTACCTCCAAGCTAAAACAGGGCATACCATAACCATAGATGATCAGGGGGATATACTGCCGCCGGGAGGGGAATTTATTTTGAATCCTGGGCAAATCATAGAGCTAAAACATGATTCAGTAGCTCGTAAATGGCGGTTTATTTCTGCTGGAGGGGATGGCGCTGCAAATAGCAGGGTTGATTTTACTGTGCCGTTACTGTATGGAGTTAGAGATTATGATGAAATAGGCGGAACTGGCGGCAGAACTAACCTAAGCCTTGATCTTGGCGATAGTGAAAATCCACACATTCACAAATTTGTTGCAGTCGGCAATATAGACATACGATTCAGAAATATCCCGGCAGCAGACAAGGCACTATTTTTTGTTGTTGAGATTGTGCAAGATACCGTTGGCGGGCATGAAATAACAAGCGAGGTATCCCTTACAGACTTTGATGTTTTGACATCTGGCGGCAGTATCACCATACTAACGGGCATGGTAATTGATGGCAGCATATACCTAACGAATTATGGTTCTAGAATTTCGACAACAGTTGTCCAGCCTGGCGGCGGCAATACCGGTGGTAATGACAGCAGTTCATGGTTCAATCACCCGGCAGAAAATACCGTAAATATGGCAGGCAATGAGCTATCAAGAACCGGCACCATATCCTTTATTCCATTCACAGAAATTACTTCTCAAATCATACCAAGAACTACACATCTTGAATATATCGCAGGTGCGGGCAGATCACATCAGTTCAAGTCTGATGATGGCACCATACTTGCAGAAATTGCAGGAGGAAATATCAATGCACATGCAAAAAAGATTAACAATGTGCTAAATCCTACCGAAAATCAGGATGCTGCAACACTGGGATGGACTAACAACAGACTATTAACAAAGGCTAACACTTCACACACCCACGTTATCGCAGACATTACGGATTTGAATGATTTTTCAATAGAGGACTTGACCGAATATACTTTCTCATCAGGCAACACCCCTGCAAGCTTTGTAGTGCCGCCGGGTATGGACTTGCTGCAACTCGGCAAGGTAGGATGGAATACCAGACTTAGCAGCTATATTGCAGCATACGACACGGAACGCAGAATAATGGTTAATGATATAGCTAATCCTACAAATTACAAAACAGTAACAGATCAGGTTATGAATTTCTATATTCAGGGAGTGAAAACAATGGCGTTAGCAAAAGTTGTCAGCGAAGATGACCCAACAGATATTATCGATTCCTTAGAGGTGTTTGGCAACACACAGCCGTTAATAAAAACTGTCGACACCCGATATTATGATATTCCCGGTACTGATGCAGCAAGGGTAACAATAGGCTCGATATACTTTGATGCATACGCATCTGTGCTAAACGGCAGTAATCTGTTAATTCCGGTACAAACTACCTTTTCGGAAATAAAGGCACAGGCAATAAGAGACATGCCGGACTTTGAGCCATACGACATTAACACACAATATCAATATCACGACAAGGTAACGCATAACGGCAGAAATTTCAGATACCTGAATGTAATGCCGACAGTAGGCAACCAGCCGCCAGCTAGCGGCGGCAACAACTATTGGCAAGAGTATGATGTTGCCGTACTTGATCGTGGCAGATTAGAATTTGTTTTAAGAGATATTAATCGCAACTCTTTTGCCAGCGACGGGGATGATGATTTTAACAGTATCTTAACACTGGATCTGGACAGGGGTGTATACATTAACAGTCATCTAAGTGTTGACCATGAGGCACTTGTTAACCTGCCTTGCCATATTATTTTATCACGACCCGGCGGACTTTTGCAGGTATATAGCGACATAAACATGAATGCAAATCAACAACGAGGATTTATTAACAGAATCACTAACCTAGCTGACCCGATAGATGACAGGGATGCCGCAACAAAGGCATATGTAGATACTAACGGTGGCGGTGGTGGTGGCGGTGGCGGTGGTGGTGGCAGTGCCAACCTACTAGCAGTAAATACACACATACGCCCATCTGCAACAGCAAGCTATGATCTAGGATCTGAAACATTATTTTTCAGGAATAGCTATACAGGCTCGTTATTTGTCAGCACAGATATTACGCATACCGGATCAATGATCGGATTCCGGGGCAAGGAAAAACAGCCGGGTGAAAGGTGGACAGTTCCCGGACCGAGTAGCGCTAATCCCACAGGCTTGGCGCCCTTGTTGCAGGTACCCGATTTTAACGCATCAAACTCTACAGCTGATAATTTTGTTCTTTTATTGCGTGCATTTAGATCATTAATAATAAATCTGAAAGCTCAAGGCATCTTAATATAGAATAACAATTCTAGTCATAATAATGTATAATGTAACTGAACTTGATAACACTCTTAATAATCTTGATCAGACTGTAACATATGCAAAAACAATAGTAAGCATGCTAGAAATTCGACAGCAGCAGCTTTTGAACAATTTGGATGATCTTTTTGCAAAGCATAAGCATCTAAATGATGTTGACACTGTAGATATTATGACTATTCTTGGCGATCTAAAACCATTAATGGAAACTAAACGCATGTTGACCCGTTTCTGTGTTGGAAATTACAGAAATTATCAAGACAATAAAGAACTAAACATACAGGAAATTCAGGATGAAATTCGCAGATTGATCAGGCATGCAAAAACACAGCTGGAGCTAATAACATAATGACTAGTCCTCCTACATCTCAGCAACTTGAGCTTGCATTAGAAGTATTAGGGCATCTAGAAGATGAGAAACATCTTAAGGTAGATAGTTTAGATACCATAATTAATTCTGATGCTTCTGAATCTGCTAAAAATTCAGAAATAAATCAATGTCTTGGCGAATTAAAATCGTTAATGTCAACAATGAAGATATTGGACAGGTTAGGACATGAGGAAAATGTAGATGGTGCTGGAAATAAAATGTCTGATGAAGATGTATTTGTAACGTTAAAATCCGAAATTAAAAAAGGCATTGATATTATCCTCAAAAGGCGTCTAGTCTAATGGCATGGACAGATACTGATACCGACGAGATTAATGGTACACTTGCATCGCTTCGGGCTAGTGAACTTGAGCTAGTTGCCAAGCTTGACAAATTAAGACAGATAAAAAGAAGCTTGGAACAAATAAACGAAGAGCCACCTATGGATATTGACGGCGTAGTTATGCCGGCAGCCCGCAGAAAAACGCTAAAAAATAATCTGATCAGGAAGGCTAACGTCATAAATGGTATTACATGAGAAGAATAATCTTTTTATTTTCAACAGGATATAGCTTGACATGACCCAAGAAATTTCAAATCTTATCGCACAGCTAGACGCCGAAAAAATACAGCTAAAAAATTTGCTGGCAATAGAGCAATACAAAATTGCCCAAATTCTAGAAAATTATCCGCAGATTCAAAAACGCTTCCAGTCATGGCTAACCATACTGCAAAATAGCAAGGGTGTTGATGTGCCGTTAAAATCAGTTCCTGAAAAAAATAACAGTGATAATAATAACAGCACTGTTACAGAAGATAAAGAGAGACAGGTATTAGCTGAACTGGCAGATGATGGCAAAGACATTTTTGCTCCCTGGAATACAAAAGAAAAAACGGGGCAGAAGGATGATTGAGCTCTATCATAGCCTTCCTAAACGCAGTCGGTCCAAACATAGAGGGGCTTGACATGGGCGACCTATCGCATCTTGAATCAATAGCAGAAAGAGACCGTTTTTTTGCGCTGGTGCCAATTACATCATCAGGCAGAAAGCTTACAATTCCGATACCGGCAGGCAGAAAATTCGTTATTGTATCAATTAATATCGCTGCTGCAATAGCTGCAACCACCAGCAGCCGGTGTTATGTGAACCTGAATTTTGGGGGGCAGAAATTTGACAATCTATATTATGATTATACATTAGACAGCACCACAAAAATCAAGCAGGGCAGCTATTCACACTTTCTGACAGGCGATGGCAACCGCAGCATAACCCTAGATGTAACCAGACATACAGGCGTTGAGGGTCAGGTCATTCTTATGGGCTATTACGCAAGCAGGGCAGGCGCAGATGCAAAGCCGGTAACAGACCTGACGGCAACAGAGCTATCGCCTAGCGAGATTCAGCTAAGATGGCTGGCTCCACTAGACAGCGGGGGATTCCCCATTATCGCATATCGAATCCGCAGGGGCGACACTGTA
>CBDBDZ010000002.1:0-25201 GCA_965204215.1 Pseudomonadales bacterium | reverse complement strand
CTGAGAGCGGTGAAGCCAGTTTGCGTACTGTGGTAGTTTTGGCATTTGATGAGTTAGCCACTAAAGAGGAATCTTCTCGTAGTAATTCAACGGCGTGTCTAAAGCTCACGCCTTGCGTTTTCATAACCCAGTCAATGACTGAACCACCTTCACCATAACCGATTATTACTCGGGGTGATTTTCATTGAGGCCGTTTCTTCTTCGTGGAATGGGCAGCGCATCACGTAATCGTTGCCCTCTTTCTTCAGTTCATGCCCTTGGGCTTCGGCTAAGCGCAGTAATGACACATTATTTTTTAGGTCACTAAGTTCATTGTCTGAGTATCGTGCCATTTCAGGCTTCCTCTAAATTCTGTCAAGTAGCATATTTACTTTTATTGTAATCATATATGCTATATATAAGCAAGCACATCCGAACAGAGGGTTATAGTGATGCACTGGTACAACAAACGATGGTTATGTATGGATTTTCCAGAACGGTTAAGCTCGTTTTTGATAAAGATGAGCGTAGCCCCAGTGATGAGTTTAAAGTCCAGTTCGAGGCGCTCAGCCAGTTTGATGATGAAGATCGTAAAATCGCCAAAGCACTGCTTGAGAGCTTGATTCTTAAACACAATGCTAAACGGGCTTTTGTGCAGGGTTAATCAATTACTCCGCCCCCTTTGATTCCTTAAATAATGAAAAACTTGAAGTCTGCTCAGTATCTGAAGGTACAGAATCGATTTCAAGAACCAATTCTAAAGCTGTCACTTCAATCTCAATCGTAACTGGTAAGCATGATTCTATAACTAGTTTATTATCTTTGTAGCTCAACTGTGAAATATCACATTGATCAGTTTGCGCCCTATCATTGACAATGTAATTCGTGACATTGTTTATTAATAAAACAGCACGATAAACATCGTTTTCCCATACTTTTTTAAACAACTTTTTTGCAACTACATCATTCCTCTGGCCTAGTATACTCAGAGGTATCTCTAATACACCGCCTGACATTTTCATATTAGATAAAACAAATAATCGGTCATGAGTTCGATCTAACAAGAGATCAAACTCACTCTCATCTTTAATTAAAATGTCTGTAGTTTCCTGTTTCATTATCTCTTATCTGATAAACCTGGCGGTTTTCTACGATTACAAGAATAAGGCCACCTCTTGATCTTAGTAGATCCTTTCGCGCCTTTCCTCCAGCATGTAAGTTGGATGTGACATTCTTTTCTCCCTAATTCTGGAAAATAATGGTGTGCACTATGCACTTCAATTTTACACCTCCAACTAACACACCACTTTGCTGCTTTTTCAATTGCTTTTTTTGCTGCTCTCGCTGCTGCCATCGCGGTAGCAAAAGCATAACCCTGTACTGCCAAGCCTTTTACATCGTAATTGACTAATGGGTTCCCTCCAACATACCCGTAAGTATTCATCCCCCCATCCAACCTAATCGGATCAGAGGTAACATACTTACCCCCCAAGTAAACTCTACCACTTGATCACTTTCTAATAGATATATATCTTCAAATGAGCAATGACCTGAATCTATGATCCCTACATAGATTTCCTTCCAATATTCATCTACTTCCTGATAAAAGGACGAGCAAAAACCATTAAACCAAATATAACGAACACCGCTATCTAGGTATGCAATTGTCTGTACTCTGTAGCGAATTCCTGACGAAGCCTCAATATCGATCCTTTTATTTAAGGCAACAGTAATTTGGCTTTTTACTTTTTCATCAATGTCCCATTCTTCAATTGGCTCACTAATCGGCAGTCGCTTAAATTTGCTGTCTAAATAATTAAGCTGACGAACTTCATCTATACTGCTATTAGCAACCTGAGATGTAGAACAAGATGATGTAAAAACAACACTAATTAATAAGATACAAAAATATAGCTGTTTCATCGTCTTGGTATTGCCCTGGGAATCGCAGTGGATTGCTGACTTGAGTGTTGGTTTGTGTGACTTCGCCGAAGGCATCGTATTGCCCTTGCCAGACTACTGATCCGTTGGGACGGGTGAGCATCTGTGGGGTGTTTAGATGGTCGTTTTGGTAGTAGCTGGTTTGTGTGATGCCGTTGTGTTTGATGGCGACGGGGGCGTTTGCTAGGCTGTTTTGTGGGGAGTAGTAATAGCCTTGCATTAGTTCGCCTTGTTCGTTGTATTCACTTTCTAAACCTTGTTCGCTGTAATGGTAATAGGTGGTTAGATCGTTAATGGTTTTGCTGGTGCGTTGTCCGAACACATTATAGCCATAACTGGCGATGGTTTGTTCGTTTTCGATGACTGCGGCAAGGCGGCCGTAGCTGTTGTATTGGTAGGTTCTGGGGTTACTGCCGCTTTGTTCAATCAATGCGCCGTTGGGGTCGTATTGGTAGTATGTGGTTTGTTCGTCACTGCTGATTTCAATCAGTTCTTGATTGGCGTTGTAGTGGTATTGTTGTTGGCTATTGTCTTTGTTTTGCTGGGTGCGGTTGCTGTTGTCGTCATACTGCCAGCTCATTGTTTGGGTGTTGTTTTGAGTCGTGCAAACCCGTTTACTCTACTAGACACTGGGGACTATTTGCTCACACATCATAACCGTAGGTTACTGCTCGCTCTGCACTGCTTTGTTCGGCAAGGGTGTTGGTTTGGTCGTTTCATAATTCTTTTAGGGACTGGAATAGTCTTTTCGCTTTAACAACACTATTTCAATTTCATTACTGTTGTCGGACCAAAATTAGAAAACTCAAACACTCTCGCTGAGTCGTATTCGATGAACAGCTGCTTGTCAGACTTCCATGAGAGAGATAGCCCATTTACCTTATCCATTAACATCACTTGATCATATTCATGTGGCGACCATTCACCTTGATTCCTAGCTACAAAAATTGAGCGCGCTTCTGATGTTGTTGCGCCACAGTCTTTACTCACAACATTAGCCATGTAAGATTCACTTGGTGATATATAAGAACTTTTTAGCTGTTCATCGCAAAGAGGGCTACATCCAGAGACTAAAACAGCACTACAAAATGATAATGTCTTCAAAAACTCACTCATATTGTTCCCCTAAAAAATCTACGGCCATCTTTGCAACCGATTTTGAGACTCGTCATAACATTGCGTGGGCTCTAGCAGACCATCCTCCTAGTCCTGTATACCTTCGTTAATCCAATTCTGATCTGTTGTATAAATCCAGCACATCATCGACAACATCAGTACAATTATTAGAAAATAAATTATATTCTGACTTACCAAAACCATGCTCAAGCTGAGATTTTAAAGATAGCATAGACACAGTTTATTGCGCCATCAATTATTTGAATATTTTTCATTCTTATCTTCGTCTCCTATCCGGATAAACATTTTCATACCCTCTTCTCTCTCAGTCTTTGAGCATCCCAGTGAGAGCCGCCATTAGCAGAACCACCAGAGCCAGTTGGAACCCAAACATTACCATCAGCGTCTTTCCATCTTTATTTTTTACAAATTTGATTTACTTCGTCCCAAGCTCCTCCATTATCTAAACAAGAGTCAACTTTAAAAAAATCCGACTGGGTTAAAATAAATAAACATAAAAACACTAAGAACAAGGCAATAAACCATTGCTTTTTCTTCATTATAAAGATACGCATATCTTTTGATAAAAGAAACGTCAAGATAAAGAGTATTAAAACTAAAAATAAAACAATTATCATTTTAATAGCTTGGTGATAGAGCACTTGGCCTAAATTGGTCGCAAATTAATCGACAATTTCCATCAGGGTTAGCTTCCCCTCCAGCACGACCAGTATCATTAGCAAACCTATCAGCATCGCAAGCTTCAGGGGAATCTCCCTTAATATGTTCGTCTAATAACTCTCGAATTTCACTTAACGCTTCAGACTCCTTTACTCCTTCGAAACCACGTTGGGCAGCCTCGCAATTTGCTTTGCAATGAAAGTATTTGTCAGCATCTATCGTGTTTGCTTTACGCAAATCTCTATAATTCTTCACAAAATCGCGATCTGCACCAATTGCATCGGGCAAAAATTCAATCATGTCCCTAACACTTTGTAACCCAACTGCATCAAACTCAATTAACGGATTGCCCCCAACATATCCATATGTATTCAACCCAATCGGATCCCGCGTCACATACCGCCCTATACTATTATCATAATACCGATGCCAATTATAATGCAGTCCTGTTTCATCGTCTTGGTATTGCCCTGGGAATCGCAGTGGATTGCTAACTTGGGTATTGGTTTGTGTGATGCCGTTGTCGTTGTGTTTGATGGCGACGGGGGCGTTTGCTAGGTTGTTTTGCGGGGAGTAGTAATAGCCTCGCATTAGTTCGCCTTGTTCATTGTATTGGCCGATGGTGACGGCATCTGATTGACCGATATTCATTTGTTATGGGTAGTCTGCGGTGTCGTAGGTGTAACGACTTTGAACGCCTTCTGCGTCGGGTGCGACTGGCGAGTTGACCATTGGCGTAGCGAATGTCGGCACATAAAATAGCGTTAATTGGCTTCATCATCATAAAACCATTATCACTGTTTCATCATATTTTGTCATCAGTACAGCGTTTAATTTGATGCAATGAAGTTGATAACAACAAACGTGGAAGAAACGTACCTCGTTGCTTCTCGTTGCCTATTTCATGGTAAACTGAAACATCTTAAATATCCCTAAAAGTTGGATTTCACATCATGCTGGTAAAGCCCTATGAAGTAAAACAACAACACTCGGTTGTTCTGCTAAGACATAAGGTGCTTTTGTGATGGATACACATTACCTGCTCAAGATGCAGTTACTGCGTGAGAAAGTGGAGTCGTTTGATCGATACCCGTATTCGCTCCCTGTGATTAAGAACTTTAAGAGTTTAGAGTTTCACCCAAAAGTTACTTTTATTATTGGCGAGAACGGTTCGGGTAAATCAACATTGCTCGAAGCCATTGCTACTGCCTGGGGATTTAACCCTGAAGGCGGCTCAAAGAACTTTAATTTTTCAACTCAATCATCACACTCTGACCTCTGGCAGAAAATACGTCTATCTAAAAGCTTTCGACGCCCCAAAGATGGTTTCTTTCTTAGAGCTGAGAGCTTTTATAATGTAGCTAGTAATATTGATACACTTGATAAAGAACCATTCGGTGGCCCTCCAATAAAAAACTCATATGGCGGTAACTCCCTTCACAAACAATCACACGGAGAATCTTTCTTTTCTTTAATCACTAATCGTTTTTTCGGCAACGGCCTGTATATTTTAGATGAACCCGAAGCAGCTTTATCACCAACAAGGCAAATGGCAATGCTCGCTAGAATGCATGAACTAATTAATCAAGACTCTCAATTTGTTATAGCTACTCATTCGCCCATTGTATTGGCTTACCCAGATGCAAAGATTTATACGCTCAACCAAGCAGGTGGACTTTCTTTAATCCAATATCATGATTCAGATCACTACCAAGTCACAAAAAATTTTCTAAATAATTATGAAAGTATGCTCGATAGACTATTTATAAATTAACGTAACTCATAAAACCTTCCCATACTTTTCTATTTCCTCATCTAATGCTTCCTGAATTTCAGGATAATCTGAGTTAATTTTATTAAGTATTTCTGAGTTTATCGCCATTGAACTATTCGCAATAGCTCTAAGGGACATTCGATATTCATCATCACAGCAAGATTTTAAAAGTGGAATTAAATCATTCAAAACTGACTCAGCTTTGAATGCAGTACGTGCAACATGATTAGCTATTTTCTTGTTCATACCATCTTATTCGCACATATCAGGATCGTCCATACAATCATTCACGCACCTATTAAATTCGCACCTTCAAACGCGACACCGCTAAGAATTGCACCTTTGAATATCGCATTAGTTAGATTAGCATTTTTAAAATTAGAGCCTGTTAAATCACTGTAGCTCAAATCAGCCGCCGTCATATCCGTGTCGTTGAAATATGTATTTCTAGCTCTAACGCCAAAAAGTTTGCTCGAAATAAATGTCGAACCAGAAAAAAGTGCTTCGTTTAATATGGAGTTGGTGAAATTTGCACCATTTAGATTGGTATTAAACGCGATCACTTTCGTTAAATTAGCTTTTTCAAAGATAGCGTTTTCCATATTCGAGTCCCTAATGTCAGCTCCCCAACCATAAAAAAATAAACGTCCTAATCTATAGTCATATCTCATAAAATTTCTTAGTGAAAAGCGCGGAGACAAATCTATCCAAGTCAAATTCATACCATAATCACACGACATTTTCAGACCAGAAATATTTTGACCCAAGTCATGCAAACCTTCAATAGCAGCACTAACACCATTGGTTTCGCAATGTCCATCTTTTAATAACGACCAATACAATATAGACGAAATATTTTCTGCCATTTAATTTGCTGAGTGAAAATTAGCAATAAGCACACTAAAGTAGCCAATATAAATAAGGGGTTTAACCTAAACAGATTACTCATCTTCACAAGGCTTATCATCATCATGAAGCCATTATCACTGTTTCATCATGCTTTGTCATTAGTGCGATGTTTACATTGATAACCGTCATATGTTTCTTTTAGCCACAAGGCTTGTATTTTTCCAAGCCACGTTACGTGCGCGTTTTACCAGGCTAGCAATTTAAACATTCGTGTAAATTCTATCAATCGAATCAAAATTCTTCCCAAAAGGCCAATAATTATAACCGTCTTTTTCTCTCTCAGAACTTTTGCTCAATTCAAAATCAGTTTTATCAAAACAATATATTTGCATGTTCGAACTTGATAAAACGTTGACGACAACACCATCGTTGCCAAGCGTAGCCTTTGTGTAAAAAATGATAAAAACTAATTTTAAGGACTGCATTGTTCTGAAAATCTTCCAGACTCCCTTGCTTCCAGACGCCCTTAGTAGTTACACCACCAAGGCAAAGACATCATCAATCAACTACAAACACTTCGACAAGGAATTCACAGCCATTGACTGTGGTACATCCCTAACAGTGTGAATGAGCGGCATTTGTCACCGCCCCCTTTTCTGACCCTCTAGCTATTCTATTTTTAACCCCTTTTATTTGCTTTTAATGACCAAAGGTTAAAATTAAGAATACAAGCACGACGTAGACACAAGCCATACAAAAATAAATTAACTGATTAACTTTAAAAGAAACCAAACGATACTTTAGGACTATCGAAAAAAGTAATGAATAACCATCCCAATAACACTCGCAATCAAAATAGGAGTTATAACAAACGAAAATAATAAGTTTGATTTATTATTAATAATAATATCTGCGTAATGGACAGTATAAATTTCCAATATCACGATGTAACCAATTAAAAATGAAATTACGGTATTTAAAAATACCTTTCGTTTCTGATTCATTAAGGACATCGAACTTCTCCTAAACCAGGATTCGCTCCAGGAGGGTTATAAGTATTAGCAATTATACCCCCAGCTCCGTCAATGTAAGCATGAAGTTGTGTTATGACAGTTTGTACCACTACCAAATGACAACGGATTGTATGAATAATCAGAAGTTTGATTATTGGCAATTGTCACGCCTTGTTGAAGTACCGCTGCATCAAATTGTTCTTGCGTCATCCCAGCTGGTACAGGAATTACTACAGAGTTCTCAGAGTTTTACGGTAAATTGACATCACTAGGATGGTTTACCTGTAATAAATTAACGCCATCGATATTATGACTAGCTAATGTGGTAGTAACACCACCTGATTCCACAACAGTTACTGTATGTGAGCCCCCAGTCATGTCTAAAGGCCGACTAACAACACCATTAAAGTCCACGTACGCCAACGAATTCCCTCCAACATATCCAAATGTATCGGTTTCCCGACGTGCATCGCAGCTCACATCGTACTTTTTCCTAGACGCATCAATCAGTTGCACAGCATCACCCCCCGACGTAAACACTCTGTTTTACGTTTTTACGCCCTAGACGCGGTTTTTGCCCTACATGGATGTAGGGTATGTCAGTAACGCAGGAGCGGTTACTGGCCTGACTTATTTTTGCAGCTTGATTGAAGAAGGCTTGAGTCTCTATTCAGTTATTTTGATTAGTGTAACATTAATTTATTTGAACCTCTTTCAGCTCATGCCCTTGGGCTTCGGCTAAGCGGAGTAATGACACGTTCTGTTTTAACGTTTGAATCTCATGACCGGCATATCTGTCACCTTTTAGGGTTTTGGTAAAAACCTGTCAACCCCTTATCAATAAAAACAACTCCGTTATGAAGTACTTCGTCTTGAAATATCATGGACTTCGTTACGTAAATCAAGTGGTACGCTATGAAACAGTTAAACTTTATTGAATCATCTAAAATGGCAATATCACCTGACGTGCGTGCGTTCTTTGTGCAACTTGGCTCGCACATTTCAGAGCTACGCAAACAGAATGAGATTACTCAAGTACAGCTGGCCGAGTCATTGGACGTGTCTCAGCAGACGGTTAATTCCTATGAAGTGGCACAACGACGGGTTCCTGTATCAGCGTTGCCTACCTTGGCGGATTTATTTAATGTGTCCATAGACGAGCTATTAGGAGCAGGCAATAAAAAGCCCTCTAAGCGCGGGCCAAGTTCTAAACTGCAACGTCAGCTAGAGCGAGTCAGTTCACTGCCTCTCTCTAAACAGAAGTTTGTTATTGAAATGATCGATACTGTTATTCAGCAACAAGCTTCTTAATGCGTGTTTATTTTAGTTCCCAATACTCACAGATAACTTCAACCTCCGCACCATAGGATGATGATATCGATAAAAACTTTAACTCTCCTAATCGAACATCGTTTATATATTCTAAAGCTTCGAGTGATTCAGGGTTCATTTTCTTCTCTATTAATTTTTTCATTCGACTAACATTAGGGATACTTTCTTCTAATTCAAAAACAATATTCCTATCTCTCATTCCGTCACAAGAAAAAAATGAAACGCCCTCAACAACTAAAGTAAACGTATCACCAGACTCATCTAAGAATTCTATAATTACTTTTCTTTGCCCAAACGAAACACTTTTAATTTCGCAGTCATGTAGCCGTCTACTCATCTCGCTTCTCCTGACTCGGGAGGTCTCGCTGGGTCTCGCCCACCTGGGCCATTCCCATCATGTACATGCGGTGAACCACTTCCGTGGTCGTGATCATAATCGATATCTTTCTCAGGATAGCCATCATCACCATAAATACGGTCTTGCTTTGGTCTGCCATTCCCGTCATTTGAATTAATTCTACCGCCGGGAGAGCCTTGAAATAATGGGCTCTCATCTCCATCAGAATTGTTATTGCTACTGCTTGATAAGCAGTCACTACCATCATCACCGCAAACTGCTTCGATAGTTTTACTAGTGAGATATCCAAGACCAACAAGAACACCAAGCACACAGCCTTCATAAACGCTTTGAGCTGGATTTAAAGTTCCTTTGGGATCTGAATACTTAAGTGGATTTCCGAGCACATATCCAAATGTATCGGTTTCCCGACGTGCATCGCAGCTCACATCGTACTTTTTCCTAGACGCATCAATCAGTTGCACAGCATCAGCCCCGACGTAAACACCCTGTTTTACGTTTTTACGCCCTAGACGCGGTTTTTGCCCTACATGGATGTAGGGTATGTTAGTAACGCAGGAGCGGTTACTGGCCTGACTTATTTTTGCAACTTGATTGAAGAAGGCTTGAGTCTCTATTCGGTTATTTTGATTAGTGTAACATTAATTGATTTGAACCTCTTTCAGCTCATACCCTTGGGCTTCAGCTAAGCGGAGCAATGACACGTTCTGTTTTAACGTTTGTAGCTCACTATCGTTGATTCTGCTCATTTCGGTGCTCCTCTAAAAACTTGTCAATACCTATTAGCAAACTAAATAACTGATTTGCTAGTTTCACTTGGCTAACTAGGAGTATTGTCAACTCCTAAAAATTAATTCAATAAAACAGGCGGTATAGTATGGATTCGATTATTTATGATTATCTCGACACCATAGTGACCAAAGACGACGAAGTATTTTTTAAGCAGATAGGTAAAAACATTGCCGAGTTACGCAAAGAGATTGGCTTAACTGCCAAATGCAGTTAGCCGAGATACTCGACATATCTCAACAACACATGGCATCATTTGAAGCGGGTAGGCGTAAGGTTTCTGCGTCAGCGATTCCTTTGCTGGCACAGTTGTTTGGGATTTCAACCGATGAGTTATTTGGTGTTAAGAACAAGCCCGCTAAGCGCGGGCCTGCTTCATTATTACAACGTCAGATTGAGCAGATTGGATTAATGCCAAAGAACAAACAAAAAACTATTTCTGAGGTACTTGATGCCATGATTAAGCAGCAAGCTTCATAAATCAACTAAAGAGCAATATCAGGGTGTCCCATATTACCCAGACCAAACAATTTCCGAAAAAATTAATAGAGAAACCAATAAAATGATTAATGATATTATTGAAATAGTGACTGGACGACCACTTCTTCTAGCATTAAAGAATGTCTTGCAAACATAGAATATGCCAACTAACCAAGTCAATATATAAAAAATATTAGTTACCAATACACTACCAGACATCCTCTCAATATCTGGGGACTGTCCATCTTCAATTGAAAAGAACAAAAAATATATAGCCATGGCCTGAACTGGCATGGTAATAATATTCAATATTGATAAAAATAACGCAAAATATTCGTTTTTTCGATTATAAGTTTGTAAAGTCATCATCTTCACAAGCATCAAAAGTTCTCCTAAAATATTCATCTGTACAAATATTGTTTGCCTTCACAAACGAAGGAGTACATAAATCTACACAAAAAAATGGACCAGTATACTTTCCTAACCTACCCAAAGTTAAAGCATTACAGCTCGTCATACATATCCAATTTGCCCTACCCGCTATGGCTCTACAGTCAGCAACCCAATCGAGTGCACTCTTCATACATTGTTCATTTTTTTTTCAAGCCATTAGAATCAAAGTATATCACAGGGTTGGCATCAACATACCCATAAGTATTATATCCCCCATCCAACCCAATCGGATCAGAGGTGACATACCTTCCAGTTTGCGGATCATAGTAGCGATTCCAGTTATAATGTAGTCCAGTCTCTTGGTCATAATACTGTCCTGGGAATCTCAGTGGATTGCTGACTTGAGTGTTGGTTTGTGTGACTTCGCCGAATGCGTCATATTGCCCTTGCCAGACTACTGCTCCGTTAGGGCGGGTGAGCATCTGTGGGGTGTTTAGATGGTCGTTTTGGTAGTAGCTGGTTTGTGTGATGCCGTTGTCGTTGTGTTTGATGGCGACGGGGGCGTTCCCTAGGCTGTTTTGTGGGGAGTAGTAATAGCCTTGCATTAGTTCGCCTTGTTCGTTGTATTCACTTTCTAAACCTTGTTCGCTGTAATGGTAATAGGTGGTTAGATCGTTAATGGTTTTGCTGGTGCGTTGTCCGAACACATTATAGCCATAACTGGCGATGGTTTGTTCGTTTTCGATGACTGCGGCAAGGCGGCCGTAGCTGTTGTATTGGTAGGTTCTGGGGTTACTGCCGCTTTGTTCAATCAATGCGCCGTTGGGGTCGTATTGGTAGTATGTGGTTTGTTCGTCACTGCTGATTTCAATCAGTTCTTGATTGGCGTTGTAGTGGTATTGTTGTTGGCTATTGTCTTTGTTTTGCTGGATGCGGTTGCTGTTGTCGTCATACTGCCAGAATAAAGGCATATCAGAGTAATGTGTTTCTAGTAAATCAACTGTAAATTACGTATTAATTCGGCTCTGCCCCCTTTCTTTCCTAGTTAGTATTCAATCTCTATAAACCCTAAGCTCTAACTCAGTCACACCAATACCGTCCAACCTCCACAAACGTGCTTCTCTACCACACACATCATGAATTAATTCAATTCCGTTATAAAACGCATTCTTTACATCACCCGAACTTGGCAATGCTTCAGATACGGGGTGAGAATGGAAAGAACCAATAAAGTCTCTATTTACATTTGCAAGTTTTTGCTCATATTCATGCATTTTTTTAAAATCAAACTCATATGAATAGGGTTTGTCTGACAAGTTCTCTAAATAAACTAGTTTGATATCTAGACTGTCATCTACCGATAGTAAACCACAAACTTCTAAATGTGCTCTTTGTTGTGCTTTAAATGCACGACGGTGGAGTTTTAGAAGTTCATGACATGAAATTTTAAATGTATTGTTCAACGTTTATATCACTACACTAGTAACTAATTATACTTTATTGCAAAGACATACCTAAACCAGCGCCAGCTCCGAGAGGTCCCGCTAAACAAAAACCTCACTAATTCAACCTCCCACCACGATTACAGCACCAGTGAATACAAGTCTTTGGATAGTCCTCGCAAAAGTTCGCCCCCTCTTTATGATGCTGTTGATTTCTAGATGGCCTGCGTTGTAGTTCTCACCAGCATTACAGCTTTCCGAAGTTCTTTGCATCGCCTTAGATTTTTCTTTTTGCTTAGAACCTGGATCATTAATTATACGGTCTTGCTCACGAATAGCTCTTTGTCTTGCATCTTCGCTTTCAAAAGCTTCATCATCGCCACCGACAGTACTCCGAGGCTCTTTGCCATTTGCATCAAAGTACATTAAAGGATTAGCTAAAACATACCCAAACGTATTCAACCCACCACCTAACCCAATCGGATCTCGCGTCACATACCGTCCTATACTATTATCATAATACCGATACCAATTGTAGTGCAGTCCTGTTTCATCGTCTTGGTATTGCCCTGGGAATCGCAGTGGATTGCTAACTTGGGTATTGGTTTGTGTGATGCCGTTGTCGTTGTGTTTGATGGCGACAGGGGCGTTCCCTAGGCTGTTTTGTGAGGAGTAGTAATAGCCTTGCATTAGTTCGCCTTGTTCATTGTATTCGCCGATGGTGACGGCATCTGATTGACCGATATTCATTTGTTGTAGGTAGCCTGCGGTGTCGTAGGTGTAACGACTTTGAACGCTTTTGCTGACACCGTTCTTAAAGGTGTTGGTTTAAGCGTCCCATTATATCATAGCCGTAGCGGATGTCGGTGTAAGCAAAAACTGATCATGGAAATGATTGACGCTGTTATTCAACAACATAGCATCATAACTTAAAGGTGCTGTAACATGAATATCCAAACTCAGCTAATCACAACAACCTAGCTAGAGGTTATTAATGATTAAAGCAGATACTACGTCAGTTGATGGCGTTTCTTCAACTCCTTTGCAAGATCAGCGTTTGGCGCGGCTTGAGGATAAACTTAACCAATTACTCGCTTGTCATGAGTTTTATGATCTGGCCATCCGTGCCATTACTCACGACAACTTTGATGAGGAACTTGACGGACAGCGCTGGCACTTTGGCTTGTTTTTACAACAACAATGGTTACACGACCAAGGCCAAGACATCATCAATCAACTGCAAAGACTTCGACAAGGTATCCACAGTCCTTAACTGTGGATTTATGGCTGTTTCATTGCTTCAATCGAGTCTGACCCTACCGATTTTTGTTTATCAATTTTACGTTGCAAATTCTTCTCGCCACTTAGAAATATCAGTTAAATAAAGGGATTTAACTGAGTCTAAATCAATTTTTGAAATACATATTATTTGCTCTTCTTTTGCTAATGCACTTAAATATTTGAACATACTCCAATCAAGAACCCAAAGTTTATCGTTTTGTAATTCTTCTAACCTTAACTCAACTTCATCATGCGCTAAGATTAATTCTTTAAATGGAGAAGGTCGGCCTTCAACAAATGTTTCAGAAACACTCATTTCATCTGGCCACAACTTCATATAATCACCAATTAATTTTTTAAAATCTTGCTCGTCTTTATTCATATCCTAACTACCTTACACTACCATCAGGCCGGACGCTTTCACGGTTTCTATTTCTTCTGCGATCTCTAGCATTAGGCCAACGTTTCCATTTACTACCTCCATGTGCACGGTCACCAGCTCTTTCTGGGCTCCCAATTGACCCATCATTTTCATTTATTCTATCACCCTGATTTCCGCGTCTAAAGTCTTCAGGTTTATCATCAGGCGTTTGCCCTTCATAAGGCTTATCTGGCTCTGTAGAATTTGATAAACATATATAATCAATCGCATCTCCTAAAGGCTGGGCAATATATGGATATAGTTTTCCACCAAGCCAGTATCCCCCTTGACCGGCACCAAGAACCGCCCCAGCAGGCCCAGCCCAAGCTGGAAGAGGTATTGGTTTTGGTCCTGTTAGCACAGCAGAACTTAAACCTTCTGGGTCAGTCCAATAGAGTGGATTTTAATAACCATACCCAAACGTATTCCCCCCACCTAACCCAATCGGATCAGAGGTAACATACCTCCCAATCTCAGGATCATAGTAGCGATTCCAGTTATAATGTAGTCCAGTCTCTTGGTCATAATACTGTCCTGGGAATCGTATCGGATTGCTGACTTGAGTGTTGGTTTGTGTTACCTCTCCGAAGGCATCGTATTGCCCTTGCCAGACTACTGCTCCGTTAGGGCGGGTGAGCATCTGTGGGGTGTTTAGATGGTCGTTTTGGTAGTAGCTGGTTTGTGTGATGCCGTTGTCGTTGTGTTTGATGGCGACGGGGGCGTTTGCTAGGCTGTTTTGTGGGGAGTAGTAATAGCCTTGCATTAGTTCGCCTTGTTCGTTGTATTCGCCGATGGTGACGGCATCTGATTGACCGATGTTCATTTGTAGCCTGCGGTGTCGTAGGTGTAACGACGTTGAATGCTTTTGCTGACACCGTTCTTAAAGGTGTTGGTTTAAGCGTCCCATTATATCATAGCCGTAGCGGATGTCAGTGTAAGCAAAAACTGGTCATGGAGATGATTGACGCTGTTATTCAACAACAAGCATCATAACTTAAAGGTGCTGTAATACCCCAAACTCAGCTAATCACAACAACCTAGCTAGAGGTTATTAATGACTAAAGCAGATACTACGTCAGTTGATGGCGTTTCTTCAACTCCTTTGCAAGACCAGCGTTTGGCGCACCTTGAGGATAAACTTAACCAATTACTCGCGTGTCATGAGTTTTATGATCTGGCCATCCGTGCCATTACTCACGACAACTTTGATGAGGAGCTTGGCGGACAACGTTGGCACTTTGGCTGGTTTTTACAACAACAGTGGTTACACGATCAAGGGCAAGACATCATCTAACAACTGCAAACACTTCGACAAGGAATCCACAGTCCTTGACTGTGGTACGTCCATAATTACTATTCATTGATAGGCAAAAGGCAAAACCTGACACCCTATTTTTTCTACTGACCCTTTTTCTTGTTTTCTTTCATGAGTAGTTGCTAAACCGTGGTCTGCCCCCTCAGCTTGTCTCGGTTTTCAGTTGTTCTCATAATATTTTGGTAATGCCATACATTGCCACTCATGAGTATAAATACACGTGTATTCGAAGTTTACATCGCATACGATGCTATCACTTACATTAAATAATTCTCTATCTACCTTTAGTAGACTTTCAACATGATACGCATAAGCTTTGTCCCTACTGTTGGTAGATGCGGGTAATTTTTGATAGCCTGGAAAATTAAAAATAAATACTTCCGCTGGCAATAGCTCTTCAACTGCAAGCATTGCCTTCTCTCCCTTGCATACAAACTTATTGTTTTCTAAATAAAAATCAAACTCATCCCGCCACTCATTTAATAATTTTTTATATTCAGAATCCCTTAAGAGTGAAAATGATTTACTCGATAAATTTAACCAACTATTAATGCCTGAGTTTTTTTTATAAAAGACAAACCACTAACTCTCTGCTTTCTCAACAATAATATCTTGATCTGGACATATTTCATTCCAATTAGCTATTACACTTTCAATATGATAATGCGAAGAGCCACTAAACTCATCTTTCTCAATACAACCGCGCTTTTAACGTTTCTTTGAAGAAGCTCATGGTAATAGAGTGGTAATTGATTAGACTCAATTCTACCAAATCTGGATGCTTTTAGTGCAAAGGTCTCAACCTAATTATCTGGATCAGCCCCTATATGTAAACTTATCATCAATAAGGCTATTATTGATATAGATTTTTTCATTTTATCTAACCGTTAATAAGCCTTATATTCAATATCAGGCAACGCTTCATTGTGTAAACGAACAGTGGCATTAGCCAGCCCTTGCGCATCAAGAGTGTCTGTATACATATCTGTTATTTTGAATAAGCTACCCCCAGAACCAGATTACCCCGCCAAATTAATTTGGGTCGTTTAAGCCTAAACTGTAAATTATTGGCTTAGTGGGTAACATCATTATTTATGCTCTCTTATTTCAGTTGTAACGGTCAGTTTGAGTTGAAATAGAGGAAAAACAAAATACGCAATTAGAACGAGCCTAGCAAGATAGAATTCTACATAATAACCGCTACTACTATACTCTCGTATAAGAGAAAAGCCACTTATAACGATGTCGATTAAATATAAACAACATCCAATCAAGACTATCCACCAATACTTAATGGTCAGTCTTTTACTGGTTACAGACAGAACGAGTAATAAAAGTGATGGAGCAAAAGACATGATGGGTGCTGATGTTATAAACCAGACGTATCCCAGAAGCCCTCCTGCTCCAATAACAAAGCCTATCAATCTAATGAAAAAAATTAACATACCTAATTGCACAGTCATGGATTATCTCCATCATTAGCGGCATTTTGTGCCTTGTTATAGGCAGGGTTACCACCTACACTAACCCCTGCAAGATATAGAGCAGGACCTAAAACATTTGGAGTGGGTCCACTTTCAATTACCATATCCATAAAAAATTCAATATCGCACTGAGTTTTAGTCTTAGCAGGATTACCATAGCATGAATCGTGTGCACGGCAAGACTCAGGATAAAAGTCTGGAACTATACAATCTGTATTTTCATCTCCACAACCAGAACCAGCGGGCGCATTCGAAGGTGGTGAAGGCAAATAAGTTCTGGGATCCCACCAATCGCCAACGGCTAAACCTAATAAATCGGTATGCTTTAATGGATTACCATATACATACCCAAATGTATTCAACCCACCCCGCAACCCAATCGGATCTCGCGTCACATACCGTCCTATACTATTATCATAATACCGATACCAATTGTAGTGCAGTCCTGTTTCATCGTCTTGGTATTGCCCTGGGAATCGCAATGGATTGCTGACTTGGGTATTGGTTTGTGTGATGCCGTTGTCGTTGTGTTTGATGGCGACGGGGGCGTTCCCTAGGCTGTTTTGTGGGGAGTAGTAATAGCCTCGCATTAGTTCGCCTTGTTCGTTGTATTCGCCGATGGTGACGGCATCTGATTGACCGATGTTCATTTGTTGTAAGTAGCCTGCGGTGTCGTAGGTGTAACGACTTTGAACGCCTTCTGCGTCGGTGCGACTGGCGAGTTGACCATTGGCGTGATAGCTGCGTTGGATGCTTTTGCTGACACCGTTCTTAAAGGTGTTGGTTTAAGCGTCCCACTGTATCATAGCCGTAGCGGATGTCGGTGGATGAGGTGTCGTTGACTTGTTTCATCATCATAACTCTATTATCACCATTCTTCGCACACTTTGTCATCAGTAATAGGTGACCTTTGAATAATAGTATAGAACTCTATTTCATCATCACTAATTCTCAACACTGTACCAGGATTTACAGTTCCGTCTGAATACAGATTAATCCCAAAAGGTGGTGCGAAGACTGGATTCCCTAAAATATCACTGACTCGTTCTGCGATTGAATCCTCACCTTCACCAGCATTACAGGAATAAATGTAAATTGGAATATCCGAAGTATATTTTGAATGTTCTCTCAATGCATCAGCCACTTCTTCAGCACCCATATTAATTTTTCTTTCGATGAAATCAGGATTGCCATGTCCACCTATACTTAAAGAGTCTTCAGGAGGGGAAACCTCATTCAAATACTTGCTAAGCCTATCTGGTTCTGTTTCATCTGGGTTTAGAAATGAAAACTAGTAATTTCTTTATTTTCAACATCAAACTCACCATAAAAAGTACATCTATCACCGTCTAGAATACCCACCAGTTTACTTTTCCAATAAGTCTCTGTTTCTTTATAAAATGCAAAACAAAAGGCATTAAAATAGATGATTTCCTTTGTGCCTTTATTCAAAGCGAATAGCTGCACTTTGTAACTTGGCACAACAACTCTTGATTCAAGTATCTTCTTATTTAATGCGTCCTCAACACTTTCAATCAATGGCAGAGATATGTCCCATGTTTCATAAATATCATCAAACCCATATCCTTTAGTAAATTCAGTAAGTTCGCTACCTTTGTACTCTAAAGCATGAATATCATGGATGCGAAATCTAGCAGCAATCAAACCAACAACGATAAGAACCAAAAGAATAACAACGATAATTTTCTTAACCATTTCAGCGCCTTCTTTTAATTCCATAAATCAAAGACCTGACCCCTTATCTTTAGACCCCTCTACGTGTTAGTCATCCCAGATAGCTACTGTTTTAACTCCATTTTTTGTATAAATATACAAGGTGATGTCGTGTATATCTTTAAAATGATAATAGCTATCTGAGGTTGTTTTTTTGCCTACCTTTTCATCAATTTCTTTTGCTATATCCAAAGACAAATCAACTTGTCCTTTGGAATAGCCATTTAATGAACCAAGCTCAAAGCCTTTATTGTATGCAACTTTATAAGATACGAAGCTCGATATAGTCAGCAGGGCTAAGCCCAATATATATTTCATGTCAATGCTCCTTATTTTCTATTTAGAACATGAGCATCGCCTAAAAACTGGCGATTGACCAGGCCTAAACCCCCAGTCATTACTCTCAACTCTATCAGTCTTAGAGCTTTGTGATGTAGTGATATCAGAGCCAGTAACAATTCCAACGTGACCTGTGGCATCAGAGTAATTAAACGGAATTGCAATAATATCACCAGGCTTCGGATTTGTTACAACAGGATAGCCTGGAATGTCTACGTTAGGGTCTCCCCATTGGCCAGCTGTTGCCCCATTAAAGCTAAACCGGCCATTCATGTCTGGAACATTTGAACCATTTTCAAGCAAAACATCTTCCACGAATAAATTACATTTATTCGTATCTTGATCGAACCTTCCCTTTGGCTTGTAAAAACTCCAATCTCTACTTCCCGTATAGCCCGCAGCGGTAGCTGCGACATCTTTAGGGTTTCCGCAAGGGCATAGACCATTAGGGTCGGTGTACATTAAAGGATTCCCACCAACGTACGCGTATGTGTTCATACCTCCCACTAAACCAATCGGATCCCGCGTCACATACCGTCCTATACTATTATCATAATACCGATACCAATTGTAGTGCAGTCCTGTTTCATCGTCTTGGTATTGCCCTGGGAATCTCAATGGATTGCTGACTTGAGTGTTGGTTTGTGTGACTTCGCCGAAGGCATCGTATTGCCCTTGCCAGACTACTGCTCCGTTAGGGCGGGTGAGCATCTGTGGGGTGTTTAGATGGTCGTTTTGGTAGTAGCTGGTTTGTGTGATGCCGTTGTCGTTGTGTTTGATTGCGACGGGGGCGTCCCCTAGGCTGTTTTGTGGGGAGTAGTAATAACCTTGCATTAGTTCGCCTTGTTCGTTGTATTCACTTTCTAAACCTTGTTCGCTGTAATGGTAATAGGTGGTTAGATCGTTAATGGTTTTGCTGGTGCGTTGTCCGAACACATTATAGCCATAACTGGCGATGGTTTGTTCGTTTTCGATGACTGTGGCAAGGCGGCCGTAGCTGTTGTATTGGTAGTGTGTGGTTTGGTCGTCACTGCTGATTTCAATCAGTTCTTGATTGGCGTTGTAGTGGTATTGTTGTTGTCTATTGTCTTTGTTTTGCTGGATGCGGTTGCTGTTGTCGTCATACTGCCAGAATAAAGGCATATCAGAGTAATGTGTTTCTAGTAAATCAACTGTAAATTACGTATTAATTCGGCTCTGCCCCCTTTCTTTCCTAGTTAGTATTCAATCTCTATAAACCCTAAGCTCTAACTCAGTCACACCAATACCGTCCAACCTCCACAAACGTGCTTCTCTACCACACACATCATGAATTAATTCAATTCCGTTATAAAACGCATTCTTTACATCACCCGAACTTGGCAATGCTTCAGATACGGGGTGAGAATGGAAAGAACCAATAAAGTCTCTATTTACATTTGCAAGTTCTTGCTCATATTCATGCATTTTTTTTAAATCAAACTCATATGAATAGGGTTTGTCTGACAAGTTCTCTAAATAAACTAGTTTGATATCTAGACTGTCATCTACCGATAGTAAACCACAAACTTCTAAATGTGCTCTTTGTTGTGCTTTAAATGCACGACGGTGGAGTTTTAGAAGTTCATGACATGAAATTTTAAATGTATTGTTCAACGTTTATATCACTACACTAGTAACTAATTATACTTTATTGCAAAGACATACCTAAACCAGCATCAGCACCAGCTCCGAGAGGTCCCGCTAAACAAAAACCTCCCACTACCAACCCTCCCACCACGATTACAGCACCAGTGACACAAGTCTTTGGATAGTCCTCGCAAAAGTTCGCCCCCTCTTTATGATGCTGTTGATTTCTAGATGGCCTGCGTTGTAGTTCTCGCTTTCTTCTTTTCGCCTTAGATTTTTCTTTTTGCTTAGAACCTGGATCATTAATTATACGGTCTTGCTCACGAATAGCTCTTTGTCTTGCCTCTTCGCTTTCAAAAGCTTCATCATCGCCACCGACAGTACTCCGAGGCTCTTTGCCATTTGCATCAAAGTACATTAAAGGATTAGCTAAAACATACCCAAACGTATTCAACCCTCCACCTAACCCAATCGGATCTCGCGTCACATACCGTCCTATACTATTATCATAATACCGATGCCAATTGTAGTGCAGTCCTGTTTCATCGTCTTGGTATTGCCCTGGGAATCGCAGTGGATTGCTGACTTGGGTATTGGTTTGTGTGATGCCGTTGTCGTTGTGTTTGATGGCGACGGGGGCGTTCCCTAGGCTGTTTTGTGGGGAGTAGTAATAACCTCGCATTAGTTCGCCTTGTTCATTGTATTCGCCGATGGTGACGGCATCTGATTGACCGATGTTCATTTGTAGCCTGCGGTGTCGTAGGTGTAACGACGTTGAACGCTTTTGCTGACACCGTTCTTAAAGGTGTTGGTTTAAGCGTCCCACTGCATCATAGCCGTAGCGGATGTCGGTGGATGAGGTGTCGTTGACTTGTTTCATCATCATAACTCTATTATCACCATTCTTTGCACACTTTGTCATCAGTAATAGGTGACCTTTGAATAATAGTATAGAACTCTATTTCATCATCACTAATTCTCAACACTGTACCAGGATTTACAGTTCCGTCTGAATACAGATTAATCCCAAAAGGTGGTGCGAAGACTGGATTCCCTAAAATATCACTGACTTGTTCTGCGATTGAATCCTCACCTTCACCAGCATTACAGGAATAAATGTAAATTGGAATATCCGAAGTATATTTTGAATGTTCTCTCAATGCATCAGCCACTTCTTCAGCACCCATATTAATTTTTCTTTCGATGAAATCAGGATTGCCATGTCCACCTATACTTAAAGAGTCTTCAGGAGGGGAAACCTCATTCAAATACTTGCTAAGCCTATCTGGTTCTGTTTCATCTGGGTTTAGAAATGAAAACTAGTAATTTCTTTATTTTCAACATCAAACTCACCATAAAAAGTACATCTATCACCGTCTAGAATACCCACCAGTTTACTTTTCCAATAAGTCTCTGTTTCTTTATAAAATGCAAAACAAAAGGCATTAAAATAGATGATTTCCTTTGTGCCTTTATTCAAAGCGAATAGCTGCACTTTGTAACTTGGCACAACAACTCTTGATTCAAGTATCTTCTTATTTAATGCGTCCTCAACACTTTCAATCAATGGCAGAGATATGTCCCATGTTTCATAAATATCATCAAACCCATATCCTTTAGTAAATTCAGTAAGTTCGCTACCTTTGTACTCTAAAGCATGAATATCATGGATGCGAAATCTAGCAGCAATCAAACCAACAACGATAAGAACCAAAAGAATAACAACAATAATTTTCTTAATCATTTCAGCGCCTTCTTTTAATTCCATAAATCATCTCGGATAGCATTTTCAGAAAAATTAGGAAAGCATTGTGACTCACTATTTGCTCCACCCAGAATGCCATGTTTTGTCCACCGCTGTAGCGTTGACTTAGGTGTATTCTGCGAGTTTCTTCCTAAAATCTCATCATCACTCTTTCATCATGCTTTGTCATGAGCGTGGTGTTTACTTTAATAACAACAGACGAGCAACAAAAAGCAAGGCTTCAGTACGTCCCTAATTACACTTTTCACTATGAACAAGACCGTTAAAAACTATTTCAAATGAACTTCCATTGGTAAAAACAACTTCATGAACAATTAACCCGTTATCACTAAGTCTAATTTCATGCATCAATAAATCTGAATGCCCGCGTGAAGCATTTTTTAAATCAATAGAATTTATTGAGTAACGTTCCACACCAATATACTCAAGAGTAATAATACGATCATGATAAGCCCCAAATAGCGATAGAATAATAGAACACTCTCTACTTGCATCCCTATCACCACTTCCAACTTCATTAATTACAAGCGACTCTAACCAACTATCATGTAAGCTCGACCTGCTATCTAATGAGTACAGCTCCCAATTTGATGCAAAGTCGTAAGTCTCTTTCGAAATGCTACTCCGAATTGAATCAATATAATTAAAGTATTCATCAAAATTTATTGTGCCATTACTATCTTTATTTAGCCATTTCATAATCTATCCTGACACGCATCATTTTCTGGATCGCGCCCACACAACCTTTCTATTGAAAGATTAGAATGAATATTTCCAACAACAGCTGCTACTCCACCAAATTTAACAAAACACATCTATTTATTACCTTTAATATTCACTGAACCTTTCGGTGGAAACCTATCAAACTTTCTTAACTCATCAATAGTTTGACCTTTAACTTGATCAGCAACTCCTTTTGGTAAACCCTCAGGCGCTCCTTTATGACCATGTTTATTAATCCAACCTTTTGGATCGTGAACGCCAACTTCTCGACCTTTCTTATCAAACACATGTATTTCATGACTAGCATCCCCTTGATAATTAAAACGGTCAACTCTTCCTGTATAACCATCTCCTAGGTTTATTTCAGATAAGCCTTCAGGATCTATCCAATAAAGAGGATTCCCACTCACATACCCATCAGCATTCATCCCACCCAACAACCCAATCGGATCACTGATCACATATCGTCCTATACTATTATCATAATACCGATGCCAATTATAATGCAGTCCTGTTTCATCGTCTTGGTATTGCCCTGGGAATCGCAATGGATTGCTGACTTGGGTATTGGTTTGTGTGATGCCGTTGTCGTTGTGTTTGATGGCGATGAGGGCATTCCCTAGGCTGTTTTGTGGGGAGTAGTAATAGCCTTGCATTAGTTCACCTTGTTCATTGTATTCACTTTCTAAACCTTGTTCACTGTAGTGGTAATAGGTGGTTTGGTCGTTGATGGTATTGCTGGTGCGTTTTGATACTCGGTCATCTGACCAATGGAATCAGTCTTTTTAGTCAATACACGATTATAACCGAACTCTTCATACTCATAACGCCATTCATCGCCACGCACCGTAATTACGTTTGTTAACGTAGGTGGGTTACTAAAGGGGTTCCACTGATATTGAACCGTACGACCTGTATAATCAACTATTCTAATCGGTAGAAGCCCATTATATATAAAGGTAACCACCAACCGACCAAAATTATCTCTAACCTGATTGATCAAACCATTAGCGTTTCTACCGAATCTAACTGCGACATTATTTTTATCGCCATAGGAGGTGATATGCCCTTGTTCGTCGTAAGTAATCCAATCGCCTTTACGATTACTCCAGCGATACCCTGATTCTGTCGGCGTAATGCGCAAGTTGCTACCCCTTTATTTCTTTTTAATTCCGTTCTTACTTTCTCTTCCTTAAGTAATCTAAAGAAGCGCCAACTAATAAATAATAAAAGTACGACAAAAATAAAAGCAATCCAACTATTGCTAAGTGTCTGCCGCCAAATAAAGCTATGTCTTTCAATAACCCAGTATATACGGCAATAGCTAAGATCTGTTCAATGGCGACCAACGAAGCTGTGTAAACAAGTGCGCTCCTCCAAAATGTACGAGCAGTTGGTCTTAAAAAAATCATTGGAAGTGTTATAAAACTGAAGGCAATAAAGTACTTAAAATATTGATTGAAGTTTTGTAACTGTGATAATTCAAAAAAGCTAACTAAGCCAATCAACTGAGATACCACCCCTATCAAATAAAACATACTTATCTCACTATCACGTCTACCAAACCATCATGACCACCTAACGAACCTGATGGTCCTAATAGCCTTTTATCATCTGAACCAAGGTCTATACAGCCCGCCGAACCTGGCTCGTCTCCTCCATGTATAAAGAAACCATCTCGGCCAAACGTTTCTGTACCAGGTTTGGATTTTAGCGGAACTCCATAATCACCCCAATCGCCAGTTAAATCTCTTAAAAACCCACCTTCAGTTATATCCTCTGAATCAAGAGAGTATTCTTCTGGAGGAATAGGACCCTCCCAAGGAACACTAGCATCTGTAACTCCATTTCTTCCACTGGTAAATTCGGAAATACCAACAATATTTCCGTCATCATCTCGAACAATTAAAATTCCTGAACTCGTGAAAGCTTCGACTTCATGAAGGCCAATACTGTCATACCGAATTACTGGATTGCCACTCACATATCCATAAGTATTCAACCCACCCCGCAACCCAATCGGATCTCGCGTCACATATCGTCCTATACTATTATCATAATACCGATACCAATTGTAGTGCAGTCCTGTTTCATCGTCTTGGTATTGCCCTGGGAATCGCAATGGATTGCTGACTTGGGTATTGGTTTGTGTGATGCCGTTGTCGTTGTGTTTGATGGCGATGGGGGCGTTCCCTAGGCTGTTTTGTGAGGAGTAGTAATAGCCTTGCATTAGTTCGCCTTGTTCATTGTATTGGCCGATGGTGACGGCATCTGATTGACCGATGTTCATTTGTAGCCTGCGGTGTCGTAGGTGTAACGACTTTGAACGCCTTCTGCATCGGTACGACTGGCGAGTTGACCATTGGCGTGATAACTGCGTTGAA
>CBDBDZ010000001.1:0-65419 GCA_965204215.1 Pseudomonadales bacterium | reverse complement strand
AAGAATTTAAAGACTGGCTTGATGATAAACGAACGCAGGTTATGGAAAAGACCCCTATCTGTGATGCCATGAATTATTGCCTGAATCAGTGGGCGGCACTATGTCGCTATCTTGATGATGGGAGGCTGGAAATTGACAATGGTTATGGGGAACGACTTATCAAAGGTCCCTGTATAGGGAAGAAGAATTATCTATTCTTTGGTAGCGATCATGGAGGTGTCAGCGCAACGGCTTATTACACATTGATTCAATCAGCACAACTCTACAAATTAAACCCAGTGCTTTATTTAACAGACGTGATTAGGCGTTTAGCGAGTAAGTTATATCATTCGTTAGAAGATTTACTGCCTCACCGTTGGCAGCCATTAAATCCATTTGAAAAATTCGGTGATAAAGAAGATAACCCCATCATCGTATCTAAGCTATTGGAATTACTGGCACAACTACCACCATCGTAGAATAAACAACGGCTAATTTTTTTAAGACATAATAGTTATTAGCTGCATAGATCTTTGGCAACCTCACTATAAGGGTTCCGATGACATAAGCGCCGGTTTTTACTAATTATTTTGACCGCATTTTACAGTGCCTTGTGGGTCCATTTCATTAAACCCTGCCTGACTAATTAATGGCCTGGCATTTTTACATTTGGCCGTCCAATTTGCGACAGAGTCTTTATTTTAGCTTTTTTTGGCTGATTTTTTGGGGGATCAGTATGCCCTCTTCTCTTTTTACACAGAGGAGGTGGCGGGTCCTGTTTATAACGGTCAGTTAAGCGGCCAATCGCGGTTTCAATGTCACGAGAAGTATAGTTGGAGCTAATAAAGCTAATCCAATCATCGTCAGTTGGATTAGGTTTTCCAATGTTTTTGGCATGTTGTTTTTTGAGCAAGTCAAACAGTGCCAGGATTGCCATGGTATTTAGATTGTTTTGTGTTTGTTGCACTCGCTCAGCCCGCGCTGCCAATGCTTGTTTTGCCATTCTTTCCCACTTGTTATTACCATTATTAGCTGGTGATTTTTCTGCAGCTTTAACCATTGTTCTATCCCACTTTTGTTTCGTTAGCACTATGCTACTTATTGGAATTGCTGTTTTCTAGCTTCATCTTGTCTAGGATCAGCAGTCGGCTCTGCTGGATCAATATCCATAGCAGGATTAGTTGTATCAGCATGTGCGTCCACAGCTGGTAGTCCGGTATTTTCCGCATCAGTAGTCATTTGCGCACTAGCCGTTTGATGTAAAGCTCTGACGCGTTCCAATCGGGTTTCACTCTCCACTAATACGGTACATACCTCTGTAAATGCAGTGTTCAAAGCGCTTGCTAGTTCCGCGCCTGTGCCATCGGGCATTTCCAATGCAATAGCATGCATCTCACAGATGCGATTATACATTTCAAGTGAATCTTGCTGCATTTTTTGTGCTTCTTCAATCGATAAGGCAGTTTGCAAGGTGGCTGTTACAGCAGCATTACTTGTTGCATTAGTAGCAGTTACTGCATCAACAGCAGTACTGGTTTTAGCGACTTTGGCTACTCTCTCCACGCCATCTGGCATGAATAGTTCCTCCAACGGTATTGCAGCTGCAATCTCTGCCATGTGTTGTTGGTTTGCTGTAGTTAGTTCGGCCTGAGAAGCTGTGACTGAACCTAACGAGCTTTGTGTAGCAGGTGAGTTAGGTGCTCTCACTGTCGATAAAGCACTTGGATTTAACCGGTCAGCAATCGATTCTGCTTCAGTGCGTACATCATTAGCTTGCGTGCGACGACGCTTTTTACTTTCTTTGTACTTCTCCATAACCTCTTCTTTAAATATCCGTGCCGCAATAGAAACTATAGCCATGTGAAAAACTCGTTGCCGTGGATCAGGGCTGGCAGTAGCTGCACGTAGCGATTCTAATGCTCTGTTAACAACTCTTAAGTTGATTTCACGAGTGCCACTGACTTCTTGGGTATATTCTTGCCTGAAGTAAGCCATGGCCGCTTGTAATAAAGTTCTACCCTGACTGTCGGTAAGTAAGATGCCGTCATAGTTAATCGTTCCTAGTGTTTGAATAAACTCTTCACCAAACAATGGATGTTGTCTTAACCAGTCAAGTGCATCATGGTTTCCCTTGCCTGATCCTGAGTTAGAGCTGGGTTTAAGTAGCCATAGATTTTGCGGACAATTATGGTATAGCATATAAAAATACTTGGTGCCGACCACGGTATTATTTGGTGGCGTTTCAATAAAATAGTCTGTTTTACTTTCGCGGCGAGATTGAATATCAGTATAAACAGCTAGGCGAAATTTAGGACTTAAATTCATAGCGCGGACCATTTCTAGTTGTCTAGCTAAAATATTCTCAGAAGGTTGTAAGTGATCTGCATGCAAATCTCCTGGGAGATCAAAGGCAATATCGGCTGGACTTAAAAATTTGGTTATGGTTCTTTCGCGGCCGTCTACCGTCTTTTTTTCTTCCTGAATTTCCGCATGCTCAGACTTGAATAAATGCAAGCGTGTTGAAACCAAGGTTGGTTTGCCATCTTTTTCAGGACCGTCAAAGAAACCAACAACTTGTGAGCCAGTACCATTCCTAATGGGACTTGGCCAGGCTTTGGACTTCCAATTTGTATACGTTGTGCCTGTTCGTTGCCTAGGCGGTAGTGTGTCCTCATCAGGCCAGCTGGCTTGAGTTGGTAAGTTTAATTTATTGGGAATAATGCCATAAGTTCCAAGTTGAGCTATGAGATTAGTTGCGGTAGATTGATCTGGCTACACTAATCAGGACACGTAAAGTAAACTATTTACGAAGAAAAAGAGGTGTCCAATTATGGGTAAGCGTAAAACAACACACTACACGCCAGAATTTAAACAGTCTTCAGCCAAATTGGCAGTAACAGGAGAGAAATCGATCTCTCAAACAGCCAAAGAGCTTGGTCTTCATGTCAGTACTTTGCATGGGTGGGTAAAACAATATTATCCCAATAAAGCTAGCCATGAAGGTGAAAGTGAATCTGATGAGATAAAATGCCTGCGTAAGGAAGTAGCTCGACTTAAGCAGGAGCGTGACATATTAAAAAAAGCGGCGGCGTACTTTGCCAGCGAAACAGTGTGAAGTACGCCTGGATGAAAGATAATCAAGATATTTTTGAGATCACACTGATGTGTGAGTTATTTGGAGTTAGCCGAAGTGCCTATTATGCTTGGTTAAACCAGAAATCACCTTCGATGAGGGCGCTTCAAAATCAGGAACTATCGGCAAGAATAAAGATGATTTTTATGGACAATAAATGTCGCTATGGTAGTAGGCGGATCCGGAAAGCTTTGCAGCAAGAGGGCTACCAGATAAGCCGCAGGCGTGTCCAAAGGCTTATGAAAGAGCAGCATTTATACTGTAAGACGCGGCGAAAGTTTAAGGTTACGACGGACTCAAAGCATGACTTAGCAATAGCGCCTAACTTGTTAAATAGGGATTTCCTAGTAGGCAAACCGAATCAAATCTATGTTGGTGATATGACCTATGTCTGGACACAAGAAGGTTGGTTGTATTTAGCAGTGGTTATTGACTTATTTTCAAGGCAAGTTGTTGGGTGGTCTATGGACAAGCACATGAAAGCCTCTTTAGCTAATAACGCATTAACAATGGCTATAGAGAGTCGAAAAATCAGTAAGGGTCTTATCTGGCATACCGATCGTGGTAGTCAATATGCCTCCGCCAGTCATCGCAAGTTACTGAAAGCTTATGGCATTAAGCAAAGCATGAGTCGGAAAGGTGACTGCTGGGACAATGCAGTTGCTGAAAGTTTTTTTCACACGTTAAAAGTTGAGATGGTACATCATGAAATATTTCGGACAAGGGAGGAAGCAAAACAGGCTATATTTGAGTATATTGAAATTTATTATAATCGGTTAAGATTACATTCTGCTAATGACTATATGTCACCGGTGGAATATGAGCAGGCTCGGAAAGCTGCATGATCTTGTGTCCTAAAAAATGTTGCCAGATCAGATACATGCTCGGCTTTGAAGTATTTAGCTTCCGCTGCGAGCCATGGAAGGGCCGAATGGCCCGATGGCGAGTAGTCCGCGGTAGCCGGCGATTTTCTGCAGAGCGCAGCGAGTGCAAGAAAATCTTTATGCCGGCGTAGAGTCATGCGAGAGCCGGTGCGCAGTGTGCGAAGTACACGTAGCGCCGGTGACGCGGACGGCCGCGGCATGATAGAGTCGTCGCGCTAGAGCGAACGGCGCTGAGGGGTCACGACGGCCGAAGCGCATCCGGAGCAGCGCGACACGCTTGTTCTCCCGCGGGTATTGGATTGGGTGGCATACGATCATTCAAGAGCAATGCAAACAAACGAAAATTCTGTTGAATTGATTTTACGGTATCAGTACTTTGGATGCTGCTAATATTGGCTTGAAATGCGAGATGCAAGTTAGTTATAGCTTCTAATACTTTTTCCTGATCTAGCTCTTCAAACTGACTGAAAAACTTAGTTAAATCAGCATCTAAGTCATCAACCAAGTCTGTGTCGAACCCATAGCTAGGTGGGTTATGAGTTAGATTTTCTAGTTTTAGTTGTTCTGGCACGCTATCCCCCTAATTTTAGCCTAAAGATAATGCCTTATTTAAGTATAGCAGAGGACTTAATACAGAAAGCTAAGCAGGCCAACTTTATTGTGGTGCAGTAAAAAGCGGCGCTTACTTAATTTTGGGGCGAGCCGGGGGCATCATCACTGATGGGTTACTGTTATGTCCAACAACAGTGTGATTCTGAGTTATCATGGTCTTGTGTAATCCAAATATGCCAGCATTACGCGCGAGTGCGTTACCTTGGTCATGTCTATGGCTTTGGTGAAGGCCCTGTCTATAGCGTGCTTCAAGGAGAGAAATTGCACCTTCAATTTGTTGATGGCTATATTGAGCAACAATACGCTGAATGCAATCGTCATCAGATAAATTGCTTTTTCCTTCAGTGCGAGTAGCGTCTTGCTTAACTTTGTCAATTAAAGCACGTATGGCCATTACTCTGATGCTTGTATCTCTCGCTTGCCTATCAGCAACTGCCGCAGCCTGCAATTCAGCTACTTTACTGTTTCCACTATCGCCGTCTATACCCATGGTTTTATCTCACTGTGATTTTCCTAAGTCATTTTTTATTTTGTTATTCTCGACCTGAACCGCTCCATTGTACATCTTATATCCATTAGTTTGCAAGTTTAAGTCTCTTCCAACGCAACATGAGTCTGAAATGATACCCAGTTTCTAACGCAAGATGAGACTGAAATCATGCCCTGATCGTTCATGATTCAGGAATGAACATTATTATGAACGATACCAATCTACAGGCCCTGGAGCAGGTTGACCATTTTTTGACTGGGACCGCGGCAGTAAATTTTAAGGCACCCTCTCGAATTGAAAGCTATCGCTGGATTGCTAAAATGTTGAAACGATTTGGCTACCACCACTTATGCAAAAAAGAGAAGGGTTTGATTTGCCGCTACATCGAGCAAGTAACCGGTTATTCTCGCCAGCAAGTAGCACGATTGATTGCTCAGCATCGGGAAACGGGCTGGGTTGGTAATCGCCAGCGGCAACCTCGGCATTGCTTTGCTAGACTCTATACACGAGCTGATATTACCCTTTTGGCAGAAACAGATACATGGCATCAAACATTAAGCGGACCAGCGACAAAAAAAATATTTGAACGTGCATTTAACCTTTTTCATGACACGTGCTATGAACGATTAGCCGCTATTTCTGTTGCGCATATCTACAATTTGAGACGCAGTACCACTTATTGCAACCAGCGACGAAACTTTACTAAGACAAAACGTAGTCCTGTTGCAATTGGTGAACGACGTAAACCACGACCACAAGGGCAGCCCGGGTTCATACGCATTGACACCGTCCATCAAGGCGATGAGGACGGTATAAAAGGCGTTTATCATATTAATGCTGTTGATGAGGTAACCCAAATGGAAATGATTTGTGCTGTTGAGAAGATCAGCGAACGTTACCTGATCCCTGTCTTGGAGAAAATAATTGATTTGTTTCCATTTAAAATTCAATCGATACATGCAGATAATGGCTCAGAATATATTAATCATCAAGTTGCCGATTTATTACAAAAGCTTTTTATCGAATTAACCAAATCACGCCCAAGGCATAGTAATGATAACGCGCTGGCAGAAAGTAAAAATGGTTCGGTAATCCGTAAAATTCTGGGCTACGTCCATATCCAGCAATATTTTGCGCCGATGATTACAGAATTTTATGACGCATACTTAAATCCATACATCAATTTCCATAGGCCATGCTACTTTGCTGTAACTGTGACTGATAACAAAGGTAAGCAGAAAAAAACTTACCCCTATGAAGCGATTATGACACCCTACGATAAACTCAAGTCACTGCCCAATGCCGATCAATATCTCAAGGATGGTATGACGTTTGCTAAGCTTGATGAATTGGCGTATCTTAAAACCGATCAACAAGCAGCTCGTGAAATGCATCAAGCACGAAAAGCGTTATTTGATCAAATAATGGCGATCCAGAAAACAAAGAATGCACGGATCAAATAGGCTTAATACTGAACATCAGGGTGACTGTTCGTTTACTGATTTCAGACTCATGTTTAGATTAGAAAATACTGTTTAGTATTGCGCAGGAGTAATAGAAAAGCGACATTAGGCACTATAGGGTGATTTGGCATAAGCGCCGAGATCTGTCACTTACAGATTTGCGGTGCTGAGAAGGCCGGCATAATCAATAATTTCATAGTAATCTTATTCTACGTAGTGATGTTTTATGGTAGAGTAGGGCTTTCATGGACAATGAAGGGCCACAATAGGTGTGTCAAAACCAGAACAACTCATCAATAAAGTTGCAATTATTGAACAATATATCATCTGGCTACGCAAAGAAAAAGTCATCCTTGATGCTGACTTAGCCAAATTGTACGACGTTGAAACAAAAGCCATTATTCAAGCCGTTAAGCGTAATATAACGCGTTTTCCTGATGACTTTATGTTCCAGCTTTCCCAGCAGGAATTTGATGACTTGAGGTCACAATCTGTGACCTCAAGTTGGGGTGGCCGCCGCTATCCTCCATACGCTTTTACTGAGCAAGGCGTGGCCATGCTTTCTAGCGTACTACGCAGTCAGCGCGCTATCAATGTTAATATTGAAATTATGCGTGCGTTTGTGAAGTTGCGGCGCTTGCTAGAATCCAATAAGCAGCTTAAGGCACAGCTGGATCAACTCGAGCAAAAATATGATGACCAATTTAAAATTGTTTTTGAAGCCATACGTCAATTGATGGCAACGCCGGAGGCCAGTAATAAACGCCCCATTGGTTTCACGCCATGGCCTGAAGAGGCAACAGAAGCTGAATGAGTAAAAGCAAGCAATCAGAAGTAATTGCCCCGCTCTTTTTATCCATTAACGATAGTGAAGCACTTGGTCAAGCGATTATAACCTTTGTTAGTGATGATTATAATAAAGCATTGGGCCAATCATTATTAAATGCAAAAAACGATGCTGAAGCAATATCATCTTTTCTCAGTGAATTTAGAGATTCGCCACTAACACTGCAATCCTACGCTAAAGAAATTGAGCGATTGTTGCTTTGGTGTATACACGTTGCCAAAAAAAATGTCTCAAGCCTGCGCCGGAATGATTTAGTTGAGTATCAAGCATTTTTGAAGCAACCTATACCCAAAAAATTATGGGTTGGTCCCAAGGTTGCTCGTCAACTTAAAGATGGCACAATTAATCCCAAATGGCGCCCTTTTGGAAAAGGACTTGGCTCAAGCTCAATTAATAAAGCAGTCACCATACTTGATTCCTTTTTTAATTATTTAGTACAAACAAATTATTTAACAGGTAACCCTCTTGCCATTGAAAGGCGCCGCAAACGTCGCAATAAACAAAAGCCACAATTGATCGATCGCTACTTAGAAGTAGAAGAAATTTTTACGATATTATCGGCGATTGATGACTACCCTAGTGAAATTGAACAGAAGCAATTTCAGGTGCTTAGGGCTAAATATATCATATTGCTTTTATTTTATACTGGGCTGCGGATTTCAGAAGCTGCTAATCATCGAATGGGTAACTTCATTCAACGTCAAGATAACTGGTTTCTAAGGATCACAGGTAAAGGCAAAAAATCGCGAGAGATCCCTGTCCCTGATGATTTACTTGCGGTCCTAGCTGAATTTCGTTTAAAAGTCGGACTACCCTCCCCTGAGCCAAAATTTCGTGAAAGGACACCGCTTATTCCCATGCAAAATTTAAAGCAACCAATTAGCACACGGCGTATTGATCAAATTGTTAAGTGGGCATTTAATTTAGGTGCGGTAGTTTATGAAAAAAATAATGAACCTAGACGTTCATCAAAACTACAACAAGCCTCAGCACATTGGTTACGTCACAGCTATGTGACATCATTATTGGACTCTGGTGCACCCTTGAAAGTGGCTCAAGAAAACGCAGGACATAGTGATGTAGGTACAACCATGCACTATCGGCATATTGCCCAAACAGATAGACATACAGTCACACGCGGACTATCATTGTCACAACTAAAAAATAAGTCAGGTGATACGTCATGCCAAGATTGAGTATCCTAAATGATAAAGAGCAAGAAGAGTTTGATAGCCCCCCTTTACTTAGCGTTGACAAGCGTGCTATTTGCTTCGCGATGGATGATACTATCGGGAAACAAATTAGACGCTTACATGGACCAACCAACAAAGTTGGTTTTCTATTGCAATATGCCTATTTTAAAGCTAGCCGACGCCTTTTTATGATTAAAAAATTTCGACTTGAAGATATCAATTATGCCGCAAGATTATTGGGTATCTCTTATAACCACGTCAAAATCGAAAACTACAAAGGTACGGTGCTGGTAAACCATCAAATTAAAATTCTTGATATTTTTAGCTGCAAGCCATTTGAGTCACAAGCAACTTGGATTAACAAGGAAATAAGCACTAGAGTTGAGCGATTTATCGAGCCCAGAGAATTATTTTTTGATCTGCTACATTACTTGCATAACCATAACATTGAGATACCATCTTATCATGCACTAGTCGATCGCATTACTGAGCATTATATCAATCATGAATCAATGTTGCTTGAGAAGTTAGATTTAACTATTACTGATGAGCAAAAAATTGCATTAGGATCGCTGCTAGAAACATCAGAAAAAAACACATCGGCTGTCTTGAGCCAATACCGCACAATCAATCAGTCACTACAACCCAAAAATATAAAAGCAAGCTTGTCCGTATTTTGTAAGCTTAGCGATATATTTCATGCGGTTTTGCCTGTCAAAGATGCGTTGGCGTTAACGCCACAAGCCTGCGAATATTATGCAACATGGGTGAAAAAAGCCAAGCTATCTCAAATCAAGCAAATAACTGATCAAAGGAAGTTATATTTATATTTGATTGCTTTCATACAACATCAATATTTTCTACGACAAGACATGTTTGTTGATATTTTTCTAAGATCAGTGCGCTCAGCAAAAAATGCTGCTGCCCGACTGTTACAAGAAACTGAGAAGCTCACGCGAGGTGAACGGAAAACAGCTATAAAACATTTGACCAAAACTAGGCATAACTACCGTAATTTGATTGATGAGATCACAGTGATAACAAAATCAGAAAATTTATCTGATTCAGATAAAATCCAACAGATATCAAAGTTACTTGATGAACACCAGCAACTGGAAGATGAAAAGCAGAAAGATAAAATAGCTAAGTTGGAAAAGTCATTAGATGACATTGTAAAAGATAAAAATTTCTTTGAAGCGCTGGAAAAGCAATCAGTTAAATTACAGAATCGAGTTTCTGACATAGTAAAAACATTGGAGTTTAACCCAAGCTATTCTGATCAAACGCTAATTTCAGCGATAAAGTATTTTAAGAAAATCAATGATCAAAATGCCAGCAAAGCGCCTGATGAGTTCTTAACCCAAGATGAAAAAGAGGCTATCATTAACGAACAAGGAAAATTTAAACTATCTCTATACAAGATTTTGTTTTTTATGCATACGGCAGATGCAATTAAATCAGGACAGTTAAACCTAAAACACTCTTATCGTTATTTATCAATTCAGGATTACTTAATCGAAAAAGAAGACTGGGATGCACAAAGATCTGATCTGCTAAGGCTTGCAGGATTAGAGCATTTTTCGGAACATATTGATGTGTTAGCAAAGCTTAAAGCAATCTTAGGTGAGAAGTATCACTCTGTTAATCGGAAGATCATCGGCGGGCTAAATCCACACATATCTTTTAATGAAGAGAAAAATAATCGTTTCCACATTATTACACCTGCAATAGATGAGAAAGAGTCTAGCTACATTTCCGATTTCTTAGACCAAGTAAAATATATTCCAATTATCCAACTACTTTCTGACATTGACCAAATTACAAAATTCTCAAAGTCGTTCAAACATCATGCTATTAAACATGTTAAAAACAGGCCTGATAAAAACGTATTTCTTGCGAGTGTTATAGGGTTAGGCTGCAACATTGGCATCAATAAGATGGCGCAGATCTCTGAGGGTATAAATCAAAATACAATGACTAACACAGTAAATTGGTACTTTAGTCAAAAAAACATAAACGATGCTAATGAGAAAATACGACAGTTCATTAGTGAGCTTAGTCTTCCACTAGTGTTTAAGAGCGAACTTTATCACGGTTCAAGCGATGGTAGGAAAGTTGGCGTTTCAGTTGATTGTTTGTTGGCAAATTACTCTTTTAAATACTTCGGGAAGGACAAAGGTGTTAGTGTTTATAATTTTATTGACGATAGGCAAGTATTATTCCATCATAATGTCATGAGCGCATCAGAACGAGAAGCTGCATATGTTATTGATGGATTAAACAACATGAATGCAGAAAAAATCGATATTCACTCTACAGATACACACGGATTCAGTGAATTAGTTTTTGCAACAACTCATTTTCTTGACGTAAGCTTTGCTCCCCGAATAAAAAATATAGGAAAACAACGTATTTACGCATTTTCAAGTAAAGAAACTTACCAAAACCTTGGCTATCAAGTGCTACCTAGTCGAACCATTAATCAAAAATTGATAATTAGTCACTGGGAAGCTATCTTACGATTTATGGCAACTATACGGTTAAATAAAGTTAGTGCCTCACAACTATTTAAGCGATTAAGTTCTTATGCGAAAGATAACCCTCTTTATAAGGCAATCAAAGAATTTGGTCGTATTATTAAATCGTTGTTTATTCTCACCTACTTAGATGATGTTAAATTACGTCAGCGCATAGAAAAACAACTGAATCGTGTTGAGTCGTCAAATAAATTTTCTAGGGCAATATTCTATGCTAATAATGGTGAGTTCCGGCATGCTGATCCTGAAGAACAGAATATGGCTGAGGGATGTAAAGTTCTGCTACAAAATAGTATAGTGTTGTGGAATTATTTATATTTGTCTCAATTATTGACTAACTGTGCCAATGATACGGAACGAGGTGAAATGCTATCTTTGATTAAAGAAAGTTCAGTTCTTTGTTGGGGACACATTAATTTACATGGAGAATTTGACTTTAAGAGGCGTGCAGCTAATGACACACCCTTTGATCTGAGCAAAATATTATCTCTCAAGGTCGCTTGATAGCAAAAAGTAGTAAATTCCGGCGCTTATGTCAGCGGAACCTATTATGTCTTAAAAAAATTAGCCGTTGTTTATTCTACGATGGTGGTAGTTGTGCCAGTAATTCCAATAGCTTAGATACGATGATGGGGTTATCTTCTTTATCACCGAATTTTTCAAATGGATTTAATGGCTGCCAACGGTGAGGCAGTAAATCTTCTAACGAATGATATAACTTACTCGCTAAACGCCTAATCACGTCTGTTAAATAAAGCACTGGGTTTAATTTGTAGAGTTGTGCTGATTGAATCAATGTGTAATAAGCCGTTGCGCTGACACCTCCATGATCGCTGGGAGTGTCATTTAAAGTGTGTAAACACTCCTAAAAATAGGTTGGCTGGCATGTAGTATCCCAACCAACCTCCTCAAGATCTCACAATCAAAACTGTATTGCAAGATTTTTATTTTACTGCTGTCATAGTGCTATGAAATACCCCATCACGGGTGAAGTTCACAGCGAGTAGCCACGGGCCACCCGCGGCAATATCCCAAAGCAATTCTACCTCCCTACGTGCTTGTCCTTTTTACGCAGAGTCAGGGAAACGATCACTAAATTTAATTGCAAACTGATTTAGCGCGTTTTTCCAATCCCTAATTGGCATAGTCCATTTCTTTGAAACACCCCTTATGGCTAGGTAAAGCACTTTCATGAGTGAAGTTTCTGTGGGGAAGTGTCCCCTGTTTTTAACAGCTTTTCGCAAGGTGCGGTTTAGAGACTCAATAATATTCGTGGTATAAATTACTTTGCGGATTTCTTTAGGATAGTCGAAAAACGGAATTATCTTGCTCCAGTTTTCACGCCATGATTTTATGATGGCAGCGTATTTTTCACCCCAAGTTAATTCAAAATCATCAAGGTATTCCTCTGCTAGTTCAACCGTATCAGCCGAGTAAATTTTCTTTAGCTCTGAGGCAACTAATTTTTTATCGGTATAAGGGACATAGTTCAGTGAATGCCTGACCATATGAACAACGCATGTCTGAAAGATAGTCTTAGGAAAGCTTGCCTCTACTGCTTCAGGTAAACCTTTTAGGCCATCTGCACATAAAATGAAGATGTCTTCCAGGCCACGATTCTTGAGCTCTGTTAATACTGACAACCAATATTTAGCACCTTCTGCTTCACCCAAGTACAGGCCTAGCACTTCCTTCTCACCGGCAGTATTAATACCAAAAATAACATACATTGTTCGCTTAGACACAGCCTTGTTTAACCGACAATTTGCTACGAATCCATCAATAAAAACAATGGGGTAAAGCTTATTCAGGGGACGATTGCGCCACTCCTGCATTTCTTCAACTACGCCGTCGGTGATAGTCGATACCAAATCTTTAGAAATTTCATGGTCGTACAACTCCTGCACATGCGCTTGAATATCACGCACTGTCATACCTTTGCCATACAAGGATAAAATGACGTCCTCAATACCTGATAATCGGGCTTTGCGCTTCTCGATAAGCTGCGGGTTAAACTCACTATTGCGGTCACGGGGAACAGTAATATCAATTTTACCGTTTTCTAGGAGCACTTTCTTGGTGCTGGTTCCATTGCGTGAATTACCGCTGTTATCTCCTTCTTTGGCATGTTTGGCATAACCCAGGTGGTGATCTAACTCAGACTCCAGCATACGCTCCACTAGCCGCTTTGAAAGAGCCTTTACCAGTCCGTCTTTACCAAAAATTTCATCAGCTGTCTTTGCATCACCGATAAGCTCGTCTAATATTTTATCAGAAATTGGCATATGTAAATTCCTTCTGCTCAATTAATATCCTGACCCAGTGAAGGGTTACAGGATACATGGTTAAAGGCATTTACACACTTAGGCGGACACTCCCTGATCGCTACCAAAGAATAGATAATTCTTCTTCCCTATACAGGGACCTTTGATAAGTCGTTCCCCATAACCATTGTCAATTTCCAGCCTCCCATCATCAAGATAGTGACATAGTGCCGCCCACTGATTCAGGCAATAATTCATGGCATCACAGATAGGGGTCTTTTCCATAACCTGCGTTCGTTTATCATCAAGCCAGTCTTTAAATTCTTCTAGCACAGGACTTGCTTCTTGTTGTCTAAGGTCATAACGCTCTTGAGCATTCATATCTTTATCTTTGGCTTTCTTCTCAATAGCATACAAACGACTTATATATTGTACTGCCTGATAAGCTAAACCACGGTTTTTGGTGTTCTTAACAATATTGTAGAAATTACGACGTGCGTGCATCCAACAAGCAACCTCTATCGCTTTGCCAATAAGTTTAATCTTATCTTTTTTAGTGATGGTTTCTTTTTCTTTGCCATCTTCATGGCGAAACAAAGGATCATAGCCTGGAAAAGCATCTGCTTGAATATAACCGTCATAACCAGATAATATTTTATAAGGCCATTTTGAACTTCTATTAGCCGAATAATCATAAAATATATAATCGTGTTGATCCTTTGTTTTATCACCACCTCGACCTGCATAAATCCACAAACGGCCTGTTTTGGTCTTTTTATTTCCAGGGGAGAGCACAGGTAAGGGTGTGTCGTCGGTATGGATAATAGGATTATCTAAAGTAAGGCGCTTAATTAATTCAACTAATTCTAATAATATATCAGCTCCTGCTGCCAACCAATCACACATTGTTTGCCGAGATAATTCAATACCTTCTCTTTCAAATTGTTGTTGTTGTCGATATAAAGGAAGGTGATCAGCAAATTTATTAATCGCAATTTCTGCGATCAGCTCTGCACTAGCAAATCCTTTTTTAATAGGGATTGGTAGCATCGCTGCAGTGAGTATTTCACTATCAAACCGACATCCGCCATATTTAGGACGTACATGACATCGTACATAAAGTGTCTCAGGAATTAACACCAGTTCCTGGGTAACAACTTCACCCATTTTTCTCAATGCAACACCACAGCCACAAGGGCACTGCTTGTCTTTCTCATCAATATCGTAGTAAACATTAACGCGCGGTAATGACTCTGGAAATCGTTCACTACGATTTTGGCGTTTTTTTCGTGTATAACCCTCGACAGATTCAAACTCAATCTCTGATGCTGGAATATTGTCAGTATCGGTATCAGAATCATCCTCTTCAACGAGCCTTTCTGAACGTTGACCAAACTGCATGCGAATAAGATTATCAAGCTGATGCCGTAAATTACTGATTTCCAGCTCAAGCTCAGTTATACGCTTATCTTTTTCAGCAATAACTTGCTGCAGATACGCAACATCATTTTCTACTTCGGCAACTAACACCCCTGTCACCTCATGCAACAATTCCTGGTTGAACCTTAGCCAATCGCTGAGGATTTGTCAATTCAACACCAGATAACAATAAATTAAGTTCATGCGTATTCAGGCTGTAACAAGTATCGTTAATTTTAGGCGGACGAAAAATACCTTCAGGTAATACCTTATACCAAATACAATAACCCACTTCGTCCCAATAAAAAATTTTAACGCGATCAAACCTTTTTCCAAAAAACACAAACCAAGATTTATCTAAAGGTTTTTTGCCCATAGTAGCTTGGATGTATTCACTTAAGCCCACATAGCCTTTGCGCATATCAACGGCATGACTGGCAATAAATATATTAGGTGCCGTTGTTAGATTGAGCATACCAATCTCCAATCAAGGACATTAAGCCAGAGACCTGTTTTAAAATAAGACCGGAGCACTGTAAACTCAGTTGGCCATCCTGGTAACTAAAATGGAACTGATTATCTTTGCTAGTTTGTGTTATCTTGCTGTCTGCAACATCGACAGGAATTAACTTAGGCAAGGATGATAACTCTTGTTGGTCCCTATCCATGTCACGCAGCTTATAGAGTTGATAACGAAAAGGATGGAAGGGTAGTTGCTGCTGCTTGCAAAAATCCCGCATACTCAGTTTGCTTTGCTGGTAGGCTAGCACATGAGCACGCCAATAATTATTCCCCCCCTTTTCTTTAGCATTTGAAGATTGCTCAGTTAAGTTTTTATCCATCTTCTATTTCTCCCAAAAGCCAAGAGATTTCAGGGTAACTTTTTTTAAAAAAATTAAAAGGCGCTTTACACCGGATGCTCACTACCAACTGCATGTATTGTTGCACACGCCCAGGTGTTAATACGGCCACTTTTAAGTGGATTCGGTCTTTTCCTGGAAAGTGCAGCAAGCACCTGCTGACAAATTTCGATATATTCGCTATCGATATTTTTCTGGCAATAATCACCAACCAATATCATGATGTTATCATAGGTTGTTTGCATTGCTTGCGGGATTTTGGTTGAATTCTGTTTAGTCATATGACACTTCCATCCATAGGCAGGGACATAAAAGATGAGTATCGATGATTCAGGGATAAAACTCAAGGTCGAACCCGCGTCAGTTATAGTGGCGGTAGCTGATAGTCACCCATTGATTCAGCTGGCTAATGTTCTACCTTGGGAAGAACTGACAGAGCTAGTTTTACCTGACTTAAAGAAAACGAATAAAGGTTGCTGGTGGATGGGTAGGCCGTTACGATTGCGTATACATCTGGGTGCTTTTCTTTTGCAGCAATGTTTTAATAAAACCGACCGCCAGGCAGAATACGCTATTAAAGATAATGCTGCCTATCAGCTGTTTTGTGGCAAAACAATTGTTAAGAAATGGCATTGCCCCGATCATACAAAGATAGAAGAGTTTCGCTCCCGATTAACACCACAGACCCAACAGGCATTAGCCAATCATATGGCTGTTGTTGCAGAGCGTTTAGGCTTTGCTGAGCCAAGTGCCTTAGACATTGATTCTACGATACAAGCAGCTAATATGGCCTATCTGATGTGCATTTGCTTACGCAACTGGCCATTAAAGCAAGTAAAGTCTGGGGCTACATGAAGTCAACATTTAGCACTTTCATGTTTGATTCGTTTGAGATTGACTTAAAAGGAATTAAGCAAGTAGCGCGCAAATACTACTTTGACAAAACCGCGGATAAAGAGAAGAAAAATAGTTTGTTGAGTGATTTATGGTTGTCGACATTTAGTCCTGTTACGACAGTTACCCGCTATATTGATGTGTTAACAGAATATGACTTCAATCATATGCCTTGGAATATTAAACAATATATGATGTCACTGAAAGAGAATGCTCATAATCATTTCGTCAATGTTACGAAGTTTTTACTTAATGGCTATATTGGGCCAACAAAGAGGTTGGCATTTCACATTAAAGAAGTGGCATGCTTTAATAAACAGAAACCTGGGATCAAATACCAATTTGGTCGTGCATTTCAACTAGGACGCATAGGCGGTAATTTCTTGATTGTTGCGAAAAACGATTCTATCCGCATGGAAGACAAGCAGTCGTTAAAACCCATGGTGGAATTGCATCAAAACCTTTTTCCTGAAGCGCCACTTACATCAGTTGCCACGGATAAAGGGTATTATTCAAAAGCTAATGTCATTTACCTAGAGCAACAAACAGGATCACATTTAGGGTTACAGAAACCTGCTACGGTTAAATCACATGATAAAAATACTGAACCTCATGCGCAAGAAACGGAGCTTATCAATCGCCGCGCGGGGATCGAACCGCTAATAGGTCATGCAAAACATGGTGGGCAATTGGGAAGAAGCAGGATGAAATACGATTCAACGACGGAATCAGCAGGTTATTGCGCAATATTAGGTTTCAATAGTCGGCAATTGATGCGTTGCCTAGTGAAAAAAGCAAGTTGATGGATAAAAAAAGAAGAAATCAACTCACAACAAGGAATGTTGTAAAAACATGAGCAAAAAATAGTGCAATCATTTCGCGCCAGCGACTAATTAAAACTCGAAAAGTTGATAAAACAAAAAAATATTGGCACGGCAATTTTGAGATTGAGTTCAAATTGCAAAGGTTTGTGTTTTTTTGTGGTTTAATTTGTCGTTGGGCTAGTGTGCTGGGCATGGTGCCGCTTCGTGTTGCCATCAAGAGATTTGAGACACGGGGTTTGTCAACATGCTGGCCCTTCAAGCTTGGTTGGTTTCTTCCAGGACGTCTGGGTCCCATACGGGGCGATTTGGGGCTTTGACGGGGTTTCCTTGGCAGCCGAACCAAAATCGTCGCTAAACGCAGAGATAGCCGGATACACATCGACCCACCCTCTCCAGGCGGAAAAAACCAGGATTCTGGCAAAACTAGAGCAAGCAACCCCGATGCAGCCAAAGCAAAAATTGCCACTCACCCTAGGGCTGTAGGAACGCACACCTGTCGCAACGGAGTTGCCGTTAAATAGTTGTGTTAAAACAATGGTTTAGAAAAACAAAGATGGGGCAAGAAAAATTTGTTTTATAAGTAACCACATGAAAATTTAATTTAATGAATTTTATTAAAAATCATGATGTTAATAGCTATAGTGGTGAAAATAAATTTTATTTTAATTCCACGAAATCTATTTTTATGTCTATTGTTACTAATATTTCACGTTTAATTTGTACTTATTTTAGTTAAATTTAATTAATTCACTAAATTTAATTTATAATATTGGCTTAATAAAGAACAATTCGTTATTTTTCACTTTATGTTCGCTATTTTTCATTTCATTTTCTCGTTATAAGAATTTATTTTCACGCGATATTTTACCATTTTTCACTATATGATCTTCTGTAAAGTAAGGTTATTTTGTTTATTTTACACTAAAATTCACTTTTTATTTTTAGATTTGCGGATAATATCTTAGTATATAGCTAAATATGAGCCTGATAGCAATGAAAAATAGATTTTTTTAAGCTACAATCTTAATCTGTTTCTGGTTTTCACGTTTTTTTAAGGAGGAATTTTTTGTGTATAAACATACTGTTGTGTTTGATGATCAGCTTGCTAAAAAAATAACTCGCAAAGCTAAACAAAAAAAATTGACAAAAGCCGCCTATATTCGCCATCTTGTCACGCTTGGTTTGGTACAAGAAAATAGCAGCAAGGAGCAAGATACAACAAAAGCTGATGTGCCTAAAAGAGAGAAAATTATGCTGACTGCTGTGCTTGAAACAACATATCTTTGCCGCAGCATGATGTCTCATGAAAATACAAATGAGAGCTACCGAAAAACTCAACTATCCCAATCAAGAGATAGAGCACTGGAAACGGCTGAACGATTATTGCGCGAAGAGAAAGAAGATTTCTTATCGTAAAAATCATTGCTCCTGCTTAAAAAATACCAGACAACGATTGGCCTAAACCAATGATGCTTGTCCTAAACCCATTCAGACCATTGCCATAGCCACTGGCAAGTAAATCTCGTGCCTTTTCAGTATTAGTGTTCTACATCCTTTTGACATCCTCACCTCCCTAAAGGAAGGTGAGGATGTCAGTCTGGTTTAGTGGCTAACATAGCTGCTAATTCTACTTACTGCTATTGGTGCTTGCAGGTGCGAAGCTCAAATCCTTACTATAAATAAAATCCATTGTGTTAGCGCGGTAACCTCTAACGTAGGGCTTCACCAAACGCGAAGAGACCCACTGATATACCGGAATAATGGGAGTATCTTGATCCACCAGACGTTCTGCTTGATGATATAAATCCAAACGCTTTTTATCATCTTGTGTTTGGCTAATTGTATTCAGCAAAGCATCAAACTCAGGATTAGTATAACCAGAATCGTTGAAAGGTGTATTGCTACGTAAAATATCTAGCATACTAATTCCTTCATTGTAATCAGCAGCCCAAGCTTCACGAGCCACATCAAAAAGACCTAATCTGCGTGACTCCAAGTAAGTCTTAAACTCTTGATTAACAAATGTCACTTCACACCCTAAGACTTTCTCCCACATCGAAGCTGTTGCTATAGCCAGTTTTTTACTGATCTCGTTGGTATTATATAGCAGCGAGAATTTTAAAGAATGTTGCTTATCAAAACCTGCTTCTTTCAAAAGAGATTGAGCTTTTTGATTACGCTTATCTTGTGTCCATTTAGCCCATTCAGGTAGCTCGACTGAGTAACTCTGCACTGCATCAGGTATCATTCCATATACAGGCAACTCACCTTGACCTAAAACAGCGTTGACTATCTTATCTCTGTCAATAGCATAGTTTAATGCTTTACGCACCCTGACATCATTAAATGGTGGTCGTTTACTATTAATGCCATAATAAAAAAATGTAAGTAATGGTGAAACCTTCACTTCATTGGGACGTTCTTCCCTTAACCGTTTAAAGTGATCCACCGGTATTTGAAATGTCATATCAATTTCATCCGCCATATATCTTTTAAGTGCTGCTGTTTGTGATTTCAGGGGCAAAAAAACGACATTATCAATACTGGTATTTGCATTATCCCAATAATGAGGATTACGCGTCAAAACGATGCGCTCATTTACAACCCAATCTTTCAGTTGATACGCGCCATTAGAAACCATGTTTCCAGGTTGCGTCCATTTGTCACCATACTTTTCAATCACATGCCTAGGTGCTGGATATAACGTAGGTCGTGTCATAATCACAGGTAAGAAGACTTTAGGTGACTCCAGTGTCACTTCCAAAGTATAATCATCTATGGCCTTAACACCCAAAGTCTTGGGTTCCTGCTTGCCATCAATGATAGCTTGTGCATTCAAAATTCCTGCTGCTGCAACATACCAAGAATATTTACTGCTCGTTGCAGGATTGACAGCACGCTGCCAACCATAAACAAAATCTTGGGCTGTCACGGCAGTGCCATCGGACCATTTGGCGTTATGACGCAAGTGGAACACATGAGTGATCCCGTCATTAGTTTCCCAATGCGTAGCAACACCAGGTATTGCTTCACCATTAGGCCCAACATTAACTAGGCCTTCAAATAAATCCAAAGCTATATTACTGGCATATAAGCTTGCTAGTATTTGTGGGTCGATGCTTTCGGGTTCATCGGTATTGCTACGTACTAGGGTATCCCTGTCTTTAGGGGCGCTGATCTCATGTTTGGTGGAATCAGAAGATGAGTCACATGCGTAGAGTAAAAAACATGCTGCTAACAGGGTCAAAATAGTACGCATAGGTAGCTCCTGTTGTATATATACGAAAAACAGATCCTGCCAATAAAAAGTACATCAATTACAAAAAATCTCATCGCCTTAACAAAAACTTATGCTAAACACATCTACAAAAACCCTATGTAACCGTATATATGTAATTTTCGTGATTTTGACATCCTTCATTGCAAAAATCATCTACCTGGCAAAAAAATATCAATTAGCTGATCCGCTGGTTCCATCTGTATGGCTCCTTTGCGTGGAAAATATACAGATGCGTGGAAAATATACAGAATAGCGGGTCAGCATCAGCTAAGTTGGTAAATGTACAATTAAAGTCATTATTCCGGATAGAACGCCTATCACAATCACTAACATACCACCAAACCAAATTTTTAATTCTTTGCTTAAATTGCTTATTTCAAAGCGTAAATCTTTTCTAATGTTTTCCATATCAAATTTTAGATTTTTTTCAACATCATAAAGATCTCGCTTGCTGACCAACTGATCTTGGATAATGTTAAAAAAAGTTTCTGCTTGTATTTCTGCCTGCTCTTGGGTAAAACCAGAGTTTTGTAATCGTTTAGCATAGCTGAGCGTATCAAAAGATACGGGGTTATATTGATGACTTTGAGAAATAGGCATGAGGGCTCCTTAAATTTCATGGTTTGAGTTTTTTCTTAACAAATCCAATAAAAGCAGAATCTGTATTTTTAGGCAATCCTTTAGTTTTGCTATACTCGTAAAATTGTTGTTCAACAACATATATATCTAGCATAGAACCATGCTGGACGTTAATTTGTTGAGCTTTTTCTATAGCTGCTAATGATACCTTTAGCATTTGTCGAGGTTCTTTTTTTCGTGTTACTGTAAATTTAATTTCGTGTGGTGATCTTCCGGATTTCATAACATCAAATTTAATAGTTAAATCACTTTTTGATTTTTCTAAAACATATTTTCTAAAATTTGGGAAATGTTTATATTTATCTGAGATTCCCAGCATGGATTTTAGTTTACTTATCTTTATTTTATAAATCACCAGATCCTTTTTTGATTTTTTCAGAAACATTAGTGATTGCTCATAAATTCTAACAGAATAAACGCTACTAAATTTGGATATTTGTTCAATGTAATAGGTGGTAAAAATTTTTTTAATTTGATGCAATAATGGCTTAATTGTTTCAGTAAAATATAATTTTAAATAACCACTTTCGTTTTGATAATCAATCGCGCTTAACCAACTTGTTATTCTTGTTTTGCCATCGCCAATATCATAACTAAATTCCCTACGAAATAAATTTTTTCTAGCTGTATCTTTGATTTCTTGGTATAGGTGATTTTTATCAAGATTAAACATTTCAGCATAGCTTCCAACGTCAATGATATAGGCCAAGGGGCATTCATTTTTCACCGGATTGATTAAACTTACGCCATACAGGATTAGCCGTATTTCACTTAAAGTGAGCCGATAACTGGCTTTAATTAATGCATTATGTTTTGTGACAAGACTCTTCATTTAACCATCTGTAAGCGTTTCAACTTTTCCCATTATGATTGTTTTTGTAACTTAGTCAACAATCTTACGGTTCACACTGAATTGCTTACACTTGTCTGCTTTTTAACCACAGTAAAGCCCTTGTTTTTATTGGTTTTTAGCCGATTTAGGCAAATTCCCTAAACAAGACTAAACATGTAATAAAATACACCGCGCGCGAGGAGCTTGTGGATAACTAAAAACCATAACTGAAATGCTTCAAAAAAAGGCGCTAGGAAAATACAACAATCTGCGCGATAAGAGAACAATACACTCTCATTAGTCGGCATTTGTCAATAAAAAAAGCCTACTCCACCTTAAATTTTAAGTGTTTGTTTTTTGCAAATGTATAAGCCACAAAAAAATTATCGTCCTGCACCCGTATTTTTAAATTCTGATGGCGATTCTGTAAATCTAGTTTAGAGAAGATCGCATCACACACTCATCTGGATTTAGAATTTTCAATATAAAATATTTCGATTCCTTAGCATTTCTGCCCCATAAAATCATCGGTACCATGACAATATCCATTATTCATCGAGCCAAATTAGATTGCTGACTCAAACACAACTTTGGTTACTTCGACATTTTATCGAAGTTCCAGCTTTTCGTTGGCTTATTGCATGGGCGTTCCTCAAACCTTTTATCGTGGCGGTTGTCTAAATAGCCACTCACTACCTTAGCTCAAGCTAGTGTATTCCTTGGTTGTATCTAGACAACCAAACCCTTAGCTAAAACATCTTTTAATCTCAAATGGTGTTTGTTTGGACATAACGTAGTAGCTCGCTCTAGCTAATTTATGAGCTATTGCATTCAATGCTGATATTTTGTGTACTTTATTTGATTTTCTTTGGTAGTCTTTTTTTATTTCTGGATAAAATCGGATCGCAAAATTTGCTGCTTCACGGTATGCCCAGGACAACGTGCTATTACCATTTTTACTGTTATTTGAACCTTTCTTTTTACCATTGCTAATACGTATGCTGCTTACCAATGAGCCTCACCCATTTCCTGAACCAGCACTTTTAGAGAAATCTGGCGTTGTGAGCCTCACCCATTTCCTGAACCAGCACTTTTAGAGAAATCTGGCGTTGATAGTTCACTAGGAACTTGCGTGATGATAGTTTAAAAATTCATGTGGCGTCAAATTATTTAATGAACTATGCGGCCTGAATTCATTATAATCTTGTCTCCAGGCTTCTATCTTTTCACGAGCATCGGCCAATGACAAGAACCAATGAGCATTCAGACATTCATCTCTGAAACTGCCATTGAATGACTCAATAAATGCATTATCTGTTGGTTTCCCTGGTCTTGAAAAATCTAACGTAACCCCATGCTCATAAGCCCATTTATCCATGACTTTTGAAATGAACTCACTGCCATTATCGGCTTGTATCCGCTCTGGCTTGCGCCCAGTTAATTCATAGATAACTGTCATTGTATTAACCACATCTTTCCCTTTTAAGCTATGATCCACTGTGATCGCTATACACTCTCGACTAAAATTATCTACTATAGTTAGTGATCGTAATCGTCGCCCATTGAACAGCTGATCGGCAACAAAGTCCATCGACCAACATTGGTCTTTAGTCGTCAGTAGCGACCTTTCCATTCGATGGGCTGCGCTGACTCGCCGTTTAGGCCGTTTAAAGCGTAAACTTAGCCCTTCTTGCTTATAAAGCCGATAAACACGTTTATGATTAACTTGCCAGCCCTCTCGCCTTAGCAGAACATAAATTCGCTGGTAACCATAGCGAACTCGTGAACCTGCTATTTCTTTGATACGCTTACGCAGTGCTTCCTGCGTATCTTTAATGGGACGATAGTAATAGCCGCTCTTACTTAACATCATCGCCTTACAGGCCACATTCAGGCTTACCCGATAAGCATGGCGAAGATATTCAACTTTTTCCTTTTTGGCGGCTGGCTTTAATCCTTTTTTGATAGGATGTCCTGTAACATCTGCTTATCCAGACTGAGTTCAGCTACAAGCTTTTTCAGCTGGCGGTTTTCATCTTCGATTTGCTTTAGCTTTCTAAGCTCCATGCCAGTTAAACCACTGTAGCGTTTCTTCCAGTTATAAAAGGTGGCTTCAGATATACCCATTTTTCGAACAATCTCTGCAATGGTAACCCCAGTCTCAGATTGCTTAAGTGCATAGGCTATTTGTTGCTCAGTATATCGCTTTTTCATGACAAACTCCTTCGTCTTCGTCGTAGATTTTGCCAGATCCCTCTAATTCAAAGTAGTCCAGTTTATTGGGGGGAGGTCACCAAGCGACAGTAAGAACCATAATTGCCAACATTGCTGAACCTGGCAATATCACCTGTCTCTAGCTCAATAGTCATTGCTAAAATATTACCAACACCAGGAATTGTTTTTAACAGCAAGCGTGTCGCGCTGCTCCGGATGCGCTTCGGCCGTCGTGACCCCTCAGCGCCGTTCGCTCTAGCGCGACGACTCTATCATGCCGCGGCCGTCCGCGTCACCGGCGCTACGTGTACTTCGCACACTGCGCACCGGCTCTCGCATGACTCTACGCCGGCATAAAGATTTTCTTGCACTCGCTGCGCTCTGCAGAAAATCGCCGGCTACCGCGGACTACTCGCCATCGGGCCATTCGGCCCTTCCATGGCTCGCAGCGTTTGAAAACAAGACTACATTTCGCATCATTAATCAAATTTTTTTCTAAGAAGATGATTTCTTTTTGCAATGTATGGATGATATTCAACTGGGCTTTTGCATTGAACAATAATTCAGGCTCCTCAATGTATTTTAATAGGTCATCTGATGCCAATTTTCTTAATTTGTCCCCAGAAATCTTAACGTTTTTATATCGAACCAGCAAAGATTGTAGGCTCACCAGGTTCGCTGTTCTTTGCTGTACTAAAAAATGTCGCCTTCTTAACTTATCTCGCACAAGTCTCTGTTCACGAGGATAAATATAAGCCTCTGGTAAAATATTTAGGCGTGATAAATTTGCTAACCAACGAGCATCACTTTTGTCATCTGTGTATTTGATACCGCTATACTGATTGAGAGCCGCAGGATTCACTAAGCTGATAGGATAAGATAAGTCTTGTAATCCATCTGCTAACCAAAACCAGTTGTAAGTTGATTCAACAGCAATTTTTTCTAAATAAGGTTTGTGAGGAGCAAGTGCCTTGGTTATCGAGTGAAGATCATTTGCATGGCGTTTCTCATACAATACTTGATCTTGCTCATCAATAATGACCAGGTAGGCGTTATTTGAATGTAAATCTATTCCAGCGTATTGCTTCATTGTCATGACCCCGTATAATAATGATGGTGTTGTTAGCTGAGACAGGGGTAATTGCTTTATTAATTTTAGTCAACTACCTTTGTTTCAGCGTTCAATGAGATTTAATTTGTCTCATCTCGTTATTGTCAACTATTTGTGCTCTTGGTGATAGCTTAATCAGCCGACTAGATGATTTTCACTGTGCAAAAACAAACGCTTCATGTTGCGTAATTATGCCGCCTAAGCAACGATATTTTTTTACGCAAGATAAATTTGCTAATCGTGAAGTTTTAGTTTTTAACATGATGAATTAGCATGTCTGACGTATTACGTTAAAACATGCTATTATCATTTTTAGTTGAAAACACTGGGAATAAAACACAATGCCAAGAACCGGCGTGGATTACGATACTGTGAAACAAACAGCGGTGAAATTGCTCAGCCAAGGCAATTCACCTTCTGTCCAAAAAATAAGAGATGTGCTTGGCACAGGTAGCCACACCACCATTGCGGAGCATCTGAAAGTCTGGCGACAAGAATACGCAAATCAACAAATCCAATACTTACCCGCGAATATGCCCCAAGAGCTGATTGCCGCCATGGAAACCCTTTGGCAAACGGCAATGGCACAGGCAACGCAGCAATTAACCGAAGTCAAAGCGGATCTGGATCAACAACAAGCCCAACTCTGCGTAGATAAAACTGCGATCGAAAAACTCATTGCAGAGCTGCGCACACAACTGGCAGAGACGCAGATCAAAACAGAGCAACAAGCCAATACGATACAACAACTGCAAACCGCACTGGCGGTGAGCCAAGAACAAACGCAACATCACCTACAAGCTCATGAAGCCACTCAGCAGCAGCACGATAAGCGCATAACCCGGCTACGTGAAGAGAATAATAGCCTCATTGAGCGGTCAGAAAAATTAACGTTAGAGATTAGCACGCTAAATCATCAACTTGTTGAACAAAGTAATAAGTATCAAAATAAAATTGAGCAAGAACGAGAACGACAATCTGGCTCTGAAACTCGCTGGATGAAGCTGGTCGATCAAGCGCGAACGGAAACCGATAAACAACGACAATCCTATGAAAATAAAATCAAAAGACAACAGTCAAAGCTCAATGATGTGCAAGGCAAATTCGCTGAACTGCAAAGAGATCACCTAAAACAACAGACGGCCTTTGAGCAAAATAAAGCAGAAAACAAAGATCTGAAAGCAAAACTTATCCTAACTGATGAAAAACTTCATCAAGCCACAGATAATATCGCAACACTTCAAGAGCGGATCACGCATTTGATTGCAGCGACAAAGAAGGATAAACCCAACATGACAGAGTCAGCATGACAAGCACCAAGGAAATAACTGATGAGATCAGTCAAGAGATGACGAGAGCACTATTAAAATTGCATAAGTTAACCGAGCGCGATCAATCCGATGAAGTCGACTTCACTAAAGTTGTTAAAGTTTTTTTATTAGGGGTGATATCGACTGCAATTGACTTGGCAGAGTTAGATTTACCAGGCAGTGCGCTGCTAATTTACGCTGATATTGAAGCTGCAGCAAAAGAAGGCGGGTTACGTAAGATCAAAAAAATGCAAGATGAAACCGGATCGTTGCATTACTCAGTTTCCAATGTCGATGAAGATGATCCAGCGACCGCAATGAATTATTTGGGTCAACAACTATCGACAACGCTTTATAAAAGTCTTCATGAGTTACCGCTACCGCTGAGAAAACCAGAAATGCTATTGCGCGCAGTAGAGGCGCTGTTAACAAATTTACTTGATCAAAAATTCGATGATTCACACGAAATACTTGATAGTTTTTGCGAGCATGTCCATATGGCACTAGATGATTTACAGTCCCGCAAGTATTAATCTTGATCAATTTACAAACACACAGATAGATTTAACCCTAAATTACCCGAATCGGGGTCGGACCCCTGGTTCCACTAGGTTCAAAGGCTGCGTGTTGGATGATGTGAATATGCATGAGGTTTACCTTATTACTAAGGCTTTGTATTCTAAAAAGATGCTTGTTGATTTGCAAGGTAATTTGTGCATTTCTGGCAGATAAGATTAATTTTTGTAATGATCCGACGCTTGACAGTTGAGGATACGGGCGATTTAATAGTTGTTGAAAAAAAAAGAATGGATCTAACAACGATGACACAAGTGACTAAAAAACCTTTATTTAAGCAACTCTATGTACAAGTCTTGTTAGCCATTGTTTTGGGTATTGTGCTTGGCGTTTTTGAGCCTGAGCTTGGACTGCAGCTAAAAGTTTGGGCGTTTTTCTTCATTAAAGCGATTAAGATGATTATCACACCGATTATCTTTTTGTCGTTAGTCTCTGGTATGACGGCTGTACGTAGTCTTAAAACCACAGGTAAAATTGGTGGTGGTGCTTTAGTGTATTTTATCAGTATGACCTTTATTGCACTTTGCATAGGCTTAGTGTTAACGCATGTCTTGCAGCCTGGTGTTGGGGTTGATGCACATTTGTCTGATTTTGATAGCAAGGATGTTGAGCAATATACGGATCAGCAACTGACAACCCTCACGTTCTCTCAATTCTTAATGAATATAATGCCAAGTACTTTTGTCAGTGCTTTTGTTGACGGTGAGATTTTGCAGATCTTATTAGTCGCAGTTTTATTTTCAGTTGCTCTATTGCAATTAGGACAGCGAGCACAGCCGGTTATTGACGGCGTACAATTGTTACTAGAGATATTTTTTAAAATAATAGCGGTCATCGTACGTTTTGCACCTTTTGGTGCTTTTGCCGCGATGGGCTATACGGTTGCTAAATATGGTTTGAGTTCATTGATACCGATGGCTTATTTGTTGTTATGTTTTTATTTGACGTGTGTGGGCTTTATTGTTATTGGTTTGGGTTTGGTGCTGAAGCTTTACTGTCGGATCAATATTTTTAGTCTATTGCGCTATATTAAAGATGAATTATTAATTGTACTTGGCACCTCATCTTCAGAGTCAGTGTTGCCATTATTATTGACTAAGTTAGAGCGATTGGGGTGCGATCGTTCGGTGGTGAGTTTGGTGTTACCGGTGGGTTATTCTTTTAACTTAGATGGTACTTGCATTTATTTAACGATGGGGGCGATGTATATCACGCAAGCATTCCAGATTGACTTAAGTTTGGGTCAACAATTAGGTTTGTTGGGCTTGATGTTGTTGACTTCAAAGGGGGCAGCGGGTATTACGGGTAGCGGTTTTATCATACTTGCCGCAACCTTGAGTATGATAGGGCACATACCCACAGCCGGTGTGATCCTCATCTTAGGCGTTGACAGGTTTATGTCTGAAGGACGTGCGATAACCAATATGATAGGGAATTGTATTGCAACGATTGTGATTGCTAAATGGCAAGGACGGCTTGATGAAAAATGTGCCGTTAACTTGCTGCATAAACAAGCATAGTGCCAGGATAAACTTAAGCCTTGTTTGTGCTTAGTAATAGTCTCAATTTAGCGAGTTGAGTGTTACTCAAGGTCTTGAGCATGTTTGATCCACGTGTGATCTTAGCGATACTGATATTGTATTGAGCTGCAATGTCACGTTGTGATAGTTTACCGTCCATTAAGACCTTAATTAATTGTAATCTATCTGCAAGTGCTTGCTGTTCACTGGCAGTCAAGAAAAAATCCAATAATAATTTAAGTTCATTAGCGCTTTTGTCTGCTATGAGCTCCAGAAATTTTAGATAATTTTTTGTAACAGCTCAGCCCCTAGCTTAAGTCGCTGGAATCAATGGTGGTGCGGTCATACCGCTGAAGTATTTTCTAACCACATCGGCTAGATAATAGAAAGGATTCTTGATGATTATTGGTTGGCTCAACTCCTTCAACTTCGAGGAACACCCACAAAGCATCAAAGTTCTCCAGCAGCATTTTGCATAAACGCACAAGTCGAAGTTCAGGTGCCGTGTAAAGTCCTTGCTCCAGACATTCGCCCACTGCTCTGCGAATCGGCTTAGCTAGATGACACAATTCTTCTCGATTAATACGACCATCCTTGAATCTATGCCAGATACAAAACAGAGACGACTCCTGTTTAAGTAATTCAGGGAGTGTCCGCCTAAGTGTGTAAATGCCTTTAACCATGTATCCTGTAACCCTTCACTGGGTCAGGATATTAATTGAGCAGAAGGAATTTACATATGCCAATTTCTGATAAAATATTAGACGAGCTTATCGGTGATGCAAAGACAGCTGATGAAATTTTTGGTAAAGACGGACTGGTAAAGGCTCTTTCAAAGCGGCTAGTGGAGCGTATGCTGGAGTCTGAGTTAGATCACCACCTGGGTTATGCCAAACATGCCAAAGAAGGAGATAACAGCGGTAATTCACGCAATGGAACCAGCACCAAGAAAGTGCTCCTAGAAAACGGTAAAATTGATATTACTGTTCCCCGTGACCGCAATAGTGAGTTTAACCCGCAGCTTATCGAGAAGCGCAAAGCCCGATTATCAGGTATTGAGGACGTCATTTTATCCTTGTATGGCAAAGGTATGACAGTGCGTGATATTCAAGCGCATGTGCAGGAGTTGTACGACCATGAAATTTCTAAAGATTTGGTATCGACTATCACCGACGGCGTAGTTGAAGAAATGCAGGAGTGGCGCAATCGTCCCCTGAATAAGCTTTACCCCATTGTTTTTATTGATGGATTCGTAGCAAATTGTCGGTTAAACAAGGCTGTGTCTAAGCGAACAATGTATGTTATTTTTGGTATTAATACTGCCGGTGAGAAGGAAGTGCTAGGCCTGTACTTGGGTGAAGCAGAAGGTGCTAAATATTGGTTGTCAGTATTAACAGAGCTCAAGAATCGTGGCCTGGAAGACATCTTCATTTTATGTGCAGATGGCCTAAAAGGTTTACCTGAAGCAGTAGAGGCAAGCTTTCCTAAGACTATCTTTCAGACATGCGTTGTTCATATGGTCAGGCATTCACTGAACTATGTCCCTTATACCGATAAAAAATTAGTTGCCTCAGAGCTAAAGAAAATTTACTCGGCTGATACGGTTGAACTAGCAGAGGAATACCTTGATGATTTTGAATTAACTTGGGGTGAAAAATACGCTGCCATCATAAAATCATGGCGTGAAAACTGGAGCAAGATAATTCCGTTTTTCGACTATCCTAAAGAAATCCGCAAAGTAATTTATACCACGAATATTATTGAGTCTCTAAACCGCACCTTGCGAAAAGCTGTTAAAAACAGGGGACACTTCCCCACAGAAACTTCACTCATGAAAGTGCTTTACCTAGCCATAAGGGGTGTTTCAAAGAAATGGACTATGCCAATTAGGGATTGGAAAAACGCGCTAAATCAGTTTGCAATTAAATTTAGTGATCGTTTCCCTGACTCTGCGTAAAAAGGACAAGCACGTAGGGAGGTAGAATTGCTTTGGGATATTGCCGCGGGTGGCCCGTGGCTACTCGCTGTGAACTTCACCCATGATGGGGTATTTCATAGCACTATGACAGCAGTAAAATAAAAATCTTGCAATACAGTTTTGATTGTGAGATCTTGAGGAGGTTGGTTGGGATACTACATGCCAGCCAACCTATTTTTAGGAGTGTTTACACACTTTAAATGACACTCCCGTAATTCAGAGCCTAGTCGCTTACCAATGACTTCTTTTCGCTCGGATATTCTGACAAAATCGCGTTTCAAATGTGCCCAGCAAAATTGATGTCGGCTTGAATCAAAATAATTGTAAATTGAATAACGATCAGTAATAGCAACTTGCGTGAGCGTCCGGTGTAAAGCGCCTTCCTTTATGTCTATGGTTAACTTATAGGTTCCGCTGACATAAGCGCCGGAATTTACTACTTTTTGCTATCAAGCGACCTTGAGAGATAATATTTTGCTCAGATCAAAGGGTGTGTCATTAGCTGCACGCCTCTTAAAGTCAAATTCTCCATGTAAATTAATGTGTCCCCAACAAAGAACTGAACTTTCTTTAATCAAAGATAGCATTTCACCTCGTTCCGTATCATTGGCACAGTTAGTCAATAATTGAGACAAATATAAATAATTCCACAACACTATACTATTTTGTAGCAGAACTTTACATCCCTCAGCCATATTCTGTTCTTCAGGATCAGCATGCCGGAACTCACCATTATTAGCATAGAATATTGCCCTAGAAAATTTATTTGACGACTCAACACGATTCAGTTGTTTTTCTATGCGCTGACGTAATTTAACATCATCTAAGTAGGTGAGAATAAACAACGATTTAATAATACGACCAAATTCTTTGATTGCCTTATAAAGAGGGTTATCTTTCGCATAAGAACTTAATCGCTTAAATAGTTGTGAGGCACTAACTTTATTTAACCGTATAGTTGCCATAAATCGTAAGATAGCTTCCCAGTGACTAATTATCAATTTTTGATTAATGGTTCGACTAGGTAGCACTTGATAGCCAAGGTTTTGGTAAGTTTCTTTACTTGAAAATGCGTAAATACGTTGTTTTCCTATATTTTTTATTCGGGGAGCAAAGCTTACGTCAAGAAAATGAGTTGTTGCAAAAACTAATTCACTGAATCCGTGTGTATCTGTAGAGTGAATATCGATTTTTTCTGCATTCATGTTGTTTAATCCATCAATAACATATGCAGCTTCTCGTTCTGATGCGCTCATGACATTATGATGGAATAATACTTGCCTATCGTCAATAAAATTATAAACACTAACACCTTTGTCCTTCCCGAAGTATTTAAAAGAGTAATTTGCCAACAAACAATCAACTGAAACGCCAACTTTCCTACCATCGCTTGAACCGTGATAAAGTTCGCTCTTAAACACTAGTGGAAGACTAAGCTCACTAATGAACTGTCGTATTTTCTCATTAGCATCGTTTATGTTTTTTTGACTAAAGTACCAATTTACTGTGTTAGTCATTGTATTTTGATTTATACCCTCAGAGATCTGCGCCATCTTATTGATGCCAATGTTGCAGCCTAACCCTATAACACTCGCAAGAAATACGTTTTTATCAGGCCTGTTTTTAACATGTTTAATAGCATGATGTTTGAACGACTTTGAGAATTTTGTAATTTGGTCAATGTCAGAAAGTAGTTGGATAATTGGAATATATTTTACTTGGTCTAAGAAATCGGAAATGTAGCTAGACTCTTTCTCATCTATTGCAGGTGTAATAATCAAGCGTGTCGCGCTGCTCCGGATGCGCTTCGGCCGTCGTGACCCCTCAGCGCCGTTCGCTCTAGCGCGACGACTCTATCATGCCGCGGCCGTCCGCGTCACCGGCGCTACGTGTACTTCGCACACTGCGCACCGGCTCTCGCATGACTCTACGCCGGCATAAAGATTTTCTTGCACTCGCTGCGCTCTGCAGAAAATCGCCGGCTACCGCGGACTACTCGCCATCGGGCCATTCGGCCCTTCCATGGCTCGCAGCGGTGGAAACGATTATTTTTCTCTTCATTAAAAGATATGTGTGGATTTAGCCCGCCGATGATCTTCCGATTAACAGAGTGATACTTCTCACCTAAGATTGCTTTAAGCTTTGCTAACACATCAATATGTTCCGAAAAATGCTCTAATCCTGCAAGCCTTAGCAGATCAGATCTTTGTGCATCCCAGTCTTCTTTTTCGATTAAGTAATCCTGAATTGATAAATAACGATAAGAGTGTTTTAGGTTTAACTGTCCTGATTTAATTGCATCTGCCGTATGCATAAAAAACAAAATCTTGTATAGAGATAGTTTAAATTTTCCTTGTTCGTTAATGATAGCCTCTTTTTCATCTTGGGTTAAGAACTCATCAGGCGCTTTGCTGGCATTTTGATCATTGATTTTCTTAAAATACTTTATCGCTGAAATTAGCGTTTGATCAGAATAGCTTGGGTTAAACTCCAATGTTTTTACTATGTCAGAAACTCGATTCTGTAATTTAACTGATTGCTTTTCCAGCGCTTCAAAGAAATTTTTATCTTTTACAATGTCATCTAATGACTTTTCCAACTTAGCTATTTTATCTTTCTGCTTTTCATCTTCCAGTTGCTGGTGTTCATCAAGTAACTTTGATATCTGTTGGATTTTATCTGAATCAGATAAATTTTCTGATTTTGTTATCACTGTGATCTCATCAATCAAATTACGGTAGTTATGCCTAGTTTTGGTCAAATGTTTTATAGCTGTTTTCCGTTCACCTCGCGTGAGCTTCTCAGTTTCTTGTAACAGTCGGGCAGCAGCATTTTTTGCTGAGCGCACTGATCTTAGAAAAATATCAACAAACATGTCTTGTCGTAGAAAATATTGATGTTGTATGAAAGCAATCAAATATAAATATAACTTCCTTTGATCAGTTATTTGCTTGATTTGAGATAGCTTGGCTTTTTTCACCCATGTTGCATAATATTCGCAGGCTTGTGGCGTTAACGCCAACGCATCTTTGACAGGCAAAACCGCATGAAATATATCGCTAAGCTTACAAAATACGGACAAGCTTGCTTTTATATTTTTGGGTTGTAGTGACTGATTGATTGTGCGGTATTGGCTCAAGACAGCCGATGTGTTTTTTTCTGATGTTTCTAGCAGCGATCCTAATGCAATTTTTTGCTCATCAGTAATAGTTAAATCTAACTTCTCAAGCAACATTGATTCATGATTGATATAATGCTCAGTAATGCGATCGACTAGTGCATGATAAGATGGTATCTCAATGTTATGGTTATGCAAGTAATGTAGCAGATCAAAAAATAATTCTCTGGGCTCGATAAATCGCTCAACTCTAGTGCTTATTTCCTTGTTAATCCAAGTTGCTTGTGACTCAAATGGCTTGCAGCTAAAAATATCAAGAATTTTAATTTGATGGTTTACCAGCACCGTACCTTTGTAGTTTTCGATTTTGACGTGGTTATAAGAGATACCCAATAATCTTGCGGCATAATTGATATCTTCAAGTCGAAATTTTTTAATCATAAAAAGGCGTCGGCTAGCTTTAAAATAGGCATATTGCAATAGAAAACCAACTTTGTTGGTTGGTCCATGTAAGCGTCTAATTTGTTTCCCGATAGTATCATCCATCGCGAAGCAAATAGCACGCTTGTCAACGCTAAGTAAAGGGGGGCTATCAAACTCTTCTTGCTCTTTATCATTTAGGATACTCAATCTTGGCATGACGTATCACCTGACTTATTTTTTAGTTGTGACAATGATAGTCCGCGTGTGACTGTATGTCTATCTGTTTGGGCAATATGCCGATAGTGCATGGTTGTACCTACATCACTATGTCCTGCGTTTTCTTGAGCCACTTTCAAGGGTGCACCAGAGTCCAATAATGATGTCACATAGCTGTGACGTAACCAATGTGCTGAGGCTTGTTGTAGTTTTGATGAACGTCTAGGTTCATTATTTTTTTCATAAACTACCGCACCTAAATTAAATGCCCACTTAACAATTTGATCAATACGCCGTGTGCTAATTGGTTGCTTTAAATTTTGCATGGGAATAAGCGGTGTCCTTTCACGAAATTTTGGCTCAGGGGAGGGTAGTCCGACTTTTAAACGAAATTCAGCTAGGACCGCAAGTAAATCATCAGGGACAGGGATCTCTCGCGATTTTTTGCCTTTACCTGTGATCCTTAGAAACCAGTTATCTTGACGTTGAATGAAGTTACCCATTCGATGATTAGCAGCTTCTGAAATCCGCAGCCCAGTATAAAATAAAAGCAATATGATATATTTAGCCCTAAGCACCTGAAATTGCTTCTGTTCAATTTCACTAGGGTAGTCATCAATCGCCGATAATATCGTAAAAATTTCTTCTACTTCTAAGTAGCGATCGATCAATTGTGGCTTTTGTTTATTGCGACGTTTGCGGCGCCTTTCAATGGCAAGAGGGTTACCTGTTAAATAATTTGTTTGTACTAAATAATTAAAAAAGGAATCAAGTATGGTGACTGCTTTATTAATTGAGCTTGAGCCAAGTCCTTTTCCAAAAGGGCGCCATTTGGGATTAATTGTGCCATCTTTAAGTTGACGAGCAACCTTGGGACCAACCCATAATTTTTTGGGTATAGGTTGCTTCAAAAATGCTTGATACTCAACTAAATCATTCCGGCGCAGGCTTGAGACATTTTTTTTGGCAACGTGTATACACCAAAGCAACAATCGCTCAATTTCTTTAGCGTAGGATTGCAGTGTTAGTGGCGAATCTCTAAATTCACTGAGAAAAGATGATATTGCTTCAGCATCGTTTTTTGCATTTAATAATGATTGGCCCAATGCTTTATTATAATCATCACTAACAAAGGTTATAATCGCTTGACCAAGTGCTTCACTATCGTTAATGGATAAAAAGAGCGGGGCAATTACTTCTGATTGCTTGCTTTTACTCATTCAGCTTCTGTTGCCTCTTCAGGCCATGGCGTGAAACCAATGGGGCGTTTATTACTGGCCTCCGGCGTTGCCATCAATTGACGTATGGCTTCAAAAACAATTTTAAATTGGTCATCATATTTTTGCTCGAGTTGATCCAGCTGTGCCTTAAGCTGCTTATTGGATTCTAGCAAGCGCCGCAACTTCACAAACGCACGCATAATTTCAATATTAACATTGATAGCGCGCTGACTGCGTAGTACGCTAGAAAGCATGGCCACGCCTTGCTCAGTAAAAGCGTATGGAGGATAGCGGCGGCCACCCCAACTTGAGGTCACAGATTGTGACCTCAAGTCATCAAATTCCTGCTGGGAAAGCTGGAACATAAAGTCATCAGGAAAACGCGTTATATTACGCTTAACGGCTTGAATAATGGCTTTTGTTTCAACGTCGTACAATTTGGCTAAGTCAGCATCAAGGATGACTTTTTCTTTGCGTAGCCAGATGATATATTGTTCAATAATTGCAACTTTATTGATGAGTTGTTCTGGTTTTGACACACCTATTGTGGCCCTTCATTGTCCATGAAAGCCCTACTCTACCATAAAACATCACTACGTAGAATAAGATTACTATGAAATTATTGATTATGCCGGCCTTCTCAGCACCGCAAATCTGTAAGTGACAGATCTCGGCGCTTATGCCAAATCACCCTATAGTGCCTAATGTCGCTTTTCTATTACTCCTGCGCAATACTAAACAGTATTTTCTAATCTAAACATGAGTCTGAAATCAGTAAACGAACAGTCACCCTGATGTTCAGTATTAAGCCTATTTGATCCGTGCATTCTTTGTTTTCTGGATCGCCATTATTTGATCAAATAACGCTTTTCGTGCTTGATGCATTTCACGAGCTGCTTGTTGATCGGTTTTAAGATACGCCAATTCATCAAGCTTAGCAAACGTCATACCATCCTTGAGATATTGATCGGCATTGGGCAGTGACTTGAGTTTATCGTAGGGTGTCATAATCGCTTCATAGGGGTAAGTTTTTTTCTGCTTACCTTTGTTATCAGTCACAGTTACAGCAAAGTAGCATGGCCTATGGAAATTGATGTATGGATTTAAGTATGCGTCATAAAATTCTGTAATCATCGGCGCAAAATATTGCTGGATATGGACGTAGCCCAGAATTTTACGGATTACCGAACCATTTTTACTTTCTGCCAGCGCGTTATCATTACTATGCCTTGGGCGTGATTTGGTTAATTCGATAAAAAGCTTTTGTAATAAATCGGCAACTTGATGATTAATATATTCTGAGCCATTATCTGCATGTATCGATTGAATTTTAAATGGAAACAAATCAATTATTTTCTCCAAGACAGGGATCAGGTAACGTTCGCTGATCTTCTCAACAGCACAAATCATTTCCATTTGGGTTACCTCATCAACAGCATTAATATGATAAACGCCTTTTATACCGTCCTCATCGCCTTGATGGACGGTGTCAATGCGTATGAACCCGGGCTGCCCTTGTGGTCGTGGTTTACGTCGTTCACCAATTGCAACAGGACTACGTTTTGTCTTAGTAAAGTTTCGTCGCTGGTTGCAATAAGTGGTACTGCGTCTCAAATTGTAGATATGCGCAACAGAAATAGCGGCTAATCGTTCATAGCACGTGTCATGAAAAAGGTTAAATGCACGTTCAAATATTTTTTTTGTCGCTGGTCCGCTTAATGTTTGATGCCATGTATCTGTTTCTGCCAAAAGGGTAATATCAGCTCGTGTATAGAGTCTAGCAAAGCAATGCCGAGGTTGCCGCTGGCGATTACCAACCCAGCCCGTTTCCCGATGCTGAGCAATCAATCGTGCTACTTGCTGGCGAGAATAACCGGTTACTTGCTCGATGTAGCGGCAAATCAAACCCTTCTCTTTTTTGCATAAGTGGTGGTAGCCAAATCGTTTCAACATTTTAGCAATCCAGCGATAGCTTTCAATTCGAGAGGGTGCCTTAAAATTTACTGCCGCGGTCCCAGTCAAAAAATGGTCAACCTGCTCCAGGGCCTGTAGATTGGTATCGTTCATAATAATGTTCATTCCTGAATCATGAACGATCAGGGCATGATTTCAGTCTCATCTTGCGTTAGAAACTGGGTATCATTTCAGACTCATGTTGCGTTGGAAGAGACTTAAACTTGCAAACTAATGGATATAAGATGTACAATGGAGCGGTTCAGGTCGAGAATAACAAAATAAAAAATGACTTAGGAAAATCACAGTGAGATAAAACCATGGGTATAGACGGCGATAGTGGAAACAGTAAAGTAGCTGAATTGCAGGCTGCGGCAGTTGCTGATAGGCAAGCGAGAGATACAAGCATCAGAGTAATGGCCATACGTGCTTTAATTGACAAAGTTAAGCAAGACGCTACTCGCACTGAAGGAAAAAGCAATTTATCTGATGACGATTGCATTCAGCGTATTGTTGCTCAATATAGCCATCAACAAATTGAAGGTGCAATTTCTCTCCTTGAAGCACGCTATAGACAGGGCCTTCACCAAAGCCATAGACATGACCAAGGTAACGCACTCGCGCGTAATGCTGGCATATTTGGATTACACAAGACCATGATAACTCAGAATCACACTGTTGTTGGACATAACAGTAACCCATCAGTGATGATGCCCCCGGCTCGCCCCAAAATTAAGTAAGCGCCGCTTTTTACTGCACCACAATAAAGTTGGCCTGCTTAGCTTTCTGTATTAAGTCCTCTGCTATACTTAAATAAGGCATTATCTTTAGGCTAAAATTAGGGGGATAGCGTGCCAGAACAACTAAAACTAGAAAATCTAACTCATAACCCACCTAGCTATGGGTTCGACACAGACTTGGTTGATGACTTAGATGCTGATTTAACTAAGTTTTTCAGTCAGTTTGAAGAGCTAGATCAGGAAAAAGTATTAGAAGCTATAACTAACTTGCATCTCGCATTTCAAGCCAATATTAGCAGCATCCAAAGTACTGATACCGTAAAATCAATTCAACAGAATTTTCGTTTGTTTGCATTGCTCTTGAATGATCGTATGCCACCCAATCCAATACCCGCGGGAGAAGAAGCTAAATACTTCAAAGCCGAGCATGTATCTACCGCAACTAATCTCATAGCTCAACTTGGAACTTATGGCATTATTCCCAATAAATTAAACTTACCAACTCAAGCCAGCTGGCCTGATGAGGACACACTACCGCCTAGGCAACGAACAGGCACAACGTATACAAATTGGAAGTCCAAAGCCTGGCCAAGTCCCATTAGGAATGGTACTGGCTCACAAGTTGTTGGTTTCTTTGACGGTCCTGAAAAAGATGGCAAACCAACCTTGGTTTCAACACGCTTGCATTTATTCAAGTCTGAGCATGCGGAAATTCAGGAAGAAAAAAAGACGGTAGACGGCCGCGAAAGAACCATAACCAAATTTTTAAGTCCAGCCGATATTGCCTTTGATCTCCCAGGAGATTTGCATGCAGATCACTTACAACCTTCTGAGAATATTTTAGCTAGACAACTAGAAATGGTCCGCGCTATGAATTTAAGTCCTAAATTTCGCCTAGCTGTTTATACTGATATTCAATCTCGCCGCGAAAGTAAAACAGACTATTTTATTGAAACGCCACCAAATAATACCGTGGTCGGCACCAAGTATTTTTATATGCTATACCATAATTGTCCGCAAAATCTATGGCTACTTAAACCCAGCTCTAACTCAGGATCAGGCAAGGGAAACCATGATGCACTTGACTGGTTAAGACAACATCCATTGTTTGGTGAAGAGTTTATTCAAACACTAGGAACGATTAACTATGACGGCATCTTACTTACCGACAGTCAGGGTAGAACTTTATTACAAGCGGCCATGGCTTACTTCAGGCAAGAATATACCCAAGAAGTCAGTGGCACTCGTGAAATCAACTTAAGAGTTGTTAACAGAGCATTAGAATCGCTACGTGCAGCTACTGCCAGCCCTGATCCACGGCAACGAGTTTTTCACATGGCTATAGTTTCTATTGCGGCACGGATATTTAAAGAAGAGGTTATGGAGAAGTACAAAGAAAGTAAAAAGCGTCGTCGCACGCAAGCTAATGATGTACGCACTGAAGCAGAATCGATTGCTGACCGGTTAAATCCAAGTGCTTTATCGACAGTGAGAGCACCTAACTCACCTGCTACACAAAGCTCGTTAGGTTCAGTCACAGCTTCTCAGGCCGAACTAACTACAGCAAACCAACAACACATGGCAGAGATTGCAGCTGCAATACCGTTGGAGGAACTATTCATGCCAGATGGCGTGGAGAGAGTAGCCAAAGTCGCTAAAACCAGTACTGCTGTTGATGCAGTAACTGCTACTAATGCAACAAGTAATGCTGCTGTAACAGCCACCTTGCAAACTGCCTTATCGATTGAAGAAGCACAAAAAATGCAGCAAGATTCACTTGAAATGTATAATCGCATCTGTGAGATGCATGCTATTGCATTGGAAATGCCCGATGGCACAGGCGCGGAACTAGCAAGCGCTTTGAACACTGCATTTACAGAGGTATGTACCGTATTAGTGGAGAGTGAAACCCGATTGGAACGCGTCAGAGCTTTACATCAAACGGCTAGTGCGCAAATGACTACTGATGCGGAAAATACCGGACTACCAGCTGTGGACGCACATGCTGATACAACTAATCCTGCTATGGATATTGATCCAGCAGAGCCGACTGCTGATCCTAGACAAGATGAAGCTAGAAAACAGCAATTCCAATAAGTAGCATAGTGCTAACGAAACAAAAGTGGGATAGAACAATGGTTAAAGCTGCAGAAAAATCACCAGCTAATAATGGTAATAACAAGTGGGAAAGAATGGCAAAACAAGCATTGGCGGCGCGGGCTGAGCGAGTGCAACAAACACAAAACAATCTAAATACCATGGCAATCCTGGCACTGTTTGACTTGCTCAAAAAACAACATGCCAAAAACATTGGAAAACCTAATCCAACTGACGATGATTGGATTAGCTTTATTAGCTCCAACTATACTTCTCGTGACATTGAAACCGCGATTGGCCGCTTAACTGACCGTTATAAACAGGACCCGCCACCTCCTCTGTGTAAAAAGAGAAGAGGGCATACTGATCCCCCAAAAAATCAGCCAAAAAAAGCTAAAATAAAGACTCTGTCGCAAATTGGACGGCCAAATGTAAAAATGCCAGGCCATTAATTAGTCAGGCAGGGTTTAATGAAATGGACCCACAAGGCACTGTAAAATGCGGTCAAAATAATTAGTAAAAACCGGCGCTTATGTCATCGGAACCTTTAACACGCAGCGCACAAAAGCCGCTATCTTGGTTATGAAAGGTCACCCGCTCAACGACACCCTGAAGCTGTTCAAGTGATTGCTCCATTTCCATCATCCGTTACCCTAACCGCAAGCATGTTCTGTCATGACTGATTGTCCTCTCTATCAAATATCTGGTTTATACGTATAGAGTGTATGAAGCGCGCTATCCGCAAACTGCCGACCCGCCTCGATATATTCCACCACCATCTGCGTGGTTCGCCAACGCCCAAACCGTTGTATTGCTGGCAATGAAGCTCCTAACCGTGCAGCTTCAGTGGCGCAACCACGATGCAGGCTATGTGCGCTTATGGTTTCAGCATATGGCAATCCCGCTGCTTTGGCCAACTGCTTCAGGCGGTGATTGACAGTACGTGGCCCAATCGCATGCTTGCTCAAAGTACCCACTTTGCTAATTCGCTTAAAAATTGCCCCGCTGGTGGGTGAAGAGGCATTGCGCCAGGTAAGCAGCGCTTGTACCGCGCAACGCGCTGGCTCTGGCCCATAAGGTAAACTGCACGAGAACCCCTGACCTGTTTGATCGGTTTTGCTGCGCTTGATTGTAATGATCATACCTTCGCGAACAAACTGCACATCAGACCATTTGAGCGCAACCAGTTCTGAGCGTCTGAACGCACCGTAAAAACCAACTAAGATCAGCGCTTGATCACGCAGTGAAATTAAGGCATCAGTTTGCCGCAAGTGTGCCAGCAGCGAATCGAGATCCGGCAAAGCCAGTGCGGGCGCTTGGCGCTTAGGCTGCCCATGCACTCGCGCGATCTCGCGTAACGTTTGCAAAACAGTCGGATCAGCGGTTGGATCCGGTTGGTTTTGTAGCCGGTGCCACTGGCGCAGTGCAATCAAACGGCGTTGAATGGTCCTAGGGTTATGAATAGTCGCGCATGCTCTTAAATAATGTTGCAATTGGACAACGGTCGCAGGCAGTGAGTACCCTTGGGATAGAAATTGTTTAATATCGTCTTGGTACGCATGCCGAGTGCTGTCACTGATAGCGACATGAGCATAGGCCGCCAGATCGTCCTCTTTAGTTAAAACCGCAGTAGGACCCTCTTCGGCCTTTTTTATGTATTTTTCGACCATCTTGTTAGCTCTTCTTTTCACATTTGTTCAAACAAGGGGGTTAATACATGCTCGTTCAGTAATGCCTATCTAGATCCATGCGCTGTGGTTCAGGAATAACACGCAGCTGAAAACCCAAACCTTGTAGAACAGAGGAAAACGTTGCCAGCTTTGGATTGCCTTTAGGAGACAACATTTTATACATGCTTTCCCTACCCAATTTTGTTTTCTCTGCTAAGCCGGCTATACCTTCCTCTTGGGCATCAACAATGTTGCGCAATGCCATCAAAACAACAGCAGGATCATTCGACTCTAGTGCATCATTCATATATTCAGCGGCAACTTCTGGATCACGTAAATGTTGATTATGTATACTTCTCACGTTTCTACTTGGCATATGCTTTACTCCCACAATGATCTGACCAATATTGCTTCGCCTTCTTAATATCCATTTTTTGGGTTGATTTATCGCCGCCACAAAGCAGAAGGTATACTCGATTGCCACCCTGCGCATAATAAACCCGATAGGCAGGCCCATAATGTATCCTAAGCTCAAACACGCCATCGCCCACCGGTTTTGTGTCGCCCAAATTACCCAGCTCCATACGATCGACTCGCGCCATCACAATCGCCTTGGCTTTTTTATCCTTAATATTATTCAACCAATCAGAGTAAGGCGTCTTACCCTGCTCAGTTACATACTCATAGATAATATTCGTCATTCCTTTCATTGCTTTATTGTATCCCACAAGATACTAAAGTCAAGTTTTCGTACTACGCTTTGTCAACGCTATCTTGCTAACCAGCCTTCTCTCTGCTTATTGCGCGTTTTCCGACTAGTCTGTTAACTTTCTTTTCAAAACCGGTCAATCGCCCAAAAATTGACCTGCGCCAGGGGTTTAAGCTTTGTTCTTATCCAATATACCCTAATTTTGAGTTAAAGGTATTAAGGATTTTAGACTTGTTTTTTTACTCAAACCAAGCAATACTGTCTCCGGTTATACATCTCCGGCGACAGCAGAGAAATACAAATGAAAAGAAAAGTTCCACACTCCCCTGCCCGTCCTAACGCACAAAGCAAGTATCGCAACAGACGCTCCAATGATGGCTTCGTCCGTTACGAATTACAAGTCAAAAAGGAAACAAAAGACCTCTTTGAAGCCATGGCTAGCGCCGCCGCAGACGAAATTGCAGAGCCTTGGGACAAACGTCGCCGTTTGGCGGCCGCTCGTGCTCAGCTCCTAGATGAGCTATTAGAAGGCATTTCGCACGAATTTTACACCCTTAAAGACCAAATTCGGGCCATGAAAGACGAAATCGACGCCCTAACCCCATCATTTGAAACTTCTGATGGTAGAAATGTCGCCATGCCAATGGTTATTCACGAACTCCCCGATGATCCTAAAAAATTGAAACAACTTTTAGCCAATTGCTATCACCAGCAAGAAAAAATAAAAATAAAGCTTAAAGAAAACCAACGCGTAACTGATCAATATCAAGCCCTTTATGAAGCATCGAGCGCGGAAAATGATCGATTAAGAAGCAAATAATGCGGCCCTGTAACCGGCATGTTTTTCGTGAAACGTGCCAATCACTTTGACTATGTTGGCCAGCTAAAATGACCAGAGTCGAGTACTTATCGCCTAATCAATATCGAACCAATGCCCTGCGTGCTTTTCCTCTAGCTTACTTTTGTCGCCTTGTTCAGCAGGGTTCAATATGAAACTAAAGTGACAAAAATTACTTATTTGGGAGTCAAACAAAAATCTATTAGGAGTCGGAACTATTCTGGGCAAGGCTAATCACAGCTTGTACCCTTGATCGCTAAAATCCAACACCAGGCAACGTTAGAGCAGGAGCCCTCATTTAGTAGTCTAATAAGAAATCAATTAGCAGTCCAATTAGGAGTCTTTCCCTGCTTTGACCAATAGTCATCAGGCATCGTGCCCTGGATCAGCAAGATTCATCACCAACCAACACTTGAAACAACGGTTTTCATTTGGGAGTCAAATAAGCAGTCTATTAACAGTCTAATTGGGGGTCTTCCCCTGCTTTGATCAATAGTCATCAGCCATCGTGCCCTGGATCAGCAAGATTCATCACCAACCAACACTTGAAACAACGGTTTTCATTTGGGAGTCAAATAAGAAGTCTATTAGCAGTCTAATTGGGAGTTGAACCCGCCTTGGTCAAGGCCAGTCAGCCTTTGTACCTTGCTCAGTAAGATGCTACACCAAGCAACGTTGGAACACAGGACTTTTCATTTGGAAGGCTAACTAGGAGTCCGGGTTAACCGCCTAAGGCTCAAGGGTAGCTCTTAGTGAGTAATATATTATCGCTATATCTCAACAAAATTAGTTTTATTCCTGATAATATTAAGTGACTCATATTATTTTCTAACACGTAAAAGAAGTCTAAATGGGAGGCAATTAAATGTCTCATTAGGGGTTAGTTAGGAGTCTATTGGTAGTCTACAAAGGGTCAATTAGGGAACATTTAGGAGTCTTAATAATAGTCTTTATCTTAAACAAATAGCAGCATAGGTGTATGCCATTCGCCAAATAAATTCATATAAAACAACTTGTTAATGCAATAAAAATATAAGTGCTTTTTTATATCAAGGAGTCAAATAGGAGTCTAAATAGGCTATGTGTTAGTAGTAGTATTTTAAAAATAATTACTACTAGAAAGCTCTTAGTTGCTTTAAAAAATAAGCTACAAGATGTTGACAAAGCAAAGAATGCGGTTTATTTTAAACGCCATATGGGCTATTTTATTTAAACCAAAGCATTAAGGGACTTTAAATGCATCCAAAAATCCTAGCCAAAGAAGCCGCCGATATTCTTGGAATTACTGTCCAAGGGGTTCACAAACAACTGAAGACAAAAAAACTTCCTCACTCAAAACTTAGGAACAGGGTTTTTTTTGAGCATGAAACTGCCTTGAAAATGTTTGCTGATTATCATCAATCATGCAGAGTCATGGTTTTTGTTTTAGTAAAAGGTGGAGTAGGGAAGTCGACACTTTGCAGAGAAGTTGCAGTTCGTTCTACCTTAATGGGGAAAAAGGTATTAATTATTGAGCTGGATCACCAAGGAAATCTTACAAAATCATTTGACATTAACGCACACGACTATCCAGTATTAATAGACCTGCTAGAAGATAGTAACATTGATATAGAGGATTCTATTGTAAATGTAATACCTGGATTAGAGATATTACCTAGTAGATATGATAACTCTGTTTTGGATAATTTTATCATGCTAAAAGCGATCCCTTTGCAAAAAGTGCTTAAATCTAAGATTGATCCTCTCCGTGATAAATATGATTTAATACTAATAGATTGCCCTCCATCATTAGGTCAGAGCGTTGCTTCTGCTGTTTTATGTGCTGACTCAATAATATTACCGACAACTCCTTGTGATTTTAGCGACTCGGGGATTGATATAACGGTAAGAGAGGTAAAAAGAATGATTCAAGATTATGATTCTAACGAAATACCAATAAAAATTATATTGAATCAATACGATAATAGAGAGAAAGATTCAAGAGATACACACACAGACCTTATAAAACACGAAGAGTATGGCGATATGATGTTGTCAGGTTATGTTCGGAGATGTAAAGAAATAGAAAAATATAGGCGCAGAAAACTATCTGTCTTTGACAGCACAGTGAGTACGTCAGGTAGAGAGGATATTGATACTCTTACGAGGGAACTTCTTGACATGAACCACAGAAAAGAAAGTGTTCCTAAAGATGGAGACAATGAAAATGAATCACACGATCTAGAATCTCTGGAAGCTTAAACAAGGAGTAGGCTATGTCTTCCTCAACAGTAGAATTGACTGAGAAAGGGAAAAAGAAATTTGTTGCTAAAAGAAGGGCGCCTTATTTACTTCAAGAACAAATTATACGTGATAAAACCTCAGAAGAAGAAAAGTCAGTAATAAAGGAAAACAAGGAAAACAGTGAAGGCTGTATTTCGAATGTGGATTATTATGATGAAGTTGCTAAATTATATGGGTTACAAAAGAAAATAGCTTATTACATGGTGTCATGTTGCCGCAAAAAGAAATCTAACATTACAGGGCCTATTACACTTGACTCTTTGTGCGCTGCCACAAAAACAACCAAAAAAACAATAAAAAAAATATTGCAACGTATGGGCGAGAAAGGATTAATTGCGAGAGTTGGAGGGAAAAGAGGAATAGGAGGTTTTTCTGTTTTTTCTTTGCCTGATGAGTTTATTAATATCTTGCAACTTCAAATCGGATTGGAATTGAATAGTGAAATATCGCAGAGTATAAATGACGTTTCTGGTCAGGAATCGTTCTCGTCGATATTACCGGCTGATTGGCTTCAAATAGATTATGATTCGATAAAGCATATCGGTTTTGGTGAGTCTCAAGTTCGTCAAATTTATAATAAAGGTTTTTTTGATATAGAAACGGTTCAGCAATGCATAAACCATTTTTCGTATGCTCTTAAATATAATGAGAAAGTCAAAGGTTATGACAATCCGTTAGGAGCGTTTATTTCAACATTAAAGAGAGGAGAGGTTTGGATTGAAAGCAATTATAGAACTCCTCAAGAAATAGCCCAAGAAAAATTATTAGAGTCAAAGCGACAAGAAAAGGAAAGGTTAAGCAAACTAGAAAAAGACGCTTATGATTTAGCCTTTAATGAATGTAGTAGCTCAAACTTGATCTGACAGTCTCCGGTTTCTCAAGAGTGACTGTCAGGTCAAATTTAGTTAATAAATTTTTCCTTCCAGATTTGCTTGCCATCAATCAATGTAACCATCGGCGTTCGGCCGCAGCACATCTTACCTTGATGAGTTCGCTCATTATTATAGTATTTTAACCATTCGTCTAGATCTTTTTGCAAAGACTCAATATCTGAGTACAGATTTTTCCTCAGAACAACTTGGTAAAATTCCTGTAATATTGTTTTATGGAATCGCTCACAGATACCATTGGTCTGTGGTGACTGCGCTTTCGTTTTTGTGTGTTCTATATCATTTAAAGCCAAATAAAGCTGATAATCATGCTGTTCTGCTTTACCACAATACTCCGTGCCTCGATCTGTTAAAATCCTCAGCATCGGCAAATCTTCATTTTCAAAGAATGGCAAAACTTTGTCGTTGAGCAGGTCAGCGGCTGTGATCGGTGTTTTAGTTGTATAAAGCTTAGCAAATGCAACTTTACTGTAGGTATCAACAAAAGTTTGTTGGTAAACACGACCAACGCCTTTGAAACTACCTACATAGAATGTGTCTTGTGAGCCTAGATAGCCAGGGTGCGCTGTCTCAATTTCGCCACATGCTTCATCATCATGCTTCTTCTTCTCTAAAGCAACGACTTGTGCTTCGGTAAGTATGAAACCTTCTTCGGCAACTTTAGCCTCTAGTGCCTTTAAACGGGCTTTAAAATTAGCTAAATCGTTACGTAACCAGACGCTACGTACGCCACTGCCCGATATAAAAATACCTTGTTTACGCAGCTCATTGCTTGCTCTGTGCTGGCCATGGGCTGGATAGTCAGTTGCGTATCCAATGACAGCTTGCTCAACTTGGGATTCAACGCGGTTTTTCATATTTGGTTTACGGCGAGTTTGTTCAACTAATGCCTCGACGCCACCTTCTTCAACTGCTGCCTTATATCGATAAAATGTATCACGTGATAACCCCATGACTTTGCAGGCTTTTGATACATTTCCTAATTCTTCTGCTAGATTTAGCAATCCGACTTTATGTTTAATGATTTTATCAGTAGTATTTAACATATGAGAGTTTCCTTTTTAAACATGTTTTGATTTAAAGTTCACACTTCTATCAAAACCGGAAACTCTCAACTTTTCAAGCTGTTTGTCAGATCAAGTTGAGACTTATACACTTAATGGGTGTGTAAACCTCCCATTTTTAAGACTGTTTGAAACAAGAATTTCTTCCTTTGCTGAGCCTCACCCATTTCCTGAACCAGCACTTTTAGAGAAATCTGGCGTTGATAGTTCACTAGGAACTTGCGTGATGATAGTTTAAAAATTCATGTGGCGTCAAATTATTTAATGAACTATGCGGCCTGAATTCATTATAATCTTGTCTCCAGGCTTCTATCTTTTCACGAGCATCGGCCAATGACAAGAACCAATGAGCATTCAGACATTCATCTCTGAAACTGCCATTGAATGACTCAATAAATGCATTATCTGTTGGTTTCCCTGGTCTTGAAAAATCTAACGTAACCCCATGCTCATAAGCCCATTTATCCATGACTTTTGAAATGAACTCACTGCCATTATCGGCTTGTATCCGCTCTGGCTTGCGCCCAGTTAATTCATAGATAACTGTCATTGTATTAACCACATCTTTCCCTTTTAAGCTATGATCCACTGTGATCGCTATACACTCTCGACTAAAATTATCTACTATAGTTAGTGATCGTAATCGTCGCCCATTGAACAGCTGATCGGCAACAAAGTCCATCGACCAACATTGGTCTTTAGTCGTCAGTAGCGACCTTTCCATTCGATGGGCTGCGCTGACTCGCCGTTTAGGCCGTTTAAAGCGTAAACTTAGCCCTTCTTGCTTATAAAGCCGATAAACACGTTTATGATTAACTTGCCAGCCCTCTCGCCTTAGCAGAACATAAATTCGCTGGTAACCATAGCGAACTCGTGAACCTGCTATTTCTTTGATACGCTTACGCAGTGCTTCCTGCGTATCTTTAATGGGACGATAGTAATAGCCGCTCTTACTTAACATCATCGCCTTACAGGCCACATTCAGGCTTACCCGATAAGCATGGCGAAGATATTCAACTTTTTCCTTTTTGGCGGCTGGCTTTAATCCTTTTTTGATAGGATGTCCTGTAACATCTGCTTATCCAGACTGAGTTCAGCTACAAGCTTTTTCAGCTGGCGGTTTTCATCTTCGATTTGCTTTAGCTTTCTAAGCTCCATGCCAGTTAAACCACTGTAGCGTTTCTTCCAGTTATAAAAGGTGGCTTCAGATATACCCATTTTTCGAACAATCTCTGCAATGGTAACCCCAGTCTCAGATTGCTTAAGTGCATAGGCTATTTGTTGCTCAGTATATCGCTTTTTCATGACAAACTCCTTCGTCTTCGTCGTAGATTTTGCCAGATCCCTCTAATTCAAAGTAGTCCAGTTTATTGGGGGAGGTCACTTGCAGCATAACTGAATCAAGGGAACAGGCGATCTAGATTTGAGTTGCTTCCTTTCAGATTTGCTGAGAAGCCGAATTTTTCTGGCAAAATGGATCATTATTTACAGCTCAGAGGTGGTAAGGTTTTATTGTTTAGACAAGGGTATAATTTTATCAACCAACTGAATGAGTTCAAGCTTTCTAAATGGGTTGGCTATTGATAGGACAATGATGATTTAAAATTTGTGCTTGCGAGTATTTTCTAATCTAAACATGAGTCTGAAATCAGTAAACTAACAGCTACCCTGATGTTCAGTATTAAATCTATTTGATCTGTACATTTTTTGTTTGCTGGATCGCCATTATTTGATCAAATAACGCCTTTCGTGCTTGATGCATTTCACGGGCTGCTTGTTGATCGGTTTTAAGATACGCCAATTCATCAAGCTTAGCAAACGTCATACTATCCTTGAGATATTGCTCGGCATTGGTCAGTGACTTGAGTTTATCGTAGGGTGTCATAATCGCTTCATAGGGGTAAGTTTTTTTCTGCTTACCTTTGTTATCAGTCACAGTTACAGCAAAGTAGCATGGCCTATGGAAATTGATGTATGGATTTAAGTATGCGTCATAAAATTCTGTAATCATCGGCGCAAAATATTGCTGGATATGGACGTAGCCCAGAATTTTACGGATTACCGAACCATTTTTACTTTCTGCCAGCGCGTTATCATTACTATGCCTTGGGCGTGATTTGGTTAATTCGATAAAAAGCTTTTGTAATAAATCGGCAACTTGATGATTAATATATTCTGAGCCATTATCTGCATGTATCGATTGAATTTTAAATGGAAATAAATCAATCATTTTCTCCAAGACAGGGATCAGGTAACGTTCGCTGATCTTCTCAACATCACAAATCACTTCCATTTGGGTTACCTCATCAACAGCATTAATATGATAAACGCCTTTTATACCGTCCTCATCGCCTTGATGGACGGTGTCAATGCGTATGAACCCGGGCTGCCCTTGTGGTCGTGGTTTACGTCGTTCACCAATTGCAACAGGACTACGTTTTGTCTTAGTAAAGTTTCGTCGCTGGTTGCAATAAGTGGTACTGCGTCTCAAATTGTAGATATGCGCAACAGAAATAGCGGCTAATCGTTCATAGCGCATGTCATGAAAAAGGTTAAATGCACGTTCAAATATTTTTTTTGTCGCTGGTCCGCTTAATGTTTGATGCCATGTATCTGTTTCTGCCAAAAGGGTAATATCAGCTCGTGTATAGAGTCTAGCAAAGCAATGCCGAGGTTGCCGCTGGCGATTACCAACCCAGCCCGTTTCCCGATGTTGAGCAATCAATCGTGCTACTTGCTGGCGAGAATAACCGGTTACTTGCTCGATGTAGCGGCAAATCAAACCCTTCTCTTTTTTGCATAAGTGGTGGTAGCCAAATCGTTTCAACGTTTTAGCAATCCAGCGATAGCTTTCAATTCGAGAGGATGCCTTAAAATTTACTGCCGCGGTCCCAGTCAAAAACTGGTCAACCTGCTCCAGGTCCTGTAGATTGGTATCGTTCATAATAATGTTCATTCCTGAATCATGAACGATCAGGGCATGATTTCAGCCTCATTTTGCGTTAGAAACTGGGTATCATTTCAGACTCATGTTGCGTTGGAAGAGACTTTGCGTTGACGGTTTTAGTGGTTTTATGATAAAATCCCGAAAAATGGCATTTCTTCCACCGAACCCCTTTAAGGTTCTTTTATGTTAATAGATTTAAATGAAAATCCTTTAGAAAAATTAATCGATGCGTTTTATGTTATTTTTTATCGTCAAGCGCATCATGCTAGCCAAGATAAACCAACAAACTCGATGGAAGAAATGGGACGTTATTTGCGTCAGGTATTCATTGGATATCTAACGCAGCTAGTAGGTGAAATTAGAGATATGCAATACGGGGAGTCTATTGTTTTTAGCAACGGTGATAATAGTCTAACACCAATATTGGGAAGATTAGAGGCCATTATTCAACAATTCAATGATTGGGATAACACGTTAAGAGAACAGGAGGTATTACGCTCACAACCCAATAATGATGAAGAACGAAATAGGCTAGATGATTTAGCAAGAGTGTATACTAACAAAGCGAATACATTAACCAATGGCGGTTATATTATTCTACCAGTAAAGCAGCAAAATTTAATAGTAAACCGTAACGCGAGCGGGCTCCACGCAATAATTTGCGCATCACACAATAATTATCACCATCAAGCCGCGCATGATGCGTTATCACTAAAACATTCATCAATATTAAAATTTATCAACATCAATAATCAAGTATTAAATATTGACTGGTTTCGATTATTTGCAAGCGCCAGTATGTATTCAAGTTTTAATGATCAGCAATTATATCGATTATTTCGATTGTTGGGCGGAAAGCCTGTTGTCTTGAATGACACAAGTCCTTATTTTAAACAGCATCACGGGGCATGTGCCAATATTTTCCACCTCTGGCAGCTGATAAAATATACGTTTGAAATACTATTTCATGATCACAACGATCCAGAATTGACAGATGCAAGTTCCCTCACCAGAAAACAGTATTATCGAATAGTTTATGACTTTGAAACACGCATTTTTAATGAATTTATTGGCCTCCTTCGTGGGCGATATTCCAGTGAGAATTATTTGGTACAGTATAATCATCGGTTACAGTTTGTCATTTCAGAAGCCATTGCGTATTTAGGCCATGAATTAGGTGCATCCAAAATATTGCGCGATTCGCCTAGCAATATTTGCAAATTACTCTATGAACATTTAGATGCGGCGCAAAAGTGGCTATCAGGTTGCGCAAGATCACGGTATGAACAACAAAAAACAGCCCGCCGTTTTTCTATTGAAAACATTAGTCAACCACAACTACCTGCTAAAACCGATCAACAAATTGCCGCCTATTTTATACACTCACAACTGACACCAACAACTCAAAACCCTTACTATTCGCTACCACCAACCCAACATCGTGATCGCTTGGATTTACTACAAATATTTAAAGGTAATTTTTTAGATAAACTTAAGAGCAACTATGCTCTACCTTCCTTGCAACGACTGCGTCATGGCATAGAACACTTCATTCTAGAAATACTTGCCACATGGGGTATTACTAATTGGCATCGTCAGCAAAACCACAGAATTCAGGATTATGATAAGTACTTGGCAGATTGTGCTGAAATACTGTGGACGATTGCTACAACCTATCAAACAGCTTATGAACAATTTATGAGACGTCAATATGGAAAAGATTACGATCCGAGACAGTACGCACATAGAGCCATTATTTTATATGCTATTGTAGCGTTAGTTGATAATGCAGTGCGCAGTCATACTAAATTTATTGCAGCAGGATTTGCCCAATTCCGTTTGAGTACGACGTATTATGGTTACCTGAATTGGGCTGAAGTCAGTAAAACCTTACCTATTATGCAAAGGCATTGGATCCCTGCTATTTCAATGATTACTGAATATTTTAAGGGACAACAACAAAATGCTATCTTATTTCACTTTGATTGTATCGTTCCTAAAAATGCTAAACATAGCGACTATGACCACCATACTATTAATCAGCATATTAAAGAAAAAATCGATTACCCCTATCAATCCCAAGTGCAAGCCGCTGTTACTTATAATTTTGGCATTGAGCTACTTAGACAGTATCCAGATAACCACCCGGCTTTTTATCAAGCCATGGGCTGGTGTACGGCATGTTCTTATAGAGATGATACCCACTGTGAAAAGCTAACTCATGATCCTCCTGCTCGTTGCGGTCCTCTTGTTATTAATGATGCTATTGGATACCATAGAGTCTATTTTAGCATGGTTTATGGGCAAAGAAATAATAATATCTTGCCACCACTCTTTTATTGCTTAAGAGACTGTATGTTATTATCAAACAGCAGTTTAGTTGGCACAGGCTTGTCGTGCAATATTCCATTGGGTGCTCTAGTAAGAATAAAAAGAGACAATAGAGGCATTAGCTATCTACATGAATATGCACCATCTTATGCAGTTGCCACATTCACGAACCCGAAACTTTGGCGTAGCAATGGGTATCTATTATCTGGTATTCATTACCACATGCTGGGTCAATTAAGTGACGAACAGGTGAAATTGCGAGCTTGGCAACGGCTTATCTATATTCGCAGTCAACATACCGCATTATGTGAGCCAGAGTGTGATCAATCTGGAGCAGCAATATTGCGCGGCGGATATGATCGCTTGAATGAAAACAACATCTTAGCGACTCAAACAAAACAACCCAATGATACTAATCGCTTACAGTATTGCCATTATGGATTTATTAGAGCAACGCCTTTGTTACAATTAGAGAATGCTTATCTTGCCCTAAATAATAAGCAATTATCCTTTGAATCTAAGCCACATTTGCTGCTGATATTGCAAGCTGTTTTTGAAGTATTTGAAATTCGACACCAGGATAATGCAGAGCAGCCGCTGAGCTTGTTGAGTTTGGCATTAAAACAGAGCGGATTAACTCGGGCATGGATCAACTACCTGTCAGAGTATGCGAGTCTCCTAAAACAAAGACAACAAGATCACCAATTATTCTACCATGTTATAGTGCTCCTTAATGGACTGTACCAGTTTTGCCCTATAGATGAGCATAAAAATCAATTCAAAGCGATTATTTGCGATCTTCGGCGTGCGTTATTGACTTGGTGTGAACAAACAAAACGTGATGACTCAATGAACGGACGCGCTGGGCTGAAGCAATCGACATTCTGTGGTTTGATTATCATGACATACGCAGCGTATGATCAAGATTTTACAGAAGAAGATAAAAAAATTTTAATCACTGCGCACTGTGTTATTCGTCGTGAATCTGATTTACAACGCGTCTTACCGATCTGGCTCATCGATGAGGTGGAGTACACCTTGGTTCAACAAGAAAAAAATGTTTTTGGTGGCATTGATAACGTGTTATCAGGTATCGTCAATGAGGTTTTAGGTGATCATTTATCGGTACAATGGCAACCGTGTGATAATACCCTCAGTTATCGTAGTAGCGATCAGCAATATGTTATTGATGTCTCCCATGGACGTATTTATAAGTCAGGTAATCTTGTTGGGATGCCTGATTGGGTATACCAGCACCCATATTACAAAGATATTATGGGGAACAATCACCCAACACCTCGTGCGATTGTAGAAACGGGGCAATTGACTTACGGTATATCAATTGAGCAAGGCGTTATCTTACTGAACGTGGGTAAAAAAGGTGACCTTAATATTGCATTAGCAAGTGGAGGAAGTGTTACAAATGATATTGGTCAACTGCGCGCTATTCAACAGTGCTATGTCAATCGCAATAAGCTAGTTAGAGAATTACCGGCGGCGCTGATTGACGATTTTACTCATTCGCTGCGAGCCATGGAAGGGCCGAATGGCCCGATGGCGAGTAGTCCGCGTCACCGGCGCTACGTGTACTTCGCACACTGCGCACCGGCTCTCGCATGACTCTACGCCGGCATAAAGATTTTCTTGCACTCGCTGCGCTCTGCAGAAAATCGCCGGCTACCGCGGACTACTCGCCATCGGGCCATTCGGCCCTTCCATGGCTCGCAGCGACGGCCTAGATACTTTGCCTACTGGCGAATTAAGAAAAACAATTGCTATCCCGTTTAAAGCAAAAGATGAGCCTGCTGTTCGTTCTGAATTCTCACATCCTGATATTATGATAGGATTTACCTTGTTAAGTTATCTCTATCAAGGCCTAAACATAGAACAATTAACACGATGCCTTAACCGCTTATATCAGACATGTCGTGCTTTCTCAGAAATATTATGCCAATGGGACAGTTTCTTTAATGGGCAAACAAACTTAAGCATAGACACAGCATTAAAACGATCAGAAAGCCTGTGTATAAATAGGCAAGCTATCTTTTTCTATTGCAATCATTTTGTCTTCCCAGAAGGAACCAAGCAATTTACTATAAAAATCAGCGGCAATGCTGAAACATTGATCCGTAATGCCATCATGCAAGGCTTCTCAGGTACAGAGGGTCGCAAAAAACTCATGCCATTGCGGACTGTTAGTCAACCTTATGATAAACAGGCCAACGGAAAGATGATGCATATCGCCATGCGCTCGGTGAATAAGACCATAAAGATTGCAAGCTATGATGCTACTGAGCAACTACTAGATAAATTCAAAGATTATATCAACGATATAAATAACCCAAGCGCACAAAATCAAAATTCTCCTTTGGGATTAAATGACGTTAGATGCTGCGTCTTGATCGATGCTGGGGCATTAATTACCGGTTTAAATAATAAAGCGGTGGCAAGCTATTTACTTGAAAAGCTACCACACTCCTCATCGCAAGACAGGGTTGAAAACACAGAGTTTCTAGGCGTGATCTACTTTGATGAAACTCTTAAGCGTCTATCCGTTGTTTTACGATCGGGTCACACTATAGCGTTAAATCAATGCCAAATTTCAAACAAACATCTCTTTACTTATCTAGATAATGCAAGAGCAAGGGGTACAGATACAAAACTATACTCCAATGCCCACGCAATAGTGACTATTGATCAAGGCATAGACAAAGATACCTTCATGCAAGCTATCATGCGCATGCGTCAGTTAAATGAGCAACAAACGTTTAGTGTCTGGATGCATCCATCCGTTGCACGCAAAATAGGTGATGTGAATGCTATTCATTATCAAAGGATAGAGAATAAACATGTACTTGCATGGATCAGTATTAACGCAATCAATCACATCAAAAAACAATTGCGCCCACATTGTTTGCAAGCAAGAGCCGCCATTGTAAAATATTGCGCTTTAGAGTCGCAGCAACACTACATGCCCGATAAATTAGCATCAATAAACCCTGAGGCACTTGAGCAGTGTGTTCACCCCATTGACACCCGGTTAAGCACTTTTTATTCTATCCTGTCTGAGCCCAAAAATGCCCATGCGTATGCAACCCATGAACTGATCCCAGAAGCCAACTTCGGATTTATAACTGATCCCGATAAGGAGGCATTATCTAAAATTCGACAACATTTTCAATCTGTGTATACCGAGCGCGACGAGATCAGTGTGATGACTATTGTTCGCACAGCGTCAACCGTTAACGTAGAATCATTACCCAGTTTTGAGCAAGATCAAGAACAAGAGCAACAAATGGAGGTGATTCAACGTGTTATTGTACCAAGACCCATCGAAAAACAACCCCTGGCTGAGAAAAATTGGTCATATGTCAGCTTATTTGGAAACAATGGCTTTGCTCGAAAAGCAATAGATGGTCAAATAAGGGATCTGGGTGTTATTCAGTTAGAAAAATTTACGAGAAGCGTGAATTTAAAATCAGGATCAGCGGCCACATTAATGTTGAGTGATTTGACTTTAGGAAACGAGCGAATTTGGTTAACAGAGAATTTCTTATATAGCGTTAGTACTAATCCTAATGAAATCATTGACTATTTACGCCCGGTCAATTTATTGATACTAGAAAGAGAACGGACAGGATCGCATTACTGGATCCTTGTTTCTGGGGCTGAAGGTAATGGCATAAAAAACTATTTATTTGACAACCTTCGTCAGGAATGGCCAAATAATATATGCTGTTTTCATTTACATGATAAATGGGATGATCAGGGTAACATTTTTTCTTCTTTTACTGGCTTACGCTACACATTGAGCGCTACTGAAAAAATGGAATATATTATACTAAAGCTTTTCAATGGTGATTGTGAATACTTACCACAACATCAAGATACACTAAGAATAGCATTGGGGCGTATCAATGACGAAGCCATTCAGACAGCCTTGAATACGATTTTGGCTCAGCGCCAAATAAACTGGGATGGTACTAAAAGAGATAAATATCGAGAAGGTTTTAAATTTGCCTTGATAGAACAGGATTACATGACTAAAAATGGATTTTTAACAGAAAACTCAACAAGATTATTTAGGCCCGATGGTAATTTTGATGCGAGCAACATTGAACGCGGCACGTTTAATGATCATTTAACAGTGGCCTTTGCTGAAAATACTCGTAGCACAGAAAACTTGACAGAAGGACGTTGCATAATAACTCGCTTACAACCAGAAGAAATGCCCGATGCGACAGTTTCTACTTTATTTGGTTTATCAACAGAAGAAGCTACCAATCGATTAATTGAAAACAGGTCAATTTGCAGTCGAGTCTGGGGAATAACAGATCGTGATGGGCAATTAAGGCAATATTTAACCAATAAGGCTAGGATGCCGATTGATCAACTTGATGATAACCTCAACACAGTTTATGTACTGGCAATGTGTTGCAAAATTACGGTTGTCATATGGGAGACAAGAGGGCAGGCGCAACACATTAGACAAAAGGATACCCCAGAATTTGTTAACGAGATTGATGATTCACAACGTATTGATATGTTAGTGGAGAATACAAAGATCATCGGCTTGCTCAATTTCATCGGTTACGACAATTATCCTGAACCAGGCACAGAGATCTTGCCCGAAGACGACGAAGGAAGATCGAGGTCATTGAGCTTATACCGTCATAACGTCCAATACAATGCCATTGATAACAGGGCATTTGAATTAAGTACCGCTTTATTTAAAGAAATAGCAGAGAGTGTCATAGGTCAGAGTATTTTTACTACCACAAGAAGCAGGGCTCATCTTGCAGAGCATTATATTTATGGTTGGTTAACTGCGCGTGACACAATGAATACCTACATTGGTTCTTCTTTAGAAAAAGTGATCAATCCTTATGTTTCTTCTGAATTCATAATTGATGTTGATGAAGAAAATAATTTACTAAGAGAGCTTGAAGAGCAGCAACACATGTTACCGTACGAAGTGGCTGCACAAAATGCACGGCACGACATGGCTTCTTTACCAGCGCATGACATAGGTATGAGCCGCATAGAGAAGCTGCATGTTATTATAAACCAATTCGATCAAGCTAAAGAATTTGATAGTCGTAATAAGAAAAATTATCCTCAAAAAATCATTCAACTTCGACAAGCAGTAAATAGATTAAAAATAGGAAACGCAGCATTGACATTGGCTGATGAGGCCATACGCACACTAGAGAGAGAAATAAGACAAAAGAACGAGGAGATTATTGGATCCCGTGATCCACAAGCACGTTTAACTATTTATTACCAAATAAAGCAACTTTATGAAAAAGCGATAAGCCATGATCCTTGCAACCGACATGCTTCATTAAGAAGCAGCAGGGATGAAGTCAAGCAAACAATATCAAGCCAAAAGGAGGCCTTAGTAAGCGGCATCGCAAGAAGAATCAATGAACAATGTAATAGAGCGATACCTAAAACAGTAGAAAGCTATCGAATATTTATTGCCCACCTAAATTCTTTTATAAACCAAATAACTAGCGTGGATTCACTTTTTGAAAGAGATAGCGCTGATACAAATACTCAAGCGAGAGAGACATTACAAAGACACAGGGATGAAATATCTAGCAGACTAAGCTCATCTGAAACAAAAATACAAACATACCAAGCACAAGATGCACGCATTGAGCCAAAGTTAGAAAAAATTCAAGAGATTAATCAACAAATTAACGACGAGGAAAATAAGAAACATAAAATTGATAAATTGACCGAAATAATAAATCTGTTGCAAGAGATAAAAGACATTGATGACGATCAACGTTACAATGAACATACTTGGCAACTACCTGATGTCAATGAGCAAAGACAACAATTAATCAATTCGATTCTAGAAAGTATAGATTCAGAACTGGAAGAAAACCTTAAAAACAATAATTTACTACTAGATAGCGATAATTTAAGCCACTTTTATGATCGGTTTGATACGGTGATTGATGGAGCATCAATAACAAATTTATCATTAACTACCAATAGTACTAATTTGTCTGACCAACAAAAAAATTTCATCATACGTTTATTAAAATTAATCAGACCACAAACAGAAGCACAACAAGCCTCACCAAGATCGTGGTATCCTGGGATAAGTAAATTTCTAGATCTAGATGAAAACACATTGATTAGCACAATTGAAAAATTGCAATCCATAGACCACTATGATAGCGAGCGGACAACAATTATAACTAAAAAAAACAAACTAACTTGGTTACAAACAAACATAAGGTTATTACAAGATCTTTCCCAACGTCAAAATTCTGATGATATTAGGCAATTGATTGCTAGGGCCAACAAGGGGCTTGTGTCTGCTAGAAGAGCAATTGAGCTTCATGTTGGATTGTCTCCATACATTGATACCTTAGATAGAATTTATAATTCTTTACAAGAGGCTTTTCTATACAGGGCTCAGCTTTGCTATGCCAAGGGTATATCATACAGTATGAGTGAGATTACAAAGTTTAAGAGATCTTACGCAATGAGATATATTGACGAAGCGAATACGAACATGCAAATGCAAGCTCAGTTAGTTCAGCAACGTGATAGTGCAAACTTTCTAGATTGTTTAGAGCGACAAAGAGAACTTGTCTCTGAGAGCATTAGAAAATTAGAAATAGCCAAAAGATTTATCGGCAATAACCATGATTTAGTTGATTTGGTTTCTCGTTGTAGCGAAAAAATTGATGATCAAAAACAGACCCTGGGAGTTTTTGACATAAGCATAGAAATACATAGAGATATTAACGGTAATATCGTTAGCTTGAATTCAATATATGAAAATTTTTATTTAGGAAATTATTTTTCTGTAGAAGATCTTAAGGCAAAAGTAGATCTTCTAGTTGAGTCAAACCGGTTAATAGAAAATATTATAGCTAAGGGTGAGTCTATTTATAATGAATTAATTGTCAGAATAAAAGAACAACAAAATGAAAAATTTGAGATGGTTATTATTAAGATTAGAATTGGCAAAATTTCGAAAAGAGAAAATGCTGACCAAGCTTCTAGTGAGATGAAACAAATCAAACACTTATCAGAAGCTTTGTCTTATTTAGAATTAGAATATTTATTATCTAAAGAATTTAATGATACGCTACATAACTTGTCGTTGCTAGGTCAAGAACAAGAAATGATTCAAAATAAAATAAATGAAATTGGATTTGCGGGCATTATAAGATTTAAGGAGATGTCATCAGATTCATTAGTAAATGGAAAAATTGATAATGCAATTATTTATTTAGAGGATGCGTTGGCTATTGCCCGCGAAATTGTAAATAGTGAACTAATTAGCCAACTAGAAATAAAGCTTAACAGGATGCAGGAGCAAGTAGCAGAAGAAACAGCAACACGCGAGCGAGAAACCCTGCTTCAGCGAGAACGTGATGTAGTAGAAGAAAAAAAACGAGCAGCAGCAGAGGTTGTTGAACAAGCAGCTACTGCAGAATCAAATATTGACAAACTCCGTCAACTTAATGAAGCAGTGACGCTGTTAAGAGAAGCATCCGTTGCCGATACGCAACAGCAGCACCAAACCGGTTTATCTCGAGAAATAACGGTTATTGAGAGACAGCTAGCCGACTTGCACTTGCAGTTACAAGCTAATGGTCGCCCTGTTCCCATGACAACGGTGCAAGGCCATAGATTAGAGCTGAATGAGCAAATCGGCTCAGGCGGTTTTGGTGATGTGTATCGAGGGACTTACCAAATTGGTGATAACCCGCCTATAGTCATTGCTGTTAAACTATTTCGTATCCAGAATTTACGGCAACGCGATGTTAGTAGTTTCAACCAAGAAGCCACTACCATGGCAGATCTTAGGCATGGCAATATTGTTGAGTACAAAGATCATGTTGCAGCACAACCTACCTATGCCTTGGTTATGGAGTTGATGCCAGATGGCTCGCTATATGATGCCTTCCAGACCAGTGTGGCATTTACATATACACAGCGCATGGATATCGCCAAAGATGCAACACGAGGTTTAGAATACCTGCATAGTCGAGGTATTATCCATCGAGACTTAAAAAGCTTAAATCTATTACTTAAACATTCTGGGCAACGATACACGGCCAAGTGGTCAGACTTTGGCCTATCAAAGATGCAAGATAGTGTCACCCGTAGCACCAGTAGTCATAGGAGTCGACAAGGTCAACAAGAAGCCCCTGAGCATGTTGGAACATTACGTTGGACAGCTCCTGAAATACTACGTGACCCTATGACTCCACAGGATGGCAAATATTCGGATATATGGTCACTGGGTATGACTCTATGGGAGATTTATAGTGAAGAAATCCCATTTTACCGTATTAATCATGATGCTGCCGTGGAAAGAGAAATTAGGACACACGGTGCAGACCGTATGTCTCGAGAGTGTATAGCATCACCTAATGTTGCAGAACTGGTGGGGTTGTGTTGGAACCATCGCAATCCTAGCGATCGACCTAAAGCACGATATGCCATGCAAATACTCGAGACACCTCCAGAGCCACAAGCTCCTAATCGTGCTAATATTCTGACTAGTTGATGTTAGTTGCAAACGAAACAAGCTATCTTACCCTATGGCATGACTATGCTCAGTCATGTCAACAACTGGTTGAATTAACCCAGCAAGCTGGTAAAGTGATATTTATTAGCTATGCCTGGCCTCCCGCAAACTCCGCTGAATGCAACATCATACATGAACGTCTCAAACGTTTGAAAGCTGAACTTGAAGCCACGGGTGCTATTGTAAAATTAGATATATGCAATCTATCCACCAGCATTACCGATTACATGGCAGAAGGTATTGACGAAGCTGATGCTGTTTTATTAATTGGTACACCAAGGCTCAAATCACGCTTAGAGGAAACTGAAAACAATAATGCTAAGATTGAATTTGAGGCCATTCAGAAAAGAATGCAACAACAAAGTGGTAAACGCTTAATGCTGTTTCCCCTTATCGCTGCTGGCAACTTTACCAGTAGCTTTCCCGCAGGGATTGAGCAAACGCTAGCCCGCCCACTGCCTAATCCTATTTCAAATCCTGAACAACAAGTTGACTATTATGGCAAGATGACAGCAGCATCGCCACTGGGGCTTATTCCTGCACTTTATGGGTTTGATAAACCAGCTTGCTCTAGCTTATACGCAAACATCACTACAAGCTTCATGTCACAGTTGCAACAGCATCAAACTCGACTTGAACACAATCGCTTATTTGTTCAGGCTACACAAGTGAGAGAATCTAGAAACCACGAACAAGCTTTTGGTCTATTCTTTCAGCTTGCCTTAGCAGGAGACGCACGTGCTTGCTATATCGTGGCCGCTTATTATCATGGCCCTCAGGATAACTTTACGGACAATCCCGTCAGCAAAGATTTAGTACGCGCAGAACAATTCTACCGCCGTGGTGCAGCTTTAGGCCATGCCAAATGTATGCGACGCTTAGCTGAATCATTAGCTACTCGAACTCCTTCTACAGCCAACCCAGCCAATACTTGGCAAGAAGCCCTTGGTTGGATTGAGAAAGCAGTTAACACCTGTCTTCCCGACGATAGAGCAACTATTACTAGCAGTAAGACTTATCTTGAGTGTCAACACGCGCGCTATCAGGCAGAGCATGAAGATAATAACGAAGCCAAATTACGTTGGGCAAGACACTTGTACAATGCAACAGGTGGATATCATCACGACACATCGGAAAACAAACGGTCTTGTTTAACAACAGCGTTACGTTTAGCACAAGAAGCTGAACAAGCTGGTATAACAAATGCAATCGGATTGACCTCACAAATACAAGCAACACTTCATCATTTAGATGGAACACCCAGAACTGAACATGATGTCAGAAACGTATACAGCAATCCTTAGAAGGGCGGATTTAGGTAGTCGCTGGCGCGAAATGATGATTTGTAGATGAGTTTTTAGACGAATTCTTCAGCAATTCCGGGGATTAACCCTTTTTCATAGGCTTCCAACTGAATTTCTATTGGTAGTGTGCGTGCGTCAACAATAAAGCCATTGATTGAGATCATCCGTGAGCGTCCGGTGTAAAGCGCCTTTTAAATTTTTTAAAAAAAGTTACCCTGAAATCTCTTGGCTTTTGGGAGAAATAGAAGATGGATAAAAACTTAACTGAGCAATCTTCAAATGCTAAAGAAAAGGGGGGGAATAATTATTGGCGTGCTCATGTGCTAGCCTACCAGCAAAGCAAACTGAGTATGCGGGATTTTTGCAAGCAGCAGCAACTACCCTTCCATCCTTTTCGTTATCAACTCTATAAGCTGCGTGACATGGATAGGGACCAACAAGAGTTATCATCCTTGCCTAAGTTAATTCCTGTCGATGTTGCAGACAGCAAGATAACACAAACTAGCAAAGATAATCAGTTCCATTTTAGTTACCAGGATGGCCAACTGAGTTTACAGTGCTCCGGTCTTATTTTAAAACAGGTCTCTGGCTTAATGTCCTTGATTGGAGATTGGTATGCTCAATCTAACAACGGCACCTAATATATTTATTGCCAGTCATGCCGTTGATATGCGCAAAGGCTATGTGGGCTTAAGTGAATACATCCAAGCTACTATGGGCAAAAAACCTTTAGATAAATCTTGGTTTGTGTTTTTTGGAAAAAGGTTTGATCGCGTTAAAATTTTTTATTGGGACGAAGTGGGTTATTGTATTTGGTATAAGGTATTACCTGAAGGTATTTTTCGTCCGCCTAAAATTAACGATACTTGTTACAGCCTGAATACGCATGAACTTAATTTATTGTTATCTGGTGTTGAATTGACAAATCCTCAGCGATTGGCTAAGGTTCAACCAGGAATTGTTGCATGAGGTGACAGGGGTGTTAGTTGCCGAAGTAGAAAATGATGTTGCGTATCTGCAGCAAGTTATTGCTGAAAAAGATAAGCGTATAACTGAGCTTGAGCTGGAAATCAGTAATTTACGGCATCAGCTTGATAATCTTATTCGCATGCAGTTTGGTCAACGTTCAGAAAGGCTCGTTGAAGAGGATGATTCTGATACCGATACTGCCAATATTCCAGCATCAGAGATTGAGTTTGAATCTGTCGGGGGTTATACACGAAAAAAACGCCAAAATCGTAGTGAGCGATTTCCAGAGTCATTACCGCGCGTTAATGTTTACTACGATATTGATGAGAAAGACAAGCAGTGCCCTTGTGGCTGTGGTGTTGCATTGAGAAAAATGGGTGAAGTTGTTACCCAGGAACTGGTGTTAATTCCGGAGACACTTTATGTACGATGTCATGTACGTCCTAAATATGGCGGATGTCGGTTTGATAGTGAAATACTCACTGCAGCGATGCTACCAATCCCTATTAAAAAAGGATTTGCTAGTGCAGAGCTGATCGCAGAAATTGCGATTAATAAATTTGCTGATCACCTTCCTTTATATCGACAACAACAACGATTTGAAAGAGAAGGTATTGAATTATCTCGGCAAACAATGTGTGATTGGTTGGCAGCAGGAGCTGATATATTATTAGAATTAGTTGAATTAATTAAGCGCCTTACTTTAGATAATCCTATTATCCATACCGACGACACACCGTTACCTGTGCTCTCCCCTGGAAATAAAAAGACCAAAACAGGCCGTTTGTGGATTTATGCAGGTCGAGGTGGTGATAAAACAAAGGATCAACGCGATTATATATTTTATGATTATTCGGCTAATAGAAGTTCAAAATGGCCTTATAAAATATTATCTGATTATGACGGTTATATTCAAGCAGATGCTTTTCCAGGCTATGATCCTTTGTTTCGCCATGAAGATGGCAAAGAAAAAGAAACCATCACTAAAAAAGATAAGATTAAACTTATTGGCAAAGCGATAGAGGTTGCTTGTTGGATGCACGCACGTCGTAATTTCTACAATATTGTTAAGAACACCAAAAACCGTGGTTTAGCTTATCAAGCAGTACAATATATAAGTCGTTTGTATGCTATTGAGAAGAAAGCCAAAGATAAAGATATGAATGCTCAAGAGCGTTATGACCTTAGACAACAAGAAGCAAGTCCTGTGCTAGAAGAA